>NZ_VDUW01000001.1 GCF_008039555.1 Cerasibacillus terrae
GAGTCCTCTCCTTGGTATCTATAATTTCAGGGTCAATGCGCATTGACACCTTGTACTATACCAGGAGAGCTCTTTTTTATGCAAACCTCAAATTCCCTCAAATATCTTCATTACAGGAATGCTCCTCTCCACATTTTTATCGCAAAACTTCATATAGTTTGCTCCTAACAATAATAATATATGCTAATAAATGATTACCGTATGGACAGATAAAGGAAGTTCAAGCAAAATAAAAAAGATAGTCACCAATCTATACCGACTAATCGTATTGCCTTTAAATTGTATAAATACATATTCCAATAGATTTCCCACCAGCATCGTAAACATATCGTATATATACGTTTTAGATTGTTCTTCAGATTCAATTAAGTTATCTGTATCCTTTCGTACAATAATATAATCCCTCACATTATAGGTTCGAAACGAGCAAAAATAATGTTTGTATGTTGAATAAAATGAACTTAATTCCATTTTTGCCCTACCACCTAAAATAATCCAACATATATTACTATTGAAAACTCAAAAAGAGAAGTTAATATTCTATCCGGTAAGATTGAGAGACAAAAAAACATATCGATAAGAATTGAAAGGAGTTCGATAGCGGTGGATAAAGAACAAATGAATGAAAATCAAAATGATGTGGAAGGAAATGAAGAAATAAATAATAATAAAGGAAAAGTTGTAGACCCTTGGTCGGCTATTTTATTTGGAAGAAGATCCCATAGGAGACGCAACATTCAAAATGAAAATCAAGAAAAAAATGAAAATGATTAAAATGTAAATAATTTATATCATACGATAACTTGTAACAGAATAATTATTTGTGTATACTTTTTACCTCATTCAACTTTCAGTAGAGCATAACATACCCTTCTTACTTGAAAGAGTAGGGGATGGTTCGAGCCCAATCGAAGTCATACTTGAGACTGCTTGCTATACAGTGGGGATTAAATCTCTATCAGAACACATCTTCAAGACACATTCCATAAATTCTTGGGTGTGTCTTTTTGTATAAAATTTTTAAAGTAAGAATGAAAATAGGCGAGGCTAATGTCAAAAAAGTAAGATATGTTTTTTAAATAAACATAAAATTGTTTAAATAAGTGTTATTTGAAGAAAGTAGCGGGTTTGCTGAGCTTTCTAAGTATTGCTTTAAATGGTACTACGAAGTATCTTAGGAGATTCGAAGTTTCTAGGCATTGTTATAAAGTATTTTTAAAATAAATTGAATTTTTAATAAAATAATCTACTATTTATCGGAAATTTCTATATAATGGATATGATGAGGGTACTACAGCATATCTATGATGCTCGATTAGTAAATAAAGAGATGGAGAGGAAGATTGAATGTCTAGTGAACATAAGTTCTTATTTGATGAGGAAACAGAGGTTGATTCAAATTTAAAAAATGAAAGAAAAGAGGGAGAACCAACTCCAGCTTTCATAGGAGCTTCGTGGGCAGCGTTGCTTGTAGGTGTTGGGGCTTATCTTATTGGCTTGTTTAACGCAACAATGGAACTGAATGAAAAAGGATATTATTTTGCAATTTTAATATTTGGACTTTATTCGGCAGTATCTTTACAAAAAGCAGTAAGAGATAAAGATGAGGGAATACCAGTTACTGGTATTTATTATGGGATTAGTTGGATTGCGCTTATTGCATCTATCCTATTAATGGGTATCGGATTATACAATGCAGGAAGTATTATTCTGAGTGAAAAAGGTTTTTATGGGATGTCTTTTGTTCTTAGTTTATTTGCAGCAGTAACTATTCAGAAGAACATTAGGGATACAAAGCAGGCGAGGGAAAGAGATTAAGAAATTTAATAGATGAATTTATGTAAAAACAATCCTGAGAAGGTAGAAGAATTTGTTGAAAGATTGATCATATCTTAAGGGAATTGTCTACGAATTAAAAATAGTTGATTTAGAAAAATTATAGATTGGATGTTTTGGTAACAATAGGGCCGTATGAAATCTGCGTTTAAAAGATTTGATGCGGTTTTTTATTTTGAAAAATTTGTTTCACAATTCTTTATCATATCTCCTAGTTGGCCTTTTCTAAAAATGAGAACAAATTCAATATAAATAAAAAAGTTACAAAAATGATTTAAACATTTCATAATCCTGCCGATATACATAATAGATCATCAGAAAAGCTGTGTATGATGGATGGTCAATAGGATAGTGAGGTAGAAGCTGAAAGGTGGAGGGAAATATTAAAAACACCTTCAAGCTTCAAAACATATCTCTACAGAAATTTATTTCGGTAATAACTCCTAAATAGGAGCTATTATATAAAACTAGCATTTCACATGGATGTGGTTTGCTAGTAAAACAAAAAACATGGAGGTAGATTGATCATGATTATCAATCACAACATTTCAGCACTTAACACACATCGTCAGTTGGGTAATGCAAACGACATGAGATCTGAATCAATGCAGAAATTGTCTTCAGGGCTACGTATTAATAGTGCTGCTGATGATGCTGCAGGGTTAGCGATTTCTGAGAAAATGCGTGGGCAGATTCGTGGGTTGGAGCAAGCGCAAGCGAATGCACAAGATGGTATTTCTATGATTCAAACTGCTGAAGGTGCATTGAACGAAACTCACAGCATTCTTCAGCGTATGCGTGAGCTAGCAACTCAAGCTTCAAACGATACGAATACAGAAACAGATCGTGGTGAAATCCAAAAGGAAATCAACCAGTTAACTTCTGAAATTAATCGTATTGGTAATACAACTGAGTTTAATACACAGAGCCTTTTAAAAGGTGATAGTGGGGTTGATTTAGCCAAAACAGAAATGGTGGCAAATGCCAATGCAGCAGGTGACACTACTTATACACAAGCGTCAGCTACAATAGAATTTACAACTGCCGCTGATGAAGGTGATATTATATCACTGGAAATTGGTGGAGAAAAGTTTGAATATACTTTTACTGCAGCTGATGAAACGGCTATTGATGCTTCTACTGGAACCGAAATTAATGAAACTGCAAATATCTTAAATTCTGCACTTAATGATTTTATTTCTAATAATGACACACTAAAAGGAAACTTTACTTCAGATGTGTCAACTGCTACAGTAACTATTGCTGCAGAAAGTGGTAAAGAATTTGATGGTGCTAAGGGAACTATTTCAACAGCAGAAGTAACAGGTACTGGTTCAGCAGCAGTTACTGCAACAGCAGGTGTTGGAACTACAACTCATACAGAAGCTACGACAGATATTGATTTCTCAAGTGTTGTAGTGAATGACGCAGCAGGAACTGCTGTAGATCAAGAAGCATCTCTTAAGGCAATTAAGGATTTAGTTGGTACTGGTTTTGAAGTAAATGGTACTAGTATTGAATTCTATAATGTAAATGATGGTGCATATAATGGTGATGCACTGGGTGTAGATATTAGTAAAGCCTTGGATGCAGTAGAATCTGCAACCGGTACAACAGGTAGTCAAGCAGATGATACTACAGCTATTCAAGATGCATTTACAAATGCAGTAGCTGACCAAATTGGTACAAAAGTTGAAGGTGTGAAAATTACTGCAGGTGCTGCAGGAGCATTAACTGTAACTTCTGAAGCAACCGGAGAAGACGCTAAAGTTGATATTAAAGATGGTACTGTGAAAAGTGATTTTACTGCTACTTTCCAAGTTGGTGCAAATAAAGGTCAATCAATGACGATTGAAATTGGCGATATGCGTTCAGCAGCATTAGGTCTTACAGGTGAAGCTGGAGAAGATGGATTTAGTGCATCTAATAACGTTACAAACGGTACAAATAATAATTCTGTTGAAGCTGCACTAGATGTAACTTCATCTGCAAGTGCATCTGATGCTATTAAGACAATTAATGATGCAATTGAAAGTGTTTCTGCTGAACGTTCTAAACTAGGTGCTTACCAAAACCGTTTAGATCACACAATTAATAACTTAGGTACTTCAGCTGAAAACCTAACAGCTGCGGAATCTCGTATCCGTGACGTAGACATGGCTAAAGAAATGATGCAACAAACAAAAGCATCTATCCTTGCACAAGCATCACAAGCAATGCTTGCACAAGCAAATCAGATGCCTCAAGGTGTGCTTCAATTATTACGTTAATAAGCTTTGTAGAAAATGCTATCCCTTTTTTGGGGATAGCATTTTCTCACTAAATTCTTAAGTAAAGGAGAAATACATAGCTTGAGGTCAGTCTTTCAATTTATAAAAGAGAATAAGATAATTACAATTATAGAAATAACCTCGCTAGTATGTATATATATAATTTATTTTATCCTAGACGATGTTCCTGAATATTTCCAAGGTGGGTATGAATTAGGTGTTGTAATTTCTAATTTGTCAATTGGTTACACTGTCAGTTACATTTTTAATATACTTGTTGTCTATATACCAGAACAAAGAAGAAAGAAAAAGGTATATCTGTATGTTTCGAAATTGACAAATTTAATAGTGATGCACGGGGAAAATTTATTTAACGATATGATTAAAAAAGCAAACAGGAAAGATCTAACTTTCAGTAATTTAAAACCAAATGATATAAAAGATATTTGCAAAAATATTAATCCAAATACACTATCTCCCAGTATTAATATTGGTAATTTACAAGGAAATACAGTTGCTAATCAAGTGAATTGGGATAGAAATTTGCTTATACACATAAATAGAACTAAGGAACATACTAAAGAGATTTTGAAATATGTACCTATAATGGATTCTGAACATATCGTTTTAGTAAATAAAGTTTTGTACTCAGAATTATTTAAGTTTGCAAGTTTTATAGAGGGTGGACTGTTAAGTTTTAATGAAGACCTCATTATTATCAGCAACCATTTGATAGATTATAAAAGTATTCTTAGAGAAATCGATGAATATATTACCAAACACCCCTATATGAATAAAAATGAAATGTAGCTTAGGGCCGGTGCCTGTCACTCCCCGGATTTTGTCATATTTTGTTGAAAAATATTTTGTGAATGTGAGAAGTAATTTTCTGCATTGGCTTTCTTTGATACTTTATCGTATTGTATTAAGTTCTGTCACTTTCCATATTTCGTCAAATAACATAGTTGGAATAAGTGATGATGATATACTGTTCGTAGCTATATTCAAGAAAAATGCCTGACTAGTAGCATGAATTAGCCCAAGGTATTTAGCCACTTACCTTGCCGTTAACCATAATTTAAAAAAGTTAATTTTAGGTTTTTATGATAAATATTGGACCAAAACTTAAATCAGTGGTTGAAATTTATAGGTGAATATCGTAGAGAGGCTAAATAAATGAAAAATATCTTCCAACATGCTTCTTTAACACATTAATAGAAGCGGGGGATGATTCTTTTGCTTCCAATACCCTCTGGTATGTCTATGTTGAATACATTAATATTTTCTTGAACACGAATAATGGGCATGGCGTCGATAGGCATTAAGCAATCGAAAAACAAGTACAGCTATCCATCACGAATCAGACTGAAGCATTCTATTGGCGTTAAGAAATTATAAGTATATAACTGGCTTAAATTCTGCTAACAAGAAGGGATAAAATGGATAAAGGCCAACAAGAACAGAAAAAATTCCTAGAGCAACAGTATCAATGGAGTATAGAACAAATGCGTATTTTAGACGAAATAGACATGCTTTTGCATCAAATGAAAAAGTTCGGGTGCTGTCACTTCCCTGAATTTTGTCAAATGATATTTGATGTTGTCTATTTCTCAGCGGTGATGGTGGGTTTCTATTCCTACAAATTTTATTAGAAAAATTTACTTATCACAAAGTCCATTTTTTACCTACCATCAAATGTTTATATCTCCATTTCACCCCCCCCTGTGCTACAATTGAAGTTCAATAAACACTATGCAGATTATTACAATACAACAAACTCTCTAACTGGTCATGTTTTCGAAAAACGATTTTATGACAAGCTAATAGATTCCGGACAAGGCATGCTTAAAGTAAGTCGCTAAATCCATTTAACTCCAGTTGAAGCTGGCATGATCTTGACTCCAGAATCTTATCTGTGGGGTAGTTATCCGTTATTATTTACATACTATAAGTTCATTCATCATATTAAATATGAATGTTATTTTCCATTATGTTTCGGGAAGTGAAAGAAAGAAACGTGAGAAGTATAGAACGTTTTTGTAATACTCACACTTTTCTGTAAATACATCTTTAATACAAGGTAGTCCACAATTTATTAAAGGTAATATTAGGAATACCTGTTTCATGGGTCAACATTTGAGATATTGTTTGATTTACATTATTGCTTCTTTTAAATAAAATATATCAAAAATAGCATCATTATGAGCAAGAGCATTCCGTAAATCTTTTAAAAGGAAGATGATTTTTTTGGTAGTTTTTCCATCTGTATCATAAGCTATATTAATTTTCAAAGAGCTTGATATATCTCGTTTTATATTAATATTTGAACAAATGCTATTTTTACCGTAAATGTGATTTGGAATTAGGCTAAGAATTTTTAAAGAGGAGGAGGATCCCGTTTTATTATTAATGGGACAGTTAAGAGAATCAGATAAAGATAATTTACTTGATGTTGTAGAACGAATAAAGGTTAGAGAGCATTATATTGCAATAAATCAAAGGTGTGGAAGATAATGGATCCATTAATTAATGATCAAGTCTTGAGGTTTCCCCAATCAATCGGCATTTACATTAGTGGTGGCAAAAACTGAGAATAGTTTCGAACCAGGTACGTTTATTTTTGATGTGTTTGGAGTGAAAGAAGGTGAATCAAACGATTATGCACCTGGGATGAATCCATGGGAAGAGTGGGTTAATTTTAATGTTTTAAATCATTATATTGAAATTTATCACGCATTAACTGGCAGTAATAACCCCACTTTAAGACTTAGGAAATAGTAACAACAAAGTCACGGGTAAACTGTCAGTAAATTCCTGATTCGGCGGGCTAAATCAGTGGGGGATGAAGAAACCCCCACTGGAAGAAACCCCCACTGAATGAAGTTTCACTTTACTTCACATCAGCCACACGCAACCTATCTTTCTGATCTTCCAATCTTGTATGAGGTACAAATATAATCGTCGCAATAAATACACTCATAAGAATGGAAAAGGAGAAAATCCCAAGTAATCCACTATTATAAATCGTTTCAAATTCTATAATCAGCCCAATCAGAACAAGAGCACCAAAAAATAATGCATAATATCCTTTCTTGGAGTCTTCAAATGAGAAGTTGGATTTTAATTTGCTTGCATTTTGTAGCAGTGTAATCAAGACTAGGATTCCGATATTAGCTGACATACCAATCCAGACAGGGTGTATATTTAAATGAAATTCATTTGGAAGCCATCCCCCTAGATGGTACCAAATAAGGCCAGAAAGGAAACCACCTACCATCGACCCAACTACAGCTTCCTTTGTTGCTAATCGCCAAAATAAGACTGCAACTACAGGGGCAAAAGTGGCTGAATTTCGCATTGTCCATGCTAAAATATTCCACCATGCTGACTGTTCTGTTCTTGCCATTCCAAAGACAATCATAAGTATAGAAAGCACAAGTAAAGATCTTTTCGTATATTTAACTAGCTGTTCCGAAGTCGCCTGTGGAAATACGGCACTCCCTACATCCTTACCCAAACTTGTGGCACCAGAGAATTGGCAAGGTGCTCCCCAACCAAGTGCACAGGCCCAAATACCAAGGAAGAACAAGCCAACAAGTGGGGCTGGAAGTACTTCCATTAAATATTGTGGTAAGGCTACAAGTCCAAGTGATGAATCAGGTATAACAATAGCTGCTGATATTCCGAATAAAGCGCCTAGGATGATGAAGGGAATTCCAAATAAGACCGCAAGTTTCAGTCCTTTTTGTCCTTCCTCAGGTGTTTTGCAGGATAAAGACATTTGAAAAGCTGCCTGTGCCAAAATTACATTGACCAAAAATGTGCCAAACCATGCGACAATGACCTGGATTCCGACACCATCCCATTGAAACATTGCTGGATTACTAGCTGCGAATGATCGAAGTCCATCCACCCCCGGATTAACGAAAAATGCAATGATACCAATAATAAACATGATGATAAACACGATAAAATTCATTGTTTGTGTAAATGCTATCGACCACATTCCGCCAGCTTGTAAGTAGAGATACAATAATAAAGCTGTAAAAGCGACGGACAGTGTTAATGAAAAACCGGTAAACACATGAATAGCTGAAGCAAATGCGATAGCCGTAGCTACAGACCACATTGGAAATGCGAATGCTGTGATTGCTCCGCCAATACCACGTGCTGCTCTGCCGTAGCGATCTCCTATCATACCAGAAACGGTGACAACCAATTTTTCCCGAAATGGACCGATAATCACAAAGGCAATAATTAATATTTGTACTGTTTCCGCAACACCATACCAAATAGCTGATATTCCTGATAAATAGGATAATTCAACAATGGAAATAAATGTTGAACCCGAAAATAACCCCGTAATACAGAATGCTACAATCCATTTATTAAATTTACGTCCACCAACAAAATACCCATTTTCCTTTGCAGCTTTTTTTCTGGAAAAATGTCCTGCTAAAATTAATCCAAGTGTATAAATTACTGCAAATAGAATTAACCACCAACCATAGGATGTCATTATTTTTCTACCTCCGATTCCTTATGCCAATTTAGTTGAATAGGAATTCCTGTATCCCGAAACAGATTATAGACCGGACATCTTTTTTTAACCAGTTCTTGTAGTGCTTGAATCCGTTCTTCACTTTCAGTAGTGTCAAACCAGATTGTATTTGTTACGCTCCCGAAATGTGGACTGACATCAGCCGTCCCCTGTATTCCTCTCCGGTCAACTGTTCCGACTGACTCTGATTTTAAATCATTGAATGGAAAGCCGATTTCCTTAGCAATTGTTTCGATAACAATGAGGATACAGCCATTAAAAGATCCCAAAACAAATTCCATTGGTGTTGGAGCTTTATTGGTTCCACCTAATTTAACCGGTTCATCTATTAAAAAATGAAAATTTCTAACCTCATTCGTGTTTTTCTTTACCCCTACTCGTTGGGAAGAGGCTTTAATCTCTCTTATTTCTTTGTTTACTGTAGTTTGCATTCGTGGTTCCTCCAATTTTAGTTAGATTTTATTATTCCAATGTGATTAGTCCGAATTAAAG
Organism: Cerasibacillus terrae; assembly: GCF_008039555.1. GTDB lineage: Bacteria > Bacillota > Bacilli > Bacillales > Amphibacillaceae > Cerasibacillus > Cerasibacillus terrae. Next base: position 9,160 of record NZ_VDUW01000001.1, read on the forward strand.
TAAGTGAATCTTGGTATTTTCTAAAAATGCCGCTGCTATGATGATTCTTATGACCAAGTCCATCCGTAACAATGTTAAGAACTTTAACTTCGACTAAACACTCCATTTCATTTAAAATTTCTTTTAAATCAAGCTATTGTCATCATGGCGCTTATTCTTGTATAGCGTGGAATACCACCTTTGTCTTTTTCTAAAACGACTAATATTACCATGTTTTTCATCCCCTTTTAAAAAATTAAAAAAGCCTCTTCTAAGATAAGAAGAGGCTTCTATGTACAAGTTGTCCCGTCTTATCTTCAAAGCAAATTGCTTACTGGAATTGGCACAGTACTTCCTGAAAAAAGCCTGTTGCCGAGGTATCACAGGGCTAGTCCCTCCACCTCTCTGGATAAGAGTAATATGAAATTAATAATATATTACATGAATAATTTTGGGAAGTCAAGGGACGGAGGAATTAGAAGGGGAAGCATGGATCGTTTCCGTACGAGTTACGCTGGCGGTCGTGCGAGTTTGGGCTGTTGTCGCACGAGTTCCAGCCGTTACCTTGAGATTTCAGCCAACTCGAACGGGAAAAAGTTAACTCGTGCGGCAGAAGTCAAAACTTGAGCGACCCCCAAGTCAATTCGGGCGGCAGCACTACCAACTCGGGCGAAATCAATCGAATTAACTGTTGCCGCTCGAGTTCCAGCGAATGTCGCTCGAGTTCCAACCAAAGTCGCACGAGTTCCGGTGGCTCTCGCTCGAGTACCAGCCAGTGCCGCTCGAGTTCCAACCCATTCTGCGCTAGTTCGAAGTCGTGCCCATGTTTCCACCTATCCCTACCGCCATCTTAACAAGTATCGTTCTAGTTGTGTAAGGATAGTCATTACGACGGTTACGATTAGACCGATGAATATAATCCCTGCTACTACTTGTGAGTAGTTACCGAAATCGGTGGCAAGTTTAACGTAATAGCCAACACCTGCGTTGGCTCCAATCATTTCAGCAGCTGTTAGTAGAATAAAGCTCAAAATCATACCGATTGTTAGCCCTGTGAAAATCGATGGTAGGGCTGCTGGGAGAATTATCTTTCTGAATAATGTCCAATTATTAACGCCTAACGTACGTGCAGAGCTAATATATCTACGATCAATTCCAGCTACCCCATTTAATGCTGCCACAAAGATTGGCCAAAATGCACCGATAAAGATAATGAATGTGGACGATGCGGCAAAGGAAGGTAAAATGGATATGGCATATGGAATTAAAACAATTGGTGGAATTGGTGCTAAAACACTTGAAATCGGGCGCATCACCCTGTCCAATCTTCCATACCATGCACTAATCATACCTAAAGGAATTGCTAAACAAACGGCTAATAAATAACCTGACACAAGTAATCGAACAGATGAGAATAAATGAACAACTAATTCAGCACGATCCTCTTGAAATTGGAGCAGCACTTCTCCTGGTGTTGGATAAACAAAACTAGTTAATATTCCAAAACGATTGGTTAACAATTCCCATAAAATAAATAAGACGAGAATAATAGAAACAATATCCGCAGTTACCTGTCTATAGGTATCCTTTTTATAAAAAAGTAATGATATGATTTGATACAATATGTAAATACCAATGAATAAACCAATCACATAACCATTCGATACGGCATCTCCAATAGAAGGGAAAATCAATACAGAAAGAATGCCTATAACTGTGAAAATAGTAGGTAATAGTTGATGACGTGTTATAATAGATTTCATGTTCATTTCCCCCTATGCGTTGCCTTCAATAGCTTGTAATAATTGCTTTCTAATTGTTAAATAGTCACGTTCATTTTCGAGCTCTTGTCGATCGCGTGGCCTTTTAAAGGGAATAGGCTTCGTAGTAATTATTTCTCCCTCATATAAAACGACTACACGGTCTGAAAGATAAATGGCTTCTTCAATATTGTGTGTGACAAGGATAATTGTTTTCCGTGATGTTTCCTTTTCCCATAAGTCCAATAATAGATTTTGGAGATGCTTTCTCGTAATTTCATCAACAGCAGCAAATGGTTCATCCATTAGAAAAACGGGTGAATCGAGTGCAAACATTCTCGCAATTGCTACGCGTTGCTGCATCCCACCGGAAATTTGCGTAGGATATACATACTGGGATTTTCCTGTGATTCCTACTTTATCTAGTAACTTCTTGGATTGTTTGATCAGTTCCGTGTTTGATTTCTTTGATTTTTGCGAAAGGGCAAAGCGTACATTTTCCAGATTCGACATCCAAGGGAATAAAGAATAATTTTGAAAAACGACACCACGATCCGTGCCAGGACTTGTAATAATATTTTCATCCATTTTAAAAGCACCAACGGACGGCTGGATAAGACCAGCTGCCACGTTGAGTGCAGTAGATTTACCGCATCCAGAAGGACCGACAAAAGAAATGATTTCACCTGATTCGATGGAAAGGTTAAAATTCTTAATCGCTTGCTGTCCATTTGATTCGTAAGTTACACCGACGTTGTCATATTGAATTGTACTCAAGATGTTTTCCCCCTATTATTCCATGTTCAAATGAGCATTTCTATATTTCTAGGTTTCTATCCTTATATCTATCAACCAATTTATCGTAGTACGCATTGTCTGGGTTTGCTTCAATTACATTATCTAGTGCTTCTTTATAAACTTCGATGTCGATAATATCGGATACATCTCGATCTTCTTCAAGGTAACCAATGTCTACCATTGTTTCTTTAAATGCAAGAATCGCTTCTTTATCTGGATCTGCGGTTTGAATCAGGTATCCATCGTATAAATCTTTTTCAATAATTGATTTGTCGACATCAATGTATGCTGCTACAGATGCAATAACTTCCTCTTTATTATTTTCATCATGCAAAAATTCTTCTGCTTTGATCATTGCCTCCATGAAGCTCACATAAAGTTCCGGGCTATTTTCAAACTTCTCCGGGTTTGCAATCAACCGACCACAAACATGGTCATTCAAATATTCGTCACTGTAAGCGATAATTTCTAATCCTTCTTGTTTCGCTTTTTCAACAAATGGTACCCACACGACACCAGCATCTACTTCCCCTTTGTTAACCGCTGTAATCACGTCGGCAGGGCTTTTCATTTCTACAATCTCTAAATCTTCTTCCCAATCTAATCCTGCTTCCACTAAAGCACCTCTCCAAACAACATCACCCGTTGCAAGCGATACGGTAGCTACTTTTTTACCGGCAAAATTAGCAGGATCTTTTAATTCATCAGCAAGTTCAGGCTTCGATACGACACCTGCGCCTGTTCCCATTTGTCCACCAAAGAAAACAAATTCAGCACCCTCGGACTCAAATTTAAGTGGTGCGGCTGTTCCGAATGTACCAACATCTAATTGTCCACCAGCAACAGCAGTAATACCTTCCCCACTATTACTAAAGGAATTAAACGTAACATCTAGACCAGCTTCTTCAAAAAATCCTTGCTCCTCTGCGATGAAGTATAAACTATGTCCAGTTGTAGCTAGATAGCCTACATTTACCGGTGTCAGTCCTTCCTCACTTTGACTTTTCTCAGTCCCTGAGGCAGTTTGGCATCCTGCGATAAAAAATACTAAAACGATCAAACTAACTAATGGTTTAACAAATTTCATGTTTTTGCACCCCTCTAAAATAGTTTTTTTAAAAAACAATAATCTGCATCGAGCACGAAAAAAAACCCCTTCACAAGGAAGGGGTTTTATGTACGAACGCACAGGCTACCACTTCCTCATCTTCTGGTATCAACAAAATAAAGTTGAACCACTGAAATTAGCACCGTTGCAGTACGTAACCTGCATGGTTGCTGAAGTGTCATCGGGTCAGTCCCTCGACTTCTCTTGATAAGGAAAATATGAGATTATGTTTTTTTGACTTATTCGAATCTTACTCTATAAAAAAATGTTTGTCAATATTATTTTTAGAAGAAGTTCAAAAAGTCCGGTAAAAATGACACATCGCAGGGGACCTTCTGCTAAAACCGCCCACGTCCTGTGGGCAACACAGAAGTCACCACAACACGCGAGAAGCTCGTTGGCTTGTTTCTCCGCTCCTTGGAAAAGAAAAAACACTTTTCCTGCGTGCTAGAGCGTTTGCTCATGTATCTAACTGCATACATTCCGCTGCTCGAAACTACGCCGTCTCGAACTTCTCGGTCCTTTTTATCCTTCTTTTTGAACACACATTTTTAATATATATTCATTAAGCGCTTACACTAAAAATCTAATATTCTATAAACTTTTCTATTGATTTTTGCAAAAATTTGCGGTAAGATTTAAACAAATCAAATGACGTGTTCAAAAAGTGAGAAGCTTGGCTTTTTGAACATCCATAAAACATATTCTTATTACGAGTGGTGGAGGGACTGGCCCTTTGAAGCCCAGCAACCGTCAATAGATTTTTTCTATTGAAATGGTGCTAATTCCTGCAGGATGATCGTCCTGGGAGATGAGAAGAGAACGCATTTAATGATGTATGTATAAAACTCTCTTCTTTTAGGAAGGGAGTTTTTTAATTTCTTCTTTTCTCAAATTCAAAAGATAAAAATATACGTTATTGCGAAAAAGGGGAGAAGGTAATGAAGCCAATTATTGATGCGAGAGAGGCCGTAAAGCATGTCAAGGATGGATCGACAATCATGTTTGGAGGATTTTTAAATGCTGCCGAAACACTAGTCGATGCGTTAGTTGAAGCGAATGTACAAAATCTAACTGGGATAAAGTTAAAGCTGAATGGATTCAACAAATAAAGGGATTTATGAATAGGATAAAAGGTTGGCTTGTACAGAATCAAAAAGAAGGATTAATTGATGTTGCTGAAAAGGAGATTGAAATCACAGAAGAACACCTTGGGAAATATATAGTACCATCGCTAGTACTAACTATTGGATCAGAAAGCATCAAAATAACCCCTGTGGGACGTCTCATTATTGGAGCTAGTGGAAGAGTGGACATTAGTTCATTTATGAATCGTTTTATTGTTCTGTACCATTCGGAAAAGGGTTGGATAAAATTATGGAATGGTATGAAATAAATCTAGATTCCCAAAAAGTCCTGAAGAAAATAATAAAGAAGAATCCTGAAATAATCCCTCTTCAAAGTGTATTAGTTGCAAAAGAATTAAAAGAAACAACTAAACTATTAGAAACTTCCATTGTTGAATTAAACGATTTAACGGTAGTCTCGCTAGTTTCCATCTTTGAACAAACATTGATTGGGCATCTGAAAAATTTAATATACTCTCAGTTTGAGCCTAAAAATGAGTTGAATAAGAGAATAAGTGACTACACTATTGAACATGCAGAACGGGGCCGATTTACCGAGATTATTGAATTATTTAAGCCACAAGTGGATTCTGAATTAATTGGCATGGTTAAACAAGTATATACATATCGTAATTGGGTTGCACATGGAAAACTTGGTGACGCACCAGCTAAAATTGATCCAATTTCTGCTTACGAACGCTTATCTGACTTTTTAAATAAAGTATTATAGTGATTAATTCAGCTCAAACTCTACACGTATCGTCAGTTAGGAACTGCAAACGACATGAGATCTGAATCAATGCAGAAACTATCATCAGGACTACGTATTAACAGTGCTGCAGATGATGCAGCTGGTCTAGCAATTTCTGAGAAAATGCGTGGACAGATTCGTGGGTTAGAACAAGCACAAAGTAATGCACAAGACGGTAAACTAGAAATGCCGCTCTAAGCAGTAATGTTTAGATGAACACTCCGTGAATTCGGTGGAACCCCAAACCAGCCTTAAAGGTGGATGGTGGGCAATACCGAGCCAAGCCTAATGAATTGGTGATATGTAATTAGGAAGGTGTAACGATCAGGTGGTGAGGAGCCATACCGATAACCCACCCACGAGCGCGGGGCATCCAAAAGGGATGAAGATATGATCTGAACTTTATGGAAACATAAAGAAGCAGCGGATAAAGAGCCACTGCGATAACATATTTGATTTCAATGATCCAAACAGCTGAAGGTGCATTAAACGAGACACATAGCATTCTTCAACGTATGCGTGAACTAGCTACACAAGCAGCAAATGATACAAACACAGAAACAGACCGTGGTGAAATTCAAAAGGAAATTAATCAATTATCATCTGAAATTAACCGTATTGGTAATACTACGGAGTTTAATACACAGAGTCTTTTAAAAGGTGAAAACAAAGCTAATCTTGATAAAACTAGTATTTCAGGGTTGAGTGGATCGTTAGCTGACGGTGCTATTGACACAACTGAAGCTACTCAAGTGTTTACAATGGAGGGCGTTGATGCTGGTACTGCTAATGCTGATATTAGTACTATTACTGGTACTAGCTTAGAATTATCATTAAATGGTGAAAATATTACAATTAATTTTGCTCAAGATACAAATTTAACAGATGGCACTGCAAAGGTCAACAGTGATAGTGTTACAGCTAATTCTGTTACAGTAAATTTAGATGCAACTGATGCAGATGTGCTTTCGGCAGCAGACTTTGGAGATGCTGTTGAATCAGCCCTTAATGAAGTCCTCAAGAAAAATGAAACATTATCTGGTAATTATAGTGTAGCTAATGATGGATCAGGTAAAATTACTTTATCTGCAACAAAAGAAGGAGATTTTGCTGGAGATAAAGGTTATATTGATGCACTTACTGATACAACCGCAATAACTGGTGCTGGAACTTCCAGTATTGGTACAACTGACAGCTATAAAGCTTATAAATCAGTTGACTTCTCCGGAATGACCTCATCTGATATTGAGGATTTGGTAGATACGGGAATGACAATTAATGGACAGCAAATTGAATTTTATAACGCTGATAAAGGTGCTTATAATGGTGAGGCTATTGGGATTAATATTAGTTCAGCAATTAATGCAGGCTCAGGTAATGATGTTGAATTAGCAAATACTATTGCTAAACAGTTAGGCTCAGAGCTTGAAGGAGTTAATGTAATACAAGGAGACGGAGCTACTAACTATGGTGAGACAGGTTCCACTCCTCCAGCAACTTCCGCAATTGTTATTGAAGCTAAAGTTGCCGGAGATGCAGGTGAAAACATAGAAATTACTGATGGTGGTGTCCAAGAAGATTTCACAGCTACCTTCCAAGTTGGTGCTAATGAAGGTCAAAGTATGACTATTGAAATTGCTGATATGAGAGCCAATGCTCTCGGCTTGACAGGTAAAGCTGGTGCAGATGGCTTTACAGAAACAAATTCTGTTACTGATGGTACAGATAATAAAGATGTTGAAGCTGCTCTTGATGTATCAACACATGAGAGTGCGGCGGAGGCAATTACCGTAATCAACGATGCAATTGAAGAAGTATCATCACAACGTTCTGAACTTGGTGCATACCAAAACCGTTTAGATCACACAATTAATAACCTAGGTACTTCAGCTGAAAACTTAACAGCTGCGGAATCTCGTATTCGTGACGTAGATTATGCTTTAGCTGCTGCATAAGCAGTGACAAGCACAGTCGTCCTAGCTGGTAACGGCTAGCGATTATAATCGGGTGAATTGCTGGAAACCCCTTAGAACTTTTCTTACCACAACGTAGTTGGAAACGACAGGCGCGAAGGTCCTGAAAAAAGAAAAGATTGGGCAATCAGCAGCCAAGCTCCTGTGCGGAAACGCTGGAGAAGGTTCAACGACTAGGATAAACCATCTAAAAGCTAAGCTATGATGATGAAATCCGTAGGTGAAACAATGTGCATCAGCATTGTGAATCCGAAGTTCCCGACCCCTACTAGATTGCTAGAGGGTGAAGATATAGTCTAGTCATTTATGAAAGTAAATGTTCGCACGATGGCGAAAGAAATGATGACTCAAACTAAAGCATCTATCCTTGCACAAGCATCACAAGCAATGCTTGCCCAAGCAAATCAGATGCCACAAGGAGTTTTACAACTTCTGCGCTAATTTTAGATTATTTGGAAGGGACTCTAGTTATGCTAGGGTCTCTTTTATTAACCATTTAAATCAAAGTAAGTCTGAGTCCCATAAGGGTGTACGGAATTCTGGTTAGGTTGCGAAAGCTAGGTAATAAAAACTAATAACCAGTAAAACTTTAATAAAGGAGAATAACTATGGAATATTGCAGACATAAAATTGCTGAGTCAAAATACTTTTTTGAAAAACTGGAATCCTTAGAAAAGGAAGGCCAACTTCTTGAATTTACTTATAATTTAAGTGCGTTTCTATCCGCAACAAGAAGTATTTCTTCATATGTCCAAGATAAGGCAAAGAAGAAAAAGGAAGTACAAACGGTAATAGACGTGATTGAAAAAGACAAGATTATCCGTTTTTTGGTTAAACAAAGAAATTATACTGTTCATAGAAAGCAGTTAAAGCTTTCTGCTAGTGCAAATGCTGATCTGTATTCATCTATTACGGTCAACCCTAAAGAGTCAATTGAAGTTGAGACATATAATATTAACGATGAAGGAGACGAAATAGTGCAGTTAACCCAAGTGGAACCTGAATACTATAACGTATCTTACATTCAAAAAGATAGCTCACCAACTATTTCTTATCAGTTTATTTTTGATGAGTGGAAGGGTTCCGAGGATATTTTATATCTTTGCGGTTACTATTTAAATTGGCTAGAACAATTTGTATCCGAAATGAGAAATAAAGGATACATTAATTAAGGAAGCATAATCTAGGAAATTAAACCCCGTACAAGGATAAAGTGGCTATTCTACATAATTAGCGCGTTTGTGGAATATGAGTTTAAAAAGAAGTGCTAGGATGGTTGATCTACTCTCGAATAACAGTTTGAAAGAGGAACAAAAGAAATTTCTTGAACAATTGCTCAGTTGTGTGTACAACAAGATTGTAACTTATTTGATTGAGAGACAGGCCAACAAGTTATTATCCCGTCTAAACCTTTTATTTTATCAAAATTGTAACTGTGTGTCCTCTCGATTTTCTTAACACCAAAAGTAGATAGTAAAATGGATAAAGATGACCAAACGCATAAAAAGTTTCTTGAGGAACAGATCCAATGGTGTAAGAAGCAAGATCATATCCTCGTAGAAATAGGGACAAAGCTTTATGAAATGAAAAGAATAGCTGAATATTCTCTTGAATATGAGCTTACTTTGGCGGAAACTGATAGGTTAAATGACCAATTGCACGAATTGAAATGTAAAATTCAATCCCTTGAGAAACAATTACATCCTGTTGTCCATTAGAAGTGTGAAGCTGAACTCTAGGAAATGATGTCCTAGAGCTGGATTTCATGCGCTTTCTTCTTCAACTTTTGGTTCAGGCTGCATATACGGCACTTTATCTTTCATAATTCGATATACAATATTCACCAATCTCCGCTCCACATACACCATTGCTTGCTTCTTTTTTCGTCCTTCTTTAATTTTCTTTTGGTAATACTCGTACATAATAGGATTTATATCTTTTCTAATCTGAGTCAGAGAAAGGGAGTAGAATGCATTATTTAGTTCACGATTTCCGAGCTTATTGGCGTATTGTTTAGATGTTTCACCAGAGCTATGCTCAATTGGAGCAATACCAGCAATTTTTGCTAGTTTACTACTTTTTGAGAATCGGTTTATGTCACCTATATTGGCAATAAATGTTGCAGCAAGTACCGTATCAACGCCCGGTATGCTTTTTAAAGGATAACCTGTTTCATCGATAAGTATATCCATTTGTTTTTCTAACTTTTCTATTTCCTCTTCCAAGTCGTTTAATGTAGAAATATAAGATTTGATTAGATTACTTCTTTCTTCTTGATATCCATTCTCCCAACATCCGTGTTCCTTAACAACTTGTAAAATTTCATCTGCTTTTTTTGCTGGAGTTGATTTGTTGAACTCCTTTAGGATTTTTAGAAGTTCAGCACTATTCATTTTCATTAGTGGTTCTGGATTAGGGAACTTTTTAAAGAATCCTTGTACTGTTTTGCCGTCTAAATTTTTAAAAAATGACTTATAATTGGGATAGTTATGCACCAATAAGTTATGCAAACTTACTTTTATATTTGCCATCATTTGCATATAATTATTTCTACTACTAAGAGTTTGTTTAATTGTCCAAAAGATATCTTTAGGATTAGCGTATGGTAATTTATCGAATTCAGTTATTAAATTTTTGGCAATGGCAAGAGCATCCAATTCATCTGTTTTATTACGATTTGTTCCGGCCTTTCTTTTCTTTTTTGTATAAGATGAATTCACTTCTTTAACAATGAAATCTTTTTGAATTAAGAATTTGGCAAAAGAACGTCCGTAAAAGTTTACATCTTCCAATCCAAAAATTACATCTTGTCCCTTCGTGTATTTCTTTAATTTGTTAATAAATTCAGGGAACTTTGCGGGTGTGTTCCCAATTTTGAAGGTTGCAATTTTGTCGAAAACACAATTGCATAGAACAGCAACATGCTTATTTTTATGAAGGTCAACACCTACGTATAAATATTTCATTTTGTTAATTTTCAAAGTTAATTATCTCCTTCTAAATATAGGGTGAAAATTGCAACAGCGTCAGTTATAGCGTTAGAACGATGGAGCAGTCCTCGCAGTGATACGTTAGTTTAACAATCTTTTACCCTGTATATCTAATTAAAATAAATACTTAAATAGAAAAACAAATAACCCTTATTCTACATTCCTTTAAATCGAATCTTAAATGCTTCCATAACTAACTGTTTATTGTTGATATCCAAATAATCAATATCATTTAGGTCTACCTTAGCCTCGCTATTAAACAAATGAATAGCAAGTTTCAGCATAAACTGTTCACTTCTTGACCACGGTTTTGATTTTTTTAATAACTCCTTCACAAGAATTAGTCCATTGTCTAAATCGAAATAATAATTCGTTAAATAGTTTTGCAGTTTGCTATGATTTTTAAATAGATATATTATAGAAGCCCATTCAGGACCCGCATTCTTCATTAATTCCACTTCATCCAATGTTTTCATCTCTCACTTCCAACTCCTTCATTATTTAATGATGAACAAATCCTTAAATTCTATCTCAAGCCCATTGCTTATTTTCCTTGCAACACCCGGTGATGCATGTTTTTTCATATTAATAATCTGATTCAAATAAGCTTCACTTGTGTCTATTTCTCTTGCAAACTTTCGTTGGGAATAGCCCTTTTCTATTAGGACTTTTCTAAATTCAATAGAATCCTTTAATAACACTTTCACCTATATCACCTTCCTTCCAAAAAGTGCTTGCTTTGTTTTAACGCTTGATTATATTTTATTACCGATTGTTTTCACCCACAAAGGAGAGTTTGAGAGGCTAAAATTAAAACTCCCATTTGACAAATCCCTCAGATGTGTTAATTGCTAACATCAAATACGTCATTAAAGTCTAGCTCTAGTACCGAAGCAATCTTCATCGCAACTGCTGGGCTAGGATGCTTCTTGTAATTGATTATTTGATTAACGTAGTTCTCACTCATTCCAATATTTTTAGAAAAGGCTCGCTGCGTATAGCCTTTTTCAATTAAAATCATTTGGAATCTTTTCTTGTTTTTTAATTTTATTTTCATTAAAGGGTACACCTCCTTAAAAAGAAAAAGGGATAACCGCCAATAGATTCGTAGCATATGAACTACGATTCTTGAAATGGGGTTCTCCCTTTTTACATATTATATTTTGTTTTTGTTTATCTTTTGTATAAATACTATAACAGGGTTTTATTCAGATTTTAATAGTTTGGTACATAATTTTATATAAACCTTTTTAGCTGTCTATCAAAATACTATTCTCATTATATCCTCTAACATTCAATATTCTAATACATAAAACATTTTTTATTTTTTCGAGAGTTATCTATTGCCAAGTCCATGCTTTTATATTAATATAGCATTAACTTAATAAACACGGAAAAAGGGAAATCCCCAATGTTGAATCTATATCAGTTGATGTAGATTTATTCATTGGGGATTTTTTGTCGTTTGTTAAGAATATTGGATTGATAGTGGTGATGCGGATGTAATTTTAAAAACAGTTAGGGGCATTAGGGTACGAAGCTGGAACAACCCACCCCTGACCCAAAGCCCCGTAAATAAAGGGATGTAGATACGCTAGGGGAACTAAGGTACAAAAATACAACAGTTACGAGGAGAATCAAAATGAACGATAAAAACCAAACAACATCTTCGCTCAATATGAGTGCGAACCAACAAAAAAGAAAATGGAGAAAAACAAATGGCGGCGCAGGAGAAGAGCTTGCAAATGAAGTTATTGGAACATTAAATAAAGATTCCGATGATCTAGCTTATGAACAAGCTGAATGGGAAGCACCGGTTACCTTTGATAAATATCCTACTCCACCATTTCCAGTAAATGTTTTTAATGAACCGATAAGAAGTATGGTAAAACACGTTGCTGAATCTATCCAAACACCGATTGACCTACCAGCTGTAGTCGGATTGGGGATTCTATCAACTTGTATTCAAAAGAAGTTCGAAGCAAGACCGAAATTAGGTTGGCATGAACCATTGAATCTATATAATGTTTCTTTATTGGATCCATCAACTCGTAAATCGGCCGGTTTTTCAATCATGGAAGAACCGATTGGTCAATATGAAAAAGAACGAAGGGAAGAAATGGAGTTAGTTGTTCAGAATCGCCAAGCAGAGCGCACAGCTTTAGAAAAACGAAAAGAAGCACTGCAACGCGAGTATGCCAAAGATCAAAACCCAGAGTATTTAGAGGAAATGAAAGAAGCCAATAAACGATTACAGGAAATTCCACCATTATATTTGCCAACTATAAAGATTGACGATGCTACTCCAGAGGCTATAGTTTCCGGAATGAATCAAAACGGAGATAAGATTTCTCTTTTAACATCTGAAGGTGATTTTTTTGGGCGATTCAAAAATAAGAATGTGGATCAAATAAGGTACGATGTGTATCTAAAACCATATAGCGGGGATTATATGCGGTCTGATCGAATCACTAGGGATACAGAAATAGTCGAAAAACCTACAATGACGATTTGTGTCACAGCGCAACCAAGTGTCATAAAAGAACTACCTAGTTCTGTACATGAACGTGGATTAATGGCAAGGTTTATTTTTTCAATCCCTAATGACAATTTAGGACATCGAGATTCTAGGGCGCCTGAAATTCCAGTAGATATCACTGACTCCTATCATTCTTTCATTCGAAAACTATTGGCTTGGGAGACAGAAGAAGCTATTTCATTAAAACTGTCCGAAGATGCTCTAGATCTTTTATACGACACAATGGATGAGGTAGAAGCCGAATTCCGAGAAAATGGTGCATTTCATGATGATTTAAAAGCATGGGCTGGAAAATTAATTGGTAACTTATTACGAATTGCAGGATTGCTCCATGTATCCTACCAAGCAACAAAAGCTGAGAACATCACAGATGTAGATACAACGATTAGTAAGGAAACATTAGCTTCGGCTTTTCAACTAAAAGAGTATATGATTTCCCACGCCGAAAAAGCATTCGGTGTTATGAAAAAAAATCAAGATTATGATGATGCTGAATATCTATTAGAAAAGATTCTTAATCAAAATAGTCCTATTGTCGAAAAACAAACGATTCATCAAAATACAAAGAAAAAAATCAAAGGAAAAGAACGAATGCAGCAGGCTTATGACATCCTCGAATACCACTCGTATATCCAGCAAACGTACGGTGGTAAATCAGGGAAAAAAGGCTTAATCTGGGTAAATCCAAGCGCACTAAAAAATACGAAAGGCAAAAAAGAGTACCATAATTACCCTAATAAGGCTAAAGCCCTTGAAAACACTGTAACAGGAGAAGGGGAAAAAGAAACCCTAGTGTCCCCTAACAACCCTAATAACACTGTCGAAGTTGATGTGATTGAACAAAAAGAAGAGAGACAGGGGTCTCCTACAACCTCTGACTCCCATAAAAATCCTGAAAAAAATAATCTAATCAACGACTATTATACAACATCTAATGATGGATATAAAGTTGAGAAAATATAAGTGGATTTAACGAGATTTCTGCATCAATTAGACAACCATCGTATCGATATTTGGGTTAGTGGAGACGATTTACTCGTTGGTATGGAAGAAAGCATTGCCCTTCCTGACAGCACTCGTAATTATATTCATACCAATAGACAACAAATCAAAAGACGATTGTTGAATAATACGTTTGCTCAAGAACGTAACTGGAATGTTGCAAATTTCGGTGAAGTTTATTGGTATCAGTATAGTTCAAGCGGATATGTGTTTATTGAAAGAAACAATGATAAAACAGTTGATGTATATCGCTGCCGATTCGATAAGTATCAAAAAGCAACAAATATAAAAGGACTACACGAAAATATACCATTTGCTAAAGCCTATCAAAAGGCAAAGTCCTTTTTAAAATGGTTTTATTCTAAGAACCCTCACTTAAAAAAAGGTAAATATTAAAGTTTATTTGTTGTTAGGAGGATTCGTCCTCCTAACCAATAAAAAATAATTACAACCATATTAGGAGGCATATAAATGTTCCAATTAAATAATTTAAACAAATGTCAATATTGCAATGCATGTTCCTCTCAAAACCAAAACAACATTATGATTGAAGAGCATTACTATCGCAAAATTCTCAAGCTAACCAAACAGGATTTTCTAGACGGTGGCGGCATTCATATCCATGCCAATTTTAAAGAATATGATCAATTACTTTTTAACTATATTATGGACAACCTTCATCAATTTCACGGTCAGGATGAATATGATTTTTCTGAAGTACTGGAACAAAATATTTTCTATTGGGATGTAACCAATGATCCTGTCATCCCTTATCTCGTTGGGCTTACACCTAAAACATTTAAACCTTATCTTGATAGTCTGCATGGCCCAATTCATTCTGTCTTCATCGAATTAAAATGTGATTATTATTATCATTCCGAAGAAATCGTTTGGGGATTGATGATGCTAGAAATAATTCCTGAAGAAACAATCTGGAAGAACCAGTTAAGCCACTTACAACTCTAAACAACAAATGATACACGAAAATTAAGATAGTATATTAATCAATATGTTAAGAGGGAACGTTATTATTAAAAACGCTTCCTCTTTATATTTGTAATGCTAGAAATATCAAAATTTGAAAGTACACTATTAATAGAACACTTCCCTTTCACTTCCAACTACTCAGGTAATAAGGTTTCTAAGTAAAATTTAGGCCTTCAAACCTTATTATTCAGGAAAAGTGCATTATTTACAGGAACAATCTCTATGTAATCCACTTTTTATATAGCCGACAATAATAGTGAAAAATGAAATTCCGAAAGTGTTCTAATAAGCAAAAAATATTCACCCCAATAGGAAAGGAGAAAATCAAGTGCTAGATAAAATCATCTTAAAGAAAAACGCACGGCAACGACTGGAACTCACTAAAGTAGATTTAGATTTATTGGTATTTTTAGAGCAGCAACGTTTGCTAACCCTGCAACAATTTTATCAAGTTGCTAAACATCTATTTGAATTAAAAATCACAGAATACAGTTTTAAGAATCGTGTCCGGAAATTCGAGGAATACCACTTGATTCGTGGACAACAATTCAGTGAAGGGTTCGACGGAGAGCGATTTAAATTTTTGTGCATTGGAAGCAAGGCCATTGATTTATTAATTGAAAACGAACTTCTAGACCAATTATACAGCAAATCCAAAATCTATAAATTTAATCAAAAGAAGAATTTAATGCACTATTTAGCAACACAACAAGCGGTGATCAATATATTAATCACCTTCAACGCTAAAGCAATAAAAGATGCAGATACTCGTGAAACGAAATACCCAGTTCTATACAATAAAACGTTATTCTCCCGTTCTCCAGCATTGTATCCATATACGGAATGGGTAAGGAAATACAAAAACTTACATCGACAAAATAGTGGAGCGTATCATGCGAAAATAGCAAGACATATGACAGGAAATAAATCTAATGCAGAAATATATGGGACGACAATAACTATTGTAAAACCAGATTGGATTATCGAATTAAAAGGAAAAAAGGAACAAAAAGATGCAATTATAAATATCGAGCTAGATACCGGAACGGAGCCTATTGAAACTTTAATAGAAAAGGTATTTAAATATGCAATTCTAGCAGGGAAAAATCCGGAGAAACTTCACATTATGGATGTTGTAATTGCAGATAAAAGCATCTCAAACCGTTCTACATTTAGCGATGGGATCGGGAGGACAAAAAATATAGTAAAACAATTTAAGGACGATTCAGCAGTTATAAGAAGGATAAAAGAATCCGGATTAAAAATTATCGTTCGACCTTTAAGGCTTAACGTTAAGAAGGTATATGAAGCACTACGTAAATACTAATCAATAAAGTTCACAGCAGTCATTCGTTTTGAATGGCTTGCATACATACTAGGTTTCATTGAAATTCGAATCAGTATCCTTGATTGGTAACCAATACCAGTCACCACGGTAAAACATTGTCATATCAATACTTGCCTCACCTAAACCCTCATTTCCTTTCTTCTCTTTTTTACTATTCGTTCCGATTATTGGTAACCATTACGCGAAGTAATGCACTTATACGATAATTATCTAATCTCGAAACAGCCATTATCATATGATTGGTAACCAATAATAGATACCATGACAAACATTGGCATGACCTGTATTTTGTTGATTTTTTTATTCTTCTATCTATCCCGTTTTCTAATATTAGTTACTATTAATCGTTACCATATATTACAAGGATGCTAAAAAATTTAACATAATAACAGGGCTGCTGGATGTTTAGGACATTTCTTCCTAGACATCAATCGTTTAGATCATGCATCACCATAATACATGATGTTCAATACAGCCAATAGATTGATTGTAGGATTTCTTTTGCTATGCAGACGCTAAAACTAAACATTATCAGTTGCCATTATTAGAAACGAAAAAGATGACTCCCATTAGAAACCAACAGGAGCCATCTTTTTGTCATTTCTTCTTATTGCTGCCACTTTGAAATAATCGCCATACCTCCAACTATTTCTGCAAGTAGTATTCGATTGTTTTCATCATATTTCAGCTCTCCATCTGCTTTAAAAATGAAAAAATCCTCTTCCTTCATTTCTTCATTAGTGATATCGAAGTCGTCATACCGGACTTTAAAAATCGCCTTAGCCTCAGCTAGAGACATTGCATCAATCACTGCAAATTGTTCATCCTTCTCCTTCGTTCTTCTTACAACAAAATACTGTTGCATTTGATTCATTCAGATTCCCTCCATACTAATTTTAATATAAAAACATCGGCAAGAATGCTGTAACGATTGTTCTCGCCACACATCTTACCGATATTTTTAAACCTTACCCGGAGCTGAAAGGCCTTCTTTTACGATAACTGTCGATGAATTATCATTTCCCCTTTTGTCGGTAATACTACTCGATTGTTTTCATCAAATTTTAGGTCTCCATCCGCTTCAAAGATGAGGATTTCCTCTCCTTTTTTCATAGCATCCTTATCTTCCTCATGCCGAACTAGGAAAATTGCATCTGCCTCATCAAGCGACATTGCGTCAATCACTGTAAATCGTTCGTCTTTTCCTGTTGTTCTCTTTATTACATAAAATTTTTCCAATTGATTCATTTTATTTCACCTCCCTTCCTTGATTTTTCATATAAAAAAACATCGAAAAGAATGCTAACGATTCATTTCTTCGTCACACATCCTATCGATGATTTTTAACTAATTAATTGACCCAAAAGGTCTTTTATATTGTTGTTTGTTTAAGTAAAAGTAAATAAAAATGATTTCTACACTATTATTATAACTTGTTGATTTCCGTATTATAACCCTTGCTGTCGTAAAGTTTTTTATATAATAGTGTTTTTAACCATCCTAATAAATAAAGACATTCTCCTTTTGAAAAAGGCGATATTAGCCTATCTCTACTTTATTCACTCCTTACAGCACAGTAATTTTAAGTTGTCAAATGGAGTTTAAGACCTTTGATTTCAAACTCTTTCTGCATACGAAAAAAAACAATAATATAATAAGGGATGAAAATAGACCTAATTAAAAAACGAAAGGATTGGTATAAATAAAAGGTTAAAACTTATTTTTACAAAATTGTTGACAGTAACAAAGAGAACATTGGAATATGATAATGAACAATTAGAGGCGTTGAATTATGAAGAGGAAGTATCATTAAATTTCTATAGAAGAAAAGTAGATTTTACTATTCTAAAATTAAGGAAGAGGTAGTCTTATGGAAAACTTTTATAAATGTGAGGTAAATAATGGGGACACACGTCATTCTGTAATAATTTCTACAAACGAGACTTTCCTACAGCAATATAACAAAAACAAAAAAGAAAAGTTCGAGGAATTAAAAGAAAATGCGTACGACAAAGTAATAGCAAATGCAATTTCAATAGGTGTTAGCATAGATCGTGATAATCTGATTCTTGTTTATTATAAGGAAATGACAAAAGAGGAAGTGGATTTAGAAATGGAAGAAGCAAAATTTGAAGAAGAATGGTATGAAGAATTGCTTAATGAGTTTGAATAATGAAAGAGAACAAAAGGCTTTTGAGTTAAATGATTAAGAAAAGAAACAGAGGGTGTAGCTTTTCCGTCACACCCCTTGTTTCATATGTGTTTTAAATTTTCGAAGGGCAGAATTCTTTTTGCGATTTCCATTGCAATATCATATACCTTATCGTTTGTCTGTTCTATTACTTTTATAAACCTTCTTTCCATTTCAAATATATTTTTAAATCTCTCTGGGATTTCCATTTTACTCATAACATAGCCCCTTCCTACAATATAAACAATAAGTCACTTGGTCAAAAATAGTGAGTGATAGTATCCATTGCAAAAGCTATTATATGAACTACTCCTAGTACAAAAAAGAAAAGAGCAAGAATCCATCAATATGTGAAGTTATGTATAATACAATTCCATCTGTTATCGCAACGAATGTACGTAACTAAGATTGTTAACGATTGCATTTTCCAACTCATTTTTTTCTGTTATTTAATTTTAGTTACGAATGTTGGTTACCATTTTTATTCCTTCATACATTAATAGACTTTTATCCAAACGCCATTACTAATTTACTAGAAACAAATAATAGATACTATATGAAGTTACGATATATTGTTCGAAAAGTCTTGAACATGAAAGGGATTCATCAACTGAACTGGGTATGTTTCAAATATACCCAGTTCACCCTATGAACGACTTCATAACCCCCACTATTCAAAAGGCGCATCATATGTGGGTTTTCATGAACAAAAGCAGCTTCATTCAGACGACAATTAGTATATAGCAACTTCTAATTTGACCTGAATGATTCGGTAAAATCAGACCTCACTTTTAGGGTTAAAAAGATAAGGAAAAAAGATATTTATCGTTAAATATTTACTTATTAATATTCATTTTTTACATATTTTCCGTACTCGTCCTTATGTAAAAACTACAGATGAATATCTCAAAAAATCAAGAATACAGATGGACTTTGAGCCTTTCCAATTTTATTCTTTTCCCCCTTAGAATATGTATGATTCAAAACTATAATGTTTAAAACAGTTGAAAGGAAGAATAGATTTGGATTATAAAGATGCGTTTGAAGAGGGAAAAAAGATGAATCAACTTATTGAACCAGAGGAAAGAGTAAATGTAGCAATTGAGATACTTGCTATGGTGCAACAAAGCTACGAGCAGTTTTCTATTAAAATATTACAATTCTATAAACGTTACCACAGTTCTGTTCCTTACCTATTAAAGCAGGTAAATAATGAAAATAAAATCTATTTCGATATGTATTTCATTATGGGATTTCTACAGCATCATGAAGCTTGCGGAAAGGAGCATTGCTATGGAACTAAGCTATAATCAGCAGAAAGTGCTTTATGAAGAAATGTTAAATGTGAATGAGGAAAATATAAACGGGGAGTTCTATGTATTATCATTGGAAGAAATGAAGATGCAAGCATTGAATATTTAGTGCATGAGCGTGAATATGATCAAGAGGAAATAGAAGATATAGAATTTGATATTCACTGGAAAGGTGCAGGCCTATATGCATTCTAGGGACTTGATTTTATTGATGAGTATGTGTTAGCCAATATTACTGAGATATTTGAGACAGAAACTGGCGCTAATCCGTTGATTTTTCTTGAGGATGAAAAAATAATAGAAAATGTGAGAAGGAAATGGTATGAATGGGGTAGGCTTTTGTGTATGCTGTTTGGAACTGGGATTCAGAGCTAATAAGAGTATGTTATACCGATGAACAAGAAGATAAAGAAGATATTCTAAAGTCATTAATAATGTCACACAGGGAAGTGAATTATAGTTATGAAAAAGATGACGATAATTACTTTTTTTATTAGTGATTATGACTTAGAAGAATATAGAAGAAGTTATTTTGTAGCTGAATCACGCGAACTGGATAATTACAGAATTTACGAATTTCCAAAACAATACACTGAACGCAAGTAATCACTATAACGACAAAATCGTAGCCTATAAATCTATAATGGCTACGATTTTTATTACTTTTGTACATTTATCTGCAAAATGTTAAATTTTAACAGTCCCTCTATGCTACTAATCAAGTAATTATTAGGAAGTTGAAACGGAAGAAACCACATTACGTTTATTGCTCTTTCGAAGCTAAATGCCGCATAATAAAAGTAGCTGATTTTATGCGAGCATTGTTTCGCAAACACTGATAGCTCAAAACTAGACGAAAAACAGAGAATGATAACAATGAATATTATCCTTATGGTCACTTGCAAAGGAAACCAATCTTCCAAAGAACTGTAGCTATTCTACATAAGTGCCTTAAATGGCAATGTCGGATTGTGGGGAAGATATGGGAACAAAAAGTGATAAGAATAAAATTCGATCCCAAAACCGAATCTCAACCTTCAAGGTTACGTTTTTCGGTTTTTATCAAACCAAGAAAACGGATTTTCTTTATTAAATATTATTTTGTGAAAGATACCTGTTCTCCACTTCGATAACCTTTTCAACTAGAAATTCATTCACCTTTGCTTTTTCTGAAATAAAGTTAAACAGTTCTTGTTCGTCAATATAAATAACTTCATTATTTTCTTCTCCGACTTCTCCAATTCCGCCTTTTCCCTCTAAGAATTCCATTTCATACCATAATATATTTTCTACTATTTTGGAGTCAATTCCTGCATTTTTAGAAATATATCTACACATATAATCCACATCTATTACAGGAGCCTGATCTATATCTCTTTCATTCATTATTCTAACATCCTCCGTTTTTTAAACTGCCTCTACTTGTCAAAGAAGAAGCAGGTTGATTTATATACTTTTACCCATAGTCAGCCAAACTTTAACTACGGTTATATTCATTATAAACAAAAATGAAATATATGAAAAACATACTAACAAGATAACCTTCTTCAATTTTGGATGTTTTTCATTTATTTTTCCAACACTTTCATGTCTCTAAATTACCCATTTATGACCACAAACTGACCTGTCAAGGAATTGAGGTATAGATCTGATATAAAAAGATGCAAATCGTAAAGTGAGGGATATAATGGGTGCATACTACATACTCGGCATTGTAAAAAAATTCGAAGCAAAATCAACTCAAGCCCTTGATCAAGTTAATTGGAATCAAAACTTAAATGAAAGACTTGATATTTTAAATCCGCTTGCAGGTTGTATTATGAAACGATGTTCAAGGCTAAAAGGGGAAAAGGAAGAAGTATAATAAATACTATAAAACACATCATTTAAATCCAAAGCAAGGTGAACTTACATGGACTTCTTTAAACTTATCTTTTTCATCAATGCAATGGCGATTAGTCTTAATGTAGCAGCAACATATTTAGTTATCGTAAACCTCCTTTTTAACCAGCCTATCCATCCTTTTTTAATTCCAAGTTTCATCGTGGAGTCATGATTAAATATAACTTTGTCTTTCACGAATTGTTGTGGGATAAGTGGTTTAAGATTAAGAAATAAGAGGGAATAAGTAGCTAACAATACTCTTTTTCTTAGTTTGATTTACTAAAATGAAAGAGGTGTCAGAAATGGAATATCTGAAGCTGCTTCAGACTGGAAATATAGCAAATTTGGATCATTATTTAAAAACACATGACGTGAATGAGGAAATAAATACACAAAGCCTTTTGTATTGGGCTGTTTATGAAAATAATCTCACCTTTATGCAAAGGCTGATTCATCATGGTGTCGATATCAATAAAAAAGACAAACTAGGTAGAACTGCACTTCACATTGCCTATTATTTCGGGTTTTATGATATTGCTAAATTTCTATTACAATATGGTGCAGTAGCGGATACTGCCTGTTTTGAAAGAGCATCAAGTGGCTGGGATGGCCATTATCAATCAGAAATAATAGAATTGCTTAGGGAGTATGTTCAGTAACTAAATCAGCTGCTAAAATTACCGATATAATAGTGTAATAAGGAAGCGGTAGAAGCACAGTTATCAACTACTCCACAAATGAAAGGCGGGCAATATATGAGTAAACTTAGAGACAACAAAGAATTCTGTCCATATTGCAATACTAATTTACAAGGAAAAGAAATCCCAGAAAAAGATCAACTTCATTACGGTGCTACTCACGGTTCTCGAAAGATTGCGATATACAGTCGTGAGAAAGATAGAACCGTGAAATGGCAGTGTCCAGATTGTGAGGGGGAATGGGAGCGGGAGTGATTTGAGGGTAAAATTACTCCATCTTTGTCCTTTTTCTTCATTCATAAAAATATAAGAAAAAGAAAAGCCCTGCAGTGATATTTCTCCACAGGACTTTCTATCAATGAAACACGAGAACCGTCCCCGTGTTTCCAATCCACTATCATGATTCCGTTAGAATAAATGAATAAGAAAAGTCCTGCAGAGATTTCTCTCCACAGCACTTCCTTCACAATAAAACGTTCATTTGACAAAATTCGTGGAGTGTAGTCGGGTCAAATTTCATGTGGAACTATTTACTCTCTAGAAGACTTACCAATAGGATGGGGCAAGGTTGATGTGATCCCCAGTAATCTTGCAACAGTTAAACCTTCTTCTTTTTATATTTGGTCTCTTCATTATAGAAATTTACTGAAATAGCCAAATGCAATAGACTGATTGATTAATAGATTTCCAACGATTCCCATGTTATAATAAAGAAGCTTATTACATTAGGTAGTAAGGTTTAATGTTTGAAACTGTCGAGCAAAGTGAAGTTTCTATAGAAATCTTTCACAGCCGATGACTTAGATGCAATTAAGAATATTCCCAATTGTACTAAATCAAGATAAAGTATTTCAATTGTATAGCACATGATGAAATTCATTGTTATGCAACTCCAATCTTTATCTAATTGCTTGATAACATTATACAATATAAGTTGACTTGCCCAGCGTCCCGCAATTGTTAATAGTCATAAATTGCGGTGAACTATGACTAGTCTAATATTGGCTTTTGCAGTAGTATTAGCGAGTGCAGGAAAGGAGAAAACAAGTGCTGGATTGTTTCTGACCTGCTCCAACTAAGGAGACTGTTAATGAAGAAGAATGAGTTTTGTAAATATATACCTAAAGGATATTTGCATTTTGATAAGAAGAGATTCTTCAACTTAAAAACAGAAAGTTATGTTAAAAGCCCCGAAAAAATTGCAACACACAACTTTTATCCATTCATTCGATATGTAAGCAGATATGATAAATATAACGAACAAACCACAGATATTATTGACAGCAGGCCTAGACCAATTAATTCAAAAAAACGTCCTATTATGTATGCGAGCCATATAGATAACTTTATTTATAGATATTACGGGGACGAATTAAATAAATATTATAATCGTTGGGTCGAAAATAATGACATAGATACAAATGTGATTGCGTATCGTTCAAAACCGGAGAAACGTGGAAACTCTAATATAGAGTATGCGGCCAAAGTAATTAATGAAATCCAAAAATTCCAGTCATCTTTTATTTTAATAGGAGATTTTAAAAGTTACTTTGATACGCTGGATCATAATAAATTAAAACACAATGTATGTGAAGTCCTTAATGTAAAACGATTACCAGCCGATTGGTTTAAAGTGTTTCGGTCTGTCACTAAATTTAGTTATTATAATAAACGTGTTATAAGTAAATATTGTGGTTCAGACAAAAAATTAAAGCAAAAAAAACAAAAGAGCTATTTTAATAGCCCCGCAGAATTCCGTAAATTCAAAGCTATTTATCCAATACAAGTAAATAGAAATGCATGTGGTATTCCTCAAGGAACTGCTATTAGCGCAATCTTATCAAATGTCTATTCCATTTATTTTGATGTTCATATTAAAAAGTTGGTGGATAAGCATGGTGGAGTATATAGAAGATATTCTGATGACTTTATTGTGATTTTACCGTCGGAAAATAAAGGTCAAATATTAACAGATGAACAGTTTAGAAAAATTGAGCAACAAATTTATTCATTAGTTGATATGGAAAAGTTAACAATAGAGCGAGAAAAAACAAATATTTATCAATACAATCAGGGATTGATAACAAATCTAAAAACAGAAAAGGAAGATAAGATAGATTATTTAGGATTTGTTTTTGATGGTATAAATGTCGAAATGAGAGGAAAAAGTCCTTATAAATTTTACCGAAACGCTTATAAATTAATCGAAAAGGCTAAGAAAGTACAAAGAAAAAGGAATCTCCCAAAAATTCCTTATAGGAAAAAATTGTACAGATTATATACTGATTGGGGAATTAACAAAGGACTTTATGGTAACTTCATTTCCTATGCAATGAGATCACAAAATTCTTTCGATAAAATCTCTCCAAATACAAATAACCTAATGATGCAGCAAATTAAAAATAGGAAGAAAAAATTAGAAAAGGCACTAGGGTATAAAATAAGCATTAAAAAGGGAGAATGAAACAAAGTTAAAAACAAAAAAGGGCTAAACTACAACAACTTATTGTGAGAAAAACAGAAGATATGAAAAGGCTTAAAGCAATATATCAGGATCACCTTGCTTTAATTCATGAAAATACACAATTAAAAAATAAATTAAAGTGACTGCAATAATAAGTTGTAAAAGCTCTTTTGTTGAAACTTCGAGAATAACCATATTCTCCCTTCTACAATAGGAGCATTTTTATGTGAACCAGCTTCTAAACATTTTGCACCAAATATTTATATTTTAAAGGAGCGGGATTACACGAACAAAATCCTTGAATTGAAGAGGAGCTACTCACGGTTCTATTAAAATAGCGATATACTGCCTTGATATAAAGTGAACGATGAAATGGCAATATGTGAACTCTAAAAGGGGCATGGGAGTGATAAGGTATGTTATTATTAGTTTTGATATTAGGAATTTTTTTATTTTGCATTTCTTATAGAGCTTGCAACCAAAACTAACATACTAACTGCATTGGCAATCTATGATCATGTTCATTATGCCATACAGACTTGCAAGGTGATCCAATTTCGAAAGAAACACTAAATCGTTACGGTAATGCCATCCACTTTACCAGAAAGATTGTCATTTCCAGTATGGAGGAAGATTGTATAATTAGATGGCGATGTCCGTATTTTGAACGGGGTGGGAGCGGGGATGAAAAGATTTGGTGTAATTGGCTTTGATATTCGGGGATATTATTTAACGGGCAAAGTGTTTAAAGATAAAAACGCAACAAATGAATATTTTCGTTTTTTAAATGATAAAGACAGATTTAGCTTGTAACTTTTCACATCTATAATTACTTAAATCACGACCACAGGAGATTATTCATTAGATTCATCTAACAAAGACGGATCAAATTTATA
This sequence comes from Cerasibacillus terrae, assembly GCF_008039555.1. Lineage (GTDB taxonomy): Bacteria > Bacillota > Bacilli > Bacillales > Amphibacillaceae > Cerasibacillus > Cerasibacillus terrae. The sequence continues at coordinate 34,968 of NZ_VDUW01000001.1, forward strand.
CCCTTTGCATCAAGTATTCGTTCGCTTTCGATTTTTGCAGTTCCAACAATATGATCAACTTATACATACATTGGTTATTTAAGTAATAATTCGAAGGACTTGGAAAAAGATACAAGTCCTTTATTTATATTCCACTTAAATACGTTTGAACGATGATAACCAGATTTCTATTGATAATCTTTGATCATTTTCTATTTCTTCAATAGTTCTTTTGTATTCGTAACACCAGTATACAAACTGTTTATATTCATCCACAGAAAGCCCATTGATACTGGATAGTATTGATACAATATAGTTGAAGTTTATTTGGTATTTAGGAAAGTCTTTAATCCATTCAAAAGGATTTTTATTATTTTTACTAATGTTTAAGCTTCCATCAAGGGGAATAATGTTACCGTATGTAGTACCCATATGTCCAGTATCAATACAGATAAAATGTTCATGATGTAAATTTTTAGATGTACCAGTTAATGCACAGGAGTAGTTAAATTGACTGTAGATATCGTCTAATTCATCCGCACTTAAATCATATGGAAGGGCTTTTTTCTTTGCATTATAACGTTGAGAATAGAGTCTTACTAATTCGGGATTCTCCTCTGTCCATTTTATTCTCAAAGCTTTGAATTTTGGCTTATTATTATTATAATACCTCTTTCGAACTAATTTATAATGCGTTTTCTTTTCGGCGTAATGCTTTTGGTTATAATCTTTAATATGTTCCTTGTTTTCTTTCCTCCAATTTCTTTGCAATAAAAGATAACGATCCCTATGATCTTCTCTATACCTGCTAGATCTTTCTAAAATCAATTTCTCTATTTTCTTGATAGTACTTTTTTCCCTTTTCATTTACTTTCGCTTTATTGTCCTTGTAATAATCTTTTAACCTTTTATTTTCACAACTTTTACATGAAGGGTATTTGTTATAAAGTTGTCCTTTAGCATTACTATATTGGTTTAGTTCCTTAAACTCACCACAAACGGTACAGCTTTTTAGTGTAACCTTTTTACCATCAATATATTTTTCGATAAGGATGTTGTCGTTTCTTTTTTTAGTACCCCTATCGTATCTAACGCATTCAATGCATTTTTCTTTCCTTCCGCCAAGTCCCTTTTTATTTTTGTGGAAAGATTCCAAAGATCTATATATGCCATTGCATAGGGGTCCAAAGCATTGTTTAGCTTTAAATTTATTACCACTTGCATCCATTTGGTCAGTAATCCCAGTTCGCTGCCTAGTCCTGATACTCATCATAAACCTCCCAATTTTATTGTTTGTAAAGTTGGGAAATTAATGTATTAAAAATACAGAAGTAATTAGTACCGATACACCATAGAAAGAGAAATGACATCATTATAAGTATCTAATCTTAATATCTTTTACTAGAATGTATGTACTGATTGACCATTCTTGCATATAATAATGATGATTGGTATGCAATGGTTCCTATAACTGGTTGAAAAGGAATTTATTAAAAGGTTTTAAATAGCGTAGAATAACAGCGTGGAACTATAATTCTACGTCATTTTTTCTTTTTTAAAATCTCCTTTTTGCAGGATTATCGATAGTATTGTAGAATTTAAATAAGAGAAATTATTGCGTGGAATTATTTAGTGATATATTAGGGAGGATTATATTTGCTTGTACAGTTTCAAGAAGATGGAATGCGAGGTAAGTCTGCTACAACGATTAAAACGTATGTGTATTGTCTTGAACAATTCGATAAGTGGCTTGTTGGTAGCGGAACGAACATTGAGGAATTTTCCCGCTCTGATGTTCAGCAATACATAGATTATTTAGCAGCAAAGAAAAAGAGTGCTTCAACTATTAATAAGATTTGGAACGCTATTAAGAAATATTGCAAATTTGCAGGTAAGGAAGAATGCATGGAGGAAATTTCAATTGTAAAAGCACCAGATTATAAAAAGGAAGCACCAGAGGCATTATCAAGAAATGAACGTAATCGTCTTATACGTGAAATTGACCGAACCAGCAATAAAAGGGATTTTGCCATTCTTATGGTGTTATTAAATACTGGTGTTAGGGTGTCTGAATTAGTTTCAATTGATCGATCAGATATTGAAATGAGTGAGAGAAAAGGAAAGTTAACGGTAGTTGGAAAAGGTAATAAGGAACGATCTATTCCCTTAAATGGGGAAGTAAGGCGTGCGATTGATAAATATTTACATCAACGAACTGATCAGCATCCAGCTCTCTTCCTGAGTAATAGGGGGAAAAGGATTAGTGTGAGAACAGTGCAAAATCTCATTCATAAATATGGATATCACGTTCATCAGCTTCGTCATACATTTATTACGGATCTGCAGAGAAGCGGGGCAGATTTAACACTCATCCAATCGCTAAGTGGTCATTCATCATTGGGGATGTTATCACGATACTCCATGCCAACGCAAGAGGATAAACAAAAGGCTGTGGAAATACTTTATAAGCATGAATGACAGTTATGACGGCAATGACAACAGAATAAAAATTTTATATAATTATAGAATTGGATGTGCATATATGACAGTTGAAAAGTTGCTTTATCACATTACCGATTTAGATAATCTAGAATCCATTCTTCAACAAGGTGGATTGTTGGCTAATAACGTAGTAAATGAAAAAGGTGTCGAGTATGAGAACATTGCACACAATAATATTCAAGATAGAAGGTCAATGAAAACAGTACCGCTTCCACCAAACGGTGATTTGCATGATTATGTTCCTTTTTATTTTGCTCCTAGATCGCCAATGCTATATGCAATTTATAAAGGTCAGGTGGAAGGATATGAACTGGGGCAAGAGCATATTATTTATTTAGTTTCTAGAACAGATGTTATACACAATGCACAATTAAAGTATGTATTTACTGACGGTCATGCAGTTATGGTTTTTACGGAATTTTTTAAGGACTTACAAGAACTTGATAAGATTGATTGGGATGTAATGAATTCTCGCTATTGGTTTGATACAGAAGAAGATCCAGATAGGAAACGCCGCAGACAGGCTGAGTTCTTAGTCCATAAAGGGATTCCAATTGATATACTTTTAGGGTTTGCTGTTAAAAATGAAGAGATGAAACGAAAAGTTGAAGATGTAATACATAAATATAATTTTAATAAGCCAGTAGCTATTAGAGATTGGTATTACTAACTAAACTGGAGGTGATTTAGATGATAATTTTAAAACAAGGTAATCTTCTTAATGATGAAGCGGAAGCATTGGTTAATACAGTAAACTGTGTAGGGGTCATGGGAAAGGGAATTGCCCTTCAATTTAAACAGGCATATCCAAAGATGTTTACGGAATATCAAAAGGCTTGTCGAAAGGAAGAAATGCAACCCGGTAAAATGCATGTTGTTGATACTAAGACACTATTTAATCCTAAATTTATTATTAATTTTCCCACTAAGCGTCATTGGAAAAGCAAATCCCGAATGGAAGACATTGAATCTGGATTAGTTGATTTAGTTAAGGTCGTAAAAGATTTGGGATTAAAGTCTATTGCAGTACCACCTCTTGGGTGTGGTAATGGAGGACTCAAATGGTCTGAGGTACGCCCAAAGATTGAAAAAGCGTTTGAACAATTACCGAGTGTTGAAGTTCATTTATATGAACCTGCGGGAAGTCCTAAGCCTGATAAAATAAAGATTCGAACAAACCGTCCGAAAATGACTAAAGCAAGAGCGTTATTTTTAATGCTGATGAATGATTACTCCATTCCGGGATATAAATTGTCATTATTAGAAATACAAAAGTTAGCTTATTTCCTACAAACAGTTGGTGAACCACTTCGATTAAGATTTGAAAAAGGGAAGTTCGGTCCTTATGCAGATAATCTTAATCATGTTTTACAACGTATAGATGGTCACTTTATTCGAGGGTTCGGAGATAGAAGTAGAGATGCGGAAATTTATTTAATGAGGGATGCAGCGGAAGAGGCAGAAATGTTTCTGGAAGATGATAAATCAGCCGTTGATCATCTTGAAGCGGTCCGGGAAATAATTCATGGATTTGAAACTCCATACGGATTGGAATTACTTGCAACGGTTCATTGGGTTGCAGGTAATAAGCCAGAAATACAAGGCGATGTACAAAAAATTGTGGAGGAAGTTCATAATTGGAATGAGCGGAAGCGGAAGCTATTTAAAGAAAAGCATATTGGGAAGGCTTGGGAGCATTTGATTGAGATTAATTAGTAAAGTGATATTAAAGTATAGCCTCATTCTTTATAGGAGTGGGGGTATTTTTGTAATAAAGTGATTATGTTATTTTTTAAAGATAATCAGCAGAATTAATAGAAATTCTATGTATAATATTACTATTACTGGAAAGTCGTGCTTACACTCGCAATAAAGTTATGTAATAGGTACTGACTGCATTCGATTAAAATAAATAATTTCTATATAATTTTATTATTACATCAAAGAAAGGCGGAAACATAATGACTAGAATTCTAGACATAGACATGGATTTTTTCTTGAATGATACAGCTTATTGGCAAACAGGAAAGGGGAGGATTCAAGACGATTATGTGCAACCTTGGAAAGAAAGGGAATTTCGGAATTTCTTAGAGCAAAATTGCCTTTAGTAAAAGTTCTAAAATAAAAGGTAGAGTTATTACCCACCACAATGAGTCGTTTAATTTTTGGGAGGAACTTATTTCAGAGGGACATATATCAACCCCATTTGAAGTTACTCATATTGATGCCCATTCTGATTTGGGACTAGGTGACTCAGCATGGCATTATATATTAACACAGTTACTATCTTATCCAATTGAACAAAGAATAAAAATACTTGATCGTTCAAAAGTGAATTTAGCAAACTATTTAACATTCACGATGTCAATGGGATGGATTAACAAGCTTAATTTTGTTTTTCATGAATATTGGAATTTTAATGACTTCTTCTCTATTTATTTAAAAGACTTTGATGATTATAGTGGATTTTTTGAATTTAGATCATATGATTCGCAATATAGTGCTTCGTATCTTACTGAAAATATAAGAAATATAAATCCATTAAAAAAGGATTCACTTATTCCCTATAAGATATATAAGCCAAATAATTTTAAATTAGTCGAGGAATATGATTACTTAGTATTTTGTCAGTCGCCACAATATACTCCTAAAACAGCAGATTATATGCTAGATATTATTAGGGAATACATCACTGAAATTTAATAAATACACTCCTTTAGTCCCATAGTCTTACACGTATCGTCAGTTAGGTGCAAACAACAATGCAGTACAAGGTTCATTGGAGAAGCTTTCTTCTGGACTACAAATTAACCGTGCAGGAGATGACGCAGCTGGACTTGCAATCTCTGAAAAAATGCGTGGACAAATTCGTGGTTTGGAAATGGCGCAGAAAAATGCTCAAGATGGAATTTCTTTAATTCAAACGGCAGAAGGAGCTCTTAATGAAACGCATTCCATCCTTCAAAGAATGCGTGAATTGGCAGTACAAGCTGGAAATGATACCAACACTACAGCAGACCGAGACGAAATTCAAAAAGAAATTAACTCATTAACTTCTGAAATCAACAATTACTAAACGGTGAAAAAACCGAAGGAGGACCAGCAACAGCAGCAGCTCTTACAGGAACTGACATCTCATCAATTTTTGATACAAAACTTGATGGTATGGATAATATTACTGTAAATGGCCAAGAAGTAGCATTAACTGAAGTAGCAAAATTGGACGGTGAATCAGGTGCTTTTAATATTGATGCTGTCAAAACAGCACTACAAAGTGACCTAGACACTGTATTTGATGGCTCCAAACATGATAAAGTAAAATTCACTGTTGGAACTGATGGTAATGCCCTAACTATCACAAGTAATGTAGAAGGTGCGGAATCAAAAGTTGCAATTTCTGGTACACATGCAGATACTTTAGGAATTACTGGATCTGTTCAGGGTACTGATGAAAAAATTGGAACCGGTACTGGACTTGATTTCCAAATTGGTGCGAATAAAGATCAAAGCATGTCCCTTGAAATTTCAGATATGCGTGCAGAAGCACTTGGACTTACTACAGAAGGTACAGATGCTAAATTAGGTGTAACAGATGGAACGAATAGTGAAATTAAAGAACAAGCACTAGATATTTCTACACACGATAATGCAGCAGCTGCAGTAACAAAAATTCAAAGTGCTATTGATTTAGTTTCAAGTGAACGCTCTAAATTAGGTGCTACTCAAAACCGCCTAGAGCACACAATCAACAACCTTGGTGCTTCAGCGGAGAACTTAACAGCTGCAGAATCACGTATTCGTGACGTTGATCATACCGAAGCTGCATAATAGCAGCATGAGGTATAGTCGTCCTAACTGGTAACGGTTAGTGAGGATGATCGGGTGAATTGCTGGAAACCCCTTAGAGCTTGTCTTACCACAATGCAGTCGGAAATGACAGACGTGACGGTTTGAAAAAAGACGAGATTGGGCAATCAGCAGCCAAGCGCCTGTGGTGAAAGCCTGGCGAAGGTTCAACGACTAGGATAGACCATCTAAAAGCATTAGCTCATGATGATGAAATCCATAGGTGAACAAGGAAGCCGCAAATTCTTTGGAATCCGAAGTGCCCGACCCCTACTAGTAATCTAGAGGGTGAAGATATAGTCTAGTCATTTATGAAAGTAAATGTTCGCACGATGGCGAAAGAGATGATGGAGTTCACTAAGAACAACATCTTAACTCAAGCGGCACAAGCAATGTTAGCTCAAGCCAACCAAACACCACAAGGAGTATTACAGTTACTTCGTTAATAGTGGATAAATATAGGAGAATTCTAGTTTTCGTGCTAGAGTTCTTCTTTTTTATATGTGTTTCTTAATAAGAAAGCAGGTGTATTTCTCCAACTTTCCTCAGCATTCATTAAAATTCCTCCCATCTATTTGGAACTAATGTTCTTATTTTTATTATCTCATATGAGAAACGCCATAGCTAGTTATGTGGTGGTTTTGCAATGGGTGATTTTTCATGATATAGATTATTAAGAAATAAATTCCTACAGAAATATTGAGCTATTACAAAAGAGATACGTCAAACTCTTGAAATTTCCATCCCAATTTTTCCTTAAAAGTGATATATTAAAATTAGTCAGAATAATCATAATAGTGGGGTGATGAAAATGAACTTCATAAAACGAGACATCCTTCAAATGGATGCTACAAGTATTGCAAAGGAAATAAGAAACGGAAATTTAACAAGCCTTGAAGTGACACAAGCTTATATTACACACATTAAAAGGGCTAATCCGTCTTTAAATACGCTTGTTGAAGATCGGTTTGACGAAGCATTAGCTGAAGCAAAGGAAAAGGACGCACAAACAGGGGAAAGGGGAGCATTACATGGTGTTCCTATCAGCATTAAAGAAGCATATGATGTATCTGGTATGAAAACAACAGGGGGATTGGTGAAATGGAAGGAACGGATTAGAAATTCAGATGCCGCTGTCGTAAAAAAGCTTAAACAAGCAGGTGCGATTATTTTAGGAAAGACGAATACGCCGGAGTTATGCTTTTGTCAAGAAACAGATAATACATTATATGGTCGAACAAATAATGCTTGGGATAAAACCCGTACGGCTGGTGGTTCGAGTGGTGGCGAGGGTGCTTTATTGGGTGTTGGTGGAGCAGCACTTGGAATTGGCTCGGATATTGGTGGTTCGATTCGTTTTCCAAGTCATTTTAATGGAGTGATAGGATTTAAATCAGGTAAATTTCAGGTCTCTGAACAAGGACATTTCCCAGAAACTACGGAGCCATTACAAAGTCGTATGCTTGGACTTGGACCAATGGGAAAATCTGTATGCGACATGGAATTGATGTACAACATTATTGCTGAAAACAGTGTGAAAGAAATCGAAGACCAGGAAATTCACGATTACACAATAGAATTTTTAACAGACAATCAGATTTATCCTTTAACTTATACTACCACCAGTATTCTAAAAAAAGTGAAGGATTTCTTAAAAGGGTCATTTTCGGTGGAACAAAATACTCCACCATATTTTGAAGAAAGTGCATTATTATGGCAGGAAATCATGTCAATTGGTGGAGGAAAATCGGAAATCAACGTAGCGTTTCCATCAGGGCAGGGGAATGTATTCCTGGAATATGCAAAAAAAAAGGTAATCGGGAAATCTCAAGTCCATCCATATTTATCATGGGCACTAATTGGGGCAAGGCTTTTTAAACCTTCACATAAACGTCAAATGGTGATAAGGAACATACTGGGTGAAGGAGATAGAAGGCTAGATGGCTACTTAAATAATCGATTACTTATTTTCCCTGTCTACCATACAGCAGCACCGAAACATGGAAAAGTATATAAAGAAATCTTCTCTATTCGTAAGACATTTTTAAAATATATGCCATACATTGCTTATGCAAATGTTTGGGGACTGCCTGCATTAACCATCCCTGTTGGAACAGATAAAAACAATATGCCAATCAGCATTCAAATCATGAGTAAAAATGGTAATGAATCCGCCATAATTCAGTTAGGCAAAATTCTTGAAGCGAGATTTCGTGGATATATTCGAAGTACCTTGTTTGATTGATCTAGGTGCCTATAGGGAACTAAATGACTTTGCTCTCTCTAAGTACCCATTACAAAGCTAAGAATTTCTTCATAAATCTCATTCGGTCGTTCTTCTGTTATTAAATGGCCTGCTTTTTCATAGGTTTTTAATTTTGCATTTGGTAAATCTTTGACTAATCGGCGGCCAACATGAAGTGGTACAACTTTATCTTTCTCTCCCCAAATTAACAATGCAGGCGTGTATATTTTCTGAAGTTCTTTAGGTTTTAAATCTCCTTCTCGGTGGCGGAGTAATCGGACGAGTGCCTTATAAAAATTTCTTTCTTTCAATGGCCTTCCATATTCCTCCACTAATTCGGGAGTAATAAGTGATGAATCATACAGCACATTTGCTAAGTTTTGTTTTACATCTTGCTGTTGTATTTTATACTTGGCAATTAAATGGAAAAAGGGTAAGAATGAACTGTAAATGAGAGATTTACGAGATTTTCCTAAGTAGGATGAGCTGGCTAAAAGGATTAATTTATTGATTCTTTTGGGAGTGCTTCTTGCTGTATATAAAGCAATTTGACCTCCCATCGAATGACCAGCAATTGTAGCGTTTTCAAGTTGAAAATGATCCATACAATCCACAATAACCTTCGCATAATTGGCATAGGAATATATAAACTTCGTGGATTTCTCACTTCGGCCAAATCCGATTAAATCAATGGCAATAACAGAAAACTCCTTTTGTAATAAAGGCATTATACGATGAAATGTATGGGTAGATGATACAAAACCATGAATCAATATAATTGGTGGTTTCCCGTTTAGTATATATTCACAGTACACCTTTGCACCAGCAAGTGTAATTTTCGTTTTGGTATATTCATTCTGTCTCAATTTTCCACCGCCAATTGCTATGATTATATCTCCACTCTTCTTGGAAATTGAAGTAATCTCTTTTTTATTTTTATTCGCTCCAAGGAATATTATACAGCATTTGTTTATGGCTTAGAGAAACCTATATCATCAAGATATAAATTTAAGCGTTATGTTTCCTATTCTGGTGTGAATAATCGATTCTTTTGCCATTTTTTTAAAATACCAACTGCATAGGTCCATGCTTTTCCGTTATCAGTGGTTTGTTTTAATGCTTGAAGAACGAGTTCATCTCCCATGTTTTTTATCCATTTTATTAATTGTTGATGCACATTATTTGTTGGTTTGTCAAAATGGTTTGTAAAAAATAGAATGGAACCAAATGGTACTACGCGACTATTACTACTAGTAGTAGTTTTGTTTATGTTTTGTTTTGTATTGTTTTGTTTATATAATGTGCCCGCATCTTCCGCCGAAACTTCCGTCACATCTTCATTCACATCTTCATTCACATCTTCCATCACTTCATCTGTCACCATTTCATCCATATCTTCGTTTACATCTTTATTCATCGTAACCTTGTTTTTATCACGTATTAATTCATTTATCATTATTTCGCTTTTCGTATCTGTTGTATTTTCTGAGCAATCTTTGTCGAAAGTATGCTTTGTATCTACTTTTCTTGTAGGAAATTCTTCCTTCCCAGCATCGGCTACATTACTTCTCACACATGAAATCATTTCATATACAGGTGCTTTCGTTCCACGCGACATATAGGTGATAAAACCTTTATCACGCAATTCGGCTCGCGCTCTACTAAAACCACTATCTGACAGTCCTGATATATAACAAAGTACCGCTTGTGCGACAGTAAATTGTTTCACCCAGTCTGTTAGGTTATTGATATGTAACAATGTATGCCATAGGGACACGGCTCCAAATGATAATGGCTCTGTTTCCATTTTTATATAAAATGCATTTATTTCCTTAATATAATTCATCGCTTATCATCTCCTACAATCATTTTCTTTATTATAAAAATTTTATAGAAATAAAACGAGACACAAAATTTTTAAAAACCTCTTCAAAACAACAAAACCTCATAATGAAAGTGAATTTTTCAATTCAAAAATAGCCTAAAAATCATTTTTAAGGCAAATTCCATAAAAATTGGTCATGTCCGAATAATTGTGTAAATATTAAATGGACCAAGTAACATGAGCGAAAGAAATATACGTAGACTCCTGCGGGAAAAAAGGCCTCGCTTAAGACCCCGCAGAGTGTAACTCGAGGAGGCTCAGCAGCCGCCCGCGGAAAGCGGAGTATATTTCTGTAGCGATAACCATTATAAAGTTATCATTTTACACACAATTCCGGACATAATCTAAAAATTGGACAAATTTTTATAAAACACGCTACCAGAGGGGAGTTTTATTTTTTTTCATAAAAAAATTTTATGGTTTCTGTTTGAGTCATTGGTTTTATCAATGAAGGCTAATTAATACTAAGATCAAAGAAAATTAAAATAAAATGTACAAAAAAACCAACTCATTTAGTCATTAAGTTGGTTTTTTTGATCACATGTTTCTATAATCAATATCCTATTCATATGCTAAACTTACATGTCAAGTCCTTTTAGTAACTGTAATGCCAATTTTAGTTCTTCCACATCTTGAACAAGGGCAATACGAACGAAACCTTTGCCTTCTGTTCCGAAAGCACTACCTGGAACCATGACAACACCGACTTGTTCAATGGCTTTAAAAGCAAATTCCTTGTCATCTATTTCATAAGGATATTTTGCCCAGATAAACATTCCACCACTTGATGGTGTTACTTCCCAACCTAGTTCAGTTAACCCTTCTGTAAGAATTTGGTGGCGTTCTTTGAATATTTTTCTGAGGCGATCTGTAATTTCCTCCGCATGATTCAATGCGACAATCGCTGCTTCTTGAATTGGTGCGAATATACCATAGTCTAAATTTGACTTGAATTCACGCATAATTCGAATGGCGTCCGCATTTCCAGCGAAATAAGCAACTCTTGCACCTGCTAAAGAAAAACTTTTCGATAAAGAATTAATTTCCAATCCAACTTCCTTTGCTCCTGGTGTGGCTAAAAAGCTAGCAGGGGAATTTTCTGTAAAATAAAATTCAGAATAAGCGGCATCATGTAAAACAATAATTTGGTACTTTTTAGCAAATGAAACAACTTTTTCAAAAAATGCCTTTGTTGGAATAGCCGGAACTGGATTCCCTGGTAAATTTAAAATAAGTAATTTTGCTTGTTCTAAAATATTTTCAGGGATAGCATCCAAGTCAGGTAAAAAATTATTCTCCGCATGTAATGGCATATAGTAGGGGATTGCTCCTGCCAATTTAATTCCAGCATCATACGCAACATATGCAGGATTTGTTGTTAGTACAATGTCATTCTCATTACAAAAAGCTAACGGTAAATGAACTAAGCCCTCTTGTGATCCCATCGTTTGCAGTACTTCTGTTTCTGGATTCAGTGAAACCTTAGAGCGACGTTGATAGTAATTGGAAACAGCTTCATTAAAACGCTTTATTCCACCTAACGTATATCCATACATATCTGCCTTTGCACTTTCTTTTGATAAAGTTTGTCTCACTAAATCAGATGGCGGTATGTCTGGACTACCTAAACTTAAATCGATTATCTTTTCATTTTGTGCTTCCCTTTTAGCGGTTACTGCTTTTAATTTTCCGAAAATAGAAGGTGTAAATACCGACATTTTTTTAGCTGGTTCCATCTTCAAATAAAACATCTCCTATATAATTTTGATTTGTTTTAAGCTAGAATAATTTATTTATATTATATCTATTGATTATTTTGAATTCAAATAACTATTAATACATTGATAATTTATGAAAAAAATATAAGCACGGTAATGAATAGAATTTGATGCAATTATTTTAGGCATCAACTATAGTTTAAACATTGATTAAAAACCGACATTGTTTGGTTAATTTCGCTAATTTTTTTGAAAATTATTGACATGCAATTTAAATTATAGTATATTTTAACTATAATAAAATTCTTTGACGGGAAAAAGTAGGAAAAGAAACTACTCCAAAGAGAGTCAGAATTTGGTGAAAACTGATGTGTAGATCTTATCTGAAAATCATCCCTGAGATGCAAAGCTGAGATGAGGTAAGCTTTGACGGTTTTCCTCCGTTATCTGGAACACGTATGATAGTACGTTGGTTGAGCGCCGAAGGTTTCTTTAAGAAACTTGAGGAATATGGGTGGTAACGCGAGTATAAACTCGTCCCAATTTATGGGACGGGTTTTTTTGTTGCTAGAATAGTTTGAAGATAAAAATATTTAGGCAGGAGGGACCATTTAAGAGATATTTATAACACATATACAAAATCACTGGACTGAATTATCAAAATATTTCATAAAAAGTTAAAGTATCCAAAATCATAATTTGTTAGATTTTACTTTTTGCTAATAATTAGGGGGGATTTACGATGAATAAAAAAAATATCTTATTTTTAGGGTTTATGCTTTTTTCACTATTTTTTGGAGCAGGGAATTTAATATTTCCACCATTTCTTGGGATGGAATCAGGTGATTTCTTTATACCTGCAATGATTGGATTTATTTTAACTGCCGTATTCATGCCATTTCTAGCGGTTATGTCTGTCTCACTATCTAACAATGGTTTATTAGCAATTGGACAGCGTGTTCATCCTGTTTTTGGCCTTATTTTTACCATTGTCATCTATTTATCGATTGGGGCACTTTATGGAATTCCACGTGCATCGAGTGTGGCTTATGAATTAGGTTTTGTCCAAGCATTTCAAGTGGATAATCGATTGTCATTATTCTTATTTACTGTAGTTTTCTTTGGTTTAACATATATACTCAGTATTAATCCGAAGAAAATGATCAATCGAATTGGACAGATTCTCACCCCAGCATTACTAGTTGTATTAGCCGTCTTATTTGTCAAAGCCTTTACAACATTAAATTACACGGGAAAACCAACTGCAGAGAAATTTCAATCCAGTCCATTTTTAGCCGGCTTTTTGGAAGGGTACTATACGATGGATGCCATTGCTGCATTAGCATTTGGAATTGTAATTATTAATGGTTTAAAGTTGACAGGGGTAGGGAAGAAAAAAGATTTAATTCGTGGAACTGCTCTTGCGGGAATAATTGCAGCTGTAGGTCTTACCATTGTATATCTTTCACTTGGCTGGATTGGAAGGGTACTACCAATGGATACACCTGTAGAAAATGGCGCCGAAATACTTGTATTAGCTTCTAAAGGATTATTTGGTTATGGCGGAAGTTTATTATTCGGTACAATTGTAACATTGGCATGCCTAACAACTTGTGTTGGATTAATCAATGCATGTGCTAGTTTCTTCAGTCAAACTTTTTCTAAAATTTCTTATAAAAAATTTGTTCTCATTTTTGTTGTGACTGGATTACTTATTACAAACCTTGGTTTAAACACGATTTTAGCTATTGCAACACCACTGCTTGTCTTTGTATACCCGTTTGCCATCGTGTTAATTATATTATCAATATTTCAACATTTCATTGGCGAAAGTAAGAAAATGTACGTTTTATCAATCTCGGTAACATCTGTTTTTGCTGTATACGATGTTTTACAATTCTTTAACATTGATGTACCAATCATTGATACCGTATTAGGTGTATTTCCATTATTCGAAAATGGTTTGGGCTGGGTAGTGCCGACCTTAGTTGTTGCGATTATTGGTTATTTGTGGGATGACTCTCAAGGAAAGATTTTGCATAAGGAAGCTACAATCGCTTCATGAACACACTGAAAATGGAGTTTTGAAAACGACAATAGTAGAATAAGTGAGGATATAACCTTACTTTTTGGAATACTTTTTAAATACGTAACAACTCTAAACTATCATCTTATGGAATACCAAAGCCAGAGGGGACTGTCCCTCTGGCTTATATTAAAAGAACGGAAAACTTCAGTTTATATGGGATTCCCTAAAATAATTTTTAAAAAATATTATAGTTTTTAGAACCTATTGATTAAGCTTGATGAAAAAACTTAGTAGAATGTCCATTAAAACAAAATGGACGAAGTTTTGACAATGATTTTAGCTTTTTAGAGATATTTACTGCTGCCTTTTCGGTTAGTGATTATTCGGATATTACACTTCGCGATTCCACCTAGATTTTCCTTGTAAAATATTCCCTTTTATAATAATTCAATAACTTCAGAAACTGCACGTTCAGCTGACTGAAGTGCACCTTCAAGATGTCCCCCATGTTCAAAGGAAGTTTCTGTACCAGTAAAAATGATATTCTTTTCCCACACACCTGTAATTGTCGATTGACCATACTTTGGAAATTTGGTAAGTGGGTTAAGGTCATCTTCAACCGCAGTTTCATGATCACTAGACCAATCTTTATATAAAAGAGAAATCGGCTTTTCTGCGGAAGGCCCAAAAAGCCTTGTCAACTGATCAACAACAAGCTTGAGAATTTTTTCCTCCCCCATTTCCTGGCGTATCTTTGCAGGTATCCCGAAGAAACCAAAGAGTGCACCATACCCTGTACTGGGTGATGCATCGTGAATCTTCTGCAAGGGACCACCCCAGCTCATTACTTGGCCGGAAAGTCCATCGTCTCGCCAAAAAGGGCTATTATATATTGCAACCACCTTAGCCTGTCCTGCCATCCATGTAGGCTTATCTACCAAGCTCGCCATAAATTCAGTGGGTAGAGAAGGTGAGAATGTTATCCGTTGTGCCACAATTCGGGGTGGTAGTGCTAAGATAACAGCTTTTGCACGTATAGTTTTCTTTTTCCCATCACCGAGAACCGCTTCAACGGTGGTAGTTCCGTGATCGTTCATTTGAATTGCCGTTACACATGTATTTAATTTAACTGTACTGGGAGGAAGCGAGTCTGCTATAGCGTCAATTAGAGACTGAACACCCCCAACAAGGCGTACTGATTTCTCGACAGCTTCTTCAGGTAGGACGTGTCGCTGTATAGGCTCATTTAGAGATTGCTCCAAAAGTAATGCTCCATTGGTATGCTGTTCGAATGTCTGTAAACCAAGTTCATTAACAAGATGAGAGATAATGGGTTCATGTTGCGGCCAGAACCATGTTGGGCCTAGATCGAACTTTCCGAGGTCAGGTCTGTCTAAGGCCATTTCACTTAAAATTCTACCTCCAATTCGTCCACGCGCCTCCAAAACGTTACAATTGATGCCTTGGGAATATAGTAGAGATGCAGCACGGAGGCCACTTAATCCAGCCCCGACAATTACAATAGGTTCATTCATATATTCACGTCCATTCGTTGTGTTTACTTAAGTTATTTATATTTAGCAAAAAAACAAGCTAGTTTTTCATCTTTTGCATATAAAATAAAGAATACCGAAAATAATGGAGAAAGGGAAGAGATTTGCGTAATGTATGATAGTTAACATTAAGGGAATGCGAAAAAAGATCTAAAATAATTAATAATTTTTCTTCGGAACCCAAACAGTTATTACGCCATTCACGAGCAAAAAGATAAGGTAAGAATAGGTGTTAATAAGGTTAATAAAAAGAGAAAAAGCCCTAATTTCGTGGATATTCCACGGAAACCAAGACTATTTCTAATCCAATGAGCGCCTTTTTACTTAACGTTTCTATTTCACAATAAGAGCCGGGCAATTCACCCTTTTCATTACTTTATGGCTTACACTTCCTAATACCATTTCCTGTAATGTATTAAGTCCTCGACTTCCTATGATGACTAAATCAAATTTCTCTTTGTTCGCATAATCGACAATGGCTGGTCCAGGTTCCCCATGAAGGATTTTTACTTCATACGTTACATTGTGAGATTTTAATTGTTCTTCTAAAGGAAGAAGTTTCTGTCTGCGTGAAAAATCTAATTCTTCTTTTCCTTTCGAATGAAGGATATCACTCTTTGCCTTGGCAAAATCGGCTACATAAACGACTTCAATCAAACAGTTTTGAATCAAAGAAGCAATCTTTATCGCCTCTTTTGCAGCCCGGATTGAGTTCTTTGAACCATCTGCAGCTAATAAAATTTTTTCATACATCTTATCACCTCATAAAATAAATTAATGTGCTGATAATTTGGTATTAGAATGATTGGAAATAGAAAGCTTATCTACAATTTTTTTGCTTGATGCATTTAATCCTTTAATGGTGACTGTATTATTATTTTCTCTATATTTAAGAACTGCTTTGTCTATCGCTCCAACAGCAGAATCATCCCAAATATGAGCATTTGAAAAATCAATGATGATATCTTTATTTTCTACATTGTAGTTAAATGAATCTACAAATTTATCTACAGAAGCAAAAAATAATTGGCCTTCTACCGTAAAAATGGTCTGCTGATTTTCATGATGTTCTTTTACTTGAATATGTGAGATTTTGGCTACAAAGAAAATAGCACTCAAAATAACACCTGCGATAACTCCCTTAGACAAGTCGTTTGTAGCTACAACAATCCCAACAGTTACTAGCATCACTACGGCATCGGTCTTTGGTGCTTTTCTTAAATAGGAGAACGAAGACCAGTCAAATGTTCCAATAGACACCATAATCATGA
The DNA here is from genome assembly GCF_008039555.1 of Cerasibacillus terrae. Classification (GTDB taxonomy): domain Bacteria; phylum Bacillota; class Bacilli; order Bacillales; family Amphibacillaceae; genus Cerasibacillus; species Cerasibacillus terrae. Next base: position 51,996 of record NZ_VDUW01000001.1, read on the forward strand.
TTCCCACAAGTACTGGCATGGGAATTTGGACTACTAAATCTCCGAGAACAATGATTAAAAACATAAGGAACAATCCTGCAACTAAAGTGGATAGTCGGCCACGTCCTCCTGATTTAACATTAATGACAGATTGTCCAATCATAGCACAACCGGCCATGCCGCCAAAGAAACCAGTAAAAATATTGGCAATCCCTTGCCCTCTAGCTTCTTTATTTTTATTACTTTCTGTTCCTGTCATATCATCTACAATAGATGCTGTCAGCAAAGATTCTAATAAACCGACAATGGCTAAAGCTAACGAATAAGGGAAAATAATCGCTAGTGTCTCGAATGTAAATGGAACATCTGGAATAAAGAATTCCGGCAAAGATTTTGTAATTGTTCCTAAATCTCCCACTGTTCGCAAGTCCATGTTGGCATAAATAGCAATAGCTGTTAAAATAATGATTGCGATTAATGGAGCCGGGATTGTTTTAATAAATCTAGGCATGATATAGACAATTAATAATGTAATGGCAACAAAAACATAAGTCATCGTTGAAATACCAATAAAATGTGGTACCTGAGCCATAAAAATTAATATGGCGAGTGCATTGACGAAACCAATCATAACAGCACGAGGAATGAATTTCATAACCTTGGCCACTTTAAATATACCAAAAAGTACTTGAATCACACCTGTCAAAATAGTAGCCGCTAATAGATAATTCAGTCCATGCTCTTTCACTAAAGGTAACATCAATAATGCCATGGCACCTGTTGCAGCCGAAATCATCCCTGGGCGCCCACCAACAAAAGCGATGATAACAGCGATACAGAAAGAAGCATACAATCCCACCATCGGATCAACCCCAGCAATGATGGAAAAAGCAATCGCTTCGGGGATCAATGCTAATGCGACAACAATCCCCGCAAGGATATCTGCCCTTATATTAGAAAACCATTCCTTTTTTATCCTTCCTTGCACTTTTTAACACCTCTTTTATATATTTTTTTGGCTTTTAACTCTCATAAAAGCCCTGGCCGATATCAATAAAGATTAGTCTATCATCTTATTTCCCAAAATGGAACCCTTTTGGAACTTTTATTTTAAAAAATAAAGAATATGTTATGATAAAAAAGACTTGATTCAAATGGAGTTTTTACTCCACCCGAATCTTATCCGCACTTATTTCGAAGCCTTGGCGTTACTTGACTATCGCCTAAAAAGTGGGAGTATTAGTAACGCCGCGAAGATAAAAGAAAACATTTTTATAGTTGGGGGAGTATCTATGTTACTTGGATATATGAGGCCTTATTATGAAGATAAAGATTGTCAAATTCAATTAAAAAAACTAACACAACTGAATTGCTCTAAAATCATTAAAGAAGAACATTCATCCGCCAAAAAAAGAACCCAGTTAGAATACATACTTGATACTATCCAATCTGACGACAAAATAATTGTTACGAAACTCTTTGTCATAGCCGATTCAACCCGTCATTTAGTAGAATTACTAGAAATTATAGAAACCAAAGGAGCTTATGTACAATCTCTTTTAGAAGGTATTGATACAAGTAAAAAGAATGGATATAACTTTAGTGATATTGTGAAGCACTTGGTGGAATTTCAAAGTGATGTAATAAGTGAAAAGACGAAAAAAGGATTATATGAGGCAAAACAAAAAGGAGTAACTACGGGAAGACCAAGAAAACCTGATGAAAATGTAAAACGTGCCATTAAAATGTACCAAAGTAAGAAATATAGCCTTTCCGAGATAAAGAAAGATACAGGAATCAGCAAATCTACATTATATAGATATCTTGAAAATTAAAATTATCGTCAGACAAGATAATACATAAATTCACTATGAAGGTTTATCCCCCAGGCCAATATTTTGGACTGGGGAGTCTATATCAAGATTTAAGTAAAATGTTTACATTACCTAACCCCGTAAAGTTAGCCTCATATATACCTTCCTCAACAGGAATAGGAGAGATAAATGTCCCAGAAGAAATAACCATTCCTTTTTTTAAGTTTTTGCCTTGTTTTGCAAGCTTTTGTGTTAACCAGGCAACAGATGAGGCAGGATTTTCAAGTACATTCGAAGCAATACCTTCACTGATTTTTTCCCCATTGTAAAATAGCTCCATTTCAATCTTAGCCAAAGCCTCAAATGATGGGGGGGCTACTTCATCTGCTATAACTACTTTTCCCATTACGCCGTTATCACAGAGGAGATCTTGTAAAGTGAAGTTAGGAAACCAATTTTTGTATCGTGAGTCAGGAATCTCAAGACCTGCAGTCAGTTTACTGTGGGCAAGAATTTCTTCCTCGGTTGCTCCCATAGATATATCGTCGGTAAGAATAAACATAATTTCAGGCTCTACAAGCGGTTTGTTCATATTTGTAAGCGAAAGACTATCTGTGCTTTTTAGTAGTGAGGAGGTCGTGATTGTTCCATATGCTGGCTCATTTGTGTTAGCTAGTTTCTGTGTTTCTGGACTTGTCATACTGATTTTATAACCTGCAATCTCTTCGTTGAATAGTGCACATTTTTTCTTGACTAATACATCTTGAATTTTGTAGGAAGTTTGTTCATCTAATGTTATCTCATTTCTGATAAAATCAATTGGAATACCTGTTTTATACGCATTTAGTAATTTATTCACAATCATATCTATTTTATCTGTCACACGCTCACTCTCCCTTTGATTTTACATTTTAGTTTAATTGGTATACCATATTTTGTAAAGTCGGAATAATATAAAATAAAAACATGGATTGCAAATTTGAAAAGATTACATGTCTTTTTGTATGTTCTTTTAAGGAGAAATTATGGATATAAACATCTATATCATTAGACATTGTGAAGCGAATTGTAAAGGTTATAGAAGATATTGTGGCTAGTAATACTGAAAATACAATTATTGTGTACATGGAGGCATTGTATCCCTTGTATTAAATTATTATGATTTAGATTTTGGATTTGAGGAATGGAGGAAAATGAGTAATCCAGATGTGTATCAATTAAAAATATCCCAGAATGAATCTCATTTTAAACGCTTATGGAAAGATTGACACCATAAAAGGGAATTCTCAATAAGGAGAGAAGAGATGTTTAGTTATTATGGAAAACTAAGTACAGAGCTTTATGATTTTACAAAACCGGTCGGTAAATCCATCAATGGTGACATAGAATATTATTTAGAAAGACTAGGAAATATCAATGGGAGATTACTAGAAGCTGGTGTTGGATCAGGTAGGTTTCTCATTCCGCTTTTGGAACAAGGTAATACAGTAGATGGAATAGACTATTCAAAAGAGATGCTAGATTCTTGTAAGAAGCGATGTGAAAAAAGAGGACTGAATCCAAATTTATATGAGGGAGACCTAAGGGATTTTTCTTTTCCAGATAAATATGAAGCGATTGTCATGCCAACTGGTTCTTTTTGTTTAATAGAAAATAGATTGGACTCGATAAAGGTATTAACTAATTTTAAGAATCATTTAGCACCAAAAGGACGTATTATTATTGATTTGTTCATGCCATATGATTTTAAAGTGGGGGAAATTGTAACAGACTCATTTTCGTTACTAAATGGAGAAGGAATTACATTGGAAAGTAAGTCAATCGAAATGGATTGGATAAAGCAAACAACTAAAACATATTTAAAGTATGAAAAGTGGAAAGATGGAAAATTAATCGATACAGAATTACAAGAGTTTGGATTGAGGTGGTATGGGATAGAAGAATTTAAAATGTTATTAGAAAGCATTGGCTTCACTGATATTACAATTTCGGCAGGATATGTATATGGTAAATATCCTTCAAATGCAAATGAAATGATTACATTTGAAGCGGTATTAAAGGAGTAAAAGCAAAACGCTGTAGTAAAATTTAGACTAAAGTATTAGAAAGGTTGTGCTTATGTGGAAAACGAAAAAGCTATTCAAAAGAAACATGGTATCATCAGTTATATTTCTTTACTGATTGGAATTATTTGTTTCTTCATTGTATTTGTAACACCCACAAGAATAGCAAATATTGGGAATTTGGTTGGAGATTATATCACGTTTTTTCTAACTGGTTTAGGTATTTTATTATCAATAATTGGGATAGTGAAGAAAACGGAGAAAAATATTATACCTATTATCTCATTCATTCTTTCATCATCTTTCTTTATATATTGGGTGATCATAATAACTTTATTGTTTACTGGGCAAATTGATTTTGCTCCGTAATGTGTAAATGCTTTCTTTTTGTGGAGAAGCGAACATAATTATAACAATAGAAGGTATGTAAATTCATATATGAACATACATACCTTCTATTTATTTGGTTATGATCTTTTTTTGTTTTTAAGTATATGTTCAAACAATCGGCAATTCAATATGAGAAGGGAACTCCTTGTTATGAAAAATCGTTTGAGTAGCTGTCTGTGTTTGTTTCGTGTTTTTTAATGTTGTCCCCGTATTTGGATTGACATCAAAACGAGGGTGATTACTAGAAGCGATTTCTACACGTATGGCATGTCCTGATAAAAAGACATTACTTGTTGCCCATAAATCTATTTCATAACAGATAATCTCTTCGTTTAACTCTTTTTCTTCCTTAGTACCATTACGATATTTAGCACGTACAATTCCATCCGTAAGATTATAAGCAGTTTGATCTGGATGAACATCAATGAGTTTTGCTGTAAAGTCTGTATCTTTCGCATCGCTTTTTGCCCATAGTTTTACTTTAATCGGTCCTGTTACTTCCAGTGGCTCTGTCAGTGGCGCGCTGGTATAGACAAGTACATCTTCTCTTTCCTCTACGTAACGTTGATCACGTGGTCCAGATGTATGAACTCCGTGATATAATGTTTGTCCACCTTGGGTTGGAACGGGATGATCTGGATTATGAATAAATGTATCTTCCGGTTCATTGTTTGGAGCCTCTGTACTCAAAGAGCCATCTCCAAAACGGGAGTTAGCATTACCATTACTATGAAAATAATAAGGAACATAAGAGGTACGTGCTAATGGCCATTCATATTCATCACGCCATTCATTGATTCCCATAACAAATATTTTTATGGGTGCTTCTTGCTTGATACCTGTTTCCTTTTCTTTTAACCAGTAGTCAAACCAACGTATGTGAAGTGTTGTAAGGTCTTCTTTTCCAGCTAAAAAGTCTTCAGAAGCATGGTTGCCGAAATAACGATCCCCAGCGGTCGAACTGAAATCTCCATGTGTCCACGGTCCTATCATTAACTTTTGTACTTGATTTGTTTTTTGATTCATATATTGAAAGTTCTCTATCGTTGACTTTAGGAAATTATCATACCAGCCAGCAAGATGATAGGCGGGTATATTGATGTTTTGATAGTGTTTCGTGATACTTGTTTCATCCCATTCTTTATCATCTGGATAAAGTGACAAGTGTTTAAAAAAGTAATCTGCCACACTGAATTCCTCAAGTACTTTCCAATTTAGAACAGGTACTTCACGAAATGATTTATCGATGTGATTCATTTCAGTAAGCCATTGTTGTAATTTATCTTCGTATGTTCTTTGGGTAGTATATTTCCGTTTCAATAAATTGGGCACAATGGATTCCAATGTCCATGTTTTTATAGAAGCTACCTTCAAAGCACCATCTTGGTAGATCATATTACGTTGTAAATCATTTAAAGTCATTGCCGGAAAAATTGCTTTTAAATGAGGAGGCCGTTTACGGGCAGCTAACAACTGGGTAAACCCATAATAGGATAGGCCAAACATCCCCACTTTACCTGATGAATAAGGTAAAGTGGCTGCCCATTCAACCGTGTCATACCCATCATGTGCCTCATTTTTAAACGGCTGGAATTCTCCTTCTGATTCAAATCGTCCTCGAACATCTTGAATAATAATGACGTAGCCATGCTGTACTATCCGATTGGTATCTAAATATCGATGGGAATAAAATGGGTCATCTTTGCTATAAGGAAGTCGGGTAAGGAGAATGGGAAAAGAACCTTCTCGATTTGGACGGTATATATCTGCATAAAGTGTTGTTCCATCCCGTACAGTACATGGAACGTTTTTTTCTAAAATGATTTGGTCCATTTCCATACAAATCCCTCCTAATTTATTAGATGAATGGAAGACCTCCTCCTGTGATATTACGTACAAGTAACTTTGAAGGAATTTTCGTAAGAGTTACTTGTCGAATAATTCCTAACATTAAATGGCATTAGATTGCTCGTTGTTTGATTTCTTTCTACCAGGCATAAGACGCTTTTCAAGCCAGCCCATTCCAAGATCAGCAACAACAGCCATTAATGCAGTAGGTATCGCTCCGGCTAATATAATAGCTGTTCCATCTGTGACGTTTGTTCCACGGATAATAATCGCACCCAAACCACCACTACCGATAAACGCACCGATTGTAGCAATACTAATCCCAATCACAAGGGCGGTTCTTAAACCAGCCATGATGACGGAAAGTGCTAGTGGTAGTTCAACCATACGCAATAATTGAAATTTCGTCATACCCATACCACGTCCGGATTCAATCAAAGCCTGATCGACATTGCGTATACCAGTGTATGTGTTACGAATAATAGGTAATAAAGAATATAGAAACAATGCTGCAATGACCGTGTTCGGTCCTAATCCCATCACGAGCATTAAAACAGCAAGCATAGCTAAGGCTGGAATGGTTTGAATAATATTTGTGAAAGAGAAGACCCATTTACTTAAATGAGCATGACGGGCGATAAAAATCCCAACAGGAATAGCTATAATCGCCGCAAATAATACGCCATAAGCAGACATAAGAAAGTGCTTGTAAAACTCTTCCCAAACATATGAATAATTTTGTGCATAGTAATTCCATAATTCAATTAATGTATCCATAAAAGTCACCTCTTTCTACTCATTATCAAAGTAATTGTGTTCTTGTAAAAATTCCTTAGCAACCACAGCTGGTTCTTTCATTTTGACATCCGCTTCATAATTCATCCGTCGCATCGCTTCTTGTTCAATTTTTCCTTCTAATAGTTCGAGAATATCACGTACTTCTGGAAACTTTTTTAAAATATCGTTGCTTGCAACTGGAGAAGCATCATATGGTGGGAAAAATTGTTTATCATCTTCTAAGTTTACTAAATCAAATTCCTCAATTCGTCCGTCTGTTGTATATGCTAAAACAACATCCATTTCTCCACTTTCGACCGCTTTATAGACAAGCCCAATTTGCATCGGGTAGGCTTTTCCGAATTCAAAGCCATATGTTTCAATAAAGCCCTGATAACCATCTCCTGCTCGGTTAAGCCATGCATTATCGACTCCTAATCGTAAGTCAGACGCATATTCTTCAATGTCGGAAACTTTCTCTAAGTTTTTCTCTTCAGCTAAATCGCCCGTTACTGTGAACGCATAAGAGTTTTCAAATCCGTATGGATCAAACCATGTTTGGTCAAATCGCTTATCAAATTCACGCTGTACAATTTTTAACGCCTTATCTGGGTCTGTAACAGGATCCATATTTAATGCACCAGGTAAATCTGTTCCAGTATATCGAGTTGCTGTTATATCAACTTCTCCTTGTTCAAGTGCTTGATGTTGCACGATGGAAGACCCCATATTTCCTATAATTTCTGCTTTGTAATCTGTTTTATGTTCAATTAATTGTTTAATAATGTAGGCAACTGTCATTGATTCTGATGTGTTAAGTGTTCCAATTTTAATCGTGTTTTTAGAAGAACCACCTAATCCAGGCAAGGAACAGCCATTTAAAACAAGTAATGAAACTACTAAAACAATTATTAAATATTTTTTCTGTTTGTGAAACATCGCGTCCCTTCCTCCTTTTTAAATCGTTTCTGTTGCATCTTTAATACCTTCAGGTGTCAATCGTTCTTCTAATCGGCCAAGTAAATAATCAATAACTAGGGCCATAATTGTAGTCGGTATGGCTCCAGCTAATATAAATTCGGTTTTAAATAAATTTAAACCATCAAAAATAAAATCACCAAGTCCTCCAGCTCCAATATACGCTGCAAGTGTCGCCCAACCGATTAAATAAACGGTGGATATGCGTATTCCAGCCATAATGACTGGCATCGCTAAGGGGAGTTCGACCATTCGAATTCTTTCCCACTGTGTCATCCCCATGCCACGTCCTGCATCGAGTAAGCCTTGATCTAGACTGTGAACCCCTGTATATGTATTACGTAAAATAGGGAGTAGGGAATAGAAGAATAGGGCGACTATCGCAGGGACTTTTCCTATTCCTAGTAATGGTATGAAAAAAGCTAATATAGCTAGTGTGGGGAATGTTTGTACAATCCCTACTAATGACATGATTTTGTCGGCCACTTTTGGAACCCGTGTTAAGGCAATGCCAAGTGGAACAGCGACAAGGACACCAAGGAAAATGGATATGAATGAAATGTACAGATGTTCCCATGATTTAAATAGTAGCTGGTCCCCGTATTCAATTAAAAAGGTTTGAAATGCTTCCACGTTATCACTTCCTTTGTGTGGTTAATAGAGTAATTACTGTATTGTTCATTAAAAATGCCTTTCTCTGCTTCTATTTATGTACGATTACGGAATTAGTTCTTGGTCACCCCAAATGGAATCGTAGACAATATTTGCCAAGCTTGCTCTGGTAACAATACCTGTGAGATGTTTTTCTTCATCTACAATAGGAACATAACGCATTCCATTACGTAAAATTTTACGTACGGTGTCACGCAATAAAGTGTTTTGTTCGACTGTATAAAGATTAGTCTCCATTATTTGATAAACAGAACTCTGTTTTTTTCTGTTCTCTTCAATCATTTCGATATCAATAAATCCTTTAAGAATATTATCGTTATCGACAACTAAAAGGGAATCGACTTTTTTATCTCTCATCATTTTAATTGCTTGTGATAAGGATTCATCCTCTGTAATGGAAACTGGATTTTTATTCATAATTTGTTTCACTGTTTGTAGATTAGGGCGTGATTCCATAATGCGGTGTTTTCCAAGAAATTCTTCAACAAAATCATTTGCTGGTTCACGTAAAATGTCATCTGGTGAACCTACTTGTACAATTTCACCAGCACGCATGATAACGATTCTGTCAGCTAGTTTAATAGCTTCATCCATATCATGTGTAACAAAAACTATAGTTTTACCTAAGGATTGTTGTAAATTTTTAAATTCGTCTTGTAATCCATCCCTTGTAATCGGATCAAGTGCTCCAAAAGGTTCGTCCATTAAAATAAGTGGGGGATCAGCTGCAAGTGCACGTAATACACCGATACGTTGCTGCTGACCACCACTTAATTCATCTGGATAACGCTCTAGGTAACTAGGGTCCATATTAACTAGTTTAAGTAATTCTTCGGCACGTTTACGTCGTTTTTCTAGTGGCCAATTTAATAGTTTTGGTACAAGGGCAATATTTTCCGCAATTGTCATATGAGGAAATAACCCAATCTGTTGAATAACATAGCCAATAGAGCGACGTAGTTCTACAACATTTTTATCGCGAATATTTTCACCTTCTATGTAGATATCACCCTCGGTTGTTTCAATGAGACGATTAATTAATTTCATAGTTGTCGTTTTGCCACAACCACTGGGACCAATAAAAGCAATAAATTCACCTTTTTTTATATGTAAATTGATGTTGTTTACTGCCTTCTTTCCGCCTTCATATACTTTTGATACATTTTTAATTTTTAGCAAAAAAAAACCTCCTTCATAGTTTTCAATTTATGTTTTGCTTGTAATGATAATACCGATTGTGCTTTTGCGTGCATGAATATATGGATAACTAGATCCTGGAACGGCTTTCGTTCCGATTAACGTGCAGGGATGAACTTATACAAATGTTTTCGGTGAGAAATGTAATCGCAGTTTAAAAGCCTAGTTTTGAACTAAGTCTATTGAAATATAAGTATACTTGTAACAATGAAGCTTGAAGATTGTACGATTTCATTTACTAGAACCCTTGAAAGTATTACAGGGTATATTGTAAAGGATTTACATCTAAATGAAAAACAGTAAAATAGCTCATATCTTTATATAAAGTTTATAAAATATATATTTTATATAATTTATATGTGATTTGTATATAATTACTTTGATTAGCTTCAATTTACAAGGGTATATGCTTTTTCCTTTTCGTTATAAAGTATGTTATATTAACCCTTACGTAATTAAAAGATGTGTAAAAGGAGCCATATGGATGGAAGAATTATCTTATCAAATGGAAGAGATGGAACATCAATTTGTTGAAAAAATTGCTGATAATATGCGCACATTCGGTGTTTCAGAAACAATAGGAAGAGTGCTTGGAGTAATTTATATGAACAGAGAACCGATGACATTAGACCAGTTATCGGAAGCAACAGGAATGAGTAAAATGCGCATGAGCCAAGTAGTTCGTGAAATGATAGAGTTAAATATTGCTGAAAAAGTTTTTAAAAAAGGGGTTCGAAAAGATTTAATAAATGTTGAAAGGGATTATTATCAGACATTCATTGCTCTATTCACATCCAGTTGGCGAAAATCCGTTAGTAAGGGTAGAATGTTTGAACAGCATTTACGTCAACAGTTACAATCAATAAATGAAAACAGGCCACATGACGAAAAACTTGATGATATATCAGAAGAAAAAATGAATGAATTATTGAAAGAAATCAAGTTGTGGTTTGACTATTATAATTGGATTAGTCGTTTAATCGAGTTTTTTGAGTCAGGTGAAATTTTTAAATATGTACCAAAATATATAGAAAAGAAATAAAGATAATAAAATAATCGAAAAGCTATATTAATGGTAAGTGGGAACTTTTAACACTTTGAAGGTACTAAAAAGCCGATCGATGTTTGAATCAATCGGCTTTTTCATATGTGAGATATTTTCCTATAGTAAACAATAATCTATTAGTTTTGTGTTTTACATTTACACTTTGTTTCCAATCCAATTGTTGACTTTAGAAAACTAAAATCATGGTCTTTGGATTATTTCCAAGTGCCTCCATCAAATTCTCTAAGCTCTCTCACCACACGCGAAATAGGGAGTCCGACAACATTATAATAATCTCCAATAATTTGCTTGACAAACATCGCTCCGATGCTTTGAATGCCGTAAGCACCAGCTTTATCATAAGGTTCATCTGTAGATAGATACCAATCGATTTCATCTTCTTTTAAAGGCCAAAATTCAACCATAGTTCGTTCAACAAATATTTTGCTTTCCTCTGTAGAACGAATCATGACCCCAGTAAAAACCTCGTGAACACTTCCACTTAACCTAGAAATCATCTGATAAGCATCTTCCTTACTCTTTGGCTTTTCAAATATTTTTTGTTTGTAAGATACAACCGTATCAGCAGTCAAGATTACTTCATTTTCATGTGAAATAGGTACATTGTGTCCTTTTAGAGTGGCTAATTGTTTTACTTTTTCCATTGGATCATTTGTTTTGATTTGTGATTCATCGATATTTGGTTTTCGAATTGTAAATGAAATTCCCACTTGGTTTAACAATTCTTGTCTTCTTGGTGAAGATGACGCAAGAATTAATTTTTTTGACATATTTAAGTCCTCCTATAGGGGTGACTACTTTTTCGTCAATCTTATCATTTTAGTTAACACATCTCCATCCCTAACAAAGCAGGGGGGTCATTGGCAGATAATATTGTTCCTCGTCTAGTAACGGAATTAGTTAAAAGTGTAGAAGAAGGTAAATTTGATCGTGCGTGGGAAATATATGATAAAATCTTACCTTTTGCAAGATAGCGAGTACTATGGATCTACTAATTATTTCATGCCTATGCAAGAGAAAAATGGGTATTTCTCACCGCAAAAAGATAGTTGTATTATTTAAATAATTTGTTTTCGTTTTGAAGATGAAGGAATATTTAGTTCTTCTCGGTATTTGGCAATTGTTCGACGCGAAACAGTTATCCCATTTTCCTCTTTTATTTTATCTGCTAATTTTTGGTCTGAAAGAGCTTTTTGGCGATCTTCTTCATGGATTAATTGTTTAAGAATAACCTTCACTTGAGCAGATGAAGCATAATCTGTACCGTTCTTTTTTAGTTTTGAAGAGAATAATTTATTCATTTCAAAGGAACCAACAGGCGTACAAATAATTTTATTACTTACTGCTCTACTTACTGTTGATTCATGCATATTAATTTCATTAGCTACTTCCTTTAATGTCATCGGCATAAGTTGTGAAAAACCTTGTTTTAAAAAGCCTGGTTGCATCTTGATGACTGTGTTTGTTATTTTCATCATGGTAGTTCTTCTTTGCTCAATGCTATTCATCAACCACATGTAACTATTATATTTGGACTGAATATATGATGAAGTTTGTGGATGGCTGTTTTTTAGATGTAAATAGTTTTGGTTTATTTTGATTTTAGGTAAGAAGTGATCACCTAATAATATTTTATATTCCTCATTTTCTTTTTTAATTGTTAGGTCTGGTAATAAGTAGTTTGGTTCATTATTGAAAAGACCAGCATATGGCCTTGGGTTTAAGGTGGAAATAGCTTTGGCAATCTGTTTAACCTCTGTTAAAGTTAGTTCTGATTTTTGTGAAATATCATGCCACTTTTTATCAGCAAGTTCAGTTAAATAATGTTCTATAATATGTTTTATTAGTGGTTTCTCTGGAAAATAGTGTTCTGCTTGCAAAAGTAAGCATTCTTTTAAATTTCTAGCTCCTACACCAATAGGTTCCAGTTTATGTAGCAGGGGTAATGTTGTTTTAATTTTTACTTCATTTTTATTTAATTGTGAAGCTAATTCTTGTGTACTAAACGTTAAGTAACCATTGTCATCTAAATTAAGAATGATGTATTGTAAAATGGTGCGTTTCTCGTTATCAATTTTTAGATATTTAATTTGTTCAAGTAAGTCTTCTATAAGATGATTTTGATTTTGTGCGATTAAGGGAATCGGATCAATGTGGTTGTTTTGTTTTGAAGTAGTCTGTAAATGGAAATCTAATCCTTGTTGATATTCAAGTTCAGGTTCTTCTAATTCAATTAAGGGATTTTCAATAGCTTGATTTTGAATGAATTCCAACAGGTCTATTGTGTTGTATTGGATAAGTGCAATTGCTTGCCTTAATTCCGCTGTCATTGTTAATTTGGTTGTTTGCTTTTGAAATAATCCAATCTGCATATTTTTCACCTCCGTAAATGTATACGCTTACAAAAGTGTGTATATAATAAAATCTTTACTCCATTTTATAGAGTAATTATAAAAATGTACAGTGGGATTTAATTACAAGTAATCCGAGCTTGTTATAAATATAGTCTTTTCAAAAGTTACCTAAACCTTTTAACCTTCTTTATTTTATGTCACAATTAAGAAAGGAACATATATTGGAGGTTGACAAATGAGACGGAACATTGGGTTAATTGGTGTAGGTGCGATTGGGAACTTTTTATTAAAGGAAATAAATCGAGATAAGGCTCATGGTATAAAAATCGAAAGTGTTTTGGTAAGGGACCGAAGAAAGTATGAATCACTTCAATCAGAATTTAATGTAACATTGTATACTGAATTAAATGAATTTTTATGTTCTAATATTGATATCGTTGTCGAAGCGGCAAACGTTGAAGCGGTAAAAACAATATTACCTAAAGCTATTAAAGAAAAAGATACCATAATCATTAGTATTGGTGCGCTAGCTGATGAATATTTCAGGCAGCATGTGCTTCATTTAGCAAATATCCATCAACATACTATTTATCTACCATCTGGTGCAATTGGTGGGCTTGATTTACTGCAAAATGCACAAACACTAGGTACAGTGAAAGAAGTATCGTTAACAACACGAAAACCAGCAAATTCATTGGTTGACCATGCTATTATGGATGAGGTTGTTGTTTTTGAAGGGAAAGCTGCAGATGCAATTAAACAATTCCCGAAAAATATTAATGTATCGATTGTTTTATCGCTTGCTGGTATAGGAATTGATAAAACAAAAGTGACAATCATTGCAGATCCACATGTCGATAAAAATAATCATCAGGTAGAAATAAAGGGAGATTTTGGTTCAGCCACATTTTCTATCAAAAATAATTCATTACCCGACAATCCAAAAACAAGTTATTTAGCAGCAATGAGTATTTTAGGAACATTAAAACGAATAAATGGAAATGTGAAAATAGGTTAAACAGAAGTTTTCTCCAATGAACATCACAAATCTCATATAGCTTCTTTATTTCTTTAGGAATAAATGTGAAAAATATCAGGTAATAGTGTAGGACATAACGAAGTATTAGTCGAAACAGATGGTCATGGTAGATGGTTTAGATGGATGTTATAATGAGAGAAATTACACGTCACACAACATGTAAGATTCACTATTTGCAGAATAAATTAATGCCTGTCTCTATATAGGAGGCAGGCATTTCTTTAATAACTGGGAGAAAACTATAAATGTTATTTCACAGAAAAAAATGGATTAATTTCTTCATTAGGTAAGTGACAACCAATATAGAATGATCCGAATACACCATATTTTGCACTTACTTCATCAAATCTTGTATCGTAAATCAACTTTTTAAATTGCAATGGGTCATCACAAAAGAGGGTTACACCCCACTCATAATCATCCAATCCCATGGAACCTGTTATAATTCGCTTTACATCTTCTGTAAATGGCTTTGCTGTTTTAATGTGATCAAACATCATTCTTCCGCGCTCATCTTTTGGTAATTGGAACCAGTTATTTGTTTCCCCACGAAGTTTACTCATCGGGTAAAAGCAAACATAGTCTGTCTTAAAGATTTTTGGATATAGTTTGCTTAACATATTTTGGTCTTCATAAGGATTTTTTGTGGGTTTTGTATAAGAGCTTTTTTCAATAATGGATAAAAAAGAATAAGCCGGTTTCGTGTAGTGAGCAAGTGCTGTTTTATTGAATTCGTTTTCTAGTTTGTTGATATCTTTCATTGTTGGACGAAGCACCATAAACATTAAATCGGCTTTCTGGCTAACAATAGAAAATAAACCATGACTGCCTTGTTTGTTATCTTCTATTTCTTGCCATTTATGAAGTAAGGAATGAAATTGTTCTAATGCTTTTTCTCGCTCTGAAGCTGATGCTGCTTGCCATTTTTCCCAATCGATTGTTCTGAAATCATGTAATGCATACCAACCATCATATGTTTCAACGGTTTCTACCATATTTATCACTCCTAAAAGGATTCAATCGAGCTTCTATATCTTAGCTTAATCCTATTTTTAATCTTTCTGTGTGACATATATCACGTCTTTAAAGGGAACTTGTGAATTTTATGTTACATCTCCATTGATTCTGTTATTTATTCTTACTCAAGGGAATAATTGTATGATATAGCGTTATTTCATTCCTTCTTAAAATCAAAAAAATCTCCTAGTTACATACTAGGAGACTTATGGGGTAATTTATGTTGGTGAGAGTTTAAAAACTGTAATATTTATGTTTATCCATATATAGAAAAATAGACCACCCATTGTTGATTCACTACTTAATTGCCTATTTGTCCCCAATCAAACGTTCCTTTGCGAATCTTTTTTCGTTTATCTTTTGTGATTATATCTGTTGGTTTACCACCATGAGGCCAATCTGAGTCATGTCCTTTCCATTCAGGACGTTCTTTTGATAATAAAAATGCAGCAAGGTCTATTGCTTCTTGGTCTGTTAATGAACCGGCATCATCTTTTGGCATATTCTTTTGAATATAGTCCGTCATGATAAACAGACGATTCATACTTGCACCATCATTAAATGAACCTTCACCCCATAAAGCTGGACCAGAATTTGCTCCAGTACCTGATCCGTCAGCAGCATGGCAAGATAGACAATTCTTTTCGGCATAAAGTTTTTCACCATGATCGATACTTGATTCACTGAATTCAAGACTAGATTCTTCCTTATCCGAGTAAATATCTTTATAAACAGGAATATCTTGAGAGATATAGGTTAAGTATGCGATGATTGAACGCATATCTTCTCCGTCGTATTCAAGTTTATTTCCATTTAGGCTACGGACCATACATTGGTTAATTCTTTCTTCAAGTGTCACAACAGCGCCTTCTCGTTCTTGATATTTTGGGTATTGTGTTGTTATTCCTACAAGTGATGCATTTTTAGCAAGCCCGCCATCTGCATGACAACTCATACAAGATAGTTCATTTCCAACATCATCAGGGAGGACAGTGTTTGTTTCATTAAATGCTTTTTCGCCGTGTTCTATATATGGCGTCATTGGATCATCTTTATCTAAATCAGCTACAGATGGGGGACCAGTAACCTTATCTACTTCTTTTGTTGTATCCTTGGAACATGCAGTAAATAGGATGATTAAAATAAGTAAATTAATCCACAGCCCCTTGTTTTTTAACATAAGCTCACTCCTTGTCATCTATTCATTACTTTTCATGTTTATATTTTTTCTTTGGAATAATATTATCTAATTTTGTCCAATCAAATGTTCCGTTACGAATTTTTTCACGACGATCTTGTGTAATAATATCTGTTGGTCGTCCGCCAGCTTCCCAATCCGTATCATGCCCCCTCCAAACTGGGCGTTCATGTGATAGGATGAAAGCAGCTATATCTGCTGCTTCTTGATCTGTTAAAGAATTTGGATCATATTTTGGCATATAATTTTTAATAAAGCCAGCAGCATTTGAAAGGCGATTCATCCCAGCACCATCATTAAATGAACCTTCACCCCATAAAGCTGGACCGATATTCATTCCTTTACCAGATCCGTCGATTGCATGACAAGCTAAACAGTTTTTCTCCTCATATAGTGCCTGACCATTTTCCACGTCAGGTTCAGGGATTTTTTCCATTTTTTTGTTGCCAAGCCATTCTGTTTCTTCTTCAACTATTCCTTCAGAAACATGTGTTAAATATGCAGTGATTGCTCGCATTTCCTCACTTTCATATTCAAGTGGTTCACCGTTCATACTACGTAGCATACATCCATTTACACGGTCCTCAATTGTGAAGATGGTATTTTCTCGTGGACGAAAGGCCGGATAGTTTGTTGTTACTCCGACCATGGATATTGTATTTGATAAACCGCCATCTGCATGGCAGCTCGCACAAGATAATTCATTACCAGTTTTTTCAGGTAATACGACACTTGTTTCACTAAATATCTCTTCTCCATATTTTATATAGGGTGTCATTGGGTCAGTTGGATCTAAATCCTCAAGGGCAGGGACATCGTCTGGGATTCCAATTTCCTCCTCTTTACTTCCATCTTGTGAACAAGCTGCAACGAGCAGAACAATCATCAATAACATGTAAAAAAAGTATCTGATTACGTCGCATAATCCATCCACCTTTCTATTCTTATTTTCCTAAAAACGGGTCCAGTATAATTGTATTGTTAAAGTATTTAGAATATTAGTGGTTCCGTTAAACATATGAAATCAATAAGCGTGGAATTAAGGGATAAATTACTTTCAATTAAAATGTATATAACAATGTTTTGATGGCAAACTGTAAATGTTAAGAGGTGCAGTTTTCATCATTTTTCTTTATATCTGATGAAAACAAATATTTAAATGGAGGACATCTTATGGCTAATAAACAAATTACTTTTCAAGTGCCTTCACTTAACTTGTTTGGTGCAGGGTGTGTAAATGAGGTTGGTACACGACTACAAGGTCTTGGTGTGAAAAAACCTTTACTTGTTACAGATGAGGGATTACACAAGCTCGGTGTACCAGATAAAATTTCGGAAATCATTCGTGAGGCAGGTATTGATGTTAGTATTTTTCCGAAAGCAGAACCGAACCCAACGGATAAAAACGTAGAAGAAGGTTTAAAAGCATTTCAGGCGGCAAATTGTGATAGTGTTGTAACACTTGGTGGGGGGAGTTCCCATGATGCTGGAAAGGCAATTGCACTTGTAGCGGCAAATGGTGGGAAAATTGAAGACTATGAAGGTGTCGATAAATCGAAAAAACCAATGGTTCCATTAGTTGGTATTAATACAACTGCAGGAACTGGTAGTGAATTAACAAAATTTACGATTATTACAGATACAGAGCGAAAAGTGAAAATGGCTATTATTGATAAACATGTTACGCCAACATTTTCTGTGAATGATCCAGAACTAATGGCTGGAATGCCATCTGGATTAACAGCTGCAACTGGACTTGATGCATTAACACATGCGATTGAGGCATACGTTGCAACAGATGCTACGCCAATTACAGATGCCCTTGCAATTCAAGCGATGCAGCTTGTATCAAAATATTTACCACGTGCAGTAGCAAATGGACAAGATATGGAAGCACGTGAAAAAATGGCATACGCACAATCACTTGCAGGAATGGCGTTTAACAATGCTGGGTTAGGATATGTTCATGCAATTGCACACCAATTTGGTGGTTTTTACAACTTCCCACACGGTGTATGTAATGCCATTCTTCTACCACATGTTTGTCAGTATAACCTTATTTCGAATGTTGAGCGCTATGCAGATATCGCAGCATTTTTAGGTGAAAATGTGGAAGGTTTAAGTAATTATGATGCAGCCCTAATAGGAATCGATACAATTGTCCAAATGGGGCGTAATCTCGGCATACCTTCAGGATTTAAAGAAATGGGTGCAAAAGAAGAGGATATCCCAACATTAGCCGAAAATGCAATGAAAGACGTGTCTGGACTAACAAACCCACGAAAACCTAAAAAAGAAGAAGTAGAACAAATAATTAGAAATGCTATGTAAATAAAAACGCCCCTTTGATTGTATCAAAGGGGCGTTTCTGATAGTTGATAAGCATGCTCATTTTGGAAAAATTGGTGAGTGTGGTCACGAATAACTATGAATCGTGCGTGCTTTTGCTGAAATCTGGATTAAGTCTATATAATTGTGTAAAAAGAGAATGAGCCACCCCAATTCCTGGTACAATGTTTTTAACCCAAAAATATTGTCAGGAGGAATTGGAAATGACTCAAATTAATAATACATTAGATTTCGATAAAATCAAAGGAAAAGTTGTAAAGTAGTTAAATCTTTAATAGTCGTTATTTTAAATAAATTCATGGAAAAAGAACGATGGAATTTACACAGAATAAGTGATTTTACTGTTAATCGTGCTCAATTTCGGTAAAACCTGGAGATTACGGCACGAATACCCGTTAATCGTGCTCAATTTTGGTGAAATCCGGAGATTATGGTCACGAATATCTGTTAATCGTGCCCGCCTTTGGTAAAACCCCGTAAATATAATCATGAATAGCCGCTAATTATTTTCTACAAAATCCTACTATTCAATCCTATACCTTTCATTTTAAAAAAACCTAAGTAATGAAACTTTTTTTCTTTTCATACGTAATAAATAGAAGTAACAAACAACTATATCTGTTATGATAGATAGGGAGATTTTGAAGGAGGATTTATATGGATGATTTTAGGAAAACAATCAATATAAATGAACTGAAAAAATGGCGCCGAGCTGGAAAACGTCTTGCGATTACTATAGGAATTTTATTTATTGTAATAGTGCTTGGTTGGCCTACATTCAAATGGTTTACAGATTATATTTGGATGGAAACATTAGGGTTCGGTGATGTGTTTTCAACAATTCTTTCGAGTAAAATAATACTCGGTGCAGTTGGATTTGTTCTATTTTCTGTTACGACGTTTATTACATTATTTTGGATTCGTCGTACATACATGGGACATTTTGGACCACAGCAACTTCCACCCTTTGTTACTAAGGGAAAAGTAATGAACTCAATTATTTCGTTTATCGCCATTATTATTGGGTTAATGGGAAGTGTTATTGTCCAAGGAATTGGTTGGGAACCAGCTTTAAAATTATTGAAGCATGTGTCATTCGGTATTACAGATCCGTATTTTAATATGGACGTATCGTTTTATATGTTTGTTTTACCATTTTTGCAATTTGTTATATTTGTTTTATTAGGACTTACTATTTTCTTCTTATTAGTAGAAATAGGGGCGTATTCCGTTTTCCATATGTACCGTGAAAATCGTTCCGCGCAATTGCATATGGGAATAACATTAGGTATTATCGGTATTTTACTCGCGGCTTTTCACTTTCTATCAAGTTATGGGACATTATTAACGAATAATGTAAATATTTTTCAAGATAGTGTTGTTCATGGGTTAAGTTATACCGATAAACTTATTAATATCCCGAAAGCATATGTACTTGCTGCAGCTGCATTGATTGGTGCAATTTGGATGATTATCGCTTTATATCGGGGGAAGCTAGCCTCTATGATGAAGCCAATTATCATTTATATTGCTTTACTGCTTATTGGGCAAGGTGCATCAATTGTTGTGCAAAGTTTCGTTGTGTCACCAAATGAATTCGCTAAAGAAAAACCTTTCTTAGAACATAATTTAGAATTTACTCGTGCTGCATATGGTCTTGATTCCATTGAAGTAAAAGAGCACGCAGGTAATCATTCATTGTCAGAAGAAATGGTTGAGCGAAATGATTTAACACTCAATAATGTTCGTTTGAATGATAATAGACCATTACTTGATATCTATAATCAAATCCAGACATTTCGTACCTATTATAAATTTAATAATGTAGATATAGATCGTTATAAGGTAGATGGCAATTATGAACAAGTATTTATTGGTGCAAGAGAATTGAGTACGAACGATTTACCATCACAAGCAAAGACATGGGTAAACAGGAACTTACGTTATACGCATGGATATGGAATAGCGATGAGTCATGTAAATAAAGTAACAAAGCAAGGTCAACCAAATTATATGGTGAAAAATTTACCACCAGAAGGCGACATTGACATTACTCGGCCACAAATTTATTTCGGTGAAGAAGATTATCCGAATGTCATTGTTAATTCGAAAGTAGATGAATTTGATTATCCGGAAGGGGAATCAAATGAAACTCACCGTTATGAAGCTGATTTAGGAATTCCATTAAAAGGAATAAATAAAATTCTATTTGCAATAAATGAAGGTTCCTTCCGGATGTTTGTCTCTGATCAGTTAACGAAGGAAAGCCAGTTACTCCAAAACCGAAATATTATGGAACGCGTGAAAAAAATCGCGCCGTTTTTCGAATATGATGATGATCCATATATTTTCGTTCGTGAAGATGGAAGCTTAGCATGGATTATTGATGCCTATGTAACTGCAGAACGTTATCCATACTCAGAACCACATGAAAAAAGTGAAAATTATATCCGTAATTCAGTGAAAGTGGTTATTGATGCTTATACAGGTGAAGTGGATTTCTATATTTCAGATAAAGAGGATCCATTATTACAGACATATGCTAAAATTTTCCCGGATTTATTTACCGAGGAAATTCCAGAAGATGTGCAGGATCATTTCCGCTATCCAGTAGATATGTTTAAAATACAAGCGAAAATGTATGGAACCTATCACATGTCCAATTTAGAAGTATTTTATAATCGGGAGGATTACTGGCAATTCCCAACGGAAAAATATTTCAATAAAGATATTGAGATGAACCCATACTATATTACAATGGCACTTCCTGAAGAAGACAAAGAAGAATTTGTTTTAATGACGCCATATACGCCTAAAAAACGACAAAATATGATTGCATGGATGGGTGTTCGTAATGATGGGGATAATTATGGAGAAATGTTTGTATACCGTTTCCCAAAACAGAAAAACATCTATGGGCCACAACAAATTGAAAATCGGATTAACCAAGATAGTGTGATTTCGCAACAACTTAACCTGTGGGCACAAGGTGGTTCAGAGGTTATCCGGGGTAACATACTTGCTATACCGATTGAAGATACCGTTTTATACGTAGAACCTATTTATATTGAATCTTCAAATGAAACATCACTTCCTGAAGTAAAACAAGTAGTGATGGCATATGGTGAGCATATTGTAATGGAAGAAACATTTGAGAAATCACTTGATAAAATTCTCCAATTAACAGATTCAAAGTATGATGAAAAATCAAAACCATCTAAAGATGAAGCAGAAGATAACGACCAAGATGCCGATGAAGATTTACCAATGGAACATTCTGATGAAGTCCTAAGTGAAGTATCAGATTTATTTAATGCATATCAAGAAGCCTTATCAAATGGAGATTGGGAGAAATCTGCAGAAATGATGCGAGAAATCGAAGCAAAATTAAATGAAATAAAAAAATAAACAATGTACGCCGTTTCTAAAAGTAGAAACGGCATCTTTTTTTGCATTTTACTTCCAAAACAGAAAATAACCAATTTTTTTACTTTAATTATTCTATTTATTTTTTTTGAACTTGTCTATATAATCAATGATATGGCAATTTTTTCACTGTCAATTTGTTTAAAAAAATAAGGAGAGTTTATTTATGGTAAAAAAGAAGAGAGGGATCTTTCAACGTTTTCTTGACATGATTGAAAAAACAGGTAATAAATTACCTAATCCAATCACCTTGTTTGCGTTGTTAGCCATTCTTGTTCTTGTATTATCGGCTATCCTGTCTACATTTGGAATTAGTGTAGAACATCCGGGGAAAGAAGGAGAAATAGTTGAAATTAAGAATCTCCTTGATGCTGATGGAATACGATATTTATTTACAAGTTTAGCGGATAACTTTGTTGGATTCGCTCCTCTGGGAGTAGTACTCGTTACAATGCTAGGAATCGGTGTAGCTGAAAGGTCTGGCTTAATTAGTGCGGTACTTCGAGGGTTTGTCTTAGCTGTACCGAAACAATTGATTACAGCTGGGTTAGTTTTTGCAGGGATTATGTCTAGTGTCGCTTCTGATGCAGGTTATGTTGTTTTGCCACCACTTGGAGCTGTTATTTTCGCAGCATTGGGACGTCACCCACTAGTAGGGCTAGCAGCAGCATTTGCCGGGGTTTCTGCTGGTTTTAGTGCAAACCTATTTTTATCTTCTACAGATGCGATGTTAGGTGAAATGACCATTGATGCAGCAGCTATTATCGATCCTGCATATGCAGAATCAATGAGTATTGCGATGAACTACTACTTTATCATCGTGTCTGTATTTTGGTTAACCATTCTTGGTGCTTGGATAACTGAAAAAATCGTAGAACCACGTTTGGGAGCGTATACAGGAGAACATAAGGAAAAATTAGAAAAGCTTACTTCCATAGAGAAAAAAGGAATTATATGGGCTATTCTTTCTGGTATTGTTGGAGCTGTTTTAATATCATTCTTAGTTTTACCAGAAAATGCACCTTTACGCGCAGAAGATGGCAGTATTATTATTAATTCACCATTTATGCAATCACTTGTTCCGATTATTACGGTATTGTTTTTCATACCAGGTCTTGTCTATGGAATTATCACAAAGACTATTCGAAGTGATAAAGATGTAGCAAAGCAAATGTCCGATACGATGGCATCCATGGGAATGTTCATTGTGCTAGCATTTACAGCAGGACAGTTTGTTGCGTATTTTAATGAATCTAATATGGGACTTGTACTAGGTGTAAAGGGTGCTGAATTCTTACAGGAAATTAAGCTTACTGGTATCCCATTAATTCTTTTATTTATTGTTATTGCTGCATTTATTAATTTATTTATTGGTAGCGCCTCCGCCAAATGGGCAATGATGGCTCCAGTATTTGTGCCAATTATGATGCAATTGGGTTATTCACCAGAGTTGACACAGATGGCATACCGAATTGCGGATTCATCAACAAACATCATCACACCATTAATGACGTATTTTGCGTTAATTATTGCGTTTGCGCAAAAGTATGACAAGAAAATGGGGATTGGAACATTGATTTCTGTTATGTTACCATATTCACTTATTTTCCTTGTTGGTTGGACTTTATTACTAATTGTGTGGATATTCCTTGGAATTGATCTTGGACCAGCATCTCCCATCACATTCTAATATTAAATTACTGGAAGTTGTCTATCACGTATAGAGCAACTTCCTTTTTTATTTAAAGTAAACCTTCAGTTGAATTTATCTGAGGTTAACTGGCTGTAAGATTCCCACTTCAAGTATTCAAGAGAATAAATAATTATAGGTGGAGGAGGCAGAGAACAAGTGAAACACCCGATTCGTTCAAGGACTTTAGGTCATAGCCATTGTGGTGCTATTAATCAGTGGAGACGAGGAAAATTTCACTGATTGAATTTATACTTTATTAAAAGGTTGTTTTTTTCGAATTTGTTGGGATTTAAGATATAATATAGAGGAAAGAGAGGAATCCATCATGACAAAATTGCTCTATATTGTTATCGTTGTATCTTTTTTAGATACATTTATTCAATTACCAATTATCACCCCTTATGCAATTGACCTTGGTGCATCACATTTGTTAACAGGTGCGATTGTTGCAGTTTATTCATTAACTAATATGGTTGGAAATGTTGTTGGTGGGCATTTTATTGACCGCTTCGGAAGGAAGAAAATGTTGGTTGGTGGAATGAGTACAGTTGCAGTTATTTTGTTATTTTACCCACTGGCACAAACAGGGATGCAATTATTAATTATTCGATTTCTACATGGATTAGCAGGTGGTGTATTAATCCCAGCAGCTTTTGCATTTATTGGTGATCAAACAAAGAAAAAGACACGTGGGAAAACAATGGCATTTACCGGAGGGTCCATTGGGATTGCAGCAATAGCAGGACCAGCTATTGGTGGTGCAATGGCAGCTAGGTCGAAAGTAGAGTACGTGTTTATCTTTGTTGCGATTTTATTTGCCATTACTTCCGTCATTGTAATCAAATTTATTCAAGAGTCTTATGTTACAACAGAAAGGGGAAAGACTTCTCCAAGACAATTTATTCCATTACTGAAAAACCCACTTATTTTGCAGGCATCTTTAGCAGCTTTTGCGCTCATGATAAGTAATGGGACACTTGCCTTTGCCCTTCCATTAAAAGTGGAGGAAATTATGTTGACAACAGAAGCGACGGGGATTTTATTGAGCACATTCGGTATTACTGCTTTAATAGTATTTTTAACACCTGTTAATCGAATATATGATCGATATTCTCCTATTCCACTGGTTGTTATTGGCATTGGCTTAATCGGTGTTTCTTTATTTTTTGTAAGTTTTATTAGTGTGTTTTGGACTGGTTTTATCGCAATGGTTGTTTATGGTATTGGTTTTGCATTTATTTTCCCATCAATGAATCGAATGGTTGCTGATGCATCTGAAAAAGAGGATCGAGGCAAAGCATATGGTATTTTTTATGCCTTCTTCTCATTAGGTGTTGTTGCTGGTTCGCTGCTTTCTGGTATTGTTTCACAGTATTTAGGTATGCCATTTATTTTTAGTGCAGTAATCATGATCATTTGCGGGGTCATTTTACTATTAATCGCAAAGTTTCACCAACATGAAGTAAACGTTCAATAAAAGGATTTCTTTGTAAAACTTTCCTATTATATTTTAGTGCTGTTTGTCCATCCTAAGATATGAAAGGGAGGTTTTGTTGTGAGTCAATTACGTAATATTATGACATCGAATGTTATAACAGTACAGGAATCACAGTCCATTCAAGAAGCTGCTGGTTTGATGAGACAGCATAATATTGGTTCAATTCCAGTCGTAAATAACCAAGGACAAATGACGGGTATTTTAACAGACCGTGATATTACGCTTCGATCTACAGCACAAGGTCAGACACCGAATGTACCAGTATCTCAAGTTATGTCTTCTCAACAAATGGTTAGTGCGACACCGAATATGGGTGTTGAGGAAGCTGCGCAACTTATGTCTGACCAACAAATCCGACGCCTTCCTGTTCTTGAGAATGGACAAATTATCGGGATGGTTGCTTTGGGAGATTTAGCAGTCCAACAGCAACATGACCAAAAGGCTGGCCAAGCTCTTAGTGGTATCTCGAATCCTTCATCACCAACCACAAAATAAATTATAAGAAAAAACCAATTCTCTTTTTTCAAGAGGATTGGTTTTTTTGAGTTCAATCTAAGAGTAATAGGGTGACACACCTATATTCCTTTCTAAGTATATGATATTATAAAAGAAGAACAATTGTAAAAAATCAGTAACTATTGTTGAGAGGATGATTTTTATGAAAGCATTTGTACATGAATATGGGAAAATGAAATTAAAAAATATGGAAGCCCCAATTGCTGGACCCAAAGATGTAATTGTTCAATTACGTGTTGCAGGATTGAATCGAAGGGATCTCTACATCCCAAACAGGCGTGGAGATGAAGCAAGCGCATTAATTATTGGGTCAGATGGTGCGGGTGTAATAGAATCGGTAGGAAAAGAGGTCAGTACCTTAAAAGTAGGGGATGAAGTCATTATTAATCCATCATTAAGATGGGATGAAAATTGTGACGCCCCACCAGAAACGTTCGATATTCTTGGGATGCCTGATCATGGAACATTTGCAGAAAAAATTGCCTTGCCTGCCGAACAGGTTGAAAAGAAGCCTGAGTATATAAGTTGGGAAGAAGCCGGGGTACTTGCATTGTCTGCATTAACAGGATATCGTGCATTATTTACAAAAGGATCTGTAAAAAAAGATGATACAGTATTCATCCCTGGTGCAGGTAGTGGTGTAGCAACCTATCTCATTCAATTTGCAAAAAACATTGGGGCGAAAGTAATTGTTACATCAAGAAGTGAGGCAAAACGACTTAAGGCGAAAGAACTTGGAGCGGATATCGCATTGGATACAAACAGTGATTGGGAGAAAGAATTACAAGATGAGACAATCGATCTTGTAATTGAAAGTGTAGGAAAAGCTACATTTAATCGATCACTTAATATATTAAAAAAAGGTGGAAGAATCGTTGTATTTGGTGCAACAACAGAAGATGTAGTTGATTTGGATTTACGGAAATTTTTCTATGGCCAATATCAGTTGTTTGGTTCTACAATGGGAAGTAGGGAAGAGCTACGAGAAATGTTAGCACATATGGATACATATAAAACCCATCCTGTTGTAGATAGAACATATCCGATGGAGGATATCCACGAGGCAATGGATTATCTAGAAGAAAATAAACAATTTGGAAAGATTGCGCTACGAATAAAATAGAGTATAAGGAATGCACACCTATTCTCCAAGAAGGTATTGGTGTGCATTCCTTACTATTGATTGTAATATTTAGTTTTCTTCTGCTGGAATAACGTTTTCAATTTCAGTCCAGTCAAATTTTCCTTCACGGATTTTTTCACGACGGTCTTTTGTAATGATATCTGTTGGACGACCACCTTCTGGCCAGTCTGTATCATGTCCTTTCCATTCTGGACGTTCTTGAGATAATATGAAAGCTGCTAAATCTGCTGCTTCTTGATCGGTTAATTGAGGTTCTTCTGCTGGGGGCATGTTGTTTTTTAAATACCCGGCCATTTTTACCATTCTTGCCATTCCAGCACCATCATTAAAGGAGTCATCTCCCCATAAAGCCGGTCCTGAATTTGCTCCTGTACCTGATCCGTCTGTGGCATGACATGACATACAGTTCTTCTCTTCATATAATTCTTCCCCACGAGTAACATCAGGTTCAGGTATTTCTTTCATTGTATTTAACATGCGCCAAGGAATTTCTTCGCCAACTTCAATGCCTTCTGAAATATAAGTTAGATAAGCTACTAGTGAACGCATTTCTTTACTATCGTTTGGAATCATTTCTCCATTCATGCTTCGAACCATACATCCGTTGATACGATCTTCGAGTGTAAATACCACTCCTTCACGTGGACGATATTGCGGAAATTGTGTTGTTACACCAACCATGGAAGAAGATTGTGCAACACCACCATCGGCATGGCAGCTTTGGCAAGATAGTTCATTTCCAACGTTTTCTTCTAGAACAACATGTGTTTCATTAAATACTTCTTCCCCATATTGAATATATTCTGTTGCAGGGTCATCTGGATCCAAGTCTTCCAGAGAAGGTGGATTGTAAGCTAATTCTTCTGTTTTACTCTTTACTTTTTCATCTTCTTTAGGAGAAACCTCTTCACTACTACTGTTTGAACAAGCGGTAAATAAAAGAACAACTAATAAAATTACTAAGCATAATCCTTTTTTCTTAAACATAAGAATCAAATCCTCCCTTTTTTGTGAAAATTCTATATCTCTATATTTTCATTATATATTAGGATGACTTTTATAAATAGATATAAGTAGAATAAAATAGAAGGATTCAATATTTTGCCATATATATTTCAAGAATAGTTCATAAATTAATTTTTATTGTTTGTATTTTCATAATAAGGGTATTTAATAAATTAGTTATCGTAACATAGTCAAAAAAGATAAGCACAAGAAAAGCAATGCCCTAGGGACATCGCTTTTCTAGATTGTTTAGCAATACCAAGCTGCACCTACAATAATAAGTAGGATGAATAGTACAACGATTAAAGAGAATCCTCTTCCATAACCATAGTTTCCAGTAGCTGGTGCAGTATAGCCGTAACCGTAATTTTGACAACCCCAACCGAATGACATAATAACGAACGCTCCTTTCTATTCTAAATTAACAATAAAATGTTGCGCCAACGATAATTAGTAAGATAAACAGAACAACAATGAGTGTAAAGCCTTGATTTGAACCATATTCTGTTCCTGCTACAGGTGCACTATAACCATATCCACAATAGTTTTCGTAACCCATGTTCATTCCTCCTTTTAGTACTCCGATTAATATCCATAACCTACATATGCTGAACCTACAATAATAAGTAGGATAAACAGCACAACAATTAAAGCAAAACCTTGACCGTATCCAGTGCCTACATCTTTACTCATTTCTAACAACACCTCCTGATAGTTACACTACAATATATGTCAATAAGGAAAAATGTGACCTAGACATTCCCCTAGATTTCGCCCATTTTAGGCAAATACAAAATAATAAGTTAGCTATTTATCTTTCTGTTCTGCTTAGAAGAGGGCATGTATCCTTTACGTCTTTTTCCTAAGGGGCATATAATGCAGTAGTCTTTGAGAGAACGGAGGGGAAAAGATGTCTCAATATTATTATTCACTATGCAAACAATATCATGGTAAACCTGTTATTATTCGAACGAAAGACGGAAGAACCCATAGAGGGTTTATTAATCATGTAGATCGTAGAAATGTATATTTACAACCAATTGGTTCTAGAAATTTAGGTGGATTTGGATACGGCTTTTTTGCTCCACGAGGTTTTGGTTTTGGTGTTGCATTGGGGTCAATCCTTACTCTGGCATTACTTCCATTTTTCTTTTGGTAGAGAAGAAAATGAAAAAGAAACAGCGGCTACTATGATAGCTGTCTGTTTCCTTTTTTATTATTAGAACAATGCTTCATATTAAAAAATGAATTAGGAATTGGGTAATTGAGCAATTTCTTTAGATGCTTTAGCTAAAGTTTCCTTTATCGTTAAACCAGATATTTCTAAAAATTGCTTTACTAAATAATAACCAACACTATAACCAAGCATTTTAGGTAAAGTCCGATAACCATATAAAAAATGATTATGTTTTGGATGATTTATCGGTAAGTGGCATACTGGTAATAACTGCTTCCAAAATAATTTCAATTCTTTTTCTGTATATAAAGTAGCCCAATTTGCTAAATAATCCTTTCCTATTAATTCTTGAACAGCATTTTCTGCAATTCCTTCTAAAACCATCGTATCAAGTAGTGTATATTCTGTTTCCTTCTTGGAAAACTTTGCTAGGCGGCATACATGATTGTATTCATGTGTAAATAATGCTCTGATTTCTTCCGCACTATTCTTGGTGGACACAAATAAAAATAATTTGTCATGAAATGCTAATCCAGATTTTCCATTATGTTCCATATTTAATTCTCGATTAAATGGATCAGATGGAAAAATAAAAATGGGCACTTCAGGTCCGTTCCACAGCTTACTTAATTTTAATTCTTCTTCACGGACCATGTTCCAGAAGTTTTTTTCAGTAAATGTGTTTATATACTCCTTTGAATTAGGTAATTCTATTTGAAACATTCCATGTGCTGTCAATTTATCGTAGATTTCAATTTCAGTGGCATATCGGAAAGCTTTTTTTAATTTTTTACAAAATTCCTGTGGCTTTTGAGAAGTATGTAGTAACCATTGATCTGTTCGGACAACACCCATTTGATCACCTCAAACAATAATAATATCTTCTCTTTACTTCAAGAGAGGAATATAGTGGGTTATGTCCGGAATTGTGTGTGATAACTTTATAATGGTTATCGCTACAGAAATATACTTCGCTTTCCGCGGGCGGCTGCTGAGCCTCCTCGAGCTACGCTCTCGGGGGTCTTAAGCGAGGCCTTTTTTCCCGCAGGAGTCTACGTATATTTCTTTCGCTCATGTTACTTGGTCCATTTAATATTTACACAATTATTCGGACATGACCATATAGTGTACCTTATTGTATGTTTGAAGAAAGGGATAAGTGTAAATAAAAATGCGATTATACATACTTTCTAAAGTGAAAGGTATAATCGCCAAACCCTCAAAATACTATACATATGTATAGCGAAAAGGTTTATCTTTATCTTTATCTGGTTTATCGTCTTTTTCTGATACTTTTATTAGAAAAATAATTAGCAATGTAACAAGTAATGTAAGGCCTGTAAGAGAAAGAAACAACCCTGCCCTTGACCAATCCATTAAACGAGCAAAAATAGGGGGACCAGCTGCAACTCCAATAAAACGTACGGAACTATATAAAGATGTAACGAATCCACGATTTTCTTTTCCGACCGACCCGGTGATTAAGCTGTTAATACATGGTAAAGCAAGACCAACACCAATACTGCTTAAAGCAAGAAGGAAAATAAAAAGAAATAAATTTTCAATCATAGCTAATATTGCATAGTTTACCGTCATTAGTGTAAATCCCAGTATCATCAATTTTTTCATACGTATGAAATTTTTTCCTATTTTACTCCCTGTAACATAGGATGTTGTTACCATAAACAGTAAGGGAATTGCTAAGACAATTCCTTTCAAAACACCTTCAATTTCATATTGCTTTTCGAGAATATCTGATAGGAAAAACAGAATTCCATATAATGTAAATAAACAAACTCCTCCAGCTAGATAGGTAACAAAAAGCCATCTTCCTTCAACATGAAAAACATTTAATAAGGCACGGGCGTATTTTCGAAAAGGGGGAGGAGCTTCTCGATAGCCTTTTTCTTTAATGAAAAAAATAACAAGTAGTAATGCGATAACCGTCATTACTGGAAAGGCAAAAAAAACAGCATACCAGACAAGTAATCCGAAAATGGCTCCAAAAATAGGTGATAGAACCTTCCCTAATCCATTAGAAGCTTCGAAAATTCCAAGAACACGGCTTTGTTCTCCACCTTTAAACAAATCTCCGGTTAATGCCATTGCAATTGAAGCAGTACCAGCTGCACCAATTCCTTGCAATATTCGTCCAATTAAAATCCATACATAAGCATGTGAAAACAGTGCTGCCCCAAAACCAGATAAAAGCCCACCCAAACTAAATAAAATCAAGGATGGAATCATAATTATCTTTCTTGTGAATCGATCAGATAAATATCCTAATATGGGAATAAAAATTGCAGAAGCAATAGAATATACCGTAATGGTTAAGCTAACTTGCATTTGTGATAAATCTAGGGAAGCTTTCATAGCTGGTAAAATAGGAATGAGCATAGAATTTCCTAGTGTCATGATTAGTGGGACAGAACCAATTGCAATGATTGTTGATTTATTTGATTTTAATGACAACTTAGAACACTCCTATAATTTTTCACTTAATATTTGTAGGTGGTTGAACAAACCATCCGTTTTCCTTCATTAAAAGCACTAATTTCTTTTCATGTTCCGTTTTTTGAGAGTGGAAATCTTCGAATAGGGTGATGATATCCTCTTGATTAAGCATGCTTATCATGTACGAACAAACGAGTTTTTCGGCCATTAATTTTTTTTGAATAAATCGGGTAATTTCATCATCATTTATGCGGGCACCAGCAGGGATATCTTCCACATTTACATTTGGACGGTCAGGTGGTCCTGGTGGGAGTCGAATCCCGGCTTCTTTTAAAATGGCTTCAATTTGCTGTTCTTCTTCTTTATAATTATCCTCTAAAAGATCTTCTAAAAAGTTCTTTAATTTTAATTCATTCGTATGGTTTATATATACTTGCATGGTAACAATGTGCAGTTTTGTATCATATAAGTAAGACCACAGATGATATACCTCACCAGAATGAAAAGGATCCTGTTGAGATGATGTCATTTTTCCCATAAAAAGACTCACTCCTTAAATGAATTGTCAAGTTAGCTTATCCTTAATCATGAAAATTATGTTCACAATTAAATAAATGGAGAGGAGATATTATTGTTTATCGCAGGTTAACTAACTGTAGAATCCTCACTAATTGAAGTTTCACTTTATGGAGGGTTTTACTGCAAAAAAAAGCAATCCCATCGAAGGGACTGCTTACATATGTTGAAGAATTTATTATATTTGTTTTATGTTTAATTTTTCTTTAAGGTTTTCAACGATTTCAGGGTTTTCCAGTCCAGTAACATCACCTTTCACAGTTCCACTTGTAACAACTTCAGAGAGTAGGCGACGCATAATTTTTCCACTGACTGTTTTTGGTAATGCATCCACAATGATGACTTCTTTCGGACGGGCAATTTTACCGATTTCGTTTTCAATACTGTTATTTACTTTGTGTTTAATATCTTCTGTGAGGGTTGTTGCCTCATCTAGACGTATAAATACTAGTGGAACTTCTCCTTTTATTTTATCAGGAACACCGATAACGGCCGTTTCTGCAACTCCAGGAACTTCCAAGACAGCACTTTCCATTTCCATTGTACTTAATCGGTGCCCAGCTACATTGAATGCGTCATCAGAGCGGCCAACTACCCAGAAATGACCATCATCATCAACTAATGCTAAATCGCTTGCGAAATAGGCACCATCTACTTGACTAAAGTATGAACCATAGTAACGTTCTGGTTCTTTCCATAGGGTACGACATAACATTGGAAAGGGCTTACGAATAATTAAATTCCCTAAAGTTCCTTTTTCGACCGGTTCACCAACATCATCCACCACATCAAGACTACATCCTAAAAACTGAACCCCAGCTGAGCCAGGTTTCATTGGCGTCAACCATGCTGCATTTGCTAATGGTGTACCTGCTGTTTCTGTCTGTCCCCACGTATTATTAATATAAACTTTTTTCTTGCCAAGTTTTTCATATGTCCAATGCCATGTTTCAGGATCAAATGGTTCGCCTACAAGGGAAATAACATCTAAACAAGAGAGATCATGTTTCTTTAATTCTTCATCTCCTAAACTTTTTAACATTCTTAAAGCAGTAGGAGCAGTAAATAATTTATTGACACGATATTTTTCAATTATTTTATAAAAACGATTTTTTGTCGGATAATCTGGAGCACCTTCATATACAATGGTTGTCACGCCATTTGCAAGCGCTCCTGCAATCCCCCATATATGCATGGTTAGCCAACCGATATCTGCTGTACACCAAAAAACATCATCATCATGATGGTCCATATGATATTTGGCAAAGATATAATTTTGTAGGACAAAGGCCATGGCTGAGTGAACGACACCTTTTGGCTTTCCAGTTGTTCCACTTGTATAAAAAACAATGCCAGGGTCATTTGCTTCCAGTTTTTCAGGTTCACAATGAATGCTCATTTGACTAACTATTTCATCCCAAAAATAGTCTTGACCTTTTTTCATTGTAACATCGGTATTCATTCTATTTACAACAATAACAGCATTGATAGAAGGAATATCTGAAACAATTTCATCTAATTTCTCTTTTAAGTAGATTTTTTTTCCGCGTCGTTCGGTAGCATCAGCAGTAACGACTACTTTCGGTTCAAAGCTAACTAATCTATCTTGAAGTGATTTTTCAGAGAATCCAGAAAAAATAGCGTTGTAAATAGCTCCGATTCGTAAGCAAGCTAAAACAGCAATAAATGACTCCGCAAGATTGGGCAAGTAAATAGCAACACAATCTCCTTTTTTTACACCAAAGGACCTTAGTGCATTGGCAAAACGATTTACTTCAGCAAGTAGCATGTTATACGTGTAAAATGATGTGTCACCATTTTCGCCTTCCCAAATTAAAGCTGTTCGATTTCCAGCACCATTTTCAATATGGCGATCCAGCATGTTAATGCTTGGATTACTGATACCATCAACAAAAAAACGGAATGATGGTAAATCACCACTAATTGTTTTTGTCCATGGTTTGTACCAAATAAAATCTTTTGCGACATCATCCCAGAAGGAAGCGGGATCTTGTTGTGATTTTTTTAACAATTCCTCGAATGCGGACATACTTCCAATATTTGTTGCTCTCACCTTTTCTTCATTTGGATAAATGAGTTTACTATTTTTAACAACTTGTTGAATTCCAGTAACGTCCATGAAAATCCTCCTTTTTATGGTTCATCCATTGTAATAATATGATGATGTTTAAATATTAATACTTGGTCTTATAATTTAATACTAAATGAAAATGAATCCGTTTTCAATACGAAAATACAAAATTCTGAAAAATAAATATATCAATTGCTACTATATGATTGTTTTTGGTAAAAAATACAAATAAATTGCTTTGAAAGGTGAAAAGTTGAAAAAGAAGGCGACCATTTGAAATTTGATATGGCCGCCTTCTGTTATTATTCTTCTTTATCTGCTGCTAATTGTTCTTCTGTTTCTTTTAGGTTGTATGCGTATTTATCGATATCATTTAATTGGTTTTTACCTGAAATATTTTCCAATAATTCTTTTACATCAATTCCTGAAGATGCTTTAAGTGATTCCTGCAAGGTTGCCATTAAATCTGTTGCATATCCGGAGACTTTATTTGCTCCACCATTTTTTTCACCATTACCGGTGTCAACGACCGTAATTTTATCTATATTACTAAGTGGGCTAGCAACTTCTTTTGCATATTCTGGAAGCATTCTTAGAATCATATCTAAGACAGCTGCATGACCATATTGTTCGAAGGCCTCGGCAATTTTCCGTTTTGTTTCGGCTTCTGCCAGACCTTTTAAACGAATAATATCTGCTTCTGCTTCACCTTGTGCTTTCTCTGCTTCGGCTTGGGCTAGACCATCGATGCGGACTTTTTCTGCTTCAGCTTGTGCTTGAGCTTCAATACGATATTTATTTGCATCTGCATCTGCAATTTGTCTTGCTTTATCAGCAACAGCGGATTGTTCCACAGCATATCTGTCTGCATCGGCCTTTTTCTTCACTTCTGAGTCATACTGTCTTTCACGACGAAGAATCTCTTTTTCTTCTAATTCAATTTGTTTTTGTCGCTCAATAATTTGAATCTGCATTTGATGTTCGGTAACCTCTTGTTGTGCACGAGCAGCTTCTAAATCATATGCTTTATCTGCGCGGGCTTTTGCATGGTCTTGTTCACGGCGATATTCCGCTGTTTTTAGTTGATTTTGTTTTTCTGCTTCAGCAATTTCGGTTGCTCTTTCTAGTTCTGCCTTTTTAGCATCTTTTGCAGCCTCTGCTTGCTTTATTCGTGTTTCTTTTTCTGCTTCTGCTGTAGCTATATCAGCATCTCGTTTTACCTGAGCAATTCGTGGTTTACCTAATGAATCTAGATAACCATTTTTATCTTGAACATCTTTAATGGTAAAGGAAACAATCACCAAGCCCATTTTCGCTAAATCTTGTGACGCAACTCTTTGTACTTCTTGTGAAAATTTATCACGATTTTTATAAATTTCTTCTACAGTCATCGAACCCAATATGGAACGAAGATGACCTTCTAATACTTCTCTTGCTTCACTTTCGCGTTCTTCTTTCGGTTTACCTAAATATTGTTCTGCAGCTGTAGCAATTTCTTCAATTGAGCCACCGATTTTTATAATCGCGGTCCCATCCGCCATGACAGGAACACCTTGTTCTGTAAATACTTCTGGTGAAGAAATATCTAGTTTACTAGATAAGAGGCTAAGTGGGGACGCCTGTTGGAACACTGGTAAAATAAATGCACCACCACCACGAATTATTTTAATTTTATTTCCTGATTCATCCGTATGTACATTTTTACCACCCAGATAATTACCTGTCACAATAAGTGCTTCATCTGGACCTGCTGTTCGATATTTCGAAATAAAAACAGCTATTAATGCAATAAGTAAAAAAACAGCGATTCCAATAATAATCCATATACTATCAAACATATAAATTCCTCCTTTTATAATTGAGTTTATAAAATAAACTACGATTTTAAGAAAAACGTAGATATTTATCCTAGGTTAACTTGCTAAAAGACGAGCAGCCAGTAAGGTAAATGCCGATTCGTTCATCTCACAAACAGTGGGGGATGAGATAATCCCAACTGATTTAAATGTCACTTTCTGCATCTGTTTGTTCCATCCAATCTACTTCATAGGGAATAACATATAGCACTCCTTTTTCTACTTTAAGAACAAGTACTTGTTCACCTTCAGCAATTGGATTATTTTTTAAACTTGCAGCAGGTTTTGTGATCATGCCACTCTTACTTTCAATGAATATTTCACCGAATCCATTTTCTGGAACGGAAACGATTAATTTACCAACACGACCAACTAATGAATCTTCTGTATAGCTTAAAGAATGCTCGGCATCTTGGAAGGGTAATAGTATAAATACGTTTAGAAGGGTAGTTAATAGTAGCGCAATAACGGCTGATATTAATATTATGATGCCACTTGATAAAGATGATATTTTTTCAAAAATAAGTCCAAAAGAAGCACAAAAAATAATAAATGCTAAAATAAGAGTCGGATTAAAAAGGTCTCCAACAGCGTCTAGAAAATCACCAAATAGCATAAATAAAACAATAAGAACACTAGAGATAATCAATGCCACTAAATAAATTTGTTCGATTGGATATCCGAAAATACTCAAAAAGTATCCCCCTTTCAAAACTTCCTGTATTTATATACGTTTTTACTATATAATAAGTTTCAGAAAAATGATACATATTTTTGTTAATTTTATGTTTTGGTTAATATCATACCTTTTGAAACGTAGAGAGTAGAGGTGAATCTTTTGATGGATAAAAGGAAAGAAAATGAAATGCTTTCTTCTAAATTAGAGGAATATTTTCGACAAAAGCCAACATTAAAAGGAACATTAGTAGGTATACGTGTTATTTCAGGAAAAACAGGAGAAATCCTTATTGACCATATGGGAGAATTACGCATGCGCCCTGCTTCCAATATGAAATTATTTACAGCGGCAGCTGCACTTTCTGTTTTAGGTGCAGAATATACATTTACAACAACTATCTTAACGGATGGTACAATTGAAAATGGTGTGTTATATGGGAATATATACATAAAAGGAAAGGGTGATCCAAGCCTTTTACCTCAAGATATTGAAAAGTTAGTCAAGCAATTAACAAAACAAAAAGTTACATATATAGATGGTGATATCATTGCAGATGATACGTGGTATGATGATATTCGTCTTTCACAGGACATGATCTGGAGTGATGAAGTTTGGTATTATGGATCACAAGTTTCGGCACTAACAACTTCACCCAATGCAGATTATGATACAGGGACAATTATATTAAGCATCAAACCTTCCAATCGTCCTGGTGAAGAACCAATCATTACCATATATCCTGAAACTGATTATGTGAAAATCGAAAATAAAGTACAAACAGTAGCACATCAAGTGGATGAAGATGCCTTAGTAATTGAACGAATACGCGAAGGAAATACCATTATTATAAAGGGAGAAATCTCTGTTCAAAGTAAAATTCAAAAAGAATGGATTGCTATTTCGGATCCCACCTTTTACACACTTACGTTATTTGAAGAAGCATTAGAAAAGGAGAATATTAATTGGAGTGGGAAGCTGAGGAAGGAAACAACGCCAAATAATGCCACTATTTTGTATGAAAAAAAATCACCACAATTAAAAAAATTGCTTATTCCCTTTATGAAATTGAGCAATAATGGTTTAGGTGAATTGTTTGTAAAAGAGATGGGGAAAATCATCTATAATGAAGGAAGCTGGGAAAAAGGTTTAAAAGTATTAAAAACGGAAATATCTAAGCTCGGTGTTTGTTTGGATCATTGTGTCATTCGGGATGGCTCTGGGATATCCCATGTTACGGCCATTCCGCCAAGAGAAATATGTAATTTACTCTATCATGTTCAAAAGAAACAATGGTATGCAATATTCTTGCAGGCATTACCGATAGCAGGAGAGAAAGATCGAATGGTTGGTGGCACAATGAAAGACCGTTCCTTTCATTATTCAGTTCAAGCAAAGACAGGAATACTTCATACAGTAAGCACTTTATCAGGATATTTGAATTTAGAAAATAAAGGGCAGGTTATTTTTTCTATCATGTTAAACCATTTAATGGATGAAGAAGATGGACCAGACTTAGAAGGTGAACTTATAACATGGATAGGAGATATTTTAAAGGTTCACTAATAATTTTTTTAATAAATACTTCTTGCATAGTGAAAATGGATGTGTTATTATAAAAACTGTTAATGACCATAAAACTAAATTAGTCACTCTGTCAAAGGGGCGGAAGTATACAATTGAATATTGATCGAAAACAATTAATAATAGATGCTGCATCGAAGTCTTTCTCAGCCTTTGGTTATAAAGCAACAACGATGGATCAGGTTGCAAAACTCGCAAAGGTAGGGAAAGGTACAATCTACACATTCTATAAAAATAAAGAAGAACTTTTTCATGAAATCATCTCGTCTCTAATCAAGGAAATGAAACGAGCTGCTGAAGAGGTCATGGATAATGATGATCCTTTCTTTATTAATGCTGATCGTGTACTTTATACATTACTTGAATTCCGGACAGAACACCAGTTAATGATTAAATTACTTCAGGAAGAAAAAGAAATCGGTACTCCAGCGGTCACAGAAGTAGTGCAAAAGCTGGAAGACACAATTGTAAAGTATATGAGCAATATTATTAAAGAAGGAATTGTATCTGGTGAAATTAAAGATTGTGATCCAGAACTAACAGCATTTGTGATTTTAAAGCTGTATGTGTCACTTATCTTTGATTGGGAGAAAACGAGGGAACCATTAGAAAAAGAACAAATATCAGAGTTTTTCCATCTGTATTTAATGAACGGGTTATCAAACAGATAATCCCTTGATTTTACAAAAATATGACTAGTTGGATGAATTAGTCACCTGGGATTGTTGGGACTAGGGGAACATACGAACTTAATTTTTTGCAGTAAAATGACTAAATGGTTGAAGTGGTCAATTGGTTAAAAGGGGTTTAGATAGATGAAAAAATCGATGTTTCTCACGGAATGGAAAAATATTTTTACAAACAAGAAATTGCTAATTTCACTTACAGCAGTGTTGTTTGTTCCACTAATGTATGCTGGAATGTTTCTTTGGGCATTTTGGGATCCATATGATTATTTAGACAAATTACCAATTGCTGTAATTAATGAGGACCAAGGTGCAGACTTTGAAGGAGAACATCTTGATATTGGAGATGAGCTTGTAGAGAATCTTCAAGATCTGGATGAGCTGAATTTTGATGTTGTTTCTAGAAAAAAGGGATATCAAGATCTAGAGAATCAAGAATATTATATGCTCGTTGAAATACCCGAAGATTTTTCTAAAAACGCAACAACACTACTAGATGATCATCCAGAAAAATTAAAGTTAAAATATATTCCAAATGAAAGTTATAATTTCCTATCTTCACAAATTGGGGAGTCTGCTGTCAAAGAAATTAAGACCGAAATTGCTGGCGAAGTATCGAAAACCTATGCAGAAACCATGTTTGATAAGTTAGGTGAAATTGCAGATGGTTTTGAAGAAGCAAGTGATGGTAGTGGAAAAATAGATGATGGCGCAGTTAAATTAAAAGATGGTTCAAAAGAATTAAAAGTTAATCTAGAAAAGCTTGCTAGTAAATCCATTCAATTTGAAGATGGTGTAAATACAGCTGCTAAAGGATCATCTGAGTTAGCACAAGGTGCTCAAACATTGTCCAGTGGGGTGTCAGAACTTTATTTGAATAGTAATAAACTTCGCGATGCTTCAGAAGATTTACAAGCAGGTGCTGGACAATTAGCAAATGGTATTGCACAAGCAGATAATGGTGTGACCGCAATGAAACAAAACGTACCTAAATTAGTTGACGGTACCCAACAAGTGCAAAATGGATTAACACAGCTGCATAACCAGCTTCCAGAAGAAATGGCCAAAAAAGTGAACCAAACAGTTAAAGATAAAAAGGGTAAAGTCCGTCAAACAATCGATGATACAATTGCTCAAAAAGAAAAGGAAATTGCTCCAAAAGTTAAAGAACAAATAACAAATGGTATTGCACAAGGTGCGTCAGAAGGAGTAGTAAAAGAAGTTAATAAATTTATTCCACAGGCACCAAAGGCAATTTCCGAAAGTGTTGCAAAGGATATTGTCAACTATTTGAAAGAGGCCCAAGATGCAAAGACGGAACAGATCAAAGAAGATATTTCATCCATTTTAAGTGATGTGGGTGTACCCGATCAAACCATTAATGAAGTAATTAACAAAATTGACGGTTTGACAGTTGACTATAACTCTATTGAGGAATTTGTCCAAGTAACTTTACAATCTGGATTGGAAGAGGTTCTTGCTGGAGTTGAAATAACTCAAGAGCAACAACAAAAAATTGAAAATATCATTCGTGAAAAAGCGGAACCTAAAGTTGAACAAGGTGTAAATCAAGCATTAGATGATGCGAATCAGAAAATAGATTATAGACTTGATAATTATGAAAAAGAAATTATGAGTCATTTAGATGATATTACAAAAGAATTAGAAACTGAGATTAAGGCAGCTTTAGACAATCCGATTGGCCAATTACAAGGTGGTCTTACACAGATAAATGATGGTCAAAAGACATTACAAAATGGTGTCAATCAATTATCTGATGGAACAGGTCAATTAAGAGATGGATCAGGGAAATTGGTATCCGGACAAAATAGCTACGTGGATAACATGTATAAATTCACAAGTAGCTTCCAGAAAGCAGATACTGGAGCAAGTGATTTAGCTAATGGTGC
This sequence comes from Cerasibacillus terrae, assembly GCF_008039555.1. Lineage (GTDB taxonomy): Bacteria > Bacillota > Bacilli > Bacillales > Amphibacillaceae > Cerasibacillus > Cerasibacillus terrae. Next base: position 93,030 of record NZ_VDUW01000001.1, read on the forward strand.
AGGTATTCTAAATCATGGTATGTATCAACTATCAGATGGAGCGCATCAATTTAATGATGGTTCTCATAAACTAGCTGATGGTTCCGGTGAGCTATCTGATGGTACGAAAGAATTAAGAGGCGGTACGAAGGAATTACATGAAAAATTGGACGAAGCAGCAGATGAGGTTGGATCCGTTAAATCCGACGATGAGACATATGATATGATGGGAAGTCCAGTTACGATGGGGAAAGAAGAAATCAATAAAGTTCCTAACTATGGTACTGGATTTGCTCCGTACTTTATCTCATTAGGATTATTTGTTGGGGCTCTTGTCATATCAATCGTTCTAAACCTAAATGATCCAATAATTGAACCAAGAAATGCCCTTTCCTTATTTTTAAGTAAATTCGGCATGCTTGCGGTTGTTGGTATAATCCAAGCATTAATATTAGATGCTATTCTCCTTTTAGGATTAGGGTTAGAAGTTAAAAGTGTTCCATTATTTATGTTTGTATCCATTGTTACAAGTTTAGTGTTCATGACACTCGTTCAGTTCCTATCAACGGTATTAGGAGATCCAGGGCGTTTTATCGCGATAGTAATTCTTATTTTGCAATTAACAACAAGTGCAGGAACATTCCCATTAGAATTGATTCCTGATGTATTGCATACATTTAACTCATTATTACCAATGACATATAGTGTGCAAGCATTTAAAGCAGTTGTTTCAAGTGGAGATTACGCCTTTATGTGGAAAAATGTTGGTATCCTTGCTACTTATATCGTTGTAGCAATGGGATTAACATACTCCTATTTCTTAATCAAAAGTAAAAAGACAGATCATGCACATGAACAACAAATGGAAGAAGCATATTAAAGTAAATAAAAAGCGTTGTGGATTGCTCCACAACGCTTTTTATTTATTCATTGGATAGGTTTAACATATCTAACATTTTAAAGAAGAGGCTTAAGACAATCGCTACAATTGTAGCAAGTCCCATTCCAGTTAATTCTACATTTGCTCCTAATTTAATAGAAGCCCCACTAATCCCAATTACAAGGACAACACAGGTTAAAATTAAATTTTGAGCCTTATTATAGTCAACCTTTGCCTCAACAAGCATCCTTATCCCACTGGCGGCAATAATCCCGAATAATAACATCGATATTCCACCCATTACTGGTTGTGGGATAGAAGAGATAAGTGCTGCGAGCTTTCCAAAAAAGGAAAGGATAATAGCAAGAACAGCAGCTCCACCAATAATCCATGTTGAATACACTCTTGTAATAGCTAATACACCAATATTTTCACCGTAAGTTGTGTTTGGTGTAGATCCGAAAAAGCTGGAAATAATGGTTGAAATTCCGTTCCCCATAAAGGAACGATCAAGGCCTGGATCTTTGACCAAATCTTTCTTAACAATGTTACTAGTAACTAATAAATGTCCGATATGTTCTGGAATTAATACAAGTGCGGCTGGTAAAATAATCAATACCGCTGACCAATCAAATTTCATCGTGTAAAACTCTGGTAAAGAAAACATATTTGCTTCCTTAACTGTTGTAAAATCAACCATACCAAAACCAAAATGAGCGATAAGGTACCCGGAAATGATTCCGATTAAGATTGGGATGATTTTTAAAAAGCCTCGTAATGTCACCCAACAAATAATTGTAATTAATAACGTTAATAATGCAACCATTGCTGCATCTGAATCCATTGTCCATTTCTCTGGATTTGTTCCATCTGGTGCAATCCATCCCGCCATTTCTGCAGCCACTGGAACAAGTTCTAAACCTATTACAGCAACAATTGCTCCCATAGCCGCTGGTGGGAATAAGACGTCTATCCAACCTGTGCCAGCTACTTTTATTAGCAGGCCAACAAGGGCCAAGACAATCCCGACAACAAGAAAGCCAGCTAATGCATATTGATATCCTTCTAAGCCACTATAATGCCCTAAAACGACAAAAACTGGGGAAAGAAATGCAAAACTAGAACCTAAATAGGCAGGTATTTTTCCTTTTGTAATAAAAAGATAAATCAGTGTGCCAACTCCATTCATTAGCAAAACGGTTGCCGGATTTACGCCGAATAACACCGGCACTAAGACCGTTGAACCAAACATTGCAAATAAATGCTGTAAACTAAGTGGAATACTTTGTAAGATAGGTAGTTTTTCATCTACTTGTATTTCTTTATAATTTGCCATGTGTATTACTCCTTTTTGATGTTGTTTCAACAGTTACACATTAAAAAAACACCTTGCCAACATTTTGGCAAGGTGTTTTGAATAGACGAAAAGTGGTTATAAATAAGGATATACTCCTAAATTAGACATATTAATCCACTATCGACCTTGCCAGCCTCACTGGACTGATTTAAAGGTAACTTATGAACTTGAATATACTATATCACAAATACTACTTTCTAGGAAAGGGTTTTATGTTCTTTCACTTTAGTTCTTTATTTTATCCTAGTTTATAGTCAGTTTCATTCGCTTTTGCATCTGTAAATGAATTTATATATAGTAGTACAATTAATTTTCAAAAAATATTTGAAAATAACGATTTGATTTGTTTACAATATTAGATAGGATATAAATGGTAATGGAGGTAAAAAATGAAGAGTAGGAAATTATTATTATTTAATATAGTTATTTTAATTGCATTCTTTTTAGTTGTAGGCTACGGCATTTCTCAAGCAGAAAGTAAAAAGCAATCTTTTAAATCTACAGTAGAACAAAAAAATACAAAGTCTAAAGATAACGTGAAAGACGAGGAAAAAGAACTAAAAAAATCAGAGCTTAGATTATCCGTTTTTTCTATTTGGAAACCACCAATCCCAGAAATACCAGATGAAGAGGAATTGGAAGAGGAAAAATTGGACGAAATAGAGTTACAAGAAGAAGAGGAGGAAGAACAAGAAAGTATAGTATATGAAGAGGAAGAGGAAGAGGAATCGACACCCGAAGAACAAACATATATAAATGTACAGACATACCAACCAAATAATAGCGGTGGTCAATCAAATCCAACACCTTCTAAAAAACATATAAATAAAGGCCAAAATGATCCAAGAAAACAGCCAGCGAAAAAAGATAATAAAGAAAAGGATTATGAAAAAGAAATAAAGAAAGAAGAAAATCAGCAAAAAGAGGAAAAAAGCAAAGAAACAAATAAAGAAAATGACAAAAGAAAACCTCAAGATAAGGAAAAACCAGAAAAAGATCCATCTGATGAAGAGAAAAATGAAGACGGTGAGCAAGAAGGAGACGGAGATATTAATGGAGATGATCCAACACCCGAATCCCCAGATAATCCATAAAAAAATTTTGCTTGCATTAGAATCGCAGTTGACTTTATAATATAAGTTTTTTTATAATTAAAAGGTGATAACAAATCAATAGCTAAATTGTGACTAAAATGTAACATTATTAGCCCTTTTAAAAGAATTTTGTTATTATTATACATAGGTTTGCAATGTGAAGTAAGATATCAATCAGGATAGAGGGGGAAATAGAGTTAATATTTTTCCTCACTAAAGAAAGGTGGATTTTGTACATGAGTAAGCCAAGAATCGTTGTTTTAGGTGCGGGTTACGCTGGCATGATGACAACAAAAAGATTAACACAAAAATTAAATCCAGAAGAAGCGGAGATTGTTTTAGTAAACAAACATAATTACCATTATCAATCGACATGGCTTCATGAAGTAGCAGCAGGTACAATTAATCACAACCAAGCACGTACTATTATTAGTGATGTGATAAACCCAAATCGTGTACGCTTAATTTATGATAGTGTTGCAAAAGTAGAAAAAGATGAAAATAAAGTTGTTTTGGAAAATAGTGAATTATCATATGATTATCTTGTTATTTCCTTAGGTTTTGTTACGAATACATTTGGTATCAAAGGAATGGATAAGCATGCTATGTTTATCCAAGATATTGATACAGCACAAATGATTCGTGAACATATGGAATACCAATTTATTCAATACAAAAATAGTGAAGAAAAGAATACAGATGATTTAACAATTCTTGTTGGTGGAGCTGGATTTACCGGAATAGAATTTGTTGGTGAATTAGTAGAAAAAGTTCCACAGTTATGTAAGAAATATGATATTGATCGCCGTCATGTTCGTATTATTAATGTGGAGGCAGCACCATCCATTTTACCAATGTTTGATAAAGACTTAGTAGATTATGCCATTCATTCTTTAGAACAACGTGGTGTAGAGTTCCGTCTTGGTACAAAAATCAATGAATGTACAGAAGAAGGATTCATCGTTGGGGAAGATAATGAATTAATTAAAGCTGGCACAATCGTATGGACTGGTGGTGTAACAGGAAACCCTGTTCTTGGTGAGTCTGGTTTTGAATTAACTCGTGGTAAAGTAACTGTTAATGGTGATTTACGTGCACCAGGTGAAGAAAATATCTTTATTATTGGTGACTGTGCATGGGTGATGGATGAAGCAGCAGGACGCCCATTCCCACCAACAGCTCAAGCTGCAATGCAACATGCAGAAACTTGTGCAAATAATATTGAAGCACTTCTTCACAACTATCCATTAGAAAATTTTGTCTTTGATGATAAAGGAACAGTTGCATCCTTAGGAGTAACAGATGGTATTGCTACTATTTTAGATGGTACGAAATTATCTGGTAAATCTGCTGCAACAATGAAAAAAGTTGTTGATAACCGTGCACTATTTTTAATTGGTGGATTAAATATGTTCTTGAAAAAAGGAAAAATTCGTCCATTCTAATCAAAAAATAGGGAGAAAATACTCCGAAAAGGGAGGCAATACTAAATGAAAAAAGGAACATTTTATTTACTTTTAGGTGTAGCTTCTATTGCTAGCTATATGTTTGTAACTAGAAAATTGGAAGACACAAGAGATTTTCGTTAATATAAAAAAATGCTACTCTTAACCACCTTGTTATTGAACAGGGTGGTTTTTTAAAGGCTATTTCCTGAAAGGTTATATTTATTGTAGGATCTATCTCCCAAAAACTAAATGAAAATGCATGTGCATAGTAATAAAGTTTTTTTACGATATATCTATTACATACATGAAAATCCTATCCTTATCAAATACTATGGATAGGGTGATATAAAATAATGAAAAAAATATGCTTTATACTTAGTATTTGTCTGTTCATACAACCAAGCTCTGTTTTGGCTAAAACATTTATCATATCAGATGATGATAAGGTTAATGAAACCGTTGTAATTGATGAATTTAACGTAGATACAACGGGTTCACTTTTTGTCGATATGCATTTATTACAGCAAATGATGAAAAATATCAATCAACAAATGTACAAAGCCCCGATTGATGCAAAATTAAGTACTAACAATGAAATTATTCCCGGTATACCTGGTCAAATGCTTGATAAAAATAAATTCATCAAACAATTTCAAGCATTTTTTTATCAAAATAAACAAGGAAAAATGCGTATACCGACGAAAGCCGTTCATCCAAAAGTGGATGGTGAATTATTGACAGAAATAAGTGCAAAAGAAATTGGGTTTTTTTCCACTTCTTATAATGAGACAAATAAAGAACGTTCTCATAATATCCGTTTGGCAGCAGAAGCAATTGATAATCATGTATTATTTCCTGGGGAGACTTTCTCTTTTAATAAAGTAGTAGGAGAAAGAACAAAGGAAAAAGGCTATAAACGGGCTCCCGTCATTGTGAAAGGAGAATTGGCAGAAGATATAGGTGGAGGCATTTGCCAAGTATCATCCACTCTATTTAATGCAGTGAATTTACAAGGCATCCAAATCATGGAGCGCTATTCCCACAGTAGAGAGGTTCCCTATGTTCCACCAGGAAAAGATGCAACCGTTAGTTGGTGGGGGCCTGATTTTGTTTTTAAAAATAAATATAAACAACCACTTCTTATTCGTGCCAGTGCAAAGAATGGCACAATGATTATTCGTATCTTTTCATCAGATCATATTTCATAATAGGAGGCTTGTCATTGTTGACATGCCTTTTTATTTTAGTGAAAATATTTATATTTTAATTTTTACTAAAAACATTATATAATTAAAATATACTAAAAATAAGGGGGAATTGCATGCAGAAACAGGAGTATGAATTAACATGGGATTTAGATAGTATTTTTCCAGGTGGAAGTAGTTCACAGGAATTGCAACACTATATCGAGTCAATAAAAAAAGACATGATAAATCTTGAAATAAACGTGAAAAATTTTCATGCAAATGAAATATCCGTAAACGAAGATATTATAAAAATCATCAATGAAATGAACCCACTAATAAAGCGTTTCCGGGAAGCATCTGCATTTATTAGTTGTTTAAGTGCACAAAATGTAAATGATACAAAAGCTAATTTACTTGTCTCAGAACGAAGTGAATTAGGGGCACAGCTTGGCTCTGTTCAAACAATTTGGAACCAAAAATTAGCGGAAATATCTGAAAATAAATGGAATCAATTAATGAAAGATTCTGCTTTACAAGAGTTTACATTTTATTTAAATGAGTGTCGCAACAATGCCAAACAATTACTCTCAACAGAAAAAGAAATTATTTTAAATAAGCTTGGCATTGATGGATATCATGCCTGGGGACAAATGTATCAAACAATTGTTGGAAAAATGACTATTTCCATTGAAGAAAATGGGAAAACTGTTCCATATTCAATCGGCCAAGCAGCAAACAAACTATCTAGTCCAGATCGGAATATTCGTCAATCAGTATTTGCGAAAATGCAAGAAGCGTGGCAAGAAAATGCCGATTTATTTAGTAATACACTGAACCATTTAGCGGGTTTTCGCTTACAAACCTATAAACTACGTGGTTGGGACAATGTATTAAAAGAACCTTTAACTATCAATCGAATGCAACAAGATACATTGGATGCCATGTGGACAGCGATTACGAATAAAAAGAAATATTTTATACACTACTTTCAGAAAAAAGCGAGAATCCTCGGTATTGATAAAATGAGCTTCTATGATGTTGGAGCACCATTATCTGAAAAGGGACAAACATATACATATGCAGAAGGTGCAAATTTTATCATCAATCATTTTGAAAAATTCAGCCCAAAAATGGCACGCTTTGCAGAAAAAGCATTTGAAGAAAGATGGATCGAAGCTGAGGACCGTCCCGCAAAACGACCTGGAGGGTTTTGTACAAGCTTTCCTGCAAGTAAACAAACGCGTATATTTATGACCTATTCAAATTCGATGTCTAATGTTGCGACATTAGCCCATGAATTAGGACATGCATTTCATCAGCATGTCATGGATGATTTGCCGGCAATGAATCAACGGTATGCCAAGAATGTAGCTGAAACAGCTTCCACATTAGCAGAAATGATTGTTAGTGATGCAGCAGTGCAACAGGCGAAAACAAAAACTGAGAAATTATCATTATTAGATGATAAATTACAACGAAGCATTGCGTTTTTTATGAATATCCATGCACGTTTTCTATTTGAAACGCGGTTTTATAAAGAAAGAAAACAAGGAATGGTCTCTATCGAACGGTTAAATGAATTAATGGAAAATGCTCAGAAAGAGGCTTATTGTGATACGCTTGATGAGTATGATCCGACATTTTGGGCATCTAAATTACATTTTCATATTACTGGTACTCCGTTTTATAATTTCCCATACACCTTTGGCTATTTATTCAGTCTTGGAATATACGCTTATGCCCAAGAAAAGGGTGGGACTTTTGAGGATGATTATATTGGCTTATTAAAGGATACTGGGCGGATGCAAGTAGAGGACTTAGCAATGAAACATCTCCAGGTAGACATTACAAAAACAGACTTTTGGGAACATGGAATTGATTTATGTATAAAAGACTTGGAAAAATTTGTGGAATTGTCCAAATGAAATAGGATAACCCCTTTCAGAGAGGGTTATCCTTTTGGTTTAAATAAAAGCGCACCAATGACACCGAAAATAATAGCTGCTGAGATTCCCGAGCTAGTCACCTCAAACATCCCTGTTACAACACCAATTAAACCATGTTCTTCTGCCTCTGCCATAGCACCATGAACAAGTGAGTTCCCGAAGCTGGTAATTGGTACGGTAGCTCCTGCACCAGCAAAATCAATTAATGGTTCATATAGACCTAGGCCATCTAGGATAGCGCCAAAGACGACAAATGTCGTTAATGTATGAGCAGGTGTCAATTTAAAAACATCCATTAATATTTGTCCGATGACACAAATAATTCCACCCACAACAAATGCCCAAAAGAATATCATGATAATCCACTCCCAGACTCAATCGATACGGCATGTGCGATACAAGGAATTGTACCCTTTTGTTGAACAGTGAGGGGAGAGTGAAGTGCACCTGTAGCAACAGCTAATATTCTATTTACCTTACCTTTAATTATCTTTTGCAAAAAATGTCCATAAATACCGACCGTTGAACAAGCTGCTCCACTTCCACCTGCTAAGACTGGCTGATCATTTTTATAAATAGATAAACCACAGTCAATAAATTTATCTTGGCTAATATGAATACCTTTTTGATTTAATAATTCTAAAGAAGCTTCTCTTCCAACCTTTCCCAAATCACCAGTAATAATAAGGTCATAATAGGAAGGAGGAACATTTCTTTCTTTTAAATGCGTCATAATCGTGTCAACTGCTGCAGGAGCCATTGCACCACCCATATTAAAAGGATCAGTCATTCCCATATCAACCACTTTTCCGATTGTTGCTGATGTAATGACGGGGCCTGTGCCTTGTTTAGCCACTAACGCACAGCCTGCACCTGTGACTGTCCATTGTGCTGTTGGGGGTTTTTGACTTCCGTACTCAGTCGGATAACGATATTGGCGTTCTGTTGCAGCGTTATGACTAGATGTTCCTGTTAAAACAAAATTTGCAGCATTACTGTCTACCATATGCGCGGCCAAAGCTAAACCTTCTGTTGAAGTTGCACAAGCATTGAATAAACCCATATACCCGAAATCCTTTGAATTTATGGCAAAAGTAGTAGGTGTAATCTGATTGATTAAATCTCCACCAAGGAAAAATTCGACTTGTTCTTCTTGAATAGAGCTTTTTTTAATTGCTTGGTCAATTGCTTCTTCTAACAAGACTTGTTGTGCTTGTTCGAATGAATTTTGTTCCAACCAATTTTCATCATATAGAACATCAAAGGCATCCGGGATTTTTCCTTCTTTTTCTAATGGCCCACCAACAGTTCCAGTTGAAATAATTACTGGTTTGTTAGGAAAGTTCCATGTTCTTTTTCCTAAAAGCATTATAATCCCATCCATTTCATTAAAATTGTTTTGATGATGGCAATAACGAAGGCTGCAAATACGCCATACACAATTACAGGTCCAGCTAACTTAAACATATTCGCACCAACACCTAAAATAAAACCTTCTGTGCGATGCTCAATAGCTGATGATATGACAGAGTTTCCGAATCCGGTTACTGGAACAGCAGAACCAGCACCAGAGAATTGGCCGATTTTATCATATAAACCAAATCCAGTTAAAAGCATGGTTATGAAGATAATTGTAGCAACAGTGGGATTTCCAGCTGTCTGTTCGGTAAAATCAAAGAAATAAATATAAAAAGTGGTAATCACCTGGCCAATTAGACAAATTAATCCTCCAACAAAAAATGCTTTGATACAATTTTGTATAATCGGACGTTTAATTTCTTTTTCTTGCTGGATTGCTTGATATTGTGTTTCATCTGGGCTTTTTCTTTGATTCTTTTCCTTTGCCATTTATATTCATACCTTTCATTATGTTTGTTTTTTTGATAATTTGATAATTCGTTTTAATTCCTTTTTTAGTTCATTTTTATTCACTGATTTATCTTGGATTTCTTCCTCTAACTTATCTAATTCAAGGATAACTTTTTGATCTGTAGAAACTTCTACTTTTTTAATTTGAAATTTTTCTTTAATATCTTTCTTTAGTTCCTTGCGAATGTCAGCAAGCTTAAAACGTTTCATATGTGGAATCTCGAATGTAATGAGGATTTTTTCTTCATCGTTTACTGCTTGAACAGATGTAAGATCTTTATTATCTTTTAAGTATTCTTTTACTTGATTTGATAATTGTTGATCAAATTCATTTTGTGTAGATAATTTCGTGTAAGACGGTTCTTCATCATTGGGTTGTTCCATTGAGGTAGCTTGGCATCCGATAAGAAAGAACAAAATCATCGATATAGGAATCACTTTTTTTATAATCACGACACATCACCTTCTAGAAATAAAATTAAGATACAAGCTTACATTATATTTTCAGTTGTTCCTTCTGAATTATACGTATTATTTTCTTTTTATAATGAACTTCGATAAATAGATACTAAAAGAGCCCCAGCTTTAAAATCGAAAACACTTGAAAGTACAAACTACACAGCTTCATTTTTCTTTATACTTCTTTTTTTATCTTCCATGTTACAATGAGATTAAAGATGGTTAGTTGAGGGGTGAAATGATTGAAAACATTTAAATTGAAAAAGTTAATTGTAAAAGAAGGTATTGAGGCAAAACTTTTGCAACATGAAATTAAATTATTGGATGGTTTAATTATTAATCGAGAAGATGAACAAAACAGATGGTTAATTGAAGCATTTATAGACCAAAGCTATTTAGAGTTTTTTAAGCGACTAGAGGAAGAAAGACAGGAAATCATGTTAGAAGTAAAGATTACAAAAGAAAGCAATCCACCTGCAACGTTTATTACAAACATCATTGGTGTAAACGAAATAGGAGACAGAATGAACGTTTTATTTATGGGAACAATTGTAGATAGACGTATTCATTATATTGAAGACTTATTAGAACGTTTAGTAAAGGAAGGATACAAAGGGGAAGAATTATTACGTAAGTTTAAAGCAATACTTTAGTATGGTACTGGATGTCCTATTTCTGAAAGAATGGCAGGATCTCCTTTTTTAATTATAGATTAATAAAAATGAAAACAATTTATGAAAAAGGTTGTAAAAAAACGAGAAATATATTTCATTGCTTGCTATAATTATGTAAAGTTTATTGAAATTTTGTCGAAAATCAAGAAGGAGATTCTTATGTATGATTCAAAGAAAACATTCATAAAGAAAGCAAATATAATTTCCCCATTTCGAGCAATTTTGTTCTTTTATGTGGTTGCAATTATCTTTTCTACAATCTTATTATCTTTACCCTTTGCCTATAAAGAGGGAGCCGATCCCGCGTTTATTGATGTGGTATTTGTCGCTGTAAGTGCCATCAGTGTGACAGGTCTAACACCAATTACAATTTCTGAAACATTTAATGAAATAGGCTATATATTACTAGCAATTGTCCTACAATTAGGTGCAGTTGGGATTATGGCACTCGGGACCTTTGTTTGGATTATATTAGGGAAAAAAATTGGTTTAAAAGAAAGACGTTTAATCATGACAGATCAAAACCAGACACAGTTTTCTGGTATGGTGCGCCTCGTAAAACAAATATTTCTTGTGTTATTTGTGATTGAGTTTATTAGCTTCGTTATCTTGGGAACATATTATTTAAGATATTTCCCTCTAAATGAAGCATATTTAAATGGTTTTTTTAGTACGATTAGTGCGATTTCCAATGGAGGATTTGATATAACAGGAAGCTCTCTAATTCCTTATAAGAATGATTATTTTCTTCAGTTTTATACAATCATATTAATTATTTTTGGTGCAATTGGATTTCCGGTCTTAATCGAAGTGAAGGAATACTTATTTTCTAAAAAACGTAATCGGGTGTTTTTTCGTTTTAGCTTATTTACGAAATTAACCACCTTAACATTCTTAATTCTTATTGTGTTTGGAACGATATTCATTTTTTTACTTGATATGAATCAGTTCTTTGTTGGAAAACCTTGGCATGAAAAGTTCTTTTATTCCTTTTTCCAATCCGTTACGACAAGAAGTGCTGGATTAAGTACAATGGATGTGAGTCAACTAACAGAGCAAAATCATTTATTTATGTCATTTCTAATGTTTATTGGGGCATCACCGAGCAGTGCAGGTGGTGGGATTCGAACGACCACTTTTGCATTAGTTGTCATTTTCATTTTTACATATGCAAGAGGTGGTGATTCCATTCATTTATTTAAAAGAGAAGTACATAAACAAGATTTAGTAAAAGCAGTTGTCGTCACTTTATTAGCAATTTTTGTGGCCTATACAGCTTTGATTGTTTTAACAGCGATTGAACCATTCTCTGTAACTGAGCTTTTCTTTGAAATTACTTCTGCTTTTGGTACGGTTGGATTGAGTTTAGGAATTACAAGTGAGTTAACTACTTTTAGCAAAATTATTTTAATGGTATTAATGTTTATCGGTAGAGTCGGAATTGTAACAGCTCTGTTTATGTTTAAAAGAAACAAAAAAGGTGGAAATTATCACTATCCAAAAGAAAGAATTATCATCGGGTAGATATGTTGATTGAAATAGTTGTCCTCTGCTTTTTCTTATTTAATGTGGTTAATTGGCTGTAAGACCTCCAATGAAAGAATTCGAGATACCCAAGAATTAAAAATGGAGGATCAACAGCCATTAAAGGCCCGATTCGTTCAACTAACAATCAGTGGGAGTTGAAGAAAACTCCCACTGATTGAAGTTTCACTTTATTCAATGTGAAAGATATTAAATCGGAGTAAAAAAATTCAAAAGGAAGTTACCAAGATTGTCATTTGAAATTGCTTTATTTTACTAGTATTAGTTGATATGATAGTAAAGAGTAATAATAGCATTGATAGTCATATCGCGTTATATCGTACATATTGGACACATTAGGAGGTGGACAGACATGCTTGAAATTTTTATGGGTGCTGTTTGTGTCGGAATTTTATTATTGAATGCTGGAAGCTGTTTAGTTGACAATGAGAAATAAAATCCATGATAAATGGAAATGGTCCATACAATCATATGTATGGACCGTAATTTAATGTTTAATGCAAGTTTGTAAGACCCTCACTGATTGAAGTTTCACCTTATCTTGTAAAAGACCATTCACTAAATGGAAAAATAATAATTTCGGATCGACCAATAATTTCATGTTTTTCAATAAACCCTAAACCATTTCGACTATCCTTACTTTTTGCTCGATTATCCCCCATTACAAAATAACTTTGCTCTGGGACTTTTACTGGACCGAAATTACCTGTTAAACTTTTTGAATCATTAGATAGGTATTCTTGACCACTAGCTTCTCCGTTTATAAATAACGTATGATTTTTAACCTCTATTGTTTCTCCAGGTAAGCCAACAATTCTTTTTACGTAATTTTTTAAGGGACGTTGGATAATAACGATATCTCCACGGGCTGGTTCTCCAATAAAATAAATCATTTTGTTAAAGATGACTCTCTCACCATCCTCTAGTGTAGGATACATACTGTCACCTTCAACAATCGAGGTTGCAAACACAAATGATCTTAAGAAAACTGCAACCAATATAGCGATTAAAAATGCTTTTATCCATCCTACTATTTCATTTTTTATTTTTGTATTTTTCAAATGGAGACATCCCTTTCTGATACCTAATAAAATAAATGATAACGACTAATAAATCCATCTATGTTTAATAATTGATACATAGGGGATATATATAACATGTTTCCTACCAATATAATAACATAGCTCTTTAAAGGTTTCTAATAGATTTAAGTCTGAAAATTAGGGAGGCTTTATATACAGTATGGGTACGCAAAAACAACTTATAGAAAAAATTGAATCTGTAAGAAAGGAATTGATAGTTGTTGTAGAAGAAGAAGGCTATCATAGCCCGAAGTCATTGGCTATTAGTAAAAAGTTGGACAAATTATTGAATTTGTATGAATTGCATAAGGAAAAAGACAAACTTAAAAATATATAATTGAATTTTACCCCATTGATGATTAAATTTTCTAATAATAGTGTATAGAAAAGTATTGTATTGGGAATAAATGTAGTTGAAGGTCAAAAGGGGTGACACATAATGCGGACAAACAAATTAACTTATGAACAACTTGTTGAACAGTTTAAGCAAGAATTAATGGCTGATGAAGAGCAGGTTGCTCAAATTGAATTACGTATGGAAGAGAGACTAGCTAGTCATTTAGATAAACAAAAACAAGCATGATTAAAAACAGAAAGATCTAATGGTAGGATCTTTCTGTTTTTAATTTTTTATTCATGCAAGATATTTTTTTACTTTAATGTAACTGATTTTGTGGTGTCGGAATGGTTTCTTCTTTTTGTGGCGAACGATGAATGAGAATAACTGCACCGAGGATACAAGTCATTCCGATCATTTGTAAGAATGAAAATGCTTCCCGGAAGATAAAAACGCCAATAAGGGTGGCGACTATTGGTTCAATTGTTGTTAAAATCGATGCATTGCTAGTTTCCATGTACTGTAATCCAAAGGTGTAAATGATGTAAGCGAGAGCCGTCGGTAAAAAGCCAAGCCCAAAACCGTACATTAAAACAGTCGTTTCTGAAAATAATGCTAATTTTTCAAGAGGGAAAAAAGGGATTAGAACAATGGATGCTACTAAAAACGTATAGATGGTGATTGTTAAACTAGAATATCTCTTTAATGCGAACTTACTGAAAATGCTATATAAAGCATAGCCAATTCCAGACCCTAAACCAAAAATAATGCTAATGAAAGAGATATTAGCCATATCAAATGGTACAAGTCCTACAATAAAACAGATCCCGATAAACGTCATGATAAGGGAGATTACCTTGTATTTTGAAAACTTTTCTTGAAATAAAAAAACAGACATAATGGTAACAAATGCAGGGGCTGTATACAGTAATGCAGTTGCGATAGGAATTGTTGCTAAATCTATTGCCTTAAACAGAGAATAGTTAAAAAAGATGATACTAATGATCCCTGTTCCGATAAAATATTTTATATCCAGCCATGATTGTAGTTTTAGTTCTTTTGGCGACACAATGAATAAAAAGATTAGTAGAATGATAGTGGATGTAACGACTCTAATCGTAACAATTTCCATCGCCGTAAATCCAAATTCATATAAATGTTTGACATACCAGCTAATGGTTCCCCAAAGGGTTGCTCCTAAAACAATACAAAGAAAAGCAATTCGGTTCATACCATTTCTCTCCTTCTTCACTTATACTCGGAATTGTCACTATATTACCAATAAAAATATATATAAGAAAATATTATGTATATTCTCCTCTTTACATGTTTACACTGGAAGATAATATGAAAAGAAGGGAGAAAGCAATGACGGTTTTAATGGTTACATTTATTGGGCTAAATGAGAATGATATACTTTATATATTTGTGTTTCTAGGTATTTTAGGTAGTTATTTCAGTGTAAAACCTCTTATTTCATTTATGATGGCATTAAAATTAGAAAAGTTATTGAATTATATTTTAGGTAGTTTACTATTTTTTACACTTTATTTTGGAATTGCTCTATGGAAAGATGAGTGGCAATTGATTATTTATGATCAATTGCAATTTACTTTACAAGCAGTAGCTTTATTTGGTGGAGTTTTATTTACTGTTTATTTAGTGAAGGGAATCAGAAAAAATTAAATGAATATTTTTATATTAAAGGACAAGCAATATCAATCTTTAAAATAAGATATGACTAAGATTCAGATAGCGCAAAATATCCATCTGAATCAAGTCTTTTTATCATAGGTTAACTGGCTATAAGACCCACATTCATTTTATCGCAGATTAACTGGCTGTAAGACCTTCACTTGAAGAATTCGAGATGCTTAAGAATTATAAGTGGAGGATCAACAGCCAGTAAAGGCCCGATTGGTTCAACTAACAATCAGTGGGAGTTGAAAAAACTCCCACTGATTGAATTTTCACTTTATTAATAAAACCTTTTTGTTGGTGGCCATTCCATTTTTCCAAGGGAAGAAGGGATGTAGTAAGAAGAGTGTTTTTTTGTTTTCGTCACTTTTTTAGGTTTCCAGTCAATATATTGATAAACCATTTTTTTGGCTTTTGATAAGGCCATTTTTGTTTGTGGGTTTCGATACGTACGGTCTAACTCTCCTAAATGTTTTAGTTTTTTAAAATCTTCCCTTGACGGCGGGATATGAAAATAGTAATCATCAATTTGGATAAGGAGAGTGGAATGTTGATTACTGTACTTTGGGTTGTCAGAGAAGTGTAGGCCGACTTTTTTCGCTTTCTTTTCTTGTAGCAATTTATGAATAGTTTCTTTTTTTATATAGTATAAATGTTGTGGTTTTGGTGCTGTTTTTGCGTGGCGATTGATCGTATAAATTGCTTGTGCAAGTTCTTTTGTTGTATATTTCCCCATTATTTTTACTCCTTTCTAGTTTATATATTTTGTTAACATAAAATCCTAATTCTATCGTATCGTAAAGCCTGCCCCATGGCAAACAAAATTAAAAAAAGATGACTATGCTTTCTTCTGATGTTGTAATGTATATACATGTATTTCTGGTTTGCAAAGAAAGCGAAAAGGTAGTCTCGTTGTGCCAATTCCTTTATTCACATAAAGCGAGAAATCTTCTGTGATGTGATATTTTCCATCAATATATTTCTTTGCAAACGCAGGGGTATAAAGATGTCCTAATACAGGAAAACGAACTTGCCCTCCATGACTATGCCCAGAAAATTGTACATCAACTGCATGTTCTTTCGCTTCATTTGCCATATCGGGTTCATGTGCAAGTAGTATTGTAAATAGACTCTCATCCGCACCTTGTAATGCTTTAGAAATATCAGGATTTCCAAGAATAGCATCATCAATACCAGCAACAATGATTTTTTCTTTATCACAAGTGATTGTTGTATGTTCATTTTGTAATAATTGAAAGTTTGCTTGTTTCATAAAGTCCCTTAGTATTTCAGTTCCATAACCACCATGATCATGATTACCATATACCCAATACTTTCCATATGGTGCATGTATGGTTTGTAATAGTTTGATAAGATTGTTACTCCAATTAAATTGCTGAGGACGATCTGCGAAATCCCCTGTAAAAACAACCATGTCCGGTTTCATTTCATTTATTGTAGCAATCAAATCACTAAATTGTTCGGTTGTATAATGAAAACCGAGATGTGTGTCAGAAAACTGGACGATTTTAAAGTTATGAAATTTAGGAGGTATTTTTTGTAAAAGAATGGTCTCTTCCTGAATATGTAATGATTTTGGTTCAATATTGCGAGCATAGTAGTAAGAACCACTACCTAAACCAAGTAGGAGTAAACCACCGCCAATTATTTGTTTTAGAAATACTCTTCTATTCATCATTAACCCTCATTTATAGTGATTTCAAGTATTAAAGTTATATAATCAAAAAAACAGCTTCCACTGCTAAAATTATACATGAAAATCGAGCATATTTATAGTTGTTTTTTTGAGATTAGGAGTAAAAATATTTAGGGCAGTAGAACCTCTCTGTTATAAATGGAGAGTTAGTTATAGAAAGTTCAAAATCGATTGACAAAGATAAAATCCATGATATTATAAAATTATAGTTCAAAAACTTCATATATAATTCATCCACTAGGGGTGCCTTTTAAAAAGGCTGAGATCAAAGTGTTGCTTTGGGACTCTTGGAACCTGATCTGGTTGGTGCCAGCGGAGGGAAGTGAGAAGTCGTACTTAAAAGAGGTATAGAGAATGGAAGTAGATGGAGTTACTTCTATTTATCTGTTTAGACCCTCTATATTTTGTGTGCAGTTAATTCTTCAACCACTTTCTTGATACGCTGGTATCAAGAAAGTGGTTTTTTATTGTTTGGATAAATAACCGAGGGGAGGGAGTAAAAAGAAACGATGAAAAAAAATTCAAAACTGCATGGCGTTAGAAAAAGTATACATATTATCTCAACAGGTCAGCAGTCAATGGAAACATTTGTACGTATTATTAGTGAAATCCACAATCATGTTGATGCCATTCATATTCGGGAAAAAGGGTGGACAGCCAAAGAACTAGTATATGTCATTCAAATACTTGTAACAAAAGGCGTACCACTTGAGAAAATTATGGTAAACGACCGAGTTGATGTTGCCTATAGCATGAAAATAGGTGGGGTTCAACTTGGTTACCGGAGTATCGATGTATCACTTGTGAAGAAGGCTTTTCCATCTTTATTAATTGGCTCTTCTGTTCACACGGTAAACGAGGCGATTGAAGCACAAAGGAAAGGGGCAGATTATCTTCTTTATGGACATATTTATCCAACTCTATCAAAACGTGGTCAAGAGCCAAAAGGGTTAAGAAATTTACGAGAAGTCATTCGAAATGTATCATTACCAGTTATTGCTATCGGAGGAATTACTCCTAAAAATACAAAGGAAATACTAGCCACAGGTGCAAAAGGTATTGCTGTATTATCAGGGGTTTTATTAGCAAAGGACCCTGTGCAAGCAGTTGTCGATTATCAAAAAGCGATGCATATAGAGGAGGTGATTTCATGAACTTACGTGTAAATGGTGACCTTATAACTGTGCCAGAGGAAATAAAAACGATTACGGAATTAATCAAACATTTTCAGATTCAAAATCCTGTTGTGATTGTAGAACACAATCATATGATTTTAGAAAAAGAAGAACATGCAAAAGTGAAAGTATCAGATGGAGACACAATAGAATTAGTTCAATTTGTAGGAGGCGGTTAAGAAATGTTAACAATCAACGGAAAGCAATTTAAATCTAGATTATTATTAGGTACAGGAAAATACCCTAACTTTGATATCCAAAAAAAAGCAGTAGAAATGGCAGAATCAGAAATTTTAACATTCACGGTTCGTCGTATGAATATTTATGAGCCGAGTCAGCCCAATTTCCTTGAAAATATTGACATTGATCGAGTGAGTCTTTTACCTAATACGGCTGGGGCAAAAACAGCAGAAGAAGCAGTTCGTCATGCCAAGCTTGCACGGGCTTCTGGACTTTGTGACATGATTAAAGTAGAAGTGATAGGTTGTAATAAAACATTGTTGCCAGACCCTATTGAAACACTTAAAGCAACCGAAGAGTTATTAAAAGAAGGATTTACTGTCCTACCATATACATCTGATGATGTTGTGTTGGCTAGAAAATTAGAAGAATTAGGGGCACATGCTGTTATGCCTGGTGCTTCACCAATCGGCTCAGGGCAAGGAATTATCAATCCGCTTAATTTAAGCTTTATTATTGAACAATCAAAGGTTCCGGTTATTGTCGATGCTGGGATTGGTTCACCAACTGACGCTGCATATGCTATGGAATTAGGTGCAGACGCGGTTCTTTTAAATACAGCAGTTTCTAGAGCAAAAGATCCGGTAAAGATGGCTAAAGCAATGAGACTTGCAATTGAAGCCGGGCGTTTAGGCTATGAAGCAGAAAGAATTCCGAAAAAGCGAACTGCAACTGCAAGTAGTCCAATGGAGGGAATGAGCATCTGAATGAATTTAAATTAAGTAGATCTGATTAAGGCCAAGAAAGAGGTTTAGGATAAAACCTAAACTTCCCTCTTGGTTGTAATTGAGAGGAATGATTACAAATGAATGATCGTTATTCTAGGCAAATTTTGTTTACACCAATTGGTGAACAAGGGCAAAAAAGAATAAGCGAAAAGCATGTCTTAATCATTGGAGCTGGAGCGCTTGGGACTGGGAATGCTGAATCACTTGTTCGAGCTGGTGTTGGCGAACTTACGATTGTAGATCGTGACTATGTTGAGTGGAGTAATTTACAACGACAACAGCTCTATGTAGAAAACGATGCGATGAAAAAGATTCCAAAAGCAATTGCTGCCAAGGAAAGATTACAACAAATTAACTCAGAGGTAAAAATTACAGCTCATATTATGGATGTCATTCCAGAAACATTAGAGAACCTTATCGTGGACGTTGATCTTATATTAGATGCAACTGATAATTTTGATATCCGGATGATAGTGAATGATGCCTCACAAAAATTCAAAATACCATGGATTTATGGCTCCTGTGTTGGTAGCTATGCGATTAGTTACACCATCATTCCAAATGAAACACCTTGCCTCCATTGTTTGATGGAAGATGTACCAATTGGTGGCTTAACCTGTGATACTGCAGGGATTATTAGTCCGGCTGTTGGAATGGTCGTCGTTCAACAAACGACAGAGGCATTAAAAATATTGACAGAAAACCGGGACGCATTAAGACAAAAGTTGATTTCCTTTGATCTCTGGGATAATCAGCAATCGACTGTTGATGTTTCACGGATGAAAAAAATGAATTGTCCATCTTGTGGAGAAAACCCAACATATCCGTTTCTTGCATTTGAAAATCAAACGAAATCAGCAGTTCTTTGTGGCAGAAATTCTGTTCAAATTCGACCACCCCATGAGCAAAAGCGTGACTTACAATCTCTTGCTAACGTTCTCCATGGAAAGGGTGGAAAAGTAGAGCAAAATCCCTTTCTCCTGTCATTTACGATTGAGACCAACCGTCTTGTGATGTTTCAAGATGGACGCACACTTGTCCATGGAACTAATGATATTGCTAAGGCAAAAACATTATATCATCGGTATTTTGGCTAAGTTAACTTGAGACCTAACACCAAGTCAGGAAAGGAGCATTATATGCAAATAGATCCTAATTTGATTTTCATCAATCTAGAGGTGGAAACCAAAGAGGAAGCACTGGGAATCCTTGGAAGCCAGTTACATATATCAGGTTATGTCAAAGAAAAATTCCCGGAAAGTGTTTTAGAAAGAGAAGAAAAATTTCCAACAGGATTACATTTTGTACCATATGGCGTCGCAATTCCACATACAGATGGAGATAAGGTGATTCAATCACAACTTGCTTTTGCTTCGCTGAAAAAACCTGTTCCGTTTATGGAAATGGGAAATGTCTATAAAAATGTAGAGGTTTCACTAATATTCATGTTAGCGCTAACGACACCGAAGGATCAACCAATACTATTACAAAAACTTATGGAAATGTTTCAGGATAAAGTGACAATGAATAAATTAGTCTTGTTAGAAGAAACGGGTAAGATTATGGCAATACTACAGGAACAATTAGATTATAAGTAATGTTTCCAGCCAGTCTACGAGAAAGCTTAAGATAGATTACTAAATGAAGATGTATAACGGCAGGAGAGGAGATAATTAATGGATATTCTACAATGGTTTGTTGACCTTGGCGCAAGTGTCATGCTGCCAATTATTATTTTTGTTTTTGCACGTATACTTGGAACCGCACCTGGACGCGCATTTAGAGCAGGAATAACGGTTGGAATTGGTTTTATAGGTTTAAATTTGGTCATCGGGCTTTTAACGGACAGCTTTGGACCTGCTGCACAAGCAATGGTTAATAACTTTGGATTTGAACTACATACAATAGACATCGGTTGGCCAGCAGCTGCTGCCATTTCTTATGGAACAGCATTGGGAAGTTTAGCAATCCCAATCGGTATAGGGATAAATATTTTATTATTGTTAATTGGATTAACGAAGACACTAAACATTGATATTTGGAACTACTGGCACTGTGCGTTTACAGGGTCACTTGTTTATGTATTAACAGATGATTTTGGTCTTGGTTTGTTTACCATTATCGTTCATTTATTGTTCATATTTTTATTAGGCGACATTCTTCAGAAGGATATTGAGAAATTCTATGGATTTAAAAATATCACATTTCCCCATGCAGGATCTGTTCCCTCTTACTTAGTGGCTAAACCTTTAAATTGGTTATTTGATCAAATACCAGGGTTCAATAAGTTGGAAGCAAATCCCGAGATAATTCAAAAGAGATTAGGTATCTTTGGTGATTCGACCGTATTAGGTGTTTTAATAGGAGCTGTCATTGGAATTTTAGCTGGATATAATGTAACAGAAATTTTACAATTATCTATTCAAACAGGCGCCGTTATGTTGTTAATGCCAAAAATGGTTGCACTTTTAATGGAAGGATTATCACCTGTTTCTGAAGCAGCAGGTAATATAGTGAAAAAGCGATTTCCTAATAGAAATTTATATATCGGAATGGATAGTGCATTATCTGTCGGTCATCCAGCTGTCTTGTCAGCGTCATTAATCATTGTTCCTATCACATTATTTTTAGCCGTTATTTTACCGGGAAACACCGTGCTACCTTTTGGTGATTTAGCAACAATTCCCTTTTTGATTTGTTTGATGGTACCTGTATTTAAAGGGGATATTATTCGGACTGTTATCGCAGGGTCATTTTATATTGGTATTGGACTCTATATTGCTACATGGATAGCACCATTATTTACAAATGCAGCACAAGCAGCCAGTTTTGACATGGGGGCGAATTCAAGTATTTCATCCCTAGTTGATGGTGCGGTTTGGACAACATATATTTTCGTTGGGATTACAAAAATTATTAGCTGGTATGGAATTGGAATCATGGGACTTATCATTTTAGGTGGATTAGTGTATATAAATAAAATAAAACCCGCTCACAAATCATCTGAAAAAAATCAAGTAAGTTAATTATAAGCTATTTTTGTGATAGTACTAAAACTAGGTAAAGGCAAAATCTTAATGAAGAGAAAAGTAGGATTTTGAGAAAGGAGGAACTTTCTTTTGAAAAAACTATTAATTATGTGTGGAACTGGTATTGCAACATCAACAGTCGTTACAGGTAAAGTGAAATCTTGGTTACATGAAAAGAATATACAAGACAGAGTGATATTACACCAATCAAAAATAAGTGAAGCAATAGGAAGAATTGATGAATACGATATCGTTATTTCAACTACTATCGTTCCAAATTCTATAAAACATAAAACAATTGATGGCATACCGTTATTGACTGGAGTTGGTGATGATACAGTATATGAGAAAGTTCTGAAGAAAATTATGAAATAGAGTGAAGCTTCAACCATTGGGGGGGTCTTCATCCCTCCACTTATAAATCTTGATTCCCTTGAATTCTTGAAGTGGGGATCTTACAACCAGTTAATCTGCTATAAAATAGTAATTAATAAATCATTTACAAAAAGTAACCTATTCTAGTTTCTCGTGAAATGGTTGGTCGGTTGCTTTTTTCTTATTGTTTAGATAATAAAGTTGTTTTATTATCATTACTTATTATTTTCTAAGTAATGTTCTTATCCTTCTCTTTAAGCACTTTATTTAGTTAATGGTGTAATTATGGTAAAATATTGGTGGTGCCTTTTTTCTAATTAAATATGAATGAGTCATTTTATGCTTCCGTAAATACAATGGTGAAGGTATTTAAAATGGAAAGAAATTCAGACACTGTAAGACCTACGTATAGAATCTGGAGTGTAAAAAAACTTAAAGGGATACATTTCCCTACTGATTTTATATTTGTTGTAAGAGGTTCAGAAGGAGGAATACGATGAATGCTATGCAAAATAAAAATAATGAATCATCACAATTAAGTGTGAAGGATTTAATGATTCCATCCGAGAAAGTGGCCCATGTACAAATAAATAATCCATTGGAACATGCTTTGTTAGTACTTGTTAAAACGGGTTATTCAGCTGTTCCTGTTGTTGATGCATCATATAAATTAGAAGGTATTATTGGAAAATCCATTATATTAAATGAAACACTTGGATTAGAGCGTTTTGAATTTGAAAGACTGTCTGAAATGAAAGTAAAAGAAGTGATGAATGCAGATATACCTGTATTGTCTGGGAATGATTCGTATATTGAAGGTTTAAAAGCGGTAATCGATTACCCTTTTATATGTGTAGTTGATGAGAATCACCATTTTGACGGAATTTTAACGAGACGTGCTATTTTAAAACAGGCAAGAAAAGATTACTATCTAATCAATCAAAAAGCTTACCAATAATATGAAAACGTTTTGAATTTGATTCTTTGATATAAGAAATTGAAATAAACAGGTAAGAGCAGGGATTGTATATGAGAGAAAAAATATTACGCCAAAAAACACATCGTCCGTTTGTTCTTGCCTCAGTCATGCTAGGGATGTTTCTAGCTGCAATAGAAGGAACAATCGTCGCAACGGCGATGCCAAGTATTGTCGCTGATTTGGGTGGATTTTCATTATATAGTTGGGTGTTTTCTAGCTATATATTAACAAACGCCTCTACCGTATTAATCTTTGGGAAATTAGCTGATATTTATGGTAGAAAGCCAATTTTTATTGGAGGAACATGTATATTTTTAATCGGTTCGACATTATCGGGATTTAGTACCTCCATGGAAATGCTTATTGCTGCACGCTTTATTCAGGGAGTAGGTGCTGGAGCTTTAATGCCAATGGCTACGACGATTGTTGGAGATATTTATAATAAAACAGAACGAGCTAAAATCCAAGGCTACTTATCTAGTGTATGGGGGATTTCTGCAGTATCAGGCCCGTTATTAGGTGGATTGTTTGTTGATATTTTAAATTGGCGGTATGTATTTTGGATGAACATTCCACTAGGGATTTTAGCGATGCTTGGAATTGTCCTTTTTCTACATGAAAAAGTTGAAAAAAAGGGTCAAACTATCAATTATAAAGGTACTACTTTGCTATTTATTGCAGTTAGTTCTCTTATGATACTTTTAACTGAGAGTGGAAATAAAGAAATATTACAATCCCCTGTTACTCTAGGTTTGCTTAGCATCTTAATTATTAGCTTGACTTTGTTCTATATTCATGAAAAACGTGTGGACACTCCTGTTATGCCATTTGAATTATGGAGAAAGCGCCTCATTTTTATTGCTAATATAACTTCTTTAACAACTGGGATGATAATTATTGGAGTATCTAGTTATTTACCAGCATTTGTGCAAGGGGTCATGGGGGAAACGGCAACCATCGCAGGATTTACCCTAACGATGATGTCTATTGGTTGGCCAATTGCTTCAACTATCGCAGGCAGACTTTTATTAAAAATTGGCTACCGTAAAACCTCTCTACTGGGTGGAATTGCTTTACTTACTGGTAGTTTATTCTTTTATTTTTTGACACCTGAAAGAGGACCTATTTGGGCTGGAACTGGTTCATTATTTATTGGGATTGGAATGGGATTAACAAGTACCTCATTTATTGTTGCGATTCAAAGTAATGTTAAGTGGGAAATACGAGGAATTGCTACAGCGAGTAATATGTTTATGCGTTCTTTAGGAAGTGCAATTGGTGTTGCACTTTTAGGGGGAATATTGAATAAGCAAATTCAACAACATATTAATCAAATAGAAGGTAATGATCACGTTTCACTAGATTCAATAAATATATTATTAGATCCAGTTGAGCGTGAAAAATTGTCCAATAGTGTAGAAACAATCCTACAAGAGGGGCTTACCATAGGTTTACACACTGTTTATACAGGGCTATTTGTTTTAGCGTTACTTAGCTTTATTTTTATACTTTTTATGCCAAGATATAAAAATAAATGAGAATATTGTAGAGATGAAGATAATAAATAGAAAGTGAAAAATGACAATTTTAAGTCTATATTAAAATTATTATTAATTAAAATTGACTTAAAAAAGTAAATATTTTATAATGGATATTGATGGTAATTATTATTATAATAATTTTTGGAGGGATTACATATGGTGGAAAGAATGGTTGGAAAACAGGCACCACGTTTTGAAATGGATGCAGTTATGCCGAATAAAGAATTTGGGAAGGTAAGTCTGGAAGAAAATATGAAAAATGATAAATGGACTGTATTTTTCTTCTATCCAATGGACTTTACTTTCGTATGTCCAACAGAAATCACTGCGATGTCTGACCGTTACGAAGAATTCCAAGATCTAGATGCAGAAATTATTGGTGTATCAACAGATACAATTCATACTCACTTAGCATGGATTAACACTGCACGTGAAGACAATGGGCTAGGTGATTTAAACTACCCATTAGCAGCTGATACAAACCATGCGATTTCTAAAGAGTATGGTGTATTGATTGAAGAAGAAGGGGTTGCACTTCGCGGACTATTTATTATTAGCCCAGAAGGCGAACTAAAATATCAAGTAGTAAACCATAACGATATTGGTCGTGATGTTGATGAAACATTGCGTGTACTACAAGCCCTACAAACTGGTGGACTATGCCCTGCAAACTGGAAACCGGGACAAAAAACTCTATAATTATTTTTCATAAACAGTGGGAACTGATCCATAATAGTAAAGAAAAGGTCAGTTCCTTTTCTGTCTTATAATGAAATATTTGTTTTTTTAAAAGGAGGAATCTTATGCGATTAAGAGATCCATTACCAGAATTAGCTGGTGCTACGGAATGGTTGAATAGTAGTCCTATTAAAAAAGATGATTTACTTGGAGACAAACCAACACTTATTCATTTTTGGTCTGTAAGTTGTGGACTTTGTAAAGAAGCAATGCCAAACGTAAATGAGTTCCGTGATGAATATAAAGATGAACTAAATGTGCTTGCTGTTCATATGCCGCGTTCAGAAAAAGACCTAGATATTGATCAAGTGAAAGAAGTGGCTAAGGAACATGATATTATACAACCTATTTTTGTTGATAATGATCATGCATTAACTGATGCCTTTGAAAATCAATATGTCCCTGCATATTATGTCTTTGATAAAGAAGGGCAATTACGGCATTTTCAAGCGGGTGGCGGCGGAATGAAGATGTTACGCAAACGTGTCAACCGAGTATTAGGCAAAAAAACAAAGTAAATATTCTATTTTAAAACTGTCTAGAGATATAGACAGTTTTTTTATTTCGAATCCATTCGTGAAGCAGCTAGGATTTTTGTGTTAGAGAATGGAAAAATATTAGAATTTGGTAGTCACAATCCGTTAATATACAACCGTGGTGAATATTATGAACTTGTAAAATTCCAGTTCGAAATGAGATGCATTGGAAATAATACTATCGAATAACAAGACGGCAAAATAGATAGTGTGGTACACTATGTTGGAAGATAATTGTTCGATTTGGAGGAAGCTTTATGAAAAGAGAATTTGCTGTCATAGGTTTAGGACGATTTGGTGGTAGTATTTGTTACGAACTAAGTAAAGAAGGTATGGATGTATTAGCAATTGATATTAGTGAAGAAAAGGTAAATGAATTTAAAAATATTGCATCTCATGCGGTGATTGCGGATACGACAGATGAGGCGACATTAAAAGAATTGGGAATAAATAACTTTGACCATGTCATTGTTTCAATTGGTGATAACATTCAGGCAAGCATTCTTACGACCGTTATCTTGACTGATTTAGGTGTAAAGAAAATAACAGTTAAAGCAAATAATGATTATCATGGTAAAATCTTAGATAAGATAGGTGCACATCATGTTGTGCATCCAGAACGAGATATGGGGAAAAGAATTGCTCATAGTATTATCTCGAATAATATATTGGATTATCTAGAATTATCTGATGATCATAGTATTGTGGAAGTGAAAACGAGTGATAAAATGATTGGAAAATCATTAGTTGACCTAGATATTCGTGCGAATTATGGATGTAACGTTGTGGCAATTCGGCAGGGGAATGATATTAATGTATCTCCGATGGCAGATGAATTATTGCAAGAAAATGATATTTTAATTGTTATTGGGGCAGATCATGATATCTCTAAATTTGAAAAAGAACTTGTCATAGAAGATGATGAATAAACGGTACACAAAAAGGGAGAACATGAAGTTCTCCCTTTTGATTATACTTCCATAATGATTGGTAAAATCATCGGTCTTCTTTTTGTCTTTTTAAATAAAAATGGTGCTATTGTATCTGTAATTTCATTCTTTATTTCAGACCATTTGGTTGTTTTTCGTTTCATGATTTTGTGTAAATGTTCATCGACAAGTTCTTGCGCTTGATTAATTAAGTCTTCCGATTCACGCATGTACACAAAGCCACGTGAGATAATATCTGGTCCAGAGGATATTTTAAATTCTTTCATATTGATACTTACAACAACAATTACTAAACCTTCTTGTGATAGGATTCGGCGATCACGAAGTACAATATTTCCAATATCACCAATTCCTTTCCCATCAACATAAACGGAGTCAGCAGGAATTTTTCCTACGATTTTTGCAGTGTCTTTTCCTAATGCTAAGACCTCTCCATTATCCATTATGAATGTATTTTTTGAATCGACTCCACAAGCCTCAGCAAGCTTCGTATGTTCCTTTAACATTCTGTACTCTCCATGCATTGGCATGAAAAACTTAGGTTTCATCAATCGTAACATTAATTTTAATTCTTCTTGACTTCCGTGACCAGAAGTATGGATGTCACTTACTTTATGGTGAATAACTTCTGCTCCTGCACGATAAAGCTTGTCAATAATTCGATTAATACTTATGGTATTACCAGGGATTGGTGAAGAAGAGAAAATCACTGTATCTCCTGGGATAAGTTTAATTTGTTTATGTGTACCTCGAGCTATTCGTGATAAAGCTGCCATAGGTTCTCCTTGGGAACCGGTACATAAAATCGTAACTTTATTTGCTGGGAGTCGGTTAATTTGGTTTGCTTCTATAAACGTATCTTTCGGTGCTTGGATATAGCCGAGTTCTTGTCCAAGATTAATAGCGGCTTCCATACTTCTTCCGAATACAGCAATTTTTCGGTCATATTTTACTGCTGCTGATACAACTTGTTGTAATCGATATGTGTTAGATGCAAAAGTAGCAAAGATAATTCGGTCCTCTACTTGGTTGAATATATCGTGGATCGTTTCGCCAACCACACTTTCTGACATGGTAAAACCAGGAATTTCACTGTTAGTACTGTCTGAAATAAGACAAAGTACTCCTTCATTTCCTATTTGTGCCATTTTTGTTAAGTTAGCTGGTTCTCCAACAGGTGTAAAATCAAATTTAAAATCCCCAGTTTGAACGATGTTTCCTGGTGGTGTTTTTACTACCATCCCATATGAATCCGGAATACTATGGGAAGTACGGAAAAAGCTTACAGATGTTTTACGGAATTTGATAACGTCATCTTCTTGAATAATATTTAATTTGGCATTTCTTAATAGCCCATGTTCTTCTAATTTATTTTTAATAAGCCCCATTGCTAATTTTCCAGCATAAATCGGCACATTTATTTCACGAAGTAAGTAGGGAATACCCCCGATATGATCTTCGTGTCCATGTGTAATGAATAAACCTTTGAATTTATCTTGATTTTGAACAAGGTAAGTATAATCTGGAATAACATAATCAATTCCGAGAAGTTCATCTTCAGGGAATTTAATACCAGCATCAATTAAAATAATTTCATCTTGAAATTGGATACCGTATGTGTTTTTTCCGATTTCACCTAACCCACCTAATGCAAATACTGCTGTTTGATCGTTTTTAACAAATTTCATTTGCTTAGATTGTCTCCAATTCAAAATTTTCCGATTGTTTTTCATAGGCTAAATGTGCTTTATTTAGGGGCTGAATGTATTCAATGTTAATTGTTTTATTTGCTAATTTTTTACGTGCATCACGAATGGAATCTGCTTCAATGTAAATACTTTTTGTTCGTTCGCGAGTAGCTATTTCATTTGGATCTTCTTGATATAAGACTTTAAATATCATAGTATTTCATCTCTCCTAATCTTTGTTTGTTTATTTTATTACTTCTTTTATTCCGTAAAAATCCGGTTCAAAAATGGTTATCAAACGTACGATAACTAGTGAAAGTTTTTCTTTTTCCGTCATCTGTAATTATTTTTATGTTACTAATTCGTTCTATTTTTGGATTTATAAGACCTGTGTATCATCCAGCTTTTTATTTGCAAAAAATGGCAAATTGTATGTCAGTTAAGATGATTGGTTATTATTTTTATATGTTGTTGGAACACGCCCTCTGCCCAATAAATCTTTCAAACGTTTTTTTAGCTTTTCTCTTAGACGTTTTAACATAGATGGGCATCTCCTTTCGATTTTTAGAAAAAAGCCCCAATACGTTCAACCGATCCATTACTACATATCTTCATTATAATACCCTTTTTGGAATATTGAAAGGGTTATCCCTTAAGTTTATAAATAATCGGTAATATATTATATGTCGATAACATATGTATGTTGACTTATCTTGTAGTTGTTTTTTATTTTTTAATATATGTACTATTATAGTTAACATGGCATAAACAACTTATACATCTATTTAATCTTTATTCGTTCCTAAACCTTCTTCTCTTTATGCTTAGATGCAATTTTTTTATAATATATAATAGAAAAAATCTGCCCTAATTATGAAATAGGGCAGATTTTTTAACCAATAGCTTTTGAGTTAGGTGGAGCTTGGAATGGATTATCTTCATTAATGTGATCATAGAACATAATGCCGTTTAAATGATCTATTTCATGTTGCACAACAATTGCAGCGAAATCTTTTAATCGTAGTTTCACATCATTACCATCTAAATCAGTTGCTTTTAATGTGATTCGTGCATATCTTGGAACATAACCTTTTACGTCACGATCTACGGATAAACATCCTTCTCCAGCTGTTAAATAAGCAAGTTCGACTGAATGACTAACTATCCTTGGGTTGAAAAGGCCATAACTATATTGTTTTCCTTTATAGTCTTCAAAATGAACAGCTATCATTCGTTTTGTAATACCAAGCTGAGGTGCAGCCAATCCTACACCAGGACGTAAATTATATTTAGCACAAATTTCTTCGTCTTGGCTATTTTTTAGGAAGGTGAGCATTTTTTCTAATGTTTCTTTTTCTTCTTCAGAAGCTGGCAATGAAACATCTTTAGCTCTTTCTCTTAAAGCAGGATGGCCCTCACGCACAACATCCTTCATTGTAATCATTATTTTTCACCCCAAATAAATACGAGATTATATCTTTTAATAAAATCTATTTAATAGTTTAACATAATGTCATATAACAAAACATATAATTGGCATAGGACCAACATAAAATATTCATATCTTAGCGTATGTTGCTTATGGTATACTTGCTACAAAACAATTGTTTATATTGTAAGGAGAGAGGAAAAATGTACAATAAAAGAATTTATCTTTTTCTCTTAATCAGTTTAATGATGCTACTTACTGCATGTGGGGGATCAGTGGAAGAGAAAATTCATGGACAGTTAGAAGAAGTTGTGTCGCTGGAAAAAGAGTTTGAACAACAACAATCTGATTTAGCGGAGCTTGAGAAAAAGGAACAAGCTATTTATAAAAAAATTATAGACTTACCTTTGGATGAATTGGATAAAATTAAAAAATTATCTAATGATGCAAAAAAGACGATTGAAACGCGGTTAGAAAAGATAAATTTAGAACAGGAAAGTTTACACTCTTCGAAAGAGGAATTTGAAAAAGTAGAAAATGTAAAAAAGAAATTAGAAGATGATTCATTAAAGAAAACAGCAGATAAAATGTATAAAAAAATGATGGATCGTTATGATACTTATGATCAATTTCATAAAGAGTATACGGCCTCATTAAAGTTAGAAAAAGAGCTATATGACATTTTATCTAAAGAAAACTCAACACAGGATCAATTATCAGACCAATTAGAAAAACTAAATGACAGTTATAAACAATTGATTGAAATGAATGATGAATTTAATAAGAAAACAAAGGAATATAATGATTTAAAGAAAAAATTCTATGAAGAAGCAGATTTGAATGTATCATATAAATAGGAATTCAAAACAGGGCCATATAAAAATAAAGGGTCCTATTTTTTTATGTATATAACAAACTATACTAGTACAGGTGTTATTCTGAACTATAACAGTTTGGTGTTACTGTGTAGGGATAAGAAAGATGTGTCAATGGTTGATATCATATATGTTGCAAAATGGTTGACCAATTTCTGTTACAGGGTTAAACTAGTAAATAGATGTTTGTACTACTTGAACTTATTTCATTTATGTAACAGATGAAAGTTTTCTCAAGCAGACGTACATTATTTTGTTGTTTGGGTAAGCTAGATAAAGGATAATTACTTATAGAAAGGAAGAGGTGAAGGAAAATGAAACATGTATTAAAAAATGTGGAAAAGCAATTTGAAATGTTTCAAATCCTAAATGAAGAAGGAAAAATTGTAAATAAAGAAGCTATGCCTGATCTATCAGATGACGAGCTAAAAGAATTGATGAGGAGAATGGTTTATACACGTATATTAGACCAACGTTCTATTGCCTTAAATAGACAAGGGAGACTTGGCTTTTATGCACCTACAGCAGGGCAAGAAGCATCACAAATTGCGAGCCATTTCGCATTAAAAAAAGAAGACTTTTTACTACCAGCATATCGTGATGTACCACAGTTAATATGGCATGGTCTTCCTTTATATCAAGCATTTCTCTTCTCAAGAGGTCATTTCCATGGGAATCAAATGCCAGAAGGTGTACGTGCGCTAAGTCCGCAAATTATTATTGGTGCACAATACATTCAAGCGACAGGAATAGGCTTTGGAATGAAAATGCGCGGGAAAGATGCTGTAGCGATTACTTATACAGGTGATGGAGGAACATCACAAGGGGATTTCTATGAAGGAATAAACTTTGCAGGTGCTTATGGTGCAAACTGTATTTTTGTGGTTCAAAATAATGGTTTTGCTATCTCCGTACCACGGGATAAACAAACTGCTGCCAAAACATTAGCTCAAAAAGCGGTTGCCGCTGGTATTGAAGGAATCCAAGTTGATGGGATGGATCCACTAGCAGTTTATGCTGTTACGAAACATGCTCGTGAGCGTGCAGTAAAAGGTGAAGGTCCAATGTTAATTGAAACCATCACATACCGTTATGGGCCACATACGATGGCAGGGGATGACCCGACACGTTATCGTACATCAGATCTTGATACGGAATGGGAGAAGAAAGATCCACTTGTTCGTTTCCGGAGGTTTTTAGAAGATAAAAAACTATGGTCTGAAGAAGAAGAGAATAAGGTAATTGAACAAGCAAAAGCAGATATAAAAGAAGCAATTAAAAAAGCAGATAAATATCCAAAACAAAAAGTGACAGACTTTATTGGAAATATGTTTGAAGAACTTCCATCCAATCTACAAGAACAAATGGAAGAATATAAAGCAAAGGAGACGAAATAAATCATGGCACAAATGACAATGATTCAGGCAATCACTGATGCATTACGAATAGAACTAAAAAATGACGAAAATGTATTAGTGTTTGGGGAAGATGTCGGTAAGAATGGTGGTGTATTCCGAGCTACGGAAGGATTGCAGGATGAATTTGGAGAAAAGCGTGTATTTGATACACCTTTAGCTGAATCCGCTATTAATGGACTTGCTATTGGACTCGCATTAGAAGGATTTCGTCCGGTGCCAGAGATTCAATTCTTCGGCTTTGTTTATGAAACAATGGATGCTATTAATGGACAAATGGCCCGAATGAGATATCGCTCAGGAAATACAGAATCAGCGCCAATTACAATTCGTTCTCCATTTGGTGGTGGTGTTAATACACCAGAATTACATGCAGATTCCCTAGAAGGATTAATTGCACAGCAACCTGGTGTGAAAGTAGTCATCCCATCCACGCCATACGATGCAAAAGGATTATTACTTGCTTCTATTCGTGATAATGATCCTGTTGTCTTTTTAGAACATATGAAATTATATCGTTCTTTCCGGGGAGAAGTACCGGAAGAAGAGTACACCATTGAACTTGGTAAAGCTGATGTAAAGCGTGAAGGAAAAGATGTAACAATCGTTACGTATGGTGCGATGGTTCATTCTGCATTGAAAGCAGCAGAACAATTAGAAAAAGAAAATATTGATCTAGAAGTAATTGATTTACGTACTGTTTCACCAATTGATTATGAAACAATTATTGAATCTGTTCAAAAAACAAATCGTGTTGTCGTTGTTCAAGAAGCACAACGTCAAGCTGGAATTGCAGCAAATGTAGCCGCTGAAATTCAAGAAAGAGCAATTTTACATTTAGAAGCTCCAGTTATTCGTGTAACAGCACCAGACACTGTGTATCCATTCTCTGAAGCAGAAAAAGCATGGTTACCAAATGATAAAGATATTATTGAAAAAGTAAAATATGTACTTAACTTTTAATAAGAAGAAAGAATAGGAGGTCAAATCTCATGGCATTTGTATTTAAACTCCCTGATATCGGTGAAGGAATTCATGAAGGTGAAATCGTTAAATGGTTTGTAAAAGAAGGCGATGAAGTTCAAGAAGACGACGTACTATGTGAGGTACAAAATGATAAAGCAGTTGTTGAAATCCCATCGCCAGAAGAGGGAACCGTACTAAAGATTCATGTTGATGAAGGAACTGTTGCAATTGTAGGAGACCCACTTATTACAATTGATGCAGAAGGTTATGAGGATGAAGAAGTGGAAGAAGAGTCTACAAAAGAAGAGGAAGCTGTTGTAGAGGAATCAGATACTCCTTCAAAAGAAGCAACGAAAGAATCAAAAGAAATAATAGAAAAATCAACTGAAACAAAAATTGTTATCGCCATGCCATCTGTTAGAAAATATGCTCGTGATAATGATGTAAATATTCATGAAGTAACTGGTACAGGTAAAAACGGTCGTATCCTAAAAGAAGATATTGATCAGTTTATGAATGGTGGACAGGTAGAACAAGCAGAAACAGTAGATACTACAAAAGATAAAGAAGAAGTGACTACTACTCCTGAAGTACCGGTCGGTCAATATCCAGAAACACGTGAAAAAATGAGTGGAATTCGCCGTGCAATTGCAGGAGCGATGGTTAATTCCAAAACAAAAGCACCGCATGTTACATTAATGGATGACATTGATGTTACTGAACTTGTTTTACATCGTAAGAAATTTAAAGAAATTGCTAATGAACAAGGAATTAAACTAACATACTTACCATATGTAGTAAAAGCTCTTGTTTCCGCATTGAAAAAGCATCCAATTTTAAATGCATCTGTTGATGATGAAACAGATGAAATCATATATAAACATTATTTCAATATTGGTATTGCGGCTGATACAGATAAAGGACTCTTAGTTCCAGTTGTAAAAGATGCTGATAGAAAATCTATCTTTGATATATCAAAAGAGATAAATGAATTGGCAGATAAGGCCCGAAGTGGTAGAATAACATCTGAGGAGATGAAAGGGGCTTCAAGTACAATTACAAACATAGGATCAGCTGGTGGGCAATGGTTTACTCCTGTCCTTAATTATCCAGAGGCTGCAATTCTCGGAATTGGCCGAATCGCAGAAAAACCTGTTGTTCGTAATGGAGAAATTGTAATCGCTCCAGTACTTGCATTATCATTGAGTTTTGACCATCGAATTGTTGATGGTGCTACAGCTCAGTTAGCTCTAAATCAAATCAAGCGTTTATTAAACGATCCGCAATTAATCATGATGGAGGCGTAGATGTATGGTAGTAGGGGATTTTCCGATTGAAGTAGACACACTAGTAGTTGGGGCAGGTCCAGGAGGATATGTTGCAGCAATTCGTGCTGCGCAAATGGGCCAAAAAGTGACAATCGTTGAGAAAGATGCATTGGGAGGTGCTTGCTTAAATGTTGGTTGTATTCCATCAAAAGCATTAATCCAAGCAGGTCACTTAGCACAACAAGCACAAGGAAATGAAGAATTAGGGATTAAAACAGAGAACGTTTCCGTGGATTTCACGAAAGTACAAGAATGGAAAGGCAGTGTCGTTAATAAACTGACATCAGGAGTACAAGGTCTTCTAAAAGGAAACAAAGCAGAAATAGTAAAAGGGGAAGTTTATTTCGTTGATGAACACACTGTGAAAGTGATGGATGAAAAGAACTCCCAAACATATAAATTTAATAACTGTATTATAGCGACTGGTTCAAGACCAATCGAAATTCCAGGATTCAAATTCTCTGAACGTGTGATTGATTCCACTGGGGCATTAGCACTAAAAGAGATTCCTAAGAAAATGGTTGTTATTGGCGGTGGCTATATCGGTACTGAATTAGGTTCAGCATATGCCAACTTTGGAACAGAGATTGTTATTTTAGAAGGTACAAAAAATATTCTTGGTGGCTTTGAGAAGCAAATGAGCCAACTTGTTAAGAAAAACCTTACGAAAAAAGGTGCTTCTATTATTACAGAAGCAATGGCAAAAAGTGTTGAAGAAACAAAAGACGGCGTAAAAGTTTCCTATGAAGTAAACGGAAAAGAAGAAACAGTTGAAGCTGACTATGTATTAGTAACTGTTGGACGCCGTCCGAATACAGACGAACTTGGTTTAGAGCAAGCTGGTATTGAACTAGATGACCGCGGGCTAATCAAAGTTGATAAACAATGCCGTACAAATAAAGAAAATGTTTATGCGATTGGTGATATTGTAGCAGGACCACCATTAGCACATAAAGCTTCTTATGAAGGAAAAATTGCTGCTGAAGCAATCAGTGGTGAAAAATCTGAAATTGATTACTTAGGTATTCCAGCAGTTGTATTTGCTGATCCAGAATTAGCATCTGTTGGATATACAGAGAAAGAAGCTAAAGATGCAGGAATTAATGTAAAGGCTTCTAAATTCCCGTTCGCAGCAAACGGTCGTGCATTATCAATGAATAACACAGACGGCTTCTTAAAATTAATTACAAGAAAAGAAGACGGACTTGTTATTGGTGCACAAATTGCAGGACCTAATGCAAGTGACATGATTGCAGAACTTGGCCTTGCAGTAGAAGCAGGTATGACAGCAGAAGACATCGCACTTACTATCCACGCACACCCTACACTAGGTGAAATGGCAATGGAAGCTGCTGATGTTGCAATTGGTAAACCAACACATATGTTATAAGATGCCTTGAAGAGGAGACAGTCAAATAAGACTGTCTCTTTTTTGCTTTTTACCAATGCAGTTGATTAGATTAATACGAGTAGAGATGGTTCTCTTGTTGTCTTTAAGATGTTTTTAAAAAATCATATTCATCTCGTCTTATTATTCGTTATAATAGAATTTGTAGGAGGGGTGATGATGAGAAACAATATGTGGTTATTTATATCTGTATTAATAATCATGATTACACTAATGGCTTGTGCATCAGAAACTAACAAAGAAAAAATGGTAGAAGAAGAACAACAAATACAAAAAGAAAAGACATCGAACAAAGATACACAAACGAAATCAGAAAAAGTAAAGAAAAAAGAATCTGCTAATAAAGTAAATGAGAAAAAAGCAAAGGAAAATGATAAAAAATTAAAAGCTCCTCAATATGTAGTAGATAAGAAAACTTGGTCAATCCGCCCATTAAACGAGGATATAGATGAAAATATTGTTCTTTTAACAATTGACGATGCACCAGATCAACATGCATTAGAAATGGCTGAAATATTAAAAGAAAATAATGCGGGTGCAATTTTCTTCGTAAATGGGCATTTGCTAGAAACAGATGAACAAAAGCAAATACTAAAACAAATATATGACATGGGCTTTATAATAGGAAATCATACATATAGTCATGCATATTTACCAGATTTAAATGAAAATAAACAAGCAAAAGAAATAGAGCAAGTGAATGAGATGGTGGAAGAAATTATAGGCGAAAAACCACTGTTTTTTCGAGCACCACATGGAGCAAATACGGATTTTTCCAAAAAGTTGGCTGATGAAGAAGAAATGGTACTTATGAATTGGTCCTATGGCTATGATTTTCAAGCGGAATATATGGAAAAAGAAGCTCTTGTAGAAATCATGTTACAGACAGAACTGTTGGGAAATGGTGCAAATTTATTAATGCATGATAGAAAATGGACAAAAGATGCTTTAGAGGAAATTATTATCGGGCTCCGTGAAAAAGGATATACGATTGTTGACCCTAATTTAATTCAAGTATATTAATTTGAAAATCCTGTTCTTATTGAATGGGATTTTTTTATGTACTGTAGTATAACTGGCTGTAAGGTCCCCGCTTTAAGGAATTTAAGGGGAATCAAGAATTATAAATTGGATATAAGTTGTAGATCGAATGCTCGATTTGTTCAAGGTCCTTTAGGTCATCCCTTTGTTGTCTAATAATCAGTGAAGGATGAGGAAAATCCTCACGAATAAAATATTCACTTTATGTCATGCTAATATAGAATTTTATATATAATGTGTTATACTAATAAATGATTAAGTTACATTATAAGGAGAGGATAATAAATGGGGACAATTGTTTGTAAGGACTGTCAAAAAGTAGTGGAACATTATCCAGCTGAAAAGGTCACAACATTATACGGAAAATGTTCTAATTGTAAATCTAAATAATCTTTCGTTCATCTATATGTTTTTTAATGTGAATAGAAAGTTTGTATAGAATAACGAAACACATCGGTGACTAATTAATTCCCGATGTGTTTTTTAAATAATAAATACAATTTTAATTTAGTTTTGCTTTATAAAAATATTTAAGATTAATAAAGAAAGGTTATGATTTATAAAAAGAATATAATGAACAAAAATCTATAGCATAACATATATATATAGAAACATTTATATTAGGCCAATTTAAAAATATTCGTGTCCAAAGTCAATAGAAAAACATCATGATTACTTGTCGTAGATTAAACTGGCTGTAAGAACCAGCCCCACTTCAAGTATTATAAGAGGAGGACGGGCAACAAGTTAAACGCCCAATTCGTTCAAAAACCTTTAGATCATCCCTTTGTGGTGCTAACAATCAGTGTGGGATGGAGAAAACCTCACTGATTGAAGATTTCACTTAAATGATAAAAAAAGGATGTGTTTCAATTGAAGTATGTTTTGGAGACGTTACGCAGGGAGGAAGAAGCAGCAAAATTGCCAGTTATACGGATGGAAATTGATTATGAATTATTGACTTTATACGATGCCATGCAGGATAATGATACAGTAAAGATTATTAGAGCGAAAGAAAAATTACATCATTTACGAAACCGATTGTTAAAGATTCAAGGAAATTGATTAACATACTTATGAATGTCGACCCAAATATGTATAAGGGTCCTTTTTTTGCATGTTAGCAGTATTCTCTCATTCGTAGCAGTTTTTTAGAGATTAGAGATAGTTGGAGTTTTAACGTAACATTGAGTAAGATAAAAGAAATATTTGGAAGTAGGGGAATGAAAAATGGAGAAAATCATTCGGGATAATATTTTTCAGCAAGCAATAAAATGGATATACGAGGCAAGTTCTATGATTCGGGAAAAAATGAATGACCCATTACATATTGAAACAAAATCCAATCCAAATGATTTGGTAACAGAAATTGACCAAGCAACAGAAAAGTTTTTTGTAAATAAAATTCGTAGTACATACCCTAATCACTTTATTCTTGGTGAAGAAGGGTTTGGTGATTCATTAGATAATTTAACTGGAACAGTTTGGATTATTGATCCAATTGACGGAACAACAAATTTTGTACATCAAAAAAGTAATTTTGCAATATCCATTGGCATTTACTATAACGGTGTTGGTGAAATAGGTCTGATTTATGATGTGAAGAGAGACGTATTGTATCATGCAAAAAAGGGGGAAGGTGCTTATAAAAATAAAGTAAAATTAACACCATTGAAGCGTGATCTTACCTTGGAAAAATCAATCATAGGAATGAACCATTTTTGGTTATGTCATAATCGATTGGTTGATGAAAAAGTAATGGAAAAATTTGTGCGAACTGTGCGTGGCACAAGATCATATGGTTCAGCTGCTTTAGAATTTGCATATATTGCAGAAGGGATTTTAGATGCATACCTTACATTGAACTTAGCACCATGGGATATTGCTGCAGGTATTGTGATCGTAAATGAAGTTGGTGGAGTAACAACAACAATTGATGGGGAATCTGTACATATGCTGAAACAAAGTCCAATTCTAACCTGCAATCCAGCAATCCAAGAAATAATAATAAAAAATTATATTACAAAAGGAAGGAAAGTGACTTGATAAACCAAGTCACTCCGTTCGTTTTTGTTTGATAGATATGCCAAATCCCATAAAAGCAAAACCTAAGACTAACATTATTAGAATCATCCATATGTTTTTAAAGGAAATACCAATAGCGACACCGATGAACATTGAAATAACCAGGATGGCTAATAATAACATGGGAAAATCTATTTTTTTCATGTATGAGCACCTCTATGTCTATAAGATGTGAATGTATTTACAATATAATTATATCGTATATTTTATGGAGAATCAAAATGAATGGGCCTTAGCAAAACAAGTTGAAGTGGATTTATTTTATTTTTTGAAAAATAATGCTATCATAATTTAAGATACAAAGAATTTATGTAGAGGAGACACTGTATGTACCAATTTAGCATTATTTTTAATTATATACTTGATGCCTATGGCGAAGACAATATGTATTGGACTTTATATGTTTTAAATCTTATTTTTGGTGCGATTTCTTATAAATTAGGATTTGCTCGCAAGTTGTCACTCGGAAAAAATATTATTGTTTATTTTTTATTGGCCATTGGAACATTAGTTATTACTGTCTTTAGTATATTTAAATTACCAATAACAGAAAGTTTAATTATAACGACAATTGTCTTAGCAATTTATCGATTTCGTTTACATCATCAACGAAAAAACAAACAAGAAAATACATAATTTAACTAAAAGCGCTCTAGAAATAGGGGGCTTTTTACTTTGGGTAAATTACAAATGCAGGTTTATTTATTTTACAAAGTGTACTTCTAAAATCCATATTTTTTTTGGAGTTCTGCCTTTCTTTTAAAGAAATGTTTGATTAAAAACATTTAGGGTATAAATAAGTATAAGGGGTGAGTAAAAAGTGAACAACCGAATGCTTTTAACTGTAGCTGCTGCTGTTGCAGTAGGAACTGGAACATACTATCTATATCAAAAAATGAGAAATAATGAAGAGGCAATGGATACATTGCATTATGCAGGAATCCCTGACCAGGTTGGAACCAACGAAATAGACGATATTGAAAATGCTAAAATGGTCTCTGAGGGTTCACAGTTTGGTGTACAGTATTATAATGATGTAAAAGAAGGTAATTACCAATAAAGAAATAGATGCTAGTCAAATACTAGCATCTATTTCTTTATTTATTATTTTTTTGGTGATTCGATTGCTCATCTTGTGTGTCATTTAATTTTTCTCTTTCATCTTTTGGCATCTTTTGTTTGTTTTGATCTGGCTCTATTGGCTGTTGTTGTGGTGTGGGAAGGTCTGGCATGTACCTTCCAATAATTGCAGCTAATTCTTCAATGACACCTTGTACAGGGTATCCTTGACTTATTTTATCTCCCATATTTCTTATACGTTGGTTAATATCGCCATCTGCAATAACTACAGCGGTTTTCCCGTAGGTATCATCACGTAAAGCCTCAGATACAGTATATTTGATGGTGCCAACCCTTGATTGATTGAGTTTTTGATCTACATCAATTCCAACGACAGCATATGGCCCCGCAACAATTGCTGCAGAGTCTTCTACATTTGGTGTTTGCGCTGCAATATTTGCCAAATGGTTGGCGATTTGTTCATTTGACCTATTCGCTTTACCCGATTGATCAGACTGCTTCACTTGGACAAAACGATTGTTATCATTTTCAGACTGTAAAGATTTTTCTTCATTCGTTTGCATACAACCAGACAATAGAGTAACACCGATAATTAAAACAAGGGTACGAATATTCATTTAGCATTCCTCCTAAAAATAATGGACATGTTGTATTATTTTTAGTGTTAAATGCTAAATTATACGAAAAAGAATAAACATTTTTTAAAAGATGGGGTTCGATGATTCAAATGTTTTATCTTAAATTAATTGGCTATATGAATATAGATTAAAGTTTCACTTTATTCAATTATAATTTTTGAAATTCCCTTGATTGGCTTGTCTTGATTGGAACCGTCTTTAAAATAAAGATGTACTGGTCCATTTTCTGAAACTATTTTTCCATTCACAGCAAAAAGTAAGTATGAATTCCATAATTGATTTAAAGAAATATTTATATTTCCTTTATTTGTTTCTAATGATACATTTTTTGCGTCTGAATTTATTTCCGCATGCTCTAAAAAGTGATGGATCGGCATGACATAGGAATTTTTTAATGCTTCTTCCCTTTCTTTTTTTGATATGCTTTTATTAACGGGAGGTTTAATGTGTTCATGGTGATACCAGTCATTATTTTGAATTGCATTTTTATATTTTTCTTCCTCCGTCATTTCTTTCTCTGAAGTATGAAGAAATGCTTCTTCTAATAAAATTTTTCGATCATCAAAGATCCAAACAGTAGGATCTAATGTAATCGGATATGTAACGTTTCCTACAATAGGTACAATCATTTTTGTTCCACCTTTCTATACTATCCCTATTAGAATAACAGACATCTATTCAAATATCACGAAACAAGTATTTTAAAATATATACAGAAAAATATTTATTACACAACTTTATTTTACACGATTATTAGGTATTTTTTTGGGGAAATTACTATGATTATTTAGATTGAAAAAGATTATGTGAAAGGATAGGAGGATTGATAAATAATTCGTCTTTATATTTGCATTTTGGAATGGCAAGCGATAAGATAAAGATATATCATAAATTGGCAATTGATTTGTTTACAGACAACATACTCTTAATCATTTGTTGTGCTAAGTTTTTGATGGAGGGGATGTATTTGATGCCTGAGTTAACGATTAATTATCGTGAGGAAGCACGTGCCCTTCTTAAGGCTGATGCTGAAAAAATTTTACGACTCATAAAAGTCCAAATAGATAACTTAACAATGCCACAATGTCCTTTATACGAAGAAGTGTTGGATACACAAATGTTTGGTTTATCGAGAGAAATCGACTTTGCTATACGCCTAAACTTAATTAAGGAAAGTGAAGGGAAAGCTCTATTAGAAAATCTCGAAAAAGAACTTAATATTTTACATGAGAAAGCGCAAAAGTCTAGTTGATTTTCAAGATAGAGCATATAGAATGGAATAGAATAAAACTTTGCCTTAAGATTGAAAGGCAAGGTTT
Source organism: Cerasibacillus terrae (assembly GCF_008039555.1). Classification (GTDB taxonomy): domain Bacteria; phylum Bacillota; class Bacilli; order Bacillales; family Amphibacillaceae; genus Cerasibacillus; species Cerasibacillus terrae. The sequence goes on from NZ_VDUW01000001.1 coordinate 135,865, forward strand.
TTTTATTTAAAATATACATAAGTCTGAAATTTTAAATGTTTAATGTTGTGGTTTGTGTTATACTAATATAAAATGTGCCACACTATTTAAAATTTCCCCTGTATCGATATGGATTCTAAATGGTCGGAGAGATGCACATGTTAAAAAAGATAAAGAACTATGATTTTATACTATTATTTGCACCAATTATCTTAGCGGGATTTGGCATTGTAATGATTTATAGCGCTAGCATGGTGACCGCAGTTATGGAAGGATTAGATAGTACATACTATCTTGTAAAACAAAGCCAGTGGTTTGTACTTGGTTTAGGAGGATTTATATTATTCTCTATTATTCCATATCAAAAATATGAGAAAGCAATTATTTGGATTATTGCTTTGGCATTATTCTCACTATTAGGTGTTTTGTTATTTGGTGATGCACGCGGAAATGCGACAAGATGGTTGGAAATTGGACCTATTACGATTCAACCAACCGAATTTGTAAAATTGGGTCTTATTTTATATTTGGCTTCCGTATACTCAAAAAAACAAGCTTATATCAATGATTTTAAAAAAGGGGTTTTGCCGCCCCTCATTATGACGGTTATTATCATTGCGCTTGTTTTAAAACAGCCTGATGTTGGTTCGGCTGTAACCATTTTTCTTATAGCGTGTACAATTGTTTTTTCTTCAGGTATGCGATTTAAGCATATACTCATTTTAGGTGGAGTAAGTATCCTCGTGGTAGCAGTGGCTATACCATATATGATTACAGATGAAAGAATTTCCCGTTTTACAGGTGCATATCAGCCATTTGAGGATCCAGAATCGGCTGGACATCATTTAATCCAATCCTATCTCGCAATTGGTGGAGGAGGAATAACGGGGGAAGGATTAGGCCAAAGTGTTCAGAAATTGGGCTTTTTATTTGGAGCACATACAGACTTTATCATGTCAGTAATTGCTGAAGAATTAGGTGTTTTCGGAGTAACAATTGTTATAGGACTATTATCTGCAATTGTTCTTCGGGGGATTTATATCTCCATAAAATGTAAAGATAGCTTTGGTGCATTAATGGCCATAGGTATATCATCTATGGTAGGAGTTCAAGCCCTTATCAACCTTGGTTCTATTAGTGGGTTATTACCTATTACAGGCATAACACTCCCATTTCTTAGTTATGGGGGATCCTCATTATTAGTATTGATGATTTCAATGGGGATTTTAAATAATATTGCTGCAACAACGAAGAGAAATGAGAGGGGCCAAGGAACTGCCCAGACTGTACCACAAAAATTAAATCAACGGAATTTTGTTACTTACAGAGGGGGAAGAAAATGGTCAAGTTAAATCAAATTAAAAAAATTATGGTTGCTAACCGAGGGGAAATTGCGATTCGGATATTCAGGGCTTGTACAGAATTAAATATTCGTACAGTAGCCATTTATTCAAAAGAAGATTCTGGTTCATATCATAGATATAAGGCAGATGAGGCATATTTAATTGGAGAAGGAAAAAAGCCAATTGATGCTTACTTAGATATTGAAGGAATTATTAAATTAGCAAAAAGTGTGGGTGTAGATGCAATACATCCAGGGTATGGATTTTTATCAGAGAATATCGAATTTGCTAAGAGATGTGAAGAAGAAGGAATTATTTTCATTGGACCAACAAGTGAACATTTGCATATGTTTGGGGATAAAGTAAGAGCTAGAACACAAGCGGTAAATGCTGAAATTCCGGTTATACCTGGAAGTGACGGCCCTGTTGATTCATTAGAAGACGTGGAAGCCTTTGGTAAGGAGCATGGGTACCCATTCATTATTAAAGCAACACTTGGTGGTGGGGGCCGCGGGATGCGTATTGTCCGTAGTCCTGAAAGTTTAAAAACAGCTTATGAAAGAGCTAAATCAGAGGCAAAAGCAGCTTTTGGTAATGATGAAGTCTACGTAGAAAAATTCATCGAAAATCCAAAACATATTGAAGTACAAATAATCGGTGATAAAGAAGGAAATATTGTTCATCTTTATGAAAGAGACTGTTCTGTTCAGCGTAGACATCAAAAGTTAGTAGAAGTAGCACCGAGCTTTTCCATCCCGAACCAACTACGTAAAGAAATCTGTGATGCATCTGTTAAATTAATGAAGCATGTTAATTACATAAATGCAGGAACAGTAGAATTTTTAGTGACAGGAAATGACTTTTATTTTATTGAAGTAAACCCCCGTGTACAAGTGGAACATACAATCACAGAAATGATTACTGGTGTTGACATTGTTCAAACCCAAATCAAAATTGCGGATGGACAAAATCTACATGGTTCCGTAATCGGCATTCCAGAACAAGAAGATATTAAAACATGGGGATTTGCCGTCCAATCACGTGTTACAACAGAAGATCCGTTAAATAATTTTATGCCTGATACAGGTAAGATTAATGTATATCGTACTGGTGGAGGATTTGGTGTCCGTTTAGATGCTGGAAATGGATTTCAAGGTGCAGAAATTTCACCGTACTATGATTCCCTACTTGTTAAAGTATCAACATGGGCTCTTGATTTTAAACAAGCAGTTCAAAAAATGGTTCGAAACCTACAAGAATTTCGAATTCGTGGTATTAAAACAAATATTCCATTTTTAGTAAATGTCATGTTACATGAGAAATTCTTATCAGGTGAATATAATACGACTTTTGTTGATGAAAGCCCAGAATTATTCGTCTTTCCGAAACGTAAAAACCGTGGGACGAAAATGCTTACTTATATTGCAAATACAACAATCAATGGTTTTGAAGGGTTGTCTAAAAAGAAAAAACCGAATTTTGACTCGATTACAATTCCCAAAACAACTGGATTAACAGAATTAAAACCAGGAACAAAACAAATTTTAGAAGAAAAAGGTCCGGAAGGTGTAGCAAAATGGATGAAAGAGCAAGAAGAAGTATTATTAACAGATACAACGTTCCGTGATGCGCATCAATCTCTACTTGCAACTCGAGTTCGTACAAAAGACTTATTAAATATAGCAGAGCCTACTGCACAGTTACTACCTAACTTATTTTCCATGGAAATGTGGGGAGGAGCAACATTTGATGTAGCATATCGTTTCCTAAAAGAAGATCCATGGTCAAGATTACTGAAATTACGTGAAAAAATGCCGAATGTTTTATTCCAAATGTTACTTCGAGCAAGTAATGCAGTAGGATATAAAAATTACCCAGATAACCTAATTCAGCAGTTTGTATCAAAAAGTGCTGATGCGGGAATTGATGTTTTCCGAGTATTTGATAGCTTGAACTGGGTTGAAAATATGATACCAGCCATTGAAGCAGTGAAAGAAAATAATAAAATAGCTGAAGCTACGATTTGTTATACTGGTGATATTCTAGACATCGGTCGCCAAAAATATGATTTAGAGTATTATAAAAATATGGCAAAACAGTTAGAGGATACTGGGGCACATATTTTGGGAATTAAAGATATGGCTGGTTTATTGAAACCAGAAGCAGCATACCAGTTAATCTATAGTTTGAAAGAAACAGTTGATTTACCAATCCACTTACATACGCATGATACAAGTGGAAATGGGGTCTATACGTATGCTAAAGCGGTGGAAGCAGGTGTTGATGCAGTTGATGTTGCATGTAGCTCAATGGCAGGACATACTTCTCAGCCAAGTGCACAAACATTATACTACGCTTTAGGAAACTCTAAACGTCAACCAAATATAAATATTAAAGGATATGAACAACTATCCCAATACTGGGAACAAGTAAGAATGTATTATCAGGATTTTGAAAATGGAATGAATTCTCCACATACAGAAATTTACTTTCACGAAATGCCTGGAGGACAATATAGTAACTTACAACAACAGGCAAAAGCTGTGGGACTTGGCGAACGTTGGAACGAAGTAAAAACAATGTATCGTCGTGTGAATGATATGTTTGGGGATATTATAAAAGTTACTCCGTCATCCAAAGTTGTTGGTGATATGGCTTTATTTATGGTGCAAAACAACTTAACAGAAGATGATGTCTATGAAAAAGGAGATACTATTGATTTTCCAGATTCTGTAATTGAATTTTTCCAAGGTTATATTGGACAACCTTATCAAGGATTTCCGCAAGAATTACAAAGAATCATTTTAAAAGGAAAAAAACCGATAACAAAACGTCCTGGAGAATTATTGGAACCAGTTAATTTCCAAGAATCAAGAAATACGTTATTTAAACAACTTGATCGTCAAGTAACTAGTTTTGATTTAATTGCTCATGCCTTATATCCAAAAGTATTTATGGATTATCATAAGTTTCACAATGAATTTGGTGATGTTTCTGTATTAGATACTCCAACATTCTTCTACGGTATGAAACTCGGAGAAGAAATAGAAGTGGAAATAGAAAAAGGGAAAACATTGTTCGTCAAATTGATTTCTATTTCTGAGGCACGATCAGATGGTACACGAGCTGTTTATTTCGAATTAAATGGACAACCACGTGTTGTTACTGTAAAAGATGAAAGTATTGACGCAGATTATAAAGCAGCACCAAAGGCTGATCCATCAAATGAAAAGCATATCGGTGCAACGATGCCTGGTACGGTAGTGAATGTAATTTGTGAAGATGGAGAAAAAGTAGACAAAGGGGAACATTTAATCATTACGGAAGCAATGAAAATGGAAACTACGGTTCAAGCTCCATTTGCAGGCGTTATTAAAAAAGTACATGTAAATAATAATGATGCAATAGCAGTTGGTGATTTATTGATTGAGTTTGAATAACAAAACAATAAAAACAGGTAGCAACAAATAGCTACCTGTTTTTATTACTCTTTATTTACTTTCTTCAGAAGCACTTCTTGATGATAATAAGATAAAATAACATAAGAGAGCAAAGAAACATGAAATGACTAAAGCATGTAATAAAGCAACGCCAAGGTTTAATGATGTGAAAATAATTAAAGCACCAAAAATGACTTGTAATGTAATTAGGATAATCATGAATATGGAGCCTCCGTACATTACCTGATTATCTCTGTACTGCTTCATCATTCTTACAAAGAAAGTAATAGTCCATAAAAATAATATTCCTGCAATGAATCGATGACCCATTTGTACAGCTTGTTCAAATGAATAATCAGAAATTGCAAATGGCGAGTCATTGAAACAAAAAGGCCAATCTGCACAAACTAAATTTGCATTCGTGTGCCTGACTAATGCACCAGTATATACAGCAATTAATGTGTAGATGGTCAACAGATAAATTTCAATTCGGTGTTTCTTTCTTATAAACAAATTCTCTGTATCTAATTTTTTATCTACTTCAAAAATAAGCAAGGATAATAAAAAGACAGATGCAAAAGATATAAGGGAGATACCGAAATGAAGAGCTAATACAAAATCAGATTGTCCCCAACGAACAGCAGCAGCTCCGATTAATCCTTGCAAAATTAAAAATAATACAGAAACAAATGAAAGGAATTTTACTTCCCGGATATGACCAATATGTTTCCATGCAAGGTAAGCTAAGGCTAGAATTACAATCCCACCGATTCCAGATACAACACGGTGGCTTAGTTCTATTATAAGCTCTGGAGTAATTTCAGATGGAATGAGCTCCCCATGGCATAGAGGCCAACTTTTTCCGCATCCATCTCCTGAATCTGTTTTTGTAACCAACGCACCACCCATTAGTATGAATACCATTATTATACTGGCTGTAACAGACAACCATTTTAAAGTTCTTACCATAATATTGCCTCTCTCCAGCTGATTATTATTTTATATTTTTTAAACCTGGTTTTAATGATAATGGTTAATGATATAATAAATCAAATAAATTGTAACAAATAGTGATAAATGTCACGTAATTGTTACACATTCATGACATTCTACCATTTCCACAGTGTAAAAAGGTAAAAATACTTGCAAAAAGGCGTTTAGTTTGCTAGAAATAATGTAGGGGAATATCGCAATTCTAATTTTAGTTAAGATGCAGAAGGGATTATACATAAAAACATACTATAAAACCTTATTAAACAAAGTGTTGCATGTGCTTTCTTTATTCTTAGCTTCTAATTTCACAAAACTGACACATCTATTGTATAATTGAACAAAATGTGAATAAAGCCATGCATAATAAAGAAGTAGGTTTAGTCTCTATCTGAAAGAAGTTCTAGCATCATAATTTTTATGGTTGTAATAAAGCAATATATCAGTATAATGTATATCGTCTTTATTTTAGAGAGGAACTTTTTTAACAATCATTTTAGCTTTATTAATGATTAGAAGGGAGGATTATGGAAAATTGAGTAAGACAGAAATAACTCCCGAATTAGGGACTAAGTCTACTTCATTCAACAAAGATACTACATGGATTACAGAGCTAAAGGCATTAGTTAAAATCGGTATTGTCAATTCAAATTTAATCACTACCTTTGTTGGATTTTGGTTAGCACTTCATGTTACAGGATCATCATTTATTAATAACATAGAGGCATTTATTTTAACAATCGTTGGCTCTGCACTAGTTATTGCAGGTGGGGCTGTTTTAAATAATTGGTATGATGTTGATATTGATCCTGTCATGAAACGAACAAAACTAAGACCAACTGTTACAGGTAGGATATCATTAAAAGTTGCCTTTAGAATTGGTTTTTTATTATCTGTTGTAGGCCATGCATTCTTGTTGACGGTTAGCTGGCAAGCAGCACTATGGGCTTTTGTAGGCTGGTTTACCTATGTAGTGTTGTATACAATGTGGTCAAAAAGAAAATATACATTAAACACGATTGTAGGTAGTATATCCGGGGCAGTGCCACCACTAATAGGTTGGACGGCAGTAAGCCAGGAACTTCACATAATACCAGTGACATTGTTTTCTATTATGTTTATCTGGCAAATTCCTCATTTCTTAGCATTAGCAATGAAAAAAAGTGAAGAATATAAGAAAGCTCAAGTTCCTATGCTTCCGGCGGTTTATGGATTTGATATGACCAAGCGTCAAATTGTTATTTATATTGCTTGTTTATTACCATTACCATTTTTCATGTTTTCCCTTGGTAAAGCATTCTTAATAATTGCAAGCATATTAAACATTGCTTGGCTGATTTTAGGAGTTATGGGCTTTTTCATGAAAGATGATTTAAAATGGGCCAATATCATTTTTATTTATTCGTTAAACTATCTAACAATACTTTTTATTACGATGGCAATTGTCACAATAGATTTCCCCTTATAAGATTGTCATTCTAATGAAAGATGTATTAATTGAAAATGAGAAAGAGAGGTATAAAAAATGAAAGGTTGGATGGGTAAGATCAAAGCTCTTATGCTAATGGGCTTTACAGCACTACTATTAGCGGGCTGTGGGAAAGAAAATCTAACTGCTCTTGTCCCTAAAGGATACGGTGCAGATGAATCCATGAAGCTAATTATTTTAACTACTGTAATAATGGGTGGTGTCCTTTTAATAGTAGTTATTCTTTTAGCTTATGTGGCTATTCGCTTCCGTAGAAAGAAAGGACAAGAGGACTTTATTCCGAAACAAGTAGAAGGAAATCACACACTAGAAACCATCTGGACAGTAATTCCTGTTATTTTAGTTATAATTATGGCAATCCCTACAACACTTGTTTCATTTGATTTAGCAGATGCAAGCGATAAGAGCGATAACATCAATATTGATATTACAGGTAATCAGTACTGGTGGCATTTTAATTATCAAGATGAAGAAATTCAAACAAGTCAGGACTTATACATTCCTGTAGGAGAAAAAGTTTATCTAAATATGAAATCAAATGATGTTATTCACTCATTCTGGGTACCATCTATTAGTGGGAAAATGGACGTAAACCCTGAGAATACGAATACAATGTATATTGAAGCATATGAAGAAGGAGTATACTGGGGTAAATGTGCTGAATTATGTGGACCAAGTCACTCCTTGATGGACTTTAAAGTAATTGTTGTAAGTAAAGAGGAGTACGAAAAATGGGTAGCAGATATGCAAAACTATGACCCAGAGGTGGAGCCAGAAAGTGCAGTTGCACAAGAAGGAGCAGAGTTATTTGAACAGAATAACTGTATGGGATGTCATGCTATCGGTTCTTCACCAATTGAAGTAGGTCCAAATCTTACTAACTTTGGTAACCGCACAAAAATTGCTGGATATTTAGAGCCAACTAAAGAGAATTTAGTAGATTGGTTAAAAGATCCAGAAACATTAAAACCTGGTAACTTAATGACGGGTAAATATCCAGAATTAAATGATGATGAAGCAGAAAAAATTGCAGAATACCTCTTGCAAATGAAAGTGACAGATGTCACACCTGAAAGTGCAGGTAAATAAGTGTAAATTAATAAAAAGAACAAATTAGGGAGGTTTAATTTGTGAGTATTGCAGTTAGTGATAAAAACAGTGCCGTAACACAAAAAAGAAGTATCGGCGCTGTACTGTGGGATTATTTAACAACTGTCGATCATATGAAGGTTGCTCATCTATATCTTTTTGGTGGAGCTTTCTTCTTTATCCTCGGTGGTATTGAAGCAGTAATTATTCGAATTCAACTATTAGTACCAGAAAATGACTTTGTAAGTGCTGGTTTTTATAATGAAATAATTACCATGCACGGTACAACAATGATATTCCTAGCAGCCATGCCGCTTTTACTCGGTATGATGAATGCGATTATGCCGTTACAAATTGGAGCAAGGGATGTAGCTTTTCCATTTTTGAATAGTTTAGGGGTCTGGTTATTTATTTTAGGTGGAATCATGCTAAATATGAGTTGGTTTTTTGGCGGTGCTCCTGATGCTGGTTGGACAGCATATGCACCATTATCCACTACATCACCAGGGCATGGGGTTGATTTCTATGCTGTGGGATTACAAATAGCAGGTGCAGGAACATTAATGAGTGGTATTAACTTCTTAGTAACCATTATTAATATGCGCGCTCCGGGTATGACATATATGCGGATGCCATTGTTTACTTGGACGACATTTATTACTAGTATTTTGATTTTATTTGCTTTCCCTGCTTTAACAGTAGGACTATTTTTATTAATGTTTGACCGTATGTTTGGATCTGCATTTTTTGATGTTGCTCTTGGAGGAAACACGATTATTTGGCAACACTTATTCTGGATTTTCGGTCACCCAGAAGTGTATATTTTGATTTTGCCAGTTTTTGGTTTATTTAGTGAAATATTTTCAACGTTTTCCAAAAAACGTTTATTTGGGTACACATCCATGGTATTTGCAACAATGTTAATTGCATTCTTAGGATTTATGGTTTGGGCTCACCATATGTTTACTGTAGGTATGGGGCCAATTGCTAACACCATTTTCTCTGTTGCGACAATGGCTATTGCTATTCCAACAGGTATTAAAATCTTTAACTGGTTAGCAACAATGTGGGGTGGAAACGTAAAAATTAACTCAGCAATGTTATGGGCTCTTGGATTCATTCCATCTTTCACAATTGGTGGTATGACAGGAATCATGGTTGCTACTGTTGCGGCCGACTATCAATACCATGATACGTACTTTGTTATCGCACACTTCCACTATACAATTGTTGGTGGAACAGTAATGGGAATTTTTGCTGGACTTCATTACTGGTGGCCAAAGATATTTGGACGTGTGTTAAATGAAACACTTGGTAAAATTACATTCTGGACATTCTTTATTGGTTTCCATATGACATTCTTTATCCAACACTTCTTGGGATTAATGGGAATGCCACGTCGTTACTGGGTGTTTTTAGAAAATCAAGGGTTAGACACTGGGAACTTTATTAGTTCGCTTGGTGCCCTATTCATGTCAATTGGTGTAATTGTGTTTATTTATAATGCGATTTATGTATGGCTAAAAGGTGAAAAAGCAGCTGCAGACCCATGGGATGGGCGTACATTAGAGTGGACGACTGCATCACCACCAGAACATTATAACTGGAAACAAACACCATTAATTCGTGGTTTAGACTGTCTATGGATAGAAAAAACAGAAGGTAATGGTAAAATGACACCTGCAGAACCATTGAAAGATATTCATATGCCAAATAACACAATCATACCGTTTATTATGACACTTGGATTCTTTATTTCAGGTTTTGGGTTCATTTACCAAACAGAAAATAAATTGTGGTATATTGCACTATTCGGTGGAATGGCTATTGCATTATTAGCAATGCTTGTAAGATCTTTACAAGATGATGTTGGCCATTACATTACAAAAGAGGAATTAAAAGGGGAGGCTAAATAATCATGAGTCAGGATCAGATTTTAAATCCAAAATCATTACCAAATTCACCAGAAAAGGCCACCCTTGAAGGTAAAAATAAGTTTCTTGGCTTATGGTTCTTCCTTGGTGGCGAAACTGTACTATTTGCCAGTTTATTTGGTTCATTTGTTGCACTGCGTAATTCTACAGCAGGGGGTCCATCGTCCGAAGAACTCTTCGGACTGGAACTCGTCTTTCTTATGACAGTCATGTTGTTAACGAGTTCTTTAACAAGTGTTTATGCGATGTATCATATGAAAAATCATGATTTCAAAAAAATGCAATTGTGGCTTGGTATCACTGGACTATTAGGAATTGGTTTCCTTGGTCTAGAGATTTATGAGTTTACGCATTATATCACGGAATATGGTTTTACATTTAGATCATCTGCTTTTGGGTCAGCTTTCTATTCTTTAGTTGGCTTCCATGGCGGGCACGTAACATTTGGAATCGTTTGGTTAATTGCCATTATGGTTCGTAATGCAAGAAGAGGACTAAATTTATACAACGCACCTAAATTCAATACATTTAGCTTATACTGGCACTATATTGATGTTGTATGGGTATTTGTATTTACTGTTGTATATCTAATGGGAAAGGTGGGCTAAGTCGTGACAGAAAACACCAATACCAATAATCAACTAACAGATTTTCACAGACAGAAAAATAAAGAAGAAATGAAACGTAATGTCATCTCCTTTGCAATGATGATAGTTTCTACTATTATTGCATTTGCTGTCGTTGCAAGTGGCGTGATGGATCGTGTCTTTGCTATATTTCTTTTATTTATCTTGGCCGTAGCTCAAGTTGCATTCCAATTCTTTTATTTTATGCATATGAAAGAAAAAGGTCATGCAATGCCGGCCGTTATGATTGTAGCAGGTACATGGGCTGCATTTCTAACTACTTTTGGTTTAATAGCAGCCGTATGGTGGTAATTATTTGAATGACAAAAGGGGGATCAGAAATATATCTGATCTCCCTTTTTAATGAACAATTTGGATTATCAAAAATAATTGTTTATGATTTGTCATATTCTAAACATGTTTATAGTGTTAATTTGTGATATGTTGTATACTAATGAAAACAATTCACATCTATGGAGATGATATTTTATGTGGCTTCAACTACAAATATTTGGATTTCGTGCTTTGTGGAGTCCATATTTTATGATATTTGTCATTAGTTTAGGTATTTTATATTATTTAATTACAGGTCCGTATCGCCATAAGTTTGGCGGAGAAGGGAAACCACGTCCTACTCTTAAACAGAATATTGCAGTCTATACTGCACTCATTATTTTATATGTTGTAAAAGGCTCTCCGGTTGATTTATTATCCCATATTATGTTAACTTTTCATATGACACAATTAGCATTATTATATTTGGCTTTTCCAATATTATTATTAAAAGGATTGCCGAAATGGTTATGGGAGAAAGTGCTTTATTTACCAATTATTTATCCAACATTAAAATTATTGACACATCCTATTATTGCTATTCTGTCATTTAATGGACTGTTTTCATTATATCATATACCACCAGTATTTGATTTTACGAAATCATCAATACCAGCACATACCGTAAGTACAATAATTCTTTTAATTGCAGCATTTATTATGTTTATTCCGATGATGTCACCTATTAAAGAATTTGATCGATTAAAACCGTTAGTAAAAATCTTTTATATCTTTGGGAATGCTGTTTTAATTACTCCGGCATGTGTATTAATTATCTTTGCTGATGTACCGTTATATGAAGCATATACAGCTAGTGGTGCGTGGATTCAAGCTTTAAGTTTATGCGTTCCTGGTGATATTCTAACTGGTATACCAGATTTAATTTCTGGTCCAGAACTTTTCTCACCATTAAGCATTTTAGATGATCAACAATTGGGTGGTATTATTATGAAAATCCTACAAGAAATTACGTATGGTATCATTTTAACCCAAGTTTTCCATGCATGGTTTACGAAGGAAAATTTAAAGACGGATCCAATTCCCAATCAGATACCTGAATCACATTTATAAAAATAAAAATACCTAGAGGAGAATAGAAGAATATGCCTTTATTACCAACGATAAGTACATCTTTTATTATTTTAAGTGCTATTTTAGTTGCTATTGGATGGCGACTCATTATAAAGGGAGAAAAGCGCGCACATAAAAAGACGATGATTGCAGCCGCGATTAGTGCGTTATTGTTTTTCATTATTTATGTATCACGGACGGTGTTTATAGGTAATACAAGCTTTGGCGGACCTGATGAAGTGAAAATGTATTATACAATTTTCCTTATTTTTCATATCTTCTTGGCTACTACTGGAGCTGTCTTTGGTATTATTACATTGATATTGGCATTTAAACGCAATATTAAGAAGCATCGAAAAATTGGGCCAGTTACAAGTATTATTTGGTTTTTTACAGCAATAACCGGTGTTGCGGTATACTTGCTTCTATATGTATTTTATAAAGGCGGAGATACGACAAGTTTGATTAAAGCAATATTAGGTACGTAATAAAAAAGTATGAACCACTATGATGGTTCATACTTTTTTATTGTCCAATTTGATCAAGGACCTTTAGCCCATACTTTGGGAATAACATTCAGCCAGGGTGCAAAAAAGCTCACTGATTGACATTTTACTTTATATTTTTATTTTCCAATTAATAATTTTTGCCTCTTTTGCCGAGCGGTAGGTGATGACAATTAATGGTCCTAAAATAAATCCCAAAAATCCCAGTAATTTTAATCCTAAAAACATTGCAATTAATGTTATTAATGGAGAAAGTCCTATTTGTTGGCCCATGACTTTCGGTTCTACCGTTCGCCTTATAGCTAACAGAATAATAGCTAATATAGCTAATTGTATTCCCATTGATATATCATTTGTTAAAAACATAAACAATGACCATGGTCCAAGAATTACAATGGAACCGATAATGGGGATTAAATCAATAATCCATATGATTAATGACATGATAATCGCCACATCTGGAGCAATGATAAATAAACCAATTAATGATACAAAAAATATGATTAAACTAAGAAAAAGTTGTGCTTTAAGAAATCCTAACATTACTTGTGAAAGTCTTTTTCCCATAAAGGTAACTTTTTCTTGTGTAGTTTCCGTCATAAGTGAAAAGGCTCTATTTTTTAACAAAGGAAGTTCCATCATAAATAAAAATAAAGCAATAATGTACACAATGATGCTAATTAAATATTGTGGTATTTTCGATACAATTTGTGCGATATTATCAATTGTAAAAATATCCTTTGCTTTATCTGTTAAAGTTGATAAATTATCTTGTAAGCTATCTGTCACTTGTTTAACGAATTCAGGGGGCATATTACTAGTATATTGCTTAAAATGGGTTTCCCAATCTTGGTAGATTTTATTCAATTCATTAAAGTATAATGGGACATCTTCAACAAAATTTACAATTTGTGCAACAGCTTTAATCACAATAAATGTGCCAGCTACACCAAGTAATAGAACAAACAATAGAAAAATGATAATAACAGACAACTCTCGGGAAAATTTTAATTTTTCCTTCATGGTACGGACAATCGGGTTAAGGGCCAGCGCAGTAAAAAAAGCAACAACTAATGGTATAGAAATTGGTAAAATAAAATAAAACACGATAATGAGAGAAACGGACAATAGAATAAGTGTCCAATGCTTTTTACTAATTTTACGGATCAATCGATATATAATCTCCTTTCTATAGGAAGATGACGAACAAATGACTTATTAAGAATATAGCATGTAATAAGGTATTTGAACAGATTAATTTCCAAAAAATATTAATGAAGTTTTAATTAAAAGCTTTTTTTAGCACTTTGTTTCTGATGCGGTTTCTTTTTTAAAAAAGAAATATTCTTACATTATATGAATCTTATAGAAATGGTTTTATTTTAAAAAAACTCACCATCATATCTATTCATTTGAATACCTAACAGGAACTGTATATTTAAAAACCGACTGTTTATAAAAAAACAGTCGGTTAGCGACAAAGGAAATATTATTTTTTATATTGAATGAGTTCCTCTTTTGCTTTCGTAATAAGTTTATTGGCACGTTCAATTAAGTTTTCGGAAAATTCTTCCTCGCCGTATTCGATACCATGTGGGTAATAGTGTTTTCCAAGTAGTGGTGTCATAAGTTTAATGACGGCATCCCCACGATCAACATCACCTTCAATGGCATATCCTTGAATACGGATATAATATGTAACGTTTTTTTCTGTTGAGCCAATCTTATAATCATATGTAACACGATCATAATCCCATTGGCCAGCACGGATAAAGGCGTGTTTTCCCATGACATGATCAAGTGGTTTTAAGTCGAAAGTTAAATCTTCTATACCTAAATTTTCCAATTTCATTCTTTTCACCTCACAAAATAGTCCTTTCTAAATTATCATAGTATGAAAACTTAGAAGTTGCAATTAATATGAGTATGATTTTCTTTAATTAAAGAGATTTGTTAATGGTCATACAATGCAAATCTAGTACATATATTAAATTAATGAATAAAATATAGAAGGTGATGATTGAATGCGTTTGTGGAAAATACTATTATTGATAGGCTCTATTGCTGTTTTAACCATTGTTTTCTTCATAAATAATAGCACATTAAAAAGTAATGAGTCAGTTATGGAAAAGGAAAATCAATTAGAAACAAAACAAATTCCTCATAAAAAGGTGTTAAGCGAGCAATTTACTGGACCTATATTTGATATGATTGGAAAATCTACGAATGAATTAGAAGAGGAATTTGGTGATCCAATTCGAAAGGATATGAGCGCATACGGCTATGTATGGTGGGTTTACCCGGATGAGGAATCATACCTCCAGTTTGGTGTGGAAGATGAAAAAGTTGTGACAATTTATGGCACGGGTGATATCCAATTTGAACCTGTTACAATTGGGAAACCCTATAAAGATTTAAATGAAGAATTGGATTTTTCAAAAGAGGTAACCTATCAACACAAACTAAATTCCTATCAATTTAGATTGTCAAAAGAAGAAATCAAATCAAAACCATTGGTTCAAGTAACAGATCATATATTTATGCAATTGTATTTTGATATATTTACAAATAAGCTGTCATCTATTCGAGTTTTAACAGGTGATGTTTTATTAAAACATCGTCCATACGAGATTAAATATCGCGGTCAATTACCAGAAGAACTAAATTTAACGGAAGAACAGTGGGAGAAAATAGAAAAGGGAATGGAACAACAAATTTTTGATATAACCAATCAATTTAGAAAAAATCATCAAATAAATGGATTAGAATGGGATGAAACAGTAAGAAAGGTAGCCTATTTGCATAGTAAGGATATGGAGAATGAACAGTACTTTTCCCATTACGGATTAGACGGTAGTGGTCTAAAAGAGCGTTTAAGGGCTGAGGATGTTTTTTATGTTGCGGCAGGAGAAAATATTGCTGCATTATATCCAGACGCACCATCAGCAATGGCGGGCTGGTTAAATAGTAAAGGACATCGGGAGGCTTTGTTAAATAAAGAATACACACATTTAGGGGTGGGAGTCTATAGAATGTATTATACACAAAATTTTTTAGAAAATCCGTAAAACTGGAAATAGTGCACGACGGCAATCATTTTCGCATATTATAGGGATGAAATACTTCAAATACGTTATCATTTGAGGTGAAAAAATGAGTGAACAAAAATTAGACCCTACCGTGCTTGCGTTTAAAACATTTATCAATAACCATCCGAAACTAATTACAGAAATAAGGAAAAACGGCCGTTCTTGGCAGGAATACTATGAAAAATGGCTCTTACTTGGGGAAGATGACTCGTTTTGGGACACATATAAGGAATCAGATGAGGATTCAGAAAGCAAGAGTGAATCAGGTGGTAAGAAAGCAGAATTATTTTCACAAATTGTTAAATTGACCAATCAAATTGATTTTGATAGAGTACAAAACCAAGTAAGCCAATTAAATGAAACATTATCAACAGTACAAGAACTAATTAACCAATATAAAAAATCAAAAAATCCAACACCAAAAGAGCGTCCAAATCACTTATTTCATTTGTTTAGGGATTAAATAATATGGATCAATCTGTTATGGCTTATTTAAAAGCACGGCCTGATTTATTAAGAACTGTCCGTAAGCAACCAATATGGTATCGTTATCTATCACGAAACCCTAGTAATATACAAGAGCTTGAGAAGGTAGCAAAACAATTTTATGGCAAAAATTTTACTGGTAGGGTAGAAAAATTAAATGAGAATGTACAGATGATTACAATGCTAGTTCAGTTAATCGAGTTAATGAATGAGTAACTTTATGCTTTTTCTGTCTTCTTTTATTTTAACTAAAAGGTGTTGATTCTTTTTGAACATGCACGAATATGTTAAAATGAATTAGAAGATAGGGGTGAATATGCATGATTGTAAATGAACAATATATAGAAATACTAGATCAATCAGAACAATTAGGAGCAATCATACTCCAGTCTGATGTGATGCAGGATTATAAAAATGCTAAAATAGAATTACAATATGACCAGACCGCTCAAGGACTAATCCGTGATTTTGTAAATATAAAAGATGATTATGAAGATGTTAAACGGTTTGGACGTTATCATCCGGACTATAATGAAATTATGAAAAATGTTCGAGCTACAAAGCGAAAAATGGATTTAAATGAGAAAGTTGCTCAATTTAAAGTAGCTGAACGAAATATACAGCGCTTACTTGATGATGTAAGTGAGGTAATTGCAAATAGTGTAAGCGAAAATATAAAAGTCCCTAAAGATGGGGCAGCGTTAACAGATAGCGGTTGTGGTTGTGGTTCTGGAAATGGATGTGGCTGTCAAGCCTCTTAATATAGATAAAAATAAATAAAGTGAGGTGGAGAAATTATTGGCACGCCAAGGAATTATTGTTTGGTTTCAACATAGAAAGAATTTAAAAAAATTACGAAGACATGGACATCTTTTATATGCATCTAAAAAAATGAAATATGCCGTAATATATGTTGATCAATCGAAAATAGACGATATTGAAGAACGATTATTAGAGTATCCTTTTGTATCGAAAGTAGAACGTTCTTATAAGCCGTTTGTAGACACCACGTTTGAATATGTGATCCCAGACAAAGCAAAACAATACGATTATAAAATTTGATTACTAGGTTTTAGTCCATAAAAAAACCTGCAGATATCACATCTGCAGGTCTCTTTGTTTTCAATAAAGAAAACAAAGAGGCAAAGGGAGAGGAGAAACCGGAGATAACTTATGGGGAAGTGTAAGTCTTCTCCGTGTTCTAAAACAGCTATGTAAAGTAGCTGTCTCACTGATTATTTTAGACAAAAAGAATAAATATATACATAATTGGTTGCATTGTTTTAAAAAAGTATTAAGTAGTCGTTTAACATATCACAACAATGAGAATAAATTCTTTCTCATTATAAGAAAAATTATGAAGAGGAAATGCTTTTCTAACAATAATAGTAGGCCATTGAAGGAAAGAATTTTTATTTTTTTTAGGAAAAAAGGTATAATCTTATGTAAAATATTGTCGCTTTATGATAGGATAAATGTCGAGTGAACTTGTTTGGGGTGGTAACATGCGAGTTATTGCAGGAAAACATAAAGGAAGAGCGTTAAAGGCAGTTCCAGGTCAAAAAACAAGACCTACAACAGATAAAATAAAAGAATCCGTTTTTCAAATGATTGGTCCATATTTTCATGGTGGGAGATGTTTAGATTTATTCGCTGGAAGTGGTTCGTTAGGAATTGAAGCTTTAAGCCGAGGAATGGATGAAGCTATATTTATTGATAAGCAGGGAAAAGCAATTCAAACGATAAAAAATAACTTAAAGACATTGGATCTTACTGAAGAAACAGAAGTATACCGAAATGATGCTTTCCGAGCGATTAAGGTACTTGCCAAAAGAGGATTGACCTTTCAGCTTGTATTTTTAGATCCACCATATAAAATAGGAAAATATGGCGCATTAATTGATTCCATCATGTCGCATCAAATTCTTGGAGAAAGCGGTTTCATTTATTGTGAGCATGATGCAAGTGAGAATATTTTATGTAAAAACAGCTATTTAACACTTTTCAAACAGCAAGTTTATGGGGGAACTACAGGAATTACTATTTTTCAAAAGGGGGAAAAATAAAATGGGAAAATTAGCGATCTGTCCGGGCAGTTTTGATCCAATTACATATGGACATCTTGACATTATTCAAAGAGGAGCAAGAATTTTTGATAAAGTTATTGTAACAGTATTTAATAACCAATCAAAAAATCCATTATTTACTGTAGAAGAAAGACTAGAGTTAATTAGGGAATGTACAAAGGATTTTCCAAACGTTTTTGTAGATTCCAGTAGTGGATTATTAACTGACTATGCAGAAAAGAAAAATGCTCAAGTTGTTTTAAGAGGTTTACGCGCTGTGAGTGATTTTGAATATGAAATGCGGATTACATCAATGAATAGGCGCTTAAATGAAAAAGTGGAAACGCTGTTTATGATGACAAACAGTCAATATTCTTTTCTTAGTTCAAGTATTGTAAAAGAGGTTGCACAGTATGGCGCATCGGTATCAGAGTTAGTTCCTGAAATAGTAGAAATTGCACTACGAGAGAAATTCAACAAAAAATAAAATGAAATACAAGAGTCCTGTGTAACTAGAAATAGCATCATTCTTGGGGGTTAGCTTGTATAATAGTTCAATACATATTTCATACATCCGTCTCTAGAAACACAGGACTTTTTATTTTATATTTTTATACTCTCATTTTTCTTGTCCGATTAAACATAATAATAATTGCTATTCCGACGAAGATGAAGGAGAAATACGGGCCAATCTCTTTTATAAAGCTAAACGCTTTCATCCATGCATCCACTTGATTAGAATACATAACAGGAACATTACTACCTGCAATTGGCTTTCTTGCTACATATAGTGGGTAATACAATATAATGGTTAATATACTAGCAAATATTCCATGTAATAATCGCGCCATAAAATAAGGATAGAAACGAATATCTGTATTTGCAAGAATACTTGCAACTTGTGCTTGAATTGAAAAACCATTAAAGCCGAGAATAAAGCTAATGATGATTATTTTTGCCAGTAATGGATCTGCAGATATTTGAGAGATTAAATTTGCACCAACTGTAATCTCGAATAAACCAGAAACAAGTGGGAGACTTAAATCTCCGGGTAAAGTAAACATATTTAATACATATTCAATTAAATTGGCGACAATTTGTGTAATGTGAACAAGATAGAGCATCTCCGTTAGGACAGAGAATAAAATAATGAATCCTCCAACCATGATGAGTGTTTTAATGGATTGAATAACAGCATCACCTAGGATCATACCAAGAGGACGGGTGTCTGCCATTCTCATTTGATGCATTTCCTTAAATGCCTGTTTTAAAGTGGTTTTTCTTTTAACACTTTTTCTCGTCATAGATTCTTTTTGTTTGGGATTTTTTCCGTAAAATCGCATACAAATACCAACGAGAAGATTTCCCGCATAATGGCATACTGCAATAAACAATCCAAGGGCTGCATCATGAAAAAAACCGACAGCGATTGCGCCAAAGATAAATAATGGACTAGATGCATTTGTAAAAGCTACTAGACGTTCTGCTTCTATTTGGGAGAGTTCCCCTTCTTCTCGTAATCTTGCTGTTATTTTTGCTCCTGTTGGGTATCCACTTGCCATCCCCATAATCCAAGCAAAACTGCCTACTCCTGGAACATTAAAAATAGGCCTCATTACCGGTTCCAATATACGACCAATAAATTTTACAACTCCAAAGCTGAGTAATAATTCAGCAATAATGAAAAAAGGTAACAGTGATGGAAAAACTACTTCCCACCACATGTTTAAGCCGAGAAGACTAGCATCAAATGCTTCTTTAGGAAATGTGATGAGTAAGGAAGCTAAGAAGATGACAAAGCTTGCTAAAACGATTGTTATTATTACTTGCTTCAATGTATTTCCCCCTAGAGTATAACAATGTACTTTTTATTACACTTATTGTAAAATATAGTGATTATATAAAATTCATGGATGTATAAATATATATAAAGCATGTCTTTATCAATATACGCCAGTACAATAGGAGATTATGACATCATTTATTTCTTAATCGAACAAAGAAGTTGAAGATTAAATAATGGGCAGAAAGGAGTTCCAGAATGAAGTTAACGAAAAGATTTATTATCTCTTCTACTTTAGCAATTTTGCTGGCAATATTTTTATCATTTTATCAACTTCCATATTATATTTATAAGCCAGGGGAAGCAGATGAGTTAAATCCAATTGTTGAAGTAGAAGGGGCTTTTCCAAGTAAAGGGGATATGCACCTAGTTACAGTGAAAGGTGGACCTGCTACACCGATTCAGTTTTTAATGGCGAAAATAATACCACATCAAGAAGTAATGCCAATTGAACAAGTCATCCCAAAAGAAATTAGTGATGAGGAATATTTCCATGCCCAATTACTAATGATGGAGAATTCACAAGAAGCATCTATAATGGTTGCATATGAAGAAGCAGACAAAGAAATAGATATTGAATATGACGGAATCTACGTCGTTTCTGTTATGGAAAATATGCCTGCAGATGGAATTCTTGAACCTGGTGATCGCATTGTAGGAGTAGATGATACAGAAATAAAAGAAGCAGATGATTTAATTCGTTATATTGAAAAAAAGCAAGTTGATGATAAGTTAACACTTGATATTATACGGGAAGATAAATCATTAACAAAGGATGTAGAATTAGAGCAACTTTCTGAAGAAGGAAAAATCGGGATTGGAATTAAATTAGTTACTGATCGGCATGTTAATGTAACTCCAAAAGTTAATTTTTCAAGTGGAAATATTGGTGGTCCAAGTGCAGGATTGATGTTCGCTTTAGAAATATATGACCAGCTAACGGAAGAAGATTTGACAGGTGGATTAAATATTGCTGGCACAGGTGAAATTGATTATGAAGGAAATGTGCATCGAATTGGCGGAGTTGACAAGAAGGTGATTGCAGCACATCGAAAAGGATGTGATATATTCTTTGCGGCAAATGAAAATGGAAAAAAAGACTCTAATTATGCAGTAGCAAAACAAACCGCCGAAGAAATAGATACCGATATGAAAATTATACCAGTGGATACGTTTGAAGAGGCTTTAACTTACTTAAAGGAATTAGAAAAATAGTGATATAAAAACCGAGACAATTTTATGTTCATTTAGTCTCGGTTTTTTATATTAATCATTTAGAATAATTGGACCTTGAATTTCTTGCTTGAATAAATGACGCCGGATCTGTGGTGGAATAATACTATAATATGTGTATGAAGCTCTTTCTTCTATTTTTAATAAAGGATGCATTTCACGCTGATAGCTGGAGACAATTGGGATAGAAAGATTGCTTTTTTTCTGATTTAAAAATAATTGTCCATTTTTGTTCATACCAAGTAAACGAATATATGGAATAGAACGGGATTCTTTTATAGACTTCATCTCTTCTTTCTTCGTATTGGTTAAAATATGTAGAAACATACGTTGTAATCGTGTCCAGGTATATCTTTTTGTTTTTATTTTTTGCATTAAATCATAAAATGTTACAGCTTTTTTTGTGAATTTTTTAATACGATATTCGATTCCTTCATCTATACCTTCAATGGTAACAAGTTCTTCAGGTGTCATCGTTCCTATTTTATATTGTAGATAAGGAAAATACAGTTCCCAATGATGCCATGTTTTTGTTTTATTATAATATGATTGCAGCTGTTTAGTTGATTGAAATGGCATCGTTTCTTTGATTTTATTTATATTTTCTTTTTGGTCTATGATTTTTGTGCGAATACTTGTAGCACTTGTAATGGAATTTGTAATTTCTGTATCATGATAATCATTTTTAATTCGTTTGATTGTACAGGCTTGTATATCAAGTTCTTGTTCAAGTATTTGCCGAATATAACTAAATCCTAAAATGTTATTTGGTTTAGAAAAATCAATCGTGTTTGCAGGTATAATTTTTTCTAAGGCTTTCTTATTAGCTACTGGAAAAGGAAGTCCTTGAGTTAAATATTCTTTCAGTGTATGCTGATATTGTGCTTTGTTTTCCTGAAGCATATGATAATGATTCAGAAAGGATTGAATATCGCCTGATTCGCTACCAAAGCATAGCTGTTCAACACCTAATTGATGTAATGATTGGACACTTCCGAATGCAAAAAGGTTACTACTTTGGACCGCATATCCATACGGAAGTTCAATAACGAGGTCAATCCCTGAGTTGAGGGCCATTTTTGTACGATGATATTTATCGACAATTGCGGGTTCACCTCGTTGAAGAAAAGAGCCACTCATAACTGCAATTAGAACATCTGCATTCGTAATCTTTTTAGCTTGCCTTGCATGATATAGATGTCCATTATGAAAAGGGTTATATTCAACAATTAAACCACAAGCATTCATTATTTCCCAACTCCAATATATTTTTATAATAGTAACTGTTTTCATAGTTTATCAAAAAAGTACGTAGCATGCATCTTGTAACACTGGAGATACTAATCATTAAAATAGTGAAGAATATAAAAGTAAGTATATTCATATTGACAAAACGGGATTTTCTATATAAAATTATTCTTGTTCCCTTGAGGTGATATGATTGAAATTTACTTTAGGACAGATTAAGAAAAACACAATAAATAATACTTCTTTTTATTTTAAAGAAGAAGTAGATGTTTCTGATCTAAAGCAATTAAATGATGAGATTCGTAAAATTAATTCTGTTGATGTTGCTGGAAACTATGTGATGCAAGGAGAAGAAATTATTTTTACTTTTACTATAACTGGAGAAATGATTTTACCTTGTGCCCGAACATTAGTGGATGTAAAGTATTCCTTTGAAATAGATGCATTGGAAATTTTCTCTATTTCACCATACTATGGAAAAGAAGAAGAGGAAGAAGAAATTCATCGAATTGATGGAGAAGTGCTTGACTTAACTCCATATATAAAGGAAAATATTTTATTAGATATGCCATTTCGGGTTTTTTCACAGGATGAAAAAGCGCAGAATAATGTACCTCAAGAAGGTCGAGGATGGGAAGTAGTTTCAGAGGAAAATAAATCTGAACGAGAACCATCGATTGATCCACGTATGAAAAAATTACAATCTCTGTTAAAGGATAATAAGAAAGAAAAGTAACGATAATAACACTTTTCTTTAAAGGAGGTGTGTGTCGTGGCGGTACCTAAAAGAAGAACATCTAAAAAGGTTAAAAACCAACGTCGTACGCATAAAAAATTACATGTACCTGGTTTAGTAGAATGTCCTAACTGTGGTGAACCAACAAAACCACATCATGTATGTAAAGCATGTGGACATTATGATGGGAAAGAAGTCGTAGCTGAATAATGACTTATTCTGGTGAGAGAACAGATTGCTTGTACAAGTAATCTGTTTTTTTCTATCGTGATATCTCAACTTATAAAGCGAAAGGATAGGGTATATGATGTGCGGAGAGATTTTCTACCAAAATATAAATAATACATATGGACTTATTCGAATAGAGCGTCCTGAAAAGCGAAATGCAATTTCAAAAAGGATGGTCGAGCAATTTAAAAGAGCTTTAAAACAAGCAAAACATGAACAAATGAATTGTTTAGTTATAACCGGAGCTGGAGAGCGTATGTTTTGTGCAGGTGGGGATTTGACATATTTACATGGAAATCTAACAGAAGAAGAAGCATTTCAGGAATTGTATCAGATGAAAGAGGTACTTATGGATATTGTTTCCTTTCCTGTGCCTGTTATTTGTTTATTAAATGGAGATGCTTTAGGTGGGGGATGTGAGATAGCAACAGCATGCGATATTCGTATTGCTAAAGAAGGGACAAGCTTTGGTTTTATACAATCTACAATTGGAATTACACCTGCTTGGGGTGGAGGTATATTGTTATACGAAAAAGTTCATCCGAGTTTTGCTTTTCAATGGATTTTAGAGGGGAAGATATACGAAGGACAATACTTACAAAAGCAAGGGTGGATCCATCGGTTAATCTCTGAAGATGCGTGGGGGAATTTAGAAAGTATGATTGAACCATATATTTCTAAGTCTATTTCATTAATGCAAACATTAAAGGAACAGTATAAAAGAAAGATTGCTAGTCTGGCATTGTCTGCAGAAATGAATGAAGAAATTAGAAATTGTGCAAAAGAATGGCACTCACCTGCCCATGTAGAGGCGGTTAATACGTTTCTAGAACGAAAGAAAACAGAACATATATAATCTATATCCTTTCTGGTAACAAAGTGTTAGGTAGATATTTTTTCGTAAAACCTTTGAAATTGTGAAAAAATGATTCTATCAATCCTAGTTATTGCATACATTGATAGCAAAGAAGGCTAAGGAGTGATATGTATGTATGTGACTCGACAGGATGCGTGGACAGAAGAAGAAGATAAGATATTGGCAGAAACAGTTTTAAGATATATCCGGGATGGGAAGACACAATTAGAAGCTTTTAAAATGGTGGCCGAACATTTATCAAGAACTTCTGCTGCGTGTGGTTTTCGATGGAATGCAACACTACGTAAAAAATACCAAGATGCAATTTCTTTGGCAAAAGATGCACGAAAGAAGAGAACTCATCATCAATATCCTGTGAATGAGGGGATAGAGAAACAACAAAATTCGATTGAAGCGGCAATCTCTTTACTAGAAAAGATGAAGATGGATTATGGAATGAAGCATAGTGAAGAAGAGAAAACACAAAAAAAAGACGTTGTTCAATTAGAACAAGAAAATAATGATTTAAAAGAAAAAATTACTCGATACGAGAGTGCGTGGAAGGAAATGGAAAAACTTTGGCATTGGGTGCACGGAGATTCTGAATTGAAATAAGTTATCATAATTATATATTTATAAAGATATGAAAACGCTGCTGCAAATGGGTAAAAAATGTAATTAGGTGATGCAACAGCGTTTTTCATGAACTATTATATTTTTTCTTTAATTCCCTCAGGTAACCAAATTAATGGATTTGCTCCCAAGTCCCTCTCCATATCATAATGTGCTTTTTGGAACCCCATTTTTTCCCAAAATTGATGCGAATTAATGCGTGGATTGGTTTTAATTGGTAATTGGAAGCCTTTGGCAAAATCAATCAGTGCTTTTCCGTATCCTCTTCCTTGATAATTAGGTAGCACCTCAACTTTCCATAGTTCCATATAATCAGTTGGTGGATCAAAATAAACATCGTATTCTTTATTAACTTTGTATAAACTCATTCGTGCAATCAATGAATCTCCATAGTAAATCCCATAGAATGGTGATTCACTATTATTTTCAATCATATTTGACTGTAGGTCTTCCAACATAGACAGTTCTTGATGACCATATTCTTTGAATTGTTTAAATTGTTCTAATGTCTTATAGTTAATTAATAGTCTTTCTATCTTAACTGTATCCATATGATCTCCCCCTTAATGAAATGAATCATTTAAATTTTAAGTCTTTTACACAATTATAATATAAATTTGTTAAGAATGAAATATAGGACAAGGAAATAATGCTTAAGTATTTATAAATGATAATTTTTTGCCATATTTACCTTAAATAAGTAGCTATAATACAAAAAGCATGAAATTCCTTTGAAGATTATTTAAAATACATATTAAGTATTATTATATAAAGGAGCTTGTGACTTATGCGAATCGACCCTATTAAAATAGAACAACAGAATAAATTAATATATGATTATAAAAATAAGAAGAGTGATTTACAATCATTTTTTGATTATGAGGAAACAGAACGGAGTTTAAAGGATAGGGTCAATGAATTAATGAATCGGTCATTTCAACGAAAAAGGCTTGCTGAAGTTTTAAAAACAATGAATAAAACATGGGATGCACCAGAATCAACCATGCATAATATTGATCGTTTAAAAGATCCAGAAAGCGTTGTTGTCATTGGAGGACAACAAGCAGGATTGTTGACCGGTCCGATGTATACCATCCATAAAATAATTTCCATTGTTACATATGCTAAACAACAGGAAAAACTACTTACAAGGCCTGTTATTCCAGTATTCTGGATTGCGGGGGAAGATCACGACTTTGCGGAAATTAATCATGTTTATATGCCAGAAAAAACAGAAATGAAGAAACTTCATATCCAACAAACTATACTAGAAAAATATCCGGTCTCTGATATTGAATTAAATAAAGAACATGCAACACGGTGGTTAGATACTGTTTTTACTCATTTGAATGAAACAAAACATACAAAATCATTGTATGAAGAGATGAATCGATGTTTGGATAAGTCGAATACATATGTTGATTTCTTTGCAAATGTTTTGTTCTATTTATTTCAAAATGAAGGAATTGTCCTAGCGGATTCAGGAAATCAAGACATTCGTCAATTAGAAGCAAATTATTTTGTACAAATGATTGAGAATCAACAGGAAATAAATCACCATGTATATCAAGCCCATAAAAAATTACTCTATTTAGGTTACACAATCGACTTAGATGTTGCAGAAAATGCAGGTCATCTTTTTTATCACAAGAATCATGAACGGATTTTACTTTTTCGGGATGAACAAGGAAACTGGGTTGGTAAACAAAAGGAAGTGATGTTTACAACTGAAGAGTTAGTTCATATAGCAAAAAATAAACCTCATTTATTAAGTAATAATGTTGTAACGAGGCCATTAATGCAAGATTTATTATTTCCGACACTTGCTTTTATTGGTGGGCCTGGTGAAATTAGCTATTGGTCAGTATTAAAGAATGCATTCCATATATTACAAATGAATATGCCACCACTTATTCCACGTTTATCTTTTACAATGGTAAATCAGCAAATAGTGGATAAGGCGGAAAAATATGGAATTACCGTTACAGATGTGGTGAATCATGGAGTAGATTTCTATAAACAAAAGTGGTTACAATCGCAATTTCATCCACCAATTGAACATATGTTTCATCAATTAAAGAAAACAGTAGATGCTTCCCATAAACCAATTCGATCCATTGCACAACAAATGCGGGATGATTTAGGAGGACTTGCTGAAAAGAACTTAGAGCGGATTAATCGGGAGATTGAATTTTTACAAAAAAGAATTTCACTTTCAATGGAGGAAAAATATACTACTGATTTAGCAGCATTTGATGAATTAAATCAATATTTACATCCATTAGGAGGTCTGCAAGAACGTGTATGGAATCCTTTACCATGGATGAATCAATATGGAATATCATTTATTAGGCAATTAATTGAACAAGATATCACTTTTACCAATGATCATTATTTAGTTCAATTATAAATTTTAAAGGCCATTTTCTAAAAATATATACGAAAGGAACCAATTTAAAGGAAGAGCAATCAGTTATTTGAAACTGGTTGCTTTTTTTATCGCAGATTAACTGACAGTAAAACCTCGCTGATTTACGTTTCACTTTATGGAAAAAATCCCCCACCTTCCTCCACTAATGGTTTGTTTTCCATGGTAAGTTAATCAAACCATTGATACTACAGGGTTTCTTTAGGAGACACAACAAAATATAGAGTCTTTTTTTGAAGCATTTTCTTCATTTTTTATAAAAAAATAGCATTGATTTAAAAATAGGGTGGAGCATTGTGGTGAGTTGTGGTAACATGAAAATAAGAAAGTGGGGAAATGTCTATGTTTATGGGTGAATTTCAACACAACATTGATACAAAAGGAAGAATTATTGTTCCTTCTAAGTTTCGTGAAGAACTCGGGAGTAGCTTTGTTGTGACTCGTGGACTTGACCAATGCTTATTTTGTTACCCCATGGAAGAGTGGAAGATCCTGGAACAAAAGCTAAAAAAACTGCCCTTAACTAAAAAAGATGCCCGTGCGTTTACACGATTCTTCTTTTCAGGTGCAGTCGAATGTGAAATAGATAAACAGGGAAGAATAAATATCCCTGCTCCTTTAAGAAATTATGCCGTATTAGACCGTGAGTGTGTTGTTATCGGTGTGTCTAATCGGATTGAATTTTGGGCGAAAGGTGTATGGGAGGATTATTTCGCACAATCTGAGGAATCCTTTGCAGATATAGCAGAAAACCTAATGGATTTTGATATTTAGAATACGTTGGAAAAAGTGAGAGGCTGTTTTTCTAAAACGAGAACATAATAAACAAAACAAACACAAAACAGCCTAATAAAAACGGCCAAAACGTTTCAAGGAGCGAATAGTTATGACGTTTGAACATGAAACAGTATTACAAAAAGAAGCGATAGAAGGATTACAGATTAAACCAAATGGTACATACGTGGATTGTACGGTTGGTGGGGCTGGTCATTCCTTAAATATCGTCAAACAATTAGATAAAGATGGATTATTGATTGCTTTTGACCAAGATATAGAAGCACTACAAGCAGCAAAGTCTCGTCTCGAACCATATATTGATCAAGTTTTATTTATCCATAATAACTTTCAAAATCTTGAAATTGAGCTAGAGCGACATCAAATTTCGAATGTGGATGGTATTCTATTTGATTTAGGAGTGTCTTCTCCACAATTTGATAAAGGCGAAAGAGGATTTAGCTATCGTTTTGATGCCAAATTAGATATGCGCATGAACCAATCTAAAGAACTTAACGCACATCATATTGTGAATACATGGCCATATGAAGATCTTGTTAAAATTTTTTTCAAATATGGTGAAGAAAAATTTTCAAAACAAATTGCAAGAAAAATAGAGCAAAGGCGTAAAACAGAAGCAATTGACACAACCTATCAACTTGTGGAACTTATAAAAGAAGCAATACCTGCACCAGCGCGAAGGAAAGGTGGACACCCTGCAAAACGTATTTTTCAGTCACTTAGAATTGCTGTGAATGATGAATTGAAAGTTTTCCAAGATGCCCTTCATCAAGCTGCAAGAGTAGTAAACATCCATGGAAGAATTGCAGTAATTACCTTTCATTCATTAGAAGATAGATTATGTAAGCAAGCATTTAAAAAATGGAGTCGGCCAAAAGAAACACCTAGAAATCTGCCGATTATGCCTAAAGAATTTGAAGCTCCATTTCGTTTGATTTCAAGAAAACCTATTATTCCAACAAAAGAAGAACTAGAAAGAAACCGGCGTTCAAAACCAGCAAAACTAAGAATTGTAGAGAAGCAACATCCATGGAATGACGAATTTAAATATGAGGAAGGGTGGAGAAAATAATGGCTGTTAGAAAAGTTCAAACATGGGAACAAAATTATGTAAGGAAAAATCCTAATACACAACCGAAAGAAAAAGTACATAAAAAAGGATGGGTAACAAAGGGCGAGAAAATATTGTATGTTTTTTTTACAAGTGTATTTCTTTTGGCAGCATCATTTCTTGTTACCTTTTCTTCCACAACAGATACATTGAATCGTGATGTACAAACATTAGAAAATAAAGTAGACGATCAAAAAATAAAAATCGAGGCCCTGGAATTTGAAAAGAAAGAATTGCAACGTCCAGAAAGAATCATACAAAAGGCGAAAGAAAACGGACTAAACATAAAAAATTCAAAGGTTAAAAGTGTAGATGTCTTTAAAAAGTAGTTAGGTGAATAAGAATGAAAAAAAATAAGCGTACCCAATTAGCATCTGGTATTTTATTTCTCTCGTTTGCTTGTTTGTTTTTAATCATAGCAGGGAGATTTCTTTATATACAAGTTTCTGGAGAAGTTGAACAAGTCACACTGGATAAATGGGCAAAAGAAAAACGAACAAATTCATATGAACTAACAGCTGAAAGAGGAAAAATTCTGGATAAAAATAATAATGCTCTTGCATATAATCGGCCGACATACCGATTATATGCAAATGTGGATAAAGAACATGCTAAAAGTATTGAAAAACCAAAAGAAACTGCGAAACTCTTAGCACCTATTTTAGATACGGATAAAGCAAAATTAACAGAAAAAATAACAAAAGGGCTCGAAAATGATAAAGCAAAACAAATTGAATTTGGTCATGCTGGAAGTAAACTAACAAAAAAACAAAAAGATCAAATTGAAGATTTAAAATTACAAGGTATACATCTAATGGAAGAATCCATTCGTTATTACCCAAATGGAGAATTTGCCTCCCATATTATCGGTTTTGCTAAAAAAGAAGTAAAAGAAACAAAAGCAGGAAATGAAAAAGTAATAATGGGAATTACAGGTATAGAAAAAGCGATGAATGATTTATTGACAGGGAAAAATGGCTCTATTTCTTATGAACGAGATCTTTTCAATAAAAAATTAATAGACCCAAATGAAATAGTTAAACCACCAAAAAATGGCCACGATATTCATTTGACAATCGATCAAAAAATTCAAACATTATTAGAAGATGTTTTAACGCAAGTGGAAGCAGCATATGATCCTAAACGACTGATCGCAATTGTGATGAATCCTAAAACAGGAGAAGTTCTAGCACTTAGTAATAGACCTAGCTTTAATCCGAATAAACCGTTAAAAGTTAAAAATTGGTATAATGACGCCATATCAAACCCATTTGAACCTGGCTCCACCGTAAAAATGTTCACATGGGCAGCAGCTATTGAAGAAGGAGTATATAATGGTTCGGAAGGATTTAAATCAGGTCGATATCGGATTAATGAACGTGTTGTTCCTATAAATGATCATAATGGTGGAAAAGGATGGGGTACTATTTCTTATGACGAGGGTTTCGAGCGTTCTTCTAACGTAGCGGCTGCTCGACTCGTATGGGATAAACTTGGTACAGAGAAGTTCCTGGAATATATAGAGGCATTTGATTTAGATAAAAAGACAGGAATTAATTTACCTGGTGAAGTTCCAGGAAAGATATTATATAATTGGCCATTAGAAAAGGTAACAACTGGATTTGGTCAGGGAAGCACTTTAACACCAATGCAACAAATGAAAGCTGCAACAGCAATTGCCAATGATGGAAAAATGATGAAGCCTTATGTGATTAGTAAAATTATTGATACCAATAAAGATGAAATTATTGAAAAACATGAGCCAACCATGGTTGGTGAACCCATTTCTAAAGACACATCGAAACAAGTTCTTCAGTTACTAGAGTCAGTTGTACACGGAAAACATGGAACAGGTAAGCCATTTAAACTAGATGATTATTCTGTTGCAGGAAAAACAGGTACTGCACAAATTCCTAGTTCAAATGGTGGCTATTTAAATGGATATGGAAATAATATATTTTCATTTTTAGGGATGGCCCCAGCAGATGACCCTAAGTTAATGATGTATATCGCCATTAATCAACCAGATCTCAAAAAAGAGGATGGAGGATATGAACCAGGTAGTGCACCACTTGCTTATATTTTTAAAAACGTAATGGAGAATGGTTTACACTATTTAAACATCGAACCAGATCAAGACAAATCTGAAGAAATCGTGTCCATAAAAGTACCTAAACTAATGAATAAATCTACCAAAGAAGTAGAGAAGCAAGTGAAAAAGCTAGGAATTAAAACAAGTATCATAGGTGAAGGAAAGAAAATAGTAGCTTCTAATTTACAGGCTGGTAAAGAAGTATTTCCAACGGATCATTTAATCCTAATAACTGATAAACCATCGATGCCAAATCTAAAAGGTTGGTCATATCGCGATGTATTACAACTATCCGATCTGCTTCAGTTAAAGATAAAAGTAAATGGAAGTGGATATGTAGATTCTCAAAGTATAAAAGAAGGTAAATTACTAAAAAAGAATGATTTATTAACCGTTGAATTAAAACTACCAAATAATGTAAAAAGGGATACCAAATCAGAAAGATAGTCACAATGTTTGCGTGAAAATAGTAAGTTCGACTTTTATAAACAGTGTTCTAATCCATTTCACATATTCATATAGTTGATACAAGCCTAAGTATGTAAAAGGAGATTGAATATGAAGCGTGTATCAACTGTTACTGTGAAAAAGCGATTAGTAGCTGTTTTTCTTTTTGGTGTATTAATCTTTGGCATTGTTAGTGTTAGACTAGGATATGTTCAGTTTTTTTTAGGAAAACAATTAGTCGGTATGGCAGATGAATCATGGAGTCGGGATATTATGTTTGAGCCAGAACGAGGCAGAATTTTAGATGTGAATGGTGTCGTAATGGGAGAAAATGTAACAGCCCCGTCTGTCGTGCTCGTTCCTAAACAAATTAAAAACAAGGAAGAAACGGCAAAAAATCTTGCAGACATTCTCCATATTTCAGAAGAAAAAGCAATAGAATATGTGACTAAAAATGCAAGTTCAGTAGATATTCGTCCTGAAGGGAAAAAAATTTCAGATGAACAAGAAAAGGCACTTCGAACACTGAATATGCCTGGTGTTTATTTAGCAAAAGATTCAAAGCGACATTATCCGTATGGGGAAAGCCTTGCACATGTATTAGGTTTTACTGGAATTGATAATCAAGGATTAATGGGACTTGAATTATATCATGATGAAAAATTAAAGGGTGAAAAAGGAAGACTATCATATTATTCGGATGCAAAAGGAGGAAAACTAGAAAATTTAGCAGATGTTTATGCCTCACCGAAAGATGGTATGGATTTAAAAACAACAATTGATTCAAGAGTTCAAGTGATTATGGAACGCGAACTTGATTTAGTAAAAGCAAAATATAATCCAGATGGTGCTGTTGCTATTGCTGTCAATCCAAAAACAGGTGGTGTACTAGGCATGGCAGCAAGACCGACGTTTCATCCGGAGAACTATCAACAAGTAGATTCAGAAATCTATAGCCGAAATTTGCCAATTTGGATGACTTTTGAACCCGGATCTACATTCAAAATAATAACATTAGCAGCTGCTTTAGAAGAGGAGCTTGTTGATTTGCAAAAAGACACCTTTGATGATAATGGATCAATTACTGTGGAAGGGTCTAAGTTACGTTGTTGGAAAAGTGGTGGGCATGGTCATCAAACCTTTTTAGAAGTTGTTCAAAATTCATGTAACCCTGGATTTGTTCAATTAGGCCAAAAGCTTGGCAAAGATAAATTATTTAGCTACATTGAAAAATTCGGTTTTGGTTCAAAAACAGGAATTGATCTAGAAGGGGAAGGTTCAGGGATTCTATTTAACAAGGAAGATGTTGGGCCAGTCGAATTAGGGACAACCTCCTTTGGCCAGGGGGTGTCTGTTACACCAATCCAACAAGTAATGGCTGTATCTGCAGCAATAAATGGCGGGTATTTATATGAACCGTTTGTAGCAAAAGAATGGGTTGATCCACATACAAAAGAAGTAGTTAGTAAACACGAACCTAAGCTGAAAAAAAGGGTTGTTTCTAATGAAACATCAAAAGAAATAAGAAAGGCTTTAGAAAGTGTTGTAGCGCATGGGACTGGACGACCAGCCTATGTGGATGGATATCGTGTTGGTGGTAAGACTGGAACAGCGCAAAAGGTTGGAAAAGATGGCAAATATATGACAAATAATCATATAGTATCTTTTATTGGTTATGCCCCAAGTGATGACCCTGAAATTGTTGTCTATGTGGCAATAGATAATCCAAAGGGGACTGTCCAATTTGGAGGGGTAGTTGCAGCACCTATTGTAGGAACGATTATAGAAGATAGTTTAAGTGCATTAGGGGTTGAACGGCGAAAAGATGGTTTAGATAAAAAATATCAATGGCCGGAAGCGCCGAAAGTAGAGGTTCCTAATTTGGTTGGTAAAAAGACAGATGATTTATTAGAAATAATGACAAATCTATCTTTAGAAGTTGAAGGATCAGGAGAGGAAATTATTGATCAAGCACCAGAAGCAGGAGCAATGGTTGAAGAAGGTGCGAAAGTACGAATTTATGTAAAGGATAAATAGATTTATTTAAATTGAATAAAACAATCGTGTTTATATTTGGATTTTGATATAATAAACGAAGTGTGTTTTTTAATAAAAAATCATTAATTCTTAAAGAGTTATTTAAAAAACGAAATGTTGCAGATATAGAAGTCTGATTAAATTAAAATGATATTTTAAATGGATAGGATGTTTTCACATGAAATTAAAGGAAATTCTTTCTAGTTTATCTTTTTATAAAACAAATTCATCCATTGATGAAAATGCAGAAATAAAATCTATCGAAATCGATTCTAGAAATGTAATACCTGGCTCATTGTTCATATGTATTCAAGGTTTTACTGTCGATGGTCATGATTTTATAGATCAAGCTGTTGAAAACGGTGCTCGCGTTATCATTGCACAAAAGGAAATACCATCTAGTGTTTCCATTCCAGTAATTATAGTGTCAGATACAAGGCGTGCATTGGCAATGATTGCAATGAAGTTTTATCATAATCCAACAAATGAAATGACCTTAATAGGAGTTACAGGTACAAATGGTAAAACGACAGTTACCTATTTATTGGAAAAAATATACGAAAAACATCAACAAAAGACAGGTGTTATCGGGACTATTCAAACAAAGATAGGTGATCAAGTATTTCCTAGCAATAATACAACACCTGACGCACTTTCTTTACAAAAGTTATTTCGTAAAATGGTAGATGAAAAAGTAGATACAGCAATTATGGAGGTATCTTCTCATGCATTAGATCAGGGAAGAGTATTTGGTTGTGATTTCGATATTGCCATTTACACAAATTTATCACAAGATCATTTAGATTATCATACAGATATGAGGGATTACTTACGTGCGAAATCATTGTTGTTTTCTCAATTAGGTAATACTTATTCAGAATCAAGGAAGAAGTTTGCTATCATTAATGAAGATGATGCAGCAAGTTCTATATTGAAAAAAAGTACAGGGCAACATCTGTTAACATATGGATGTAAAAACAAAGCAGATGTTATGGCAGAAGATATTTCATTATACATTGATCACACGACATTTCGATTGTCAACACCAATAGGGGATGTATCTATTCATAGTCAGCTCATCGGTATGTTTAATGTGTACAATATGTTAGCAGCCGTTAGTGCAGCAATTGCCGGTGGTCTATCATTAGAGACGATAAAATTGGCCCTTGAAGATACTCCAGGTGTTGATGGGAGATTCCAACCTGTTACGGGAGGTCAAAATTTTGGTGTCATTGTAGACTACGCACATACTCCAGACTCCTTGGAAAATGTACTAGAGACAATTCAACAATTTTCTAATCAGAAGGTTTATGTTGTGGTTGGTTGCGGAGGAGACAGAGATCGTACGAAGCGGCCACTAATGGCTCAAATTGCTGTTGAATATGCAGATACAGCTTTCTTTACATCTGATAACCCAAGAACAGAGGACCCTGTTCAAATCATTGATGATATGGTAAAAGAACTAAATCCAAATCAAAATAATTATGAAATCATTGTGGACCGAAAAGATGCAATTCATCGTGCAATAGCGAGTGCCAAAAAAGATGATATCATTCTAATCGCTGGAAAAGGACATGAAACATATCAACAAATTGGCAAGAAGAAAATCCATTTTGATGACCGTGAAATTGCATTAGAAGCAATCAAACATAAGGAGATATAATCATGCTTTTTACAACAAATTGGTTAACAAAAATTTTCTCTAATTATAAAGGATTGACTGAAAATAATATCAAAATCAATGCAATTTCAACTGATAGTCGCATGAAAAGTGAGCAAACATTATTTATTCCGCTTATCGGTGATACTTTTGATGGTCATCATTATCTAAAGGCAGCAATTAAGAATGGTGCAGTAGCCACTTTATGGGATGAACAAAAAGAAATTCCCGATTTTTTACCGCATGATTTTCCAATTTTTTTTGTAAAAGATACGATAGTGGCATTGCAAGAACTTGCTTTTAAATATCGGCAAAAGGTAAACCCAATCGTGGTAGGTATTACAGGCTCCAATGGAAAAACAACTACCAAAGATTTGGTCGGTACCATTTTACAAACGTCTTATACGACACATATAACAAAAGGAAATTTTAATAATCATATTGGACTTCCGTTAACCATATTATCTATGCCAACAAATACGGAAGTGCTTGTTCTTGAAATGGGGATGAACCATTTTGGAGAAATTAGTAGACTATCTAAAATTGCTGAACCAGATTATGCAATTATCACAAATATCGGAGAGTCGCATATCGAATTTCTCGGTTCTCGCTTTGGGATTACCAAAGCAAAATTAGAAATAGAAGATGGCCTAAAACAAAATGGCTGTTTAATCTTAGATGGGGATGAAGAGTTACTACAAGAACAAGTTCAATTTGCAAATGTATTACGCTGTGGGCTTAAACGAGAGAATGATATACAGATTAAAAATGTTCAATTAAAAGAAAATGGAACTAGTTTTTCAATTAATGATGTTATATATCATATTCCACTTCTCGGTGTACATCATGCAAAAAATGCATCATACGCTATTACCCTTGGAAAACAGTTAGGGATAGAAGAAGCGAAAATAAAAGAATCTATAAAGTATATCGCCATGACATCCATGCGTTTTGAGCGAATCGAAGGAATTAATGGTGTTTCCATCATTAATGATGCTTACAATGCATCTCCTACTTCTATGAAAGCTTCAATAGAAGTGTTAAAACAAATGGATGATTTTCACAAAAAAATACTTGTACTTGGGGATATGTTTGAGTTAGGTGATGACTCCGAACAATGGCATCGTTCTATTGCGGATGTAATCAATCAGGAAATCCACGCTGTATTTACTATTGGGGATATGGCCTCTGTTATTACAGAAGAAATTAATAAACGAACAAATGATGTTATTTGTGAGCATATTCATACACCAGAATCTTTAATCAAGCAATTACAACCTTTTTTACAAAAAGATACAATTGTTTTATTTAAAGCCTCTCGTGGGATGAAGTTAGAAACATACATCGATAAATTAATACCACGAAGTTAATCAGGAATGCAATCTTGAAATGGACGGTTTTCGTAAGAGGAGGAAGTATAGTGAATTTATCTGTATTAATCATGACTATTTTAATAGGATTTCTAATTACCGTCCTTTTGTCACCAATATTTATTCCATTTTTAAGACGTTTAAAATATGGACAAAGTATACGGGAAGAAGGACCACAATCACATCAGAAAAAAACTGGAACTCCTACAATGGGAGGAATTGTCATTGTTTTTAGTGTTGTTGTAACAGCGTGTATTATGTCATATAAATATACAGGCAATTTACAAAGTTATGAGCTATGGTTACTTATCTTTGTTCTTCTAGGGTATGGATTCCTTGGCTTTTTAGATGACTTTATTAAAGTGGCGATGAAGCGAAATCTTGGATTGACTTCAAAGCAAAAAATGATCGGTCAAATTATTATTGCCCTTATTTTTTATTTTATAATCCGTAATCAAGGTTTTTCTACAGCAATAGAAATACCAGGCACTACGTTTGAATTGGAACTCGGTTGGGGCTATGCAATTCTTATTATTTTTATGCTTGTTGGTTCATCTAATGCTGTCAATTTAACAGATGGGTTGGATGGATTACTTGCCGGAACAGCCGCTATTGCTTTTGGTACTTTTGGAATTTTAGCTTGGCATACCTCTAGCCAAACTGAAGTCACCATTTTTTCATTAGCAGTGGTCGGGGCATTACTCGGTTTTCTTGTTTTTAATGCGCATCCAGCAAAAGTGTTTATGGGTGACACGGGCTCTTTGGCGTTAGGTGGGGCAATTGCTGCCATTGCTATATTAACGAAATTAGAAGTTTTACTTGTTATTATTGGTGGTGTATTTGTCATTGAAACATTGTCCGTCATCATCCAGGTCGCTTCCTTTAAAACAACTGGAAAAAGGATTTTTAAAATGAGTCCATTACATCATCACTACGAGTTATTAGGGTGGTCTGAATGGCGTGTCGTAACAACATTTTGGCTAATTGGACTTATATTCTCTGCATTAGGTATTTACATTGAGGTGTGGTTAGGATGAATAGATTAACTGAATTCCCCTATGAAAATGTACTTGTGCTTGGTTTAGCAAAGAGTGGTACAGCAGCAGCAAGGCTACTATTAGATAGTGGGAAACATGTACGGATTAATGATTGGAAAACAAATGAAACAGATCCGGTTGTCTCGGAATTAAAAACAATGGGAGCAGAAGTTATTGTTGGTTCCCATCCAGTATCGGTATTGGATAATATAGAAGTAATTATAAAAAATCCAGGAATTCCTTATAGTAATCCGATATTAGAAGAAGCAGTAAACAGAGGCCTGCCTATACTTACTGAAATAGAATTAGCGGGGTTGCTAGCAGGAAATCGTATGATTTGTATTACAGGTTCCAACGGGAAAACTACAACAACTACTTTGATCGGAGAAATGCTAAAAAACAGCAATCAATCCATCCAAGTTGCTGGTAATATTGGTACAGCAGCTTCTGAAATTGCTAATAAATTACAAGAAAATGAACAACTTGTGTTAGAACTATCTTCTTTTCAACTAATGGGAATAGACAAATTCAACCCTCACATTGCTGTTTTATTAAATATTTTTGAGGCTCACCTTGATTTTCATGGGACATTCGATAATTATATGGAGGCCAAAGCAAACATTGTAAAAAATCATAAAGCAACCGATTATTTTATTTACAATGCAGATGATGCTATTGTTTCAAAAATTGCTGAGAGCACACCATCTATTAAAGTTCCTTTTTCTATTCATGAAGAGCAACTAGATGGGGCATGGATGGATGAAGATGCCGTCTATTTTAAAAAAGAAAAAATTATTAATCGAAAAGATATTGTATTAGTTGGCGAACATAATTTGGAAAATATTATGGCTGCCATTTGTGCTGCGAAACTATCCCATGCATCGAATGAAGGAATAAAAAAAGTGCTTACTTCATTTGCTGGTGTAAAACACCGATTACAATTTGTAGAAATGATTCAAGGACGCTTCTTTTACAATGATTCCAAGGCAACGAATATGCTAGCAACAGAAAAAGCATTAGCATCATTTACAAAGCCGACAATATTGCTTGCTGGAGGACTTGATAGGGGAAATGAGTTTACTGATTTAATGCCACATTTAAAACAAGTAAAAGCAATGATCGTATTTGGAGAAACAGCAAATAAACTCCAAAAAACTGCTAAAGAAGCTGGGATAAAAGTCATCGAACATGCCGAAAATGTTGCGGATGCAGCATGTAAAGCATTTGATATTTCAGAGGCTGGAGATGTTATTTTATTGTCCCCAGCTTGTGCTAGTTGGGACCAATATAAAACATTCGAACAAAGAGGTGACATGTTTATACAAGCCGTGCATAGATTAAAATAGGGGCTTGTTTCATCTTTAAAAAATATAAATAGAAAGATAAAGCCCCAAACCAAACGGTGAAGGGGTGTTTTCTTTTGGAGAAAAAGATAAATGGGAAGAACAATCCTGATTATATATTGATGCTTGTAATTTTCTTGTTACTTATCATTGGGATGGTTACCGTATTTACTTCATCCTATGTGTGGGCCGAATATAAATATGATGATATGTTCTTTTTTGTAAAGAGGCAAATGCTTTTTGCTGGGATAGGTGTTATCCTCATGTTATTGATCATGGCATTCCCTTATCAAATCTGGATGAAATACTCTAAAATAATACTACTTGGCTGTTTTACACTATTAATCCTTGTACTTATTCCCGGGATAGGAATGGTTCGTGGTGGTGCACAAAGCTGGATAGGTATAGGTGCTTTTAGTATTCAACCATCCGAATTTGCTAAACTAGGGTTAATGATGTTTCTTTCCATGAAATTAGCTACAAAACAAAAATATATTACTTCATTTAAAAAAGGTTTTTTCCCCTTATTATTGCTTGTTTTTGCTACTTTTGGAATGATTATGTTACAACCCGATTTAGGGACAGGTGTTGTGCTTATTTTAACTTGTGTGGTGATGATTTTTGTAGCAGGAGCAAGAATATCTCATTTTGTAGGGGTTGGCTTATTAGGGATTGTTGCTTTTGTATTTCTTATCCTATCTGCACCATATCGAATCAGTCGAATTACTGCATTTTTAAATCCTTGGGAAGATCCATTAGGAGACGGTTTTCAAATTATTCAATCATTATATGCATTAGGACCTGGCGGATTAATGGGAACAGGATTAGGAAAGAGCTTACAAAAGTACTTTTATTTACCAGAGCCACAGACAGATTTTATATTTGCTATTTTAGGAGAAGAACTCGGATTTTTAGGTGGAACTTTTTTGCTCATTTTATTTGTTATTTTATTTTGGAGAGGAATTAAAATTGCTTTAGCAGCACCGGATGCTTTTGGTAGGTACCTTGCACTGGGCATTGTATCTATGATTACATTACAAGTGTTAATCAATATTAGTGTTGTTATCGGTTTGATTCCTGTTACTGGAATTACGTTACCATATTTGAGTTATGGTGGTTCCTCTTTAACATTAACCTTATGTTCTTCTGGAATTTTACTTAGTATAAGTAAATCAGCAAATATATAGTTTTGTATCCTAATAGATTTTTATAGGAATCTATTAGACAGTACTATCAGTATCACCACATGTTATGGTATAATTCACTTAACAAAGGAATGCAAAACATATATTTGCAAACCATTGTTAATATTTTTTAAGAGGGAAATGAAGATGGAGAAGAAAAAAGTTGTTTCCATTGAAGACCATCTACCAAAGTTAAAACAAGCTCGTAAGAAAAAAACGAATAGACGTCTTATTTTTTACATTTTTATTTTTTTCTTATTAATTTCAGTCATTGTTTATCTACAGTCCTCCTTAAGTGATGTGCAAACCATTTCAATCAAAGGGAATGATTTGCTTGATAAGGAAGAAATTATAGAACAAAGTGGACTGGAATTAAATAGTAATATATGGGCAATCCAAAAAAATAGGATAAAAAAAACACTAGAAAAAAATCCAATAATTGATACGGTTAAAGTAGAAAGGAAACTACCTTGGACCGTAAT
Organism: Cerasibacillus terrae; assembly: GCF_008039555.1. Classification (GTDB taxonomy): domain Bacteria; phylum Bacillota; class Bacilli; order Bacillales; family Amphibacillaceae; genus Cerasibacillus; species Cerasibacillus terrae. The sequence continues at coordinate 177,069 of NZ_VDUW01000001.1, forward strand.
CATAAATATTAAAGAATTTGAACATGTAGGTTATGTAAAGACGAAGAAAGGCTATTATCCAGTGCTTGACAATGAAAAAGTAGTAAAACAGAAAAAAAACGCACATGTCCGTGGGGATGCACCAATATTGCATCAATTTACAGATGAAAAATATTTATCGAGTATGGTCCATGAACTAGATGCATTATCAGATACTATTACTAGCCTTATATCAGAAATTTACTGGGAGCCATCGAAAAAGAATAAGCATAAAATTTCTGTTTATATGAATGATGGACAAATTGTATCTAGTACAATTCGTGATTTCGCTACTAAAATGGAAATGTATCCATCGATTGTGTCACAAATTGACCCCGATAAAAAAGGAATTATTCATATCGGTGTAGGTACATATTTTGAAGAATTTAAGGAATAATCAATGAAAAAGTATGAAATAATAGAATTTTTGATGATTTTCTATGCTTTCCCGTAAAAAAACACCTAAAAATATTTATTTTTACGATGAAATCATTTAAGATAGAATATTAAAGGAGTATAAGCTTAACTTGAGCTTATAAAAGATAGGATTAGGTCGGAGGTGCCTTCTTTTGAATAATAATGAAATTTTGGTAAGCCTTGATATTGGTACAACAAATATAAAAGTAATCATTGGAGAAATAATGAATGACTCCCTAAATATTATCGGCGTAGGCAGTGCAGAATCAAAGGGGATGAAAAAAGGTGCCATTGTAGATATAGATCAGACTGTTCAATCCATCAGAAATGCCGTTGAACAAGCTGAACGTATGGTAGGTATGAAAATTGAAAGTGTTGTAGTAGGGGTTAATGGTAATCATGTTCAATTACAAGCTTGTCATGGAGTTGTTGCGGTTCAAAGTGAAGACCGTGAAATTGGAGACGAAGATGTGGCAAGAGTTATTGAAGGTGCACAAGTTATCTCTATCCCACCAGAACGTGAAATTATTGATGTAATTCCACAGCAGTTCATTGTGGATGGACTAGAAGATATAACAGATCCACGTGGAATGATTGGTGTACGTCTTGAAATGGAAGGAACTATCATAACGTGTTCTAAGACAATCTTACATAATATTTTAAAGTGTGTGGAGCGTGCCAATCTACAAATAGCTGATATTGTATTACAACCTCTTGCTGCAGGAGAAATTGCTTTATCCAATGATGAAAAAAATCTTGGGGTTGCTCTCATCGATATTGGTGGAGGGTGTACAACTGTCTCTGTTTTTGAAAATGAACATCTTGTTTCAACGAATGTTCTTCCATTAGGTGGAGACAATATTACAAAAGACCTTTCCATTGGTCTTAGGACAACAACTGCTGAAGCAGAAGAAATAAAATTGAATCATGGACATGCTTTTTACGCAGATGCACGAGAAGATGAAGTTTTTAAAGCTTCGATAATTGGTAGTGATCGTAGAGAGTCTTATAATCAATTACAAATAGCTGATATCATTGAAGCTAGATTAGAAGAAATATATGCTTATGTTGTAAGAGAGTTACAATTAATGGGCTATAATGACCTACCTGGGGGCTATGTCCTTACTGGAGGTACTATGAAAATGCCAGGTGTCTTGGAATTAGCTCAAGATATATTCCAAGCTAATGTACGTATTGCTATATCTGATTATATTGGTGTAAGAGAACCACAATACACTGCAGGGGTGGGTATCTTGCAATTTGCCTATAAGAATGCGAAAATACAAGGAAAAGAATTATTCCCTGCCGTTGTCTTAACACATCAAGAAGGAAACAAGAAAAAAATTAGAAAAAAGCAGGAAACTGGAAACATGCCGAAAGAGGAAAAGAAAAAGTCTGGAATTGCTAACTTTTTTAAAAACTTTTTTGAATAAGAAAAAAATAGTTTTTCAAATTATAGTTAAAACTATCATTCTGTGATCATTGGAAATGTCTTGTAATTTTTGCATATTAGGAGGAAAGAAGATATGTTGGACTTTGATATGAATATGGACCAATTAGCAACTATAAAAGTAATCGGTGTTGGTGGCGGTGGAAACAATGCTGTTAATAGAATGATTGAACATGGAGTCGAAGGTGTCGAATTTATTGCAGTTAATACAGATGCACAAGCATTAAATCTTTCGAAAGCAGAGTTAAAGTTGCAAATCGGAAACAAGTTAACTCGTGGGCTTGGTGCGGGTGCGAATCCTGAAGTAGGAAAAAAGGCTGCAGAGGAAAGCCGTGAGCAAATCGAAGAAGCACTGCAAGGCGCAGATATGGTCTTTGTCACTGCTGGAATGGGTGGGGGAACAGGTACTGGAGCAGCTCCAATCATTGCACAGGTTTCTAAAGAGCTCGGTGCATTAACAGTTGGTGTGGTGACAAGACCTTTCTCTTTTGAAGGAAGAAGGCGGTCAACCCAAGCAATCTCAGGAATCGATGCACTCAAAAAAGCGGTTGATACATTAATTGTTATTCCAAATGATCGTTTATTAGAAATTGTCGATAAAAATACACCTATGTTAGAAGCTTTCCGAGAAGCTGACAATGTATTGCGCCAAGGTGTACAAGGGATTTCAGATTTAATTGCAAAGCCAGGTTTAATTAATGTTGACTTTGCTGATGTAAAGACTATTATGTATGATAAAGGTTCAGCATTGATGGGAATTGGTGTAGCCACAGGTGAAAATCGCGCAACAGAAGCGGCTAAAAAAGCCATTTCTTCACCATTGTTAGAAACTTCCATCGATGGTGCACATGGTATATTAATGAATATTACTGGCGGAGTTAATTTAAGCTTATACGAGGTACAAGAAGCAGCTGATCTTGTTACAACTGCAGCAGATGAAGAAGTGAACGTTATTTTTGGTTCAGTTATTAATGAGAATCTAAAAGATGAAATTGTTGTCACAGTTATTGCAACAGGATTTGATGAAGCGAAAAAACAAGAGCCACCGGTAAGAAAAAGACCTGCCATTGATCGTCAACAGGCAGCAGCTACAAAGGTAAACGAGGACATGCCGAAAGAGCCACCTGTTCAACAACAACAATATCCAAAACAAGAAGAAGACGTTTTAGATATTCCAACCTTTTTAAGAAATAGAAACCGAAATCGAAATCAATAATATGTAAGCTCTTATGTAGTTAACCTATTTTTGGGTGAGAATATAATATGTAACTTTGTAGGCAGTAGATTGGAGTATAAACACTCTTAATCTACTGCTTTTGCTTTCCGACAAATTTCTAGATAACTAGTTGAAATTAGTATGAAAAACGATACAAGATATGACAGACTTTGCGTAGGAATTAGGCTATACTCTTTGGTACATGTTGAAATGAACAATAGATAATGTTTGGGGAGGTTGGTATGTCAATATATTTAGATGTAATTTGGGTGCTGAATTTTTTTCTTGATAGCATGTTATTGATGTTAACCAAAGCTCTAGCAAAAGAACATATAAGTAATTGGCGAATTTTCTTTGGTGCTTTTATTGCATCATTACTAGTACCAATTTCCATTCTTATGCCACAATCATTTTTTACAACTTTATATGGTAAATGTCTGTATTCTATCATTATTATCTTAGCTACATTCGGCTTCTTTTCTATCAATCGATTGATGAAGCTTGTTTTATTGTTCTATTTTATTTCATTTTCAATAGGAGGTGGATTGGTTGCCGTCTATTTTTTAATGAATCATTCATTTTCAATAGCGGAAACAGGCATTTTAACTTTTCATAGTGGATTGGGTGATCCAATCAGTTGGTTATTTGTGATCATTGGTTTTCCCATTTCTTGGTACTTTACAAAGAAACGTATGGACAACCATGGTAACGAAAAAATCCGTTATGATCAATTATATCCCGTAGCAATTACGATAAAAAATCAAACTTTTCGCACTACAGGCTATGTTGATAGTGGAAATCAATTAGTAGACCCAATAACAAAGCGTTGTGTTGTTATTTGTGATGAATACTTCATGAAACAATGGTTTTCTGAGGAAGAATGGAATCAATTAAAGGAGTCATTTTCAAACTTTTCAATTCAGAATATTCCATTTAATTGGCAGGATATGATTCAAGTCATCCCATTTCACGGTGTTTCTGGGAATAATAGTTTTCTATATGCTATCCGCCCAGAAAAGTTATCTGTTTTAAATAATGAAAAAGAAATTGTAACAAATCATGTCTTGATTGGTATTCAATTTGGAACGCTTACAAAAGATGGGAAATATCATTGTCTACTCCATCCACAAATGATGAAATACAAAGCTTCCTTGCCAGCTTAACTACAATAAATAAAAAAGGAGCGAAGACTATTGAGGCGATTTAAATTACGTTTTACGTTATGGTGGTACAAAATACTCAATAAGCTAGGTATAAAATCTGACGAAATTTATTATATTGGTGGAAAAACATCTCTACCACCACCGCTGTCAAAAGAAGAGGAACAAGAACTTTTGCAACTTCTCCCAAAAGGAGATAAATCAGCAAGAGCTATTTTAATCGAACGTAATTTACGCTTGGTTGTTTATATTGCACGTAAATTTGAAAACACTAGAATCAATATTGAAGACTTAATTAGTATTGGGACAATCGGCTTAATCAAAGCTGTTAATACCTTTAATCCAGAACGGAAAATTAAATTAGCAACATATGCATCCAGATGTATTGAAAATGAAATTTTAATGTATTTAAGAAGAAATAATAAAACAAAGTCAGAGATTTCGTTTGATGAACCCTTAAACATTGATTGGGATGGTAATGAACTTTTATTATCAGATGTTTTAGGAACAGATGAAGAAATTGTAACAAAAGATTTAGAGTCAAAAGTGGAAAAGCATTTACTAAAAAATGCGTTAACAACATTGAATGAGCGAGAAAAGAAAATAATGGAATTACGATTCGGATTAGTAGGTGAAGAAGAAAAAACACAAAAAGATGTTGCAGATATTTTAGGGATTTCTCAATCATATATTTCACGCTTAGAGAAAAAAATCATCAAACGCTTGAAAAAAGAATTTAATAAAATGGTTTAGCCTTGATATGCTTGGAATAAACACATTTTTAAAGAGGAATTAGAAATATACCTTTGCATAAAAACCTCCTAAGGCGGAGATACTGTCCATGACAGCAACTCCAACTGGGAGGGTACAGAATGTCTAGACATAAGGTTGTTATATGTGGAGTCGATACATCAAAATTACCAGTATTAAAAAATGAAGAAATGCGTATCTTGTTTAAACAATTGCAAAGTGGCGAGCTATCAGCAAGAGAAAAGTTAATCAATGGTAATCTAAGGCTCGTATTAAGTGTGATTCAGCGTTTTAATAATCGTGGGGAATATGTCGATGATTTATTTCAAGTCGGTTGTATTGGACTGATGAAATCAATTGATAATTTTGATTTAAGTCACAATGTCAGATTCTCTACTTATGCAGTACCGATGATTATTGGAGAAATCCGTAGATATTTACGTGATAATAACCCAATTAGGGTATCCAGATCCTTAAGGGACATTGCATACAAGGCTTTAAAAGTAAGAGAAGAATTGATAAATAAAACATCTAAAGAGCCGACCCCATCTGAAATAGCGGAGAAAATGGGAATATCTCATGGAGAAATTGTCTTTGCATTAGATGCTATTCAAGATCCGATTTCTTTATTTGAGCCAATTTACAATGATGGTGGAGATCCAATTTATGTATTGGATCAAATTAGTGATGAAAAAGAAGAGAATCGTTCATGGGTTGATGTTTTATCCTTGAAGGAAGGGTTACATCGCTTAAACGAACGGGAAAAACTAATACTCAATAAACGTTTTTTTCAAGGAAAAACACAAATGGAAGTTGCTGAAGAAATAGGAATATCGCAAGCGCAAGTATCACGTTTAGAAAAAGCTGCCATACAGCAAGTAAATAAAGAAATGTTTGAATGATTTATACTTTATTAAAAAACAGGCCGTGGAGCCTGTTTTTTTGTATGGTTGTTTCCTAAAAGATTGAAGTAAATAGGTAAAGCCTTATCCAGGTATCAGTAAATTTTACGAAAAAAGGCCTTTTGTAACTAAATTAGATAACCTATTTTAAATTGGGGAGGCTGTGCATATATATAGATATAGAGGTGAGTAAAATGATAACATTATCAGAGCTTCAATTAAAAGAAGTGATTACAATCAATAATGGGAAGCGATTGGGACATCTTTCTGATTTAGAAATAGACCCACATTATGGGAATATATTAGCGATTATTATTTATTTACGAGATGGTAATGCGTTTTTTGGAAAGCAAGAGGAGCTAATTATTTATTGGGAACAAATAATTACGATTGGTGATGATGTTATATTAATTGAAGAAAGGGAAGATTCTACTGTTTATCAACATGATAATATATAATGTATGTTAAGATAATAGAAATGTTTCTTAGGGAGGTCTTTGAATGTCCGATGCATTTAAGCTTACAAATCCTTCTACTTTACATATTAAACAGTGGGAACAGAAAGAGTCCAATTTAATAACAGGATTCACAACAAAAAATGAAGGTGTGAGTACAGCTTCATTTGCAAGTTTGAATATGGGGCTTCATGTTTCAGATGATTTAAACTCTGTTCTTGAAAATAGACAAATACTTGCAAAACATATACGTTTTCCTTTAAATAATTGGGTACAAGGTGAACAAATTCACGATGCTGTCATTCAAGTGATTGACAAAGATGATAGAGGATTTGGTTCCAATTCTTCTGAAACAGCTTTAAAAGGAATCGATGGCTTAATTACCAATCAACAGGGTGTTTTATGTACAGCTGTATTTGCGGATTGTGTCCCATTGTACTTTTTTGATCCAGTAACAAAATATATAGGGATTGCTCATGCTGGATGGAAGGGGACAGTGCGACAGATAGCTAAGAAAATGGTCGAAAAATTGGTTGAACTTGGCGTAAATCCTCATGACTTATTGGTAGCGATTGGTCCATGTATATCAAGAGAAAAATATAAAGTAGATAAACGTGTAATTAATCATATTCCAATTGAGTATCAAAGTAAAACTGTATTTCCACAGAAAAATGGTCAATATTTATTAGATCTAAAGCAATTAAATGTTGAAATATTTTTGCATTGTGGTGTGCTTCGTACTAATATAGTAGTAACAAAATATTGTACATATAGTCATTCTGATTTGTTTTTCTCTCATCGAAGAGATCAAGGGAAAACAGGGAGAATGTTAGGGTTTATTGGTTATCAACCGTGACTATAGCTAAAAGGAGAGAGAGTAGTAAATGGGGGTAGCTGAAAATTTAGCAAAGATTCAAGAAAAAATGGAAGAGGCTTGTCATAAAAGTGGTCGAAAAATGGATGAAATAACCATCATTGCTGTGACGAAATATGTTACAATAGAGCGAGCAAAGGAAACACTTGCTAGTGGAATCACAAATCTTGGTGAAAACCGTTTAAAAGGGTTTGAGGAAAAGTATCATGCATTAAAAGAACGGGCAAAATGGCATTTTATAGGTACATTGCAGTCGAGAAAGACAAGAGATGTCGTTGATAAAGTAAAAGCCATTCATTCATTAGATCGTCTTTCTTTAGCAAAAGAAATTGAAAAACGAGCTAGTGAACCAATCGATTGCTTTGTTCAAGTAAATGTTAGTGAAGAAGATACGAAACATGGATTGTCTGTGGATGAGGTTATTCCTTTTATTGAAAAATTGGAAGGATTTACGAAGATTCATGTTGTCGGCTTGATGACAATGGCCCCTCATATAGATGATGAGACAGAGATTCGTACTATATTTCGTAGATTGCGATTATTAAGAGATGAAGTAGAAAGAAAAGAATTACCATATGCACCTTGTCATTATTTATCTATGGGTATGAGTAATGACTATGAAATTGCTATTGAGGAAGGCGCCACACATATTCGCATTGGTACTAAACTTGTTGGTAATGATGGGTAGAAACATTATTTATATATGTCCTTTTGTAAAGGAGAGGTAAAAATGAGCCTAAAAGATAAGTTTAAATCACTGTTTGAAACGGGAGAATATGAAGAGATGGAAGTTTCTAATCCCTCTGCACAACCTCCAGAAGAACAGTCAAATGTTGTTAATTTGACTCGATTACAAGAGGCAAGTTCAAAAATGATTTTATGTGAACCTAGAACATATAATGAGGTGCAAGAAATAGCGGACCATCTTGTTAATAGACGTTCTGTTGTTTTTAATCTAAAGCGTTTGGATCATGAACAAGCAATGCGTATCGTTGATTTTATGAGTGGAACTGTTTACGCAGTTAATGGCACAATCCAAAAACTAGGAATAGGAACATTTCTCTGTGCACCAGATAATGTGAATGTTTCAGGTGCGATTTCAGATGAGTTAAATGAAGAAAGTGAAATTAATAGAGGGTGGTAGTAGTACATGATTCTGCAGTTGTATAGTATTATTAATTACGCATTAGTTATCTACGGGTACTTGTTAATTATTTATATTTTCATGTCTTGGTTCCCGGGTGCAAGAGAATCATCTTTTGGTTTGTTTCTAATGAAAATCTGTGAACCGTATCTAGAGATATTCCGTAGATTTATTCCACCATTAGGTATGATTGACTTTTCACCAATTATAGCAATACTTGTATTAAACTTTGCGAGAGTTTATGGTCTATCAGCATTGTTTGGATTTATCCTTGGACTTTGATAAGGATGGACAAATATGAGTGTATATGAACATTTCAGAAAAGAAGAACAACCTTTTATCGATCAAGTGTTATCATGGAAAGAAATTGTTGAACGAACATATGAGGAGAAATTAACTGATTTTTTAGACCCCAGGGAAAGAAAAATAGTTCATATGTTAATTCCAACAAGTGATGATGCATTACAAGTAAAGCACGATGGTGGTGGAAAGTACACGGAAAGAACCCGTGTCATAATTGCGCCATTTTATTCATTGATTCAGAAAGATGATTTTCAGTTAACATTATTGGAAGCAACATATCCTACAAAGTTTGTTACGCTATCCCATCGCGATGTTTTAGGTGCCTTTTTATCATTAGGACTTGTTCGTGATAAATTGGGAGATATTTATGTGGATAACGGTAAAATTCAAATGATTGTTGCAACAGAAATTGCAAATTTTGTACGTATGAATTTCACACAGATAAAACAAGCGAGAGTAACTTTTTGTGAAAAAACCTTTACAGAATGGATAGAAAATAAACCAAATTGGATAGAATCAAATCAAACTGTTTCTTCATTAAGACTGGATAATGTTGTGAAAGAAATATATAATATATCTAGAAAACTCGCCGTAGAAGCTATTAAGAAACAACTGATTAAAGTTAATTTCAAAGTAGTTGATGATGCAAAGTTTATACTAGGAGAAGATGACTTAATTTCTTTTAGACGTAAAGGAAGAAGTAAATTAGTTGAAATTAATGGACAAACCAAAAAAGGAAAATGGCGAATAACGACTGCAAAATTAAAGTGAAGGCACATGTCTTTTAGTCATTCCTGAATGATGCTACTTAATTACGATTAAAATACTAGGAGGTGTCATCATGGCCCTTTCACCACTCGATATTCATAATAAAGAGTTTACAAAGAGTTTCCGTGGGTATGATGAAGATGAGGTAAATAAATTTCTCGATCAATTAATGAAAGATTATGAATCAGTTATTAGGCAAAAAAATGATTTTCAAGATAAGGTCGCACAATTAAATGAACGACTCAGCCATTTTACAAATATTGAAGAGACATTAAATAAATCTATTTTAGTTGCCCAAGAGACAGCAGAAGAAGTAAAAGGCAATGCATCGAAAGAAGCAAAGTTAATTGTTAAGGAAGCTGAAAAAAATGCGGATCGAATTATTAATGAAGCATTAACAAAAGCACGTACCATCGCTATTGAAGTAGAAGATTTGAAAAAACAAGCAAAGGTGTTTCGTACTCGCTTAAGAATGTTAGTGGAAGCACAATTAGATATGGTTAATACCAATGATTGGGAAGACCTTTTAGAAACAGAATTAATTGATGAAGATATTGTTAGTACAGAAGCATAACTTCTTGACGTAAACAATTTTTTTACATATAATGCATAGATAAGAATCGACAAATTATAATAGATGAAATATTTTGATGGAGACAGTATAAAAGGGTATGGCTGAGAAGCGAATTAGGAAATGGTGGGAGCCTGATGCAGACATCCTTTTAGAAAATCACTCCGGAATAGCCAGTTTGAAAGATTTTAGTAAATTTGGCCGTCTGATTAACGTTATAAATCAACTGAGTGAATGAAGAATGTGGCATGTAAGAGATGAACTATTTTTCATTTTAAAGGGTGGTACCGCGAGTCTTCTCGTCCCTTAAGGGATGTGAGGGCTTTTTTTGTCATAAGTTGACTGGCTGCCAGACATCTGCTGATTGAAGTTTCACTTTATTGATAATAAGGAGGAAAAAGAATGGAATATAAGAAAACATTGTTATTACCAAAAACAAAATTTCCGATGCGTGGAAACTTGCCAAATAAAGAACCACTACGTCGAAAAAAATGGAATGAAGAAGAGTATTATGAAAAACAATTGGAGCGAACAGAAGGAAGACCGACGTTTATTTTACACGATGGTCCACCATATGCGAACGGTGATTTGCATATAGGGCACGCCTTAAATCAAATTTTAAAAGACTTTATTGTTCGTTACAAATCGATGACAGGCTATCATGTTCCATATGTACCTGGTTGGGATACACATGGTTTACCGATTGAAACAGCTTTGACCAAAAAGAAAAAAGTAAACCGTAAAAAAATGAGTACAGCGGAATTCAGACAAAAATGTGCTGATTATGCTCTTACTCAGGTAGATAGGCAACGTGAACAACGTAAAGAACTAGGTGCTACAGGGGATTGGGATAATCCATATATTACGTTGACAAAGGAATACGAAGCAGCACAAATAAAGGTATTTGGTGAAATGGCAAACAAAGGCTATATTTTCAAAGGTTTACGCCCTGTTTATTGGTCACCTTCTTCTGAATCTGCTTTAGCAGAGGCAGAAATTGAATATCACGATAAACGTTCACCATCTATCTATGTTGCTTTTAATGTCATCGATGGGAAAGGTGTATTAAATACAGATGAAAAAATTATTATTTGGACAACAACACCATGGACAATTCCTGCAAACCTAGGAATCGCTCTTCATCCACAATTAGAATATGCTGTTGTTCAAGTAAAAGAAGATAAATATGTAGTTGCCCATGATTTATTGGAAGATCTTACAGAAGAATTGGAATGGGAAAGCCCAGAAGTTTTACGAACATTTAAAGGGGAAGAAGCTGATCGCGTCGTCGCAAAACATCCATTTTATGATCGTGAATCACTTGTTATGTTAGGTGAGCATGTTACAACAGATTCTGGTACTGGTTGTGTACACACGGCTCCAGGTCATGGGGAAGATGACTTCAACATGGCTAAAGCTTATGGTATTGAACCATTGAGTCCAGTAGACCATAAAGGAGTATTTACAAAAGAAGCTCCTGGATTTGAAGGAGTGTTTTATGATAAGGCGAACAAAATGGTTACTGAAAAATTAGAAGAAGTTGATGCCTTACTTAAATTGAGTTTTATTACGCACTCTTATCCACATGATTGGCGTACGAAAAAACCAATTATTTTTCGAGCTACTCCACAGTGGTTTGCGTCTATTAAAGATTTCCGTGACCAAATCTTATCAGAAATTAAAGCTGTTAATTGGTATCCAAAATGGGGTGAAACAAGACTTCATAATATGGTAAAAGACCGTGAAGATTGGTGTATATCAAGACAGCGTACATGGGGTGTACCAATACCAGTGTTTTACGGTGAAGACGGAACACCAATTATTACCGAAGAAACGATTAATCATGTAGCAGATTTATTCAGAGAGCATGGTTCAAATATTTGGTTCGAACGTGAGGCAAAAGATTTATTACCAGAGGGCTTCACATCTGAACATAGCCCAAATGGAGAGTTTACCAAAGAAACCGATATCATGGATGTTTGGTTCGATTCCGGTTCTTCTCATGAGGCAGTTCTATTACACCGAGAAGGCCACCGTCGTCCGGCAGATGTTTATTTAGAGGGTTCAGACCAATTCCGTGGATGGTTTAACTCTTCCTTATCAACTGCGGTAGCAGTTACTGGTAAAGCGCCATATAAAAATGTTATTAGTCATGGATTTGTGATGGATGGCGAAGGAAGAAAGATGAGTAAATCATTAGGAAACGTTATTTTTCCATCGAAAGTAATTAAACAACTTGGTGCAGATATTTTACGTCTATGGGTTGCTTCTGTTGATTATCATGCAGATGCACGAATTTCAGATGCTATTTTGAAACAAACATCTGAATCATATCGTAAAATTAGAAATACATTCCGCTTTTTACTCGGTAATTTAACTGATTTTAATCCAGAAACAGATCGAGTGGAAGAGTCCAACATGGAAGGTATTGACAGATATATGCTCTATCGCTTACAAGAGCTAGTTGGAGACGTTCATGAAAGCTATGAGGCATATGAATATTCACCAATTTTCCACCGTATCCATAATTTCTGTGCAGATGATTTAAGTTCTTTCTATTTAGATTTTGCTAAAGACATTCTATATATTGAAGCAAAAGATAATCATCGTCGCCGAAGCATCCAAACAGCATATTATGAAATTGTGGTCACATTAGTGAAATTACTAGCACCAATTATTCCGCATACAGCTGAAGAAGTTTGGGAGCATATCCCTGGTGTTACAGAAGAGACGGTCCATTTAACAGATATGCCTGTTAAACGAGAAATCACAGATTTTGATGAAGCGAAAAAAGAAAAATGGGATCTATTCATGGAAATTCGTGATGACGTGTTAAAAGCTTTAGAAGAAGCAAGAGAAGAAAAAGTAATCGGTAAATCACTAGAATCAGTGATTACAATCGTTCCAAAAGATGAGAAAACAAAAGAAATATTAGAAGCTATTCCAAATGTGCATCAATTATTTATTGTCTCAGAAGCGATTATGAAAGAAAAAGATGGAGAAGCAAAAGAATATCGCTATGTTGATGTAAAAGTTGAAAAACATTCAGGTGAAACATGCGAACGTTGTTGGGTTACCTCTAATACAGTAGGAGAAGATGAAGAACACCCAACAATTTGCACTCGTTGTGCCGAAGTGGTTAAACATCATTATATGGATTAATTCAAAATATCTCTTTCCTTTTAGGGAAAGAGATATTTTTTCATGATAGAAGAAACAGTTTATGGTAAAATCAAACTAAACAATTGTGATGTGGAGGAAAGTACATGTATTGGTATTATTTGATTGCTTTAATTGTCATTGGAATTGATCAACTTTCCAAGTGGATTATCGTAAAGAATATGGAAATTTATGAACAGATTCCAGTAATTGATGGATTTTTTTATATTACGTCTCACCGAAATCGAGGGGCTGCATGGGGAATCTTACAAGACCAAATGATATTCTTTTATATCATTACAGTTATCGTCATTATCGGGATTGTTTATTTTCTGCATAAATATGGAAAAGATTCGATATTAATGTCTGTATCACTTAGTCTGATTTTAGGTGGAGCAATTGGAAACTTTATAGATCGTCTTTTACATAAAGAGGTAATCGACTTTTTAGATTTTATTATTTTTACATATGACTACCCAATATTCAATATAGCTGATTCAGCCTTGGTTATAGGTGTTATCCTATTAATGATTGTCACGTTTAAAGAAGAGAAAAGAAAGGAAACAAAATAGGTATGAAAAAAAATCACCTTGTCACAAATCAAGAAGAAAATATACGAATTGATAAACTATTAACCAGTCTACAACCAGATAGATCAAGAAGTGAAATTCAGACATGGATTAAAAGTCATCTCGTTACCATAAACAATCAACCAACAAAGGCAAATTATCGTTGTATGGAAGGAGATGTCATCAAATGGAATATACCGAAAGAGGAAACATTGTCATTAGAAGGTGAAAACATTCCTCTTTCTATTGTATATGAAGATGAAACACTCATCATTATCAATAAGCCATCTGGTATGGTGGTTCATCCAGCCTCAGGTCATATAAGAGGGACATTGGTCAATGCTTTATTATATCATTATGATCAATTGTCAACGGTAAGCGGTGAGGATCGTCCTGGAATTGTGCATCGACTTGATAAGGACACAAGTGGTTTATTAGTGGTAGCAAAAACAGACCAAGTACATCAAAAATTAATCGAACAATTCAAAGCACGTCTTGTCAAAAGAACATATGAAGTGGTTGTGCATGGTACAATTGGTCCTGATGATGGTTTAATTGATGCCCCAATTGGGCGGGATCCGAAACAAAGACAAAATATGACAGTAATTGATGGAGGAAAAGAAGCAATTACCCATTTTCATGTGTTAAAGCGTTTTACTAATTTCACACATGTAGAGTGTCAATTAGAAACAGGAAGAACGCATCAAATTCGGGTTCATATGAAATACATCGGTCATCCGGTACTTGGTGATCCGAAGTATGGCCCAAGACGGAAAAATGTGATGAAAACAGGTCAAGTACTACATGCAAAGTATTTACAATTTACCCATCCAATCAACGGAAAAAAACTTACATTTGAAGTAGAACCACCCAAGGATTTTCAAGAAATAATCCATCAATTAGAGAAAATGTCTTGACACAAATGCCGAAGTTTGTCATAATGAAAAAAGATGAAGAACCTTTAAACTTAGTCCCGTGAGGCTATAAAGGAAACGGAAAATAGATGTGGAATTCGTCTATCCAAAATCCCTGTCCTCACGGATAAGGGATTTTTTATGTATAGGGGTGACAACAATGCAAAAAAAGACGGAATTACTAGATAATGCAACTATTAGCCGCTCACTAACGAGAATAGCCCATGAAATCCTAGAGAAAAATAAAGGGGGCTTAGATCTCGTACTCGTTGGTATTAAAACGAGAGGTGTACCTTTAGCAAAACGATTACAAGAGAAAATTAAACAAATAGAAGGAATCGATGTACCAATCGGTGAATTAGATATTACTTTATACCGAGATGATTTACAAAAGGTTGTCCCAACAGATGAACCCGAACTAAAAGAGACCAATATTGATGTAGATGTTACCGGTAAACAAGTGATTTTAGTGGATGATGTCTTATTTACAGGACGAACAGTTCGTGCAGCAATGGATGCGGTGATGGATATCGGAAGACCTGCCGTCATTCAATTAGCTATCCTTATTGATAGGGGACATCGTGAACTACCAATCCGAGCAGATTATGTAGGAAAAAACATTCCTACATCTGAAAAAGAAGTTGTTGTTGTTCACTTAAATGAAATAGACAATGAAGATGAAGTAATCTTATATAAAAAAGATGAATAATAGGCCTTTAAGAAAATCCAGAGAGATTTTCAAGGTCGCCTAGTTTTGCATAAGCGTTTTGTTTATGCCTACCTCTTTGCGACCTTTTTAGCAAAGAGGTTTTATTTTTGCTAAAAATCAAAAAACGTATCCTTGGAGTAATACAACATGATATATCTATATGAGAACGAGGAGGAATTTAGATGCAACATTTTCTATCTGTTGACCAGCTTAATGAAGAGGAAATTTATCATTTAATCGCACTTGCTAAGAAATGTCAACAAGGAATTGAACAAGTTAAAAAACCAATTTTTGCATTAAATTTGTTTTTTGAACCGAGCACAAGAACAAAAATGAGTTTTACCGTTGCACAAAAGAAACTAGGTTTGGAAGTATTGGATTTTAATCCTGATTCATCCAGTGTTCAAAAAGGAGAAAGTTTATATGACACGGTAAAAACTTTGGAATCAATTGGCGCTGATTTATTAGTTATTCGTCATCCTGATGATGATTGGGCCAAACAATTAGGAAGGAACTTGTCCATACCAATAATAAATGCTGGTGCAGGTAAATTAGAACATCCATCACAATGTATGCTTGACTTATTTACCATTTACCATGAATTTAATACATTTAAGGATATACGAGTTACAATTGTTGGAGATATCAAGCATAGTCGTGTGGCACATTCCAATGCAAGAGCACTACAAAGGTTGGGAGCAAATATTTCTTTATGTGCAGCACCAGAATTCAAAGATACAAATTTAGATTTTCCGTATGTATCCATTGATGAAGCTGTTGAGCAATCCGATGTATTGATGTTACTCCGAATACAGCACGAAAGACACCATGAAATGAATACGACCACAAATTACTTAAGTACGTATGGATTAACAAAAGAACGTGAAAGGAAAATGAAAGAAAAGGCGATTATTATGCATCCAGCTCCAATTAATAGGGGAGTTGAAATTGATGAAGATTTAGTAGAATGCAACCGTTCACGGATATTTAAACAAATGGAAAATGGTGTTTATATGCGCATGGCTATTATTCAATTATTATTAAAAAAATGGGGGATTTATGATGAAGATACTATTTAAAAATGCGAATCGTTTAATAGAAACAAATGAACAAGAAAAATGTGATGTTTTAGTGGAAGGTCAACAAATCGTAAAAATTGCCAATGAAATTAATGAAGAAGCAGACCAAATGATCGATTGTGAAGGAAAATTACTTTTACCAGGATTTATCGACGTTCATATTCATTTGCGTGAACCGGGCGGTGAGGAAAAAGAAACCATTAAAACAGGAACAGAAGCTGCTGCAAGAGGTGGATATACTACTGTATGTCCAATGCCTAATACAAATCCTGTACCAGATAACATGGAAAAGGTAGAAGATCTTTTTGACAGAATTGAAAAAGATGCAGTTGTAAGAGTGTTACCTTATGCTGCAATTACAAACGGGTTAGCTGGTGAAGAATTGACAGACATTACAACACTATCTCAGACTGGAGTATTTGGTTTTACAGATGATGGGGTTGGGATTCAGACTGCTGATATGATGCTCCGAGCGATGAAAGAAGCTCAAGCAAACAACATGCCAATTGTCGCTCATTGTGAGGATAACTCTGTTGTCTATGGTGGAGTATGTCATGAAGGAGAAGTTAGCAAACGTTTGAATTTACCTGGACATCATTCATTAACGGAATCATTACAAATTGCAAGAGATGTACTTTTAGCGGAGGCTACTGGATGTCATTATCATGTATGTCATATTAGTACGAAAGAATCTGTAAGAGTTGTTCGGGATGCAAAAAAAGCAGGTATTCATGTCACTGCAGAAGTTACACCACACCATCTTTTATTAAATGAGGAAGCAGTCGTAAATGATGATGCTAATTTTAAAATGAATCCACCATTAAGAAGTAAGGAAGATCAGAATGCACTAATTGAAGGATTACTAGATGGAACAATTGATTTTATTGCAACAGACCATGCACCACATACAGAAGAAGAAAAGAAAAAAGGGTTTCTCCATGCACCGTTTGGAATTGTCGGTTTAGAAACAGCATTTCCATTATTATATACACACTTTGTGAAAACAAATCGAATCACATTGAAGCAATTAGTTGATTGGATGACAATAAAACCTGCCGAAGTGTTTGGATTACCTTATGGAACATTACAAGAAAATGCACCAGCAGATTTAACATTGGTCGATTTAGATAAACAATTAGAAATTGATAAAGAAACATTCTACTCCAAAGGGAAAAACACACCATTCCATGGGTGGGAGGTTTATGGTTTTCCAATAATGACAGTGGTAGATGGTGAAATTGTGTTTAAGGAGGAAACCAATGACTAAACAACAACTTGTGTTAGAAGACGGAACTACATTTATTGGAACAGGATTTGGTAGTACAGAAAGTATTTCAGGAGAAGTTGTTTTTTACAATGGGATAACTGGATACCAAGAAATGATTTCAGATCCAGCAAATGCAGGTAAAATAATTGTCATGACACAGCCACTAGTCGGAAATTATGGTATTAATCAAGATGATTTTGAAACACTTGATCCATGTATAAATGGTTTGATTGTAAAGGAAGTTTCTGATTACCCATCTAATTTTCGAATGGATGAAAGCTTGGATAGCTTTTTTAAAGCACATGATATTCCAGGAATCACTGGGGTAGATACACGTAAATTAGTAACACATATCCGTAATCAAGGATCAATGAAAGGGTCGATAACGAATATTGAAAGTTCGTTGGATTCCATTATTGAAACACTAACATCTATACCAGAACAAACAAACGTTGTAGAGCAAGTTTCTGCGGTAAAACCATATATTATTCCGGGAAGGGGTTCCCGTATTGTGATTATTGATTTGGGAATTAAACATGGAATCTTACGTGAACTAACAAAAAGAGGTTGTCACATTACCGTCGTACCATATAATTATGGATTTGAAAAAATCATGCGGTTAAAACCAGAAGGAGTATTATTGTCCAATGGTCCTGGAAATCCAACTGCTATTCCAGAAGTAATTGAGACCATTAAGGAACTAATCGGAAAAACACCATTATTCGGGATTGGTTTAGGACAGCTATTGTTTGGGCTTGCTTGTGGCGCATCTACTGAGAAATTACCATATGGACAATATGGAAACTATCCTGTGAAGGATTTAGAAACAAATCAATCACATTTAGTAGCAAAAAGTCAATCATATACAATAACAAATAATTCATTAGATGGAACAAAACTAGAAAAAATTTATATTGGTCTCAATGATAAAACAGTAGAAGGATTAAAACATAAAGAATATCCAGCTTTTTCCGTACAATTTAATCCAGAAGGGTCTCCAGGGCCAGAAGACATTATTTATTTATTTGATTCGTTTTTACAAGAAATCAAACAGTTTTCGGAAAATAAGGAGGATACAAGTAATGCCTAAAAATAATTCGATAAAGAAAATACTCGTTATCGGCTCTGGTCCAATTGTGATCGGACAGGCTGCTGAATTTGATTATTCTGGTTCACAAGCATGCCAAGCATTACAGGAAGAAGGATATACAGTTGTTCTAGCTAATTCAAATCCAGCAACCATTATGACAGACCATACTGTAGCGGATACGGTTTATATGGAGCCATTAACGGTAGAATTTTTAACCAAAATTATCCGAAAAGAAGAACCAGATGCACTGCTTCCAACTCTTGGTGGTCAAACAGGATTAAACTTATCCATGGAGTTAGAAAAGTCGGGGATATTACGAGAATATGATGTTAGGTTGTTAGGTACAACTTTAGAAGCAATACAAAATGCAGAAGACCGGGAAAAATTTCGTACACTCATGCAAGAATTAAATGAACCTATTCCTGAAAGTAGTATTGTCAAAACAGTTGATGAGGCAGTGGATTTTGCTGAGAAAATTGGATACCCACTAATTGTTCGTCCTGCATACACATTAGGAGGAACGGGTGGAGGAATGTGCTATAACGAAAAAGAACTGCGTGAAATAACACGAAATGGCCTAGCGTTATCACCAGTAAATCAATGTTTAGTTGAACGTAATATTGCTGGGTTTAAAGAGATAGAATATGAAGTAATTCGGGATAGTAAAGACCAAGCAATTGTTGTATGTAATATGGAAAATGTGGATCCAGTAGGTACACATACAGGGGATTCCATTGTTGTAGCACCATCGCAAACATTAAGTGATCGGGAACATCAAATGCTACGAACAGCTTCCCTAAAAATTATCCGTGCTCTAAAAATCGAAGGTGGATGCAATGTTCAGCTTGCATTAGATCCACATAGTTTTAATTACTATGTGATTGAAGTAAATCCTCGTGTAAGTAGATCATCTGCATTAGCATCAAAAGCAACCGGATATCCAATCGCCAAAGTAGCTGCAAAAATAGCAATTGGTATGACTTTAGACGAAATTGTTAACCCAATTACAGGTTCTACGTATGCATTCTTTGAGCCAACTTTAGATTATATAGTGACAAAAATCCCTCGTTTTCCATTTGATAAGTTTGTTACTGGGGACCGTACACTTGGCACACAAATGAAAGCAACAGGAGAAATCATGTCCATTGGTCGTACATTTGAAGAATCTTTACTCAAAGGTATTCGGTCTTTAGATTTAGACACAGAAGAGCTTTGGTTAGCATCTTTAGCAGAATTATCGACAGAAGATTTATTTACTAGATTAAAGCAATCAGATGATGAAAGAATTTTTATCATTGCTGAATTACTAAGACGTGATGTCACCATGGAGGAAATCCATGATATTACAAAAATAGATTTGTTCTTCCTTTATAAATTGACAAAATTAATTCACTTAGAGAATGAATTAAAAGAAAATAAATTATCTAAGTCTCTATTACGAAAGGCAAAGAATGTAGGTCTATCAGATGTTAGTATTGCAAGACTTTGGGATGTTTCTTATGAAGAGGTATACGATATACGTAAGAACGCACAGATTCAACCAGTATATAAAAAGGTTGATACATGTGCAGGTGAATTTAATACAGATACTTCTTATTTTTACAGCACATATGAAGTGGAAAATGAGTCTACTTCTTCTGAACGTAAGAAAATTTTAGTTCTTGGTTCAGGACCAATACGAATTGGGCAAGGGATCGAATTTGATTATGCAACCGTTCATTCTGTAAAGGCTATTCAAGAAATGGGCTATGAAGCGATCATTATGAATAATAATCCTGAAACAGTCTCAACGGATTATAGTATCTCTGATAAGCTATACTTCGAACCTTTAACTTTAGAAGATGTGCTTCATGTTGTGGAATTAGAACAACCAGAAGGGGTTATTGTTCAGTTTGGTGGACAAACAGCAATCAATCTAGCTGCTGGATTACAAAAACATGGTGTAAATATTTTAGGGACCAGTTTGGAAGCAATTGATAAAGCAGAAGATCGGGATAAATTTGAAATACTTTTAGATGAATTAGATTTATTACGTCCAAAAGGGAAAGCTGTTTTAGAACTTGATCAGGCGTTAGAAGTAGCAAATACGATTGGCTATCCAGTCTTGGTTCGTCCATCTTATGTTATTGGTGGTAGCAGAATGGAAATTGTCTATAATGATGATGAACTACAAGCTTATTTAAATAAGACGGAAGGATTTAATAATGGACACCCTGTTTTAATTGATAAATATATCACAGGGATTGAAGTGGAGGTAGATGCAATAAGTGATGGTGAGACAACCATTCTTCCAGGAATCATGGAACATATTGAGCGATCAGGTGTTCACTCTGGAGACTCTATTGCGGTGTATCCACCACAACGTATTAGTGAAACAGTAAAGCAAAAATGTATGGATGCTTCTGTAAAGCTTGCAACTGCATTACAAGTGAAAGGTTTGATTAATATACAATACATTGTTTGTGGAGAAGATGTGTACGTATTAGAAGTAAACCCACGTGCAAGTCGTACCATTCCTTTCTTAAGTAAGATTACAGGTGTAACAATGGCGAATATCGCAACGAAATGTATATTAGGTACGCGCCTAGCTGATGAAGGCTATACAACAGGTTTATTACCGGAAGTAGATCTTGTAACAGTAAAAGTTCCTGTCTTTTCATTTGAAAAACTACGTAGTGTAGATGCCATTTTAGGACCTGAAATGAAATCAACTGGAGAAGCAATTGGATATGATCAAACATTAGAGAAAGCATTATATAAAGGTCTAATAGCTTCTGGACTATCTATCCCACAAGAAGGTTCAGTACTTCTTACAGTAGCTGATAAAGATAAAGAAGAGGTAGCAATGATTGCGAAACGATTTCACGAATTAGGATTTAAACTATATGGAACAAAAGGTACTGCAGAATTTATAAAAAATAATGGAATAGCTGTTACAGAAGTAGAGAAAATTGGCTCTGGAAAACCAAATGTACTATCGATTATTAATTCTGGAGAAGTACAGTTTGTTATTAATACAATAACATCTGGAAAACAGCCACGATCAGACGGTTTCCGTATTCGTCGTGAATCTGTTGAACATGGAATTCCATGTCTAACTAGTTTAGATACGGCAGATGCGATTCTAAATGTTATGGAATCAACAACTTTTAGTGCTAAACCAATGATAAATAAAGAGGTTTTGTATAAATGAAAACTATTCAAAAAATGATCATCAAAAAAGTAAACACAATTGCCTTAGATACCACTGAAATGGTATTAGTACATGAGGAAGTTGCAAGAACGGCCATTCCAGGTCAGTTCTTGCATATCTCTGTACCGGGCCATACATTAAGAAGACCAGTATCCATTGCTGATGTAGATAAAAAGGAACATGCAATCACCATTCTTTTTAAACAAATTGGTTCAGGTACAAAAGCATTAGCAAGTCTCCCTGTTGGTGCTACACTCGATGTGTTGGGACCGAATGGAAATGGATTTAATCTTCAGGAGAAAAACGGTGACACCATCCTATTAATCGGTGGTGGTATAGGAGTACCACCCCTATATTATTTAGGTAAATCATTAGTAGAAAAGGGATATAAGATTATATCTGTTCTTGGTTTTCAAACAAAAGACTATGTATTTTATGAACAAAAGTTTTCTAAAATAGGAAAGACCATTATTGTTACAGATGATGGGTCATATGGAGAAAAAGGATTAGTAACAGATGTATTAAATGAAATAGAACAAATCGACTGTTATTATTCCTGTGGACCACTTCCAATGTTAAAAGCTGTTCGGTCTCATTTATCTCATAAAAAAGGTTATTTATCTTTGGAAGAACGTATGGGGTGTGGTGTTGGTGCATGTTTTGCCTGTGTCGTTCCAACAAATGATGACTCTGGTTATAAGAAAATTTGTCAAGATGGGCCAGTGTTCCAAGCAGAGGAGGTACAAATATGATTGATTTGTCTGTTGAGTTACCAGGTCTATCATTGAAAAATCCAATCATGCCTGCATCTGGGTGTTTTGGATTTGGTCGTGAATACAGTGAGTATTATGACCTATCGAGACTTGGCGCTATTATGATGAAAGCTGCTACAGGTAGTAAACGGTTAGGAAATCCAACACCACGTGTTGCAGAAACAGCCTCTGGGATGTTAAATGCGATTGGCCTACAAAATCCTGGGGTAAATGAAGTCATTAAAAATGAAGTACCTTTCTTAGCACAATATGATACAAAAATTATAGCTAATATAGCTGGGAGTACAATAGAAGAATATGAGAAAGTTGCTAAAGCATTTAATCAAACAAAAGATGTTCATGCTTTAGAATTAAACATTTCTTGCCCAAATGTGAAAGAAGGTGGAATTCAATTTGGGACAGATACAGAAATGGCAGCACGTGTTACAGAAATCGTAAAAAATGCTAGTGACAAACCGGTATATGTAAAACTTTCGCCTAATGTGTCTGATATTACAGCAATGGCACGTTCAGTGGAGAAAGCTGGTGCAGATGGATTATCGATGATCAATACATTAACTGGTATGCAAATCCATCTACCAAGTAAACAGCCATTACTAGCAAATAAAACAGGTGGATTAAGTGGTCCAGCTATAAAACCTATCGCCATCCGAATGATTTATGAAGTAAGGCAGCATGTTTCAATTCCGATTATCGGTATGGGTGGTATCTCAACAGCAGAAGACGTATTAGAATTTCTTCTTGCAGGAGCAAATGCAGTTGCAATTGGGACAGCCAATTTTCAAAACCCGTTCACTTGTATTGATATTATCGAAAAATTACCAGAAGTTTTAAAACAAAATGGGTTTCATTCTGTAAAGGATGCAGTAGGGAAGGGGATTGTTGATGATTCATCCAATATATCTTGCCCTTGATTTTCCAACTTGGCAAGAAACGAAGCAGTTTATTGAAACATATGGATTTAAAGGAGTTCCTGTTAAAGTGGGAATGGAATTATTTTATCGTGAAGGCCCAGTGGTCATTGAAAAATTGAAACAAGATAATCACCCAATTTTTCTAGACTTAAAGTTGCATGATATTCCAACTACAGTGATGAAGGCCATGCGAAATATTTCCACACTTGGTGTTGACATGGTAAATGTTCATGCCTTAGGTGGTAGTGAAATGATTAAATGGGCAAAAGAAGGATTACTTCTTGGTGGATCTGGAATAGACACAAAACTTATTGCCGTTACAATCCTTACATCAATGAGTGATGAAAAAATGAATGAAGAATTGATGATAAATGGTACGGTAAAACATGTAGCAAGTCATTTAGCAAATATGGCAAATGAGAGTGGTGCAGATGGAGTAGTTTGCTCTGTTCATGAAGCACGTAAGATAAAACAGGTTTGTGGGAATGATTTCCTTACCGTGACACCTGGCATTCGCTTAGAACAATCACAAAAAGATGATCAAGAACGTGTTGCAACACCAGCCTATGCGAAGAAAGCTGGTGCAGATATTCTTGTTATAGGACGAAGTGTGACAAAAGCAAACGATCCAGTGAAGGCATACAAACAAGCAATGGAGGAATGGAATAATGGGCTTGAATCATGAAGTAGCAAAGGATTTATTATCCATTAAGGCAGTACAAATTCATCCTGAACCAGAAAATTATTTTACTTGGACATCTGGTATTAAATCACCAATTTATTGTGATAATCGTTTAACAATGTCCTATCCTAAAGTACGGGAGAGAATCACACAAGCATTTATCCAAAAAATAAAAGAATGGGGAGTCCAACCAGATGTCATTGCTGGTTGTGCAACAGCAGGCATTCCACATGCGGCATGGTTAAGCAAAGAACTCGACTTACCAATGATTTATATACGTTCAGAAGCCAAAAAGCATGGTAAAGGAAATCAAATTGAAGGTGAAGTCCAAAAAGGTAAGAAAGTAGTAGTGATTGAAGATCTTATTTCAACAGGTGGTTCTTCCATCGATGCGGCAATGGCCGCGAAAGAATCAGGCTTTGAAGTAATTGGTGTCCTGGCCATTTTTACATATGGACTAGAAAAAGCGAACCAAAATTTCGCAGATGCGAAGTTAGATTTTGACACGATTACAACATTTGATCACTTACTAGAGATATTAGAAACGGAAAATAAATTCGAACAAAAAGATGTGCAATCATTGTTAACATGGCGAGACTCAATGTAGTTTTAGATTCAAATTAATTCAGTATAGAAATAATAAAATGTTTTTCCAACAGATTATTATGCACAGAGGGAGGTTTTCCCCTCTGTTTTTTCATTACGAATGAATATAATTTTTACTTAACTGGACAGAAATAAAAACGTCAAGTAGACTATAACAAAATGTAATTTAGAATAATAAAAAAATTAAGGGGGATGGATGTTTGTGAGGTTAGGATTTCTAGGTCCAAAAGCAACTTTTACAGATATTGCTGTCAGAGCTTTATTTCCTGACGAAACAGCAATATCATATTCAACAATACCAGAATGTCTAGATGCAGTTGAGGCTAAAGAAGTAGATATAGCAGTTGTACCATTGGAAAATGCATTAGAGGGGTCTGTCAATATTACATTAGATTATTTAACACATGAGATTAATTTGCCAATTATTGGTGAAATTACCGCTCCCATTCGACAACATTTAATGGTGCATCCACAAAATGTTGACCGTTGGAAAAAAGTGGAGAAGATTTATTCCCATTCCCATGCGATTGCACAATGTCATAAGTTTTTACATAAACAATTTCGTGGTGTGCCAAGTGAAAACACGACTTCTACAGCTCGAGCGGCAAAGTATGTGTTTGAACACCCACAATTAAATGTTGCTGCAATTGCCAATAACTTGGCAGCAAGGGAGTATGGATTAACAATTGTTCAATCAGATATTCATGATTTTCATTATAACCATACACGTTTTGTTATATTAACGTCAAATGGTCATGAAATAAATCAAAATCAAGGAATAAAGTTTAATGGATACAAAACGACGGTCATGGTTCAGCTACCTGATGATCGCTCAGGTGCATTACATCAAGTATTGTCCGCTTTTTCTTGGAGGAAATTAAATTTAACTAAGATTGAATCCAGACCGATGAAAACAGGTTTAGGAAATTACTTTTTTATTATTGATATTGCAAGTAAGCTCGATGATGTACTTATTCCCGGAGCGATTGCTGAATTGGAAGCATTGAAATGTAATGTAAAAGTTTTAGGGAGTTATCCTTCGTTCATCATTGATGCAACGACTGTGGCAAATAAAGTTAAATTATGAGAACAATCGCTTATTCTGTATAAAAATGTGCAAGAGGTGTGAAAATTGCTTCTCGCACATTTTTTTATGAAAATCACTACCTTCATTGTACATATGTTTATGTCTTGTTTTTCATATTCTTATATTATAAAAAAATTATTATTTATGATTAAGTAAAGTAATGTTATATAATATATGTGATAACAAATAATTATCAGATAAGGAGTTCCATATGAAAATACAAGATTATGCACTTTTATTAAAACTCAATGAAATTGGTACAATTCGAGCAACAGCAAAAACAATCCTTATTTCTCAGCCAGCTGTAACCCAACGTTTGAAATATATTGAGAATTATTTTGGGGAGGAAATTTTTATTCGGACTCCAAAACGTCTTTTATTAACCTCCAGTGGTGAAATGATTTTAAAACATGCTAAAGAGGTAATTTCCAAAGAAAATGAGCTAAAAAACATGTTAGCCGAAACTAGTAAAGAAGTTCAAGGTACACTAGCAATTGCTTGTTCTTCGCTTATTAGTCAACGATTTTTACCAGCCATTCTAGGAGAATACACAAGTAAATTTCCTAATGTAATTATCGACTTAGTGACAGGTATTAGCGAAGATATTAAATATAACCATCAAGACTACCATGTAAGTATCATACGTGGAAAAAAACTAAAAGAAACAACATGTATTCCATTATTTCAAGATCCTTTGTATATTTTTGATACATTTCCTTTTCCAAAAGAAGATATTAAAAAACGTCCCCTAATTTCATTTAAAAGTGATGATAGTATGCATGAATTAGTTGATAACTGGCTATATCATCATAGTGATGTCATTAAACCACAGAAGGCTATAACGGTGGATCAGATTGAAACATGTAGGCAATTTATGAAACAGGGAATAGGGATGGCGGTATTACCAGAGAGTGTTTCCGGTTCGATGAAGGATGATTATCCACATTTACCATTAATGATTGATGGTAAACCGGTTACAAGGTCTACCTGGGTATGTTATCAAGAAGGTGTACGCCGGTTACCACAAGTAGATGCATTCCTGAGGATACTTACAAATCAAACATTTTTAAAATAATAAGCAAAGAACTAGACAAAAAATACTCCCCACCCTATAACACTCTGTAGGGTATACTTGAAACGTAAATTGTAATAAAATTATTACCCAAAAAAGAAAAAGGAGAGGTATAAGAAATGAGTAAAGCATTATTCACGACTGTAGCAACTTCTAATAATACTCCAAAGGGTGGTTATGTAAAAACGGAGGATGGTCTTATTGATTTAACCTTGGTCAATCCATTAATGAAATCCGATAAAACAGGTTCCAATCCAGAACAATTATTTGCTGCCGGATATGCATCTTGTTTTGATGGAGCGTTAAACTTCGTAGCAATGAAGAAAAAATTAAAAATCGAATCAAAAACTACAGCAGAAATTGGTTTTCATAATGACTCAGCTGATAAGGGGTATAAAATGTCTGCTGTCTTACATGTTCAATTAAAAGATGTGTCAGAGGAAGAGGCAGAAGCTTTAGTTGAGGCAGCACATCAATTCTGTCCATTCTCTAAAGCAATTAATGGAAACATGGATGTAGAAGTTAATTTTGAGGTTATATAATTAGTCACTTTTTGTATTGTCTATCTGTTTGTATTTAGAAACTATCCTTTAATTATTATCCCCCTCTATGGTGAAAAGAGGGGGATAATTTATGTTATTTTTTTAATTGTTTCACCATTTTTTCACTTGGAGTCACATAAACTGTTTTTTGTTGCTCGTATGTTACAAAACCTGGTTTGGCTCCTTTTGGTTTATGGACATGGCGGATTTGTGTATAGTCAACAGGAACAGTGGATGATTGCTGTGCCTTACTAAAATATGCGGCTAGTTGTGC
This sequence comes from Cerasibacillus terrae, assembly GCF_008039555.1. Taxonomy (GTDB): domain Bacteria; phylum Bacillota; class Bacilli; order Bacillales; family Amphibacillaceae; genus Cerasibacillus; species Cerasibacillus terrae. Next base: position 205,027 of record NZ_VDUW01000001.1, read on the forward strand.
AGCTTCTACTAATGTTTCCTCACTTGGTTCATGGGAGCGTATTACAACATGTGAGCCTGGAATATCCTTTGTGTGTAACCAAATATCATTGCGATGGGCAACCTTATTTGTTAGGTATTCATTTTGCTTATTATTTTTTCCAACTAAAATCTCAGTTCCATCTGTAGCTATAAATTGCTCTAACTTTGGATTTTCTTTTTTCTTCTTCTTTTTGTTTGTATTTCTTTGTTTTAAATAACCTTCTTCACGTAATTCTTCTCGAATTTCTTCAATATCTTGTTCAGAAGCTACTTCGATTTGTTGTAATAATTGTTCTAGATAAATTATTTCTGTTTTTGTACGTGCAATTTCCTTTGTAATGATTACTTTAGATTTTTTCAGTTTTTGATACTTATTAAAGTAAAATTGTGCATTTTCACTTGGTGTTTTATTGGAATCCAATGGGATATCCATTTCTTTTTGATGTGGATCATAGTAATCAATGACGGTAACTACTGTGTCTCCTTTTGAAACAAGATGAAGATGCGCGGTTAACAGTTCACCTAATTTTTGATACTTATCTCTTTGATCTGCTTTTTTGATTGTTTTTTGATGCTTGATTAGTTTCCGTTCATTTTTATCTTTTTCATTTTTAATCAATCGATATAAATCTCTTGCCCGTTGTTGGACTCGCTCCCTTTCTGCTCTTCCGGAATAATAGGAATCTAACATTTCATTAACAGATGTAAATGTTACCTTTTCACCATCTATATAAGTCATCGGTATAACATGAAAATCTTCTTTTTTCATATGATAAATTGTTGGTTCATACTTACGGTGTAGTAGTTGTTGTTGAAAATTTGTAAATGCTATTTTGTAAGATTCTGCATTTCCAAGATTAGCTTGGTGGACGATTTCTTTTGCAATGACAGGTGAAATACCCTCTAGTGTTTGGACCATTTGCATATGCATTTTGCCTGCATTAAAATCTAATTTCTTTATAAAGTCTTCCTCTGTAATGGTTAAAGGATTTGCTTTATGTTGTGATGGTGGTAATTGGTAGGTTGAACCTGGTAAAATCGTACGATACCGATTCAATGCTTGAGATATATGTTTCATACTATCAAGGATGATTCCCCGGTTATCAACAAGCATAAAATTGCTATGCCTACCCATTAATTCAAAGACGATTTGAAAAGAAGTTAAATCTCCTAATTCGTTTCTTGTTTCAAGAGAAAGACGTATAACTCTTTCCATCCCGACTTGTTCAATTTGTTTTATGATTGCATTCGTTAAATATTTTCTCATGACCATACAAAACATATAAGGTTCTTTTGGATTTTGAAATGTATCATTCGTAATATGAAATCTTGCATATGTAGAATGTATGGAAAATAATAATGGATAATTTTTTCGATTACTACGAACGATTAATAGTATTTCTGTTGTCGTTGGCTGATAAACCTTGGTAATTTTTCCAGGTATTAATAATTCCTCTAATTCTTCTACAACTGCTTTTGTAACAATCCCATCAAATGGCATTTATACTCACCTCTTTCGTAATTATAGCATGAATGAAGACAAGCTAGCATACATATCTGTAAGAGCTTGTTCTATTAGTTCAAGGATTCTCTAGTGGAGGAATGCATGATGGGAAAATGGTATCAAAAAGATGTGAAACAGGTCGAAGAATTATTGCAGGTAAAGGTAAATAAAGGATTGAGTGAGAGACAAGTTACAGAACGACGTAAGCGATTTGGTTCGAATATTTTACAGACAGAAAAAAAACAATCCAAATGGCTCTTATTTCTACGACAATTTCAAGATTTTATGGTTCTTATTCTATTAGCAGCAACCTTAATTGCTGGAATGCTTGGCGAATTTATTGATGCAATTGCTATCATGGTTATTGTCTTATTAAATGGTTGTATAGGATTTTACCAGGAGCAAAAAGCTGAAAAATCGATGGACAAATTAAAAAATTTAGCAGCACCGATTGCAAATATCCTTAGAGAAGGTGAATGGGAAAAAAGGCCTTCACAGGAAGTTGTAATCGGCGATGTTATTAAAATCAATCGAGGTGACCGTATCCCGGCTGATATTAGAATTATTAAGTCTGATAGTTTAGAAATAGAAGAATCCGCATTGACAGGGGAATCTATTCCCGTTTTAAAACAAATCTTACCAATCGTAGAAGATGGTTTAGATGCACCAGATCAAGTCAATATGGGTTTTAAAGGAACAATGGTAACAAGGGGTTCAGGAATTGGAATCGTTGTTCATACGGGTATGGAAACGATGATGGGAAAAATTGCATCTTTAATGGCAGGCACAAAAAAGTTAGTTACCCCTTTGGAGCGAAAACTAGCAGAACTAGGAAAAATATTGATCTTTGTTGCGTTAAGTTTAACGATTCTTGTAGTAGGTGTCGGTATTTATCAGGGGCATCCAGTATATCATATGTTTTTAGCAGGGGTTTCTCTTGCAGTAGCAGCCATTCCAGAAGGACTACCCGCAATTGTGACTGTAGCACTGTCTTTAGGTGTGCAACGGATGATACGGAGAAAAGCAATTGTACGGCAATTGTCTGCTGTAGAAACTCTAGGAACAACTTCGATTATATGTAGTGATAAAACAGGAACAATGACGGAAAATAAAATGACAGTAAAAGAAATATACCTTAACGGAAGATATATTCAAGTATCTGGTGATGGTTATGATATGAATGGGAATTTTTATTTAGAAAATAAGAAGCTAGATGAAAAACATCCTAACTTAAAATCCATGCTTTTGTATGGAATGCTATGTAATCATGCATCTCTAACAGTTAAAAAAGGAAAATACTCTGTAGAAGGCGATCCCACAGATGGGGCTTTATTGGTGGCAGCAAGAAAATTAGGTTTATCTCATAATTATGACCAGAAATTTCAAATCATCCAGGAGATCCCCTTTGACTCTAATCGAAAACGAATGAGTATTGTTATAGAAGATGAAAATCAAATGCGATTTTTAATTACAAAGGGAGCACCAGATGTATTACTTCCGAGATTTTCCAATCACTATACAGAAAATGGGAGGCGCCCATTTGATTTATTGGAAAAAAATAAGTTAGAAGATGCTGTCAATCAAATGGCTGATAAGGCTTACCGAACGATTGCAATAGGAATGAAACCTCTTTCTAGAACAGAATCTCTGGAAACAACAATTTTAGAAAAAGATCTTACTTTTATCGGTGTTTATGGAATAATAGATCCACCAAGGAAAGAAGTGAAACAAGCTATTCAAGATTGTAAAGAGGCTGGAATAAAGACTGTTATGATTACTGGTGATCATGTAAAAACGGCAGCGGCCATTGCTAATGATTTAAATATGATGCCAGAAGATGGATTAGTTATAGAAGGTCGTGAGTTAAATGGGATGTCATCTAGTGATTTGACAGATATCATTGAAGACGTTTATGTATTTGCTAGAGTAACACCAGAACATAAACTGAAAATCGTGGAAGCTTTTCAAGAAAAGGGGCATATTGTAGCAATGACTGGTGATGGTGTCAATGATGCACCGGCAATTAAGGCGAGTGACATAGGAATTAGTATGGGGATTACCGGTACAGATGTTACAAAAGAAGCTTCATCCCTTATATTAATGGATGATAATTTTGCAACTATTAAAAATGCCATTCAAGAAGGTAGAAATATTTACGAAAATATCCGGAAGTTTATTCGTTATTTATTGTCATCGAATGTAGGGGAAATTTTAGTCATGTTATTTGCTATGTTGATGGCAATGCCGCTACCTCTAGTTCCAGTTCAAATATTATGGGTGAATTTAGTTACAGATGGCCTACCAGCAATGGCATTAGGATTAGATCAGCCAGAAGAAGATGTGATGAAACGTCCACCAAGAAGTCCGCGTGAGAGGATTTTTTCTAGAGGTTTGGGATTTAAAATTATTAGCCGTGGTTTTTTAATTGGTGTCGTGACATTAATCGGATTTATGGTTGTTTATCAAAATAATGAAAGTAATTTGGAATATGCGAGAACTGTCGCATTTACAACATTAGTTATGGCCCAATTAATTCATGTATTTGATTGTCGTAGTGAAAATTCTATTTTTGATCGTAATCCATTTGAAAATATTTATTTAATTATTGCTGTGTTGTCTTCTTTACTTCTTATGCTTATAACAATTTATTGGGAACCTTTGCAACCTATCTTTCAAACAACATATTTATCACTATATGATTGGCTCCTAATCATTGGATTAAGTGCGATACCTACAGTTGTTTTTGGCTTATCTAAAAAGTAATAAAAGAATCCTATGTTATAATGGATATAATGTTTAATAAAGAACCCTTTTTGTCTTAGGGTTCTTTATTGTTGTAGGATGTGAGAAAGATGGTAAAAAGTATGACAGGATACGGTAAAGATGTGATTAAATTAGGGGATACCGTTGTAACTGTTGAAATAAAAAGTGTGAACCATCGCTTTTTAGATTGTGTGCCTAAAATTCCACGGTCATTACTCTTTTTAGAAGATAAAATAAGGAAAATCATTCAATCTTATTTTGAACGTGGGAGGATTGAAGTGTTCATTTCTCTATCTGGGGAAAAATTAATGAAAAAAACATTGCGTATTGAATGGGAAATGATGGATCAATATGTCTCTTATATGAAACAAATGAAAGAAAGATATGGATTAACAGACAATATATCTTTATCTTTTTTAGCGACAAATCCAGATTGTATTCAAGTAATAGACGAGATTAATGAGGCCGGAGAATGGGAAAAACAACTATTAGATGGTGTAACACGAGCATGTGAGAATTTACAAGAAATGAGAAAAAAGGAAGGACAATTTTTAATAGAAGATATTCATAAGTATTTACATATGATTGAAAAGCTTATTCATCAGTTAGAAAAATATCGCCCAAAGGTAATCGAAGCATATCGTTTACGCATCAAGGATCGCATCTATGATTTCTTGGAAGGAAACACGCCTGTAGAAGAAGAAAGACTGGCACAAGAAATTGCACTTCTAACGGAAAAAGGAGATATTACGGAAGAAATTACTCGAATGTATAGTCATGTAGATCATTTTCAAAAGATAACAAAGGAATTAGGGGCAATTGGTAGAAAGATGGATTTCATTACACAAGAAATGCTTCGCGAGGTAAATACGATTGGTTCCAAATCCATTGATCATAGAATCAGTGAATGGAGTATTCAATTAAAAAGTGCGATTGAGAAAATAAAGGAACAAGTGCAAAATATCGAGTAAATAGTTGTTTTTTAAAGAACATTTCTTCTATAATATAGTATAAGTAGAAACAGATAGAGATGAAGATGTTTATCAGCGGAGAGTGTCACCAGTGATTCTTTCCAATAGGCTATCTTTTAAAAAAGCGAAAATAGCCTTTCAAAAAATATGTTAATTTATTTTAAAGGGGGAACCATATTGGGGTTGCAATTAATTAATATTGGTTTTGGGAATGTTATCTCCGCTAACAGGGTTATATCAATCGTTTCACCAGAATCAGCACCAATAAAACGAATTATTACAGTTGCGAGAGATAATGATAAATTGATTGATGCTACCTATGGAAGGCGAACGAGAGCGGTAATTATTACAGATAGTGATCATGTTGTATTATCGGCTGTGCAACCGGAAACAGTTGGCCAACGCCTTATGAGTCATGACGAATTATCAGATGAATAAATACAAATGATAAGATTTATTTAGCCTTCAACATAGATAATGTACGAGGAATAGAAATGGACGAACCTGTTAGGAGGAGCATCGTTGATTAAACAAAAGGGACTTCTTTTCATTCTTTCTGGCCCATCAGGTGTCGGAAAAGGGACAGTAAGAAAAGAAATATTTGCAAGAAAGCCGGATTTAAAATATTCGATTTCTATGACAACGAGAGAAAGAAGAAAAGGTGAAAGGGAAGGAATCGATTATTACTATAAAACAAGGGAAGAATTTGAAACATTAATTAAACAAAATAAACTGTTAGAATATGCTGAGTATGTCAATAATTATTATGGGACACCAAGAGAATTTGTGGAAAAGCAGCTGACAGATGGATATGATGTTTTTTTGGAGATAGAGGTACAAGGTGCACTACAAGTTAAAAAGAACTTTCCTGAAGGAGTATTTATTTTTCTTTTACCACCGAGTTTAGAGGAATTAAAGAATCGTATCATGCATCGTGGAACAGAATCCTTAGAACTTGTAAGAAATCGCCTGAACGAAGCAAAAAATGAAATCAACATGATGGATGCATATGACTATGTTGTTGTGAATGACGATGTAAGGCATGCAGCATCAAAAGTGCAATCCATTATCCAAAGTGAACATTTAAAACGTGAACGAGTGGCATATCAATATAAAAAATTATTGGAGGTAGAATAATGTTATACCCATCAATTGATTCTTTATTAGAAAAAATAAATACAAAATATTCTCTTGTAACTTTTTCGGCAAGACGAGCTAGACAATTGAAAGAACTAGATAATTTACAAATTGAAAACCCAAAATCTTATAAGATGGTAGGAAAAGCTCTAGAAGAAATTGATGCAGGAAAAATTACATTAAAAGAAGATGTATGATTTTTTCATGTAAAAAAACCCTCACGTAATTTTTCGCGAGGGGTTTTTTTACGTTTATTATATTTCGTGATAAACTGTCTGAATAGAATTTCACCAAATGTATGAAGGTAGGGATATAAATGGTAGCAAATAAAAAAATCGTACTTGGAGTTACTGGAGGAATTGCGGCATATAAAGCGTGTGCATTAACGAGTAAGTTAACACAAGAAGGTGCTGAGGTAAAAGTAATCATGACAGAAAGTGCTACAAAATTTGTAACACCATTAACTTTTCAAGCATTATCGAGAAATCCGGTCTATACAGATACATTTGATGAAAAGGATCCATTAAAGATTGCACATATTGATTTAGCAGATTGGGCCGATTATATAGTTATTGCACCAGCAACTGCTAATATTATTGGAAAACTAGCCAATGGGATTGCCGATGATATGTTAACAACGACCATTTTAGCAACAAAAGCATCGATTTTTATTGCTCCTGCTATGAACGTAAATATGTATGAGCATCCTGCGGTAATGAAGCATTTGAACACATTAAAAAAATGGGGGTATCAATTTATAGAACCGAATGCAGGATACTTGGCTTGTGGTTGGACTGGAAAAGGTCGTTTAGAAGAACCGGAAATAATAATTAATGTATTGAAAGAACAAGAAGCACAAACAAAATTATTTTCAGATAAAAAAATACTAGTATCTGCTGGACCAACCCGAGAAAAAATTGACCCGGTCCGGTATTTAACAAATCGTTCCACCGGTAAAATGGGGTTCTCCATTGCTGAAGCTGCTGCAAACTTCGGAGCAGAAGTTACATTAGTAGCTGGACCTGTTGAAGAAACATTAGAACATAGACATGTGAAACGAATTGATATTATAACAGCAGAAGAAATGTATGAAACAATGAATGAACAATTTCCACTCCATGATATTGTGATCATGTCAGCTGCTGTAGCAGATTATCGACCTAAAACAATTCACAAAGAAAAGATGAAAAAACAATCTGGGGACATGAAGTTAGAAATGGAAAGAACGAAAGACGTATTACTATCCCTTGGTGAAAAAAAGAAAGAACAATTTTTAGTTGGTTTTGCTGCTGAAACAAATGAACCGCTTGTAAATGGACGAAAGAAATTAAAAAGGAAAAATTTAGATGCCATCATTGTTAATGATGTTTCCAAACAAGGAGCAGGGTTTGCAGGAGACACGAATATTGTTACATATATCAACAGGAAAGAACAGGAAGAAATGATTCCATTAGCAATGAAGAAAGATATTGCTAAAGAAATCTTAAAGCGAATTCACCGGGATTTAAAGGATGAAACGAATTGAATATTGCACAAGTGATTGTTGATGTGCCAGCAAAACAAGTGAATCAAACATTTGATTATATTATCCCACAGCATTTTCAAGGTGTATTATCTGAAGGTATGCGTGTAATTGTACCGTTTGGCCCACGAAAAATAATGGGATTTGTTATTGGAAAAACAGATCAATCAAACTTCACAAGATTAAAGGAAATTGAAGAAATTTTAGATTTAACACCTGTTTTAACGAAAGAGCTTATTCAGCTTGGTAAATGGGTGAGCAATCAAACATTAAGTTTTTATATTACAGCATACCAGGCGATGCTTCCTCAAGCATTGAAGGCGACATATAAAAAAGAACTTGTTCGTTCGACAGAAGAACAAATTTCAAAAGAATTAGAGTTTTTGTTTGCTAATAAAAAGAGAATTCCTTATGAGAGATTAGTTAATTCTCCTATCACATACACAGTTGTTCAAAAAGCAATCCAAAACGGGGAGATTTATGTTGATTATCTGGTGAAATCAAAAGGTGCTAAAAAAGCAATCACGATGGTAAAACCAGGAAAAGAAGAACATCAACTAATGGAAGGTTTCCATAACTTATCAAAAACTGCGACAAAACAACGTGCTATTTTACAATATTTTATAAACCATCCATCGGAAATAGACCAAGCTTCTTTATTACGAAAATTCAAAACTAGTCATAACACCATAAAAAGTTTAACAGATAAACAACTCCTTCATGTTTATAAAAAAGAAGTATACCGGAACCCATACAATGATGATAATTTTAAAAGCACGGAGCCACTATCATTAACAAAGCAGCAGCAACAGGCAATTAAGCCAATTAAAGAATTCATTCATAACCAAGAACAAGGTGTATTTGTTTTACATGGAGTAACTGGAAGTGGAAAAACAGAGATTTATTTACAAGCCATTCAAGATGTGCTTCAAAAAGGACAAGAAGCGATTGTATTAGTACCAGAGATATCCCTTACACCCCAAATGGTAAAACGTTTTAAAGGAAGATTTGGTTCAAATGTGGCTGTTTTCCATAGTGCACTTTCTGTAGGGGAAAAATATGATGAGTGGCGTAAAATTTTTCGCAAAGAGGTTCAAGTGGTTGTTGGTGCAAGGTCAGCCGTTTTTGCTCCGTTTGAAAATCTTGGTATCATTATTATTGATGAAGAACACGAAACATCCTATAAACAAGAAGACCAGCCAAGATATCACGCGAGAGATGTTGCCATCGAAAGATCAAACTATCATAAATGTCCAGTTGTTCTTGGAAGTGCAACTCCAACATTAGAAACCTATGCACGAGCGCAAAAAGGAGTCTATGACTTAGCTGTATTAGATAAACGAACAAATAACAAACCAATGCCAAGCGTTGAAATTATAGATATGCGAAAAGAGCTTCATGCAGGAAACCGTACCATGTTTTCAAGGACTTTAAAAAATAAAATGGAAACAGCTATGGATAAGAATGAACAAATTGTACTCCTGTTAAATCGCCGTGGTTTTTCTACTTTTGTGATGTGTCGTGATTGTGGCCATGTAAATGAATGTCCACATTGTGATATCGCTTTAACATATCATAAAAGTAGTAATCAATTGAAATGTCATTATTGTTCGTATGAAGAACGAATGCCACTTACTTGTCCATCATGTGAAAGTGAATTAATTCGTTATTTTGGTACGGGAACAGAACGTGTAGAAGAAAGTTTAACAAAGCTCATCCCCCATGCGAGAATTATTCGCATGGATGTTGATACAACAAGAAGAAAAGGATCGCATGAACGGTTATTAGGAAAATTCAGTAATCAAGAAGCAGATATTTTATTAGGTACACAAATGATTGCTAAGGGACTAGACTTTGAAAATGTTACATTAGTTGGTGTGTTAGCTGCGGATTCTATGCTCCATTTACCTGATTTTAGGTCATCCGAAAAGACATTCCAACTTTTAACACAGGTAAGTGGGAGAGCGGGAAGGCACGAACTTCCTGGAGAAGTAATTATTCAAACATATACACCAGACCATTATACTGTCCAGTTAGCAAGTCAATATGATTATAAACGTTTTTTTAATATGGAGATGAAGATTCGAAGGCAATTTCAGTATCCACCATATGTATTTTTAACACTTATTACCGTTTCACATCCTGTACATGCAGTAGCAATTAAAGTAACGCAGCAAATTGTGCAGTTTTTATCACAAATAATAGAGAGAAATACAACTCTTTTAGGCCCAACACCGTCGCCGATTATGCGTTTGAAAAATAGATATCGATATCAATGCATGATAAAATACAAACGTGAACCGAATTTAAAAGAAAAATTGGAACGTGTTGTTCGACCTTTTGAAGATCAAATTTTAAAAGAAGATTTACAAATTATAATTGATACCAATCCATATCAATTTATGTAGAAAGAAGGAAATAATATGAAACGAATTGTTTTTATGGGGACACCAGATTTTTCGGTGCCAATTTTGCAAGCATTAGCAAATACAAATTATGAAATTGTACTTGTTGTAACACAACCAGATCGACCTGTTGGAAGAAAAAAGAAAATTACCCCTCCACCAGTTAAAATAGAAGCAGAAAACCTTCATATTCCTGTCTTTCAACCAGAGAAGCTAAGGAATGACTTTGAAACAATACTAGAATATAAACCAGATCTCATTGTAACAGCAGCATATGGTCAATTACTTCCAAATGAACTACTAGAATTTCCACCATTTGGCTGTATTAATGTCCATGCATCACTGCTTCCAGAATTGCGTGGTGGAGCACCGATTCATTATGCGATTATTCAAGGAAAGGAAAAAACAGGAATAACCATTATGTATATGGCGGAGAAGTTAGATGCTGGGGATATTTTAACGCAACAAAGTATCCCAATTGAAATGAATGATCATGCGGGTTCTTTACATGATAAATTATCTAAATTAGGTACGGATTTATTGTTGGATACATTACCGAAACTTTTCTCCCAGGAAATACAAGCTATTCCGCAAGATGATTTAAAGGCAACATTTGCGTCAAATATCAAGCGAGAAGAAGAAAAAATTGACTGGACAAGATCAAATCTTGAAATTTATAACCAAATTCGTGGTTTACATCCATGGCCAGTTGCTTTTACGAAATATAATCAACAAACAATGAAAATATGGTGGGCAGAATTAGATAATCATGTATATGAAAACAAACCTGGAGAAATAATTGATATTACAGAAGAAGCAATTATTGTCTGTTGTGGTGACAAACAAGCAGTTCGTATTACAGAAATTCAACCAGCTGGTAAAAAAAGAATGTCTGTAAAAGCGTTTCTAAAAGGACACCGTGACCAAATTAGAATTGGTTCAAGAATGGGTGAAAATGTTGGATAAATACAAACTTAGGAATACAATGCTTGATTTATTAAACCGAATTGAAAAAGATAGTGGATATAGTCATTTATTGCTTGACAATGAAATGAAGAAGGAACAATTTTTAAAAGCAGACCGTGGGTTACTAACAGAAGTTGTTTATGGGACAATACAGCGAAAAATCACATTGGATTATTACTTAAATGACTTCGTAAATCCTAATAAAAAAATGCAACCTTGGGTAAGAAACCTATTAAGAATGTCTATTTATCAAATGGTTTATTTAGATAGAGTTCCAGCACATGCGATTATTCATGAAGCAGTTGAGATAGCAAAACAACGCGGTCATAAGGGGATTGCCTCGCTTGTCAATGGTGTTCTTCGAAATATACAGCGAAAAGGTGTTCCTGATACGACAGAAATTTCTGATGACATACAACGTCTATCTATTGAGACAAGCCACCCTAAATGGCTTGTTGAACGTTGGGTTAACCATTATGGATATGAACGAACAAAAGACATTTGTGAAGCGAATCTAATCCATAAACCAATCTCTGTCCGTGTGCAACCGATGAAACTATCACGTGAACAAGCAATTGATCAGCTACGAAAAGAAGGTTATCAAGTAATGCCTTCTTCTTTTTCAAAACAAGGGATAATTATCGAAAAGGGGAACATCTTAACATCTGATTTATTCCAATCTGGTTTTATTACCATTCAAGATCAAAGTTCCATGCTGGTAGGGGAAATGTTAGATGTGAAATCAGGTATGAATGTTTTAGATACATGTAGTGCACCTGGAGGAAAAGTTACCCATTTAGCAGAAAAAATGCAAAATGAGGGAAAGATTTATGCTCATGATTTACATGCGAAGAAAATTAACTTAATTGAAAGAAAAGCCAGAGAACTTGATTTATCAATCATTGACGCCAGTTGTCATGATGCAAGACATCTATCTGAGAAATATGAGGAAGAAAGCTTTGATCGAATTTTAGTTGATGCACCATGTTCTGGTCTTGGTGTAATTAGGGGGAAGCCGGACATTAAATATCACAAAAAGAGTGATGATATTATTCATCTGGCTGATATTCAATTGCGTATTCTCCATGAAGTCGCACCATTATTAAAAAAGAACGGTTTACTTATATATAGTACATGTACAATTGAACCAACAGAGAATGAGGAGGTCGTACGAAACTTCCTTCATGAGCATACAAACTATAAAGTCGATGAAACATTTTTTATGAATTTACCAAAACAATTAAAAGAATCTCCCGGACTCAGCGATGTTGGTTTACAGCTTTTTCCACAAACCTATGAAACAGATGGTTTTTTTCTAACACGTTTAAAGAAAATAAACTAAATTACGTATGACAGTTTAATTATATACATACAACACACGGTATGAAATAAAGAAAAAGTGTTATTTTGTTATTCTTTTTTCTATCTTTTTGTGGCATACTGTTACTAATATGATAGTAGTTACTCGTTTAGTAAAGAGGTGAGAGACGGTGGAAGGGATATTTTATACAGACCGAGGGAAAGTTAGATCCCATAATGAAGATGCAGGTGGATTATTCCAAAACATATCTGGGCAATATTTAGGTGTTATTGCTGATGGGATGGGTGGTCATAAGGCTGGAGATGTTGCAAGTGAAATGGCATCCACTATGTTTCGGAAAAAATGGAAACAACTAAATAAACTCGATACTCCTGAACAAGCAGAAAAGTGGCTGGGCAATATAATTCAGTCTATTAATACAGAAATCTATGAACTATCACAGAAACAACAAGAATGTAGTGGAATGGGAACGACGATCGTTATTGCTATTTTTACGGAAGAATTTATTACGGTAGCCCATATCGGTGATAGTAGATGTTATAAAATCCAAAACAGTAAACTAACCCAAATTACAGAAGATCATTCGCTTGTCAATGAGCTTGTTCGATCCGGTGAAATATCAAAACAAGATGCACAACATCATCCACAAAAAAATGTTGTTTTAAAAGCATTAGGAACAGAATCAGATATTAAAGCAGACATACAATCACTCAGTTGGGAACAAGAAGATATGGTTCTACTTTGTTCAGATGGTTTAACAGATAAAGTCAGTGATGATACTATTTTAAAATATTTAACCTCCGATCAGCCGATCGTAACCATTGGTAAACAATTGATTGACCTAGCAAATGAACGAGGTGGCGAGGACAATGTTTCTTTAGTTATCATGAAATATATGCTCCTTGAAGAAAAAGGTGACAAAGAATGTTAATAGGACATATATTAGATGAACGCTACCGGATTATAAAGACAATTGGCGGTGGAGGGATGGCAAATGTTTATTTAGCTGAGGACCTAATTCTTCACCGTAAAGTTGCCATCAAAATGCTACGGATAGAATTTGCTAATGACGATGAATTTATTGCCAGGTTTGATCGTGAAGCACAATCTGCCACAAGTTTATCCCATCCTAATATCGTTAATATCTATGATGTGGGTGATGAAGAGCATCTCCTATACATGGTGATGGAATATGTGGAAGGAATGACATTAAAAGAATACATACAACGTTTTGGGCCAATTGCTGTTCCTGAAGCTATTAGTATTATGAAACAAATTACTGCTGCTATCAATAATGCTCATGAACATAATATTGTTCACCGTGATATTAAACCACAAAACATTTTAATGGATAAAGATGGTCAAATAAAAGTCACCGATTTTGGTATTGCAATTGCAATTAGTTCAACAGCATTAACACAAACGAATTCAATTCTAGGTTCTGTTCATTATCTATCTCCTGAACAAGCACGTGGGGGAATGGCAACAAAAAAGTCGGATATTTATTCATTAGGAATTGTGTTTTTTGAATTGTTAACAGGTCGTCTACCTTTTTCAGGACATTCAGCTGTTTCTATTGCATTAAAACATTTACAAACGGATACTCCCTCTGTGAAGGATTTTAATCCAGATATCCCACAAAGTGTGGAAAATATTGTTTTAAAAGCAACAGCTAAAGATCCCTTTCATCGATTCCAGACAGTAAAAGAGATGGGACAAAGCCTTGTGGAAGCTTTAAATCCGAATAAAATGGATGAAGAAAAATATACACCACCACAAGAAGTTGGGGAAGAAACAAAAGCAATTCCCATTATTACAGATATTCCACAAACAAATAATCTAGATGATGAAACAATTGTTCATCAGACAGATAAACAAACAATAAATATTACAGATGATAAAAAGCAAACAAATAAACAACAAAATAAAGTTAGCAATAAAAAGAAAAAGAAAAACCCAAAGAAAAAAAGATGGCGATGGATATTCACGATTTTAACGATATTGCTTTTATCTGGAATTGCTGCTTTATTTATAATTCCAGCTATTTTCCAACCGAAAGATGTAGTTATTCCTGATGTGACGGGATATACCTATGAAGAAGCGATAGAAGAGCTGGAAAAAAGTAATCTCCAGGCAGAACAAGAATTCACTCATTCAGAAGATGTGGAAGAGGGTTATGTTGTAAAGACCAATCCTAATCCTGGAAGAACGGTCAAAGAAGAGTCAGCAGTTACTGTTTTTGTTAGTGAAGGAAAAGAAAAGGCCAAAATGGATGATTATGTTGGAAGTGACTACGGAGCAGTAAAAGAAGAATTGGAAGGAAAGGGATATCAGGAAGTTAGATCCTATGAAAAACATTCCGATAAACCGGTTGGTGAAATACTAAATCAAATTCAGCCTACACCTAATTCAGAGGTCATACCCGGTGAGACAAAGGTCATTTTCGAAATTAGTAGTGGTCCGGAAATGGTCAGTTTAAACAATTTAAAAGGTATGTCGGAAGATGAGGCAAAAGATTATTTGAATAAGAATAGCTTGAGTATGGATAAGAAAAAGGAACATTCAGACTCAGTTGCAAAGGGAGAGGTTATCCGGCATTCACCTGAATCAGGTGCAAAATTAAAAGAAGGGGATTCTGTAGAGGTTTATATTTCTAGTGGCCCTAAAGAAAAACCCCCAATATCGGAAAATATCACATTTACGGTACCATATAGCCCATCAACTAAACATCAAGATGAAGAAGATGAAGAAGATGATGAAAAAGAGATAGAACAGACTGTGAAAATTTACATCGACGACATGGAACATAAAATTTCTGATGTATTTAAAGAAGATAAAATCAAAAAAGATACAGAATATACAATTACATTAGTGATTGCACCAGATTCATTAGGTGAATACAAAGTTGTTCGTGACGGAGACATCATCATTGAGAAAACAGTACCTTATAAAGAAGAAGGTGAATGAATGACAGAAGGTCGAATTATTAAAGCCTTGAGTGGATTCTATTATGTACAAACAGATGAAGGAATTATTCAGTGTAGAGGGAGGGGATTATTTAGAAAGAAAAAGATAACCCCCCTTGTCGGGGATATCGTATTATTTGAGAAATCTAGCAATGGTGAAGGATATATTAAAGAAGTGAAACCAAGAAAATCGGAATTAATCAGACCTCCAGTAGCAAATATTGATCAAGCTATTTTAATTACATCTGTTGTGATGCCGAAATTTAGTACATTATTACTTGATCGATTTTTAGCATATATTGAATCTAGGAATATTAAACCGATGATTATTATAAATAAAATTGATTTAGCTACTAAGGAAGAATTAGATTTAATTAAACATTATCAAAAGGCATATGAAAAAATTGGCTATTTAATTGAACTATTTTCTGCTAAACAACCAACAAATATGGAACAAATCAAAAAGCACTTCGATAATAAAATTTCGGTGTTTTCTGGACAATCCGGGGTAGGGAAATCATCTATTTTAAATACATTAAATCCATCATTATTACTGGATACGGCACATATTTCTAAAAGTCTTGGAAGAGGTAAACATACGACACGCCATGTAGAATTAATGAAGATCGGAAATGGATTGATAGCAGATACCCCTGGATTTAGTTCTATTGATTTTAATGATGTAGAAGAATTTCAATTAAGACAACTATTTCCAGAAATGAAAAAAATAGAGAATCAATGCAAATTCCGGGGTTGCCTTCATCATAGGGAACCAGCATGTGCTGTGAAATTAGCGATTGAAGAAGGAGAAATTGCTCCTTTTCGATATAAACATTATCTTGAGTTTTTACAAGAAATCCAATCACGAAAGCCGAGGTATTAAACATGGTAAAAATAGCTCCTTCCATTTTATCAGCAGATTTTTCCAAATTAAAAAATGAGATTATGGAAGTGGAACATGCAGGTGCAGATTATATTCATGTAGATGTTATGGATGGCCATTTTGTTCCAAATATAACAATTGGGCCACTTGTTGTAGATGCAATTAAGCCAGTAACCACTTTGCCACTTGATGTACATTTAATGATTGAAAATCCTGACTCATACATAGAAACATTCGCAAATGCTGGTGCTTCTATTATTACGGTACATCAAGAAGCATGTAAACATTTGCATCGCACGATTCAATTGATTAAAAGTACAGGAAAAAAAGCAGGAGTCAGTATCAATCCTGCTACACCTGTTGAAATGATTAAGGAAATACTTCCTGATGTAGATTTAGTTTTAATTATGACAGTAAACCCAGGATTTGGCGGACAATCATTTATCGATGGTACGATTCAAAAGATTGAACAAATAGCAAAATGGCGAAAAGAAAAAAACCTTTCCTTTGAAATAGAAGTAGATGGTGGTATTAATGAACATACCGCTAAAGAATGCACAAAGTCGGGGGCGGATATCCTTGTAGCTGGCAGTGCAATCTTCGGTAAAAAAGATCGTGCATTAGCAATCGAAAAAATTAAACAGGCCAAGAATCTTACGGAGTAAACTATATGAAAATAGGAATTGTAGCGAATGGGCCAACTGAATTGGTTCCTGACTTATCCAATTATAATAAACAGATAGATATTTGGATTGGTGTAGATCGCGGAACTCTATGTTTAGTTAAGCAAGATATAATGATAGAGCATGCAATTGGGGACTTTGATTCAACCACTTACGAACAAAAAATTATGATTAATAATCATGCGAAATCAATAGAATCTTATCCAATAGAAAAAGATAAAACAGATTTAGAATTAGCAATTGATAAAGCGCTTGAATATAATCCAAAGCAGATTTATTTATTTGGAGTAACTGGCGGGAGAATGGATCACTTGCTTGTTAATATTCAATTACTTCTACCACTTTTGAAACAAGGAGTACGCGGGTTTGTCATTGATTTATATAATGAATTACAATTATTTTATCCAGGCGTGCATATGGTAGTAAAGGATGACAAGTATCCTAATATCTCATTCCTTCCTTTGACAGAAACTGTTTATGGCTTAACGTTGAAAGGATTTTATTATCCATTGAAAAATGAAACAGTCCATTTGGGTTCAACACTTTGTATTTCTAACAAGCTTCTTCGAAATAATGGTACTTTTTCCTTTAGAAGTGGCATACTATTATTAATAAAGAGTCGTGATTCACAACAGGGGCCTTTTATGTAAGGGATTAGCTTTGTTTGTTATTTGAGGAGGTTGAACTCATGAAATTTTATACTATTAAACTTCCGCGGTTTATTGGAGGATTTGTTCGAGTAGTTATTAGTATTTTTAAAAAAGAGAAATAAACCCTCTTGCTTTTGCCGAATAATGGCAAAAGCTTTTTTGTTTTCCGATTAGCTACAAACCATGTGTAAACAACTGAATTTTTTAAAATTGGTATGACGTATCATCCTAAGGGGGGCTACCACAATCAGCATAGAACCAAAAATCATAACGATTATCCGAAAAGAAACATAATAAAAAACACCTTTAAAGACGTCTTTAAAGGTGTTTTATTTAGTGCATTTATACACGTTCTACTTTTCCAGATTTAAGCGCACGGGCAGATACATAAACTCGTTTTGGTTTACCATCAACCATGATACGAACTTTTTGTACATTTGCTTTCCACTTACGTTTATTTGCATTTAAAGCATGGGAACGCTTGTTTCCAGTGCGAGTTTGTTTCTTAGTTACAACACATCTTCTCGCCATAGTAATCCCTCCTAATCTAACAACTAACGAATACTTTATTTAATTTACCATAAGAACGAAAAAGATGCAATATGAAGTATTCAAGTAATAAATCTTGACAGAATAAAAAGATTCATTCATTCTATATAAGGGAAAAGGAAAAACATAAAATAAAATATAAGTTAATGTATCGGATAAGAAATATGTATTCTGTATCTTGGTTTGGTTGATAGCAAGTAGTAAATTTTCATTGTAGTTTCAGAGGATGTCATAACCGATATCTACTTTTAAAAAAAGGTTGCTTGTAGTAAAATATGTATAAGCATAAGTTAGTAATGAAGGGGGATTAACATGGCAATCGAATTTAATACAAATGATGGCTTAGTGACAATCACAAATGAAGTGATTGCAACAATTGCCGGTGGAGCCGCAGTGGAATGCTATGGAATAGTTGGCATGGCATCAAAGAGTCAAATTCGAGATGGTATAGCAGAAATTCTTAAGAAGGAAAATTACTCCCGTGGTGTTGTCGTCCGCCAAGACGATACACATTTACACGTAGATATGTATATAATTGTCAGTTATGGTACGAAAATTTCTGAGGTAGCACATAATGTTCAATCTCAGGTTAAATATACTTTACAGCAAATATTAGGACTAGAAATTGATTCTGTAAATATTTACATACAAGGTGTTCGTGTTAACAAAGAGTAGTTTGTTGCATGAGTAGTAAGAGGAGGAAGTATTGTGACATTGGAAAAATTAAATGGCACACAGTTTGCTAAGATGGTGTTAGTTGGTGCGCGCCATTTAACAAATAATGCTAAAAATATCGATGCTTTAAATGTATTCCCGGTACCAGACGGAGATACGGGTACAAATATGAATTTGTCAATGACTTCTGGGGCCAAAGAGGTTCAACAAGTAGAAAGTAATCATATTTCAGATGTTGCCAAAGCCTTTTCAAAAGGTTTGTTAATGGGGGCCAGAGGAAATTCTGGGGTTATTTTATCACAAATATTCCGTGGATTTGCTAAAGGAATGGAAAATAATGAATATGTAACAACAAAGGAGTTAGCTGTTGCATTTGAAGAAGGGGTGAAGACTGCTTATAAAGCAGTAATGAAGCCTGTTGAAGGGACGATTTTAACTGTTGCAAAAGATGCAGCTGAGAAAGCATCCGAAAAAGCAGAAGAAGAGACAGATATTATTTCATTTATGGAAATGGTGCTTCAAGAAGCAAAAGCTTCATTAAAAAGAACACCAGATTTATTACCTGTATTAAAAGAGGTCGGAGTTGTTGACTCTGGGGGACAGGGGCTTGTAACCATCTATGAAGGATTCATCGCAGCTCTTAAAGGTGAAGAACTACCAGAAGAAGTTGAGACAATTCGATATGATGAAATAATCAATGCTGAACACCATAAAATTAATCAGGAATTTATGGACACATCCGAAATAGAATTTGGATATTGTACAGAGTTTATGGTGAAATTTGAAGATGAAAAAACAAAAGAAACCCCTTTTAATGAAGAAAATTTCCGTAATGAATTAAGTAAGCATGGAGATTCTTTATTAGTTGTTAGTGATGAAGATGTCGTTAAGGTGCATGTTCATGTAGAATATCCCGGAAATGTTCTTAGTCTAGGACAGCAGTATGGAAGCTTAATAAATATGAAAATTGAGAATATGCGCGAACAACATTCTACTATATTACGTGAACAAAAGCCGCAGAAAGTCAAACAAAAGAAACAAACATATGCTATTGTCACGGTTGCAATGGGAACTGGTATAAAATCTCTATTTGAAAGTCTGGGAGCAACTGTCGTAATCGAAGGCGGTCAGACGATGAATCCAAGTACTAAAGATATTGCAGATGCGATTGAAAAAGCAAACGCAGAGAACATATTAATCTTACCAAACAATAAAAATATTGTAATGGCAGCAGAACAGGCTGCTGAAATAGCGAAAGAAAATGTTGCTGTCGTGAAAACGAAAACAATTCCTCAAGGTATTAGTGCATTATTGGCATTCCATCCCGAGCAAGATTTAACCGAAAACCAGCAGCAAATGGAGGCTAATTGTCAAGTTGTTAAAACGGGACAGGTTACATATGCTGTAAGAGATACTACAATTAACGGAATGTTGATCAAAAAAGGCAATTTTATGGGAATTGTGGATGGTGAGATTAAAGTAACGGAATCTGATAAAAAAGAAACAGTAACCAAACTTCTTCAAAGTCTAATTTCTGATGATGATGAAATTCTAACCATTCTATATGGTGAAGATGTAGATGAAGATGAGATTGAAAAATTAGAGGAATTTGTTGAAGATAATTTTGAAGATCTCGAAATAGAAACTCATAATGGAAAACAGCCCATCTATTCCTATATTTTTTCTGTAGAATAGTGATGAAAAGAATCATATTTCTTGAAATATGATTCTTTTTTATATAGGAAGATACTATTTGGTTTGGAAAGAATTTTATATGATAAATGGGCATATTTTTGTTATAATTTAGATTAAGCTACAAGGATGAATAGGGGTGGAGAGAATGAAATTTCAGTCTGTATTTGATATCATTGGCCCTGTAATGGTGGGTCCTTCCAGTTCACATACAGCAGGTGCAGCACGGATAGGGCTTGCGGCTCGGAATTTATTTGGACGTCAACCAAAATGGGCGAAGATTCATTTATACGAATCCTTTGCCAAAACATATCAAGGACACGGCACAGATATGGCTTTAGTTGGTGGCCTATTAGGTTTTGATACAGATGATGAACGAATGAAAAATGCACTTCAGATCGCAAAAACAAATCGCTTAAAAGTCGAATTTATTGTAGAAAGTGCAAGAGTAGACCATCCAAATACAGCACGAATTATTATTGGTGATGATACAGATACACTTGAAATGATTGGTGTATCTATTGGTGGTGGAAAAGTAGAAATTATAGAATTAAATGGTTTTGCACTTCGTCTGTCAGGAAATCATCCAGCTATACTAATTATGCATAATGATCGATACGGAGCAATAGCATCCGTTACTTCTGTCCTTGCTAAACATCAAATTAATATTGGGCATATGGAAGTGAATCGTAAAGATATTGGGAAAGAAGCATTGATGGTTATTGAGGTAGATGAAAATATAAGTGATTCGATATTAAATGAATTAAGAAATGCAGCCCATATTATACGAATTTCTAAAATAGTAAGTTAGAATGAAAACCTTTACTTAATTGATTGAATAGAAGTAAAGAAAGGGAAGGGAGTGTCTTTATGTTTCGTTCAGTAGCAGAGCTTGTTAAAATAGCTGAAAAGAAAAATATATCCATTTCTGAAGTCATGATTCAGCAGGAAATGGATTTAAAAAATCAGTCGCGTGAAGAAATCTTCAGCCAAATGGAGAAAAACTTACGTGTCATGGAAAGAGCTGTTGAAGATAGTTTACAAGGTATTCAATCTGTAACAGGGCTTACTGGTGGAGATGCAGTACGTGTGCAACAATATATGAAAAACAACCAAACATTGTCAGGTCCGATTCTTTTGGATGCTGTCAGTAAAGCGATGGGAACAAATGAAGTGAATGCGGCAATGGGGTTGGTATGTGCAACACCAACAGCTGGAAGTGCTGGATGTGTCCCTGGTACGTTATTTGCTGTTAAGGAGCAGTTAAAGCCAACACATGAGCAAATGGTACGTTATTTATTTACTGCCGGTGCATTTGGTTTTATTGTAGCAAATAATGCTTTTATTTCTGGTGCAGCTGGAGGATGCCAAGCTGAAGTTGGTTCGGCAGGTGCAATGGCCTCTGCAGCGATTGTTGAAATGGCTGGCGGGACCCCGCAACAGAGTGCAGATGCATTTGCGATGACGCTTAAAAATATGCTTGGTCTTGTTTGTGATCCTGTTGCAGGACTTGTTGAAGTACCATGTGTCAAAAGAAATGCTGCAGGATCTTCTTTAGCCATTGTAAGTGCTGATTTAGCACTAGCAGGAGTGAAAAGTAGAATACCCTGTGATGAAGTCATTGGAGCGATGTATCGTATTGGTCAAACAATGCCATCAACTCTCCGTGAAACAGGCGAAGGTGGCTTAGCAGACACACCAACAGGACGCTTATTAAAAGAGAAGATATTTGGAACGAATTAGAATGGAAAGAGTGAGTGATTCTTTGTGTTAAGCGATTCAGTGAAGAAAATAAAGGGAGTAGGAAAAAAGGTAGCAGAGGATTTAGCGTCAATGAACATTCATACTGTAGAAGATTTATTGTTTTATCTCCCTTATCGTTATGACATTTTTGAAATAAAACCGCTTATCGAATTGATTCATGAGGATAAAGTAACAATTATGGGAAGGGTGGCAAATGAACCTTCCCTAAACTTTTTTGGCAAAAAAAAATCACGCCTTTTTTTCAATGTAATGGTAGAAAATGTAGCTGTTAAGGCAGTCATGTTTAACAAGGCTTTTGCCAAAAAACATATTAAACAAGGGGATGTTGTTACATTAACAGGAAAATGGGACGCACATCGCCTGCAGATTACAGTTAATAAATACAAGGTGGGTGAAACCCAACAAACTGATGAGATTCAACCTGTTTATTCTTTAAAAGGTGATTTGAAAAACCATCGTTTTAGAAAAATTATGAGTGATGCATTAAATGGATATGGAGAGGAAATAGAAGAACGTTTACCACAGCATTATCTTATCAATTATAAATTGCCCATTCGACACGAGGCATTAAAAATAATGCATTTCCCCCCCAATAGAAAGGCGTTGAAACATGCACGTAGAAGATTTACATATGAGGAGTTTTTATTATTTCAATTAAAAATACAATTATTACGAAAGTTAAACCGTGAGGCAACAGTTGGACAAAAACAAGATTTTTCGCTTGAACGTGTTCAACAATTTAAAAATTCACTTCCATTTTCACTCACAAATGCACAAGATAAAGCATTAAAGCAAATCTTAAATGATATCCAGTCACCATATCGAATGAATCGTCTGTTGCAAGGAGATGTAGGTTCTGGTAAAACAGTTGTTGCTGCGATTGCCCTTTACGCATCAATTACAGCCAATAGACAAGGGGCTTTAATGGTTCCTACAGAAATTCTAGCTGAGCAGCATTACGAATCCCTGTGTGAGTTATATGGGGATTCAGTAACAATTGAATTACTAACAGGTTCTATCAAAGGGAAGAAAAGAGAAAAAATTCTATCAGCACTTGAGAAAAATGAAATAGATATTGTTATTGGAACTCATGCATTGATTCAAGATGATGTGTATTTTCATGAACTAGGATTAGTCATTATTGATGAACAACATCGCTTTGGTGTAAAACAACGACGAATGTTACGAGATAAGGGAAAACATGCAGATGTATTATTCATGACGGCGACCCCGATACCACGTACGCTAGCAATTACTGCATTTGGGGATATGGATGTTTCTATTATTGATGAAATGCCTGCAGGAAGACAAGAAATTGAAACCTATTGGGTAAAAGAAAATATGTTAGAACGAATTCTTGATTTTATTCAGAAAAAAATTAAGAATGGTGAACAGGCCTATGTCATTTGTCCATTGATTGAAGAGTCGGACAAACTTGATATTCAAAATGCTGTTGATTTATATGAACAATTAGCTACGTATTATCCTTCAGAGATAAGAGTTGGTTTAATGCATGGGAAGCTTCATCCAAATGAAAAAGACGACGTGATGAAGGCTTTTATTAATAATCAATTACATGTTCTTGTTTCTACAACTGTTATTGAAGTTGGTGTCAATGTACCGAATGCAACAGTCATGGTGATATATGATGCAGAACGCTTTGGGCTAGCACAGTTACATCAGTTACGAGGACGTGTTGGCCGTGGGAGTCTTAAAAGTTACTGTATTTTAATCGCTGAACCAAAAGGAATGGTTGGAAAAGAACGAATGCGTATTATGACCGAAACAACGGATGGCTTTTTTCTAGCTGAGGAAGATTTAAAATTACGGGGACCTGGAGATTTTTTTGGAAAAAAACAAAGTGGGTTACCCGAATTTAAAGTGGCAGACGTAGTACATGACTACCGAGCATTAGAGACTGCTAGAAATGATGCAAGTCAAATTTTAGAAGAGGAATTATTAATTTCGGATATTCAATACCGGCCATTACTTCAATATCTTGAGGAAGAAGGAGTATTTTCTTTGAAATTAGACTAAGTTACACTTGCATAATTTTTATTGGTATTATATATTACTTTTAGTACCAAGTCTTAATATTTATTTTGTACAATGGGATGATGCAACTGATTGGTTTAAGGGAGACAAGGTAAGTTATGAAGAAAACGAAAACAGAAAGACAACGTTTATTAAAAGAAACGATTGAATATACACCATTTATTACAGATGAAGAATTAGCTAAAATATTTGAAGTTAGTATCCAAACAATACGGCTAGATCGAATGGAACTTCAGATCCCAGAGTTAAGGGAACGTATTAAATCTGTTGCGAAATTGCAATGGAATGAACAAGTTCGTGCATTAGCAGTTGAAGATATTATTGGTGAAGTGGTTGATTTGGAGTTAGACAATCGAGCTATTTCTATTTTTGATGTGCAAAAAGAGCATGTATTTTCACAAAAAAACATTGCTCGCGGCCATCATTTGTTCGCTCAAGCAAATTCTCTTGCCGTTGCTGTTATTAATGATGAATTAGCATTGACAGCAACAGCAAATATTTCTTTTACACGCCAAGTAAAAGAGGGGGAACGAGTTATAGCTAAAGCTTCTGTAGAGGGAAAGACTGACAAAGGATTAACCATTGTAAAAGTTGATAGTTTTGTTCATGAAGAACCTGTTTTTTCTGGGGAATTTCATATGTTTCGTTCAACAGATGATTAATATACTTATACATACATTTTCATCATAATCTATATTTAAAGGGGAAAGAAATAATGAGGATAGCAGTGGATGCTATGGGTGGCGATCATGCACCAAAAGCAATTGTTGAAGGTGCAATGGATGCAGTTCAACAAATAGATAATTTGCAGATCACCCTAGTTGGTGATAAAGAAAAAATAAAACCTTATTTAACAAATCAAACAAATATTAATGTTTTACATACAACAGAAATGATTACTGGGGAAGACGAGCCTGTCCGGGCTGTAAGAAGAAAAAAAAATGCTTCTCTTGTTCTAATGGCTAAAGAAGTAAAAGAAAATAGAGCAGATGCATGTGTATCTGCAGGAAATACAGGGGCTCTAATGAGTGCGGGACTATTTGTCGTTGGTCGAATTAAAGGAATTGATCGTCCGGCATTAAGCCCAACATTACCAACGCTAGATGGAAAAGGTTTCCTAATGTTAGATGTTGGGGCGAATGTCGATGCAAAACCAAGTCATCTTGTTCATTATGCAATCATGGGATCCATTTATAGTGAAAAAGTGAGAAATATAACAAAACCAACAGTTGGCCTTTTAAATGTTGGTACAGAAGATGGAAAAGGAAATGAATTAACTAAAAAAGTTTTTACACAATTAAAAGAAGCACCGATTCACTTTATTGGAAATATTGAGGCAAGAGATTTACTTTCTGGTGCGGCAGATGTTGTAGTAACAGATGGATTTAGTGGAAATATTGCTTTGAAAACAATTGAAGGAACTGCAATGAATATGTTTTCCATGCTGAAAGATACTTTTTTGAGTTCATTCAAAACAAAACTAGCAGCTGGAATGATGAAGAATGACTTAAAAAAACTGAAAACTAAATTGGATTACTCGGAATATGGTGGTGCGGGATTATTTGGGCTTAAAGCGCCTGTCATTAAAGCACATGGTTCATCAAACCGAAGAGCTATTGTCAGTGCAATCAAACAAGCTTGCCATATGGTTGAACATCAAGTAACTGAAACCATTCAAATGAAAGTCAAACAAATGCAAGATAAAAATCAGGGGGAGAATAAATGAGAAAAATAGCATTTATGTTTCCAGGTCAAGGTTCACAAGCTGTTGGAATGGGGCAAGATTTTTATGAGCATTATCCTTCGATACAAAAACTTTATCAAGAGGCGAAGGAAGTATTAGGGAAAGATATCCAGGAAATGATGTTTCATGGGCCAAAAGAAGTATTAACAGAAACAGAAAACACACAACCGGCACTTGTCTTAGCTAGTATGGCTGTTTTTTCCTTACTAAAACAAGAGGGTGTATATCCTGATATGACAGTTGGTCACAGTCTTGGAGAATATAGTGCCCTTGTTGCAGCAGGATCTCTACAATTACACGATGCCCTACCACTAGTAAGTACACGTGGAAAACTAATGGAAGAGGCATATCCAAAAGGGCAAGGGAGTATGGCGGCAGTATTAGGATTAAACGAAGAAGAAATTAGAGATGTTCTGACTGGAATTAAAGAGGAAGTAGTTGATATCGCAAATTTAAATTGCCCAGGACAGGTGGTTATCTCAGGTACGAAACAAGGTGTTCATGATGCAAGCATCCTTTTTAAAGAAAAAGGTGCAAAGCGTGTCCTTCCACTAAATGTGAGTGGTCCTTTTCATTCTAGATTAATGAAAGCCGCAAGTGATACATTTGCATCTCATTTAGATGGAGTTCCGTTAAAAGATGCAGAAATCCCTGTTTATGCAAATGTAACAGCAGAAGCCGTAATAAATAAAGATGAAATAAAGAAACTATTAGTAGAGCAACTATATTCACCTGTTCGTTTTGAGGAATCAATCCGATCCATGATTACAGCTGGTGTAGATACGTTTGTAGAAATTGGTAGTGGAAAGGTATTACGTGGGCTTTTACGTAAAATCGATCGTAGTGTTCATGTATTTTCCATTACAGATCTTGCGTCCTTTGATTCGTTTATAAATTGGTATAAGGAGGAAATGCCATGCTAACAGAAAAAGTTGCACTTGTTACAGGAGCATCTCGCGGGATAGGGCGAGCAATTGCCTTAGAATTAGCTAAAGAAGGCGCCGATATTGTCGTTAATTATGCTGGAAATAAAGAACGTGCCGAAGAAGTTGTAAAAGAAATTGAGGAAATGGGTAGAAAAGCAATTTCTATTCAAGCAGATGTTTCAGATGAGATAAGTGTTAAAAAAATGATAAAAGATACGATCAAAGAGTTTAATCGGCTTGATATTTTAGTGAATAATGCAGGAATTACAAAAGATAATTTGATTATGCGTATGAAAGAGAAAGATTTTGATGATGTTATTAATACCAACTTAAAAGGTGTATTTCTATGTACAAAAGCTGTTTCGAGACAGATGATGAAACAACGTTACGGAAGAATTATTAATATGGCTTCCATTGTAGGAGTTAGTGGTAATCCTGGTCAAGCGAATTATGTAGCAGCAAAAGCAGGTGTGATCGGCCTAACGAAATCAACTGCTAAAGAATTGGCCTCTCGTAATATTCTCGTTAATGCTGTTGCACCAGGTTTTATATCTACAGACATGACAGCTGAATTAACAAATGAACAAAAAGAGGCAATGTTAAAGATGATTCCACTGGCAAAGCTTGGTCAGCCGGAAGATATAGCTAGAGTAGTTCGCTTTCTAGCTTCAGATGATTCAAGTTACATGACAGGCCAAACACTACATGTTGATGGTGGCATGGTTATGTAAGAAATGACTTTTGTAGGCAATGGATGTAAACTAAATGATATATTCCTTTTGAAGGGGGTGAAATTCATGGACGCTATTTTTGAAAAAGTAAAAGAAATCATTGTAGATCAACTTGAAGCTGAAGAAGATAAAGTAACAATGGAAGCATCTTTTATTGATGACTTAGAAGCTGATTCACTAGATGTTGTTGAACTTGTTATGGAATTAGAAGATGAGTTTGACATGGAAATCGCAGAAGAAGACGCTGAAAGTATTAAAACTGTTGGAGATGCTGTCAACTACATAAACAGCAATCGATAATACATGTTTTATTATCTCTTTAAGTGGTGAATAGAAAGAAAGTCTTGCATTGCAGGACTTTCTTCTTGTTTTAGTTGGAATGAGGTGAAAAATTAGGATGGAAATACACGTTTCCCAGTTAGAAAAGGACCTTGGAATACATTTTCATAAACGAAAATTATTAAGACAAGCTTTTACACATTCATCTTATGTGAATGAGCATCGGAAGGAAAAATTCCTGGATAATGAACGCTTGGAATTCTTAGGTGATGCCGTATTAGAATTAGGTGTTTCTCAATATTTATACCGAACAATGCAACATATGCCAGAAGGGGAAATGACAAAATTACGAGCAACCATCGTTTGTGAAGCTTCATTAGAACATTTTGCACGTCAATTAGGATTTGGTAAATATTTATTACTAGGAAAAGGGGAAGAACAGACTGGTGGTAGAGAACGCTCAGCAATATTAGCAGATGTTTTCGAAGCGTTTCTCGGTGCTTTGTATTTAGATCAGGGATTTCTAGCAGTGTTAACATTTCTAGAGAAATATATTTTTCCGGAAATATCAACAGGTGCTTTTTCGCATGTGATGGATTATAAAAGCCAGTTACAAGAAATTGTCCAACAAAATAATAATCAAACCATTGCATATCAAATTATGGATGAAACAGGACCATCTCATCATAAAGAATTTGTCTCAGTAGTTTTATTAAATGGTGAAGTTTATGGGAAAGGAAAAGGGCGGACTAAAAAAGAAGCCGAACAGCTAGCAGCTAAAAAAGCAATTGCATTATACCACAGGAAAAAGAAGTAAAACTAAATGAATAATAATGAATAATAAAAGGGAATTCTTGTGTTGGTGAAATTCCAAAAAAATGCACTTCTTATCATACAAGGTAAGAAGTGCATCATTATCTATTAATTTTTTCTTACTTCTCGCAATTCATCTAGGAAAGCTTGTGCTTCTAAAGCACTTAAATTCCCTTTTTGCTTAATCATGTCATACATCATTTTTAAATCATCATATTTATTTAAGTCATAATCATTCGGATCTAATAATCCGCGGTTAGCTACCTTTAAGTGATTACCAATTCCTTCAAGGATAAATTTTAAATTATTTTGCGAAGCTTGCTCTAAATTCAATCATTTCACCTCATTTAATAGATTTTTAATATTATGTAGTCTTTGTATGGCCAGCTGAATTTTTCGGAAAAATAGTTTATCCAATATATATTATGATAGAATAAATACGGCATTATGCCAAGTAATGTCTTATACTAATGATAGTATTCATGTCGAAAATAATGCGAGATGCGCTTTATATAAACATTATAAATACATATAAGTATCATAAAAAAGTTCTATATATATCCTTTTTACCTTATCGATTTGATTGATTGTTTCTAGAGGAGAATGTTTTATGTTTTTAAAGAAATTAGAAAGTGTTGGCTTTAAATCATTTGCGGAAAGAATACATGTTGATTTTGTACCTGGTATGACTGCCATTGTAGGTCCTAATGGAAGTGGGAAAAGTAATATAACAGATGCGATTCGTTGGGTCTTAGGCGAGCAATCTGCCAAATCATTACGTGGTTCTAAGATGGAAGATATTATTTTTCAAGGTAGTGATACACGTAATAAATTAAATGTCGCTGAGGTAACCTTAGTTCTTGATAATAGTGTGGGGGAGCTTCCGCTTGATTATGAAGAAGTAAGTGTTACAAGAAGGGTTTATCGTTCTGGGGAAAGCGAATTTTATATTAATAAGCAAGCATGTCGTTTGAAAGATATCGTCGATTTATTTATGGATTCAGGACTAGGGCGAGAAGCTTTTTCAATCATAAGTCAAGGAAAGATAGAAGAGATTCTTAGTTCAAAAGCGGAAGAACGACGAGTTATCTTTGAAGAAGCAGCTGGAGTTTTAAAATATAAACAACGGAAAAAGCAAGCAGAGTTAAAACTTGGGGAAACAGCTGAAAATTTATTCCGTGTAGAGGATATTATTTATGAAATAGAACAACAATTGGAACCTTTAAAAGTTCAATCTGAAACAGCGAAAGAATATATGAATTTGAAAGGTAAATTAAAAAATAAAGAAATCTCTCTTTTGATAACAGAAATTGAACATCTTCATCGTGACTGGCAAGGCTTGAAAAAAGAACTTGATCAACAAGAAAGAGAAGAGATAGAAGTAAAAACAGGAATACAAAAAAATGATGCAAAGATTCAACAAAAACGTCAATACATCCAGGTAATCGATGAAGAAGTAGAACAACTTCAAGAAAGCTTATTAGAAATGACCCAAATATTGGAGAATTCAGAAGGAAAAAAAAGAATCCTTCATGAACGTTCTAAACATTTTGCTGTAAATAAAGAAAAGTTAAATACAAAGAAACAAGAATTAGGTGAACGAATAAAGGAAATCACCACAAATTACACAAAAGAAAAGGATAAATGGAAGCAAATTGAAAAGAAAAGAAGAGAAATTCTTAACAAGGTTTCCGAATTAGAGAAGAAATTATTAAATAAGGAAGAAGACATTGAAGAAGAAATTGAACGATTAAAAACAGAATATATTGATGAATTAAATAA
Source organism: Cerasibacillus terrae (assembly GCF_008039555.1). Classification (GTDB taxonomy): domain Bacteria; phylum Bacillota; class Bacilli; order Bacillales; family Amphibacillaceae; genus Cerasibacillus; species Cerasibacillus terrae. The sequence goes on from NZ_VDUW01000001.1 coordinate 235,828, forward strand.
ACAAGCAGCAGATCGTAATGAAAAACAATCCATTCAGCAGCAATTAACGCAACAATCTAAAAAAGAAGAGCATCTTCAAAAGCGATATAACGATTTATTATATTCCTTTCATGAGATAGAAGAACAAGAAGAACATGCTCTGGAACAGCTTAAATCTGAAAAAAAGAAATATCAAATAAACGAGAATAAACGAAACAAACAAAAGGCTGAAATCAGTGAATGGGAGAAGAAGGCCCAACAATCGCGCGAACATTTATATCAGGGTTATCAATATATGGAAAAATTAAAATCCAAAAAAGAAATGCTAGAGTCGATGAAAAACGAATTTCAAGGTTTTTATCAAGGGGTTAAAGCTGTATTAAAAGCTCGAAAAAACAATCAATTAGATGGCATACATGGAGCTGTAATTGATTTAATGTCAATCCCGGACAAATTTGTATATGCAATGGAAACCGCATTAGGTGCACAGGCTCAACATATTGTTACTACGAATGATGAAAAAGCAAGACAAGCAATCCAATGGCTTAAAAAGACAAATAATGGTCGTGCGACGTTTTTACCTTTACAATCGATTAAAAGACGATTTATTCCAACTAGCATACTTGAACAGGTAAAAAATCACCCAGGATATATCGGAGTTGCTTCTGAATTAGTAGAAACGGATGAAACATATCAAATAGTTGTAGATTATTTAATGGGTCATGTTTTAATTACTTATACATTAAAAGATGCAAATGAACTTGCTCGTTTGACACAACGGAAATTTCGTATTGTGACATTAGAAGGTGATGTTGTTCATCCCGGTGGTTCCATGTCAGGTGGAGCAAAACGTAATAAAACACGGTCATTGTTTACAAGGGATAGTGATTTGAAGAAGACCACCAAACAATTATCAGAAACAGAAAAAAAGATAGAGTATATCGAAAAACAAGCAACCTCAGCTAAAGAAAAGTATTTAGAAAAGAGAAAGGAAATTCAAGCTTTAGAACAAGAATTATACAATCATTACCAACGATTACAGGAAGCAAAAACAAACCAAAAGCAATTGGAAACAAAACGAGCTTCCATTCGTGAACACATAACGATGCTTGAGTTGGAGAAAGAACAATTAGAGGTAGACCGGTCTCGATTTGAAAAGCGTGCAGTAGAAAAAAAGAAAACATTGCAAACTATTGAATCGAAATTAAACGAAATTCATGACAAAATACAATCATTATCAGAAGAACATAAGCTGTTTAAAGAAAATCAAGAAGGGCTAGAAAAAGAGTATCATCAAGCACGTATTTTATTAGCAGAACAAGAAGAACGAGCTAAAAATAAAGAAGAAAATGTTGAAAAACAAAGGCAACAATTAGAAGAATATGAAGTGGAGTATCGTAACACGGTAAAAGAATTACAGGATTTATTAGAACAGCAAAAATTAAGCCAGACAGAAATAGAAGTCAATCAAACGATTCAAGAGCAAAAAAAGAAAAAAGAATACTTAACTTCAATGATCCAAGGTAAACGACAAGAGCGCTTACAATTAATGACCAGGATTGAAGAACAAGAGAGAGAGTTAAAAGAAGAAAATAAGGCACATCAAAAAATAATAGGTAATATGCAAGAAAAAGAACTACAACAGACACGTCTTGACGTGGAACTGGAAAATAGACTTTCCCATTTAGAAACAGAATATACGATAACCTTTGAAAAAGCTTCCCAGACATATGAGAAAACAGACAATATTGACCAAGAGAAAGAAGCCGTTCAAAATTTGAAACAAAAGATCGAGCAATTGGGGGCTGTTAACTTAGGTGCCATCGATGAATATAATCGTATTTTAGACCGGTATGAATTTTTAACGAAGCAACAAAATGACTTGGTAGAAGCAAAGGAAACATTGCACGATGTTATTGAAGAAATGGATCAAGAGATGAAACGATTGTTCGACACTACATTCACAAAGATTAAAGCAGAATTTACCATTGTTTTCAAACAATTATTTGGTGGCGGTAAAGCAGAATTGAAATTAACAGACCCAAACAATCTTTTAGATACAGGGGTAGAAATTATTGCTCAACCTCCAGGCAAAAAATTGCAAAATCTAGGGTTATTATCCGGTGGAGAACGAGCATTAACCGCTATCGCATTATTATTCGCTATTTTAAGAGTCCGACCGGTACCATTTTGTGTTTTGGATGAAGTAGAAGCAGCCTTAGATGAGGCCAATGTAGTACGTTTTGCAAAATATGTGAAACAACACAGTGAAAAGACGCAATTCATTGTAATCACGCATAGAAAAGGAACAATGGAAGAAGCAGATGTATTATATGGTGTAACAATGCAAGAATCCGGTGTTTCCCGATTCGTATCTGTTCGTTTAGACGAAACGGAAGAATTTGTTTCACACCAATAGAGATTAGTAAAAGTTTGTATGTAAATATTATAAACTATAGACGAAATAGCTTATATTTCGTTACAATTGCTATGCAATCATATTTATTCTAGAAATTCATTGTACAAATACATGCAGAAAGGGTTGAAGTTCATGAGTTTTTTTAAAAAATTAAAAAGTAAATTTATAAAAGAAGAAACAGAAGAAGTATCAACGAAATATAAAAAAGGAATGAAAAAAACTAGAAATACATTTTCAGGAAGAATCAATGATTTAATTGCTCGCTATCGAAAAGTAGATGAAGACTTCTTTGAAGAGTTAGAGGAAGTGTTAATTACCGCTGATGTAGGTGTAATGACGGTAATGGATCTAATTGATGAATTAAAAATGGAAGTAAAACGCAGTAATATTAAAGAAACAGCGGAAGTAAAAGCGGTTATTTCAGAGAAAATGGTTGAATTGTACTATGGAGAAGATGAAGAAGGTTTAGAGTACCTCAATATTCAAGAGGATGACCTTTCTGTCCTATTAGTAGTTGGTGTGAATGGTGTTGGGAAAACAACATCTATTGGAAAATTAGCTCATCAATTAAAACAACAAGGAAAAAACGTTGTACTCGCTGCTGGAGATACATTCCGGGCAGGTGCAATTGAACAGTTAGAAGAATGGGGAAAACGTGCTGATGTAGAAGTTATTAAACAAAGTGAAGGTAGTGATCCTGCTGCTGTCATTTATGATGGTATCCAAGCAGCAAAATCAAGAAAGGCGGATGTTTTAATATGCGATACGGCAGGAAGATTGCAAAATAAAGTAAATCTAATGAAAGAACTTTCTAAAGTAAAACGCGTCATTGAACGGGAAATTCCTGGTGCACCTCATGAAGTTTTAATTGCTTTAGATGCAACAACAGGACAAAATGCTTTAAGTCAAGCAAAAACATTTTCTGAAGCAACGAATGTCACAGGAATTATCCTTACTAAATTGGATGGTACTGCAAAAGGTGGAATTGTTTTAGCTATTCGTCAGGAATTAGATATACCGGTCAAATATGTTGGTCTTGGTGAACAGATAGAAGATCTTCAACCATTCGATCCACATGCCTTTGTTTATGGATTATTTGCAGATATGATGGATGAAAAAGATGAATCAGACGAAGATGAAATAGTAGAAGATGAGTGAACGAGGAAAAAGAATACTTGACAAGAAAGTCTTCAGTTAGCTATTATTATGTAAAGGATTTACGCTTAACAAGGAATGATTCAAATGTTAGAAAGAACGAATCGAATGAACTTTTTATTTGACTTTTATCAATCATTATTGACAGAAAAACAGCGAATCTATTTACAAATGTATTATTTAGAAGATTTTTCGCTTGGTGAAATATCAGAAATTCATGAGGTCTCACGACAAGCGGTTTATGACAATATCAAACGGACTGAAAAAACATTAGAAAATTATGAAGAAAAATTACATTTATACGAGAAATTCACAGAACGAAAAAGCATTATCAATCATTTGGAAACAGCTTTTTCGGAGGGTAATGAGAATCAAGTAAAGATTTTTATCAATCAATTGAAGGAATCGGAATAGGAGGATACCCTCTATGGCATTTGAAGGGTTGGCTGAACGGTTACAAGATACGATTAAAAAAATTACTGGTAAAGGGAAAGTATCAGAACAAGATGTAAAAGAAATGACAAGAGAAGTCCGCTTAGCGCTATTGGAAGCAGACGTTAATTTTAAAGTGGTAAAAGATCTAATCAAACGTATTAAAGAGCGTGCGATTGGTCAAGAAGTGATGGACAGTTTAACTCCTGGACAACAAGTTATTAAAGTAGTAAAAGATGAGTTAACAGATCTCATGGGTGGAGAACATAGTAAAATAGCTGTAGCTCCCAAACCTCCAACCGTGATTATGATGGTTGGGTTACAAGGTGCTGGTAAAACGACAACAAGTGGTAAGCTTGCGAATTTATTAAGAAAGAAATATAATCGCTCTCCATTATTAGTTGCTTGTGATGTCTATAGACCAGCAGCGGTTGATCAGCTGGAAACATTAGGAAAACAATTGAACATGCCTGTTTTTTCTCAAGGAACAGATGCAAATCCCGTTGACATTGCAAAACAAGCAATTGAAGAAGCAAAAGAAAATCACTATGATTATGTAATTGTTGATACAGCAGGACGCCTACATGTAGATGAGAACTTGATGGATGAATTGACCCAAATGAAAGAAACAGTAAATCCAGACGAAATCTTTCTTGTTGTTGATGCAATGACAGGGCAAGATGCAGTAAATGTTGCAAAGAGTTTTGATGAACAATTGGACATTTCTGGTGTTGTCCTAACAAAACTTGACGGTGACACACGTGGTGGGGCTGCATTATCTATTCGAGCTGTTACAGGGAAACCAATAAAATTTGCCGGGATGGGTGAAAAACTAGACCAATTAGAACCCTTCCATCCTGACAGAATGGCATCCCGTATTTTAGGAATGGGTGATGTACTAACCCTTATTGAAAAAGCTCAAACAACAGTTGACGAAAAACAAGCAAAAGAGTTAGAAGAGAAAATGCGTACCATGTCATTTACTTTTGAGGATTTTCTAGAGCAAATGGGTCAAGTGAAAAAAATGGGGCCGTTAGAAGATTTGATGACAATGATTCCGGGCATGAATAAAATGAAGGGCCTTAAAAACGTACAGATTGATGAAAAACAATTAGATCAAGTAGAGGCAATCGTTTATTCCATGACAAAAGAAGAAAGACAACAACCTGAAATCATGAATGCAAGTCGAAAGAAAAGAATTGCTAAAGGATCTGGAACATCTGTATCACAAGTGAATCGTCTACTAAAGCAATTTAATGAAATGAAGAAAATGATGAAGCAAATGACCAATATGCAAAAAGGGAAAAAAGCAAAAGGATTCAAATTTCCTTTCATGTAATGCAAAAACACTTTACAGGTTACTTTATTTCTGATACAATTTAAAACTGTGAAAACATATTAATGGAGGTGTATAAATATGGCTGTAAAAATTCGTATGAAACGTATGGGTTCAAAAAGAAATCCATTTTATCGTATTGTTGTTGCGGATTCCCGTTCACCACGTGATGGACGTTCAATCGAACAAATTGGTACATACAACCCAGTTGTACAACCAGTTGAAGTCAAAATTGACGAAGAAAAAGCATTGCATTGGTTATCGAAAGGTGCTCAACCAAGTGATACAATCCGTAATCTTTTCTCAAAACAAGGCATCATGAAGAAATTTCATGACCAAAAAAATGAAAAATAAGAGTGTGGTATCATGAAAACCCTAATAGAAACAATTGTGACACCATTGGTGGATTATCCGGAAGATATTTCCGTAACAAGATCGGAAGAAGAACGGAAAATTGTTTATCATTTAACAGTAAATGATAAAGATGTAGGGAAAGTTATTGGTAAAAATGGCAGAGTAGCGAAAGCCATTCGCACGATTATTTATGCAAGTAAAACCGATACAAATAATAAACGCATTTATTTAGATATTATGTAAGGGAGAGGGAGCATTCCCTTTCCCTTTCCTTATATCTATTGACAATAGTTTCTTAAATTGTTCTGAAAGTGGGAAACTCTATGAAAATAATAAAAAAAGTAAAAGTTAAACAAATTATTACGGAAAAAAGTAAAAAAGCACTATTCGAACGATTTAATTATCATAAAATGCGACTTGAACAAGAGTGTCAACAATTATTATTTGAACAACGAAAAATGAATAATAAAACAGCATTTTCGAAGCAAGATATTGCTCAGAAGTTCCATGAAGAAATTGAATTACGAAAAGATAAAATAAAAGCTATTGATTTTAAAATGGAGCAACTAGAAATTCTTGCTATAGGGAGTGAGATCCTCGAAAATGAGGTTGAAGCCCTTGTTGAAGTAGAAGAAGGAACGCATTGGAGTAAACTAATGAATGATGAAGCAATTATCTTAAAGGACGACATCGTTGTTAGGATTGATAAAGAGTAGGTGAATATGATGGAAGATAGCATGATTAATGTGGGGAAGGTAATTAATACTCATGGTATAAAGGGGGAATTAAAAATTCTTCGTTTATCAGACAACCCAGAACGTTTTAATCCTGGAAATCGTTTGTATATTTTCCCTATAGAAGGGTCTCCGCAGGAAATAATTATCGAAAGTCAACGTTATCATAAACAATATGATTTAATTAAATTCGTTGGTTATGAAAATATTAATGAAGTAGAGCGTTTTAAAAATGCCAGTCTTAAAGTGTCTATGGATGAGTTAGATGAGCTAGAAGAAGGACAATACTATTATCATGAAATCATTGGCTGTGAAGTGTTTATAATAAAAGGGGAAAAAATCGGTATTGTTTCTGATATTTTTACAACAGGTGCAAATGATGTATGGACAATTAAACAGGCGAACGGCAAAGAGGTGTGTATCCCATATATTGATGATGTCGTAAAGTCAATTAATATTGGAGAAAAAAAGATCTTAATTGAACCAATGGAAGGATTGTTGGATTAAATGCATATCGATATATTAACGCTATTCCCAGAAATGTTTAGCGGTATTTTAAATACATCTATTTTACAGAAAGCACAAGAAAAAGAAAAATTCACTTATGATTTAGTTAATTTTCGTGAGTATACAACAGACAAACATCAGAAAGTAGATGATTATCCTTATGGGGGAGGCGCAGGGATGGTGCTTACCCCACAACCAATATTCGATGCGGTAGATGCGAAAATGAAAAACACAAAAACAACACCGCGTGTCATCCTAATGTGTCCTCAAGGTGAGCCCTATACCCAAAAAAAAGCAGAAGAATTAGCGCAAGAAGACCATCTTATCTTTATTTGTGGACATTATGAAGGATATGATGAACGAATCCGAAAACACCTTGTTACAGATGAAATATCCATTGGAGATTATGTCTTAACAGGAGGAGAGCTTGGAGCAATGGTCGTAATTGATAGTGTTGTTCGTTTACTACCAGATGTCCTAGGTAATAAAGCTTCAGCTCCAGAAGATTCATTTTCTACCGGATTATTAGAACACCCACATTATACAAGACCAGCTAATTTTCGGGGGATGAAAGTACCTAATATTCTATTATCTGGAGACCATGCTAAAATTAAATCGTGGAGAAAAAACCAATCATTACAGCGAACATATGAAAGACGAAAAGAACTTTTACAGGATTTTCCACTTTCAGAGGAAGAAAAAGAATTTTTATCAAGATTAGAAAAAGACTAAAAAGGCAATATTTCAAGTTGAATTAAAGAATAGAATATGGTATATTTACTTGTGTGCTTGAGTGCGATTCTCAAGTTGATAAACGATGTTCCGCTGTTCCTTAGAGAATAATGAACATTGGTTTGGAAGGAGTGAAGCAGGATGCAACAATTAATTGAAGAGATTACAAAAGAACAACTTCGTACAGATCATCCTGATTTCCGTGCTGGAGATACAGTTAAAGTTCATGTGAAGGTTGTTGAAGGTTCACGTGAGCGTATCCAGGTATTTGAAGGCGTTGTTATTAAACGTCAAAATGGCGGAATCAGTGAAACATTTACTGTAAGAAAAATCTCTTATGGTGTAGGTGTTGAGCGTACATTCCCAGTACATTCTCCACGCGTTGATAAAATTGAAGTTGTACGTCGTGGTACAGTTCGCCGTGCAAAACTTTACTATTTACGTAACCTACGTGGTAAAGCAGCACGAATTAAAGAACGTCGTTAATTTTAATAAATTTATTAGAAGGATACGAAGTAATGAAATAAGACAAAAGCAACAGTTCTCCAACATTAGGACTGTTGCTTTTTTTAACTAAAATAAATCGTAAGTCTATTTCTTTACTTTATGAACCATGATATTAATAAATAGTTGAAATAGGAAGTAATAGTGGACTACAATATTATATAGGAAGTGTAATTGTCGGAGGTAAATTCATGGAAAAACGAAAAAATGACTGGTTTGGTTGGATTAAAGCTCTACTGATTGCTGTTGCGGTAGCATATATCGTGCGTACCTTTTTTTTTATTCCGATTATAGTTGACGGCCCATCCATGCTGCCAACATTAAAAGATCGTGATCAAATGATTGTTAATAAATTTATTTATCGGGTAAAAGAACCTGAACGATTTGATGTCGTCGTTTTCCATGCATCTGATAAGAAGGATTTTATTAAGCGTGTCATAGGATTACCTGGAGAACATGTTTCTGTAGAGGACAACACATTATTTATTGATCAACAACCAGTAGAAGAACCTTTTCTAAAAGAACAAAAAGCAAATATGAAACCCTATCAAATATTAACAGAGGATTTTACACTTGAACAATTGCCTGGAGGGTATAGCCAAATACCAGATGGCTATGTGCTTGTACTTGGTGATAATCGTGGAAATTCGGTAGATAGTCGCTCTATTGGTCTTATCTCGATGGATCAAATTGTTGGTAGAACATCCACTATTTATTGGCCAATTGAACGGATGCAAGTAATAGGAAAGTAGGAAAAGACATGACAATACAATGGTTTCCTGGCCACATGGCTAAGGCGAGGCGCGAAATAAAAGAAAAGTTAAAGCTTGTTGATTTTGTGATGGAATTAGTAGATGCAAGAGCACCTGTATCTTCACAAAATCCAATGTTGCAAGAAGTTTTGGATAACAAACCGAAATTATTAGTATTAATGAAAAAAGATTTAGCAGATGATATAGAAACAAAAAAATGGTTAGCTTATTTTAAAGAAAACGAGATTCCTGCCATTGCGATAGATGTGAACCAGAAACAAGACATCCAACAAGTCATTCAAATGGCAAAGCAATTGGGCAATAAAAAACTAGAGAAGTTAAAAAAACGAGGTATTCAAACACGAGTAGCAAGAGCAATGATAGTGGGTATCCCAAATGTAGGTAAATCAACGCTTATCAATCGATTAGCAAATAAAAAAATTGCTAAAACAGGAGACCGGCCTGGAGTTACCAAACATCAAATATGGATTAAAATAAAAAAGGAATTTGATTTACTGGATACACCAGGAATATTATGGCCCAAATTCGAAGATGAGGAAGTTGGTTATCGACTAGCTGCAATTGGTACCATTAAAGATCAACTCCTTTCATTGCAAGATATTACTGCATACACTATTAAATACTTACAAAAACAGTATCCTGACTTATTAAAACAACGTTATGGAATTGAACAAGATATGGAAGATATGTGGGATATTTTTGTTGCGATTGGCAAAAATAAAGGAGCTTTAGAGAGTGGGGGACATGTTAATTTTGACCGAGTTGCTGAAATTGTATTGCGTGATTTAAGGGATGGACGAATTGGAAAAGTAACGTTGGAGATTGTAGAAAAATAGGCGTTTATCTTCGGATAGATGCCTATTTTTTTGGCAGTTCCGTATTCTTTGCTACAAATGTAATTTCGTTCATTTTTGACAGTTAAATCTCCTAAAACAACATAAATAATGATAACTTTTTTTAGAAATAAGGCTAATATCATTTTTATTTTTATCGCAGATTAACTGGCTGTAAGACCTCCACATCAAGAATTCGAGGTACTCAAGAATTATAAGTGGAAGCTCAACAGCCAGTAAAGGCCCGATTCGTTCAACTAACAATCAGTTGGAGATGAAGAAAACTCCCACTGATTGAAGTTTCATTTTTATAAATAAAAGCCGATATAAAAGATAAGTAGGTGTTTATATGACTAGAAAAACAATTGCCGAGTTAAAAAGTTTATTTCATACAGATAAAGTAGATGATACACTCATTCAATCTTTACAAAAAGATGATCGCAAAGGTGTACAACAATTAATTCGAACATATCGAAAAAGACAGATCAGGCAAGAGGAATTAAAAGAAATGTTTCAAGAGATGTGTATATTTGAAAAACAAGGTTATGCACAAGGTTTCCAATTTATCGCTGGAGTAGATGAAGCAGGAAGAGGCCCATTAGCAGGACCTGTTGTTGCAGCTGCAGTTATATTGCCTCATAACTTTGAATTACTTGGTTTAAATGATTCGAAACAGCTATCAGAATCAAAACGTAATACATACTTTGCATATATTAAAGAACATGCTATAAGTTATGGTATTGGTATAGTGAATAATGAAGTAATCGATAAAATAAATATTTTTAATGCAACAAAATTGGCAATGACAAAAGCAATTCACAGCTTAAGTCCAACAGCTGATTATGTATTAATAGATGCTGTGAAATTAGATAATCCAGGATTTAATCAAGAGGTAATAACAAAAGGTGATGAGAAAAGTGTATCCATTGCAGCAGCAAGTATTTTAGCTAAAGTAACACGTGATAAGCTTATGCAGAAAATTCATTTTGAATACCCGTATTATGACTTTTCTAGTAATATGGGTTATGGTACGAAGAATCATCTTTACGCACTTGAAAAGCATGGTTTAACACCATATCACCGCAAATCATTTACACCAGTTAAAAATGTGCTGTAAAAAGGAAGGGGGGTATTTATGAGCATTTATCATCTGTCCAATCAATCAGTCTATTCGATTGGACAGCTCGATTTCAAGAAAAAATTAAAAGCTGGACAAATCATTCAAGGGAAAATTTTAGAGCTTTTTCCTAATCAAAAAGCTAGAATTCAATTAGGTAACAAGCAATTGATAGCTCAAATCGAAGCCCCCTTAGTCAGTGGTGAAACGTATTATTTAAAAGTAGAAAATATGGAAGAACTTCTTCATCTTAAAGTAATTGGTATGGCGGAAAATAAACAAGGAAAAGAAGGACTTACAAAGCTTTTGCACCAATTAAAACTTCCGATAACACAAGAGTTACTGCAAATTACACAGCTATTATTAAGTGAAAAAATTTCTTTTCATCCACAAGACTTAAAGACAGCATATTCATTAATACATAAAACAGAGAATAAAGAACTTGGAAAACAAATAATAAAAAATATGTTATTAATGGAATATCCAATAAAGTCATCTGTTTTTAAAGCATTGATGGCAAAAGAAGTAATAAACTTTCCGACGATTTCTAGTGCTGTATTAAAACAGATTCAATTACAGGAGAAACGCTCATTATTACAGGAAAAACTCATTATGCAACTGAGAACTTTAATTGAAAAAATCCCTTCAGGAAAAGAAATGTTGCTACGAGAGATTTTTTCGGATATACGTGATAACAACAGCCGCATGTTTCACCTTTTAAAAATAGCTGGAAATATTGATTTAAATACAAATTACGCTGTTTGGAAATCAAAATGGGAACAACTTTTTGGTAAAGTAAAACAGGACTCAAATATATTGGATGTGACTAAATGGAATCACACCAATTTACCATTTCCATTAAAAGAAAAGACTTTTTTTACTGTAGTAGAACAAATGGTGCATAGTAAAAAGAAAATCCAATATATTGTGAACAAAATTTTACAAAATAAACCGAAACTAACAAGAGAAAATCAGGTTCACATCCAACAAATGATCGAAAAAATGCCACCATTATTTCAAAAACAGCTCAGAACAATGATTCAAATGCTTAATAATCATGATGAGTTATTCCGGACTTTGGAAACGTTTCAGCGGGAAGAAACGTATCATTACTTAATAAATTTAACGAATCTTTATAAAAAGAATCGACATTTTTTATCTTTACCGATGAAAGATCAGTTTTTATTACATGCAAAAGATAGTATTGATTTAATTGGACTAAATCATGAGCAACTTGTAACAAAAATGGAAGCCAATAAAGATTCGGTAAAAGCGATTATTCTAAAATTAATGAATGAGCATCAAGGAATCGATAAGCAAACTCATCAACAACTTGTACATGTTATAAATGGATTACAATTACATTCTATTCAGGAATCGCAGCAAATGCTTCAGGTTTACTTACAAATGCCTGGAAAAAAACTTGGCCTAACTAAACCGATTGATATTACATTTGCTGGAAAAAAAGGGAAAAATGGAGCTCTAGATGGTGATTATTGTAGAATTATATTTTACTTAAATTTAGCATATTTAAATAAAACAGTAATAGATATGCATGTTCAAAAACGAACAGTTACTCTCACTGTTTATAACGATTTAGCACCGTTATTAAAAGAAAAAACAGGTCCACTTGAGTTGATGTTAAAAAAAGGCCTTAAAGATATCGATTACCAATTAATAACGATTACCTATAGGACCTTAGCAAACAAACAAAATCAAAACATTGTTTCTAAAATAGATAATAAAACATATTCCTATGAGGGGATTGACTTTCGGATATGACTAATAAAAGACGTCAAGCTACGGCTGTAACATATAATCAAGAATTAGACTACGCACCCAAAATATCAGCCCAAGGGAAGGGGCATATTGCAGAAAACATCATTCATACTGCGCAAGAGAATGGTGTTCCTATATTGGAAGATCCAACCCTTGTGGAACTTCTATCGCAATTAAATATCAATGACACAATCCCCCCAGAATTATTCGAAGCTGTAGCCGAAGTATTTGCATTTATTTACCATGTTGACCAAATGGAAGAAAAATAATTATGCTAAATTGACAAAAAAGATAGAATTAACTCATTTCAGCACATATTCTTGTTTAATTAGAGAGAATTTAATACAATGGAGTTGCAGTGAAATAGATTGGAGGCTATAAGATGAACATTCATGAGTATCAAAGTAAAGAAATTTTACGAAATTATGGCGTAAAGGTGCCTAATGGTATCGTAGCATTTTCTGTTGATGAAGCAGTAGAAGCTGCTGAAAAATTAGGTACTTCTGTATCTGTTGTAAAAGCTCAAATCCATGCAGGTGGACGAGGAAAAGCAGGTGGCGTTAAAGTTGCCAAAAACCTAGACGAAGTTCGTACATATGCCGATGAGATTTTAGGTAAGGTTTTGGTGACACCTCAAACTGGACCAGAAGGAAAAGAAGTTAAACGACTTTATATTGAACAAGGTTGTGACATTAAAAAAGAATATTATTTAGGGCTTGTCTTGGACCGCGCATCTTCACGTGTTGTTATGATGGCATCTGAAGAAGGTGGAATGGACATTGAAGAAGTAGCAGCAACTAATCCAGAAAAAATATTCAAAGAAGCGATTGATCCTGTTGTAGGATTGATGCCATACCAAGCAAGAAGACTTGCTTTTAATATAAACATTCCAGAAGAGTCCATTTCACAAGCTGTTAAGTTTATGATGGGCTTATACAATGTTTATGTTGAGAAAGATTGCTCTATTGCGGAGATTAACCCATTAGTTGTAACAGGTGATGGAGATGTCATGGCATTAGATGCAAAGTTAAATATTGAAGATAATGCCCTATTCCGTCAAAAAGATGTGGGTGAACTTCGTGATTTAGACGAAGAAGATGAAAAAGAAATTGAAGCATCAAAATATGATTTAAGCTATATTGCGCTTGATGGTAATATCGGTTGTATGGTAAATGGTGCAGGTCTTGCAATGGCTACTATGGATATTATTAAACATTATGGTGGCGATCCAGCTAACTTTCTTGATGTAGGTGGCGGAGCAACAGCTGAGAAAGTTACAGAAGCATTCAAAATTATTTTGTCCGACCCGAATGTAAAAGGAATATTTGTGAATATATTTGGCGGTATTATGAAGTGTGATGTTATTGCAGAAGGTGTTGTTCAAGCTACAAAAGAAGTTGGCTTAGAAATTCCATTAGTTGTTCGCCTAGAAGGTACGAATGTAGATTTAGGTAAGAAAATACTGGATGAATCTGGCTTAAATATTACGTCTGCAGACTCCATGGCAGATGGCGCCCAAAAAATTGTTTCATTATTAAAATAAGGAAATCACAAAATAGACTGAATTAGAAGGAAAGGACGGACAAACATATGAGTGTATACGTAAATAAAGACTCTAAAGTCATTGTTCAAGGAATCACTGGTGGTACTGCCAGATTTCATACAAAACAAATGCTAGAATATGGTACAAAAATTGTCGGTGGTATTACACCAAAAAAAGGCGGAACAGAGGTAGAAGGAGTTCCTGTATTTAACACTGTACAAGAAGCTGTTGATCAAACAGGTGCTAATGTATCCGTTATTTATGTTCCGGCACCGTTTGCTGCAGATGCTATCATTGAGGCTGTAGATGCTGAATTAGATGTTGTAATTTGTATTACAGAACATATTCCTGTTTTGGATATGATAAAAGTGAAACGATATATGGAAGGCAAGAAAACACGTCTAATTGGTCCTAACTGTCCAGGTGTTATTTCTGCTGATGAATGTAAAGTTGGTATTATGCCAGGATATATTCATACAAAAGGGCATATTGGTGTAGTATCACGCTCTGGAACTTTAACATATGAAGCAGTACATCAACTTTCCCAAGCAGGATATGGTCAAACATCTGCTGTTGGAATTGGTGGAGACCCTGTAAATGGAACGAACTTCATTGATGTTTTAGAAGCATTTAATGAAGATCCAGAGACAGAAGCTGTTGTTATGATTGGTGAAATTGGTGGTACAGCTGAAGAAGAAGCTGCTCGCTGGATTAAAGATAATATGAAGAAACCAGTTATCGGCTTTATTGGTGGCGTAACTGCACCTCCAGGAAAGCGTATGGGACATGCTGGGGCAATCATCTCTGGTGGTCAAGGAACAGCAGAAGAAAAAATCCGCGTTATGAATGAATGTGGAATTGCTGTTGCAGAAACACCAGCTGTCATTGGAGAAACAATGATCCGTGTGTTAAAAGAAAAAGGACTAGACCAAAAATGTAAAACGCACTAATACTAGTAGTGTTAGGGAATCTGAATGAATATTCAGATTCCTTTCTTAACATTTTATAAGGAAGTGACTATATGTTAACGAAAAAGGCACGTTACCGCTTGATTCAGTTACATTTTTGTCAAGGAGTAACACGTCGGACAATTCGAAAGATCCTTCATCAAGATCCTACACTATCCCTCATTGAACAGCTAACACCCTCAGAAATGCACCAACTATTTACAATTCCTTTCAAACATGCAACACTATTGTATAAGGGGATACGAGATTCTGAACAATTAAGAAAAATAATCCACTACGAAAAACGATATCAAATCATCACTATATTTGATGAAAAATATCCACTCACCTTAAGGAATATTCCCGATCCACCATATGTTCTATATGCAGTTGGTGACCTTGACTTATTAAACTATCCAAAAAATATAAGTGTCATAGGTACAAGAAAACCATCATATCAAGTAAGAGATAAAATAGAATATGTTATAAAACCGCTTTTAGATAATAATTGGCTTATTGTAAGTGGTATGGCAATTGGCGTAGATAGCATGGCGCATCATTTTACATTAAATAATCATGGTAAAACGATAGCTGTTTTAGGAAGTGGGTTCGAACATATTTACCCCAAAAGAAACACACCATTATTTTATCAAATTGCTAAAAAAGGGCTTGCACTCTCAGAATATCCACCCGAAATCCCCCCAAAATCTTATCATTTTCCTGAAAGAAATCGAATTATTAGTGGTCTAAGTTTCGGAACGTTAGTTATCGAAGCAACAGAGAGAAGCGGTACATTGATTACAGTTGATCAAGCTTTAGATCAAGGAAGGGAAGTATATGCTGTACCTGGAACACCAACTATGCCACAAACAAAAGGCTGTCATAAAATTATTCAAGAAGGTGCAAAACTAGTTTCTAATGCGACAGATATTGAGGATGATTGGGCATCATTTGGAAAAGAATGGTTGCAACAAAAGCTATAATGATGCAAAATGGATATTGACTTGTTTGACAAAAAGAATATAAATATATATATTAGTGAAGATTTCAATCTACAAATAGAAAACTAAAAAATAAGTCCATTAAGATAAAATGATGTACATGGTTAGGTATTTGTTTTATTTTTAGGAGGAAATAATATGTCAGATTATCTTGTAATTGTTGAATCTCCAGCAAAAGCTAAAACAATTGAACGTTATTTAGGAAAAAAATATACTGTGAAAGCGTCCATGGGGCATGTTCGTGATTTACCAAAAAGCCAAATGGCTGTTGATGCAGAAAATAATTATAAACCGAAATATATTACAATCCGTGGCAAAGGTAGTATTTTAAAGGAATTGAAGTCATCAGCAAAAAAAGCTAAAAAAGTCTATCTTGCAGCCGACCCTGATAGAGAAGGGGAAGCAATTGCGTGGCATCTTGCTTACGCACTAAATATTGATGAGAATTCGGATTGTCGTGTAGTATTTAATGAAATTACGAAAGATGCGATTAAAGAATCATTTAAACACCCGCGCTCAATCAATATGGATTTAGTTGACGCACAACAAGCTAGGAGGATACTTGACCGTTTAGTTGGATATAACATAAGTCCAATACTTTGGAAAAAAGTAAAAAAAGGTTTAAGTGCAGGAAGAGTTCAATCTGTAGCATTAAAAATGATTATTGAACGAGAAAATGAAATAAAGAATTTTAAGCCAGAGGAATACTGGTCCATTACTGCTAATTTTGAAAAAGACAAAGAAGTATTTGAAGGAACATTTTATGGTGTTAATGGTAAAAAGACAAAACTAAATACTGAAGAAGATGTAAAAAAAATATTAAATCAACTTACAAAACAGTTTACTGTTGACAAAGTTAATAAACGAGAACGTCGTCGCAATCCTGCTAAAGCGTTTACGACATCTTCATTACAACAAGAAGCTGCCCGTAAATTAAACTTTCGAGCAAAGAAAACAATGATGGTTGCACAACAATTATATGAAGGAATTGATTTAGGTAAAAAAGCAGGTGGAATTACCGGATTAATCACATATATGCGTACAGACTCAACTAGGATTTCTGATGTTGCCAAAAATGAAACAGCGGAATATATTAAAGAGAAATTTGGAACCTCATTTTTAGGTACAAACCGAAAAAAGACTCAACAAAAAGGTGCTCAAGACGCACACGAGGCAATCCGCCCAACTTCTATTAGAAGAGACCCTGCAAGTTTGAAAAGCATTCTGTCACGGGACCAATATAGACTTTATAAATTAATTTGGGAAAGATTCTTAGCAAGCTTAATGGCACCTGCCGTCATGGATACAATGACTGTTCATTTAATGAACAATGATGTGGAATTTCGAGCAACCGGTTCGAAAATTAAATTTCAAGGATTTATGAAAGTGTACATTGAAGGAAATGATGATAATAAAAAAGTCGAGAATAAATTATTACCAGATTTAGAAAAAGACATGGTCATCGACGCTAAAGACATTACTCCAAACCAACATTTTACACAGCCACCACCTAGGTACACGGAAGCAAGGCTCGTTAAAACAATGGAAGAGAAAGGGATTGGAAGACCATCTACTTATGCTCCGACTTTAGACACCATTCAAAGACGTGGCTATGTAACAATAGATCAAAAACGATTTATTCCTACAGAACTTGGTACCATTGTTGTTGACTTATTGAAGGAATTCTTCCCGGAAATTATTGATGTAGATTTTACCGTTAAGATGGAGAATGACCTTGATTCCATTGAAGAAGGTAAAAATAATTGGGTTGAAATCATTGATGATTTTTATCAAGATTTTGAAAAACGTTTAGATGTAGCAGAAAAAGAGATGGAAAAAATTGAAATAAAAGATGAACCTGCTGGTATTGATTGTGAAAAATGCGGTCATGAAATGGTTTACAAAATGGGGAGATATGGAAAATTCATAGCATGTTCCAATTTTCCGGATTGTCGTAATACAAAACCAATACTTAAGAAAATCGGTGTAACATGTCCGAAATGTAAAAAAGGAGATGTCGTTGAACGACGTTCCAAAAAGCGAAGACTATTTTATGGTTGTGATCAATATCCAGAATGTGATTTCGTTTCTTGGGATAAACCAATATCAAGGCCATGTCCAAAATGTGAATCATTATTAGTAGAAAAAAGAACGAAAAAAGAAACACGTATTCAATGTACAGAATGTGAATATAAGGAAAATACACAAGCGTAATGAAAGTCGCCTATATCAGGCGGCTTTTTGCTGTGAAGTAATGAGAAAGTGTTTCTTAATAGGTTTAAATTATAGATAAAGTGTGAATAAATATAATCAGACAATAAACTCTCTTTTAATAATTAATTGGTTTCAGTTGACTATTTATTTTGAAACAGTTATAATTTTTCATTGGTGCAAGGTGGAAACACTTGACACTTAGAACTGTTCGATTTCATGAGAAAATCAGAATTATTTTGGGCAAGGAGACCTGTTTCACTTGGAATAAGGGCAGGTTCTGAATTTTGTTACAATTATGTTAAATCTATTGCTTTGCAAATTAATATGTGATATTATTTAAATCGCTGTTCAAAGAGGTGAGAATTTGGTCAATTATCAATTATGTTGTAAGCAATTCATGGAATATTTGCAAATAGAGAAAAACGCATCTCCATATACCTTACGCTTCTATGAAGATGACTTAGATTCTTTTTTTTCATTTTTAAAAGAAGAGAATTTGCATGATTTACGTGACATCAATCAACATGATATTCGAATTTTTTTGACCAATTTATATAATAAAAAATTGAGCAGGAAAACAGTATCTAGGATGCTTTCATGTTTGCGAAGTTTTTATAGGTTTTTAGAAAGAGAAGCCATTGTTCCCGATAACCCATTTATTCATGTTTCCTTACCGAAGGAAGAAAAGCGAATTCCTAGTTTTTTGTATGAGGAAGAATTAGAGAAGTTATTTAAGGTTAGTGATTTAACTACGCCGTTAGGTCAACGTAACCAAGCGCTTCTTGAATTATTATATGCAACAGGAATTCGAGTTGGTGAATGTGTGAATCTTCATGTCGATGATATTGATTTTTCGATCGGGACTATTTTTGTTACTGGAAAAGGGAATAAAGAGCGTTATGTTCCGTTTGGTACATTTGCTGAAGAAGCTCTAAGAATGTATTTGCATGATGGAAGATTAAAGCTATTAGAAAAAACATCCATATCAACAGACTATTTATTTGTTAATGCGCGTGGGAGACCCTTAACAGATCGAGGAATGCGATTGATCTTAGACAAATTAGTAGAAAAAGCATCTTTAACTATTAATATTTACCCACATAAATTACGACATACATTTGCAACACATATGTTAAATGCAGGTGCCGATTTACGGACAGTTCAGGAATTGCTCGGACATGAAAATTTGTCAACAACACAAATCTATACGCATGTAACAAGGGATTATTTACGAAATGTTTATATGAACAGCCACCCAAGAGCAAATAAAACGAAGTAAGATTGAAAGGGTGATTTTAAGTGCTTGAAATGCATGCAACGACAATTTTTGCTATTCACCACAATGGAAATGCTGCAATGTGTGGTGATGGTCAAGTAACAATGGGAAATGCTGTTGTTATGAAACATACAGCAAAAAAGGTCCGGAAATTATTTAATGGGGAAGTATTAGCTGGATTTGCTGGCTCTGTAGCTGATGCATTTACATTATTTGAAAAATTTGAAGGTAAATTGGAAGCATATGATGGGAATTTATCTCGGGCCGCAGTAGAGTTAGCAAAAGAATGGCGTAGTGATAAAGTTCTTCGGAAATTGGAAGCAATGTTAATCGTGATGAATAAAAAAAATATGTTTTTAGTATCGGGAACTGGGGAAGTAATAGAACCAGATGACGGTATTCTCGCAATTGGCTCTGGTGGAAATTACGCTTTAAGTGCAGGTAGAGCATTATCACGTTATGCAGAACATCTACACGCAAAAGAAATTGCGGAAAAAGCGATGAAAATTGCCGGAGAAATATGCGTGTATACAAATGACCAGCTTACATTGGAAGTTCTCGATTCATAAGGAGGTCATGTGAAAATGGGAATGAATTATACTCCAAGACAAATCGTAGAACAACTTGACCGATACATCATTGGTCAAAACAATGCAAAAAAATCTGTTGCTGTTGCACTTCGTAATCGGTATCGTCGTACTAAATTGGATGATGACATGAGAGATGAGATTATCCCGAAAAATATTCTCATGATTGGTCCAACAGGTGTCGGTAAGACAGAGATTGCCCGAAGATTAGCGAAATTCATTTCTGCACCGTTTATTAAAGTAGAAGCGACTAAATTTACCGAAGTTGGTTATGTTGGTCGTGACGTGGAATCAATGGTTCGTGACCTAGTTGAAATGTCCATACGGATGGTAAAAGAAGAAAAACTAAGTGAAGTAAATGAGAAAGCAGAAGAAAAGGCAAATAAAAAACTTGTGACACTTCTTGTACCACAGGTGAAGAAACAAACACAAATGAAAAATCCATTTGAACTTTTATTTACGGGACAACAAGAAAATGAAGAAGAAAATGAAGATGTAACAGATACTCAAATAAAAACAAAAAGAAAACAAATTCAACAGATGTTAGCATTAGGTGAAATGGAAGATCATATTGTCACGATTGAAATTGAAGAAACACCACCATCCTTATTTGATATGCTGCAAGGTTCGGGTATGGAACAAATGGGGATGAATATGCAAGATACCTTTAGTAAATTTATGCCTAAACAAAAAAGAAAACGGAAACTGCCAGTATCAGAGGCTAGGAAAATTTTAACACATCAAGAAGCCCAGAGATTAATTGATATGGAGGAAGTTTCTCGAGACGCTATTCAGCGTGCTGAACAATCAGGCATTATCTTTGTTGATGAAATTGACAAGGTAGCAGGTAAAGAAGATAATTCACCAAATGTATCCCGTGAAGGTGTACAACGAGATATTTTACCAATTGTTGAAGGTTCTACGGTAATTACAAAGCATGGACCTGTGAAGACAAATCATATGTTATTTATTGCGGCCGGAGCATTCCATATGGCAAAACCTTCTGATTTAATTCCGGAATTACAAGGGAGATTTCCGATAAGGGTGGAGCTAGAGAAACTATCTGTGGAAGACTTTGAACGCATTTTGCGTGAACCATCAAATGCGCTTTTAAAACAATATGAGGCATTATTAAAAACAGAAGGTATAAATATTGTATTTAAAGACGACGCTATTGAAAGTATTGCGAAAATAGCATATCAGGTAAATCAAGATACAGATAACATTGGGGCTAGAAGACTTCATACAATTCTAGAAAAGCTGTTAGAAGACTTATTATTTGAAGCTCCAGACATTAATTTAGAGACAGTAGATGTTACATCACAATACGTTAACCAAAAACTAAGTACAATTGCAAAAAATAAAGATTTAAGCCAGTATATTTTATAATTTTTTAATAAGAGGATGGAGGAATATAAAATGGATTTATTAACACGTGCAAGAAAAATTAACTCAATGTTACAGAAGGTTACAGGGAAATCGGTAAACTTTAGCAATATGGCCGCTTTATTAAGAGATGTGATTAAAGGGAATGTGTTCATCGTATCAAGACGTGGTAAACTATTAGGATATGCTATTAATCAAGAAATTGAAAATGACAGAATGAAACAAATGTTGGAGGAAAGACGTTTTCCACAAGAGTACACAGAAAACTTATTCAATATCCATGAAACAACACCTAATCTAGATATTGATAGTTCATACACAGTATTTCCAATAGAAAATCGTGATTTATTTAAAGAAGGTCTTACAACAATTGTGCCAATTATTGGTGGTGGAGAGCGCTTAGGTACATTAATCTTAGGTAGCTTAACAGAAGAATTTAACGATGATGACTTACTTTTAGCAGAATATGGTGCTACAGTAGTAGGAATGGAAATTTTACATGAGAAAACAGAAGAGATTGAAATGGAAGCACGTAGTAAAGCAGTCGTTCAAATGGCGATTAGCTCATTATCATACAGTGAGCTTGAAGCAATTGATCATATTTTCGAAGAGTTAAACGGAAAAGAAGGGCTGCTTGTTGCAAGTAAGATAGCTGACCGTGTAGGAATTACTCGTTCTGTTATTGTGAATGCATTGAGAAAACTAGAGAGTGCAGGTGTCATTGAGTCCCGTTCACTTGGTATGAAAGGAACATATATTAAGGTATTAAATGACAAGTTCTTAGTAGAATTAGACAAATTACGCTCTAGATAAGTTGAAAAAAAGGCCGATATTTGTGTCGGTCTTTTTTTATTGGCTTTTTATACCACTCTAATCGATGTTAAGAATGAATGTACTTGTAATTTTGATTCCAAATAATTAATGATTATAAAAACACAAATATAATTTATTCCCGGGAGATTATATAGAATAGGACTTTTTACTTAATTATGATACACATTGTTATAATTTAGTCATAAATTAATATGATTTCTCTGTACTTTCCCTATATAATAAGGGAAGAAGGATAACTATTTTAAATAATAATGCATAACTAGTGATAAGTAATTAGTTCTAAAAGACTATTCATATATGTGTATTAAAAAAATACTTAATTGAACTAGACTTTATTCCTATTTTTGCCTACAATAGACAAGGAATATAGTTTTTTTATATCCAATATTGTCTTTTTTTTGAAAAAAATAAAAAAAATGAGTCTTAAATCATAGGAAGAAAGAGGTATTTACATAATGAGTATTTTTGGTAATACATTTCAGACACTAGAATATGCGCTAGATTTTTCTTCTAAAAGAAATAAGTTAATTTCAACGAATATTGCTAATGTTGATACCCCGAATTATAAAAGAAAAGATACTTCATTTAATGAAATATTAAATGAAAAATTAGGCCAATCATTCCAAGCTAAACAAACTCATGTGAAACATATCCCTTTCCAAAATCAATCATATACATATAAGAACTTCATTCAAAACAATCTACAATATAATCATAATGGAAATAACGTTGATATGGATAAAGAGATGGCGCAATTAGCAAAGAATCAAATTTATTATCAAAGTTTAGTAGATCGTTTGAACGGGAAATTTCATGATATCCAAACAGTTATTAGGGGAGGAAGATAATCATGTCGATCTTTAGTAGTTTTAATGCAAGTGCAAGTGGATTAACTGCACAGAGACTACGTATGGATATCGTATCGGGTAATTTAGCTAACAGTCATACAACAAGAGCGACGATGAATGAAAATGGAGAATTTGAACCGTATCGCCGAAAAATGGTTACATTAGCACCGACAAAAAATTCATTTAAAACATATTTAGATAAAGCAACAAATCATTCTAAAAACCATGCACAAGGAGTCCGAGTGAAAGAAATAACGGATGATGGACAACCATTCAAATTAGCTTATAATCCGTCACATCCTGATGCAAATGCGGATGGCTATGTACAGATGCCTAATGTTGATCCTTTAAAGGAAATGGTAGATTTAATGAGTGCAACCCGATCATACGAAGCAAATATAACTGCTTTAAATGCAAGTAAGAGCATGTTAATGAAAACGTTAGAAATTGGAAAATAGATAGGAGAAACAAAAATGACATATTCTTTAAATCATATACAGCCATCTATTGCTCCTATCCGTGAAAACCAACAACAGGTACAAGCGAAGGAGAATGCAAATAAAGATTTTTCATCTATATTAAAAAAATCAATAGATAAGGTCAATGAATCTCAGCTTCATTCAAACGAAAAAACAAAAGCATTGGCAAATGGAAAAATTGATCATTTACATGACGTCATGATTACAGCTCAAAAGGCTAGTATCACATTGGAAACAACTGTCCAAATCCAGCGGAAAGTTATCGATGCTTATAATGAAATAATGAGAATGCAAGTATGATTAATAAATAGTTTATAAATAAACTAACAATATATAACTTAAAACATATTTTAATACGATACATTTTACATAATTTGCTCATAATGTTTTTTAGTTTGGCGGGGGTTTGGATTGTATGAAAGAAAAGATAATGAACTATTTAAATAAGTCCAAAACATATTGGAAAGAACGTACGAAGTTGCAAAAAGGGATATATATTGGTTCTGTTATTGGGATATTAGCATTAGTAGTAATTATTTCTTTATTAGCTACAAAAACAAATTTCACTCCATTATATAATGATTTATCGATGCAAGAAGCAAATCAAATTAAAACAGAACTAGATGCACAAGGTATTCCTTATGAAATAGAAGATGGAGGAACAACAATTAATGTTCCAGAAGAGAAAAAAGATAGTTTGCTTATAGAACTTGCAGGGCAAGGCATTCCAAACAGTGGAAATATTGATTATTCCTTTTTCTCAGAGAATACATCTTGGGGAGTTACGGATAATGAATTTAATATGATGAAATTGGATGCTATGCAAACAGAGTTAGCAAATCTGATAAAAGGAATTGATGGAATTAAAGATGCCCAAGTGATGATCAATATTCCAGAGGAGCCTGTATTTGTTAGTGAGCAAGCAGAATCTGCAAGTGCTTCAATTGTTTTACATACGGATCCAGGATACAAATTTCAAGGGAATCAAATTAATGCATTGTACACACTTGTGTCTAAAGCAGTACCGAATTTACCAGCAGATAATATCGCGATCATGAATCAATACTTCGAATACTTCGATAAAGATGAATTAATGAATAGTCCTGGACAGAATAATGATTATACATATCAACAAACCGTGAAAAAAGACATCGAACGTGATTTGCAAAAAAGAGTTCAACAAATGCTAGGGACAATTGTTGGTCAAGAAAATGTCATTGTTTCTGTTACAACGGATATCGATTTTACAAAAGAAAACCGTGTTGAAGAGATTGTTGAACCTGTCGATGAACAAAACATGGAAGGGGTACCTGTTAGTGTTGAGAAAATCCAGGAGTCATACACCGGAGGACCAGATGAAGTTGGTGGTGTTGCGGGTACGGGAGATGAAGATATTGCAGGGTATCAAGGAACAGATGAAAGTGAAAATGGAGATTATGAGCTTGTAAAGGAAACAATTAACTCAGAATATAATCGAATAAAAAAGGAGATTGTTGAAAGTCCGTATAAAATACGTGATTTAGGAATTCAGGTTGCGGTTAATAATGTTAAAAATAAAAATGATAATGAAATAGAATATTTAACACAACAAGATCAAGAAATTGTTGAACAAGGAATGATGTCTATTCTGAATTCCATTGTAACTACAACAGTTGACAAATCATATGAAGAAGAATTGGAAGAAAGTTTAGACCAGAATAGTATTTCAGTTACTTTTCAAGAATTTACAGATCGTTCACCTCAAGTAGACGTTAAGCCAACTAAAATTCCTGTTTGGGCATATATTGTTGGTGGTATTTTGGTAGTTTTACTTATTGTTCTATTTATCTTGTTAATACGTCGGAGAAACGTTGTAGAAGAAGAATCAGAAATTATTGAAGAAGAAACGCCTTTCATAACAGAACAAAAGGTTGATCCTATTAAAGTAGACCAGGATTCCGAACAAATGATGCAAGAAAAGCAATTGGAGAAAATGGCAAAAGATAAACCAGATGAATTTGCTAAATTACTCAGAAGTTGGATTGGAGACGAATAGGGGGGATATGTCATGGCAAGAAAAGTAGGTCAATTAACAGGTCGTCAAAAAGCAGCAATTTTATTAATATCCCTCGGTCCTGATGTTTCTGCTCAAATTTATAAATATTTGACAGAAGAGGAAATAGAAAAATTAAGCTTAGAAATATCGTCCGTAAAAAAAGTAGATTCTGACGTAAAAGAAGAGATCATTAGCCAGTTCCATCAAATTGTACAAGCGCAAAACTATATTTCGCAAGGTGGAATCGGCTATGCTAAAACAGTTTTAGAGAAAGCATTCGGTAAACAGGAAGCATCGAATATTATTAACCGATTAACTTCTTCCTTACAAGTACGTCCATTTGATTTCGCTAGAAAAGCTGAACCACAACAATTATTGAATTTCATACAAAATGAACATCCGCAAACAATAGCCCTTGTATTATCTTATTTAGATGCAGAGCAAGCTGGACAAATATTATCGGAATTACCTCAAGAAATGCAAGCAAATATTGCTAAGCGTATTGCAACAATGGATTCAACATCACCTGAAATTATTAGTGAGGTAGAAAATATATTGGAAAGAAACATTTCATCATCTTTCACAGATAATTATACTCAGACAGGTGGCATTCAAGCAGTTGTAGAAGTGCTAAATGGTGTGGATCGTAGTACGGAACGAACAATACTAGATTCTTTAGAAATACATGATCCAGAATTGGCTGAGGAAATTAAGAAACGTATGTTTGTATTTGAGGATATTGTCATTCTAGATAACCGTGCAATCCAGCGCGTAATCAGAGAAGTAAATAATGAAGACTTACAGCTAGCATTGAAAGTATCAAGCGAAGAGGTTAAAGAACTTGTATTTAAAAATATGTCGCAAAGAATGGCTGAGACATACAAGGAAGAAATGGAGTTTATGGGGCCTGTTAGATTGCGTGATGTAGAAGAAGCACAAACCAGAATTGTCTCGATTATTCGCCGTCTAGAAGAAGTTGGCGAGATCATTATTGCTCGTGGTGGAGGAGACGATATCATTGTCTAATAGATTCTTGCAACCTAACAAGCTTATTAAAATAAAACCAATTAACCATTCACAATCAAGCTCAAATGTAGAATTTAAAGATAAAATAAAAAATCTTCAAAACCAAATACAGGAAGAAACAACACAATTGGCTAAGTTGAAAAATCAAAAAGAACAATTACTTGCTGAAACAAAACAAGCTATTGAAGAAGAAAAAGAACAATGGAAAGCTGAAAAAGAATTACTGGAAAGAGAAATACGAAAAAAAGGTTATGAAGAAGGATTTACGCTTGGTGAAGAGGCTGGTTTTGCTGAATACAAAGATGCACTTCAAAAAGTAAATGAAATTAGTGAACAAGCTATTCAAGATTATCATTCGACATTAGAAAATAGTACATCTGAAATTTTACAAATAGCTGTCCATGTAGCTGAAAAAATAATGAAAAAAGAACTAGAAGAGAATGTCGCACTATGTCAATCTTTTATAAAAGAAGCAATTAAGAATCTAGAAAACAAAGAAAAACTTACTATTTATGTTTCAACAAAATTTTATGGACATTTGATTGAGCAAAAACAAGAATTTCTGCAAATTTTAGAAAATGAAACAACCTTATTAATAAAACTGAAAGAAGATTTACCACCATTTGGATGTTTATTAGAACATTCAACAGGAATGATTGATATAGGGATAGATAGTCAATTAAATGAGATTCGAGAAGTATTAGAAGAATTTGTGATGGAGTCCAAGCGATGAATGTAGATAAAGTAACTGCATTAATAGATAACACGAATACATACAAACACTATGGAAAAGTATTGCAGGTTGTAGGTTTAATGATAGAATCCTCAGGACCTGTAGCGAATATTGGAGAAGTTTGTTATATCCATACTAAAAATAAACAAGGTCCTCCTATTTTAGCAGAAGTTGTTGGCTTCAAGAAAGATAAAATTATTCTTATGCCTTATACAGAAGTAATGGAGATAGGTCCTGATTGTTTAGTAGAATCAACAGGAAAACCATTAACAATAAAGGTTGGCAGCGGTTTACTAGGAAAAGTCATTGACTCATTGGGGAATAATCTTGATTATTCCAAACTTCCAACAGGACTTCAGAATTATGTGACCGAACAAGCCCCACCTAATCCTATGACAAGACCCCCAATCGAAGAACCCATTCAAATTGGTGTAAAAGCAATTGATGGACTTCTTTCTGTTGGAAAAGGCCAACGGATTGGTCTTTTTGCTGGAAGTGGTGTAGGAAAGAGTACATTACTAGGGATGATAGCTAGGAATAGTAATGCGGATATTAATGTTATTGCATTGATTGGAGAACGTGGAAGAGAAGTGCGGGAGTTTATTGAAAAAGATTTAGGAAAACAAGGGCTTAAGAAATCAATTGTTGTTGTTGCTACTTCTGATCAACCAGCATTGATGCGCATAAAAGGAGCATATACAGCTACAGCAATTAGCGAATATTTTCGTGATCGTGGGTATCACGTTAACTTATTGATGGATTCCATTACAAGGGTTGCAATGGGGCAACGAGAAATTGGTCTTGCAGCAGGAGAACCCCCCACGACAAAAGGATATACACCATCCGTTTTTGCTAGTTTACCGAAACTTCTTGAACGAACGGGAGCGAGTGAACGTGGAACTATTACAGCATTTTATACTGTATTAGTTGATGGGGATGACATGAATGACCCCATTGCAGATGCTGTTCGAGGCATTTTGGATGGACATTTCATTATGGATCGTCAATTAGCAGAACGAGGCCATTATCCAGCAATTAATATTTTAAAATCAATTAGTCGTGTAATGAATCATATTGTAGACGAAAATCATCAAAAGCTAGCGTTACAGTTAAGGGAACTGATGGCTATTTATGAAGAAAACCGAGAATTAATACAAATAGGAGCCTATAAAAGAGGAACAAATCATAAGATTGACCAAGCAATTGCATATCAGCCGAAAATAGAGGCATTTTTAACACAAAACACCCATGAACATCATAATTTTAATGATTCATTACAAATGATGAAAGAGCTTTTAAATGGGAGGAATAATTGATGCCACAACAAACCTCATTATCAAAACTATTGATTTTAAGGGAAAGAGAGAAAGATGATGCTCAGAAGGCATATCATCTTTCTATGGAGACATTTGAAGATGTCGCAAGTAAGCTCTATAAGCTTTTAAAGAGAAAAGAAAATGTAGAAGAAGAACAGGATACCATATTACAAACAAAAATAACAATTGAACAACTACGTATACAGAATGCTTACATTGAAAAACTAACGAAGCAAATTGCGAAAATCCAGAACGAGGTACAAATTGCTAGGAATGATATGGAATTAAAACAGTCCCAGTTGACAGATGCTTATATCGAAATGAAAAAATATGAAAAGATCATTGAGCTTCAAGAAGAAGAAGAAAAGAAAAAAATCAAGCATAATGAAAATATGGCTATGGATGAAATTTCCATGCGCCAATACATAAGTACTAGGTGACAAATATGCGTAATCAAATGAAAAATAAAACAGAAAAGACAAATCCATTAATTTGGTTCATATTCGCTATTATCATTCCAATT
The DNA here is from genome assembly GCF_008039555.1 of Cerasibacillus terrae. Taxonomy (GTDB): domain Bacteria; phylum Bacillota; class Bacilli; order Bacillales; family Amphibacillaceae; genus Cerasibacillus; species Cerasibacillus terrae. Next base: position 265,230 of record NZ_VDUW01000001.1, read on the forward strand.
ATTGTTGCAGGGACGTTAGCAATTATTATTTTTTCTATAGCTGGGTTTGATACGCTTGGCTTTATGAAGTCGATTGGAAATAAGACACCAGTTATATCATCAATCATTTCATCTGATGAAGATAAAACGAATAAAAAAGAAGAATTAAACACGGAGGGAATAATCGATAAAGAAAATGAAAATGAAATGATTCAACAGTTACAAGAAGAAAACGAGAAACTACAAGCCCGGGTTAAAGAACTGGAAAAGGAAAACTTGAAAATAGAAAAAACACAAGAATCACTAGAAAATAAAGAGGATAAAAAAGAACCGGAAAATACAGAGGTACAACAATTTGTTGGTTCCTTTAAGGATATGGAACCTAATCAAGCTGCACAAATTATTAAAAATATGAATGAAAACACAGCTATTTCTATTTTAAAAGAAATGCCCAATAAAGTGCGTGGTGGAATTTTAGAAGCAATGGATGCAAAAACTGCTGCATCATTGACACAAAAATTACTTCACGAAAATTAAAATAGAATTTAAAAAATCCTATAAGAAGGGGGGAAACAAATATGCAAGAAATCCCGATAGCCGTTTCATATCAGTTTACAAAAAGTCATCAAGAATTAGAAAAAAATCCTTCATTTTCTTCTGGTGGAAACAAGGAATTCATGGATACTCTGTCACAAATTCAACAAGCCTTTGCCAATCGTGAAGAACAAGAGAAAAGATACCAACACGAAAATGAGGAGTTAGTAGGAACAGAACAGCATCCATTAGAAATGATTGATGAAGAAGTTAAAAATGAGACATCAATGACAAATATGATTAATGTTTCACAAATGATACCAGAATTTCTTCTAGCTGATACTAACATTAATAACAATACCACAGAACAAATGGTTTCAAAACAACTGTCAAAACAAACAAGCATATTAAGAACCTCTTTGAATAATAGAACGATTGATTTTAATTCAGAGATTGAGATGAAAATGGGGAGAATGGTAGAGAAGGTTTTGGACAAGATGGCAATAATAATGACAAACCAAAATCTGGAAAGGCATGGACCAGAATTATTACACGTATTACAAGAATGGTCAAGTTTTAAAAGATTTGACATTCCTTATCAAACAAGTTCAATTGCACTAACACCTGAACAGTCAAAGCAAATGAAATTGTGGCTTGAGCTTGTAAAGCGATATGAACAACGATCAGAATCAAATGTGAAAAATACATATCCTTTAGAATCGAAAGTTACAGCAAAAGAAATAGACAAATGGATTCGCAAGATAATAGGGGAACAATGGCCGGTAAAACAAACGGATTCTTATAAAAAAATGACTGATGTAATGACGGAGCATAGACAAGTAGGAAATAGCCCTAACCGAATTTATCAGACAATAAATTCATCAGTATCATTACCAATGTCAAAAGTGGAACAATTTGTTATTCATATAGATAAGAACCAAGGATGGCAATCTGTTGACATAGGAAAGCAGATGGCTGACAAGATTCAACTCGTAAAAAATCATCCATTTATAATGCAACCTACTGGAAGAGGCCAATTATCCTTTTCATTTCGCCCGGAACATTTAGGGGAAATGTTCCTCCGTTTTACACAAATTAACGGAGAGACTGCGGTAAAAATAATTGTTTCTACACAAACTGCACAACAAGCATTAGAGTCTAATATTCATCAATTAAAACATATGTTTTCACCTCATCAAGTTGTGATTGAAAGACAAGATTTCGGTTTATCTTCCACACAAGATTTACCACATAAAGAACAAGATGGCCATGAACACTCACAACAAGAAAAACAACAAGAACAAGATTCGAATGAACAAGCACATCATAGAGATGAGTTTGAAAAACAACTAGAACAATTTCTTTTAAATGAGAAAGTGTAGGTGTAATAAATGAATACAATCGATCCATCACTTTATCTACATAATCAACCAAAAGAGCGAACACCAAGTCCTGAATTGGGAAAAGATGAATTTTTGAAAATATTAATGACACAATTACAAAACCAAGACCCGTTAAATCCAATGGATGATAAACAATTTATTTCGCAGATGGCTACTTTTTCTTCATTAGAGCAAACGATGAATATGGCAAAATCAATTGACACACTTGTTCAAAGTCAATTAATTTCTCCTGTGATTCAATATAGCCATATGATTAATAAGGTAGTAACTTATCAAGAAATAGATGAACAAACTGGAAATGTCACTGAACAAAAATCTAGTAAGGTGACAGCTGTCAGTCAACAAGATGGTTGGGCAATTTTAGAATTGGCAAATGGTGAAAAAGTATATGCTGATGCAATTATAGAAGTGCGTAATAATGTGGAAGATAAAAAGGATATGAAGCAAGATGAAGCCTAAAATAAATTCTATGCAACAACATCAATTTTTACAAATGCCATCCTCTTCTATAAAGGAAAAAAGGAATACAAAGCAGGATTTTCACAAACTTTTACAAACAGAGCAATTAAAGATGAGTAAACATGCAGAACAAAGATTAAGAGAAAGAAATATTTCTATTAATAAGTCTCAATGGCAAAAAATTGCTGAGCAAATCGATAAGGCAAAACAAAAGGGAATTACGGATTCATTAGTCGTGTTAAATCGTGCAGCATTATTAGTTAATACTAAAAATAACACCATTGTTACAGCACTACAACGTGAAGAAGTATCAGAAAGAATCTTTTCTAATATTAATGGAACCATTTTAATTAATGAATAATATAGCTGGACCCAGATGGGAAGCTAAAAACTGTGAAATGATGGAAACAGTTTAAAACAAATTTAAAGGAGAATGGAATATGTTACGTTCAATGTATGCTGGAATTTCAGGAATGAAAAATTTTCAAACAAAACTAGATGTAATCGGAAATAATATAGCCAATGTAAATACGAGCGGTTTTAAAAAGGGTCGTATTACTTTTCAAGATATGATGAGTCAGACGGTATCAGGTGCCCAAGGGCCTACTGAAAATCGTGGTGGGGTGAATCCATCTCAAGTTGGTCTTGGATCTCAATTGGGATCAATTGATAATGTTCATACTCAAGGATTTCGTCAAACGACAAACCGTCCACTAGACTTTGCAATCGAAGGAGATGGAATGTTTGTTTTAAAAAGTGATGGTTCTAGCTATTACACTAGGGCAGGGAATTTTTACCTTGATGAAGACAGAAATATTGTAAACCCAGAAGGACACTATTTAATTGGAGTTGATGGTGGGGAAATAACACTTCCTGAAGGTTACAAAAGCTTTAGTATTCAATCCAATGGGACTGTGTCTATTGTTAATAAGGAAGGAAATCCCGAAGATGTAGGCCAAATAGCACTTGCTATGTTTTCAAATGCATCTGGTTTAGAAAAGGCTGGAAGTAATTTATATTTAGATAGTAATAATGCTGGCCTCATTAATGAACTTGAAATGCCGCAAGTAAATGGGGCAGGAGCAATCGTCAGTAATTCGCTTGAAATGTCCAACGTAGACCTAGCAGAAGAATTCACCGAAATGATTACAGCTCAACGTGGTTTTCAAGCAAATACAAGAATTATTACAACATCAGATGAAATTCTGCAGGAACTTGTGAATTTAAAACGATAAGAATGAGAAGGAGGTTGGGAGTGCATTCTGATGCACTCCCAACGTAACTATGATTATATTAACTCGTTTAAATAATGAGCGGTTTACATTGAATGCATTGATCGTGGAACAAATTCAATCATTTCCAGATACCACAATTACATTGATAAATGGGAAAAAGATTGTGGTGAAAGAATCTGAACAACAAGTTACTCAATTTATAACAGATTTTTATAAACAGATTGGCTTATTTCCGTTTGTTGAGCAGAAAGAAGGTAAATCTATTGAATAAAACGGTAAAAATCATACTCACTTCTTTTGTTAGTTTTGTATTTATTATCGCAGTAACTGCCATTATATTATTGTATATCATGGATAAAAAACAAAATGAAAATGAAGCATTGACTATAGAGGAAGTTGTAGAGTATTCCTATGAAACTCCTGAAATTACTACTGACTTAGCAGACGATACGTTTGTAAGAATTCAATTTCAAATTCTAACAGATGGAAAAAAGGCAAAAGAAGAATTAAAACAACGTGAATTTCAAATCAAAAATATTTTATTAAAAGAATTATCGATGATGAAAGAAGATAGTTTAAAAAAAAATCTAGGTGATCTAGAAAAATCGCTTAAAGACAAACTAGATGAAGTGATGGAAGAAGGTAAAGTGACAGACGTTTATACGATTAATAAAATCACACAGTAATACATAGGGAAAATATGTAAGAACACTTCATTTTGGAGGTGATTTTTTGGTTGATGAAGTATTATCACAAAGTGAAATTGATGCATTGTTATCTGCTTTATCTACAGGTGAAATGGATGCAGAGGAATTGAAGCAGGAAGAAGAAGATAAAAAGATACGTGTCTATGATTTTAAACGAGCATTACGGTTTTCAAAGGATCAAGTCCGTAGTATTGGGAGAATTCATGAAAATTATGCGCGTTTACTGACAACATTTTTTTCTGGCCAATTACGAACATACGTCAATATATCTGTTGCATCTGTTGACCAGATACCATATGAGGAATTCATTCGCTCAGTACCTAGAACAACCATTTTAAATGTATTTAGAATGGATCCGCTTGACGGAACATTAATAATGGAAATCAATCCAAATATTGCATATACCATGCTTGATCGACTATTAGGTGGACAGGGAAATACGGAATCAATAATGAATGAACTAACAGAAATTGAAACAGTGATCATGACACAATTATTTGAAAAAACAAGCCCAATTTTAAAAGAAGCATGGGCTTCACTAATTGATGTTGATCCTATTTTAGATGACTTTGAAAATAATCCTCAATTTTTACAAATGGTGTCACCTAACGAAACAGTGATTGTCGTTTCATTTAATACAACAATTGGTGATGTTAGTGGAATGATTAATATTTGTATCCCACATATGGTTTTAGAACCTATTATACCAAAGCTTTCCGTGCATTATCAGATGCAAACATCAACAATAAAAGGGGATTTAGAAGCAGTCAAAAAAATATCTAAAAACTTACAACAGTCATCTATTGAAATGAAGGCTATCTTAGGTGAAACAAGAATCAATATTAATCAATTTCTTCATTTAATGAAAGATGATTTTATTACACTCGATAAAACTGTTAATGATCCACTTTTATTACTGTTAAATGATGTACCGAAATTCAATGTCCAATTAGGTAAAGTGGGCAATCATGTATCTGTCCAGGTATTGGAAGAAATTAAAGGGGGAGTAGTGCACGATGAATGATGGAATGCTTTCTCAAGATGAGATTGATGCACTTCTAAACATAGGATTGGAAGACACAGATATAATGGCTAAACCAGAAGTTGACTTGACAAGTATTGAAAAAGATACCATAGGAGAGATTGGGAATATTTCTTTTGGTAGTTCTGCAACAACGCTTTCCACATTGTTAAATCAAAAAGTGGAAATTACAACACCAGAAATTTTAATTATGAATCAATCTGAAATTGACGCAGAATTTGATTTCGAACACGTTTGTGTCAAGGTACATTATGTTGAGGGTTTTTCAGGTGAAAATATATTTATTATTAAAACAGAAGATGCAGCAATAATCTCAGATATTATGTTAGGTGGCGATGGAACCCACGTAAGCACTGAATTAAATGAAATCCATTTAAGTGCCATACAAGAAGCAATGAATCAAATGATGGGCACAGCTGCGACAAGTATGTCAACTGTATTTAATAAAAAAATAGATATATCACCACCCAATATTGCAACAAAGACAATGGAAGAACTTCAAGAGTCCCACTCCTTAGGAAATACAGAGACATTTGTAAAAGTGTCTTTCCAATTAAAGGTTGGTGAATTAATAGACTCAAATATTATGCAAGTAATGCCAGTCCCTTTTGCTAAAGATATGGCGAATGAATTACTACAACTCTCGGAACCTGATAATGGGGAAGAAGTGGATACAATAGAACAATCCAAGAAAAAACCTGATGTTCTAGAAACACCAGTAGAAAAGGAAATGCATATTTTTTCGAATTCAGATGAAGAAGAACCAGGGCAATTTATTGGTAAATCTATTGATAAGGAAGCACCCGTTCAGAAGGCTGTTCTTTCAGAATTCCCCAGAGTAGAGATAAATCAACAAACACAAAGGAATTTAGACATGCTTTTGGATATTCCTTTAAAAGTGACTGTAGAATTAGGTCGTACAAGACGAACAGTAAAAGATATTTTAAATTTAACGACTGGATCTATCGTTGAATTAGATAAACTCGCAGGAGAACCGGTTGATGTTTTAGTAAATGAAAAATTAATTGCTAAAGGGGAAGTCGTTGTTATTGATGAGAATTTTGGAGTTCGAATAACTGATATATTAAATCAAACCGATCGTTTAATGAATTTAAAATAGACTATTAAATTTAGATATAAGGAGTGTTTACTGTGGGGAAAAGAATATTAGTTGTAGATGATGCAGCATTTATGAGAATGATGATTAAAGATATATTAACAAAAAATGGGTTTCAGGTTGTTGGTGAAGCGCAAGATGGAGTACAAGCCGTTGAAAAATTTAAAGAATTAACTCCTGATTTAGTGACAATGGATATTACTATGCCTGAAATGGATGGAATCACGGCTTTAAAGAAGATAAAGGAAATTGATTCGACAGCAAAAGTTGTTATGTGTTCTGCCATGGGACAACAAGCGATGGTAATTGATGCGATTCAAGCGGGTGCAAAGGATTTTATTGTAAAACCGTTCCAGGCTGACCGTGTAATTGAAGCTATCCAAAAAGTTTTAGACTAGAAACGAGTGAGCATCGTGACTAAAAAGAAAGTATTTGTCGTTATCATTATACTGATTCTTTCAATGACCATAGACATTCCCAAAGGCTATGCAGCTGATTCCAGTGTTAAAGATTGGTTGGAAGAAAAAGAAGTCAACGATTCTAAACCATCTAAGAAAAAAGATTCGTCAGATACGATAACAACAGAAATGGAAAAAGATTCTTTAGCAATTAGTATTGTGAAGACAATTGTTTTACTTGGTCTCATCCTGTTTCTCATTTACTTCTTATTAAAATTATTGAATAAGAAAAACCGTTTATTTCAACAATCAAAAACATTAGAGAACTTAGGTGGCATTTCATTAGGACAAAATAAATCTATTCAAGTTATTCGTGTAGGTGAAAAAATGTATTTAATCGGTGTTGGTGATAATGTGGAATTGCTTCAGGAAGTATCAGATGAAGTGACAAAAAAAGCACTATTAGATAATGATAATCAACAACAAAAAATATCTCAGACCAATTTATTTTCCCTATTCATGATGAAACGGAATAAAAGAGCCCACACGAAGGATCAGGATAAAGGTGATTTTTCACGCTTGTTTCAGAAAGAGTTGAATCAAATGAAAGAAAATCGAAAAACGATTAGAAATCAATATGAGCGAAGGAAAGATATCAATGAATGATTTAGTGGATATCTTTTCTAGTTCGGACCCTGAGGCGATAGCAACATCTATTAAACTATTATTATTATTGACAGTACTGTCCTTATCACCAGCAATTTTAATTCTCATGACTAGTTTTACAAGAATTATTATTGTGTTATCGTTTGTTAGGACTTCTTTGGCAACACAACAAATGCCACCAAATCAGGTATTGATTGGTCTAGCCCTATTTATAACCTTTTTTATAATGGGGCCAACTTTTTCCGATGTTTACAAAGACGCACTTCAACCATTATTTGATGAGGATATCACACTTGATGAAGCATATGAAAAAGCAAGCCTTCCAATGAAAGACTTTATGGCTAAACATACACGTCAAAAGGATCTAGCCCTATTTATGAATTATCGCGAGATGGAAAAACCAGAGTCTGTCCAGGATATACCTTTAACAACTTTAGTACCTGCCTTTGCTATCAGTGAATTAAAGACAGCGTTTCAAATGGGTTTTATGATTTTTATTCCTTTTTTAATCATTGATATGGCTGTGGCAAGTGTATTGATGTCTATGGGAATGATGATGCTACCTCCTGTCATGATTTCATTACCATTTAAGATATTATTATTTGTACTTGTAGATGGTTGGTATCTAATCACCCATTCCATCTTAGAAGGGTTTTAGCAATAAACATTTAAAGAAGGTGTTTCTGTTGAGCACAGAATTTGTTTTAAGTCTAGCAGAAAGAGCAATTTGGACGATTATTCTTGTTTCTGGACCATTGCTTATTTTAGCTTTGGTAGTTGGTTTGTTAGTTAGTATTTTACAAGCAACAACTCAAATACAAGAACAAACTTTGGCATTTATTCCTAAAATTGTCGCTGTATTAATTGGGATGGTATTTTTTGGTCCATGGATGTTAAAGAGAATGGTTGAATTTACGGTTGATCTATATCAAAATTTAAATTTATTTGTAGGGTAGGCCTATGCTGGATTTTATGGAAATTACACGTTTACCTATATTTTTACTTATTTTAGTTCGTTTATTAGCATTTTTCGTTGTAGTCCCATTGTTTTCATACCGTACCATACCAACTGTTTTTAAAATTGGTCTAAGCTTTTTTTTAGCATTAATCATGGTCACAAACGTTGATACAACAACGATTGTGTTTCAAGAGCCATACATTATTTTGTTACTAAAGGAAATTTTTGTCGGTTTATTTATTGGATGGATTGCTTACATGATTGTTTCTGCTGTGCAAATTGCTGGTGGTTTCATTGATTTTCAAATGGGATTTGCTATTGCCAATGTTGTTGACCCACAAACTGGTGCACAAAGCCCAATTATTGGACAGTATTTCTATATTATTGTTCTATTATTTTTATTATCGGTAAATGGACATCATTTATTAATAGATGGTATTTATTCTAGTTTTCAAATTATTCCACTTGATACATTGGTTCCAATTCAAAACGAGACGATTCCCATATATGTTCTGAAGATGTTTAGTACGATGTTTTTAATTGCTTTTCAAATTTCAATTCCAATTGTCGGATGCTTGTTTCTGGTTGATGTTGCGCTTGGGATTATCGCGAGGACAGTACCCCAACTAAATGTTTTTGTTGTCGGTTTACCACTAAAAATTTTAGTAAGTTTTGTTGTTTTATTTTTATTTATGAGCCTTTTTATTGGACTTTCGAAAATTTTATTCGAAACGATGTTTGAAACGATGCATGGGTTGATGCGAATACTCGGAGGTGCTTAATGTGTTAAGACTTGATTTACAGTTTTTTGCAGGTGAAAAAACTGAAAAAGCAACTCCGAAGAAAAGACAAGATGAGAGACGAAAAGGAAAAGTTGCAAAAAGCCAAGATATTAATACAAGTATTTTACTTTTATTTTCTTTTATCGTCTTAATCGTTTTTGGTGGCTCCATCAAAGACGGAATGACATCGCTTTATACACAAACCTTTACAGAATTTATTCATTGGGATGTAACAGAACAATCTGTCCATGAAATCTTTAAAAATGCTACTTTTGAAGTTGCCAAATGGTTGGCACCAGTTATGCTTATTGCAATTATTGCTGGAATTGCCTCTAATTTAATACAGATTGGCTTTTTATTTACAACAGAACCATTAAAATTTGACTTAAAAAAAATTGATCCAATTCAAGGTGCAAAACGAATATTTTCGATTCGTGCACTTGTGGAACTATTAAAATCACTATTGAAAATAGTCGTTATTTCTGTTATTACATTTATGGTTATTTGGTTTTACAAAGATGACATGATGATGTTAGCTTTTAAGGATATCCACAGTGCAACAGCTTTTTTCGGTAATACAACAATAACTATGGGAATTGCTGCATCTATTGCTCTCCTATTTTTGTCTGTTTTTGATTATGCTTATCAGCGTTATGATTATGAGAAAAATATGCGTATGTCAAAACAAGATATAAAAGACGAATATAAAAATATCGAAGGTGACCCACTTATCCAATCGAAAATAAAAGAAAGACAACGACAAATGGCAACACAACGTATGATGAGTGAAGTACCTGATGCAGATGTCGTTATTACCAACCCAACTCACTATGCAATTGCATTAAAATACGATGAAAAAAGAGCATCCGCGCCATATATTGTAGCAAAGGGGACAGATCACATCGCATTAAAAATTAAAGAAGTGGCAAAAGCAAATCATGTCATTACGGTAGAAAATCGCCCACTTGCTCGTTCTTTATATGATCAGGCAGAAATCGGCGAGGTAATACCGGAAAAGTTCTTTCAGGCAGTAGCAGAAATATTAGCATATGTTTATAGAGTAGAAAAAAGTTTGGAGAGTAAGGAGAGAAATACATGAAGGCCAAGGATTTATCCGTACTTTTAGGTGTTATTTTAATTATTATCATGCTTGTTATTCCATTACCAGGTTGGCTATTAAGTATATTAATACTATGCAATATTTCTTTGGCTCTCGTTGTTATACTTGTTTCTATGAATACACAAGAACCTCTTCAATTTTCCATCTTTCCTTCGCTTTTGTTACTTTTAACATTATTTCGTTTAGGGTTAAACGTTTCAACAACAAGATCCATTTTATCAAAAGCAGATGCAGGTGGAGTTGTAGATACTTTTGGAAGCTTCGTAATAGGAGATAATCCACTGGTTGGATTTGTTGTGTTTGTCATTTTAGTTATCATACAGTTTTTAGTTATTACGAAAGGGGCAGAACGAGTATCTGAAGTTTCTGCTAGATTTACACTAGACGCTATGCCAGGAAAACAAATGAGCATTGATGCAGATTTAAATGCTGGTCTTATTTCAGAACATGAAGCAAAAGAAAGAAGAGAAAAGGTAGAAAAGGAAGCCGATTTCCATGGTTCGATGGACGGGGCAAGTAAGTTTGTTAAAGGAGACGCAATTGCCGGGATTATTATTGTACTGATTAATATTATTTTTGGATTAATCATTGGAATGGCTCAAATGGATTTAACTTTTCAAGAAGCAATACATACATTTATGCGCTTAACAGTTGGTGATGGACTAGTCAGTCAAATTCCAGCATTATTAATTTCAACAGCAACAGGTATTGTTGTAACTAGAATTTCTACGGAAGGGAATCTCGGTAGCGATGTATCGGATCAATTATTACAATATCCAAAATTATTATTTATAGCTGCTGGGACAATCTTTCTATTAGGATTTACTCCAATCAACTTTCTATTAACGACAAGTATTGCAACTATTTTAGCGATAGCAGGTTATTTATTATTGAAAAAACCACAAGAGGAAATGGTTTCTACAGTAGAAGAAGACCAAACAGAATCAGAGGCAATGAAATCAGAGGAAAATGTGATAGAACTAATTAGCATGGATCCTATTGAATTTGAATTTGGTTATGCATTGATCCCATTAGTTGATACAAATCAAGGTGGAGATTTACTTGATCGAATTGTAATGATTAGAAGACAGCTTGCGATTGAATTAGGACTTGTTATTCCAGTTGTTCGAATACGGGATAATATTCAATTAAATCCTAATGAATATCGAATTAAAATAAAAGGTAATGAAGTGGATAAAGGGGAACTTTTGCTTGATCATTATTTAGCAATGACACCTGATTTAGAGGATGAAAGTATTGAAGGGGTTGAAACAAAAGAGCCTGCATTTGGATTACCAGCTAAATGGATAAATGAGGACACAAAAGACGAAGCAGAGATGATGGGATATACAGTAGTTGACCCACCATCCGTTGTTTCTACACATATTACAGAAATTATCAAAAAACATGCTTATCAATTATTAGGTCGGGAAGAAACAAAACAATTACTCGATCACTTAAAAGAAAGTTATCCAATATTACTGGAAGAAGTCACTCCAGAGCCACTTCGAATTGGTGGTATCCAAAAAGTTTTAAGTAAGTTATTGTGGGAGAACGTTTCAATCCGCAATCTTCCAATTATTTTTGAAACACTTGCTGATTACGGAAACATGACAACAGATCCCGACTTGTTGGCAGAGTATGTACGACAAGCTCTTGCACCTCAAATTACAAAGCAGTATGCAAAAGATGATTCGTCTGTTCGTGTTCTTACAATTTCCGGGAACGTAGAAAAGATGATTGCAGAAAGCATACAGCAGACAGAACATGGTAATTATCTTGCAATAGATCCAGAGGCACAGCAAAATATTTTTAAGTCTGCAAGTGAACATGTAGAAAAACTTGCTATACAAGGGGAAACGCCAATTATTCTTTGTTCTCCACCTATTCGTATGTATGTAAAGCAATTATTAGAAAGATATATGCCACATGTCGTTGTCTTATCTTACAATGAATTAGAAGCAAATGTTCAAGTTCAAAGTGTAGGGGTGGTAGATGTTCCATGAAAATAAAAAAATTTGTAGCACCAACAATGCCAGAAGCCATGCAAAAAATTCGTAAAGAACTTGGGTCAGATGCCATTATTTTGAAATCGAAAGAGATTAAGGAAGGTGGGTTTCTTGGTCTCTTTAAAAAAAGAAAGTTGGAAGTAATTGCTGCATTGGATCCAAAACCATTACAACAAGATGTGAATGAAAGCAGAATACGTAGAAAAATTCCGATGCCACGTGAGGAAAAAATGAATGAAGATGTATTGTATGAATTAAAACAGCTTAAACAGATAGTTCGGGCGAATTCATCCCAACAAAAAGTTGTGTTCCCTAAAGAATATCAAGTTGTGTATGAATATTTAAGGAGTCAAGAGTTAAAAGATAAGTATGCTCGTGAAATAGTGAATTCAGTTATGATGCATCATGGTGCATCTTATTCCTCGGAAAATATTGGCGGCGATACACAATATGAGCTTGAAAAGCGAATAAAAGATATGACTTTCGAAGGAATTCGTTTTAATAAAAAAATTGTTCATTTTGTAGGACCAACAGGAGTTGGGAAAACAACAACAATTGCTAAAGTAGCTGCAGACAGTGTAGTAAAACATAAGAAAAAAGTAGCATTTATAACAACAGATACCTACCGAATTGCTGCAATTGAACAATTAAAAACATATGCCGAAATTTTAGATATTCCTATTGAAGTTGCTTATACAGCAGAAGATTATCGTTTTGCGATTGATAAATTTAGTACTTTTGATTTAATTCTAGTAGATACAGCTGGAAGAAATTTCCGTGAAAGCAAATATATAAATGAATTAAAGAGTCGAATTGATTTAAAAAAAGATATTGAAATATATCTCGTTCTGTCTCTAACTGCTAAACCAGATGATCTACTGGAACTCCAAGAACAATTTAGAAATATCCCTATTAAGGAATATATTTTTACGAAATTAGATGAAACACGGCAATACGGGAGCATGATATCTCTTATGTTGAACAGTAAAACAGGAATTGCTTATTTGACCAATGGACAAGATGTTCCAAACGATATGATCAAACCATCAGCACGTTATATTAGTGAGCTGATTATGCAGGACTATATGAATGGGTGATCAAGCAGAGAACTTACGTCAACAAATTTACCGTTCTAGTAATAAAAGAAATCATGCTAAAACAATTTCATTTGTAAGTGGCAAAGGTGGAGTAGGAAAATCAAATATTTCCTTAAATTTTGCAATTGAAATGCAACAAAGAGGTAAAAAAGTTTTAATCATTGACATGGATATCGGAATGGGAAATATGGAGGTTTTGCTTGGATTACAGGCAAAACACTCCATTGTTGATTTATTTGTATCGCGCTTCAAACTTCATGACATTATTCAACAAGGGCCAAAAAATCTTAGTTTTATTGCTGGTGGATCTGGATTAACAAATCTTTTTACTGTAGCACAAGAGGATATGAATTATTTCTTTGAAGAATATGAGAAAGCATTACAACATTTTGATTTTATTTTATTTGACATGGGAGCAGGGATAGATGAAAAAAGTCTTTCTTTCATCCTAGCCTCTGATGAATGTATTGTAATTACAACCCCAGAACCAACGGCAATAACAGATGCGTACAGTATGATTAAACATATTCTACACCATGATAGAAGTTTTTCTCTATATATCGTTATGAATCGTGTATCTCATTTGAAAAAGGGGAAAGAAGTTGCGAATCAATTCAAACAAATAATTTTTAATTTTTTACATAGAGAAGTAGATATTATTGGTATTCTTCCAAATGATTCACTTGTTTCTAAAGCAGTTGTAAAACAAAAACCATATCTTTTATTAAATGAAAATGCGCCAATTTCAAAGGCGGTAAAGAGACTAGTTGGCAATTACTTAAATGAAAAGGTTGAGAAACAGATAGTCTCCCTATCTTTTATTGACAAATTAAAAACGTTTATTAGAAAGAGGTAAACGTATTGAATATCATAAAGATTTTATTGATAATCCATTCCAGAAAAACGTTACAACTAGTAACAAAAGCCATTGAAGATAATAAGCAATATCAAATCATTGCAACAGCAACAAATGGTGTAGAAGGATTCTATAAAGTTATCAAATATTCGCCAGATATAATTATTCTCGATATAGATATTCCTGCAATGAATGGAACAAAAGTGTTGAATAACATCTTAGATTATCAAAGTATACCAATATTAGTCTTGACAAGGGGGATTCAACAAGGAAAACAAGTAATGAATCAAGCCCTAAATAAGGACTGCGTTACGATTATAGAAAAGCCACAAGGTAAAATGGATTCTTATCAACCATCGTTTTCATTCCATTTTGTTCAAAAAATAGAAAGATTAATAGAAAAGCCTGTGGAAGAATCAAAAGTTTTAGAATCGACTAATCCAATCCAATCAAATAAAAGAGATTCTTTCATTGTGATTGGTACATCAACAGGAGGACCACGAGCATTACAAACGGTTCTCACCAATCTACCCGATGATTTTCAGACACCGATTTTAATTGTGCAACATATGCCTAGTGGTTTCACCAAATCTCTTGCTAAACGATTAAACTTTTTAACATCATTGCAAGTAAAGGAAGCAGTAGATAAGGAAGTAATTGTTAATGGGACTGTATATATTGCACCTGGGGGAAAGCATATGGAAATACAAAAATTAGATTCATCATTTCACATCCAGTTGACAGAATTATCCCCTGTAAACGGTCACCGTCCATCAGTAGATGTGTTATTTCGTTCCCTGGCTAAAATGAAAAATGTAAATAAAATAGCAGTCATCCTTACGGGGATGGGTAAAGATGGTGCAGAAGGCGTGAAACTACTAAAAAAGCAAGATAAAGAAACAATTATTATTAATCAGTCTAAAGAAACATCTATTGTATATGGAATGCCAAAGGCGGTTGAAGATACAAACTTAGTAGATTATACCGTACCACTTACACAGGTCAGCGACAAACTTGTTTATGTAATTGAAATGCTTGGAGGAGATAAAAATGGATACTAGTCAATATTTAACGATATTTATTGATGAAAGTACAGAACATTTAAACACCATGTCAGACTATATGTTAGAACTTGAAAAAAATCCATCAGAAAAAAGTATAATTGAGGAAATTTTCCGAGCGGCACATACGTTAAAAGGGATGTCAGCTACAATGGGCTATCATGATATGGCTGATTTAACACATAAGCTGGAAAATATTTTTGATGCGATTCGCTATGACAAAATAATGGTGCAAGCAGAAATGATGGACGTTTTATTCGAAGTACATGAACAGTTACTTGCTATGGTGGATGATATTACAAATGGTGGAACAGGTGAATGTGATATTACACGATTGGTATCACAACTAAAGCAACTAGAAAATGGAGAAAAAATTACAACGACAGATGAAAGTGCAAAACAGACACCAGATGGGAACAAATTATTAGCAGAATCTGAACTAGATGAATTTGAATTATCCATTTTAAATGAATCAAAAGAACGTGGTTTTTCAAACATAGAGATTACCGTTGAATTAAGCGAAGACTGTCTACTTAAAGCCGCACGGACATTTATGGTATTCGAAGTACTAGAACAGCATGGTGAAGTTATAAAGTCTGTTCCATCTGTAAATGAGCTGGAAGAGGAAGACTTTGATAATACTTTTTCGGTTCTCCTAGTTACCAAAAGTCCACAAGAAGAAATTAAAAAGAAACTAATGAAAATTTCGGAAGTTAAAAAAGTTACAACACAATCATTCTCTGTATCAATATACAAAAAAGAAAGACAAGTAGAAAAAAAAGAAAAAACGGATAAATCTACAAAAACAAATAAAACGAAACAACCAGCTAATAAATCATCTGGAAAGGCTACTACAAAAACAATTCGTGTCAATATTGATAGATTAGATATATTAATGAACCTATTTGAGGAATTGGTAATTGATCGTGGTCGCTTAGAGCAAATATCCATTGAGTTGAATCATCAGGAGCTACAGGAAACAGTAGAACGGATGTCAAGAGTATCTGGTGATTTGCAAAACATTATTTTAACCATGCGTATGGTACCTGTTGAACAAGTGTTCAGTAGATTCCCACGTATGATACGTAAATTAAGTCGAGAGATGAATAAAGATATTGCTATTGAAATTATAGGTGCAGAAACCGAATTGGACCGAACTGTAATAGATGAAATTGGTGATCCGTTGGTTCATTTATTACGAAATGCAGTGGATCATGGCATCGAAAAACCGGAAGAACGAAAGAAGAAAGGAAAACCAGAGCAAGGTACCATTCAATTAAAGGCTTTCCATAGTGGAAATCATGTATTTATTGAAATAATAGATGATGGTGCTGGAATTAATAAGGAAAAAGTTCTTCATAAAGCGATTGAAAATGGTATTGTTCAGGAAAATCAACGAGAAACATTAACAGATCAACAAATATATGAACTTATTATGGCTAGTGGTTTCTCTACTGCAGAAGCTATCTCTGATGTATCTGGTCGTGGGGTAGGTCTTGATGTTGTTCGTAATAAAATTGAATCGTTGGGTGGACGTGTATCTATCGATTCGGAACCAAATAAAGGATCTATGTTTTCTATTCAATTACCATTAACTTTATCAATTATTTCAGTATTATTAGTTGAAATTGAAAAGGAAAAATATGCCATACCATTATCAACTATCATTGAAACAGCGATCATTCAAAAAGAGCAAATTTTATCTGCTCATCATAAGAAAGTCATTGATTTTCGCGGTAAAGTTGTCCCACTTATATTTCTAGAAGATATTTTCCAAATACCAACAACGTCTGACGTAGAAAAAGATGAATATCTTCCAATTGTTATCATAAAAAAGGGCGATAAAATGGCAGCCCTTGTTGTTGATTCATTTATTGGTCAACAAGAAGTAGTATTAAAATCGCTTGGAAAATATTTAAAAGATGTATTCGCAATTTCTGGTGCAACCATTCTTGGTGATGGCCAAGTGGCATTGATTATTGATACAAATGCACTTGTGAAATAGATTTAAACTATAAAGGAGGATTTCAGATGGATAGTATTGATTTAGTTAATGAAAAAGCCATAGTGTTTCAATTAGCTAATGAAGAGTATGTCATCCCTGTACGACATGTAGGTGGCATTGAACGCTTACACCCCATAACAAGAGTCCCGCAGACAAAAAACTATATTAAAGGTGTCATCAATCTACGGGGTGTTGTTACACCTATAATTGATTTGAGAATTCGCTTTGGGATGGAACCTAAGGAACATGATGAAAGTACCCGGATTATCATTGTTCATTTTAATGAATTGGAAGTTGGATTTGTTGTTGATGGGGCAAATGATGTAATCGATATAACAAAACAATCGATAGAGCCGACGCCAGAAGTCATCGGTTCTGTCAAACATGACTATATTACAGGGGTAGTTAATCTTAAAGAGCGCCTACTTATTGTATTAGATTTAGAAAAAACATTAACAAATAATGATTTTCAAGAAGTTCAACAAATAAAAAACATGGAAGGTTAAAAAAATGGATATTCATAAATTATCAGATATTCAGAAGGATGTTCTCCGTGAAATTGGTAATATTGGTGCAGGAAATGCAGTAACGGCCTTATCTAGCATGTTACAACGAAAAATAGATATGGAGGTACCTTCCATTAGATTAGTTTCCTTTAATGAAATGATTGAAGTCATCGGTGGTCCAGAACACATTATTACAGCAATTGTTTTTCGTGTGGAAGGAAAGGCTCCGGGTACCGTTTATTTTATTATGTCAATAAAAGAAGCAGAAATTCTTATTCAAGAAATACTGAAAGATAATATCGCACTTTTTGATGAGAATAATCAAATTCATGAACTAGCAAGTTCTGTATTACAAGAAGTTGGTAATATTTTGACTGGTTCTTATTTGTCAGCATTATCAGATTTTACCAAAATAAATATGCGTCCATCTATTCCATACTTAAGTGTTGATATGGCAGGTGCGATTGTTGTTGACGGGCTATTAGAGTTATCAAAAATAATTGATTATGCTCTTATTATCGATACGAAAATAAATAGTGGTGATTTAATGAATGACATAAATGGACAATTCTTTTTTATTCCTGATGCTGATTCATTTGCACAAATTTTTCATTCATTAGGATTTTACGATGAATAAATTAGGTAAGGTAGTTAAAGTAGGAATTGCTGATTTAAACATTGCAAAAGCGCCAAACACCATTCGTACATCAGGGCTAGGATCTTGTGTCGGTGCCGTTATTTTTGATAAAACAAAAAAGATTGCTGGACTTGCACATATTATGCTGCCTGATTCTAAACAAGTAAGTCGTAAAGAAATCAATGAATATAAATATGCAGATACAGCAATAACCATTCTTGTTGAAAAATTACTTCATAAGGGTGCTAGGATGCATGCCCTGCAAGCGAAAATAGCAGGGGGAGCACAGATGTTTCAGTTTGCCAATGGAAATGACATGATGAAAATCGGACGTAGAAATATTGATGCAACAAAGAAAATATTAGCTTATTATAAAATCCCTATTATTTCATCTGATGTTGGGGGGAATAGCGGAAGAACAATTGAATTTGAACCGGAGACAAGTATGTTGAAAATAAGAACAGTAAACAAGGGAGAAACATTCATTTGAGTTCTTACATAGAGAGGAGCATGTAGAGTGTCATCGAAATTATCTTCTCTTGAAAAAAAACTATGGAATAATTGGCTGACTAATAAAAACAACGATGCTGCCAATCAATTAATCGAGCATTATATGTATTTGGTATTTTTTCATACTGAAAGAGTAGCAACACATTTACCAGTTAACATAAACAAAGACGATCTCATTAGTTTTGGAATGGTTGGGTTATATGATGCATTGAAAAAATTTGAAATCAACCGTGGATTAAAATTTGATACATATGCAGCATTTCGTATAAGAGGGGCCATTATAGATGGCTTACGTAAAGAAGATTGGGTTCCTCGCTCCATTAGGGATAAAATGAAAAAAATTGAAGAAGCCTCACAGAAATTAGAACAACAATTGCAAAGACAACCAACTTCTGAAGAAATTGCAAAATATGTTGATATGACAGTTGGTGAAGTAGAAAATGTTGTGAAGGATACGCTCTTTTCTTTTGTAATGTCAATCGATGAAAAAGGAAAAAGACAGGATTCTGATCAAAATGAAGGTATTGGTTATTCTATACCAGACAAAAATGGTGTTCAGCCAGAGGAAAAACTTATCCGACGAGAATTGGTTAAGGAGCTTGGTGATGCCTTGAAAGTCTTGAATGAAAAAGAGCAAATCATTATAAGTCTCTTTTATCATGAAGAATTGACATTTACAGAAATTGGGAAAATACTAAACTTAACGACATCTAGGATTTCTCAAATTCATAAAAAGGCAATTTTTAAGCTGAATAAGACACTTCGTAAAATAACAGCACACGAGTGAAACCCTTTTAATGGATCCATTATTATCCACGGGGATGTACCATCTGGTTATACAGTGAAAGCAGAAGGAGATATTAAAATATTTGGTATGGTTCATGTGACCACGATTATTGGAATGAAAGATGAAAAAATTCAAGGTGAAAATACAAGAATGGAGCGAAAGCAGCCTATTTCACATCCATACCTTGGAAAAGTAATTGATAAACGTAAATAAGGAGGATATGATGACTTTATTCTTGTTCACTATTAGTTTTCTTATACATATTATTACATTCGTATTAATTTATATTTTATATAAATTATACAAAGAAACCGTAAAGACGAACCAGAATAACCCAGAAGTTATTCAACTACTTGACACCTATTTAGAAGAGATAAAACAAGAAAATAAACTTCTATTATCAAATACAAAATCTCCTAATCAATCCAACAGATCTAGTACATCTAACAAAATGGAAGACAAGATAACTAAGGATACCGTAACAATAAATGATAAACCATTGATAAAAAATATTACAGTGAGTGACGAAACGGAAACATCCATGCATGCAAAAGTATTACAATTACATGATCAGGGTATATCAGTAGATGAAATCGCCAAAAAATTAGATTGTGGAAAAACAGAAGCATCTTTGATTATTAAATTTCATGCAAAAAAATAAAGATATTACTTGCTTGCATATGATAGTTATGGTATATTATTTTTTGGTGTAAACACTATGTTGCTTTAAGGAAAACATAAAAAAACACACACGACTACTAATTTGTATCGTGGTGCCATTGTTATGGAAGACGGCATAACAATGGTTCGTATACAAAAATGACGTGGTCGGAGGTAAAACCAATTAGGAGGAATATTATGTCAATCATTTCAATGAAACAGTTATTGGAAGCTGGTGTACATTTTGGTCACCAGACACGCCGTTGGAATCCGAAAATGAAAAAATACATTTTCACAGAACGTAACGGTATTTACATTATTGATTTACAAAAAACGGTGAAAAAAGTAGAAAAAGCGTATAATTTTGTGAAAGATGTTGCAGCGAATGGTGGTTCCGTACTATTTGTTGGTACAAAAAAACAAGCACAAAAAACAGTTGCTGAAGAAGCAACACGCTCTGGTATGTATTATGTGAACCAACGTTGGTTAGGTGGAACACTAACAAACTTTAAAACAATCCGTAAAAGTATTAACCGTCTAAAATCAATTGAACGCATGGAAGAAGATGGAACTTTTGAAGTTCTACCGAAAAAAGAAGTTGTAGATTTATTAAAAGAAAAAGAACGCCTAATGAAATTCCTAGGCGGTATTAAAGATATGAAGAAACTTCCGGATGCTATTTTCGTAATTGATACACGTAAAGAACGTAATGCAATTGCTGAAGCGCGCAAACTAAATATTCCAATCATCGGAATTGTTGATACAAACTGTGACCCAGATGAAGTGGACTACGTCATTCCAGCAAACGATGATGCGATTCGTGCTGTTAAACTTCTTACATCTAAAATGGCTGATGCTATTCTTGAAGTAAAACAAGGTGAAGTATTGGAAGAAGAAGTGACTGAGAAAACAGCTACTGAAGAATCAAAAGAAGAAACAGTTGCTGAAGATGTAAAAGAAGAAGAAAAAGTAGAAACAACACAAGAATAATTACAAAAAAGAAAGGTGATAAGGGGGAATACCTTTTATCACTTTTTTTCACAAAAGGAACCATACTAGATAGAATATAGAAAAACAGAAGCTTAAGGAGGATTTATAAATGGCTATTTCAGCAAAAATGGTAAAAGAACTTCGTGAAAAAACAGGTGCAGGTATGATGGATTGTAAAAAAGCACTCGTAGAAACAGATGGTGACATCGAAAAAGCAATTGATTTCCTACGTGAGAAAGGGATTGCTAAAGCAGCTAAAAAAGCTGATAGAATTGCGGCTGAAGGTGCTACACATGTTGTTGTAGATAATAATACAGCAGCTCTTCTAGAAGTAAATTGTGAAACAGACTTCGTTACAAAAAATGATCAATTTAAACAATTACTTAATGACTTAGGAAAGCATCTCGTTTCCCAAAAGCCAGCAACAGTTGAAGAAGCAATGGAACAAAAGCTCCATGGTGATGGAGAAGTAGTTGAAACATATATTAAATCTGCTATTGCTACAATAGGTGAGAAAATTTCTCTACGTCGTTTTGAAGTAATAGAAAAAACAGATGCCGATGCATTTGGACACTACCTACATATGGGTGGTAGAATTGGGGTTCTAACTTTATTAGAAGGAACTACAGATGAAGAAGTTGCTAAAGATGTAGCAATGCATATCGCAGCATCAAATCCACGTTATGTAAATCGCGAAGAAGTTCCTGAAGAAGAAGTGAACCGTGAAAGAGAAGTACTAAAAACACAAGCTTTAAATGAAGGTAAACCAGAACATATCGTTGAAAAAATGGTAGAAGGTCGTCTTGGTAAATTCTTCGAAGAAATTTGCCTATTAGATCAGGCATTTGTTAAAGATCCAGATGTTAAAGTGAAAAAACATGTTGCTAGCCACGGTGGAGAAGTAAAAGCGTTTGTTCGTTATGAAGTAGGAGAAGGAATGGAAAAACGCGAAGAAAACTTTGCAGAAGAAGTTATGAACCAAATAAAGAAATAATGAAATAATGAAATAGGGAACAACAACGTTCCCTATTCATATATCACCTAAAATAAAACACTGTTATGGAGGTTACTATGACAACAGCCTGTTACCGCAGAATTGTATTGAAATTAAGTGGAGAAGCCTTAAGTGGTGAACAAGGATATGGAATTGAACCAAAAGTGATACAATCTATCGCTAGTCAAGTAAAAGAAGTTGCTGATTTAGGTGTTGAAATCGCAATAGTTGTTGGCGGTGGTAATGTGTGGCGTGGAAAAATTGGTAGTGAGATGGGCATGGATCGTGCCACTGCCGATTATATGGGCATGCTTGCTACTGTAATGAATTCACTCGCATTACAAGATGGGCTGGAAAAGATCGGTATACCGACAAGAGTCCAAACATCTATCGAAATGCGTCAAGTAGCAGAACCTTATATAAGAAGAAAAGCGATTCGCCATCTAGAAAAAAATCGTGTAGTCATATTTGCTGCTGGTACTGGTAATCCATATTTTTCTACAGATACTACTGCTGCATTACGTGCTGCAGAGATTGAAGCAGAAGTAATTTTGATGGCAAAAAATAATGTAGATGGAGTATATTCAGATGATCCACGAGTAAATAAAGAAGCAACAAAATATGATAAGCTTTCTTATTTAGATATGTTAAACGAAGGATTAGGCGTAATGGATTCCACTGCCTCATCTTTATGTATGGATAATGATATTCCATTAATTGTATTTTCAATTACAGAAGAAGGAAATATAAAAAGGGTTGTTCAAGGTGAAACGATTGGAACAACGATAAGGGGGAATTGAAATGGAAGCGGATGTATTTAAAGGTATGCGAGAAAAAATGGATCAAGCAATACAAGCATTTTCAAGAAATTTAGCTACCGTTCGTACTGGTCGAGCAAACCCTAGTATTCTCGATAATGTTCTTGTTGAATACTATGGTGCAGCTACACCACTAAACCAATTAGCTAATATATCAACACCTGAAGCGCGTCTTCTAGCAATCACACCGTATGATAAAACAGTTGTAAATGATATTGAAAAAGCGATTCAAAAAGCAGATTTAGGACTTTCACCCTCCAGTGATGGGAATATTATTCGAATTAATATTCCTGCTTTAACAGAAGAAAGAAGAAAAGAGCTTGTGAAAATCGTTGGTAAATATGCAGAAGAAAGTAAAGTTCAAGTGAGAAATTTCCGCCGTGAAGCAAATGATGAGCTTAAAAAATTAGAGAAAAATGGAGATATAACGGAAGACGAATTACGTAACTTACAAGATGATGTACAACAAGAAACAGATCAGTACATAGCAAAAATTGACGAGCTCACAAAAGTAAAAGAAGAGGATATCATGGAAGTGTAATGCTTAATTCCTCTAGAACTGCTTGTTTTTTATTGTGGAAGCCCTCTTTTTAAAAGAGGGCTTTTGTGGTATTATTAGCTAGCGGGCATACAATAAATAAGGATGTATACATGATATGGATGAATATGATGGTTTACGATTTATTTAATATTTTCAACTTCATTCGAAATGTATTATAATAAAAAATATATCTTTCTTTTTGATTAATGAATGGTTTTTACAAACATCTATGTATATCCGTTTTAATTTAAAGTATTCGGAGGACAGAATATGTCAATCAGATTTCCCTTTTTTAGTAAAAAAGAAAAAAACGTAAGCAATCAACATATACAACTTAAAAATGTCCCATCACATGTTGCTGTGATTATGGATGGAAATGGAAGATGGGCAAAAAAGCGAGGATTTCCACGTGTTGCAGGACATAAAGAGGGAATGGAGGCTACACAAAGAGCAGTCCGTGCTGCTACAAAATATAACATTAAGATATTAACATTATTTGCCTTTTCAACAGAGAATTGGAAACGTCCAAATTATGAAGTGAATTTCTTGATGAAATTGCCAAAAGAGTTCTTACATATTTATTTACCGGAATTAATAGAGAAAAATGTTCGAGTTGAGACAATTGGAGAATTGTCTGCTTTGCCTGATTTTACAAAGGAAGCAATTGAAGATGCTAAGGAAAAAACAAAAGATAATGATGGGCTATTATTAAATTTTGCAATTAATTATGGTGCTAGATTTGAAATCATCCAAGCAGTAAGAAAAATGATTCGAGATAAGAATTTATCCAACTATAATTTGGATGAAATCGATGAGGAAGTGTTTTCAAACTATTTATATACGAAAGGA
This sequence comes from Cerasibacillus terrae, assembly GCF_008039555.1. Classification (GTDB taxonomy): domain Bacteria; phylum Bacillota; class Bacilli; order Bacillales; family Amphibacillaceae; genus Cerasibacillus; species Cerasibacillus terrae. The sequence goes on from NZ_VDUW01000001.1 coordinate 289,950, forward strand.
TTGTCTGATCCAGATTTGTTAATTCGTACAAGTGGTGAAAAACGTTTAAGTAACTTCCTCCTGTGGCAATGTGCCTATTCTGAATTTTGGTTTACAGATACATTGTGGCCAGATTTTACAGAAGATGATTTTTATGAAGCACTGATCAATTTTCAAAAAAGGAAAAGACGTTATGGAGGAATTGAATAAGGTGATGAACTGGATATGAGACAACGAATTATTACAGCGATTATAGCACTACTAATATTTGTTCCTATTTTAGTTTATGGAAATATTCCATTTGTCGTATTAACTTATGCCATGGCGACGATTGCATTATATGAATTATTACGAATGCGCCAAATTTCATTTCAATCTTATCCGGCAATTACTGCATTGATTTTTTTATGGATTTTACTCATTCCAAGCAGTGTATCTTTACCTATGGAAAAGACAGAGTTTGTTATGCTATTTGTGATTATTATTTTATTTTATACGGTATTATCTAAAAATAAATTCACATTTGACCAGTCTGGATTTATCTTAATAACTATTATATATATTTCAATGGGATTTTTCTTCTTTATGGAAACGCGCTTCGAAGGGTTATCATTCGTGCTGTATCTCTTGTTTATCGTATGGTCAACAGATACAGGAGCTTATTTTGTAGGTCGTTCACTTGGAAAAAACAAGTTATGGCCGGAAATAAGCCCGAATAAAACAATTGAAGGAGCGATAGGTGGAATTCTTTTTGCATGTGTTGTCGGCCATTTCTTCTATTTATTTCATCCGCTACCAATACCGAAATTACAACTCATTATTATGACAGTAATCTTATCTATATCAGGACAAATAGGAGATCTAGTTGCTTCAGCATATAAACGTTTTTATGATGTAAAAGATTCTGGGAGATTATTACCTGGTCATGGTGGAATATTAGATAGAATGGATAGCTTACTTTTTGTATTTCCGGTTTTCCATCTTTTAATGATCTTGTTTTAGAGACACACAATGAAAATATTTTACTTATATTGTAATAATTTTTTAGGGATAAATCGATTGATTTTGGATAAATTGAATAAAATACCAATGAATTGATTGATACACCTTGTAAAAGGATGGTGATTTTTTGAAAACAATTTTGGCTTTTATTTTCATGTTTGGTTTACTAGTATTCATCCATGAATTTGGCCATATGATTTTTGCTAAGCGAGCTGGAATGCTTGTTCGTGAGTTTGCTATTGGTTTTGGACCGAAGATATTTTCATTTAAAAAGAATGAGACGGTCTATACGATTAGACTACTTCCTATCGGTGGTTATGTAAGGGTTGCTGGAGAAGATCCAGAAATTATTGAACTGAAACCCGGTCAACATATTGGCCTTGAATTTGACGAAGAAGGCAAAGTAATAAAAATCATCGTTAATAATAAGGCAAAACATCCGAACGCAAGAATCATAGAAGTGGAGCATGTAGACCTTGACCATCAATTAATTATCGAAGGATATGAAATAGATGAACATGAAAAACTCTCATTTGATGTTGCTGAAAAAGCATTTTTCATAATGGATGAAAACGAAACGCAAATTGCACCGTATAATCGTCAGTTCGCATCAAAAACAATTGGACAACGAGCAATGCAATTATTTGCTGGACCTATGATGAACTTTCTATTGGCGATTGTAATCTTCTTCATCTTAGGAATTTCACAAGGTGTACCTGTTGATCATGCAGAAATTGATAAAATTCAGGAAGGAAGCCCTGCTGAACAAGCTGGATTTGAAAATGGTGATGAAATTATTAAAATTGATGAAACAACGATTTCTACATTTGAAGAGTTCCAAGCAATTGTTCGAGATAATCCTAAAACTGAATTAGATATGACTGTTTCACGAAATGGTGAAAATGTTGAATTATCTGTTGTTCCCGATTCTGTTTATATAGAAGAATTGGATGTGGAATTAGGACAAATTGGTGTTTATCAAGCATTTCATAAATCTGCAATCGGAACGGTGAAATATGGCTTTACAAAAACATATGAAATTACTACCTTAATTTTAACGAATTTAGGAAAATTAATTACCGGACAGTATTCGATTGACATGTTATCTGGACCAGTAGGTATATATGACGCAACAGACCAAGTGGTAAAAACAGGTTTTACAAACTTTCTTATGTGGACAGCAATGCTCAGTATTAACTTAGGAATTATTAATTTAGTTCCATTACCTGCACTTGACGGTGGTAGATTATTATTTGTTGGGCTAGAGGCTGTTCGTGGTAAGCCAATTGATCCACAAAAAGAAGGTATTGTTCATTTTATTGGCTTTGCCATGTTAATGTTATTAATGATTGTTGTGACATGGAATGATATTCAACGACTTTTTCTTTAATAAAAGTCAGTTTCTAAAAAATGTTTGTAGTGGAAGATGTATTTTAGAATAATTAACAAATTTACATTAGAATTTATACGAAACAGACCAATTAAAAAAACTCTAATAGGTACCCTTGTCATCTTACGGCAAGGGTTTCCGTTATTCAATACTGTTTTTTAGATTTTTGATACACTGGATTTATTGATCCTAATGGGGGAAGAACAATGGAACTTACAAACCAGGAAAAAATAAATATCTTATTAGAACAATTACAATTACCGGATGAACATCAAGTGTATTTTGAAAATGCTTCATTAAAACGATTAGATGTTTTTAAACAAAAGAAATTATGGCATTTTCATATTGAGATAAACGCCATATTACCACTACAAATTTACCAATCATTTATTATCACTTTACAAAAAACATTTCAAAAATTAACAAATGTAGTGTGTACACTATACACAAAAGACAAGCAAATAAATACCGAAACAATTACAGATTACTGGCAGTATTATTTACAAAATACAATACTTTCTCCAGCATATAAAGACGTTGTGCTTCATCAAGTACCAACAGTAGAAAATAATAAACTTGTCATACAAGCAAGGAATGAAGCAGAAGCGATAACGATTAAAAGGAAATTAGAACATGATTTCCAACAATTTTGTCAAAAAGTTGCTATACCTAAATTTGTCTTGGATGTTCATGTGAATGATCAACAAACAAATATCCAAGAATTTAAGCAAAAACAAGCAGTAGAAGATCGTGAAATGATGTTGAAAACAATTCAACAAAGGGAAGAACGTGATCAGAAGAAGAAACATGCTGGAAAGAACCAGGACTTTATGGTTGGTTATAAAATCAATGATGATCCTGTACAAATGGAAAATATCCAAGAAGAAGAGCGAAGAATGACTGTTCAAGGCTATGTTTTTGATGTTGATGTTCGTAAATTACGCTCTGGGCGCAGTTTATTAATTATAAAGGCAACAGATTACACGGATTCCTTAACAATAAAGAAGTTTTCTAGAGGGGAAGAAGATGAAGAAGTCTTTGATCAATTAGAGAAGGGTATTTGGGTTAAGGCACGTGGTAGTATACAAACAGATATGTATTCTAATCAATTAACAATGATGGCAAATGATATCAATGAAATCAAAGTGGATGAAAAAAAAGACACAGCAAAAGAAGAGAAAAAAAGAGTAGAACTACACGCACATACTATGATGAGTCAATTAGATGCAGTTGTATCACCAAGTAGATTAATAAAACAGGCTAAAAAGTGGGGGCATCCTGCAATAGCCATTACTGATCATGCAGGTGTCCAAGGCTTTCCAGAAGCATATCAAGCAGGTAAGAAACATGATATGAAAGTGATTTATGGTGTCGAAGCTAATCTTGTTGATGATGGTGTTCCTATTGCATACAATGAACAAGATTTAGAACTTGAATCAGCTATCTATGTTGTATACGATGTGGAGACAACAGGGCTTTCAGCTGTTTATGATACGATAATCGAAATTGCAGGTGTGAAGATTCATAAAGGGGAAATTATTGATCGCTTTGAGTCATTTGCAAATCCACATCATCCACTATCGGAAACAACAACAAATTTAACAGGTATTACAGATGAAATGGTTCAGGATGCTCCGGAAATTGGAGATGTGTTAAAGGATTTTCATGCCTGGTCAAAAGATTGTGTATTGGTAGCACATAATGCAAGTTTTGATATTGGATTTTTGAATCAAGGTTATCAACGAATCGATTATAACAAGGTAGATGAACCAGTAATTGACACACTTGAATTGGCACGTTTTTTAGTTCCAGAACTAAAAAATCACCGTCTAAATACACTTTGTAAACATTTTAATATTGAACTTACTCAACATCACCGAGCCATTTATGATGCGGAAGCAACTGGTTATTTACTTTGGAAACTGGTAGAAAAATTATTAGAAAAAGAAATTCAAAATCATAATCAATTGAATGATCATATGGGAAAAGGAGATGCTTATAAACGATCTCGCCCATATCACTGTGTTTTATTAGTGAAGAATGAAATCGGCCTAAAAAATTTATATAAACTAGTCTCTTATGCACATATTCATTATTTTTATCGAGTTCCTAGAATCCCACGGTCCCTTTTAGAAAAACATCGAGAAGGACTTTTAATTGGATCTGCTTGTGATCAAGGAGAAGTATTCGAGACAATGATGCAACAATCAAGTGATGATGCAGAAAATATTGCGGAATTTTATGATTACATCGAAGTACAACCACCTGCAAATTATGCTCATCTTATCGAAAAAGACCTTGTTCAAAATGAAGCACAAATCCTGGATATTATTCAAAAATTAGTTGCATTAGGGAAAAAAATAAATAAACCTGTTGTGGCTACTGGCAATGTACATTACATTGAGAAACATGAAAAACAATACCGACAAATTCTAATTGCATCTCAAGCTGGTAACCCATTAAATCGTCATCGATTATCAGATACGCCATTTCGAACAACGAATGAAATGCAAGAGGCATTTAGCTTTCTTGGAAAAGAAGTTGCGGAAGAAATTGTTGTGACAAACAGTCAGGGGATAGCGAATAACATAGAAAATATTTCACCGATTAAAGATAGTTTATATACACCTACAATTGAAGGGGCAGACAAAGAGATACGGGATTTATGTTATAGTCGTGCTAAATCGATTTATGGAGAACCTATCCCATCTATCGTAATAGAACGATTAGATAAAGAATTATCAAGTATCATTAAGCACGGATTTGCCGTTATTTATCTTATCTCTCATAAACTCGTAAAAAAATCATTAGATGATGGTTACTTAGTCGGTTCGAGAGGGTCGGTTGGATCTTCTTTAGTTGCTACAATGACAGAAATAACAGAAGTAAATCCGTTACCACCACATTATGTATGTTCGAATTGCCATTATCATGAATTTATTACAGATGGTTCTTATAAAAGTGGATTTGATTTACCTGATAAATCCTGCCCTACATGTCAAAATGAATTAATGAAAGATGGACAAGATATTCCTTTTGAAACCTTTTTGGGATTTAAAGGGGATAAGGTTCCGGATATTGATTTAAACTTTTCAGGAGAATATCAACCAGAGGCTCATAACTATACGAAAGTATTATTTGGTGAAGATAATGTATATCGTGCGGGAACTATCGGAACAATTGCAGAAAAAACCGCCTATGGGTATGTGAAAGGATATGCATCAGATAATGAACTTATTTTAAAGCCGACAGAAATTGATCGACTTGTTCAAGGTTGTGCAGGGGTAAAGCGAACGACAGGACAACATCCAGGTGGAATTATTGTTGTACCAGATGACAAAGAAATATATGATTTCACACCAATCCAGTTCCCGGCAGATGACCGAAATAGTGAATGGCGTACAACACATTTTGATTTCCATTCTATTGAAGATAATCTTCTGAAATTAGATATCCTTGGTCATGATGATCCAACCGTCATCCGTATGCTCCAAGACTTAACAGGAATAGATCCTAAAACTATACCTGTAGAAGATCCTGAAGTGATGAAGATATTTTCTGGTCCAGAACCACTCGGTCTGAAACCAGAACAAATTAATGATTGTCATACAGGTACACTAGGTGTTCCTGAATTCGGTACAAGGTTTGTTCGCCAAATGCTAGAAGATACAAAACCAACAACATTCGCAGAATTAGTTATTATTTCTGGTCTTTCACATGGTACAGATGTTTGGCTTGGAAATGCTCAGGACTTAATTAATGAGGGTACATGTACATTACCTGAAGTAATTGGTTGCCGGGACGATATTATGGTTTATCTAATGCAAAAGGGATTAGAAGCGTCAACTGCTTTCCAGATAATGGAATTTGTTCGTAAAGGACGAGGCTTAAAGGATGAATGGATAGAAGAGATGAGGAAACACAATGTTCCAAACTGGTATATTGAATCCTGTAAAAAAATCAAATACATGTTCCCAAAGGCACACGCAGCTGCGTATGTTTTAATGGCAGTGAGAATTGCGTATTTTAAAGTTCATCATCCAATTTATTTTTATGCAGCCTACTTTTCTGTAAGAGCGAGCGATTTTGAATTAAACACAATGATAAAAGGATCAGAAGCAATTCGAAAACGTATCGAAGAAATTGATGCCAAAGGTAATGATGCATCACCAAAGGAAAAAAGTTTATTAACTGTTTTAGAAATTTCATTAGAGATGTGTGAACGAGGATTTTCCTTTCAAAAAGTCGATTTATATCGTTCAAGTGCGACTGACTTTATTGTTGATGGCAATACACTCATCCCACCATTTAATGCAGTAGATGGTTTAGGAACGAATGCGGCTATCAATATTGTGAAAAGCCGTGACGAGGGTGAGTTTTTATCAAAAGAAGATTTACGAGAACGAAGCAAGATTTCGAAAACAGTGCTTGAGTATTTAGATCAACATGGTTGCCTAAAAGGAATGCCTGATAAAAACCAACTGTCTCTCTTTTAAATTAACTGTCTCATTAGTAAATGGGTCATGTCTACCGTTTATTGAATGATGCAGACGATTGCATCATATTTACTTCTATGGTATAATTTGTTTATGATTAGATAATTTCTTTATGAAAGAGTGGGTATATACCCACTCTTTCGTCGTAACATGAGCATCTTGTTCCTGCTTCCCTTGCCCTTTACAGGCAAGGGTTTTATATTGGATGGTTAATAATCAAGATATTGTTTAGAAATTTATACAAATTGAAATGAAAAATATTCTAATCGTACATAATAAGAACTAATAAGTTATGTAAAGGAGGAATAGTGTTGCGTGCTGAAGAAGTGACTAAAGTTACAGAAGAAGTCGTTACACCGATTTTGCAAGAAGAAAATCTTGAACTAGTAGATATTGAGTATGTTAAAGAGGGAAGAGACTTTTTTCTACGGGTGTTCATTGATAAAGATGGAGGAGTAGGTTTAACAGAATGTGAACTAATTTCGGAAAAACTGAGTGAAAAATTAGATCAACTTGATCCTATTCAAGATGCATACTTTTTAGAAGTATCCTCACCAGGTGCTGAACGTCCTTTAAAAACAAAAGATGATTTTTTGAAAAATATAAATAGTAATATTTATGTGTCTTTGTATGCTCCAATTGATGGAGAAAAAGAGTATGAGGGAATATTAAAACAATTTGAAAACGATGTTGTTATAATCGAATATAAATTGAAAACAAGAAAAAAAGAGGTTCAAATACCTTATGAAAAAATTGCACATGCAAGGTTAGCAGTTGTGTTTTAAGGGGGAAAAAAAGTGAGTAATCAACTGTTTGAAGCGATAGATGCGCTATCAAAAGAAAAAAGTATAGATAAAGACATATTATTAGAAGCATTGGAAGCTGCGCTGATATCTGCTTATAAGAAAAATTTTAAGTCTGCAACAAATGTACGAGTAGAATTAGATGAGGAAAAAGGAATTATGGAGATTTTTTCTCGTAAAACAGTCGTAGAAGACCCAGAAGATGACCAGCAAGAAATTGCTTTAGAAGATGCTAAGGAAATTAATCCGAATTATGAAATCGACGATGTTATTGAAGTGAAAGTAGCACCAAAAGACTTCGGTAGAATTGCTGCACAAGCAGCAAAGCAAGTCGTTACTCAACGTGTACGAGAAGCAGAACGTGGTGTTATTTTTGATGAATATGCTGATCGGGAAGAAGATGTTATGACAGGAATTATTCAGCGTCGTGATTCACGTTTTGTCTACGTTGATTTGGGTAAAATTGAAGCAAAATTACCTCAATCTGAACAAATAAATCATGAAGAATACCTTGTACACGATCGTATTAAAGTGTATGTGACTAAAGTTGAGAACACAAATAAAGGCCCACAAATATTTATTTCAAGATCCCACCCTGGCCTTTTAAAACGCCTGTTTGAAATGGAAGTTCCAGAAATATATGATGGCCATGTTGAAATTAAATCTGTTGCTAGAGAAGCAGGTGATCGCTCTAAAATTGCTGTGTATGCAGAAAATCCAGAAATTGACCCCGTTGGTTCATGTGTAGGACAAAAGGGACAAAGGGTTCAAGTGATAGTAGACGAATTAAATGGTGAGAAAATAGATATTGTGGAATGGTCAGAAGACCCTGTTATCTACGTTACAAACGCTTTAAGTCCATCGAAGGTTTTAAAAGTAATCGTAAATGAAGAAGATAGAGCGACAACAGTTATTGTACCAGATTATCAATTATCATTAGCAATTGGAAAACGAGGACAAAATGCAAGGCTTGCTGCTAAGTTAACGGGATGGAAGATTGACATCAAAAGTGAATCAGAGGCAATTGAGGAAGGTATCTTAGCTGATACAGAATTTATTTCAGAAACAGAAGAAGACTTATTCGATTAAGGGGGATTTTTATGGTAAAGAAAAGAAAAATACCTCTACGGAAATGTGTTATTACAGCTGAAATGAAACCAAAAAAAGAAATGATTCGAATAGTTCGTGATAAAGAAGGAAATGTTTCTGTTGATTTAACAGGAAAGAAAAATGGAAGAGGTGCCTATATTTCAAGAGATATTTCTGTTATTAAGGAAGCAGAAAAAACAGAAATATTAAAGCGCCATCTTCAAACGAATATCGATTCAACCATTTATGATCAATTAAAACAGTTGGTAGATGAAAATGATAAATAAAGACTATTTAAACTTAATAGGTCTAGCCTATCGTGCAAGAAAATGTTCACTTGGCGAAAAAGTAATTGTAAAAGATATTCAAGAAAGAAATGCGAAACTTGTTATACTCGCAAATGACACTGGTTTTCAAACACGTAAAAAAATAACAGATAAATGCAACTCATACAACATCCCATTATATATATTGGATGACCGTGAAACATTAGGAAATGCAGTTGGAAAGACAGAACGAGTTGCCATTGCCATACTAGATGATGGTTTTGCGACGAAATTAATGACATTGTTAGAGTAATTTATTGGGGGTGAATATATGCGTAAATTACGTATATATGAATATGCAAAAAAAGTAAAAATGACAAGTAAGGAAGTTATCCAACACTTAAAAGAAATGGAAATTGAAGTATCCAATCATATGTCAACTATAACAGAAGATACAATCAAAAAGTTAGATCAAATGATACAATCCAAATCAGGATCTAAACAAAAAACAAATTCCACGAAGAAACAGGGAAAACAAGAAAATAAGAAACAAAATCATCAAAATAGAAAGAAACGAAAAGAAACAAAAGGTAATAATAAAAAGAATCAAACAAAAGAAGATACAAACCAACAAAAGTCTTCTAAGAAATCTACTCCTGAGAAAATTGTTTATCAAGGCACACTTACAGTTGGTGAATTAGCTGATAAACTGAATAAAGACTCATCTGAAATTATAAAGAAACTTCTTTTCTTGGGGGTTATGGCGACAAAAAACCAAGATTTAGATGATGATGCCATTGAATTAATTTGTTCAGAATACGATGTGAAAGTAGAAAAAGAAATTATATTAGAAGATACAGATTTTAATAAATATATTGCGGAAGAAAAGGAAGAAAACTTAATTGAAAGGCCTGCAGTCGTTACCATAATGGGACATGTAGACCATGGGAAAACAACTCTTTTAGACGCGATTCGAGAGTCAAAAGTTACTGCAGGTGAAGCAGGCGGTATTACACAACATATCGGAGCCTATCAAATTGAAGTAGATGATAAGAAAATCACATTTCTAGATACACCTGGACATGAAGCATTTACAAGCATGCGTTCTCGTGGTGCACAAGTAACAGATTTGTCGATTTTGGTTGTTGCTGCAGATGATGGGGTCATGCCACAAACAGTTGAAGCATTAAACCATGCTAAAGCTGCAGGAGTACCAATTATTGTAGCAGTGAATAAAATGGATAAAGATACCGCTAATCCTGATCGAGTGATGCAGGAGTTAACAGAATATGAACTTATCCCAGAAGACTGGGGTGGTGACACGATTTTTGTTCAATTATCTGCTCTACAAAATAAAGGTATTGATGAATTACTAGAGATGATTCTTTTAATAGCAGAAATGCAGGAACTTAAAGCAAATCCTAAAGCACAAGCATTTGGAACTGTTATTGAGGCTGAACTAGATAAAGGCCGAGGTCCTGTAGCTACATTACTTGTTCAAAATGGTACATTGCATATTAGTGACTCAATTGTTGTAGGAAATACAAATGGTCGTGTTCGTGCAATGTTAAATGATATTGGAAAACGTGTAAAAACAGCTGGTCCATCTACACCCGTTGAAATAACTGGTTTAAATGAAGTTCCACAGGCCGGGGATCAATTTTTAGTTTTTGAAGATGAGAAAAAGGCTCGTCAAATTGGAGAAGCACGTCATCAACAAGCCGTTCTAGCAACAAGAAGTGAACATACAAAAGTAAGTTTAGATGATTTATTTGAACATATTAAGCAAGGGGAAATGAAAGCAGTAAAAATCATTATTAAAGCTGATACTCAAGGTTCTGCTGAAGCATTATCAGCATCCCTTCGAAAAATTGAAGTAGAGGGTGTAAGAATCGATATTATCCATTCAGGTGTTGGTGCAATTAATGAATCAGACATTTCTTTAGCATCTGCTTCTAATGCCGTTGTTATTGGTTTTAATGTTCGACCAGATGTGAATGCTAAAAAAGCAGCAGAGTCTGAAAAAGTAGATGTTCGTCTCCATCGTGTAATTTATAAAGCAATTGAAGAAATTGAGGCAGCGATGAAGGGAATGTTAGATCCAGAGTATGAAGAACAAGTAATCGGTCAAGTTGAGGTTCGTGAAACATTTAAGGTATCAAAAGTTGGCACAATTGCTGGATGTTATGTTACGGACGGAAAAGTAACACGTGATTCTGGTGTTCGCTTAATCCGCGATGGTGTAGTGCTTTATGAAGGTGAAATTGATACACTTAAACGATTTAAAGATGATGTTAGAGAAGTAGCGCAGAACTATGAATGTGGACTAACTATTCAGAACTTCAATGATATCAAAGTAGGTGACATCATTGAAGCGTACATCATGAAGGAAATCGAACGTGTATGATCCTTTATGTTGAGTTAGAGTGTGTCTTTTATGAAGGAAATTCATTAAAACAAAAGCGCTCTCTGCTTAAGAAATTAATAAGTAAATTAAAAAATGACTTTAATATTTCCGTAGCGGAACTTGATTATCAAAACTTATGGCAACGAACAAAAATAGGTATTGTTACTATTTCAAATAAGCTTGTCCATGCGGAAAAAGTAATTCAAGAAGTATTACGAGTAATTGATTCGTACCCAGAGTTAGAACGAACAATAACAAATGTTGAACGTTTATAAGCCCTGTTTGTGAAGTTGAGGTGAAATAAATGAGTAAATTACGTGCAAACCGAGTTGCAGAACAAATGAAAAAAGAACTTGGAGATATATTAACAAGAAAAATTAAAGATCCAAGAATTGGCTTTGTAACGGTGACAGATGTTGAGGTTACTTCTGATTTACAACAAGCAAAAATCTTTATCTCTATTCTTGGAGACGATGAAGAAAAACAAGAGACACTACTTGGCCTAACAAAGGCGAAAGGTTTTATTCGCTCTGAAATAGGTCGTAGAATTCGATTGCGAAAAACACCAGAGATTACTTTTGAATATGATGAAGCTCTAGAATATGGGAATCATATTGAAAAAATCCTGCGTCAATTAAAAGAATAATTTTAAAAAATCATTCATAGGAAATGTAAATGCTAGTTGCTGAATCTGACTTACTTTTCGTAGGTCAGATTTTTCCATGAGTAGCTTTGATATAAAGTGACTCTTCAATCAGTGGAGGTTTTCTTCAACCTCGACTGATTGTTGATTACCCTTTGATAAAGGAGAGTGAAGTTGAGCAATGAAAGGTATTTTGCCATTATGGAAGCCAAGAGGGCTAACATCACATGATTGTGTTGCGAAAATAAGGAAGCTCTATTCAACGAAAAAAGTTGGTCATACAGGAACACTTGACCCACAAGTGGAAGGAGTATTACCAATCTGTATAGGACAAGCTACAAAAATAGTCCCTTATTTAACAAATACAAAAAAGACGTATAAGGCTGAAGTTGAATTGGGAATAGCAACAGAAACAGAAGATGCCTATGGTAAAGTAGTAGAGAAAATGGACATGCTTACACAACCATCTTTAAAGCAAATTGACCAAGTATTAAAAACTTTTACAGGAATCATTACACAAGTACCACCGATGTATTCAGCTGTTAAAGTAAAAGGAAAAAAATTATATGAATATGCGAGAGAAAATAAAACAGTTGAACGTCCGAAACGAGAGATAACTATATACGAATTAAAAAGAACTAGCCAATACGACATGGAAAAAAATCGTTTTTCTATTGAGGTTATTTGTTCAAAAGGTACATATATTCGTACATTATGTGTTGATATTGGAAAAACATTAGGATATCCAGCACATATGTCTAATCTTGAACGCTCTCAATCAGGTTCATTTTCTAAGGAAAATTCAATTACATTTGATATGATTGAAAAAGCGAGTATTCATAACCGACAACAAGAATTATTGATTCCCATTTTACAAGGTTTGGATCATTTACCAATTATTGAAGTGAACCAAGAAGTAAAAAGAAGAGTACTATATGGCCAAAAACTTCCGACACCTAACGAAGTGAAAACAAAAGAACCATTTGTTATAATACATGAAGATGAAGTGCTTGCGATTTATCAAGTAAATAGAGAAAAACAGGATCAAATTAAAGCAGTAAGAGTTTTTAATTGACATTGAAAGTGTAGGTGATTCTCAGTGAGAACAATAGAACTTAAGTATCCTCACATTTTATCTGATTCTATTTTGCCTGAAACAGTTGCTGCAATTGGTTTTTTTGATGGTATCCATAAGGGTCATCAGGAAGTAGTTCAAACTGCTATTTCAAAGGCAAAGGAAAAAAATATGGAAAGTGCTGTAATTACATTTCACCCTCATCCTTCCGTTATTCTTAATAAAAGTAAAGAAAACGTGAAATATATTACACCTATTCGTCAAAAGCAAGAAATCTTACAACAAATGGATGTTGATCGTTTATATATCATTACCTTTAATGAAGAACTTTCAGGCCTTTCACCACAACATTTTATTAATCATTTTATTATTGGTTTAAATATTAAGCATATTGTAGCAGGATTTGATTATACATTTGGACATAAAGGTAAAGGAAACATGAGTAATATTGGAGATTATACAAAGGGAAAGTTTACATACACAACAATCTCTAAAGTAGAAGATGATGCTGAGAAAGTAAGTTCAACAAGAATTAGAAAACTTTTAAAAACTGGGCAGGTAGATAAAATAAATGCATTACTAGGTCGCCCATTATCATTATATGGAACAGTTGTCACTGGATCAAAGCGAGGAAGAACAATTGGTTTCCCAACAGCAAATCTAAAAGTAGAAGAAGAGATACAGTTACCTAAGCCCGGAATCTATGCTGTGAAGATTAAATACAAAAACAAAACATATGAAGGAATGGCAAGTTTAGGTACAAATCCAACTTTTCCCGAAGACAAATATCGACTATCTCTAGAAGTTAATATATTTGATTATAATAATGATTTATATGGAGAAGAGCTACAATTGGAATGGCATCAATATATTCGCGATGAAGTCACTTTTTCTTCAGTTGATGCCCTTATCGAGCAATTGAAAGATGATGAAAAAGTAATTCGTACTTATTTTTCTTAATATGTTTTGTTAATAATAGATACTCTGAATTAGTTACCTGTTTAGGATGAGAAATTCTCTGTTTTACTTGCAATTTTCACTTTAAACATGTATTCTAGAAAAGATGAAACCATCTCGTGGCAAATCGTAACTCCGACGATTGCTAGGGGATAGGTGTTTATATATTAATATAGGAGGTGTGCCGAATGGCTCTAACAAAAGACCGTAAAAATGAAATTATTAGTGAATACAAAATTCATGAAAATGATACTGGTTCACCAGAAGTACAAATTGCTGTACTTACAGAAGAAATTAATAATTTAAATGATCATTTACGTACCCATAAAGGTGATCATCATTCACGCCGTGGCTTAATGAAAATGGTCGGTAAACGTCGTAATCTACTTATTTACTTAAGAAATAAAGATGTTACACGTTACCGTGATTTGATTAAAAAACTTGGTTTACGTAGATAACATAAAAAAGCAGGAGTAATCCTGCTTTTTTTGTATATCTGTGTACATACAATTTACATTTTTAACAAATAAATATAAGATAGTAGGTAAGATAGGATTTGAAAGGAGTACTAAAATAGATGACAGATCAGAAAAAAATATTTTCTACAAAAATTGCTGGCAGAACTTTTACTGTCGAAGTAGGTGAGCTAGCAAAACAAGCTAATGGTGCATGTATGATTCATTACGGGGACTCTTCCGTATTGTCTACTGTAACTGCTTCAAAAACAGCTAAGGACTTGCCGTTTTTTCCTCTAACTGTTAATTATGAAGAACGTTTATATGCTGTTGGTAAAATCCCAGGAGGTTTTATTAAGCGTGAAGGAAGACCAAGTGAAAAAGCTATTTTATCGTCACGTTTAATTGACAGACCATTACGACCACTCTTTCCTGAAGGATTTCGTAATGAAGTGCAGGTCATAAGTACTGTATTAAGTGTTGATCAGGACTGCTCTACAGAAATTGCAGCTATGATTGGTTCCTCTATAGCTTTAAGCATATCTGATATTCCCTTTTCTGGACCAATTGCAGGGGTGCAAATTGGAAGAATTGATGGTGAATTTATTATCAATCCTACTGTGGAACAGGAAGAAAAAAGTGATTTAGAGTTAACTGTGGCTGGTACGAAAGATGGTATTAATATGGTGGAGGCAGGTGCTGAAGAAGTATCTGAAGATATAATGCTAGAAGCCATTATGTTTGGTCATGAAGAAATTAAACGAATTGTAGCTTTTCAAGAAGAAATAATCGAAGCTGTAGGTAAGGAAAAAATGGAAGTAGAATTGTTTACTGTTGAAGATTCCCTACATACAGAAGTAAAAAATATGGCAGGACAAAGGTTAACTGAAGCCATTCAAGTACAAGAAAAGCATGCACGTGAAGAAGCGATAGAACAGGTGAAAGAAGAAGTTGTCGCCTCCTATGAAGAAAAAGCAGAAGAACAACCAGAAATCATTAGCCAAGTGAAAGTGGTTTTAGACCAGCTAATAAAAGAGGAAGTTCGTCGCTTAATCACAAAAGAGAAAGTACGTCCAGATGGGCGAAACCCAGAAGAAATCCGTCCGTTGTCATCACGTGTTGGCCTTCTTTCAAGAACACATGGTTCAGGCTTGTTTACACGTGGACAAACCCAAGTCTTAAGTATTTGTACGCTCGGTGCGTTAGGGGATGTACAAATTTTAGATGGACTAGATTTAGAAGAATCCAAACGTTTTATGCATCATTATAACTTCCCACATTTTAGTGTAGGGGAAACAGGACCAATCCGAGGACCAGGTCGTCGTGAAATTGGACATGGTGCCTTAGGTGAACGAGCATTAGAATATGTTATTCCAGATGAAAAAGATTTTCCATACACCATTCGACTTGTTTCAGAAGTGTTAGAATCAAATGGATCCAGTTCACAGGCTAGTATTTGTGGAAGTACATTAGCTATGATGGATGCAGGAATTCCTATTAAAGCGCCTGTAGCAGGTATTGCGATGGGACTTGTGAAAGACGAAGAAGATTATACCATATTGACAGATATCCAAGGTATGGAAGATGCACTTGGAGATATGGACTTTAAAGTTGCAGGTACAGAAAAAGGAATTACCGCATTACAAATGGATATTAAAATTGCAGGCTTATCAAGAGATATTTTAGCTGAAGCATTAACACAGGCGAAAAGCGGCCGGATGCATATATTGAATTCAATGCTTGAAACAATTGGGCAACCACGAACAGATTTATCACCATATGCACCTAAGATTTTAACTATGAAAATCAAACCAGATAAAATCCGTGATGTGATTGGGCCAAGTGGAAAACAAATCAATCAGATTATTGACGAAACCGGAGTTAAAATTGATATTGAACAAAATGGGGATATTTTTATTTCCTCAGAGGATTCTACAATGAATGACAAAGCGAAAAAAATCATTGAAGATATTGTTCGTGAAGTAGAAGTGGGCGAATTATATCTAGGAAAAGTGAAGCGAATTGAAAAATTTGGCGCTTTTGTAGAGCTTTTCAAAGGAAAAGACGGGCTAGTCCATATTTCTGAACTAGATATTAAACGTACAAACAAAGTAGAAGATGTTGTTAAACTTGGTGATGAAATTATGGTGAAAGTAATTGAAATTGATTCACAAGGACGTATTAATCTCTCCCGAAAAGCTATATTAAAAGAGCAAGAAAAAGAAGCTAAATCAAAATGATATAATAAATATAACGAAGAAGCTGGAAAACCAGTTTCTTTTTTATTTATTGTAAAAAATATCAAAGGTTGTATTTGATTAATAAGATGAATAAAACATATCAGAACCCCATATTCATATAAATAAATGAAAGGGGGACAAGATATGTATCGACTTCGTAAATATATACATGTTATTGTGTTTGTGCTATTAGTTGCATTTACGTGGAATATTCATTATAATCCATTTGTTGGCAATTATTTACAAAATTATGCATTAGAAGTATCAAAAGATGGCAACTTGCTTTATGAGGAAATTAAACAAAAAAGTGAACAATTTAATGAGGAACCAGAAGATGCTTATATTGACCGGGTCTGGAAAAAAACACCTGGAAGAAATGGAATCCGTGTAAATGTGAAAGAATCATATGAAAAAATGAAAAAAAGCGGTACATTTAATGATACTGATCTTGTTTTTGAAGAGATTTCCCCAGATGTATCTCTAAGTGACTTAAAAGCAACACCTATTTACCGTGGTCATCCAAAAAAGAAAATGGTTGCACTTTTGATTAATGTATCCTGGGGAACAGAGCATCTGCCAAAAATTTTACATATCTTAAAAAAACAAAATATAAAGGCCACATTTTTCTTGGAGGGAAAATGGGCAAAAGAAAATGTAGATTTTGTAAAAATGATTGATGAAGAAGGCCATACAATTGGAAACCACGCATATAACCATCCAGACATGGCAAAACTTTCAAATCATGAAATAAAGGATCAAATCGAACAAACAAATGAAATCATTAAAGCAATTATCGAGAAAGATATTAGCTGGTTTGCGCCCCCAAGTGGGAGTTTTTCTGAAGAAGTCGTTAAAATGGCAGATAACTTACAAATGGAAACAATTCTATGGACAGTTGATACAATTGATTGGAAGAAACCATCCGTTTCTGTTATGCTAAATCGCGTGACAAAAAATATTCATCCAGGTGCAACGATTTTGATGCATCCTACACCGGTGATTGCAAATGGATTAAATGAATTAATCACACAGATAAAAGAAAAAGGTTATAGAATTGGGTCGATTGATCAATTACTATCCGAAAAAAGATAAATATAAAATTTCAGGGGGACATCTATTTGATTGAAAAACACGTATGTAAAAATGGACTTCGTATTGTGTCAGAGCATATACCGACTGTTCGTTCTGTAACAATTGGTATATGGGTTTTAGCAGGTTCAAGAAATGAGACAGAACAAAATAATGGTATTTCTCACTTTTTAGAACATATGTTTTTTAAAGGCACAAAAACAAAATCTGCTCAAGATATTGCAGAAGCATATGATTCCATTGGCGGTCATATTAATGCTTTTACATCTAAAGAGTATACATGTTATTATGCGAAAGTACTTGATAACCATAAAGAATATGCACTTGATTTATTAGCAGATATGTTTTTTAATTCAACCTATGAGTCCGATGAAATGGCAAAAGAAAAAAAGGTTGTCTTAGAAGAAATTAAAATGTATGATGATACGCCGGATGATATTGTTCATGATATGCTTGCACATGCTTCATTTGGTGAACATGCATTAGGGTATCCGATTTTAGGCACAAAGAAACATCTTGATTCTTTTTCGGATTCAACTTTACGTGATTATATGGAAAATTACTATACACCTGAAAATATTGTGATATCTATTGCTGGAAATATAGATGATTCATTCATACAATTGATTGAGCGTTCATTTGGATCTTTTAAAACAAAAGGAAAAAGAGAAAAAATAGTATCTCCTTTATTTCATACGAATCATATACAAAAAGTGAAAGAAACGGAGCAGGCACATTTATGCTTAGGTTTCAAGGGCTTACCTGTCCATAATGACAATATTTTCAGTATGGTTATTTTAAATAATATATTAGGTGGTAGTATGAGTTCAAGGTTATTCCAACAAGTAAGGGAACAACAAGGGCTTGCTTATTCTGTATTCTCATATCACTCATCCTTTTTAGATACAGGCTTATTAACGATTTATGCAGGAACCGGGAAAAAACAACTTACTTTGTTAAAGGATACGATTTTGGCTACCATTCATCAACTCATTGAAAAGGGAATAACAGATAAGGAATTAAAAAATAGTAAGGAACAATTAAAAGGAAATATGGTATTAGGGTTGGAAAGTACAAGCAGTCGGATGAGTCGAAATGGTCGAAATGAATTATTATTAAATCGTCATCGAAATTTAGATGAAATGGTTCACGCTATTGATGCAGTGACACATGAACAAATTCGTTTCGTTATTGACAATGTATTTAATCAAGATTACTCTTCTGCTTTGGTATCGCCGGAAAAATAGCCTATGTTTTGAACATAGGCTATTTTTTTATGCATATATATATGATAAATATACGTTTAAAAAGGAGGATCCTATGAGATACAAAGATATTAGTGGAAAAGAAATTGTTAATATTCACTATGGAACGAGGTTAGGTATTCTGGGACAGACTGATTTAGAAATCGATCCACGTACAGGTAAAATTCATGCCTTTATTATTCCGGACTATAAATGGTTTGGCTTAAAAAAAGACGGAGAAGAAACAAAAATTCGTTGGGATGATATTAAAAAAATTGGCGAGGATATGATTATGGTAGATATGGAATAATTTTAATGTTTTCAGAATGGAGAATAGATATACGTAGAAATCTATATGGTAACAAAAACAGGAATGAAATGATATTTAATCTAAAAGTGTGATTAAAATCGATATATCCCCTTTTTAAATGAAGATATTTGTTGAAAATTTGACACAAATGTATTCCAAAAAGTAAAATATATGGTATAATTTTGATAATTCTTATTTTTTGTAGAGGGGGAAACAATAGATGTCTTTAATTCTGACAGAGTTTTTAGACCGAGCTGTACATTTATATGGAAAAAAGCCTGCAATTATTGATGAATATGGTACAAGATATACTTACGAAGATATAAACAAGCGTGTTAATAGCCTTTCATATGGATTATCGTCTCTTGATGTTCAAAAAGGGGACAGAGTAGCATATTTAGCACCAAACACATTGGAAATGTATGAAGGATTTTACGGGATTTTTCAAGTTGGTGGAATTATGGTTTCATTAAATACGAGGCTGTTGCCAAGTGATTATGTTTATATTTTAAATCACAGTGAAAGTAAAGTATTATTTGTTGATCATGAGTTAGTACATTTAATTGAACCAGTTCGTGATCAACTGAAAACAATAGAAAAAATTATTGTACATGGACTGACTGAAAATGAAAACGATCTCATTTCATACGATGAGTGGCTTAAAACTTATCCATCAACAACTTTTCCACGTGTGCTTTTAAGTGAAAATGATGTGAGTACATTGTTGTATACAAGCGGAACAACTGGGAATCCAAAAGGAGTTATGTTAACCCATCGAAATAATTATTTGCATGCATTATCAGCAATGCACCATTTACGTGTGAGTGACCGAGACGTATTGATGCATATTTTACCTATGTTTCACGTAAATGGATGGGGTTCGCCATTTTACTATACAGCAAATGGTTCTACACAAGTCATGCAGAAAAAAGTAGACCCAAAAGTAATCTTAGAGAAGATGGAAAAGTATGGAGTAACTGTCATGCATATGGCCCCAACTGTACTACAATCGATTATGGATAATTATGAGAATGTTAAACCGAAGATTGAACAAAACGTGCGAATCGTTGTTGCAGGAGCTGCACCACCAAAGGCGTTTATTAAACAGTTGGAAGAAGATATTGGATGGGAGTTTTATCAAGTATATGGAATGACAGAATCATCACCATTAACACTTGCATCATATATTTCTTCAGAAGATGATGGTGTAGATGATGATGAATACTATGAAATGAAAGTAAAAACAGGTTATGAAATGATAGGATCACAAGTTCGAGTTGTTGATGAATTAGGTAATGATGTGGAGAAAGATGGAAAAGAAGTTGGTGAAATAATTGTTAAAGGGCCAGGAGTGATGAAGGGTTATTGGAAAGATGAAGAACAAACAAATGCAACAATTATTGATGGTTGGCTTCATACTGGTGATATGGGAACAATGGATGAAGACAGACGCATAAGAGTAGTTGATCGAAAGAAAGATATTATCATTAGTGGTGGAGAAAACATTTCCTCTATTGAAATTGAAAATGTTTTATACGATCACCCAGCAGTTCAAGAAGTAGCAGTTATTGCGACTCCACATGAAAAATGGGGTGAAACACCACATGCAGTTGTTGTTTTACGCAGTGGTCATGAGGTGACAGAGCAACAATTAATTGACTTTACAAGAGAACATTTAGCTCATTTTAAATGTCCACGGATGGTGACAATTATGGATGAATTACCAAAAACAGCGAGCGGGAAAATCTTGAAAGTTCAGTTAAGAGAATATGTCTAAATATATTATAAAGCATCTTTGGGCAAGCTTTATTTGCATCCTACTAGATTGATAAAAAGTCATACTATGATGGATAGTAAAAACATCGGTTACTAATAAAAATCATCAGTAACCGATGTTTTATATTGTTTATTTAATGAGTGCTTTATCAACATATTCACTCCATCCAAAAGGATCTTTCGTTTTTCCGTATTGGATATCTGTTATTGTATCGTATAATCTTTTGGACAGTTCCCCTGTCTTTCCTTGATTAATCGTTATTTTCTCATCGTTCCAGACAAGTGAGCCAATTGGTGAGATGACGGCAGCGGTTCCCGTACCAAACGCCTCTTCAAGTATGCCATTATGAAATGCTTCGATTAGTTCCTTTATAGTAATTTTACTCTCCGTTACTTTAAAGCCCCAATGTTTTAATAATTTAATAGCTGAATCTCTTGTAACTCCTGGTAAAATACTCCCTGTTAAAGCAGGTGTAATGATTTCACCATTTATTTTAAAAAATACATTCATACTACCGACTTCTTCAATATACTTTTTTTCTACAGCATCAAGCCATAAAACTTGAGCATATCCATTTCTTTCAGCAATTTCTTGAGCTTTAAGACTGGATGCATAGTTACCACCTGTTTTAGCTTCACCTGTTCCACCAACAACAGCCCGAACATATTCATTTTCCACCAAAATTTCTACTGGATTAACTCCTTCTTTATAATACGAACCCACAGGCGACAAAATAACAATGAATTGATACTGTTGTGATGAAGCTACACCTAAATATGGTTCTGTTGAGATGATAAATGGACGGATGTAAAGTGATGTTCCTTGTTTGGTTGGAATCCATTCTTTTTCAAGACTAACGAGCTGTTTTATTGCCTTTAAGACAAATTTTTCATCAATCTCTGGTATACAAAGGCGTTGATTGGAACGATTTAGACGTTCAATGTTTTTTTGGGGGCGAAAGAGAAGTGCGTCACCTTTTGGTGAAAGATATGCTTTCATCCCTTCAAAAACGGATTGTCCATAATGAAAAATCATTGCAGCTGGGTCAACGGTAAGTGGTTGATAAGGTATAATTCGTGGATCATGCCAACCATGAGCAAAAGAATAATCCATTACAAACATGTGGTCAGTAAATTCTCTACCAAACTCTATATCTTCAATGATCGGCTTTGTTTTTTTATCAGTACGATAATCCACCCGTATAGGTTTCTCTTTCATGCTACCATCCCTTTATTTTGAATTTTAATATTAATCATACGATATAAAATTTAAAGATGCAACTATTTTTTCAATTTTTCTATCCTTCCTATATTACAGAAAAAGGAATTCAAATCTTCTATAAAAACGTTAGATTCCATAAAAAATATAAAATCGACAAATATTTTAATTACAACGAAGACACCGCTCTTCGCACTTGTGATTAATACGTATATGAAATATGAATGGACAGCCATCTCTATGGATGTCTTCATATATAAATACCCAGTTTTATCTAATTAATCACCCTCTAATGACAATGACATAAACTATATAGAAATCAGTTAAGGGGCAATCATAAAATTCCAATTGTATGGAGTAAGAGGGGATGAATAAATATGAAACAGAATATTGCTGTCATAGGTGGGGATGCACGCTATATTGAATTGATAAGACAATTAAATTACTATCCTGAATTTACAACGACTATTTCAGGATTTAATAAATTAGAACAAGGGTTTACAGGAGCAAAACAGGTAGATTTTACTGATTTAAGACCGGAATTATTTGATGCAATTGTTTTACCAATCACCGGGACAAAAAAAGCAGGATTAGTAGAAACTTTTTTTTCTGATGAGGAAATTTATTTATCAAGAAAATGGTTTGAGCGATTGGATAAAAAGACTCCCATCTTTACTGGAATAACAAATGACTTTTTAGATAAAATTACAGACAATACAAATGCAAAAGTTATCCCACTATTAGATAGGGATGATGTGGCTATTTATAACTCCATTCCAACTGCAGAAGGTACGATTCTCATGGCAATGAAACACACAGATTACACAATCCACTCATCACGAATTATTGTAACAGGATTTGGAAGAGTAGGACATACCGTAGCAAATAAATTTCAAGCATTAGGTGCGAACGTATCTGTAGCAGCTACTAAAATTAGGGATTTAGCAAGGATTACAGAGATGGGACTTGATTCTATTCCATTACATTTATTGGAGGATTATACGGATGAATGCGATATCTTAATCAACACCATCCCAGCTCCTGTCATTCAAAAAACTGCAATCCAGCATTTACCGCCACACGCTTTAATTTTCGATCTTGCTTCTAAACCAGGTGGAACAGATTTTGAATTTGCTAAACAACGTGGTATTAAAGCGGTTTTATCGGAAAGTCTCCCTGGCATTGTTGCCCCGAAAACAGCAGGAAAAATACTTGCGAATGTCATTATACAGATATTAATGGAGAGGAGTTCAATAGATGAATCTTGAAGGAAAACGAATTGGTTTTGGTTTAACTGCTTCTCATTGCACATATGAAGATGTTTTTCCTCAAATGGAGCGTTTAAAACAATTAGGTGCGGAGGTTGTGCCAATTGTTTCATATAATGTTAAAAATGTTGATACAAAATTTGGAAAAGCGAAAGATCATATTCAAAGAATCGAGGATATAACCGGTGAAAAAGTAATTGCTACGATACCAGATGCAGAGCCTCTAGGTCCAATAAGACCATTGGATTGTATGGTAATTGCACCACTCACAGGTAATTCAATGAGTCGATTGGCTAATGCTATAACAGATTCACCACCTCTTATGGCAGCAAAAGCAACCATGAGAAATCAAAATCCAGTTGTATTAGGAATTGCCACAAATGATGCACTTGGTTTAAATGGGGTTAACCTCATGCGATTAATGGCTAGTAAAAATATTTTCTTTATTCCTTTTGGGCAAGATGCACCAGAAAAAAAGCCAAATTCATTAGTAGCAAATATGGAATTACTGCCAAATACGATTGTAAATGCATTAAAACAAAAACAATTACAGCCAGTTATTATACCATTTGATGATTAAATGTTGTATGATAAAATAGAAAGAATAGATTAGAAGGGAGTAATATAAATGAAAAATAAATCAATATATGATATAGCTATTGTAGGAGCGACAGGAGCAGTTGGTCAAAAAATAATGGATGTTCTAGAAAAAAGGAATTTTCCAATTGGTTCTATAAAACTATTATCCTCTAAAAATTCTGCAGGAAAAAAGATTAATTTTTTTAATGAAGAAATAATTGTTGAAGAAGCTACTCCCGAGAGTTTTACAAACGTAGATATTGCTTTCTTTTCAGCAGGAGGATCTGTTTCTGAAGCACTTGTACCAGCTGCCATTGAAAAAGGGGCAGTTGTCATCGATAACACCAGTGCATATAGAATGGATGCAAATGTACCTTTAGTTGTTCCAGAAGTAAACGAAACAGATATTAAAAATCATAAGGGACTTATTGCAAACCCAAACTGCTCAACGATTCAAATGGTAACAGCATTAAAACCTATTCAAAAAGCATACGGATTAAATCGAATTATTGTTTCTACCTATCAAGCTGTTTCCGGATCAGGTAAAAAAGCTGTAGATGAGTTAGATAAACAAACAAGAAACTATGTAAATAAAGAAGAAACAAAGCCAGAAGTTTTACCAGTTGCAGGTGATAAACGCCATTATCCAATTGCTTTTAATGCTTTACCACAGATTGATGTATTTCAGGAAAATGGCTATACTGCTGAGGAAATGAAAATGATCAATGAAACGAAAAAAATAATGCATTTACCAGATGTGAAAGTAGCGGCAACGTGTGTTCGTCTACCATTTTTCACATCACATGCTGAAAGTATCTATATAGAAATAGATAAAGAAAATATCAATCCAACTGATATATGGAAAGTACTAGAATCACAGGAAGGGGTCGTCTTAGAAGATGATATACAAACACAAACATATCCAACTCCATTAAGTGCAATGGATAAAGATGAAGTGTTTGTTGGTCGTGTAAGAAAAGACTTAGACTGTGACAAAGGATTTCATATGTGGGTTGTTTCTGATAATCTATTAAAAGGTGCTGCACTAAATACTGTACAAATTGCAGAAAGTTTAATAAAAAATAAATGGTTATAGAATAAAGCTAGATTTAAACCCAATCATTGAGGTGTGAAATTTTATTATGCAAATATTAGTCCAAAAGTTTGGTGGTACTTCTGTACAAAACGAACAAAGCAGAAAACATGTTTTAAAACAAATTAAGCATGCTCTTATGCAAAATTATAAATTAATAGTTGTTGTCTCAGCTCTTGGTAGAAGGCCAGACCCATATGCAACAGATTCTTTATTAGAACTTGTACAATATCCAGCAAATCATAATTCGAAACGTGAACTTGATTTATTAATGGCATGTGGGGAAGTTATTTCTTCTATTGTTTTATCAAACGAACTTCAAAAAAATCATATCAATTCAATTGCTCTAACTGGTGCTCAAGCCGGCTTTATTACAACTGATGATTTTACAGAAGCTAAGATTAAACAAATTAATCCAGAGCGAATTGAACAAGAATTTAAACACCATGATGTGATTGTTGTTGCTGGTTTCCAAGGGCAAACAGAAACAGGTGAAATAACAACCATTGGTCGTGGTGGAAGTGATACTACTGCCGCATCTTTAGGTGCTGCTCTAGAAGCGGAACAAATTGAAATATTTACGGATGTAAATGGTGTTATGACAGCAGATCCAAAAGTTGTTGAATCAGCATGCCCGTTAGATACTGTAACATATACAGAAATATGTAATTTAGCTTATCAAGGAGCTAAAGTCATTCATCCACGTGCAGTGGAAATTGCTATGCAAGCAAAAATTCCGATACGTGTCCGGTCTACCTATGCCGATGATGGTGGTACACTTGTTACATCTTCTACAGATATAACAGATCGTATAATCACTGGAATTGCTCATATTTCATCTATTACCCAAATTAAAGTAGAGATGGAAGAAGGCTATACGCGCCAATCTGATGTATTTAAAGCGATGGCAGATGCTGGTATATCCATTGATTTTATTAATATATCACCAACTGGGATAATTTATACTGTACCAGATTCTTCAACAGAAAAAGCAATTGATATATTAAATACGCTAGGTTTTCAGCCATCACTACACAAAAATTGCGCGAAAGTCTCTGCTGTTGGAGCTGGAATGACAGGTGTTCCTGGTGTTGCTTCAAGAATTGTTCAAGCATTAACAGATGAAGGTATACAAATACTGCAATCAGCAGATAGTCATACAACAATTTGGGTCTTAGTTGATGAAAAGGATTTAAAAAAGGCAGTTAATGCGCTTCATAATGAATTTAAATTGAATAAAATAAATGGTGCAAAGTAATAATATGGGGAAGGTGTTAGAAACATGGATTTCGGTAGAGTTTTAACTGCGATGGTCACTCCATTTGATGAAAATAAGGCAATTGATTACGATCAAACAACACGATTAATTGAATATTTATTAGAGAATGGAACAGATGGCCTTGTTGTATCAGGTACAACTGGTGAATCACCTACCTTAACGTTTGAAGAAAAAGTAAAATTATTTGAACATGTAGTAAAAGTAGTTGATAAACGAGTACCAGTGTTTGCTGGTACGGGAAGTAACGACACAGCGAATTCGATCACTTTAACAAAAGAAGCAGAAAAAATAGGTGTAGATGGAATCATGCTTGTTGTTCCGTATTATAATAAACCAAATCAGCGTGGAATGTATCAACATTTTACTGCGATTGCTAAAGTGACAACATTACCTGTTATGCTATATAATATACCAGGACGTTCAAGTGTAAAAATGGATGCAGATACAATCATTCAGCTAAGTGATATTCCTAACATTGTTTCTGTAAAAGAGGCATCGGGCGACTTAGACCAAGTAGCTAAAATTATTGAAAAAACAAATGATTCATTTTCCGTTTATTCAGGTGATGATGCTTTGACATTGCCAATGATGTCCATAGGTGCGAACGGAGTTGTATCCGTATCTTCACATATTATTGGTAAAGAAATGCAATCCATGGTCACTGCCTTTACAGATGGAGATGTAAAGAAAGCTGCTGCCATTCATAGAGAGCTATTACCAGTGATGAATGGACTATTTAGCGCTCCATCACCAACTCCTTTAAAAGTTGCATTACGTTTGAGTGGAATGGATTGTGGAAGTGTTCGTTTGCCACTAGTAGATTTAACAGAGGAAGAAGAGAAGTACATCAAACAATTGATATAAAATGAAAAATACCGGCAATAGCCGGTATTTTTTTGTGTTTTTTTCAAGCAAACCTATTTTCGTATAGTATGAATATACTCATTTCGAACATACTATGACCATATATAAAAGGAGTGATTTGTAATGGATAAGGAAACAGAAAAACAAAAAAAGCAAACGAAACAAGGTGGAAATAATGCTTCTGCTATAGTAGAAAAAATACAACAACTAGGTCAAACGAATGTTCCACAAGCACCTGATTCGAATATTCATGTTTTATCGATTATTGGCCAAGTGGAAGGACACGTCCAATTACCTCCTCAAAATAAAACAACAAAATATGAACATGTATTACCACAACTTATTGCCATTGAACAAAATCCCAAAATTGAAGGTTTAATCATTTTATTAAACACAGTTGGTGGTGATGTAGAAGCAGGATTAGCATTAGCTGAAATGATTGCATCTATGTCTAAACCAACTGTTTCAATTGTTTTAGGTGGTGGACATTCTATTGGTGTTCCTATTGCTACGGCTGCGGATTATAGTTTTATTGTTCCTACTGCTACAATGACCATACATCCAATTCGACTAACTGGTCTAGTTATTGGTGTTCCTCAGACATTTGAGTACTTAGATAAAATGCAAGACCGAGTTATTAAATTTGTTGTTGATCATTCAAACATTAAAGAGGATCATTTTAAAGAATTGATGTTTGCAAAAGGTAACTTAACAAGAGATATTGGAACAAATGTTGTTGGAGAAGATGCAGTAGAACAAGGACTTATTAATGAAGTCGGTGGTGTGAAAAACGCAATGGAAAAGGTTAATGAGTTGATTGGAGACAATAAAGAACCCGAACAGGAGGTTATTCAGTGATTATATATACGCCATTATCTGAAGTGGATATTTTTCCAACTGAAAATGAGGCACATTCCAAACGTCATTGTGTAACATTTCAAGGAAAGCAAATGTATGTAGAAGAACAGGAAAATGGATCTTACCAATTATTGCAACTACTTTCAACAGATCCAAATGATTTTATGGATCAAAATTACGTCCCAGGGACTTCCATCCCAAATAAGTAATACGAATGCATTTTAAGTTAATGTTCCAATCATTTTTCAAGAAAATGCTAGTCTATTAAATGGAAAAAATATGTTATACTAATTACAGTGTACATGTAGATGCCCTTGTCTTTATAATGACAAGGGTTAACCTATTTGATTCGCGAATTGTATAGGCTTAATTCCCATGTATATACTTTAGGAGGTTGGAGGTGATAAAATGGCCAAAAAAAAGAAAAAGAAAAAGAAAAGGAAATTAAAGCAGAAAGTTAAATTTGAACTATTGGGATTGTTATTTATATTTTTGGCCATTTTTGGAAGTGGTGCTAATGCTATTAGTGATGGTTTAATTCCAGGAGGATTAGATTATATATTTCGTTTCTTTTTAGGTATTTGGTTTTTTGTGGCTTCGCTATTTCTGCTTATAACAGGAATTGTTATACTTATTAAACGGAAATACCCAGATTTTTTTCACAAAAAAATGATTGGATTTTATATTTTGTTTGCTGGATTACTACTTTTAACACATACATATACATTAGAGCAGTTAGAAGCTCTCAATGCAGATTCATCTATCATAAAAACAACTTGGAATCTCTTTTTTTCTTACATAAATGGAAATGGTACTGCTATGCAGGTCGGTGGTGGAATGGTAGGTGCAATACTGCTTGCATTTTGTTATTATCTATTTTCTTCTTTCGGTACAAAAATAGTCGCTCTATTTGCTATGGTTGTAGGTATCATCTTTCTAACGGAAATATCAGTAGGTGACTTAGCGAAAAAGATTTATGAAAGAATTAGCCGGTTTATTCACTATTCAAAAGAAAAATGGACAATCTATAATGTGAAGAAGGAAGAAAAAAAGGTAGACAAACATCTTATTCCAGATATGCCTGAGGAGAACATAGAAGAACATCCTGAACCAGTGATTCAGGATTTTACAGATATTGTTTATGCGAAAAATGAGCAGGAAGAAATAAAGAAACAAGAAAATGTTGATGAGGACGTAAACGAACAACCACAAGATGATCTGATTAAACAATCTTTACCAATGACGGAAACAGAAAACTATGAATATATTTTACCGTCAATGACTCTATTAGCAGAGCCAGAACATAATCCACAACAATATGAAAAGTCAAAAATTCAAGCAACTGTAAAAACACTAGAGCAAACTTTTCATAGTTTCGGTGTTCGTGCGAAAGTAACAAAAGTACATGTTGGACCAGCTGTTACAAAATATGAAATTTATCCAGGTTCAGGTGTTAAAGTTAGTAAGATTGTTAATTTACATGATGATCTTGCTCTTGCACTAGCAGCTAAAGATTTAAGAATTGAAGCACCTATTCCTGGGAAATCGGCGGTAGGAATAGAAGTGCCAAATAAAGAAGTAGCAATGGTTTCGCTAAGAGAAGTTTTAGAAAGCCTTCCTAATAACCATAAGAAGAAATTATTAATTGCATTAGGTCGTGATATATCTGGTGATCCTGTTATTACAGAGCTAAATAAAATGCCACACTTATTAATCGCTGGAGCAACGGGAAGTGGTAAGAGTGTCTGTGTAAATGGTATTATTACATCCATATTAATGCGTACAAAACCACATGAAGTGAAAATGATGATGATTGACCCCAAAAAAGTTGAATTGAATGTTTACAATGGAATTCCACATCTGATTGCACCTGTTGTAACAGATCCGAAGAAAGCATCCCGCGCATTGAAAAAGGTTGTAGAGGAAATGGAAAGAAGGTATGAATTATTTTCTGAAACAGAAACACGTAATATTGAAGGATATAATGATTATATTCGCGAAACAAATCATGTTGTAGATGAGCCAAGTCCAACTTTACCGTATATTGTTGTTTTAGTTGATGAGTTAGCTGACTTAATGATGGTTGCATCAAGTGATGTAGAAGCATCTATTACAAGGTTAGCTCAAATGGCTCGTGCTGCAGGAATTCATCTAATCATAGCTACACAACGCCCATCTGTAGATGTTATTACTGGTGTTATTAAAGCGAATATTCCTTCTAGAATTGCGTTTAGTGTTTCTTCTGCAACAGATTCACGTACTATTTTAGACTCTGGTGGAGCAGAGAAATTATTAGGACGTGGAGATATGTTGTTTATGCCTGTAGGAAATTCGAAACCTGTACGAGTGCAAGGGGCATTTCTTTCCGATGATGAAGTAAAGCGAGTGGTGGATCATTGTATTGAGCAACAAAAAGCTACATACCAGGAGGATATGATACCTGAGGATTCAGATGAAGAACTTGAAGAAGTAGACGATGAATTATACAATGATGCTGTTTCATTAATAATAGATATGCAAAGTGCTAGTATTTCTATGTTACAAAGACGATTCCGAATTGGATATAATCGTGCAGCTCGACTGATTGATGCTATGGAAGAGCGTGGTGTAGTTGGGCCTTATGAAGGAAGTAAACCAAGAACAGTCCTGATTTCAAATGATGAAGAAGAAATGGCTGCAAATAAATAATCTAGATATTTATGGATAGCATGTATGTTTTTAAAAGCATGCTGTCTTTTTCTCTTGGTTTAGAATTTGGAAATGAGTTAGGATAAGAAAAAAAGATATATAATAATTGAAAAAATAGTGAAACTATTATTTATGTGTTTATTTATGTGTTTTAGAATGGTATATTTGAACTATATAATTGTCATATGTCAGATGTCTGACTTCTTGAGAGATATTTGTTATAAGGGAGGATTACGATGGGAATTCGATCTGATTCACGTCATCTCTATTTACAAGTCATCGATAAAATAAAAAAAGATATAGAAAAAGGAAAATATAAGCAAAAAGACAAGCTTCCATCAGAATATCAATTATCAAAACAATTAGGAGTTTCACGAGCGACATTACGGGAAGCACTTCGGACTTTAGAAGAAGAAAACGTTATCATTCGACGCCACGGGGTAGGTACATTTATAAACACGAAACCAATCTTCTCTTCAGGGATAGAGCAACTGAGTAGTGTCACAGATATGATTGAACAAAGTGGAAAAAAGGCAGGTACTCTATACTTAAAGGCGGATATTATTCATACACCTGAAAAATTAAAGGAAGAGTATTTTTCAGATATACATAACGATTCAATGGTGAGAATGGAACGAGTTCGTACAGCAGATACAGAACCAGTAGTTTTTTGTATTGATCAGCTTCCAGAAGACATCATACCAATCGAGCATATTTCAAAAGAAGAGTCTTTATTTACATTATTGGAAAAGTATACTAATATTCATATTGATTATGCTGTAACGTATATTGAGCCAATTAGTTTCCACCGAAGAATTTATAATATATTAAATTGTGAACCAGACCAAGCAGTCCTTCTTTTAAAACAAATGCACTATACATCAGATGATAGGCCTGTATTATATTCACAAAATTATTTTCGTTCAGATATGTTTAGTTTTCATGTATTACGGAAAAGAGTATAACAAATTATATAGTTAAAGGAGGTGGTTAAAGGAAAAGTTAATTTGTTTTTTCGTGATGTTTAATAATAAAAGGAGGGTATTAAGATGAGAAAAAATTGGACACTTTTACTTGCTCTTTTACTTAGTGTAGGAATGGTGTTAGCAGCGTGTGGTGGCGGTGCTGATAAAGAGGAAGAAACGAAAGATGCAGATAAAGGCGAAGAAGAAACCACTACAGATTTTAAAGTTGCGATGGTAACAGATATCGGTGGAGTAGATGATAAATCTTTTAACCAATCAGCTTGGGAAGGATTGAAGGCTTGGGGAGAAGAACATGGAATTGAAGAGAAGAAAGGCTTTGACTATGCCCAATCCAATGATAAGGCAGACTATATGCCAAACCTGACACGATTAATTCGTGATGAATATAATATGATTTTTGCAATTGGTTTTGAATTAAAAGAGGACCTTAACAAAGTTGCAAAACAATATCCAGACACACATTTTGCAATAGTAGATGATGTTGTGGAACAAGATAATGTTGCAAGCATTAACTTCAAAGAACATCAAGGATCATTTTTAGTTGGTGTTGCTGCAGCAATGAAAACAAAAACAAACAAAGTGGGATTTGTTGGTGGAGTGGACTCACCACTTATTAGTAAATTTGAATCCGGTTTTATTGCTGGTGTTAAATCTGTTAATCCAGACATTGAAGTAGACGTGCAGTATGCTGAATCATTTGGAGCAGCAGATAAAGGAAAAGTCATTGCATCTAACATGTATAACAACGATATAGACGTTATATATCATGCTTCTGGTGGAACTGGAAATGGTGTCTTTAACGAAGCGAAAGACTTAAAGAAAAATGATCCAGATCGTGATATTTGGGTGATCGGGGTAGACCGTGACCAACATGAAGAAGGTCAAATTGGAGACCATAATGTTACATTAACTTCTATGGTTAAACGTGTGGATGTTGCTGTACATGACTTGTCAAACAAAGCAATGAATGGCGAACACCATGGTGGTGAAGTATTAGAATACGGTCTAGAAGAAGATGCCATCAATGTTGCAACAACAAATGAAGATGCGATGACACAAGATATTATTGATGCTGTTGAGGATTGGAAAGAGAAAATTCTCAGTGGAGACATTGAAGTTCCAAAAACACGTGAAGAAACCGAAAAATTTTTAGAGGCACTATAATATATGAGGAAAAGGTTGATTGGTCAACCTTTTCCACTTCCTAATAAGTCATTAGACAAAATAAATAAATTTATGCAACCATTTATTTATTTTGTCTGGTGATTTTAAAACACTAGTAAAATGTAATTGCCATAAAAGGGGTGATTAAATCATGGAATATATTATTGAGATGTTAAATATACGTAAAGAATTTCCCGGAATTGTTGCAAATGATAATATTACACTACAACTTCAAAAAGGCGAAATTCATGCATTATTAGGTGAAAACGGAGCAGGAAAATCAACATTAATGAATGTGTTATTTGGTCTTTATCAACCTGAAAAAGGAAAAATCCGTATTCGTGGGAAAGAGGTAAAGATTCCAGATCCTAATGTTGCGAATGATTTAGGAATAGGTATGGTTCATCAACATTTTATGTTAGTGGAACCATTTACTGTAACCCAAAATATCATTCTAGGAAAAGAACCAAAGACAATAACAGGTCGAATTGATTTAAAAAAAGCAGAAAAAGAGATTCGTGAACTATCTGACCGTTATGGACTAAAGGTTGACCCAACTGCGAAAATAAGAGATATTTCTGTAGGTATGCAACAACGTGTAGAAATATTAAAAACACTATACAGGGGAGCGGAAGTCTTAATATTTGATGAACCTACTGCTGTATTAACGCCTCAAGAAATTAATGAATTAATGGAAATTATGCGTTCTTTAGTAAAAGAAGGAAAATCAATTATTTTAATCACGCATAAACTAAAAGAAATTATGCAAGTCGCTGACAAATGTACCATTATAAGGCGTGGTAAAGGTATTGGAACACGAAATGTAGCTGATACAAACGCTAATGAACTTGCTTCTCTAATGGTAGGCCGTGAAATTAATTTTAAAGTTGATAAACACCCAGCAACCCCTAAAGAGACTGTTTTAGAAATTAAGGATTTATATGTAAGAGATAAAAGAAAAATCGATATGATTAAAGGTTTGGAATTAAATCTTCGCGCAGGGGAAATTGTTGGAATAGCGGGAATAGATGGTAATGGTCAAACAGAATTAATCGAGGCGATTACAGGTCTTACAAAAACACATTCTGGAACAATTTTATTAAATAATAAAGATATTACAAATAAAAATCCACGTAAAATTACGGAAAGTGGTGTTGGACACATTCCACAGGATCGCCATAAATTTGGACTTGTATTGGATTATACTATTGGAGAAAACATGGTATTACAAACATATTATAAAAAACCTTATTCCAAAGCAGGTATCCTAAATTTAAAAGAAATTTATCGATATGCTAAAAATATGATTACCCAATTTGATGTAAGAACACCAAGTATTCATACGAAAGCACGAGCACTTTCGGGTGGGAATCAACAGAAGGCGATTATTGGTCGAGAAGTTGATCGGTCACCAGATTTATTAATTGCTGCTCAACCAACTAGGGGATTAGATGTGGGAGCGATCGAATTTATACATCAAAAATTGATTGAAGAACGTGATAAAGGTAGAGCTGTTTTACTTGTATCATTCGAATTAGAAGAAATAATGGATGTGAGTGATCGAATTGCTGTCATGTTTGATGGGAGAATTGTTGCTGATTTAAAGCCTGAGGAAACAAATGAGCAAGAATTAGGTCTGTTAATGGCAGGAAGTAGTACAAAAAAGGCAGGTGAAAATTAATGTCGTCTTCTCATAGATTATTTTCTGTTTTAATTCCAATCATATCTGTCTTACTTGGTTTAATTGCTGGTGCTGTTATTATGCTCTTGTCTGGTTATAATCCTATTACTGGTTATGCCGCACTGTGGAGAGGAGCATTTGGAGATGCCTACACAATTGGTGAGACAATTAGACGAAGTACACCATATATTTTATCAGGTTTAGCTGTTGCTTTTGCCTTTCGAGCAAACTTATTTAACATTGGAGCAGAAGGTCAAGTAATTGTTGGTTGGTTAGCTGCTGTATGGGTTGGAATTTCTGTTGAAGCACCGATGGTTATTCATTTACCATTAGCAATCCTAGCTGCTGCTCTTGCTGGTGCATTATGGGGTTTTATTCCTGGATTATTAAAAGCAAAATTAGGTGTTCACGAAGTTATTGTTACTATTATGATGAATTATATTGCTTTATACTCCACAAATGAAATCATTCGGAATGTATTGACAGATCATAAAACAACAACAGAATCCATTCATGAATCTGCATCAATGGCTTCTGAATGGTTAGGTAGTATTACATTTTTTTCCCGTCTTCATTATGGTATTTTACTTGCTTTATTTATAGCAATTATTATTTGGTTCTTGATTGATCGAACAACAATTGGATATGAATTGAAAGCAGTTGGATTTAATCCACATGCATCAAAATATGCTGGAATGAATGTTAGTAAAAATATTATTTTAGCAATGGTTATTTCTGGGGCACTAGGTGGTTTAGCTGGTGCGATGGAAGGTTTAGGTACATATGGGAATATTTCCGTGATGTCTGGATTTTCTAATATCGGTTTTGATGGAATCGCTGTTGCACTATTAGGTGCAAACACCCCTCTAGGTGTCGTGATAGCCGCGTTTTTATTTGGTACATTAAAAGAGGGTGCTGGGGAAATGCCGACAGGTGCCGGAATCCCAACTGAACTTGTTGATGTAATTATTGCAATCATTATATTCTTCGTTGCTTCTAGCTACATTATTAGATGGGCATTACTTCGTTTTAAAGGGGGGAAAAGTAAATGATTGATGTATTGCAATCGATTATCCCAACGGCATTATTCTTTTCTGCACCATTAATTTTTACGGCACTTGGAGGAGTTTTTAGTGAACGCTCTGGTGTGGTTAATATTGGTTTAGAAGGCTTAATGGTTATGGGGGCTTTTGTTGGAATTGTATTTAATTTAACTTTTGCTGATGCCCTCGGAGGATGGACTCCATGGATATCAATCATCGTTGCAACATTCGTCGGTGCAATTTTTTCAATTATACATGCGGTTGCCTCTGTATCATTTCGTGCCGACCAGGTCGTAAGTGGTGTTGCAATTAACTTTCTAGCCTTAGGTCTAGGTGTATATTTAACAAAGCAGTGGTATGGAAAAGGACAAACTGAAATGGTATCACAGCCATTTTTCTCAAATGATATTCCTTTTTTGTCAGATATTCCTATTATTGGACCGATGTTTTTTAAAGGGGTTTATACAACTTCTTATATTGCTATTTTATTTGCTGTTATTGCTTGGTACATTCTTTATAAGACACCTTTTGGATTAAGACTTCGTTCTGTCGGGGAGCATCCAATGGCAGCAGATACAAATGGAATTAACGTATATAAAATGCGTTATATTGCCGTTATTATTTCTGGAGCATTAGGTGGACTTGGTGGATCGGTTTTTGCACTTACTATTGCATCTAATTTTTCCCATTCTACTATTGTTGGACAAGGGTTCATATCGCTTGCGGCAGTTATTTTTGGTAAATGGCATCCACTAGGTGCACTAGGTGCTGCACTTTTCTTTGGATTGGCACAAAGTTTGAGTGTTGTTAGTTCAAGTGTTCCGTTTCTAGCGAGTGTTCCTGACATATTTTTACTAATTGCACCATATGTATTAACGATTTTAGCGCTTGCCGGATTTATTGGTAGAGCGGATGCACCAAAAGCAAATGGTGTTCCGTATATTAAAGGAACAAGATAAATATACTAAAATTAGGAAAATCGACTTTAAATAAAGTCGATTTTCTTAAATATTTGTTTAAGAAATGAAAGAAAGATTAAACTATTGATAATGATAGCTATGGGAGGTTAATTGATGATGCACCAGCAAAAGAAAGTAGAGAAAATAGATATGAATGGATACACCTTACATCTGATACCTACGAAAAAATTTAAAACAGTTCATTTTGTAGCAAAATTTAAGACAGCTCTACAAAGAGAAAATATTACTACAAGGGCATTAATTCCTTATATTTTAATGCAAGGTTCGAAAAACTATCCAACACGTCCGGCATTAGAAAAAAAGTTAGATGATTTATATGGAGCAGTTCTTACTTCAGATAGTTCTAAAAAAGGAAATAACCATATTATTAGTATTCGATTTAATGTCGCTAATGAAAAGTTCACGAAAAACAATTCAATATTTGAAGAAGCCATTACATTATTTAATGAAATGTTATTTTATCCAAGGACAGAAGAAAAACAATTTTCTAATGAGATCGTTAAGCGTGAATTGGTCACATTAAAACAAAAAATTGAATCAATTATAGATGATAAGCTAAGCTATGCTAATATGCGTTTAATTGAAGAAATGTGTAGTCAAGAAACTTATCAATTGCCAGTACATGGTTATGTAGAAGACTTAGAAAAAATTACTGCAAAATCAGCTTATGAATACTATCAAAAAATAATTAAAGAAGATGATTTAGATATTTATGTGGTAGGGGATATTGATTCTGAAGAAATTGAGGAATTGTTTGCAACAAAGATTCACAGAAAAAGTGTTAAAAGATCCCTTAATAAGATAGAGAAAAATGTGCAACAAGAAAAAGAAGAAGTAAATGAAGTAATTGAAAAACAAGATATTCAACAAGCTAAACTACATATTGGTTACCGTACCAATTGCACGTACAAAGATGATCTTTATCCTGCTTTACAAGTATTTAATGGCTTGTTTGGTGCATTTCCAAGCTCAAAATTATTTATAAATGTTCGTGAAAAAAACAGTTTGGCCTATTACGCAGCATCTCGAATAGAGAGTCATAAAGGATTACTATTTGTATTTAGTGGTATTGCACCGAAGGATTATAAGGCTGCAAGGGATATTATAGAACATCAGTTAAAAGCAATGCAACAAGGTGATTTTACGGAAGAAGAATTAGAAAAAACAAAGAATTTAATTATCAATCAATTATTAGAAACATTAGATAATCCGCAAGGTATCATTGAGATGCTCTATCAACAAACCGTAGCAGGAACCTTACTGCCACCAAGCCAACTTATTGAACGAATTAAAAATGTGGATAAAAATGATTGTATACAAATTGCTAACCAAATTAAAGAAGATACTGTCTATTTATTAACGGACAAAGGAGGTCATCTTGATGGATAAAACATACTATGAACATATTGATGAAACCATTTATTCTGAAAAGTTACCAAATGGACTACAAGTATTTTTATTACCAAAACAAGAAATGTCAAAAACATTCGGTATATTTTGTACAAATTATGGATCCATTGATCATACATTCACTCCAATTGGTGAAACAGAACAGATTACTGTTCCAGACGGGGTTGCACATTTTTTAGAACATAAACTTTTTGAGAAAAAGGATAGGGATGTATTCACTGACTTCAGTAATCAAGGTGCATCTGCAAATGCATTTACGTCATTTACAAAGACAGCTTATTTATTTTCAGCAACAAATAATATCGAGAAAAATGTAAAAACATTACTTGACTTTGTGCAAGATCCCTATTTTTCGGATGAATCAGTTGAAAAGGAGAAAGGTATCATCGCCCAAGAAATCAAAATGTATGATGATCAACCAGACTGGCGTTCTTTTATGGGGACACTACAAACTATGTTTAAAAATCATCCAATTACAATAGATATTGCTGGAACAGTTGATTCCATCCATACTATAACGAAGGATCATTTGTATACGTGCTATCACACATTTTATCATCCAGAAAATATGATTTTATTTATAGCTGGAAATTTTGAACCTAACCAGATGAGTCAGCTCATTCGGGACAATCAAACAAGTAAAACTTTTGAACCATTGAATGAACTACGTACACAATATCCCAAAGAGCCAGAACATGCTTATATGGATGAAAAAACAATTCATATGCCGGTATCTATTCCGAAATGTACTGTAGGAATTAAGGAATCGGTAAAACCACTTGAAAAAGAGGAATTCTTAAAAAAGGATTTACTACAACAAATGATTTTAGATCATTATTTTTCCAAAGGTGGGAAACTTTATCAAATCTTATATGAAGAAAATTTAATTGACAATAGCTTCTTTTATCAAACAACTTTAGAGAAAAACTTTGGATATTCTTTAATTGGTGGAAACACGAATAAACCAGATGAATTTATTCAAAGGATGAAGGAGTTATTAATGTCTGTAAAAGATGAACAACTAACAGAAGCAGATGTAGATCGCATGAAGAAACGAAAAATTGGTCAAATGCTCCGTTCAATGAATTCTTTAGAGTATATAGCAAATAATTACATTCATTATGCAATTGCTGATATTGATTTCTTTCAGGTGATTCCAGAAATTGAGTCATTAACAAGAGAGGATATACAACACTTTATTAAAAATTGGATTGATGAAAAGAGACTATCCGTATGTAAAATTATGCCACAATAAGGGGAAGACAATGGGGAAAAATGTATTAATAGTAGGAGCCAGTGGAGGTATTGGCAGTGAAATTGCTAAATTACTCGGAAATGCAGGATATCAACTTATATTACATTTTAATGAAAATAAAGATAGTATAGAACGAATAACTGAAGAAGTTCCAAATGAATCAATTTTATTAAAAGTCAAAGCTAATCTACAAAATACAGCACAATTGCAATCGTTCTTTAATCAGCTTGTCTTTCCAATCGATCATATTATATTTGCGCAAGGAAAAGCCTACTACGGATTATTCCAAGATACTTCAGAACAAGTAATGGATACTTTGTTAAATTTACATGTTAAAGCACCATGGCTTATATGTAAGGAACTGCTTCCGTCCATGATCAAACAACAAAAAGGTAATATTATATTTATTAGTTCAATTTGGGGAGAAGTAGGCGCAAGTAATGAGGTCATTTATTCTTCTGTAAAGGGTGCACAGAATAGCTTTGTTAAAGCTTTAGCTAAAGAAGTAGGTCCATCATCTATTTCTGTTAATGGAATTAGTCCAGGATTTATTCAGACAAAAATGAATGAACATCTGTCAGCAGAAGATGTGGAAAGTATTGTTTCTGAAATTCCACTTCAACGAATTGGAATGGCGAGCGAAGTAGCACATGCCGTTCAATTTTTACTTGATGAACATTCCAATTATATTCAGGGACAAATTATAAAGATAGATGGTGGTTGGCAGTAACGCACGTGGAAGGATCCAGAATACCTTCTTATAGATGTATAAACTTAAGTCAAAATCAAATACTATATTTGAATTTGAATAATATCGAGGAGGTATTTAGATGTCAGTACTTGATAATTTTGAATCCTGGAAAGGCTTTTTATCAAATCGTTTAGAACAAGCTAAATCAGAGGGAATGACAGAAGAAACAGTCACAAATGTTGCGTATGAGATAGGTGATTACCTAGCTAAAACGGTGGATGCAAAAAATGATGAGCAAGCGATGCTTCGTGAACTTTGGAATGCTGCATCAGAAGAAGAACAAAAATCTATTGCAAATGCAATGGTGAAACTTGTTCAAAGACAATAAAATTTCTAAAAAGGAGCTGTGATTTTTACAGCTCCTTTTTCTTCATAAAATATTTTATTCATTTTTATAATGAATTTACTTCCATATAAACTGAAAATGATTTATTATAAAGCGTATATGATTGCATTTGTGTTATTCATTCGTTAACATATTAATGGAACTATTTAAATTAAAGGAGAAAGCCATGGAAAAAACGGAATGGTATCTCGAATATGAAATCTTAATTAATCGGCCTGGATTGTTAGGAGATATTTCTTCTCTTTTAGGTATGCTATCTATTAATATCATTATGATAAACGGAGTGAAGCATGCAAGACGAGGTCTTTTAATATTAACAAAAGATGATTTACAAATAGAGCGTTTAAAAACAGTTTTACAAACAATGGACACGATTCAATTAATTAAACTTCGTAAACCAAAACTTAGGGACCGTTTAGCCGTTAGACATGGAAGATATATTCACAGTGATCAAGATGATCGTAAACTTGTACGATTTGTAAGAAATGATCTTGGTATATTAGTCGATTTCATGGCAGAATTATTTAAAAAGAATGAGCATAAACTAGTTGGTATACGAGGTATGCCTCGAGTAGGAAAAACAGAAGCAGTTGTAGCTGCAAGTGTTTGCGCTAATAAACGATGGGTTTTTGTATCAAGTACATTATTAAAACAAACCGTCCGTAGCCAATTAATTAAAGGGGAATATAGCCCACAAAATACGTACATAATTGATGGAATTGTATCGAAACATCGTGCTAACGAGAAACATTGGCAATTAATTCGTGAAATTATGCAGTTACCAGCTGTGAAAGTAATTGAACATCCAGACATTTTTGTCCAAGCAACAGAGTATACTATGGAGGACTTTGATTATATTATTGAACTCCGTAATCATGAAGATGAAGAAATATCATATAAAGATTTAGAGAGAAATACATTACATCATAATCAGGGATTTATGTAGTTACATTATATTTGGATGGTGTTGTTTATGGATATAGGAGAAAGATTAAAAGAGGCCAGACAGGAAAAAGATATTTCATTGGAAAGCCTTCAAGATATTACCAAAATTCAAAAACGCTATCTAGAAGCAATCGAAGCTGGTAATTTCGAGAAGCTTCCAGGTAATTTTTATGCTAGAGCTTTTATTAAAGAGTATGCTCTTGTTGTTGGTCTGGATCCGGAAGAGCTTTTAGAAGAATTTAAAACGCAAATTCCAGCACCGGATGAAACAGAAAATACACAGTACACAAGATTTAGTCGCACACAAAAAGAAAAGGAAAAAAATCATTCCATATTTTCATTTATTCCTACGATTATCGTTGTCATACTCGTTATAGGTATTATTGTTTCAATGGTGTATTTTTTAAATAAGAAACCAGATAGCAATAGTCCAGTCGATGAGGAAAGTAATATCGATAAAAATGAATTTTATGTGACAGATCCAGATGAGAAAGAAAGTAAAGAAGAACCAAAAGAGGATACAGAAAAAGAAAGTAATGAAAAAGATACGAATGAAGACGCTCAATCAGATGATTCTAATACAACATTAGAATTGGTTGAAGAAGGAACAGGAAATCATCCTGAATCAATTTTTAAATTATCTAAGCCTGAAGACGAAGTGAAAATTGTAGTAGAATCTGGCAGTAAAACATGGTTGGAAATTCAAGGTACAAATGGTGAACGTTTATTTTATGATTCATTAACAGAAGAGACATCACCACATGAATTAGATGTGACAGGTGAGGAAGAAGTCTTTTTTAATATTGGTTATGCTGCAGATTTTACCATTACAATCAATGGAACAGAGTTAGAATATCCAATCGATCCGACAGATGTTGTCACACAAAAAATAAGGGTCAAAATAGGAAATGAGGAATAAACATATAAAAACCCTTCCCATAAATATATGTGGAAGGGTTTTTTAAGCTCATATTTTTTAAAATCATAGGAGGAATCTCAAACAATGAACATACCAAATCGAATCACTTTATCACGTATTATGTTAATTCCCATTTTTATTATCATTTTGAGTGTACCTTTTAATTGGGGAGAATGGCAAATTGGTGAAGATGTTCTTCCAATCACTCATTTTGTTGCAGCTATTGTATTTATTATTGCTTCTGCAACGGATTGGATTGATGGGCATTATGCAAGAAAGTACCAATTGGTTACCAATCTAGGGAAATTTCTTGACCCACTCGCAGATAAATTGCTTGTGTCTGCCGCGCTTATCTTACTTGTTGAAATGGGAATAGCACCAGCTTGGGTTGTTATTTTAATTATTAGTCGCGAATTAGCTGTGACAGGTCTTCGTCTTGTTGCTGCCGGAGAGGGTATTGTACTTGCAGCTAGTAATTTAGGTAAAGTTAAAACAGCATCCCAATTAGTGGCCATTGCATTGTTATTATTACATAATTACCCATTTTCCTATCTTGGTTTTCCAATCGACATGATTATGTTGTATATTGCGCTATTTTTCACTGTGCTCTCTGGAGTGGATTACTTCATTAAAAATTGGCATGTTATGGAGGAATCAAAATAATGAAGGAATATCAGGCAGAAATAATTGCTGTAGGAACAGAATTATTACTTGGGCAAATTGCAAATACAAATGCACAATGGATCTCGAAGCAATTAGCAGCAAACGGGATAAATGTTCACTATCATGAAGTTGTTGGAGATAATTTAAAACGTGTTTCAAGTACTTTCCATCTAGCTAAAAAGCGTTCTGACATTATTATCGTTACAGGTGGTCTTGGGCCAACTGATGATGACTTAACAAGGGAAGCATTTCA
This sequence comes from Cerasibacillus terrae, assembly GCF_008039555.1. GTDB lineage: Bacteria > Bacillota > Bacilli > Bacillales > Amphibacillaceae > Cerasibacillus > Cerasibacillus terrae. Next base: position 333,415 of record NZ_VDUW01000001.1, read on the forward strand.
AGAAGTAAGTGATATGGAGCTTATGGAACATGAGGAATCCATGAAGAAGATTGAAGCATATTTTAAGAAACACCATACAGAAATGACGGATAATAACAAAAAGCAAGCACGTGTTTTTAAAGGATCTACCGTAATAGAAAATAAAGTAGGAATGGCTCCAGGAATGATCATTACCCACGAAGGGAAAGTATGGATCTTTTTACCAGGTGTACCAAATGAAATGAAATCAATGTTCACAAATGAGATTATTCCTTATTTATATAAAATCACTGGACAAAAGCAATTAATCCAATCAATGGTCTTACGGTTTATTGGTATCGGTGAGGCAAAATTAGAACATGAACTACAAGATATGATTAAAGAGCAATCTAATCCAACTATAGCGCCTTTAGCACAAAGTGATGGACTTATCATTCGTTTAACAGTAAAGGCCGATTCAGAAAGACAAGCAAGTCACTTATTAAAAGAATGCAAAAATAAAATACTCACTCGAGTTGGTAAATTCTATGTGGGAACAGATTATGAAACAATAGAGAAAAAGGCATTATTCATGCTCAATCAACGAAAACTAACGATTGGAACGGCAGAAAGTTTGACAGGGGGAATGTTTAGCCAAAAGCTGACTTCTGTTTCCGGTTCTTCTGGAGTTTTTAAGGGCGGAATTGTTTGTTATGATCCCCAAGTTAAAACAGATATACTTGGTGTTTCAACGGAATTAATCAATACGAAGGGAACGGTTAGTTACGAATGTGCAAGTGCTTTAGCACATAATGTATGTAAATTATTGAAAACAAATATAGGAATTAGCTTTACCGGAATTGCTGGACCGACCAATATTGAGGGAAAACCAGTTGGAACTGTCTTTATTGGTATTGCTAATGATAAAGGCGAAGAATTAGTTGAAAAACATATGATTTTTGGTGATCGCGAATCAATCAGGCGAAAAGCTGTGTTAAAAGGGTATGAAATATTATTTAAGTTTTTAAAATCGATAAATTGACATGTTACAAGCATTAAAAGTGAATATTTCATTAATAATGATTACAAAAATTGCTTTTCTAGTTAATTATTGATTACAAAATACAAGAACACTTATTCGGTTTCTTCTTGGCAAATGAAATAAAAAGTTGTATGATAGATATAATGATAAAGGAGGTTGTTTCATTGAGTGATAGAAAACAAGCATTAGATAATGCATTAAGACAGATAGAGAAGCAATTCGGTAAAGGTTCTATTATGAAATTAGGGGAAGAAGCAAATAAAAAAATTGAAACTATTTCTAGTGGTTCATTGGCCTTAGATATTGCATTAGGCATTGGTGGTTATCCACGCGGTCGAGTCATTGAAATTTATGGACCAGAATCATCTGGTAAGACAACAGTAGCTTTACACGCCATTGCTGAAGCACAGAAAAATGGTGGTCAAGCAGCATTTATTGATGCAGAACATGCGTTAGATCCTACATATGCGAAAGCATTAGGCGTAAATATTGAAGAATTATTATTGTCTCAGCCTGATACAGGGGAACAAGCACTAGAAATTGCAGAGGCACTAGTACGTAGTGGGGCAGTTGACATTATTGTAGTTGACTCTGTTGCTGCACTTGTTCCAAAGGCAGAAATTGAAGGTGAAATGGGAGATTCCCATGTTGGTTTACAAGCTCGACTTATGTCTCAAGCACTACGGAAGCTTTCAGGTGCTATTAATAAATCAAAAACAACTGCTGTTTTCATTAATCAAATCCGCGAAAAAGTTGGTGTAATGTTCGGAAATCCTGAAACAACTCCAGGTGGACGTGCATTGAAATTCTATTCTTCTGTTCGTTTAGAAGTACGCCGTGCAGAAACATTGAAACAAGGAAATGAAATGGTCGGAAACCGTGCACGAATTAAGGTTGTTAAAAATAAAGTAGCACCTCCATTTAAGCAAGCGGAGGTAGATATCATGTATGGTGAAGGAATCTCTAAAGAAGGTGAATTACTAGATATTGGCTCTGATTTAGATATTGTCACAAAAAGTGGTGCATGGTATTCCTATGAAGAAGAAAGACTCGGGCAAGGACGAGAAAATGCTAAGCAATTTCTACAAGCTCATCCTGATATGCTAGAAGAAATCCAAGGAGAAATCCGAAATCATTATAAATTAGATTCAGATAAAGAAGAGGAAACGGCAGAAGAAGGCCAGGAAGTATTGGATTTACAGGAATAATCCTATTTTTTTCTCTAATATTTAATAGACTACCCTTTATCATATGAGATAAAGGGTTTTAATTTGGTGAAAGAATTTATTTCCTTAAATATAACCAAAACTTGTGAAGATTTCTTGACAAGTTTTACCTGGACAATTAAAATTGAAGATGTATAGTTATATCTTTTAAAATTATACACGTTGTATTTTTATTTATTGAATATGGTACATGCCGACAATAATGAATTCAACAAATTTATAGCAATAGGAGGTGAGAAACCGTGGATTATCCTATAATCATCTCCATTTTGCTTGCCTTGTTCCTAATCGTCGGTATTGTTGTTGGTTATCTGATTCGTAAAAAAATTGCTGAAGCTAAAATTTCAAGTGCAGAAACATTAGCAAAACAAATAGTTGAAGAAGCAAAGCGTAATGCTAAGGCAGCTAAAAAAGAAGCTCTTTTAGAAGCGAAAGATGAAATATATCAATTACGTCAAGAAACCGAAAAAGAGTTGCATGAACGCCGTGCAGAATTGCAAAAGCAAGAAAATCGCCTCATGAAAAAGGAGGAAAATCTAGATAAAAGAAGCGAAACGCTTGATAAGCGTGAGCTCATGTTAGAGAAAAAGGAATCTTCCCTAACAACAAAACAACAACAAATTGAAGAAATGGAAAGCAAAGTGGAAGCTGTGATAACTGAGCAGCAGTCCAAGCTTGAACGCATTTCAGGATATACAACAGAGCAAGCAAAACAAGTGATCCTGAGCCGTATTGAAAAAGAATTAAGACATGATTCTGCCATGATGATTAAAGAAACAGAAAATCGCGCAAAAGAAGAAGCAGACAAAAAGGCAAAAGAAGTCCTTTCTACTGCAATTCAGCGTTGTGCAGCAGATCATGTTGCTGAAACAACGGTATCTGTTGTAAGTTTGCCAAATGATGAAATGAAAGGACGTATTATTGGTCGTGAAGGACGAAATATACGTACTTTGGAAACATTAACTGGTATTGATTTAATCATTGATGATACACCAGAAGCTGTTATACTATCTGGCTTTGATCCAATTCGTAGAGAAATTGCTCGAATTGCATTACAAAATCTTGTTCAAGATGGACGAATCCATCCAGCAAGAATAGAAGAAATGGTAGACAAAGCGCGCCGAGAGGTGGACGAGCATATACGTGAAGTCGGTGAAGAAACAATCTTTGAGCTTGGTGTACATGGCTTACATCCAGACTTAATAAAAATACTAGGTCGTTTAAAATATCGTACAAGCTATGGACAGAACGTCTTAAAGCATTCAATGGAAGTAGCGTATCTTTCTGGATTGCTTGCTGCTGAATTAGGTGAAGATGAAGTATTGGCAAAAAGAGCTGGTTTGCTTCATGATATCGGAAAAGCAATTGACCATGAAGTAGAAGGAAGTCATGTTCAAATCGGTAAAGAATTAGCGATGAAGTATAATGAACATGAAATTGTTATTAATGCTATTGCCTCACACCATGGTGATGAAGAACAAACTTCTGTTGTTTCAGTTTTAGTTGCTGCCGCAGATGCAATTTCTGCAGCACGACCTGGAGCACGAAGCGAATCATTAGAAAACTATATCAAACGTCTTGAAAAACTAGAATCCATTTCAGAGTCGTTTGACGGAGTTGAAAAATCATATGCTATCCAAGCCGGACGGGAAATTCGAATTATTGTAAAGCCTGATATGATTGATGATGTTGATTCTGTTCATATTGCTCGAGATATTCGAAAGCGAATTGAGAAAGAATTGAATTATCCAGGTCATATAAAGATTACCGTCATACGTGAAACACGAGCTATTGAATATGCTAAATAATTCATAAACCTGATTGTGTGTTATATTTAAAGCAATTAAGTAAAAGCGGAGTAATTACTCCGCTTTTATTTTTTGACATTTATTTTTATTTGTGGAAAACTATACATATTATAAAATATAGGATGATAAATATATGCGAATTTTATTTATAGGAGATATAGTTGGATCTCCGGGTAGAACAATGGTAAGAGATTATTTACCGAAATTAAAAGACAAGTACCATCCCCATGTTACTATTGTCAATGGTGAAAACGCGGCTGCTGGAAAAGGTATTACCGAAAAAATTTACAAACAATTTTTAGAATGGGGAGCTCAAGCTGTTACATTAGGTAACCATGCATGGGATAAAAAAGAAATATTCGACTTTATTGATGATGCGAAGTATATGGTAAGACCAGCGAATTTTCCGCAAAATAACCCAGGAAAAGGGCTTGTATTTCTAAATGTAAATGGAATAGAAGTTGCAATTATTAATTTACAGGGAAGAACATTTTTAGCACCAATTGATGACCCTTTTACAAAAATAGATATACTCATTGAAGAAGCAAAAAAAAGAACAGACATCATATTTGTTGACTTTCATGCAGAAACAACAAGTGAAAAACAAGCACTTGGTTGGTATGTGGATGGTAGAGTAAGTGCTATTGTTGGAACACATACCCATGTACAAACAGCAGATGAACGTATATTACCAAATGGTACAGCTTATATCACTGATGTTGGTATGACTGGCCCATATGATGGTATTTTGGGAGTAGAAAAAGAAGCAGTTCTAAAACGTTTCCTTACCAATTTACCAGTACGTTTCAATGTTGATGAAAAAGGTAGCACACAATTAAGTGCTATTATTCTAACTATAGACAAAAAAACGGGAAGAGCAGAGTCTATTAAACGAATTTTAATAAATGATGATCATCCATTTTTTACTTGAATATTTGAATTTTTCGACTATTTCATTCATAATAATGTAATAAGGTGCGGACTTTAAGAATAGGATAGGATTAGAACGACAACAAGCAAAAGAGGAGGTACTAGTAATGGAAATATTAAAAGTTTCATCAAAATCAAATCCAAATTCAGTAGCAGGTGCACTTGCAAATGTATTACGTGAGCGTGGTACAGCAGAAATACAAGCCATCGGTGCGGGAGCATTAAACCAATCTGTAAAAGCTGTAGCAATTGCTAGAGGATTTGTTGCACCTAGTGGAGTCGATTTAATCTGTATTCCTGCCTTTACTGATATTATGATTGACAACGAAGAACGTACGGCTATAAAGTTAATTGTGGAACCAAGATAAAAAAGTATTTCACATAGCAGTGTTACATTTTTGTGACACTGTTTTTTTATTGTCTTTTTTTTAGAGAAATATTATATGTGAAATGTTGTTTAATTTACTTATACCCTTTATACTAAAATAATGTATGATTAATTTTAAGATAAATGGATTGTTAAAGAAAGGAGTCTAATCATGAACGAACAACAACGTAAAGAACAATCTCAAATTAAACAAGTGGATGCCGCGGACCAAAAATCCGGTCAGGACAAACCATTACATGAAAAAACGAGTGCAGATTTTGCAAAATACTTTGAAACAACGTATGAGCCACCTAATATTAATAAAGCACGTAAACGTGGTCGTGAACAAGTAGAGGTACATTATGATTTCAATATCCCAGAAGATATGAGGGATGTTGGAAAAGGTAAGAAGTTTTTAATTCGCACATATGGCTGTCAAATGAATGAACATGATACAGAAGTAATGGCAGGTATTTTAAGTAGTATGGGGTATGAAGCCACCTCAGACACATCAGATGCTGATATTATTTTATTGAATACATGTGCCATTCGTGAAAATGCAGAGAATAAAGTTTTTGGTGAAATTGGGCATTTAAAACCGCTGAAATTAGAGAAACCTGATTTGATATTAGGTGTTTGTGGTTGTATGTCACAACAAGAGTCTGTTGTTAATCGAATTATGAAAAAACACCAACATGTTGATCTCATTTTTGGAACGCATAATATTCATCGTCTGCCACATTTAGTAAAAGAAGCAATGTTTGGGAAAGCCCAGGTAGTCGAAGTTTGGTCCAAGGAAGGAGATATCATAGAAAACCTTCCTAAAGTACGGCAAGGGAAAATAAAAGCATGGGTTAATATCATGTACGGCTGTGATAAATTCTGTACGTACTGTATTGTTCCGATGACACGTGGTAAAGAACGGAGCCGAAGACCAGAAGATATCATACAAGAAGTTCGTCACTTAGCTGCACAAGGATATCAAGAAGTGACACTCCTAGGGCAAAATGTCAATGCATATGGAAAAGACTTTGAAGACATTGATTATCGTTTTGGTGATTTAATGGATGATGTACGCAAAATTGATATCCCACGTGTTCGTTTTACTACTTCCCATCCACGGGACTTTGATGATCATCTGATTGAAGTGCTTGCAAAAGGTGGAAATCTTCTTGATCATATTCACTTACCTGTTCAATCAGGAAGTAGTGAAATTTTACGGAAGATGAACAGAAAATATACGCGAGAAGAGTTTTTAGAACTAGTTCGTAAAATAAAAGCAGCAATTCCAAATGTTACACTTACAACAGATATTATTGTTGGTTTCCCTAATGAAACGGAGGAACAATTTGAAGAAACACTTTCACTTGTTGAAGAAGTTGGCTTTGAATCGGCATACACATTTATTTATTCTCCAAGGGAAGGAACACCAGCTGCAAGGAAAAAAGATGATGTAACTGAAGAAGTGAAAAAAGAACGTCTGTATCGATTAAATGATCTTGTAAATCAGCAATCTAGTGAAGCAATGACAAAATATACAGGTGAAATTGTTAAAGTGCTTGTTGAAGGTGAAAGTAAGAAAGACCCAGATGTATTAGCTGGTTACACCGAAAAAAACAAACTAGTAAACTTCAAAGGTCCAAGAGAAGCAATCGGAAATATCGTCAAAGTAAAAATAACAGAAGCAAAAACATGGTCATTAGATGGAATCATGGTAGAAAATACAGTAGAGGTGAAATAAATGACACAATATACACGTAAACAAGTTCTAGATGAAGCAAAAAAATTAGCATCAATGTTGGCAAACACAGAAGAAATTGAGCAATTTAAACAAGCAGAAGCAAAAATAAACGAAAGTGAAAAAGTACAATCTCTTATCACAAAAATTAAAGCATTACAAAAACAAGCAGTAAATCTACAAGCATATGAAAAAACAGAGGCTCTTGAAAAGGTAGAAAAAGAATTAGACCGGATGCAAAATGAATTAGATGCAATTCCTGTTGTAGAGGAATTTAAAGATACGCAAGTTGTAGTAAATGATGTTCTTCAACTTATTACAGGAACAATTGCCCGATCTGTTACAAAAGATATTATTGAATCAACGGGTGGCGATGTCCTTGCAGGAGAAACAGGTTCTAAATTAAAAAATAAAAAACCTACTTGTTGTCAGTCTTAAAAAATTGCTTGATGATGTGAAACATCGTCAAGCTTTTTTTGTATTTTGTAACATATTTGTTGTACTTCTCATATAACGTAGTAGATTCACCTAATAGGCAAGAAGAATATGCTGTTTTATATTCTTGCAAAAGATTCACTTTAGGTATTCGCCTTGCATAAAATGACAATGTAAAAAGAGGAGGTAAACGTTATTATGAGTTTTTTAAAAAAAGAGTATCGAGAAATTATAACGAAAGCAGTTTGTGGAAAAGGGAAAAAGTTTACGAACGAAACTCATTCCGTTACACCATCACATAGACCAACAAGTATCTTAGGATGCTGGATTATTAATCATCGATATCATTCGAAGAAAAAGTCAGAGGATTCGGTAGAGGTAAATGGAAGTTATGATATAAATATATGGTATTCCTATCATGATAATACGAAAACAGAAGTTGTCACAGAGCGAGTCCAATATCGTGATATTGTACCACTTTCCATTAAAGATGATCATTCCATTAGCAATGATTTTGATGTCGTTTGTAAAGCAACTCAACAACCAAATTGCTTAGAATGTGAGATTTCAAAGAAAGGTGATCAAATAAAAGTAGATACAGAACGTGAATTTATTGTTCAAGTGATTGGAGAGACAAAAGTATATGTAAAAGTCGATCCAGAAGGGAATAATTATGTAGATGATGATGACGCATGGGATTTTGCTGTTGTTGACGAGGAATTAGAGGATGTGGACCCTAATTTTTTAAAAAACAAAGAATAAAAACTTTATAAACTTACGGGAAAATAATTCTCGTAAGTTTCTTTATTTCTTTTATTTCAATTGCTGATTTTGTTCATTTTTAAAATTGATTTCCCCAATATAATTGACAGCCGATAAATAAAGGAAATGCCTATAATAACAACTTTTATGTTATAATGACAACATATGATGACTGTTTTGGAGGATTTATAATGGCAAAACATACACCAATGATTAAACAATATTTAAAAATAAAAGCAGAACATAAAGATTCGTTTTTATTTTTTCGTCTTGGTGACTTTTATGAACTATTTTTTGATGATGCGATAAAAGCAGCCCAAGAACTTGAAATAACATTAACAAAGAGGGACTCTGGACAAAAGGAAGAAATACCAATGTGTGGCGTCCCGTATCACTCAGCAAGTAACTATATTAAAATATTAATTGATAAAGGATACAAAGTTGCTATTTGTGAACAAACAGAAGACCCAAAAAAAGCAAAAGGAATTGTGAAAAGAGAAGTCATTCAAGTGATTACACCAGGAACAGTTATGGAAAGCACTATGTTAGAGGAACATGATAACAACTATATTGCTAGTTTATCTCATTTTCCAGATGGCACATTTGTACTTGCATATAATGATCTGTCAACAGGAGAAAATCGAATCGCCTTACTAAATAATGGATGGGAACAAGTAATCCACGAACTATATAATCAACCAATAAAAGAAGTGGTTATTGCAACAGCATTGCCGAAAAAGTATCAGGAGCAGTTAAAAGACCGATTACATGTAACGATTTCTTATGAAGATAAGGTGAATTTTAATGCGGAGTATCGTTTCCTATGTGAAAATATAAATAATGATGAAAGATTAATGAAAGGATTCAGCAGATTATTAAATTATATACAACACACACAAAAACGATCCCTAAATCATTTACAACAAGCAAAAATAATTGAATTAAATCAATATTTATCACTAGACATGTATTCGAAACGAAATTTAGAATTAACGGAATCAATTTTAAGAAAGGGAAAACACGGAAGTTTGTTATGGATTTTAGATAAAACAGTCACTGCAATGGGATCTCGACAATTAAAAAAGTGGATTGAACGTCCACTATTACATCAAACAAGTATCGAAAATCGCCTTGATATTGTTGAAAGTTTCTTAAAAGGATTTATGCAACGAGAACAATTACGTGAATCTTTAAAATCAGTATATGATTTGGAACGACTTGCTGGAAGAGTTGCTTTTGGAAATGTTAATGCACGAGATTTAATCCAATTGAAAAATTCATTACAACAAATACCTAACATCAAACAAATATTGACTCAGTTTGAAGAAGAAAAAACGAAACAATTAGCAGAACAACTTCAAGTACCAAATCATTTAATTGATTTACTAGAAAAAAGTATAAAGGACGACCCACCTGTATCAATTAAGGAAGGTTCATTAATTAAAGATGGTTACCATAAAACACTCGATACATATCGGGATGCAAGTCACAATGGGAAAAAATGGATTGCGGAGTTAGAGAAAAAAGAAAAAGAAGAAACAAATATTCGTTCATTAAAAATCGGTTATAATCGTGTTTTTGGATATTATATTGAAGTAACCAAAGCAAATCTTCATCTACTTCCTGAGGGGAGATATGAACGAAAACAAACATTAACAAATGCAGAACGATTTGTTACACCAGAATTAAAAGAAAAAGAACAATTAATATTAGAAGCAGAAGAAAAGAGTATTGACTTAGAGTATGAGTTGTTTTTGGGTATACGGGAAAAAATAAAAGAACATATTCCACAGTTACAAGTATTAGCTGAAATTATCAGTACCATTGATGTATTGCAATCATTTGCTTTGGTTAGTGAAATCAATCATTATACTCGACCTGTTTTTCATCAACAAGAATTATCAATCAAAGATGGCCGTCACCCAGTTGTAGAACAAGTAATTAAAGATGGTTCCTATGTCCCAAACGATATCAATTTAGATGAGGATACAGATATCTTATTAATTACTGGACCAAATATGTCAGGAAAGAGTACATATATGCGGCAACTTGCCTTGATTATTATTATGGGACAAATTGGCTGTTTTGTACCTGCAGAAAAGGCTCATTTGAAGATTTTCGATAAAATCTTTACTAGAATTGGGGCAGCAGATGACCTTGTTTCAGGGCAAAGTACCTTCATGGTAGAGATGTTAGAAGCAAACCATGCTTTAAAAAATGCAACCGAAAATAGTTTGATTTTATTAGATGAAATTGGACGGGGGACAAGCACATATGACGGGATTGCGTTAGCACAAGCAATTGTTGAATATATTCATGATTATGTTTATGCTAAAACATTGTTTTCTACGCATTATCATGAACTAACTGCACTTGAAACCTCCTTGCCTAGATTAAAAAACATTCATGTTCGAGCAGAAGAATATGAAGGGAATGTTGTATTTTTACATCAAGTAAAAGAAGGAGCTGCAGATAAAAGTTATGGAATTCATGTTGCTAAGCTTGCTAACTTACCAGGAAATTTAATCGAACGAGCAACAACTATTCTAAATAAATTTGAACAGGCTGGAACAAATGAAACAGAAACAATGAAAAGTGAGTCAAATCAACTTTCATTGTTTGAAGAACAAAAAGAGAAGAATAAACCAATGAAAAAATCTACTCAGCAACCTGATTTGGCTCATGAGTTAAGCCAAATCAATTTACTTGAGATGACACCGATAGATGCATTAAATGAATTGTATCGTCTGCAGAAACTAATAAAATGATTGCCTAAGTATTTAGAAAGGAGATAAAGCATGGGAATTGTACAAATGTCTGAATCACTTGCAAATATGATAGCTGCAGGGGAAGTTGTCGAACGGCCTGCTTCTGTTGTGAAGGAACTGGTAGAAAATAGTATCGATGCAAATAGTACATGGATAAAAATAGAATTAAAGGAAGCAGGAATTGAACAAATAAGAGTGACAGATAATGGTGATGGCATTTCAGACATTGATTGTGAGAGGGCTTTTTTGCGACATGCAACAAGTAAAATTAAAGATGAGACGGATTTGTTTCGTATAAAAACATTAGGGTTTCGTGGTGAAGCATTAGCAAGTATCGCTTCTGTTAGTCGGTTATCTATTAAAACATCGACAGGGGAAAAAGCAAGCACATACCTATTTTTAGAGGGTGGACATGTAAAAGAAAGATCGATTAGTGATGCTCGTAAAGGTACCGAGATTACGGTCAATGATTTATTTTTTAACACACCAGCACGTCTTAAATATATGAAAACAATTCATACCGAACTTGGGCATATTACAGATTATTTGAATCGACTTGCATTATCACATCCAGAGGTTCGCTTTGAGGCCGTGCATAATGGGAAAGTATTATTTCAAACAGCAGGATCTGGTGATTTATTACAGGTGATTGCCCAAGTCTATGGAATGAAAGTCGCCAAAAAAATGATACCGCTTGAACAAAAAAGCCTAGACTTTGTAATTCGCGGCTATATTGGTAAACCCGAGGTAACAAGGGCGTCAAGAAACTTTATATCAATCATTGTAAATGGCAGATATATTAGAAATTATTTACTAACACAGGCTATTATTCGAGCATATCACAGCTTACTGATGATTGGTCGTTTTCCAATTGTTGTATTGTCTATTGAGATGGATCCATATTTAGTTGATTTTAACGTCCATCCAACAAAGCTAGAAGCAAGATTTAGTAAGGAAAGAGAATTAATACAAATAATTGAAGAAACCATTAAACAAACATTTCGTAACACAACACTTATTCCAGAAATGCAAGTCACTAAACAAGAAGAAAAAAAATCCATACAAGACACATTAGATTTTGAGTCAGCTGTAACAAGTAAAAAAGAAAAGTCATTTTCACCGTCCATTCGGGAACCAGCATTAGATCAATATACTTCTAATTTAGATACAAAAAAATCTCAAGAGACACCGCATTTTTTACATGAAAAGGAAGAACAGAAGGAACCAAAACCCTTTCAGACAGAGAAATCACAGGAGATAAGCGATGCTGATACTCGAGTTCCAATGATGTTTCCGATTGGTCAACTTCACGGAACCTATATTTTAGCACAAAACGAAACAGGGCTATATATGATTGACCAACATGCCGCCCAAGAACGTGTTAAATATGAATATTATCGAAAAAAACTAAGTGAACCGATTCAGATGTCACAAGAATTATTATTACCACTTACATTTGAATTTTCGAGACAAGAAGCAATTTTTATCAATCAGTTTAAACATGAGTTAGAAAAAGTCGGTTTGTTTTTTAAACCTTTTGGGAATAACACTTATATCATAAGGTCCTACCCAAGTTGGTTTCCATCCGGGCATGAAGAAGAGGTTATTCGTGAGATGGTTCAACAAATTATCGTAGATGGAAAAATTGATTTACCAATGGTTCGTGATGAACTAGCTGCATTAATGTCATGTAAACGATCCATAAAAGCTAATCATTATTTAAATAATGATGATATGTTTCAACTACTTGAGGACTTAAGAAAAACAAAAGACCCATTTACATGCCCACATGGAAGGCCAATAATTGTTCATTTCACATCTTATGAACTTGAAAAAATGTTTAAACGAATACAATAGGATGTATAAAGACATCACCATGTGTTCAAACTATTTATATATTAGGAGGGTTTTTATGGAAAATCAAAATTTAATCAATTATCTCAATCAACTATTATCTAATCAATTTACAATGTATGTGAAATTACACAGATATCATTGGTATATCCAAGGAAAACATTTCTTTCAATTACATGAGGTATTTGAAGAGATGTACAATCAATTTGCCGCACAACTGGATGAAACTGCAGAACGTATACTTATGATTCAAGGAAAACCACTTGCAACAATGTCCAAATATCTGAAAGAAGCAACCATTGAAGAAGCAAGTGCAGATGATACAGAACAAGAAATAATCAGTCAATTAATTCAGGATTTAGAACAATTAGTAAAGGAAATACGTAGTGAGGGATTACCGTTAGCAGGAGAAATACAGGACGAACCAACTACCGATTTATTAATTGGGATGCAATCCTACTATGAAAAAATGGTTTGGATGCTTCAAGCCTTTCTTCATGAAAGATAAAGTGAAACCTCAATCAGTGGGAGCCTTCTTCATCCCCACTGATTGTTATTTTACAAAACGGGCATTTACTGGCTGCTGATCCCTAAATTACAACACTTGGTCTTACTTTGCTTTTTGAAATGGGATTTTTACAACAAGCTTGCCGGGGTAAAATATATTAAATGTCTTATGAAATGATTAGGGGAATAGGAATGAAACCAAAAGTTGTGGCAATAGTTGGACCTACTGCGGTAGGGAAGACAAAGCTTAGTATTGAAATGGCGAAGAAATTTAATGGGGAAATTATTAGTGGTGATTCCATGCAAGTGTATAAAGGAATGGATATTGGTACAGCTAAAATAACAAAAGAAGAAACAGAAGGTATTCCCCATTATATGATAAATATAAAAGAACCAAAAGATTCCTTCACTGTAGCAGATTTTAAAAGTTTAGTCACACAGTATATTGATGAAATCCTTGCACGTAATAAATTACCGATTATTGTTGGTGGAAGCGGTTTATATATTCAATCTGTTATGTACGACTATCAATTTGCTGAAATAAAAAGAGATGAACAATTTACGAAGGATTTAGAGGATAAAATAGCTAACCATGGAATCCAGCCATTATACGAGAAATTACAACAAGTTGATCCAGAACAAGCAAAAAAAATACATCCAAACAACCATCGTCGCGTTATAAGAGCACTTGAAGTTTATGAACAGACAGGTCTAACAATGGATGAAATAATAAAACGAAAAATGAATAAAAAAAGTCCATATGATTGGGTACTAATAGGTCTTGAAATGGAAAGAAAGCTTTTATACGAACGAATTAATTACCGTGTTGACCTCATGTTACATAATGCGTTGGAAGAAGAGGTTTTTCATCTGTATCAACAAGGTCTTGAAAACACACAAGCAATGCGTGCAATTGGGTATAAAGAATTTATTCCTTATTTTAAAGGTGAATATGATTTAAATCGAGCCATTGAATTATTGAAACGCAATTCACGGAGATATGCTAAACGTCAATATACATGGTTTAGAAACAAAATGAATGTAAATTGGTATTCCATAACACCCGAGGAAACAAAACAGCAATTTCAAATAATTTTAAAAGATTTAGCAGGATTATTAAAAGATACGTAGAAATAAATATATAGATAGAAAAAGAGGAGGACTTATAAAATGGCGCAAACCGGGAACTTTCAAGACCAATATTTAAACACTTTGCGAAAGGACCATATTTTGGTCACGGTGTTTTTAACTAATGGATTTCAATTAAGAGGTGTAATAAAAGCTTTCGATAATTTTACTATTTTATTAGAAACAGATGGAAAACAGCAATTAATTTTCAAACATGCAATCTCTACATTTGTTCCAATAAAAAATATTAAATTAGATTAAATACATAAACGCGGACACAAATTAGTGTCTGCGTTTTTTAATTAGGCCTTTGTCACAAAATAACCTATAAAACGTATAATATTGTGATTAGGGGTGATGAATTGACTACCAAAATAACGAATAATAAAAATGGGCAGATTAATATTATTTTAGATAATCATAAGGTTACGAATCACTTGAATGAACGTAACCACCTATTTAAAAAGAACCCTTTTTCCCATATTGATGAGGCCTTTTCTTCAATTGTTGGTATGTCTGCATTGAAAGAAAAAATTCAAGAAATTTATGCAACAATTATCATTAATAAGAAACGAAGTGAATCTGGTCTACACTGTCAAAAACAAGTACTTCATATGTTATTTAAAGGAAATCCGGGTACAGGTAAAACAACAGTAGCCAGAAAACTAGCAAAAATTTATCAAAGCTTAAATCTATTATCTAAAGGTCATTTAATTGAAGCAGAACGTGCTGACCTTGTTGGAGAATATATTGGTCAAACTGCTCAAAAAACCCGTGCCATTATTCAAAAATCCTTAGGAGGCATATTATTTATCGATGAAGCTTATTCATTAGCACGTGGTGGGGAAAAAGACTTTGGGAAAGAAGCGATTGATACATTAGTAAAACATATGGAAGATCATCAACAAGATTTTGTATTAATTCTTGCTGGCTATCCAAACGAGATGGAACAATTTCTAACGCTAAACCCTGGATTGAAGTCTCGATTTCCATTTATTTTGGATTTCCCTAACTATAATATAAATCAATTAATGGAAATCGCAAAAAAAATGGTTACTGATAGAGAATATAAACTAACAAAAGAAGCAGCATGGAAATTAAAAATTTTACTTTCAAAGCAGATTGATGAAGAACGAAAGAATTTTTCAAATGGACGTTTTGTTCGTAATGTCATTGAATGCGCCATTCGTAATCATGCTGTAAGGCTTTTGTATCACACCGATTGGACGATGGATGATTTAATTTATATTACAGAGGAAGATATAATATTTCACGACCTTAAATGATTCCTTTTTGTAGTTCTTATCTATTTTTGCTATGATAACATCACGAGAAGTCTTTCGACTATGGATAGAAAGAGGTAGGCATCTATGCCAAAAGAAGATATTTTAATTATTGCTGTTAAACGTCCAGATGATACTGATGAAAAATTTCAAACATCTGTAAATGAATTAATTTCACTATCCAAAACTGCTGGAGGTACAGTGAGAAAGGTAATTACACAAAATCGCTCACGAATACATCCAGCTTTTTATATCGGCACTGGAAAATTAAAGGAAATAAAATTAGAAATCGTTTCATTGGGTATTGATTTGGTCATTTCCAATGACGAACTTTCGGCAGGGCAATTACGTAATTTAGAAAATGATTTAGGAATTCGGGTAATTGATAGAAGTCAACTTATTTTAGACATTTTTGCAAGTAGAGCAAAAACAAAAGAAGGGAAACTACAGGTAGAGCTTGCTCAATTAGAATATAATTTGCCAAGACTAAGAGGACGGGGAATAGAATTGTCTCGACTTGGAGGTGGAATTGGTACAAGAGGCCCAGGTGAAACAAAGCTCGAAACAGAGCAGCGTTATATAAGGCAGAGAATCGATGATATTAAAAGAAGATTAAAAACAGCTGTACAGCAGCGTGAACTATATCGGAAAAGACGAAAGCAAAATGATGTTTTTCAGATAGCAATTGTTGGATATACAAATGCAGGAAAATCAACCTTATTTAATCGATTAACAGATAGTGGTTCATTAGGAGAAGATAAGTTGTTTGCGACTCTTGATCCCCTTACAAGGCAAATTTTGCTTCCATCTGGATTGAAGGTTTTAATAACTGATACCGTTGGATTTATTCAAGATTTGCCAACAACATTAATTGCAGCATTTAGATCTACATTAGAAGAAGTAACTGAAGCTGATTTTATTTTGCATGTTATTGATGGTTCCCATCCAAATATGGAAAGCCAACAAGATACAGTTCTTGAACATTTAAAGGAATTAACTGCCGACACGATTCCAACACTTACAGTTTATAATAAAAAAGATTTATTAAAAGAAGAATTAATACCGATGCACCATCCTTCTTGTAAAATTAGTGCATTAGATAAAAAAGATCTTCAAATGCTTCTATTAAAGATTGAAGAAGTACTTAAACAAATCTGGGAACCATTCACAATTGTTTTAGAGCCAGATCAAGGAAATATTCTTTTTCAACTGACACATGAAGCAATTATTGAAGAGAAGCATTTTGATCCAGAACATAATCATTATGTGATTTCTGGTTTTTTACGTAAAAATCATCCATTAAACAGATTTAAAGGAGAAAGAGATAAATGATAGACAAAATGATACAACAGGCAGAAACAGATATTCACACTGAACATCAAAAAATAAATGAAATAGTAGAGAAAAATCAAAAACGTGTCCTAGAAGCCTTTCGTAATAATCGGGTGAGTGATAACCATTTCCAATCAACCAGTGGCTATGGATATAATGATATGGGGCGGGAAGTATTAGATCAGGTCTATGCTGATGTTTTTGGTGCAGAAGCTGCAATTGTTAGACCTCATTTTGTTTCTGGCACACATACTATTTCCACCGCCTTATTTGGACTTTTACGCCCAGGTGACGAATTGTTATATATTACTGGTAAACCATATGATACGTTAGAGGGTGTTATTGGTAGGGGTGATACTTCTTTTTCTGGTTCGTTAAAAGAATTTGGGATTCATTACAATGAAGTTCCCTTACAAAAAAATGGAACCATTAATTATGATGGAATTAAAAGTGCCATTCATGATAAAACAAAAGTAATAGGTATTCAACGATCAAAAGGATATGATCATCGCCCGTCTTTTTTCGTGCAAGAAATAAAAGAAATGACTGATTTTGTAAAGACAATCAATCCTGAACTAATAGTTTTCGTTGATAATTGTTATGGAGAATTTGCTGAAGAAATAGAACCTACACATGTAGGTGTTGATATTATGGCAGGATCATTAATTAAAAACCCTGGTGGTGGTATTGTTCGAGCAGGAGGTTATATTGTCGGTAAAGAAAACTTGATAGAAAAATGTGCCAACCGTTTGACAGCACCGGGATTAGGAGGAGAAATGGGTGCTACCTTTAATATGTTACAAGAAATGTTTCAAGGTTTTTTCCTTGCTCCACATATTGTAGGGGAGGCATTAAAAGGAGCAATATTCACATCACGTTTCTTAGAGTTAATGGGATTTGCCACAACTCCTTCCTATCAAGTAAAACGTACAGATTTGATCCAATCTGTTACTTTTGAAACAAGCGAGCAAATGATTAAATTTTGCCAAATGATTCAGAAGAATTCTCCAGTAGATGCTTATGTTTTACCAGTTCCAAGCGAAATGCCAGGATATGAGGATGAAGTGATTATGGCTGCAGGATCATTTATTCAAGGGTCAAGTATCGAATTATCTGCAGATGGTCCAATTCGAGAACCTTATACAGTATATGTACAGGGTGGCCTTACATATACACATGTTAAAATTGCTATCACAGAATCAGTTAGAAGCATGTTAGAGGAAGGATTACTGAATATATCCTCCAATTCATAAAGTAAAATACTATATAAAAATAAGCCCTATTTACCACTAAGTATCTTTAAAAATAAGTAGATAAATAAAAATCTTACTTATTTTTAAAGATTAGAAGCTTTGGTAAAATAGGGCTGTTTTTATTTCTAGAGTAATTCTTATTGTATTTTTCGATATAACCCAATCACTTTTCCTAAGATGGTAACATTATCATAGATTAATGGCTCCATTGTAGCATTTTCTGGTTGTAGGCGAATATAGTTCTTTTCTTTATAGAACCTTTTTACAGTTGCTTCATTATCATCTGTCATTGCTACTACAATTTCCCCATTTAATGCAGTATGTTGTTGTTTTACAATCACTTTATCTCCATCTAGTATTCCAGCTTCTATCATACTATCTCCATCAATGATGAGGACAAATAATTTATCATCTGGATTTGTTGAAGAGTTTGGAATTGGAATAAATTCTTCAATATTCTCTATAGCGGTAATAGGAATCCCGGCTGTAACTTTACCAATTACAGGGGCATAGCGTGCTTCATCCTTTGGAATATCATTCTCTTCAGATTGGTCTAGTATCTCTATGGCACGGGGTTTTGTTGGGTCTCTTCGTATGTATCCTTTCCCTTCTAACCGGGAGAGGTGACCATGAACGGTTGAACTCGATGCTAGGCCGACAGCTTCCGCAATCTCACGAACAGATGGTGGATAACCTTTTGTTTGTACTTCGTGCTTTATAAAATCTAAAATTGCCGCCTGTCTTTTAGATAATTTAGTCATTATGTATTCACCTCACACATAGGATTGATTAATGATAGTTTACCATTTATACATAATTAAAGCAAACATTCGTTCTAATTTTAGTTGACAAGAACTTATGTTCTGTTATACTTAAATACGAACATTCGTTCTTATGTTGAAAGGAGCTGAGAAGTATGTTTGGTAAATTATTCCGAACAGATATGATCTATGTTATAGTTTTTATAATGTCATTAATCTTTTTATATTTTTCTTTAATAACTTCTTAAACTTTTTTCTAGGAGATTTTTAAATGAAAGCTATTATATATTGTCGTGTTAGTACGAAAAAGAAAACACAGGAAACATCCTTAAAACGTCAACAAACTGAATTAAGACAACTTGCAAACCGATACAATATGGATATTATTGATGTAGTAACAGAGCAGGCAAGTGGGTATGAAATAGAGAGAGAAGGTATATTTAAAGTTCTAGAATCATTTGCAAATAAAGAAGCAGATTGCTTACTCATACAAGATGAAACAAGACTAGGAAGAGGAAATACAAAGATAGCTTTATTTCATCAATTATCAAAATTGAATATTACAATTTATACAGCAATCCATGATGGAAAACTAGAAATATCAGAAGCAGATTCCATGGTTATGCAAATTGTTGGTATTGTAGAGGAATATCAGCGTAAAATACATAATGCTAAAATAAAAAGGGGTATGAAAAAAGCAATCAGTAGTGGGTTTGATCCAACAAAAAACTTATCTAATCGAACAAAATCGCCGGGCCGTGAACGTAAATCATTCCCGATTGAAGAAGTTATTAACCTTCGTAATAAGAATTTAACTTTTGAGGAAATAGCATATACATTAAAAGGATTAGGTTATGATGTCTCAAAAGCAACAGTACATCGGAGGTATCAAGAATACCAAAATACTTGATTGGTTATTCATATATGTCTATGATAAAAAAGCAAGGACAGTCTAATGTTCTTGCTTTTTATTATATTTTTGTTTATTCAAACACTGTAGTAAATTAGTGAAGTCAATTAGTGAGGGAGGATTATAATGCTAACGAAAGAAAAGTTAAATAGGATTAATCAATTAGCAAGAAAGGCAAAAATAGATGGATTGACAGACGAAGAAAAGAAAGAACAAAAACAATTGAGAGAAGAATATCTTCAAAATATACGTAAATCCTTTAAGAATCAGTTCAAAACAATGACCGTAGTTGATCCTGAAGGAAAAGATGTGACCCCTAAAAAGGTTCGTGATTTACAAGAGAGAAATAAGAAACATTAACAAGCTCTAATAATGAAACAATGAATTTACTTGTGAAGCTAGCCATTTCATTATAAGATAAAAGTATAATTATAAATCTGATATAAATAAAAGGAAGGGGCTTGTATATGGTGACTAATATTGAAAAGCTTTCTGTAAATTCTTTGCGAACATTAGCAATTGATGCCATTGAAAATGCAAACTCAGGTCATCCAGGTTTACCGATGGGTGCTGCGCCAATGGCATATGTACTATGGACGGAGTTTATGAATCATAATCCTAAAAACTCTAAATGGTTTAATCGGGATCGATTTGTTTTATCTGCTGGGCATGGGTCTATGCTTTTATATGGTTTATTACATTTATCTGGCTACAATGTATCCATGGATGATTTAAAAAACTTTCGAAAATGGGGCTCTAATACCCCAGGTCATCCTGAGGTATTAGATACAGATGGAGTGGAAGCAACGACTGGACCTTTAGGACAAGGTATTGCAATGTCTGTTGGAATGGCGATGGCTGAAGCTCATTTGGCTGATAAATATAATAAAGATGATTTATCTATTATAGATCACTATACATACGCACTTGTTAGTGATGGGGATTTAATGGAAGGAATTTCACATGAAGCTGCATCACTAGCAGGCCATTTAAAGCTAAACAAATTAATAGCCCTATATGATTCTAATGATATCTCTCTAGATGGTGATTTAAATCAAGCATTTTCAGAAAATACACAAAAGCGCTTCGAAGCATATGGATGGCAAGTTTTACGAGTTGAAGATGGAAATGATTTAGAAGAAATAAAAGATGCTCTTCAAAAAGCAAAAAATAACAAAGAACAACCTACATTAATTGAAGTAAAAACAGTCATCGGTTATGGTTCCCCTAATAAATCAGCATCATCTGCATCACATGGAGCTCCATTAGGAACAGATGAGGTGAAATTAACAAAAGAATATTATGAATGGGATCACGAACCATTTTGTGTCCCTGAAGAAGTATATACTGATTTCAAAGAGAAAATTATGGATCATGGACAACAAGCAGAAAAAGAATGGGAACATCTATTTTCTCAATATGAAACAAATTATCCACAAGAAGCAGAACAATTAAAACTAGCTATTAATGGAAAGCTACCAGAGAACTGGGAAAAACAATTATCAACATTTGAGCCTAATGAGGATACACTAGCAACTCGAGCATCTTCTGGGAAAATATTAAATGAAATAGCAGAACATATCCCATATTTTATAGGTGGAAGTGCTGACTTAGCAAGTTCTAATAAGACCATGATTGAAAATGAAAGTGATTTCTCCACTCAAAATTATGCAGGTAGAAATATATGGTTTGGTGTAAGAGAACATGCGATGGGCGCAGCATTAAATGGTATGGCTCTTCATGGTGGTGTAAGAGTATATGGAGGGACATTCTTTGTTTTCAGTGACTATTTACGTCCAGCCATCCGTATGTCAGCCATTATGCATACACCTGTTACTTACGTATTTACACATGATTCCATAGCTGTTGGTGAAGATGGACCAACACATGAACCAATTGAACAACTAGCATCTTTACGAGCAATGCCAAATCTATCTGTAATTAGACCTGCAGATGGTAATGAAACACAGGCTGCTTGGAGGCTAGCTTTAGAATCAACAACTCAACCAACCGTGTTAGTACTTACAAGGCAAAATCTACCAACATTGGATGGCACAAAAGAAAAGGCATATGAAGGAGTAAAACGTGGCGCATACGTTATTTCGAAGGCAGGAAAAGATATCCCAGATGCTTTATTACTTGCTACAGGGTCGGAAGTGCAATTAGCAATTAAGGCACAAAAGAAATTAAAAAGTAAAGATATCGATGTATCTGTTGTAAGTATGCCTTCATGGGATCGTTTCGACAAGCAAGAAAAAGCATATAAAAACGAAATCCTTCCTGAAAATGTTACACATCGTGTTGCAATTGAAATGGGCTCTCCATTAGGATGGGAAAAATATACTGGCAATGAAGGAATTATTATGGGAATTAATACATTTGGAGCATCAGCTAATGGTGAAAAAGTAATGGAAGAATATGGTTTTACAGTCGATAATGTAGTTAGTAAGGTTGAAAAGTTAGTGAAACAGTAAATAAAGACAATTATCAAAACAAAATCATACATTTACATTCGACAAAACTAGTTGTTCTTTGCAACAGGAATTGACAGTTTAATCCTCCTCTATCTTGTATACTAGAAAACAAATATAGAGGAGGAGATTATTATGAAAGTCTACTATATTTATTGGATTCAAGAGAAAATAGCACAGCATTTTTACTATAAGAATGATCTTTTATATCGTTTTATTAAAACATATCATAAATATCAAGAACGTGAAGACTTAGCATTACAGTTTCAATATATTACAAAAAAAATTCCAATTACCTTATTTTTATCGCATCTAAGCACAAATCAAAAAGAGGATACGTATATCAATATTCAGAACAACCAAATTAAAATTGGCACAGCATCTACATATATTACTTTACATAATTATGAAAAATATATAGAATTTCAGTGTCAGACATTAGAAGATGCTGAATATCTATTGTTTCCGATTTTGCGATTATTTTATCCTTATTTTTTTATCGTAGGTATAAATCATAATAATTTTGGGTGGGTATCTTCAGCTACTTCTAAATATAGGAAAAAAAATATAAATGAAGTATTGTATTCCCAGTATTAATCAACTATACTGTACTAGGGACAACACGAAGGAGGAAATCTTTAAATGAGTTGGTATTGGGTTGTATTATTAGTAATTGCAGCATTAGTTGCTGGTGTTGCTCTCGGATTTTTTATTGCAAAAAGATATATGATGAAATATTTGAAAGAAAATCCACCAATCAATGAGCAAATGCTACGTACATTAATGATGCAGATGGGGCAAAAACCATCGCAGAAGAAAATCAATCAAATGATGCGTGCGATGAACAGTCAAATGGACAAATAACGCTTTTAAAATCCTTTTACAATTTGTTGTAAAAGGATTTTTCACGTAAAGAGTCACTCATTTGTCAGAATCATACGCTAGGTATTTCTCATGCTTTTTGGTAAAATGAGGACAACAATCCCTTAGGAGTGAAACAATGATGTCAGAAATAAATATTTTTATTGCATTTGGAGCAGGGTTCTTATCTTTTATTTCGCCTTGCGTACTACCACTATATCCCGCTTTCTTATCTTATATTACTGGAATGAGTGTGTCTGAACTTAGAGACGACAATAAAATGCTTAATAAAAAAAGCTTATTACATACAGTGTTCTTTTTACTAGGATTTTCAAGTATTTTTATCATGCTTGGGTTTGCAACATCTGCCATTTCTGAGTTTTTATTAACATATCAAGATTTAATTAGGCAAATTGGTGCAATTCTTATCGTGTTTTTTGGTTTAGTTATTGTTGGAATTTTTAATTTTGAATTTCTGATGAAAGATAAAAAGATAACTTTTAAAAATAGACCTGCTGGTTTTGTTGGTTCATTTATTATAGGGATGGCTTTCTCTTTAGGTTGGACTCCATGTACAGGACCTATTTTGGCAATTGTTCTTTCACTAGCAGCATCAGAACCACAATTAGGAATGATTATGATGATTAGTTATGTATTAGGATTTTCTTTGCCATTCCTTATTCTTTCATTCTTTATTGGTAAAATGAAATGGATCAGGAATCACAGTCAATTATTCGTGAAAATCGGCGGCTATATTATGATTTTTATGGGGGTTGCTTTATTTTTTGACTGGATGACGAAATTAACGTCATATTTATCAAGCTTATTTGGATTTTCAGGATTTTGATACATTTTAAAATAGAAGAATCTATGGTAAACTATATGTTATATTATGGGTTTTATGAAGAGAGAGGAACGTTTTAATATTATGTATAAGCCAAACAATCTCATTTTGCGTACGACAACTTCATTAATTTCATTTATTTTGCTAGGCTTTGCTATTTATTTATTATTAGCAGGTCATAATTCTCCAGGTGGTGGTTTTGTTGGTGGTTTAGTCACTTCAGCATCCATTATCCTTCTGTATATGGCCTACGGGAAAAATAGTGTTGATGAAATTTTACCAATTAATTATCGATTACTTATACCAATTGGTTTAGTAATAGCTATTCTGACTGGTGCTGGTTCATTTCTTTTTGGAGTTCCTTTTTTAACACACACATTTGGAACAGTTGAGCTTCCGCTATATGGTGAAATTGAGTTAGCGACGGCTATGTTATTTGATTTAGGTGTGTATTTTACAGTATTAGGATCGACTATTACCATTATTCTGAGTATAGCAAATGACAAAAAAATAGTTGACTAAATGTCTTTTGTAAATGGAGGAAACAAATATAATGGCAAGGGTCTTAATCGTTGATGATGCGAAATTTATTCGTATGACACTAAAAAACATATTAAAAAAACATGATTACGATATTGTTGGAGAAGCCAAGAATGGTGTTGAGGCAGTTAGATTGTATGAAGAATATCAACCAGACCTTGTTCTAATGGATATTACAATGCCTTTAATGAATGGTGTTGAAGCAACAAAGCAAATTATGAAACAAAATAAACAAGCTAAAATTATTATTTGTTCAGCAATGGGCCAACATAAGGTTATTGTTAGTGCAATTGAAGCTGGTGCACTGGACTTTATTATAAAGCCTTTTGATGAGAATCGTGTATTAGAAACACTTCACCACGTATTATAGAGAGACGTTGTATTGAAGAGAGTGGATTATATGTTTTGGGTTATTGCAAGTTCTATAGTTGCTTTATTTATGGCAACAACAATGATTTTTGTTCGTTTAAAAGCCTCCAAGGAGCCTGCTTCTGTAAAAAAGATTATTTTACCGCCTATCTTTATGAGTACTGGGGCATTGATGTTTATTTTCCCTGTATTTCGGGTGCAATGGTCACAGGTTATTGAAGCATTATGTGTCGGAGTCGTCTTTTCTTTTCTTTTAATTAAGACTTCAAAATTTGAGATAAAAGATAATGCTATCTTTTTAATTCCATCAAAAGCATTTGTTTTTATTTTATTTGGATTATTAGCTGTCCGTGTTGGGGCGAAAACTTATTTAGGAAGTAAAATATCATTAGGTGAAACAAGTGGTATGTTCTTTTTATTAGCATTTGGGATGATAGCTTCTTGGAGAATAGCAATGCTTATTAAGTTTAAAAAACTAGAAAAAAAACTATATACAACAACACACCAACGTTACATTTCTGACTAAGATTTTGAAATGTACATAAAAAGGCGCCTTCATAAGGAAAGGCGCCTTTTTATGTGTTTGATTTGTTTTTATAACGGTCCTGCCAGTTTTCCTCATAGTCGGCCTTCGAGGCCTGAAATAACGGCTCGTATGGGGAGGTATCGATATGTTTCTCTGCTAGTTTTTTTCGTAAAAAACGATGATCTCGTTTTGGGGTAGCAATAATATACCCCTCGATAACATTATCTCGTGAAATTTTTTGTTTGTTTTGCTTTAAAGCAATTTCACCAATTTTACTCGCGATTTTATGTCTAGCTACATCCCTAAACAATTCAGGAACAGGAGATACTAGATCTTCGAGAAAGTCTTTTTCCTCTTGTTTCCACATATGTTTTGTTTTATCCATATAATAAATTTCCCAATCCATATCGGATTTACCATCCTGTTTCGGAAGCTGTTTCAGAAATTTACGAAACATAAAAAATCCACCAATAGCCATCGTACCAATCATTAAAAAACCCCAAAAAATGATGAAATAATCCATTAATACTGACATTTTATCACCCTCTTAATTGACAAAAAATACCTAATATCCATAATATTTATTAATTTGTGTTTATTTATTATGTTATTTGTAGTATATTACTATTAATAACTGTTTAAAAATGGAAACACATATATATTGTAATGAGTAATTCTATTATAATTGGATACAAGTAGATAAACAAGTACATACAATTAAATCGAAAGGGGGTATGATGATGAAAAAAGAAAAATTATTTACTCATCCAGAAAAAAATGTAGTTACGGATGAGAATCTTTCGTTGAATAATATCCCATTTAATGAAGTAATTAAAGACTGGATTAAAGATTATACGAATGATATTATCTCCATTTGGGATAAAAGCGGAAAACTTCTATACATATCAAATGCCGTGCAAAGGATTTTAGGATATCATCCTTCTGATATAGTCAACTGGTCTTGGAGGAAATTTTTAAACAAAGAAGATGCGAATATTATTTTAAAAAATATAATGAATCCAAACAATAAAGAATATCAAATTGAATCTCAAATCCCCCAATTAAATGGCCACTATATATGGTGTCATGTAACAATTATAAAACATCGAGATACACAAACAAAAAAAGAATATTATATTGGTTTTATCAAAGATATATCAGCTAAAAAAGAAGTTCAAAGGTTAATTAGTTATTCAGAAAAAATGTCTATTGCTGGTAAATTAGCGACTGGAATCGCACACGAAATACGGAATCCTTTAACTTCTTTAAAAGGGTTTCTTCAGTTACTTCAATCAGGAGTTAAAGAAAAAGATGTATATTTTGATATTATGGTTGAAGAAATCAAGAAAATGGAAGCAATTACATCAGAATTACTTTATATATCAAAGCCAATATCAAATAATATACAAAAAGAGGAAAGTATCATTACCATGCTTTTAGAAGTAATTGAATTATTAAGACCAGAAGCAAAATTAAAAAATATTATAATTGAGTTGGATACAGAGAAGGCCGAAAATATTCATATAAAAGGTAATAAATCTGAAATAAAACAAGTTTTTATTAATATAATTAAAAATGCCATTGAAGCAATGGATAATCAAGGAACTATCCACATTATTGTAAGCGTTATCTGTGATGAAGTGAGAATAGATGTTATTGACGAAGGTATTGGAATAGATGATGACCAAATTCAACGACTGGAAGAAGCTTTCTTTACAACAAAAGAAAATGGAACTGGATTAGGCTTAGTAATTTGTAAAGAAATAATAACGCGCCATCAGGGTACAATTACCTATTTCCAAAACAAGGATAAAGGAAGTACATTTAGAATAATACTTCCATTGTTAAAACGATAGATTATAAGGTATTATTATATTTTCATTTATACAATAAGATATATAAGATAAACTTATCATTATAAATAAGTTTTTAATATAGGTATCTAAACATGAATCATTTGTTTTATGTGCTAGTTTCATTTAATATATTAATAGGGGATGATAGCTAACACATAGTTAAGTTTCCTTGGGGTAAAAAATAGAAGGAACAAGATTTTCGTATTCATGCGTATTCATATGGTAGAAAATCTATTCTTTCTCTTTTTATGTAGTTTCATTTTATCGTAAGAGAGGGGTAAAAGTTAAATGACGAAAATTGATGCAAAAAAACAATTTGAGTTAAATGGTAAAAAGTATAATTATTACCAACTCAAAGCACTTGAAGATGCGAATATTGGTAATGTTTCGCGTTTACCTTATTCCATTCGTGTTCTTTTAGAATCGTTACTAAGACAGTATGATGGACATGTAATTAGTGATGAACATGTTGAAGGTTTGGCAAAATGGGGTACTAAAGATGGAAAAGGTGTTGACGTTCCATTCAAACCATCCCGTGTTATTTTACAAGACTTTACTGGTGTTCCAGCTGTTGTTGATTTAGCTTCATTACGTAAAGCAATGGTTGATATGGGTGGAAAGCCAGATAGTATTAACCCAGAAGTACCAGTAGATCTTGTTATTGACCACTCTGTACAAGTTGATGAATATGGTACACCAAATGCTTTACAAGCAAATATGGAATTAGAATTTGAACGAAATGCTGAGCGCTATGAATTTTTACATTGGGCACAAAAGGCATTTAAAAACTATCGTGCAGTTCCACCAGCAACAGGAATTGTGCACCAAGTTAACTTAGAATACCTTGCTAATGTTGTACATGGCGTTGAAAATGAAGCAGGCGAATATGATGCATTCCCAGATACACTAGTTGGAACAGACTCACATACAACTATGATTAATGGTTTAGGTGTACTTGGATGGGGTGTTGGTGGAATTGAAGCTGAAGCAGGAATGCTTGGTCAGCCATCTTATTTCCCTCAACCTGAAGTTATTGGTGTTAAATTTACTGGGAGCTTTCCACAAGGTACAACTGCAACAGACCTTGCTTTAAAAGTAACTCAAGTATTACGTGAACAAAATGTTGTCGGTAAATTTGTTGAATATTTTGGACCGGCTTTAAAAGATATGCCACTAGCAGACCGTGCTACTATTTCCAATATGGCACCTGAATATGGAGCTACTTGTGGTTTCTTCCCTGTAGATGAAGAAGTATTAAGCTATCTTCGTTTAACTGGACGTAGTGAAGAACAAATTGAATTAGTTGAAACATATTGTAAAGCAAACAACTTATGGTACTCAGCAGATCAAGTAGATCCTGAATACACAGAAGTAGTTGAAATTAACTTATCTGACTTGGAACCAAACCTATCTGGACCAAAACGTCCACAGGATTTAATTCCACTATCACAAATGCAAAGTGAATTCAAGAAGGCAGTTACAGCACCACAAGGTAACCAAGGACTTGGATTAGATAAATCAGAATTTGATAAAAAGGTAACCATTAACCATCTAAATGGTAAACAATCTCAAATGGAAACTGGTGCTGTAGCAATTGCAGCGATTACTTCTTGTACAAACACATCTAACCCATATGTTATGCTTGGTGCTGGTTTACTAGCGAAAAATGCTGTCGAAAAGGGGCTTGAAGTGCCAGAGTTTGTAAAAACTTCCCTAGCTCCAGGATCTAAAGTAGTTACTCGTTATTTAGAAGATGCTGGACTAACAGAATATCTAAACAAACTTGGCTTTAATACAGTTGGATATGGATGTACTACATGTATTGGTAACTCCGGTCCATTGCGTCCAGAAATTGAAGAAGCAGTTGCAGAAAATGACTTAACTGTAACATCTGTGTTATCAGGTAACCGTAACTTTGAAGGACGTATTCACCCACAAGTAAAAGCTAATTATTTAGCTTCACCACCTCTAGTTGTAGCATATGCTCTAGCTGGTACGGTAGATATTGACCTAACAAATGATGCTTTAGGTACAAATGCTGATGGCGAAGAAGTTTATCTAAAGGACATTTGGCCAACCATGCAAGATATTAAATCAGCAGTAGAATCTGTTGTTGTACCAGAAATCTTCCGTAAAGAATATGAAACAGTATTCGAAAATAATGAAAAATGGAATGCAATTCAAACAACAGATGAACCATTATTTGAATGGGATAGTGAATCAACATATATTCAAAACCCACCATTCTTTGAAGGACTAACAAAAGAGCCTGGTAAAATTGAACCTTTAAATGAACTACGTGTACTTGGTAAATTTGGTGACTCTGTAACAACTGACCATATTTCACCAGCAGGAGCAATCGCAAAAGATATGCCAGCTGGTAAGTATTTGCAGGATAAAAATGTATCACCTCGTAACTTTAACTCATATGGTTCACGTCGTGGTAACCACGAGGTAATGATGCGTGGTACATTTGCGAATATTCGTATTCGAAATCAAATTGCTCCTGGTACAGAAGGTGGCTACACAACATATTGGCCAACAGAAGAAGTAATGCCTATATATGATGCGGCAATGAAATACCAAGAGAACGAAACAGGTCTTGTTGTAGTTGCTGGTAAAGATTATGGAATGGGTTCTTCTCGTGACTGGGCTGCAAAAGGTACAGACTTATTAGGCGTTAAAACGGTTATTGCTGAGAGCTATGAGCGTATTCACCGTTCCAACCTAGTAATGATGGGTGTTCTCCCACTTCAATTTGAAAATGGCCAAAATGCAGACAAACTTGGTTTAACTGGTAAAGAAACATTTAACGTTGAAATTGACGAAAATGTTAAACCACATGACCTCGTAAATGTTACGGCAGTAGACGAAAATGGAAAGAAAACAGAATTCAAAGCAGTTGTTCGTTTCGACAGTGATGTTGAAATGGATTACTACCGTCATGGTGGTATTTTACAAATGGTACTTAGAAATAAACTTCACGGATAATAATCGAAACTCCTACATCTTTATGGTGTAGGAGTTTTTACTATTTAAGACAAATTTTTGAACAATATTGAAATCACTTTACTCTATGCCCTAACAAACATACAATAATAGATAGGTATTATTATTTTTAAGGAGCATAGATCATGAATAAACGCATAATAGGGGTATCATTAATTGTTGTTTTAATCGGCATATTCTTATACTCTACATTTAATAAACCAAATGATGAAAAAAATCAGGTTGCACAACAAACGGATAACGGTGGAGTCATTATGTCTGAAGAGGCAGGTGGCATAGCTGTAGGAGAAGTTGCTCCTGATTTCGAACTAGAAAACCTAGATGGGGAAAAGGTAAAACTATCTGATTTAAAAGGTAAAAAGGTGATTTTAAATTTCTGGGCATCTTGGTGTCCACCATGTAAAAAAGAAATGCCTGAGATGCAAACGTTCTATGAAAAACATCATAAAGATATTGAAATTTTAGCAGTTAATACATCAGAGAAAAGCCCAAAAAATGCGCAACAATTTATTGAAGAAAACGGATTCACCTTTCCTATTCTCTTTGATAAAGACTCTGAAATCGGAGGAGAAACATATAAGGCTATTGCATTACCTACTACATACTTTATTGGAACAGACGGTGTTATCCAACAAGAAAGAAAAATCGGTCCAATGACGTATGAATATATGGTTGAAATGATGAACTCATTAGAATAAAACAAAAATAAAAGCATTTTCCGTTGTTTGCACGGAATGATGCTTTTTTATTTTATTGCAGATTAACTGACTGTAAGTCTCCTTCTTCAATAATTCGCGGGAATCAAAAATTATTAGTGGGCGATGAAAGAATTCCTGTTGATTGAAGTTTCACTTTATAACAGTATATCCTTCACATATATGGAAAAAATAAGGGGGATAATAATAAGATAGGAGGAATTTTATGAGTGATAATATGTATAGAAATCAGCCAAAACCAGATGATCGTAGTGATAATGTAGAAAAGTTGCAAAATATGGTTCAGGATACAATTCAAAATATCCATGCATCTGAAGAAACACTTGAAAACTTAACTGGTGAACAACGTGAACAAATAATCGCCAAAAACAAACGCAGAAAAGCTGCAATAGAAGGTATGCGTGAAGAAATAAAAGACGAACATACACATGACGAGCAGCAATAAAGAAAACCACCCTCATATGAGGGTGGTTTTCATCAAATAATATCTTTTTAATAGTGGTAACGAATATCATAAAAAATCATTCTTCATCCCAACATTTTCGTAGATTAACTAGCTATAAGCCAATTCAATAGTAACTTGGGGATTCCATCATCAGGTAAAACGTGTTAGGTCATATATTTGTAGTGCTTACAATCAGTGCGAGATGAAATCCCAACTGATTAAAGTTTCACTTTATGATAAACTAGAAATAATTGGGATTGAGGAGGGTTTCTATGATAAAAACAAAGACACCAATCGAGGTAAGATACCAGGAAACAGATCAAATGGGAGTTGTTTATCATGCGAATTATCTTGTTTGGTTTGAAATTGGCCGGACAAAGTTTATCGAAACATTAGGATTTCATTATGCAGATATGGAAAAACAAGATTTCCTTTCTCCAGTTACTGATGTAACTATTTCCTATAAAAAACCGGTACGATATGGGGAAAAGGCAATTGTTGAAACTTGGCTTGATCACTATGATGGTTTACGAACGGTATACGCATACCAGATTTTAAAAGAAAATGGTGAAATTGCAGTAACTGGTAAAACACAACACGTCATTGTGAAAAAGGAAACATTCCGACCATTTCCAGTAAAAAAAGCCTTTCCAGATTGGCATGAAGCATATGTAAATGCATTGAACAAAGAAAGAAATAACTAAGATGTTTGTTTGGTAAGTTAATTAAACAAAAAGCAGGCGAAAATGACGCCTGCTTTTCATTTAGTCTATTATTAATTTGGTTGATAAGTGAAAACTGGTTCGTTTAGCTTAGTGTCGAAATCAACAAGTAAATCAACACCATCGAAATACCATTTATCACTTTCTTCTATAAAAAATGTAATTCCATTTACCTTAACAGAAGTATGGATATATTCTGGACTCTCTTGTTTAATTCCTAAAGAAAATCCAGGTATATGTCCTTTTCCACCATATCTTACAAAATATCGTAGGAAACTACTGTTTTCCATATCTAATTCTTCTTTATACCATTTAGCTGCCATATTATTTACTTGAATGTTCATGTGGAACAACTCCTTTGGTGCTAGATCTTTTCTTTTCTTTTTCTGGAACAAAATCTACTCCTCCAGGGTGAAACGGGTGGCATTTACTAATTCTTTTTATTGCTAAGAATCCACCTTTTATCGCTCCAAATCGCTTAATTGCTTCTAAGCTATAGGATGAACAAGATGGATAGAATCGACAGGTAGGAGGTTTTAATGGACTAATTACTTTTTGATATATTTCGATTAACTTAATGAGTAGGTATTTCATGACCCCACTTCCTTAAGTTTATCAAAACTTAAGGAAGCTATTGCATCGTGCATGTGAATGGATTCTTCATTTCGACAAGTTACTTTAAATGCACGAATAAAGTCCATTTCATATAAATCAGCAGCCACTAGTCGGACAACATCTTCTACAAAACGCGGGTTTTCATATGCTTGTTCGGTAACCATTTTTTCATCTGGACGTTTCAAAACAGGATGTAGTCTTGCACTTGCATTACTTTCTGCAGCTTCCAATAGTTCCAGCTTCCAATCCATTTCTCCTTCATCATAGTGCTCCATGAACTGAACATCCATCGTTACATGTCCTCTTTGATTATGCGCACTATACTCACTTATTTCTTTTGAACATGGACATAATGTAGTAATGGATGCCGTTAGAGAAGCAGAAATAGAAAAACCATTTGTTTTATGATATGTAGTTGTCATTTCTATATCAGCATGATTTAGACCAGGTAAATTGGATTGAGGGCCACGTCTTTCAAAAAACCACGGAAATCCTACCGATATGGTTGCATCTTCTTGTTTTAAACGAGAAGCTAATTCTTTTGTAAATGTTTTTAATGTCGTAAAATCTGCAATGAAACCTTTTTTATGATAGTTGTTTAATTGTTCCATGAATCGACTCATATTTGTACCTTTACTTGTTTGTTTGATAGCAGAAGTAAAAGTGAAATTTGCGATTGTTGTTTGTTCATTTGGATGTGTTTTGCTTATAACTGTTACAGGATGTTTCACACGATCAATTCCTACTTGATCTAATTTAAATAAAAAGTCTTTTTGTACATTTTGTAAGTCTTTCATGTCACATTTATTAACGGGCTTGGTTTTGGGCCCAGGGCTTACAGAACCAAATAATTTTAACCGTTCCTGTTTACTTGGTAACTGTTTTAAATGATTGTTGAACTTGAATTTATCCATTCCAAGGTCCCTTTCTATTTTAAATAATAAGTCAATGTAAGTATACTGAAAAGATGATGTTTATTCAAACAAACTATATCAAAGTATTAAAACAGTGTTTTTCTACATCCAAGTAATCTTGGGTTCGGTTTTATTCTTAATTCTAGTAATATTTTCACGATGCCTATAAAAAACAAATATCGTTAATAATGATGTTACAATTATTAAACCGACATCCTTCATAATAATCGTAACAATAATCGTTATAATACCCGTAATCATTGATGAAAGGGATACATATTTAGATAGATAAAGTGTAATGAAAAATGATGATACCATGATAATAAAGAGAATTGGATTAATACCTAATATAATTCCACCTGAGGTTGCAACTGCTTTTCCGCCTTTAAATTTTGCAAATAAAGGATATGTATGGCCTAAAACTGCGAAGATACCAACCAGTAATCGGTAAACATCAGCATCAAATAATAAAGGAAGCAGAGTAGCAATTGTTCCTTTTAAAATATCTGCAACCATAACTAGGATGCCGGCTTTAATACCTAACACCCGAAATGTATTCGTAGCCCCCATGTTTCCGCTTCCATGATTACGAATGTCTATATTATAGCCTAACTTACCCACAATAATAGCAGATGGAATGGAACCTAATAAATATGCCAAAAAGCAAAAAATAACATATTCCATAAAATATTCCTACTTTCATAAAAATATTACATTAAATATAATGATTATGCTTATTTTACCATGAAAAGAGCTAGAAAATAAACATCATTTTCCTTTTTAAAGAAATACTCCTTTTTGAAGAACGATTTCTAATAGTGGAATTCTTCTTTTCATCTTTCTTACACGTAATGAAATCATATGGTAACATAGTGTATAGAAACTATAAAAATGGGGAGGTATTATATATATGTCATGGCAGAATCCATCCAATAATGAAATAAGAGAAATGTTAAAACAAGCTAAGACAATTGCTGTTGTTGGTTTATCAAATAAACCTGAACGTACATCCTACCAAATTGCAAAAGCAATGCAGGATGCCGGCTACCGTATTATTCCAGTTAACCCTGCAGTTGATAAAGTTTTAGGTGAAAAAGCTTATGCTTCCTTAGCAGAGATTGATGTGAAAATTGATATTATTAATGTATTTAGAAGATCAGAATTTTTACCGGAAATAGCAAAAGATGCTATAAAGACGAATAGTAAAGTGTTTTGGGCACAACAGGGTGTTGTAAATGAAGATGCCTATCATTATTTAAAAGAACATGATTTTACTGTTATCATGGATATGTGTATTAAGGTTGCTCATGCTGTATTGGTGAAATAAGAAACTCATTCATAAGATTTATTTCATTCTTAAATATAGTAAAGATTCCTCGATGTCATTAGATTTAACAGTTCGAAAGTTTGAAGATATGACTGGATAGTCCTAAAATAATTGGGCGTTAAATAAATATTTTCTATAGGAAAGGATGGCAAATTGTCATCCTTTTTCTTTACAAAAACCTTCGAATTATATACTTCATCTATAAATTGAAAAATATTTATAGTATACTAAAACATGCTTATACATGAGTTTATCATTAGTAAAGCATTTTACATTAACAAACGTTTGTTCTATTATGATGATTGGTATGTATTTTTAGCTAGTGTTTGAAAGGGGTCGAACAGAATTGAAAAAAGCACCATTAAACTATTCTGATGAATCTATCCAAGTTTTAGAAGGTTTAGATGCAGTCCGTAAAAGGCCTGGTATGTATGTAGGAAGTACAGATACAAGGGGATTACATCACCTTGTTTTTGAAATTGTAGATAATGCGGTTGATGAGGCATTAGCGGGTTTCGGTGATGTCATTCAAGTTACTATACATAAAGATAATAGTGTATCTATTGAAGACCAAGGTAGAGGGATTCCAGCTGGGATGCATCGCTCAGGGAAGCCAACACTGGAAGTAATATTCACCGTGTTACATGCTGGTGGGAAATTCGGTCAAGGTGGATATAAAACAAGTGGTGGGTTACATGGAGTCGGAGCCTCCGTAGTAAATGCTTTATCCGAGTGGATGGAGGTTACAACATGCCGTGAGGGCGTCAGCTATTTTCAACGGTTTGAAAATGGTGGTAAACCAGTTGCTCCTCCAGAAAATAAAGGAAGTACTCGAAAGAAAGGGACAACCATTCATTTTAAGCCAGATTCATCGATATTTTCTGCAACCACTTTTCATGCGGAAACCATTACAGAAAGATTGAGAGAAGCAGCATTTTTATTAAAAGGGTTAAAAATCCATTTTTCTGATTTACGCACTGATGAAAAGGAAATCTTCCACTATCCAGATGGAATTAACGCCTTTGTTGAATATTTAAATGAAGGAAAAGATGTTCTTCATGAAGTGATTTCTTTTGAAGGTAAACATGAAGAAATTGAAACTGAATTTGCCTTTCAATTTAATGACGGTTATGTAGAGAATATGCTTTCATTTGTAAACCATGTCCGAACAAAAGATGGTGGAACACATGAATCAGGAGCACGTGCTGCCATAACAAGAAGTTTCAATGACCATGCAAGGAAATTAGGTATATTAAAAGAAAAAGATAAAAACTTAGAAGGTACAGATATTCGTGAGGGATTAACAGCAATCGTATCTGTGAGAATTCCGGAAGAAAAATTGCAATTCGAAGGGCAGACGAAAGGGAAATTAGGAACATCTGAGGCAAGATCTGCAGTAGATGCAATTGTTTCAGAGCAATTATCCTTTTTTCTGGAAGAAAACCCAACAATATCTCAATTACTAATTAAAAAGGCAGCAAAAGCCCGTGAAGCCAGAGAAGCAGCACGTAAAGCAAGGGAAGATGCGCGAACTGGCAAAAAGCGAAAAAGAAGAGATAGTCTTTTAAGTGGAAAATTAACACCTGCACAATCAAGAAATCCAAATAGAAATGAGCTTTACCTTGTGGAGGGAGATTCAGCAGGTGGATCTGCAAAACAAGGTAGGGATCGTAAGTTTCAGGCGATTTTGCCACTTCGAGGAAAAGTAGTTAATACAGAGAAAGCAAAACTAGAAGATATTTTTAAAAATGAGGAAATTTCAACGATTATCCATACAATAGGAGCTGGTGTCGGTAGCGATTTTGAATTGGATGATGTGCAATATGATAAGGTTATTATCATGACAGATGCAGATACAGATGGGGCACATATTCAAGTTTTATTATTAACCTTTTTTTACCGGTATATGCGACCATTGATGGAAAATGGTCAAGTATATATCGCCTTACCACCACTTTATAAAATTGCAAAGGGAAAAGGAAAAAAAGAAGAGATAATTTATGCCTGGGATGAAGCTGGTCTAGATGATGCCGTAAAAAAATTCAAAAATGGCTACTCTATTCAGCGCTACAAAGGTCTTGGGGAAATGAATGCAGAACAATTATGGGAAACAACGATGAACCCTGAATCAAGAACATTAATCCGTGTAACGATTGATGATTTAGCTCGTGCAGAAAGAAGAGTAACAACATTAATGGGGAATAAAGTGGCACCAAGACGGAAATGGATTGAAAATAATGTTGAATTTGGGTTAGAAGATGATGAAAGTATTTTAGAAAATGAAAATATCCATACGTGATCGCGAAGAAATATTTTAGGGGGGATATCGATTGACACAAACAGAAAAGTACTTAGACCTTTCTTTAGAGGAAGTAATTAGTGATCGTTTTGGAAGATACAGTAAATATATTATCCAGGATAGAGCATTACCAGATGCCAGAGATGGACTAAAACCAGTACAACGAAGAATTTTATATGCAATGTTCGAGGAAAATAATACACATGATAAGAATTATCGAAAAGCTGCTAAAACAGTGGGAACCGTAATTGGGAACTATCATCCACATGGTGATACATCTGTTTATGATGCAATGGTTCGGCTTAGTCAAAATTGGAAAATGCGCAATAATTTAATTGAGATGCACGGGAATAACGGTAGTATGGATGGTGATCCACCTGCTGCGATGCGTTATACAGAGACAAGGTTATCACAGATTGCCTCTGAACTGTTGAGAGAAATTCATAAAGATACAGTGGACTTTATTCCTAACTTCGATGATACAACAAAAGAACCAACTGTGTTACCTGCTAAATTCCCCAATTTACTAGTAAATGGGTCAACAGGAATTTCAGCAGGTTATGCAACAGATATCCCACCACATAATTTAGCAGAAGTAATTGATGCTGTGATTATGAAAATTGATAAACCAGATGTAAATGTAGACAAGCTAATGACTGTTATGCAAGGTCCTGATTTCCCTACTGGAGGTATTATTCAAGGTATTGATGGAATAAAAAAGGCTTATGAAACAGGAAAAGGGAAAGTCGTCGTACGGGGAAAAGCAAAAATCGAGCCTGTTAGAGGAAATCGTGAACAAATTATTATCGACGAAATCCCTTACGATGTCAATAAAGCAAATCTAGTAAAAAAAATCGATGAATTACGCCTCGACCGGAAAGTAGAAGGCATTGCTGAAGTACGTGATGAAACTGATCGTACGGGACTTCGTATTGTAATTGAATTACGAAAAGATGTCGATAGTGAAGGGATTTTGAATTATTTATATAAAAATACAGATTTGCAAGTAACCTATCATTTCAATATGGTTGCAATACAGAATAAAACACCAAAACTACTTTCATTACCACAATTATTAGATGCTTATATTGATCATCAAAAGGAAGTTTTTACAAGACAAACCGCTTTCGACTTAAAAAAATCAAAGGAACGTGCCCATATAGTAGAAGGTCTTATAAAGGCAATATCTATTTTAGATAAATTAATTGAAACAATTCGTGCATCTAAGAATAAACGGGACGCAAAAGAAAACATTATTGCCAAATTTGGTTTTACTGAACAACAAGCTGAAGCAATCGTAATGTTACAATTATATCGTTTAACAAATACAGATATTTTGTCATTAGAAAAGGAAATGGAAGAATTACAGAAAAAAATTAACCAATATGAAGCCATTTTAAATGATGAAAAAAAATTGTACCAGAACATTAAAAAAGACTTACGTTCTATGAAGAAGACATATAAAACACCAAGACAAACAACGATTGAAAAAGAAATTGAGGAAATAACAATCGGTATTGAGGTGACGGTTGCTAGTGAAGATGTTCTTGTTTCTGTAACAAGAGATGGCTATATTAAACGCACCAGCTTACGCTCTTATACTGCCTCAAATGGGAAAGGCTTTGCAATAAAGGATGATGATCATTTAATTTCAATGATTGAAATGAATACAACAGATGACATTCTTTTATTTACGAATAGAGGAAACTATTTATATTTACCTGTCCATAAATTACCTGATATACGCTGGAAAGATATTGGTCAGCACATCTCCAATCTTGTTACTCTTGAACAGGATGAATTTATTATTCAATGTATCCCAATAAGACAATTTGATGATAACCACTATCTTATTTTCATAACAGAAAATGGAATGATTAAAAAGAGTAAATTGAAAGACTATGAAGCAAAGACATATACACGACCTCTAATTGCTATCAAATTAAATGAAGGTGATCAGGTCATTCAGGTATTACAAACTGATGGAAATAAGGAAGTGTTTATTGCCTCAAATGTGGGCTATGGTTTATGGTTTCATGAATCCGAACTAAAACCAATTGGTATTCGTGCTTCAGGTGTTAAATCTATTGATTTAAAAACAAATGAAAAAGTAATCAGTGGACAAGTGTTTACAGAAGAGGAAAAAGTAAATTTAATAGCAATCACACAGCGTGGTGCATGTAAACGCATGAAATTAAATCAGTTTGAGAAATCAAATCGTGCACGTCGTGGGTCTATCATGCTTCGTGAATTAAAAAATAAACCACATCGCTTACGTGGATTCTTCATGGTAACAAACGAGGAGAAAATATGCTTCCGAACAACAGAAGGGCAACAACATACCATTGAGCCATTAGGATTTTCCATTAGTGATCGTTATAGTAATGGATCCTTCATAATTGATAGCGATCATGACGGTGAAGTCTCACATGTGTGGAAAAAGGCAATATATGAACAACCATTTCGTGAAATTGAAAATAATTGAAAGTAAGACAGTTCTAAATTTGGAACTGTCTTTTTTCTTTATAGGTAGTCGGATTTCATGATAGAATAGTGCTTTCACTTACCATTCTTCACCTTTATATTTAAACTTCAGTTCAGCAGCATATAAATATTATCCAGATAAATGAAGGGACATACATTATTTAATTTTAAAAAAAACCTTTTTATTATCAGAAAAGTATGATAAGATATATTGTAATTGGGGAAGGGAGGTAATGATTTCGGAATTAAAGCAGAAAATTTTTCATACTGCCTTGAGTCTATTTGAAAAACATGGGTTCCATGGTGTAAGTGTAAAGGAAATAGTAGAAGCGGTCGGAACTTCTAAAGGTGGATTTTATCATCATTTTTCTTCAAAAGATGAATTACTCTTTCTGATTCATGATGAATTTATTACACATGCTCTTGAAAAAGCAAATAATGTACGAGATATCGCAGATTCACCGACAAACAAATTACGTGGAATTATCATTACATTTGTTGAGGTTTTCGATATATATCAAGCACATATTTCTGTTTTTTATCAAGAACATATTTATTTACCAGAAAAATATGAAACCATCATTAAGAAAAAAAGAGACCAATTTCGTGATATCATTATTCAAACAATAGACGAGGGCATTCAAACTGGAGAATTCAGAAAGGAACTGCATCCTATCATAACAAGTATGGCAATTTTAGGGATGGTAAATTGGATTTATAAATGGTATAGACGGGGCGGCGAGAAGACCATAGAAGAAATTGCTCATTACTATGAAGATTTAATCTTACAGGCAGTTGTTCAATATTAAATTTTATAAAATGTAAGCACTTTCATATGCCGATTTATTTTATCGAATATGAATTTATTTTTAATGTGAACAGACCAATCAGTCTGTAGTTTGATTAAACAAGGAGGGGTATTATGTTTGATTTAACACGTGAACAACGAATGATTCAAAAAATGGTTCGCGAATTTGCAGAAGAAGTCATTCAACCTGAGGCAATTATGATTGACAAAGAGGCAAAATTTCCAGAGCATATTTTTAAACAAATGGGTGAACTGGGGTTAATGGGAATTCCTTTTCCAGAAAAATATGGTGGGTCAGATGGAGATACAATTTCCTATGCCATTGCGGTGGAGGAAATAGGCCGTGTTTGTGGGAGTACCGGTTTAAGCTATGCAGCAAACGTATCTCTAGGGGCAAGCCCAATTTATTATTTTGGTACGGAAGAACAAAAGGAAACATATCTGGTTCCAATGGCAGAAGGAAAAGCACTCGGCTCATTTGGATTAACAGAACCTAATGCAGGATCTGATGCTGGAGGAACGAGAACCAAAGCTGTACTTGATGGAGATATGTATGTCATCAATGGCGAAAAATGTTTTATAACGAATGCAAGTTTTGCTAAAACAATTATCGTTACAGCAGTGACAGGGAAAGATGATAAGGGCAAAAATATTATTTCGGCACTTGTTGTACCTACTGACACAGAGGGATTAACGATTACAAGTAATTATGACAAAATGGGAGTAAGGGGCTCAGATACGGCTGAAATCGTACTTGAAAATGTAAGGGTTCCCAAAGAAAATTTATTAGGTGATCCTCAAAAAGGTTTTAAACAATTTTTATATACATTAGATGGTGGTCGAATTTCTATTGCTGCACTAGGTGTAGGGATTGCACAAGCATCTTTAGAAAAAGCATTAGCTTATGCGAAAGAAAGAACACAATTTGGCAATTCCATATCTAAATTTCAAGCAATTCAATTTAAACTGAGTGATATGGCAATGGAAGTAGAGTTAGCACGAAACATGTTGTATAAAGCTGCA
The DNA here is from genome assembly GCF_008039555.1 of Cerasibacillus terrae. Taxonomy (GTDB): domain Bacteria; phylum Bacillota; class Bacilli; order Bacillales; family Amphibacillaceae; genus Cerasibacillus; species Cerasibacillus terrae. The sequence continues at coordinate 375,306 of NZ_VDUW01000001.1, forward strand.
TGGTTAAAAGATAAAGAAAAACCATTCACAAAAGAAGCAGCATATGCCAAACTATTTGCAACAGAAACAGCATTTCGTTCAGCAAATCAAGCAATTCAAATTCATGGTGGATATGGTTATATGCGTGAATATGAAGTAGAAAGATATCTACGAGATGCTAAACTATTAGAAATTGGGGAAGGGACATCAGAAGTACAAAGAATGGTTATTGCTAGACAATTAGGTTGCTAATAGCTGTTTAGAGGAAGGGAGAGATATCATGATTAAAAAAGTACTCATTGCAAATCGAGGCGAAATTGCAACACGAATTATTCGTACATGTAAAGAAATGGGAATTGAAACTGTTGCCGTTTATTCAGAGGCAGATAAAGACGCTCCTTTTGTCATGATGGCAGATGAAAGTTTCTTATTGGGAGGTCCTCGTGTTAACGAAAGTTATTTAAATGTCGATAAACTTCTTTCAATTGCTAAAGAAAGTCAAGTAGACGCTATTCATCCAGGATATGGTTTTTTAAGTGAAAACGGGATGTTTGCTGAAAAATGTGAGGAAGAAAGTATTCCGTTTATCGGCCCAACAAGTCAAGTTATAAAACAAATGGGAAGTAAAATTGCAGCACGAAAAATAATGGATAAAGCTGGTGTACCAGTTGTCCCTGGAACAATGGAAGCAGTTCCTACAACAGAAGAAGCAATCGAAGTGGCGAACAAAATCGGTTACCCGGTAATGTTAAAAGCATCCTTAGGTGGTGGAGGTATAGGAATGCAAGTTGTACATTCTGACGACGAGTTACAACAAGCATTTGAACAAAACGCAAAAAGAGCAAAGACGTTTTTTGGTGATGGGTCAATGTTTGTTGAAAAAAAGGTTGACAATGCCAGACATATTGAAATTCAAATATTAGCTGACCATCACGGGAATGTTGTCCATTTATATGAACGTGAATGTTCGATTCAAAGAAGGAATCAAAAAGTAATCGAAGAAGCTCCCTCATCCTTTATCACTCAAAGGACAAGAGAAGCAATGGGAGAAGCCGCTGTTAAAGCTGCAAAAGCAGTCAATTACACAAATGCAGGTACAGTTGAATTTTTGGTAGATGAAGAGGAAAATTTTTACTTTCTAGAAATGAATACTAGGGTTCAAGTAGAACATCCGATTACAGAAGAAATAACTGGAATCGATATTGTGAAACAGCAATTTTTAATTGCAAGTGGTAAATCACTAGCAATTACACAGGATGAAATTAATATTAATGGTCATGCAATCGAAGCAAGGATTTATGCAGAAGATCCGATTACTTTCTTTCCGTCACCGGGGCAAATTTCTAAACTATCTGTACCAGAAGGAAAAAATATTCGTCATGAATTAGGTGTCACAGATAATTACCAAGTTACCCCTTTTTATGATCCGATGATTGCTAAATTAATTGTAAAAGGTAAGGATCGCGAAGAAGCAATTCAAGGGATGTCCAAGGCTTTAGAAAATTATCTTGTGGAAGGTATTAAGACAAATATTCCAATGCTTCAAACGGTTATCAACCATGAGCAATTTAAAGCTGGAAACACACAAATATCATTTGTAGAAGAATTCTATTTAACAACCGTAAAAAAATGAGGAGGAATAAAAATGGAAGAAATAAAAGCATCAATGGCAGGAAGTGTATGGAAAATTTTAGTGAAGGCTGGGGATCATGTCGAAGAAGACCAAGATGTTGTAATACTAGAGTCAATGAAAATGGAAATTCCTATCACATCAGATGAAGATGGTACAGTTAAAGAAGTAAAAATTGCCGAGGGAGATTTTGTTAACGAAGGAGATGTACTCGTTATTGTAGAGGAAGAATAAATCTTTTTTAGTATAGGAGGTGTATGATGACGGAACTAGTAAAGTTAGAAAAGCATAATCATCTTGCAATTATTACTTTAAATAGACCCGAAGCTGCCAATGCTTTATCACAAGACTTATTGAATCAGCTTATGAATACACTTGAAAATATTGATGAGAATCCAGAAATTCACTGTACAATTATAACCGGTGCTGGAGAAAAAGTGTTTTGTGCTGGTGCAGATTTAAAAGAGAGAAAAGGAATGTCAGATTCAGAGACAGTTCAAGCTGTTCAAATAATCGGAACTGTTATCTCACGAATTGAGAAGATGAAAATGCCAGTGATTGCTGCTATAAATGGGGCCGCTTTTGGTGGTGGACTTGAATTAGCATTAGCTTGCGATATACGTATAGCTATAAATACTGCGAAAATAGGGCTAACAGAAACATCATTAGCTATTATCCCAGGTGCAGGGGGTACTCAGAGATTACCTCGATTAATTGGAATTGGAAAAGCAAAACAATTAATCTATACTGCTAAACCGGTATCTGCAGAGGAAGCATTTGCTATTGGTTTAATTGAAGAAGTTGCGCCATCTAGTGCTCTAGAAACTGCTCTAGAAATGGGACAATCCATTGTTGAAAATGGCCCAATTGCATTAAAACAAGCAAAACTTGCGATTGATTTAGGAATAGGGACAGACATAGCAAGAGGACTGCAAATTGAAAATATCTGCTATGAAAAAACAATTCCAACAGAAGACCGCATGGAAGGTTTAATTGCTTTTCAAGAAAAGCGAAAACCAATGTATCAAGGGAAATAGACGTAGGAGGAATGATAAAGGATGTCTTTTGTAGAAGAACTTCAACACCGCGTTGAAAAGATAAAACAAGGCGGAAAAGAAAAATATCATCAAAAAAATGAAGAAAAAGGAAAGCTATTTGCTCGTAAACGTTTAGAGTTATTATTTGATGATGACTTAAATGTGGAGGATGCATTTTTTGCAAATTGCATGAATGATGATCTACCGTCAGATGGAGTTGTTACCGGAATTGGTAAAATTAATGGCCAAGAGGTTTGTGTCATGGCAAATGATTCCACCGTTAAGGCTGGTTCTTGGGGAAAAAGAACCGTAGAAAAAATCATTCGTATTCAAGAAACAGCTATGAAACTTGAAATACCAATGCTCTACCTTGTTGATTCTGCTGGTGCTAGAATTACTGATCAAATTGAAATGTTTCCAGGTAGAAGAGGAGCAGGTGCTATTTTCCATAATCAAATCAAAATGTCAGGGCGCGTTCCACAGGTTTGCTTATTATTTGGCCCTTCTGCTGCAGGTGGTGCATATATTCCTGCATTTTGTGACATCGTCATTATGGTTAAAGGAAATGCATCCATGTACTTAGGTTCTCCAAGGATGGCGGAAAAAGTAATTGGAGAAAAGGTGACATTAGAAGAAATGGGTGGTGCAAAAATGCACTGTTCTGTATCAGGATGCGGAGATATTTTAGCAAAGACGGAAGAGGAAGCAATTGAAAATGCCCGGGATTATTTATCTTATTTCCCAATGAACTTTAGACATAAACCAAAAACTCATCCTGCTAAAGATGCCAAGTCATTTGAAAAATCAATTGCAAAACTAATTCCAGAAAATCAAAATGCACCATTTAATATGCATGACTTTATTGATCATATCATAGACGAAGACAGTTTCTTTGAAATTAAAAAGCGGTTTGCAAAAGAACTTATTACAGGTTTTGCTCGAATCAATGGTCAATCTGTAGGAATTATTGCTAATCAACCACGTGTTAAAGGTGGCGTTCTCTTTCCAGATTCTGCAGATAAGTCTGCTAAATTTGTTCAGTTATGTGATGCATTTCATATTCCGTTACTGTTTTTAGTTGATGTTCCAGGATTTATGATTGGAACGCATGTTGAAAAACAAGGAATTATTCGTCACGGAGCAAAAATGCTTGCAACGATGAGTGAAGCTACTGTACCTAAGATTTCTGTTATCGTAAGGAAAGCATATGGAGCAGGATTATATGCAATGGCAGGACCAGCATTTGAACCAGATGCTTGTATCGCTTTACCAACTGCTCAAATAGCTGTAATGGGACCAGAAGCTGCTGTAAACGCTGTATATGCAAAGAAAATAGCAGAATTACCAGAAGAAGAACGACCAGCTTATGTAAAAGAGAAGCAAGAAGAATACCGTAATGATATTGATATCTATCGTTTAGCCGCAGATATGGTAATTGATGCTATCGTCAATCCGAATGATTTAAGAGATGAGCTAATCAAACGTTTTTCTGTTTATGATAAGAAAAATGTTGTGTTTACTGAACGAAAACATGGAGTTTATCCAGTCTAAATAAAAGATCCTCCTTAAAAATGCAACTTAATTCAAATCTTATCTAATTAATGATACATTGGAATTATGGATATTTTTAGCTAGCTTTAAGGGGGAGATATGTAATGGATGAGAGGGCATTTCGAGATGCGATGGGTAAATTTACAACAGGTATAACCATTGTCTCGTTAAAAGATAAATCTGGTAATAGATTAGGAATGACTGTAAACGCTTTTATGTCTATATCTTTACAACCACAATTAATCGCTATTTCAATCGGCGAAAATGCAAGTATGCATCCACAATTATTAGAGACAAATACACTTGGAATTAGTATTTTAAGTGAGGAACAAAAAGATATTTCCATGATTTTTTCGAAACAAAAAGAAAAAGATAGAGAAATTCCATTTATTGATATAGATGGAACACCTGTTATTGAAGATTCATTAGCAACACTAACATGTACTGTGAAAAAATCGATTAAAGCAGGTGATCATACCATTTTTATTGCAGAAGTTGATCATTTGAATGTAAATGAAGGCAATCCTATTTTATATTTTGGTGGAAATTATCGTACAATCGAAAAAGAATAAAAAGATTACTATTGTAATAGAAAAATTGTAATAGAAAAACCCCTTTTTAATCTAGAAGGGGTTTTTCTGATTTATTTATGGTAGATAACATACAAAAGTTTACGTATAATGGATATAGCATATTGGAAAGAAAGGATTGAAATTGTGACGCTAGCAATGAAAGATTCAATAAAAATGAATAAACAACAGCTTCTTGCATTATTCCAAGAAATGATACAAGAAGAAGATATGGAAAATGCAAATAAAATAGTTGATTTATATAAAAAACTTGAAGATAAAGAATTTGTTATCAGTTTTGCAGGTCATTTTTCTGCAGGGAAATCATCTATGATTAATGCATTACTTGGAAAGCAAATTTTGCCAAATAGTCCGATACCAACAAGTGCCAATATTGTAAAACTAACATCTGGTAAAGGATATGCCCGTGTTTATTTTCATAAAGATAATCCTATTCAATATAAAGAACCATATGATATAGAAATGATTAAGGATTATTGTATGGATAAAGATATGATTAAACAAATTGAAATTAATACAAAAGAAAACCTCATTCCTGAAAACTGTATAATTGTTGACACCCCAGGAATCGATGCAGCAGATGATGCAGACCGTCTAATGACCGAATCATCCTTACATTTGGTTGATGCTCTCTTTTATGTAATGGATTATAATCATGTTCAATCAGAAGTGAATTTACAATTTCTACAACAAATCCAGGCAATGAAAATTCCTTATTTCATTATCGTGAACCAAATTGATAAACATGATGAAAAAGAATTATCATTTGAAAATTTTAAACATAATGTACAAGAAACTTTTACACACTGGGGATTAAATCCAGAGAAAGTCTATTATACTTCTCTGTTCGATGATCAACTAGAAATAAATGAATTTCCTCAAGTAAAAGAGAAACTACGTATGTTATTGCAAAAAAATCATCAAGACCTTTTTCGTATCGATGAAGCAATAGAATATATCATCAAACAGCATAAGATGTATCAAAAAAATAAAGCAACAGAGCAAATAGCGGCATTATATACAGACGATACAATTGCAGAAGAAAATGTGCCTGAAAAAATCCAAAAAATGAAGAGAAAAATAGAAGCGATTGAAGAAAGAACACAAGCATTAGAAATTCAATTTAAAAGTGACTTAAATACAACATTGGATAATGCTTATCTCATGCCACGGGAATTAAGAGATAAAGCAAAAATGTATCTAGAAGCAAACCAGTCAGACTTTAAAGTTGGATTTTTTGGTGCAAAGAAAAAAACTGCTCATGAAAAAAAGCGGAGAGAAGAAGTATTTTTAACTGGTTTAAATGATTCCATCCAATCAAATATTCAATGGAAAATCCGTGAGAAATTTTTAAATTTATTAAATGATTATCGTATTACGGATTCACAATTAAAAAATATAATCCAAGGAATTGCCATTTCTTTTACAAAAGAAGATTTGGAAAGAAAGCTTAATCCTGGTGCAAAAGTAAATGGGAATTATGTATTAAATTATACGGATGAACTGAGTGCATCCATTAAACAGAAATATAAACAACAAGCAAATACAATCAAAGAAGATATAATTTGTACATTTGAAGAACAAACAAAGGAAGAGAGAGACTCCTTAGAAGAGCAATTAGAAAAATTAATGAAATTACAAAAAGGAGAAGAACAAGAAGAAGCAATCCAAAAATCTCTACAAGAATCTTTTGACAATCTTGATCACCACTTAGATGACATAGTAATTACAGAGGATACAAAACAATTACTACAACGAAAATTAAAAAGAAATCAAACTATTAAAGAAATGTCAACAGATGAAATCATTCTAAATCAAGAGAAGAAAAGTACGACGAAAAAAGTTATTGAACAAGAACAGAGACAAACACGAACTACCACATCGCATTCGAGTAAAGAGATCATTCCATGGATTGATCAGGCTGTGTCTGTTATTGAATCATTACCTGGATTTGAAAAAATTATAGAATCGATTCGTACCAAAAAAGACCGTTTAGAAAATCGAAATCTAACAATTGCTTTGTTTGGTGCATTTAGTGCAGGAAAATCTTCCTTGATTAATGCCTTAATTGGAAAAAATTTAATGCCATCATCACCAAATCCGACAACAGCAGTAATTAATCGAATTTCGCCTGTATCAGAAACAAAAAAACATGGTACTGCAAAAGTTTATTTGAAATCAGAACAATTGTTAATGGATGATTTAATTGAAATTGTGAAACCTTTCAATCCACCAAAAACAAATCATTTTGGTGAGTTATTACAATGGGCCGAAGAAAAACGTATACCCGAAAAAGCTGAATTAAATAAAATGTATCAAGCTTATATAAAAGCATTGATACTTGGATATAAACAATTAGAACCATATATTGGGAAAACAATGATGATTACATTAGAAGAATTTGCTTCATTTGCTGTTGAGGAACAAAAGGCAGCATATGTGGAAGCAATTGATCTTTATTATGATTGTTCGATTACAAAGCAAGGAATTACCTTAGTAGATACACCTGGAGCAGATTCTATTAATGCAAGACATACGAATGTATCTTTTGATTATATTAAATTTGCTGATGCTATTCTTTATGTAACATATTACAATCATGCTCTTTCACGAGCAGATAAAGACTTTCTAATGCAACTAGGTAGAGTGAAAGAATCCTTTGAATTAGATAAAATGTTTTTTATTATCAATGCTTCTGACTTAGCAAAAGATAAGAAGGAATTAGAATTAGTCACTAATTATGTTCAAGAACAATTGTTACAACTTGGAATACGCTTCCCTAGAATTTATCCAGTCTCAAGTAAAAAGTCTTTAGAAGAAATAGAAAATAATCAACCATTAAACAGGGAAATGGATCAGTTTGAACAAGACTTTTTCCATTTCGTCCATGAAGATTTAGTTGCATTGCTTATAGAATCACTTATATTTGATGTGAAACGAGCAGAGAAAACCGTAGCAAATTATTTAGATGTTTTACACTTGGATGAAAAAGAGAAGGAAAATTATCGTCTTCAATTACAACAAGAACAAACTAAGATGAAACAAATTATTTCTAATCTTGATTTATCCGTCTATATAACTCGTTTACAAGAGCGAATCCAAAAGCAAATCTATTATTTGGAAGAACGATTTGCATTACGTTTCCATGATATGTTTAAAGATGAATTCAATCCAACTACCATTACTAAATCAGGGAGAGAAGGAATTCATCAATTACAAACCTGCATGCGTAGTTTACTTGATTATTCAGGTTATGAATTACTTCAAGAAATACGTGCAATTAGCTTACGGATTGAAAAGTTTATCAATGATTTGACAGCGGAAATCTATCAAAATATAATTGAACAAATAAAGAAACTAGACACGAAAATCACATTGGCTTCTTTTGAAAACTTTTCATTGAAAACACCGGAATTCAAACAAGCATTTCAAGATATTTCAGTTAGTATGTTCCAAAAAGCATTAGCGAAGTTTAAGGGAACAAAAGCATTTTTCGTAAATAATGAGAAAGAGAAAATACGTGAGGACTTACTTACAATTCTAAAACCAGAAATAAAGCAGTATTTACAAGATTCCAAAGAAATGATGGATAGTTCCTTCTATGATCAATGGAAAACATATATCGATATATTAGAGAAAAAAGTAATGGAAGAGATTGATATATATGTTGATAATCAACTAGCTTTTATAAAAGATACCAATGATGCAGAAACGTATTTACAAACAAAAGAGATGTTAACAGAAATTCTTACAACAATTGAAAAATAAAAGGATGTTTATTCATGGAGAAAAAGGCAGTTATGCTTGTTGATGGGATGGCTTTATTATTTAGAGGCTATTATGCAACGGCATATCGAGGAAATTTTATGAAGACAGAAAATGGAACTCCTACAAATGGGGTACAGCAATTTCTCCGATACTTCTTGAATGCAATTCATAAATTCGGACCATCCCATGTAATCTGTTGCTGGGACATGGAATCTAGGACGTTTCGTACTGAAATGTATGAACCATATAAAGCAAATCGATCTTTACCACCGGAAGAATTGGTTCCACAATTTGATTTAGTAAAAAATGTAGTGGAAGCTTTTGATGTTCCAAACATTGGTCTGGAAAACTATGAAGCAGATGATTGTATCGGAACACTTGCCAAAGAATATGGTGTAGATCATGATGTTCTAATCCTGACTGGTGATCATGATATCTTACAACTTGTTGATGAACAAATACAAGTTGCTATTATGAAAAAAGGTCAGGGAAATTATGAAGTTTATAATCTAGATAACTTTTATGAAAAAAAGGGTATTTACCCTCATCAAATGATTGATATGAAAGGTTTAATGGGAGATACGGCTGATAACTATCCAGGAGTGAAAGGAATAGGGGAGAAAACAGCACGTAAACTATTAACTGAATATGAAACCATTGATACCTTACTTGAAAATATTTATCAATTATCAACTAGTTTACAAGACAAATTACAAACAGACATAGACATGTTACATTTATCTCGTGAGTTAGCAGAGATAAAATGCGATATTCCTATTACATGTAATTTAGATAATGCAGTGTGGGAATATAATCAAGAGAAAGTTATAACTGTTTTTAAAAAATTACAGTTTACCCGTTTATTAGATTTGGTATAAAATATCATTTTTGATAAATACTATGTTGTAAGAACCTTAAAAACTAGACGTACGTGTCAAATTGTCTTATAATACCCTTAGAGGTATAGGGGGATTTAAAATGGAATATACATCACAAGTAAAAAACCGTTTAAAAAGAGTAGAAGGGCAGGTACGCGGTGTATTACGCATGATGGATGAAGAAAAGGAATGTAAAGATGTCATCAGTCAATTATCTGCAGCACGTTCTGCCTTAGATAGAGCAATTGCATTAATTGTTGCGGAAAATTTACAAGTATGTGTAAAAGAACAATATGAAAACGGTGAAGAAAGTTCTGATGTTGTACAAGAAGCAATACAATTATTAGTCAAAAGTAGATAAAGAAATTTCTTTCCGTTAAAATGGAAAAACCAGGGAGTAAATGAATGTACTTCCTGGTTTTTTTATGCTATTAAAACGATTGAATGATTGATGAATTCTTCCATTTCTTTGCAACGTGGTTTTTTCGTTGTTCATGTTTTTCGAGGTAAATCATCGTTGTTTCTATTTTTTTATGTCCTAATGCTTGCATGATTCGAAAAATATCTGCACCTTCCTCAGCACTTATTATTGCAAAGCCATGACGCAATGTATGTGGTGTTATCGAGCGATTTTCGTCGTTTATAAAAGGAAGGTCAGCTCTAGACAGTGCATCAGATAAATATTTGGATAAATATTTATAAGAATAGGGACGATGTCTTGCCGTAACAAAAAGAAAGGATTTATCGTTTTTATTCAAATTTGTTTCTAAGCCCCGTCTCTTACGAAAATCAATAATCGCTTGGAATACATTCGGAAAAATAAATAGCTCTCGTTTTTCATTTCCCTTTCCAATGACTTCTAACCAGTGTCCGTCACCATCATAGGATAAGTCACAAATTCTAGCTGTAGAAATCTCCCTAATCCTTGCTCCCGTTGTGAGTAGAACAGACAAGAAGCCAAAGACGATAGGATGTTTTTCATAATAATGTAATAACTGGATTGCTTCTTCTGTATATAGATCTCGGTTCGGTCGATCGCGTCTATGTATATTAGCACTTTTAAATGTTGCATGAAGTGGCTTTGTTATATATTTTTTATGATACAAAAATGTTAGGAAAGACTTAAAGATTCCTGTTTTCCTTGCTATTGTTGCAACCGAATACGGCTTATTTCCTTTACCATTAGGAACAATTTTTAACCAGTCTTGAAACTTGCGGATATGTTTTCTTTCTATGTTCTTAAATATTGAATAAATATCCAGATTTGATAGGTGAAAAGATATTATCTCACCATGGTTCATAAATAGATCATAGATCCATAATAGTTCTCGCAAATACTCCTGTTTTGTCTCTTTTGTTCGGTTTTTCCTCTCATCTTGGTCCTTTTCCTCGTGAACAAACAGATAGATCATTTCTAAATCACTAAAATAAGAATAATCCTCATCATTTTTAGAATCTATGATATCTAACATTTTATGATACAAAGTTACATTTAGCATATTGTGTACTAAGTTCGGAATCATCTGTTTATTTAATGTTATATTTGACAATGATAGTTTATCCTTATTTGTATTATTCGTCAATGAATGATTTGTAGTCATTATATATACTCCAATCTATTGATACTAATTATATTATATATACTTTATTTTATATACAACAGAATCAATATATATAAATATACAATACCTATAATATAAATGAATTAATTGATATTATAACACTTAATATCTTTTAATAGTAGAAAAATGGTCTATTTGTCACCATTATTAATATTATTATATATTTTATAATTAAGACTTAATATATGATGTTTTATTATTTTTATATTAATATTTAATTATGATATGATGATATTAGTATACATATATTAAAACTTAGAATGTCAGGAGAGTTTATTGTGGTAAATGATGAACAATTACTAACAACAAAACAAGTTGCGGAGATTTTGAATTTGTCGATTCCAACAATTTATAAATATATTAAAGAAAAAAGATTGCATCCAATTTATGAAGATTCTTGGCAAATTGATGAAACGCATTTATTTAAGAAAGAGGACGTAGAGGAGTTAAAGGGTAAGTTAAAAAAACCTGGGCTTACAACTGGGGAAGTAGCCAAACAATTACAAGTACATCCCACGACCGTTGCTACCTATATAAAAAAAGGAGAATTAAAAGCAACCAAACAACTATATAAAGGAAGAAATCTATATTTTATTAAAGAAGAAGAAGTTGTCAATTTCAAAAGATCACATCCAAAACAACAAAAACGAAGAAAAAAGGACTTTTATCATAAAGCAACAGGATTGTACTTATTTCAGACGGTGAAAAACAAACAAACGTTTGAACTAGGAAGAATTATGAAATTATCCAATGGAAGTGGAGAAGTATGGACTGAGAGTGGGGAGATTATAGTCTTTGATCAGATGCAACAGCATAATTTTTTTGCTGTGGAAAACTTTTTAGAGAAATCCTATATTACGAAACGTGGGTATGTAATTTTTCGCTTTCCAATACCAAAACATATCGCTTCACCTATTTTTCCACTTATTGAATTATTTTATCGTGCACTAAGCTACCGGAATATCCGGGTAACCAAGAGGGAACAACATATTCAACTAGAAGTAAAGCCCTGTTTCATAAAAGAGTTAAATGAAGACTCGCATCCATATGAAATAAATTTATTACAAAAGCATATTATAAAAGGTTCTGTTATAAAGAGACATAATGGCCTGCTTTTGGAAAGTGATATGGAAGTGTTAACCATTAATCTTTCTTCCTCATTAAAAAATCGTTTAAAAGAGTTAGCAAAACATCAAGATCTAACAATGGAAGAGTATGTTCGTAAATTAATACAGATGAAAGCATCTGAACATCAATAGTTATTAAAAAGAGGAAATATGACTATATATTTTTTAAAATAAGCCGATAAAAGGATAAAGACGTTTTTAAAATAAGTGGAGAATTAGGAGAGAATGTTTCATTATGATAGATAATGCTGATATTTTATTAGAAAGTGGCACAAATGAATTGGAAGTTATTTTATTTGAAGTTGGACTTGGGACATATGGGATAAACGTGCTAAAAGTACGTGAAATCATTCAACCTGTACCGGTAACAAAAATACCAAATTCACCAGATAATGTAGAAGGTTTGATTATGCTGCGTGATGAAGTATTACCAGTTATTAACTTGGCACAAGTTTTAAATGTGGAAAATTCATCTGATGCATCAAAGGACAAATTTATTATTGGGGAATTAAATCAAATTAAAATTGCATTTCGTGTACATCATGTATCACGGATTCACCGTATTTCATGGGAGCAAATCGAAAAACCAAATGAATTATCAACTGGGAATCAAGTATATGCAATTGGAATTATAAAGTTAGAAGAAACTATGCCGGTTTTATTAGATTTTGAAAAAATAATCATCGATATTGCTCCTGAATCTGGTATAAATGTTGATACATTAAATACCTTGGGACCACGAGAGCGATCTAGTAAGCATATTATAGCAGCTGAAGATTCTGCTGTATTACGGGAATTATTAAAAGATACGTTAGTGAAAGCAGGTTATGAAAAAGTAACATTTTTTGGCGATGGAAAGGAAGCTTGGGAATATTTATCATCTTTATCAAATGACAATGAAATGGATCCATCAGAAAAAGTCCAATTAGTACTTACAGATATTGAAATGCCACAAATGGATGGACACCATTTAACAAAGAAAATTAAAGAAGATGCTCGTTTAAAAGAAATTCCAGTTATTATTTTCTCATCTTTAATTACAGATGATCTATTCCATAAGGGCAAACAAGTAGGAGCAAGTTCACAAGTAAGTAAACCTCAGATTGTGGAATTAGTGAAAGAGATTGATCAGTATATATTATAATGACTTATTTCATTTTCGTTATTAATAAAAATAACCCTAATGAATAACAGAACCTTTCGGCCAGTTGTCGATTAAGTATAGACAACTGGTTGTGTATTATTTGCTTAAATAACCCAAAACGGGAGGGATTACATCGCTAATATATACTTTTTCATTATATTTCTTCAACGTATCAGAGAAGCAACTCTATGGAAAGTCGCTTTTTTGGTGGTGCGCTAGGAATGACAGTATGTATGAAGATGAAGATCTTTCGTCAAAAGAAAAATATGCAACATTTACTATTGGTTTTCGATTTTAGCACTCACACAAATAGCTTCAAGCATTTACAAGCTAGAGTAGATATCCATATAAAAGCGTGCAATTATAAGGAATGTAAAAAGATGTCACTAAATAGTCGTAGATAGTGGATTTAATCTATTCTAGTTTACATAATATATATTATAGGAAGTAATAAATGAAAACTATCACCGTATCTCATAAATAAAGTATACTTGTGATAGTGAGATATTAAATTTATTTTTCCTTTTTGAAATCATCGATAATTGTCTGATCTAATGGTCTTGTTGCTGGTCCTGTTATAACTTCACCAGTATAAGAAAATCTAGATCCATGACATGGACAATCCCATGTTTGATCTCCTGAATTCCATTCTACTTCGCAACGAAGATGTGTACATGTTGTATCAAGCATATACACTTTATGATTTTCATCCATAAATACACCTGTTCGATTTCCATTAATTCTTGTAACTAATGCATTACCCGGTGTTAAATTTTCTATCGATTGAATGTCTTTTGTGTTCTCTAATTTACCTTTAATTAGGTGTTTTGCTACATCGAAATTCACGGCTGTAAATTGTTTTAATGATGGATTTATTTGAAATCTGGATGGCGTAAACAATTCCATATATGGATTTTTCCTATTTAAGATATAGTCAGTAATTACCTTTGCTGCAATTGTTCCATTTGTCATACCCCATTTACGGAATCCTGTTGCAACAAAAACATTTGATTGTGTTTTTGTAATTGAGCCGATATAAGGAATTTTATCTAATGTTGTTAAGTCTTGTGCCGACCAGCGATACATATAATCAGAGACATTAAAGTATTTATTAGCATAATCGTACAATGCTTGATAATGTTTCGTTGTCGATTTTCCTTGTCCTGTTTTATGGTTTTCTCCACCAATCAACCATAAATCTTCTCCGTTTAAAGATGTTGAACGAATGGATCTAGTTGGAGATTCCGCATTAATATATATTCCACCTGGATATGTTAGGAATGATTTTACGGCAATGACATAGGCTCTTTCTGCATACATGCGTGTTGGATAAAATCCTTGTCCATCATAAAATGGGAATTGAGATGCTTCTACCACATAATCACAAATAATTCGTGCTCCATCACGTGTAACAATTGTAGGTTTTTTATTATACTCCACATCTGTTGCTGTTGTTTGTTCAAATATCTGAACTCCCATTTTTACACATTCATCCACTAGTTTCCTTAAATATTTTAGCGGGTGAAACATTGCTTGGTTTTTCATTTTTAATGCCTTTTTAAAAGGGATGTTTAATGGTATTTTAGTTGTTAACTCCCCTTCAATTCCTAATTGGTCATAGGCTTTTTTCTCTAATTCCAATTTCCGAATATATGAGTTTTTATTTGTATAAATATAGGCATCTTCATTCCGATAATCACAATCTATATCATGTGTTGAAATATTTCCCTCAATCATCTGCTTTGCTTCTATCTGTGCTTGATAGTACAACTTTGCATTTTCTTCCCCAAAATTTTGGATAAGCTCATCATATATTAGCCCATGCTGAGCAGTTATTTTTGCTGTTGTATGGCCGGTTGTTCCATTGAGTATAGATCCTGAATCGATTAAAATGACTTTTATATTTTCTTGTGCCAAAAGATAAGCAGCAGTCAGTCCAGTGATACCACCACCAACTATTCCAACCTCTGCTCTACTCGTTTCTTTTAGTTTTGGATATTTCTCAAACTGAACCGAATCACGCCAATACGGCTCAGGAGAATCTGTTAATTGATTATGGTTTGTCATTAATCTATCCCCTTTTTACTATTGGTTATATTATTATTATCCCCGGATAAAAATAAAATAATGCATTAAAAACACTAATACAAGTGTTTTTAATGCATTTTGTAGGGATAAAATACTTCATTCTGATAATAATGTCTCTTCTTCACTTCTACTATGAATTTCATTAACAACAAGTAAAGAATTAAAATAATTTAAAACATCATTTGTAATGGTATCTTGATCTACTTCTTCTTTAATTTTGCCAACAATGATTCGGAGTAAATCATGATCTCTTGTTAACATATGTATATCCTTTTCTAGCTCTGGTTTATTTTTCACGATTTCTTGATAAAAACCATCTTCCTCTGCATCAGCATGTGCAATTATACGAGATTCCCAGTGTTCGATTAATGTTTTCGCGGCTTTTAAACATTCTTCTATGCGGTCTTCATGGAAAAGTCTCTCCACCACTTCGGTTAAATCTCTAGCCTCTGAAAATGCTCCATTATGAATCGCACGATGGGCAGTAAGTTTACGTAAAGAAGGTCCTATAGCCATTATTTTATCCTCCAATCCTATATGTATTTTCATCATAACATAAAAGCCCCTGCAATACGCAGGGACTAAATGAATTTTTAATGAAATTCTTTTCTTTTTTTAAGTTTTGATAAATCATGTGTATGTTGATTCCTATATACTACATATCTTCTGTTTAAATATTTTAAGGGTAGACTAAACACATGAACTAATCTTGTAAAAGGCCATATCGCAAATAGGACAAATGCAGTAAATACATGCAATTGGAATCCAATCGGTGCATTTGCCATCAATTCTGGTGCAGGTTGAAATGTTAGTATTCCTCGCATCCATGGTCCAATTACAACACGATAGTCAAATTCCCCACCAGTTGCTGTATATCCAACTGTATTGGTAAATCCAATAAGAACAACTACTCCGAGAGTAACTAATGCAACATAATCACTAACAGAACTATTTTTTGCTATTCTCTTTATGGAAACACGCCGTAAAAAGAGCAAAAAACCTCCGACTACAACCGCAACCCCTGCTGCTCCACCAAACCATATAGCACCAAAATGATACATATCATCTGTTATTCCAAAAAAGTCAAATAGTGCTTTCGGAACTAATATACCAGCAACATGACCAAAGAATACAAAGATAATCCCGTAGTGGAATAAAGTACTACCAATTCGTAATCTTTTCTGTTCTAAAAATTGACTTGATTTAGCTGTCCACCCAAATTGATCTGTATTATAGCGATATATATGACCTAATACAAATATAGTGAGTGATATATAAGGAAAAACAAGCCAAAAAAAGATATCAAGATTGGACATATTTTCTCAATCCTTTTCATTAGGAGTAAATACATCTTAGGATGCATTTTTATTATTCATTATTTCAGAGGAAACATCGACAGTTGCTTTGATTAAAAAATGATATGGGCTCTTCTTTTCGGATAGTCGTTCTTCTAATTTCTTTATAGAATTCAAGTGTAATTTTAAGATACGTTTTGCATGTTTTTCATCAGCAATAGCTAGAAATTCTAAGATCAAGGGTAAATAATCTGGTAATTCATCAGATTCAATCATTAACTCAGATTCCTTGAAAAGTTGACGTAATTTTACTAACGCTTGTCCGCGTTCACGTGAATCTTTAAAAACATGATACGTCAGATTCAAACACGCAATTCCATGGAAATCAAATGTTTTCACATATTTCTCACATAATTCCCGAAAAGGAGTGGTCTCTAAGTAATGAATAAAAGAGTTTAAATAAGCATTTACACTTGAATCTTTCATTTTATTCATTTCTTGCTTTAATTCAGATAAATTGGTTATCCATTCTTTTTGTGGATATTGCAAAAAGCTAGATGCTAATTTATACACTTTTTGATGAGTCTTCATCCAATTCCCTCCAAAAACCACTTTCATAAAATTCCATTGGGTCAGCATCTCCTTGATTTCCACCCATACAACTGCGACATGCTTCCATAAAATCAAAACCTCCTGATCCTTGTTGTGCATACATGTCCCCTGCATCTTCTCTGTGTGATTTCGGGATGACATAACGATCATCATATTTAGCAATGGCAGACAATTTATACATTTCTTCTGCTATTTCCTCTGTCATCCCTGCCCTTTCTAAAATTGATTTGTCAAAAGGCTTGTCCAACTGAACAGAACGCATGTATGAACGCATTGCAACAAGCTTTTCTAATACATTTCGTATGACATCCGAATCTCCAGCTGCAAACATATTTGCTAAATAGTCAATGGGAATCCGAAACTGATTAATTGTTGGAAAAATGACATCTGGGCTTAAAGAATCTACCTGACCACCTAATGCATTCATAAATGGACTTAATGGAGGAATATACCAAACCATTGGCATTGTCCGATATTCAGGATGTAGTGGTAAAGCAATTTTTTGTTCAACAGCTAATTTATATACTGGAGAATGTTGGGCAGCTTCTATCCAATCATCCGGAATTCCTTGTTTACGCGCCTCTTTTTGAATTTCGGGATCAAAAGGATCTAAAAATGTTTCCAATTGGGCTTCATATAAATCTTTTTCATCCTCAACAGATGCTGCTTCTAATACTTTATCTGCATCATATAAGACAATCCCAATATAACGAATCCGACCGACACATGTTTCTGAACAAATTGTTGGCTGACCATTCTCAATCCGCGGAAAGCAAAATGTACACTTCTCTGCCTTATGTGTTTTCCAATTAAAGTAAACCTTTTTATATGGACAGCCCGTCATACAAAAACGCCAACTACGACATGTATCCTGATCCACTAAAACAATGCCATCCTCTTCTCTTTTATACATTGCCCCTGATGGACAAGATGAGACACACGATGGATTCTGACAGTGTTCACAAATACGTGGTAGATACATCATAAAGGTTTCTTCAAATTCAAATTTTATTTGCTCATCAAGATTTCTCATATTCGGATCACGTTTACCTGTCTCGTGAACACCTGCTAGATCATCTTCCCAATTCGGACCCCATGTAATATCCATGTATTCACCAGTTAATTGGGAAATCGGCCTTGCAACTGGTTGGTGGTCTTTTTCTGGACTATTTATCAAGTTTTCATAATCATATGTCCATGGCTCATAATATTCATCAATTTGAACTAAATTCTGGTTATAAAATATATTTAGTAATTTACTAACCCTTCCACCAGCACGAAGTTGTAGTTTTCCATCTTTTACATGCCAGCCACCTTTTCGTTCATCATTATTTTCCCATTCTCTTGGATAACCAACTCCCGGTTTAGTTTCCACATTATTCCAATACATATACTCTGTACCAGGGCGATTAGTCCACGTATTACTACATGTTACACTACATGTATGACACCCAATGCATTTGTCTAAATTCATCACCATGCCAAACTGTGCCTTAATCTTCAAGCCAATCCACCTCGTCTCTATCCATTTTGCGGATAACTACTTGTTCATCCCTCTGATTTCCAGTTGGTCCATAATAATTAAATCCATAACTAAGTTGTGCATAACCACCAATCATTTGTGTTGGTTTCACGTGAATACGTGTAGGACTATTAAATGTTCCTCCACGTGTCCCTGTGATTTTAGACCCTGGAACATTAATTAATCTGTCTTGCACGTGATACATATAAACAATTCCACTTGGTATCCTGTGACTAACAACAGCTCTTGCCACAACCACCCCATTACGGTTATACATTTCAATCCAATCATTATCTTCTATATGAACGGATTTAGCATCTTCATTATTTAACCAAACATGTGGTCCCCCTCTAAAGAAGGTTAACATAGGTAATGTGTCTCCATATGTAGAATGAAATGACCACTTAAAATGCGGTGTTAAATAACGTAAAGTAATTTCATTTTCAACAGGTTTTGGTTTTCGATCATTGTCATAAAAAGTTAATTTTTGTAAAGGTGGTTTGAAAGTCGGTAATTCTTCACCAAATTCAAACATTACATCATGATCCAGATAAAAAGATTGTCTTCCTGTAAGTGTTCGAAAAGGTATTTTATGTTCAATATTTGTTGTAAATGGTGAATATCGCCTATTTCCGGTTTCCGTTCCGCTAAATACAGGAGATGATAATACCTTCCTTGGTTGTGTTGTTATATCATGAAAAGAAAGATGTTCCTCAGCCCGTTCGATAACTAGTTTTTGCAAATCTTTCTGACCTGTTTTTTCTTCTAAGGCTTTCCAGGCCTTTTTTGCTAATGAACCATTTGTCGTACTTGACAGTGTTAAAATGGCTTCCGCTGCCTTACGATCCGTTTCTATACTAGGCATTTTCTTTTCTTTGTTAGTTCCCAATAATTTCTTTAATTTGTCATACTCTTCTTTCGCATGCCATCCGATACCTTTTGCACCAATTTGATCACGTACGTTTTCTCCTAATGTGACATATTTTTCATAGACTTGTGGATAATCACGCTCCACAACTTGAATGCGTGGAAAATTAACTCCAGGACGTGCTTCATATTCACCATGTTTCCAATCAGGAATTGTTCCATATGCCTGTGATGTTTCATCTTTTGTATCATGTAGTAATGGTGAAGTTACCACATCAGAAATAGGTTCAGGTAAATAGATTTCAGCCATTTTGGAAAATGTTTTCGCTAATGATTTAAAAGCATCCCAGTCTGATTTTGATTCCCACGGGGCAGCAATAGCTGGATTGAATGGATGTACAAATGGATGCATATCTGTACTTGATAAATCATATTTTTCATACCATGTTGCTGCAGGTAATACAATATCAGAATAGAGCCCTGTACCACTCATTCTAAAATCATAATTAATCAATAGATCCAGCTTTCCTTCTGGTACATCTTCAATCCACTTAATTTCATTTGTTTGTTGCTCGTTTTCTTGTTCACTTAATGTGCCTTCATGTGTTCCTAATAGATGTTTTAGAAAATATTCATGACCTTTCGCTGAACTTCCAATTAGATTCGCTCTCCACACAAATAGTATTTTAGGGAAGTTTTTTGAATCACTTGGATTATCAGCAGCAAATTCTAATTCTCCAGATTTTATTTGCTCAACAATCGTTTTTGCCGCCTCTTCACTTGTTTTTCCTTTTGCAATCTGTGTTGAGTTTTTATTAAACTGAGGATAGGATGGTAGCCAACCTAACCTTGACGCAAGCGAATTATAATCACCTAGATGTTGATAACGACTTTTCTTTGTTAATGGTGACGTTAAATTATCTACTTTTTGATCTTCATATCGCCACTGTTCGGTAGCAAAATAGAAAAAAGATGTACCAGCATGTAATCTAGGTGGACCTCCCCAATCTCTTGCCATTGCAATTGTTTGCCAACCTTCAAGTGGGCGCACTTTTTCTTGGCCAACATAGTGTGCCCAGCCACCACCATTTACCCCTTGACATCCAGTTAACAGAACCAAATTTAAGATGGTACGGTAGATCATATCGGAATGGTACCAATGATTAATTCCTGAACCCATGATAATCATGGACCGCCCATTGGAATCAATGGCATTCTGAGCAAATTCCCTTGCAATTTGGGCAACATCTTTTGCCGGAACATTAGTTAGTTTTTCTTGCCATGCAGGTGTAAATGGAGCATTTTCATCTTCATAAGTTATGACTTCTTCTCCGGGAATTCCTCGACTAATTCCACAGTTAGCCATTAACAAATCAAACACAGTAGTAATTCGTTGTTTTTTTCCATTAATTGTAATTGTTTTAACCGGGACTTTTCGTTTATAAATTCCCTTGTCTGTTGCCATGAATTCCGGGAATTCTACATCAACAATTTCATCCGCATCATCAACAAAGGATAATAATGGATCAATACCTTCTAAATTATTGTCTGTATCTTTTAAATGGAGATTCCATGTTTGATTCTCTTCCCATCGATGACCAATTGTCCCGTTAGGAGCTGCATATTTATCATTGTTTTTATCATAAACAACTGTTTTCCATTCAGCATTTGATATATCCATCCCAATGTTTTCAGCTCTGAGAAATTTCCCCGCGCGGTAATTATCCCCTTCCTGATCTAACATAATTAGGAAAGGTAGATCTGTATATCGTTTAACATAATCATTAAAGTATGGAGTCTCTTGATCGACATAGTATTCTTTTAAAATGACATGAGTCATCGCCATACCAAGTGCTGCATCCATTCCTGCTTCAACTGGTAACCATGTATCAGCAAATTTTACATATTCGGCATAATCAGGTGCGACAGCAACTACCTTCGTTCCTTTATAACGCGCTTCAACCATAAAATGAGAGTCGGGTGAACGTGTTTGTGGTAAATTAGATCCCCAAACAAGTAAATAGCTTGAATTATACCAATCAGAACTCTCCGGAACATCTGTTTGCTCTCCCCATACTTGAGGAGATGCTGGTGGTAAATCAGCATACCAATCATAAAAGCTGAGTAATGAACCACCTATTAAATTCAAAAATCTTGCTCCTGCTGCATAACTGACCATGGACATGGCAGGAATTGGAGAAAAACCAAAAATCCGGTCAGGTCCTTCCTTTTGAATCGTATGAATGATAGATGCAGAAATAAGTGTATTAATTTCATCCCATGTTGTCCTTACAAAACCACCTTTTCCGCGAGCCTTTTTATATGTTTCTGCCTTTTCAGGATTCTCGACAATACTTTTCCATGCTTTCACAGGGTCCTTTTGCTCGTTTAAAGCCTCAGACCATAATGATAATAATGTGGATCGAATATATGGATAACGTACTCGATGTGGACTATACGTATACCAAGAAAAACTGGCTCCTCTTGGGCAACCACGAGGCTCGTATTCGGGCATGTCTGGACCTGTTGTAGGATAATCTGTTTGTTGTGTTTCCCATGCAATAATGCCATCCTTTACATGGACTTTCCAACTGCATGAACCTGTGCAATTGACACCATGTGTTGTACGAACCACTTTATCATGCTGCCATCTTCTTCGATACACCTTCTCCCAATCACGACTAAGAGGAGAACGTTCATATTGTTCATTCAATTTTTCTGCCTTCCCGAAATAGGATAAACGTCTCCAAAATGGTGTAGATGATTGTTTCATTTGGCACCTCCAAAAAAGTAAAGGAATCTCTTATACTTTAAATACACATTTTTAGATAAACATCTACTACTCATGATATAAATCTATTTTCTAGTATTGGCAAATTGAGGTTATTCAATACATTTCTCTGTTTATTATTTCATCTTAGGAATTGTTTTATTGATCAACGAATAGTGCCAAATTTCACTTGAAATGGGAGTAATTCACGTAAAAAAACACCCACTTTATAAAGTGGGTGCTTAAAAAATTCGAATTAACGATTTTCGAAGAACTTCCTATTTAATTCAATATATTCGCTTTCCTCTTCGGGAACTTCATCCTCAATAAAAATAGCTTCCACTGGACATACAGCTTCGCATGCTCCACAATCTATACAAATATCTGGGTCGATGTAAAACATGTCTTCGCCCTCTTCTATACAATCAACAGGACAAACTTCAACACATTCGGCCGCTTTTTCTGTTTTACAAGGTGATGTAATAACAAATGCCAACTGCCTCTCCTCCTTCGGTGCCTACAACATCGTACTGTAATATATAGTTCATATGAATATTTTCATACTAATTTTACATAATAACTTTAATTGTTTCAAGAAAAGTTACCATTAGATTGTTCCTCATTTGATCATTCATTCGTCAATTCTTCAAAGTACTCTTTACGAAATCCAGCAATACGATCACTGTTATCTATGATAAAATAAAATTCCTCTGTTTCATTTTTAACATCATAGACTTTTCCAGGGGTTAATTTACGATGAACAATAAATTTTGTTGCATCTGCATGGATGCATTTTATTTGTTTAATTGTTGGGCTTGTCTCCCATTTTAAATGTATCATTAAAAGACCACTCCTTTATCAACTGTTCATTATTCTGTGAAAATATATAAATATTTTTCATAACCTTCTTTTCTCATTTGATCTTTTGGAATAAAACGCATTGCAGCCGAATTCATACAATAGCGTAAACCACCATGTTCTTTCGGCCCATCCGGAAAAACATGACCAAGATGTGCGTCTGATTCTTTACTTCTTACTTCTGTACGAATCATTCCATGTGTTGTATCTAGTCGTTCTGTGACATGATAGGGATCAACTGGTTTTGTGAAGCTTGGCCAACCACAACCAGCATCAAATTTTTCTTTAGAAGAAAATAAAACTTTTCCAGAGATAAGATCAACGTAAATTCCTTCTTCTTCATTATCCCAATATTCATTTTTAAATGGTGGTTCTGTTCCATTTTCTTGTGTTACATAGTATTCCATTGGCTTTAATTGTTTCCTTCGATCTTCTGTATTATTTTTCTCCCAATGACGCTTTATGAAATCCTCTCTACCAGAACCTTTTTTATACAATTTATAATGAAATGCCTGTTTTTTATAATAATCTTGATGCCCTTCCTCCGCTTTATAAAAAGGTTGGGCTGGAAGTATTTTTGTTCTAATTGATTTGGAAAATTTACCACTTTTTTCAAGCTTTTCTTTCGATTGTTCTGCGATTCGTTTCTGTTCTTCATTGTGATAAAAAATAGCCGTCTGATACGGCTCTCCCCGATCATTAAATTGCCCTGTTGCATCTGTAGGGTCAATCTGTTGCCAGAAGGTTTGAACAAGTTCTTCATAAGGCATCTTTGTTGGGTCAAACGTGATTTGAACAGCTTCTACATGTCCTGTTGTTTGTGAAGCAACTTGTTCATAACTAGGATTTTCAACATGTCCTCCTGTATAACCAGAAATGACTTCATACACTCCAGGTCTTTTATCAAATGGTTCAACCATACACCAGAAACAACCACCAGCAAATGTTGCTACTTCTCGATTCGTCATCTTTTTCTATCCCTCCAAGTTTCATATAAATAGCTTTGGTGTAGAGATTCCTGTTTTCCTTTTTTCATGTATTTGTTCTTCTTTCGATGTTGTAGTCGCCTTAGGAGTTTTAGTAGTTGATATAGTTGCATTATCTGTTGATTCTATTTCTCCAGTAGTGTCTTCCACATTTTCTATTTCCTTAAAGGCTTTCACCATCTTAATCATTGCCGGAATATTTTTAACCATTGGTCCATATTGCTTAACTAATGGTGCTGTCGTTTCAACTACTTTTAAAACTTGTTGAATATTTGTGATCACATTTGAGACATTATTCGGGTTCGTCAGTAAAGAATTGCCACTAGAAAAAGGAAGGAAGCGTTTTAATTGTGTCATTATATTATTAGTTGGCCGAGGTTGTAAGTTTTGCGTTCTTAAAGGTGTATAATAAGACTTATGATGTGGCGAAGGTGGAAACATCATGTTAATCCCCCATTTCAAAAAAATTATCTAGTCTATTATACGCCATGCCTAAAAATGAGTGTAGGCTATTTCATTCAAGGTAGGAAATGAGAATATTATTTCCCCGGCAAGCGCAAAATACAACAATTTCCATAGCAATTTTAGTAAGTATCCTGTCCTTTAGCATTCCTAATTGTCTATTTATGAATTTATTTGTAACATTATTTGTTATTCATTCGGAAATATTTATATTTAAATGTTATCGTACCATAATATTATTGGTAATGAAAAGCTCTGGTAGCACCAGAGCTTTTCATTCTTCTTTATAAACCTGCCATAGCTCATCAAAGACATGAACAGCATTTACAAATGGACTAAATTGTTCGATATACTCACTAATTTCATTGTATGTCACAGCGTGTTTCGGAAAATCATGTTCATGAAAAACCCAATCCGCTAATCGGCTCTCATCATCTGGTTGTAGTTTACCCCGATAAGTTAAAATAAATTGATAAAATGTACGCATTCCATCACCCTTATTTAAATGGTATCATTTTCCATAAATGCTGCATGTTTTTTCTGTTTTTTACGAAATACAACACTTGATAATTGGATACTTATTTCATATATCACAATTAATGGAATAGCTACTACGATTTGTAATACAAAATCTGGTGGTGTAACAGCAGCACCAACAATAACCATAATAAAGTAGGCATACTTTCTTGTTTTTTTCATAAATTCAGGAGTTAGTATTCCGAGTTGTGTTAAAAACATGGCCATAATTGGAATTTCAAAAAAGATGGCAAATGGCAAACTTACCCGAAATACAAAACGGAAATAATTATCAACTGTAAATATTTCTGTAAACATCCCATCATTTAATGAAAGTAGGAATGGTAAGATTAACTTGACAAACATAAAATACCCAAAAACAAGACCACCAATAAATAAAATGAAAATAACTGGGATATACATGAGTGATGCTTTTCTTTCTTTAGAAGTTAGCCCAGGTTTAATAAATAACCATAATTGTAAACTAAAAACAGGCACTGTACCAACAAGCGCAATAACCCCAGCCAATGTGAAATATATCCAAATTATTTCACCTGGACTTGTTACTGCTAATGTAAAAGGGATATCCTGTTCAAAGAAATGATAAATATCTTTTATATACACAAATCCTAATATGAAAAATGCAAGAAAAAAAAGAGCTGTAACAATTAACCGATTGCGTAATTCGGAAAGATGACCTGTTACATTCATCTCCTTCTCTTCAGCGGATTGTTTTTCCTTTTTCACCAAACTCACTCCTATTATGTAAGCAGAAAAGAAGATGTAAGGTTTATCTCCCTACACCTTCCCCATTAAAATGCATGTACATTTCATTTTGTATCTTTTGCTGCTTTCTTAAATTCTTTTAATGTTGTACCTAGTGATTTCCCAATTTCCGGTAACTTCGAAGGTCCAAAAATGATTAAGGCAATAAATAAAATCAAAAACAATCCTGGAAATCCAATATTACTTAGCATGGCCCCTCACCCCAAAATGAAATTATTTATTGTCATTAACAATATCTTTTGCTTCATTAATTTCATCTTTTACATCGCTTGTTAAATCACTGGTTGATTTTTTAAATTCCTTTAATGTTTGACCAGCTGCTTTTCCTATTTCAGGAAGTTTTGATGGACCGAAAATAATTAATGCAATAATTAAAATCAAAATCAAACCTGGAAAACCGATACTTGATAGCATATCTATGCACCCTTTTTATTAATGATTAAATTTTGAAATTACATATAATATTTAACGTTTCTTCTTGAAACCATCTTTAGTTTATCATGATTCATGATATCTGTACAAGTTTAAAACGACTTTGCTTTCTCATATGCATCAGGATCATTCATATTAAAGAAATGTTTGGCAAGTACTTTATCTGGGATATAGTCGAAATCATCAACATATTTCACATCAATATTGTTTACAAAATCTTTGACCCGTAATTTGTTCTGCTCTATTTGTCTTTGTATATTTGGTAAAACTTTTTTTCGGTAAATTCCAGATAATGGATGAATTTGACCATTATAAACAGGAATAACAGCATCTTTGTCGCCTATTTGCTTAAGTAAATAACGGTAAATACTACTACTTATAAACGGCGTGTCACAAGGACTAAAAACAAAAATAGATGCATCAATATGATAAAATGCTGTTTCTATTCCTGCTAATGGTCCTTTTTCTTTATATCGATCTCTAATCAATGGGATTTGTAAAAATTGATATATGACTGGTTCATTTGTTACAAGATAGACATGACAACTTATATCATGTAATTCATTTATTATTTTCTCTATTACTGTTTTATTATTTAATAGTAATAAAGATTTATTCGTTCCCATTCTTGATGACTTGCCACCAGATAATGCCACACAACAAACATCCATCACTCTCACCCATCTAGACGATCATATTGGAGAAAATAATAATCATAATCATTATTCTCATCTCTTGGACCTTTTGTTTTTTCTGTCAATGTCCATTCTTTCTTATCGAATGTTGGAAAAAATGTGTCCCCAGTAAATTCCTCATCAATACATGTAATATACATACGGTGGGCATGGGGTAGTATTTGTTTATAAATGGACCCACCACCAATCACAAAAAATTCATCTTCTGGACGATTCTCATGCCACTTTATAATAGTATCAAAATCATCAATTATATCTACATTCGATGGAAGATTTATTGTCTTATTTCTTGTAAGTACAACATTTTTTCGTTTGGGTAACGCTCTCCCGATGGATTCAAATGTTTTTCTTCCCATAATAATAGTATGGTTCATAGTTGTTTCTTTAAAATGCTTTAAATCTTTTGGTAAATGCCACGGCATTTGATTATTGGAGCCAATGACATGATTTTTCCCCATTGCAACAATAAGCGATATCATATTATATTCACCTTCCTAGACTGCTACTGGTGCCTTAATGGCTGGATGTGGATGATAGCCTTCTAACTTAAAATCATCTACATCAAATTCAAATATATCTTTTTCCGTATTACTTATTTGAAGTTGTGGTAATTCTCTTGGTTCCCGAGCAAGTTGGATTTTTATTTGGTCTAAATGATTTATATAAAGATGCGTGTCACCGAATGTATGTACAAATTCCCCAACCTCAAGTCCACATTCATTAGCAACTATGTGAGTAAGTAATGCGTAACTCGCAATATTAAACGGTACACCTAAGAAAAGATCCGCACTACGTTGATATAATTGACAAGATAGTTTTCCATCAACTACATAGAATTGAAATAATGTATGACATGGCGGTAATGCCATATGTGGAATGTCCTCTGGGTTCCAGGCAGAAACAATATGTCTACGGGAGTTTGGGTTTGTTTTTATAGATTGTATCACATTCTTCAACTGGTCAATGGTACCTTGCTGGCTTGTCTGCCATTTTCGCCACTGTTTACCATAGACAAATCCGAGATCACCGTAGGATTTTGCAAAATCCAAGTCATCAAGTATCCGTTGTTTAAAAATCTCCATCTGTTCCTCATATTGTTGTTTAAATTTTTCATCCTGTTGACTACGGTTCCCAAAATCAGTCATGTCTGGTCCTTTGTAATCTTTACTTTCTATCCAGTTTTTAAAAGCCCATTCATTCCAAATATTATTATTATGTTCCAATAAATAGCGGATATTTGTGTCTCCTTTAATAAACCATAATAGTTCACTTATAATTAATCGAAAAGGTACCCGCTTTGTAGTTAATAACGGAAACCCCTTACTTAAATCAAAGCGAATTTGATGACCAAAAGATGATAAGGTCCCAGTATTCGTACGGTCAGATTTTTTTATGCCATTTTGAAGCACATGATGACATAAATCCAAGTATGCTTGTTCACCATATTGCATATATATACCTCCACAGATTTCTACTTCTCTTATATTTTTAAAATAACCAACACTCATTATACATGTAATAAGTTCAGTTGTAATCTATATGTTCTATTGTAATGTAAACGTAAAACATAATATATTTATAATCCCCATAAATTTGAACTAAAGGCACATGATGAAAGGGGACCATAAAAATGAATGAAACGTTAAAACATGCAGTGAAACATTCATTCATGTATGGAATGATCTTAAGTCAGCCGTTTGCTGCTCAGCCAGATACTTTATATGATCTACTAAGGGAAAATGAAACCCTTCAATACGGGGAACATAGTAAGCTAGTTTCCACCTTACAATTAAAACTTAAAAAATTATCATACTATGAAGATAATGTGGATGGTGACTTTGGCATCTTAACAGAACATGCATTAAAGCAATTTCAAAAAGAAAATAACATTTCAATCACAGGTCATACTGATACCGAGACATTATTTTCAATCATTCGAGCGGAAAGAAGACAAAACTTAAAAAAAATAGAACAGTTATCCGAAAAAATTTACCCGGGATTAACAAGTGAAAATGTTAAATTAACACAGGAAATTCTTCAATATTTCGGGTATTATGCTGGAGAAGCAGATGGAATTTACGGTCCACTAACCGCTCAAGCGATAAAAGTTGCGGAAGAAGAACATAATATTACATTAGAAAATGAAGTTCCACAACAACCTTTGAAAAAGGTGCATGCTGATAATGAAAAGAAGGCAACAAAAAAGGAAGAGAAAATAAATAATGAACACCAATTAAAGGTGAAGGAAAAACAAGACAAAGAAGAAAATGAAAATAAAACAAAAACTGTTCCCACAGATCCAGCGCCATCCACAGATGTCATCCAGACAGCACGAGCTCAAATTGGTACTCCTTATAAATGGGGTGGAACATCTCCTGGTGGTTTTGATTGTAGTGGATTCCTTCAGTTTGTCTACCAAGCAGAAGATATTCAAATTCCAAGGACTGTTTCAGATATTTGGAATTACGGAACCCCTGTTGAGCAACCATCTGTTGGAGATCTTATATTTTTTGAAACATATAAACCAGGTCCGTCTCATGCAGGAATATATCTAGGTGATGGAAAGTTTATTCATGCCGGTGAATCACGTGGAGTGGAAATAAGTGAGATGGATAATCCCTATTGGAGTCCAAAATATTTAGGGGCAAAACGAATAGAGAACTAACCCCCTAACAGTAACCTACCCTAATAGTGATGTAAGCAATCATATGATTGCTTACATCATTTCACATATTCCATTCCTTAAAGAATTGATCTAAAAATACCTCCATAAATTGATGACGTTCTTCTGCTATATGTCTAGCACTCTTTGTATGAAGGGATGATTTTAAATGTAACAACTTGTCATAAAAGTGTTGTATACTCGTTTCTTTCGGTTGTGCTGGATGATAAATTCCTTGTCCCTTTGCACCGCCATAAGCAAATGTCCGAGCAATTCCAATTGCACCAATCGCATCTAATCTGTCGGCATCTTGAACTATTTTCCCTTCGATTGTTTTCGGCTGTTTCCCTTTACTATAAGATACATCTTGGATGGCTAGTTTAATTTTTTTAATATCCTCATCTTTTATGTGAATAGATAATAAAAATTCCTCCATCCGATCCAACGCAAGCTTTGGATTAGAGAAAAGTTTTATATCGCCAACATCATGTAACCATGCTGCAGCTTGGCAAATAAAAAGGTCTGCTCCTTCTTGTTGTGCCATTATTTTAGCCATTTTCATAACCCGCAATAAATGATAGTAGTCATGTCCAGTACTGTCCTTATGAAATAAATTATATACATAGTTTTCTACAGCTTCTAGTTGCTTGCCTTGGTCGTACATTAGAATAACCCAACTACTTTACCGTCATTTGTTACATCCATTTTAAATGCGGCAGGTTTCTTTGGCAAACCGGGCATCGTTAACATTTCTCCAGTTAAGACTACGATAAACCCCGCACCAATAGATGGTCTTAGTTCACGAATCGTAATAACAAATCCTTCTGGTTTTCCTAGTAATGTGGGATCATCAGATAATGAATATTGTGTTTTAGCCATACAGATAGGTAACTGTCCCCATCCTTGTTCTTCGAAATATGCTAATTGTTTTTTCGCTTTGTTTGATAATTCAATATTACTTGCACCATAAACGACTTGGGCTATTTTTCTTATTTTCTTTTCCAATGACATATCAAGAGGATACAAATGTTCGAACTTATGTTGATTCGTTTCAATTTTATGCACTATTTTTTCGGCTAGTTCGATTCCACCCTCTCCTCCTTTAGCCCAAACGTCTGTTAAAGCAACATCTACTTTTCTTTCTTCACACCATTTTTCGATATAATTAATCTCATCTATTGTATCGGTCGGAAATTTATTAATAGAAACTACATAAGGGAGTCCAAACTTTTCAATTGTTTCAATATGTTTTTCCAAGTTTTCCATACCCTTTTTCAATGCATGCACATTTTCTTTTGTTAATCCACTTTTTTCTACTCCGCCATGCATTTTTAAAGCACGAATAGTTGCCACAATAATAACTGCATCAGGATCAAATTTTGCCGCTCTTGCTTTAATATTTAAAAACTTCTCGGCGCCAAGGTCTGCTCCAAACCCTGCTTCTGTAATGACATAATCCCCTAACTTAGCAGCTGTTTTAGTTGCCATAATACTATTACATCCATGTGCAATATTAGCAAATGGGCCACCATGAATAATTGCTGGTGTATTCTCTGTTGTCTGTACTAAATTTGGTTTAAAAGCATCTTTTAATAAAAGGGTTAACGCACCTTCTACTTTTAAATCCTTTACAGTTACAGGTTCTTCATTATATGTATATCCAATCACTATTTGTGAAATTCTTTCTTTTAAATCAGATAAACTGTTTGCCAAACACAAAATGGCCATAATTTCGGAAGCAACCGTAATATTAAATCCATCTTCACGGGGTATTCCTTGGGATGGTCCGCCCAACCCAATTACAATTTCTCTTAGTGCTCTGTCATTCATATCTAAGACACGTTTCCATTCTATTTTCCGAGGATCAATTTGTAATTTATTTCCTCGATGAATATGATTATCAATTATTGCTGAAAGTGCATTATTGGCTGTTGTAATAGCATGAATATCCCCAGTAAAATGTAAATTAATATCTTCCATCGGTAATACTTGTGAATATCCCCCACCAGCTGCCCCGCCTTTTAATCCCATCACAGGTCCTAATGATGGTTCACGTAAAGCAATGACTGCTTTTTTTCCTATTTTATTTAATGCTTGACCTAAGCCTACAGTAACAGTAGATTTCCCTTCTCCCGCCGGAGTTGGGTTAATAGATGTCACAAGAACGATTTTACCATCTTGTCTATCGGACAAACGATCTACTAATTGATCTGATAATTTTGCTTTTGTATTCCCATATGGTTCCCAATCTTCTTTTTGTAGACCTAATGATTTGGCAATTTCAGAAATTGGTTTTAGCGTAGCTTCTTGAGCAATTTGTATATCTGTTTTCATTTAATCCCAATCCTTTCGATAATTAAAGTGCATAAAAGTAATATGGCACTTCTATTATATAATGATACCATTTTAAATCCTAGAATTTACCTAAACTGGTGATATTAAGGCGTGTTCATTGACGAAGCGGATAAAATAAGTTATAGTGAAAATAAGCAAAGAAGATATTTTAAAGATTAAATAGTACAATCTTTTATACTTTAGATTTATACTTCTTCTTTGTATTAACACGTTCCACGTGAAGTTTTTAGGAGGATTATTTACATGGAAAATGGAGTAGTAAAATGGTTCAATGCAGAAAAAGGTTACGGTTTTATTCAAGTAGAAGAAGGAAATGATGTTTTCGTACATTATTCCGCTATCCAAGAAGAGGGATTCAAATCATTAGAAGAAGGTCAGGAAGTAACTTTCGAAATCGTTGAAGGTGAACGCGGCCCACAAGCAGCAAATGTTGTAAAAAAATAAAGAACTAGCATATATAAAGCGGTAATCCTATATAGATTACCGCTTTTTTGTTATTATTTCGATAACATTGACAATGCTTCCGTTTCTTTCGGAATTCTAATTTTAAGCAAAATCAAATGCAAAATTGGAAAAACAAATGTTGTAACATACGCTCCAAATAGAAGAGGTATAACAAATAACTCCATACCTACAATAATGTAATTAGGGTGGTCCACATATTTATAAGGACCTTTTTTAATAAGTGCAACCCTTGGTAAAACGATTATTTTTGTATTCCAAAATCTCCCTAAAGAAACAATACACCATATCCGTAATGTCTGTAGTACGATAAAGAGGCTTAATAAAAAGTAATTCAAACTGTGATCCATTCTATTTTGAAGACTCACTTCTAAAAAGATTGAAATGAAAAATAAAGAATGAACAATTAAAAACCATTTATAATGTTCTTTCCCTGTTTCAATCCCTCCCCTTTCCTTCATCCACTTTTCATTCCTTTTTGCAATTTTAAGTTCCAGTAAACGTTGTCCAATGATAAATAATAAAAGTAGCCACATCCATGTTGTCATCTTATCTCCACTCCAATAATAATAATTCTGAACTAAAACCAGGGCCTAATGCAGACAAGATACTTTGATCACAAGTAGAGCAATCCCTTTCTTTGTCTTTCATCCACTCTTTTAAAATATACAAGACAGTTGGTGATGACATATTTCCATGATTTTTCAGGACTTGATAAGAATGATAAAACTTTGATGTTGGGATAGAACAAGCTTCTTCCATCGCTTCAAGCACCTTCTTTCCACCGGGATGTGCGATAAAGGAATGAATATCGTCTCTTTTTATATCTAATAACTGTAAAAAACCTTCTAGATGGGGTTTCCATAGTGAGTGGATAAGTGATGGAATACTTTTAGAAAACACAACTTCAAGTCCATTTTCATTTACATTCCATCCCATAATTGACTCTGTATCCTTTTTGGTAAAGGAACTTGCGTTTTTAATCATAGGTTTTTGATTCCTATTTAAACGTTTAACTAATGGAGAGTGCTCTCCTATAACGAGAGCTGCACCTACACCATCGCCAAAAAGTGCAGTACCTACGATATTTCGTTTCTTTTTGTCCTCTTTCTGGAAAGTTAAACTGCATAACTCACAACAAATGAGTAAAACTGTCTCATCCTTATATGTAGAAGTCCAATCAGATGCACGAGCTAGGCCACTCGCTCCTCCTGCACATCCCAATCCCCATATAGGTAAACGATGGATGTCCTCTCTAAAGGGACGTTTATTCATGATACGTGCATCCATTGACGGTGTAGAAATACCTGTACTTGATACAAAGATAATCATATCTATTTCTTCATAAGCGATTTTCTCGTTTAAAAAATTTTCATTCGTTAAACAATGATCAATAGCTTGTA
Organism: Cerasibacillus terrae; assembly: GCF_008039555.1. GTDB lineage: Bacteria > Bacillota > Bacilli > Bacillales > Amphibacillaceae > Cerasibacillus > Cerasibacillus terrae. The sequence continues at coordinate 409,403 of NZ_VDUW01000001.1, forward strand.
AAGAATAATCCAGTGCATACTTTATATACAATTCATTTCTCTTAGAAAAATCCCAATCCTGATGAAACCAATCAGTTGAAACAACAAATTGTCTATTTTCAATTGCAGCATTATCAAAAATAGGTAATAAACGCTCTATCATTCTTTCTTTTTTAAAAAGTTGTTTTACCAATTGCTTAACAGTTGTTTGATTGATCTCAAAAGAGGGAATACCCAATCCAACAGAACCAATAATCGACATATTCTCACCTTTTTAAAACATAGCCTACCCTTTTTTTCAAATATTATCCTTAAAGTATTCACATTTTCTTCACATTCTTTTTAAACTTATTGGTTAGAAAACTTGGTTAATCATGCTTAAGAGACTATTTTGAACAAAGTATGACATATCTATTTATACCTTAAGTTATCAAGTTTTATTTTGTATGATAAGAATGAAGACAATATTACTGTGAGGGAGTTGAAAACATGGCATCCGAAACAAAGAAAAAACACGACAATAAAAAAGAGCCAAATTTAAAAGGGACATTGGCCTCTGTTATGTTTGTTCTAGCATTTATTGTTGTTAGTTGGTTTTGGGTATTTGGAATTTTTGTAACAAGATAAACAGAGACAAGGGAGTGAACGATTATGCATTTACACAAGTATGAAAAGATTTGGTTGGTCTTTGGTATTGGATCTTTAATCTTATTTATGGTTATTTTAGGTTATGGAGCATTTTGGAAAGGTACTCACCCACAAAGTCACGGTCAAATTATTGATCCAAACAACGTGGAAGCCTATGATGCTTTTAAACCTGAAAACTTAGGAGTTACAAAAGTAGATGAAGGACGTTATGTAGTTAATATCGTGGCATCTGCATTTAATTATGACTTTGGAGTAGACGATGAAGGAAATGCTCTGAAACACCTCAGAATCCCAAAAGGTTCTAATGTTTTATTCCAAATCACTTCACCTGACGTTGTACATGGCTTTAATGTCGCCGGGACAAATGTCAATATGATGGTTGAACCAGGTTATGTAAGTAAAATGGAAACCGTTTTAGATACACCTGGTGAATATACAATTGTATGTAACGAATACTGTGGTGTTGGTCACCACTTAATGTTTGGTACGCTGGAGGTGTATGAATAATGGGTTTAGCAAAAGCAGAAACTACTGAAAAACAAGAGATTGGTGCATATCCAATCGCTGATAAAAGTAAGAAATTATATATGTCTTTTATGTATGTTACATTTGGATCCCTTCTAATCGGTGGATTAATGGGATTATTACAAACGTTGGTAAGATCAGGGAAAATTACTTTACCTTGGGGAATAGGCTACTATCAAATTCTTACTGTCCATGGTGTTATTTTAGCACTTGTTATGACAACATTTTTCATCATTGGATTCCAATTTACACTGATGGAAAAATCAGTTGGTATGTCGGATAAACAACGTAAACTTGGCTGGTTAAGTTTCTGGGTAATGTTAATCGGAACTATTATAGCGGCAACTATTGTTTTATTAGGTAAAGCAAGTGTCCTATACACTTTCTATGCTCCATTAAAAGGTCATCCATTATTTTATATTGGTCTTGCTCTAGTGATTATAGGTTCCTGGATAGCAGCTTTTGTGAACTGGCACCAGGTTGCTGTTTGGAAAAAGAAGCATCCAGGTGAAAAAACACCATTACCAGCATTTATGGTAACAATCAATATGATTATGTGGTTTATTGCATCACTTGGTGTAGCAGTTGCAGTACTAGTTCAATTTATTCCATGGTCTTTAGGTTATGCGTCAACAATTAACGTATTATTAAGTAGAACATTATTCTGGTATTTCGGTCACCCATTAGTTTATTTCTGGCTACTACCAGCTTATATGACATGGTATGTTATTATTCCAAAAATTATTGGTGGAAAAATATTTAGTGACGCGTTAGCAAGAATGTCATTTGTTTTACTATTATTCTTTTCCATTCCAGTAGGTTTCCACCACCAGTTAACAGAACCTGGTATTCATCCTACATGGAAGTTTATTCAAGTTGCATTGACAATGATGGTTGTTATACCAACATTAATGACTGCATTCTCTATGTTTGCTACATTTGAAATAACTGGTCGTAAAAAAGGCGCAACTGGGATGTTCGGTTGGCTGAAGAAATTACCTTGGAAAGACGTTCGTTTCTTAGCTCCATTCATTGGAATGGTAGGATTTATCCCTGGTGGTGCAGGTGGAATTATCAACGCATCACACCAATTAAATACAGTTGTTCATAATACCATTTGGGTTACTGGACACTTCCATTTAACAGTTGCATTCGTTGTAATTTTAACATTCTTCGGTGTTACATACTGGTTAGTACCACACTTGACTGGTAGAAAATTAACACCTCAATTAAATAAATTAGGAATTATTCAATCCATTGTATGGTCAACAGGTATGCTTATTATGTCAACCTCCATGCATATTCAAGGATTAAAAGGAGGACCACGTCGTTCTGAGTTCTCCGAATATGGTGGAACAGCACAAGCACAAGAATGGATTGGTTATCAATTAGCACAAGCAGTAGGTGGAACAATTCTCTTTATTGCGATCCTATTAATGATTTACATTTTCGTTAAAATGGCATTTTTCGCTCCAAAAGGAGAAACTGCTTATCCATTAGCACAAGAAGAGCCAGATGCAGATCCTACTCCAGCATGGTTTGACAACTGGAAAATGTGGGTTGGAATCACAGTAGCATTAATCTTGTTTGCTTACTCTATTCCAGTATTTGATTTGCTTCAAAACTCACCTCCTGGCTCACCGCCATTTGCGTGGCCAATAGGTAATCAATAAAAAAATAAAAGCAGGGAAAATTCCCTGCTTTTTATTTTTTACCAAAATATTGATAGTAATTTGTCTCTATAAAGCCATTAAATAGTTTTCTTTTCTTCGTTGCTTTACTACCATAAGTTTTCTCGAAATTCTTAAATGCAGTTAAAACATAAACACTCCAAGTTTGATGGTCTTTCATGATTTGTCCTAAAGCTTGATAGACTGTTGCAACTTCTTTTTCTTCTCCTATCCGTTGTCCATATGGTGGGTTTGTAACAATATATCCATTGTTATCACGTATATTTAGGTCTTTTACTTGCATTTGTTTCCATGTAATTATTTCACCGAGACCTGCTTCTAGACTATTTTGTTTTGCGATATCAATCATTTTGTGGTCAATATCCGAGCCGATGATTTGTAAATCTTGATCATAATTTGCTAAATCCTCAGCTTCTTCAAAGGCCTTTTCCCAACTGTTTTTCGGTAAAAAATCCCATGATTCGGATGCAAATGAACGGTTGAAACCTGGGGCTATATTTTGTCCAATGAATGCCGCTTCAATAGGTATTGTTCCAGAACCGCAAAAAGGGTCGATTAACAACTTATCAGGAGTCCAATTTGTTAGCAATAATAATGCAGCAGCAAGCGTTTCTTTTAAAGGTGCCTCTCCTTGTCCAACACGATAGCCCCTCTTATGCAGTCCTGTTCCAGATGTATCTATTGTAAGTGATGCAATATCTTTTCGTAGAGCAACTTCTATCTTATATAAAGAGCCTGTTTCAGGCATCATTTTTGATACAACACCATATTTAAGTCGTAATCTCTCAACAATAGCCTTCTTCACGATTGCTTGACAATCTGATACACTGAACAATTTTGACTTCACGGACTTTCCTGAAACTGGAAATTCACCATCTTCACTGATAAAGTTTTCCCATGGTAAGCCTTTTGTCTCTTCAAATAGTTCATCAAATGTAACTGCTTTAAACTCCCCTACTAATATTTTTAAACGATCAGCAGATCTTAACCATAAATTACAACGAGGGATTGCTGACATGGGAGCTTGAAAAAGAACTCTACCATTTTCTATTTTTGGTTCATATCCAAGTTCTTTTATTTCTCTTCCGACGATAGCTTCAAGTCCCATTGCGGCAGTTGCTATTAAAGTAATTTGTTGTTTCATATATGTATTCCTTTCTTTTATACTTACCCATAGTTTACCACATCTATTCTAATCCAAACAAAAAACCTATTTATGAAAGATACCTTCATAAATAGGTTTTTTCATGTTCATTTAGACGTGTTAAATACTTGATAAGCCATGTTCTGTACCTTTGTACTACAAACGGTAGTCAACCTCGTACCAGGGTCGTAATCATTTATCTACAAGTATACGCTTGTCTCTTTTTCGGTTGAGTTCCCTAATCAAGAATGCCCCTACCAATATTTGGGTTGCTCACTCGCGGGGTTTACCTCGTTCCACCTGATTTGTTTCCAAACCAGCTTCGTCACTGTGGCACTTTCAAACATATTCATCCGTATCTACAAGGACTTAGGATTTTCTGTTGCCGTTATTACCCTGACTTATGATTTCGTCAGGCACGAACACTACAAACATCTCAGTTTGTGTGAGCATGGACTTTCCTCTACACATATTTAAATGCATAGCGATTACGTAAGTATCCAACATGAACATATACTTAGTATAGCATATTTTCTTTTGTTTTTCACTGGAAATAATTTGATTGTTTTTGTTTATACTTATTCTTCTTTTAATTGACCACCAAATACAGCTTTTTCTAAATTAGATAATCGTTTTAAAACATCATAATTAACTTGACTTGGTTGTGTAACTTGGTTCGGCTTTATCATTCTCTTATTATTCTTTAATTGATTAATTTCTTGATGTAGCTTACTTATCTCTTGTTGAAATAGCTGATAATCTTGAATAATAATATCTAGAAATTTGTCTACCTCATCTTGATTATATCCTCTCATCGAAACTTTAAAATCCTTTTCAAGAATATCTTTACCTGTCAATTGAATTTTATCTTTGTCCATGTCTTCACCCCGCACTTAAACTTTCCTCTTTTTTAGGTTATGTCCGGAATTGTGTGTAAAATGATAACTTTATAATGGTTATCGCTACAGAAATATACTCCGCTTTCCGCGGGCGGCTGCTGAGCCTCCTCGAGCTACGCTCTCGGGGGTCTTAAGCGAGACCTTTTTTCCCGCAGGAGTCTACGTATATTTCTTTCGCTCATGTTACTTGGTCCATTTAATATTTACACAATTATTCGGACATGACCCTTTTTTTGCTTCAGGTTTTATAATCATATCCTAATAAACATATTTAGATATGCGCTGTGTAAACGATAGGTATGATTCATTTAGTTTTAATCCTGACTGAATCAAGCTCTCTTTACCATTCTATTATGTCTGTTTACAATTATGTTCTATATTCATTATACCATTAAAAAGAAAGCTCTATAAGTCATTTAATTTTCTAAATCGACAGGCTGAAAAGAAAATGGTAAAAGTTCTTCCATGATTACTATTTTTATTTTATCATTCAAATTGGATAAATATATCGGCATACTAGAATGAAAGAATTCACTCATTACTTGACGACAAGCCCCACACGGTGGTACAGGTCGATTTGTATCTGCAATAACAGCCATTTCAAGAAAATCAGTTTCACCAACTGAAATAGCTTTAAAAATTGCAACACGCTCTGCACAACATGTTAATGGATAGGAAGCATTTTCAATATTACACCCAGTATAAATATTACCAGATTTACTTTTTAATGCTGCACCTACGGGAAATTTAGAGTAAGGGACATATGCTTTATCTCGAGCCTTTCTTGCTAGGTCTATTAAATCTTTATTTGCCATATTATCTTCCCCTTCTACCGTATAGCTTGTTCCATTTCACGAACAACTTGGTCAAATACATATTGAATCGATTGATTTAATTCCATGTATCGTCTTTTTCTGACATCATGATAGTAACTATGCATTAAAACTAACTCCATATTTTCCTTTGTAGATGTGATTTGTTGTGGATATAATGTAATATTTCTCTTCTTTCCTTGTACTAATGCTTCTTCTTCCCATTGATTTAGAAGTTCAAAGATTGGGCCTGTTTTGTCTTTCACTTCTAAAAAAAATTGTTTATCCCTACTATTTTCTGGTTGTTTATTTGTTGAATATAAAATTTTCAATTGTTCTAAATGATCATTTAATAGCTTTGTTAATATAAGTAAACTCATCGTGTAAATCGCTCCAATTATACAAAGACCTTTACTTTACTTTAACATGTTTAAGGTGCGGATGATACTTTTTTAAATTTTACAAGGCGTTCATTTTTCTAAATGGCTCATGCTTTGTCTTAAACTATCTAGTTCATTTGTAACTTCGTAATAATAATCTTCTAAAGAGCGATTCACTTGTAAAGATACTTTTTGTTCTAGTACATATAATTGGATTTCCATTTGTTTTAATTCTTTTTTAAAATATTGTTTCGATACACCACCATGTTTTCTATCATTTTCTTTCAATGCAATCCCCATTTTATACACCTACCCTTTTTATTTCACTTATATAATTTATACGCTATCTTATTCCCTTTCCCTGCATGTTCGACAAAACTAGAATCAATCTAGCAATTAATTTATTATTCTGTGATTTAATCCAATCTTTTTGACAATTTTTATTAATGTTTCTAAATATAGATTTCTTCAGATTTATGATTATTTAAAACAATAGCTTTATTAATAACAAAAGGATTTTAATGACGAACAAGCAAACCTATCCATTAGATTTAAACCTGCGATATCGGTCAAACAACTTCCGCTTCCAATAAAACGAGGAACTAATTTCTTTTGGATTTCGAATGATAACTGGACTTTTCCATTTTGGTTTCATTTTTTCTTTAGTATACCAATCTTCTTGTTTTACATTTCTATGGTTTATAAATGGATATGCACTGCGTAATGCCATCGCTTTAGGCAAAGGATTATTTAAAAATTGTTCATAATCATAACGGGATCCGGTATGGGGAATTGTTTTTGTAAATTCTTTTATATCTGGATAAATGGAGGGATGAAAAAGAAGCGATGCAATTTCCTTACCCATTTGAATTCGATTTTTTAATTTCGTAAATCCCTTTACATGTTTTCCGTATATATTTCCACTCTTGGTTGGTATAATAACCGCATTCATCCAAAATATATTTTGTAAAAAATATGGCAATCCTTGAAATACATTCGTTTTATAAAATGGATGTTGAATAACGGCATTTTCTATAACATTTTGCTCATTAATAATCAAAGAAATAACCAATCTTGTTTTATTATTACTTTTCCAAAAATATTTCCATTCTAATTGCATAAATTTAGAGATATGGAATTCTTCTAATAAAAAAAATAATGGTTGTCTTAATTTTTTTGACAAAGCATAAATAAGTAATTGAGGGTAGGCATCTAAAAAAATAAGCCAATTTGCTCTTTCATAAGTCATAAATAACTGCCATCTTTCTCTTTCGCCTAATAAGCTTTCAAACATAGGTAATTTTAAATCAGTCATATTCCATCCAGCATTTCGTGACACAAGACTTGCAACAAATGCCCATTCTATTTCTGGATGTTCTTGAAAATAATAATAATATGCTTTTGTGCGAGATATATTATCGAAATTATGGTCTTGTGTCTGTTTTGATATATAATGGAGGTAGTCATTTGTTTTTCGTGTTTGTTTCATCTTACATCCTACTTTCTGTGATAAATACTAACGTTTTTGTTAATTATTGATATAAAATATTATCAAATGATGATTTTTTTGGTATGATACTTTCATACATTAGGAGGAATACGATGAATTACCCAAACGGAATGCGAAAAAGAGTGAAAAAGAAACCAAAGTCTTCCACGAAAATTGCATATTCCAATCGAGGAATGTCACTTGAAGAAGATATTAATGTGACGAATTCCTATTATTTAGAAACTAATCGAGCAGTGATTCATAAAAAACCAACACCAATACAAATTGTCAATGTAAATTATCCTAAAAGGAGTGCAGCTGTTATTACTGAAGCATATTTCAAACAAGCTTCAACAACAGATTACAATGGTATTTATCAGGGAAAGCATATCGACTTTGAAGCAAAAGAAACGAAAAACAAAACATCCTTTCCTTTAGCAAATATTCATGAACATCAAATAAGGCATATGAATGCAATTTTAAAACATGGGGGTATTAGTTTTTTTATTATTCGTTTCAAAGAGCATGACGAAACATATTTATATCCTGGAGAAAAAATAGTTTATTTTTGGGAGCAACAAAATAATGATGGACGTAAGTCAGTCCCATATACTAGTATTCAGAAGGACGGCGTTTTAATTCCTTTTAAATATCAAGCAAGAATTGATTACTTATCTGTAGTCGATCAACTGTATTTTTAAATATCGGAGGTAAAAAAATGGTTGCAAATAACCAAACCCGAATGGGTAGAAAAAAACAAAAACCTACAACAAAGAAAAAACCATTATGGAAAAAAATCATGTTATCCACCTTATTCCTTGTCTTGGCAATAGGAATAGGGATTGGTGTTCTATTCACGTATTATATTGCCACAGCACCAAAAATTGATGCAGCAAAATTATCTGATCCATTTTCATCACAAATTTTAGATAAAGAGGGAGAAGTAGTTGCCGAACCTGGAACAGAAAAGCGAACAAAAATCGTTTATGATGATCTACCTGAAGTATTGGTAGATGCAGTGACTGCAACCGAAGATGCCCGTTTCTTCAAGCACCCTGGAATTGACATAAGAAGAATTGGAGGAGCAATTGTTGCAAACTTTAAACATGGATTTGGGTCTGAAGGTGCAAGTACAATTACTCAACAGGTAGTTGAAAATTATTTTCTTGCAAAAGATAAAAAAATTAAATTAAAAGTGCAAGAACAATGGCTAGCACTAAAACTGGAAAGAAAGTATTCAAAAGAGCAAATTTTAGAAATGTATTTAAATAAAATTTTCTATGGGAATAATGCCTATGGTGTAGCTAGCGCAGCGAAAGCTTATTTTGGTAAAACAGACCTACATGATTTGACATTACCTGAGGCTGCCATACTAGCTGGTTTACCTCAGAGACCAACAGCATACAATCCATATAAGAACCCAGAACTTACCAAAGAACGAATGGATACTGTGTTAAAATTAATGGTTCGCCATGATAAAATTAGCCAAAAAGAAGCAGACGAAGCACGTAAAGTAGATATTCCATCATTACTAACAGATAAAGTACCAGAAGGCGCAAAATACCAAGGATTTATCCAACAAGTAAAAGATGAAGTAAGTGAAAAATTGGATGGTGCAGACATCTATACAGACGGATTAAAAATATATACAACATTAGATTCTGACGCTCAAGAATATGTTGAGTCTTTATTAACAGACAGTGAGCAAAATCCTATCCAATTCCCAAATGACACGATGCAAGCCGGGATGACCGTTGTAGATACGAAAACAGGCGCTATTCAAGCAATTGGTGGGAGAAGAAACAGTGAAGGGAAAGGTGAATTAAACTATGCCCAACAAACGTTTCAACCAGCATCAACTGCCAAACCAATTATGGCATACGGACCAGCCATAGAGTATAATAAATGGTCCACATATCATCAAATCAATGATGATAAACCATATGACAAAAATGTTAAAAATCCGATTAATAATGTTACAAGAACATATCAAGGCTGGGTAAGTGCCAGATATGCTTTAACTCACTCCTTAAACGTACCGGCATTAAAAACATTTGAAGAAGTTGGTGCAAATAAGGTCAAGGAATTTGCGGAAGGATTAGGTCTTCACTATGAACATCCAATTGGTGTTGGAGATGTCATTGGTGGAACAAGTAATGAGTTTAGTCCAATCGAAATGGCTGGAGCATATCAAGCATTTGGGAACGAAGGTGTTTATATTGAGCCATATACCGTGACAAAAGTGGAATTTCCAGATGGGAAAGTCGTTGATTTAACACCAGAACCAAAAGCTGCAATGTCAGACTACACAGCATATATGGTTACAGATATGTTAAAATCAGTTGTTCAGGAAGGTACTGGACGCTCTGCAAATGTAGCTGGAATCCCAATTGCAGGTAAAACAGGGACTTCAGACGATAGTAAAGACTCCTGGTTTATCGGTTATTCTCCAAACTATACTATTTCAGTTTGGACGGGGAATTTTGATGAGAATGATAAAAAGTTATCTATTCCTTCTGGATATACAAAGATAGCCCGAGATCTATTTCGTAACACAATGACAGAGATATCGAAAGATGTGGAAACTCCTGATTTTAAAATGCCTAGTTCTGTTGTGAAGGTAGGTGTAGAAAAAGGTTCTAATCCGCCTTCTCTTCCAAGTAACCAAACACCAAGCTCACAAATTGTAACAGAATTATTTGTGAAAGGAACAGAGCCTAAAAAGGAATCTGTTAAATATGAGCAATTAGATCCTGTTAGTGGATTAAAAGCAACATATAATGAAGATAAGCAATCCATTCATGTAGAATGGTCTTACGATAAAAAAGAAGACATTCAATTTGAAGTCAGTGCCCGAATTAATGATGGTAAAATGCAATCACTTTCTACAACAGATGAACTGTCGTTAGATATTAATCAAGTTGAAATGGACGCGGAATATGAAATACAAGTAGTTGCCATAAGTAATAATAATGACAAGAGTGAGGCAAGAACAGTTAAACTGAAAATAGGTAATCCAGAAGATGAAGATGAGGATACTGAAGATGAAGATACAAACATCCCATCTGTTCAAAATTTAAATGCACATTATAAAGATACCATCATCCAAGTAAATTGGGCTTATGATGGTCCACCAGCTAAATTTGAAGTATCTGTAAATGGACAAAAAGAAATAAAGGAATCTATGGGTGTCGATATAAAAGGTGCACAGCCTGGAGAAACGTATACAATTGTTGTTACCGCTATTGGTAATGAAAATGGTAAACGAAGTGAAGCAAACTCTGTTCAAGTTACTGTCCCAATGGAAGAAAAACCTGTGACAGGAGACGAAGATAAGAAAGAAGACAATAATAAAAATGAAGAACAAGAAGAAAGTGAAAAAGGTGAAGGAAATAAAGGTAATGAAGGAAATCAAGGAGGCGAAGAAAGCGAAGAAGACAACGATGAAAAAGATGAAGATGCTAATAATTAAAAAAAACCCCGTACATGTTTATTGTACGGGGTTTTTTTCTTTGTTTCGCTTTTTCATCCGTTTCTTTCCCTCTCTACATAAAGTTAGCAAGGGACATTCAGAACAATTTGGATTTCTTGCTTTACAATGATATCTACCAAAGAAAATCATTCGATGATGCGTCATACTCCATTCATCTTCTGGAACTTTTTTCATTAATGTGTTTTCAACTTCCATTACAGAGTCTTTCCACCTGCAGATTCCTAAACGTTTAGCTACCCGTTCCACATGGGTATCTACAGCAATTGCAGGGTGATTAAATGCGACAGATGTAACTACATTGGCTGTTTTTCTTCCTACACCAGCAAGTTTTATTAATTCCTCTCTCTCTTGAGGAACTTGTCCATTATAATCATGAATGATTTGATGTGATAATTTTTGAATATTTTTTGCTTTATTGCGAAATAGCCCAATTGAACGAATATCTTGTTGTAATTCTTCTAAAGGAATAGATAGATAATCTTCAGGAGTTTTATATTTTTTAAATAATTTTTTAGTTACCTTATTTACTAACTCATCCGTGCACTGAGCAGACAAAACAACAGCAATAACTAATTCAAATGGATTCGTATGTACCAATTCACACGCTGCATTTGGAAACATCTTCCCCATCTCATCTAGACAATAACGAATTTCACGATTATTAAGCATCCACTAATCCTCCCCTGTTAACCAGTTAAAGTATAAGGAATCATCTTTCTCTTCATTTTTCTTATATGAAGTTTGTTTTGGTGGTTGTTGATTACCTCGAAAAGATCTGGATAATTCTCTCGCTTCTTCTACAGTTTTAATTCCCTTTTTATTCCAATTTCTTAAAATACGATCAATATATTTAAAGTTTAATTTTCCCATTAATACTGCCTCACGTAAAGCTGCTTTAATTAAAGCTGGAACAATACCATCATCATCCAACCATGCATTTATCATTTCTATTTCAAATGGTGATAATGGGCGACCAAATTCTTGTTCAAATAAAATGAATAAATTTCCTTCATCAGGTTTTTCTTGCTCATCTTCATCAACAGTAAACAGCTTATTCCATAATGGTTCCAGCGAGTATCTTTCGCTTAATTGATGTTTTTCATTTTCTATTTGATTAATAGATAAAAACTGCCTTTGAATAAGTTTACGTAATATATGCGAACATTCCGTTTTATTTAATGTAGTGCAGGACGATAAATCATCAGGTGTAGGAAATGTATCACCTTTCACAATAAATCGATGAATTTGTATAATTACCATCACGTCTGTTTCATTTAGACCTAATTTATGATAATTTGTAAGCAGTTTTATTGGAATGGACAATTGATTAACTAAAAGATCTTGTAACATTATTTGCTTATCCATATTAGCACCTCATTCATAGTATATCATGATGCAACAGAATAACTAAAAATAAAAATCCCCTGCATCAGGCAAGGGATTTCGTTTTAGGTTAAGGGTACAGACGGTTTAAAAGACGTGGAAACGGAATCGTTTCACGGACGTGTTCTACACCTGCTATCCATGCAACAGTTCTTTCTAAGCCAAGCCCAAAGCCAGAATGTGGTACACTTCCATATTTTCGTAATTCTAGATACCATTCATATGCTGGACCTGATAATTGATGTTCTTCATAGCGCTTTTTCATCAACTCATAATCATGAATACGTTCCGAACCACCAATGATTTCCCCATATCCTTCAGGTGCAATCAAATCAGCACATAAAACAAGCTCTGGTTCTTCAGGATGTGGTTGCATATAAAATGCTTTTATATCCTTTGGCCAGTTTGTAATAAATACTGGTTTGTCATAGTTCTCAGCAATAGCCGTTTCATGTGGGGCACCAAAATCATCACCCCATTCAATATCTGTAAATCCTTTATCTTTTAATAATTGAATTGCTTCTTTATATGTAATCTTTGGAAATGGTGCAGTAATCTTTTCTAATTTTGAAATGTCACGATTTAAGACTTGAAGTTCTTGCTGACAATTGTCTAAAATTGATTTCACTAGAAAGCTGACATATTCTTCTTGTATTTGTAAACTTTCTTCATGTTCAACAAAAGCCATCTCCGGTTCCATCATCCAAAATTCAATCAAATGACGTCTTGTTTTTGATTTTTCCGCACGAAAAGTTGGTCCAAAAGAAAATACTTTGCCCAATGCCATTGCAGCTGCTTCTAAATAAAGTTGTCCACTCTGTGAAAGATATGCTTCCTCATCAAAATATTCAACATGAAATAATTCTGTTGTATCTTCTGCAGATGCCCCAGTAAGAATTGGTGGGTCTACTTTCATAAAATCATGATCTGAGAAAAATCTATATGTTGCTTGGATAATTTCACTTCGTATTTTCATTACTGCATGCTGACGTTTAGAACGTAGCCATAAATGACGATGATCCATTAAGAACTCTGTTCCATGTTCTTTAGGTGTAATCGGATAATCAACTGCTTCTTGGATTAGATCAATATGTTTTACTTGCATTTCAAAACCAAGTGGTGAACGTTTATCTTCTACAATTGTTCCAGTTATGTATATAGAAGATTCTTGGTTTAATGTTTTTGCAAGTTTAAAAACTTCTTCATCCACACTATTTTTTGCTACAACTGCTTGCATGAATCCAGTACCATCTCGCAACTGTAAGAAGGCAATTTTTCCACTTGAACGTTTATTTTCTAACCAGGCACCAATTGTAACTTCTTGTCCTTCGTGTTTTGCTACATGTTGTATAGTTGTTTTCATATTAATTCCCTCCAAAAACTATTCTTGATGTTTTTCTACAAATCGTTTTATTCTTTGTGCAGCTTCAACCAAATTTTCTTTAGATACCGCATATGATAGTCGAACATTTTCTGGTGAGCCAAAACCAGAACCAGGAACAAGTGCAACCTTCTCTTCTTCTAAAAGTGCTTTTGCCCAGTCGTCCACACTATTAAATCCATTCATTTTGGCTGCCTCACTCACATTTGGAAATAAATAAAATGCCCCTTTTGGTTTTTCGCATGAAATTCCCGGAATGTTAGTCATCAATTCATAAAGGGTATCTAATCGCTCACTAAAAATCTTACGCATTTCAATTGTAGGATCTTCATTTGCGTTATATGCTCTTAGTGCAGCATATTGTGCAATAGATGTTGGATTGGATGTTGCATGGGAAACATGATTTGTCATTGCTTTAATAATTGCTTCAGGTCCTGCTGCATAACCAATTCTCCAACCGGTCATTGCGTGTGATTTAGACACACCATTTATGACAATTGTTTGTGCTTTTAATGTGTCAGATAGTTCTGCAATGGAAACATGGGCATCTTCCGTATAGATGAGTTTTTCATATATTTCATCAGAAACAATAATTATATTATACTTTTGACAAACTTCACCAAGTTTTATTAATTCATCTTTGGAATACATCATTCCCGTAGGATTACTTGGAGAATTAAGAATAAAAGCCTTCGTATTTTTTGTTATTGCTTCCTCCAGTTGCTGTGGAGTAATTTTAAAATCATTCGTTTCTGACCCCTTAACAAATACGGGCTCTCCTTCTGCTAATTTAATTTGCTCGGGGTAGCTCACCCAGTATGGTGCAGGGACAATCACCTCATCCCCTTTATTTAAAATAACTTGAAACAACGTATATAATGCATGTTTTGCACCCGTTGTAACAATGATTTCATTCTCCTTATAGTCTAAATTATTATCATCTTTTAATTTATCTATAATAGCCTGCTTTAGTTCGACTATTCCACCAGAAGGCGTGTATTTTGTCATTCCTTCTTCCATAGCTTTCATAGCAGCATTCAATATATATTGGGGTGTATTAAAATCTGGTTCACCAACACCGAGCCCAATAACATCATGGCCTTCCTTTTTTAATTCTTTAGCCTTTGCAGAAATGGCCAATGTTGAAGAAGGTGTTAAGCTTTTCACTCGACTTGCTAATTCCATATGTAAAACCGCCTTTCTCACTCATGATTATAAAAACGTTTTAAACGAAATTCCTCTACACTCGAACCATCATACATCGATAAATAATCAAACACATATCTTCCTGATTGATCCATGTACTTCATTTCCCAAACTGGTTGCTCATCAACTAATCCTGGTACCATGTCTATATATTGACAAGATTGGCATGAATCCTTCCATTCTTTTTTATCATTTGTTTCGATAAGATATTTGCATGATTTATCATCGTAATTTCTTGCTTCTTATCAGATTTTACTTTCGGCAAAAAAGCATAAAAGATATCACCTGTCTTATCTTTTCCTGTAAGCACATGGAAAAGCTGTTCACCATGAAAACGGCTAACATTCTCGACAGAAACCAGGTTAGTTTCATTAAGAATGATTTTTTCTGATTGATCAAACTGGCCCTCTTTATTATGTAATACGTTGAAATAAAGGGTGAATCCATAAATTATCATACCAATTAAAAATAAGCAAAAAATAAGGATACTCCACTTGAGCCAATTTGGGATTATTTGTTTGTACTCATTTTTCATACTCTCACTCCACAAACTTATCAAAAATAAAACATTCGATGAAAAAAATGTTACTTATATCACTTTCCAAAACGTACATAATAATAGATAATGTTGAACATAAGGTGAAACTTCATCCCATATATAGTATAGCAATTTTTCACAGGATTTGTTTCGTTTTTATGAATTTCAACAATTTTTTTAAACCTACACCAATATTTAGACATACTGATTTTTTCCTAAATCAGTATGTTTTTACATAAAGTGAAATTTCATTCAGTGCGAATTATTTCATCCACCACTGATTGTTAACACCGGAAGGGTATGAGCTAAAAGCCCTTGAACGAATCGGTCGTTTGACTTGCTACCTGTCCCCTACCTATAATTTTTGATAAATTCTAGAAATCGGACCTTACAGCCAGCTAAGCTAATCTCGATAAAACAGCTATAGCATCGAATTTATTTTTGAAACCAATTTTTTGCAAATCTCATTAAATGATTTGTTGTATCGAAATGAATCGGGACATTGGGGATAGAGTTTATAAATTGAGACCCATAACGTGATTTTCTTAAACGTGCATCACAAACAAAAATAATCCCACGATCTTCCTTTGAACGAATTAATCTGCCGAATCCTTGTTTAAAACGTATAATTGCATGTGGTAATGCGAAATGAAAGAAAGGATTTTTACCATTACTTTCTAGAAGCTCTGTCTTTGCTTTATAAACAGGATGATTTGGTGGCTGAAATGGCAATCGAACAATTACTAAGCTAGATAAACTTTCTCCTGGAATATCAATTCCTTCCCAGAAAGAGTTCGTTCCTAATAATATAGCCTTTTCAAATGTTTGAAACTTTTTCTTTAGGCGCATACGACTTCCACTGGTTATTCCTTGAGCAATTAGGATATATTCTTCGGCCATCATTTCTTTTAATAAATAATATGATTTACGCAACATATCATAAGAGGTAAATAGGACAAGCATTCTTCCTCTTGTTATATCTGCTAAAGATAAAATTGCCTCACAAGTAGCATAAAGAAATTCATCTTGGTTTTGTTGTCTAATATCAGGAAAGTCGTTCGGTATTAATAATTGAACTTGACTTCTATAATCAAAGGGTGATGCAATTTGGTTTTTGAGTGTATGTTCTTCTTTTAACCCTAGTCTTTTTTCCATAAAAGAGAAGGAATTTTTCGTTGTTAATGTTGCGCTGGTCATAATGATACTAGCTTTTTTATTAAATAATCGTTCTTGCAAAGCAGAAGCAATTTCTTTTGGTTCAGAAAAAACATACACTGCATTCTTCGCTCCAAATGTTTCAATTTCAATCCATTTAAATTGGGTCGAGTCTTCTATAAGAAACAAACGAGTTAATTTATCCTTGATGTTTTCTATTCTTTCTTGGTACTGTTTGATTTTATCATGAAGGTGCGAATCACCATAAGAGTTTAACAGCATTTGCTCAAATAAAAATGTCATTTCTGTTATAGACATCGTTATTCTTGCAACCATTTCTTTTAAAAAATCCCAATGATTACTTTCCCATTTTTCTTCTACTAACTCAAATTGCAATCGACCAATATCACTTAATGTTTTATTATATTTATTTTTATCTAGTACATACTGATAAATATAACGAAATAACTCATCCAAATCTGATTTAACTTGAATAAACAGTGAATCCCACTTTTGGATAGATACCCGCTGTGTAAAGATTGGATTTTCCATCAATACTTTACTTAACCACTTCTTCCCGTCTGATGTACCAATTTGATTTAGTAAAAATACTGTATGCATATAATCTAGTTGTAAACCATAATGTCTGGAAGCTGTTTCTTCTAAATGATGTGCTTCATCGATGACTGCCTTCTGGTAGCTAGGTAAATGTTTTGTATCATGGAATAAATCCGTGCATAATAAAGCATGATTTGTAATAATAAGATCTGCAATTCTTGCTTTTTCTTTTGCTTTTTGATAATAAGAAATCCGAAACCAAGGAGAAGTTGGATCAATCGTTCCTTCAGCCTCTGTAGATATTTTTCGATAGAATGAATATCCGCTTGAAGGAAGCTGAATCTCATCAATATCACCTGTTTTTGTTTCTGTAAGCCATACTAAAATCATTGCTTTTGTAAGAATTTCCCCATAGTGATTACCCTCTACATCTTCTAATTCATTTTCGAATTTCTCTAGACTAATATAATGCTGCTTCCCTTTTAATAAAGCAACTTGAAAAGGAAAAGGAATAAGTTTCATTACAAGGGGGATATCTTCCTCCATTAATTGTGCTTGTAATTGAGTAGTAAATGTACTTACCACAATACGTTCTTCCTGTACAACTGCTTCATAAATTGCCGGAAGTAAATAAGCAAGTGACTTACCAGTTCCTGTTCCAGCTTCAATAAGTGCATGCTTATGTTCTTTAAATGCATCATAAATGATTTCAGACATTTGCCTTTGACCAATACGTTTTTCATATTTCGGTAGAGTTTTTTCTAGATGTCCACCTTGTTCGTAAATATTATCTAAAAAGTCTCCATACGAAGAAATGTTAGAGGTCGAATTTGTTTTTATCTCTTCAACTTCACGAAATGCAAGACCATGGAAGCTTGTTATACCTTCCGATTTTCTTGGATTTTGACGTAGGACTTGTTTTTGCTTTTGAAGCAACCCAAACAAGTCTGATCTTAGAAAAGGTTCTAACTTTAATAAATTATTTATTGTTTCTACTGGTAATTGATTTAGTTTTTTCTTCATTAGCAAAAATAATTTTGCTGTTACATAAGCATCTGATAATGCACGATGAGGATTTTGATGTTCTAAATGGACGTATTCTGCAAGTTGTCCTAGCTTAAATCCTGGTGCCATCGGGTATAAAATTCTTGCTAATTCTACTGTATCTATTGCTGCGTTTTTTAATCGCTCGTTCCCATTCATGACCAATTCTGCATTTAAAAATTCAAAATCAAATTTTACGTTATGAGCTATAAAAATTCCCTCATGAAAAAATGATTTGATTTCTTTTTCTATTTCTTTAAATGTTGGTGCTTGTTTTACATCATCATTAGTTATATTTGTTAGTTTTGTTATAAAAGATGGGATAACCCTCCCTGGTTGGATAAAAGATGAAAATGTTTCCGTAATTTCATTTTCTTCAATTACGACAATTCCAATTTCAATAATTTTATCTCCTGCCTTTGGTGAATGGCCTGTTGTTTCAAGATCCACAACAATATATCTTTCCAAATGTATTCCACCACCTAACTTTTCCTAGTCATCCACAGCTAAAACCCTTATCTATGATAAGAGTTTTAAGTTATTTAAGATTATAAAAATCCTTTTTAACAAATTACGAATTTTCCCTAAACCAATCTATTTCTGCGGAATATAATTTTTCCATCTTTCCATCATCAAGGTTTCTTACTAGTAATCCTCCATCATGATCAATTCCAGAAAAAGTTGCCTTCCATTCATGATTCATTGTTTTTATTAAAATCTTTTCTCCAATACGAAAACCATAACTTTCCCATTTTGTTTTAATAACAGGAAACCCCTTCTGTAAATAAAGCTCATATGTTTTTTCAAATTGTTGTAAAATTTTTTGGACTAAATATCGGATATCAAATTCTTTATCTGCTTCCATTTTCAAAGATGTTGCCTTTGTGTGGATTTCTTTATGTAAACTTTTTATATCTTGATTTACATTCATTCCAATTCCAATAATAATGTATTGTACTTGATCTTGTTCAGCTTGCATTTCTGTAAGAATTCCACTCATTTTTTTATTATGAATGATAATATCATTCGGCCACTTAATATAAGGCTTTATATTAGTTTCTTTCATGATGACATCTGCTAACACTGTAGCAGTCAGTAAGGTTAATTGTGGTGCCTTATGTGGTGGTATTGCCGGCCTTAGAATGATGCTCATCCAAATTCCTTCATTTTTAGAAGAATGCCATTTGCGATTCATTCTCCCTTTTCCTTTTGTTTGTTCATCCGCAATAACTATCGTTCCATGAGAAGCGCCTTCTTGTGCAAGTTGATGTGCTATATGTTGTGTGGATGTTGTTTCTGGTTTATGAATGATTGTTTTAGCAATCCACTCTGTTTCTAATCCCCATTTTAGTGTATTTTCACTTATTTTCTTAGGGAATTCTAAAATACGGTAGCCTCGTTTGGGCTTGCCTTCAATAACATAACCATCCTTTTCCAATTCCCGCATATGTTTCCATATTGCGCTTCTAGAAATATTTAATCTTTCGGAAATTAATTGTCCAGAAATATATGTTTCTTGGTTATTTGATAAAATTTCAATTAGTTTATTTCGGGTGGATTGCATTTGATCCACTCCTTTATATCATTTTTATTATTTTTTAAACGCTTTTCAACAATTTCTTTTTCAATTTTGTTTATTAACTTTTGAATCCATGGCCCCTTTTTTTCTTGTGGAAATATCTTTATAATATCATGCCCATTAAGTATTAAATCTTTTTTTGAAGTAATTGGTAAACTATTTCTTAAACACTTTATTTCATGTTTATTTATTTCATGATTCTTATCTAAATAATGGACAATTCTCAAAAAACCTTCATCATATATTGGATCTAGTTGGTAAACAAGCCATTCATCTAGTCCTTGTTTTTTATAATGATTAAATATATCTACAAGGGTAATGGCTTCTGTTTTTATTTTATTGGAACATTTCCATTGTTTAACCCACTCTTGCACTGTTAATTTTGGTTCAAGAAGGTGACAGACTGCAATGACTTCACCAAAAGATAGAAATGATTCGATTGGTCTAGGGAATTTATCAATAATATAAGGGTTTTCTTTAAACAAAGGTAAATGCCTATGTAAGCACAAAGATGTTAAATAGGAAAATCCAATATCAACATATTTTCCAGCAAAAAACTTTCCCATTTCGTGTTGTATTCGTTCAACTGCTAAATGTTCAATTTCATTTTTTAAATCTCCCATAGCTAATAGAGTTTTCTCCTCAATTGAAAACCCTAACTGGCTTGCAAAGCGGATCGCCCTTATAATACGTAATGGATCTTCTGTAAATCTCTCCATTCCATCTCCAACACTACGTATAAGTTTCTTTTTCAAATCCTCTTTACCACCATATAAATCAACCAAATTTCCGTATTTATCCATTGCAAGAGCATTCATTGTAAAATCTCTTCTTGCTAAATCTTCATCAATTCGATCAATAAATTGAACGGAATCAGGATGGCGCCCATCAGAATAAGAACCATCTAAGCGAAATGTTGTTACTTCATATGACTTTTTCTGATGCCGAACAATAACCGTTCCATGTTCAATCCCTACTGGTATGACTTTATCAAAGATATTTTGTATTTGATTAGGTGTTGCAGATGTAGCAATATCAATATCCTTCATATCATGTTCTAATAATAAGTCACGAACACATCCACCTACAAAATACGCCTTGAATCCTTTTGCTTCAATTTTTTCAATAATGTAAAGTGCATCAAGGAAAGGCTTGGTAAACATTATATCACCAAATTTCTCGACTAACTTTTTAAAGTTTTTTATATAAATCTACATACTGATCCACGATTTGAGTGGAGTGAAAATTCTTCCTAGCATAATTATAAGCTTGTTTAGAGAAACGATTTAATTTATCTATATCAGAAAGTAGCTCAATAGCGTGTGCAGCTGCTTGTTCTACATCTCCTACATCAATAAGATAGCCAGTTTTATTATGCTTAATTACTTCCGGAATACCACCAATATTCGTTCCAATACAAGGTACTTCACAATTCATTGCTTCTAATAAAACTAGACCAAAACTTTCTTTTTCAGAAAGTAAGAAATTCAAATCGGAAATAGAAAGTAAATCACTTATATTTTCCTGTTTTCCAAGAAATAATACTTTATCTTCTATTTGCAGTTGTTTAACGAGATGAAAAGCTTTGGAACATTCTGGCCCATCTCCAATGAGCATTAACTTTGCGTCTAATTTCTGTTGAATAAGGAAAAACGTACGAATAACATCTTCTATTCGTTTAACCTTACGAAAATTAGATATATGTGTGATGACTTTTTCTGACTCTGAAATACCATATTCATTTTTTAATAATGGTAGTTGTTTTTTATAATAATCATTTTCATTAACAAAATTATAAATAACGTTAATTTCTTTTTCTATATCTAATAATTCTTTTGTTTGTCTGGCTAAGCTATTGGAAACAGCCGTTACTGCATCGGATTGCTCAATACCATACTTAATCATATTTTTAAATGTTTGATCCATTCCTAAGACAGTGATATCTGTCCCATGTAGAGTTGTAACAATTTTTACGTTATGTTTTGCAATGTCACGTGCCAAAATAGCAGAGATTGCATGTGGCATCGCATAATGCACATGTAAAATATCTAATTTGTATTGATCAACAACTTCAGCCATTTTAGATGCTAAAGCCAAGTCATATGGGTCATGTTGAAAAACGGGATAATGACTTACTTCTACTTCATGGTAGTAGATTGCTGGATTTACTTGATTTAAACGAAATGGTAGCCCAGATGTAATAAAGTGAATTTCATGGCCTAATTCTGCTAATAACATGCCTAATTCTGTGGCAATGACACCGGATCCACCAACTGTAGGATAACACGTAATTCCTATTTTCATATATCATTTCCTTCCTGCTCTTTTACTATTTCCCTCCAGGAAAGATCACCATGTTCCAATCCTTTAACCATCACTTCAGCAGTAGCCATATTTGTTGCCAATGGTATTAAATAAACATCACATAAACGCATTAATGCACTAATATCCGGCTCATGTGGTTGCGCTGTTAATGGATCTTTAAAAAAGATAACAATATCTATTTCATTATTGGCAACCTTTGCACCAATTTGTTGGTCACCACCCAATGGACCTGATTTAACTTTATGTACAGGTAAACCGGTTTTCTTACTAATTAGTGCACCAGTTGTCCCTGTCGCATATAATTGGTGACTTTTTAAAATGGGTGAATAGGCAGTAGTAAATTGAATCATGTCTTTCTTTTTTTCATCATGTGCAATTAATGCGATTTTCATATAGTCAACTCCTTTTATTATCTATAAATAACTAATCCATTACATTCTCCATTCCATAAACTAACTTTTCTAATTGCATTACTTTTCCAAGAGCATATTTTATACCAGTCATGAATGATTTACGATTATATGAATCATGTGTAATGGTTAATGTTTGTCCTAAGCCACCCAATATAACTTCTTGATGAGCAACTAGTCCAGGTAAGCGAACACTATGTATCCGAATACCTTCCGTATCCGCACCTCTTGCACCATCCATTGTTTCTTTTTCATTTGGATGACCTTGCCGTTTCGCTTGTCTTGATTCTTGAATCATTTTAGCTGTTTTCACTGCTGTACCTGATGGAGCATCCAATTTTTGATCGTGATGTTTTTCGATAATTTCAACATCTGAAAAATATGTAGCAGCCTTCTTAGCAAACTGCATCATTAAAACAGCTCCAATCGCAAAGTTAGGTGCAATAATACAACCTACTTTATTTTCATTTGCAATATTGGTTAATAAATCAATTTGTTCTGAAGTAAAACCAGATGTACCGACAACTGATTTTATCTTAGACATCAACGCTAATTTAGTATGGTCGAAACCTACTTCTGGTATGGATAATTCTAAAAATATATCGGCAGAAACTGATTGAAAACATTGATTCGGTTCAACAAAAATAGGAACATTTACATTCGGCATTCCTTCAACATCAGATAGTCTCTTACCATCATTCATTCGATCAATACAAGCAACAAGTTCTAAATCTTTATCATTTATAATCATATCTAACGCTTCTCGACCCATTCGTCCTCTTGGTCCAGAAATAATTACTTTTATTGTCAATTTTAGTTCACTCCTAGTTTTTAAGTATATCTTTTAGCTATCCTTTCTTGTCCAGCGATTTTTATCTCTTGTTTCAATTTTTGTCATAGCAATGTCAAATGCTTCAGATAGATTAATGTTAAGAGAATTCGCGAAACATGTTAGTACAAATATCATATCACCAAGTTCTTCTTTTATCGTTTTATCCACTTCACTTGGTTTTTTCGGCTTTTCACCATAATAATGATTGACTTCTCGCGCCAATTCTCCAACTTCTTCTGTCATTCTCGCCATTAGGCTTAATGGAGAAAAATATCCTTCCTTAAATTGTGAAATATAGTCATCAACACGAGTTTGAATTTCTTTTGAATTATAATTTGACATGGCTAGTATAAATCTCCTTCACTTAATAAACATTAGAATATATATTTATGTTAGCTAATTGCACCCTCTTTGACAAATATTTAAGAGAATGACATTTAAATAGTATAAAATATAAAAAGGGTGACATAAATAGCCACCCCCATTCCAATACAAATATTTTAAAACGTTTATCACAGGATAACTGGCTGTAAGACCCCTACTTCAAAACTTTTAGACAACATAAGAATTTAAGCGGAGGACGGTTAGCCAGTAAACACCTAATTCGTTCAGTTATCAATCAGTGGTTGAGAATACCCCCACTGAATTAAATTTCATTTTTAAAAGGACTATTCTCTATTAGCAAATATAATAAACGCAAATCGCAATAGTTCTGCTACAGCAATAGCAGCGGCAGCAACATATGTCATTGCTGCGGCACTCAATACTTTTTTCGTGTCTCTTTCTTCTCGATTTGTAATAATTCCCCCACTTACTAGCTGTCCCATTGCTCTATTAGAAGCATCGAATTCAACAGGCAGTGTAACAAGTTGAAACAATACAGCAGCCGCCATAAATATTAGTCCAAAGACAGCTAAATTCAACATATCGAAAATAAGTCCCGCAAAGATAAGGAAAAATGCAGCATTTGAACCGAAATTTGCAACAGGAACTAAAGCGGAACGAAAATTTAAGAAAGCATATTCTTCTGCATCTTGAATAGCATGTCCAACTTCATGGGCAGCAACAGCCGAAGAAGCCATCGAATGTCCATGATAGTTTGAACTAGACAGTCTAACTGTTTTAGAACGAGGATCATAGTGATCCGTAAGCATTCCTTTTGTTTCTTCAATAGTTACATGATATAGTCCATTATCATCTAATATCTGTCTTGCAACCTGTGCACCTGCCATCCTAGATGAGGTAGGTACTTTTGAGAATTTTTGGTATGTGCGTTTTACTTTTGATTGGGTCCATATTGGAATAATCATTAATAGAGCAAAATAAATGAGTAATCCACCTAAACTGTTAAACATCTATTCAAACCTCCACGCTATGATATAGGTCAATTTTAGTCAAATCGAACAAATCAGTCAACTGTTTTGTCTTCTTTTAACTTTTTTTTCTTTTTTTCACCCTTATATTTTCGCCAACTTACATAAGTTAGTGTAATAGCAATACAGCCACCCACAATAATTATCACCCAATAAAATGGTGTCATTGCTACATTTTTATGAACTAGCTCTTGATTTGGTTCAGCATAAACTACACTTCCTTGAACAACCATTATCCCTATGATACACAAAAAGTTTTTTAACACTAATCTCGTAAGTTTTCTCATAGAGATCCCCCACATTCTTTTTATTTAATATATGTGAGGGAAGAATACTTTATTACACCTTCAAGGCCGCATGGTTATGTTTTTGCATTAATTTATATGCTATAAAAATTGATAACATACTTAACCAAAATGTAAAATACCCGATTTTATCCATGTAATCCGTTAAAGAGGAATAAATTGGCATCATACCAAATACATAATCAATCACATCATTATGTAATGTCCAAATACTCGCAACTACAATATGTTTTAATTTAATTTTATAAAATGGTGCATATAATAATCCTTCTATGGCCATAGCACCATGTGAAAGAATTAACATATAACCCTGAGGGCTTAATGAACCTTCTATGATTAATGTAAAAACATTCATTACGACAGCCCAAATACCATATTTAAACAATGTAATGATTGCTAATGCTTCTATGTAGGGTAAATTTCTTCCAAAAATAAAGAAGAGCAAAAATACTGTAAAAAACAAGCTGGCTGTCGGGCTATCTGGAACAAATAAATAAAAAATAGGTGGTGTATCGGCTAATTGGAAGCGATACCAGTAAAATCCATAAATTGTACCTATCAAATTCGTAATAAATAGAAAGATAAGTACACGCCGATCTCTTAATAAATATCTTAACAAAGTACATCCCTCCTGTTTATAGTATTTACTAAAAAAGCACCTTTACCAAAAATAATGGCAAAGGTGCTTTTTTTTAATTACTCACCAGCTTGTTCATTTACAGAAGTAATAAACTCAGCTAATTGTTGCAATTCTTCATCTGTTCCTTGGAAAACATCGGCCGGCATATCACCAATACCATTAACAGAAATGTCAGCAATTTCCTCTGTTGTATGTTCTATTCCAATTAATGGTGGTCCGGCAGCTCCATTTGTCAAATCATCTCCATGACAAGACATACAGCTGTTTTCATAAACTGCATAACCTGGATCAGATGTATCGATTTCTACTTCTGATGCAGGAATAGGTTTATTTGCCTCTGCACGAGCTTCCCAGTCTACAGCACCTGCAGAGTCATATGTTAACCAAATAGTAGCAACTAAAGCTAATAACATTAAGCTAGTAGCAATTGGGCGTTTATTTGGTCTTCTCTCAGGTCCATTATCTAGGAATGGCGCTAATAAAAGTGCTCCAAATGCAAGCCCCGGAATGACGATGACACCGAGTAAAATAAAGTCTTGACTCGCATATTTGTACTTCAATAATTCATATAAGAATAAAAAGTACCAGTCTGGTAATGGTATATAACCTGCAGTAGTTGGGTCAGCCATACCTTCTAATGGTGATGGATGTGTTAATACCAACGTGAGAAAACCTACTAGAAACACAGAGCCAGCTAACCATTCTTTTAATAAAAAGTTTGGCCAAAATGCTTCCGTTCTACCAGGATATTCAGAATAGTCTTTCGGAACGGTTGATGTACTTTCGGCGTTTATACGTGAATCGCCGACAAATTTCATTCCTTTACCCCTTTTCACAGCTTATCCCTCCTCTTATAGTGGACCAGAAATACCTTGTCTACGTATTAAAATAAAGTGTACTGCTAGTAATGCAAACAATGCTCCAGGCAAGAAAAATACATGGATAGCAAAGAATCTTGTTAGAGTTTGCGCACCAATAATTTCAGGGTGACCACCTAATAGTGTAATGAGCCAGTCACCAATTAATGGAACTTGACCAGCAATGTTTAAACCAACTTCTGTTGCGAAGTAAGCTTTGTTATCCCATGGTAATAAATATCCAGTGAAACCTAAACCAAGCATGACAAAGAATAATAGTACTCCAACCATCCAGTTTAGTTCACGTGGTTTTTTATATGCTCCTTGGAAAAACACTCGAAGTGTATGTAATAATAACATGACGATTACTACACTGGCGCCCCAGTGGTGCATTCCTCGTACAATTTGACCATGTGCTACCTGTGTTTGCAGATAGTAAACGGATTTCCAAGCGTTTTCAATATCTGGAACATAATACATCGTTAAAAACATACCAGATAAGATTTGAATAACAACAACAAAGAATGTCAATCCACCAAAACAGTAAACAAAAGCAGAAAAATGATGTGCTGGGTTTACATGCTCTGGTACTTCATGGTCTGCGATATCCCGCCATATCGGCGTAATATCTATACGCTCATCAATCCAATCATACATTTTTTGTAACATATACTATTACGCCTCCCCTCTTGGATATGCTTTTCCGAGAAACAGCATTCCATCTTCAACTTTATGCTCATATTCATGTAACGGCTCTGTTGGTGGTGTTCCTTCAATATTCGTACCATCTTTTGTAAAGCGTCCGTCATGACATGGACAATAGAATTGATCTGGATGACTTTCGCTTCCTTCCCATGAAACCATACAACCTAGATGTGTACATTTTGGGGAAAGAGCCACTATTTCATCCTTATCGTCTTTAAATACGAATGCTTTTTGAGTAACATCTGATTTGTACCAAGCATCTACTTGTTCAATTTCCCATTCAACTGGTTGAGGATCTTTTGTAATGTCATCAACAGCTAGACCAACATTTGCGTAGTCCCCATCACCGGATGGTTGCAGCACAGGGTCAATTGCCATACGTAAAGGTGACATTAATAATCCTGCTGCCATAAATCCACCTACACCAGTTAGCGTGTAATTTAAAAACTGTCTACGGGTTACTTGTTTCTTTTTATCACTCATGAATTTCCCCCCTCTTTTACTTTGATGTCACGGACATAATATATTCAATCAGATTACTAGGACATTACCATGATAGCGTAAACTTAGGACAGGGTCAATCAATATCTAACAAATGTCAAAAAGTTGTTCTTTCTTTTTAAAAAACGAAAAACTATCTACCAATAAGAACGAATTAATTCACTTACTTGTAAAACATTTTCATGAATCCACTTTTTAAATTCCTTTGATTGTATTTCTTCGACCTGAGTAACAGGTAACCAAATTAAATTACCAGGTAAATTAATTTCATGTTTTTTCCAAGTCATATCGAAAGTAGGGAAAAAGAGATGTTCAAATGGTTGTTCTTGAATATCCGTTACCCAAGTCTTCATTCTCTCGATTTCTTTTTCTTTATCAGCTGAACGAACATATGTATATGAAGGTATACGCATGGTCCTACCAGATAATTCTTTTTCCAATTCATTTGAAAAGATAGTTAATATTTCATTTTCATAGCTCGTTTGTGCGATTTTTTCATCTTTTGTAAGATGAAAGGGTTGTAATGGCATAATAATTGTATCGATATATTCCTTGGCTTGTACATATTTTTTAATGTCATCTTGTTGCCACTGCATTGCATTCACTCCTTTTTTAGGTCGTTTCCTAAATTATTATTGCATAAATTTCCTCACAAGAGGTGTATGTGGCATCAATTCATACGAAAAAAGCCATTTTCTAAATAAAATAAGTTTCTATATGTAATCATAGCTTGAATCATAAAAAAAAATCAACCTTTAATTAAGTGGAGGTTGATTTTTTTTATATTCAAGTTCTTTTAGCTTATTAGAAAGCCTTAAAAACTCCATTTTATTTCCAGCGTCTAAAGCGGCATCAATCTTATGGTTTAATTGCTTTTTCTGATATAAATAAAGAGTTTGTTCTAATAGTTGTGATGCTGCCTTCTTATCATCTTCTGATATATAGTAATCTTCAGGTATAAAAGGGTTTTCTTCTAAAACGGATGCATACATCAGATCATCTTTTGCATGTTTAAAATGAAGTTCAATATAAAGGGCTTCATCACGATTCATTCGTAAATCATGGAAGGATTTTTCAGCGTTTGTTGTAACAATATGACGTTTATAAAAGCGAAAAGGTACCTTTTCTGAACAAACAGTTGATATCACCATACTCCTCGGACAAAATCTCGCTTCTCTAACAAAATGAATGTTCTTCAGGATAGAATCATGATTTAATAAATAATTTAAAATCCATACACTTTCCCGTTTTTTTAGTTGAAAATTCTTTAGAAACCATGCAATGAATTTCTTTTTATCCCTAATCGGTATAGGTGTTTTCATATATGAGTCTTGTCACCTTCCTTATAAACACTTATCCCTACTACATATCCAATAATCTTTCTTTATATGCCACAATTTCAAAGTCATCAGGTATAAGCGTCAGGTATTTGGTAAAAATATCAATTGCTTCGGTATTCCTCCCTTCTTCCATTAGAAAATATCCATATTCCTTTAAAAAATCACTATCGTCTTTCATATTAGTATATGCATCTTGGAAGTATTTTAATGCATCATCAAACTGCTCTAATTCACGATATGCTCTTGCTAATTCCCAATCATATAAGGGATCTTCAGATTTTGTTTCTTTGATAGAGGTCAATAAATCAACAACAAACTCGGGCTTTTCTTTTTCTTTAAAAAGTTTCACCAAAGAAAGGATAGCATGTTTATAATCCGGATCAAGAGAAATAGCTTGTCTAAACATTGCTTCGCTCTTAGCTAAATCATTTAATTTTTGAGCAAGTATTCCAGTATAGTAATAAAGTTCTTTATTAAATTCATCATACGAAATACCTTTCATTGCCGTTTCATATGCTTCTTGAATCATTCCTTTTTCTTCATAAGCTTGAGCAAGCAACTTATATGAGGAATGGTAATAAGGATCTTTCATAAGCAATTCTTTCCAAACAGAGATTGCAATATCTAATCGATCTGCGTAATATGCTGTCAAACCATATTTAAACTGAGTATCTGTATTGGGTTTTTCGATAGCTTGAAAGTTTTGAATGGCTTCTTCATACTTTCCAATTGAAGCAAAGCAATTTGCTAATCTTTCTCTTGTCGATACACCATTTATATCTACGCTTACTTTTTCATAATACAAAATTGCTCGGTTGAACTCGCCTACTGAATACAATAACTCACCAAGAGCAAAGTCAATTATTTCTTCCTCAGGCGCTAATCGTTTTGCTTGAAGTAGTTTCTGTTCAGCTACTTCAAATAACCCTTGAGCTTCGTATAAATCTGCTAATTGGATTAATGCAGGCAAATATGCTTCATCATTCTCATTAATTTGCAATAGTAATTCCATTGCCTCCCTATCATTTTCATCCTCTGTGTAAATCTCAGCCAACATGAGTTTTAGTTCGCTATCTTCAGGATCTATTTTACGTAAATCATGTAAAATGGCCATTGCTTCATCTAAGAATCCCCATTGCATGAAGAAATCAGCACATATCCGCTTTTCTTCATCATTTAATTCAGATAAATGAGATTTAATAAGATGAATTGCTTCCTTTGCATGATTTTTTTCTAGTAGTTGTGTTGCTTGTAATATGATATCCATAAATTTTCTCCTTTCTAATTCTATTCGTTTTCCTCGTCCATAGGTTTTGGTTTTCTATGTAATGATTCATTCATTTCTATAAAGTGAAACTTCAATCAGTTGGGGTCTTACAGCCAATCAACTTATGATAAAAATACTCTTACCTTTATGTAATAGATAAGAGTGTTTATCTTTATGATTTTTGATAGAAGAAAGTATCATATAAATGCAATCCATAATAATTAGGGTTAAATATTTGTTCTGTACTACCAACGAATAAGAAACCATTTTTTTGTAGCGATTTACCAAACTTCATATATATGCTTTCTTTTGCATCATCTGTAAAATAAATCAGCACATTTCGACAAAGAATAAGATCAATATTGGGTGGATAAGGATCTGCTAGTAGGTTATGTTTTTTGAAAGTAATATTCGCTTTTATTGATGGATCTACTTTATATAAATGATGTTCAGGCTTAAAATATTTCCGTTTTAATATATCCTGTATTTCCTTTAAAGATTGCTCTTTATATATACCTTGCTTTGCTTTTCCCAAAATATTTTCATCAATATCTGTCGCTAAAATTTTTATATCGATTTTGGGAAAGTATTCTTTAAATAAAATGGCAATACTATAAGGCTCTTCTCCAGTAGAACATGCTGCGCTCCAAATCGATAACTTTTGTTTGTTTTTAATAAGTGAAGGAATGATTGATTTTCGTAAAACATCCCATCGTTTTGGATTCCGAAAAAATTCTGATACATTAATTGTAATTCGATCTGTAAATTCATGCAGTAATTGTTCATCCTGATTTAAAGCGTGGAAATAAGTTGAAAAATCACTGAAGCCATGTTTATTTCTAAGGGAAGTGAGTCTCCGTTTCATTTGCGCTTCTTTATATAAAGATAAATCAATACCAAGTTTTGAATAAATTCGTGAAATAAATGAATGATAATCTGGCATTTCATTAACCTCTTTTATATGTATTTCTCCTTGATAAAAAGCCCCCGTAACAGCGGAGGCCTACATATTTAGTAAATCCATGTACTATCTTGTTTTGTGTAAGTAACCAGTTCATCTTGATTAAAGAAAAGGTTAATTTCTCTTTCAGCACTTTCTGGAGAATCTGACCCATGAATAACGTTTTTACCGATAGTTAAACCAAAGTCACCACGGATTGTTCCAGGTAGAGCTTCCTTAGGATCTGTTTCTCCCATCATTGTGCGTCCAGTTTTGATTACATCTTCCCCTTCCCATACCATTGCAAATACAGGACCAGATGTAATAAATTCAACTAATTCTCCGAAAAATGGGCGCTCTTTATGTTCTCCATAGTGTTTTTCAGCTAAGCTGTCGGAAATTTGCATTAGTTTTGCTCCAACTAATTTAAATCCTTTTGCTTCAAATTTTTCAACAATATTTCCAATTAGATTGCGTTGTACACCATCTGGTTTAATCATTAGAAAAGTTTTTTCCATATTTAACACCTCTGTTTTTATTATAATTCATGTAACCGATAAAATTTTACCAAACTTCCAATAAATATACAAATATAGATTAAGAACGTCTTTTTCCGATATAGTGTGCAATATTTTCTAAAGTACGTTTTGAAGTCGATTCAGGAATATCCTGAATAATGTTTAATGCTTTATTTAAATAAAGTTCACTTACATAGTAAGAAGCTTCGATTGCACCTAAATCTTTTATCTTTTCAATATAATAATCCATATTATTAAGAGTGATTTTATCCTTATCTTCAAACAGGTTTTTTAATTGTTTTTTAAATGTTTCATCTCGCATTGCAAACAGTACTGGTAAGGTAATATTCCCCTGACAAAGATCATTTCCTGCAGGTTTTCCGAGTTCCTTTGGTGTAGAGGTAAAGTCCAGGATATCATCAATAATTTGATAAGACATCCCAATGTAGTACCCATACTTGTATAATTTGCGAACTTCTGATTGGTTCAATCCTGCTGAAAGAGCACCAAGCTGACAACTTGTCGCAATTAGTAGTGCTGTTTTCCGTTTAATTCGCCTTAAATAAGTACGTAAATTTTGATTCCAGTCATACTTATATTTCATTTGTTCAATTTCGCCGATACAAACTTCGACTAAGGCTTTTGATAGAGAGTTATGAATTGCTGGGTCTTTTATACTTGTGATGCTTTCAAGTGCTCTAGCTAACATATAATCTCCGGTATACATAGCTACACGATTATCATATTGATGTTTGATTGTGGGATGTCCTCTTCTTAATTCAGCATCATCTATTACATCATCATGTACTAGTGTAGCCATATGAATTAATTCTAATGAAACGGCAATTGTTTTAATTTGTTCCACATTAAAATGGCCAAGCTTCCCTGTTAACAAAACAAATACAGGACGAATTCGCTTTCCTCCTGCTTTTAATAATTGTGTTGATGCAGTTCTTAATACAGGATGTTCCGCCTGAATAACTGTCCCTAAAGCCTTTTCTATTATGTGAAGTTCTTTTTTTAAATAACTATATGTTTTGGCTAATTTCATGCGATTCACCTTTTGTGATTTTTGAGGTAAATTACTCATTTGTATCCCATATGCATGGCAGCTACACCACCTGTATAGCTTTTCACATCAACTTTAGAAAATCCAGCTTGTAAAAACATTTCTTTTAGTTTGTTTTTCTCTGGAAAGTCCTTAGCTGATTCATGTAACCAGGCATACTCTTTATAACTTTTTGCAAAAATTCTACCGAAAAACGGCATGATAAAGCGAAAATAAAAATAATATAACTGACGGAATATTGGCATAGTTGGCTGTGATGTCTCTAAACAAGTAACTTTACCACCAGGTTTTACAACACGGTACATTTCTTTAAGAACAGTCATATAGTCTGGTACATTTCGTAAACCGAACCCAATCGTCACATGATCGAATGTATTATCCTCAAATGGTAGTTCCATTGCATTTCCATGAATGTATTCAAGATTACTAAAATTTGTTAATTCTTGTTTTTCTCTAGCAACTGTTAACATGTTTTCACTGAAATCCAAACCGATTACTTGTCCATTTGGATATGTCGCTTCCGCTAAAGCCATACTCCAATCTCCTGTACCACAGCATACATCTAAAGCACTTTCTCCATTTTGTACATTCATCCGACTCATGACATCTTTTCTCCACGACTTATGCTTTTGAAAAGATATAATTGAATTCATCGTATCATATTTATTATATATTTTTTCAAACACATGATGTACACGCTCTTCTTTAGATTGTTGTTTCATTTTGCAGCCCTTCCTACAGTCCGATTTTTATTTTACTAATTTGTTTAAAAATATTTCTGAATGGTTTTTTAAAGATATATAGCGTTCAGGGAGTTGAGAAGTAATCTCCCTCAATTGTCTCATTTGTTGCTCCATTTGTGTGTCGATAAAGTTCATAAAGTCTGTATCATTTGATGAAATATACATCTTATCAAAAATTGTTGGTTCTTTTTTATATTTTAATTTTGATAAAGTGATTAGTAATAACCATTCTTCAATAAATGGGACCAAAGTAGATTCATCTATAAATAACGCTATATGTGTATATAGGGTAGATTCTATTTTCTTAACAATATCTAATAATTCCTCAAAAGATTTAAATTCATGGTAATATAATTTAATTTTGGCTTCATTAATTTCGCGAATAGCTACGGCAAGCGTATGAATTAATCTTTGCTCTTCTATTTTTGAAAGAAACAAATAGTACAAACTACTATAATAATCTCCTGCTAATACATTCAATTGTTGTTCAATGGTGACTCCGGATTGATCCACTGTTTCATCATTATTTACTAAATCATGCGTATCTAATGCAAGTTGTACTAACATCGTTGTAATTATGTAATTATTTTTTTTTGAAAATGATATATTGTGATTTAACAATATACTGTATATAAGAAATAATTTTTCTTGTTCTATCTTGGGCTTTTGAATATATTTTTCTAAATATTTATAGTGTACTTCATCTTCAATGTCTGTTTTTATTTTTTCTAATTCAGAAGAAATATTATGCAAAACACATCACCCTGGCCCTTCTTACTATTCCGTTCAGCTTTTGTTATTATAACATAATACAAGCTGTTAGATAACTAACAAATGCTTAAAAGGTTTATTCATTACTAAGCTCGCCATGGCTTGTCTGTATGAAAGCTTTCCCTCTTACTTTAATAGCAGAAGTATGTTCTGTAAACTGTGCAATCATAACTTCTCCTTTATCAAGCTTTTCTGAGTGATGAAAGCGTGTTTCCGTACCACGTGTTAATCCAATAACATGGACACCGTCTTCCAATGCCTTTACAACAAAAAAGTCAGTTTTACTAGTAGCATCTTCCATTTTCTAGCTCCCCCTTTTAATGAATTGGATATATAATCTCGCTTCTTTCTCTGTATTGATTATAACAAGCTAATTCATATTCGTATATTGTTTTGCAAGTACGTGTAAAAGGAGCACATATTCACATAATAAAAAGGGTGCGCAACACGCACCCTTTTGCCCTATGTAATTTTATTTAACAGCATCTTTTAGGGCTTTTCCTGGCTTAAATGCTGGAACTTTACTTGCAGGTATTTGGATTTCTTCACCAGTTTGCGGATTACGTCCTTTTCGTGCAGAACGATTACGCACTTCAAAGTTTCCAAAGCCAATTAATTGAACTTTTTCACCTTCACTAAGTGAATCCATGACAGTTTCAAAAACCGCATCAACTGCTTTTCCAGCGTCCTTTTTAGAAAGTTCGCTTTTTTCAGCAACTGCATTAATTAATTCTGTTTTATTCATGATATTCACCTCCTCCCAAGATGATCCTTTTAAATTGGAACAATTATTACTATCATCATTTGTTTACCAATCTGCTTCCTTTTATACTTGAAAGCCATTAAAATCAATGGTGACAAGGAATATAATAACTTACACTCAGAAAAAATTCAACAAAAACTTGCCATTTCTTGCAAATTTTAATAAAAAAGTAACTTTTAAAGGTTTTTACATCGATTTTTCACCATAATTATAACATTTAGTATACTGAAAATACTAGCCTTTCAAGCTATTTTTTAAAAATAAAACAGCAACATTTACTGTTGCTGTAGAACAAATGATTGATTATTTTTACAAAATGATGGCAATTAGTCCGCCTGATCCTTTATTTATAATTTGCTCAAGTGTATCTTTTAATTTATACCTTGCATTCTCGGGCATTAAAGCTATTTTAGCTTGAATCCCCTCTCTTACAATAGAACTTAAGGATCTTCCAAAGATATCTGATTCCCAGATAGATAGTGGATCTTCTTCAAAATCTTGCATCAAATATCGAACTAATTCTTCACTTTGTTTCTCTGTTCCGATAATTGGTGAAAACTCAGACTCAACTTCTACCTTTATCATATGAATGGATGGAGCAACAGCCTTTAAGCGAACTCCATATCTTGCTCCTTGACGAATGATTTCTGGTTCATCTAGCTCCATATCTTCTAGGCTGGGAGCAGCGATTCCATAACCAGTCTGCTTCACCATTTGTAATGCACCGGCAATTTGATCATACTCTCGTTTTGCAATAGAAAAGTCTTGCATTAATTGTAAAAGATGATCCTTGCCCCGTATTTCCTCACCAACAATTTCCTTTAATACCTCATCATATAAGTAATCTGGTGCATGAAGATCTATTTCTGCTATACCTTCACCCATTTCCATTCCGGCAATATTTGCTTGTTCGATAAAATCATATGCTGTAAATTCTCCAATTATATGATCCACATCTCTTAGTCGTTTAATATTCTTAACGGTAGATTGAATAGCTTCTTGATAGCTTCGCTGTAACCAATGATCTTCATGAAGGACCATTACCCAACTGGGTAAATTCACATTTACTTCAAGCACTGGAAATTCGTAAAGTGCCTCTCGTAATGCATTGTTTACATCATGCTCTGTCATAGATTCTATATTCATTGCCAATACAGGAATATCATGTGTTTCTGCCAAATCTTGTCTCATCAATTCCGTTTCTTGGCTAGTAGGTTTGGTCGAATTAATGACCATAATAAATGGTTTACCTACTTCTTTTAATTCTTCTACAATTTGTTCTTCTGCTTCTACATAATCATGGCGAGCAATTTCACCAATTGATCCATCTGATGTAACAATAACTCCGATTGTAGAATGTTCTTGAATAACTTTTCTTGTTCCAATTTCTGCAGCATCGTGAAAAGGTATTGGATCTTCATACCATGGAGTGTGAATCATTCTTGGTCCATTTTCGTCTTCAAATCCCTTTGCTCCTTCTACAGCATATCCAACACAATCAACAAGCCTAATATTTACATCGAGACCTTCATCTACTTCAACAGAAACTGCTTGATTCGGAATAAACTTCGGTTCTGTTGTCATAATTGTTTTACCTGCTGCACTTTGAGGTAATTCATCTTGTGCACGTGCTCGCTCATTTTCATCGTTCATATTTGGTAATACAACCAATTCCATGAACTTTTTAATGAATGTTGATTTTCCTGTTCTCACTGCACCCACAATACCTAGATAAATATCCCCATCTGTTCGTTTGGAAATATCTTTAAAAATATCAACCTTCTTCATGGGAACCCCTCCTGATATCCCTGCTATTAATAATGAACACAATTCGGATAATTGATTATTACAAGTCTATGATGTTGTCCTATCAAAATATGACTTGATATGAAGAAAAAGAATATAGTCCTTTACGGATTCTAAAAATGTCCATAAACATACCCTTGCAACAATATATTGCTACAAGGGCTTATTTATGCTAATTATTTTTTTAAAAAAACAGGCTCATTATTTTTAATAGTGTAAGGAAGGGAATAAGCAGGTACAAATGGTGTATTTTCAACTAAAATATATCGAATATCAT
Organism: Cerasibacillus terrae; assembly: GCF_008039555.1. Taxonomy (GTDB): domain Bacteria; phylum Bacillota; class Bacilli; order Bacillales; family Amphibacillaceae; genus Cerasibacillus; species Cerasibacillus terrae. The sequence goes on from NZ_VDUW01000001.1 coordinate 446,749, forward strand.
CTCCCTCTTTAAAATCATGATCATATGTTTGTAAAGCATCATATAAATCTTTACGATAATCGATATATAATTTACCATCTGTATCAATAATTATAGGTAGGCTTTCTCCGGAAAATGGGCTTGTCACATTTGCGGGTTCATCTAGACCTAATTTCTTATAATTTATTGTGTATACCCCCGGAACAACTTCTTTATCAAATGGTGGATAAATATGTTTATTTCGATAAATATTTAAATGTACATTTACATTTCGTATTGCTTCTATTGTTCGTAAATCAAGTAATTTTACTGTTGGGTTATTTTCCGGATCAACTAATGTATACTGATATACTCCACCATTTTCATATGCATTTGCTGGTATTTCTGTAAGTAAATTCCTTTCTTTTAACTGTGAAAAGTCAATTAAGTATTTCTCGAAAATGGGTGTATCACTGTCCTTCGTTTTGATTGGTACTAATCCATTTGTTTCTTCTTTATATTTCGTTACAGCATTTTGTACCATTTCCATTTGTACTTCATTTGGAACTTTATTTTTAGCTAGTTCTTCTTTCGGATACATACACCCACTTAAGATAAGAAGTATGACTCCTATTATATAAATATATGTACGTTTCATAAATTTCTCTCCTTACAAATCCTATTGGGTTGGACCACTTAAAACGACATAAAATACAATAAGTGCACCAAACACTAGACATACATACGCAAGAAATGAAACAATTCCAGCAAACCATCCTTTAAGTTTATTTCTTCCGATATGAATCAATGCGATTGATAATATTAATAAACCAATTCCAATAAAAGAAATCATTTCCTTTATTTCTGCTGCAGACATGTTCTCACTCCCGAATTCTTTCCATTATTAAAAATTCATTATAACATAATTAGAAGATGTAAATCGAGATTAGCTTATATATAATTATACATAAGAAAAACCCGAGGTAAAATGGGGTCAACTTTACCTCGGTTTGACTAAATAACACCCGTAGCAACTCCTTCAATGAATGCTCATGCGTTGTATTGTATGCAACAAAACATTTCACTGTATAATCATTTGCCTACATCTACTTATTTTTCAAAAACTTGTTTAATGATTGCATATCTAGAGGCATATTATTTGAAGTAACCGATTGGACAATTTTGTCCTCCATTTCTTTTGATAATGGCTTATTTGCCAATTTAGACAATCTTTTAACTAAATTTCTAACCGTACTTTCATCAGAAAAATCTGCACTTTTCATAGAATCAGCTACTTTGTATATTTCACTAGGGTTTAAATTTGTTTTTTGTTGAATTTTGTCAAAAGGGTTTTCTTTCTTCACACATTTCTCCTCCTTATATTTTTCATTCAACATAGTATATGTAACGGAGGAGGCTGTGTGCTATTTGTGTTTCATTCTTGTTTGAACATATGATAAATATCATCTAATTCTTCTTTTTTCGTTCGATTCATTAATTGTTCAACAACTTCTTTAGGTTGTTTGTCATGGAATAATACGTGATAAATACCGTTTGTGATTGGCATATCTACATCTTCTTTTTCTGCAAATTTATATGCAGCTTTTGCTGTCCTGACTCCTTCTACAACCATTTCCATTTGTTCTAAAACTTCATTTAGTTTAAATCCTTTCCCCAATAAGTTTCCTGCTCGCCAATTTCTACTGTGAACACTTGTGCATGTAACGATTAAATCACCTACCCCAGGTAATCCTAAAAAGGATAATGGGTTTGCTCCTAAGGATGTTCCTAAACGTGTTATTTCAGCAAGCCCTCTTGTTATTAAGGCTGCTTTTGCATTATCTCCATAGCCTAGTCCATCAGAAATTCCTGCACCTAAAGCAATAATGTTTTTAAGCGCTCCACCTAATTCAATACCTAATAAATCATCACTTGTATACACCCGAAAAGATTCATTAAAGAATAAATCTTGTGCATGTTTAGCATAATCTGATGTTAATGAGGCAACTGTTACTGTTGTAGGTTGTCTCATTGCAACTTCTTCTGCATGGCTTGGACCAGATAAAACGACAATATCTTCATATGAATATAAATTCATTTCTTCAGCAATCATTTCTGATACTCGTTTAAATGTATTTGGTTCAATTCCTTTTGAGGCATGAATTAAAATTGGTTTATGTGTCATAATGCTATTCAATTCTTGACACACTTCCCTAATTGCCTTTGTCGGAACAACAAGTACGATAGCATCTGTGTTGGAAATAGCTTCTTTCATATTTGAATACGCTATGATTTTTTCTGGAATCATAATTTCCAAGTATTTTTCATTTTTATGGGTTTCATTTATATTTTCTTCTTGCACTTCATTATGTGTCCACAATCTAACATCATGACCGTTATCAGCCAAGACAATACTTAAAGCTGTTCCCCAACTTCCTGCACCTAATACCGCTATTTTGGACATTATCTCCACTCCTTATTGCCGTCTTCTTGCAAAGATATTAATTGGTGTCCCTAAAAAACCAAATGACTCTCTAATTCTATTTTCTAAAAAACGTTTGTAAGTAAAATGTACTAATTCTGGATCATTAACAAATATAACAAATGATGGTGGTTGGACAGAGACTTGTGTTGCATATAAGATTTTAAGTCGTTTCCCCTTCATTGTAGATGGTGGGCTAATTGCAATGGCATCCATAATGACATCATTTAAGACATTTGTTGGGATGCGTTTTGCATGATTCTCGCCTACTACATTGATTACTGGTAATAATGTATGGATCCGTTTCTTTGTTTTAGCTGACAAAAATACAATTGGCGCATAATCTAGAAATTGAAAATGTTTTCGAATATCATCTTCAAATGTTTTCATTGATTGTTCTTTTGAATCTATTGTATCCCATTTATTAACAACAATAATAATACCTCTTCCTGCATCATGAGCATAGCCCGCTATTCGTTTATCTTGTTCTCTTATACCAGTTTCGGCATCGATAAGAACTAAGACAACATCCGAGCGATCAATTGCTTTTAATGCACGTAAGACACTATATTTTTCCGTTGTTTCATACACTTTACCCCGTTTACGCATACCAGCTGTATCAATAATTGTGTATTCTTGATCATCTTTTTTGAAATAACTATCAATGGCGTCCCTTGTTGTACCCTCTATATCACTAACAATAACACGTTCTTCATTTAAAATAGAGTTAACTAATGACGATTTTCCAACATTTGGCCTTCCAATTAAACTAAAATAGATGATATCATCATCTTTTTCATTTCTTGATAGAGTAGGGAAATGTTTCACAACTTCATCTAATAAATCGCCAAGGCCACGGCCATGGGCACCAGAAATTGGATAAGGTTCACCAAATCCCAATGAATAATATTCATATATCTCACTTTGTAACTCTGGATTATCAATTTTATTTACAGCCAGTACGACAGGCTTATTTGATTTATACAATAGTTTGGCGACTTCTTCATCTGCAGCCGTAATTCCTTCTTTCCCATTAACCATGAAAATAATGACATGTGCTTCATCAATAGCAATTTCTGCTTGTTGCCTTACAAGTTCTAATAGTGGCTCATCACCAATTTCAATTCCACCTGTATCAATAAGATGAAATGTGGTTGCAAGCCATTCCGCTTGAGCATAGATACGATCTCGTGTAACCCCCGGTTTATCTTCTACAATGGAAATTCTCTCTCCCACTAGTCTGTTAAATATAGTCGATTTTCCAACGTTAGGCCTTCCAACAATTGCTACGATGGGCTTTTGCATGAAAGGATCACCCTTTCTCTCTTTTTTGTAACTTCATTTATTCTAGCAAAAGAATGAAATATAAACAATTATATATTGTTTAAGCTCATTATTTTATCATCTAGTATATCCAATATATTGGCTTTTTAAGTGATGAAAAAATGCAGTTATTTTTGTATATAATCGGAAGAGTATTTCTAATAAAAATAAAGAACTAATAATTATAATAGTTGTATCTAAGAATACGAGGCTCCCCATTGTACTATGTGCTTGATAATGAAGTAAAAATAAATAATATAATAATTCACCACCACAAACTCCTACAATAGCTACAATACACCTAGATTTTAACCCCTGTGTTAAAAAGGAGGACATAGACACTATTAATGCGGATAAGAGAAATAATCGTGGAAAAATAGATAAGAAAGGTGCTTCATTTTCCCAAATTAAATAACTAGCATATCCAACCATAATCGTAAATGATACAAATAAATGATAAAACATGTCTAAGTTTTGCAGCAAAAGTAAAAAGGAACCAAAAAATAAGATAAAATATGCAATAGAGAAATCTAAAAATCCAATTGAGATAAATATATTAGATGTTCCAATAATGATGAGTATCCAAAAGGAGAAAAATTGTTGCTCTTTATTTTGTTTTATAAAAAAATAACTGATCACCCAAAATATCCAACCTAACCAATAAAACATAAGGCCTGAAGTCATAATACTACCTCCGTCAAATATAACTTACTACTATTATGACGGTTTTCGTATCTTTTAAACAAAAGACCTTTCCATTTAATAATAGAAAGGTCTTTTCGTTAGGTAAATTAGAATGATGATTAGTTTTTATACTTATCTAATTTACCTCCTATAATTTCTCCAAATTGAAAACTAGATTGGTCTTCCGTTTTTTCATATTGCTTGAACTCTTTTTCCTGTTCCTCTTCTTCTAATGCTCGAATACTTAGAGACATTCTTTCTTCTTCTTCATTTACTTCTAATACTTTAACTTGAACATCTTGACCTTCTTCTAATACTTCTTGAGGTGTTCCTATATGACGATTAGCAATTTGAGAAATATGTACTAAACCCTCAACACCAGGAATAACTTCAACAAAAGCACCAAAACTTACTAGTCTTTTTACTTTTCCTTCTAAAACATCACCAGATTTAACTTGTTCAGAAATGTTTTCCCATGGACCAGGAATAACATTCTTACGTGATAAAGAAATTCTTTCACTATCTCGATCAACAGAAAGCACTTCTACTTTTACTGTTTCGCCTTCTGAAACGATATCAGAAGCTTTTTCTACATGTTCATGAGCTAGTTCAGAAATGTGGACAAGTCCATCTATTCCACCTAGGTCAATAAATGCTCCAAAAGGTGTTAATTTGCTAACTGTTCCTTCTAAAACTTGTCCTTTTTCTAGCGATTGTAACACCGCTTCTTTTTCTTTTTCAGCTTTTTCCTCTGCGATTGCTCTATGCGAAAGAATAACACGATTTGTAGAACGATCTAAGTCAACTATCTTTACTGCTAATGTTTTTCCTTTGTATTCAGAGAAGTCCTCCACAAAATAAGTTTCAACTAAAGATGCTGGGATAAATCCTCGGACACCAACATCAGTAACAAGTCCACCTTTTACAACATCTTTCACTTCTGTTTCAAAGACTTCATCATTTTCAAGTTTTTGTTCTAATTCTACCCATGCTTTATCAGCATCGACAGCTTTTTTGGAAAGAATAATTTTATCATCTTCTTTTTTCTTAATCATTAACGAAAGTTCATCCCCCTCATTAATGATTTCACTAGGAGTTTCAACATGAAGATTTGATAATTCGCTAATTGGGACAATCCCTTCTGTTTTATACCCAATGTCAACAAGTACTTGTTTTTCTTCCAGTTTTACTACAGTTCCTGTAACTGTATCCCCTACATTAAGATCAGGCAATTCTTTGTTTAGCTCATCCATCATTTTTCCTCCTTCGACAAAACGAATGTAACAAAATTAGTCCATTTCTTTTTAAAAAAATATCCTCTCTTAATAACTTCTAACAATTGTATATATTTGTCAAGCAAATTATTAAGAATGGTGAAATAATTTACCAATTTCTTGCATAATTGTGTCTGCAGCCTCTTCGGGACTTGCTCTTCGACCACGAAAACCGTCCATTTTAACAGGTTTTCCTTATGTAACTGTTAAACGCCTGAAAGGTTTATATTTTCCTTCTATTCCAACAACTGGTGGGTCAAGATTAGAAATATGATTCGAACAAATAATTACAGGCCTATTTTTAGGAATATTTTCTTTTCCATATACTTTGATTCGATATAATTGATAGAAGATGATGGATACATTTATTTTCGCAATTTTATAAAGGTTTATCTTTATGTCACACCTATCGCTTTAAGACATGATAAGCTTCTTCTAATATAAGTTCTGCTACTTGTTTGATTGATTGATTTGTTGTATCAATCTCAATTGCATCTTCTGCCTTTACTAAAGGAGAAACCTTTCTACTTGAATCGATTTGATCTCTCTTTCTAATTTCATTTTTAATTTCTTCTAAATCAGATGGGATTCCTTTTCTCCTATTTTCCTTAAACCGTCTTTTAGCCCGTTCATCTACAGAAGCCACTAAAAATATTTTTACTTCAGCATTTGGAAGAACATATGTACCTATATCTCGCCCATCCATCACAACTCCACCTTGTTTTGCAAAAGATTGTTGGCGGTTCACCATCTCCTGTCTAATCTTAGGTAGTTTAGCAATGTAAGACACGTGATTGGTTACTTGTTGTGACCGAATTTGTAGTGTTACGTCTTCTCCATCTAAGAAAACTTGTTGTCCCTCTTTTGCCTGTTTGAGTTTAATTACTGTCTGTTCTAGTAATTGTGTTAATTGTGCTTCATTATCTAAAGGAATAGAATGTGCTAATGCTTTTAAAGTGATAGCTCGGTACATTGCACCTGTATCAATATATATATAAGATAACTCTTGTGCTACCAATTTCGCAACGGTACTCTTTCCAGCCGCGGCTGGCCCATCAATTGCAATTTTAATTGTATGTCTGTTAACCAACATAGTCATTCCTCTCTTGTCGTCAAAAAATATTTCTATGAAATAAACTCGTTATTATCATATCATACTCAATTAATCATAAACATTTAAAATCATGCTCTTTAAAGCTTTTTCTCTCTTATCCGTTGCCGTTGAACATGAAAACAATATTGTGTTAGTTGTTGTTCTTGTTTCATACTTAAATCATTAAATTTCACAGAACCAATTTGAATGGGATCTTCTGGTTTCGGTATACGAACAATCTTTCCTTCAAAATTCATGTATTCAATATTCTTTTCATTCTTTAAAAGGACAAGCCATATAGAAACAGCCTCATCTAATATTAATGTAACTCCTTGTGGAACAATCATGGCAAGCCCACCTGCACTGATATCTGTTGTAACGGTCGTAAATGGCGAGACTTCTCCCTTTTGATGATGTATTGCCAAATCTAGCGTCGTTTTAACACGTACAAATTGACGTCTTTGAATACGTTTTATATCGTCTTCCTTAGGGCTTGCTATAACTAATACCGGTAATTCCAAGTTCTTCTTTTTTAGTATTTTTGTTTTAAATTGAAAAATATCGTGGTTCCCAGTAGAGTCTTTTTTCAAGAAAGTTACTAACAATTTTGATCCATTAGGTAAAATAGTTGTCTTGTTTGTTTTTTCTTCAATAGGAAGTGTTATAAAAAAATAATCTTCACTTTTTTCGATTATTTTACTATTATATTTAAGCGTAGTATCTGATCGTTCTTCATATCGCTGTAATGTTATCATTGTACCAATTTTCATAGGAAGTTCCCCTTTGCCATACCCTTTTTAGACAATATATGTCTATTATTACAGATTAATAAAAAAAAGGAAAGGCAATAAAACCCTTCCTTACATTCCAGAATAATTCATTTCCGAACTACCTAATTTTTCCACTTTTTCTTCCTTACCGTTCATTGCATTAATGAAAATCCGGTAAGTTTCGTCACCATAGGTTCCTAAAAATTCATATGTTAGTACCTCTTCTCCTAGTTCATTACGAATAACCGCCAAAGAGTCCTCCAATATTTCCACATTTTTATTTACTTTTTGTAGTGCTTCATCCTTTGTTAGATCAGGTGTTGGTATATCTCTTTCTTTATGATTGATGAAATAGTTTTTTGTTGTAAGCCCTAATATATCACCGTTATCAAGTGCAATTTTAACTTCTAATGAATCAGGATAAATTTTCACATCATCTTCTTCATAAATAAATGAATATACTCCAATCTGCTTATATTCCGTGCTTTGATAAAGGGACATATTTTTAAAATCATTCTCTTCAATATATTTTTTTGCTCGTTCAAACCCTTCATTTAAACTTAATTCTTTCTTTTCAATCGGTCGTTCAATTAGTAAGGATATGGGATGGCCTCCATGTACAGACATATCCAAATATGCTCGTTTATCTTTTCCTTCATAAGAAAGCGTATATAAAGGGGTATCAGACCCTTCACCACTTTGAGATAGCTGGATATCTTTGTGATCTTTGATATTAAATAGTTTCTTCCCATACGTGATGGCATTTTTCTTTGATATTTTCTTTCCATCTAGGTTTGTTAAATCTTGTTTTTTTCCTATCTCTCCAATAATAGGGGAGTCCATATTTGTTTCTGCATAGCCTTCTACTTTCTTTTCTACCGTTTTAAAACCATCAATAATGGTATTATCTAGTGGTTCCTCTTGTGTAGCAAGTGCTAACTCAACATCCATCCAACGTAAATCATTTTCAAGCACAGCATGCTGTACTTGACGTAGTTCATTTTTAATTTCCTTCGATTGTTCATACAAGTCCTTTAAAGAGGCTACTTCTTTATCGGAAAGGGGCTCTTTATCTAAGTCCCTAACTGCAGTTCTGTACGTAAAGTCTCCAATATTCGAAAGGAATTCTTCTGTCTTATTGAATGGAAGCAAAGACAATGGTAATTGACCTACATTTGCTAATGCTTCTGATGATATTCTCCAAATTTCAACCAGTTGAGGAGATAAACTTGACTTCGAATTCATTGCTAATGATGTTCCGATTTTATCATGTAGTAGATCTGTATAATATGTTAATTCATGAAATGAACGCTGATAGGAGTTTTCTGCTTGAATTAAAACAGCATTTTTATCTTGGTGTTCTTTATAACCCCAAAAAGATGTTCCTAAGACCCCAATCGTTAACACAACGATAAGTATGGAACGTAACATTTTTATCAACCTTTCTATTTACAAAATATATGTTTCCCTATTTTCTTAATTTGTGGTCTGGTCCAAATCCATTCAGATGTAGCTGTATCTGGATTAAAATAGTAAAGGGCATTTCCAGATGGATCCCAACCATTAATAGCATCTAAAACAGCTCGTCTCGATGTGTCATTAGGGGTTAACCAGATTTGTCCATCAGCAACCGCAGTAAATGCACGTGGCTCAAAAATTACACCAGAAATAGTATTTGGAAAAGTTGGGCTTTGTACTCGATTTAAAATGACTGCAGCTACTGCAACCTGACCTTCATAAGGTTCCCCCCTTGCCTCTCCATGTACAGCATTAGATAGTAATGTGATATCATTTTGAGAATATCCATTAGGTACATTTACTGCAGGGGTTGCCTGATTTGCTTGATTTGATGTATTCTCATTCGCTTGTCCCTGATTCTTTGTTTTGGTGGATTCATTCTCTTTTGTCCCACCATAATGGCTAAACTTTTTACCGCTATAAATCTTCTCTTTAACATATTGCTCATTGTACTTACTTGCTTTTGCTAATTTTTGTTTTGTCGTCGTACCTGCTAAGCCATCGATTTCTAATCCAAATTCATACTGGAAATTCCGTAAGGCCCAATATGTACTCCAACCAAAAACTCCATCAATTTCCTTGTTATAAAAACCTAAATATTGTAATCGAGCTTGCAATTCAATCACATCATCTCCAACAGCACCATGTTGAACAACTTGCGAGCTAAATGCATTTACTGGTTTACTTGGATAGGCATAATGAAGAACACTTAGTAACGTAACAACAACAATAACTTGAAATATTCTGTTAGATAACATGTTTTACCTCCATATAACTCATTCATGTGTTATCTATTTTTCGAAAAAATGATATTTTTATTCATGAATATACGAATTGATTTAACACAATAATAATATTTTCTATCTTTCAAACTAAGAAAACAAAAAGATCACTGTTTTAATAACAGTGATTATGCATTATTTATTGTATTAGATTATTCTCGCATCCTTTGATACTGATACGATTTCATCTTTTTTTACAAATAATCTTCCGATAGCATCATTTTTTAGAAAACTGCTTTAAATGATTAACTTATAGGATGCCGAGAAGCTAATTTTATACGGTATATTCCTATTCCCCATAAACAGATCATAAATGGTATTAAAACTAGTAGCCAGTTTTCCGATGTTTTTAAAATGAAATTATATGTACCATGTAATATAAATGGTAATAAAAGTGCTAAAAAAATATTCCACTTTTGTCTTTTCTGAATAATTTTCGCCATTCCAAAGTGATAGCCCATCATAACTCCGAATAAAGCATGAGATGATACAGGAAAAATTGCTCTTGTTAATGCGTATTCTATTCCATTACTAAGTAAATACAATATATTTTCAACAGTCGCAAAGCCAAGGCTAATAGCTACAGCATAAATTATTCCATCATAATGTGTATCAAACTCCGTATGTTGATATACAACATACATAAATACAAACCATTTAAAAAATTCCTCTGTTAATCCACTTATAATAAAAGCGTGAACAAACGAACCTAAAAATAGTTCTGTTTTAAATGTGTACTGAACAAACATTAGAGGAAAAACGAGTAATGCGCCAAAGATAAAGGTACGTATAATTAAAGTTAGTGGTTCTGTATAATAATCTCTTAAGTAAAAATATGCCATTAAGGCAATTGCAGGAGCTATAGCAGCTGATAGAATGGCAATCATAATCGATAAACCTCATTCCTATTTATTACTAATAATTAAAGCTTATCATGTATATGAATGGAATTGAATATAATTTTTAAATTATATTCTAAAAATGAAAAAAATAGCAAGCTTAAAAGCATGCTATTTTTAAAATTAATGGTTTACTTTTTCCTTGTTAGCGATATTTTCGGCGATTGCTCCTCCATGGAAACGCCCGTTTTCTATAAAAATGGCATTATTATCATTTCCAGAGGCTACCACACCAGCTACATATAAATTTGAAATATTTGTTTCTAAAGTATGTTCATTATATAATGGCTTCCCAGTTATTTCATCAATTATTACACCAGCATTTTGTAGTAATGTAACATCGGGTCGATATCCAGTCATCGCAAAGACAAAATCATTTTTAACACGATGCTCTGTTCCATTCACTTCATAGAAAACCTCTGTTTCGGTTATTTTTGTAATAGTTGCATTAAATTCCATTTGAACAATTTCTTTTCGAACAAGTGAGGCAAAATCTGGTAAAATCCATGGTTTAATACTTTTAGAATATGTGCTTCCACGATATAGAACAGTAATATTTGCACCTGCATTATGAAGTTCCAAGGCGGCATCTACTGCAGAATTTTTCCCACCGATAATAACGACATCTTTATCATAATATGGATGTCCTTCTTTAAAATAATGTGACACTTTTTTTAAGTTTTCTCCAGGAATGTTCATGTAATTTGGCTGATCATAATATCCCGTAGCAATAACAACATGCTCGGCGGTATATTGTTGTTGGTCCCCTGTCTGATTTTTCGTTGTTATAGAGAATAGGCCTTCTTTTTTTGCAACATGCTCTACTTTTTCAAAAGTATGAACACGTAAATCCATTCGTTTGGCAACCTCACGATAATATGCTAAAGCTTGAATTCGTACTGGTTTTTGCCTTTCATTAATAAATGGCATACCTCCAATTTCTAGTCTATTACTAGAACTAAAAAATGTTTGATGTGTAGGAAAATGATAAATTGTATTAGCAATATTTCCCTTTTCTATAATTAGTGGCTGATATCCCTTTCCTTGTAGTTCAATAGCACAAGACATCCCACATGGGCCGCCTCCAATAATAATTATTTCTTCCTTTTGCATTGTTTAGCACTTCCTTTTATAATATGCACCATAAAAAACTCTTATCTTATAGATACGATAAGAGTTTTTTATATTTTTATTTAAAGATATTTTTTTATTTTTTTATATTAACTACTAAACCCAACCACGATATCGAGATGCTTCAGCAGTATTTCTTACACCAACCATATATGCTGCTAAACGCATATCAACACCTCTTGTTTGAGCTGTATCATAAATTGTATTAAATGCAGAAATCATTGTTTCATGAAGTTTTTTGTCAATTTCTTCTTCAGTCCAATAATATCCTTGGTTATTCTGAACCCATTCAAAATAGGATACTGTTACACCACCAGAAGATGCCAGCACATCTGGTACCAAAAGAATGCCTCTTTCAGTAAGAATTTTTGTTGCTTCCATTGTTGTTGGTCCATTTGCAGCTTCGACAACAATGTTTGCTTTAATATTATGGGCATTTTTTTCGGTGATTTGATTTTCAACAGCTGCAGGAACTAGGATATCACAATCTAACTCTAGCATTTCATGATTAGTTATTGTGTCATCAAATAAAGTTGTTACCGTTCCAAAGCTATCACGACGGTCCAATAGGTAATCAATATCCAAACCATCTGGATCATGCAAAGCTCCATATGCATCAGATATCGCAACGATTTTCGCACCTGCATCATATAAAAATTTAGAAAGAAAGCTACCGGCGTTTCCAAATCCTTGAATGACAACTCGGGCACCCTTTACATCGATACCACGTTTCTTCGCTGCTTCATTTATAGCAATTGTTACACCTTTAGCAGTAGCAGATTCTCTACCATGAGACCCTCCAAGAACAATCGGTTTCCCTGTAATAAATCCGGGACTATTATATTCATCGATTCGGCTATATTCATCCATCATCCACGCCATTATTTGTGAGTTTGTAAACACATCTGGTGCTGGAATATCTTTCGTTGGTCCAACTACTTGACTTAGTGCACGTACATATCCACGACTTAAACCTTCCAACTCACGGAATGACATTTCTCTTGGGTCGCAAATGATACCACCTTTTCCACCACCATAAGGTAGATCAACAATACCAGCTTTTAATGTCATCCAGATAGATAAGGCTTTTACTTCTTCTTCTGTAACATCCGGATGAAATCGTACACCACCTTTAGTTGGACCCACTGCATCATTATGTTGAGCACGATATCCTGTGAATACTTTAATTGAACCGTCATCCATACGCACTGGAATTCTTACAGTAATCATACGTACTGGATCTTTTAATAGTTGATATACCTCGTCTGGATAACCCAACTTACTTAACGCGGTTTTGATTACCGATCTGGTCGATGTTAAAATATTTATATTCTTTTTTTCTTCGTTCGTAGAATCTGCTGCTTTATCGGCTACCATGAATTTACCTCCTAAAATATCCTTTGAATATATAAAATCCTTTACTCATGCATTAGTATACACTTACATTATAATATTACAATTATATCTTCGCAATTAACAGGATTAATAATCTTCAATCCACTATTTTTTTGAGTTTATTGGAATTTATCCATCAGTTGTTGTATTGCTTCTTTTTCAAAAATTGGTTTTCCGTATTCCATCAAACGATGGGATGTTAGAATGCTGGGTGCTGCATATTCAGACAAAATTGCGATAATATCATCCTTATTATTTCCCTTTAAATCAGATTCTTGTAATAAAAAATAATACTGATCATTCATATGAAATACCTTACCACCAACAATTGACAAATTAGCGAGATGTGGTGAAACATGAATTAAATGTTCAAAGTCAACAAAGGAGAAATTCAATTCTGTACTTTCATCAAGCGTCACTTTCATTTCAATATAATCTTCTTCCCAATCTAAACTCTTTGCCTCCTGTGTAACCATGATATGCATTCCCTGTGCCTGCATTAGATGCACTTGCACAACAAGCTCACCTTCAAGTTCAAAGTCTAACTCGGAACTTGCTTCATACATCATGTCACTAAAAAGGTTGCGAATTTTTGAAGCATCATACCATAAATCATCTTTTGTAAAACCTCGGTCTATCAGATCATCAAACGTTAAAAATATTGTAAACTGGTTAGGTGATACTCTTTCAATTCTCATACATAGCACCCTCCTTTAACCTAACTACATTTCTGTTTTTATCTAAAAACCATATAAATTTCTTTATTTGTTATATTATATGCTATTTAATTTTATTTGAATAGTATTTCAAAAATGATAATATTTTATTTCTTTCCAGTCAAAATAAAATTGGACTTTTCGTTCATGTATTTTAAATAAAGTTTCGGGAGCATCATTACAATTATTTAGATGTACTATTAAAATCATTATGTTGAATACCTCATTTTATGTTTGTCAAACTTAAAAGCTGTACCTATTTTAATAAAGTAAGAACACGTAATGCCTATGTATGTAAAGAAATTTATTTTAGGTAAGGATGAAGCAAATCCGTTATAGGTGATTGAAAGCCCCCCTTAAAACACAGCCAATAGAACTACATATTAATTAACTAGAAAATAAGTTAAAAATACAACTAATAACACGAAAAAAACAAATACAAGCCGTAGTAAAGGTTTACTTAGTTTTAAATAGGTTTTTGTATGTTTTTGGTGAACGACACTTCTTGGTGGTAAATTTAACACATCTATCTCTCGTTCTTTGGAATCGTGTGATAATTGTTCGGTTGTTCCTTCATTCTTATCCACTAAATTTCTTAATGTTGTTGCTTGATCATTTGATATGGAATCTACCACTAGATACACCTACCTTTTAAAATGAATAATCATTCCTAATAAAAAGTCAACAATAAAATGAGTCACTATTACAGTATATAAATTACCTGTTGCTTCATAAAGAAACCCTAGAAGAAAACTTGTAACGATAACAGAAATAAGTAACACAGGTTTGTTTAAATAGCGAAAATGAACAAGAATAAAGATGACACTTGCACTAAAAAAACCAAAAACTGTTTGTAAGACACCTCGAAATAAAAGTTCCTCCGCTATTGCAATAAACCACGTATATAAAAAAATTTCCCCAAGTGAAAGAACCTTAAAAATTCGTTCATTTATTCCACCATCATCCAACCATTTTTTAGGTAGAAAAAGCATGAGAAATATATCAACTAAAACAATTATAAAGCCTGGAATAACGCCATAAATGAATATTTCGTTTACATCCCAGTAAAACAAAGTCAACCAATCAGAGAAATATTGAAATAAAATAAAACTTAATCCAAATGCGATAAGAAGAATGAAAGTTTGACTTAATAATAAAGACTTCTTAACTTCCTGATCAGTTAGTTGTTTTAATAATTCACTTTGCTTCATTTTCATCACCGATAAGGAATAGTTGCTGTAATTTTTCTTGCCAAGATGTAGGTTGATTATGATGGCTTGTTTGGATATCTGGTTTCCATTGTTCTACTGTAAAACCACAATTGCTACAGCAGTAATCTTCTGGCTTCGTAAATGTCGATTGAAATGGTTGATATAAAGCTTCACGCAAACAATTTTCCTCATGAATCCATCTTAACATTTCATGTAACTTACTTTCTTTCATTCGGGTTCTCTCTTGAATGTTGTCCACTATCTGTTGATATGCCTCTTTCCACTTACCTTTATCATAGATAATCTTATTATCTCTAATGATATCATGTTTTTCAAACTGTGCATGCATAAATCTCCATTGTATTTCATTTATTTGAAATAATTGTTCTATTTGCTCTTCCGTTAAAGAAAATATATTACTTTCTTTTTGTAAAGTATATAAAACACGAAATGCGTTCTGAATGATTTCTATACTCGGTAATTCATTTTGGATGATTTGTTTTGGTATAAAAAAGTCTTTGTCAGAGTATAGTAATATACTTAAACTTGTTTTGCCGTCCCTTCCCGCTCTACCTGCTTCTTGAACAAATGATTCAATTTGTGTCGGCAAATGGTAATGGATAATCAAACGGATGTTACTTTTATCAATTCCCATACCAAAAGCACTTGTACAACAAATGACTTGTAGTTGATCATTCATAAACTGTTGTTGAATTGCTACTCTATCCATTGGTTCCATTCCTCCGTGATAAAATGCAACCCTTAATTCAGGTATTTCATAAGCAAGTGTTTGTGCCATCCATTCGGCTGTATTTCTACTAGAAAAGTAAATAAGTGTAGGTAATTTATAAATAGTTAATAGATGGATAATACTTGCTAGTTTTTCTTCGTGTTCATTTACCTTCCTGATCGAAAAGATAAGATTTTTTCGATCGATTGGATAAATATGCTTGTTCATCTCTGGTTTATTTAATGATTTCATAATATCCTGTTGCACCATTGGAGTTGCTGTTGCACTAAGTGCTAATACTGGAGGATTATGTATAATTTGAATTGTTTCTTTTAATTTCATGTAATCTGGTCTAAATTCATGCCCCCATTGAGAAATACAATGTGCTTCATCAATAACAAAGAGACTGATATTCATTTTTTTAAGATAGAATACAAATTGCTCTTGCTGTAAAAGTTCAGGTGAAACATATACAAGGCGATATTGATGTAATCTTTGATATATTTGCTGCCGTTCTATAGGTGTTAAAAAGCTATTTAAAGCGATAACTTGTTTAAAGTGCTTTGCTTTCAATTGTTTCACTTGATCCATCATTAAAGCAATTAAAGGAGAAACAACAATGACTGTTCCTGGTAAGAGCAATGCAGGAAGCTGGTAACAAATTGATTTTCCTGATCCTGTTGGTAATATTCCCAGAACATCTTTTCCTTGTAATACATCCTCAATTATTTCTCGTTGTCCTTTACGAAATGAGTCATAATTAAAATATTTTTTTAGCTTTTTTTCTAAAGCACCTGTTGTATTCAATCTATCACCACCTCCCATTTACTTGGTTAGTTTCGTTAATATAAGTCGAATTTGAAAATAGCTAATTTGTTCATTAACTTTTTCCTTAATATCTTTTAATTTGTATGATTTTGTTCTTTGAATTGCATCTGTAATTATTATTTGTTCTTCTTCAGAAACATAACTTTCAAAGGGAAAATATGGATCATACAATGAAATTTCCACAATATGATCTTCCACTGTATTTATTCGTAATTTCCTTAATTTTGCAATTTCGTCTAACGAAGAGCCTTTTCGTAATAATTGATTTGTTTTATTTGCTGATAGAGAAATCGGAAGACGTTCTGATGGTAATTCTACAAATAATGACAAAAGATTATATTTAAATTTTTCCCTTTCTAACTCAGACAAAATGTGATGAGTCATTCCAACGAATAGTATGTTAATATCATCAACAGATAATTGATATTTAGCAGCTAATTGCTGTGTGCTTAAACCATAATTTTTATAACCTGATAATCGATCAACAAACATATTAGATAATTCTTCGGGTATGGTTTTTAAAAGAAGCTTTAATTCTTTAAAAAGATTCTTTTTAACTTTTTTCTGATATGGACGTACTTTTTTATAGAATATTTTTACCCAAGCTGTTATCTCCTTTTCATCATTAATAGGTATAAATGAAAAGAATTCCTCATTACTATTAATGATTGTTTGAATAAATAGTAATAAACGTTTGAAAAATATATCAGCTGTTTTAGCATATTTTATTCCATTTAATGCTTGAAAACAAAAATGGCTTTGTTGTGTTTGTAACCATTTTTCTCCCGCATCTGTAATATCAAATACATTATCATTATTTACAATTGTTAAATAGCCGTTTTTAACCAGTTTAGTTAATTTTTGTTGGAACACTACTTTACTTAAATTTGGATAGATAGAATAAAAGGATTCAAGTTCAAAGATTTTAGCATCTTGTAATGTTTGAATAGATTTTCTTCCATTTAATAAATGATAAATTGCAGAACTTGTCCGAGATTGACCAATTTTTTTTGTACTGTATAAAATAATACTATCAAAATACATGGTGCTCATCCTTTTTTTCTTAATCTTCGCTACACTACTAAAACCATCTTAAAAATAGTATATTTTTTAAAAATTAACAATTCATAGTTGTTTCATTGAAAGCCTGAATTTATGTGAATCATATTGAATTTGAAAGTTTCTCCCTATAAAATATAAATAAGAGATTTTACGAAGCAAAGGAATTAGGTGTTTGACATATTTTGGGGGTCGTTAATTATGCGTATATATACAATGGTTGATAAGGAAACCTGTATTGCTTGTGGTGTTTGTGGGGCTGCCTGTCCAGATGTATTTGATTATGATGAGGAAGGTATTTCACAATCCATTTTAGATAATAATTCAGGAGACATGCTCGTTCCTACATCATTTATTGATGATGTACTCGATGCTTATGATGCATGCCCTAGTGAGTCTATTAAAGTTTCCAAGCAACCATTTCATAGTAATCCAAATATAAGTGAACCAAGCAAATGAAACTTATTATTCCCTCCAAGAGTATAGACTAACTTGGAGGGAATCATTTTACTCTTCCATTTTCTTGGAAGGAATTTTAAAGGAAAATGTTGTTCCTTGATTTAGTTTACTTTTAACAGTAATCGTTCCTTGATGTGCCTTAATAATATTATTCGCGATTGATAAACCTAGTCCAGTTCCTTTTTTATTATCTTTTCGTGTTCTTGATTTATCTGCTTTATAAAACCGCTCAAACACGAACGGCAAGTCTTCCTCTGGTATCCCACTTCCAGTATCTTGCACAGAAACTTCTAATGTTTTACCGTGATAAATCACATCGACAGTTACAAAACCACCTTCACTGGTGTGCCTTATTGCATTGTCAATTAAGTTGGTAAGAACTTGTTCAATACGGTCAACATCAAAATAAGCAATTTCAACAGATATATCTTTTTTCACTTTAAGGTCAATTTGGTTATCGTCTGATACCCCTCTAAATTTACGTAAAATACGAGAAATATATTCATCTATATAGACTGGCTCTATCTTCAATTGAATATGACCAGCTTCCATTCGTGCTAAATCAAGTAATTCGTTTACCAACCTACTTAGCCTTAAGGATTCCTCATAAATAATTTGTGCTAATTCATTTTTTTCCTCTTTTGTTTCTGCAATATCATCAACAATTGCCTCACTATATCCTTGAAGCATGGAAATTGGTGTTCTTAATTCATGGGAAACATTTGCAATAAAGTCTTTTCTTAATTTATCTAGGCGTCTTTCTTCTGTCATATCTCGAATAACAGCTACAGCTCCACGAACATAGGATTGATCATATAAAGGAGTCATGATCATTACCCAACTTCTTCCTTGTAAACTAATTTCTTTTAGAACTTCTTTTTCACCTTGGATAACTTCCTCTAGTACATCATTTAGTTCAACCGGCAATAGAAGATGATTTGTTTGTTCTGGATAATTATACTCAAAAAACCAATCATCAAAAAACCTTTCTGCTGGTGGATTCGTAACAATCATTTCACCATTACGACTCAATGTAACGACACCATCCGCCATAGAACTTAGTATGCTTGATAATTGTTCTTTTTCTTGACGCAAAGCATTAATATGAAATTTTAACTGTCTACCCATGCGATTAAATGCCATTGCTAGTTCCCCAATTTCATCATGGGTCAGTATAGGTACTTTTGTATTAAATTCTCCTCTTGTTAGATCAAATGCAGCTTCTCTCATTTTGATTAAAGGTGATGTAATACGAGTTGATAAAAAAAAGGCGAAAATAGTTGTAAGAATAATCGCTATACCTGCAGCTAAAACTATTATTTTTGTCGTTTCTTGCTTCGTCTGATCCATAATAGCTAACGATTGATAAATAAAAACCGCGGTATCATTATCATTTGTCGTCGTACCAACCAAAAATGCTCCCATATCATGATCAGGTAATTTCACCTGTTTTTTTACTTTTTGTTTATCTGTCAACAATTCTTTTTTATTTGCCTTGTTTAAAAGCCATTCTTCACTAATTTTGCTTAAATGTTCATCATTACTACCAGAAACCCATACGGTTTCATCAGGAAAATAAATTACAATTCGACTGGACGGATCCTTTACCCTTTCTGTTGTATCTGTAATTAAATCCTTATCTTTATACTGCTCAGCCATGACTGATACTTTTGTGGCTGTTTGTAACATATCTTTTTCTGCCTCTTCTGTATGGAAATTCTCGAAAAACTCTAGTAATAAAATGGTTAAAATAAATAAAACAAAAGAAACTAGCAATAAAATGGTTACTGCTAGCTTACCTACAACACTACGCCAAAATTTCATTAATCATCATCTACCTCAAATTTATATCCTACACCCCAAACGGTCCCAATCATTTTAGCAGCTTCTTTGGAAACCGAATTCAATTTTTCCCGTAATCGTTTCACATGTGTGTCTACTGTTCGTAAATCGCCAAAAAATTCATACTGCCATACTTCTTTTAATAATTGTTCCCGATTATAAACTTTATCCGGTGATTTTGCTAAAAAACAGAGCAATTCATATTCTTTTGGTGTTAAATTTACTTCTTCACCATTTGCTGTCACACGATGTGCATCATGGTCAATCGATAAATGCGGAAAAACTAGAATATTCCTCGCTTGAGCATCCACTTGATTATAACCACTTTGAGAGGCTCTTCTTAATATTGCCTTCACGCGTAAAACTACCTCACGTGGGCTGAAGGGCTTCACTATATAATCATCAACCCCTACTTCAAATCCCTGTACCCGGTTTGTTTCTTCCCCTTTTGCAGTTAACATAATAACAGGTGTATTTTTTTCTTTGCGTAGTTCCTGACAAACATCAATACCATCCATTTCTGGCATCATTATATCTAATAAAATTAAATCATAATCATTCTTTAACGCAAGTTCTAATGCTTCCGTTCCATTTTCAGCTTCTTCAATTATGAAATCTTCTCGCTCTAAATACATTTTTAATAAACGGCGGATTCTCTCTTCATCATCTACAACTAATATTTTTTTGTCTTTCCCCATTGTTCATCCCCCTCATAAATTCAGTCTACCATTTATAGTATAAATGAATATCACAAAAATGTATAAGAAAAAAACATGGCACATGCAAATTGGGTTGCTTGTGCCATGTTTTTCTTGTTTCATTTTTCCATTAAATTCTCACGCATATGAGTGCAACCCA
This sequence comes from Cerasibacillus terrae, assembly GCF_008039555.1. Taxonomy (GTDB): domain Bacteria; phylum Bacillota; class Bacilli; order Bacillales; family Amphibacillaceae; genus Cerasibacillus; species Cerasibacillus terrae. The sequence goes on from NZ_VDUW01000001.1 coordinate 467,761, forward strand.
GCTAATAATAAATTCACACCAACAAGGTTAAACATAATAATAGCAAATCCTACAATGGATAACCATGCTGATTTTTCTCCATGCCAACCTCGCGATAAACGTAAGTGTAGAAATGCAGCATAGAAAAACCATGTTATCAATGCCCACACTTCTTTTGGATCCCAACCCCAGAAGCGATCCCATGCGATTTGAGCCCAAATAGCAGCAAAAATCAAACCACCAAGCGTAAATAATGGGAATCCGATTGCTACTGCACGATACGAAATTTCATCTACAAGGTCAAGATTAACCTTCTTCATAAGAGGTTGTAATGCAGCACCAATTCTTTTTCTAGCAATTAAGCGACATAGTAGATAGATAACAAGGCCAGTAATAAATGACCAAATTAATGTATTAAATTTCCGACCCGCATCTTTCCCAAGCATCCATCCTGGTGCTTCAAACCATGGTTTCATTGCATCTTCAGTCAATGCAGTACCATCATGTGGTCCAACAATTGCAGGCATCTCATAGACAGTTTCTACTTCATTTGTCCCATCTATATATTGAAATTTCGCTTCATAGTCAATGAAATTAAAGATGACACTGATCACACTAAAACCGATAAACACAAACAATGTGAAAAGTATGATTTCCAGCCAGGTTGTTCGTTTACTTCTATTTGATTGGTCAACAAATTTAATTAAATAAATCAATCCAGCAACAAAGCTAATGGATAAAATTCCAATTGACAATGCTACTGTTGTAACATGTATTCCAAGCCAATTACTTTGTAATGAAGGTACAAGCGGCGCAACATCACTTGGAAACATACTTGCATAAGCAATAACAATCATAGCTACCGGTAAGGCAAATAAACCTAAAACCGTTAACCGATAAATAAAATACAAAATAATAAACGCTAACACCATTGCCATACCAAAAGCAGTTACGAATTCAAACATATTACTTACTGGAGCATGCCCACTTGCCATCCATCTGGTAATAAAATATACAAGCTGTGCAATAAACCCAATAATTGTTAAAGTAATACCTATTTTTTCAGAGATACCCCTTTTTTGTTTTTTGCTTTTGATTGTTGCCCCAAAAAATCCTGTTGCAATCAAATAAAGAATAAATGCTGTATACAGCATCGTACTACTAATTTCTAATAAACTCATGATTTTCCTCCTTTTTTCTTAACTTCTTCTTCTAACTCTTGTTGATCTTCAACAAGATTAATTTTTGTATCAGTAATAGCTTTTTCGATATTTTGTTTTAGACCATGCCAATTTTTATTTGTATGTGCAGCTAGGAGGACATTTTTTCCCTTTGGATGAATCCATACACGACGATGCTGCCAGTACATTCCTTGAATAACACCAATCATGAAGATTGCAGCACCTATTATAAATAATGGTAATGTATAATCTTTACGTACAGTTAACCCACTAACATCGCGCATAGAAAAATCAGCAATTCCTAATTTGTATTGATTTTCATTTGTTGGATCAATATTTCTTCCGATACCTACAAAGCTTACTTCAGGTTTGTTCTCTTCAGGTGGATATATTAAAAAGACAAATGCAGGGTTTCTCGGAAATTTAGTTTTTGATCTAGGTTCTCCCTTATCCAATTCATAGTCTGGGTAGTATTGATCAATTTGTACACGAAGACCATTATCCAATTCATACGTTTGATCTGGTTTTGTTAAATCAACCGTAAATGTGCCAAGTGATTCTTTATCTGTATCATCGGTTTGATGTACTTTAAAGGACATCGTATCAAATTCGTCTAACTGATATCCTGCCTGATATAGTGTATACCCATCAAATTTTAAAGGGTTATTCATTTTTATTTCAGCTTCTTTAATCACTTCAAGTTCAGGTTCAGCCCCAACAACAGATTCTTCTTTCTTTTTATAAATAATGGCGTTCGTCTGGTAGTTTTTCGCAACAGCTTCCCCTTGCATTTCCAGTGCATCTTTATAAATTTCTCCATCGCTTTCATCATATATTTCTAAAATGAATTCTTTATTCTCAATATAATATTCACCTTTTGTTCCGGGAATAACGGTTTGTTGACCTTCCCTGACCCAAACATATTCATCTAAAAACAATAATGGTGTTTGTCTTAACAATGCTGCAATTAAAATAATAATAAGTCCAATATGATTTACATAAGGACCCCACCGGGAGAACCTACCTTTTTCTGCAAGAATATGTCCATTTTCTTCCGAAATTTTATATCGCTGTTTTCGAAGTCTATTCTTTACTTTTGTTATTTCATCTTCTGATACTTGTTCTGTTTCACTGAAATATCGCTGTCTTCTTATAAATGTTTCATGTCTTTTTGCTCTTTGTTTTTTTAGTGCTCGATACAAAGGAATAAATCGATCTAAACTACATATCACTAAAGAAACACCTATTAGAGCTAGTAAAATCATATACCACCATGATCCATATAAATCATGAAAACCTAATTGATAATAAAGTTTACCTGTAGTTCCATATGTAGCTTCATAAAAGACTGCTGGATCCCTGGATATCGCTTCAGCAGGTATGTATTGTTCTTGTGGATAAATCGTGCCTAACGCAGATGCGATTAAAGCAATAACAATTAACCAGACACCAACCTTAACAGATGAAAAGAAAGTCCATATTTTATCAATAAATGAACTTGTATATGTTTTAGATCTACGCGCAGATCCTTCATAACGCATATTCAAAAGTTTTTTATTTTCGTTACCGTCGATATGCTGATTACCTTCAATAGGTTTACCACAGGCTTCACAAAGAACTGTACCTAGTGGATTAACATGCCCACACTCACATTTGATTTTTTCCATATTAGCCCCTCCTAACATTTAACATTATTTTGGTACAATTTCTTGAAATTGTTCTTCTAGTCGTTCAAGTGTTAATGCACCGTCAACCTTGTCTACAATAACACCATTTTCATCTATAAAAAATGTGCTAGGTAGTTGGCCTACATTATACAAATCCATAACTTGTTCTTTATGGTCAGGAAGAACCGGAAATGTTAGATCATATTTATCAATAAATCGGTCAACAACTAATGTATTTACATCTAGATTAACAGCGACTATCTCAATCCCTTTATCTTTATATTCCGGATATAATTTTTCCATAAATGGCATTTCTGCCTCACAAGGCTTACAGTAAGTTGCCCAGAAATTAAGCATGACACCTTTACCTTTTAGATCGCTTAATTGAATACTTTCCAATTCATTATTTTCATTAAATTGCTCCAATTTAAAATCTGGTGCTTTATCCCCAGCACGGTATATTGATTTGTCTTTATTGTAATTAGCAATCAAAGCATAAGTAATGGCAGCCAACATGACAACTAAAATAACAGAACGGAAAATAAAACGTTTCCTCATTTTTTTCTTTTTCTTTGCTTTTCGTTCCTCCAAACTCATCTCCATCACTCCTCAGACCATTATACCACTCAAGCATAGTGGAAATTATGTCGATTATTTAACAATTTTAGAAGCAAGGCCCCACATTTGCTTTACTTCTTTCGGGGTTAGTGATCGAAACTCTCCTGGCTTTAATCCATCAAGTGTAAGCAAACCATATTTTTCTCGTTTGATTTTTAAAACCGGATATCCTAAATTCTCCATCATACGACGAATATGTCGATTTTTTCCTTCTCTTAACGTAACTTCTAAAATGGAAGTATTTTGCTTAGAATCAACAGAAATAACCTTAGAACGAATGGCTTTTAAAGTATCTTTCCCATCACGTACTCCTTTTTTCATTTGTGTATATGCAGATTTATCTGGAACACCCTTTACTTTTGTAATATAGACCTTTTCTATTCCATGCCTCGGATGCATTAATATATTAGCAAATTCTCCATCATTCGTTAATAAAATTAATCCAGACGATTGATAGTCAAGCCTTCCGATTGGAAAGATTCGTTCCTCAATGTTTGGGAGTAAATCAATCACAACCTTCCTGCCTTTTTCATCTTCCACACTAGAAATTACTTCACGTGGTTTATATAACATAAAATAAACAGGTTCTTCCTTTTCAATTTTAACACCATTTACTTCAATATTGTCTTTCGGTGATACCTTTGTCCCCAATGTTGTTACAGTTTCTCCATTAACTTTTACCTTCCCTGCTTGAATAAGTTCTTCTGCTTTCCTTCTTGACGTTATACCACTTTGGGCAATCATTTTTTGTAATCTTATCATTGAATTCGTCATCTTATCACCACATTATATTTTTTTAAACATAAGAGCAGCGCTAACATTTTGTTAACGCTGCACAATTTTTTAACTAAAAATAAACGTTACAACGATTACTGAAGCTATTATACCAATCAAATCTGCTAGTAGTCCAACCTTAAGTGCATAACGCATTCTTTTTATACCAACTGCACCGAAATAAATTGTTAAGATATACAGTGTTGTGTCCGTACTACCTTGCATGGTTGAAGCAAGTCTACCGATAAAAGAATCTGGTCCATAGGTATTAATTAATTCTGTTGTCATACCTAAAGCAGCAGTACCTGAAATTGGTCGAACAAGTGCTAGTGGAATAATATCAGGTGGTATACCTAACCAACTTAATAAAGGGGAAATAAGTTGAATAAAAGCTTCCAATGCACCCGAACTTCGTAAAATTGCAATGGAAACTATCATTCCTAATAAAAAAGGAAGTAAAGAAAGGGCCATCTGAATTCCTTCTTTTCCTCCTTCGACGAATAATTCATATGTTGGGAGTTTTTTCCATGTTGCAACTAATAAAACAATCAAAATAAACAGTGGGATAATCCAGGAGCTAATCATTGATATAAATGCCATTTTATTTCCTCCGTAAACTTTTATAATAAAAATAGCGATCAATTAAAATAGCAGCAACAGTCGAAATAATGGTAGCAATGATTGTGGTACCAACAATTTCAGTAGGCTCTTGTGAACCAAATTGAATACGTATCGCAATAACTGTTGTCGGAATCAGCGTTAGACTTGATGTATTTAATGCAAGAAAGGTAATCATCGATCGTGATGCTTCATCCGAATTACTTAGTTTTTTCATCTCTTCCATCGCTTTAATTCCCATTGGCGTGGCAGCATTTCCTAATCCAAAGATGTTTGCGGTTATATTCGATAATATATAACCAATTACTGGATGATCTTTAGGTAAATCCGGAAAAATTTTTAAAATAATCGGACGAAATAATTTTGCTAACATATTTAGAATGCTTGCCTTTTCTGCTATTTTCATAATACCTAACCAAAATATTAAAATACTGATTAAGCCAATTGTCAATGTGACTGCTTGATTCGCACTTTCAAAGATTGCTTGATTTACTTGGTCCATTGTCCCATTAAAGAGAGCATATACGATACCGATAATCGCCATGGAAGCCCAAATTAAATTGACCATGGCTTGTTCACCCTTATAATCCGTCCTATCATAGCAAATATATCTCGAACAAGAGAATGATTGGATTCTAGCTGGTTCACGGCATCCACATCTTCTTTAAAGCCTAATTCATACATAGAAATATGATCATTCCAATCATCTGGAGCATTTAATGTTACTGCAATTAATTGTTGATTTTCTTTCTCTGCTGTTGTAACGAGCGTTCTACCTGATATTTTAGTGAAACCAGTTTTACCACCTGTACAATAATCATACAGAGAAGTTAATAATTTATTCTTGTTTTTCCAACCATATGAACGCATTTTTGCCTGATAAAAGTTGGTTCCAGATATTTCCCTAAAAACCTTATTATTCATTGCATAACGCATTAAAATAGCCATATCATAGGCGGTAGAATAATGATTCTCCTCATGAAGACCATGCGGATTTTTAAAAGCTGTGTTAGTCATTCCAAGCCAATCTGCTTTTTCGTTCATCAGATGAACAAATCCTTCTACACTGCCGCCAATATGTTCACTTATAGCTACCGCTGCATCATTTCCTGACCGCAGCATAAGCCCATATATTAAATCTTCAATGGACATTTTTTCTCCTTGTTCTAAATAAATGGAAGATCCTTCCGTATAAATTGCCCGTCTACTTGTTTTTGTTTGTTCTGACATTTGTCCAGATTCTATTGCAATAATAGCGGTCATTATTTTCGTAATACTGGCAATCGGCTTCTTTTCATGTGCATTTTTTTCAAATAATACCTTGCCTGTGGAATGATCCATTAACACAGCATTATTTGCGGAAACATCTAATGAACCTTGTCCACTTACACTAGAAGAAAAACTAAATAAAACAATTATTAAGCATATCCAAATACGCAAAGTGGTTGCCCCCTGCTTGTATTGTGATTTGTACATTTTATGCAGGACTTTTCTTATTATGATTATATTTGCCACAAGAAGTAAGTAAGTCCTGTCACAATTGAATTGCGACAGGACTATCTATGATTAAGGTTATTTTTATTCATTTTCTATTTGTTGAAAAAACAAACTTGCCTCCTGTTCTATTACATCCTTATCTATGTCTTCAGGTAATGGCGGAAGTTCTTCTAAAGATGTTAAACCAAAATAAGTTAAAAACACTTTATTTGTTGCATATAATATTGGTCTACCTACAGCATCTTTACGCCCTACTTCTTCGATTAAGGAGCGATTAAGTAACGTTTGTACAGCGCGATCACTTCTTACTCCTCTAATTTCCTCAATCTCCACTCTTGTAATTGGTTGTTTATAAGCTATGATTGCTAATGTTTCTAATGCTGCTTGGGACATACGATTTGTTTGAGGTGTTTCAAGTAATTTCTTATAAAAATGACTATGTTCAGGCTTCGTTGTTAAATGAAAAACCTCATCTGCCTGCATGATCATAATACCTTTGTCCATCTGCATATAATCATTGCTTAATTCGTCTAAAATATGTTTAACAGATGATTTATCTATTTCTAAAATTTTTACGATTTGTCTTATTGTTATCCCGTCATCTCCACTAGCAAATAAAAGACCTTCGACTATTGCTTTATGTTCGTCTTTCTTCATGTTGAACCATCCCCTATAAAAAAACATACTTATCAAATAAGCGATTATAAATTAGTTATCGAAAGCTCTGTATAGGTAAAGCTTTTCAAAGTTTTCCTCTTGTTTACAAACTACCTTATTCTTTTTCATTAATTGTAATAACGCCACAAATGTGACAACAATATGCGACCGTGAGGGATATGGGAAGAGGTCATCAAACAAAATGCCTTTTTTAGAATGGTTGACCAATTCTAATACTTCCTCCATCCGTCGTTCAATTGGGATTTCTTGACGTTCAATCTTTGTTTCCAATGGTTTATTCCATTGTTTTCGTTGAAACATATTTCGTAATGCATCTAACATATCATAAATAGATGTCTCACCACGAGTCATTATCGGTTTTACATCTTTTTTTTCTATGGCTAATGGGGCTCTTGTAAAGGTCTGATTTGCTTTTATTTCTTTTTCTTGAAATACTTTTGCTGCCTCTTTATATTTTCGATATTCGATTAAGCGTAGCATCAATTCTTCTCTCGGGTCTTCTTCATATTCTCCGTATTCTGGATCAATTTCTTGTTTCGGCAAAAGCATTTGGCTTTTAATAGTTAATAATGTTGCCGCCATGACAAGATATTCACTTGCAATGTTTAATTCGAGCTGTTTCATTGTATGAACATACTGTAAATACTGCTCTGTTAATTCTGCCATCGGAATATCATAAATATCAATCTCATATTGATTTACCAAATGCAATAGTAAATCGAGCGGCCCTTCGAACATATCTAATTTCACTTTATATGCTTGGCCCATTCTGTTTCTTCGCTCCCCTTATTTTAAAAAAGTAAATTTTATTATGAGCGCCCATACATGATGATAACATGTTACATAAAGTATTAACGTAAGATAAATATTTCCATTCATTTTCACAATGAAAAAAGGAGGAATTGTTCATGAGTGGAGGATATGGTTACGGTGGCGGTTTCGCATTAATCGTCGTATTATTCATCTTGTTAATTATTGTAGGTGCTGCTTGGTTTTAAAGCGACGCAATAACTAAGACTGTATTCAGTGGGATTCTATTCCCACTGAATACGGTCCACATATTTTAAGTTAAACATTCCAAATAATAAAGAAATGAAAAATCCAGCCCTCCATATGGGCTGGGTTCACTTTTTTATTATATAAAGTTATATGATTATCCTGTTAATCGACATCATCGCAACATTTATTATAAAAGTCATCAATTTCTGCCTCTGCCCAAATATGATAGTTGTGATATTGTTGATTAATTTCGGCAATCATCTTCTTACCAATACCTTGATTACGGTGGGATGGACTAACTGCAACATGTTGAATGCCTGCTTCCAATCGATCATCATCAACTTGTAATCCAATCACACCAATCATATCGTCTTCTGCTTTCCAAAGATGAAGATGCCAATTAGGATTCGTGTCATATTCTTTAATAATTTGTTGTAATGTTTTTACATCTTTTACTGTAGGCATAAAAGACAATAAACCCATTGCTATTTTTTCTATATTCTTTTTATAACGAATTAACATAAGTATCCCTCATCATAAAGTGACTTGCTTTTGTTATTAATTTATGCTTTATCGAGCAAAGTTTTACAAATATTCACAAGTATTTAGTAATAATATGTTTTTGTTACATAAATTTGTAAATGCTTTATAAAACAAAAATAAACCAATAAGCAATCCCCCATATAATACCTAACACAAGCAATGTAATAAAAAGGATTATATTTTTTTTACGTTGATTCAAAATAGCTCATCCTTTATCTGAAACAATGTGTAAATAATTTTTTGATTTTATATTTCATTTTTAAGTATTTTAGTTTTTATCATTTTTACTATTAGGTACCCATCGGAGTACCTATCTTTTATTTTACACGGGATAATATTGGTAATCGCAAGCCATCCATTGAAAAATATAAACAATAAAATATAATCATTAGGGTGAATCATATAAATGAAATAAAATAAAAAGACAAATATAATATTGTTAAGAGGGCCACAAACAGAAATTAAAATATGTTCCATCACGCCATATGGTCTATGTCTTTCACTTTTTGTATTTCCATTTAAAAAGAAAAAGAGACGGATTGTTACCTCGATATTCTTTTTAGAAAAATGAATAATTTCTTTCCCATAGCCAATTGAAAGTTTCATATGATCAGATTTACTTAAGAATGATCCAATCATATGACCACTTTCATGTATGATTGTGCTAATAGGTGCAACAATTAAAATTAAGTATATTAATAAATAAATATCCACTGTGATTGTGAGTATTTATTCTTCTGTTATCTGAATTGTTGTCATGACATCTCCGTTTTTCATTGCTTTTGCATGCTCTATTCCAGATGTCACTTGACCAAATACAGTATGTACACCATCAAGATGTGGTTGGGGTTCATGAACAACAAAGAACTGACAACTTCCCGTATCTCTTCCAGCGTGGGCCATTGATAATGAACCTTCAACATGTTTATGTGGATTTCCCTCTGTTTCACATTTGATTGTATAGCCAGCACTTCCTGTACCATTACCGATAGGACAACCACCCTGGCTTACAAATCCTGGAATAACACGGTGAAATGTTAAACCATCGTAAAACTTATCATTAGCTAATTTTTTAAAATTTTCTACCGTTTTTGGCGCCTCGTTTGGATAAAGTTCAAACTCTATTTTATTACCATTCTCCATTAGAATATATCCTTTTGTCATTTTAATCACCTTATTCCTATTTAATATAAACTCTTCAAAAACTATCTTAACATGTATCTTTTTATATGAAAAGAAAACAACTATTTTAAATACGGAAGATCATTTTTCACAACATCTTGGTATGTTTCTCTTTTGATAACTAACTGGTCTTGCCCGTTCTCAACAAAAACAACAGCTGGTTTAGAAAATCGATTATAGTGATTGGCCATCGAATAACCGTAAGCACCGGTTGTAAACACTGCTAATATATCTTCTGCCTCAACTTGAGGTATGGGTAAGTCCCAAATAAGCATATCTCCGGATTCACAACATTTACCCGCTACTGAAACATTTTGGGTATTTGGCAAATTGGCTTTATTAGCAATTACGGCTTCGTATTCTGCTTGATAAAGTGCAGGACGTAAATTATCTGTCATTCCACCATCCACAGATATGTATTTTCTAAGGCCAGGGATTTCCTTCATTGAACCAATTGTATACAGTGTAACGCCTGCATCACCAACAATCGATCGACCTGGTTCAATCCAAATTTCGGGTATTGGAATGTTTAATCGGTTTGTTTGTTCTTGTACAGCTTCTATAAGCTGTTCTACATATGCCGATCGTGCTAAGGGATTATCATCTTTCGTATAAGAAATACCAAAACCGCCACCGAAATTGACAACTTCGGCAATGTACTCATAAGATGTACGCCATTCAGATAATTCTTCAAATATTAATTGAACAGCAGATACAAATGTTTCTGTTTCAAATATTTGTGATCCAATATGGCAATGGAGTCCTTTCAAATGAATGGATGGGTGGTTCTGTAATATTTCGAAAGCCTTTTTCGCTTGACCATTTTGAAGATTAAAGCCAAATTTGGAATCCTCATTACCTGTCATAATATAACGATGTGTTTTTGATTTAATACCAGGTGTTACTCGAAGCAAGACATCCATTTCTTGGTTATATTCATCTAATAGTTCACTTAATAAATGGATTTCATAAATATTATCAATGACAATACATCCTATTTTATGTTGTATGGCCATTTCTAATTCACTTCTACTCTTATTATTGCCATGCATATGGATTTTCTCTGGTGGTAAACCAGCTTTCATCGCCGTATACAGTTCTCCCTTTGAAACAACATCAACATATAGACCTTCTTGTTGGATTACTTGTAAAACCCCAATGGATGAAAAAGCTTTACTTGCATATGCGACTCGTCCTTTTACTTTATTTTGTTTAAATGTATCAACAAACTCGCGACAATTATTTCTTACAATGTTGATATCATATACATACAAAGGAGTACCATATTTCTCAACAAGGGTAGTGGCATCTACTTCCCCAATAACCAAATGACCCTTTTCATTAACTTGATAAATTTCATGTACTGATTGCATCTTAGCACCCCCATATAGTTTTATAATTAATGTTTACTTTATCACAAGAAGGGTAAAAACAAAAGTTACAAAATTTAAAAATTAGCGATAAAGTGAAACTTCAATCAGTGGGAGTTTTTCTTCATCTCCCACTGATTGTTAGTTGAACGAATCGGGCCTTTAATGGCTGTTAATCCTCCGCTTATAATTCTTAGGGTTTCGAATTCTTGAAGTGGAGGTCTTACAGCCAGTTAATCTGCGAAAATTAATTAGTGAGAGATTTTCGTACCTCCCTACAAAATAATAGATTTCATTATTTATTTCTTCCTCGTTTTTGAAGTGGCTGTGAATAGACATTCTTCGGATGAACAATGCTCGGCCGATTATTTACTAATGGAACAGGAACACGCACTATAAAACGAAACATTGCCGTTAAATCAAATGGAATAAATGGCCACAAGTAAGGCGTATTGAATGCTTTTAAGTTGACTAAATATAAGATGAAAATCAATGTTCCAATCATAAAACCCGGGACACCAAAGAGAGCTGTAAGAATCACCAAAAAGAATGTAGTAATTTTATTTCCAATACTGACCTCATAGCTTGGGGTTACATAGGATCCAATCGTACTAAGCGCTAGATAAAGAATCACTTCTGGACTAAGTAGTCCTACATCAATCGCGATTTGACCAATTAGTACAGCAGCAATTAAACCCATTGCAGTAGCTAGAGGTGTTGGAGTGTGAACAGCAGCCATTCGTAGAAATTCCACACCAATTAATCCCAAAATGATTTGAATAAAGATGGGGACATTCCCCTCCTCATTTGGACCAATAAAGCTGAGTTGTGGTGGCAAAAGCGATGGATCCATTACAAATAAAAGCCATAAAGGAAGGATGAATAAAGAGCCAAGGATTGCTATTAAACGAATCCAGCGAATAAATGTACCTACTGCTGGAGCTTGGCGATATTCCTCCGCATGTTCTAAACAATTAATATAAGTGGTTGGTAAAATAATAACGGTTGGTGATGTATCGACAAATAATAAAACATGTCCATCCATTAAATGTTTGGAAGCTACATCAGGCCGTTCTGTATAACGCACCATTGGAAAAGGGCTCCATTTACCGCCCATAATGAATTCTTCCAATGTTTTGTCGGCCATCGGTATTCCATCTGTTTCGATTTCACTTATTTTTTGTTTTACAAAATCAATAAAATGATTATCTGCGACGTCTTGTAAATAGCTAATACAAACATCTGTTTTGGATCTCTCACCAACGGTATGCATCTCATTTCGAAGGCGCTCATCCTTAATTCTTCTTCTTGTTAAACCAGTGTTTTCTATAATGTTTTCAGTAAAGCCATCCCGAGAACCGCGAATTACCCGCTCTGTATCTGGTTCTTCTGGTGTTCTTCCAGGATAACTTCTTACATCAACAATGATTGCATATTTTATTCCATCTATAAAAATAGAAACTAACCCTGTTAGAACTTGATCAACTGCTTCATCCATTGTTTCTACTTTTTCCACTTGGATATTCAGTAATCGATTTTCAATTATTTTCGCTATGTTTCTTTTATTAGCCCATTCATTGTCATTAATTTCCACTAATTCCTCAATCATTTTAGTTATCATAACGCTATCGACTAATCCATTAACATAGTACAGCTGAACATTGGTTTTTAAAACAAGTAATTGACGAACGCCAACATCAAAAGACTTTCCTATTCCAATTCTTTTTGTCATGTATTCTTCTACATCATGATTCGATTTTGGAACCGATTCTTGTGTCATTTCCTTCACTCCAAATATAAAATACTTTTTATTTTATAAAGAAAAGCCATTGAAAAAGAGAACCACCTATTTTCCCAAATAAAAATGCCATTAATAACAATACATGGTACCTTTCCATCCCAATTCTTCTAAAAAGGATTGGAAACACATTTAACACCTCAGCTAATGCCGCAACTAACATACCATTGAAAATACCATGAAAAGCTCCCCAAAGAATCAATACAACCAATGGATAGTTCCATGTCACTAGAACAAAGGATATGTATGATCCAAATATTGCCCCAAATAAAATGGCACTCGTATATAGATTTAAAAACTTACTTGAGTTTGTAAGTTGAATTAATCTTGGAATAATCTGTAACATCATAATTAATGCAATAAACCCACAACCTACTGCAATACCACTTGAAAAACCAATGACGATTTCTAAAACATTAATCAGGATGTTTGTGATCATAGAGAACATTTTCATGTTTCTTTATATAATTGTTGAGGGCTTCTTGATAGTTAAAAAGTTCCACTTCAATTGGGCTTGGTTCCTCATTAATACGCTTTTTAAACCAATGATTGAAAAACAGAAGCATTCCTACTCCTAAGCCAAGGGAATAAGGTATTTGAATCCAAAGAGGAAATTCTACCTTTTCACCTGTTAATAAATAATGTAATTTTTGCTGCACTTCTTGCATGCTCACATCATAGTGAAAATTCATAATTGTCATTGCAGTCCCGATAAATAGAAGAAACCACACCAATACAATCAAAAAGATGGAAGGCTTTTTTTGTTTTTCTTTAACATTAATAATGGTTTGTTCAGCTCCAAAAACTTCAAATTGAATTTGTGGATAATACTTGCGGAGAAAATCGATAATAATAAAACAATCCAGAACAACAATATTCTTGTCTTCTTCTGTAATTTGATAAATAAACATATTTTGTAAATCTTCTTTTATAGAAGCATCGGTTGAAATATAGGCAATATCCTTTAATGCAACCCGTTGATTTTGTTTTAATTGGATTTTATCTTTCATTCGCAAATATACAATAGTTGACAAGGGATTAAACTTCCTTTCCACTTTCCATTCCATCTGTATCATATATTATTTGATAAAAATTAAATTTTATTAAAAAAAACACCGAAATAAGGATTGCTGACAGTGATGAATAAAACTAAGTGGAATGACAGGCTTTGAGCGGATGTGAAAACCGAGTAACGAACAAGATGTGTTCGTTACTCGGTTTTAAAATTATTAAGATGTTAAATCTAAGTCAATATATTCTAGTTCAATATTTCCTTCTTCTAAGTTTTCAATTGTTTCCGAAAAAATAACTGCACCAGATGAGGAAATTCATTTTAAATTACTAAAATCAAAAGTAAAAGAAAGAATGAAATCACTTGATACGATTATCAAAAAATTGTATGAAGATAATGTATTCGGTAAAATTTCCGATGACCGCTTCCGTAAAATGTCTGCAGGTTATGAGGCAGAGCTGAATTAACACGAGAGTTTGTCAATAAAATTATTATTTATCAAACTGAAAAAGTAAACGGTAAACAAGAACAACGCATTCAAATCTACTACAACTGTATCAGAGCAATTGAAATTGAACCAAATGTAAAGATGCAGACCAGTTGATTGGAACGTAAGGTGGCGACTCCAGCGGGAATAGCATGAGTCCGAAAATCCTTATTGTTCCACGACAGTGGAACAATAAGAGTTGAGGCCATGCCCGCGGAAAGCGTCCACCTGAAGTGGAAATCAACGGAGTGAGAAAGCCAGACAAAAGGCATAGCCTAAAGCATTTAGACTATGCCTTTTTTAAAAAATCTATTCACCACTACTAGCACCACGGTGGCGACCCCCAAAAGTTAGTTTTTTAACTCTAACTTTGGGGGTCAGGTCCCACACTAATAGGTGGTTTTTAATGATTTATTCTATTTTTCATTTCCTGCAGAATCTTCTTCTCTAATCTTGAAACTTGTACTTGAGATATTTCCAATCGTTTTGCTACCTCTGACTGTGTTTGATCTTTATAATACCTTAAATATAAAATAAGTCGCTCACGCTTATTCAATCCACGAATTGCTTCTTCTAATGTAAGTTTCTCAAACCAGCTTTTCTGGTCATCTGCTAATTGATCGAGTAATGTGATTGGGTCTCCATCATTTTCGAAGACAGTTTCATGAATGGATTGTGGTGTTTTAGCAGCTTCCTCTGCATGTACAATTTCTTCTCTTGATAGTCCAAGGTTATCAGCGATTTCATTAATGGTAGGCGACCTTCCATACTTTTTTGTTAATTCATCCTTTTTCTTTCGTATTTTGTTACCGGCTTCCTTTAATGACCGACTTACTTTCACACTTCCATCGTCACGAAGAAACCGTTGAATTTCCCCTATGATCATAGGTACAGCGTACGTTGAAAAACGAACATCATACGATAAATCAAATTTATCAATGGACTTAATTAATCCTATACAACCTATCTGAAAGAGATCTTCGGGATCATAACCTCTATTCATAAATCGCTGTACAACAGACCAAACTAAGCGAACATTTTTCTCTACAAGTAAATCTCTACTAGCTTTATCACCTTGTTGGCTCTTAAGTAGGTGTTCTTTTATTTGGCTATCGGTTAATAGGTCTTTACTTTTTTTATAGTCTTTTTTAACATTAACTTTCATAGGCCCCATTCCTATTTATAAGCTACTTTACTTTTTTTTGATGTTAGTATCTTTTTCATATGCATGGTCGTTCCTTTTTCTTTAGATGATACTACTTCAACAGAGTCCATGAAATTCTCAATAATCGTAAAGCCCATTCCCGATCGCTCTAATTCTGGTTTTGATGTGTATAGTGGTTGTCTTGCTTCGTTAATATTTTCTATTCCTATACCTTTATCCGCAATGATCAACTCGATTTCTTCCTCATGCAAAATACATGTAATAGCTATTTTATGACTAGGTTCATTTTGATAGCCATGAATAACAGAATTTGTAACAGCTTCAGACACTACCGTTTTTATTTCCGTTAACTCCTCCATTGTTGGATCTAACTGGGAAATAAATGCTCCTACAGCCACTCTTGCAAATGATTCATTCTCACTTATACTCATAATTTCTAAATACATCTCGTTTTTCACGAAGCCACCCCCAATGTTACTAAAGCATATTGTTCACTCTTTTCCAATCGGATGATTTTAAATAAACCAGACATTTCAAACAGACGTTTGATTGAAGATGAGACAGAACATACAACAAGTTCCCCACCTAATTGCAGTACTTCTTTATACCTACCTAAAATAACACCTAATCCCGAACTATCCATAAACGTGACAGACTCTAAATTTAAAACAACATGTTTGATAGGATTATTGTATATCATATCCTTCCAGTGCTCTCTTAAGTTTTCTGCTTCATGATGATCTAATTCCCCACTTAACCTTACAATCAAAACATCTTGTTTCACATCAAATTTGTATTGTAAACTCATTGAAATCCCCCTTTGCTCAAAGTATGTACTTAAACTATTTCTTTATAAATCCAATGAATTCCTTCTTTTAGACAAAAGAAGAAGAAATTCATTTAAAGTCGAATATATCATGGTGCTTTCGACATATTTTGTATCGTTCTTTTAAAGAGTGTTAGAAAAGATGCTTTATTGACATCCGCATCTACCACTAATGGTGTTTCAGACAGTGTTTTATCTCCTTTCATTATTTTTAACACACCCACTTTATCACCTTTTTTTAATGGTAGTTGAAAATCATCTTGTATTGTCATCTCTGTTTTAACATCTTTTAATGGCTCTGCTTTTTTAAAAAGCGTACTAATGGATTGCGATGTTACAATATTGACATTTTTATTATCTCCCTTCAGTAATTGTAGTTTCTCTACCTTTTCCCCTTTTTTATATAATTGATTTGTTTCATATTGATTGAATGCATAATCTAGCATATTAGATGTCATTTTATTTCTTTTTTTAATTGTCTCTGCTCCCATCACAACAGTTATAACACGCATCTCATTTTTCTCAGCTGTAGCAGTTAAACAGTACTTCGCTTCATTCGTGTATCCTGTCTTTAATCCATCCACACCTTGATAATGATGTACAAGTTTATTTGTATTCACTAACCAAAATTCATTTTTTTCTCCTTTTCGTAAGTAATCCTCATAGATAGAAGTGTATGTTGTTATATCTTCGTATTTAAGTAATTCTTTAGCAATAATCGCCATATCATGAGCAGTGCTATATTGTCCTTTAACAGGTAAACCTGTTACATTTTTAAACACTGTATTTTTTAATTGCAATGCTTCTGCTTTTTGATTCATCTTAGCTACGAATGCTTCTTCACTTCCCGCAATTCTTTCTGCAAGAGCAACACTTGCATCATTTCCAGAAGCAATAGCAACGGCTTTAATTAAGTCATCAACAGACATTTCTTCACCGTTTTCTAGAAATACTTGTGAACCGCCCATTGAAGCAGCATTTTCACTAATCCGAACCATCTCTTCTTTTTTCAGTTCGCCTTTATCAATCTGTTCCATTATTAATAATAAAGTCATGATTTTCACCATACTAGCAGGTGGTAGTTTTTTATGTGCGTTTTTATCAAACATAATCTTTCCAGTATCACGTTCCATTAAAATGGCAGACTGTGCATCAGGTGCTAACTCTAATTCATTTTTTTCCTCTTCAGCAAAAACAGGGATTTGAAATGATAGAACAAGGAAAACAATACATAGGGAAAAGAATAAAACTATTTTATTTTTCATAACTTTACCTCCAACATTCAATATAAAATATATGATTCCCATTTTTAAATATTTTTATAACAAAAAAAACGCACTTATAAATAAGTGCGTTTATATCGTGATTAATTGATGAATAAGTGGAGGAGGTTCCACTTGACTATCTTCGATGATGATACTATTGTACAAAATATCTTTGACATAATCTACTTGCCTATCATTAGAATGAATCTTTAATAGTGTTTCCCCTTCTTTAACTTGATCACCAATTTTTTTATGGAGAATGAGTCCTACAGACAAATCTATTTCCGTTTCTTTCGTTACTCTTCCAGCTCCTAAATGCATTGCAGCCGTTCCAATTGCATTAGCATCCATTTGAACAACAGTTCCTGAGGATTTTGCAAGTAATTCAATTTGGTAAGATGCTTGTGGTAATTTTTCAGGATTATCTATGGCATTTATATCTCCACCTTGTGCAGCTATAAATGTTTGAAATGTCTGGAATGCTTTTCCATTCGCTATATTCTCTTCTAATCTTGTTCTAGCTTCTTCAACTGTTTTTGCCTTACCAGCTACAACAACCATCTGACTACCTAGTGTAAGACAAAGTTCTGTTAAATCCTTTGGTCCCTTTCCTTGCAATGTATCAATGGCCTCTTTGACTTCAAGCGCATTACCAATGGCACATCCTAATGGCTGATTCATATCCGAAATCACGGCCATTGTATTTCTTCCTGTCTTTTTTCCGATTGCTACCATTGTTTTAGCAAGTTGTACCGCGTCATTCATTTCTTTCATAAATGCCCCAGAACCAATCTTAACATCTAGTACAATCGCATCTGCACCAGAAGCAATTTTTTTACTCATTATCGAACTTGCTATTAAAGGAATGGAATTAACAGTTGCTGTAACATCTCTTAAACTGTACAATTTTTTATCTGCAGGGGTTAAATTTCCTGTTTGCCCAATGACAGCAACTTTATTCTGATTGACGGTTCGAATGAAGTCATCATTTGTTAGTTCGATATGAAAACCTGGAATAGATTCCAATTTATCTAATGTTCCACCTGTATGTCCCAGACCTCGTCCACTCATTTTAGCTACTGGTATACCTAAGGATGCAACCAAGGGGGCTAGAACTAGTGTTGTGGTATCTCCAACTCCACCGGTGGAATGCTTATCTACTTTGACACCATCAATCTGTGATAAATCAATGATATCTCCCGAATCTACCATTGCATTTGTCAAATGCACACATTCTGAGTCATTCATTTGTTGTAAATATATTGCCATTAGTAAAGCACTGACTTGATAATCGGGAACACGATTATTTGTATATTCTTCAATGAAAAAGCGAACCTCTTCTTCCGTTAGTACTTTTCCATCTCGTTTTTTCTCAATAATATTGTACATTCGCATTATGATCACCTTTTTATGGTAATTTTTTAAGCACATGTTGAACAAACTGTAAGAAATGCTTTTTTACTTTATTCGTCGTTTCAATTACTTCATCATGTGTCAATGGTTGAGGTAAAATCCCAGCAGCCATATTTGAAATACAAGAAATTCCTAGCACACGTATTTGTGCATGATTAGCAACAACAACCTCAGGTACGGTAGACATACCGACTGCATCTGCACCTAGCATTCGAAGCATTTTCACCTCTGCACTCGTCTCATACATTGGACCTGTATTTGCAACATAAATTCCTTTACGGATATTCAAATCAAGCTCTTTTGCACATGTTGTTGCTAAATCAATATATTCCCTGTCATATGGTTCTGACATGTCTGGAAAACGCGCCCCCATTTCCGTGTCATTTGGCCCAATTAATGGGTTCGTCCCCATATTATTGATATGATCTGTTATAAGCATTAAGTCCCCTGGTTTAAAATCTTCCCGAATGCCACCGGCTGCATTAGTTACAATTAAAGAATGAACACCTAAGGCTTTCATCACGCGAACAGGAAACGTTACTTGTTTCATTGTATATCCTTCATAAAAATGAAAGCGCCCTTGCATTGCAATAACTGACTTACCTTGCAAAGTTCCGATGACAAGACGTCCCTTATGTCCAGAAACAGTTGATTCTGGAAAATGGGGAATATCCTTATAATCAATATTTATTGGATTTTCAATTTCCCCTGCCAAAACTCCTAGGCCTGAACCTAGAATTAATCCAATGGAAGGTGTTATGTGAAACTGCTTTTTAATAAATGCAGTTGCTTCATTTATCTTATGTTTATCCATCCGCTTTCCCTCATTTATTAATATCTTTTAAAAAACTTGTTCCGTGCTTTGGTAAATTAATTTCGAAATTATCAGCTACCGTTGCTCCAATATCAGCAAATGTTTTTCGAGTTGGTAATTCTTTTCCTTCTTTTATATGACGATGATAAATAATCAGTGGCACATATTCACGCGTATGATCTGTTCCGTGATGTATTGGGTCATTACCGTGATCTGCTGTAATTATTAATAAATCATCATCTGTTAATTTTTCAAGCACTTCTGGAAGTCGCTTATCATATGCTTCCAATGCCTCCCCATATCCTTTTGGATTACGGCGGTGACCATATTTCGCATCAAAATCGACAAGATTAATAAAATTTAATCCAGTAAAATCTTTATCCATTGATTCAACTAGTTTTGTCATGCCATCATCATTACTAGATGTTCGTATTGCTTCGGTTATCCCTTCGCCATCATATATATCAGAGATCTTCCCAAGTGCAATGACATCATATTCTTGATCCTTTAATTCATTCATTACCGTATGACCAAATGGTTTCAAAGCATAATCATGTCGATTTGCGGTTCTTTCGAAATTCCCTAATGTACCGATAAATGGGCGGGCAATGACACGCCCCACCATATACTTTTCATCTAAAGTTAGCTCTCTAGCAATTTCACAAATTTTATATAATTCTTCTAATGGTACAACCTCTTCATGTGCTGCAATTTGTAAGACAGAATCTGCAGAAGTGTAGACAATAATTGCACCTGTTTTCAAATGCTCTTCTCCTAATTCCTCAATAATTACTGTTCCAGAAGCTGCTTTATTCCCAATTACCTTTCTGCCAGACTTTTCTTCTAGTTTTTTTATAAGCTCGTCCGGAAAACCATTTGGAAATGTTTGAAATGGCTTATCAATATGTAGTCCCATTATTTCCCAATGTCCTGTCATAGTATCTTTTCCTACAGAAGCTTCTTGCATTTTGGTGTAATGCGCTAAAGCGGGTTTCACTTCAGAAATTCCTTTAACTGGTCGAATATTACCAAATCCTAATTCTTCCATATTCGGCATTTGAAGTCCATCCATATGTTCTGCAATATGGCCAATCGTATCTGCACCTTTATCACCATACTGTTCCGCGTCTGGTGCTTCCCCAAAACCGACCGAATCTAATACAATTAAAAAAATTCGTTTAAACTTCTCCATTGTAATACCTCCTCCATATTGGTTGTATGATGTCAGACAACTATATTATGCTCTTGGATGATATTTTTTATAAACATCTTTCATACGAGCTTTTGTTACATGTGTATAAATTTGTGTTGTTGAAATGTCTTCATGACCAAGCATTTCCTGAACGGCACGTAAATCTGCACCGTTTTCTAATAAATGAGTAGCAAATGAATGGCGTAACATATGTGGAGATATCTTTTTATTGATATGTGCTTGTTTTGCAAGTTTCTTAATGATTTTCCAAAACCCTTGCCTTGTTAAAGGACGACCATGATGATTTAAAAACAATGTATTTTCATCACCTTTTTTTAACATAGGTCGTGCATGTTGTAAATAATCACTCACTGCCTGTAAAGCTAAATCTCCAACCGGGATAATTCGTTCTTTTGAACCTTTTCCGAAACAATGGACAAAACCCATTGTCAAATGAAAATCTCCTACTTTTAATTCAATCAGCTCTGTTACACGTAAACCTGTAGCATAAAGAAGCTCAAGCATTGCCTTATTTCGAATATGTAGTGGCGTGTCCTGTTTTATATTTAATAAAGCTTCAACCTCTTCTGTTGAGAGAATATTTGGTAGTTTTCGTTCTTTTTTGGGGATTTCAATATGTTGACTTACATCAATGTCTACAATTTCTTCTCTATATAAAAATCGATGGAACATGCGTAAGGAAGAAGTTGTTCTTCTAATTGTTGCGGATGATTTTCCTTCTTCTTTTAGCTGACGTAAGAAGGAAACAATATCTAATCTTGTTACGAATTTCCAATCCTTTTTTTTAATCTCTTTCATTATAAAAATACAATATTTATCTATATCTCGACGGTATGCTGTTATTGTGTTATCAGAAAGGCCTCTTTCTATTTGTAAATAATGATAAAAATCCTTTGTAGCATATTTTAGCATATATTACTCTCCAAATCTTAAAAAAGGGTGAAAACGATTTTTATACTCCCCTTCATTATTAAAAACTTTTATAGCAGGTCCCTCTGGTGGATCATATCGTTGAAACTGCTCATATTCAATATGCATAATACGCAATCCTAAATAAAACAAAACAGTGCATGCAATGAACACAATAAATAATTTTACCGAACGCCAAACCATCCTTTTCATCTAGCATTACCTCTCTTTTTACTCACTTATTAAAAGATATGCCAAAAATGAATGGTTTTATACAGTTTTCTATTAAATTTTTCTATTTATTCACTAAAATAACATAAACAAGCCTTTCTTCCTTGTGAAAAAAGGCTAACTATCTTTTTATGTTGTTGTTTTCATTGCTGCTTTTTCTTTTTTACATTGTTTACAAACACCGTGAAAAGTTAAACGATGGTCTTGTACTTGAAATCCCCATTCTTTTTCAACTCTTTTTTCAACATCTTCTAATAAATTATCGAAAATTTCCTCAATGGAACCACATTCAACACATACAAGATGATGGTGAAAATGTTCAAACCCTTCCTGACGAAGATCATATCTAGAAACTCCATCACCAAAATTAATTTTTTCAACAATTTGTAATTCGAGTAATAATTCCAATGTACGATATACCGTTGCTAATCCAATTTCTGGTGCTTTATCTTTTACTAATAAATAAATGTCTTCTGCACTTAAATGGTCCTCTTCTCGTTCTAATAAAACCTTTACAGTTGCTTCTCTTTGCGGAGTTAATTTATAACTTTGTGCATGGAGTTGTTTTTTAATTCGGTCAAGACGATGTTCCATGACAGATTCCCTCCCTCATATCCCATCTTTATTATATGCACACAAAAAATGACTGTCAAAATATAATTAGTATTATTATTATATAAGAAAACGCCGTAATTTCAAAATGAAAATATGCTTTTTATTTTGATGGTGAGTAATATGCCTTAATAAAAGATTGCATTGCCCCATTAGAAACAAACGCCTCAACACTAGCTGCAAAAAACGAAATGATCAAAAGAATACCAAAAATAACCATATATTGGCCAAATGGTCGAAAAACTTGTTGTGATATTTTCCGAGAAAACAACTTATTTATTAATGATATCGAGAAAATCATTGATAAACTACCAGCTATTAAATAAACTGGTATGATAAATAAGTTTTGTGGAGCAATAGATAACGAAGCAATTAAAAAACCTTTTATTCCGAGCTGATTCACAAGAAATCCTACCGTAAAGCCAACAACTAATCCTTTTAGAAATAATAATATCCATACAATTGGTAGACCAATAACTGATAGTCCTAAAATAAAGATGAGCAATAAATATTTTACATGGTATAGAAAACTTCCTTTTAATATTTCCAAACGATTAATTGAATTTTCTGTTACAAATTCACCAAAAAATCTTTCTAAATAAAAAAATAAATCTTGTTTTTGAACGAAATGCATACTATTTACAATAAATGCACCAAACGTGATTCCAGTTAGAAATAAAATAATCATAAAAACATAGGTTGTTGCATGTTCTTTTATGTGGGCAATGGCAATCGTTTTTTGTTCATACATAGATATCCTCCATTCATTTTCAGTTCTATATTAAATCTATGAAGGATATCTAGTGAACATGTCTTTTCAATCTATATTTTTGTTTTTTAAGAGTTTTTACTTATTTTGTTTTTCCTTCTGAAACACGGCCATATTTTCCGCCTCCACCAGCTTCAATAGCTAATTTCCCTTCTCGCATGCTCATGATCATCTTGGTGAGCCTCTCTGGAACAACTTCTAGTAATTCCTCGTAAGAAGCGTGATGGATTACATTCATTTCCGTTCCAAATGCTAGCAGTAATTTTTGATATGTTTTTGGCCCTAGTGATGGCAGATATTCTAAAGGCACTTGATACAAATATGGTGGGCGTTTAGGATGTTCTATATCTGTTTGACCAACTTCTTGAATACGGTCAAATACACCTTTAATTATTTTATTCGAACCACAATGTTTGCATTGTTTTGCAGTTGGCGGATGTAATTGAAAACATTCTTGACATACAGTGGAATAATATTTACCAAGCTTTGGATTCATGCCGAAGTTTTTTAACCACTTCCTGTCATTGATATTGTGAAGTGCCCATACCAACTCTTTGAAAGAAGGATCCTTCACATAAATTTGTTGATATTCACGTGCAATTTTACCTAAAGAATGAGCATCAGAATTCGATAAGAAAGTATAGTTATGAAGTTCCTCGATTTTATCAGCCATCCATGTATCTGAACTAAGTCCTAATTCAATACCATCTATTAAATCAGGATCAAGAACCTCTGCTAATGATTGCTTCACTCCTTTACCATACATGCTTTTAAAAGGAGTGAAAACATGGGCAGGTATAAAGATTCCTGAAAGCTCCTTTACTTTGTATTGCAGTTCTTTTGCTGTCCCGTAATACCTTTGTGAGCTTAAGGTAATATTTTTCATTTTAGTGGATAGCCACTTAGAGAATGCTTCCATTTCCTTTAAATATGGAAAGAAACAGAGAACATGGATTGGTCCTTGACAAAACTCATCATAAACTTCTATTTCACTTCCCAAAATAAGGGTTACATCCTCGAATCGAATTCCCCCATCAGCAAGCTCTTTTGCTAAGCCTTGATCCATCAATTTCTTTATTTCGAGTTGTACATTTGGTGCATGGGTATCAATTACGCCAATAATATGAATTCCTTTATTACGGCTAGACTCTTTTAATATATTTGTTAATGTAAGCTTTTTTGATCCTGTTATTTTTACAGGATGACCGTACATATCCCGACCTATATGTATATGCAGGTCAGCAAAGTATGCATTCATATCACTTTACACACTCCAACATTTCCAGATACAATATGGCAAAATTTGTCTTTGCATCATGTATTTTGTTTTCTTTTACATATTGTTTTGCTTCTTCTAATGTTAATTCTATTAACTCAATGAATTCATCTTCATCACCTGCTGGAGGTTGTTCCAATGCTTCTAATTCCGTCGTTAAATAAATATACATCAGTTCATCAGCGAAACCTGGTGATGTATAGAAAGAAGTTACAAATGTCAAATCGTTTGTTGTAAACCCAGTTTCTTCTTCTAATTCCCTTACTGCTGTTTTTTCAGGTGCTTCTCCAGATTCTAATTTACCTGCTGGAATTTCAATCAATACTTTCTCAAGTGGTTTTCGATATTGTTTCACGAAAACAATTTTTCCTTCTTTTGTTACTGGAATAACAGCGACTGCACCTGGATGTCTAATGATCTCACGTTTTGCCATTTCTCCATTTGGTAGCTCTACATCATCTACCTGTAATTGAACAACTTTACCTTTAAAAATTGGTTTTGTTTTCGTTGTTTTTTCAAAAAAACTTTGCACAATATCTCACCCTTTACATCAGTTCTCAACTTATATTGTAGCATATGTCCATTATAAAATGGTTGTCATTCGGTGGAAGTCTTTCTACAATAGATATTAAAGGATGTGACAGTATTGAAGAAAAAAAGATTAGGAAAATCTGATCTATGTATTTCTGAATTAACATTAGGAACTATGTCCCTTGGAACAAATAAACAAGATGCAGAACGAATAATTGATTATGCTTTAGACAATGGAATTAATCACCTTGATACAGCAGACTTATATGATTTCGGTAAAAATGAAGAAATAATTGGTGAAGTCATTAAAAAGAAACGTGATCAGATTATTTTAACAACCAAGGTTGGAAACCATTTTGATTCTGAAAAACGAGACTGGTTTTGGGATCCTTCTAAGAAATATATAAAAACGGCTGTAAAGGAAAGCCTTCGCCGTTTGCAAACAGACTATATCGATTTTTATATGTTGCATGGCGGAACTATTGATGATCCAATTGAAGAAACGATTGATGCCTTTGAACAATTGAAAAAAGAGGGATTAATTCGAGCTTATGGAATATCTTCTATTCGTCCAAATGTTATTCGTGAGTATGTAAAACACTCCAATATTGATGCTGTTATGATGCAATACAACTTATTGGATAGACGACCTGAAGAAGAGATACTTTCTTTACTTGAATCAAATGGGATTAGTGTACTTGCACGTGGCCCTTTAGCAAAAGGAATGCTCTCATCAAACGGAAATCATATTATCCAAGAAAAAGGTGCTGATGGTTATCTTGACTATACAGTGACAGAACTACAAACAATTTTTAAAGAGCTATCTAGCTATTTAGAAGAAGGACAATTTATGAATGAACTTGCTTTAAAATATATTCTAAAAAGCTCGGTTGTAAGTAGTGCTGTATTTGGCGCAAGTTCTCTAGAGCAAATAAAGGAGAATATCCATATTCATTTAAATACTCCAATGAATGGTACAATATATAGAAAAATACAAGAACTTACAAAACCAATCAGCTATGCGAGTCATCGATGAATTTAACAGGACTAATTTCAAGATTAGTCCTGTTAAACATCACTTAGCTAACTGTAAGATCCTTACTTCAAGATTTCAAAGGTAGTGGGGAAAAATTCTCACACTAATTGAAGTTCCACTTTATTTTGCATAATGTCCTCCAATAAGTTTCCCACGCCTACGAGCTGTTCCTGAATCTGTAAATGATACTGCTCGTAGTAATGCATCTTGTCCATGCTGCTCACGTACATGATCCATCACATAACCAAGCTTTCGTTCATGAACTCTTGACTTTGTAAATAACTGAAGTTGGATTCCTTCATCATCTGTCATATTTCCTAAAGTAATAGATATTTTTCGTACAGTTTGTTGGTTGTAAAACTTTTTAAATAAGTACATACATGTATGGTATACTTCCATTGTAATATTAGTAGGTGTTTGCAGTGTAAATGAGCGATGAAAGCCTCCACCACCTTCTTCTTTGCTATATCCAATTCCAAGAGAAATAGTCCTACCTACTTTTTTATTATTACGTGCCCTTCTAGTCACTTCCTCACACATTTCTAAAATAACATAGGCAATATCTTCTGTATGTTGATAATCTCGTAATAAAACTTGACTTTTTCCATAACTTATTTGTCCTTCTAATATAGGAGCACCTAATTCCGATAAGTCCACTCCATTGGCATGATAAAATAATTGATTTCCCATCACACCAAATACTTTTTCTAATTGTTTTAAGGAATAATTAGCTAATTGCCCAACTGTAGAAATTCCCATTCGATTTAATCTTTTCTCTAGTGGCAGACCAATCCCCCACATTTTAGATAAAGGAGAGACAGGCCATAATTTCTTTGAAACATCTGCATATGTCCACCGGGCTACTCCTTTTTTCTTCGCCTCTAAATCAAGACATAATTTCGCCATAAGCATGTTCGGGCCAATCCCGATGGCCGCTGTCAAACCAAATGTATCCTTTAACTCTTCTATAATTAAATGTGCAATTGTTTCGGCATCACCGAAAATATGCTCTGTTCCGTCAACATTTAAAAAACTTTCATCCACACTATACGTATGAATAGACTCTTCTGGAACATATTTATTAAATAAGCGTGTAATTTCCATAGATACTTGTAAATATAAACTCATTTGGGCGGATACAAGTATAATTCTATCATCATGCGGAACTTCAAATAAACGATTTCCTGTACGTATACCAAAATCCCGCTTTAATGCAGGGGTGGCAGCTAATACAACACTTCCCTTTCTATTTACATCAGCCACAACTGCTAAATAAGTAGTTAGTGGATCAAGTCCATTAATTAAGGCAGCACAACTTGCATAAAAGCTTTTCATATCTATACATAAAATATTTCGTCTAGGAAGTGCATAATAATCAATATTTGAATTCAACAGAAATTACCCCTTTCTGTTTTAAACTCTTTTCTTAAAGGTTATTGTTATTGGAAAAATTAATGAATCAATTCGAAGCAATAATACTGTATCGAAAATATTTTTATTTTCTATAGCATATTATAAATTATACGAATATATGTTCCTGTTTTCAAGTTGTATTTTTTGCCAAGGGAAATGAAAAAGGAATTGACATCTTAACGAAAATAAAACACAATCAAATAGAGAGGTGGATGCAAAGATGCCTGTTAAAATAATTGCTCATCGAGGGGCAAGTAAATATGCACCTGAAAATACAATGCCAGCATTTCAAATGGCATATGAGTTAGGCGCAGATATCATTGAAACCGATGTTCAATTGACAAAAGATCGTGTTCCCATTTTATTTCATGACATCAAAATAAACCGAGTAACCAGTCATAAAGGTTATATTAAAGATTTTACATATGATGAAATCATTGCGCTTGATGTTGGTACTCATTTTTCTAAAAAATATAGAGGAACTAGCATCGTTTCGTTAGAACATTTTTTAGCATGGGTTCAATCGAAATCAATCTCCTTAAATCTAGAGTTAAAAAATAGTAAAATAGATTATAAAAATTTAGAGGAAATCGTTTTAGAAATGCTAGAGCATTATCAATTAATTGATCGTACTATTTTATCTAGTTTTAATCCAAAAAGTATTCAACGCCTTACGAAGACACCTCAAAGGGTACACAAAGCATTCATCACATCCAAACGCCAAAAAGATTTAATCCCATACAGCAAAGAGATAGGGGCAGATGCACTACATATTCATTATCGCCTATTACGTAAAAACATGGTCCATCAATCAAAAAAGGCGGAAATTCCTTTACGTGTCTACACAGTTAATAAAAAAAGACATCTACTCAAATGTCTTCATTATAAATGTGATGGTATAATAACAGATGTTCCTGACAAAGCAATAAACATACAAAACATATATAATCAAATAATAAAAGAATAAGGTATGGAATGTAGGAGTGATAGTATATGAAATTAACTTTTCTAGGTACAGGTGCTGGTATGCCTTCGAAAGAACGAAATGTATCAAGCATTGCTCTTTCTTTATTACAAGAAGCAAATAGTGTTTGGTTATTTGATTGTGGGGAAGCAACCCAACATCAAATTCTTTACACCTCTATCAAACCACGAAAAATAAATAAAATATTTGTTACACATTTGCATGGAGATCATATTTTTGGTTTACCAGGTTTTTTAAGTAGCCGGTCTTTTCAAGGGGGAAATCAACCATTAACCATTTATGGACCAACAGGAATTAAAGAATACATTGAAACCAGTTTAGAGTTAAGTGCAACGCACCTCACTTATCCCCTTATAATTGAAGAATTAAAGGAAGGAAAAATAGCAGAAAGTGAAAATTTTGAAATGTATTGTAAAAAACTCAATCATGGAATTCCTAGCTTCGGTTTTCGTATTGTTGAAAAAGATAGACCAGGAAAACTACAAGTTGACAAACTAATAAAAATGGGGATACCACCAGGACCTATTTATAAACAAATAAAAGAAAATGAAACATATACACTACCAAATGGGGAAGTTATTTTCCGAAAAGATTTCCTTGGACCTACAAAACATGGAAGAATTATATCCATTCTTGGCGATACAAAATCAACAGAAAAAAACCAAAAATTTGTCCAGGGATCCGATGTACTTGTTCATGAAGCAACATTTAATAAGGAAAATAAGGAACTTGCAGAGAAATACTATCATTCCACTACAGAACAGGCTGCATTGTTAGCGAAAAATAGTGCTGTAAGAAAACTTATCTTAACCCATATTTCTTCACGCTATCAGTCAATAGACTACCCTATCTTGTTAGAAGAAGCGAAAGATATCTTTCATAATACAATCTTAGCAGAGGACTTTTTTGAAACCACGATAGAATAGTTGATTCAATCCAAAGGAAAACGAAGATTGAGAAAGGCTTTGATTCCTTCTTAATCTTCGTTTTGTTTATAATTGATTTGAATAATTTTTGAATAGAATCCAATAAACTACACAGTGTAATAATTATTTTAAATAATCATCTAGAAAGTCTTTTTGAAAGCTGGTTCTTGGTTGCTCATCCTTTGGTTGTTCGTCAAGTTGTTTAAAAGGATTTTCTCCATATTTAGATGTTAATTCTTGGATAGCAGTTTGAAGTTTTTCTTTTCCTTCTTCTTTTTCATACGTGAATAAATCGAGCTGATGGACAATATTTTTCTTCTCCTCTATGTCCTGTAAAGTAATTCCAATTAGACGAATAGGCTTTCCATCCCAGTGTGTTTTAAATAATTCATATGCTACGGACATAATATCTTCTTCATTATCAATATAAGATGGTAATGTTTTACTTCTTGTAATTGTATTTCTATCCTGGAAACGTATCATTAATTGAACCGTTCTTCCTGATGATTGTTTTCTTTTTATTCTACGTTCTACCTGAAGAGAAAGCTGTTTCATTAGTTGGACAATGACTTGCTCATCTGTTGTATCCCTTGGAAGTGTTTGTGAACTACCAATACTTTTAAACTCATGAACAGCCTTAGGGTCAACTATCCTCGGATCAATCCCATTTGCTCGATTGTTCAAACGCTCTCCATTTATACCTAATAATTGTTTTAATATATAGACATCCTTCTTGGCTAAATCACCAATTGTTTTAATTTGGATAGAATGTAATTTTTCTGCTGTTTTCTGCCCTACCCCATGCATTTTCTCAATTGGAAGTGGCCAAAGCTTTTCGTTTAATTCGCGTTTACGTAATACAGTGATTCCCATTGGTTTTTTCATATCAGAAGCTGTCTTTGCAAGGAATTTGTTTGGTGCAATCCCGATACTACAAGGTAGATCTAATCTATTTTTAATAGCCTGTTGCAAATCTTTTGCTAACTGAATAGAGCCTCTTGGATAGTCAACTTCTGTGACATCTAAATATCCCTCATCAATAGAAACCGGTTCCACCAATGGCGTGATTTCAGATAACAGCTGAAATATTTTTCGGGAGGCTTTACGGTATCGTTCAAAATTAGGTCTTTTCACCATTAAATTTGGGCATAATTTTCTTGCTTGCCATAAAGGCATTGTTGTTTTAACACCTTTTGCTCTTGCTTCATAACTACTCGTTACGATGATTCCCTTTCTTTCTTCTGGATTACCAGCAATCGCCAAGGCTTTTCCTTTTAACTTTTTATCGTAGGCCATTTCCACTGATGCGTAAAAACAGTTCATATCGATGTGAAAAATAATTCTCCCTTTTTGTGGTTTGAACTGTAACATGTGAAACACCCTTTTTGTAAATAATACAAACAAGAACAATTGTTTCTATTATACCACATAACAAATGCAAAAAATCCTAACAACGATTTGCTAGGATTTTATACATATTATTTATTTGCTACTTCTATAATAATCGCTTGTACTAATTCTGTCACTTTTACTAACTCATCAACAGGTATGCGTTCATTTGTTGTGTGAATTTCTTCATATCCAACCGCTAGATTGACAGTGGGGATGCCAAATCCACTAATGACATTTGCATCACTACCTCCACCACTTTTTAATAATTTACTTTCACGCCCAATTGTTTTAGCAGCTTCTCTAGCCACTTCAACAACTTCATCACCAGCTTCTTGCTTAAAGCCAGGATACATTACTTTCACATCAACTTCTGCCTCACCACCATATTCTTTTGCAGTTGATTCAAAAGCTTCTTTCATTTTCGCTACTTGTTTTTCCATTTTTTCTGGTACGAGTGATCTTGCTTCAGCAAATATCTCTACATAATCACAAACAATATTTGTCTGTTTCCCACCTTCAAATCGACCGATATTTGCGGTTGTATCTTCATCAATTCTACCAAGTGGCATCTTAGCAACTGCTTTAGAAGCTAAGGTAATGGCAGAAACTCCTTTTTCAGGTGCAACACCTGCATGTGCTGTCTTGCCTCTAATGACAGCAAATACTTTTGCTTGTGTTGGTGCGGCTACAATAATATCACCAACTTGACCATTACTATCAATGGCATAGCCATATTTTGCATGAATCAGACTAGAATCAAGCGCTTTTGCACCGACTAATCCTGACTCTTCTCCTACTGTAATGACAAATTGAACATCTCCATGTTCCACATTATTTTCCTTTAAAGAACGAATGGTTTCTATAATAGCTGCTAATCCAGCCTTATCATCTGCTCCTAAAATAGTTGTTCCATCAGAGACGATATATCCATCCTTAATAGACGGTTTAATTCCTTGTCCAGGAACAACAGTGTCCATATGGGATGTAAAATAGATTGTATCTGCATCTTCTTTTGTACCTTTTAGTGTACAGATTAAATTACCAGCTCCATGCCCTGTTTTCTCTTTGGCATCATCTTCTACTATTTCTAAACCAAGTCCAGTAAATTTTTCTTTTAGCACCTTGGCTATATTGGCTTCATTTTTTGTTTCTGAGTCAATTTGTACTAATTCCATAAATTCATCAATTAGTCGTTGTTGATTAATTTTGATCATAGATCCAAGTCCTCCTATTTTAAACCTTTTTATCCATAAATAAAATCACAATTACAATTTTATCATAAAGTATTTAACCATTGCAGTAAGTAACCAAGGGAGATTCCCCAGTCTTCTTTTTAGTTTAGAATGTTTTTGATACATTATTGATCATATTTTTTAAAGTTGAATTCCGATACCACCATTTTTTAGAAAGCAACCTAGTTTATTTTAGAACATAGCTCATATAACACACCGTGAGTAGAATGGGGGTGAATAAAGCTAATTTGTTTATTATTTGCCCCTTTTTTCGGGGTTTTAGGAATGACTTTTACACCATTCTTCATTAGTTGTTCTAATTGGCTTTCCATATTTTTCGTTTCCAATGCAATATGATGAATACCTTCTCCATTTTTTTGTAAATATGTATAAATGGATGATTCTTTATGTAGCGGTTCTAGCAATTCTATTCGTGTTTCTCCTATTTTTAAAAAAGCAACTTTTACTCCTTCAGAAGGAACACTTTCTATTTTTTCCAGTGATAGACCCAAAAGTTCTATGTAAAAAGATAAAGCTTTCTCAATAGAATGAACTGCAATTCCAATATGGTCTATTTTGCTTGGAGGAAAAACCTTTTGAATATCATTCACCCTTCCCCACTCCTTAACGAATATTTCATTTTCCTCTTGTCCAAATCCACATTTAACGATAAAATACAGTTAGTATGCTTGTATGAAAGGGGACATTAAAATGGCCAAAAACCAACCAAAAAAGGCTTATCCAAAAAGGAAATCAAAACGTGAACGTAGAATGAAGATGGCTATCTACGTCATGATTTTTGCTATGGTATTATCTGCAATTACAATGGGCTTATCGGTGTTTATATAAAAAGGGAAAGACTGGTTATTAAACACTTTTTTTACCAGTCTTTTTCATTCGTTTCACAAATTCGAAATCTGTTTTTTTGAATCGCTTTTTTAAAATCAAATAGTCTTCAATTTCATGTAATAAACGAAATAGATTTGCTCTTGTTTCAAATTCCTTTTTCGTTGATGGTAAATCTTCATCTAAAAATTGCTCACGTAAATCCTCCAGCTCCTCTAAGAAAACAACCGCTGTATTCTCAGGGTGTACAGATTTTGACAGTTTTTCGAAAAAATTAGCTATTTGTTCTGAAACTGTATCTGTATTTGGTAATTTTACTACAAGTGGGAGCATTCTTTCTAGAAGAATGAATTGTTTCCTACGCATGTTAAAGTAATCATAATATGTGTGTTTTGAGCGAAACATATGGTTTTCTCGATCTAATTCTGCTAAATCAAGCGTCTCGTCAAGCAATTTCTGCGCTTCAACTAATTCTTTCCCAGCCCAATCCATATTCTTATTTCTTATATATAACGCAATTTCATGTAAAATAGTTTGGAAATAACTTTCTAATCTTTTTTGTTTTCCTTTTAGTGATTTATCCAGACTCGGCATATATAAATTCACTAAAAGTCCAACACCTACACCTACAAAAATTAGCATAAATTGATTGAATAAAAATAGATAATCAATATACTCTGCACTATATAAGTTAATAATAATGACAGAACTCGTTGTAATTCCTTGGCTAATTTTCAATAAAACTGTAGTAGGAATGAAAAAGGCAAGCATCACCCCTAATACAATTGTATTATAACCAAATACTTCAAAAAAGAAGAAGGAAAATAAACTAGCAAGAATAGAAGCTGCAAAACGATTCCATGCACTATCAACAGATTGCTTTCTAGAAGGTTGGATACAGAGCATCGTAAGGATCCCAGCGGTAACGAAATTTTCCAACTCTAAAAATTGAGCAATAGAAATAGCAATTGGGGTACCTACAGCAGTTTTAATTGTTCGATAGCCAATTTTCATAGGAATGTCCCTCTCCACTCAATAACTTTAAAAAATAACAAAGGCTGGCCCAATATAGAGACAGCCTTCTTTATATCATATTAAAAATTATATTTCTTCACAATGTTCATCAAAAATATTTTGAAGTTTTGTCATCACATCTACTGGGCTAAAACCTTCAATATCGTGACGCTCAACCATTGTAACAATTTCACCATCTTTTAAGAAAGCAAAAGATGGTGAAGAAGGAGGAAATCCAACAAAATATTCACGTGCTTTTTCTGTAGCTTCCTTATCTTGTCCAGCAAATACAGTTACTAGGTGTTCTGGACGTTTATCATAATGTATTGCATTTGCTGCTGCTGGTCTAGCAACACCGCCAGCACAACCGCAGACAGAATTTATCATTACTAATGTAGTTCCTTTTCGACTTAAAGCAGTGTCTACTTCTTCTGGAGTTGTAAGCTCCTCGTAACCCGCTTCCTTCATATCTTCGCGTGCAACATTGACTACATCGTTCATAAACATATTGAAATCCATCTGATTACCCACCTTTTATCATTAAATGTTAAAGTATTTTATTTCACATTTCTAGCTTACCAATTTTAAACAAATAATTCAATTTGCAGCCTTTCGGGTAATCAATTAATAAACATTTGTCGTTTGTTTATTCATATTTTCTAGTATTTCTTTCACTCTAGCTAAGAATTGACCTGAAATTAATCCGTCTAAAACACGATGGTCAAGTGATAAGCATAGATTAACCATATTTCGTACACCAATCATTCCATTTAGAACGACGGGACGCTCTACAATTGATTCTACTTGTAAAATAGCTGCTTGTGGTGGATTAATGACACCCATGGACTGTACAGAACCAAATGATCCTGTATTGTTTACCGTAAATGTACCACCTTGCATATCATCCATAGAAAGTTTACCAGACCGTGCTTTCATGGCAAGTTCATGGATAGATTTTGCAATTCCTTTAATACTTTTCTCATCAGCGTGCTTAATGACAGGAACAAATAATTCGTCATCTTTTGCTACAGCAATGGAAAGGTTAATATCTTTTTTCTGGATAATTTTATCCCCTGCCCACATACTGTTCATCTGTGGAAATTCTTTTAATGCCTGTGCTACAGCTTTTACAAAAAACGCAAAATACGTTACATTAAATCCTTCTTTTTCTTTGAATGATTGCTTGATTTCATTTCGGTATGAAACAAGATCTGTAACATCCACTTCCACTGTCATCCATGCATGTGGAATTTCTGTCGTAGAACGAACCATATTATTTGCGATTGCTTTACGCACACCACTAACTGGTATTTCTATATCACCTGTATCAGCTTCAGGAGTTATAGATGTTTCCGGTTTAGAAGGAACGCTTTTTGATTCAGCTTTTTCTGATGTTTCTTGTTGGTTAGAAATTACATTGTTCGTTTCTGCTTTACCACTAGCAATGACCTTTTCGACATCTTTTCGGGTGATTCTTCCACCACGTCCAGTTCCCTCTACATCAAGTAAATTAATATCATGTTCTTGGGCTAATCTTAAGACAGCGGGGGAATAACGCTTTTTCATCGTTTGGTCAGAAGTATCTTCTGTTGTTTGTGCTTGTTTATTCTCTGTTTCTTCGAGATGATCCGCTTTTTCATCTGTAGTTGCAGCTCCGCCCTCTAATTCAATCGAGCAAATAACTTCACCTACTTCTAATGTTTCCCCTTCTTTTGCAATAATTTCCTTAATTGTTCCTGAAAAGGATGAAGGCACTTCTGCATTTACCTTGTCCGTCATTACCTCTGCAATTGGATCGTATTTATCTACATGATCCCCTTCTTTTACAAGCCATGTATTAATTGTGCCCTCGGTAACACTCTCTCCAAGTTTAGGCATTGTAATTTTTTCAATGGCCATTATAATCCCTCCTTATAATCCCTTTTAGAATTCCGCCAAATCACGTATTGCTGCTTCTACTTTTGTCTCATCTACCATAAAATAACGTTCCATTGGTTGCGCATATGGCATTGCCGGGATATCTGGTCCAGCTAATCGTTGAATTGGTGCATCTAAATCAAATAAACAGTTTTCAGCAATGATAGCAGAAACCTCACCAATAATACTTCCTTCTAAATTATCTTCAGTTACTAATAAAACTTTTCCAGTTTTGGATGCAGCTTCGATAATAGCCTCTTTATCTAACGGATAGACTGTTCTTAAATCAAGAATATGTGTGTCTATTCCTTCTTTTTCTAATTTCTCAGCTGCTTGTAATGCTAGATGCACACAAAGTCCGTATGTAATTACCGTTACATCGGAACCTTCTCGTTTCACATCCGCCTTACCGATTGGAAGTACGTAATCTTCTTCAGGAACTTCCCCTTTTAATAGTCGGTATGCTCGCTTATGTTCAAAGAATAATACTGGATCATTATCACGTATAGCTGCTTTTAATAATCCTTTTACATCATATGGTGTGGAAGGCATAACAATTTTAAGTCCTGGCTGATTAGCAAACACAGCTTCAACAGATTGAGAGTGATATAGCCCTCCATGAACACCCCCACCATAAGGAGCTCGTATTGTGATTGGACATGTCCAGTCGTTATTGGAACGATATCTAATCCGTGCTGCTTCGGAAATAATTTGGTTAACTGCCGGCATAATAAAATCAGCAAATTGCATTTCTGCAACAGGGCGTTTCCCATACATCGCCGCACCAATACCAACACCTGCAATAGCAGATTCTGTTAAAGGTGTATCTAGTACTCGGTATTCACCAAATTCATCATAAAGACCGTCAGTTGCACGGAATACTCCACCTTTTTTCCCAACATCTTCCCCTAAAATAAACACATTCTCATCAAGTTGCATTTCTTCCTTTAAAGCAGTCGTTACTGCCTGGATATAAGTCATCACAGTCATTGTAATACTCCCTCCCTATTCTTCATACACATATTTTAAAGCGGATTCCGGTTCAGCAAATGGTGCATTTTCAGCATAGTCCGTTGCTTCGTTGACAATTTTCTTCAATGCATCATCTATTTCTTTCAGTGAATCATCCGTTAA
Organism: Cerasibacillus terrae; assembly: GCF_008039555.1. Taxonomy (GTDB): domain Bacteria; phylum Bacillota; class Bacilli; order Bacillales; family Amphibacillaceae; genus Cerasibacillus; species Cerasibacillus terrae. Next base: position 505,083 of record NZ_VDUW01000001.1, read on the forward strand.
AACATCCGCTTCTTTTAAATAGGTTGCAAACGTTAGAATTGGATCATTTTCACGTGCCTTTTCAACCTCCTGCATGTCACGGTAGGTACTGTCATCATCATCACTAGAATGGGCTGTAAATCGAGCTGTTCTAGCTTCAATCAGTGTTGGCCCTTCTCCGTTTATTGCTCTTTCTCGGGCGTTTTTTACAACCTCATATACTTTTAATGGATCATTTCCATCCACAGAAATACCAGGCATTCCATATCCAATTCCCCTATCTGCAATACTTTCACATGCTAGTTGCTTATCAAGTGGAACAGAAATGGCATATCCATTATTTTCAACCATTGTGATTACAGGTAATTTATGAACGCCAGCAAAATTTAGTCCTTCATGAAAGTCTCCTTGATTAGACGAGCCTTCTCCCAATGTTACAAAAGAGACAATCTCCTTTTCCTCCATTTTAGCGGCTAAACCTACGCCAACTGCGTGTGGTACTTGCGTTGTTACTGGAGATGAACCTGTTAGGATACGGTTTTTCTTCTGACCAAAATGACTTGGCATTTGGCGTCCACCAGAGTTAGGGTCCTCTGCCTTTGCAAAAGCAGCTAACATAAGCTCTCTTGCCGTCATTCCAAAGGCCAAAACAACTCCTAAATCCCGATAGTATGGCGCAACGTAGTCCTCGTCTCTATTCAGAGCAAACGATGCACCTACTTGTGCAGCTTCCTGACCTTGACAGGAAATAACAAACGGAATTTTCCCCGCACGATTTAATAACCACATTCTTTCGTCTACTTTTCTAGCTAGTAACATCATTTTATACATTTCAATGACTTGTTCATCAGATAATCCTAATGATTCATGTCGTTTCTTAGTCATGATTATTCCCTCCCTTAAAATTAAACAGAGATTGCACTATCCGTGAATTTGTAACTTTTCGACTGCCAAAGCAGTTTCACCCATAATTTCAGATAAAGATGGATGCGGATGAATTGTTTGAGATATCTCCCAAGCTGTTGCATCCAATACTTTGGCTAAACCTGCTTCTGATATTAAATCTGTAACATGTGGTCCGACCATATGAATTCCTAGAAGATCTTCAGTCTGTTTATCAACAATTATTTTCACAAAACCATCCGATTCACCATGAACAAGGGCCTTTCCAATTGCTTGAAAAGGAAATTTACCAGTTTTTATAGTGAAACCTTTTTCCTTCGCTTCAGCTTCAGTTAAACCAACACTAGCAACTTCTGGACTGGAGTATACACATGATGGAATATTATCGTATTCAATCGGATATGTTTTTTCAGAAGCCATATGTTCAACCGCGGTAATTCCTTCATGTGAAGCAACATGTGCTAACTGCATGCCACCAATTACATCACCAATCGCATAAATATGCGTTTCTTTCGTTTGGTACCATTCATTTGTTTGAATGAAGCCATTTTCCACAACAATACTCGTATTTTCAAGACCTATATTGGATGTATTTGCGGCTCTTCCTACAGAAACAAGCATTTTATCTGCCTGAAATACTTGTTTTTCACCTTCCATTTCAGCCGTAATGGAAACACCTTTTTCTTTATCAACAGTTTCAGGTAGAACTTTGGCATTGGTATAAAATTGTACACCTTTTTTCTTTAATTGACGCTCCACTTCCTTTGCAATAGCTGAATCTTCTGTTGGCAAAATACGGTCAAGATACTCTATAACCGTCACATCTACTCCAAAATCTGCTAACATGGATGCCCATTCAATTCCTATAACTCCTGCTCCAACGATAATAATAGAAGCTGGTAATTGATTCATTTCTAAAGCTTCATCAGAAGTCATGATAGAAGTTCCATCAATTTCTAAGCCTGGCAGAGATTTCGGTCTAGATCCAGTAGCAATTAGAACATTTTTAGGAACTAACATGGTATTCTCTTCTCCGTCTCCATGTTCAATAGATATGGTTCCAGGCATTGGCGAGAATATACTTGGTCCTAAAATACGCCCAAAACCATGATATATATCTATCTTTCCCTTTTTCATTAAACCTTGTACACCTGAATGAAGTCGTTCAATAATTTGAGTTTTTCTTTCTTGAACTTTTCCGAAGTCTAATGTCGGTTCGTTTGTTTCGACGCCGTATATGGAAGCTTCTTTCGTTTGACGAAACACTTCTGCACTACGGAGTAAAGCCTTTGATGGAATACATCCATGATGCAAACATGTACCACCTAACTTCTTTGCTTCCACTACTGCTACCTTCATTCCGAGTTGTCCAGCGCGAATAGCTGCAACATATCCTCCAGTTCCCCCACCGAGGATGACTAAATCATATTCTTTTGACATCTTAACACTCCTATCTCAGACAGATTGTCTATCTTCTACTTAAAATATGGTGTTCATTTAATAAAAATTGGCTTCGGGATTGTTTTTTTGCTGCAATTCGTTCCTCCGCCATACGGTCAGCAGCAATATATGATGGAATTTGGTCACGCTTAGAGATTTCAAAAACACGAAGCAATGTATCATAAATTGTTTTCACTTTATTTAGTGCTCTTTTTTGGTTATATCCATGTAATTCATCTGCTACATTAATTACTCCACCAGAATTAATGACATAGTCTGGCGCATACACGATGCCTTTTTCAAATAAAATATCACCATGTCTGGATTCTTGTAATTGATTATTTGCAGAACCTGCAATTACCTTTGCTTTCAACCGTTTAATTGTATCATCATTAATGACTGCACCTAAAGCGCATGGTGAGTAAATATCGCAATCAACATCATAAATATCATCCGGGTCTACTGCTTCTGCATCAAAAGCTTCCACTGCACGTTGAACTGCCTCTTTGTTAATATCTGTAACGACTAATTTTGCACCTTCTTTATGCAAATGCTCACATAGATTGTAGGCTACATTTCCAACACCCTGTACAGCAATCGTCTTACCCTCAAGAGAATCATCACCAAATGCTTCTTTGGCAGCGGCCTTGACTCCTTTATATACACCGAACGCAGTAACAGGTGACGGATTTCCTGATGATTTAGCTCCGGAGGTTCCTGTGACATAGTCTGTCTCAGTATAAATTAAATCCATATCTTCCTCTGTTGTCCCAACATCTTCTGCCGTAATGTACCGACCATTTAATCCTTGAACATATCTTCCAAAAGCGCGAAACATTTCTGGATTTTTATCTTTTTTCGGGTCACCAATAATAACTGTTTTTCCACCACCCAAATCTAATCCAGCTGCAGCATTCTTATAAGTCATCCCTCTTGCTAAGCGTAAAGCATCTTCTATTGCTTCTTCCTCTGTTTTATATGTCCACATTCTTGTACCACCAAGTGCAGGTCCTAATGTTGTATCATGAATGGCAATAATTGCTTTCAATCCAGACTGTTCATCTTGGCAAAAAACAAGTTGTTCATAGTCATACGTTTCCATGTAATTAAATATTTTCATTTATAATTCCTCCCTAAAAAATATATTTCCAACATAAATGTAAGCGCTTAAATTATATGAAAAAAATCATTATTATTCTTGATTCTTTTCACGTTCCAAATGATATTTATCAATTTTATAATATAAACTGCGAATTGAAATATTTAAAGCCTTTGCTGTTCTTGTTTTATTAAAATCATTTGCACGGTATGCATGTAGTACATATTCCCTTTCAAATTGTTCCATCGCTTTTTCCAATGTTTGATTCGCATGTGGAGCTATATCCATTTTTTGATAAGATATCGGATATACCCAAAAACTTGGTAAATGATGTTTTTCTAAGACTCTCTCAGTTGTACCCATATAAATCATCGCTCTACCAATAGTATTTTCTAGCTCACGAACATTCCCAGGCCAATCATGTTCATATAATCGTTCTAGGGCTGCATTTGATATAGACGTTACATTTCTTCCATATTCATGATTTAGCTTTTCAATAAGATGCTCTACCAAATATGGAATATCAGATAGACGATCTTTTAAAGATGGAATAAAAATCGGTATTCGATTTATATGATAATATAGCTTCTCAGAAAACGTTTTTGACTGAATCGCTTTCTCGATATGAATACTTGTTGTAGCAATGATTCGAACATCGATAGGTATTGCCTCATTACTACCCACACGAAAAATTTCATTGTTTTGAATGGCATGCAATAATTTTTCCTGAATTTTTAATGACAGTTCATCAATCTCGGCAAGAAAAATAGTACCTTTATCTGCTTCCTCAAATAATCCTTTGACAATGTTTTGTTTACCTTCGTGATTCACATAACCAAATAAGTTTTTTTCCAACATCAATTCCGATATAGATGCACAATTAACACGAATAAAAGGTTTCGATTGATGTTTGCTTTCATTGTGAATAACATGGGCAAATAACTCTTTTCCTGTTCCCGATTGTCCTCTTAATAAAACAGTTGCTGAAGTTTTAGCACCAACCTTAGCTTGCTCAAGAGCCAGTGTCATTTCTGATGATTGGGTAATGATATCAGAAAAAGTATATGTAGACTCTAAATTTCGAATTCTTTCCTTTGCTCTTTTTAATTCATTTGTTAATAAAACAATTTCAGAAACATCATGGATAATCCCGACACTACCTTTTAATTCATGGTTCACAATGACAGGAGCCACATTCACAATGACTTCTTTTTTATTTGGCCCTATTTTTAAACGAACACCTCTTACAGGACGTTTTGTTCTTAGAACTTCCATATGCATGCTTTCGCCTTCAATAATATCTGTTGAAGCAGGCTTTCCAATTACATCATTCTCAGTAAGTCCTGTAAGCCTTGTATAGGCCGGATTAATAAAGAGACCGTTTCCATTTTTATCAACAACACTTATCGCATCGTTAAAAGAGTATATAATCGACTCTAACAATTCTTGCATTTGCCTGCGTTCATGGTATTTTTCTTGTGTAACTTTTTCTCTCTTCTCTCTTTCAATAAACAGACGATACAAAAACTTCGCTACTTCATTAGGTATAAATGTCATCTGAAGACGCTGTGTAATCTCGTATAATTCATTTTGAATACTGCCATCATCAATTGTATTGATAATAATGTCATACATACCAATTTCTTTGGTGCATTCGCTCCAATCTTTACCATGAGGAATTTGATAAGATTTTGCGAGTTTTAAACCTGGCGCATCAGATTGATGATCAATAATATAAATAGATGGCATATGTTTATAAGAATGAAGCAATTTTAAAAATGTCTCACCTATTTTTCCTGCACCAACAATTAAAACATTTTTCATATCGACCTCCTCCTGCAAAGAACTGCACACTTATATCTTAAATGAACCTGCAAATAATTTCAAATAATTATTTTAGCTTTTTACTAATTTTTTCTGTATACTAAACATGGACAAATTGATAAAGGGGTATATAAAGTGGCAAGAATAATTGCATTTCTATTATTATTTATTCCGGGTATTTTATCAGTTATCGGAATTAAACTGATGCGCGACACTTTATTTGATGATTTTCATCCAATATTCTTTCATACGAGTATTCAATTTATTGTAGGTTTCATTTTATTAATTGGTGGTTTTTGGTTTATTGGTGGCTTCATTGTACATCGGGACCGAAAGAAAAATCTTATTAAAAAGAAGGATTAATCCAAAAAATCTTGCAGCTTGTGCAAGATTTTTTATTTTTTATTGTGTTTTTTCACAATATTTTCTTAAATGTGTTATGATAAAACATAATTTTAATTTTTGGAGAGGATTAAATAATGAAAGTTGTTAAATTTGGTGGAAGTTCTGTCGCTGATGCAGAACAAATAAAAAAAGTAGTTAATATCATCCAACAAGATGAAGAAAGAAAACTTATTATTGTATCTGCACCTGGAAAAAGTAAATTATATGATTATAAAATTACGGATCAATTAATTAAATTGTTCGAGGCATCACAGGAATCTAACACATATGACTCCTATCTAGATTCTATATTACAACGCTTTTCTGAGATTATACATAATTTAAATATTAACCAAGCCGTTTTAACAAGTATCGAGGATTCCATATATTCTGTTTTGGAAAGTCATTTGCCGCCAGAAGCAAAACTAGATGAAATGAAAGCAATTGGTGAAGATAGTTCAGCCAAAATAATTAGTGCTTATTTAACAGAATGTGGAATGGAGGCAACTTATTTAAACCCAAAAGAAGCTGGTATCATTGTCAGTAATGAACCAGGAAATGCACAAGTTTTAGATGAAAGTTATCAACAAATATATAAGTTACGAAAAAAGAAAGGGATTATGGTAATTCCAGGTTTTTTTGGATTTTCAAAATCAGGGGAGCTAGTTACCTTTTCAAGGGGTGGTTCTGATATTACAGGGTCTATTATAGCTGCAGGTGTAAAAGCGGATCTATATGAAAATTTTACAGATGTTGATTCCGTCTATACAGTAAACCCTAATATTGTTCATAATCCTAAAAATATTGATGTTTTAACATATAAAGAAATGCGTGAATTGTCATATGCTGGTTTCTCTGTTTTTCATGATGAAGCATTAATACCTGCATTCAAAGCAAATATTCCAGTTGCTATTAAAAATACGAATAACCCTCAATCTGAGGGAACATATATCGTTGCTGAGCGTAAGCAGCATAAACAATGTGTTGTAGGGATTGCTAGTGATGCTGGTTTTTGTAGTTTATATATCCATAAATACTTGATGAACCGTGAAATAGGGTTTGGTAGGAAAATATTTGAAATTCTAGAAGAAGAGAATATTTCTTTTGAGCATGCACCCTCCGGTATTGATGACATGTCCGTTATTATTCATGAAGGACAATTAACACCTGAAAAAGAAGAAAAAATCATAAATAAAATCAATCATACCTTGCAACCAGACACCGTTCAAATTGAACACGGTCTAGGATTAATTATGATTGTTGGCGAAGGAATGTTGAATACAGTTGGTGTTACCCAAAAAGCTACAACCGCATTAAAACAAGCAGATGTTAATATTCGTATGATAAATCAAGGCTCATCTGAAGTATCTATGATGTTTGGAGTATTAGAGAAGGATATTAATAAGGCCATTGTTTCACTTTATAAAGTATTTTTTGCGGAATAAGAAAGAATAAAGTGATGATTCTATAGAATCATCACTTTATTTCATTTATACTACACTATTTTCTAATCGTAAGCGATCAGCAACCATCGCAATAAACTCCGAGTTAGTTGGTTTTGTTTTGGAAGCACTTACAGTGTAACCGAATAAATTAGCAATGGAATCCACATTCCCACGATTCCATGCTACTTCAATTGCATGGCGAATTGCCCGTTCTACCCGTGAAGATGTTGTATTAAATTCCTTTGCGATATCAGGGTATATCAGGGTATAACACCTTTGTAATGGATCCTAATAATTCAATATCATTATATACCATTGTAATTGCTTCACGTAAGTACATATAACCCTTTATATGTGCTGGTACACCAATTTCATGGATAATTTCTGTAATGCTTGATTCTAGATTTTTCCTTTTTGTTTTTGTTTTCCCTACAGACAAATTCATAGTAGAGGTAAATATTGGGGACACTTTTCCTTTTGTTTGTCTAATTTGATTTGCTAAATACTCTAAATCAAACGGTTTTAAAATAAAGTAAGAAGCTCCTAACTCAACAGCCTTTTTCATCACTTCTTCTTGGCCGAACGCTGTTAGCATAATAACATTTGGTACTTCTCCTTCTGCCCCTTTTAATTCATGTAATACAGCTAAGCCATCTAAATGTGGCATAATTAAATCCAGAATAAGAACATCTGGCTCTAAATTCTGTAGCATTTCAAGACACTCTTTTCCGTTATGCGCTACTCCAATTACTTCTATATCTTCCTGTGTTGCAAAAAAATCCTCTAACATTTGGATTAATTCCTTGTTATCATCGACTAAACAAATCTTAATTTTCTCCACTCATGATTCCTCCCTTATTCCCATCTCGTAACAGGTCATCTATAGTTATATATTCGACATTTGTTTAAATTATCCTCTTTATTTTTCTAAAAATATAGATTTTTATGCTTTATTAGTCTTTTTTCATGCAATTATAAAGGAAGGCTTGTAGTCCCCTACAAGCCTTCCTTTATTAACTAGCCTTTTGTTCTGATGTCAGATCAACTCCGGTTTCTTGTAACATCCATTCAATATGAACACCATAACCTGATGTCGGATCATTTACAAATACATGTGTTACGGCACCAACAATTTTATCATTTTGGATAATTGGACTACCACTCATCCCCTGAACAATTCCACCAGTTTTCTCGAGTAATTTAGGATCAGTTATTTTTACAACCATACCCTTCGTTGCGGCTTTTTTCTGGGGAGTAGTATTCACGATTTCTACATCAAATTCCTCCACCTTTTCCCCCTCTACAACAGTAAGGATTGTAGCCGGACCTGTCTTAACTTCATGTGGTAATGCAATCGATAGGGGTTTGTCATAATTTCCATTGGTAATTTGTTTTGTTAATTTACCAAATATCCCAAAAGGACTATTTTTATCGATTGTTCCAATTTTATTGTCCTTAACGGAAAACTTCGCCTGTTTTTCACCTGGTGTCCCGTTATTTCCCTTTTCAATGGACGTGACAGATGAACGAACAATCGTTCCATTATGAATTTCAACAGGCTTTTTTGTATCCATATCTGAAATGACATGTCCTAAAGCACCATATTTCTTTGTTTCTGGATCAATAAATGTCATCGTACCAATTCCTGCAGCGGAATCTCTAATATATAAACCAATACGGTATTCATTCGATTGTTTATCTTTTATAGGCTTTAAAGTTGTATCCATTGTCTTATTTCCACGTTTTAGTGTCACATTTAATGCTTGTTCTTCTTTTCCAGCCTTTTCCACAATTGGTTTAACATCTGTCATCTCTTTAATATCATGTTTATTTATTTTTAATATAACATCACCTGTTTGAATTTTGGCATCTTCGCCCGGTGATTCTGTACCATTATCTGTAGAAACTAAGTGATGGCCAACAACAAGTACTCCTTTTGTTTGTAATTCTACACCAATGGATTGTCCTCCAGGAATAACTTTCTTATCCTTTAAAACAGAAACATCAACCTTTTTAATGGGTACACCTGCAACTTGATAAGTTAGTTCCTCCGTCCCGGATTCAAGTTCACTCATTTCAATATTAGACGAATCATAGGCTTCAACAACTGATTGTTCTTTTGTATTTACCTTTACAGTATTACCTAAATTAGGAAGTTGCAACGGAATATCTTGATTTAATATCGTTATTTCATTTGGGATGGCTAAATATTTTTGTACTGGGGTTAAAAAAGGAATGGTGAACAAAATAGCTAAAAGCATGAAACCAATTACTTTTTTAATATTATTTTTCAATCCATTCACTCTCCTCTATTTAAACCCACACCAATTTTTATGTCTGTACTTATAATTTGACCTTTTACTCCTATTTTTAAACTCGTTAAAGATAAGTAAAGATGTATAACATTTCCTTTTTTGTAATAAAAAAAGGTTGGCATTACCAACCTTTTCCTCATACTACCGTTGATTCTTTTCGTTCTTTCGCGATATCAATTAATTCTTTCGCATGTTTAACAGTTGTATCTGTTAATTCTGAACCAGTGAGCATTCTGCTTAATTCATCAATTTTATCCGTTTTTTCTAATTCCTTTACAATTGTTACTGTACGATGATTCTTTTCTGTTTTCTTAATATATAAATGTGCATCTGCCATTGCAGCTACTTGCGGAAGATGTGTAATACAAAGAACTTGTGATTGATTAGAAATTGAATAAATTTTATCAGCCATTGCTTGAGCAACTCTTCCACTCACACCAGTGTCTACTTCATCGAAAATTACACTTGTTATTTGTTGTTGTTTCGCAAAAATTCCCTTTAATGCAAGCATCACTCTTGATAATTCTCCACCAGACGCAATTTTATCTAATTCTTTTACGGGTTCACCAGGATTCGTTGAAATTAAAAACTGAATTTGGTCAAAGCCATTCTCATGTAAGGGAATTTGTTTCTGATAAAATTTTAATTGATCCTCTTTCTGAAAAGAAATAACAAATTTTGCATTTTCTAAATACAAATCTTTAAATGCGAGATGTATTTCCTGTGTTAATAATTTAGCGACATGCTTACGTGTTTCATGCAAGTGTTTCGCTTCTAGATAGGCATCCTTTTCAAGTTCCTTCATTTCATGTTCTAATTTACTTAAATGAGAATCTTTATACTTAATTTGCTCAATCTCTTCCTCAATCTTTCCCATATAGTCTAATATAGCTTCTACAGATGGTCCGTACTTTTTTTTCAGATGATTAATTTCATCTAACCTTAATTCGATTTCATTTAATCTTTCTGGATTATACATGATATTATCTGTATAATTCCTTAAATCATACGTTAATTCCTCTATATCATAATAAAAATTAGATAATTTTTCAGCCTGTTCATGTATAAAGGGGTCATATTCTTGTTTATCTGTTAATGCTTGTTGTGCAATATGTAACCAATCTAAACCTTTATTTTCACCATATAGTGCATTATACGCCTCTAAAATAGCTTGATGAATTCGCTCCGAATTAGCCAATTGATAACGTTCTTTTTCTAAAAGTTCATCTTCATTCATCTGTAGGTCTGCCGTTTCAATTTCATGATATTGAAATTCCAACAAATCTAAACGATGAGCTATTTTTTGTTCGTTTTCACTTAAATCCTTATATCGTTTTTTCAGTTTCTTTAATTTATGATATAAAATCAAATATTCCTCTTTTGCTTTTCGAATTGTATTGGCATTGTAATTATCCAATAATTCAATATGATAAGAAGAGTCCATTAATGATTGCGTTTCATGTTGATTGTGAATATCAACTAATGTAGAACCAATTTCTCGTAAAATTGCTAATGTTACTAACTTGCCATTAATGCGGCAAATACTCCTGCCTTTAGCGGTAATCGTTCGTTCCAATACGATTTGTTCCTCTGATATTTCAATACCGTATTGTTTACTTAAAGAAAACACAGGATGATGTTCATCTTCAATAATAAATAACCCTTCAATCTCCGCCTTTTTGCATTGATGTCTAACATATTCTACAGAGCCTCTTCCACCGATTAATAATTGAATGGCATCAATAATAATCGATTTCCCAGCACCTGTTTCACCAGTTAATACGGTCAAACCGTCACGAAAATGAATAGATATTTCATCGATTATGGTAAAATCTCGTACTGATAATTCTGTAAGCATCAATAGACACCCCCACTTACAAAAAATATTACAAAATCATTGAAATTGTAATTAGCACTATACACATATTTACAGCATCTCTAAAAAACGAACTCTTACTAATTCAGAGTCCTCTTCATTTCGACATATAATTAAACATGTATCATCACCACAGATAGAACCCATGATTTCTTCCCATTCTAAATTATCGATAAGAACACCAATTGCATGGGCATTCCCTGGTAAGGTTTTTAAGACTATAAAATGGTTTGCATAGTCTATTTTCACAAAAACATCCATTAATAAACGCTTTAACTTTGCTAATGGATTAAACCGTTGATCTCCAGGAAGACTATACTTATAGTCACCACTTGTAGATGGTACTTTCACAAGATGCATCTCTTTAATATCCCTAGAAACAGTGGCCTGTGTGACATTATAGCCAAGGTTTTTTAGCCTTGTCACTAACTCATCCTGTGTTTTTATATCGTTTTCCATAATTAATTCCCTAATTTTAATTTGTCGTTGCAATTTACTCATATTTACTCCCAACATTTCTATTTAAAATGTATATATCCATATCCTTATTTTAACGTAGTATGTGCCTCTTCTACGACATTAATAATAAATGAATCATCCATTATTTGTTCTTCACGCTCATCATTATTCCAACCAAGATGTAAAAGGAATTCAATATTTCCATTTCCTCCTGTGATTGGAGAAAATGTTAATCCAAAAAGTTGATATTGTTCGTCTTTCGCAAACTTAACAATTCTTTTTAGTACATCGAGATGTATTTTTTTATCACGAACAATTCCCTTTTTGCCAACTTGATCACGTCCAGCTTCAAACTGAGGTTTTACTAAAGCAACAATTTCACTTTTATTTTGTAAAATTGTTTTTAATACTGGGAAAATTAATGTTAAAGAAATGAAAGACACATCGATGGATGCAAAATTTGGAAATGCGCCTTCAAACATTTCTTTAGTTACATAGCGAAAATTAGTCCGTTCCATGACGATTACACGTTCGTTATTTCTTAATCGCCAGTCTAATTGGTTGTAGCCGACATCAACAGCATAGCTTAATCTTACTCCATTTTGTAGAGCACAATCGGTGAATCCTCCAGTTGATGAACCGACATCTACCATTATTTTTTCATGAACATCGATGGAGAATGTTGTTAATGCTCTTTTCAACTTCAATCCTCCGCGTCCTACATATGGGATGTCTTTTCCTTTTACTTTTAATGGAATTTGCTCATCTATCTTCATACCAGGTTTATCCAGACGCATTTCATTTGAAAAAACTAATCCTGCCATGATAAGTCGTTTTGCTTTCTCTCTTGTCGGGGCTAGGTTTCGTTCTACTAGTAGCACGTCTAATCTCTTTTTACTCATACGTTCATTTATCCTTTACATTTAATTTAAATATATGTTGTTGATTTATGGGAATATTTTCAATTTTAACCGTTTTTCAAAAAAGTCAATTATTTTAGCTACTCGAAAAATAATATACGTTGATTGACGGATAGCAAAATATTTACCAATTGCTTTTCCACCTACAGTAAGCGCTGCAACAAAACTGGTTAAAACAACTGAAATAACAATATACACTGTAGAACCATCTTGGTGGCCTAATAAATTTGCTATTTGGATGACAACAATTCCTGAGGCTGTACCACTTACAATACCAGAAATATCTCCAATCACATCATTACAAAAACTAGCAAATTTATCAGCATTTCGAACAATACGGATGGCACTTTTTGCACCAGGAACTTTTTCTGATGCCATCGCATGAAATGGCGTTTCATTTGCAGCGGTTGCAGCAATTCCAAGCATATCAAAAACAATCCCAATCAAGACAATGCCCAACACAACAAAAAGTCCGATGATCCATATTACGTTACTGAGAATAGATGATGAAACAATTGAAAAAATAGCCGCTAGCACAAATGTGATAACGGCAATTGTTAAACTGAATTTAATCGAATTTTTTATATGTACATCCATTAGATACCTCTTAAATGTGTAATTTTCATACTATGTATTTCTCTAGGATGGCCATTTAAACGGTAAAAACTATGGCTTAGGTCCAGTAGGTTTTCCCAAATGAATACCCTATGTTGCCATTAGGGTGGTTCCCCTTTAAATTCATTTTAGCCTTGTCACCAAAAGCTAGACTGGATTACCACTTAGTCCATACTATAATCCCGTTTAAATGTCTGATGAACAGTCTAGGAGATTTCCTCAACAGTCTTTTACTGTTCCCTAGCCTCTTTTGCAATGTTGATTTCATAGAGATAGATATAAACATTTAGTGGCCGCTAAATGGTTTTATCATTTTCCTCTAATCCCCTCAACCACCACTCAAGGCAGGCTACGCTGCATGTAAAGTATCCCTTCACTCTTTATGCAGGTTCATACCCCATTCCATAAAAATAACTTGGCTCAGCTATCCTCACAGATATGGGCCTCCGCGGTAATTGGGTCAACGCCCACATGCCTTTGTGGATCGCCCAAAAACCTTAACTTCCAGCATTAACCCAAGGCTGGGCGCCTCAAGCCAACACAAGAAACTTCATCGATATGCCCTTTGGCGAATTTTTAGCCCCGCCTTCAGAAACAGAGGACTGACTAGAATACTGCACCATCCTATTGTATATGTATATTGTATCATAAATAACGTAAAATTTCTACCCAAGGTTATCTATTTTAATGATCTCTTTGACTAAAATAATCGACTAACTCCATTAGTATAATTGTATCCGCACCTGCTTTTTGTAGAGAAGCTTTTGCTTTTCCTGCGTAAGCATCACGTTGTTTTTTTGCATTTTCCAATCCTAGAAGTTTTGGATAGGTACTCTTGTTTTGGTCTTCGTCACTACCAACTGCTTTCCCTAATTTTTCAGTATTGCCAATGACATCCAATATATCATCTTGGATTTGAAACAATAACCCTAAATAATAGGAGAAGGTTTCCAAATGTTGGATTTGTTCCTTTGTTGCATTTCCTAATATAGCTCCAGCTTTAACAGCAAACTTGATTAGTTCACCAGTTTTTAATACATGAATTTGTTCCAGTTGCTCGATGCTGATTGGATCATTTTCAGCTTCCATGTCTAAAACCTGTCCAGCAACCATGCCATTTGGTCCACTATATAGGGACAACAGACGAATCATATGTACCTTTTCTGAATCAGATAACAACGTATCATTCGCAATAAGATAGAAGCTGTGTGTTAATAATGCATCCCCTGCAAGGATTGCAGTTGCTTCATCAAATGCTTTATGATTTGTTAATTTACCACGACGATAATCGTCATTGTCCATTGCTGGTAAATCATCATGGATAAGAGAATAGGTGTGAATCATCTCTAATGCTGTTGCTGAGGAAAGCACTTTTTGAATATCAGATTTATACGCTTTGTATGTCGCTATTAATAACATTGGTCGAATTCTTTTACCGCCTGCTTCTAATGAATAGAGCATAGATTTTTTTAATAAACTCGGAGCATCCATTACACTATACAACTTACTAAATTCTTCATCAAGTATTTCTTGAATTTCTAAAATAAATTTCTGGAGTGGTGTATCCATTTTCATTCCTCCTGCATATCAAAAGATGTCATTTCTCCTTCTTCATTCATAATCTGTACCATTTGTTTTTGAACATGAGTCAATTTATCATTACAAAGTTTGGATAGTTTCATTCCCTCTTGATAATAGGTTAGTGCTTTCTCTAATGGTACATCCCCTTCTTCTAGCTTTTTTACAATTTCTTCTAATTTCTCCATAGCTGCTTCAAATGATATTTTTTCAGTGGACATCTTATTCAATCTCCTCTTTATTTAAAACTTTACAGTGTAAGGTAGCATCTGTGATTCGAACGGTAATTTGTTCGTTTTCCTCAATCTGTTCACTTGTTTTTAATATTTCCTGTTGTGGAGTATATGTTATTGAAAATCCGCGTTCTAATGTTTTTAGTGGGTTTAATAAAACTAGTTTTTCAATATTTAGAGCAAGTTGGTTCGACTTTTGTTCTATATAACTTTTCATGCTTTCACTTTTGCGATTCATTATTCGAGAAAACTCTAATAAAGCATGGTCTAACTTTTTTTTAGGAAATTGGGTATTTAAACGTCTATTAAGAAAATGAAGCATTTCCTGTTTTTGTCGATAAATATTCTGCGTCTGCCTTCTGAGACGATCAACTTCTTTATCTAGTTCTTGTTCTTTTTGTCTTATTAATTGTTCTGGATAACGGAATGCATATGATTCCTCTAAACGTTTAAGCATCTTTTGATGATGATTTAATTTTTGCTGGATTGTTCCTTGAATCATATTTCTTAATGCAGTTATTTTTTCCATCAATTGTTGGTAGGATGGCACGGCAAGTTCTGCGGCACCTGTTGGCGTTGGAGCTCTTAAATCAGCAACAAAATCTGATAAAGTTGTATCCGTTTCATGGCCAACGGCAGAAATAATTGGCAATTTGGAATGATAGATGGCATCTACCACGATTTCCTCATTAAAACACCATAATTCCTCAATGGAACCCCCACCACGACCGACAATTAAAACATCAAAAATTTCCTTTTCATTGGCCAATTTAATTCCATTCACAACAGTTTGTGCTGCCGTAGGTCCTTGAACCAGAACGGGAATTATGGTTATCTCAGCAATTGGATATCTTCGTTTAATCGTTGTTATAATATCTCTTACCGCAGCCCCTGTCGGAGATGTAATTACACCGATATGTTTCGGAAAAGAAGGAATCGGCTTTTTATAGTGGTCAGAAAAATACCCTTTTTCTTGTAACTTCTTTTTTAGTTGTTCAAATTGAACATACAATGCACCAATTCCATCAGGTTCCATGGCTTTAATGTATAACTGGTACTGTCCTGCTGCTTCGAAGACACTAACTTCCCCTTTTATAAGGACTTGCATTCCATTTTCAGGCATAAATTTCAAATAACGATTATTTCCAGCAAACATAATAGCCTGAATTCGAGTTTGTTTATCTTTTATTGTCATGTACATATGTCCTCGGTTATGGTGCTTAAAATTAGAGATTTCCCCTTTAAGCCATACTGTACGTAAATGCTTGTCCATATCAAGTTTACGCTTAATATATTTTGTTAAGGCAGTAACGGTCAAATATTTGTCAATCAATATTTGTCAATCCTTTTGCAGCTTTAATTGTGTTTTCTAAAAGCATTGTAATTGTCATTGGACCAACTCCACGAGGAACTGGTGTTAAATACGCTGCTTTTCTCTCTACTTCTTCAAAGTGCACATCGCCCGTCAACTTACCGTTATCTAATCGATTGATTCCAACATCAATAACAACTGTATCTTCTTTTATATAATCGGCAGTAATTACATTTGCTTTTCCAATAGCGACAATTAAAATATCTGCTTTTGTTGTATGTTCTTTCAAATTAGGAGTTCTTGAGTGACAATATGTAACGGTTGCATGTTCATTCAATAACATTTGTCCAATTGGTTTACCAACAATATTACTGCGTCCAATTATGACTGCATGTCTTCCTTCCATTGGAATGTTTTTTGATTTTAACATGGTTATAATTCCATATGGTGTACATGGTAAGAAGGTATCTTGACCTGTCATCATTCTACCAATGTTTATCGGATGAAAGCCGTCAACATCTTTCGCTGGGTTAATGGCTTCAATAACATGTTGTTCCTGAATGTGTTCTGGAAGTGGAAGCTGTACTAATATCCCATGTACATTTTTATCTTTATTCAGTTTATCGATTACTTCAAGCAAATCCTTTTCCGCTATTGAATTTTCTAAATGAATGATTTCAGATGAAATACCAACTTCGCGAGAGGCTTTTTCCTTTCCGGATACATAAGATTTCGATGCTGGGTTATCCCCGACTAAAACAACGGTTAAATGCGGAATTAGACCTTTATCCTTTAATATAGATACCTCTTTTTTCATTTTTCCCTTTAGAGATTTAGATAATTCTTTCCCATTAATTATTTCTGCACCCATGTTATCATACCTTTCTTATAACAAGATTCTAAGAAGTATTTTACTTATAGTTGTTCCCTATACTTTATTGTCAAGATTAGCGCTATTGAAATAAATCTTTTACTTCAAAATAATTCCATATAATAAGCATTTTAAAAGTGACTTTTTTGTTATGTCATAGGATTTATCCATTAATTATTTTTCTTCATTCATACGGGACAAAACACCATTAACAAATTTTCCAGAAGAGCTTTCTCCATACTTTTTTGCTAATTCAACCGCTTCATTAATCGTTACCTTTAACGGAATTCCATCTATGTAATACATTTCATACGTAGCAATACGTAAAGTAGTTTTTTCAACTGAAGCTAGTCGATCGAATGACCAGTTTTTCAGTTTATCTGAGATTCTTTCATCAATTTCTTTTCTGTTCATTAGAACACCTTCTGCAACACTTTTTAAGTAGGCATCTTCCTTTTCCTTTTTCAGAAAATCTCGAATGACTTCTTCTGTTGCAGAATCATTAATATCCAATTGAAATAATATTTGAAATGCTTTTTCACGTGCTTCTCGCCTATTCATTTGACCGTACTCCTTCAATTATTTCTCTTACAAAGAATACCATGATTCATCATGTTATGCTATCAAACATATGAATTGTGAACATGATAAATCAAGGCCAAAAGGAATAAATTTCTTTTGGCCTTGATTATTAATGATTTTCTTTGCTTTCTTTTTTCATTTCAATACCAACGATGTGTACATTGATTTCGGAAATTTCTAATGCTGTCATATTTTTAACTGTTTGACGAATATTTGATTGTACTTTTCCAGCAACTTCTGGTATAGATACACCAAATTTTAAATTCACATAAAGGTCGATGGAAACCTTTTCTTCTGATAAATCTACCTTTACACCTTTACTATGTGACTTTTTCCCAAATCGTTCAACAACTCCAGATGCAAAATTTCCTTGCATGGATGCGATTCCATCAACTTCAGACACCGCAATTCCAGTAATAACCTCTATTACTTCGGGAGCAATTTCAATTTTACCCAAGCCTGTATCTTCACTTACATCTAATAAAGGATTTTCACTCATAGCCTCACTCCTCTAATTATTTCGTTTCAACAATTGGATATTCTTTTAAGAAATTTGTATTAAAATCTCCATTATTAAAGACTTCATGGTTCATCAATGTATGGTGAAAAGGAATTGTTGTATGAATACCTTCTATCACAAATTCATCAAGTGCACGCTTCATCTTACTGATTGCCTCTTCACGTGTCGATCCATATGTAATTAGTTTCGCAATCATAGAGTCATAATGTGGTGGAATCTTATAACCAGTATATGCCGCTGAATCAACTCGAACTCCTAATCCACCCGGAGCTAAATACATATCTATTTTACCAGGTGATGGCATAAATTGCTTATATGGATTTTCAGCATTAATGCGGCACTCCATTGACCAACCTTTGATTTGAATATCTACTTGTTTCATACTTAAGGGCTCTTGATTTGCAATCTTAATTTGTTCTTTTATTAAATCAACACCAGTTACCATCTCTGTAACAGGGTGCTCTACTTGGATTCTTGTATTCATCTCCATAAAATAAAATTGTTTACTTGTACGATCAAAGATAAACTCAATTGTACCTGCACCAACATAGTTAACCGCCTGAGCCGCTTTTACAGCTGCATCTCCCATTAATTGGCGAATTTCTGGTGTAATTGCTGGGGAAGGTGTTTCTTCTACGAGCTTTTGTAGTCTTCTTTGAATAGTACAATCTCTTTCACCTAAATGTATCACATTTCCATATTGGTCTGCTAGTATTTGTATCTCCACATGACGAAAATCCTCTATATATTTCTCTAAATAGACCCCAGGATTTCCGAAAGCAGTCTCCGCTTCTTTTTGTGTAATTTGAATTCCTTTTATGAGTTCCTCTTCATTGTAGGCAACTCGAATTCCTCGGCCACCGCCACCAGCTGTTGCTTTAATTATAACTGGATAACCGATTCTTTCAGCAATTTCTTTTCCTTCTGCTTCATCTTTAATTACACCATCTGAACCCGGAACAATAGGAACATCAGCATTTTTCATTGTTTCCCTAGCTACATCCTTTATCCCCATTTTTTGAATAGATTCAGGTGACGGACCGACAAATATGATATTACAAGCTTTACACACTTCAGCAAAGTCTACATTTTCCGCAAGAAAACCATATCCTGGATGGATTGCATCAACATCTGATAATGTTGCAATACTCATTATATTCGTGAAGTTCAAATAACTCTCTGCACTAGAAGCTGGCCCTATACAATATGCTTCATCCGCTAACTGCACATGTAGGGACTCTTGGTCAGCTTCTGAGTATACTGCAACTGTTTTAATATCCATTTCTTTGCACGCGCGTATAATACGTACGGCTATCTCTCCCCTGTTGGCAATTAACAGTTTTTTTATCACTTTTTTTCTTCCCCTCATGTTGTTTTCACTCTGAACAATGGCTGACCATATTCCACTAACTCTCCATCTTCTACCATTATTTCCACAACTTCGCCAGTCACTTCCGCTTCAATTTCATTAAATAATTTCATCGCTTCTACAATACAAACAATTGATTCAGATTGAACTTCGGAGCCAACTTTCACATATGGATCACTTTCAGGATTTGGTGCAGCATAAAACGTTCCAACCATAGGAGAAACGATTTCATGGTCATAGTCAGAGGTTGTTTCTTTTTTCGATGATTCACCTGTTTCCGTTTGTTTGGAATCTGACTGAACAGGCATCGTTTCAACAGACATCTGCTCCTGTGTTTTTTCATCTGTCTGAACTGGTTGATATATTGTATATCCTTCATGATATTGTGTATCTTTTTTCATTTTCACTTTTGCACCGTTGGTTTCATAAGTAAACTCATCAAGTGATGACTCATCAACTATTTTTATTAATTCTCGAATTTCTTCAATTGTTAACAATATGGTACACCCCTTCAAATTATGATTAGGTATTAATAACTCCTCTTAATATATTACGCCAATACGAAGGGAAACTTCAATACATAACTTATTTTTAATTATAAAATATATTTCCTTCCACCGAACTTATTATATTATAGTGATAACATGTAGGGCGATAAAATTTGCACAATATAAAGTTTTTACGAAAACATCACTTTAATTATTTTAGTTATTGCTGTCATTTTATGATTTTAGTATAGCAGTGTTATTCATTTCATGCGAATCTTCATTCATTTGATTAAAATCTAGAAGCAAAAAAATATGATCCAGGCATTTTCCTAGATCATATTTTTATATACTTATTTTGTTGTAGCTTCTTGAAAAATAACATCGACTGTTTTATCTCCAAACTCGTCTCTGGCAATTTGCATGATATGATCTACTTCTTCTTTTGATAATTGATCCTCTTTAATATGCACCTGAACTTTGTCATCATTAGAACGGACTAAAACATCCTTATATTCTTTTGAGTCTAATAACATTTTTTCCAAAATAAATTCTTTAGATGTAGTTTGTTCAATTTGTTCTATACTATTCAATGCTTCATTTTTTTCTTCTGAAGTTGCTTCACTGGAAGCTACTATTGCTTTAAAACGGTCCTTTGTTCTACTACGCTCATCCTCAATATCCATTCGGATGGTTGTAAATAATTCATCATTACTTGCATTTGTAATATCTACATCCACATCTTCTGTGACTTCATCTGTATTCATTTGTTCCTCTTGTCCATCATCGTTTTTAAAAGCTAGGTCTTCCCTATCCGGTGAAAAAATATAATAAACACTTAAAACAATAATAAGACTTAACATCGTCAATAACCATACAGTTTGCTTTTTTAACATTTTCTTTCCTCCTTAATTTTTTGGCATAACAGAGACTTTGTGTGTAGGGACATCGAGCACCCTGGAAACTGCTTCAATGACCCATTTCTTTGTCGTTGGCTGTTCAACTCCTTTTGCAGTAACAAAGACCCCTCTTACATCAGGTTTTTTTGTTTGAACTTGTAAAGGAGTTTCTTTGTCCCCTTGCCGGACAACAACAATTTGTGTTTCCTCGGTATTTTCTTCTATTTCTCTACTTCCTCCATTTTTATCTTGTTCATCTGTTACTTGCTTCCCTTTAATTAGATTCTTTTCATATATTTTAATATTAGTTGAATCTAGATTAACCATCACTTCTACTCCAGTAACTCCTTGAATATTTTCTAACATGTTTTGTAGATCTTTTTCATAACTTTTTTCTAATGTCTTATAATCCGTTGTCGTTGATGATGGATCATGATTATTCTGGTTTGATTCTTGTGTTGTTTCATGTGAATATTGTTCTACTTCTAAATCATTCTCTTTCTCAGGGGTAAATATATTACCAACAATCAAAAGCAAAAGCCCAATCAATCCAATTATGATGATATATCCTTTTAAGGGCTTTTTTTGTTCATCTCCCTTTCTACTAGACAGAAAATCTTTTAATTTACGAAACAACATTTCCCCCCTCCCATTCGATAACTATTTTTTTATCATATAGCTGCCAAATTTCCTCTAAATGAGAGATTATCTCCTCTTTGTCTATTTCATCTTTTTCTGTTTCTTTGTCTTCTGGACCAATGACTACCTCATCCACTTCATTAACTACTCCCTCCCTATCCTTGTTTTCTTCTTCTCCTACATAAACAATTACCTCTTGCAAGTTTTCATAAGAGAAATCCTCCTCATTTTCAAATAGAAAATCGATGGTCATAATTTCGACTTGAAACTCCTCTTGAAGGGGTTCTTTTGCAAGTTCTTTTAATTGGACAGCCATTTCTTCTAAAATATATGCATGTTGTGTCAATTCTATTTCACTTTTTTCAATTTCAATCATATTTTCTAGTGACCCCTTAGAATAATTTGTCTCCATTTGGTTCATTGTACGGGCAAATGTCTTTTCAACAGTTGATTGAACATCTACTTGAAAAAGTTGTAATATGGGTTGCAAAAATAGTAATAGTAAAATCAGCCCCATTACAAACCGGATATATTTTTCCAATGCATTATTAGGAATGATCAGATCGATAATAATGGCTAGGATTATAAATATAATAATTTGTGTTGTCCATTGAATAATATAATCCACGAGATCACCCTACCTTAAAAGCATTGTCAAATTACTTGCCGCAATAATAATGACAATTCCTAGAAAAAACATAATAGAAACAACCATTAAACTGGCAAGGATATACATAATATATTTACTGATGGTTTGTAAACTGGTAATAACCGGTCCATCACCAATTGGTTGTAGTAATGCTGCAGCTATTTTATATATAAGCGCAATCGCAAAAATTTTTAAGGCTGGAAATAAAGTGATAAACAAAATAATGACAACGCCTACGATTCCTACTGCATTTTTTAGCAATAATGATGCACTTAAAACCGTATCTGTTGCATCCGTAAATGCTCGTCCTACTACAGGGATAAAATTTGCAGTAACGAATTTTGCCGCTTTCATTCCAATTCCATCTTGTACCGCACTTGCCGCTCCTTGTACAGACATAACACCTAAAAAAATGGTTAAAAAGGCGCCTAATAAACCTAAAGCAATATTTTTAAATAAATTTGCTAAATAAGTTACTTTATACTTATCACTTAAACTACTAACGATAAAAAGAAGTGCTGACATAAGTAGTAGTGGAAAAATAATCTTTGCTACAAGAACACCACTAACATGGACTAAAAATACGATAATCGGATGAAAGAAGGAGACTGCCATTACATTTCCAAAGCTAGCCATTAAACCAAGCATAAGCGGAATTAACGCAATCATGAAACTACTCAACCCATCAATTGCGTCTTTTGCATAAGAAACAACAATATAAAAGCTATTTAAAGCTAAAAACAATAGCACAATATAAACAACAAAATAAGCAATTTTACTAACTGTTCCGTTATCAAAAGAGGTGTGTAAGGTTTGTAAAAATACGGAAAATAAAGTAAGTAAAAAAATCATTCCTAATAATTTTCCATTTAAAATAATTTCATGTAATAAATATTTCAAAGCACCTAGCAAACTATTTTTAATCGAAAATGTATTATTTTCTTTAACAAACTCCATTAAGCTTGTCTTTTTAATTTCGGGTAAATAACCCCCATAATCATTTCCTAATCTTTTCCAATATGTTTCAATATGATCCAATGAAATTTGTTCAAAGATTTCTTCTTCCACTAACAAGTCACTATCTTCTTCCGTTTCTGCTTGTACAAAAGTTTGCCCGGTAAACAGTAAAAAAAGGGGGATGAATAATATTAGTCGTTTAATTTTCATCAAGTTCCCTCTTTCGAGAATACCAATTAAGTAATCGGTAGAAAATTTAAAATAGATTCAATAACAGTGGTTATGATTGGTATCGCAATAATTAAAATAAATATTTTGCCAGCTAGTTCAATTTTTGTTGCAACACCATGTAATCCAGCATCCCTAGTCAAATCTGCTCCAATTTCTGTAATATATGCAATTCCAATGATTTTTAGAATAGTTCCTATATACATTCCTTCAATAGATGCTTTTTGTCCTAAATGATGAATTAATTGAAAAATAGTACCAATCTGTTTAATGACAGCCAAAAAGATAATTACACTAGCAATCAATATAATTAAAAATCCAAATGTCGTTCCTAATTCTCGTAAAGTAATATATAAAATACTGGCGATTATTCCAATTCCAACAAGATGAATAATTTCCATATAAATCTAACCTAACCTTGAAACAGAAATATAGATTTAATTTCTTGAAACAAATCAGAGAGACCATGAATGACAATAGCTAGGACAATGATAAAGCCTACCAATGTTGCAAATTGGGCAATTTCCTCTTTTCCCATTTGTTTTAATATAGTATGAATAATTGCAACAATTATGCCAATTCCGGCAATTTGAAATAAAATGGTAGCATCTAATATCATGATTCATGACCCCCCCAACTATCTGTATATTTATTCTGTATAAATGGTAAGTGAACCACTAACATGGTTTTACCTAGCAAAATTACAGAAGTACTAACACAATAAATATGCCTAATAATAATCCAAGTGATTTTGCCATATTTGCAAATTTTAGTTGCTCGTCTCTTGACTCTTGTAACTCCCTATCTAAATGACTCATTGTTAAAAAAATATGTTTTTGTTGTTGAGAAAAATCATGCTGACCAATTGAGCGGCCAAATTGATACAAAATCTCTCCTTCATTTTTTCCTAAGTAGGAATGTCGAATTAATTTAGAGACTTCCTTTTCCCATATTAATGGAAATGCTGCTTGGTTTTTTTCCATTTGTTCTGCTAATGTTTGAAAAAAATGTTTGATCGGTTGGGGAATTTGTTTACTGATAACAAAAAATGCCTCCTGCAGTGGTAACTGGCTATACAAGATCTCCCCTTCTAAAATTTGTAATGCATTTTTTAATTGGCGAATCTGCTTTGGCCGATTCGAAAATTTGCTACTCCATTCAAAGCCAATCCACGTTGTTGCAATCATGACAAGAAGTGCTCCAATCCACTTCATCTGACAACATACCTTTTTTTTCGTAGTAAGTTTTGCATCGTTTCATCATAAATGGTATTCACTTTTCCAACTTGCTTTTGATCAATGAGGATGAACCTCTCGAAAACTTGTTGCTTAAATAAAGGTCGTATAGACGGCCTTTTTTTCAATTCTGTAATGGAATTACCGTGAATGGTACAAACAACATGAACTCCTGCATTAATTGCTTCTAATAGTGCTTCCACATCTTCTTTGCTTCCGATTTCATCAACAACTAATATTTCTGGGGACATCGATCGAATCATCATCATCATTCCTTCTGCTTTTGGACAAGCATCAAGAACATCTGTCCTAGGCCCAAGATCATGCTGTGGGATTCCTTTAATAGATGCGCCAATCTCTGACCTTTCATCAATTACACCCACTTTTTTCGGTGAAACATTTTCCCACCCTGTTGAAATAATTCGAACTAAATCACGAATATAGGTTGTTTTTCCTGTCTGAGGAGCTCCAATAAATAAACTATTTTTATAACCATTTTCATATAAATAGGGAATGATATGCTGTGAAACACCAATCCTTTGTTTAGCAATCCGAATATTAAAAAATGTAATATGTTGAATTGCCTTTACTGCCCCATTTACAGTGTTCACTTTCCCAGCAATCCCTACTCGATGACCACCTTCTATTGTGATAAAACCTTCCCGAAGTTCATCTGATAAACGATATAGGGAAAATTCACTTAACTGATTTACAACAAAAACACTGTCTTCGGCTGTGGGGATTGGGTGATTCATCCATTCAATATCATAATCAAAAATCAGTTCAATCGGTTGATGTAATCGAAAGCGAATTTCCTGAAGGCTCCCCCAACGTTTTGCGATTTGTTTTTCCATATTATCTCGGATCTGCTTAGGAAAAAGACGTAAAATTTCATCCATTGTAACCCCTACTTTTTTATATCATCAGCTTTATAGTAAATGTATGTCTGTTTGGACAAATTATGACTTATCATTTATTTTTCCAAAAGAAAAAACAGCCCGAATGGACTGTTTTAAAAGTATAGTTATCTCATTTAATTAGAAGCACGGGAAACATATTTACCGTCCGATGTATTGATAACTAATTTATCACCTACATTAACAAAAAATGGTACTTGTGTAACAAGACCTGTTTCAAGTGTTGCAGGTTTAGAGCCTCCACTTGCTGTATCTCCTTTAATACCTGGATCTGTCTCTTTCACTTCAAGCTCAACCGTATTCGGTAAGTCAATACCTAATACCTCTCCTTCATACATAACAAGTGCAACTTCAGTATTTTCTTTAATAAATTTCAATTCATATTCAATTTGACTGGACTGTAATTCAATTTGTTCATATGTAGTTGTATCCATAAATGCATGTGTGTTACCAGATGCATATAAATATTGCATTTTCCGGTGGTCTACATGGGCCCTGGCCACTTTTTCACCTGCACGGAATGTTTTCTCTTGGATATTACCGCTTCGTAAACTACGTAATTTACTACGTACAAACGCAGCACCTTTTCCAGGTTTCACATGCTGAAAGTCAATTACTTGCCATACATCATTTTCGAACTCAATCGTAAGTCCAGTTCGAAATTCGTTAACTGAAATCATCATATTATTTCCTCCTTCAATTCACAATCAATGAAAATCCATATCTATAATATAATCAAGTCTTTTGGAGCCTTTGTCAAGCGTTCATTTCCAGATTCAGTGATAAAAATATCATCTTCAATTCTACATCCACCAATATCTGGAATATAAATCCCCGGTTCAACAGTTACAACCATTCCAGGTTCTAATACTGTGCCAGATGCTTTTGATAATGAAGGCGCTTCATGTACTTCCATACCTAGACCATGACCTGTTGAGTGACCAAAATATTGGCCATAGCCTTTTTCTGTGATATATTCTCTTGTCAGTGCATCTGCTTCTTTACCAGTCATTCCGGGTTTAACACCTTTAACTCCCCGTAGTTGTGCTTCTAAAACGGTATCATAAATATCCTTCAATTGATCATTAATTTCTCCAACCCCAACCGTTCTTGTGATATCAGAGCAATATCCTTCATACAGGGCACCATAGTCCATTGTAACAAGTTCTCCAGATTGGATTTCCTTTGTTGATGCAACACCATGTGGTAATGCAGAACGATAGCCAGAAGCTACAATTGTGTCAAAACTAGATGATGTGGCACCTTCCCTTCGCATAAAAAATTCGAGTTCATTCGATATTTCAATTTCCTTGACGCCAGGCTTAATATATTTTTGAATATGTAGAAATGCATCATCCGCAATTTTAGCAGCTTTTTGCATAATAGCTAATTCATTTTTTGTTTTGTAAAGACGAAGTTGTTCCACAATCTGCTCCGTTGGGATTAATTCACCTTCAATATGTTTTTTATACTGTTCATAAGCAGCAAAAGTTAAATCATTTTTTTCGAAACCTATTCTTTTCGCATGCATTTTTGTTAATTGTGCTTTTATTTCTTGAAGCATCCCTTGTTTATGCTCAATAATGTCAAACTGTTTCACTTGTGCATCTGCCTGTTTGGTATAACGAAAATCAGTAATAAATACAGCGTCTGAGTCACCTACAATCGCAACACCTGCAGTACCAGTAAATCCAGTCACATATCTTCTATTTACTGGTTTTGTAATTAAAAGTGCATCTAAATTTTGCTCATTTAATATTTCTCTTATTTTTGTAACTTTCTCCAATATCTCCATCTCCTTTGAACACTTAATGATTATGATAAGGTATGATTTCCTCCACAAGAGCTAGAAATGCTAATCGGTATCCAGCTAATCCTAAACCAACAATTTGCCCAACACATGCTGATGCTGTTATCGATTTTTGGCGAAATGTTTCCCGCTTATGAATGTTCGAAATATGTACTTCGATTATTGGAACATCAACCGAACGGATAGCATCAAGGAGGGCAACACTTGTGTGTGTATAAGCGGCTGGATTAAAAATAATTCCTGCGTATTTTCCTACCGCGACTTGAATCTCATCAATTAGAACTCCTTCATGATTTGATTGGACACAATCAACCTCAAAGCCTTTTTCTTTGGCAACTTTATTTACTTCTGTCTCTATATCATTTAATGTAAATTGGCCATAAACGTCTACCTCACGCTTGCCTAATAAATTTAAATTCGGGCCATTAAGTAATAAAATTCTATTCATATCTTCATTCCCCTTGCTATTTCTTCTATTATCTTATCATAAAAACAGCTGGAAGATAATTATTGTTGTCATTTTTTTCTATTTTAAAACTTCCTTATTCATTTTGGTATTCATGATAATCATAAGAAATAGAATATCCAATAAAAGTACCATAAACAATGAATAAACATAATGTTGTAATGATAGTATCTTTGTCTAATTCATGTAATGATGGTATATTAGGGAAAATAGGTTGTAATATATAAAAAAGAATCACCCATAATACAATCCCATACATTATTCCTGCTAAGTAAGTTGTAGCTTTTTTTATGAGCATATAGTATATTAAAGCAATAATCATTGATATAATACCAGTTAATAAAATGGATACAACATCACCTAATAATTTATCTGTCCACTCCCTATGCAACCATGAACGAAGTAAATACGATTTAGGTGCAAGCTCTGAAAAACTAAAATAATATGTAAACACCCAAATTATACTCCAAAATAATCCACCAATAAAACCAGTCATTAACGCTCTTTTTAAAGTAGATTCTTCAGCTGGAATAGGCTTATCATCTTGTTTTACTTTATTATTTTCTGACATAATAAAAACACCTCCATTCTTACTATCACCAAATACATAAAAAGAAATGCAAAGGAATTACGAATTATCAAATGGAATAGATATTGCAAAAAAAGGTATAATTACTAGAAATAGTGGAATACAAGAAAGTAGGATTTAAATAAGGAGGGTGACAAAATCAATGAAAAAAGGTAAGGCATCTCTGTTCATCTATGTGATAATCGGTCTTGCCATAATCGGGGTTACCTCACAAGTATTTACCAATTTAACAGGTTTTCTTGTAAGAACACTTACTGGATTAGCCATTAGTGCACTCATCATCGCGGGGATCTATTTCTTCTTTTTCAGAAATCGAAACAATTCAAATGAGATGAAGAAATACCAGCAGGCCGTCAAACAATCAAAACGAAAATATTCCAACACAAACAAACCAAAACACAATCAGACAAAAAAAGAATCTCCCATTCGAAAAAATGCTAATAAAAAATATTCCCATCTTCGAGTAATTGATGGAAATAAGTCAAAAAGGAAAAAACGAGCTTCAAACTAAGAAGTTCGTTTTTTGTATCATTCTTAGGATGGCCACCGTTTTAAAAATATCTCTGTATGCTCTTTCCCAAGATTAATTAATTGTTCGATAGACGATTCACGAATATGAAAATTTGTTGTTTCCACTCCTTGTACAGGAATAAAAACAATATTATGTTGGTCTGACTTTGATATGTACCTAGCATCATGTGCTTGCTTCATAGTTGAGAAAAGAGCTAAAAACATATCGATTGCATTTTTGATTTTTTTTGGACGTGGATTTTCGACTGATTCACTTAATTTTATTCCCAGAACAGGTCGTTGATACGGCTTTTTTTGCTTGTTATTATTTTCAAATATCCATAATGGAAAATTGCTTAAAAGCCCTCCATCTACTACAAAACTGGCTTCTTTTTTTGTTCCATGTAATTTACTAGGCATGAAAAAGTATGGGAATCCCGCACTCATTCTAACCGCTTCGGAAACAGGAAAATACTTTGCATCTATCCCATAAACCCTATATAAATCATCTGGCAGGACAACTAATTTTCCTAGAGTCAAATCACTTACAACAACTTTTAAGTAACCTTCCTTAAGATCAGCAAATGTATAAACACCTTTTTCAGCTAATAATTCCCTTATCCACTGCTCCAATTTTCTACCATGATAAAGACCCATTTGAAAATATAAAAAAAGCCATTTACTACCTGGAATAATGGAAGTTAGCTTTGGTGCATCTAAAAATCTTCTCAAATCTAAACCTTGTAATTTCTGCTTAATTTCCTCAAGTGAGAAGCCCGCAGCTAGTAATGAAGCGAAAATGGCTCCAGCGGATGTCCCCGCAACCCTTTCGATACGTAGACTTTTTGCTTCCAAGCTTTCTAGGGCACCTATAAAGGCATATGCTTTCACACCACCACCAGAAAAAACAGCATCAATTTTCATCCATTATCTCCCCTTACAGCATAATACAAAGTCAGATACTATGTGATGCTTATTTTAACAAGGGATCATATATTTAAATGAAGTAAAATTTTTCATTTGCTGTCCCGTTTGTATAGTATAAGCAAGAGAGATAGGATGTAGAACTTATTTTGATGTTAAATTTTGCATTTTTCGCAATTCTTTTGCCCTTGTTTCATCTACTTTAAAATAATTCACCAAATCAGCGATACGATCAATTGAATTCCAGCTTAAATGATGTTCAATTCCCTCCACATCATTATAAATGTTTTCTTTATCCACCCCAATGATTTCTAAAAAGTCTTCAAGTAATTCATGTCTAAATACAAGACGTTCTCCTATTTTCTTCCCCTTATCTGTTAAAACGAATCCTCTATATTTTTCATAATCCAAATAATCATCTTTATCAAGTTTCTGTACCATTTTAGTAACCGAAGATGGATGGACTTCTAATTCTTCTGCAATATCGGATACCCGTGCATATCCTTTCGTGTCTATTAATAAATATATTTTTTCAATATAATCTTCCATACTAGGTGTTGGCATTGTATCTCCCCTTTTACTTTTTTCATTTAGGGCAAAAATCTTTCATACATAGCATACCTTAAAAAGGTCATACATACAACCTTTCTTTTTCTATTTGACAAACACCTCATTGTTTACATAAATAATTTTGTATTAGGTAAAAACTGTTTCCTTATTATTTTATAGCTTTTATGTTATTCTATAAATACAGGAAAACCTTTGAAAAAAAATTAGTTTGACCATATAATTATAAGTATTAATGAAATACGGGGGAAGTATGCATGAAGGTTTTAATTATTGTTCTTGTTATTTTACTTACAATTAGTGTCTTTAGATACTTTAGGCAACGTACTTATTTAAAGACATTAACAGAGGCACAATTTATTGAAGGTTATCGAAAAGCACAACTCATTGATGTTCGCGAACCACAAGAATTTAAGAATGGACATATTTTAGGTGCTAGAAATATTCCTTTAACACAGTTAAAACAAAGATTAATTGAATTAAGAAAAGATAAGCCAATCTATCTCTATGCCCAAAGTGAATTTCGTTCAGCAAGAGCTGCACAGGTTCTTCATAAAAATGGGTATCAAGATTTGAGCCATCTAAAAGGTGGTTTTAAAAAATGGACAGGAAAAGTTAAATAAGATAGATATATCATAAAACCAGGCATTGTATCTACTATTACAATGCCTGGTTTTTTATATTTCTAATCTATTTATTTTGTGAAACGCAGAACAGGCTTTCTTGCTGCTAATGTTTCATCTAGTCGTCTTACAATTGTCGTATGTGGTGCGTCTTGAACAAGTTCTGGATTATTTTCTGCTTCCTCAGCAATTTGAAGCATTGTCTCAATAAAATCATCCAACGTTTCTTTTGTTTCAGTTTCCGGTGGTTCAATCATCATTGCTTCCTCTACATTTAATGGGAAGTAAATGGTTGGTGGATGATATTCATAATCAAGTAAGCGTTTTGCGATATCTAATGTACGTACACCTAATTGTTTTTGTTTCTTTCCAGATAATACGAATTCATGTTTACAATGCTGATTAAACGGTAGTACATAAGCATCTTCCAATCTACGCATAATATAGTTTGCGTTTAATACAGCATATTCACTTACTTTTTTCAATCCTTCTGCACCTAATGTACGTATATAGGTGTAGGCACGTAAGTAAATTCCGAAGTTTCCATAATATGGTTTTACACGACCGATTGATTTTGGACGATCATAGTCAAGATCATAGAAATTATCTCGTTTAACAATCACTGGTTTCGGTAAAAATGGCTCTAATTCCTTCGTAACACCAACAGGACCTGAACCAGGGCCACCTCCACCATGTGGACCAGAAAATGTTTTGTGTAAGTTTAGATGCACAACATCAAATCCCATGTCTCCTGGACGCGCATACCCCATAATGGCATTTAAATTAGCCCCATCATAATACAGTCTTCCACCTGCATCATGAACAATTTGTTTCATTTCTAAAATTTCCGTTTCAAAAAGTCCTAATGTGTTTGGATTTGTCAACATTAAGGCAGCAGTGTCATCACCGACAACACGTTTTAAATCCTCTAAATCTACCAGTCCTTTTTCATTGGACTTCACTGTCACCGCTTCAAATCCAGCAACTGTTGCAGATGCGGGGTTTGTTCCATGCGCTGAATCAGGAACAATCACTTTTGTTCGATGAAAATCACCATTTGCTTCATGAAATGCTCGAATCATCATTAGACCTGCCCATTCCCCATGTGCACCTGCAGCTGGTTGTAATGATATTTCATGCATTCCAGTAATTTCTTTTAGTTCTTGTTGCATATCATACATCATTTCCAATGCACCTTGCACTGTTTCAGGATCTTGATATGGATGAATATGACTAAATCCAGGTAATCTAGCTACATCTTCATTTATTTTCGGATTATATTTCATTGTGCATGATCCTAGTGGATAGAAACCAGAATCAACACCAAAATTACGTGTAGATAATGCAGTATAATGACGCATCAATTCCAATTCACTTAATTCAGGAAGTTCCGGAGGTGTATCACGAACATATTCCTCATCAAATTCATCCGTAAGCTCGACTTCTGGAACATCCATTTCAGGTAAACTAAAACTTACTCTTCCTGCTTGACTTCGTTCAAATATCAATGGAAAATCTTTATTAGCCATGGATAATCGCCCCCAATTCTTCTACAAAAGTGTCTATTTCTTCTTTTGTCCGAATTTCAGTGATTGCAAGTAACATATGATTTTTTAATTCAGGATAGAAAAAGCCAAGATCATACCCACCTATGAAACCTTTGTCAAAAAGCTGTTCATTTACCTTTTGAACAGATACAGGTAATTCAATCACAAACTCATTGAAAAATGCCTCATCAAAGATAGTTTTCAAACCAAGTTCATCAAGTTTTTGTTTTGCGTAACGCGCTTTTTGCATATTTAAAACAGCCATTTGTTTTAAACCATGTTTGCCAATGGAGCTCATTGCAACAGAACTTGCAAGTGCATTTAACGCTTGGTTTGAACAGATGTTTGATGTTGCCTTATCACGGCGAATATGCTGCTCTCTTGCTTGTAAAGTTAAAACAAATCCTCTTTTTCCATCTTCATCAACCGTTTGTCCAACTAGGCGGCCAGGAACTTTACGCATAAGCTTCTTGGTTGTTGCAAAATAACCACAATGTGGTCCCCCGAATTGTGCCGGAATACCAAATACTTGTGTGTCCCCAACGACAATATCTGCTCCAAACTCCCCTGGTGGTGTTAAATATCCCAAAGCTAATGGATTACTTGAAACAATAAACATTGTCTTTTTCTTTTGTTTAATTAATTCATTTACTTTTGCAAGTGGCTCTACTATCCCAAAGAAGTTCGGATATTGAATGACTACACCAGCAATTTCATCATCTAAAAGCTCTTCTAAATGATGAAGATCTGTTTTTCCATCTTTGATATCAATTTCAACAACTTCAATATGTTGTGCCCTTGCATACGTCTGAATAACTTCTCTTGATTCGGGGTGAACCGCTTTAGAAACAAGTACTTTGTTTTTTCTCGTCTGACCAGCACTTAAGGTAACTGCTTCTGCTAATGCTGTTCCACCATCATACATAGAGGAATTAGCGATAGGAAGTCCGGTTAATTCCGAAATCATTGTTTGAAATTCAAAAATCGCTTGTAAGCCTCCCTGTGAAATCTCAGGTTGATACGGTGTATAAGCAGTATAGAATTCAGATCTTGAAATGACATGGTCTACAACAGAAGGAATGAAGTGATCATAAACACCCGCACCTAAAAAAGATGTATAGTCAATAAGATTAGCATTTTTACCTGCCATCTTCGTTAATTCTTTTTTTAATGCTGGTTCATTTGCTGGTTTTTTTAAATTTAGTGGTTCTGATAATCGAATACTACTTGGAATATCAGAAAATAACTCGTCCGTTGTATTTATTCCAATTGTATCCAACATTTTCTGTTTATCATCTTCAGTCATTGGTAAGTAACGAAAGTCCATTAGAAAGCCTCCCCTTATTTATTTTCTTTTTAAAAATGGTGTTTCAATAATAATAGCCTTTAATTTACGTTTACGAACTTGTACCTCAACCTCTGTGCCTACTTCAGCGAAATTTGTTTGAATCAACGCGAGGCCGATATTTTTCTTTAAAGTCGGTGCTTGTGTTCCGGATGTAATCTGGCCAATTACCTCATCACCTGATAAAACAGAGTATCCATGTCTTGGGATTCCTCTATCTATCATCTCTAGTCCAACTAATTTTCTGTCTGTTCCATTATTTATTTGTTCTTGTAAAACTTCTTTTCCAATGAAATCTACTTTTTTATCCAGCTTAACGGCAAATTTTAATCCAGCCTCTATCGGTGTTATATCTTGTGATAATTCCTGTCCATATAGTGGTAGATTTGCTTCAAAACGAAGTGTGTCCCTTGCCCCTAAACCAACTGGCTCTAGGCCATCTTCTTTACCTATTTCTAAAAGTAATTTCCAAAGCTTTTGTCCTTCATTTTTATCAATATATATTTCAAAACCATCTTCCCCTGTATATCCTGTCCGAGAAACAATTGCTTCACTATCTATTCCTGTAAAACGAACATCTGATAAAAAGCGAAAAAATCGAATCGTTGAAAGATCTGTATCTGTTATTTTCTGTAAAATTTCTTCTGCTTTGGGTCCCTGCAAAGCTAACTGTACATAGTTTTTGGTAACATCCTCAATATTTAAATCTTCTTCACTATATGTGTTATGTTTGTTCAACCAATCCATATCTTTCACTGTATTTGCCGCATTAACGACTAATAGATAGTGATCTTCTTCTATCATATAGATTAGGAAATCATCCACTACTCCGCCATTTTCATAACACATAAATGTATAATGTGCTTTATTTGGGGTTAGTTTAGAAACATCATTCGTTGTCATTTTTTGTAAAAAGATAAGACTTTCGGGACCCTTTACAATAATTTCGCCCATATGAGAGACATCAAACAAGCCAGCCTTCGTTCTTGTTACTTCGTGTTCGTGCTTAATCCCAGCAAATTGAACTGGTAAATCCCAACCACCAAAATCAATGGTCTTAGCCCCATGTTTTTCATACTCTGGATATAATGGGGTTCTTTTTAATTCACTCATTTAGCCCACTTCCTTTCTGTTATTCGGTTAGTTGACGTCACAAATATTTTTTGCAACATCTAGAACCTTTCGTTTTTTCTAAAAATACACATAAGAAATAGAGACTCCACCAGAATGGTTGAAAGCCTCTGTCCTTTAACCAGAAAGTTGCGCACACAAAAACATAATTCCTTTTAGTGCTTGCTTCTTGGGTGGTTTACAGAATGCTGTAAACACTCTCCAGAGATGCGTCATATAAGAGTCTTGTTGCCTGAGAGATTCACTGATTGTTTGCTCCTTCGGCGGCACAAACAGGAGATAATATTCTGAATAATATTATTCCCTTGTACACTCTCCCCTTACAATCATCCGCTTTTTATGATGTTTTTTTATTCTTTGGTTAAACTATGTAT
Organism: Cerasibacillus terrae; assembly: GCF_008039555.1. Taxonomy (GTDB): domain Bacteria; phylum Bacillota; class Bacilli; order Bacillales; family Amphibacillaceae; genus Cerasibacillus; species Cerasibacillus terrae. The sequence continues at coordinate 540,702 of NZ_VDUW01000001.1, forward strand.
TACTTAGTGAAATCTACCTATTTCAAAATCATTATAGCATAGAAATTGTGGATTCGCCTTAATTCTTTTTGCATTTGTCTCCACATTTAAAAAAGGGTGTAAAAATATGAATCAATTGGATATTAAATATGATAACAATTTTATTGAAAATTTGAATTTAAAGTTAAAGAAAGAAACACCACTTTCATCGTGGGAACTTTTCAAATTGGCTTATGATGCCGAAATGTTTACACTAACACCTAATTTTGATGGTTTAATAGCTGTAAATCATTTACCCCATCTTAAACCACTGCCACATCAGATTAAAGCAGCAAAACAAGTGGTAGAGAATATGAATGGTCGGGCAATCTTAGCTGATGAAGTAGGTTTGGGAAAAACAATTGAAGCAGGTCTTATTTTAAAGGAATATATGGTTCGAGGACTTGCAAAAAAAATACTAATCTTAGTACCTGCTTCACTTGTCAATCAATGGGTAAAAGAATTAAATGAAAAATTCTATATTCCTGCTATTGCTTACCGAAAAAATTACAGCTGGGAACATTGTGATGTGATTATTGCTTCTTTAGATACAGCCAAAAGAGAACCACATCAAGAAGACATTCTTCAAATTGACTATGATTTTATTATTATTGATGAGGCACATAAATTAAAAAATCATCGAACAAAAAACTATTCATTTGTAAAACAATTAAAAAAGAAATACTGTCTACTTTTAACAGCTACACCAATTCAGAATAAGTTAATAGAAATATTTAACCTTGTTTCAATCTTAAAACCAGGTCATTTAGGAAATTATGAATCCTTTAAAAAGAAGTATGATAAACAGTCAAATCATACAGATAAACAATATCTAAAACAATTAATCCAAAAGGTAATGGTACGTCATACAAGAGAACAAACAACTATGTCGTCATCCAAAAGAAAGATTAAAACAGTTTGGATTAATTTTTCACCTGAGGAGCAGGCATTTTATAGCAAACTTGATAAAGATACCTATTCTTCTCCCCTTGTAAAGCTAACCTTGTTACGAGAAATTTGTTCTTCAAGGGAAGCTTGCTTTATGTCATTTAAAAAAATAATGGAAAAGCAAAATCAAGAAAACAACTCAAACCTTGTGCATAATTTCATAATAGAAATAGAACAATTACCACATCATGCAAAAGCAAAAAAAGTAATAGATTTAGTACAGAAAATCGGTGATGAGAAAGTAATTATTTTTACAGAATATAGAGCAACACAATATTATTTACAGTGGTACTTGCAACAACACGGAATCTCTTCTGTACCTTTTCGCGGTGGATTTAAAACTGGAAAAAAAGATTGGATGCAAAAAATTTTTAAAGACCATGCACAAGTATTAATCGCAACAGAAGCTGCTGGAGAAGGAATTAACCTACAGTTTGCAAACCACTTAATAAATTATGATTTACCATGGAATCCAATGCGTTTAGAACAACGAATTGGTCGTATTCATCGATATGGTCAAGAAAAAGATGTCTATATCTATAACCTTGCCATTTTAAACACCGTGGAAGAACATATTATGAAAACACTATACGATAAATTAAATTTATTTGAAGGAGTAATAGGCAAAATTGACGACATATTAGCAGAACTGAAATTAAATAATTTAGAGACTGAAGTAAAAAATATTTATCGTCAATCAGAAACATCTGGTGAAATGAAAATAAAACTCGATAACTTAACATCTATTATACAAGGCCAGACATTAAGCGAAAGTGGTGATCAATATGGCACTGTCTAATTTAAATCAATTTCTTAAAACCTTTTTCACAACACACGAATGCCGTATTTTATCACGTGAGGAAGGGGTATTCACAGTCCAGCTAACAGAAGAAATGGATAAAGCATTAATGAACCGGCCTTTTTACTGGCATTATATGAAAAAGATGGGTAAAACCGGTGACCCTATGCAACTTACATTTATTACAAATTCAGAAAAACGCGAGTATAAAGGAGAATGGATTCATTTCGGAAGCCCTCGTTTACAACAAATCATTCATCATTTAAAAGAAAAGGAAAGATATACAAAGCTATACCAAAAAGACATCTCAGCACAAAACAAAGCATTATATCCTTGGTTAGTAACAAATATAAAAATAAGTTATATCGGAAAACAAATGAAAGAAGAACTTTTTTCCATTGGATTAAACTTAGTTAATGGAATGATGAGGACAAAAATGATGGATCTTTTAAAAAATATATCATTGCAAATGACAATTCCAGATTATTGCTATTCTATTTCTCCTATAATCATGCCTAAAAGTGGGTATAAACGAATTGAAAATGTGTTAAAACAATATATACAGGATCAAAATCATCAATGGGCAGAAGAATCACTTCGAACACTGGACAGTGAATTAAAATTATTACATCATTTTTATAAGGATAATCAAGATGAAAACGAGGAGCAACTACTAAAAGAAGAAATGGATTTAAAAAATCGGTATCAGCCCACAATAAAGCTACAGGTTGTAAACGGAGGGATATTTTATTTGTCTAAAAGTCTTACCTAAAAAAGAAAATAGCAAGCTCTACTGAACTTGCTATTTTTCTTTTTGTTTAAAAGATGATTTTACAACAAAAGGAAGGACACCAAACCATTTATTGGAATAGGTTGAATGAGTAGGTTTTTTCATAGATGCTTTCATCTTTTCTTTCTTTTCCTTTCTTTCTTTCGGAGAGGAATTTAGAAACTCAACAGCTTGTACTGTTAATGATTTTATAACATCATTAAATGACATACATTCACCTCTTTAGTTTGTATATCATTACTATTTTTTCACTTTCATTTGTTTTTATTCCTTAATCGCATTAAAATTTCATTTACAATCATTTCTGGTGATTTACCATCTGTAACAATTATTTCATCAGCATGTTTCTCATATAAATGAACACGCTTATTGTAAAGTGCTTTTCTATCTGCTATATCTTTATTCCATAATGGTCTATTTACATCCTTTTCTAGCCTTTTAAATATTTCCTTAAAAGAAGTAGCCAAATAAATAATTGTTCCATTTTGTTTCATAATATGTATATTTTCTTTCCTTTCAACAATCCCACCACCTGTAGAAATAATCGGTTGATTCACCTTTTTTAAAATTGCTGTTTCATATTGACGAAAGGTCTCCTCTCCTTTTTCAGAAAATATTTCTGGAATGTTTTGTTTATATACTTTTTCAATTTCCCTATCTGTATCTAAATAGTTCTCGATTAATACTTCCCCCAATTTTCCTCCAATCGTTGACTTTCCACTTCCCATAAATCCAATCAAATAAATTGTTTTCATTTTTTCCTAAGCTCCCTTATTTTTAATTTCTTTTGTTAAAAAAAATATATTGTTGAAGCAAATTCATCTATCTTTTCAAAGATAAAGTTTTCGATAACAAACAGTATTTTTACAAAATAAATATATTTTTATTTTTTTTAAAAAAAAGAAGGATTTTATGTTCTTTTGTCGAATAATTATAATTACAGTATAAAAGACCTTTTAAGGAGGTGAGATATGAGTGAATAATCATGCTACCTCACTTTCAGAAAAATTACTATCAGCTGCTTGTCAAATGTATGCAACAGACATTCATTTCTATCCTTTTACGGATGATACAAAAATTTATTTTCGTATCCATGGGAAACGAATGTACTACCAATCCATTTCTCCGCGCCAATATGATATCTTGCTAACATATTATAAGTTTACATCTGGAATGGATATAGGTGAAACAAGAAAGCCACAAAACGGAATGCTTCCATACCATTTACAAAACGAAATTTTTTCCTTACGTTTGTCTACCTTACCAATTAATCAAAAAGAAAGCCTCGCAATTCGAATTTTACCACAAAATGAAGTGAATTCTCTGAAAAATTTATTTCTTTTTCCAAATCAGTACCAGGAATTGAAAAACTGGATAACTAATCGTGCAGGGTTAATCTTGCTAACCGGCCCAACCGGCAGTGGGAAAACGACAACATTATATGCTTTATTAAGATCCATTATCAAAGAAGGATCTTTCCAAACGATTACATTAGAAGATCCTATTGAAAAGAATCTACACGATATTTTACAAGTACAGGTTAATGAAAAAGCTGGAATATCCTATCACACAGGATTAAAAGCCGCATTACGACATGATCCTGACATCATTATGGTGGGTGAGATTCGAGATGCTTATACTGCCCAATTTGCATTTGATGCGTCTTTAACTGGACATCTTGTCTTAAGCACCATGCATGCGAATGATACGTTTGGAACATTATATCGTTTACTTGAGATGGGATTGAATAAAACCGATTTAGCACAAACATTAATCGGAGTCGCTTCCTTACAATTACTTCCAATTCGAGTAGATAATAAAATAACAAGACGGGCTGCTATCATGGAAACACTTCATCAAAAACAAATTCATCTTGCATTAGAAGGGAAGGGAAAAATGGCAGCAAATACCTTGCATTCTTTTCATCATTTACGAAAGAAGGCCTATGCATATGGATATATTTCCGAATCAGATTTTTAAAAATAAATCATTAAAAACAGACATTCAATTACGCTTTTTAAACAGATTATCTCAGTCTCTTAATAATGGCTATCCCCTTTTAGCAGCACTAGAAGCCTTTCAATGGGATTATGAATTACGAAAACCGGCAGAACGAATTATTTTATCATTAAGAAATGGGGTCTCTTTTGATAAAGCTCTTGAGGAGGCGGATTTTCATCCAACAATTACTTCTTTTTTATATTTTACAAAAGATGGTAATCTAACAGAAAATATAGAGAAATGTGCAGAATTATTTGAAAAACGTATGAAACACACAAAGAAGTTAAAGCAAATATCAAGATATCCCTTCATTTTATTCATTATTTTTGCAGTTCTTCTGTTTTTCATTAAAAAATCCGTACTACCTTCATTTATTGACCTTTTCCAATCCACCCCAAATACAGGTATCACCATAAAATTTTCTATTTTCTTTATTAATTTGTTATTTCAAACGATGGTAATGATAATCTTTATTACGCTTATCACTGCTTTAGTTTGGTACGTTATAAAACACAAATGGAATATAGAAAGACGAATAAAAATCTATCATCGTATCCCAATCTTCCGCCAATACATTCAATTACACACATCTTATCTGTTTGCTACACATATAAGCACATTATTAAAAACAGGAATACCGTTAAAGGAAATCCTGACTATTATGCACGAACAAAAGAATCTTCCTATTATCGCTTTCTATACAGGATTGATGACAGAGCAATTAAAAAAAGGTGTATATATTACAAGCCTCTTACAAAGTTTACCTTTACTTGATCCTAAACTCGGAATGATTTTTCAAAAACATTCCGATCGCTATGCTTTAGAAACGGATTTAACCATTTACGCCGAATTAAAAGCGGAGGAATTTCATGAACGTTTAATGAAGATGATAATTTCCATTCAACCGATATTTTTTATCTGCTTAGCTTGCTTCATTATTTTTATTTATATAGCCCTGATGTGGCCGATGTTTCAACTCATAAAAACAGTATAAAGGAGTATTTACAATGCGAAAAAACCAAGCTGCGTTTACATTGATTGAAATGTTAATTGTTTTGATGATCATTTCGGTATTAGTACTTTTAATGATACCTAATTTAACTGGTAAAACGAAAGAAGTAAATAACAAAGGATGTGAGGCTCTAGTTGCCGTTGTACAAGCACAGGTAGAGTCATATTCACTTGATAATGGCTCCTTCCCAGACAGTCTAATTGTATTAAAAGAAAAAGATTACATTACAGAAGATCAACTATATTGTTCTAAATCTAACAAACAACAATTAATGTACAATAAGACTACCGGAAAAGTAACTGCTCCTACAAATAGCAATGAATGATCATAGAGGTTTTACGTTGCTGGAGGTTTTAATTGTACTTAGTATTTTATCCATTTTAATTACATTAAGTGTTCCTATATCAAAATCTCTTTTTGAAAAACAAGAAGAAAAACAGTTTCTCAACACATTAGAATCTGACATTTTATATATACAAAACCTGTCCCTTGGAACAAGAAGCCGTTCAACGATTGAATTCCACAAAGACCATTACACTATTTTTAAAACACGAACAGAGAAACCCATCATCCGATATTTACCAAAAAACTGGCAAATAACTTATACAACATATAAACATTTTTACTTTGTTAACGGTACTATCAACAAGGCTGGACATATTCTCATTCAAAAGAACAATGAAAATCTGCAAATTGTATTTCCACTTGGGAGAGGAAGAGGATATATTCGTGAATAATCATAAAGGATTTACTTTATTAGAAGTGCTTGTAGCCACAACGATTATTTTCATGCTCATCACCACAATGGTTCCACTAACCACATTACTTACTAAAGAAAGAAAACTAGCAAGTGAGAATTTAATACTAGCAAATATGTTGCATGATGAGTTACAGCCTTTTTTATGGAACAATAAGAGTGCTCCCAAACAATTTCAAAAAAAGGTTAATTCAAAAAAAGTCATCTTCTCATTTACAAGAGAAGATGACTTTATCAAAGGATGTGTCAAATGGACAAATGTTAAAAACAAAGGAGATTCCATCTGTTTATACGGACTTCCCCAAGAATAAACAAGGTTTTACGATGATTTCCTCATTATTTACGCTAATCATCATCTCTCTTACCCTTCCCCTTTTCATTTACTTATTACAATCAACATATAACTATACAACCAACCATGAGCAATTTTCAATTCAACATTTTTTCTATTTTTTACAAGATGAAATGAAACATTCAACTGATTATAATATCTCTAACAACCAATTACAATTAAGTTCTAGTACAGGTGATTTAATTAGTTTTCAACTACAAGGAGAACTTGTAATAAGAAAAGTAAATCAAAAGGGATATGAAGTCTATCTACGAAATACAGATAAAATATACTTCTCACCCAACGATTATGGAATGAAGGTATCTATTACAACAAATAAGGGTGAACAATATGAAAAACAAATTATTTATTATGAGTAATAAAAAAGGTTTTTTTCTTCCTTATGTTTTATTTTTAACTACTGTTGTTTTCATTATTTTAATGACAAGTATTAAAATATATCAAAATGAAGTAACCATATCACGTAATCTTATGGAACAAATTGAAATGGAAACACTATATCAAATGGGAGTTACCGCTTTTAAAAATGATCTACAAAACCATGATGGTTCACATAAAAACAACAGATACTTGTATCATTTTCCAACTGGGGTTGTAAAAGTAAATTATGAATTCAACAGTGATCTCGTACATTCCACCTATGAAATTATTACTAAAAAAAATAACACTTCTTTAACAATGGTAAGTTATATCAAGCTTTCTGATCTTGAAAAGAATAATGAATCAAAATTTAATATAAATGACAAAACAAGCGATTAGATTGTGTATTTTTTTCGACATTTTTTTAATTATACAGCTAAAAAATGCTTTTTCTACTATAATGGTAGTAACAAAGATTAGAGGTGGTCAAAATGGAACAGAAATTAAAAGTAACTAATGCATTAAGTGACCCTACACGCTTTAATATTTATCAATATATTATTAAGAGTACAAATGCTGCAACAGTAAATGAAGTAGCAAAAGAATTCGATATACATCCTAATGTGGCCAGAATGCATTTGTCAAAACTAGAAGATGTTGAATTAATTATCTCTTACACAAAAAAAACAGGAAAAGGTGGAAGACCAAGTAGGCTATACGAACTTGCTGATGATATCATTGAACTTAACTTCCCGCACCGAGATTACAAATTACTCTCTACCATTGCACTAGATACTTTAACAAGATTGGGTGACCCGGGAAGAAAAGCATTATATGATACAGGTTATGAATATGGTAAACAGGTTATCCGTCAATATAAAAGACAAAGTACAATAACTATGGATGAAAAGTTACAGATTTTAGAAGAAGCTGGAAAAATGCTTGGCATGTATGCAAGTTTTACTTATTCGAAGGAAGATGATTCTATCACCTACTCCATAAATAATTGCCCTTTTAAGGAAATTGCATCTAAAGATCATGCTATTTGTGATATGCATAAGTATTTTCTCAAAGGAATGTTTGAAGCCCTTTTTACACATATTAAATTATCTGAGACAAATAATATTTTTGATGGATGTGAAAATTGTACGTATATAGCGAAATTATCTGTTATTTAACAAGTTTTATTTACATTCGAGCAAGACTCGTTTATAATAACATTGAAAAGGTTAACTAAAGGAGGGGAAAGCATGGACAGAGTATTCCGTATGCTTGCCTTTTGGACAGGGATATTTACAGTAATGTTTTATGTTGGAGATCGATCTGATATTGCATTATTATTCCTTGCTCAAACAGCTTTTTTCCTTACAGTAGGTTATTTGAAACTGTCAGAACGTATGTATATGTATTTATTTGGACTTTATTGTACATTGTTTGTCATCGGTTTCACTTGGTACTCCGAATTTATTCTTGTACCAGGATTTGCTCACTAGGAAAAGCTTAAGATTTAGTAATTATTACTTAGCTAACGCTATCAACAAATCGTAAAAAACCCTGCATAAACTGTGCGGGGTTTTTTATGTTTTTATAGATAACACTATTGACAAGTTGTTAATATACCTTTATAGTAAGAACTGTAGCTTAACTTATATCCCTAACCAACAATAGAGCAGAACACATCCCCCCTTAGAGGCTGATCCCCATCAGCCTCTTTTCTTTTTATTCTTTATTTTAATATTACCCAGTTATAGAAACAAATGGATTCGTTCTTTTTTCTTCACCTATTGTTGTTTTTGGTCCATGACCAGGGTATACGACAAATTCATCTGGCAATTGATATAGATGGTTACGTATACTGTTCTCTAATTGTTTAAAATCACCTTGAGGCAAATCGGTTCGCCCTACTCCACTTCTAAATAAAACATCTCCTGCGATAACAAACTTTTCTTTAAAAAACACAAAACTTGTGCTACCCGGTGAATGACCAGGCGTATGAAGAACTTTAAAGTGAAATGAACCAATGTTTACTTCCCCTGGAACAAGTAATTGGTCAGGGGCATTTGCCTTTAATTCTGTCCCCATCAAAATCGAACGATTCAAAACTGGGTCCTCTAACCAGTGTTTTTCTTGCTCGTGTAAATAAACTTCTAATTTATAATGCTCTCGAATTTCCTGTACCGCCCCAATATGATCGAAGTGTGCATGTGTTAATATAATTGCTTGTGGAATTAAATCATGCTGTTCTACAAAAGCAATTACCTTCTCAGCATCTCCACCTGGGTCAACAATTAAGGCTTGATTATCAACATAAATGATATAACAGTTTGTTCCCAATGGACCTAATTGCATTTTCATGATTTCCATTTATTAATACCACCCTTTTTATATAATTTAATTTGAATTTGCCCTGACAATACCAAAATGGTATAATAGGATAAGAACTAGTGACTAAATACATAATAGGATATGTAAGCAATGAAATTCAACTCACATACGAAATTTAAGGAGGACAATATTTATGAACCATCTTGTTTTAGCAATTATTTTCCTAGTTGTTGCTGTTGTATCTCTCATAGGATTATTTCGTTCCTTTAAATTTAAAAACGGACTCGCTATTGTTTTCGCAGGATTGTCTACATTAACATTTGGCTTTTTCTCAATCGCAACGATTATTAACGTTTTGAAAGAAGCTATGTAGATTATCGTTCCTCACAAACAATTCAATAAAAAAACGCAGAGAATTTTTTCTCTGCGTTTTTTTCATCTTCTATTATAGATACCCCTTTCATCTCAAACTTAGATATAATTCTATATATTATTTCCACTTGAATCAATTTCATAATTCAATAATCACATTCAAAATATGAACAATTTAAATGGATCACTTAATCCGTTACCCTGCACTACAGGCGGCTACTTTTTACAAACCCGGCCTTAAGCCTCGAGAAAATCACTATGAATAATTAATGAAATTGATAAACAAAAACAAGCATTATCAGTCAAAAGTAAAATGGACGGAACGGTTGTAAAAGTAAATACAAATCAAGAAAAAATAGAAGAAGGAACAATGGAGCCTGTTGTGCAACTCATCTCTAATAAACCTTTTAACGTCATCGGTACAATGAGGAATTCGATGCCGTAAAGATTAAACCAAAACAAGATGTAACTATCATCCCAAAATGTATAAAGAGTGAAAATGGAAAGGGAGGAACTATAAAATCTGTTTCCCAATATCCGAATGAAGATAGATCAGGAGATATTGATATGTATATGGAAGAAGACACCAATGTAACAATGTATCCATTTACAGTTAGTATTACGGATGATACAAAAGATCGCCGTCAAGGCTTTCATGTTTCGTTAGAAGTCAATCTTGGAGGAGATAAGAAAATTGCTGTTCCACATATGGCAATTATGAATGATTTGATGATGGATATAGAAGATGAAGACTCAGATATGGTGGATGACATGTTTGGAATGGATGATGAGTTTATGCAAGAAGGTACATCATTTGTCTATGTGTTAATTGACGGAGCATTGGAAAAACGTGATATTGAAACCGGGAATATGAATGATGAATTTGTTGAAAAAATCGATGGTGTTAAACTTGATGAAGTAGTTATCAATACACCAACTCCCGAAATGTATGATCCTATGATGAATTTAAGTTAATGGAAGCCATGCTAATTACAGTACTTGGTGGATTAACTGGAATTGTAGTTGCAAAACTTGGCACTACTGTAGCAGCAGAATTTTTACCATTTACACCGATTATTAATCCAATAGTTCTTGCATTCATTCATAAAGAAACTTTAATCTAAGCTTACTTGTTCATTAACAAGGTATGCTGCTCCAATCATTCCTGCATCATTTCCAAGTTGAGCAAGTTTAAGTTCACAGGGACTGCTAATTCTAGGTAATGCATATTTTCTAAAATATTTCTGGAGTGGTTTTAATAAGGGTTTACCTGCTTTAGAGACCCCACCACCGATTAATACATATGATGGATTAATAATTGTAGCTATATTTGCAATAGCTAATCCTAGGACATCTGCTGTATAGTCAATAATTTCTTTACTATCTGAATCTCCTTTTTCCGCTAATTCAAAAATATCTTCAACGGATAGTGTTTGTACATTGTGGTAAAGAGACGCCAATGGACTAGTTGGATTTTCTTCAATACGCTCCATTGCTTGACGAATCATACCTGTAGCAGAAACAATGGTCTCTAAACAGCCCTTTCTTCCACAATTACACTTTGGCCCGGTTGTTTCTACTATCATATGACCTATTTCGGCCGCTGCACCATTCTCCCCTTTTAATAGATTTCCATTCGCTATAATGCCACCCCCAACTCCTGTTCCAAGGGTAATAAAAATAATATTACTATTTTTATTTCCTGCACCCATCCAATTCTCACCTAGAACAGCCATATTTGCATCATTTTCAATAAACACGGGTAGACCGGATACTTCTTCCATTTGTTGCTGTAGTTTAAAGTTATTCCAACCAATATTTACCGCTGTTATGGTCCCTTTCTTTCTGTCGATAAATCCGGGAGCACCAATACCAATCCCTATAATTTGTTCATCAGCTATTCCCAACGTTTGCTTCTGTATAAAAATACTATTTATTATTTCTTCTACAATAAAAGTACCTGAATGAGACGTATTTGTTTTCAATTCCCATTTTTTAATGATGTGCCCTTTTTTGTCTAAAAAACCAATCTTTATCGTAGTCCCCCCGATATCAATACCAACACTTAGCCTAGTCATAAGCTATCTTCCTTTTCAATACTTCTTATTTCCCTTTTCAATATAAGGATAGCTAACTGGTAATCTTTCGCTAAAATACAGTCTTGTTTATATAATTCATTCAATTCAATTTGCATTAATTCTAGGTCAGCTATCCGATCTCCCACATAAACAAAAATACCGAATCTTCTTAATAATTGTTGTACGTCATATACTGTTTTCACATAATCACCATATAAATTATACCATAAAATGATTGATTGTTATTCTTCTACGGACATATTCATTACAAATCATTCATAGAATAATGTGAAGCAAGTTTATCAAAAAAATAGGTAAAATAATGAGGTTGATCTTTCATGAAAAAACTGGTAACCATTCTTGGCATATTCATTATCATTCTAGTATCCCTTATTTTGTCTGATTTTCACTCAAAAACAAAATCAACAATCACTTATTTTCCACCAGATGAATCTATCCATTTTTCAAATAGTAATACATCTCTACATTTACAAGAAAAGAAAGGTTCTGTTCAATGGAAAGTTTCATCGCAAACAGATGAACCGCTTTATTTACGACAAGATATTTCAATTGTCTATGTAAACGGAGTATTAAAGGCAATTCATAATAATTGGTTGGAACAAACAGATTTAATTACATTTCAAGAATCCTTTAAAAAGAAAAACGGGATATGGAAAACCATTACACTACATCATGGTGAATCCCACCATACATCAGAATCCATAAAAAGCATCCAAGAAATGTCTCATGACACGCTATATATTCAAGGTAGTACATCTTTTCATACACCATCAAATCCTTCTCAACAAGCAATCAAAAAAACACTTGAGCAACAATTAGAAAAAGACTTACAGGCGCACTGGGACGAGTTAATTGACCATTTTGAAATTAATCGCTCAGAATATGAAATTATTCCCTTTACTCAATTATATGAATATGAGGAAAAACCTTTTCCATCTTTAACAAACGAACAGACAAGGAGGATCATGGGCCAATTATGGGAAGGTCTTTATAAAAACTATCTTTTGCCAATCGTAACTCGTAATAAGCCAACCGACACATATGTTCCAATCATTTTATTAAATAAAAATCATAATCATCTTCTTGTTTTATATGAAGCAAACCACGAAAAGAAGAAATTGATTCAAAAAATCTCCTCAAGTTAATTCGCTTTTGACAATCATTTTATCATCTGATTGTACAATTTATGAATGGATTCATGTTCTGAGTCAAGCTGATATGCTTTTTTAATAGCATCCTCAGCTTTTTCTTGTTCCCCTATCTCGATATAAAGTATTGCTAAATTATAATGTGCTTCTGCCATGTCAGGATCAAGCATAACCACTTTTTCTAAATCATCTAATGCCAATTCATTGTTATTTAATTTAATGTAGGCGTACGATCTCTGAAACAAAAGAGGTGCTTCTAAATCTTCTGCATTTTCTAAGCCTTTTGTAGCTTGAACAACTACCTGTTCATATTCCTCACTTTCAAGTAGTTCCTGTGTATATATCCATTGATAGGATGCGGAGTTTACATTAGTTGAAATACCGTAAAAAGTTAAACCTGTAAATAATACGAAGTAAACAATTATGGAACCCAAACGGATAACCCAACTTTTTTTATATGGTAAATGTACAATAGCTGAGGCAATAAAGCCACCTAGTAAGCCACCAAGATGTGCAGCATTATCAATCATTGGAACCGTAAAACCAATGAGTACATTAAATCCGATTAAGAAAAGGATATTATACCCCATTGTCTTAAAGAATAATGTTTTGTAAAATAAGCCAAAAAACAAAATAGCACCAAATAAACCAAATATTGCTCCCGATGCACCTGCTGACACATTAGTAGTAAAGGCAAAACTACTAAGTCCTCCACCAATACCACCAAGAAAATAAATTATCATAAATCTTGTGGAACCGTAGATTCTCTCTATAACATTCCCAAGATAATATAAAGCAAGCATGTTCATAAATAAATGGAGAAAACCAATATGGATAAACATGGAAGTAATGATTCGCCACCATTCACCATCCATAATCATCGCTGGATTAAACTTAGCCCCAAATGCAATCAAATTCTCAGTATTTGTTGTTCCCCCGTTAAAAGTCATAATAAGAAATACAATGACATTCATTGCAATCAATAAATAGGTTAAATATAATTTTCCGTAAGAAAATACCTTTTTTTCTGCATCGATTTTATTTTGCACGAGAGAAACAAATGTATGTTGCATTTCTTGAACTTGCTGTAATTGTTCTGCCTCATTTGGAATTTCGTCAAATGTTACTGGTTTTATTTGTAACACAGATGTTAATCTTTCCAGTTCAGTTAATTTATTGGTTTGATCCAAATAAAATACATTCATTTGGATAGGATATTTATCTTTTAAATGCATTGGTTTCTTCAATATTTCCCAATCATCGACAGGACTATGAGTAGCAATGTAAATATTTGATATATTTATATTTTTCCTTTTAAACATTTTTTTTATTGTTTGCACCTTCTGAAAAACGCTCATAACATCATTTTTCAAATGATTTTTCCAATGAAAACCATTTACGGCAATTCGTATAACGGAAATATTTTTCCTATCTACTTCCTTTTTTAGCCATATTTCACCATTATTTGAGTCTGAAACATATAAAATATCATACGATTTTTCTTTCACAAGCTGAAATGCTAAAGAATATTGTATGAACTTTCTACCCAATGTCATGTTATCCCCCTCTGGCCTCAGTGGTTTATCATCCTTTGTGGATCCATCCGTTTTCTGTAATTAGATATTCTACGGGAATATCATGGCTTTCTTTAGGAATTTCTTCGAGAAGTTGTGTCGTATGTAGAAGTGATACTGTTGTATTAGTAAATTTCTCTAAAAATCGATCATAGTAACCACCACCAAAACCGATTCGGTAGCCATTTCTATCAAAAACAACTCCAGGAACAATGAGTAAATCTATCTTCTTATTAATAATTTCTTTTGTTTTTTTAGGATTTGGTTCCAATAAATCAAAATAGGACTTTTCTAATTGTTGTAGATTCGTTAGTTGGTAAAATGTAAGTTGTTTTGTTTTAGGAATACATTTTGGAACTGTAACTGTTTTTCCTTCTTCCCATGCTTTTTCAATGATTGGTTTTGTATTCCATTCATGATTCTGTGAAATAGTAACCCCAATAATAGTCGCTTCTTTCCATAAAGTAGATGTAAATAAATGGTGGTATAACTGTATCTCAATATTCTTTTTTTCCTCGGCCAATAAATATAATGATTGAATTGTCTTTTTTCTTAAATTTTCTTTTTCCATAAAATCACCCTTTAAGTATATGAAAAAACCCCTATCAAACATAGCTGATAAGAGTTTATGTTGTCATTTATTTTGTTTCGCGGTGCAATGTATGTCTTTTCAAACGAGGTGAATATTTTTTCAATTCAAGTCGTTCAGGATTCGTACGTTTATTCTTTGTTGTGATGTAGTTACGATCTCCTGTTTCAGTACAAGCTAATGTAATATTAACACGCATGAATATCCCTCCAAATTCTTTATTATCACATTTAATGGCACAACTATTAATTCAATTCGACTTATATATGATAGCAAAAGTTCGTAATGCAATCAAGAATATTTTATTATTTTATAGTTTTAACTTGTCTTCAAATATGATATAACTATATTGTGAGCTGAAATGGAGGGGTGAAAATGTTATTTGCAGGAATCACAATAATTATAGTTGCGGTTATATTGTTTGTACTATCCTTTTTTATGAAAGATAAAATAGAAGATTTAGAGAATCAAGTAGAACAATTATCTCTTTCAACTATGCAAGACACATATCAATTAAAGAAAAAAATAAAAGTCCTTGAAGAGGAAATTTTATCAGATAGTTTCCAGAAAGATTCTTAATAATAATATTTTAGGTACGTCCGTGTGAGAGGAGGTTCATCATGAAACAAACCATTCGTTCGTTTTCATTAGGTTTATTAACTGCAGGCACTATTTTACTCATGATTTACTATTTCGTCGAAGAGCCCAAAGAAAAGGCAGTAAAGATGTCCGTTGACGATATGATCGCAGAAATGAAAGAAGAAGGTTATCGTGTCATTACAGAAGAACAATATATTACTTTATCAATTGATAAGGATCAAGTAAATAAAGATGCAGATAAAACACAAGTCGCCTCTACAAAGAGTAAGTCAGACGATGATAAGAAAAAAGAAAAAGACGATAAAGAAGATTTAGAGTCAAAAGATAAGAAATCAAAAGATGATAGCGACAAAAAAGATAACAAAGAAGATAAAAAAGATAAAGTAAAAACATATACATTAAAAATCGAATCTGGTATGCCTTCTTCTGATATCGGAGACATGTTAGCCGCAAATGATATCATTGATGATGCATCTAAATTCAATAAATATCTTGAAGATAAAGATTATAGTTTACGTGTTCAATTAGGTGAATTTAAAGTAAAAAGCGATATGTCTTTTTATGAAATCGCAGAAGCAATCACTAAATAATTAATCCCCCTCATCGATAGTATAAACCATTCCATGAGGGGGATTAATTTAATCTTCTTGTTCATCATTCTTATCTGTTTGTACACGCTCTTTTTTCAATTGAAAATACGTATCTAAAAGTTCTTCACCAATTTTTTGACTGGCAGGATATTGTCCAGACATAACGCCTAGATTTGGAACGACCACAGCAAAGGCAATTTCTGGGTCATCATGAGGAGCATATCCGACAAGTACATAGTTATTTGTATCTGCTAGTCTTTCTCCTGTAATCTCATGAAATACTGCATTCTCAGCTGTTCCTGTTTTACCAGCAGGCTTATATGATTTACCTCCAAAAGTCCTGTATGCAGTACCACCTGGAGTTTGATATACTTGACGGAAACCTTCTTGTACCCTATCTATCCAAGAATCTTTCATTTGGATTTTATTTAAAATTTCCGGGTTTATCTCTTTAAATAATGGACCAAGTTCGCCATTTTTTGGAACTGGATCATGTATTTCCTTTACAAAATGTGGCTTTACACGATATCCTCCATTAGCTATTGTAGATACATATTGACCTAATTGAATGGTTGTATATGTGTCATATTGCCCAATTGAGAAGTCCAATAAATTTTTGGGCTTATCACCTTTATATCCTGTCGCTTCATACGGGTAATCAACTCCTGTTGGAACCCCTAAACCAAATTGACTATAGTAGTTACGTATTTCCTGTAGGGCACTATTGTTAAATTTAATACTTTTATTTGGTCTATAATTGTATTCCCCACCCATACGCATTGCAATGTAAAACATATAAACGTTTGAAGACCGTTTTAATGCATCAATATCATTCACCCAGCCCATACTAGAGACTGACTTTTTTACCTTTGTACCAGCAATTTTTATTGGTGCATCAAAAAATTGCTGTCCTGGTGATGTAACACCTGATTGATAGCCTGAAAGCATTGTTGCCCCCTTAATTACTGAACCAGGACGATGAGCATCATAAAGTACTTTATATGCATGGTTTTCATACTTACTTTTCTTTCGATTATAATGCTGACCAGACATCGCAAGAATTTCTCCTGTTTTAGGATTCATTGCAATGGCCAAAGCATCTTCTAAAAATCTATTTTGATATGGATGTTGCTGAATAGCATTTTTTAAATGTTTTTGAACGATTTTATCTAATCGCTTTTGATATTCCATATCTATAGTTAATACAAGATCCTTCCCGCGTTCTCCTTCTACAACTGTTTTAGCTGCTATTACATCTCCTTTTTTATTTGTAGTGTATTCAATTTGTTCTTTTCTTCCACGTAATACATCTTCATATTCTTTCTCTAAACCACTTATACCTACACGGTCATTTCGGCTATAACCTTTTGCTAAATAATCTTGTAAATTTTCAGATGGTATTCCTCTTTTTTCAGTTGTAATCGAGCCAAGTAAATTTTTCAAAGTATCTTTTAATGGATATTCTCTATTCCAGTCTGTCGTTGCATTGATTCCTGGTAACTCACTAAGATGTTCTGCAACGAGAGCATACTCTTCTGGTGTTACTCCTTTATTTTTTACAATTTGTGGTGTTAATGAGTATGCCTTATCTAATTCTTTCTTAATTAAAATTATTTCTTTATCTTTCTCATCTAATTGAGCAATTTCATCGTCTTTAATTTTTTTTAACATAACTTTATATTGTTTTGCATTATCTAATTCCTTTTCTTTTTTAGACAAACGTTTTATGACTTTTTCTTCATTTTTACCTAATAAAAACCAATATTCTTTTAAATCTCGGTCTGTAATGGTTTTGAATTTCTTCTTTTTGTCTTCCTTATCATCATACATTTTAATATACTTCGATAAATCTTTTGCAACCTCTAACCTGTCCTTCGCTTGTACTCCCTTGGGTGGTGTGTATGTTATGGAATATATTGGTTTATTATCAACCACTATATTATGATTTCGGTCAAATATCTTCCCCCTCGGGACAGGTATTTTTGTTCGATCTTGAATCGTACGATCAATTTCTTTTTGATGCTCTTCTCCTTTTAATATTTGTACAATACCGAGCTGAACAATTAGAACCGAAAATAATAAAAACACAATAAAAAATAATATATTTAAGCGAATAGGAACGCGTGATTTTTTTCCTTTTTTATGATTTATTTTTGCCATCTTTCTCCCCCATTTTATCCTACAATAAACATTCAAACATGATGCTTATCCCATTATATCATCAAATAGGATTTCGTTAATGGGTAGATTTATGTTTTTTTAAAAAATACGTTGTTTCCTATTCGTTTTTTTAAAAAAGTGTACAACACCACATTAGTCACAGGTGATGTGAAAGCAACATCCATTATATATCTTTCAAAAAATAATAAATGAGTAAGTAACTAAGACCTAATATGATTAAGACGGTGGGAATAATATCTGGACCAAACGAAAGTGTAGTAAGGAGGAAAATGACTACAGAAAGAATTTTCCCAGCATGGATACTAAGTTCTCTGAGTACAATGTATTCTACTCTTAGTTCCTTTGCCTGATATGCTTCTCCTATTACATCATATGACATGGATGTATATGGCACATACAATAAAGGATAAAAAATCCCAATGACAAGTGCATAAATAACTAATGTCATATAGGTCATATGCGGTAAAAAAATAAATAGTGATAAATATAAAATAAGTGAACTCCAAAGGATAGAACGTTTTCTGTATTCATTTTTTATAAACTTCATAGTTAGAAAATAAAAAATAAATGACATTCCAGAAATATATAAATTAAACATGCCAAGTGATAGCTCACTTTTTGTTACAATATAGACCCAAATAGTTATCACAAAAGCGTAAATTCCCTCTCGCAAACCTTGGAAAAAGTGGGCATAAATGACTTTTCCCCAATCTTGATTTGTTCGCATTTGTGAAATAACCTCTTTTATATAAAACTTGCCTCGGACAACTCTAGAATGCAGAAAAAAACTACAAATCACAGCGATGATAAACATACTAAAAGATATGGAAAATATAGTTATATATCCAACAAAATCATCCATTCTAGCTATGATAAAACCTGCTAATACTGGCCCAATCATCCGTGCCACAGACTCTAGAATTCCAAATACACCGTTAAATAAATCTCTTGTATCGGGTTCGGTTATTTCAAATGTTAATAAATTATAACTAAGCCAGTATAAACCCGAACCAATCCCCAAAACACTACCTAGCAGCATTGGATAAGTTGCTGCTGACTCTCCTATAAACAATACTACAATATAAAAAAGAGCCAAAAATGTTACTCCTAATCGAAGAACATATACACGGTTCATCTTTTTTACTAGCTTTCCCGCTACTAAACAAGAAAGAAAATGAAAGAAAAATGTAGCTAGATTATAACTTGCAATTGTGATATAGTCTCCAGCTTGTCTCCATAAAAAAACATTTACAAATGTATTAGATAAAAATGTTGCTAATGCATAAAGACCCCCAATAAGTAACAATATATAAAGATCTCGATTCAGTTTAAACTTAGCGAAGAATGTTTGATTTGCTGATTTTGCCATTTGAATTACCCCTTTGTCCTATTTAGTGTAGGCAATTTAGGGGCTTCTATCCAAAAATCAAATGTTTTTACAAGATAATACCTCTCATTCCTTCTTAAAAAACAGCCTTGCCTTTCGCTAACCATTTATCCTAATATAGTTTATATTAAATTCATCACGAAGCTATTATCCATGTTAAATCACAAAAAAAACACTGAAAAATAAATTCCAGTGTTTTTCATAGCTCTTATTTATTTTGCATTTGTATAGTTTTTGGAAACTTCATCCCAGTTAACTACATTCCAAAATGCTGATAAGTATTCAGGACGTCTGTTTTGATATTTTAAATAATATGCATGTTCCCAAACGTCAACACCAAGTAAAGGTGTTTTTCCTTCCATAATTGGTGAATCTTGGTTTGGTGTACTCATAATTTCTAATTCGCCATTATGAAGTACAAGCCAACCCCATCCAGAACCAAAACGACCTGCTGCAGCTGCTGCAAACTCTTCTTTAAATTTATCAAAGCTGCCAAATTTTTCATTGATTTTTGTTGCTAATTCTCCAGTAGGTTCGCCACCACCGTTTGGTGATAATACAGTCCAGAATAAACTATGGTTAGCATGTCCACCACCATTGTTGCGAACAGCTGTACGAATAGACTCTGGTAGAGAGTCTAAATTACTGATTAGCTCGTCTAATGATTTATTTTGTAAGTCAGCATGCCCTTCCAATGCACCGTTTAATTTTGTTACATAAGTGTTATGATGCTTTGTATGGTGAATATTCATTGTTTCTTTATCGATATGAGGTTCTAATGCATCATACTCATATGGTAGTTTTGGTAGTTCAAATGTAGCCATAAATTAATTCCTCCTTCAAAATTTTAAAAGGAAATTATTGTATCCTTTATATTGAAGATACCAATTGTTCCACATTCTTGCAACAATTTTGCATGATTTTCCATAAAAAATATCCGTACAAGACTTATCAACCTAGGTTTACCCTATAAGTGTCGTGTAAATGATTGAATCTAATAAAGGCTAAGACTGCTTCCAGAAATGTTAGCGATTGATGATTTTTAAGTAATGCGGACAAAAATAAATATCAGATCATCATTGTAGAGTAAATGTAGAAGAAAAGGAAGTCCTTATAATTTTGCCAGACCTTAGAGTAGAAATGGTGGAATAATACTTTAAATGGTATATAACTAACAATTAAAATGTTTAAAGACTGGCATACAGAGAGATTAGAAATCCTTTTAAATATCCACTTAATAATGGCTCTATTGAAGGTGTAAATAACACGACAAAGGCAAGATTTTCTATTGCAAGTAAGAAATATGCAAAAAGGCTAATGATTCTAGAATCATTAGCCTTTTATGATGGCTCGGGACGGAATCGAACCGCCGACACAAGGATTTTCAGTCCTTTGCTCTACCGACTGAGCTACCGAGCCTTATAATTATTTACCATCATTTTAATAATAATATAAATGGAGGAGGTAGAGGGATTCGAACCCCCGCGGGCTTTGACACCCCTTTCGGTTTTCAAGACCGACCCCTTCAGCCAGACTTGGGTATACCTCCATAGCTAAAGTGGACCCTGCAGGACTCGAACCTGCGACCGATCGGTTATGAGCCGATAGCTCTAACCAACTGAGCTAAGGGTCCTTTTTGATGGGGCGACCGGTGGGATTTGAACCCACGCCTGCCGGAGCCACAATCCGGTGCGTTAACCACTTCGCCACGACCGCCATCAATTAAGGTATTCAATTTCAAAGGATAGCGGCGGAGGGGATCGAACCCACGACCTCACGGGTATGAACCGTACGCTCTCGCCAGCTGAGCTACGCCGCCATATGGCTCCACAGGTAGGATTCGAACCTACGACCAATCGGTTAACAGCCGATTGCTCTACCACTGAGCTACTGTGGAATGTTATATAAGTTCATTTATAATTTAATGAGCTAGATCTATTTTAACCCCTGCATCCTATACTTTCTACTACATCATAATCCATTTGGATTTCATCACTTTGAAAGCAGCGACAAGAATTATAATAACATATCCATCTTTATTCGTCAACAACTTTTTCAAAATGACATATATTAAAAACTTATTCCTCAAAACGACAATATTTACTATACCATCATATTTTAAAAAGTTCAATAGTAAAATGGAAAAAATTATAAAAAAAGGAGAGAATTTTTTCTCCCCCTTACTCATCTCCCAAGACTTCTTCAGCAATATTTACTGCATGGTCACCAATTCTTTCTAAATTACTTATAATATCAACAAATACTATTCCAGCTGAACCAACACAAACGCCCTCATTCATCCGAATGATATGTTTTTTACGATAAACTCGTTCCATCTTATCTATTTGATCCTCTTTTTGAACAACAGCTAGCGCTTCTTCTCTATCTTCATTTTCTAAGCACTGTACAGCTTGTTTTACAGTTAAAATTGTTAAATCAAACATGTTATTCAAATCTTCTTGGGCTTCTTCTGTTAGTACAACTTTATTAGAGATTTTATAGTCAATTAATTCAATAATATTCTCGAAATGGTCACCAATACGTTCAATATCACGTACTGTGTCCATTAATGAAGTATGTTTACCGCTTTGCTCTTCTGACATAGACATTGCTGAAAGATTCACTAAGTATTCTGTAATGTTTTGATCTAAGTTGTTTAATGCCCCTTCTATTTGCATTGCCATTTCTGAGTGCTTTTGTTGTTGTGTTGTTAAGTATAAATTCGTCTCTTCCAATCCTTTATGTGCATATTCTCCCATCCTGATAATTTCAGCCTTTGCTTGATCCAATGCGACAGCTGATGATTGTTGGATAAATATAGGGTCTAAATGTTTTGGTTTATATTCAACAATCACATCTTCCCCTGGTACAATCTTCGTTACAATCCATGCTAACGCACCGATAAATGGAAATTGTATAATCGTATTGGTTATATTGAAACTTCCGTGTGCAAAAGCAAGTGTCATTTCCGGGTTTAAATTAAAATAACCCTGTAACAGTTGCACAAAATTAGTAAATACTCCTAGGAATAAAAGAAAAACAGTCGCACCAATTACGTTAAATATAACATGTGTTAATGCGGCTCTTTTTGCTGCAACTGTTGCTCCTAATGATGCAAGAACAGCTGTAATGGTTGTCCCTAAGTTATCACCAAATAGGACCGGAAGAGCTGCTTTTAATTCAATTAATCCTTCCGAAAATAGACCTTGAAGAATTCCAATAGTCGCACTTGAACTTTGAACAATTAATGTAAAAATTGTACCAATAACAACTCCTAAGATTGGACTTGCACTCATATCAACTGTAAGTTCATGAAACGTATCTAAATAACGTAATGGTTTCATTCCGCTGCTCATCAGTTCTAGTCCAAAAAACAATGAACCAAAACCAAAAACAGCTTGTCCGATTGCAGTTACTTTTTTATGTTTAAAGAAAAATAGCATGAAACTACCTATCGCAACAATCGGTAATGCATATGCTCCAATATCAAAACCAATAATAAATGCGGTTACAGTTGTACCAATATTAGCCCCCATAATGACACCAATTGCCTGTCTTAATGTCATAAAACCAGCATTTACTAATCCTACCGTTAGAACTGTTGTACCTGAACTACTTTGGATTAAAATTGTAACGATTATTCCTGCAAGAACCCCAAGAAATGGATTACTTGTGAATTTATCAAGTATATCTCGTAATCGATCTCCTGCTGATTTTTGAAGTCCTTCTCCCATATATTTAATTCCTATTAGAAAGATTCCAAGTCCACCAAGAAATTCAAAAACGACTCCTTGAATATCAATATCCAATGGTCTTCATCCCTTCATTATGTCAGTATTATGTCAGCCTACTCCATTATGACAAAAAAAAAGTAATTGTAAAGATAATTCATGAAGAATTTACATTAAATTTACAATTCTTTTTTTATGAATTCCTATCAATTATAGCTAACATAAAATTATGGATAGTATTATTCTTTTAATGGCTCTACAAGAATTCTTGTTCCATCTACTTGAATTATGCGGATGGATGTATTAATCGGGATCCAATGTCCATTTGTTATTGCACTATAATTCTTTCCATTCACCCGAATAGTTCCAACAGGACGCATATCTGTCACCGTTACTCCTTTTTCATGAATAAGTTTATTATGCTCCATATTCATAGAAGTATAACCGGCCTCGGTTGTTAATTGGTCTTTTAATGTCATTTTCGTCCACATTTCTCGATGTTTAAATACTTTTAAAAATAATAAAGAGGATGCACCACCTAAGATAACACCTAATACAGCATATGTTCCCGCAACAAAGCTTGCCGATGGTAGTGCTACAGACACTAACATGGTAGCTAATCCAATCGTTGCTAATGTTCCATCATTTAATAATTTTCCATCAATAATAATCAAGACAATTCCAATAAAATACATCAAAAGCATTAGCATAAGCGAATCTGCTTCAACATAAACTGAAAAATAAACAGTAATAAAACCAATACCTAATAATCCAAAAAAACCACGCATATTAACAAGGACTTCTCCTATTAGAAATAGGGTAGCAAATCCTGTAATAAATAAGCCTATCCAATCATAAGTAAAAATTTGCATCATCAACCCTCCCTTCCTTATTTACGTAAAAGAGGAGAAAATGTTTCATAAAGGAGAAAAATAAATGGGATTATTAAAAAGGCTTACACTATATGGTATCATTATCCTCCTTTTGATAAGTATATACAAGGATATAGCGATTGATGAAGCATTTCCAATGTATGAAGATGAAATTATACAGACGAATAAGGATTTTCATGTGTTAAAAAGAGAAATTCATCATGGGGATACTGTTTTATCAATTTTGGAAGAAATCAATGATATAAAACAATTGGAGCAAATAAACATAGAACAAATGATAAGTGATTTTAAAATGTTAAATCAAAACATAAATCCTTATCAGTTACAACAAGGAAAATACTATTTATTCCCAAAATATTTAAATAATGGATAAAAAATATTTATTGGATTCATTCATAACCTATAAAGTAAAATTTTAATCAGTTGAGGTTTTCTTCATCGCCCCCTTATAGTTCTTGATTTCCCTTTAGTGAGAGAGCCAGAGCCAGTGAACCTGCGATAAAACATCTTTGTATATATATAAATAGAAAGCTCCCTTAGCTAAGGGAGCTTTCTTATTTTATACTAATGGCCGAATGAATAAACTTAATATAATCGACACAGCACCTGCAATGATCGCAATGTTTCCTAATGTCTCAGCATTTCTATTTCTGGCAAAAATACCAACAATAATACCGGCGGCACCTAATACGATTGGTAACCAGAAAAATGAAATGATTGATAAGGCAAGCGCTACCCATCCCATCACGGTATTTTCGGATACATCATCATTTGTATCCATTCGATCTATATCACCCGTTATTTCGGTAGCTGTTTCTTCTTGGTTATTATTTTTATTTGGTTCTAAATCATTTCTGTCCAAATTTGTAACCCCCTTTTATCTGAAATTCGTATATAGCTTATGGAGATTCACCAAATATACTATCGTCATTTTATGGTAACCAATTGGACAAGTTTATTTATTGAATATTGTTGCATATACTGTATAAGTTATATCATAAAGGGGAATGGTAAATGTCTTATTTATTAAAAGAGTTAATTATAAGAAGACTTCAATTACTTTCTGCAGATGAAGTGCTTTATTACAGCAAACAATATGGCTTCTCTATCTCAAAAGAAGAAGCAAAGGACATTGTATCTTATTTAAAGTCCAATCCAGTCCAGCCATTTCATAAAAAGGGCAAAGAGAAAATGTTGACTGATTTAGCAAATATAACATCCATTGAAACGGCAATTAAGGCAAGGAATTTATTAGAAGAACTTATACAATCTCACGGATTACAACATTTATTTAATGAATAAGAAAAGGATACCCATTGGGTATCCTTTTCTTATTCTTATTGTCCTTTTATCTTATCCAATAGATCAGGATCAAATTCTCCAGATTGAAACATATTTAATTCAAATTTATATGGGGGTTTTTTATTTTTTTTATCCTCCCCAACATAAGGTGTTTCTAATATTTTAGGAATATGTTTTAGCTGTGGGTGCTTAATAACATAATGTAAAGGTTCAAATCCGATATGACCAAAACCAATATTTTCATGTCTATCCTTCCCAGCACCACGTTCATTTTTACTATCATTTATATGAAGTACCTTTAAACGATCCAATCCAATCGTTTGATCGAATTCATTTAATACCCCATCAAAATCATGAATAACATCATATCCAGCATCATGAATATGGCATGTATCTAAACAGACAGACAAATTCTCATTATATGTTACACCATCAATAATCTTTGCGATTTCATCAAAATTTCGGCCTATTTCTGTCCCTTTTCCTGCCATTGTTTCCAAAGCAATCTGAACATCTTCTTCTGGCTGTAGAACTTCATTAAGACCTTCAATTATTTTCTCAATTCCTTTATCAGACCCTACCCCCACATGTGCTCCAGGGTGTAATACAATCTGTTTAGCCCCAAGTGCCTTTGTCCGATCAATCTCACTACGAAGGAAATTAACCCCTAATTCAAATGTACTTGCTTTCTTTGTATTTGCAATATTAATAATATATGGGGCATGGACAATAATTTCTTCGATTCCATTCTTTTTCATATGTTCTAAACCAGCTTCAATGTTTAGCTCTTCGATTGGTTTTCTTCTTGTATTTTGTGGTGCTCCAGTATAAATCATGAATGTATTAGCACCATAGGAAACAGCTTCCTCACTAGATCCTAATAACATTTTCTTCCCTTTCATTGAAACATGTGACCCTAGTTTTAACATTTGTTCCACCCTCTTCTTTGCATTTAAGTCATTTCTTTCTTCTTTTCTGCTGCAATTGCTTTTTCACTTGTTCATGTTGTTGTTTCATTTTTTTTCGATAACCAGGCTTACGCTTTTTTGGTTTCTTTACATATTTCCAGGCTTCTCTGTCAATGGATGTATGTTTCTTTTGCCGATGCTCTCTTTTATTCCATCGTTTTGCATTTTGCCATGTTCCATCTTTTACGTCTACATAGGAAAACTGAATTCCTTTTTGTTCTAGTTTCTGTATAAGAGGAATATCATCATCATGATAGAGACTTATTGCTGTCCCTTGCATATTGATCCGTGCTGTTCGACCAACTCGATGAATATAAAAGTGTTCTTCTTTCGGTAAGCTTGCATTAATCACATGACTTACCCCTTTGATATCAATTCCTCTAGAAATTAGATCAGTCGCAACAATATATTGGTAACGTAAGTTCTGAATATCCTTCAATGCTCGCTTTCTAACCCTTGGATTTAACCCACCATGTAAAATTCCAACATTAAGGCCTTTTTGGATTAATTGCTTTCCGAGTGATTCAGCTTCTTCTTTTCCATTTGTAAATATAATGGCTAAATATGGATGGATTACTTGTGACAAATTATATAATATTGTTGCTTTTTCTCTGTGACGTATTGCAATTAATCGATGTTCCATTGTTTCTGGTGCAAGTTGATTTTCTATTTTTATTTGCTCCGGATTCTTTAAATATTTCTTTAAAAAATGATTTAATTTTATAGGTATTGTTGCAGAAAACACAAGTACTTGAATGTCTTGTTGACAACGCACTAACAGTTGATCTACCTCTTTAATAAATCCTAAATCAAACATTAGATCGGCCTCATCGATTACAAAAGTAGAAGCCGAATATATAGATAGGGCATTTTCATTTACCAGATCAAGGATTCTTCCAGGTGTTCCGACAATAATATGTGGAGGTTTTTCTAGCTTTTTGATTAATCGTTGTTTATCTGTACCGCCTACTAATAAACGTGTAGTCCATACTTGTTCTTTATTTGCCAAAGAAATCATTTTACGAATCTCATCATAAATTTGCATGGCTAATTCTCTTGTTGGCGCAGTAATGATAAATTGTACTTCATTACGGTCTTCATCAATCATTTCTAGGGAAGGTATTAGATAGGTATGTGTTTTACCTGAACCTGTCTGTGACTGTGCAATGATATCTTTTCCTTTTAAAACTGCTGGAATTCCTTTTTCCTGTATTTTGGTCGGCTCATTAAACTTTAGCTTATCAATAACTTGAAGTACTTGCGGTTGAAGTGATAATTCGCTAAATAAATTCTTTTTCATTATTTTAAAAACTCCTTTGTATCCCGCATGAATCGGTTTTGTACCGATTTATATAAATTGAAATGGTTCTGTTGAAATTTTAGAAGGGATTATTTCAAGTTGTTCATTGTTTACTTTTCTTTGAAGGTAGTTTATTGTACCTTCTATCATTACTTTTTCTACATGATGTCCGGGGTCGATAATAGCTAATCCCATTTGTAAAGCATCTTGTGCTGTATGAAAAGTCATATCACCAGTAATAAGGACATCTGCCCCCTGTTGTTTTGCTTGGTTGATATATTTTTCACCACTTCCACCAACAATCGCAATTTTTTTAATTTCCTTTTGAGAATCCCCAACAACTCTTACCGCTGGAACCGATAATGCTTGTTTCACTTGTTCACAAAATGATTGTAAGCTGACTTTTTCCTTTAAAATCCCAATTCGTCCAATTCCATATGCTTTCCCTTTATTTTCCAATGGATATAAGTCATAGGCAACTTCTTCATACGGATGAGCTCCTAACATAGCAATAATGGCATCTTTTCGTTTAGAATGTTGCACAATAGTTTCTAACTTGACCTCATCAACGTGTTCAATCTTGTTTTGTGAGCCAATGAAAGGATTTGTTCCTTCTAAAGGCATGAAGGTACCTTGTCCTTTTGTTTGAAAAGTGCAGTGGCTATAATTTCCGATATGACCTACACCTTTTAAACTCAATGCATCCATTACCTGCTTTTGATGTGTAGCTGGCACATAAACTGCTAATTTATACAGTGGTTCTTCGTATGTTTTTATCAAAATTTGACGCTGTTTAATATCTAAGGCATCAAGTAGTAGGTCATTTACCCCTCCATCCGCTATATCTAGATTAGTGTGTGCAGCATAAACTGTAATATTATGCTGCAATAATTTTTGTAAAATACGTCCTTTGCTTTGATCTATATTCAGACGTTTGATCGGTTTAAAAAGAAGTGGATGATGTGCGATAATTAAATCTACCTGCTCAGAAATAGCCTCATCAACAACAGACTCCATTACATCCAGTGTTACCATGATTTTCTTAACCGGCCTATTATGAGAACCTACTTGCATACCAACATTGTCCCACTCATAAGCTAAATGTTTTGGAGCCCATTCTTCCATAAGTGAAAATATATCTTTATTTGTCCATTTATTTTTACTCATTATTAGCTAAGACCTCCTCCATCCATGTCTGCTCTTTTTCGAATTGGCGTATTTTTGATTGATTTAAATGCTTCGCTTGCTTCATCTGTTGAATAATTTTACGATGCGCAGCTAATTGTGACTGCCACTTTTTAATCAAAAGATCATCACGTTTAGATAACAAAATTTTACCAAGGAATAACTCTTTGTCAGTCCATTTTGTCTGATTGTCATCTGTAACAAGGTCTGCCACAATGATTTCATAAATATGTTCATTCTCTTCTATCATTTGCTCGTGAACAATCGTATAACCCAATGTAGTTAGAGCTATCCTCGTATCTCTTTCATCAATATTCGGTTGTGCAATGATTCTCGTTATATTTCTTAATTTATGTTGACCATTTTCTAAAATACGTCTGATTAATGTGCCACCCATTCCAGCAATAACAACTTCATATACACTGTCATTTGGTCTTAAAACATCAAGACCATCTCCTAGACGAACCTCAATTTGCCCAGTCAAATCATACTTCTTAATGGTTTGTTTGGCACTATTAAATGGTCCTTCATTAACCTCACCCGCAATTGCTTTAGCAGAAGGGTCATTTAAGCATACATATGAAGGGAGATATGCATGGTCAGAACCAATATCAATAAATTTTGTCCCTTTTGATAAGTATGTAGCAATTGTTTTAAGTCGATAAGATAGTGGTAAGTCTTTTATCATTATACATTCTCCATTGTCAATCAGTAAAAGAAAAGCTTTCTGCTAATCAGAAAGCTTTTCTTTTAAATATTGAATTATTTTTTCTCACTTAGCCATTCAGCTAAAACACTTGCTTCTTCATCTCCAACTTGGGTAGGTGGCATATCGCCAATTCCATTTTGGATAATGTTAACTAACTCGTCTGCATCATGGTCAGCACCAGCTTTTGAAATATCTGGACCCATTCCACCACTTAGGTCCTCTCCATGACATGATAAACAGTTAGATTCGTAGATTGCCTCTGGGTCATCACTTGCAGCAGCTTCTTCGCCACCTTTTTCTTCAGTTGCTTCCCCATCTTGTTCAGCCTGAATGGCATCACGCTGACCAACACCCATTCCAGCAACAATAACGATAGCAAGAATCCCTATGACTGCAATGATTCCATAAGGGATAACTGGATTTCTTTTCATTGTCGTATTCCTCCTTATGAATCCCTTTATTTTTATGTAGCATAAAGCTATATACTATCTTACTTGAAAATGACAATACTTTAAAGTATTACATGAGAAAAATTATAAATAATATATGAAAGTGTAATAAAAAGCGCCAGTATACTACTATATATTAAGTATTTTAAATGAAATTTTTTCCCAATCAAATACCAAGCAATAAAGTTTATAACCATTATCACTCCAGATAGATATACATTTAGTATCATTAATTTACTAAGAAAGTTTGTTCCTAAAAGAATTAAAATTAAAAAGACAAGTAAAGGAATTTGATACCATTTATTTCTCTTTCCATAAAGGTCATATAAAAGCCAAGCTGCATACATGATAAATAAGATTAAAATTGTCAGTTGCAATAGAACGTGAAATTGGGTAAAATATATCACAAGAAATGAAAACGGTATCATGAGTACAAGAAGAGAAAATTGGACCAGGAGGATAACTAATCCACCTGATCGTCTATTGATCACCTTGCTCTCCTTAGCTGTAGATTCCCCTTTTGTGTATAAAGCAAGAAGATAATCACAATAATTTTCAGGAAGCAGTTTATGCTTTTTCCAAAATCTGATTTTTTGTATGATGATTGTCTTTCTATCATCAAGCATTAGCTCACCTCAATTTTTTCTCAAATAGAGGTTTTTATCCCATTCATCAGATGCAATATAAAGAAATTACTCTCTTTAATTAATCAAGGAAATCCTTTAATCGTTTACTTCGACTAGGATGTTTTAATTTCCGTAATGCTTTAGCTTCAATTTGTCGTATACGTTCACGAGTTACACCAAATACTTTACCAACTTCTTCTAATGTGCGAGTTCTTCCATCATCTAAACCAAAACGTAGGCGCAATACATTTTCTTCTCGGTCTGTTAATGTATCTAAGACATCTTCTAGCTGCTCTTTCAGTAATTCATATGCAGCATGGTCTGATGGTGATACTGCTTCTTGGTCTTCAATGAAATCGCCTAAATGGGAATCATCTTCTTCACCAATCGGTGTCTCAAGAGAGACTGGCTCTTGAGCAATTTTTAATATCTCTCGAACTCTTTCCGTACTTAAATCCATTTCTTCCCCTATTTCTTCTGGTGTAGGTTCACGACCTAAATCTTGTAACAATTGTCGTTGAACACGGATCAGCTTATTGATAGTTTCAACCATATGAACTGGAATTCGAATCGTACGTGCTTGGTCAGCAATTGCTCGAGTTATTGCTTGACGAATCCACCACGTGGCATATGTGCTAAATTTAAATCCTTTTGTGTAATCAAATTTTTCAACTGCTTTGATTAAACCCATATTACCTTCTTGAATAAGGTCTAAAAACAGCATCCCACGACCCACATATCGCTTGGCAATACTTACTACTAATCGTAAGTTTGCTTCTGCTAACCTACGCCTTGCTAGTTCATCACCTTGTTCAATACGTTTCGCTAATTCAACCTCTTCATCTGCTGTTAATAAATCAACACGTCCGATTTCTTTTAAATACATCCGTACAGGATCATTAATTTTAATCCCAAGCGGTACACTGATATCAATTGCTTTTTGTTTCTTTTCCTTCCCTTTTGTTTTATCCTCGGACTCCTCCGTTATTTCAATCCCTTTTTCTTCTAAGTACCCATAAAATTCATCTATTTGTTCTGAATCAAGCTCATAATGTGCCAAACGATTGGCAATTTCTTCATATTCAAGGATGCCTTGTTTTTTTCCAATTTCAATTAAAGCTTCTTTTGCTTGGTCTAATGACATATCTGGATCAAATTCATCTGTTTGTGTCGTTTGATTATCAGCCATGAGTCCCCCTCCTTCTATTATTCCGTTTTAATCCTCTTCCCTTAATCTCTTTACCTTTTTTTGCTGTTCTATTATTTGCATAGCAATTTTTGCTGCGCTTATTGGATCATTTTGCTGTTCAGCAATTTTTTGTTCCCTTTTTAATGAATTAATAAAAGTTATATCGTCATATTCTTCACGAATAATTCGAATATAATCATTGATTTCTGCATCACTAATCTCATGTGCAGGAATAGTCATCACCATCTCAGTAACAAGTTGTTTTAATGAGTCATCCTCTAAATTTCCGATAAATAAACTAACATCGGCTGGGTGCCCTGCTTCATAATATGCATATAAATGAGTAACAATAATCTTATGTTCATCTATATTAAAAGATGCACCTAATTCCTCTTGCACCTTATCAGTTATAGTCCGATTTTGCAACATATATACAATCAACTGTCTTTCAGCATTATGGAAAGCAGGTAAAAGCCTTTTTTGTTTTATAATCCCAGATGTTTTATTAGTATTGCTTTCTTTTTCTCCATTATCCTTATACAGTGGATTTTTTTTAATGTATCCTGTTAATTCTCGTTTCAATGAGTCCATGGAGAGATCAAATTCATCTTCTAACGTTTTTAAATAATATTCTCTTTCAATGGAGCTCTCCAGTTTGGCTAATTCTTTAAGTACAGTTTGTACATATTGTAATTGATCGGCCTCTGAATGTAATTGAAAGTCCTTTTTTAGGAAACGCATGTAAAATGTCATAAAGGTAACACTTGCTTGGATAACGTTTCTTAAAAAAGCATTTCCACCATACGTTTGAATATATGTATCTGGGTCTAATCCTTGTTTTAATTCTGCTACTTTCACAATGCAACCAGCTTCTTTTAATAAAGTTGCAGCTCTATATGTAGCTTCTATCCCAGCTTGATCGGCATCATAACTAATAATAACTGTATCAACATATCTTTTTAATAATTGGGCTTGTGATTTTGTTAAAGACGTCCCCATCGTAGCTACACTATTTTTAACACCTGCTTGATATGCAGATATCACATCCATGTAACCCTCAAATAGAATGACTTCATTTTGTTTTCGAATATGTTTCTTTGCTTGATCAAAATTATAAAGTAGTTTACTTTTTTGAAATAAGTCACTTTCAGAGCTATTCAAATACTTGGGCTCCTGTCCTGAAATTGCCCTTGCTCCAAAGCCGACTGTTACACCTATGTGATTTCGAATGGGAAAAATAACTCGTCCAGCAAACCGATCGGTTATTTGTTCATTCCCATGATTTGTTAGGATCCCCACCTTTATTAATTCTTGTAATTGAAATCCTTTTTTCTCTAAAAAAGAAGCAGTAAATTCCTTTTCATTAGGAGCAAATCCTAACTTAAACACATCCATTGTTTCTTCAGTTAATCCTCTCGTCACTAAATATTCATGGCCTTCTTTACCATCTTTGGCGTAACGAAGAAGATAATGATATAGTTTTTCTAACCATTTGTAAGCAGAGATAACTTGCTGATCATTAGAGGATAGTCCAGATTCTTTTTGAACAATCGTTTTCGGTAAAGCTATGCCACTATTATCTGCTAGATACTTTATTGTTTCTATAAAAGAAAATCCCTCAAGTTCCATTAAAAAAGTAATTACGTTGCCACCTTTTCCACAACCAAAACAATGGAAAATTTGCTTTTCTTGTGTAACAGAAAAAGAGGGAGTCTTTTCATCGTGAAATGGACATAATCCAAAATAATTTCTTCCTTGTTTTTTTAACTGAACATATTCACCAATAACATCAACAATATCATTTGTTTTTCTTATTTCTTCAACAACTTCATCAGGCACATAGTTAGACAAATATACCACCATGCTTTTATAGTATTCGCTATATTTTTAATAAATCCTGCAAAATTCGACATTTTTTTTATTAAAACCGAAAAAAAGTCCTTCTAAAAGAATAAGTCTGTCATAGAAGGTCACGATTATTAACATAAATTTTGATATGGCATTAATGATTCAAACAAAAATCTTGCTATATTATATTAGTTCTACATGTATAGCTGGATTCCTGCTTTTCTCTTAAAGTTTTTCAACCTTGATAGATAGGGTATTTTTCAAGAAAATATATTATAATATACTTGAGTTGAAATTACTACTATATTGCTTTACCCACGTTTAATTCCATTCTCCATTTTCTTTAAGAGAGTTTTTGACTCTGCATATAGTGTATAACGATATTAGCAGTTTCTTCTACTGCCTTGTTTGATACATCAACAACTTGACAACCAATCTTTTGGATAATTTTATCAAAATATGCTAATTCTTTTTGGATTCTTTCCATGTCAGCATATGTAGCTTGATTACCCAGGCCTAAAGCTTTCAGTCGTTCTTTTCTAATACCATTTAATTTTTCAGGGTTAATGCGAAGTCCAATACATTTCTTTGGATTTACATGGAACAATTCCTCTGGTGGGTCAACTTCCGGAACAATAGGTATATTAGCCACTTTATATCTTTTCAATGCTAAATACTGAGAAAGTGGCGTTTTGGAAGTTCTAGAAACACCAATTAAGATAATATCCGCATGTGAAATTCCGCGTGGATCTCTACCGTCATCATATTTAACGGCAAACTCAATTGCTTCTACCTTTTTAAAATATTCTTTATCAAGTTTATGCACAAGCCCTGGTTCTAGTTTTGGTTTTTCATCAAATGCTTGCTCCATCGATTTTAGCATTGGTCCCATGATATCAATTACTTCAATATCTAATTTTCTTGCTTTCTTATTTATATATTCTCTTAATGAAGGATTAACGATTGTAAATCCAATAATCCCTGCCTCTTGTTCCGCTAATTGAAGGGCCTCATCGATTGTCTTTGTATCATCTACATATGGAATTCGCTGTATTTTATATTCCCCATTATTAAATTGACTTAAACCTGCTTTCATAACCAATTCTGCCGTTTCCCCTACCGAATCAGATAATACATAAGCGATCGGTTTTCTTTTCATCTATTTGTTCCCTCCTTTTTTAAAAGTGTTGATCTGTATCTGTGACTAATTCAACAAATGCTTTTGTTATCGTTGTTTTCGTAATTCTACCTACAACTTCAAGTCCATTTTCTTTATCTTTAACTACAGGAACTCCATCTATTTGCCTATCAATTAAAATTTCTGCAACTTCAAATAAAGGATCTTCTTTTCGACAAACAGCAATATTCGGCATTCTTGTCATAATAATGTGAACAGGAATGGCACTTAAGTCTTTTTGTCCAATACTCGCCCTTAATAAGTCCTTCCTTGATAAAACACCCGTTAAATGAGCTTGGTCATCTACAACAAATAATGTACCAACATCTTCTAAAAAGATGGTAGTAATCGCATCGTACACAGAGACATTTTCTTTTACAACGATTGGTACAGATTGATATTCATGCACTTTAAATTTTTTTATTTTTTCCGTTAGTAATTCAGAACCTGTCTTTCCTGTATAAAAATAGCCTACACGAGGTCTTGCTTCTAAAAAACCAGCCATTGTTAAAATAGCTAGGTCTGGTCGTAGGGTCGCTCTCGTTAAATCCAATCGGTCAGCAATATGTTCACCAGTAATTGGACCATTTTCTTTTACAATTTCTACTATTTTCTTCTGCCTTTCTGATAATTCCAATTGTATCACCACCTACCGCTCAATATGACATACTATTTAATATTATATTATATATGATAATGAAGCGAAAGGGTATCTATGTCATACAATTGTTATAATTTAATGTGTATGAGTGTTATAAATTGAAAATATAACGTAATAAATACTCTTCGTAAACATATATAGTAATCTCCCCCATCGGTGGGGGAGAAATTTAAAAATGCTGTTTCCATTCAATCATAGATAAATTTGCAAATGATTGAATTAAAGTAGAAATTACATACAAAAGAGCTAATCGGTTGTTTTTTAGTTGTTCATCTTTATCCATCACCATATTATGGTCAAAAAATGATTCAATTGGTTGTGCTAATTTACTTAGAGCATTTAATGCAGATACCGCATCTTGATTATTGTTATGTTGTTGGAATTCATTTTTCACAATTTGGTACTGTTCATATAGTTCTTGTTCAGATGGTGTTTGTAATAAAGTAGGATCTACAACACCCACCTCTGATTTTCCAGCTAAATTCATGACTCGTACAAGGGATTCTTGAATAGTTTTAAATGTCATATCATTTCTTTTAGATGATAATAATATAGCTTTTTCTTTCGTGTATGTTAATATCCCTATTTCTTGGTCGATTACGGCATGAATCACGTCTGTTTCTATAGATAATTGTTTCAAAATATAAGTCATTCGTTGTTTCATAAACTCCATTGTGGTTGTTCTTAATTCCTCTTTATTCATGCCTATGATGTCTTTTTCCATATAATGTTCAATTGGTATAGCAATTAAACTTTCCATTGAAATATCCCATTTTTCATTTCCTAATACCCTTAAAATTCCAATCGCTTGTCTTCTTAATCCATATGGATCTTGAGAACCGGTTGGTTTTAAACCAACATGAATACATCCAACAATCGTATCTAACTTATCAGCAATGCTCACGATAGAACCAATGGAAGATTGCGGTAACACACCATCAGCATGATCAGGTAAATACTGCTCTCTAATAGCTTGTGCTACCTCATTTGGTTCATTAGCAAGTAGTGCATATTTCTCGCCCATAATCCCTTGTAATTCTGTAAATTCATTTACCATATCTGTCATAAGATCAAATTTACTTAATGTAGCCGCTCTTTCGATTTTTTCGATCTGTTCTTCTGTTAGATGCACTTCTTTTGCAATCATTTTTGCTATAAATGTAACTCGTTCTATTTTATCTTTTAGGGTACCAAGTTTTTCCTGGAAGACAACATATTGTAACTTATCTTGATAGTATTGTAAATCTCGCTTTCGATCTTCTTCATAAAAGAAACGTCCATCTGACAATCGTGCTCTTAATACTTTTTCGTTTCCTTTTCTAACAGTGTCTAGGTGGACATCATTTCCATTACGAACACTGATAAAATGTGGCAACAATTTCCCATCAGTCGATCGAACAGGAAAATATCTTTGATGCTCTTTCATGGAAATAATCAGGACTTCCTCAGGTAATTCTAAAAATTCCTGTTCAAATGAACCCATAAAAGCAGTTGGATATTCCACAAGATTTCGTACCTCTTGCAGTAAGCTTGATTCCATTGGGACATGTATTTGTTTCTCATTTTCTAAATCATGAATTGCTTGTTCAATCAATTGTTCACGTTTCTTTGGATTTGCTATAACATACTCTTTTTCTAATAATAGTTCATAATCCTTAGGCTGTTCAATAACAACCGGTTTTCCTAAAAATCGGTGGCCTTCTGTCATGTTACCTGTTTTCACTTGAGCGATTTCAAAAGGAATGATTTCATTATCAAAAAGCGCCACCAACCAACGGATTGGTCTTGCGTAGCGAATTGTTTCACTACCCCAACGCATATTTTGCGGAAATGGAATGTTTAATATAATTTCTTTAAAAGAAGATAACAAATCAAATGTTTTCTTTCCAATTGTACGCTTTGAAACGAAAATATAAGTTGTCCCTTTTATATCTTTTGTATAGATATCATCAGTAGTCTTTCCTTGACCTTTCGTAAAACCAATTGCTGCTTTTGTCCAGCTACCTTGTTCATCCTTCGCAATTTTTAATGCTGGACCTCTTACTTCTTCTTCCATTGTTTCTTGTTCTTCAGCAACATTTGTTAGTAAAATCGCAAGCCTTCTCGGGGTTGAAAATGTTTGTAAAGATTCAAAGGCAATTCGTTCATTCTGTAGCCAAGAAACGGTCTGTTCCTGTAATTGCCTTTCTGCATTATCAATGAACCGTGCAGGTAATTCTTCTAAACCGATTTCAAACAAAACATCCTTGCTCATTTATTTCCCCTCTCTTTCTAGCATTGGAAAGCCAAGTTCTTCTCTTTTTGCAACATAGGATTTCGCAATTTTTCTTGCTAAATTTCTTACTCTAGAAATATATCCCGTTCTTTCTGTAACTGAAATTACTCCTCTGGCATCCAATAAATTAAAGGTGTGTGAACATTTCAATACGTAATCATAAGCAGGGAAAATTAAGCCCTCTTCCATGATTCTTTTTGCTTCTTTTTCATACATTGAAAATAATTGAAACAACATTTCTGTATCAGATTTTTCAAACGTATATGTAGAATGTTCAAATTCGGGTTGCAAGAATATATCATTGACGGTTAATCCTTCTGTCCATTCTAAATCAAAAACATTTTCTTTATCTTGTATATATGATGCTAAACGTTCAATACCGTAAGTCAATTCAACTGTTACGGGATTAGCTTCAAGCCCACCAATCTGCTGAAAATAAGTAAACTGAGTTATCTCCATTCCATCTAACCATACTTCCCAACCAAGCCCCGCAGCTCCTAATGTTGGATTTTCCCAGTTATCTTCAACAAAACGAATATCATGTTCTAGTGGATTAATTCCAATTGTTCGCAAAGAATCTAGATATAAGTCCTGAATATTGTATGGAGACGGTTTAATTACGACTTGGAATTGGTGATGTTGATAGAGACGATTTGGATTTTCGCCATACCTTCCATCTGCTGGTCTTCTTGATGGTTCTACATATGCCGCTCTCCAAGGTTCTGGCCCAAGACTTCGAAGCAGTGTCATTGGAGACATTGTTCCTGCTCCTTTCTCTACATCATAAGCCTGTACAAGTGCACAATTTTCCTTTGACCAATACTCCTGAAGACGCAAGATCATTTCTTGAATATTCATTCATTCAACCTCCACTTTTCAAAAAATTACAACAAAACCGTCCCTATGTCATTAGTAGACATAGGGACGGTTTATTCCGCGGTTCCACCCTATTTGCTCAAAATAATGATGAGCCACTTACACGCTTTTGCTCCAGAGTGCCTTCGTTATCGTTTTATTGCTCAGCTCGCACGATCCTGAACTCGCTTTAATAAAATTTCGATAAGTACTTTTCTCCTTCACAGCAAGCTTATTTACATATATGTAAAATCATATCTTTAAAAAGTCACTATGTCAATAAAAAGCCTTAGTTTAAACGTTTCATTTGTTGTAAAAAACGTTTTGACTTTAAATAGTAACCACCATAAGTATCATAATATGCATCTAATATATTCCTAAGCAAAAGCTTATTTTCCTTTTTTACAGATATATTTCCTACACGTTCCAAACGTATGTTAATAAATAGATGCAATAGTTTTGCTAGTTTATTTGGTAAAGAAATCGCATTTTGGTCTAAGCCCATACAGTTCGTACAGAGTAATCCACCTTCCTGAATAGAAAAAAAGAACGGAAACTGATTACTCGAACAATTCGCACACCCATCTAATACAGGACCAAAACCACCCAATTCAAAGAGTTTTAATTCATACATCATGATTGGAATATCTACATCTTCATGCTCTGCAATCCATTGCATGGTTTGATATAACTCATTGAACAGCACATTATTTGGTTTTTTTTCGTCTAATATTTTATCTGTCAATTCTGTAATATAGGCTGTATATGCCGTTTTGAATATATCTTCTCGTATGGCTCGAAAAGAATATTGAATTTCTCCCTGTTGCACAGTTCCTAAACCTGTACCTAAGTAAACCAAGAAGTCACCATAAATGAATGGCTGCGTAACAGCAGCCATTCTACTCTTTGGTTTTTTAGCACCACGTGCAATCGCAGAAAATTTACCAATTCTTTTACTAAAAATCGTAACAATTTTATGTGTCTCTTTAAAATCTTGTGTCTTTAAAATGATTCCTTCCATTTTTTCGAGCACACATTTTCACCTTCTCATCATCTAAAATACGCTATTCATTTTTTTCTATCTCTGTATATGTCTCCACATCATCTCTTTGCAATGAATCTTCTTCTATTTGCTTCAAAAGTAAATATGTTTCAATATCTCCTGTCTTACTAAATAAATTCCAAGTTATGTCAATCATAAGAAAATCCCCTTCCTTATACTTGAATAATAACTTTTATATCACTTCACTATTAGAATAACCTGAGCTAAAGAAACCATGTTTAATAAAATTTACCAAGATTAGTATTCATTTTCATTAAATCCAAATTCTTGCAAACGGCTCGGTTTATTTCGCCAATCTTTTTTCACCTTAACCCATAAATCTAAAAAGACTTTTGTCCCTAACAATGCTTCAATATCTTTTCTTGCTTTCATACCAATTTCCTTCAACATTTTTCCTTGTTTCCCAATAATAATCCCTTTTTGTGATGCTCTTTCTGTAATAATGGATGCTTGAATATAAATAGCATTTGACTTTCTTTTTTCAATTGAATCAATCACAACAGCGATAGAATGAGGAACCTCTTCCTTTGTCAGTTGCAATGCTTTTTCTCGGATAAATTCACTTATAATGAATCTTTCTGGATGATCTGTGACTTGGTCAGCTGGATAATATTGCGGCCCTTTTGGTAAATAATTACCAATTAAGTTAAGTAATTCTGAAACATTATCCCCTTTTAATGCTGAGATTGGGACAATTTCAGCAAAGTCGCATTTTTGTCTGTAGAAATCAATCAGTGGTAATATATCGTCTTGATGAATTAAATCAACTTTATTCAATAATAGGAAAATTGGTTTTTTAACCGATTGTAATAAATCTAATATATATTGATCCCCTTTACCATAACCCTCTTCTACATTAATCATAAAAAGGATGACATCCACTTCGTTTAATGTATTTTCAGATAGTTTCACCATAAAGTCACCTAATCGATGTTTGGGCTTATGGATTCCAGGTGTATCAATAAAAACAAATTGTGCATCTTCCCTCGTAAGAACACCTTGTATTTTATTTCTTGTTGTTTGTGGTTTATCACTCATAATAGCAATTTTCTGTCCAATAACATAATTTAAGAATGTAGATTTTCCTACATTTGGTCTGCCAATAATAGAAATAAATCCTGATTTATATTCGTTTTTCATGTTACCCTCCAAAGTTTTACAAGATTGTCTAAGAAAACGAAAATGTTATTTTTTGTATTTCATTCATCTTCATGTTAGTTCATATCATACTATAAAATAAAATGTTTTTCATGCTTTCGACAAAGATTATAATAACATTGTAAAATCAGACAAATTATCAGAAAAAACTAGGTATCATTTTTGTATACTTTTTTGCTATTGTAAATACATTCATTATTCATAAGTGAAATTTTACCATCATCTTTAACAATAAAAAAGAGACTTCAATGTAGAAATCTCCTTTTATAAAAACAGTTGTAAAATATAGGGCAAAAAAATAATTAAACCAATTATAACAGCAACAATAGAAGTGATTAATACTGCTCCGGCTGCAAGGTCTTTGATAGCTTTCGCTACTGGGTGAATTTCCGGTTTTATATAATCAATAATAAGCTCTACTGCCGTATTAAACAGTTCAGATACAAGAACAAACCCAATAACAAAAATGATGGCAATCCATTCAAATAATTCTAAGTGACAAATCAAACTAAACATGATTACCACAACAGTTGCTAACAGATGAATGCGAAAGTTTCGCTCGTTTTTTATAGCATAGATAATCCCAGCTATTGCATAACGAAATCCAATCGGAAGTCGTTTATCTTTCAAGATCAAATGCTCCTAAGATTTCCTCTTGTTTTCCAAACATAATCTTTTCATCATCCTCATTCATATGATCATATCCCAATAAATGTAAAAGTCCATGTACTGCAAGAAACCCAAGTTCTCTTTCAAACGTATGACCATATGCTTCTCTTTGTTCTTCTGCCTTTTCAATTGAGATAATAATGTCGCCTAATATTAATGGAAGATCCGCATCATTTACAGACAACTCCCCCTCCGCCTCTTCTTCCAAAGCAAAGGAAATAACATCTGTTGGTTGGTCTATTCCACGGTATGTGGCATTTATTTTTTGTATTTCTTTATTGGTTACAAAACTTAGAGACACCTCTGCTTTGTCAGGAATTTTCTCTTTCGTTGCTGTAAATAGTAATAGATCCTTTACTAACTGAAGGTGTGAGTCCTCTAATGTCTCTGTTAAGTCATTACAGTCAATTCGCATTACACTTCCTCCTTTTCTGGATATTGAATTCGTGAGTGGAAAATCCCTTTCAATGTGTCACAAATTGTTTGTTGGGCTATTTTTAGTTCCATAAATGTAAGGGCGCATTCATCAAATTGACCATCTGTTAATCGATCTTTGATAATGGATGATACAACTTCCTCGATTTTTTCCTTTGTTGGTTCCTTTAAAGAACGGGTTGCTGCTTCCACAGAATCACAAATAGAAACAATGGCCGTTTCTTTTGTTTGTGGTTTTGGTCCTGGATAGCGAAATTCCGATTCGGTTACATGCTCATCTGTTTCTTTTTCCTTGTAATAAAAATACTTCAATAATGTTGTTCCATGATGTTGCTGTGCAATTGCTATTATTTCCTTTGGCATTTTATGCTTTTTAAGCATTTCTACCCCATCATATGGATGGGCCATAATGATCTGTGCACTTTGCCTTGGTTCTATAAAATCATGTGGATTTCGGATTGCTAACTGATTTTCAATAAAATAATGTGGACGGACTGTTTTTCCGATATCATGATAATATGCCCCAACACGTGCAAGTAATCCATTTACACCAATTGCTTCACAGGCTGTTTCACTTAAATTGGCAACCATGACGGAATGATGATACGTACCAGGTGCTTCTGTTAATAATTTCTTTAATAATGGATGGTTTGGGCTTGAAAGCTGTAATAGCTTAATATCTGATAAAATTCCTAAGCTAGTTTCAAAAAATGGTAATAATCCAATTGCTAGTACTGCAGAAAGGAAAGCAGATAAGACACCAAAGCCAGATTGTAAAAACAAATCTTTTATGGAATATTTTTCAAAGGATAGGAATAGAAATAATAGTACAGTAACAATATTAACTATAGACATCCCTATACCAGATTTCATAATGGTTAATCGATCTTTCACATTTACAAGAAAAATAATCGCAGCCATTTGTGAAAAGAAAAAGTATATTCCTGCTTCCATGTTTAAAGAACCTGGAATTTCTCCATTAAAAATAATAGTTCCTAATATTGCATATAAAGATGCTAGTACAATAGCCAATCGTTCATTGATTAACAACTTAACTAATAACACACCTGTCGCAACAGGTACCGTATAAAAAAGCTGATTTGTTGTTGTCGTATATAAACTAATCACTTTCATTAAGGAAATGACTAATATCGAGATAAATAAAACAGATAAGATAATCCCTCTGTCTATTCCTTGCTTTTTATCTAATACAAACAATTCATAAGTGATAATAGATAAAATCATTGCAATAAAGATTAACAGACTAATTACTGGATAAAAGTTTCGCTCTTTATTTAGTAATCCAACAAGTTTTAATTCTTCATAAATTTCATTTGTAATCGTTTGTCCTTCACGAACAATGATTTCCCCTGCTCGAATCACCACTGGATCTACATTGCTTGCAGCACTCTTCTGAGCTTCCATTGTTTTATCATAATCAAAAAATGAATTTTCTACTATTGAAAATTCAGCTAACTTTTGAAGGTGTTTTTTGAAGTCTTCTTCCAAATCGGTATATTTTATACTTGATATTGCTTCAGATGTTGCCCGTTCTATATTTTCCATACGTACGCCATTTGATAGAATTTGTTTTACTGATTCAG
The DNA here is from genome assembly GCF_008039555.1 of Cerasibacillus terrae. GTDB lineage: Bacteria > Bacillota > Bacilli > Bacillales > Amphibacillaceae > Cerasibacillus > Cerasibacillus terrae. The sequence continues at coordinate 584,701 of NZ_VDUW01000001.1, forward strand.
TCAGTTCCTTTTTTCCTTTATTTCTTTCTTTTTCATCTAGCTCTAATAAATATGCAAACACACTATCATTTATTTGCTCCGTAATTTCAGGAGAAAGAATTTGCTTCAATTGTTGTAATTTTTCCTGATGAGTTAAAGATGCCTCATCATTCTTCTTTTTCGCTTCTGTCTTCTCAATTGTATTGATTGCTTCGAATATTTCCTCAATAAATTGGATCCGTTGATTTGTAATTTCCTTTGAAATATCAAAGCGGTCTTTTACAGATTGCACAGCTTCTCGTGTTTTTCGCTCTGTTTCTTGTTCATTTTCAATTGTAATTGGGGAACGAATCGTTTCTTTTGCCGTATTAAAACGTTTAATATCGTATGTTTTGGTATAAACATTGTTTAAAGTAATAAACAGTAAAAATATACCTAAAACAAAACCAGAAATCACAATTGGAATCCATTTTGTTTTTTTTATGGATTGTACTATTTTTTGAAAGAAATTCTGCAAAACAAATCACCTCATTTCTTTGTATTTAAGAGGAACTAGATTTAAAAAAGGATGTTCTATTACATATCATTGGTGCGTGTCGTATGCCGTAATAATCTCTTGTACTAATGGATGTCTTACCACATCTGCCTCTGTTAGGTGGATAAAAGAAATAGCTTTAATACCTGCAAGAACCTCATTAGCAACACGAAGACCTGAACGGACTCCTTTTGGTAAATCAATTTGGGTAAGATCACCTGTTATGACCATTTTTGATCCAAAACCAAGTCTAGTTAAAAACATTTTCATTTGTTCTGGTGTTGTATTTTGAGCCTCATCTAAAATAGCAAAGGCATCATCAAGTGTCCTTCCCCGCATATATGCAAGGGGGGCAATTTCAATAATCCCCCGTTCAATTAAGCGCATCGTCTGTTCTAGTCCTAAAACATCATGTAAAGCATCATATAATGGTCGTAAATAAGGATCTACTTTCTCCTGTAAATCTCCGGGTAAAAAACCAAGGCTTTCTCCCGCTTCCACTGCGGGTCTTGTTAGAATAATTCGCTTCACTTTACCTTGTTTCAAAGCTAGAACCGCCATGACAACCGCCAAATACGTTTTTCCAGTACCGGCAGGACCAATGCCAAATACAAGGTCCTTTGCATGCATTGCTTGTATATATTCTTTTTGTCCTAATGTTTTAACACGGACAGATTTCCCTTTGGCATTTTTCGTTATTTCATCCTCAAACAATGTTTCAAATTGATTAATTTTCCCTTTTTTTGCTAGATCAACCGCATATACAATATCTCTTTCTGTTATTGAAATTCCCTTCCGAATAATCACTAATAAAGCTTGTATAATTTGTTGTACAAGTTGTATTTGCTGTTCATTCCCCGAAACTCTTACTTGCTCACCCCTTGAAACAATGGAAATATCTAGAAGGGATTCTAGGCGTTTTAAATATTTATCATGGTTGCCAAATAATCCCAATGCTTCATCCGAATTGGTTAATGTGATTTCTATAGTATGAAGGTTTTCCGACATAATCAATCTCCTTAGTACAATCATTTAGTTTAAGTATACATTACTCTTTTTCCTTAGACTTTTGTGTGATAGATCGAGCTTGTGCAATATCTTCTTCGACGGATATGTATAAGGTTAATATAACTTTATCATGCTCCATAATTTCATGCAAAATTTTTTCTGATAATATTTTTGCTTTAGGTCCTAATTGAATTTGTAATTCTTTTTCAGCTTGTTCTTTTCCGATTTGTATTGCCTCTTCTTTATTACGATTTAAAGTATGTTTTTTCTTCTCGCTATAGATGTGTTCTGTGATAGAAAATGGTAGCTTCCATTTTAAAAAGTATACAGGATGTTCCACCTTTTCTACATCCATTTCTTCATATTTGGGGGATTTTAGATTCCAAATGGGCAGGTTTAATTTAGACCATTCTAAATAATACTTCTGTTTCTGTTTTCCCGTCAATTGTTCATAATTACCCTTTAACGGAATAGTTACATTTACCTTATACCATGTTTTAGCGATTATTTCACCTTGTGCGGGAACTAGGATATCCTTTTTATCCTTGTCATCCTTTTCATTTTCATTCTCATTTGAATCAGATAAATTTCCAGAAACTAGGAGTTTACCTTTCGTAACATAATCATGAATTGCAACTTTGGGAACACCTTTTGATATGAACATCTTTTCAATAACACCAGTTTTTTCCGCAATTAAATCTTGTGGCTCTAAAGAATCTTCTTCCTTAACGATTAATTTTTCTACCCCTTCCAAATGAAAGCTTGTCCCTTTTCTTTCAACGCCAACCCATAAAAGTTCAGGTACATCATTTAACAACTTTTGTTGAATAGAACTGGGGGTATCGATACGAAACATCCATGCCCCAGGATGAACACCCTGATTTTTTAACGCCTTCGTAATTTTCTCTTCTAAGTCTTTCGGAAATCCATTCATTTCTACTTTCCAAATAATATTGGATAATATAAAAATAAACATAACAGTTATAATCATTGCAATAAATAATGGTTTTCGTTGTAATAAACGCTTCCATAAGAATGGTAATCCTCTTTGTTGAACAATTTCAATTGTGTAATTTGTTTGCGCTTGCAGTTCTTTTATATATGATAAATGTTGCTTTTTTATCGTACCTAAACAAGTCTCTTCCCCTTTTTTAACAACATTCCATATTGGGATACCTTGCATCGTACATTTTTGAAAAAAACGTTCAGGCATTTTCCCCGACACTAATATAGTTAAATAGCCTGTAAAATATAACATTTGTAATTGTTTCATCTCTTCCCCTCAACCTTTCAAATATCTTTAATATTATTCATGAGGAATAAATTTTATATCTGAAATATTCCCTTCTAACAAAACTTCCTCAGGTAACATCATTTTCAGCTTAAAAGAAGAGCCATTGATTTGGACAAATCCATTTGTAATTTTTAATCGTAGTTGTTTATCTGTAAACACTGCAATTCCCTTATGGTTTTCAACATATACATGAACATCACCAAGCATAGTTATACGTGGCAACTCTAATACTGTATCAGAAGGTAGTGAAAAATAATCTACAAGTAATCGCCGGAAACGCTGTTGCACTTTCTTCAAATGGTCTCCCCCTCTCATCATTTATATTTATGTATCTAAAGGTAAAATAAGAACAAAAAAGGATCATTTACTTTATAAGGTAAATGATCCTTTTTTCTATAATTGTTTCCGTCTTTCCGGGATTGGTTTATATCGTTTAAATGCTCTTGGTGGCCCTAAGACCTCTGACATAATAATCCCTTCTACTAGACCTTTTTTTGTTAATTGTCCTTTCATTTGTTTCTTAAACTCTTTTTGTTGGTTTGCCTGTTGTTTTCTTTCCTTAAATAATTGTTCGATATTTCCTATCTCTAAATCTTCCAATTTATCATATGAAATATCTACATCTGTATTCATTTTCTTAGCATACTGTTCTAATTGAAGTTGCTGTTGTTCTTCAATAGATAAATCATCCAACTGCTCCAAATCTATTTCATTGTTTAATGGAGCTTCATTTTCCTGTTGTTCAGCAAAAACAGGAACAGTTTTTGGTTTTGGCTTAGCTTCAGGCTTAGGATCCAGTTTTCCAAGTGGATGTTTTTTTGGTCTTACAGTGGTCGGATTTTTTTGCTTTTCGCCTTGTTCTGAATCACCAAATAAAAACTTCAAGACCCCGCCGATAATCAGGATAACAAGGAATGGATTACTAATTAATGCTTCTATGAATTCTCCCATTATACCTCTCCTCCCTAATTAAATGCCTGATTATTTATCTTTTTTTTCATTTGATTCATCTGACTCTTTGGAAAGTTTTCCAATTGCACCACGCATATCTGTATCTGCATCAATGTTTTGGTAATTCATATAATCCATAACACCCATTTTCCCAGAACGTAACGCTTCCGCAAGTGCTTTAGGAACATCAGCTTCCGCTTCAACAACATGTGCACGCATCTCTTGAACACGAGCAACCATTTCTTGTTCACGAGCAACAGCCATCGCACGACGTTCTTCTGCTTTTGCTTGTGCAATATTTTTATCTGCTTCTGCTTGGTCTGTTTGTAAAATCGCACCAATGTTTTTACCTATATCTACATCTGCAATATCAATGGACAAAATTTCAAATGCAGTTCCAGCATCCAACCCTTTTGCTAATACAGTATGTGAGATTGTATCAGGGTTTTCTAATACTTGCTTATGTGAATCAGAACTACCAATGGTACTTACAACACCTTCACCGACACGAGCAATAACCGTTTCTTCACCAGCACCACCAACTAAACGATCAATATTTGCACGAACCGTAATACGAGCTAATGCTTTTACCTCTATTCCATCCATCGCAATCCCTGCAATAAAAGGTGTTTCAATTACCTTAGGATTAACACTCATCTGTACAGCTTCTAACACATTTCGACCAGCTAGGTCAATTGCTGCTGCACGTTCAAAAGTTAATTCCATATTCGCACGATGTGCAGCAATTAATGCATTAACGACCCTGTCTACATGACCACCTGCTAAATAATGACTCTCTAACTGATTTGTTGTAACGGTAAGACCTGCCTTATGCGCTTTGATCAATGGATTGATCACACGATTTGGAATTACTCGACGTAATCGCATACCAACAAGTGTAAATATTCCAACCTTAACACCAGCAGCTAATGCACTAATCCACAGCATAACTGGAATAAATGTAAATAAAATAGCAACCGCAATTAAAATAACTGCGACAATGATAATAGGTAATAAACCTTGAATATCCATATTATCTTCCTCCTAAATAATCATTTTTATTATATATCCTAAAGTCTTACCTAATTTTAGCATAATAACAGGCGACTCTGAATAACCCTCATCCTTTTTCTCTAACAACAACACGAATGCCTTCAATTTTTACGATTTTCACTGGTTTATCTTTATCTATAAATGTCCCTTCTGATATAACATCCAAATGTTCGTCTTGAAACACTGCTACTCCAGATGGGCGTAAAGCGGTTAATGTCTTCCCTTCTAAACCAATCAATTCCAATCGATTGGTATGTGCAACATAGCCTAATTCTGTTTTTGTACTATCTTTTAAGATAATATGCCGAAAAAGTCCTTTTTCCATTCCAATACTTTTAAATAGAATAATGGAAGCTATAATGGCAACAAGAAAGGCAATTCCGATACTAAATGCCATGTGTGTTACACTTGCACCAGACAAAAATAACGATCCAATAACTGCACCTACTCCAAGTAAACCAACAATTCCTCCAGCAACAAAAAATTCAGCAATAATTAAAGCAATTCCTGTGATTAATAATATGACTGCTTCCAAGCCTGCTAAACCTGCAACAACATGCCCATAAAAGAATAGAACAAGTGCAATTAATCCCATTGTACCAGGTACTCCAAAACCAGGAGAATATAATTCAACCACAAGGCCAAGGCTTGCAATGGATAATAAAATAGGTACGACAACAGGATTTGTTAAAAACCTTGCAACTTCTTCTGCCAATGTCGGTTCTGTTTCAACAATCGTTGCATTTGATAATCCAAGCTCATGTAATAATTCTGTCCTATTTTGGACAATTCCTTCTGCATAATTCACTTCTAGTGCATTCTTAGCTCCTAATGTTAAAAAATCACCCTTTTTCGCACTATATTCAGGAAGATCAATTTCTTTGTCGGCCATTGCAATTGCATATAATGGATCTCTTCCTTTTGATTCTGCTGCTTCTCCCATTTTTGCAATCCAAGCTGATTGTGCTTTTTTATCTGCAGCATTTCCATCTCCTGTAATAACACCACTTGCTCCCATCGTCGCATGTGGTTTCATATAAATATTATCTGTATTTAAAGCAATATAAGATCCAGCAGATAGTGCATCATTAATAATAAATGATGTTGTTTCTATTTCCAAATCTTGTAATAATGTCGCAATATGTCCAGCTGCATCGACACGCCCACCTGGTGTATCAATTTCAAAAATAATATGATGTGCTCCTTCTTCAACTGCCTCTTTTGAAACACGTTCCATAAATGACTCTAAACCTCGTTCAACTTCCTTTTCAACCGGAACAACATAAACGAGTTTACCACCCCCGTTACTTTTATTTGCTAATGCAAACTGTTGGGGCGTTAATAATAATGCGAACATTGCAAAAACAATCCATATGTATACAGAATTTTTTTTATTCAAGGCATCACCTCCCAAGCTCCTACTATTATATACGATTGAATGATAGGAAATGTTTCATTCTTTTATAAAGAGTTATTTAAATCATACATGAAATCACAATAAAATGGTAGAGTGATGTAGACAAGAAATGAAAAAGGATGAAAACCAAATGCTAAAAAAGATTCCTTACACATGTTGTAAGGAATCTTTTATTTGGGTCATGTTAATTTTTGTTGTACTATTTTGCTAACTAATGCGCCATCTGCCTTCCCTTTTGTTTTAGGAATCAGGGCGGCCATTACTTTACCCATATCTTTTTTCGAAGATGCATGTACTTCTTGAATTGTTTGTTCGACTAAAAGCTCTAACTCAGCTTCTGTTAATTGTTTTGGCATATATTCTTGTAAAATATTGAGTTCTGTTTCAATTTTTTTAACAAGATCTTCACGCTTCGCAGTTTTAAATTCTTGGAGGGAATCTTTTCTTTGCTTAGACTCTCTTGATAAAATTGTTAGTTCTTCGTCTGCTGACAATTCGTTATTTCCAAGTTTAATCATTTCATTTTGTAGTGAAGATTTCACCATTCTAATAACACTAAGTCTTTCTTTATCTTTCGCTTTCATCGCTTGCTTCATATCATCATTCAATTTAGCAAGTATTGACATATTATTGCACCTTCTCTAGTATTTACGCTTTTTACGAGCAGCTTCAGATTTCTTTTTGCGTCGTACGCTTGGTTTTTCATAATATTCACGCTTACGATATTCTGATAATGTACCACTTTTAGATACATTGCGTTTAAAGCGACGAAGAGCATCTTCAAGAGACTCATTTTTACGAATACGAGTTGTGTTTGACATGCTAATATCCCTCCCTCCGAAGCATAAAACAAATTCTTATGGCACTGTAAACTAAACAACATGCCTTTTGTCATTATAATATATGGTTTGCATAAGGTCAACAACTTATCTTGTTATCTTTACTGAATAATTATTTTCCTTCTACAATCGTGATCCCTGAACTTGCTCCGATTCTAGTAGCACCTGCTTCAATCATTGTTACAGCCGATTTTCTATCACGAACACCACCAGATGCTTTTACACCCATTTTTTCTCCTACAGTTTGACGCATTAATTTAACATCTTCCACTGTAGCACCACCACCAGAAAATCCTGTAGATGTTTTTACAAAATCTGCACCAGCTTCCTTCGCTAGTTCACAAGCACGGATTTTCTCTTCTTCTTCCAATAAAGATGTCTCAATAATTACTTTTACTAGAGCATATCCTTTTGCAGCCTGAACAACTTCCTCAATATCTTTTCTAACAACTGAGTCCTCTTTCGATTTTAATGCACCGACATTAATCACCATATCAACTTCATTTGCTCCGTCATTTATCGCTTGCTTTGTTTCAAATACTTTTGTAGCTGTTGATGTAGCACCTAATGGAAATCCAATTACTGTGCAAACATCTACTTCTGTCTCTTTTAATTGCTCATGGCAAAAAGAAACCCAGTAAGGATTGATACAAACCGATTTAAAATTATATTCTTTTGCCTCTTCTACTAGTTTAGCTATTTGGGCTTTTGTTGCATTTGGCTTAAGTAATGTGTGATCAATATATGTTGAAATATGTGACATTTTTCATCCGCCTTTTGTAATATTTTTCAATATGATTATAACATGACCCTTATCGAACAATAAAATATTTATTTAAAAAAGATGTCTTTAAAAAAAAGACATCTAAAAAGCATATGAACAAAATTACTCGTTTGCAGTAGCTTTTATTTTTATATTCGCATGTGTTGCATCTTCCATCACTTTTACAAATACACCTTCATTGATTGGATATCCAGGTTTTGTTATTTTCACACGAACAATTTGCCCAATTAAATCTGGTGTACCTTTAAATTGGACTTTCATATAATTATCTGTATAGCCTAGAAGTAAGTCAGGATGTTCTTCATCATGCACTTTTTCTTCTGGAATAACTTCTAATACTTCATTTTCATAATGGGAAGCATATTGTTTTGCAAGCTCATTAGATAATTCTATTAAACGATGGACTCGTTCTTCTTTAACTGCTTTATCGATTTGATCATCCATTCTTGCAGCAGGTGTTCCTGTTCTTCTTGAATAAGGAAACACATGTAATTCTGAATAACCTATTTTTTTAACAAACTCATATGTTTCCATAAATTCTTTCTCTGTTTCACCAGGAAAACCAACAATCACATCAGATGTAATAGCAAGGTCTGGTAAAGCTTTACTGATTTTTTTAATTTTTTGATAGTAGAATTCTGTAGAGTATTTTCTACGCATTCTTTTGAGTACTCCATCTGAACCAGACTGAAGTGGAATGTGTAAATGACGGACGATTTTCTTTGATTCGTCAAGAACTTGGATGACTTCATCCGTTATTTGACTTGCTTCAATAGATGATATGCGAATTCGCTTCAAACCTTCCACATTTTGTTCTAAATCCCGAAGAAGCTTTGCAAAGTTATAATCTGGCATATCTTCTCCATAACCTGCTGTATGGATTCCTGTTAAAACAATTTCTTTATAACCTGCATCAACCAGATTCTGAGCCTGGTTAATAACGCTCTCTGGTTTTCTAGAGCGTAATAGACCACGTGACCACGGGATAATACAAAACGTACAGAAGTTATTACAACCCTCTTGTATTTTTAAAGATGCACGTGTCCGGTCAGTAAATTCTGGGACATCCATTTCTTCGAATACACGGTTTTTCATAATATTTGAAACAGCATTAATTGGTAATCTAGTTTTTCGATGTTCTTCAATATAGGAAATCATATTTTTTCGGTCTTGTGTTCCTACAACGACATCTACTCCAGGAATTTCAAGAATTTCTCCTGGTGAAGTCTGTGCATAACAACCTGTTACACATATTACCGATTCTGGGTTTTTACGAACAGCACGGCGAATGACTTGTCTACTCTTTTTGTCACCTGTATTTGTTACAGTACATGTGTTTATAACATAAATATCTGCCATGGAATCAAACTCGACTCGCTCATAACCATTTTGCATGAACATTTGCCAAATACCTTCTGTTTCGTAATGATTCACCTTACATCCTAGTGTATGAAAAGCCACTGTTGGCATTAAAGACACCCCAATTCCTCAAATTGATAGGAAACACTTGCTAAAGCATACAAAGCTGCCGTTTCTGTCCGTAATATTCTTGGACCTAAACGAACGGGAATAAAACCATTTTTATTGAACAACTCTGCTTCTTCTCTAGCAAATCCTCCCTCTGGACCTATCACGACTAACATATTTTGTCCTTTTTTTAGTTTCTTAACTATTGTACTAAAGGATTGAAATTTTTCAAGTCTTGCTTCTTCCTCATATGCATATATTTTTACATCGGCAGATTTACTTTCTTCAATAAGCTGTTTCATCGACATGGGATGAAAAACATCGGGTATTTGATTGCGATGACATTGTTCACTTGCTTCTTTCACTATTTTTTTAAATCGTTGTATTTTCTTTTCACTTTTCCTTTTATCCCAATTCACAACAGAACGTTTACTTTGAAAAGGTATAAATGCAGATGCACCAAGCTCTGTTCCTTTTTGTAAAACAAGCTCTAGCTTATCCCCTTTTGGTAATCCTTGTGCAATGGTAACAGAAATTGGTAATTCTACATTTTCCTCTAACCACTCAACAACATGTAGTTGAACGACTTCTTTTTCGATTTTATCTATTTCACAGATGGCCGCCTTGCCTTTCGTATGATTACAAATGATATGATCACCAATATTCTTACGCATCACACGTGTAAGATGGTGTGCATCTTGACCTTTCACTATTACATTGTCTTCGTTCCAGTCTTGTTCTGGGATAAAATATCTTTGCAAGTTTGTCACCTTCTAATCATTTTTTAGCTACAATCGAAACCCAGTCATCCATTTCCCGGATGGACTCTATACGAAACCCTTGTTCTTGTAATTTATCAAGGACAAGTTGTTTTTTTTCTTGAATAATACCAGATGTAATAAAAAGACCGTCATCTTTTAAATTATTCCAAGCATCTGCAACAAATTGAATAATAATTTCTGCTAATATATTTGAAACAATAACATCTACTTTTCTATTAATTCCTCTTAATAAATCATTTTGTTGTACATGAATTTTATTTTCCAATTGATTTAATTTTACATTAGATAAAGAACTTTTCACTGCTACAATGTCAAGATCATATGCATGCACTTCCTTTGCTCCCAATAATATAGAAGCAATGCTCAACACGCCAGAACCACTTCCAACATCTAGGACAACATCTTCAGGATTCAAGTAATTTTCTAAGGTTTGAATACTTAGTTTTGTCGTAGGATGTGTACCTGTACCAAATGCCATTCCCGGATCAAGCTTGATTACTTTTTCACCTTTTAATTTAGGTTGGTAATCTTCCCAGGAGGGTACTATTGTGATTGTTTCTGATACTTTTTCTACCTTATAGAATTGTTTCCAAGATGTTGCCCAATCTTCTTCAGCCACTTCCTGTAAATAAATTTTTGATGGCCCAATATCGATGTTGAATGATGGAAGTTCATCAATACGTTGCTTCATTTGATCTAACGCAGTCTTACCATTTCTTCCTTCAACAATAGAAAAGTATGCCTTTATATAGACACCATCTTCGGGATAGTTCGAGGCATCTAATGCGTATATTTCCCCAAATTGTGATTTCTTCTCAATTTGTAAATCAAGAGGATTTTCAATGACTACACCACTGGCTCCGAATTCGTTGAATATATTTGAAATAGGTTCTATTGCTTCATTTGTTGTATGAATACAAACCTCAGTCCATTTAATGGCAATCAGCGCCCTTTCTATTCTCCTTTAAATGCCTTCTTAAATCTCTTAAAAATGGAATCATCATCATTTTCTTCTGTTGTTCCATGGCCACCTAGTTCATTGAATTCTCGCAACAATTCTTTTTGACGATCTGTTAATTTTGTAGGTGTCACCACTTTAAATCTAACATGCTGATCTCCTTCTCCATATCCACGGACATTTGGCGCTCCTTTGCCTTTCAAACGGAAGATTTTTCCTGTTTGTGTACCAGCTGGAATTTTTAATTTTACTTTTCCATAGACAGTAGGAACCTCAATTTCATCCCCTAGTGCTGCTTGTGTGAAGGTTAGAGGCATTTCACAATAGATATTGTCCCCATCACGTTCAAAGAATTCGTGTTCTTTTACTTGAACAACAACAAATAAATCTCCGGGTGGACCACCATTAACTCCCGCTTCACCTTTACCACTCACCCTAATTTGCTGACCTGTATCAATACCAGCTGGAATAGAAATTTGGATTTTTTTATGTTTTTTCACTTTTCCTGTCCCTTTACATGTCTGGCATTTTTGTGGAATTTCTTTTCCTGTACCATTACATGTATGACAGACACGGCGATTGACTATTTTTCCAAACGGTGTATTTTGTTCTGTATTCATTTGCCCGGCCCCATGACAAGTTGAACATGTTTTTGGTTTTGTTCCTGGTTTTGCACCAGATCCATGACAATTTTGACATGTTTCATCAGATGGGATTCGGATTTCTGTTTCCTTTCCAAAAATAGCTTCTTCAAATTCTAATACAATGGTGTATTGTAGATCTGCACCTTGCTGCGGTGCATTTGGATCACGTCTTCGGCCACCACCGCCGAAAAACATATCAAATATATCTCCAAAGCCACCAAAGTCTTGAGCCCCACCGAAACCACCAAAACCTTGTGGACCCTCATGGCCAAATTGATCATATTGAGCTCGTTTTTGATCATCATTTAATACTTCATATGCTTCTTTTACTTCCTTAAACTTCTCTGTTGCATTTTCTTCCTTACTTATATCCGGGTGATACTTTCTAGCTAGTTTACGATATGCCTTTTTTATGTCTTGCTTTGATGCATCTTTACCTACACCAAGCACATCATAATAATCACGCTTACTCACTTGTTAATCACTCTCCTCGAACATGTATACATAATTTTTATCTTATCACTCTTTATAGACGATTGACAAATCCTTCATTTGTCATTTATATGGTTAATTGTTTCTTACAGTAAAAAAGTCAAAGTCAAGGAATTCCCGACTTTGACTTTTTTCTTGTGGAACTTATTTTTTGTCTTCTTCATCATCCACTTCACTATATTCTGCATCAACAACATTATCGTCTGCTTGTTGTTCGGCATTTCCTTGTTGAGCTTGATTTTGTTGATTCATTTGCTCATATAATTTAACGGAAAGTTGCTGAACCTGCTCTTCTAGAGCTGATTTTTTCGTTTTAATATCTTCTAAATCTGTTCCTTCTAGAGCTTTTTTCAATTCATCTTTAGCGGTTTCTGCTTTGTTTTTATCTTCTTCAGAAACTTTTTCACCAAGATCTTTTAATGTTTTATCTGTTGTGAAGATTAGCTGATCTGCTTCATTACGAAGATCTACTTCTTCACGACGTTTCTTATCTTCCTCTGCATTTTCTTCTGCTTCTTTAACCATTTTATCCACTTCTTCATCTGATAGACCTGATGAAGATTTAATTGTGATAGACTGTTCTTTATTTGTACCAAGGTCTTTTGCACGAACGTTTACAATACCATTCGCATCAATATCGAAAGAAACTTCGATTTGTGGAACACCTCTTGGTGCTGGTGGAATATCTGTTAACTGGAAACGTCCAAGTGTTTTATTATCTTGAGCCATCTCACGTTCCCCTTGTAATACATGAATATCTACTGCTGTTTGATTATCTGCTGCAGTTGAGAAAACTTGGGAATGGCTTGTCGGAATTGTTGTATTACGTTCAATTAATTTTGTAGAAACACCACCCATTGTTTCAATACCTAGAGATAATGGTGTAACGTCTAATAAAAGAACGTCTTTTACATCACCTTGTAAAACTCCACCTTGAATAGCCGCTCCAAGCGCAACTACCTCATCAGGATTAACTCCTTTTGATGGTTCTTTACCGATCTCTCTTTCGATTGCTTCTTGAACAGCTGGGATACGTGTAGATCCACCTACTAAAATTACTTTATTAATTTCATTTGGTGAAAGTCCAGCATCTTGTAAAGCCTTTTTCGTTGGTACCATTGTACGGTCAACTAAATGAGCAGATAACTCTTCAAATTTAGCACGAGTCAATGACATTTCTAAATGTAACGGGCCTGCTTCTCCAGCTGTAATAAACGGAAGTGAAATTTGTGTTTGTGAAACACCTGATAAATCTCTTTTTGCTTTTTCTGCAGAATCTTTCAAACGTTGCATGGCCATTTTATCTTTGGATAAATCAATACCATTCTCTTTTTTAAATTCTTGTACAAGATGGTCAATAATTACTTCATCAAAATCATCGCCACCTAATTTATTATCTCCAGCAGTAGCAATAACTTCAAATGTTCCATCACCAATATCTAAAATAGATACATCAAACGTACCTCCACCAAGGTCAAATACTAAGATTGTATGGTCTTGATCACTTTTATCAATCCCATATGCAAGTGCTGCTGCAGTTGGCTCGTTAATAATACGTTCAACTTCTAACCCAGCAATCACTCCAGCATCACGTGTAGCTTGACGTTGAGAGTCATTAAAATAAGCTGGTACCGTAATAACTGCTTTTTCTACCTTTTCACCAATGTAGTCTTCTGCATAAGATTTTAGGTGTTGTAATGTAATTGCAGAGATTTCTTGTGGTGTGTAGTCTTTTCCATCAATTGTTTCCTTATAATCCGTACCCATATGACGCTTAATGGATTGTACTGTGTTTGGGTTTGTGATTGCCTGACGTTTTGCTACTTCACCGACTTGTCTTTCTCCATCTTTGAACGCAACAACAGATGGTGTTGTTCGATTTCCCTCTGGGTTAGGGATAACAACCGCTTCCCCACCTTCCATTACTGCAACACATGAATTTGTTGTTCCTAAGTCAATACCAATTATTTTACTCATTCCTGATTTCCTCCTTGCAAGTTAAGTATAAATTGCATATATTATTTGTTTACTTTTACCATTGCTGGACGAATAACTCTATCGGCTAACATATAGCCCTTTTGTAATTCTTCCACAATGACATCTGAATCAACTGTATCATCTTCTACTTGCATAACTGCGTGATGAAGATTTGGATCAAATTTCTTACCTACTGTTTCAATTTTTGTAATTTCCTGCCCTTCTAGAACATCGATAAGTTGTCTGTAGATCATAGACATTCCATCAAGGAATCCTTTAATTTCATCATTTACATCTTCTATGTGAAGTGCTCTTTCAAAATTATCTAATGCAGGTAATAATTCTGTAGCAAGGTCTTCGGATTTATACTTTCTTTCTGCCACTTTTTCTTTTTGTGTACGTTTTTTGAAATTATCGAATTCTGCTTGGATACGTATTAGACGGTCATAGAGTTTGTCTTTTTCTTCAGTTATTATATTTAGTTCTTTCTTTAGTTCTTCCACTTGATTAATTTCATCGACTTTTTCTTCTATTTCTTGTTCTTCATTTGTAGTTTCATTTTCAACATTCTCTTCTATTTGTGTTTCTTTATCCTTTTCCGTCATTTCTCCCACCTCCAACATGTCTGTTTATATAAAAAAATGGCAAAATAAAGTTGTAGTGTACAGTACCACTACAATTTCTACTTTATCAGTCACCTTTATACCATAAATACAAAGCCTCTGTCATTTCAAATGAAAAAGCATTAAGTAATGAAATCACTTTACGATATTCCATTCGAGTTGGACCAAGTAAAGCAATTGTTCCTGTTTGGTCGCCACCAGTATGATATGTTGCTGTGATTAAACTAAAATCTTTAATCACATCTGCTTTATTCTCTTTACCAATTCTAACTTGAATCCCTTCTTCGTGGCGTTGAAAGAGTTTAATTACTTCATTCTCATCTTCCATCATCGTATAGAAGGAATGCAATTTATTGACATCCCTAAATTCAGGCTGTAATAAAATATTTGACTTTCCTCCAACATACACTTTTACTGGTTGTTCTTGGAAAAACATCATATCTAAATATGCATATGCTTTTTCAAAATCATTCACATATTTCCTTAATAAATGAACAACTTCATGATGAAGTTTTTCATGTAAATAAATGAGTGGAACACCATATAAGCGATCATTCAATATATTCACCATTTTTTCCAAATCGGAAGGTTTTATATCAAATGGTATTGAAAAAGAACGATGTTCGACATGACCAGTATCTGTAACCAAAATAGACACTGCTGTATGTTGAGATAAAGGTAATATTTGTATCTGTTTTAGTTTTGCTTCATAAATTGCTGGTCCTAAAATAATCGATGTATAATTCGTTAGTCTAGATAAAACTTCTGCTGCTTTTTGAACAACTTGTTCAACTTCGAAATAACCATTTTCTAAGATTTTATTTAAGATATTTATCTCACTTCTTTTTATAGTTGGAGCAATAATATGGTCCACATAATAACGATACCCTTTTTCAGAGGGAATTCTTCCAGATGAAGTATGTGTTTTTTCTAAATATCCCATTTCTTCTAAATCAGCCATTTCATTTCGGATTGTTGCAGCACTATAATTTATTTGGTCTTTCTTAGCTATTGCACGTGAACCAACAGGATTTGCAGACTTAATGAATTCATCAATAATAACCTTTAATATCAATAACTGTCGCTCTGTTAGCATGATGTTCACCCCTGTTAGCACTCCAGGTCATCGAGTGCTAATGCTACTAATAAATTACCAAATCCTATTTTTTTTGTCAATCAACTTGAATTATATCCCCATCAATTAAGAATTGTTCAAATACGTCATTGCCAAATAATAAACCTTGTTCCGTTAACCGTAAATGTCTTTCTTCCTCTACAACCCATTTTTTTGTCTTTAGAGAATCAATTTGCTCGCCATAAATATGATGATATGAAAACCCGAATTTTTCTATAAAAGTAGTGTCACTAATTCCTTTTTGTTTTCGCAATCCTAGGAATAATTCTTCCTCTATTCTTTCTTTTAAAGTAATTTTGTCTATTTTCAAGGTTGGATTCCCATCAAGTTCTGCTTGTTTGATATATGCTGGTAATGGACGAATGTTTATCATCCGTTTACCTGGTATATAACCAGATGCCCCAGCACCAAACCCATAATAGTAATCATTATTCCAATATGTCAGATTATGTTTGCTTTCAAAACCAGGTTTAGAAAAATTACTTATCTCGTAATGGTTTAAATCATTTACAGCCATTAATTCACGTAAAACAGCATACATCTTCACTTCTTCCTCTTGTTCCGGGCGATGTAGTTCCCCTTTTCTAAGGCGATTATAAAAAATTGTCTTCGGTTCAACTTGTAAAGAATAAGCCGAATAATGGGGCAGTTGAAATGATAAAGCTTCTTCAACCGTTTTTTGAAAATGCTCAGCTGTTTGATGTGGTAATGCATAAATTAAATCAATACTAATATTAGTGAAATCATCCTGTTGCAAATCACTAACCGTACGATATACATCCTTTACCTGGTGTGCTCTGCCTAGTGATTTCAACATTTCATTATCAAATACTTGCACGCCGAGTGAGACCCGATTTACTCCATATTCTTTCAATAATTTTATTTTCTCTTTATCGAAATCACCTGGATTTGCTTCAATCGAAAACTCTTCACAGGATTCTACATCAAACGTATGATGAATTATTTCTAATAGCATTTGTAATTGTGAAATATTTAATGCGGTTGGTGTTCCTCCACCAATAAAAATGGTTTTCACTTCATTATCCCTACCAGGTACTTTCGTCTGTATTTCCTTCTTTAAGGCTTGCAAATAATCTGTTGCCAATGTTTCATTATAAAAAAACTTCGTGAAATCACAGTAATGACAAATATGATGGCAAAATGGAATATGAATATATGCTGATTGAATCATTTTTTCCCTCCTTCATGAACAAGAAGAGGAAAAATTTCAAGGTGTGTTTAACACATAAAATTTCTCCTCTTCTCTTTATTGATCATCCATTTTTAATACAGACATGAATGCTTCTTGTGGTATCTCTACTGAGCCGACCATTTTCATTCGTTTTTTTCCTTCTTTTTGTTTTTCTAATAATTTTCGTTTACGTGAAATATCCCCACCATAACATTTTGCTAACACGTTTTTACGAATAGCTTTTATGGTAGAACGAGCAATTATTTTATTTCCAATCGCCGCTTGGACGGGAACTTCGAAATGCTGTCTCGGAATTAATTCGCGTAATTTCTCAACAATTTGTTTTCCTCTTTCATAAGCAAAATCTTTATGAACAATAAATGACAACGCATCAACTTGTTCTCCATTTAAGAGGATATCCATTTTCACCAAATTAGATGGTTGGTAACCAATTAACTCATAATCAAAGGAGGCATATCCTTTTGATTGTGATTTCAATTGATCAAAAAAGTCATATACGATTTCTGATAGTGGAATTTTGTAAATAACATTTACCCGAATATCATCGAGGTATTCCATATTTAAAAATTGCCCACGTTTTTTCTGAGAAATTTCCATAACAGGACCAACATAGTTATTTGGAACCATAATAGTCGCCTTTACAAACGGCTCTCGTACTTCTTCAATGAGTTGTGGATCTGGCATCTCAGAAGGATTATCTACCCTAATTACTTCACCATCTGTTTTCTCTACCTCATAAATAACACTTGGCGCGGTTGTAATTAAATCAATATTAAATTCACGCTCAATACGTTCTTGAACAATTTCCATATGAAGTAAGCCTAAAAAACCACATCGAAAACCAAATCCTAATGCCTGTGATGTCTCTGCTTCATATTGAAGAGCAGAATCATTTAATTCTAAACGTTCCAATGCTTCACGTAAATCATTATAATCATTTGTATCGATTGGATACAATCCACAAAAGACCATTGGATTAAGTTTGCGATAACCAGGTAATGGTTCTGATGCAGGATTTTCAACATGTGTAATCGTATCCCCCACATGTGTGTCAGCGACATTTTTTATGGATGCTGTTAAGTATCCAACATCCCCAACTTGCAAACTATCAACAATGGTTGGTTTTGGTTTAAATACCCCTACTTCATTTACTTCAAATTCCTTTCCAGTTGCCATCATTTTTATCTTATCCCCAACTGTTATAGAACCTTCCATAACACAAACATATGCAATGACACCGCGATAGGAGTCAAATAACGAGTCAAATATAAGCGCTTGTAAGGGATTGTCTTTATCTCCACTAGGTGGTGGAATTGCTTCAACAACTCGTTCTAAAATATCTTCTATTCCAATATTTGCTTTTGCAGAAGCCAAGATAACTTCATCCGGATCAATACCTATCACTTCTTGTAGTTCTTGTTTCACTCGGTCCGGGTCTGCATTCGGTAAATCAATTTTATTAATGACCGGTATGATTTCCAAGTCATTATCAAGTGCTAAATAAACATTCGCTAATGTTTGTGCTTCAATTCCTTGGGCCGCATCAACAACAAGAATAGCCCCTTCACAGGCAGCCAAACTTCTAGAAACTTCATATGTAAAGTCAACATGACCCGGAGTATCGATTAAATGAAATGTATATTCTTCATTATCTTTACTTTGATACTCAAGTTGTACAGCATTTAATTTAATCGTGATACCTCTTTCACGCTCCAGGTCCATCGCATCAAGGAATTGCTCTTTCATTTCACGTTTTGTTAATGCTTTTGTATTTTCTAAAATTCGATCTGCTAATGTTGACTTTCCATGGTCAATATGTGCGATAATTGAAAAATTTCGTACATTTTCTTGTTTTTTAGCCATTTATGTTGTTCACTCCTACATGTCCTTTATGCGTAACTTTCTATTTTTATTTGTAAAACATAATTATATAACGAAGGGGCAAATGAGAGATAATATTCATCTAATCCTTCATAATTAAATTTATGAAGAACGCATAATTGACATAAATCACTAGATTAAATTATAACAATAGCATATGATGGGTTCAAGGACAAGCCATTTTAAACCTATCCTAAAACAATAATAATGAAATTTGATAAATTACTTGGATAACGACTTCATAAAATCCCGTTACAATGTTTCCTAAAAAAGAGGCTATTTTTTGGGTGAAATGTTCACTTCGTTCTTCATCTTCCAATCGGTATAATTCCAATTCATCTATTTCCTCGTTTACCTCTTCCACCATTTCCATTTGATTGCTGTTATCTTTCAAAGCTATTCCTTCTCTTCCTATTCCAAGGATCACACCAATTAAGAAAAAAATAATCAAAAATAGTGTAATTGTCAACATTCTTCCCATTATTTCCCCTCCTTTTTCTCCTTACTAACTTTTTCGGCATCCCAATAGAATTCACTAAATACTTCTGCCAAAGCATCTGCTGTTCGATTTAACTCATCCCAATTGTTTTCCACTCCACCAAATTCAATTAAAATTGCTTGTTCTGAGAGATCTTGATTAAACACACCATTTGTTCCTTTTCCTTTTTTCGGATAAACCCCTCTACTTAATCCAGGATACTTTTCTTCTAGTATATAATGTAATTCGGAAGCAAATTTTAAGTTTTTTTCATGTTTTTCATGTTCAGCACCAACCACAAACATGACTTTAGCATATGATTTACCATTAATTTTTTTCGTCGTTTTATCCCTTCCTAAGGAGTCGCGATGTATATCAAATACATATTTATAGTCTTTATTTTCTTCTAATACATTTGCTACAACTTCTCTAGAAGCTTTGTAAGACTGTGGATATTTCCAACCTCTTTCATTAAGAACTTGCATATGGTCTGTTTTATCAGCTACCGCTCCAATTCCCTGTTTTTTCAATGATTTCACTATACGTTCACTAATCTTTGTTACATTTACTTCATGATGATGTGCTGAATCAGGGTCTGTTACACCTGGTAATGATGGTAAAAACGATTCTCGATTATGTGTATTATAAATAAAAACAACATTTCTTTTGCCTGTTGATGGCCTTCCCTCTATGTCTGGTTGTTCATTTACACCTTCATCCATTTCCTCATCCATAATTGCTTCACGATCTTCTAGAACATCCTCTAATGGAGGAGAAGATTCAATTGGTAAGTTAGTAAAATCCGTCCCTTCTCCCGCAATTAATATTTGTTGATCATAAATGGAAAAACCCGGTATTTCATTTCTTAATAAACTTCTTGCATCATTCGGTTTAATACTTGTTATCAGTTCAAAAAATGTAGTTGATAGATTTGGCATTGGTTTATCTTTTGGATACGCTTCTTTAAAAGCCTTATTTTCCATACCCAATAAATAAATAAACGTAGAACTCTCCACCTTGCTTGTCCAATTCGTTAATATGTGTGAAGAAAAACGGTATGCAGGTGATACAGTTGTTAATATTCCTATACAAATAAAAATTATAAATACTGTAATAAAATAAAGACTGCTTTTTCTTATCAATTGTGTAATTGGTTGATAGTTTTTATTTTTTCTACTGTTTTTCAACAACGAATCACCTCATCAATCATTCTTATTCCTCTAGTTTACTCTATGAGAATAACCGAATAGATAGAACCAAATGTGGATTTTTAATAGAAAAAAGGACATTTAAAAAAGGACCCTTTTAAGAGTCCTTTAAGATTTTTCATTTATCTTGTATAAGATGAAAAATTATCAATATCGACTTTTTCATGTAATGCTGCATTAATACCGGAAGCGAGCAAGTGTGCCATATCCTTCATAAATCCATCTACTTCCTTTGGTGTTACAATCATATTATGTCCCATAGGTGTAAGAACTTCTTTAATTAATGCTCTTTTTTCTTCTTCTGATAATGTCCCTACCATCCCTAAAAACGTTTTTCGTTGTTCTAAACTAGGCATATCCTTTTCTTCTAATTTCTTTTTACCAAATGAAAATCCACCTGGAACAAGTGCTTGAAATGGACGATCTTTATTATTCCATTCATTTCCCAAGTGCTTTAATAAAAAATCAATTGTATCATTCGTAATCGTAACAGCATCAACAACTGTTGGAACCCCTATTGCAATAACTGGAACACCTAGTGTCTCCTTGCTCAACTCCTTACGTTTATTTCCAACACCTGAACCTGGATGAATCCCCGAATCTGATAATTGAATCGTTTCATTAATTCTCTCAATAGAACGAGATGCAAGTGCATCGATTGCAATAACGAAATCAGGCTTAAATTGCTCAATAACTCCAACAATTATTTCACTTGTTTCAATACCTGTTACCCCCATTACCCCTGGTGTAACTGCTCCTACAGAACGATAGCCAACTGATACCATCTCATACTCTAATTGAAATAAATGACTTGTCACTAAAATCTTTTCCGTTGTCATCGGGCCTAATGCATCAGGAGTAACATTCCAATTGCCAAGACCAACGATAAGTCCTCTTCCATTTTCTGGTACATGGTTTAGTTCTAATAATTTTTCTAATTCGGAAGCGAGTACCCCTGCTGCATTTTCTTGGCTTTTTGTATCTTGATTTTTCACACCATCCGCATAAATGGTGATATAGTTCCCCGCTTTCTTTCCTAATCGCTCTGCTCCTTCTTCATCAATTTTTACATAGGAAACACGAATACCTTTTTCTTCGTGATTTTGAATTTCCACCCCTTTGATATTTGGCTTCTTCTCCTGTTCCTTTTCTACGTACATATCTTTTGCTTCAACAGCTAAATCTGTACGCACACTATAATTTATTTGGTTATCTGCCATCATTAACATCCTTTCAAGAACTTTTATACCTTTATCGTTTGCAATTTCTTTCCTATTCATGCAGAATTAACATATAGCTGTTATTAGAAAATTCAGCCTGTTAAATTCTTCAAATATGGGCAATATATGCTTAGGAGGTAGATGGAAAATGGCTAATATAAAATCAGCGATTAAACGAGTAAAAACAACGGAAAAGAAACGGATACAAAATCAAAAGAATAAATCAGACATGAAATCAATGATTAAACAGGTAGAAAAGGCCGTTCAAGAAAATAACTCCGACATAGCGGCTACTTCATTCCGAGAAGCTAGTAGGAAAATCGATAAAGCGATTCAAAAGGGAATTATTCATCAAAACAAAGGAAAGCGCCAAAAGAAACGCTTAGCAAATAAAATAGCTAATATATAAAATAAAAACGATCCTCAAAAGGATCGTTTTTCGTTAAGATGCTTTGATCAAATCATATAAAAGAAGTTCAAATGCGATATTCTTATCCATCTTCCCCTGTTTCATTATTTCATCTGTATCTGCTAAGCGATTAATCATATATTTCAATTGTTTGATACTAAATTGTCTTTCTCTTTGTAAAGCAATTTTAATCACATATGGATGGGCTCCGATGTTTCTTTGAATCTGTGTTTGTGCATAACCCTTTTGTTTAAGTAATTTCACCCGAAAAATCATCCGAAATTGAAAAGCCAATAAACCGATAAGTGCGATTTGATCTTCATTTAATTTCATTAAATCTTTATAAATGGACATCGCCTTATATAAATCCCCCGCGATAACTGTATCAACCAAACGTAATGAAGAGCTTTGTGGAGTATGTGCAATTAACTTTTCCACAATATCCCTTGTAATATTCCCACCTTCTCCGACATAAAGAGCAAGTTTTTTGAATTCACTTTGAAGCAACTGTAAATTCTTCATTAGTTCAGGGTCGAGCGCATCAATCGCCTCTTTATCAATCGTTACATGCAAGCTGTTTGCAATTGATTTCACCCATTTTTCTGTCTCATACTCTTTAATGGGATGACAAGCAGCAATGACTGCGTGTTTCTTAAATAATTTACTAATTGTCTTTCGGTTATCAATTTTTTCATATTCAGCAATAAAAACAAGAATGGAATAATCTGGCGGTGATTTTACATATCGTTCCAACACCGACAAATCATGCTCAAAAGGAAGCTTTTTTGTTTTCGATTTAAAAAAGACCGGATTTGTTGCAAATATCAATTTTTGTTCTCCAAAGAATGGATATGTTTCTGCATCAGCAATGACATCTTGAATAGAAGTCTCGCTTAAATCATATGTACTGATATTTTCAGTTTCTGTCATCACTTGTTTTTTAAATAAATCTTTTAAACTTTGAATAAAAAATGCTTCTTCCCCATATACTAAACTAACTCGAGGAATGTCTTTTTTATTTAGTTGACGACTTAAGTCTAAAAAAGTTGAAGCCATCGAATTTCACTCCATAATTGAACTTTAATATTATGGTACGCTGAAGTATTGCCATTAGCAAGAAATAAATGAGAGGGATTCATATAAATCCCTCCCCTATCTATTGTAAACGTTAAAACAACAGGCCTAGAAACTGTGTCCTAACGAGTGTAGTTATATCTTTACCTGACAGTAAAAAAATATTGATGACAACTCTTACTAACATTGGACTTTATTTTCCAAATAAGACATTTTCGTGAAAAAGCTTCACCACAGTATAATTTCAGTGGATTTTTTTCTAAATTTCATCTATACTATAAAGTGAAACTTCAAGCAGCGGGGTTTTCTTCATTGATTGTTAGCACTACAAGGGGATGACCTAGAGGCCCTTGAACAAATTAGGTCTTTACTGGCTGTTGATCCTCCAATTATAATTCTTGATTCTTTTGAATTCTTGAAAAGGAGATTTTACAGCTAGTTAATCTGCGATAAAAGTATACAGGAGGGGTAGCTATGAATGAATTTGAAAAAGATCCACAGTCAAAAAATTTAGACGTTGCTGATTCCATCAAAGGCTTTACTTTTTCACTATTGTACTTCTTGTTAATTTTTGGTATCGGAGTTTTTATTAGCGTACTGTACTCATAAGTTGTAAAGCTACATAGGAAACCATTCATATTAATGAATGAAGAGACTGATGTGACAGTCTCTTTTTTATTAGGGAATAAACTTTTGAAAATGACCTTTTTTATCAGAATCAGCTTGATAACGAAAAATAATTGCTCCATCTTTATCCGTCCGCAAAATTTGAAGTTGATGCTTTTTTAAAACATCTAAAACCTCTGGAGCTGGATGTCCATAACGGTTCTTCCTCCCTGCTGAAATAAGAGCGTATGTAGGTTCTATTTGCTCAATAAATATACTGTCTGTAGAAGTTTTACTCCCATGGTGCCCTACCCTTAAAATATCCACTTCGAATCCCTTATACTGTTGTATGATTGCCTTTTCTGTCTGTTTTCCAATATCGCCAGTAAATAACCATGACATATTACCAAACTCCGAATACAACACTAAAGAATTTTCATTATCGGAATCTGTCTTTCGTAATGGGGAAAGCACTTTAAATGGATGACCTGAAATGGAAATAACTTCATTATGTCGTACATATCTAATTATCGTACCTTGTTCTTTCCAAAATTGCTCTTGTTTCACTGGAACTTTATAAAATTCGCTTACTATGATTTCATCCACTTCGAATTCTTTGACAAGAAAATCAATACTTCCAATATGATCGATATCTTCATGAGACAAAAATACTGCATCGATTTTTTGAACCCCTTTCGAGTGAAGGGCTGGCTTAATAACTTGCTTGTACACCTGCTCTGTTGGTTGCATATCCTCAAAAGAAAATGTAGAACCTACATCATAGAAAATCACGCCCTTTCTAAAAGGCAATTCCATTAAAAAAGAATCCCCTTGGCCAATATCCAGCATTGTCAGCGTTCCATAGGAAGATAGATATGGCTGTATAAGTATGCACATGATGGAAACAGTTAAGGCTATACCAAAGGAAAAAGCTTCTTTTACTTTTTCTCGCTCCATATACAGCATCAAACCTATTAATAGACCATAATAGATAAAAACAAACCAATTAGGCAGTGAACCATTGATCCACGGAAAGTACATGAATTCATCTAATTTATTTATCATTCTCAGGACTATGGAATGACTCTGTAGAAATAAAGCTTCTACAAACTCTCGGAAAAATGGAATAGGGGCAAGTATAAGGAGGAGAAATAAGCAAGGTATAACGAAAAATGAAAAATAAGGAACAATCAACACATTTAATAGAATCGAAAGTGGATGAAATTGCATAAAATACGCAAATTGGACTGGTAAGATAACCATTTGGGAGATAAAGCTAATTTTCAACAGGGTTAAAATAAAGGACGGATGTAAAAGAAGCCATCGCTTAGATATGATTAAACCAAATGATACAAGAAACGATAATTGGAAGCCTACATGATAAATAATATATTTATCCAATAATACAAACAGAATAAAAACAAGGCTAATAACATCTGTAATTCCCATTTTTATCTTCATTTTTAAGAATATCATAACAAGTAATGCCATCACACTTGCTCTTAGTACAGATGGTTCTCCGCCAGCAATTAGCGCATAAATTGGTAAGAATAACATAATCAATAATTGTGCTTTTTCTTTTGTTACAATTCCTGTCTTTACAAGCAAAAAATATAAAATTGTTATGATTAAACCTACATGTAAACCAGAGATTGCTAATAAATGGGATAAATTCCAGCGCCTAAATAACTCGATATTCTCCTCTGAAATCAAAGAGTCATCTCCGAAAATCAATCCATTCATCCATGCATATGTTATATGTTCATATGTTTCTATAAGTGTTCTTTGCATATTCTCTCTTAATGAATCTATTTTACTAAGAGAGGAACTACCTGAACATATACAGTCATCTAATGATGCTATCGTCATTTCCGCTGTTATATTCTGTTTTGCTAAATACAATGCATAATCAAATTGCCCTGGATTTGTACTTCGTTCAGGTGATTGCATCTTTCCTTTCACACGGCATGTTGCACCTCTTTGGAGAGATATATTTGTTAGTGATTCATGATTGTTTTCAAGGAAATATTGAACAAGAATTGTTTCCTTTGTTTGAAAATCAAGGAGAAGTAGCTCTATTTTTTTTGGTGTTTTTTTAATAGAACTGACCACTTTTCCGGTCCGTTCCACTTGTTGTGAGGGATAATCCATAACAGAAAAAGTGACTGAGGGAATATAATTAAAAAAGAAGAAGAAAAAGATTAAGGATGCGAATAATACTTCTATACTTAATCTTTTTCCTACATACATCCATAAAATCCATCCAATAAAGCCAAATAATATCAAGCATGTGCTAAAATAAATAGTCAAAAAAGCCACTACAACAGATATTGCCGGAATATGCCAATAACCTTTCATGACACACATCACCTATTCATTCATATCACCTTTAAATATTTGTTTAGCTTCCTCCTTCAAATGAGCTAACTCATCATTTGAAACATGTGATCCTACTGTTTTAAGAAGCTTAGATACATATTCTTGTTTCACTTTATAATTTGGATCAATATTGAATTCCTCTAATGGAACTTTATCCACTTTAACTCCTGCTTCTTGAAAAAGCTGAATCGCATATTCATTATTCCGGTAGTCAGTTGCATAATACACTGTTTTAATACCAGCTTGAATAATTTGTTTGGTACATTGTAGACATGGAAAGTGGGTCACATAAATATGGGCGCCTTCCGTTCTGACTCCAAATTTTGCACATTGTAATAATGCATTTGCTTCTGCATGGATTGTCCGGACACAATGCCCATCAACAATATAACAACCTTCATCAATACAATGAACACTTCCAGAGACACTCCCATTGTATCCTCCTGCAATAATCCGTTTATCACGAACAATGGTCGCACCAACCATTAATCTTGTACATGTGCTCCGTAAAGATAATAAATGGCTTTGGGCCATAAAATATTGATTCCAAGGTATTCTTGCCATTTTAATCTCTCCCTTTTTGCTATATTTCTTTGAATGTTCAAGGAACCTGAATATCTTCCTTTAAGTTTTCTAGTGTCTTTTCCCCTATCCCTGGAACTTCTAATAAATCCTCTACTGATTGAAAAAGGCCATTTTCTTCTCGGTAATCAATAATTGCTTGTGCCTTTGACGGACCGATTCCATTTAACGATTCAATTTCATCTGCTGTTGCAGAATTGATTCGTATTTTGGATTGATTGGAATCAGAATCAGAAAGGTTTACTTGGCTTTGCTCTACTTCTCCCTGAGCCGGAACATAGATCACCATTTCATCTTGTATTTTTTGGGCAAGGTTGATTGCTGTCTGTTCAGCCTTTTCATTAAATCCACCTGCAAGATCGATGGCTTCATGGACTCGAGCATCATGGGCCATCTCATATATTCCTGGTTTTACGACATTCCCTTTAATATCAACAATAATCTTCTCTAGGCTCTTTGATTGCTCATTTTTTTCCTCTGTCTGATTACTAGCTTCAGGAAATGAATTCGGGGTAAGATTCGCTTCATCTTTTGGATTATCTTTCATAAAGAAAAAGTAAAATAGAAAAAAAGAACCGATTGCTATTACAGCTCCATATTTTTTAAATCGATGAAACAAAGGGGATCACATCCTTTTAAAGTGAAAGTAGAATATACGAAGAAATTGATACTATTATATCGTGTACAATCCAGATACACAAATATGCATTTACTAGAAAAAGATCGGAATTATGAGTAATTCCGATCTTTTTCATACAAATATTAAAAAACTCCTTTATTCAATTAGCGAAAATCCACTTTTGGATAAAAATATTTATGAATAACTTTATTTCTTAAATTTAGTAAACATGGCATCTAATTGGTTTACTCTTCACTTCCAATTTGTAATGACACATACGGGGCATCTCCCCATAATCTTTCTAAATTATAATAATCCCGTTCATCTTTATGAAAAACATGACAAACAATGTCCCCTAAATCGACTAATACCCATCTTGCATGATCCATACCTTCTATACGGTTTACTTCTAAATCATGTTCTTCTAATGTGCTCTGGATCCCTTTTGCAATTGCTTGGACTTGTCTTTCATTACTTCCTTCACAAATAACGAAATAATCCGCAATTAAAGATATACCCTCCATATTCAAAGCAACGATATTTTCCGCGCGTTTATCATCACATGCCTCTGTAACAAGATTTAGTATTTCCTTTGTTTCCATACTATGAATTACCTCCACTTATTTTTTTCGTTAAATCATTATATGCATGAAAAGTGTCTGGATATATAGGTTGATTTTTTTCCATTAAATAATGAATGGTATTTCGAGAAATCATCCAAGCTGTTTTAACTAAATCTTTATTAGCCATTTCCCTTACTTCATCCAACCCCGGAAAACTTCTGCCGGGTTCGATATAATCTGCAACATATAAAATAAGTTCTAATGGTGACATGTCCTTCTTACCAGTTGTATGACAATGAATAGCAGCTTGAATAGCTGGATCTTTAATCCCTTGTTCCCGCTCTATTAAAATTGCTCCAACTGGACCATGCCATAATTGATGATGATAAAAAAGAAGGTCCTTTGGTAAATGAGTATGGGTAATCCATCTTTTTAATTCATCTTTTGAACGAAATTTTGCATAATCATGAAATATAGCAGCCATCTCTGTTTGCTCTTTAGCAACCCCATATCTTCCTGCTAATTGAATCGCAGTATTTGTTACTCGAATTGAGTGATCATAACGTTTTTTCGGTAAATGTGCTTCCAATACTTCCAATGCATCATTTCTATTCATATAAAGCCCCCTCCTCTATATAAGCTTGGACCTGTCGATTCACAAAATATTTAATTGACTTATTCTGTGCTATACGCTTTCGAAGCATAGATGAAGATATTTCAATGAATGGTACATCAACCATTACAATTGGATAGGGAGTATCCAAGGTAAATCCAGGACGATTCACACCTACGAATGTAACTAATTGACATAATTCATCAATTTTATACCATTTAGGCAAATATTCAACCATATCTGCTCCGATGATAAAGAAAAATTCCATATCCGGATTCATCTTAATCAACTGTATAATCGTATCATATGTATAGGATTTTCCTTTCCGTTCTATTTCAATTGTATTTAAAAGAAATAAAGGTTCATCTGAAATGGCCTTTTCCACCATTGTTAAGCGATCAATCGCACTAGCACTTGCCGATTGTTTATGCGGGGGCTCCGAAGATGGAATAAACCATATTTCATCTAAATTAAGACTTTGCCTAACTTCCTGAGCAATGATTAAATGGCCGATATGTGGTGGATCAAATGTCCCCCCTAAAATCCCTATGCGTTTCATCTACTTCTTCCTTTACAACTAAAATTTAAAAACCTTTTTATAATAAACGTATGTTTATTTTATCTCCATTATGGAAGTTCTATTTTCTTATTATCAACTGATTCTTTATATAAAATGATATTATTTCCTATTATTTGAACAATTTCCGCCCCTGTTCCCTCTGCTAATTGCTTAGCAACGTCATCTTTTTCTTCGAAGCAATTTTGTAAAATACTTACCTTTAACAATTCACGCTTTTCTAGTGCATCGTTTATTTGTTCAATAATATTGTCATTAACACCCATTTTTCCAACCTGAAAAATTGGCTTAATATGATGTGCTTTTGATCGTAAAAAACGTTTTTGTTTACCTGTTAACATATTATCTTCCTTCCAATAATTGTTTTAGTTGTTCATCCATTTTACCGATAGAAACCGCCTGATTTGTCCAAATTTCAAATGCCCTCTGTGCTTGAAAGAGAAGCATTAAGTGACCTTGAAGAATCTTTGCACCTCTTTGTTTCGCATTTTTTAAAAAGTTGGTTGAAATTGGTTGATATACAATATCACAAATAATATTTGGTTGTTCTAAATTTTGAAGCGATATAATTGACTTATGTTGTTTCGGTTTCATCCCAACATCGGTTGTTTGGATAATAATGTCATATTGATTAAGCCTTTTCTCACTTTCTTCTAAAGAATAAATATCTGTTTTGACTTTTGTTTGGTCCTGTTTTGCAATTTTAAGAGCATTTGTTCTTGTACGGTTAGCAATATCAATTCGTTCCACATCTTTCATTTGTAAAGCTGCATAAATTCCTCTTGCCGCTCCTCCCGCACCAATGAGCAATACTTGTATATTTGTTTTTTCAATTACTTCTGGATACCTATATTCTAGAGCACGAACAAAGCCAAACCCATCTGTATTATATCCTATCCAGTTTCCATCACGATAAATCACTGTGTTTACGGCACCTATATGTTCTGCACTAGTATCTATTTTATCCAAATAGGGCATGATTTTTTGTTTGTATGGGACAGTGACATTAAACCCTGTATAGTGCTGCTCTTTTAATTCAATAAGTATATCTCCTAATGATTTTTCAGGATGTACTTCTATTAAATCATATCGCCCCTGTAGATGAGCATTTTTAAGAAAAGATTGGTGAATCCAAGGTGATAATGAATGTTCTACAGGATAACCAATTAAACCCAATTGATAAAACATATTTCTTCACCTTTCCTTTATTAAATGAGAGATTTCCGTAAGCTTACTGCAATACCTTGAGGAGCGTGTACTTCTACTGTTACATCTTTTCCTGATGTACTTATCCAACCTAATCCGGGAATAACGATATCTGTTGGTCTTTCGGCAGAAATTCGAAAAGTATTTTTAACGAGCTTCGGAAGTATTTCTAAGCTTTCTTCGTTTGGAGGTGCGAGCATTTCCCCCACATGGTTATCATACAACTGATCTGCATTTTCCAGTTTTGTACGATGGATTATTAAATGATTTGAAAAATAACAAACAAATGATTGTTTTTCACCTTTAATAAAGTCAAATCTTGCTAAACCACCAAAAAACAATGTCTGCTTAGCATTCAGTTGATAAACTGCTGGCTTGATTTCTTTCGTTGGGTGGATGATTTTTAAATCTTTCTTAGACACATAATGAGAGATTTGTTGTCTATTTATAATCCCAGGAGTATCAACCATTGCTGATGAATCATCTAATGGAATTTCAATAAAACCTAAAGTTGTCCCTGGAAAATAAGAAGTAGTAATAACATTATCGATTCCAGTTGACTGTTTAATGAGCCGGTTAATAAAAGTAGACTTCCCAACATTTGTTGCACCAACAATATAAACATCTTTACCTTTTCGCAAGGTCTCTATTTTATCAACTAATTCTTCCATTCCATGACCTCTTGTAGAAGATATTAAAGAAACATCTTTTACAGATAAACCTACCTCTTTAGCAGAAGAGCGTAGCCATTGTAGTAAGCGATTCTTATTTGTAGATTTCGGTAATAAGTCTATTTTGTTTCCTACAAGAATGATTGGGTTGTTTCCAACGATTCTAGGTAAACTAGAAAACAGACTGCCACTCACATCAAAGATGTCAACAATATGTACGATTAACCCCTCTTTTTCTTGTATGCTTGTTAACATTTTTAAGAAATCATCATCTGTTATTTCTACGTCTTGTATTTCATTATAATGTTTTAAACGAAAACAACGCTTGCATAGGATATCTTCTTTTGCAAGCGTAGATTTTGGAGTATAGCCTTGTTTTTGCGGATCTTCTGTTTGAATTTCAACTCCACATCCCTGGCAAGCCAACTGATCATTTTCAGATGCTATTCCTCCCATGTAATCATTCCTTTCTTACGCATTTTATTTAATATCATTCTTTCTATACGACGGTTAAATTTTGTCACCTTTGCATCTGTTTCAACAATTGGAACAACGAGTATCGTATAAAACCCTGCAGCATTACCACCAAGTACATCTGTTAATAATTGATCACCAATCACTACTACTTCTTCATTCGATAGTCCCATATTTTGCGCTGCTTTTTTAAATGCTCGTGTTAATGGCTTTCGCGCACTAAAAACATACGGGGTATCTAATGGTTCCGAAAAAAATCTTACTCGCTCTTCTTTATTATTGGAAATGATGGTTATTTTTATATCTTCTTCTTTCATTTTTTTAAACCATTCATAAACTTCTGGTGTTGCCTCTCTAACATCCCAAGCGACTAATGTATTATCTAAGTCTGTAATAATTCCTTTAATTCCTATTTTAGTAAGTTCTTTTGGTTCAATCTCAAAAATACTTTTAACATGGTTATTCGGCAAAAATAACTTCAGCAACCTATACACCTCATTACATTATAACAACAATTTGTCCATCTTTTTCCTATAACAAATATATTATATAGTAATATGTCACAATTACCAAAAAAAGATATAAAATGGTAGAGAAAAGCTATTAGGTATTTACCATTTATTAGTTATACATCTCTTGATTTAACTATACAAATTTTTCATTTGATTTTATTCAATAAATCGTTCGACAAATCCCAACATTTTTCGAATTGTGGATAACTTTATCAACATTATTATTGTTGTCTAATCAACATTTCTTTCTAGTCAAAATAAAGTTATGCACATGAAAATGTAGATAAGTCAAACCTTGTGCCATTTATCAAATCATGGTAGTTTATTATTAGTCCATCAAAACTTGTTCATTTTAATAGCTATTCATTTAGGCTGTGAGACAATTAGGGGGATTTATTATGAAGCGGCTTTCGGATGAACTACTACTAGAATCTTACAAGAAGGCTAAGGAATTAAATCTCGATACAGATTTTATTTTATTAATTAAAAAAGAAATATATCGGAGAAATTTATCGAATAAAATAAAAATTTCAGGCTAGCCTTCTATATGTATTTTCATTGCTTCTGTGCATACAAAAACACTAAAAATATGGTATGATACAAGAAGAACCTCTTATCGTTATTAATAGATAAGAGTTTTTTATTTTTCTGGGTACTGTAATTGTGTTAAGATAATTTAGTGTGTATTTATTCAAATATATGCTTATTATTTTCGGTTAGCTTCTTTATTGCAACAAATACATAACTAAATATTTATTATTTAAGGAGGACAGCAGCTTCATGATATTCGCAATATTCATTCCACTACTATTCGCTTTATTTGTTCCTTTATTAAGCAAGTTAAAGGAGCGCATACATACAGGTATTTTTGTTCTTTTTATTCCCTTAAGTATTTTTTTGTATTTTATACGTTTTATTGGGAAAGACTTTGTCCCCATTAAACAAACATATCAATGGATTCCTTCTTTAGGAATTAATCTTGATTTTTATTTAGACGGACTTAGCCTTCTTTTCATTTTATTAATCAGTGGAATTGGGACACTTGTTGTAGCCTATTCCATCTATTATTTGGACAGAACAGAAAGATTAGGTCATTTTTATGTTTACTTACTGATGTTTATGTCTGCCATGTTAGGTGTTGTGTCATTTGATAACATCTTTGCCATATACACATTCTGGGAGTTAACCTCCATTTCATCGTTCCTTTTAATTGGTTATTGGCATTTTAAAGAACGTTCTCGCTATGGTGCACAAAAATCGATGCTCATCACTATTTTCGGTGGTTTAAGCATGTTTGGTGGTTTCATATTATTATCGGTCATTGCTGGAACAACAAGTATCCGCGAATTGATTCTACATGCAGATATTATTTTAAACAGTAATTACTTACCACTTGCTCTAATCCTTATCTTATTAGGTGCATTTACAAAATCTGCTCAATTTCCGTTTCATATTTGGTTACCAGACGCAATGGAAGCCCCTACACCAGTTAGTGCATATTTGCACTCCGCAACCATGGTAAAAGCAGGGATTTATTTAGTGGCACGGCTCTCACCTATTTTCTCAAGTTATGAATGGTTCTTTATCATTGTAAGTACCTTTGGAATAGTTACATTGTGTTGGGGTTCTTATATGGCTGTTCGTCAGACAGATTTGAAAGCGATTTTAGCTTTCTCAACCATTAGTCAACTTGGAATGATCATGGCGATGTTAGGATTCGGAACAAAAGTAGCGATTTTCGCAGCTGTTTTCCATATTTTAAACCATGCAACATTTAAAGGTAGTCTGTTTATGGTAGCAGGTGTGATTGATGTACAAACTGGTACCCGTGACATACGGAAACTTGGTGGTCTCTTCACATTTTTACCAATTACAGCAACACTCGCCTTGTTTGGTACATTTTCAATGGCTGGAATTCCATTACCATTTTTAAATGGATTTTACAGTAAAGAAATGTTCTTTGATTCCACATTACAATTAACACAGTCTGGAAATGGGATTGCTCAATTTATGGTGCAAATTATCCCATATTTAGCTGTCATAGGTAGTATCTTTACATTTGTTTATTCCATGTACTTCTTCTTTGGAGTATTTGGTGGAAAGAAACACACGATGAAATTAGCCAAATCACCTGTGGAAGCACCAATTGGAATGTTGATTCCACCAATGATTCTTGTGTTGGGTGTTATTGGAATCGGTTTATTCCCTAATGCTTTTAATGGAACATTTTTAGCACATGCAGCAGAAGCAATTAATCCTTTAAGTAGTGCAGGTCATATTAAATTCTGGCACGGATTGAATACGCCATTTATCATGTCATTAATTGTTGTTGGGGTTGGATTTGTTCTGTTTAAAACAAAAAATGTTTGGAAAAAAATTTACGACATCTTACCTGGAAGATTTAGTTTTAACAAAGTTTATGATCAAATCATAAAGAATATCGACATCGTCTCAACAAAAATAACGAATAAATATATGAATGGATCACTTGGAACATATATTTCTTTAATTATTGGTGCGATCGTTGTTGTAACAGGTTTCGTTATGATCCAAACAGGTGGATTTACAATTTCCTTTGATAACTTAGCGGAGATAACGATTATTGAATTGACAGTTGCCGTTTTAATCGTGATTGCAGCAATTGCAACGATCTTCTCAAACAGTAATTTAGCAGCATTATTAATAACTGGTGTTGTTGGTTATGGTGTATCCGTCTTGTTTCTTATTTATCGAGCACCAGATTTAGCATTAACACAATTAGTAATTGAAACAGTATCCGTTGTTTTGTTTTTACTTGCTTTTTTACATCTACCGAAAATGCGAAAAAGAAGCGAAAAACCCCCTGTTAAACTAAAGAATATAATCATATCTGTTGGTTTTGGAGCTTTAATGACATTGGTTGGTATTTCAGCACATAGTTCAAATTGGTTTGAGCCAATATCTGACTACTTCTTAGATACTGCTCTTCCAATTGGCGGTGGAAAAAACGTAGTAAACGTCATCCTTGTTGATATGCGTGGATTAGATACATTATTTGAAATTACGGTACTAGGAATTGCAGCACTGGCTGTTTTTACCCTTATCAAACTTCGGAAAGATAAGGAGGAGGCTGATTAAATGGAGATAATTATTTCAATATTAGCTGGTATTATATTCGCGGTAGCCGTTTATAATCTCTTACAGAAACAAATGATTCGAATCATTATTGGGACAGTGCTCATATCACATGCTGCACACTTATTTATTTTAACGATGGGGAAATTAAAACGAGGACAACCACCTATTCTAAGTGAAGGTGTAACCTCCTATACAGACCCTTTACCTCAGGCATTAATTCTAACATCAATTGTTATTAGTTTCGGATTAACTAGTTTAATGCTTGTCTTGGCCTATCGTACTGCACAAGAAAACAAAACAGATAATATGGAACAATTGAGGGGTAAACCAAATGAATAATCTAGCTATCTTACCAATAATTATCCCGTTAATCTCAGGAGCCATACTTGCTTTTGTTCATTCGAAAGTATCATTATCCAGAACACTAGCAAAGCTTTTTATGCTCATAAATTTAGGGGTAGTTATCTATTTAACATTAGAAGTAATCAATTATGGAACAATTATTTTAGAAACTGGGGAATGGGTGGCACCATATGGTATTGTCCTAGTGGCTGATTCATTAGCTGCTGTCCTAGTATTAACGACGAATATTATTGCTGTTGCTGCTGTTTTCTATGCACCACATTCCTTGACAGAAGCAAAGGAAAAACATTATTTTTATACCTTTTTCTTCTTTATCATTTCTGGAGTTAGTGGAGCATTTTTAACTGGTGACTTATTTAACCTATTCGTGTTTTTTGAAGTATTATTAATTGCTTCTTATGCACTTATTGTTTTAGGTGGAGAAAAAGTTCAATTAAGAGAATCATTAAAATATGTATTAATTAATGTCTTCTCATCTATTCTCTTTGTTACTGCGATTGCATTTCTCTATGGGGTCGTCGGGACCGTTAATATGGCTCAAATTGCAGAACGTGTTCAAGAAGTTGATCAACAAGGGATTTTAACAACCATTGGGATTCTATTATTCTTTGTATTTGCAACAAAAGCAGCCCTATTCCCGCTCTATTATTGGCTGCCGAAATCCTATATTGTACCAAACCCTGTTGTCTCTGCTTTATTTGCAGCATTATTAACAAAAGTAGGGATTTATTCCATTATACGCGTGTTTTCACTAATCTTTATCCATAGACCAGACCTTACACACGAGGCATTTATTTGGATAGCAGGACTCTCCATGATATTCGGAGTAATTGGTGCACTTGCTACAAATAATATTAAATT
The DNA here is from genome assembly GCF_008039555.1 of Cerasibacillus terrae. Classification (GTDB taxonomy): domain Bacteria; phylum Bacillota; class Bacilli; order Bacillales; family Amphibacillaceae; genus Cerasibacillus; species Cerasibacillus terrae. The sequence continues at coordinate 621,265 of NZ_VDUW01000001.1, forward strand.
AATTATTGCGTACAATATTATCCCTGCTATTGGATTTATTATGATGGGGATAGGCTTTTTTAATGAATCTGGGATGAGTGGTTCTATCTACTATCTGATTCACGATATGATTATTAAAACTGCTCTATTTATGCTAGTTGGTATTATCGCTTATGTAGCAGGAACATCTGATTTACGTAAAATGAAAGGACTTATTCACGATTATCCTTTACTAGGGTGGCTTCTTTTTATTGCAGCATTCGTATTAGCTGGTATTCCACCATTCAGTGGGTTTATTGGAAAAATACAGCTATTAAAAGGAGCCTTTGAAAATGGAGAAGTAGTCATTGCAATTATTGCTTTAGGTACAAGTCTTCTCATTCTTTATTCTGTTATGAAAATATTTATTCGTGGTTTTTGGGGAGAGCGCCAAACAAATAATAAATTAGAGAAAAAACCAATCTTTGGCATGGTGACACCTGTTATTTTTCTATTGGCATGTTCCACCATATTGGGAATCGGCGCAGAGTGGTTCGTTCCAACAATTGAATCGATTTCAAGTGATTTATTAAACCCACAAAATTATATTGATTCTGTTCTAAAGGAGTAATTGAATATGGCCTTTCAAATTGTTATCAATTTAATCATTGCTGTCATGTGGATGTTTTTAAGTGAAACGTATACATTAACAAGCTTTATATCTGGTTACATTTTAGGAATCGTGCTATTACTTCTTTTAAACCGGTATATCCCTGGCAGGTTTTATTTAGATCGTTTATTAAAAGTAATTCAATTAATTTTATTGTTCATTAAAGAACTAATTAAATCAAATATCGACATCGTGAAACTGGTATATACACCGAAACCAGAAATTGAACCTGGAATATTCGCATATCAAACAGAATTAGAAACAGATTGGGAATTAACTTTATTAGCCAATCTAATTACATTAACACCAGGTACGTTATCTGTTGCGATTTCAAATGATAATTCAATCATCTACATCCATGCGATGGACATAGATGATATTGATGAGTCGATACAATCCATAAAAATGACATTTGAAAAAGCAATTATGGAGGTGACAAGATGACAAATGATATTTTAATCTTAACCGAAAATATCTTAGACTCTGTCACCATCCTATGTTTGGTTGGAATTTCCATTTCATTAATTCTATTGGTATATCGTGTTCTAAGTGGTCCAACGAATGCAGATCGGGCTGTAGCCCTTGATGCAATTGGTATTAACCTAGTTGCAGTTGCTGCTTTTGTTTCTGTCATATTAGTCACAACGAAACTAAATGATGCGATTTTATTAATTGCTATTCTATCATTTTTAGGAACAGTTGCTATCGCAAAATATCTAGAAAAGGGTGTTATCATTGACCGAGACATGGATTAACATCATATTTAATATTTCTATTATTGTCTTCCTAATGGTAGGAACGTTCTTTATTGTTTCTGCTTCGATTGGAATTGTTCGTTTTCCTGATATATACACAAGACTCCACGCAGCAACAAAAGCATCTACATTAGGCTTAGCTGGAATATTAATTGGTCTATTTATATTTCTCTATATTCAACATTCTTTAGTAAGTGGAAAATTACTCCTTGCCATTGTATTTATCTTACTAACCAACCCTGTTTCAGGTCATATGATTTCAAGAGCTGCACATCGGGCGGGTGTCAAACCATTACTAAAAGAAAGAAAAGATGAATTGGAAGAAGCAATAAAAAAACAGAAAGCTTAATTAAAAAGCGACATTGATTTGTCGCTTTTATTATTGGACAGACACGGTACAACTCCTCCTTACATACAGATAAAGTATATAGGCAAAAGCCCAATACGTAATCGGAGGTGTCACTCGTTGTCATCTATTTTAAGTGCACTTGCTTTACTAATTAAAGAAGCGCTCTTTTTTGTGTCCTATGTGAAAAATCAGGCATTCCCTCAGCCCTTATCCCCTGAAGAAGAAGCAAAGTATTTAAAAGAAATGCAAGACGGTAGCCATGAAGCTAGAAACAAATTAATCGAACATAATTTACGACTTGTCGCACATATCGTAAAAAAGTTTGACAATACCGGAGAAGATACAGAAGATCTCATCTCCATCGGCACAATTGGTTTAATCAAGGGAATCGAAAGTTATGCAGTAGGAAAAGGTACAAAATTAGCCACATATGCAGCTCGTTGTGTGGAAAATGAAATCTTAATGCATTTACGGACACTAAAAAAGGTCCGTAAAGATATTTCATTACATGATCCGATTGGCCAAGATAAGGAAGGAAATGAAATTAGTTTAATTGATATCCTTGAAGCAGAAAACGAGAATATTATTGAGTATATCCAGTTAAATATGGAGCTTTCTAAAATGGCTAAGTACTTTTCTATTCTGGATAAGCGAGAGAAAGAAGTCATCATTTATCGTTACGGGTTAAACAATAACAAAGAGTTAACACAGAAAGAAATTGCCAAACGTTTGAATATTTCCCGTAGTTATGTATCTCGAATAGAGAAAAGGGCATTAATGAAAGTGTTTCATGAATATTATCGGAAAGAACGAAAAAAGCGAGAAATATAATTCTCATTTTAAAAATTATCTACAAAACAGCAAATAATTTTTAACACATCCCTTTTAGGTCCCATCTTTTAAAACCCCTTTTATTAACTTTTTAATAAAAGGGGTTATCATTATTGAGTGAATTTCTTATTCCAGTTTTCAAAGACACAAAAACTCTACCTGTACATATTGCATATCTATCATTCTTCTTTAAAAATGAATTCTACTCTACGATTATGTGTTCTTCCTTCCTCTTCATCATTTGAAGCAATTGGGTTTGTTTCTCCATAACCTTTTGCTGTAATATTTAGATGATCAAGATGTCCATTCTACTCGTGCGATTTAAATGTTTCTCTTAACTTATATAGAATTATCTTCATGGTATTCTTTTAATTGTAAAATTTTTCTCTGAAATTATTACAGATGAGTGGGAAGTGGTCATGTAGGATCAAAGTAAATTTCTTATGGTTTTTTATGGTTTTAATGAAGGTTTTTAAATGGATGTGATTGATATAAAAAGCCAAGCTCCTGTAAGGCTGCTTGGCTCCTTATATTATAACTCTTTTACGATCTTCATGATTAATGTTGCAGCATTTGTTGCAGCCTTTTTTAGAAAGGTATCAAAGGATGTGGATGATTCTTTCCCAGCAATATCAGATAATGCTCGGATTACCACAAATGGTTTATCATATTGATAACAGACTTGAGCAATTGCTGCTGCTTCCATCTCTGCAGCGATCATCGTGGGGAATTTTTCTCGAACAAAGGCGACACGTTCTGGATCATCCATGAAGGAGTCGCCAGTTGCAATTAATCCATCTACTGCTGCTACATCTAATTCTTTTGCTACTTCTTTTGTAATTTGAATAAGCTTTGAATCTGCTGTGAAAGTTGCTGGCATATTTGGAACTTGCCCATATGTATAATCAAATGCTGTCACGTCTACATCGTGATGAACAACTTCTGTTGAGATTACAATATCTCCAATGTCTAGCTGTTTTGCAAATCCTCCTGCTGAACCCGTGTTAATAACATATGTTGGAGCATAACGTTCATGCATAATCGTTGTTGCCATTGCAGCATTTACTTTTCCTATTCCGGATTTTAATAGGACTACAGTCTTCCCTTTAAGGTCTCCGTAAATAAAATCACAGTTTGCAATGGTTTCTTCCTGCTTACCTGTTATTTGTTCCTTCAATAATTCTACTTCTTCATCCATTGCCCCGATAATTCCGATAGTCATAATTTGTCCTCCTGTTACACTATTGATTGATAATTATTTCATTTAGTACTTCTACTCTTGTCGGTTTCCAGCCTTGATCATCAATCCATGATAAGTATACACGGTATATTTCAGTATTGTCTTGATTCGAAATAGTGCCAATAGCTTGTTGATCCCCACCACGACCAAGCCAGTGAATAGTCATATCTGCTTCAGGTAATCCAGTCGCCAACTCCATTGCTTGGACCATTTCTTGCCAATCAATGGATGATTTATCAAATTGCATTGTATGTGGGCCTTCTTGCTTTGTGCCAATGGGTTTCCAATCTGCAGTATATGCTTCCACGACATTTTCATCAGTGGATTCTACTGCTTCTTTCTTTATGCTGCTTTCGTCTGTTTCATCTAATTCCATTGTTTCATCATCTTTTTCTTCGTTTGAACTTCTTTCATTTTCCTTATCTTTATTCATATCTTTCTCTTCTGTGTTTTGCGTTTGATTGGCAAATGTCTCTGAAGAAGCGTTAGATGGGTCTTCATTTGATACTTCCCCAAAAGCCCAAATTCCAAGTAATACAAAAAGCAGAACAACACCAATAACAGAAAGAATAATAATTAATCTTATATTTTTTCTTCGTTTATTATATTTTTCCACTCTACTATTTTCAGGTAAATCACTCAAAGTCAATCCCTCCACTCTTACATTCATATTGTATCACTTTTCTAATGTAGTCTAAACTACTATTTTTCAAATGGAGTTTTTTATTTCAATCTTATACTCTTACGCTGACAAAACCATGCAAAAGTCAAAAAAGAGTGAAGCCATGTCCACTCTTTTTATATGTTCATTATTCAACTTTTAAAATTTTTACTTCAAATTCCCCACCTGGCGTTGCTACAGCTACTTCTGACCCAACTTCTTTTCCAAGAATGCTTTTTGCGATTGGGGAATCATTTGATATTTTTCCTTCTAGTGGATCAGCTTCTGCACTTCCTACAATACGATATGTTTCTTCATCTCCATCTGGTAATTCCATAAATGTTACGGATTTACCAAGAGATACTGTATTTGAATTATTATTATCATTTTCTATAATAACAGCATTACGAATCATTTTCTCAATTTGAGAAATACGTGATTCAACAAAGGCTTGTTCTTCTTTAGCAGCGTCATACTCAGAGTTCTCTGAAAGGTCTCCAAAATCACGAGCTACTTTAATTCGCTCCACTACTTCTTGTCTTTTCTCCGTTTTAAGATGAAGTAATTCCTTCTCTAATTTTTCTTTCCCCTCTTCAGTCATGTAATAGCTTTTATCTGTTGACATTCCCAACACTCCTTTTTATATCTTTACAACAATATATTGAAAAGCTTTATAATGTATACTTAAAAAAATCGTATACATAACAGTATAAAAACGAGCAGCACGTTTAAGTGCGCTCGAATTTTCTCATTATGAAATTATGCATGTACATACTATGGCAGATTTTCACTTAACTTGCAACCGTTTTCTAACTTTTATCCTTTTTTTGCTAATATAGTAGCAATTTTCGTTGCTAGTAAATCGATTGCAACTTGATTTCTGCCTCCTTCTGGTATGATGATATCTGCATATCGTTTCGTTGGTTCAACAAATTGTAAATGCATTGGTCGAACACTATTTATATATTGATCAATCACAGATTGAACAGATCGTCCACGCTCATTAATATCACGTAAAATACGTCGGATAATACGCAGATCTGCATCCGTGTCAACAAAAACTTTAATATCCATTAAATCAACTAAACGAGGATCTTCTAAAATTAAAATACCTTCTAAAATGATAACTTCTTTTGGTTCTACAGGGATCACTTGATTGGAACGAGTGTGCATCGCGTAATCATAGATTGGTTTTTCAATTTGTTGTCCTGATAATAGAGCTTCAATATGTTCAATCAATAAATCATTGTCAAATGCAAATGGATGATCATAATTTGTTTCTAATCGCTTCTCAAATGGTAAATGACTTTGATTTTTATAATAATAGTCTTGTTCCATAACCAGGATTGTTTTATCTGAGAAACGCTTGCAAATAGAGCGGGTAACAGATGTCTTTCCACTCCCACTTCCTCCAGCAACTCCAATCACTACTGGCTTCGATTGCATTTCTTTCAAATCCTTTCCCTCATTTACAAACATTGTCTATTCCACTTTATAGCTAATAGCTACCCCGTCCCCTATTGGGGTAATTGTTGAGGTGAATTGTGGATGTTTGTGAATATACTCGTTATATTTCCTGAGTTTCTTCACCATATTTCTATATCTTGGATGATCAAAGGTTTCATCTGCAACATAGCCTCGGAATAATACATTATCTGATACAATCACCCCTGCTTTTGGTACAAGGGGGTTTACCATCTCAAAAAACCTTTGATATTGTCCTTTAGCTGCATCAATAAATACCATATCAAACATCTTTTTTTGTTCTTGTAAAGTTAATAAAATATCTGTTGCATCTCCATGAATCAGTTCTACGTGATTTCTATACTCGAGATTGTTTGCAACATTTTCTCTTGCTATATTAAATCGATCTAAATCACGTTCAATACTGGTTACCGTTGTGGTAGGATAGGCTTGTACCATCCGTAATGTGGAATATGCTATACCAGATCCTATTTCTAGAATTTTTTTTGGTTTATGCAAGCGAATAAGTTGCATAAGAAAATGCATCCCAAGTGGTTCCATAATCGGCACTTTCATTTGTTTTGCTTGTTCTTCTATATCTGTCACCCATTGAACATCTTCTTTTAATAAACTTTGTAAATATTGTTCTTCCATACGAAATCCTCTCTACCCTATTGAAAATTTCTATTTAATATACTCTTGCTTCAATTTAATATGTTCATCATGTGTTTCTGCATAATGTATATTTCCGTCTTCATCATGTAAAAAATATAAGTAATCCGTTTTTTCAGGATCAATTGCTGCTTGCAATGAATTTTCTGAGAAGTTAGAAATCGGACCGACAGGAATTCCTTTATTTTGATATGTGTTATAAGGTGATTCAATCTCTAAATCTTTATATAGTACCTTTTTCTTATGTTTTCCAATTGCATATAACACGGTTGGGTCTGTCTGTAATTTCATATCAGCTTCTAATCTATTATAAAATACACTTGAAATTCTTTTGCGTTGTTTCGCATTTTTTGCTTCCTTTTCTACAATAGAAGCCATTGTTAACATTTCGTGTACTGTCATATCTTTTGCACTTATTTCATCTAAGTATTTAGAAATAACCTTTTTTGATTTATCCAACATTTGTTCAATAATAGCTTCTACCTTTACATCTTCCTCATAGAAATCGTAAGTTGCTGCAAATAAGTATCCTTCTAATGGGCTACGTATATCTGGATTCGTAATTTCATCTGAAAGAAGATTAGGGTATTTTTCAATAAGAGTTTGAATATATTTCGGGTCATTTACAATATCCAAAAATTTCTTTTGTTTAATGCCTAATTTTTCTTCATAAATCTTGGCAATTTCGTTAATTGATTTTCCTTCTGGGATTGTGACACGATGTATTGCCTTTTTCATAATACGTCCTTCTTTTAAGGATTCAATAATCTCATCAAATGTCATTGCTTGTGTAAAATCATATTCACCAGCTTGAAAATCGGATTGATTTTTTACTTTCGTATAAATTCTAAAAATGCGACTATCTTTAATAATATTATTTTCCTCTAATATTTTTCCAATCGTTGATGATGATGCACCCATTGGTATCTCCACATGTATGTCTTTTTTATTATCTGGGTCAACAGGCTGAAGTGCTGATTTGATATATATATAGCCAGATATTCCACCAATAAAAAGGATTAGAGTAATCATCACTAGAATAATCGAGACAATCTTGCGAACCGTTTTTGCTTCATTTCCACGAGCAGTTAAATTGTCACGATAAGTGGATTTATTTTTCTTTTTCATCATTCACACCCCTCATCCGGTATATTATACTAAAAATAAAAATATAATGCTATACCTATTATGAGGTTTACTTATCAAATCTGTTACATATATTCCTTTAAATGGTTGACATATCTATCCATATGTAATAAACAGCTGATGCCGTTTTTATCGGTATCAGCTGTATCTTAAATCTATTCATTTAATTCTTGTTCATTTGCTAATGTATTTAACATTTCTTCAACTATTTCCCATTCTTGATCTGATTCGATTGGAAATAATGCTAAATCATTATCTTCTTCTCCTTTTTCTTCATACCGAAAAGCATATACTTCTACTTCTTCATCATCTTTTTGCTCTACTGGTACAACTGCGATATAGGATTGTTTTGTATCATCTACATCAAATGTAAACAGAACTTCGAATAGATGTTCTTCACCTTTTTCATCTGGTATAATGATTCGTTCTTTTTCTTCGAGAGCCATATTTTCACCCCTAATTCTTTTGGTCAAGATAGCCTTGCAAGATCAAAGTTGCTGCCATCTTGTCAATCACTTTTTTTCTTTTCTTTCGACTCATATCGGCAGCTAATAATACCCTTTCAGCTGCCATGGTTGTTAGCCGTTCATCCCATAAAACGATTGGTAATTGGTGAGTCTCTTTTATATGTTCAGCAAACCTTTCAGAGGCTTCACCACGTTCTCCGATAGTACCGTTCATATTTTTAGGAAGGCCGATAATAACCTTCCCTATCTCGTGCTTTTTTATTATCTCTCTTAATTCTTCATCCGCTGAATGGATGTCATTTTCTTCCCAGTAAATAGTTTTTAATCCTTGGGCTGTCCAACCCAATGCATCACTTATTGCAACACCAATGGTTTTTGATCCCACATCTAGTCCCATTATTTTCATTTATTTAGCCTTTTTTGTTCTACATAGAATTTAACAAGTTCTTCAATGACTTCATCACGTTCTACTTTACGTATTAGATTACGTGCATCATTATATCTTGGGATATAAGCAGGATCTCCAGATAATAAATAACCGACAATTTGATTTGTTGGATTATAGCCTTTTTCTTTTAATGCTTCATGGACAGTTAGTAAAATCTCTGTAATATCTTTATCAAATGGTTCTTCTTGAAAATTAAATCGCATTGTTTTATCAATCGAACTCATTATGACACCCCATTCCAATTTTACTCTTATACTTTATTGTAACATGTTTTTCTCTTAGAATATATCAATTATACTTGTTTACAAATATTAGGCTTGAACATGTTCTTGTACATATTGTTTTACAAAGCTTAATGCCTCTGGTAGTTTTTGTGGGTTTTTTCCACCTGCTTGGGCCATATCAGGTCGTCCACCTCCACCACCACCGCAAATTTTAGCTGCTTCTTTAATTAAGTTACCAGCATGAAAGCCTTTATCGACTAAATCTTTGGAAATACCTGCAGCTAATTGAACTTTCCCGTTTTGTTCCGCTCCTAGTAAGATAATTCCTGAATTTACTTGTTGTTTTAAATCATCAATCATGTGGCGTAGTTGATTCATATCTTTCACATTTACTTTTTCCGCTAATACGTGTACATCGTTTATTTGTTCTACTTTTTCTAAAAGAGATGTTGCTTCTGAATTTGCTAATTTCGCATGTAATGATTCATTTTCTTTTTCCAGGGTTTTCATTTCAGAAAAGAGATTTTCAAGTCGTTTTGGTATTTTTTCTACATTTGTTTTTAATGCTCTTGCAGTATCTTGTAACAATTGTAATTGCTCATTCATATATTCATAAGCCTTTTTACTTGTTACTGCTTCAATTCTTCTTGTACCTGCACCAATACCTGATTCAGAAACAATTTTAAATAGACCTATCTCAGAAGTGTTTTGTACGTGACAACCACCGCAAAGTTCGATACTATAATTATCTATTTGAACAACGCGAACAATGTCTCCATATTTTTCACCAAATAAAGCCATTGCTCCCATTTCTTTTGCTTCGGAAAGCTTTTTGTAATCAACTATAAGTGGGAAAGACTCCCAAACTTTATTATTGACAATCTGTTCAATTTCTTCTAATTCTTTTTCTTTAACTGCACCAAAATGCGTAAAGTCAAACCGTAAGCGTTCTGGTTCCACTAATGAACCTGCCTGATTCACATGTGTACCTAAAACATCTTTTAGTGCTTGATGTAGTAAATGTGTGGCAGTATGGTTTTTAATAATTGCTTTTCGTTTGTCTCTTTGAATGGTTGCTTTAACTATTTGCCCTACCTCAAGATTACCTTTTTTCACTTCCACTTCATGGATATGTTGGCCATTCGGTGATTTTTTCACTTGTTGAACAAGACCAAGTCCGTCTTTTGCCTGGAGTGAACCCTCATCTGCAATTTGTCCACCACTTTCTGCGTAGAACGGCGTCTCTTTTAATATTACGGATATATGGTCACCTGCTGCTGCTTTCTTCACCATTTCTGCATCTTTCAAAATCAATTGAATTTCAGTTTCTACTTCATACGTATCATAACCAATAAATGTACTGTCAACTTTTGCATCTGCTAATACATCGTCTTGCACGTGCATGGAATCTACTTTTTGTCTAGCACTTCTAGCACGCTCGCGTTGTTTTTCCATTTCTACTTGGAATCCTTCTTCATCAATTGTAAATTGATGTTCAGCAACATATTCTTCGGTTAATTCTTTTGGAAATCCATATGTATCATACAAGCGAAATACTTCTGTACCTGGAAAAACTGTGCTACCTTTTTCCTTTTCTCTTTTTATAATATCTGTAAGGATTTCAAGCCCATCATGTAATGTCTCATGAAAACGTTCTTCTTCTGTTTTAACGACATTTCCAATAAAATCTTGTTGTTTTTTAACTTGTGGGTAATGTTTTTCCATAATTTCACCGACATTGGCGACCAATTGATACATAAAAGGCTTTTCGATACCGATTTCTTTTGCAAAACGAACAGCCCTTCTTAATAATCTTCTTAGTACATATCCTCTTCCTTCATTAGAAGGTAGTGCACCATCACCAATTGCAAATGCTACAGTACGAATATGGTCAGCAATTACTTTAAACGCTGTATCCCCTTCTTCACTTTCCCCATATTTAACATCGGATAATTGCTCCGTCTTCTTAATTATCGGCATAAATAAATCAGTTTCAAAGTTATTTGGTGCATCTTGGATAATGGATACCATTCTCTCTAAGCCCATTCCTGTATCAATATTTTTCTTTGGTAATGGAGTGTATGTATGATCAGGGTTATGATTAAATTGAGAAAAAACCAAATTCCATATTTCTAAATAGCGTTCGTTTTCGCCACCAGGATAAAGCTCAGGATCATTTGGATTATTGCCATAGCTTTCTCCACGATCATAGAATATTTCTGTATTCGGCCCACTTGGCCCTTCACCGATATCCCAGAAGTTTTCCTCTAAACGAATAATTCTCTCTTTTGGTAGTTTTATATCATGTAGCCATATATCATACGCCTCATCATCTTCTGGATGAACAGTTACAGATAATAAATCAGGGTCAAAGCCAATCCATTCAGGACTCGTTAAAAATTCCCAAGCCCAGAAAATAGCTTCTTTCTTGAAATAATCTCCAATCGAAAAATTTCCAAGCATTTCAAAAAAAGTGTGGTGTCTAGCAGTAAATCCAACATTTTCGATATCATTTGTTCGGATCGCTTTTTGAGCATTCACAATTCGAGGATTCTCTGGAATCACTCGTCCATCGAAATATTTCTTTAGTGTTGCAACACCACTATTGATCCATAATAGGGATGGATCATCTTTAGGAACTAAAGATACACTTGGCTCAATACGGTGCCCTTTTTCTTTAAAAAAATCTAAAAACATTTGTCTCACTTGTGCAGAAGTTAATTTTTTCATTTTCTTCCTCCATTTAAGGTTTTTCTATATAATAAAAAAATCCCCTCTCTGCAGAACGCAGGGACGAGAATTATTCGCGGTACCACCCTAATTATGAATACAGCTTTCACAGTATTCATCACTTGAACACGATAACGGTGTGTACCGACGAGATTTAATCGCACTCTAGTTTAGCTTCCATAGCTCATTAGCTAGGATTCTTTCCAGCCACCGAGAATCCCTCTCTGTTACTTGAATTCTATGTACTCATAACTGTCATCGATTTCATTTAATATATTTTATAATTATGTGATATTATAATCAAAATGAAGATAAATGTCAATGGCTACGCATGATTGAAACATGTTTTATAATTACCTTCATGATGGTTACGAAAGGTACTGCCAAAATCATTCCGATAACACCACCCAATTGACCTCCAAGTAGCAATATAAAAATTATTACAACCGGGTGTAATTCCGTTGTTTTTCCGACAATATATGGTGCTAAAAAATTCCCTTCAATGAGTTGGATAGCAAAAATGGCGATTAAGGCATAAATAACCATTTTCCCAGAGACCGTAATAGCAATTGCAATTACAGGAATTGCCCCTATAATCGGACCAAAATATGGAATGATATTCGTTAATCCCATAATAATCCCGAGAAGGAGTGCATATTTAAGTTCAAGAATTTGAAACACTGCATAGGTCACTAATCCAACGAAAAAGGATACAATTAGTTGACCACGAATGTATCCACCTAAACTTTCATTTACCGCATGTACTAATTTACTTCCTTCTGGTAAATACTGGTTGGGAATAAAGCGTTTCATATATTCCTTTATGTGATCATAGTCTTTTAAAAAGTAAAAAACTAAAACAGGAATAACTGTAATCCAGATGATAATATCAAATATCTTCGTAATCGCTCCAATAATCTTACCGATAAATTGCTCAATATCTGTTTCAACTTTGGTGATTACTTGATCTATTTTTTCATGAACGGTTTCAGGTAACAGTGATGTGGATTCATATACTTGATAAATGATTGTTTCATACATATTGACTAAATCAGGTAAATGTTCATTTAAATCACGTAACTGCAATAAAAAGGTAGGATAGAACTGGTAAACAAGATATGTCCCACCACCAAAGAATATTAGATATATTAGTAAAATAGCAATACTTTTAGGCATACCAAGTTCATGTAATTTACAAACAATTGGATGTAATAAATAGGCGATTAGACAAGCAATGAGAAAAGGTGCAAGTAAATACCAAAGAAAGGAGAAGACAGCTCCATAAAACGGGAAAAGTTTTACAAGTAAAAAAATAAACAGAAATACAAAAATACCTGTAATAACCCAGTATAGAAATTGAACTGCTTTCTTATTTATATACATGAAAACAGCTCCTCTTCGTTAAAATGATTTTGTATTTATACAATGTAATCCCAAGAAAAATGCTTCTTATATACCATAAAAAAATCATTCAACAAAATTAAGGAGCCATCTGATTCTGCTTCAAATATTTTCCATGTATTTCCTATCCATGAAGTTTTGGTACAACAGTTCTTGCAATAAAAAAGTTTGCTTTTAATTCCTTCAATATCTTTGCCTAAACAATTCGAACAACGAATCCACATCCTAACCACCTACTTTTCTAAGTTACGACATTATCGTTGCCCGAAATCAAATAAATTATACAATTTTTTAAAAATATCATCATTGAAAAGATATCACTCCATAAAATCATAAGGAGAAATTTCATTTTCTTCTTCCTCTACTGGTAGTTCATCATCTTCCAATTTTAAAGATTGACTTACGGATTGTAGTAAAAACAGTTGTTCCTTTAAAGAAGTATATCTTTTATTCGTATCTAATGTTTTTACACCTTGTAAAAATGCCTGTTTATCTCCACAAATAATCAGCGACTGTTTTGCCCTGGTAAGAGCCGTATAAATTAAGTTCTTTCGTAACATTCGGCGGTAACCACCTACAATAGGCATGATCACAATTGGAAATTCACTACCTTGTGATTTATGAATAGAAACACAGAAGGCATGCATAAGATTAATATAATCTTTACGTTCATAGACAACTTCGCGTTCATCAAATGAAACAACCAGTTGTTCTGTGTTATCGACATTTTCTTCTTCTGTAAAAATAGCCACAACCTCACCAATATCCCCATTATAAACTCCGTCTTCTGGTTGATTAACAAGCTGTATCACCTTGTCACCCACCCGAAAGACAACATCATTTGCCTTCACTTCACGTTTTTGATTTGTTTTCGGATTGACAAGTTGTTGAACTTTCTTGTTAATAGCTGAAATTCCCGCTTCAGAACGATACATCGGAGCCAAGATTTGTATATCTGTCATGGTGATTCCCTTTTCTAATGCTCTTTGAATCACCACTGTAATCACATCAACAACTTGCTTTTCATGGCAAGATAGAAAGCTAAAGTCCTTATCATTACTTAAGTCATCATCTGTACAGGTATCATTTTTAATCAGGTGCGCAAGTTGAATGATTTTTGACCCTTCTTTTTGACGATATACTTCAGTTAGCGTAATATATGGAACTTTTTCACTTTCTAGTAAATCAGATAATACTTGTCCCGGTCCTACAGATGGTAACTGATCCTCATCACCGACTAATAATACTTGCATATCGTCTGGAATGGCTTGAAATAACCAGTTAGCAAGCCATATATCTACCATGGAAAACTCATCAACAATCAGAAATTTTCCTGATAATGGATTATCTTTATTTTTATCAAAACCATTATCTCCATCCCAACCAAGTAAACGATGGATGGTAACAGCAGGTAATCCGGTTGATTCTTTTAATCGTTTAGACGCCCTTCCAGTTGGAGCTGTTAATATAAATGGATACTCTGATTTATCTTCGTAATCTGATGGATCAATTGGAATATCATGTATCGCTGCATATGCTTTTAAAATCCCCTTAATAACCGTTGTTTTCCCTGTTCCTGGACCTCCTGTTAATATCATCACCTTCGAATGTAATGCTTGATTAATCGCCTCAAATTGCTCTTTACCATAACTTAATATTTCCGCTTCTTCGATTTCACCAATGATTTTCATTAATTCTGCTAAAGGAGTCTTCTCTTCAACAGATTTTTCTGTTAGTCGATTCAGATTAGAAGCAACCCCATCTTCTGCATAATATAATGATGGAAGATACATGCGACCTTCTTGTACAATGATAATTTTCCCTGTATTTAATTTATCTAAGCCGTCTAAAATTTCTTGTTCTGTCAACGAAAGGCTCGCTTGAGATAATAAATGATATACTTGTTTTACACCTGTTTCAATTGGTAAAAACACATGTCCATCTAAAGCACTCTGCTGTAATACATATATATACCCCGCGCCAATTCGATTCGGATGATTATATGGAAGTCCATTTTGTCTAGCGATTTGATCTGCTGTTATAAATCCAAATCCTTCAATATCATATACAAGTTGATACGGATCTTCTTTTATGATTGAAATAGCTTCATTTTTATACTTTTGGTAGATTTTCTGAGCTAGTTTCATCCCGATTTGATATTTAGCTAAATGGATAACTATTTGTTCAAATCCTTGATTTTCTTGAAGGCTTTCTACTAATTTTTGTGCAGTTTCTTTTTTTAACCCTGGAACATTTTCTAAAACAGCTGGTGAGTTCATAATTTTCGTAATCGCTTGTTCTCCTAATTCATCTACAATCTTTGTCGCCGTTTTTTTACCAATTCCATAAAACAAATCACTAGATAAATAAGCAATCAGGCCATCCTTTGTATTCGGAATAAAGGTTTGATAGGAATGCACTGAAAACTGTTTACCATATTTTAAATGACTTACAAACTCCCCATAGAACATATAGGATATACCTTCTTGCAGACGAGCAAAATAACCTTTAATTACAATCTCTTTTTCATCATAATCTGTATTAGTATCTAATACACGAATTTTCGTAATAGAAAATTGTTCTGTTTCATTATGAAAGATTGTAAACAAAGGTTCTCCTTTAAAATATAGTTGCTCGACTGGTTCTTCCCCTACCATTCATAAAACCTCACTGTCTAAGAAATGTTACGATAATTGTCTATCTATCTTTTCTTTACCATTTGCTGCTAGAAGATGATCTGGTTGGATTTCTAATGCTCGTTCAAAATGTTTTTTTGCTTGTTCTAATTTTTCGTGGAATGTTTCAATTATACCTAGATTATAATGGGCATCACTATGTTTTTCATCTAATTCTAGTACTTTTAAAAAAGTTATTTTTGCCTGGTCTATCATCTCCATCTTACCAAGAGAGAGACCATACTGGAATAACATATCTACATCTTCTGGTTTTAATTCTACCGCCCGAAATAAATAGGGAAATGCTAATTTTTCATGGCCTTGATTTCTAAATGTCATTCCCAACATAAAATAAGCATCCGCTTCTTCTAACCCTAAGTGAATTGCCTTTTGGAAGTTTTTCTGTGCCGCTTGGTAAAATTCTTGTTCATAAAATAAATTTCCTAGCCCATAATAAGCAGTTGCCGCTTCTTTATCCAATTCAATTGCTCTTTTTAGAAAAACTTCTGCATGCTCGTAGTCTTGAAGAAGGATGAGTACATTTCCTAAGTTAATATAACCAATTGGATCATTCGGTTTTTCTTCAATTACTGCTTGTAAGAGTTCAACTGCTTTTTCATATTTTTTGTTGTTCATATATTCCATTGCTTTTTTTTGTCTATCCATATTCTTAACCTCTTTTACACGTTCTTAACCAACATATGGTAATACTTTATTTTCCTTAATCACTTGATCAATCGTTCCTCCACCTAAACAAACTTCTCCATCATAAAATACCACCGCTTGTCCAGGTGTAATTGCCCGTGCACGTTCATGAAATTGAACATATACTTGATTATTGTCTTTCATTATAACAGTAACTGGGTTATCTTTTTGACGATAGCGAAACTTCGCAGTACAAGTAAACTCTTGTTGCTTAGGACGTTGATTTATCCAATTTATATCTGTAGCAAGTAATGCATCCGAATATAAATATTCATTATGATAGCCTTGTTCCACATATAATATATTATCATCTAAATTCTTACCAACAACAAACCAAGGTTCCCCAGGACCACCAATACCAAGTCCTTGTCTTTGTCCAATTGTATAATACATTAACCCATCATGCTTCCCTTTCACTTCACCGGAAAGTGTTTGCATTTCTCCAGGTTGTGCGGGTAGATATTCACTTAGAAATTCTTTAAAATTCCGTTCACCAATAAAACATATACCTGTACTATCCTTTTTTGTCGCAGTTGCTAATTCATGTTTTATCGCAATTTCCCTAACTTCCTTTTTCTCTATTGCACCTAATGGAAACATGACTTTCTTTAAGACATCCTCTGTCAATTGATTTAAAAAGTATGTTTGATCTTTACTTGAATCTACTCCGCGTAGCATTTCAACTGTTCCATTATTATTTCTCACTCGTGCATAATGTCCTGTTGCAACATAATCAGCCCCAAGGGAAAGAGCATGGTCTAAAAATGCTTTAAACTTAATCTCTTTATTACACATTACATCTGGATTTGGTGTTCTTCCCGCTTTATACTCATCAAGAAAATAGGTAAATACTTTATCCCAATATTCCTTTTCGAAGTTTACAGCATAGTATGGTATATCTAATTGGTTACATACGCGAATGACATCATCATAGTCTTCTGTAGCCGTACAAACACCAAATTCATCTGTATCATCCCAGTTCTTCATAAAAATACCTATCACATCATAGCCTTGTTCTTTTAATAAAAGAGCTGTTACAGATGAGTCAACGCCTCCACTCATACCAACAACAACCCGTGTGTTTTTATTATTCATTTCTTCACCTTCTTTTTCCTTTTAAACGATGTATAATTTGGGCAATCCGAATTGCCGCTTCTCTAATATTTTCTACCGTATTATTCAAACCAAAACTAAAACGAATGGATTGATTGATTCGCTCATCATTCTTCCCATACATAGCAACTAGTACATGGGATGGGTCTACTGTTCCAGCTGTACATGCACTACCACTAGAGGCTGCTATACCACTTAAATCTAAATTTGTTAACATTGTTTCCACATTGATCCCTGGAAAACTAATATTAACAATACTAGAGATTGTTCGTGATGGATCACCATTTGTATCAAAATCAACATTTTTTTCTTTTAATATTTCTAAAAATTGTTCTTTTAAAATTGTATATTTTTCACGATTTTCCTTGCGGGTTTCATTCATGATTTCAACTGCCTTTTGAAACCCTTTCACATTTACCACATTTTCTGTGCCTGCTCGACGTTTTCTTTCCTGTTCACCACCAAATGTAAGTGACGAGACAGGAACGTGTTCACTTGCATATAAAAAACCAATCCCCTTTGGACCATTAATCTTATGTGCAGAGGTACTTAACAAATCAATATGCATTTCTTTTACATTTATATCAAGTAATCCATATGCTTGAACAGCATCTGTATGAAAGAATGCCTGATGTTCTTGTAACATTTCCCCTATTTCAGGAATTGGCTGAATGACACCTGTTTCATTATTTACATACATCACAGATACAAGGATAGTCTTTTCTGTTAAAGCTTCTTTTAAATCATCTAAAGAGATTAGTCCGTTCTCATATATCGGTAAATAAGTTACATCAAACCCTAATTGCTCTAAATATTCAGCGCTTCGATAAATAGCATGATGTTCTTGATTTGTTGTGATAATATGATTACCTTTTTTTCTATTTTCGAGGGCAGTCCCGATAAACGCCATATTATCGGCTTCTGTTCCACCACTTGTGAAATAGATTTCCTTTTCATCTGCAGAAATACTTCGTGCCATCGTCCTTCTTGCTTCATCTAAAATTTGCCTTGCCTTTCTCCCATAAGAATGGATACTTGATGGATTCCCAAAAACTTCTTCAGCTACTGGAATCATCACATCCAATACTTCCTTATGCAGTGGTGTTGTTGCTGCATGATCTAAATATATGGTTTCCACGATCATCTATCCTTTCCTAAAACAAAGAGAGTTAAATATAGAACATATATGCCTCTGGTGGTTCTTTTTCATTTTGGTTATATTGAACTAGGTCTTCTAATGTCGTTTTTTCTAATACTTCTCGGACAGCATCTCTTATTTTTAACCAAAGAGCCTGTTGAGCCGGTGGTTCATTTTCTAGACCTTCTACTAACACAATAGGACCTTCTAATGCCCTAATAATATCACCTGCATGAATATGTTTCGGTTCTTTTGTAAGTTTATACCCTCCATATGCCCCACGAACACTTTTTATAAGGCCAGCATTTCTTAATAATGCAGCTAATTGTTCTAAATAATGCTCTGATAATCCATTATCCTTAGCAATAACTTTCAACGGGATTGGCCCATCTCCGTACTTTTTTGCCAATTCAATCATTATGGTTAACCCATATCTCCCTTTTGTTGATATTTTCATATACAAAACCTCCCATTAAAAAACAAACAGTCGAACAAAATATATATTAAAACGATGTATTTTGTATGAATTAATGATACTCTTTATTATAACATGACAAAAATAATGTCGCATTGCAACTGATTTAAATTCATAAATGAATGTACTATTTTACATAAAGGACGATGAAATATGAAACAAAAACCATTAGCGTATCGAATGAGACCATCTCATATAGATGAAATCATTGGGCAAGAACATCTCGTATCAGAAGGGAAAATTTTATCTCGCATGATTCAAGCGAAAAAGTTAGCCTCTATGATTTTATTCGGTCCACCAGGGATTGGCAAGACTTCTATGGCATTTGCCTTAGCAAAAAGTCTGCAATTACCAATCAAAAAACTGAATGCTGTTGTAGATAAGAAAAAAGACATGGAAATTGTAGTTGAAGAAGCAAAAATGACCGGACAAATTGTTTTAATCTTAGATGAAGTCCATCGATTAGACAAAGCAAAGCAGGATTTCTTATTACCACATTTAGAAAGCAATTTAGTAATTATGATTGGATGTACAACAAGCAATCCTTACCATTCCATCAATCCTGCCATTCGCAGTCGTTGTCATTTATTTGAACTTCATCCGTTGGAACGTGAACATATTAAGACAGCGATTGAGCGTGCCATTTATGATAAAAAAAATGGATTTGGTACATTCCCAATCCATATAACAGATGAAGCGATGGAACATTTCGCAATTTCCGCTAACGGGGATTTACGTTCTGCATTAAATGGTATAGAACTTGCTGTTTTTTCCACTCCAAAAAATAATCAGAAGCAGATAGAAATTGATTTAAATGTTGCTGAGGAATGTATGCAACAAAAAAGTTTTTCACATGATAAATCTGGAGATGCCCATTATGATGTATTATCCGCATTCCAAAAATCAATCAGAGGTAGTGATGTGGATGCTGCATTGCATTATTTAGGAAGACTAATTGAGGCTGGGGATTTAGAAAGCATCGCTAGAAGAATGATTGTCACGGCATATGAAGACATTGGTTTAGCCAATCCGCAAGCAGGTCCACGAGCAATTGCTGCGGTGGAGGCTGCTGAAAGACTTGGCTTTCCAGAAGCACGTATTCCACTTTCTGTTGCAATCATCGAATTATGCCTTTCTCCAAAATCAAATACAGCGTATAAAGCATTAGACGCTGCCTTAACAGATATACGACAAGGAAAAAGTGGTGAGGTTCCTCGCCACTTAAAAGACAGTCATTATCACGGAGCAAAACAACTCGGTAGAGGAGTGGAATATAAATACCCACATCATTCCCCATCTGGTTGGGTAAAACAGCAATATTTGCCAAACTCTATTAAAAATAAACAATACTATTATCCTAAAAGTACTGGAAAGTTTGAAAAGGCTATGAAACAAGTATACGAAAATATTAATCAACAAAAAAATAAATGATTGCGTATAAATCTTTTCCTAAACGGTCAAACTAGAATAAAAACTGGTCTTACGATTACGTACTATATTTTTTATTTATTTACCATGTAATCATACACCGTTGTAATTGGAAAAGGAGTGGAACAAATGGCAAAGGTAAGACAAGACGCTTGGTCACATGAAGATGATTTATTATTGGCTGAAACGGTTTTACGACATATTCGAGAAGGCAGTACACAATTAAATGCATTTGAAGAAGTGGGGGATCACCTAAATCGAACATCAGCAGCGTGTGGTTTTCGCTGGAATGCTGAAATTCGTAAGAAATATGTGGATGCTATTGAACTTGCAAAAAGACAACGAAAGGAAAAGAAGCGAGCATTACAAAGAAAGCAAATCGATGCAAAACAAGCTCATTTCTCTTTACCTCCTGTTCCATCAACACCACATGTAGTGAGTGATGATGGACAAGTAGAAGAACAAGTAAATGAAGAAAGCTCAATAATTTCTTTTGATACGGTTATTTCTTTTTTAAATGAACTTAAAAAAGAGCATACGTTTTCTAGTAGGGAAAAATTAGAATCTAAAAACCTAAAACAAGAAAATGAGAAATTAAGAAATGAAGTAAATGAGCTTCATAAACAATTAAATTCAACCGAAAAACAACTTGCTTCGATAAAAGAAGACTATCAAACATTTATCCAAATCATGGACCGTGCTAGAAAAATGACTATTTTCAATGAAAAAGACGCTTTAAAATCTCCAAGTTTTCGCATGGATAAGAATGGTAATTTAGAACAACTAGCCCAGAGCTCAGGGAATTAACAAAAAACTCTTCCATATTAGATGGAAGAGTTTTTTTATTTTACGTCAAATCCCAATTGTGCCGTCCGAATTCTAGTTTTGATCCCGCTCTAGGCAGGTGGGTGCTCTGTTTTATACATTGTACTTCCACACAAGAGGCTTGCACGCCGCATAAAAACAATCAAGCTCCCTTACATTTAGTGTTCGGTCAAAACGATATTTACAGACGAACACATCAGGATTTCTTTATATCTCATTGTAAAATAATCGTAACATAATACTTTTAAAAATTCAATTCCTTATTTATGAAAACTCTATTACAAGTTTACATTTTTATAACAATTCTCTTTGGTTAGCATATTACTCTTCAGGAAACATAATATGCAATTCTTTCAGCTGTTCTGCACTTACTTCATTTGGAGCATCTGTTAATAAATCAGATGCAGAAGCAGTTTTAGGGAATAAGATGGTGTCTCTTAAATTGGAACGGCCTGCGAGTAACATTACAATTCTGTCTAGACCAAGTGCAACACCGCCATGTGGTGGAGCACCATATTCAAGTGATTCTAATAAAAACCCAAACTGTTCCTCTGCTTTTTCTTTTGTAAATCCAAGCGACTGGAACATTTTTTCTTGAAGATCCTTTTTATAAATCCGTAATGACCCTCCACCTAATTCATATCCATTAAGAACGAGGTCATAGGCAATGGCCCGTACATTACCTGGGTCTGTTTGTAATTTATCAAGATCTTCCTCAACAGGCATTGTAAATGGGTGATGTGCTGCAAAATATCGTTCTTCTTCTTCGTCATATTCGAGTAATGGCCAATCCGTAACCCAAAGGAAATTAAATTTAGCTTCATCAATTAACCCTAACTCTTTTCCTAGTTTTAAACGTAATGCCCCTAAACTATGGAAAACGACTCTGTTATTTGCAGCTACAAATAATAATAAATCTCCATCCTCGACTTTTGCTTGTTGAATAAGCCCTTGTTTTTCATCATCTGATAAAAATTTAGCAATCGGTCCTTTTAATTCATTCTCCTGCATTTTCACCCATGCAAGTCCTTTTGCACCGTAGACTTTGACATAATCTGTTAGTTTATCGATATCTTTTCGAGAGTAATGAGCTGCTTGTCTTTTTACATTTAATAAACTCACCCTGCCTCCCGCTTCAATTGTTCCACTAAATACTTTAAAGGATGATTCTTCAAACAAATCAGAGACATGAATTAATTCCATTCCAAATCTTGTATCTGGTTTATCTGATCCGAATCGCTCCATTGCCTCAGCATATTTCATTCGGGGTAATGGTAAAGAAATTTCTATATTTTTCACTTCTTTCATGACATGGTACATCATTTTTTCGGTCATATCCATGATCTCATCTCTCGTCATAAAAGATGTCTCAATATCAACCTGTGTAAATTCTGGTTGTCTGTCCGCACGTAAATCTTCATCTCTAAAACAGCGAGCAATTTGATAGTATTTTTCAAAACCACTAACCATTAATAACTGTTTAAATAATTGTGGTGATTGTGGTAATGCATAAAATTCTTTTGGATGCACTCTGCTTGGAACAAGATAATCCCTTGCACCTTCAGGCGTGCTTTTTGTTAAAATGGGGGTTTCCATTTCTAAAAATCCAAAGTTATTTAAGAAATGACGGATTTCCTGTGTAATTTGGTGACGCATTTTAAATGTCTGTTGTAGTGCTTGCCTTCGCAAATCAAGATATCTATATTTCAATCGTAAATCTTCTGACACGTCTGTTTCGTTTTCTATTAGAAATGGTGGGTTTTTCGACTTATTTAGAACATCAATTTGATCTGCTATAATTTCAATTGTTCCTGTTTTCATATCATGATTGACTGTACTTTCCTCACGTTTAACAACTTGCCCATGCACTTGAATAACATATTCATTTCTAACCGTATCAGCAATTTTAATGGCTTCTTCTGATGTTTCTGGATTAAAAACAACTTGGACAATTCCAGAGCGATCACGTAAATCAATGAAAATAAGTCCACCTAAATCACGACGTTTCTGTACCCATCCTTTAATAAGCACTTTCTCATCAATATTTTCTTTTGTTAATGTTCCTGCATAGGTTCTTTCCGTCATTTTTTATACCTCCTTTAAAGTTAACGTTTGAACAAGGTTTGTTAAAGGGATTTCTTCTTGTTCACCGGTTTCCATATCTTTCAAATTAATAATTTCTTTATCTAATTCTTCATCCCCTAAAACAAGGACATACCTCACATTTAAGCGATTAGCCGCTTTAAATTGTGCTTTTGGTTTTCTTCCTTGATAATCTTTATCCACCTGTATTCCATGTTTCCTTAAATAATGGATGATTCTAAATGATTCTACATCTGCTCTTTCACCCATTGTAACCATATAATAATCAAGCTGGTTTGTTAGTGGTAGTGAAATATTTTCTGCTTCAAGTGCTAATAACAATCGTTCGATTCCCATACCAAAACCAATTCCAGGTGTGCTTGGACCTCCTAGTTCTTCTACTAGGCCATTATATCTCCCACCACCAGCCAAGGTTGTAATGGCACCAAATCCTTCTGCTTCACTCATGATTTCAAATGCAGTGTGAT
The DNA here is from genome assembly GCF_008039555.1 of Cerasibacillus terrae. Classification (GTDB taxonomy): domain Bacteria; phylum Bacillota; class Bacilli; order Bacillales; family Amphibacillaceae; genus Cerasibacillus; species Cerasibacillus terrae. Next base: position 645,210 of record NZ_VDUW01000001.1, read on the forward strand.
TATAATAATCCAGCCCACGCACTAAATTAGGATCTACTTCATAGTCCACCCCAATTGTTGTTAAATAAGATTTCACTTTATCAAAATAGCTTCGCGACTCTTCATTTAAGTAGTCTAAAATAGATGGAGCTTTCTTCATTGCAGGATGTTCACTATCTGTTTTACAATCGAGTACACGCAATGGGTTTTGTTCTAATCTTGTTTGACAATCCTTACATAGCTCTTCCTTATGTGGTGTGAAGTGTTCAACTAAAGCTTTGCGATATTGTGCTCTACTCTCTTCATCTCCTAAAGAGTTGATTACTAGTTTTAATGATGTCAAACCTAATTCTTTATAACAGGTCATAGCTAAGTCAATTACTTCTGCATCAATAGCAGGATCTTTACTTCCTAATACTTCTACCCCAAATTGATTCAATTGTCGCATTCTTCCTTGCTGTGGACGCTCATAACGGAACATTTGCATAAAATAAAATAATTTATGTGGTTGTTTTGGGTCACCATATAATTTATTTTCTACATATGCACGAGCAACAGGAGCCGTACCTTCTGGACGAAGAGTTATACTCCTTCCACCTCGATCTTTAAATTCATACATTTCTTTTTGAACAATATCTGTTGTGTCCCCTACACTTCGTTGAAATAGTTCTGTATGTTCAAATAAAGGTGTTCGAATTTCTTTATAATTATATCGTTGGCAAATTGACTTAAATTGTTTTTCGATATATTGCCATTTTTTTGCTTGTTCAGGAAGTATGTCCATCGTTCCTCTTGGTGCTTTTATCTTCATAAATTTCCCCTCCATATTCTTTAACAAAACATGTTAATATTTTTCATTTTAAACATAAAAAAACCCTCTATCCCTATAATTAGGGACGAGAGTATTCCCGCGTTGCCACCCTTGTTGACACAAATATGCATCCACTTCACACAGTTAACGCCTGTGAACGGCTATATCTAATCAACGTTCGATACAGCACTTCCGGAGTGTCCTTCATTGGTACATCATGTAAAATGCTTTCAGCCTTTGGCATTTTTTCTCTGACCAGATTATTACCAATTACTTGATCCATCATTAGTTTTTATTTATAACGTCCTAAAATAATTGATTATGAATAGATACTATATTAGTATGTGACATCTTTTATGTCAAGTACGTTCTATTTTTTTCTTTAATAAATGTACTTCTCCTAATGTAATTCCCAATTCTTGTGCAATTTCCATATGGTTTAATATGCTTTGTAGTTCTAAAAATCGGTGAAAATCTATTCCATATAAATCTTTTGATTGGTGTATTTCCTTTTTCTTATAGGGTACATGCATTTGTATTTCCTCCTTATAAAGATATACATAGCATGGCCCTATTTTCATATTTTTATGAACGACAAAAATCATGGAATGTGTAGTATATTATTTATCATTACTATCAATAATAATGGTTACAGGTCCAACATTTGTAAAACGAACATCCATCATTGCGCCAAATTGCCCGGTTTCTACATGTAAACCTTCGTCTTTCAGCAATTGGTTAAATTTCTCATATAACTCATTAGCATAGTCTGGCTTTGCAGCTTTTACAAAACTTGGCCTTCTTCCTTTTCTTGTATCTGCATATAAAGTGAACTGTGAAATGGATAACACACTACCATTAATATCTTTTATTGATAGATTCATCTTGCCTTCTTCATCTTCAAAAATACGCAAATTAGCAATTTTCTGTACAAGATATTCAACATCTTGCATAGAATCATCATGTGTTACACCTAGAAGTATGACAAGGCCTTCATCGACCTTACCAATGACTTCATTTGAAACCGTAACACTAGCATGATTAGCTCTTTGAATAACAGCTCTCATTTTAATTGCCTCCTCTATACTTCATTAATGTAGTACGCGTGATACAGTGTATACATCTTTGATTTGTTTAATTTGACGGACAATTTTATGCAAATGGCTTTTGTTATGAATTAAAATAGTCAACTGAACCATAGCAATTTTATCACGGTCTGTTTTGCCATTTACATGTGTGATACTTGTATTTGTTTCATTGATTACTTGTAACACTTCATTTAGAAGACCTTTTCTATCGAAACCATTTATTTCAAGATCAACATGGTATTGTTTTTTATCTTGGTATGACTCCCATTGGACGGGTAATAACCGAGTTTGCGCTTCATCTGACTGGATATTTGTACAATTAACTCTGTGTACAGAAATTCCTCGACCTTTTGTAATATAACCAACAATTTGGTCCCCAGGAACTGGATTACAACATTTAGATAGACGAACTAGCAAATTATCTACATTCTCTACAATAACTCCTGAATCATGATTCCGTTTCTTGTCTACTTCCTGTTTCTTATCCTCTAATTGCTGTTCAAGCTTTTGTTCTTTCTGTTGTGTCGCACGTTCTTTTTCAGTTAAACGTGTAGCAACTAAGGATGCAGTTATTCCTTGATAGCCAACAGCAGCATACATGTCGTCTTCACTTGTAAAATTATACTTTCTAAAAATACGGTCTAAGTTCTCGGGAATGATAATATCTTTCGGATTAAAACCTAATGCCCGAATTTCTTTTTCGACCATCTCTTTCCCTTTTATAATATTCTCTTCTTTGCGCTGCTTTTTGAAAAATTGTCTTATCCTATTTTTCGCTTGTGATGTCTGTGTAATATGAAGCCAATCATGTGATGGTCCATAAGAATGCTTTGATGTCAAAACTTCTACAATATCCCCTGTTTTTAATTTATAATCGAGGGGTTCCATTTTACTGTTTATTTTTGCCCCAATTGTTTGATTTCCAATTTCCGTATGAATACGATACGCAAAGTCAATTGGCACAGAACCAGATGGTAATTCAATCACATCTCCCTTAGGCGTAAAAACATATACCATATCTGAGAATAAATCGACTTTTAAGGATTCCATGAACTCTTCCGCATCATGTGTTTCATTTTGCCATTCTAATATTTCTCTGAACCATGCTAATTTCTTTTCGAAAGTAGGGCCATTTTTAGCCTGTTTTCCTTCTTTATATGCCCAATGTGCGGCAATCCCATATTCAGCAATTTCATGCATCTCTTTTGTCCGAATTTGTACCTCTAATGGATCACCTTGTGGTCCGATAACCGTTGTATGCAGAGACTGATATAAATTCGGCTTAGGCATGGCAATATAGTCTTTAAAACGGCCAGGCATTGGCTTCCAACACGTGTGAATAATGCCTAAAACCGCATAACAATCTTTTATGCTGTCTACAAGTACACGAACAGCCAATAAATCATAAATCTCATTAAATTGTTTATGTTGTTTTGTCATTTTACGATAAATACTATAAATGTGTTTTGGCCGACCGGAAATATCTGCGATAATCCTTACATCTTTTAACTGGTGATGAATTTCTTTGATGACATCTTCTATATATGATTCACGTTCTGCACGTTTTTGCTTCATTAAATGTACAATACGGTAATATTGTTGTGGGTTTAAATAACGTAATGATGTATCTTCTAATTCCCATTTGATTGTAGAGATTCCTAGCCGATGTGCTAATGGTGCGAAAATTTCCAATGTCTCATTTGATATGCGTCTTTGTTTATGTGGTGGCATATGTTTTAATGTGCGCATATTATGCAAACGATCTGCTAATTTTATTAATATAACGCGCATGTCTTTTGCCATCGCCACAAACATCTTCCGATGATTTTCTGCTTGAAGGGCTTCTTTTGATTTATATTTTATCTTTCCGAGTTTGGTCACCCCATCTACAAGCATGGCAACTTCTTCATTGAATTCTTCACTTAATTGTTCTAACGTTACATTCGTATCCTCTACAACATCATGTAAAAAGCCACCGGCAATTGTTGCAGGGTCCATTTTTAATTCAACAAGTATACCGGCTACCTGAACAGGATGTGTTATATATTTTTCACCAGACTTCCGAAACTGTCCTTCATGGGATATTTCTGCAAAGTTATAGGCATGCCAAATAAAAGTTATATCATCTTCTGTTAAGTATTTTCCCGCTTGTTCGATTATACTGTCAATTGTTATTTCATTATTCTTTGTCATTTATTAATCACCTTTATTTAATCAGTCGTAGAGAATACACTTCTTTCTAATAGTATCGAAAATTTCAAGTAAAAAGTAAAGTATTTCATGTTAAAACATATGGCTTTTTTCGTGTGTTTACTAGTTAATGTGATTTCAGTCATTATTCCAATGAAAAAACCTACTATAACAACAAATTTCTAAAAAAATCCAAACATTAAAATAAGAGGCCTGACGTTAAAAAATCATGGCGCCAGACCTATTTCCAATTATTATTCATATTTCATTAATGTTAATACATCATAGTCTTTTAGTTTTTCCATTCCATTTAAGTATGCTAAATCTATTAGAAAAGCACATCCAACAACAATTCCACCTAGCTTTTCGACTAATTTTATTGTTGCTTCAATGGTTCCACCTGTTGCAAGTAAGTCATCTGTAATAAGTACTCGTTGTCCAGGTTTAATCGCATCTTTATGAAGGGTTAGTACATTTTCACCATACTCCAAACCATACGATACCTTAATAACGTCTCGTGGTAATTTACCTTCTTTTCGAACCGGTGCAAAGCCTACTTCTAAGGCATAGGATACGGGGCAACCAATAATAAATCCTCTTGCTTCAGGTCCAACAATAATGTCAGCCTTTTTTTCTTTTGCATATTCTATAATTTCATCAATTGCTGCTTTAAATACTTTACCATCAGCCATTAAAGGGGTAATATCTTTAAATTCAACTCCTTCTTTTGGCCAATCTTGTACAATTTTAATATGTTCTTTATAATCCATAACTGGCTTCCTCCTTAGACATATCCATACCTGGCAGACACTTGGCAAACCACTTCTTTAATTGATCATATGTTGAATAATATAACATTTTTTCTATTTTTGCACGTTCGATTTGTTGTTGATATGTCTTTGATGATTGTAAATCTTGTTTTTTTGGTGATGGGTTAATTTGAATTACTCCACCATCTATCTTAACAAATTCTAATTCAAAAAACACCTTTGACATCCATAATACCTTTTCTTTTGACCATTGTTTCATTCTTATAATTTGACTTAGTTCATTTTTGAGATTAATTTCTTTTCGTTTCAATAACAACATATATAACCATTTAAAATCTTCCCTTGATGGTATAGCAGTCATATAGGCACTGTTTTCGACTTGGAAACATGCATAAATATTCTTTGGTTCCATCCACTCAACAATATCTTTTAATTTCGTTAGTTGTGGTGGTAAATCGTAAATATATAAAGCATCTACTTGTTCCATAAATTCTAGACTACTTGTATAATGCAGTATTGTCGCATCTTTAGGAATAGAGTACTTGGTATTATTTTCCTCATTTAAAAGGACAACATTATGCTGATTTTGTTCCATAAAGAAAGAAATATCTATTTCACTTTTTCCACGATAATCAAAAACTTGTCTTGTTTCAATTTGCATGTCTTGCATAACCATTTGTGGCTTTTTAAAACCATTCCATTCATTAATCCCTAATTCTCCAACAATAGACACTGCTGTATTTGGTGTTACATAAGGATACAAATTCCCCATCTGAAAACCAATTGCCTCTACAGATGCATTTTCTTCGTTAAATGCTAGTTTTAAGTGATTTTTCAAATGTCCTATTTGTCTAGCATTGTCAGGGATAGCATGAATGCGGAAAATAGGCTTTGGATTCCCCATTCCAAATGGTGCCATTTTATTGATTTCAGTAATGAGTACTTCATCAATTTCCGTAATTTCTAATGTCCCATTCACCTGGATAATTTGTTTGAAATCTGCTTCTGTTAGTTCGGATTGAATCAATTGATTTAATTCAGAACGAAAAACGTCCACATTTTCAATCGGCAAGGTCATTCCTGCTGCTTGTGAATGACCACCAAAATTGGTGAAAAGATGTTTTAATTTCATACATTGTTGGAATAAATCAAATGTTGGAATACTTCTAGCAGAACCTTTTGCAATTGTCTTATCTTCATTGATTGATAAGACAATTGCTGGTCTATCATATGTTTTTACTAATCGTGATGCAACAATTCCTAACACACCTTCATTCCAACCTTGTTTTGCAACAACAATCGCACTATGTGTGTCATTTGGATCTACCAGTTGTTCTGCTTCTTCTACAATGTCTGAAACAATTTGTTGACGTCTTTCATTTATTTCTTGAATAGTAGTAGCTAATTGCTCGGCTTCCTCTACATCTTTTGAAAGTAATAACCTTACAGCCATCGTAGCATTCTGTAAACGACCCACTGCATTGATTCTGGGGCCAATTCTAAAACCGACATCTTCTTCTGTTACTTCTCCATCTATATGGCATTGTTTTTTTAATGCAACCAAGCCTTTTTTCGTTGTTGTTGATAATTGCTTCAATCCGTAAAACGCTAGGATACGATTCTCATCAACAAGTGGTACAAGATCTGCAATGGTTCCTATCGCTACAAAATCCAATAAATGCTCAGGAAAATACCCTAATAAATATTGAGCAAGTTTAAAAGCTACTCCTACACCTGCTAGTTCATCAAATGGATAATCTGGGGAACATTTTGGATGAATCAATGCGTAAGCATCAGGTAATTCACCCTGGGCTTCATGATGGTCTGTAATAATGAGATCTATCCCCAATTCCTTTGCAACTTTTGCTTCGTGTAGAGCGGCAACCCCATTATCAACTGTGATAATGACACGGACTCCGTTATCTTTTGCTTTACGAAAAGCAGTCTCATTTGGACCATACCCTTCTGTAAAGCGATTGGGAATATAATAATCACAATTTGCCCCTAATTCCTGTAATGCCGTTATTAGTAATGCGGTGGAACTCACCCCATCGGCATCATAATCTCCATAAACTAATATCTTTTCATTAGCTTGTAGTGCTTCGTCAATTCTCTTCTTTGCTTTTTGTATGCTTGAGAAATTCCCCGGGTCATGTAATCTTTTTATTTGTGGTGAAAGAAATTCTTTCACTTGTTCTTCTTCTGTTATGCCACGTTGAACGAGCAATCGTTTTAGCACAGGGGACAAATTTGTTTCATTTTCCCAATTTGTTTCTATCTGATTTTCCATATTTGTAAATTTCCAAGCGGATTTATTTTTTAACATATATTCACCCCTGACCCATCTATTATACAGAACGGTTTTAGATGGAGCAATTAGAAAATCCCTGACCTAGGCCAGGAATAACCAAGAAAATGGGGGAGAATACCATCACATTTTTAACAGAGTGCCTTCTGATTATTTTAAATTCAAAAAGAATCCATATTCTTGATGAATATGGATTCTTATTTAACATACTCGTTTTATACCTGTGGACCTTCCACACGTTTCTTTTTCGTAAAGTCAACTGGTTTTTCCTTAATATTTTTTCCACGCCATAGTAGCCATAGCTGTGAAGCAAGGAATAGGGAGGAATATGTCCCCATTACTAAACCTATAGATAAAGCAAGTGCAAATGGTGCAATGGATGGCGCACCAAGAATTAGGAATGATAGAACCGCTAAAAGTGTTGTTACAGATGTATTAATACTTCTTGTAAATGTTTGTAACAAACTATTATTTATAATTCGTGCTAGCTCTTTTGCAGAACGAACCCGTCCTTCTTTCCTTAAGTTTTCCCGAATTCGGTCAAATGTAACAATTGTATCGTTAATCGAGTATCCAACAATCGTTAATATTGCAGCAACGATTGTGATATCAAATTCCAGCCGCGTTATACTAAAGAACACTAGGATAAATAATGCATCATGTAGTAAAGCAATTATAGCAGTAATTGCAAAATAAATTTCAAAGCGAATGGTGACGTAGATAATCATTCCGATTGTAGCAATTCCTATAGCATATAAAGCGTTTTTAACTAATTCTTCCCCTACAATTGGTGATACCACACTAACATTTGGTTCGATATCATGTTTATCCATAAAATGTTGCTTTACTTCTTTAATTTTTGTATCAGATAACACGGTATCAAAACGGGCAACAGCAATTTCCTTTTCGTCTCCTGATAGAACAATGGATTTCGCTTCAATATCAAGCGTTTCGAATTCTTTTTCCACTTTTTCTACTTGTAGACTAGTTTCTCCCATGATTTCAACTCGTGAACCAGCTGTAAAATCAATTCCTGGATTTAATTGGAATATTGCCAATGATAGAATTCCTATCACAACCATTGTAAGAGAAGCGGTAAAGAATTTCTTTCTATGTTGAACAACATTTATTTTTCGGTTCATAAATGTTGCTTCCTTCTCCTCTTTTTCAGCAATATTACGGATTTCCTCTTTTTTAACACCAAACCATCCTGGTCGTTTCTTTAAGAAAGGCATGCGAATCCATAATTGTAATAAAAGTCTTGTACCATATACTGCTGTTAAAAAACTAACTAAAATACTTACAATAAGCATTGTCGCAAATCCTTTAACAGAACTTGTTCCAAAAATAAACAAGATTCCTGCAGCAAGGATGGTTGTAATATTAGCATCCAAAATTGTTGTTAAAGAATTTTTCGTTCCTGCTTTAAAAGACGATAACAACGATTTTCCGGAACGTATTTCCTCTTTTATTCGTTCAAAGGTGATGACATTAGCATCTACTGCCATACCAACCCCTAAAATAAGGGCCGCAATTCCAGGTAGGGTTAGAACCCCATTCATTAATTTAAATACTAATAAAATAAGGAAAATATAAAGCACTAGATTAATCGATGCAATCAATCCTTGGAAACGGTAGACAAAAATCATAAACAGAAATATAAGCCCGATTCCAACAATTCCTGCAAAAACAGTTTTATTTAGTGCTTGTTCCCCAAATTGAGCACCAACTGATGTGGAATACAGTTCCTCCATATTAGCAGGTAATGAACCTGAATTAATAATATCTGCCAAGTATTTAGCTTCATCGATAGTAAAGTTTCCTTCAATCATAACATCTGTCGTATTCAATGTTTCTTTTACAGATGGAGCAGAAACATATTTATGATCTTCTTTTTTGACTTCTGCTTCAAAAGAGTCGCCTTTCTCATAATCCATCCAAATGACTAATAAATTATCAGGTGCTCCCATATTTTTAATTTTTGTTGTAACATCTGCAAATTTAGAAGCATCTTTTAACTTCAATGTAACAATTGGTTGATTGGTATCTGGGTGGAAATCTTGCTTTGCACTTCCTTCTTTTACATCTGAACCATCTAATAATTTCTTATCATTGACATCACGGAAAGACAGACGTGCAGATGTTTGAAGCATATCACGTGCTTGTTGTTGATCTTTTACACCAGCCAACTGAACCCGTATTCGATCCTCTCCTTCGATGTCAATAACCGATTCACTAATCCCAAGTCGGTTTACACGATCATTAAGAGTTCGCACCGTTCCCTCTAAAAGTGTGCGTGTTACCTCTTGACCTTCATCTACAGGCTCCACTTCATATAATATTTCAAAACCGCCTTGAAGGTCTAAACCAAGATTAATATCTTTTACAATACCTTTTGTTTGTGTACCAACCGTCACTCCAATCAGAATAACGATTAGAAAAAAGGCAATCAGTCTGCCTCTATTTTTCATTCGATTACTTCCTCCTTATTCAAGAAAAACACGCTGTATTTTAAATCAATTATCATCCTTGTCTTCATTAGTTAATGCTCTAATGGAAGCCATTAGGTCGTCTGTTTGATAAGCATTAATTGTTTCATAATTCATATATGTATTTAGACTTAGATGAAAAATATCACTTACTATCTCATGCAGGCGTTTCTTGGGGTTTCCTTTCCATACTTTTTCAACTAAGCAATTCCAAATATCTTTCTGGGAAATATTCGGATAACCTAATAATTTAAATTCATGTAGCTTACTTTTTAATACAGGTTGAATTTCTTGTTCCCATGCTTGTACATGTTTTTGCATCTCCAAAGCATTCCCCCCAATTATTCCAATAAAATATGTATTCTTGTCATGCTTGGCCATCTTTATAGCATATATATCATTGTATATGAAAACTTATTTTTTGAGAAGGCAGGTTGGCCAAGTTGTCTAAACAAACTTTTCTGCAAGGTACCCTTATTCTTATTTTAGCCGGTATGATTACTCGTTTCTTAGGATTTATTAATCGACTAGTCGTTGCCCGTCTTATGGGAGAAGAAGGAGTCGGACTCTTTATGATGGCTCTTCCTACCCTGTTTTTAGTGATTACGATAACACAGATGGGACTTCCAGTTGCCATTTCCAAACGTGTTGCTGAAGCTGAGGCGAGGCAAGATCGCACGAAAACAAAGCAAATTTTAGTCGTTTCTTTAGTTATTACATCCATATCAAGTATTGTTTTTACCGTTCTAATGGTTTCTGGTTTACCATTTATTGCAACGACATTATTAACAGATGAACGAACATTGTATCCAATGATGGCAATCAGTCCAATCGTACCAATTGTTGCGATTTCAGCTGTACTAAGAGGTTATTTTCAAGGTAAACAAAACATGAAACCTCAAAGCGTTGCAATGGTTATCGAACAAATTGTTCGGATTTCCTTTGTTGCTTTCTTTGTCAACCTCCTCTTACCGTATGGTATTGAATTTGCAGCTGCTGGTGCAATGTTCAGTGTTATATTAGGTGAGCTTGCTTCTTTATTATACATGATTTACCAATTCAAGCAGAAAAAAACGATAAAAATTAGATGGAACTTTTTTCCCGCTTTAAAATCAAGCCGCCATGTGCTCCGCGAGTTATTTTCGATTGCTTTACCTAGTACTGGAAGTCGTATGATTGGATCTGTTTTTCATTTCTTAGAGCCCATCATTGTATCGCAAAGCTTAGCAATTGCTGGAATCTCTACTGTTTTAGCTACAAAACAATATGGGGAATTAACTGGCTATGTTCTTCCTTTGTTATTTTTGCCGACATTTATTACAAATTCACTTTCGGTTGCTTTAGTTCCTTCCATTTCAGAAGCAGAGGCAAGAAATAATCATACACTTATCCATTACCGTATCCATCAAGCAGTTCGTATTTCTTTTGCTTCTGGTGCAATAGCAACAATTGTATTAAGCATTTTTGCTAGCGAAATTTTAACATATTTTTACGGAACAGCAAATTCAAGTAAATTTATTATTTTAATGGCTCCTTTTTTCATTTTACTCTACATTCAGTCTCCATTACAAGCAGCATTACAAGCATTAGACTATGCAAAACCAGCAATGTGGAATAGTTTATTTGGGAATGTAATTAAAATAATTGTCCTGTTTACACTTGCTTCGAATCAAAACTTTGGAATTATGGGTGTTGCAATTGCAATGTGTGTTGGAGTAGTACTTGTTACTCTTCTACACCTAATTACATTAAGAAAGTTAATTCAATTTATGATTCCACTAAAAGACATTGTTAAAATGGCTGCTCTAATGGCATTAACTTGGGGAGCTGGAAACATCATTTATTCTCTCAACCTATCGGCTAATATTGTTCTATTTTTATTACAGCTTGTTTTCCTTTGCATGATCTATATTTTGTTTTTATTTATTTTGAAATTCATTACAAAAGAGGAATTAAAACAAATTCCCCTGTTACAAAAATGGTTTCATTAAATACTTCTTTTTTACTAAGCAAAGAATATATTAATATTAATGGACAATCAATTAGGGGGGATTTGAATTGCGACAACAATTAAGTGGTTTGTTATATGGTTGGATTATCATTTTAAGTATTATTCTTATTTCTAGTACAATTCTTGCATTATTACTTCGTTTTACAACTTTTAATGAACCAACCCTTTCTTGGGTAACTTTAGTCATTGGATTATTTGCATTCTTTTTTGGTGGACTAGTTGCTGGTGTAAAAGGAAAAGCAAAAGGTTGGATTATTGGTGGATTAACTGGTATTGGATTTACAATTTTTATTTTTCTTATTCAATATTTAGGTAATAAATCAGGATTTTCAATGGAACAATTACTTTCTCATTTAGGATATATTTTTGCAGCAATTTTTGGTGGTGTTATTGGAGTAAACATGGTCGTTGGGCAACAAGAATAAATAAGGCTGCTTCCGTATGATTTGTTACTCATACAACACAGTTGAAATTATTTGCTTTTTCAATGATAAGTCTTCCGATAATATTACCCATTTAAAAAGTTCTCTAAAAAAAGAAGGGGGTCTATTTGACACCCTTCTTTGTTAATCGTCTTGAACTACTTCTCGAACCGCACCACGGTCATATGTAAGTTTTGAACCGTCATTTGCTTGAATAACAATTGTATCTTCATCCATCGCATGAATGACACCATGTAGTCCACCAATGGTTACAATTTTATTCCCTTTTTCTAAATTCGATTGCATCTCTCTAACTTGCTTTTGTCTTTTTTGTTGTGGTCGAATTAAAAGAAAGTAAAAGATAACAAACATTAAAATAATCGGTATAAGTGGTCCTAACGCTTCCATATTCTCGCCTCCTTTATTTAGAAGTTCTTGGCATTTGGTTTATTTAAACCATATTGTTCAAAGAATGCTTCTTTAAAGTCGCCTAAACGATCATTTTTTATAGCTTCTCGAACCTGCTTCATTAAGTTTAACAGAAAATACAAGTTATGATAAGAGGTAAGTCGAAATCCAAATGTTTCATTACATTTTACCAAATGACGAATGTATGCTCGTGAATAGTTTTTACATACATGACAATCACAGTTTTCATCTATTGGACGAAAATCACGCGCATATTTTGCATTTCGAACGACAAGCCGTCCAGTTGAAGTCATACATGTCCCATTTCGAGCAATTCTTGTTGGTAATACACAATCAAACATATCTATTCCACGAATACTACCATCAATGAGTGATCCTGGTGATCCAACTCCCATTAAGTAGCGGGCTTTATTTGCTGGTAAGAGAGGTGTTGTGAACTCCAATACTCGATTCATCACATCTATTGGTTCTCCTACAGATAGACCACCAATTGCATATCCTGGAAAATCAAGTGAAATTAAATCCTTCGCACTTTGTTTCCGTAATTCTTCATACTCTCCACCCTGGACGATTCCAAACAAGCCCTGAACATCTTGTCGTTGATGTGCCTTAAGACACCTCTCCGCCCAGCGTGATGTCCTTTCCACAGATTTCTTCATATAATCGTAAGAAGCCGGGTATGGTGGACATTCATCAAAAGCCATCATAATGTCTGAACCAAGTTTATTTTGAATCTGCATTGCTTTTTCTGGTGAAAGAAATAGTTTTTCACCATTTAAATGATTACGAAAGTGAACCCCTTCTTCTTCAATTTCTCGCATATCGCTTAGACTGAAAACTTGAAAACCACCGGAATCTGTTAAAATAGACCCGTCCCAATTCATGAATGAGTGTAGGCCTCCTGCTTCATCAATAATATCTTCCCCTGGGCGGAGCCATAAATGATACGTATTCGATAAAATGATATGAGCATTCATAGAATGTAAATCTTCTGGACTCATCGTTTTAACAGTCGCCAATGTACCAACAGGCATAAATATAGGGGTTTCAAAAGATCCATGTGGTGTTGTTACACGTCCAAGACGCGCACCTGTTTGCTTACATGTCTTAATTAATTCATATTTAATTGGTCCCATGATTATGTCTTTCCTCCTAGATAATTAACATCGCGTCTCCAAAGCTGAAAAAACGATATTTCTTTTGAACAGCTTGTTCATAAGCATGAAGAACTGCATTCTTTCCAGCTAATGCGCTAACCAACATAATTAAGGTTGATTTAGGTAGATGAAAATTGGTAATTAATCCATCAATTGCTTTAAACTCATACGGTGGATAAATAAAAATATCTGTCCAACCAGATGTTTCTTTAAACGCCTGATGATCTCTTGCAATGGTTTCTAATGTTCTTGTTGATGTTGTTCCTACTGAAATAATTTTTCCACCATTTGCTTTCACGCGATTTAAAGTGTCTGCTGTAGTTTTTGACATTCTGTAAAACTCAGAATGCATTTGATGATTCTCGATATCTTCTACACTCACTGGTCGAAATGTACCTAAGCCTACATGTAAGGTAATATACGCAATCTCTACACCGAGTTCCTTTATTTCTTCTAATAATTCTGTTGTAAAATGAAGTCCTGCTGTTGGAGCAGCTGCAGACCCCTTTTCTCTAGCAAAAACTGTTTGATAGCGTTCTTTTTCAGGCAATTGTTCCTTTATATATGGTGGTAATGGCATTTCGCCAAGTTCATCTAATATTTCATAAAACACACCATTATAAATAAATTTCAATTCCCTACCACCGTGTTCTTCTGTTTTCGTACAAATGGCTTTTAATTTTCCATTTCCAAAAGAAATAATAGTACCAAGCTTTACTTTTCTAGCTGGTTTCACAAGTGTTTCCCATGTATCATTCTCTGACTGATGTAAAAGGAGAACCTCTATCTTACCTCCTGTGTCCTCCTTCATCCCGTAAAGCCTTGCAGGTAATACCCTCGTATCATTTAAAACGAGACAATCACCCTTTTTTAAATATTTTTTAATATTATAAAAATACTTATGTTCGATTCTTCTTGTCTGTTTATTTAAAACCAACAAACGAGAAGCTGTACGCTCTCTTAATGGCGTTTGGGCTATTAATTCTTCTGGTAAATTAAAATCAAATTCATTTACATTCATGAAAGTTCTCCTTCGTACCTTTGTCTATTTACCGAAATCTACTAATAATATACAGTATAAATGATAAAATGATACTAACAACAATCGATGTCATCATTGGAAAATGGATTGTAACATTACCCTTTTTAAATGTAAAGTCACCAGGGAGCTTTCCGATAAACGTCCATAGAATCCCAATAATCAAAAACACAATCCCGATGATGATAAACATTTTACCCATATTCATTTTTCCTCATCCATTTTTATGCCAAAATGTCTATAAGTTTTCTTCGTTATCACTCTACCTCGTGGTGTACGCTGTATGAAGCCCATTTGTAATAAGTATGGTTCGTAAACTTCCTCTATTGTTTCAGGTTCTTCCCCGATTGTTGCTGCAATTGTATCTAATCCAACAGGTCCACCTTGAAAATCCTCCATAATTCCTTTTAATAGTTTATGGTCAATATGATCTAACCCTTCTTGGTCCACTTGCAACATCTGTAATGCTAAATTCGTTACCTCTAGACTAATTTCCCTTTCCCCTCTCACTTGGGAAATATCCCGAATCCTTTTTAATAAACGATTGGCAATACGTGGTGTCCCGCGTGACCTCTTCGCAACTTCTAATGCTGCATTTTCTTGAATAAGCATATCAAATATTTCTGCAGTCCGCTCTACAATTGCACAAAGTGCTTGTTTATCATAAAACTCCAGGCGACTTAAGATACCGAAACGATCTCTTAATGGAGCTGATAAAAGTCCTGCTCTTGTTGTTGCACCAACTAATGTAAATGGTGGAAGGTCAATACGAACTGATCTTGCACTTGGCCCTGTTCCAATCACAATATCTAAAAAGAAGTCTTCCATTGCTGGATATAAAATTTCTTCTACAGATCGTGGTAGACGATGGATTTCATCAATAAATAAAACATCCCCAGGTTCTAAAGAAGATAGAATGGCAGCTAAATCACCAGCACGTTCTATAGCTGGACCAGATGTTGAACGAAACTCTACCCCCATTTCATTCGCAATGATTGTTGCGAGTGTCGTTTTCCCTAGTCCTGGTGGGCCGTATAATAGCACATGGTCTAACGGTTCATTTCGCATTTTAGCTGCTTGAATAAAGATGCGCAAATTTTCCTTTACTTTCTGTTGGCCAATATATTGATTTAAAGTCGTAGGGCGAAGACTCAGTTCTACCGAGGAATCTTCAGCTTGTACATTTCCATCAACCATTCTTTCCTCCATTGAGTATCACTCCCTAATTGTTTTTGGCGAATAGTGCAAGTGATTTCCGAATAATCATATCTGTATCATGTACATCTTCTTTCTGTACAATTGCAAAAACTTGTTTAATTTCCTTCTCGGTATATCCTAATGCTTTTAATGCTTCTTTTGCTTCATTGTAACCATCTGTAGCGCCTATTATATCTTTTGCTGTTGTTTTCGCATCATTTGTTGATAATGAGAATAAAGAAGTGAGTTTTCCTTTTAAATCCAAAATAATTTGTCTTGATGTTTTCTTCCCTACACCAGGAAAATTTGTTAAATACTTAGCATCTTCTTGTTCAATAGCTGTCACAAATTCCTCAATATTTATATTGGACATAATACCAATTGCACCCTTTGGACCGATTCCAGATACAGAAATTAATTTTATAAATAAGTATTTTTCATCTTGATTTTTAAATCCGTATAATATTTGTGCATCTTCACGGATATGTTGATATGTATATACTTTTATTTTTTCATTTAATTGAGTTTGAAATGCAAATGGATTCGGACAAATGACTTCATATCCAATTCCTCCAACTTCAATGATAATAGATTCGTCTTGTATATATTTTAATTCCCCGCTTATATATGCAATCATCTTATCTACTCCTTGTTTCAATCCTTTCCCTATTCTATCATAACAAACATACTGGCAATACATGAAAGAATGAAAAACTTCCACTCATTTCGAATGGAAGTTTTTCATTAATCATCTGTTTCCATATTATGATGGATGTCCTGAACATCTTCACTTTCTTCTAGCATATCGATTAATGCATTCATTTTTTCTTGGTCGCTAGCTGTCAGGGTTGTGTATGTTTGTGGAAAAAGAGTTATTTCAGAACGTTCTAGTTTATATCCACTTTCAGTCAAATGAGCCTTAGCAGCTTCAAAATTATTAGGCATTGTAAAAATTTCAAATGCATCTGACTGCACTAAAATATCTTCTGCCCCTGCTTCAATCGCTTCCAGAGATAGCTCATCCTCATCTATTTCTCCGTCTTGATTTAGAATTAAAATATATCCCTTTCGGTCAAACATAAAGGAAACACTGCCAGATTCTCCTAAATTCCCACCATTTTTACTAAATGCATGACGAATTTCTGGTGCAGTACGGTTTCGGTTATCAGTTAAAGTATGGACTATTACAGCTACCCCACCAGGTCCATAACCTTCATATGTCACTTCTTCATAACTGACACCATCTAATGTCCCTGTTGCCTTCTTAATGGCCCGTTCAATATTATCATTCGGCATATTATCTGCTCTTGCTTTATCCACCGCTGTACGGAGCGTTGGATTCATATCAAGGTCTCCTCCACCTTGTTTTGCAGCAACATAAATATCTTTAGCATGTCGCATGAAAATTTTCCCTTTTTTTGCATCCTGTGCACCTTTACGTCTTTTTATATTATTCCATTTTGAATGGCCAGCCATTCTGTTTCTCCTCCTTCAATCCACTGCTGATTGACTTGTATTGCTCCAAAACATATATCCAAATGTAAATATATGCTGTTGAATTTGTATTTGTACCCTAATAAATATATCAAAAGAATAACACAAGATAAAGTGAAACTTCAATCAGTGGGAGTCTCCCACCGATTGTTAGTTGAACGAATCGGGCCTTTACTGGCTGTTGGTACTCCACTTATCATTCTTGAATATCTCAAATTCTTGAAGTGGAGGTTTTACAGCCAGTCATCTGCGATAAAGCTGCAACACATTCTATATCCGTTATTCAAACCATTTCTCTAATAAATTCGGTTCGTCCTGTATATTTATTTGTTTTATTCGTGATTGGAGATTTCTCATTCGGTCCCAATGGATATCATCCGTGTATACAACAACTGTTTTATCAGGTGCCATTTCTTTTACTGATGTTTTAATTTGTTCGGCGATATCAGATTGCGCCTCAAAACGATTACTTAAAATAACTCCTACGACAACTCGTTCATCTGATGAAGCCACTTGAGCCTGTTTTATTTCCTTCATGCCCTTTAAGTGTTCTTCAATTTTAATGGATTCATCATTCGTAAATAAATCGGTATAAGGACCTTCTTCTTTCCCCCTATTTTGTTCTTGCTGTTTTGATTGAGGATAACCACCTTGCTCTCCAATTGACTTTTCACGAACTCCATGTCGGTTTTTCTCTTCATTTTTTGTTTCATAATGCATTGGTTGGGAATGATTTGTTTCATTATTTACTTTTGGATCTTTATCAGGAGAACAAGCGATGCAACCAAAACATAAAACAACTATTAAAATGGGTTTAATACGCATAAAATTACCTCCTTTGTCTATTAGTTTGGTTAAACGGAGGTAATTTTACACATGGAATTATTCGTTAAAATGAAACTGGGTCGGAATACTTCGCTTATGTTCCGTTCTTACATGCATTTTCTCAATGAGATTACGATCTTTTTCGGGAATTGTTTCTCCTCTTAAAAATGCGTCTATCCTTTCATATGTTGTTCCCATCTCTTTTTCGTCAGTTTGACCTTCCCAAAGATCAGCACTTGGCTCTTTGTCGATTACTGCTTTTGGTACCCCTAGATATGTAGCCATCTCTCTTACTTCTTCTTTTGTTAAGTCAACAATTGGTAAGAGGTCTACACCACCGTCACCATATTTCGTGAAATAGCCTGTATACCATTCGGCAGCATTATCTGTCCCAACGACTAAATAATTATAATTGGTTGCAACAGTATATAAAGTGCTCATTCGCAATCTAGCTCGTAGGTTTGCATCAGCTAAACGAGCATTATCCTCATTAAAATCCACTGCTATTTGCTGTTTAATTTGATTAAACATTTGTTCATGAATTTCTGTTAAATCAATTGTCAATTCTTTTATTCCACATGTTTTATTCGTTTCTTTTGCATGTTCTATATCTACTGGATTACTTTTGATTGGCATGATCACACTGATTGTATTTTCTGGAAATGCTCTTTTAATTAAAAAGGCTATTACAGCAGAATCCAATCCACCACTAACTCCAACAACTAATCCTTTTGTTTTAGATTGTTCTACTTGTTTTTGAAGCCATTTTATAATAGCGTCTACTTTTTTCTTCATTTTCGTCCGCTCCTCTGAAAAGATATAATAACCATCTTCATTTTAGCAGGATTTAACCATTTATCAAAAACCTTACACATAATTTCTCCAATTTTAGACAAAAAAATAAGAGACGATTAGATGTTTTTCGTCTCTTTTCTTACCTTTATTCTTCCTGTTCTTTAGATATAGTTGTATGACCTTCATAGGAATAACTTGGTGGTTCTGGAGCAAAAACA
This sequence comes from Cerasibacillus terrae, assembly GCF_008039555.1. Taxonomy (GTDB): domain Bacteria; phylum Bacillota; class Bacilli; order Bacillales; family Amphibacillaceae; genus Cerasibacillus; species Cerasibacillus terrae. Next base: position 664,432 of record NZ_VDUW01000001.1, read on the forward strand.
TCTGGCTCTGGATGGATCGTTCGATATATAGGTGGACACCATGCTTGATGGTACCCAGAAGGTTCAAATGGGTATGCATTACCGTATTGAACTTCTTTTGGAATACTGCAATTTTTCATTTCGTGTGGGAAATACGGAACATTACTCCCTCCTACTTTTGGGGGCTCTGAATATCCGTAGTGCGGCATTTGCATCATTTTGTGTGACTCCAATGGGTTCATATGTGTTTCTTGATATGTTTGCTTGTGGCACGGATGCATCATACAACAGCATACCGGAAAAAATGGCATTGGTTGGAACATTGGCTGATACATTGGTTGTGGGTGAGGCATTGGCTGCATTTGTTCAAATGATGATGGCTCTTGAATTGGCTTTTTTTCTTCTTTCTTTTGCTTTTCTTTTGGTTTTTGTTCTTGCTTTGGATGCTCTACTTTTTGATCAATTGTTATTTCTGGAAAAACCGTATATTGATTCATCTGCTGTTCAATTACCGGTAACTGCTGATCCATTGTAATTTCGGGCATTTTTGGTACAGATATTTCTGGCATTTTCGGTAACGGAGGTGTTGGCATTGCAGGTTGAAGTATTTTCTTTTTTTCTTCTTTCTTCGTTTCTTTTGGCTGTGGTGTAGGTTTTATTTGTATTTCTTTTTTGGTTTGCGTCTCTTTTTTGATTTGTTTTTCTTTTGGGGTTTCCTTTTTGACTGTTTTTTCAACACCTGGTACTTTTATTTTCATACCGGGCATAATCATATCCGGACTCGATAATTGTGAGTTTAATGATTTTAATTCTTCAAAATCGACCCCATACATTTTTGCTATTTCCCATAGTGTATCACCTTTTTGTACAATATGAATTTTCAACTTGATCGAAACTCCTTTCTAATGAAAGATGGGCTAATCTCTCTATATCAACATATGCAAAGAATTAATAAATGTTGAACTAAACTTGTAAATACTTTAATAATATGCCTGCTAAAGCAAAAAAAGACTAAGATTCAGATGCATATTTCATCTAAAATCTTAGCCTTTGTCATATTTAAATTGGTGGAATTGGTTCAGTTATTTAAGATTCTGAACTAAGAATGTCAACACGTTCAATAAATTCCATTTGCTTTAAATCATGAATTAATGTATTAATGTTTTGATTTATTTGGGATATATCCAGTGTTAAGGTAACATTTGCTTTTCCTAAAGTGGGAATGGTTTGGTGGATGGTTAATATATTACAACCTGCATCAGCAACAATTCTAAGTAGATTGGATAATGTCCCTGAACGGTCTTCTAAATGAAAAAACAATGTCAGCATTCTTTCTTTAACCATTGCATGAAATGGAAAAACCGTGTCTTTATATTTATAAAAAGCACTTCTTGATAAATCAACTTTTTGAACTGCTTCATATATTGTTTTAGCTTTTCCTCTCTCTAATAATTCCTTTACTTTAATCGTCTTTAACATTGCTTCTGGTAACACATCATGTCGTACTAAGAAAAACTTTTCTTTTTTTTCTTCCAAAATTATCCCCCATTTAACAAAAGCTACTATGGCTGTTCTCGTATATTTGTTGGAATTCCATATTTTGTTTATTTTTCAAAATATAAATCTTCCAATAACAATATCTTTGGAAAACAGCCTAATCTATAAATTCAAATTCAAAGCCTAGTATTCGTACCGTATCACCATCTACAGCACCTTTTTTTCGCAATGCAGCATCTACACCAACTCCACGTAGTTGGCGTGCAAAACGCCTCACAGCTTCATCCCTTGTAAAGTCAGTCATTTTAAACATGCGCTCAACCTTTTTACCCGTAAGTAAAAATGCCCCATCAGTATCTCGTGAAATTTGAAATGCAGGTTCTTTTTCCTCATGACGATATACCACTTTTCCCTTTATATCATCATCAATTAGTTTCTGTTTTGGTATTGTGTCTAATTTATCAGCAATAGCAAACAATAAGTTACTGATCCCTTCCCTTGTCATTCCTGATATCGGATAAACAGTAGTATTTGAAGGGAGTTTTTCTTTAAATTGTTGTAAATTCTGTGTCGCTTCAGGTACATCCATTTTATTTGCTACCACTATTTGTGGCCGTTTCTCTAGTGTTTCATCATATGCTTTTAACTCTTCGTTTATCTTGACATAATCATCATATGGGTCTCTACCTTCTATTCCTGACATGTCGATAACATGTACAATCATTCTCGTTCTTTCCACATGACGTAAAAATTGATGGCCTAGACCAGTCCCTACATGCGCTCCCTCAATCAAACCTGGTAAATCTGCCATTACAAAAGAACGACCATCTTTTGTTTCAACTACTCCTAAGTTTGGTGATAACGTAGTAAAATGATAATCTGCAATTTTCGGCTTTGCTGCAGTAACAACAGACAATAAGGTTGATTTTCCGACGCTTGGAAAACCAACAAGGCCAACATCAGCAATGATTTTTAATTCTACTTTTATTTGTAACTCTTCTCCAGGTTCACCATTTTCAGCAATATTGGGAGCAGGATCTCTAGGTGAAGCAAATTTTACATTACCACGACCACCTCTCCCCCCTTTTGCGATAATAGCTTGTTCTTTATGTTCTGTTAAATCTGCTATCATTTCGTTTGTCTCTTCATTATAAACAATTGTTCCTGGTGGTACCGAAACAATTAAGTCTTCCGCATTTTTCCCATGCTTTTTCTTATTCATACCATTTTCTCCACGTTTTGCTTTAAAGTGACGATTATAGCGAAAATCCATTAATGTATTTAGGCCTTCATCAACTTGGAAAATCACATCTCCACCCTTACCACCATCACCGCCAGCAGGACCACCCATTGGGACATATTTTTCTCGACGGTAGGCAACAATACCGTTCCCACCATCACCTGCTTTTACATGTACACTTACCTGATCGACAAACATTTCGTTCACACCTTCTTGTTAGCAACAGTAAATATTGCTTTCATTTTATCTTTATCTTCATTTAATCTATATGTTATATCATTTTCACGAAACTCTCTCTTACTAAGATGTCCAAAATCTCCAAAAAAAGCAATATTAGTAGTGGTTTCTGATGTCTCTCCTTCTAATAATTGTAATTTCATCTCATATGATTGTGATTCATTGAAAAGTTTTGTGGCTGTTTCCATGATTTGCTTACAATATTTATAAAGCACTCGATCTATATCACTTAACTCTTTTGATTGCGATTGTATTTCATATTTCAAACGTAGATTGGGATATTTTAAAGGCAATAAGAGGAGCCACCATGTGAATGTTGGGATATTTAAATGAATTAATTTCCGTTCTTGATTTTCTTCATAAACAATAGCAGATACTTTCTCTAGTGCGGCATCCTTTTTATCTAAGTGAATATAGCCTTGAATCATTTGTAAATGGTTCATTAATTCATGGCGTTTAAACTGTAATAATTCCATAAAATCTTGTTTACTCATCTGTATCCCCACCTCTCCAAAAAATTATAGCAAATAATTGGAATAAAGGATACTTATCCGTCAAAAAAACTCCAACCCGATAATCGAGTTGGAGTTTTTCAATTAAGCTTCTTGGGCAACTGGGTACACACTTACTTTTTTACGATCGCGACCAAAACGTTCAAATTTTACGACACCGTCTACTTTTGCATACAATGTGTCATCTCCACCACGACCTACGTTGTCACCAGGGTAAATCTTTGTTCCGCGTTGGCGGTATAAAATAGAACCACCTGTAACAAACTGACCATCCCCACGTTTGGAACCTAGACGTTTTGCTTTGGAATCACGTCCGTTACGTGAACTACCAACACCCTTTTTCGTTGCAAAAAACTGCAAGTCTAAACGTAACATGTCGGGCACCTCCTCATTTATAATGTATCTTGATAAATTTTCCATAATCACGTTCAATCGTTTCCAAGGAAATAACCATTCCCTCCAATAAAAGAGATGCTTTCTCTTTCATTTGGGCATTCAAGGAAGATGGTATTTCTACTCGAAGATAACCACCTTCTGCTCCTTGGTCGATATCAAGATCAGTATGACATAGCTTCATCACAGCATTAACAGAACCAAATGATACAGCAGAAACAGCAGCACATACTAAATCATATCCATATGGACCACTATCTGCATGTCCAGAAAGTTCAAATGCTGTTATATATTTATGATGCCGATAAATATTTACATGAATCATTGAAAATAATCCTCTAATGAATTATTTTTATTGCTTATAGATTAATTTTGTCAACTATAAGTTTTGTATATGGTTGACGATGACCTTGTGTGCGTTTGTAGTTTTTCTTCGCTTTATATTTGAATACTCTAATTTTCTTTTGACGACCATGTTTTTCAACTTTAGCTGTAACAGTAGCTCCTTCTACATATGGAGAACCGATTTCAACATCATCGCCACCTACAAATAGCACTTTATCAAAAGTAACTGTATCTTCTGCATTAGCAGATACTTTTTCTACATAGATTACTTGGCCTTCTTCTACTTTAACTTGTTTTCCGCCAGTTTCAATAATTGCGTACATGAACTGCACCTCCCTAAAACTCAGACTCGCCATACAGGTACCATAGTTGGTTTTCATAACCTGTTCTGTGCGGTTGTAGCACTGGTGCTACGTCGAACATTTCGATGTTACCATATATACTAGTCATCTGTCAATATGTTTTACCTTTTTTAAGTGTAGCAAAATTCTATGCCAAAAAATACGAAAAGCTGCATTGATCACTAAGTGTTTTTAACAAGTTCTCCAATTGTCTTATGAATTTGTTTCTCATAAAAATAACTTTGTAGACATTTTGATTCATCCAGTCTCTCACGCTTTTGTCCAGGAAAAATAATGTAGATAAAATGTTTGGTATCACGTTGAAACAGTTGAAGTACGGAGATTAATTTTTCCTCAGAAGAAACAACAATTGGCTTTATCTTACGAACTCTATCCAAATCTACATGATATCGATTTAACAAAAACCTTAAAAATACAAAATATCGTCGCTTCCATTCTACAATATTTTCAATCATTAGAAAGCCAATTAATAAACATAATGTAAAAGGATTAAAATTGAATAGTAGAAAAAAAACAAGACTTAATATGCAGACAATGATTGAAAAAAGGATTGTCCCATCATATGCTTTTCGATAAGGTAAAAAATGAGACAAACAGAAAAAAAGGAATTTTCCACCATCCAAAGGCCAAACAGGAAGTAAATTAAAAACAAGAATCATCGTATTATATAAAAGAATCATTGCTAAAATGGAGTCCGGAAACACTTCAAATTGCTTAAACATAAAATAAAATAGATAAATAAAAAGGTGTTGGACAGGTCCTGCAATTGTCACAAGTATTTCCTCGTATAATGGCCTACTCGCATGCTCGTCTGTTTCCATGACACCACCAAACACCCACAGTGTCACTTTTTTTATACGCCAATTAAAGAAAGATGCCATTAAATAATGCCCTAATTCATGTATAAAAACAATCATTAGAATAATGAAGAGTGACAGAAATGTACCTGTAACAAATGAAATTCCAATAAAAATAAATAAGATAGGATGAATATAAATAGGTGGTACGTATTTACGATTGATCGTCAACTTGAATCACCTGTAATGGATCAACATATTGATTGTCCTTTTCAATAGCAAAATAAACATGTTGACTCTTTTCGGTAGGTTGAAATTCACCAATTTGTTGATTTTCCTGAATAGATTGGTAAAGGTGGACATCTATCGAACTTAAAAAACCATACGTTGTGTTACTTCCATCTGAATGTTGAACAGTGACCGTTTTTTTCGTTTTTGGATCATTACCTGCAAAAATAACGATACCTTTTTGTAAAGCAGCGACATTTGTTGTACTTTCTGATCCTATTAAAACTCCTGTCCCATTTTTTTGAAAAGTTTCTTCCACATTACCATTTATTGGCAATGCAGGTGATGTATTATTTTCGCTAACAGATACATCTGCATCATGTGAAAGAAAGAATGGATTTCCAAATGTTTCTTGATACCATTCGTTTGCTTTGGCAAATGGAAATTCATTTTGAAGTGCAGCGCTTGTCCATCGCTTCATGGACGAAAATTGTTCAGACTCTGTTTGATAAATAAAAGCAGACCCTAAAAATAGAACAATCGATAAAAACCCCTTTAGCACGAAACCGGATGTGTTCGAATTGCTCTCCATTTTCATCACAGGTACATCAGGGTACATATTATAACCTCCATGTTTCTCTTCATCCTGTGGCAATGGAGAAATATGTTTTAAGTCTATCTGTTTTTCCTCAGGTGTATGTAGTTTTCTTAAGGATTTTCTTTTATTTATTGATTTACGAATCTTGTTTACTCCGTTGTTCATATGCTTCACATTCCTTTTCTGCTATTTATACATATGTATGAGAAAATTATTTAGATATGAATGGACGCATATGAAAATAAAAAAACAGGACAAAAAACATGAAGTTTTTTATCCTGAATGACTTTTTTTGTGTATACAAAATTATTATAGAAAGAGTTCTACTTCAGTTATATAGAATTCATAATACGTTTATTTAGCACCTATACCGAAGAATTTTTTCACCTTATGAAATAAACCAGGTTGTTCATCTAATGATTGCAAAGGGACACTCTCTCCTAAAATCCTTCTTGCTATATTACGATAAGCAATTGCTGACTTCGGCTTAGATTGTAGTGCAATCGGTTCTCCACTATTTGATGCTTTTATTACCTCATCATCATCCTGCACGACACCGATTAAATCAATGGAAAGTACTTGCATAATTTCATCTATATCAAGCATATCGCCATTTTTCATCATATGGTTTCGAATACGATTAATAATAAGGTTCGGTGGTTGGATATCTTCTTGTTCCAAAAGTCCGATAATTCGGTCTGCATCCCGGACACTTGATTTTTCAGGAGTTGTTACGACAACTGCTTGGTCTGCACCGGCAATAGCATTTTTAAAGCCTTGTTCAATACCCGCAGGGCAATCAACAATAATATAATCATATGATTGTTTTAGTTCACTAATAATTTGAACCATGCCATCTTCTGTAATTGCTGATTTATCACTTGTTTGTGATGCAGGTAACAATACCAAACTGTCGAAACGTTTATCTTTAACAAGTGCTTGCTTCAATTTACATCGGCCTTGAATAACATCCACAATATCATAAATAATTCGATTTTCTAAACCCATGATGACATCAAGATTACGCAAACCGATATCAGTATCGATTAAGCATACTTTTTTATCCATTAATGCTAATGCTGTACCAATATTCGCGGATGTAGTAGTTTTCCCAACTCCACCTTTACCAGAAGTTACAACAATTGCCTCACCCATTTTGCATTCTCCTCTCAGGTTCTTTCAAATACCTCCGCTTAACAACAATATTCTGCAAGCGATCTATGACAATTTTATCTTCTTCTTTATCTATAAAGCCACATTCCATAAACACACCTTCTGACTCATAATCTGGTGCACGACTTATATAGTCAGCTATCCGTAGTTGTGTTGGTTTCATGTAAGAGGCTGCAATAATAGCTCCTTTATTCCCTTCTACACCTGCATGTGCGATTCCTTGTAAACTTCCGAGAATGTAAATGCTACCTGTAGAAGTGATTTTTCCACCAGGATTTACATCCCCAATTAAAAACACATCTCCTTTTACGTGCAATACTTGTCCAGATCTTACAATCTGCTCAAATGTTTTTAAGTCTTGGTCTTCTTTCCACTTCTTAGCTTCTTCTTTATGAATGACCGCTGAATGAAACGCTTGGACCTGAAAACAGTTACCATTTTCAACAACTTGGCGTATGTTATCTGTCTGTTCTTTAGTTAAATAACGATTCTTTAAGTCCACAACTACAGGAACGATTGGTTCATTTTGTTTTGGTTTTACTGTAGCAATTTTTTCTGTTAAGTCAGCCAAAAGGTCATCAAAGGAACATAAATCATCTACAAATAATGTAAGTCCTTCTCTCGTTCCTTTAATTGTGATGAATTGGCTTTTTTGTTCTAGTGTCATACATTCACCTCATCAATAAATCACATTCTCAATATCAATGCACTATTGTGTGACTACCATTATAAATCTTCATGTATTCTATTTTTCCAATTTGTTAATCCTCTTACCATAAACGGATAACAGATAATCAGAAAGATAATATTTGCAAGGATTGTAGGTAAAAGACGAACCATAAAGTATACCTTCCATTCAATATGTACAAGGCCAATAACAAAATAAATTAATTGAATAGAGATATCCGCAATGATTAACCCTATACTACTGAACAAAATAATAGATAATAGATTACTTTGTAAAATTCTTGACAATCCTTTTACAATGAATATAGCTCCAGCATATGTAAACATATATACACCTAGGATCCCAGTGTATACAACGTCAATAAGTAAACCAAAAACAGCTGCATAAATAATAGATATATGCGTGTGTTCCCTATCATAAAAAATTGCAACTAACACTAATAACATAAATATCCAATGTGGCACAATATCAAGTTTTTGATTTACTAAAGAATGCGGTAATAATTCTAGTGCTACCCCTTCCAATACCAGGAAGGAAAAGAGGATGAGAGGAATATATATACGTGTCATTCCTTATCCTCCTTCTTAGACGTATCATCCTTTTCTGGGTTTGGTAATCCTCTGTCAACCACAACGACTTGATTAATTTCATACATATCTGCAGATGGTTTGACTAAAGCAGTTCTGGTTAATCCATACTGGTCATAGACAACTTCCTTCACTTCGCCAATCGGTAGGCCAGCCGGAAAAACACCACCCATTCCTGATGATACAACAAGTTCACCTTTTTTTAAATTTTTATCAGACTCCTCAATGATTCGAAATATTAATGAATCTGTCTCTTTATCATATTCTTCAATTAGACCCACAATATTTTTACTATCTTTGCGTGATATAGTTGCAGATATTCTATTAAATTGGTCAAAACCAGTTAATAATTGGACAGTTGCTGTATGTTTGGATGTTGATAAAACTTTTCCAATCATACCTTCAGGAGTTATAACTGCCATATTAGAGGCAACCCCAGCATCTTCTCCCCTGTTAATCGTGACTTGCTCAATCCACTTTTCCGGGGAACGAGCGATGACAGTCGCATCAATTGCCCGATAATCTCTAATAGAATCTGGTTTATCCAAAAGTTTTCTCAATTCTTCATTTTCCTCTTTTACTTCTTGTACCTCATAAATTAGCCCTTTATATTCAGCAAGCTTTTCTTTTAATATTTGATTTTCTTGATACATATTTTTCATTTCCTTTATATTATAAAGGAAACCTGTTACATAGTTGACTGGTTTGTGTACAACACTTTGAACCCAGCCTACCGTATCATTAATTATCTTTTCGGGTTTTGACATATTCTCGCGGTCACTAAGTGAGTAACCAATTAATACAACGAGTAAAATAATACCGATTAAAATTATAAACAACATTTTTTTACGTAAAAATTGCAAAGCTAACACCTACTTATTCTACTGAGGGACGAGATGATACATTGACATGAGAACGAAAGTGTTGCATGTATTTTAATGATTCACCTGTTCCAACTGCTACACTTTCTAGTGGGTCATCCGTAATAAAAACGGGTATATTCGTCTCATCACTAATTACTTTATCAATATTTTTCAACAAAGAACCTCCACCAGATAATACAATACCCCTATCCATGATATCTGCAGCTAATTCTGGGGGTGTTTTTTCTAATGTAAATTTTACTGCATTAATGATGGCGTCCATTGATTCTTTTAAAGCACTTGCTATTTCTTTTCCTGTTAAAGTGATCGTCTTCGGTAATCCTGACAATAAATCCCGCCCTCTAATATCAATTGTTTCATGATCATCTTCTATTTGAGCAGAACCAATTTCTAATTTTAATGTCTCAGCTGAGCTTTCTCCTATCATCAAATTATATTCTTTTCTAATATATTGAATAATTGCTTGATCCATATTATCACCAGCAACACGAATAGATTTGCTTGTTACAATTCCACCAAGCGATATGACAGCAACCTCGGTTGTTCCCCCACCAATATCTATAATCATACTACCTGTTGGTTCCCAAACTGGTAAACCTGCGCCAACAGCTGCCGCAAAAGGTTCAGTTATCGGAAAGGCATCCTTTGCTCCTGCTTGTTTGGCAGCATCAATTACTGCTCGTTCTTCTACCATTGTAATTCCAGATGGTACACATATCATAACATTTGGCTTCCCTGCAAAAAAGGATCGTTTTTGCATTGCTTTTTTTAAAAAATACTTCAGCATTAAAGCAGTAGTCTCAAAATCTGCAATTACCCCTTCTTTCATTGGTCGTATCACAGAAATCGACCTTGGTGTTCGTCCAATCATATGTTTCGCATCCGTTCCAACAGCTTCAATACTTCCTGTTCCTACATTTTTAGCCACAACAGATGGTTCACTAACGACTACACCTTTTCCTTTAATAAAAACTAGTGTATTTGCTGTTCCTAAGTCAATTCCAATATCTTGCGAAAAGTTAAATAAACCCACTGCTATTCGTCCTCTCGTATACAATTATAAACAATACATTGCACCGTTTATATCAACATTATACATATAAAGCTTTTATAATATATTTTATTTTAAAATCCAAGAAGCGCCACTTTCACTTATATTGAAAATTGGCGCTACAGAAAGTCGTCTATTTAATTATACGAAAAAAAGATAGAAATTGATAGTACTATAAATAGCCTTTCTCTTTTAATGATATAAATTTCCGATCTCCAATGACGAGATGATCAAGAACTTCAATTCCTATAATTTTCCCAGCTTCAACTAATCGTCTTGTTACATGAATATCTTCTTGGGATGGCGTAGGTTGTTATCAAGAGTAAATTATTAAAACTCCATTATAATCAATACTTTCACTTTGAGAACATGTATTTAAAGTAAATAACAATTAAAGCCTGTATCTTAGTTATCACTTGAGATACAGGCTTTT
>NZ_VDUW01000002.1 GCF_008039555.1 Cerasibacillus terrae
AGGTTACCGCCATAAAGAACAAATCCATGATAGATGATGGAAATAACCATACAAAAAAATGGTTCCGAGCAATTTTTAATGCTTGGAACCATTTTTTATACTATTTTGAGCTAGTTTTGTCCCAGCCTCTTTATACATTCAATAAAAGAGTAGTAAATTTAAAAAATAGGAGAAAATAATTAGGGCCCAGAAACAAGTGGTGGGTGTTTCTGGGCTCATCTATATAAAATAAAAGAGGGTATTGTATGTTACAACAAAAAGGACTCAACCAAAGCGACCGTTAATATAATCTTCTGTACGGCGATCTTGTGGTTCGTGGAAAATGACATCTGTTTTATCATATTCTACTACTTCACCTTCTAGGAAAAATGCTGTTCTGTCAGAAATCCTCGCTGCTTGCTGCATATTATGTGTAACAATGACAATGGCATAATCATCTTTTAAATCGCGAATTAATTCTTCTACTTTTAGTGTGGATTTAGGGTCCAATGCAGATGTCGGCTCATCCATTAAAATGACATCTGGTTCAATAGCAAGGCAGCGCGCAATACATAAGCGTTGTTGTTGCCCTCCAGAAAGGCCATAAGCATTATCATGTAAACGATCCTTTACTTCATCCCAAATATAAGCCCCACGTAAGCTTTTTTCAACAATTTCATCCAAAATCATCTTGTTTTTAATACCGTGAATCTTTGGTCCATATGCGATATTTTCATAGATAGATTTTGGGAATGGATTTGGTTTCTGAAAAACCATGCCAACCTGTGTACGTAACTCCTCTACACGTAAAGAACGGTCAAAAATACTTTTTCCTTTATATTGAATGGATCCTGTTGTTCGAACAGTAGGGACGAGTTCTACCATACGGTTTAATGTTTTTAAATAGGTAGATTTTCCACATCCGGATGGGCCAATAATGGCAGTAACTTCTTTTTCACGAATCGATAGGTCAATATCTTTCAATGCTTGTGTGTCACCATACCATAGGTTTAAGTTTTGCGTATCAAAAACAACATCTTTTTCTTGTTCAGCAGTACGTAAGACCTCTACATTTGAACGTTGTTTTACTTTCGGTTGTTCCATAACAGTAATTGCACTCATCATTTATTCGCTCCTTTTAATATTAATATCTTTTTTGAAATTTATTTCGTATTACAATAGCCGTTGTATTTAGTAAGAGAAGGACAAATAATAAAACAATAATGGTTGCTGCTGCTAAATAGGCATATTCTTCTACGAGAGATGAATCTAATGTCCAGTAATAGATTTGCATTGGTAAAACAGTGAATTTATCAAAAATACTCCCAGGAAATGGAATTAGTAAAGCTGGAATACCAATAACGACAAGTGGTGCTGTTTCTCCAATTGCACGTGACAGGGAGAGAATTGCACCTGTTAAAATACCTGGTAATGCAGCTGGTAAGATAATATTTTTAATGGTTTGCCATTTGGTTGCTCCCATACCATAAGAAGCTTCCCCCAAGTGATTAGGTACCGCACGAATGGCTTCTTGGCTGGCGACAATAGTAATAGGGAGAATGAGTAGGGACATAGTCAAACCACCTGCAAGGACAATATTACCCATATCTAAAGCACGAACGAAAACCGTCATTCCTAAAATTCCGTAAACAATAGATGGGACACCAGCAAGATTGGCAATATTGGTTTGGATAAAGGATTGAAAGCGCCCTTTTTTAGCGTATAGCTCTAAATAAATGGCTGTACCAACACCGAAAAACATGGTCACTGGGGCAACAACGACCATTAACCAGAGCGTACCAAGAATGGCTCCTAAGATACCCGCCTTCTCAGGCATTGTTGATTGTTTCCCAGTTAAAAAATCAATATTTATCCAGCTAATTCCATCACTGAGCACGCGATAGATTAAAATACCTAGAACAACGAGACCGAAAATAGTGGCAAGAAAAAAGATGACCTTTGAAAATGCGTTTAATAAAAGTCGAAAATTCATCCGCTTTTGTACTTGCCCAGCGTCAACATACTTCATAATGACTTTCCTCCTAAGGAATTCCATTGATTACATATAAATTAATAATCTTCTTTGAATTTCTTTGATATATAACGAGCAAATAGATTCATTAGCAATGTAAAAACAAATAAAGTCATGGCAACAGCGTAAAGACTATAATAAATGGTAGATCCTGCTGGTGCATCTCCACCAGTGACTTCAACAATATAGGCTGTCATCGTTTGCATGGACTCGGTAATATCAAATGTGAAACTTTTGGAACTTCCACTTGCAATCGTTACAATCATCGTTTCCCCAATCGCTCTTGAGATAGCGAGTACAATAGAAGCAACAATTCCAGAAAAAGCAGCAGGGATAACAACTCGTGTTGCAACTTCTAATTTCGTTGCACCGAGTGCTAAAGCACCTTCACGCATGGCATTTGGGACAGAAGTCATGGCATCTTCTGAAAGGGATGCAATCATTGGAATAATCATGATTCCCATTACAATACCTGGACTAAGAATATTGGTTGTTTCTAGTCCTGGGATGATATGCTTTAGTAGTGGTGTTACAAAAGTAAATGCAAAGAAACCATAGACAATGGTTGGAATACCAGCCAATATTTCTAATAATGGTTTACATATTTTTCGAATACGTTCGGATGCAAATTCACTTAAATAAATTGCTGTCATCAATCCAATTGGTGCAGCTACAAGCATAGCAATAAGCGTAGAAGTAAGTGTTCCCGTAATAAGTGGTAGGACACCGAACTTCGGATTTTGACTAAGCGGCTTTAATACTGTTCCTGTGAAAAATTCAACAATAGATACTTCTTGGAAAAACTCAATTGTTTCACTAAGCAATGTATAGATAATCCCAATTGTCGTTAATATAGAAATACTAGCAATGAGAAATAAGATAACTGGGATAGATTTTTCAAATTTAAGGAATAGATTTTTAGATTGTTTTTTCTTTGCAATGAGTTCCTGTACATGAACAGGTTCGCGATTCGTTTGCATCATAAGTTTCCTTTCACACCATAGTAGAATGATAGAGTTCTAGTAAAGGAACAAGATGAGAACGAATGTCCTCATCTTGTCATCATATATGTTTGCTTCTTGATTATTTAAGCCCTTCTAAGAAATCAATACTTTCTTGTACTTCTTCATCAGGGATTGGAGCAAAACCAACTTCACCAGCTACTTCATTTACATTGTTCATGACATAAAGAGCGTAGTCTAAAACATGTGTTTTTTCTTTTGCAAGATCAACATTTAAGTAAGTAAATACCGGTCTTGTGAAATCTGCATAATCTCCATCTTCTGCGATGGTGTCAAGAGAAGGTTCAACAGGCCCATCTCCAAAGTCAACATGTATTGCTTGTAATTTATCTGTGTTATTGACATAGTAACCAAATCCGAAGAATGCAATTCCGTTTTTATCTTCTTCAATCATTTTGACAAGTGTAGAATATTCTTGTTGTAAGTTAACATCTTCTACTAAATCTTTTTCTTCTAAAATATTTTCATAGAAAAATTCATAAGTTCCGTGGTTTTCGTTAGGACCGTATGTGTTAATCTTTTCATCTGGCCAGTCTGGATTAATATCAGACCATTTAGTTACACCGCCATCTGCTAAAAAGATTTTACGTAATTCTTCATCTGTCATTTCTTTTGCCCAATCATTTTCTTTGTTAATAACAAATGTAAGACCATCTAAAGCTACTTTTAATTCTTTTACTTCCATACCAAGTTCTTCTGCTTTAGCCTTTTCTTCGTCTTTAATTTGACGGGAGGCATCATTGAAGTCTGTTCCATCTTCTACTAGGAATTTTTTGAAACCAGCACTTGTTCCTGCACGGCTTACTTCGACAGACACGCCTTCTTGTTCATTTGTCATATAATTCTCAGCTAATTTAGACATGAGTGGGAATACTGTTCCAGAACCGTCAATTACAACACTACCTTCTAAATCTGCTGTTTCTTCTTTGTTTTCTTCTTCATTATTGTCTGAAGCATTTTCCTCTGTATTGGTCTCTTCTTTTTCGTCTTCTTTCTCTGAGCTTGCCTCCTGACATGCTACCATTACAAATGCCATAGCAGCGATGATTAAGGCTAACAAAATATTTTTCAACTTCATAAATAATGTCCTCCCCTTTTTTATTAGGAAATATCTCTATTCAAATACCAGTATAGGTGGATAATATTAAGGAAGTATAAAGCGATTGTAAAGGTTGTGTAAATTCGGCAAATAAAAAATCCATTTCTATCTAATTGGAAGATAGAAATGGATTGTAATAGAAAGGACGAGATGTTGTTCTACAGGATTTTATCCCATACCCCTAATACATCAAGCATAACTGCAAAAATTAAAACAGGGGCTACATATCGTAATAGATAATACCAACTTGTAAAAATACCTCGGCTGATGTTACTACCACTACTTAACTGTTCGAACAGCACTGATTTCTTCATTTTCCAAGAAACAAAGATTGCCATCATAAGTGCACCAAGCGGCATGAGAATATTACTAACCGCATAATCTGCTAGGTCAAAGAATGATTTATCAAAAATAGTTATATCACTTAACACACCATAGGACAGTGAAGAGGGAATACCAAATATAAAGATGGCAATTCCAATTATCCATGCATATTTTCTTCGCTTCATCGAATCTCCTTTTGATAAAACAGAGACAATAATCTCCAACATGGAAAAAGCACTTGTTAACGCTGCAAATAAAAAAACAATCAAAAAAGCAGTAAAAAAGAACATTCCTAAAGGTAGTTGACTAAATATTGTAGGAAGGACATGAAATAAAAGCACTGGTCCAGCATCAGGAGCTAGTCCAAATGAAAAAACTGCTGGGAAAATAGCAAGTCCTGCTAATAGTACGATCATAATATTCATACTTACGATGGACACAGCAGAACGTGGTAAGTTCTCAGTCCTTGGCAAATAGGAACTATACGTAATCATTACGGAAACCCCAATACTTAGCGTAAAAAAGGATTGACCCATCGCATCAAGAACAGCCTTCGATGTCAACTTTGAAAAATCTGGTTGAAATAAAAAGGCAAGTCCCTTTCCAGCTCCATCTAATGTTAACGCGCGAATGACAAGAATGATAAATAAAATGGCCAAAGCAGGCATCATAATTTTTGCAGCCTTTTCAATCCCACCTTGAACTCCTTTGGCAACAACAAGGATTGTAATTAAAATAAAGATAAGTTGAACCCCAAGACTAATCCATGGATTGGCAATCGTTTGTTCAAACACGGATGCATATTCATTTGCATGGAGTCCATTTAATGATCCTGTCATCGCTTTTCCTAAATACGTTATCACCCAGCCACCAATGACACTATAGAAGGATAATAAAATAAAACAAGTAATCATTCCAAGAATAGCAACCCAATGCCATTTTGTGTTTGGGGCAATTTTTTTAAAGGAGGTGACCGCATCTTCTCCACCAGTTCTCCCAATTGCAAATTCCGCCATCATTAATGGAAGAGCAAGAATAAACGTGAAAACAATGAAAATAAATAGAAAAGCTCCCCCTCCATTTTGACCAGCTACATAAGGGAACTTCCATATGGCTCCAAGTCCAATTGCAGAGCCAGCTGTTGCTAAAATAAAACCTAATCTTGTTGAAAATTGCTCACGTTGGTTCAAATAAATGCTCCTCTCTACATATTGCTTTCTTTCTTTTTTGAAAAAAATAATTACTCCATATTTTCCATGAAGAAAGGGAAATTGTCAATGGTAAATGAATAAGATAACAAATAATGTAAAAATTCCATGAGCGAGTGACGAATATCTTGTGAAAAAGAGTCTGTTTCCTTCCTTATTATATAGGAAGAAAAAAGGGACTGTCTCATGACAGTCCCTTGGATAAAACTAGTAACTAGTACTCCATTAATTAAAATAGGCTTTCTGCTTTATCAATCACTTCTTGTGGAACCTCAATTGGATCAACACCATTGATATTCTTGTATTCAGCTTCAGCCTTTTGGCTGATATTCATTTCGCCTTCATCATTTTTTAGTGCCATATCCATTTCCATATTAAAGGATTTTAAATCATAAGATTCTTTATCAACATGTAATTCATAATATAGCTTATTAATTTCCATGTCTTCTAGAGGATTTTCTTCAGCATTTTCAATTTCTGTCATTAATTCTTCTGGCATAAATTGATTCATTAAATCTTCCGTTAACTCTTTAAATTTGTCGCCATCTGCTGTAAGTTCTAGAACATATGCATCATCTGTTTGTTTAAATTCTAGATTATCAACAAATTTTTCTATCATTTTAACTTGTTCTGCTGGATCTTGTTGTTGGTTCAGTAATTCATCAGGAATCATATCGCCCATTTCTAACCATGTTTCTGATTCTGAATCAAACATGTACATGCCATCCTCAGTCATATACATTTCGATGTCCATCTCCATAGGAGTGCCTTCCATTTCCATTTTAACTTTCCCTTTTTGATACATTGTTAATGGGTCCATTGTCATCTTGGCATCCGTTTTAGTTGTTGTATCCATTGCCACATTTTCAGAAGGTACTTCTATTTTTTGTGTTAAATCCATAACCATTTCAGCACTTTTCATATCTTCTGATGCTTTTAAGGTTTTCTCATACACTTCTTCGGCCGTTAGGTCACTCACTTCTTTTGTACCTTCAACAGGATCTGCGGAGTCTTGACAAGCAACTAACCCAAAAGATAGTAAGATAGCAGTAAATAACATTATGATTTTTTTCAAATTAAAACACTCCTTCAATGTATTTTACACTCATACGTACGTATCCTACACGAAAAGGTTTCATAATGGAATAGGTAAATGTTGATTAGTTGTAAAAAGAGAGAAAAATGAATCTTTTGTACTATGGAAAATATGGCTTTTTTACTACTAGGTTGCTTGTGTATCTTCATTCATTAAAATGTTTCGGCATAATTGATTTTTCAATCCATGAAACAAAATATAGATTGCGGAGTTTTCGAGCTTCCTTTCTATGATTATGCCGCTTTTCTACTCGTAGATGAGCGAGCATTTGTAACTAGAGCTGGTGCTTTTGCTAGAAGTAAGGATAATAGAATAGCACAAGTAATAAATGCACCAATAAATGTAATTCCATTCATCGTTAAAGAGAAAATAACCGGCGCTTTTCCTGCTTCAATTGCATACTTTTTAAAGAAAATAACTCCAGCAAGAAAATGCCAGAAGTAGCGGATTACACTTCCGACAAATGTACCAACAACAATCCATGTGATAGCAGTTGTCATTTTCTTCTCTACTAGGCTGTTTTTAATAACGTTTGAAAATAGCCCAGCAAAACCTACACAAGAAAATGCGATGATGTATTCAATAAATGCTTGTGTTGGTGTAAGAATATAAGCATCACCCAAAGTAATTTGTAAAATACCCCATAAGAAACCGGATATGACCCCAGCGGCGAATCCCCTCCGAAATGCGATAATGAAAATAGGTATCATTGCAAAAGAAATCGAAATGGATGGATGCGGCTTAAACGATGGAAGGATATCCAATGCCATTGCAAAAGCAGCAAAGATTGCAATTTCGATTAAGGTCTGTAAATTAAATTTTTTCATAAAAAAATGCCCCCTCTAATGTGAACCACTATAAGGGAGACATAGTGAAAAGATTACGGTATTTAAAGTAAGCCGACACTACTTAAAATGCATTGATCGCATATTTTCCGTAAGATATTCACCACATCCCTACGTTAGTTTTAACTAAACAGGTTCAAAGGGTCAGAACAAGAATGTTCTCTCTCAGCAAGTTGCTCCCCTTGTGGTCACGTTAATATTTTATTCTCTATTATCTTAACAGATAGGCTCAATTTTGCAAATATGGGATAAAATAAACCATGTCACCTAGAAATGGGACATGGTTGTGTTTACTATTAATCTATTTCAATTCGTTTTGTTTTAGGCTTTGTAGGTTCCCTTTTAGGAATTTCTATTTTTAAAATTCCTCGTTTCAGTTTTGCTTTAACATTTTCTTCTTCAACATTATCTACATAGAAACGTCTAATAAACTCTCCATAATGCCTTTCTTGACGAATAATTTTATCTGATTCATCTTTTGTTTCTTCTTTTTCATCTCTTTTGGCATGGATGGTTAAATAATTGTTATCAAAATCAATCGTTATGTCTTCCTTGTCAAATCCTGGAAGTTCAGCTTCTACATAGTATGCCTTTTTTGTTTCCCTTACATCTGTACGGAAAGAGTTCAAGTTACCATTAAGTGGAGCAATTCCCTCGCGATCGAAAAATTCATTAAAGGATGTTCGCATACGTTCGAATAAATCCAAATCATCGTTTCTCTTTTTAAATGGTTTTAAGTCAAACATTATTACTCCTCCTTTATATTCTATCTATTCTTATTATATCAAATAAAAAAGATTTATTGATTAAGATAAAAGGAGTTCATTAATAATTCATTATTCATCAATTTGTGACATTTTTCTACAAAAAGTGAATAAAAGTGACAGACAGTTGATAATTTTGTATTCTAGATATGTACTGTTTGATTTACCATATTATTTCAACTGAATTAGAGGGGGCGAACAGGATGAATGTTCAACAACAGTATGAGGAAAAAAGATGTTCAGCAGAAGAAGCGATTTCATGCATTCAACCAGGTGATGATATTATTACTCCGATATTAGCAGGTGAACCATATAAGCTAATGAAACAATTGGAGTCCTATGATAAACTATCTGGAAATCGTTTGATTCAAATGTTTTCTACGCGTGATGTGATTGATGTTGATAGGGAGAAGTTACAGATTGTAAGTACTTTTATGGGTAATTCTGAGCGAAAGGCTTTTAAAGAAGGTAAAATTGACTTATTACCAAATCACTTTTCAGATACACCTAAATTAATGAAGGATTTTACAACAAATCCTGTAGTGATGGCTGTTGTTTCACCAATGGATGAGGAAGGTTACTTTTCATTGGGAACAAACTGTGATTATGTGGCGACTATGATTCCTTACGCGAAAGATATTATTTTAGAAGTGAATGAACATATGCCTAGAACCTATGGAGAAAATAAAATTCACATCTCTAATGTAAGCGCACTCATGGAGAATCACCAACCAATCCCAGCAGCACCATCTGTAAGGGAATCAGAAAAAGACCGTATCATCGGTGAATATGTAGCTGATTTAATTCATGATGGAGATACGATTCAAATTGGTTTTGGTTCCATTCCGAATGCAATTATTGATCAATTGAAGTCTCATCGTAATTTAACAGTGCATACGGAAATGATTCCAGAGAAAATAATTGATTTATATGAAGCGGGAGCTATTACAAATGAAAATAACCCATTTAAAAAGGGTAAAATGACAGCTACGTTCGCATTTGGATCCCAGCGTCTATATGATTTTATCCATGAAAATGAAGATGTATATATGCTTCCAGTTGATCAGACGAACCATATTTTAAAACTAGCATCAGTAAAGAATCTAGTAACTGTTAATGCGGCCGTAGAAATAGATTTCCTTGGTCAAGTTAACTCCGAAATGATTGGTGGAACATACTGGTCCTCTTCTGGTGGACAAGCAGACTTCCAAATCGCATCGCGAATTGCAGAAAATGGTCGCGGGGTTCTTTGCATGCATTCCACTGTGAAGAATGATACCATTTCCAAAATTGTTCCAATGCTACAAGCTGGAACTCCTGTTACAACATCGAAAAATGATGTTGATTATATTGTAACGGAATACGGGATAGCCCGTTTACGTGGTAAGGGAGTTCAAGAGAGAACAAAAGAATTAATCCGAATTGCCCACCCGAAATTCAGAGAAGAACTAGAAAATGCCGCAAAAAGCATGGGGTATCTCGCTTAATTCTAGTAAAATATAAACATTTACAAATATCCTAGACCGATGAAGTTTAGGGTATTTTTTTATTCAATATAATTATGGGATTAGATGGAATTTACAAAAAATAAACAAAAAGTATGATAGACGTATAGAACAGGCCATGTTAAAATAAACCTATAAGTCTATATTAAAGAAGGTAATTGTTATGAAACTATGGTTACGAAAAATAATGGTTGCTTTAGTAGCGGTTGTAACTCTAGGGATGTATGTTCCGCCAATCGCCTTAACGACTGATGCAGAAGAAAGCAAAGATGCTTTATCAGAAAGACCAAATGTGGACGAGCAAAATGCTACTGTATCCATTACAGAGGATAGGTATGCAAGCGTTTCGTATGTTGAACCTACCGAAAGTAATGTAGATATTGCAGAGAGCACTTTTACAAAAGAGGACTATATTGATGAGATAACAGAGCAAGCAAAAGAACAAGCATTCATGAAATTTGGTCCACGTATGATTGATCAAGTAGAAGGTGAGTTTACAGCTCATATTTTACCAGTTATGGAGGATGTACTAGAATCGGTTATGGAAGATGCATCTGACGATGAAATCAGATACTATGCCATTACAGAAGAACCTGCTCGTGGATTAGGAGAGAGGATCTTTAATATCTATGATGAACGGAATGAAAAGGATATTGTCAGATTCCATGTACGCCGTGAGAATCGTCCATTAGAAGGGTATTGGTTTAATTTCCACTATCATTTAAATGAGGATAATTTTGAAAAACATCATGACATAGGCGATATGTATTGGGATAAAAACATTCCACCAAGATGGATGTCATAAAAAAGATCAAGGAATTCTGTGAATAGATTCCTTGATCTTTTTTGTTGGGAGGCGTACCGGCAGGCCTGTTTAAAATGTCTGTTCTAAGCAAGAATTTCCTAGTCAATTATGATGCATGTTTCAATCATCAAAAGTGGCCAGATGGAACACTCCACATACCATCTGTTAGTAATAAATCTAAGTTGGCATTAACATAATAAGTGAACCATTACATCTCCCGGATTACTTCTCTCGGCGGGAGACAATCCATATATAAAGAAAGATTCCGCCATAAGAAATGATTGTACTTACAATTAGTTGTGTTTCGATTGAAAGAGATGTCAATCCAAGTAGAAATTCTGGTAAGATCAAGAGTGATAAGATAACAACGAGTACCCAACTCTTTGCCCAGAGCGTAATAGCAATAACAAGAATACTTGCCAGAGAAACAATCAGCCATGAACTAGTCACACCAAAGTGAATAACAGGTGTTTCGACATGACGATTTAAATAAATCAATCCAACAAACATAGCGACTGGTACAATCATAACAGGTGTTAATACTAAAATAGCTTTTCGATCAGACATGCCTCTTTTTGTTATCCATGTAAAGCTTACTAATGTGAGAAGTATAAAGAGAATCGAAATTGTAACATCGCCAACAATCTCAAGTATGGAATAGGAGAGTGGCCCATTTAAAATATCCATAAAAATTTGAAATGTGAATGAACCTAAGATAATAATGACTGCATATTTGATCCAATTTGAATAATCAACAGGCATCTCTTCTGAAATCATTTCCATATATTCCCCAGGCGAATTGCCTACAACTTTCTCTATCGGCTTTCCTTTTCTTTCGGCCTCTAGTAAATGAACTTCCAATTCCTCAATAATTACGTCAATCTCTTTAAAGTTTTTCCCCTTTGCAAACAAATAAGCATTAAGGTCTTCTAAAAATTTATTGCTTTTCTTTGATAATCTTTGACGAATATCCATTTTCTCACTCCTTTTTTTATTTAGTCCACTGATTCCATATGAAGCACGCGCTGAACATTTGCTTGTAAATCATCCCAACGTGCAACAAATTTTTCCAATTCCATTTCTCCTTTTCTTGTAAGCGAGTAATATTTCCTTCGTGGTCCTGCTGTAGACTTTTTAAATGTTGCGCTTACTAATTCTTCGCGTTGCATTCGCATTAACATCGGATAAATGGTTCCTTCACTAAAAGACTCAAAGCCATATTCCTCTAATTTCTCTGCAAGTTCATAGCCGTAAACTTCTTTGTTTTTAATGATTGCTAAAACACATCCATCGATAATTCCTTTTAACATTTGTGTGGTAGACAAGGATTTACCTCCTTTTCTATATATTGCATTACAAGGTATAGGTGCTTAAAAATGATAACTTCAAGACGTAAGTAGGGATATAAGAATCAGTATCTTGTCATACAAGGTATTTAAATAAAAAAATGGTATCATGTATTACATGATAGGTTCATAATAACCTATGCTAACTTGTAATGCAAGAGTTAATTTCTCTTCTCATTAAAAACCTTTTCGAATAAATTATGACGAATATTTGAAGTTCGACTAATATGTGAATTTCCTCACAAATTTATTCATTTTAAGTAAAACCTTGCTATAATAAAGCTAGGTTAAGTATTAAAAATATAATATATAGGATGGTGTGTACAATGAAAGGGACAGCAATTCTTTTAAATGAGGATCAAACAGTTACTTGCTTGGAAGATGTAGACCATTCTCTTTATATGGAAATGAAACAGCAAGAAGGTTGTGCCCAATTTGAATGCACGATTGATAATAAGGAAATAAACTTTGTTAATGTCGAATCTGTGTTATGGTGTGATGATCAAGTGGATTGGGATTATGGATATTGATGTAAGTAGAATAATAAAATAAATGAACCGAGAATAGAAGCTATTCATATAGTTTCTATTCTTTTTATCGTAGATCAATAGCCAGTAAACGACTGATTCGTTCAACTAACAATCAGTGGGAGTGAAGAAAGCTCCCACTGATTGAAGTTTCACTTTATCGCAGATTAACTGGCTGTAAGATCTCCACATCAAGAATTCAAGCTACTCAAGAATTATAAGTGGGTGAATGGGGACTATTCGCTACAAGACTTTCATCTGTTGAATGATAAGAAAATCCTTAAACTTTTGATGTCTCGTCTTGTTCTAAGATTTTTAGAAAAACCTCTTCTAAATTTTCACATTCTTGTCGTTTATAAATTTCCTCTAGACTACCATTTTCTTTCATTATGCCGTCAAAAAGAATGACAACACGATCAGATATTTCAGCTACGTCTCTCATAATATGACTGCTTAATAATATGGTTTTACCTTCTTTTTTTAGTTCACGAATGATATCTTTGAATTGGATGACCCAGTATGGATCCAGACCATTTGTTGGCTCATCAAAAATGTAAATATCGACATCCGCTAATAATGCTTGTGCCAAGTTCACACGTTGAGACATTCCTTTTGAATAGGAACCTACTTTTTGATTACGAACATCCCAAAGCCCGACACGTTTTAAGAGTGAGTTGATTTTACTCTGCCCTACACCTAAAAAATTCCCATAATAACGTAAAACTTCAACAGGAGTAAGTTCTGGTGGGAAATTCATATCGTCCGGCATAAATCCAAATGGCTTCTTTTTCTTTATCATAAATTCAAATGTGCCAGAAGATGGTTTTTCAATTCCGGTAATTAGTTTTATTAATGTACTTTTTCCAGCACCATTTCCCCCGCAGAGTACAACACATTCTCCTTTATGAATAGTAAGGGTCGCAGGATGGAGTACTCGTTTCTTTCTATAAGTTTTAGATAGATTTGATACCGTTAGAACCGCATCTGAAGTCATCTAATTCACCCTTTTCTTTTTATCAATTGATTAGAGACAATAAAGGTAATAATGATCATGATGATAAATGTTAGTAGAATATAGTTGGTAAGTATGCCGTTATTTGCCCATTCTTCAAGGATTAAAAATTCAGGGCCAAAAATGTAATTTGCATTTAATTTTTCAATGGACCACACTCTTATGGATTCAATTGGATTTAATAGTACGAAAACGAGTATACTTTTTAATTTTTGTGTGTAAGGAATCCAATCGATTGCCGTGAAAACGATAAATTCATATACAAAGACAAAGAAACTCCAGATAAATAAAGCAAGTGATAATCCTTGCATTCTTGTTACACTTACGGCACCAATCAAAAGTGACATCGCAGAAAAGGTAGTGACAAGTAATATATTTAAAATTAAAAAGGTGAGTAAAAAGGATGTTTCTATTTCGCCTCCAACAATAGATATGATTATTCCAAAACTTCCATAGGCAATTCCTAACGAGGCAATTAATGAGAGACATAATGCGATAAATTTACTAATCAAATAGTATATATATGGCATCTGGTATGTTTTATAAAGTGCCAAACGTCCATCTTCTTTATCTGCAATGATCGAATTAGCACCGAGAATTAAGCTAATGATTGGGATTAACCACAGTGACAAATTCATTAACATGGCAATGGCGCGATTATAGCCGACACTTTTGTTTGTTTCTGCACTTTGTTCATCTTCATTAGGCAATTCTTCCAGTCCGAAATAGGAAGGGTCTACTGTACCTGTATCAATCTCTCCTATTGATTCAAGGCCATATTTTACTTCCGTTGGATTTGAGTCAATTGATTTTAGGCCATAGAAGAAAAACAAAGCAGCCATCGCTATAAAGAGGATCGTGAAATTAAGTAACCATTTACTTCTTAATAATAGGCGTAGTTCATGCATTGTCATAAAACATAGCTTTTTTAGTTTATTCATCGTCCTCACTCATATGATCGTGATGTTCGTCATGTCCGTCTTCTTGTTTCAATGCTTGAATGTCTATTTCTATAATTTGGTCTTTTGTATATATGTCTCCACCATTTTCTTTTTGGAAAGATTCTGCCTCCTCTTGAGATTCAAAGGCGATAATCCCATAACTCATTGGTGTGGGAGTAGCCTCATCTTGAATAAATGTCGCATTGTCAAATTCAATCCAATCATTGGAATTGTAATCATGTACATATATCTTACCTATAGCCATGTCTTTATTTTGTTGTAGATCAGTGATCATACATCCGATATCGTCATACATTTTAGGATCGCCATCTTCCATAATTACTTGTGTTGCAGCATCTACATCGAGTATTCCCATACTGCACACATCACAGCTATCTACATTTTCATCAATGGAAACTGGATCTAGAGAAGCTTCTTCTGAACAACCAACTAATAAACCAAAAGTAATTATAAATATGACCATGAATAATTTATTTCGCATATTGCTTCCTCCTTGCTAATCTCATAATTATTAATCCAAATAATACAAATCCTAAGAAAAGAATGAGCGGCTTCCAAGCTATTTGATTTGTTGTCGTTTTTTTACTTGTTTCTATTGTTTCAACTTGAATGGAAGCGGGTTTGTTTAGCGGATGTTCGTCAATGATGAACTGTTTTGATGGAAAAGGTACAAATTGTTCAACAGTATTCCATAATCGAACTGCAGGGCTTCCAGTAAATATTTGAAGCGTTGGTTCATCAGTTATTAAATGATAAAATACATCTCCACTTTTATATGCATAGTCATTTAATTCATCTTGATTGATATTCAGGGATTGTTGATCATCCCAAAAGTTCCCATATTCATCAAAACTAAATTCGTTTTCGTTTTCCTCTTCAGATATTACCTGTTGGTTGTTTCCGATAAAATTATTGAGATTGATTTGATTTCCAGTAGAGTCCTTACTAATTTCCACACCTTTCTCATTACCTTCAAGTAGATTAAATTCAAATCTATTATCCACTGCATTTTCTAAATAAATGCCTTTATTATTCATTTTCATAACATTTGCAGAGATATTGGAATTAAATGTGTCAAATAAGAACATACCAGCACCGTCTACAGTTGTATTTGCATATAAGTGATTTTTGTTCACTTGAAGATTATAGCTTTGCATAAGCATTAAGCCATTTCTACTATTGGAAATGTGATTTTGTGTAATAACAACATTTTTTGAATCCATGGTGTGCACGCCATATCTGGCATTTTTAATCTGGTTATGACCGATTTCGCAAAGGTCAGAGAATGATATATAAATTCCGTCATTTGTACCGTACATGAGATTGTTATTTACTTTTGAATGGGGCGATTTAATTAAATATACACCAAATCCTTTATTAGAAGTCTCTTTGAAACTAGTAATCAGATTTTTAGTTATTTCATTTCCATAGCCATCTTTTACTAGTACCCCATGAAAAGTATCATATAGTTTATTGTTTTTAATGATATTTCGGTTTGATCGAAGGGAAATTCCAGCATTTTGTGTTCCACTTCCTTCAATTTGAAGGTTTTCTATTGTGACATCGTCTGCATTGACTGTAATAACGTCACCTTGATTAGGTCCTTTAATAATAGCTCCTTCTTTACCTATAACGGTTATAGAACGATCAATCGTAAAATTCCCTTCATAAGTTCCAGGTTCTACTAGAATGACGTCATTGTCTTTTGCCTGATCTAGCACATGTTGGAAATCGCTTTCATTATTAACAATATGCTCTTTCGCTTCTACTGTTATTTCTCCGTTAACAAGAATAAAGGACAGGAACAATAGGAGCACGGTAGTAAATTTCAATCTCATGTACTCACCTCAAGTAAGTTCATATTTTTACAAAAGCATTATTAATGACTCATTGTTGCTTTTCCATCATCTTTACCATCTTTTGTTACTTTCAAGATAGCGGCTGCTCCTTTTTGCACATGTTCGAATTGGTGTGTCACGATTGGATAGCTGCCTTCCTCGGTAACTGTAAATTCAACAACTGTACCTCCACTTGCTGGTAACATGACGGTTTGTAGTCCTTTCATATGGTTATTAGGGTTTCCATCTTGATAGACATTATCAAACATCGTTCCTACTACGTGGAAAGAACTCACCTCGTTAGGTCCTACGTTATTAAGGTAGATTCGCACCTGATCGCCAACCTTTGCAAGTAAAGGCTCATCTGATAATGAGAAAGTATCTCCGTTTGTATTTCTATCACCTTTTTTCAATGCCTTCGCAGAAAATACAACATGTTTCGGTTCTCCGTTTGTGAAGTCGTCGAGATCGTTGTAGTTATACCATTCGTTTTGAATGAGTACAAATTCTTTATCAATTTCATCGTCTGTTGGATAACCATCTTTTGGTCTTACAATAATTACTCCATGCATTCCATTTGCAATATGGGATAATATTGGGTCTGTCCCACAATGGTACATAAATACTCCCGGGTTATCAGCTGGATAAGTGAATGTTCCCGTTTCATCTGGTTCTACGTTTGTAAAGTTTTTAGAAGGTGCTGTACGAACAGCATGGAAATCCATACTGTGTGGAATGGCAGGATCCATATTTTTCATTGTAAAATTAATGACATCTCCTTCTTCTACTACAACTAATGGACCTGGTGCTTCACCGTTAAATGTCCATGCTTTATACCATTCATCTTTAGCAATTTCAATATCTGTAATTTGTGCAGTCATTTCAACATTTACTTCATTTTCCCCAACTCTTTCTACTTTTAATGGAATCGGTTCTTGGTTTAGTCCTTTATGGGGCTCAATTACTTCTGACTCATCGTATTTTTCATCACCTGATTCTGCAGCATAGACAACATTTTCATCTTTTTCATGATTATTTCCTTCGTTACCACTGGTATTTTCCTTTGTTCCACAACCTGCTAAGATAACCGATAATCCAAACAAACTAATAAATACTAGCTTTACAAACCTTAGCATTTTTTTCGCCCTCCTAGAAATAATATTTGTTTTAAAAAAATTTAAATCTCCAGTGTAAAAATGTTTTAGATGTTAGATACGGATAAGCCAATAATCTGATTATTGCTTAGACAAACATCGAATATATAATTTCTCTCCTTTCACTATTCGATTAGGTAGGATTGTATTGCCTTATCTGTAATGACATTGTATTAATTGACTAGACTGTATTGAGTGATATATCTCACTAATGGGTGGATAAATATGTCTAATACATGATGATTTTCTTTCGGAAAAATGAACGAAAATAGAGGTCAAATAAGTTTTATTATTAAAAAATAATTACTATAAAGAATGGAAAAATATAGGCAGTTATAGAATGGATATCAAAATGCAAGAAGGTTTGTTTTGAGAAAAAGGTTGAATAATCTTAATTGTGGGTGATATTTGTCACAAATTATGAAGTGGAAGAAAAAAGGATGTCCCCCATTCTTATTAAAGGATGGGGACACCGGTACGGTCCAAGATATGGAATGATTTACCTTTTCCACGAGTTAACTGGCTGTAAAGTCCCCAGTGACTGAAGTTGTACTTTAATTTCTTGTTCAAATTGGCAACAAAAAGGGAGAGCATTTTCGCACGACTCACAAGCTGTATTTCCACTATAAAAAAGGTATGAACTTATTTTAATCATGTTATAATAGGGGAGGTAATGAGAGACGGAAAATACATATTAGTGAATAAACGAAGGGGAGATCATGATTTGACGAAGGAATTTATTGGTTATGTTGGGACATACACTCGTAAAAGCAGCAGGGGAATCTATCGATTTGAATTAGACATAGAGGCTAAAGAATTGACCGATGTTCAGCTTGCTCACGTTACAGGAAGTCCAACATATTTAGCAATTAGCAAGAATGAAAAGCGTTTATATGCGGTAGCCCAGGCAGATGAAATGGGTGGTGTTAGTTCTTATGAGATTCAAGAGGACGGGAAATTACGCTATATGAATCGTAAACTAAGTAAAGGTGCACCTCCATGTCATGTAGATATAAGAGATCAAGCATTATTATCAGGTAACTATCATAAAGGAACGGTTACATGGTATGAAATAAATGAACAAGGAAGTATTCATAAAGAAATTACCTCTGAGGAACATGAAGGGCGTGGTCCACATGAACGCCAAGAAAAGCCACATGTTCACTTTACGGGCCATACACCTGATGGGAAATATGTCCTCGTTGTTGACCTTGGGACAGATGAACTTGTAACTTATATTAAAAAGAATCAAGCATTAATAAAGTTACATACATTTAAAACAAAGGCTGGTAGTGGTCCTCGCCATATAGCGTTTCATCCGAATGGTAAGACTGCATATTTACTAACAGAATTAAGTTCAGAGGTTATTGTGCTTGATTATAAGGCAAGTAATGGTTCGTTTATTGAAAGGCAGGTTCTTCGGGTGATTCCAGAAGACTTCACAGAGACGAATGATGCGAGTGCCATCCACGTTTCTTCAGATGGGAAATTTGTTTATACAGCAAATCGTGGCCATAACAGTATTGCTGTTTTTCAGGCAGATGAAACAACAGGTAATTTAACCTTTGTGGAGCATACCAATACGGCTGGAGAATTTCCTCGAGACTTCACCCTTGACCCAAGTGAAGCATTTATTGTCGTAGCAAATCAACATACTGGAAACCTTGTTTTGTTTGAACGCGATGAACAAACGGGAAAACTAACCAAACTTGATTCTGAGATTAATGTTCCAGAAGCAGTATGTGTGAAGTTTTTAAAGAAGGAATTTGAAGGTTAATAATAAAAGAAGAAGAGTCCTATTTCCACAGTTTAACCGTGGGAATAGGACTCTTTTTCCATCTTTTTAGAAATATTCTTGAAAATACGGATAATTTCTAAAAAATGGTTGACAGTATGCGAAGAGATATTATATATTGTATTCAACAATGTTGAATTAAAGGAAACACAATTGAATATAATGGAATTGAGAGCAACTCGATGATTAAATTTTTTCTATGAAAACAGCAGATGTAAGCGAATACATTTTTGTGAAATAAATATGATTTCAATTTTGAGGAGGGAAAGATTGTGAGACAATGGCCAGATTTTATACAAATCAAAGAAGTAGGACCGAGAGATGGATTACAAAATGAGAAAAAACGTGTCCCAACAAAAGATAAAATCGCTTGGATTAATAAATTGTCCGAAACAGGTGTCCGTGAAATTGAATATTCATCCTTCGTACATCCAAAATGGGTTCCACAACTTTCAGATGCACATGAAGTAGGGAGGAAAATAAAGCGTAATCCAAATGTTCGTTATTCTGCACTTGTTCCTAATTTAAAAGGGTTAGACTTGGCATTAGAAGCCGGAATTGATGGTGCTTCTGTATTCATGTCAGCAAGTGAATCACATAATAAAAGCAATATTAATAAAAGTATTGCTGAAACATACCCCGTATTAGAAGAAGTCATTCGCGAGGCAAAGGCAGCAGGTAAACATGTCACAGGTTATGTGTCTACTGTTTTTGATTGCCCATTTGAAGGAAAAATTACTCCAGAAAAAGTGATAGAAGTATGTGATCACTTAGTGGATGCCGGTGTGGATGATATATCACTTGGAGATACGATTGGAACGGCTGTCCCATCGCAAGTAGAAGCTCTATTGGATAAAGTATTAGATCGTTATTCATCAGAAAAAATCATCATGCATTTTCACGATACAAGAGGAATGGCAATCGCGAACATCATGACATCCATGCAATATGGTATAACAAGATTTGATAGTTCCATTGGTGGTCTAGGTGGCTGTCCATACGCACCAGGAGCAGCAGGGAATGTCGCTACAAATGATATTCTCTATTTATTGCATGGCATGGGAATCAAAACAGGAGTAGATGAAAAGAAAATAGAAAAAGCTGCTTTGTTCATTCAAAAAAAGCTAGGAAAGACACTCCCTAGCAAATCACTCGCATATGCTGTGGCCCAACAATCATAGAATGCGAGCATACAAATAAAGATGGAATGCTAGGCGAAACCGAAACCGTTTCCTTGAAAATACTTAAGGAAGTGGTTTTTTTGTGGATGCTTTTCCAATAATTATATAATAATCATAGCCAAAAGATAATCTAAACGTCCTTCATCAAGGATACAAAAGCCAAATCATATCGAAAAACCAAACAAAAAGTCCTTCATCAAATGCATGAAGGACATCAGTTGGATATTCCCAACATGTTACTCTTTTTATACAATAGAAGATAGGACGGCTTTTTGCGCATGAAGTCGATTTTCTGCTTGATCGAAGACAACTGAATTTTCCCCATCAATTACTTCTGACGTAACTTCCTGATCTCTAATCGCTGGTAAGCAGTGCATGAATAGATAATCATCTTTTGCACCTTTTACCAAGTTTTCATTTACTTGGTATTCACGGAATGCCTCTTGTCTCGCTTTCTTTTCTGACTCAAATCCCATACTAGTCCAGACATCTGTGTAAATGATATCCGCATCTTTAACCGCTTCATATGGGTCATGTGTTTGGATGATGGAAGTATTTGAAGCTGCTTTTTCTTTTGCTTGTTTTAAAATACTTTGTTTTATTTCATAGCCTTTCGGTGTTGCAACATGACAGTCGATACCCATGATGGCACAACCCATCAGTAAGGATTGGGACATATTGTTTCCATCTCCGACAAAAGCAAGTTTTAATCCTTGAAATTGCTTTTTCTTTTCGTAAACTGTCATTAAATCTGTAAGTACTTGGCATGGATGGGCATCATCTGTTAGTCCGTTAATCACGGGGATGGATGCATTTTCTGCTAATTCCAGGGCAATATCATGACCATATGTACGGATCATGATTACATCGACATAGCGAGAAAGTACTTTTGCTGTATCTGCAATCGTTTCTCCTTTTCCAAGTTGTAAATCATTCGTATTTAAAAACTGTGCTATCCCACCTAATTGGTACATCCCAGTTTCAAAAGAGACACGAGTTCTTGTGGATGATTTTTCAAAAATCATGGCAAGAGTTTTTCCTTCTAAGTATTTATGTGGATCACCATTTTTTTGCATCGTTTTTAACTGGATAGCAAGTTTAATAAGATCCATTAAATTGTCTTTTGTAAAATCCCCAATTTGTAAGAAATCCTTACCTTGTAATTGAGCTTTCATTTGTTGTACCACCGTGGATTGACTCATTATACGTTCACTTCCTTTTCATATAATAATTGTTCTACTGTCTGGACAGGTAACACTTCTCTTGTTGTTTGTAAAAAAGCTGCAATCGTATCTTTAGAAGATAGCGTAATTAGACCGTAATCTTGTGCAAGTTTTAATGCTACACTTTCTTCATCTGAACTATACACTGCAAATGCCTCTTTTGATTTCATCCAATCTTTTATTTCTTCCCATTTCGTGTCTCCGGGGAATTGTTTGATTGTAATACCAATGGCTTTCAATTGTTTCGTCCACTTGGGTAGGTACTCACCTTCATCTGCAATATACATTTCTTTTATTTTCTTTAAAAATTTCTGTTGCAATGATTGATTCCAAAGAAAGGCCTTCGTCAAACTACCTGAATAAGTAGGTGAAACAGCCATTACCTCACCAGTTGACTTCATTGTTGGTACAAGTGTTGGACTTATTCCGGGCAATTTTGCATTGGAGAAAACAGGTGCTTTTACGGTATAAAAATCATTTTCCCTTCGAATCTTCCCTTTATCCAAAATAGACTTTCCTAATAAAACGCCGGTTGCAAGTTTAATTAGATTTTCTCCAGTGGCCTTACTGCTTATCGGAACCGTTCTTGATGCACGAGGGTTTACTTCTAAGACGTATAATTCATCTTCATGGATAACAAATTGAATATTAAATATCCCCGTAAAATTCATCCCAAATGCAACACGTTCTGTATAATCTACAATTTTCTTCTTCATGAATTCTGATAAAGAAATCGGTGGTGTAACTACCATACTATCACCTGAGTGGACACCAGCCTTTTCTATATGTTCAAAAATGGCAGGGATAAAAATAGAATTTCCATCTGTTACAACATCGACATCGATTTCCTTACCTGGGTAATAGGCATCAATCAGTATAGGATACGAACTTTTCTTTATATGATCAGTTATATAATCATGGAGTTGTTGTTCTGCTCTAATTATTTCCATTCCTTCTCCACCAATGACATAAGAGGGTCGGATTAATAGTGGAAAGCCAATGGTTTTTGCCTTTTCCTTTAAATCTGATTCGCTATTTGCAATTAAACCAGGAATATGTGCCAGATTGATTTTCCTTATATACTGATAAAATCGTTCACGATCTTCTAGCATATCTATCGTGTCCATAGTTGAACCGAGTAATTGTACACCTGCATGTTCTAATTCATTAACCAAATTTAGTGCTGTTTGTCCTCCAAATTGCACAATTACTTTTTGAATTCCTTCATATTCAATCACTTGCAAAATATCATCTATTGTAATTGGTTCAATATATAATCTATCTGCAAGTTGATAGTCTGTACTTACTGTAGCTGGATTATTATTAATGAGTACTGTTTCATATCCGTATGATTGCAATGCTTTTATTCCTTGCACAGAACAATAATCGAATTCAATCCCTTGACCGATACGAATGGGGCCAGATCCAATGATCATTATCTTTTCCTTATCTGAATATACAGGTGGATTTGGTTTCTCTTGTTTCCAAACACTATAATAATAAACGGAATCTGTCACCTTTGATTGTGTCAAAGCGTGGATTGCTTCATAGGTTGGAAATATATGATAGTTTGCTAACTTTTCTTTTAATGCATCAATCGAACAGTTCCATTTTTTAGCTAGCCAACTATTTGTAAATCCTGCCTGTTTGATTTGGAGTAATTCATCCATTGTAATAGATTGCAGATTTTTCTTTTGAATGTTATTTTCTAACTGAATCAACTTGTTCATTTCTTCTAAGAAAAGACAATCAATTTTCGTTTTCTGATGGATGGTTTGAATGGGATAGCCGCGTCGTATTAATTCAAGAATGACAAATAGTCGTCGATCATCGATGTCCAATAGGAATTGGTGCAATACTTTATCGGACTTATTTTGTAAAGGGATATAAGATAAGCCATCTACCGCCAAATCAAGAGAACGAATGGCCTTTTGTAGTGCAGCTGTCATATTTTTTTCAATGGCTAAGACTTCCCCAGTTGCTTTCATTTGTGTACCGAGCTTTCGGTCCACGGTTGATAGTTTATCAAATGGCCAGCATGGTATTTTTACAGCAACATAATCAAGAAGGGGCTCATACGTTGCTAATGATTCCCCTTGATAATTCATTTCATTTAATGTATAGCCAAGACTTAATTTAGTAGCGATTTTTGCAATGGGGTACCCAGTAACTTTCGATGCTAAAGCACTTGAACGACTTACTCTCGGGTTGACTTCGATAATGATATATTCTTTTGTAGTGGGTTCTATTGCTAATTGGACATTACAAGCACCAATAATTCCAAGGCTTTCTACAATGCGTAACGAAGCTTCTCGTAACATGGTGATGTCTTTTTTAGACAATGTTTGAATGGGTGAGGCGACCATGGAATCACCTGTATGTACACCGACAGGATCAATATTTTCCATGTGACAAACAATTACCGCCTGATTCACACGGTCACGAATCACTTCAAATTCAATTTCTTTCCAACCAGCAATGCTTTTCTCGATAAGACATTGATGAATAGGGCTTGTGCGAAGACCACTTGTCACATATTTGGTGAAAGACTTCTCATCTACTGCAATGCCACCACCAGCACCTCCCAATGTATAGGCTGGACGGACAATGACTGGAAAGCCTATTTTCTCACAAAAAGCTAAACCATCTGCTAAAGAATCAATAATCGTACTTTCAGGAATTGGTTCATGCAACTCTTGCATTAAATGGCGAAATTTATGACGATCTTCTCCTTTCATTATCGCATCCATTGGTGTTCCTAAAAGCTGGACTTGATATTTATCTAAACTCCCTTGAGTTTGTAGTTCATAAGCTAGGTTTAAACCTGTTTGCCCACTTACCGTAGCTAGCAGTCCATCTGGTCGCTCCTTTTTCATAATTGTTTCGATGTTACGAGTGGTTAAAGGTTCAAAATATACCTTATGGGCAATTTCTTCATCGGTCATGATTGTTGCTGGATTATTATTGATGAGAATGACCTCACAACCTTCTTCACGTAAGGTTAAACAGGCCTGTGTCCCTGCGTAGTCAAACTCGGCTGCTTGCCCAATGACAATTGGACCTGACCCAATGACCAATACTTTGTTCATTTGCTTATCTTTGGGCATTTTCGCTTCACTCCTATTGTTTATAAAGACTCGATTGTTTCTTTTAATAAGCCAACTACTTGATCAATCTCTTTCTTTGTCACTACTAAAGGGGGTAAGAGGCGAATGACCGATTCACCTGCATTTAACACAAATACACCTTTATCTAACATTTTCTGCATAATTGGTGCTACAGGTGCATGACATGCAATTCCTATCATCATACCTTTTTGACGAATTTCCTTTACATAGGCAAGTGGCTGGATGTTTTCTATTAATTGTTCTGATAGATAGGTAGCTATCTCTTTTACGTCCTGTAAAAATTCATCTGTAAAAATAGTTTCGGTTACTGCTTTTGCAGCAGCCATTGCAATCGGATTTCCACCAAATGTGGAAGCGTGTGACCCAGGTCCAAATGCGTGTGCATATTCTTTCTTGGCAACCATGGCCCCTACTGGAAGCCCATTTCCTAACCCTTTCGCTAAGGTGAAAATATCTGGTTCAATTCCATAATGTTCATAGGCAAATTTTTTACCTGTTCTTCCCATTCCAGTTTGTATTTCATCTACTATTAATAAAATATTTTTTTCTTTACATAACTCGGACACTTGTGCTAGAAAAGTAGTATCGGCCGGTATGACACCACCTTCACCTTGAATAACTTCTAACATAATGGCAGCAGTATTTTCATCTACTTTATGTTGAACAGACGTGATATCGTTATATGTTGCATAAACAAATGATTCTAACATCGGACCGAAACCATCTTTCACCTTTTCTTGACCTGTTGCAGCCATTGTTGCGAAGGTACGCCCGTGAAATGACTGTTTAAAGGTGATAACTGTCTTTTTCCCTGTGACTTTACGCGCTAGTTTAATAGCTGCTTCATTTGCTTCGGCACCACTATTACAAAAGAACACATAATCCCCAACACTGTGTTTCGTAATTTGTGTAGCGACTTCCTCTTGAATTGGCACATGGTATAAATTGGACACATGCCAATAGGAGTTCAATTGCTTTTCTACTGCTTCTTGGACCGCTGGATTGCGGTGACCTAAATTTACTACACCAATTCCACTACCGAAATCAAGATATTTCTTTCCATCTATATCTTCTACAATCGTCCCTTCCGCTTGCTTTACGGAGACAGGAAGGCGATTGTAGGTCGAAAACAATGCCATATATTAACAACTCCTACTTACGATTTAACTGGTACCTTAATAGTTGTACCTGCTAAGTTTTGTTTGTTTTTTAATTTGGATTCCATTCCATTGACAATCAATACTTCCCGGACATTATTCGTGAGACCTTTCATTGCTGCTTTTACCTTTGGAATCATTCCACCAAAGATGATTCCATCTTGGATCATCATTTCTACTTCGTCTGTTGTCACTTCTTCAAGGAGTTGTTCATCCTTTAAAATTCCTGGTACATCTGTAACAAAAATTAATTGTTCGGCTCCTAAGGCACTAGCGATGGCTCCTGCTGCTGTATCTGCATTAACATTATATTTTTTGCCATCTTGGCCGATGGCAATCGGGGCAATGATAGGTATAATATTCTTTTCTAAAAGTTGGTTGATTACATTTGTATGGACATTAGATATCTCTCCAACAAGCCCATATCGATTATAATTTAGTGGTGTTGCTTCAAGTAATTGAAGGTCTGAACCAGAAATTCCAAAACCCTTTAGTCCTGCGCTGTTAACATGTCTTGTTAAAGCAGGATTCACATGCCCCACTAATACCATTTCAACAATATCCATCATGTCTTCTGTTGTTTTTCTTAGACCGTTAACAAATTCAAATTCTATTTGTAATTGTTCCAGCATATGTTGTATGGCAGGTCCTCCACCATGTACGATAACAGGGTACTTTCCTGACTTTTGCAACTTCCTCATATTGTCAAAAAATTCTTTTGATAATTCATTAATCGTACTACCACCACATTTCAATATGACGATGTCTTGCACATTATTTCTCCTTTCATGTGCGGTAGCTTGCATTAATTCTTACATAATCATATGTAAGATCGCAGCCCCATGCTTTTCCTTTGGCATCTCCAAGTTGTAAGTCGATTAATATTTTCACTGTGTCATTTTCGAAGTAAGTATTTATTTCTTCTTCTGAAAAAGCCATTGGTTCACTGTTTTGCAGTATTGAAATTGGACCAATCATCGCATCGATTGTATGTGGATTAATTTCTACTCCACTATATCCAATTGCTGCAATAATTCGACCCCAATTCGCATCTTTTCCAAATATCGCTGTTTTCACTAATGATGAACTGACAATTGCTTTGGCTATTTTTACGGCATCTTCATTTGTTTTTGCGCCAATGACTTCAACTTCTACTAATTTCGTCGCACCCTCGCCGTCTCGAGCAATTTGTTGAGATAAATCTTCACATGTTTTCGTTAGTAATTCCATAAATACTTTCCAATCAGGATGTTCGGGTGTCAGTGTATCATTTTCCGCCAATCCATTTGCTAAAACAATGACCATATCATTTGTAGAGGTATCACCATCTACTGTAATACAGTTAAATGTTTTGTCAGTGGCTTCTTTTAAAGCCATTTGCAAAAACTCCGATTCTATCGCTGCATCTGTTGTAATAAATGATAGAATCGTTCCCATGTTTGGTTTGACCATACCTGAACCCTTTGCTGCTCCACCGATTGTGATTGTATTTCCACCAATTTCTGCTTGATAGCAAGCAGATTTTGTAAACGTGTCTGTCGTCAATAAAGATTCTTCAAATTGTGCCACATGTTCTTTTGTCTTTCCAATCGATAATAAATCAATATGGGGTGCAATTTTACTCATCGGCATGTGAACTCCAATCACACCAGTTGAGGCAACTGCTACATGATGTGCAGGAAGAGAGAGCTTTTTCGCTGTTAAGTGTTGCATCATATAGGCATCCTCTTCACCTTGTTTTCCTGTGCAAGCATTGGCGTTTCCACTGTTAATAACAATTGCTTGGAGCTTATGTTCAACGTGCATACTTTCCTTTGTAACAGCAATTGGTGCTGCTTGAATTTGATTTAATGTATAAACGGCTGCAGCATTTGTTAATTTTTCGGAATATAAGACACCTAAATCATTTCGTGCCTTTTTCACACCTGAATGGAGTCCTGCCACTTGGAATCCAGGTGGACTAATAACCGAGCCATTTTCTATACAAGTTATTTTTGTTTGTTCCTCAATCATCATGTCACTCCCTCATTTCTATTGTACTTATGGGAAAACTGGCATAAAATCAATCCCTGTTTTTTCATCGATACCTAGCATTTTGTTCATATTTTGTACTGCTTGACCTGATGCGCCTTTAATGAGATTGTCGATGACAGATATAACCATGATTCGATTTGTTCTTTCATCATAAGTTACTCCAATATCACAGAAATTCGAGCCACTAACATCCTTTGTCGTTGGAAAACTTCCATTGGAATGAATTCGAATAAATGGATCGTTTTCATAAACTGATTGATACAGCTCAATTAAGTCTTCTGTTGCTGTCTTTTCTGTTGCTGTCATATACATTGTTGCCATAATTCCTCTTGTCATCGGGGCTAAATGAGTTGAAAATGTCACCGGCCCAACATGAGGATGCCACTTTTTTAAACCTTGTTCAATCTCAGGTGTATGTTGATGTTGATTCACTTTGTATATCTTGAAATTATCATTTGTTCCAGAAAAATGCGTTACTTGAGAGAGGCCTTTTCCTGAGCCACTAACACCTGTTTTTGCATCAATAATAATAGAACCTCCATCGATTTTTTGTTGTTTTACAAGTGGTGCTAAACCTAGCAATACAGCCGTAGGGAAACATCCGGGATTTGAAATAAAATTGGTTTCTGTTACGTCCATATCTATCCATTCGGTTAGTCCATACACTGCTTGATTTAGCAATGCTTGATCGGCTGCTTTTATTCCGTACCATTGTTCATATATTTCTTGGTTCGTTATACGAAAATCTCCTGATAAATCAATCACTTTTGTACCATTTTTTAAAAATCCTGGTACCAAATCACGAGCGACTCCCGATGGTGTTGCTGTGAAAATGATATCTGCTTCTTGAGAGATTTTTTCCACATTAACAGCTTCCAGACGATGATTAATTAGTTCTTGCATATGTGGAAAGCTTTTCACCAATGGCTCACCATGTAAAGTCGATGCATGGACAGAGTGAATAGATACATGTGGGTGTTGATGGAGAATTCGAACCAATTCCGCCCCTCCATAGCCAGTTGCTCCTATTATCGCTGCTTTCCTCATTATTTACTCACTCCAATTTTTTATGTTAAACACTATTATAAATTGTATAAAAATAAAGTCAATAGTATAATTATAAATAATTTAAAAATTTAAATTAGTGCGTTTTATGCAAGAGGCTCCTGTATATCACATTTATAAATATGCATGTTAAGGGAGTGTTTATAGATTTGTATGAGTTAAATCGAGGCTCTATATTGGAGAAGCTTACCGTGTATCTTTGGATAGTTTTGCAGTGACAAGGGTGGGGTTGTGCACAACCATTCAAGTCCACGCCCCTTCATCCAAAATTCTACCTTCATCTTGACGAAATATCTACTCTCCTCTATGATAAAAGCATTACAAGATAGGATGAGTAGTCCTAAAGATAGAAGGAGAGAAGAACGATAGACCTTCAAGACATTGGCAAGAAAATTAGACAAGCACGACATCGAAATAAAAAGACTCAGCAGGAAATCGCTGATCAATGTGGTATCTCTAAAAGCATGCTTTCAAAGATTGAAAATGGGCAATCTGCTGCAGCGGTTGCGACGTTATCTAAAATAAGTGATGCATTATCCATTCCACTTTCATGGATTTTAGATAATGAATCAGAAACAGATTTGGTGTTACAACCAAAAGCGAAAAGGCAATATAAAGTAGGACATGAAGATATGGGTTATTCCTATGAACTCTTAGCAAAATCACGTTTTTCAAGTGTAGAACCGGCTATTGTTCATGTGACGCCAAAAGATGTAAATCTCAGAAATGAGCCATATACACATACAGAAGATGAATTTATCTACATTCTCGAGGGATCTATCTATTTAATGTATGATAATGAAAAACATTATTTAGAAAAAGGGGACACGGCATATTTTAAAGGAACGAAGCCGCATTTATTTGTTCCAGTAGATAATTGTGGGGCAAAGATTTTGACCATATTTATTGATGATGCTGAATAAATAACTATTTCGTTATGACCCTTGCTTGGTTTTTAAATGTCAAGTGGAAAAGAAAAGTAAAAATGTATATTTAGGATAAAAAAATTTGGAAGCAGAGAAAAATCAGCTATAAAAAATATGGAAAGGTCGCTTGGGAAGAAGCCCACAACCTTTCCATTTAAATTTTATTGGAATAATCTTAAATTATTAAAACGTTTATACAATGCCGGTATTTCTTGCCCCTTTACTGGTTTACTCCAGTAAAATCCTTGTCCAAGGTGACAGCCTTTCCGATTTAAATAGTCCAGCTGCTCCTTTTGCTCAATTCCTTCCGCCAACACGATGAAGTTCAAGTTTTTTCCCATGCTAATCATCGTGTCCACGATAACTTTACTGTCCTGATCTAAGTC
Organism: Cerasibacillus terrae; assembly: GCF_008039555.1. Taxonomy (GTDB): domain Bacteria; phylum Bacillota; class Bacilli; order Bacillales; family Amphibacillaceae; genus Cerasibacillus; species Cerasibacillus terrae. Next base: position 30,414 of record NZ_VDUW01000002.1, read on the forward strand.
ATTGATAAAGGATTTGTCCATTTTTAATGTATTAATGGGTAAGTTTTTTAAGTATCTTAAAGAGGAATAACCTGTACCGAAATCATCAATGGATATCGATATTCCACTTTCTTTTAAAATTTTAAAAACTTGATGTGTCTCATCGATATTTAAAATTGTCCCTTCAGTAATTTCTAATTCGAGGTATGCAGGGTCGAGTTGTGTTTCTTCTATAATATTCTTTACACATGTCGTGAAATCTTTATGATGGAATTGAATAGGAGACACGTTGACACAAGCCTTTTTAAAAAAAATTCCTGCATCCTGCCACGCTTTCATTTGTTTACAAACTGTCTTTAAAACCCATTCACCTGTTGGCACAATGAGGCCAGACTCTTCTAATCTTGGTATAAATTCTACGGGAGATACCTGTCCTAGTTTTGGGTTTTTCCAACGCAACAATGCTTCTACACCAATCATTTTTTCTGACTTTAATTCAATAATTGGTTGATAATGAACCGTGAACTGATTCTTTTCTAAAGCTGTTTCAATTTCCTGTTCCAATTGGTAATAACGATCAATTTTCAGGTTTTGATCTGGTGTATTAAAACAATAGGAATTATCATCTTTTCTTTTTGCATGCTTCATCGCTGTATCCGCTTTTCGAATTAGAGATTCGATAAAATGGATGTCACTTTCTTTTTCTTTATCCCATCTTTCCATACTAATACCAATACTAACGGACAAATGAATATATAAACCACTTGCATCATAAGGAATAGACAATTGTTGGGTAATATTTTCCACAATGGAGATGATTTCCTGCTTATCAGAAACCCCTTGAAGTATAACAATAAATTCATCCCAACCAAGACGCGAAATAAAATCTGTTTTGTGAAGACATTGTTTTAACCGCTGGGATGCCTTTTTTAAAATGATATCACCAATATGGTGACCATATTTATCATTAATGGACTTGAACCGATTAAAGTCAATATATAATACAGTAGTTTGTTCCTGTCTAGTGTGTGACTGTAACCATTTTCCTAAAAAATTCAAGTTTGGTAATGATGTAAGTGGATCATAAAAGGCCATTTTTTTAATCATTTTCTCATACTGTTTTCGATTTGTAATATCATGTCTAATGGCAATATACTGATAGGGTTTTCCGCGGGTATTTAAAAAGGGGACAATCGTTGTATCTACCCAATAATAGGAGCCGTCTTTCGCTTGATTCCGAATCTCACCTTTCCACACATTTCCAGTACCAATCGTTCGCCACATCTCTTTGAAAAATTCCCGACTATGATAATTAGAATTAATCACTTGATGTGTCTTACCAATTAACTCTTCTTTTTTATATTTTGAAATATCACAGAAATTTTTGTTTACAAATTCAATAACACCTCGTTGATTTGTTATTGCTACAATAGTTGATTCATTGAGGGCTGTTTTAATATTCTCTAGTTTCTTATGTACTTGACGTAAATCTGCTTCATAGTCCATGATTGTTACTCCTTTAGAAAACTTTTTCAATAAAATCATATCATAAATGAGATAAAAGTCATATAAAAGTGTGATAATTTAAAGGAATACATGATTATAAAAAACATCAAAAAAGCCTCCCCACATATTAAAAAATAAGGGAAGGGCTTTTTAGAGAATCTACTTTTTGATTGCTACTTGAATGACATGCCCCATACCAGTATGTCCAGTACCTTCAATTCGTTCTGCTTCACCATAGTAGAAGTGTAGGCAATGATAGTCTTTAATCCATGCTAAAATATCACTAGGATCATACAAATTATCCACAATCGGAGGCCCACCTGTTTTATAGTCAATCTGTGCTTTGGAATATAATTCAAATAGCACATAGCCACCAGGTTTTACGGAGTCAATTATATTGTTAATAAAATTGGATTGATCTGGCCCTGGAACATGTCCAAACACAAGCACAGCTGCATCAAATGTTTCCCTAGGGGCCTTTTCTTTAACTAAATCCATCTGTATGGTATGGACAGTTACTCCACTTTCTTTGGCCAATTCCTTCGTTTTTTCTAGTCCGGCATCTGATTGATCAAATGATGTAACATCATGACCTAATGTTGCTAAATAAACAGCATTTCTTCCTTCACCTTCTGCAAAACAACCAACTCTTGCCTGGTTTGGAAGTATTTTGCTTTTTTCTTTTATAAATTCATTCGGATGTTTTCCGTAAAAGTATCCTTCTTGAGAAAAACGCTCATTCCAATGGTTCTTAGACATGGAATCAACTCCTTTAAAAAAGTTCCTAACTATGTCTAGTTTACCATTTGTGTACAAGATGTTGAATGATTTGATTTTGGAAGGATAAAATCAAACTTCAATCAGTGGGGATTATCTTCATTTCTACTGATTGTTAGTTGAAGGAATCGGGCTTTTACTGGCTTTTGCTTCTCCAATTATCATTCTTGGGTATCTCGATTTCTTGAGGTGGAGGCCTTACAGTTGGTTAGCCTGAGATAAAGTGAAAAAGGGGAGAGAAGTAGGGTTGTTTTTAAAACGGCTTACAAGCAAAAAATCCCACTCTTTCTTATAAAGGAAGCGGGATTTGAAATGAATTAATCGTATTGTTCTCTTTTCTTTTTATCGTTTAGATATGCTAATAGAATTTTAAGTCCAAAGTAAAACATCATGAGTCCTGCGAAACTATAAAAGGCTAGAAAGAAGTCATTAGCAATAAAATATACGATAACTGCTATGACAAGCATAAGAATGAATGCAAATAAATTCCGAAATCTATTCACGGAAAGTCCCCCAAACATTATATATTACAATATTAGTATATCAGATAGGTAGGTATTTATAAGGCGTAGGTAGTGACAAGTTTGTGAGAATTGTAAGAACTATATGTAGAAAGAGTAAACTATATTTCAAAATCCATATCTTTATACTATAATCCGTAATAAGGATATTGGTTGAAATAATAATAATCATTTAATCTATTAGATATGGCTATTAATTACATAAAGGGGTCGAAGCACATGCAAATTAGAAGACAAAAATTCATACCATATCATAGTTTGTCACCACATCAAAGTTTACGTTCATTGTTCTTACATAATATTACCGTAAATCATATTGCAGAACTGTTGGAGATTGTTGAAGGAGAAACCAACACCACAGATGCATTATCCATTATGAAAGACAATGGGTATGATTGCTTAGGAGTAGAAGCAGATGGCAAGGTAGTTGGATATATGGAAAGAAAAGACCTAGGTGAAGGGCTTTGTAAGACATATATTAAATCTTTCCTTACGGCAGAAGTAGTATCTGACTCCACATCTTTATTACAAACCCTTTATTTATTAAAGGATACGAAGCGAATTTTCGTGATTGAAGGGAACCAGATTACAAAATTAGTCACCCATGCCGACTTACAAAAGCCTCCTGTTCAATTGTATTTATTTGGTCAAGTATCACTTGTTGAAATGTATTTATTGCAGTTAATTAAGCAATATTTACCGAATAACACTTGGAAGATTCATTTGGATGAACAACGATTAAATCGGGCGAAGCAAATTTTCCAGCAAAGACAATCGATAAATGAACAAATTGAATTGATTGATTGTCTACAGCTATGTGATAAACGTGATATAGTCATTTCGAGTCAAAAGCTATTTCATTTATTACCTTTAGAATCAAAAAATAAAGGGGAAAGATATTTCCGTCGATTGGAGCAACTTCGCAATAACTTAGCACATGCCCAAGATTTCACGAATAGTTTTACATCCTCTGAAATCATTACCATTGTTGAACAAACAGAAAGGATTCTGCGTATTTGTGAGGAATTGTTGGGGGAGTAGGATTTTATTTTCACAGATCAAATCAAGGAAGGAATAAATTAAATGAAAGGAAGTTCTTGATTTCCATGAAACAAATTCATGTTGTTGCAGCAATCATTATTAAAGATGAGAAAATATTTTGTACACAAAGAGGAACAGGATCATTAGCCTATAAATGGGAATTTCCTGGTGGGAAAATAGAAGCAGGTGAAACAGAGAAAGAAGCATTAAAACGTGAAATAAAAGAAGAGCTTCATTGTGATATAGAAATTGGCGAAAAAGTTGCACATACGATACATACATATGACTTTGGCACTGTCCATCTTACTACATATTATTGTGAGTTAATGAAAGAGGAGCCAATATTAACCGAACATATTGCAATGAAATGGCTTTACCCTGATGATTTAATGTCGTTAGAATGGGCTCCAGCTGATATTCCAGCGGTAGAGAGGGTGAGAGCTTAGTAATGATATATTTTTATACACAATACTAAAAGAAATACTAGAATGTAAAACACTATTAATTCTATCAAAATGTTGTTATATTTTCTGAATAGATAATAATAAAGTATAAGAGTGAGAAGAAGTTTGTGTCTCTTCTCAATCTTATATTTCTCTAAAATGTAATTGCTTATTTGTAGGATTATAATTATATTTTATTAGTCTAAGGTTTGACCACTTTTTTGGAACTGGTGGTCTGCGTGTCTTTATATAGTTACGAATCGTGATGTCGGGTTTTGCATCAATAACAACTTGAGGAAAGTCATGAGCAACAAGGAAAGCTTCAATCATATTATAATCACCATAACTATATTCTTGATTAACCCAGTCCACATATTTCATTACCTGATTGATATCCTCTATAGTTGCTTTGTCTTTTTTAATTTCTAATACTAAGTATTTAGAAATTGTTTTGAAATTCGGTATATACTTGTAACCGAATATATCCATTTTGTCCATATAATCTATGGGTTTAAAAGGGGAAGCAACAACTTGATGTGATAAATAATCCCAGTATCCAAAAATTTTTGTTTTTTTGTTAGATATATAATCAAGTATTCCAGATTCTAATGCCATCTCATGTTTTAAGTATCCTGTAGAGGAACTGCAGTTATACATAATGTTGTCGGAGCTAACCTTATAATCACTATTTACCAAATAATTAATTCGATTATGTATATGATGAGAATTCGTATAAGTGTATTTTCCACTAGATAAATTTTTTTCATTATTTTTTAGAATAATATCGATGAGTGCTTTATTTTCACTATCATCAATTTTTATAAAAGACAGTTTCCAGAACGATCGTAGCATTCTGAATTTTTCCGGATTCGATGATAGGACTTCATCCATATCTATACCGTTTTTAAAAAAATATGGTGAGCCTTTAAATGTACACAACATCCTGTTTTGGATACTTTTGGATGAAAAATCTAATATCATTTTATGCCTAATTTCTTTAAAAGTAAAATTGTTAGGTAAATCAGCGTCAGGAAAATTTAAAAATTTACAATCACCTTTTATATTTATTAATTCACCAATGCCATATATTTTTCTATCGTGAAAGAAGAAAATATTATCCCCTTTTTTCATAGTAATATAATCAGCAAATGTTCCTTCATGATGCACGCCCCAAATCTGATTTTTGGGCAAATTTAAATTGGTACTATATATTCCTTCTTTTATTGAATATTCCATGGCTTGAATATCATTCATGCTAAAAATATAACCCGCCATTACTACACCTCATTTAAATTTGAAATAATTTGTTGTATGTATTTTTTATCCAACCAAAATCCTTGTTTAGCAATCATTCTCCCATCAGGCAATGCTATTTTATCCTTACCATCTCTTCCTTTTGGTCTTATATGACAAATACTGTTGAATCCAGGTTTTGGTAGATTATTTTTAACAATAACTCGATTCTTTTGTTGGACTGGGGTAAGTTCTATTCCTTTGTTAATTAACGTTTTAACGTGAAGCCAAAAATCTTTTAATGGTTCATCAATCGTCTTTTTAGGCATGTTCCAGAGTTTGATACCTCTAAAGTATAATTGCCGATTCGGATTATCATTTTTCCTTTCTATATATTGAAAGACAACAAACAGTAGTTTAGTCTCTTCGAAATATTTGCTAATCCAGCTTTCATCCCAATCTTCTTTTTCCCACTCTATAAAGTTAATATTTTTAAATGACATATGTTCTCTTGGAATTCCATTTGGCTCTAACCGCACTGTTTTAAATTGAATGTTAGCTTTGGCAAATTCCTCGATTTGATTTAGCTTTGTCCCTTGGATTCCAAGTAAACTACTAATAAACTGTTGCAAGAAATTTTTAGAGTTGGAATTTATTTTATAATTTTCCTTTTGAGCTATTTCCTCAATGGACATGCCTTTATAGGGGGAGAACTTGTCCTCTAATAGCCCAATTAGCGATTTATGTTCTAACTCTTTGTTTGTTGTAAAACGTTTTAAATCTTCTTTTTGTATTAGCTTCCGAACAAGTGCTGTCATATAGCTTTGTTTTAATGAAAATGCTCTTTGCATCGCCATTTCATCACTATATGGTTGTGTTCGTAGTGAATTTTTGCTTGCTCCTTTTGTACAGGCTGCAAGATAGTTTGTATCGGCTTCAGATAATTCGTGTGCACGACCTTGTTTAATTTTATCTACAATCACTTTCCAGTCTTGTTCTATGATTGCAAGATCTTCTACTGGATATGTGTGCAGATGAGATTTGATTAGTTTATAATCAGCTCTTTTAAATCCTTTTTTCCAAAGATAAAACATTAAAAGAATTTTTTCATTCTTTTGCCAAAAACTTGATGTTTGAAATTCATGTTCAACCTCTTCATGGTAATTAATAATATTTAATACAAGTCTTTCTTTGGCAGATAACGTTCCATTTTTATTTTCCTTAATAGGGGTTACTTTTAATTCTATTCCAAGATTTGAAAAATCAGCTTCCTTTTCAGAGTTTATTTCATAACCGAAAAAGCTTTCTTCGATGACTTGTCCAAGATGTCCTTTCGCTCTCTCATTTTGTACTCTCCCGGTTTGGTCTATTTCACCAAATGTTTTTCCTTCTGCCATTTTTGCTTTAGTTAGTAATTCTTCTTGTGTTTTATAGAGCATGGAGCACATCCTTTGAAATAGTAATAGATTCAGAATTATTGTAACATAAAAAAGAAAAGCTGATACATTTATATCAGCTTAAGGATAATTCAAGTTGTACATCAACAACTTCATTTTGTTTTTCGATTTTCTCAATTCGTTTCCCCATAATTTCTATCAATCCAACAACAAGAGCATTACCCATGCAAAAGTATCTCATTCTATCAGTCATTCCAGCTGTCCAATTATCAGGGAAGTTATTCAACCGTTCACATTCTATTGGGGTTAATCGTCTCTTCCGGCCATTTACTTCTACGATGTGTGTACTTCGATTTTTACTTCCTTCACTCGTTAACATTGTTCTACCTGGTTTGTCCAATGAATCAGTAGGAGACATTCCACCTTCAGAAAAATAATATTTATGGCCATCGGCTGATTGTCTTTCGATTTTTTTAGGCCCACGCATGTAATCAAACTTCTCTTCTTCTTCTTTGGAAAGATAAAATTTCTCATCAATTTCTGTTTCGTCCAAGAGAATTTCCCCCAAAGTAGTGGGTTCTATTTGTATAGGATCCACATGTGCTGTGAAAATTTCTCCATTACGCATGACACCTGCAGGATGGAAGGTAAAAGAGAATTCATCCGATATTTCCACAATATCCTCTGGTAATTCCACTGAGTCTATCCGATTTTTATAAGGCTCGTCCTTAACAGCAAATGGTTTTGCAAAAAAACCATTTTTAAATACAATTTCTTCTTTACTATACTGTCCTTGTTCGCAATCAAATGAAAGTCCGTTTTTATAAGCAAAAATGAAAACTCTTCTTCTTCTTTGCGCAAATCCATAATCGGCTGCATTAATCATACGCCATTCCACACTATAATCTAAATCTCGTAATGTAGCTAACATAACAGCGAAGTCTCGCCCGCGCTGTCTAGATGGAGACTTGAGTAATCTATCTACGTTTTCAAGTAATACATATTTTGGGTGTGTATGTGCGATTGCTCTTCTAATTTCCCAAAAGAGTACTCCTTTCTTTCCTTGAATTCCTTTTTCGCCAGAAAGGGAACGAGCAACAGAGTAATCTTGACATGGAAATCCTCCAACAATTAAATCAGGAGCTGCTTGTTGAAATGCTTCTTCAGAAATGGTTGCGATATCTTCATTTACATGAGTTCCATTATTAAAATTACGAGCATAACAATCAAAGGCATCTTGAGATTTTCTTGAAGGTTCCCATTGGTTTGCCCAGTTAATTTCAAATAAATCAGGATTTGCTCTTTCAAGTCCTAGTCGGAAACCACCAACTCCAGCAAATAGTTCCATTACTTGTATTTTGTGATTCTTGCCCATGTGCGAACACCCTTTCGCTTTCTTTATATCATTATAACGTATTTTGATCAAAAGATCAAGATCTTTGATTTTCAAATTACATAAAGGTTTGTGAGTTGATAATGCTAGTTTACTAGGAAATAATGCATAATGTAAGCAGAAATTTTTATTAATAATAGAATTTTATACTTTTTTTGTATGGTCACTGGAAAATTCCTCCATAGGGAAAAGAAGAGCAGAGACTTTACCTATACTGGCAAAGTCCTTTTTATGTTCAGTTCCCATGCATCATTTTTCTCTCTTCAATATCTTTTTTTACATTTTATTTGATTTACTTATAGAGAATTATTATAAAAAATGTGACTTCTTAAACCTGAGCACGCTACCATCTATTTCTAAAATGCTTTTGGGTGTATTTAGTTTAATAATTTCTGTCCATTAGATAATAGTAAATTTTTCAAGAGAAAAGGACATGTTTTGAAAATCAGTGAAAAAAATGCTACTATTTATCAACGGTAAAGGTTTGTATGTGTTTAGGAAATGAGGGGTTTGCATGAATGAAGAAGGAAAGGAACAGTGGTCCTCTAAAGTTGGTTTTATATTAGCTTCGGCAGGTGCAGCCGTTGGTCTTGGGGCTATTTGGAAATTACCTTATGTAACTGGAATGAGTGGTGGAGGAGCTTTCTTCCTTCTTTTTGTATTGTTTACATTATTGATTGGCTTTCCGTTATTAATTTCTGAATATATTATAGGAAGAGGGTCTGGTAAGGAAGCAGTCAGTGCCTATAAAAAGTTATCCAAACACCCAATATGGACATGGGCTGGGAGAATTGGTGTCATCGGATGTTTTCTTCTTTTATCATTTTATAGTGTTGTTGGTGGTTGGGTGTTGATCTATAGTGTGCTCTCTATAACTGGAAATGTTATTGGCAGTGGGGCCGATTATGGAACATTATTTCAAACGGTTACCGCTTCTCCATGGATCACATTATTAGGTGTATTTTTATTTACGTTACTTAATAGCATTGTCGTTTCTTCTGGTGTGAAAAAAGGTATTGAGCGTGCTAATAAGTATTTAATGCCTATGTTGTTTTTATTTTTCGTTATTCTTGTTGTACGTGCATTGACATTAGATGGTGCAATGGAAGGTGTTAGATTTTTCTTAGCACCTGACTTTTCAAATATCACTGGAGAAGCTATTCTGTATGCTCTTGGTCAATCTTTCTTTTCACTTGCAGTTGGCTTTTCTTGTATGGTTACATATAGTTCTTATTTAGAAAAAGATGTTAGCTTACCTTATTCTGCCGGTTCAGTGGTAGGAATGAACATATTTGTTTCGTTATTAGCAGGGCTTGCGATATTCCCGGTTGTATTTGCCTTTGGTTATGAACCAACGGAAGGACCTGGCTTACTATTTGTTGTATTGCCGGCTGTTTTTTCAGAAATCCCGTTTGGTTCGTTATTTCTTAGTTTGTTTTTATTCTTATTTTTATTTGCGACATTAACATCATCTTTTAGTTTACATGAAGTGATTGTTGCTGCATATACGGAAAAAGCGGGTAGAAAGAGAAAATCGGTTGCCTGGATTACAGGAGCAATTGTTTTTATTGCTGCTATTCCTGCAGCTCTATCATCCAGTTTACTTCAAGGCTGGTCTCTATTTGGGAAAAATGTATTTGATGCAACAGATTATCTCGTTAGTAATATTCTATTACCGACTGGTAGTTTATTAATTGCTCTATTTATCATTCATCAAATGGATAAGAAACTTGTGAAAGAGGAATTTTTAGTAAGTAGCAATCTCTCACCAACAATGTATCATATATGGCGAATGATTATGACGTGGATTGTTCCTGTGATTATCGTAATTGTGCTATGTAATCTTGTAGGAATATTTTCTGTCTAATTACAACGTATGCGTTTTATATCCTTTTGTATGCTGTTAGGCAGATGACAGTAGCGTACATGACATATCATTAAGGGATACCTCCTACAGATCTATTATTCATTCATAAATACAAAAAAAGCGTCTCTATTTCCATAGGGACGCTTTACATATTAACTATTCACAACTTCACGCTTCTTTGCTTCTTGATGGTGGAGTATGTGCTCGATATTATCGTCTTGTTTTTCGTTTTGACCTTCTGAGTAGTTTTCATATTTCTTTACTCTGTTATCAATGGTTCGTAATGAGACATGTTCTTTCGAGAATTCAGATGGGGAGGCTAATCCACAAGATGCCCCTAACATAAATAAGCCTTGTCGCATGGTAGTTAAATAGTTAGCTGTACGGAATCGTTTCTCTTCAACAACAATCCCAGCCTCTAAATGTGGTAAATGAGATGTTACACCAACTGGACAATGGTTGGTATGACATTTCCCAGCATTAATACAACCGACTGTGTTCATTGCTGCCCGAGCAATATAAATTAAGTCAGCCCCTAATGATAAGGCAATCGCCATTTTATTAGCTGTAGCAAGCATTCCAGATGCAATGATCTTAATATCATCGCGAAGCCCGTATTTTCTTAGGGTTTGATCAAGGATTAAGATACCAGAGAAAATTGGTAATCCTAGGCTATCAGCCATTTCCTGATAAGTTGCACCTGTTCCACCCTCTGCACCATCGATGGAAATAAAGTCTGGTTTTTTGCCGGTTTCTTTCATATAGCTTGCTAATTCATCAAAGGAATGAGTATCACCAGCAACAACTTTGATTCCGACAGGTTTTCCTGTGATTTCTTGCCAATGGGTGATTAATTTAAATAGACCTTCCGTATCTGAGAATAATGGGAAACGGTTTGGACTTTCCACATCTTTCCCCATTTTAATTCCGCGGATTTCTGCAATTTCAGGAGTGATTTTTTCCTTTGGTAGTTTTCCTCCGCGAACTTTCGCCCCTTGTGCTAATTTCATTTCAATTGCTTTTACTTCTGGTCGCATGGCATTTTTTATGAATGTCTCTTCATGATATACACCATCTTTTCGTGCACCGAATAATCCAGAACCTACTTGGAAAATTAAGTCTGCCCCTTTTTGTTTAAAGACTCCATCTTGAACAAGTTGTTCTACCGCTTCTGGTGCACTTTCACCGAAATGTTTTTCTAATTCAAAATTAGATGCATGTGGGTTTTTCTCTACATATTTTATGATTTTTTCGCTTAGGCGATCTGTTGGTGCTTTAGAAGTGTCGATGATATCATATACTTTTGAAAGATGATATGGTGAAATACCACCTTCCCCTGTATTCATATAGCTTCCACCACTAATTGCTACACCTTGTGCCATTGCTTTCACAGCACTTTTAGATAATGCACCATAGCTCATTGCAGAAATGCCAAGTAGCCCTTTAACGTGAAAGGGGTGTTTTCTATCTTTTCCAATGATAATACTATTTTCGTCTGTTAGATGCCATGGTTTAATTTGTACCTTGTTTCGCTTTTCTTTTCGGTTTGTGAGTGACTCATTGATAATTGTATACGTGTACGTTTCTATCGGATGATCATTGTCTACTTGTAATTCTTCTACATTTAATGGAAACATAGAATTGGTTAAATAAAAGTCTGTTTTATCAAAGTTTTTCTTTGACCCAAATCCAATAACTGTATTTGCGTATTTTCCTGCTTTGGCAATGGTTTCCTGTGTGTCTCTATCAACTGGTCTTCCTTCCTTATCATTTAAAAACCAATATTGACGAAATTCCGGTCCAATCATTTCAAAAATATAACGCAATCTTCCTAAAACAGGATGCGTTTTCAAAATAGAGTGTTGATTTTGATACTTATCTTTTAGAAATAAATAAACTAAAAGAATAATAAGTCCGTAAAAGATGATTAATGGCAACATTTTGAGAAAAGAAATGGTGATAGACAGCTGAAACACCCCTTTTGTTATTCTATGATAGAATTATATTTTCACAGTATAAAACTGTTAAACTGTATGAAAAGAAAACATTTTACGAATATGGTTCGTAAAAATGATTCCGTGATAATTATAGTGAATAAGGCAGTAAAATTCAACTGGTTTAATGATATTTTGAAAATAGCCACAAAACTATATTTTATAACGATTGAAGCATTGTTAAACAATTTTATTAGTGGACTTATTTTATCAAAGAATTCTGTGACAAATACTAGTTAAATCACATTTTATTCACAAAGAAAATCCAAGATAGAAATTCTATCTTGGATTTATCGCAGATTAACTGGCTGTAAGACCTCCACAACAAGAATTCGAGCTACTCAAGAATTATAAGTGGAGGATCAACAGCCAGTAAAAGCCCGATTCGTTCAACTAACAATCAGCGGGAGAAGAAGAAAGCTCCCACTGATTGAAGTTTCACTTTATCGCAGATTAACTGGCTGTAAGACCTCCACAACAAGAATTCGAGCTACTCAAGAATTATAAGTGGAGGATCAACAGCCAGTAAAAGCCCGATTCGTTCAACTAACAATCAGCGGGAGAAGAAGAAGGCTCCCACTGATTGAAGTTTCACTTTATTTAAATTGAATTGGTTGCATGCTTTCATCAATTGCACGCATGTCATATCCATTTTCTTTATAAAATTGTAATAGTCTTTCTAAATGTCGAGCAGTGTTTGGCTTTTCATGCATCAACACAATTAAAGGCTCTTTACCGACCAGTTGATTAGACCGTTGAATGATGGTATCAACGAATCCACCGTTTTTATACTTCCAGTCAACTGAGTCAATATTCCAATCCCAAAGAATAAATCCTTCCTTATCCGATGCTTCTTTAAATGGTGGTGTAATATATGGGTTTGAGCCATAAGGAGCTCGAACTAGTTTGGTATTTATGCCTGTCGTTTTATGAATAAAGTCAATTCCTTGATTCATTTCTTGAACGAAACTTTGAGGAGATTGATAGATTTTTGAAACCTCATGGGTAACACCGTGTACACCAATGGCATGGCCTTTTTCTGCCATTTCTTGAACGACATCAGTATTGTTTTTCATATTTGGTTCCAGCATAAAATAAGTAGCTTTTGCATCATATTGATCTAGTAATTGTAAAATTTCCTTCGATGCAGTTGGATGTGGGCCATCATCAAACGTTAAATAAACGACTTTCCCGGTTTCTGGTGCTGATGTTTGTTTTTTTGAGGAATCAGTTTCTTTATTTTCTTGTTCCTCTTGCTTCTTCTGTTTTTCTTCTACTGAATTAGACTTTTCCTCTGACCCATCTGTTTCTTTATGGGATGAACTTTCTTCATCTTTTGTTTTTTCTTGTTCTACTGTGTCAGGGGTATTCTTTTTAGGCTGTGTTTCCTCTTTGGAAATTTTATTTGTTTTTACTTCGCTTTTTACTGCTTGTTCTGTGCCTTTTTCTGCTTCTACTTTTTTATCTGCTACAATTTCTGTAACAAATACAGTAAGAATCACGGTAAAAACAACAATTAATCCAAGTGTTAATTTTCCAAGTCTATTAAGTTTTTTCCGTCGTTTCTTAGATGTGTCTTTCATCATCTTCAGCCCCTTGCCCATATTCTAATCTCTCTATTAATATCGTAAACTGTTTATCTCAAAAATGTGTTACAAAGAAATTACAATTCTTGTCTTTTTTTGTAGAAGTAACTCGATATTGTCGGATATGGGCGGAAAAGTTAGTTTGCATTGATATTTTTATAGTTTATTGTTTTTGTCTGTTTTTGCATAACGCAGGGCTTTATAAGAATTCCACATGGACGGAATGTTAAAAAAGAAAATGGATTGTAACCGAATTGCTATATTTCGATAATGATTAATGGGTATAATAAAGATAATTACATATGAAGGATGACAATAATGAAACAGTTTATAAAAGCAATATTTCTACTAGTATTATTTTTATATCTGGCAGGATGTTCACTATTTGAATCGAATACATCATTAATGTCTCCACCTGCTCTTCCAGATGCAGAGGAAAAGATTCTGAGTGCTTTGAATCAGTATGTTTCTAGTTCAGCGGAATTATTGACCCCATTAAATGGAGAACAATCGAAATCAATCATTTTGGAAGATTTAGATGGGGATGGGGAAGAAGAAGCGATTGTATTCTATAAAGAAGGTACTGGTACAATCAAAGGAATTGTTCTTGCAAAGAAAGACAAATGGGAAAAGGTTACAGAGATTAGTGGGGAAGGTAAGTATCTCTATGATTTAGTATTCTTTGATATGAACGAGGATGGACAGAAGGAAATTTTTATGGGGACATCGTATTCCAAGACGGAAGAAGGTAGTCGTGTTCTATTTGTATACGATATTAAAAAAGAACCTGTTCTTTTATTAGAGGAATCCTATAGCTATTTTCTTGTTGATCAATTTGGTTCAACAGGAAGTGCATTGGGATTGATTAAATTCCAACGTGGTACAGAAAATCTACTTTCTTTGTATAAAATGAAAGATAATAATTTATCGGTAATAGATGGGTTAAAGTTAGATCCCTATATCAATGGTTATGTAACTTTAAATAGTGGAAAAATTACCCCGAATGAATGGGGGATGATGCTTGATGTAGGTGTTGGTGCACATTCAGGAAGAACGTTCATTATTTCTGTTAAAAAAGGAAAATTAAAAAATGTATTTTCTGATGAAGAAAATGAATCTGCAAACGAAGAGGATCCAACATTTAAGGCCTCTATAGTAGGTAGTGAGGATACGAATCAGGATGGGATTTTAGAATATGCTGTTTTGGAGGATCCGGTGGCAGCAGATTATTCTCATGCAGATATGCCATATATTACTGTATTCTATCAATTAGATGAAAAAAGGGAACCCCAAGTCGTTTCAAAGGCTTTTTATAATTATACATTTGGTTATAAAATCTCCATTCCGCTTGAATGGCCAGCGGTTAAAATTAAAAAAACGGATGATTGGAAACATGTTGAAATGATTCAAGGGGATAATGAAATGGTTTTATTTGATGTATATGTTTCTGAAATGAAGCGAATGGATCATTGGGAAAAACTAGAAGAAACAGATGACTATGTCTACTTATCTAAAACAGTAACAAATGAAAACAAACATTTATTCCAATTAATTGATGTCGTGGAATAATTTTATATAGAGGGATGTTTTATGGAAAAAGTATTGGTTATAGAAGATGAAGAAAATATAAGAAGTTTTGTCATTGTACACTTAAAACGAGAAGGATTTCATGTATTAGAGGCACCAACAGGTGAAGATGGATTAGCATTATTAGAAAAGCACCCGGACACAAGTCTCGTTTTATTAGATATCATGCTTCCGGGAATAGATGGGTATGAAGTAGCGCGGGTGATACGGAAAGTAAATCATTGGATTGGAATTATTATGTTAACCGCAAAAACGATGGAACAGGACCAAGTAAATGGTTTATCACAAGGAGCAGATGATTATGTTGTTAAACCGTTTAGTATTAATGAGTTAACAGCAAGAATTCATTCGTTATTACGGAGAATTCGCACACATCGTCCAGTGATTAAAAATGGCTTATGGATTAATCGTTCGGAGCGTTGTTTAGAGAAGGATGGGAACATGATTGAATTATCACCAACAGAATATCAAATTATGTCCATTTTAGATATGGCAAAAGGAAAAGCGGTTAGTCGTAATGACATATTAGATGATGTATGGGGACTTGATTTTCCAGGGGATCCGAAAATTGTAGATGTGAATATTCGACGCATTAGACAGAAAGTAGAAGACAATCCATCTGAACCTCAATTTATTGAAACTGTGTGGGGGTATGGCTATAAATGGAGACCCCAAGAATGAAGAAAAAGAAAAGCATCCGTAGCTATTTGCTGAAGCAGCATTTTTTTGTAATAACCATCACAGTCGCTTTATTTGAAATAGCGATTTTTATAGGGCTTTATCATTACTATTATAAAAACACGGAAGAAATATTAGCGTCACACGCTAAAAATGCTGTTCATTTTGCGATGCGTTCATCAGAATTATCACCATTTCAGCTACAATATCATATTCCTGAAATGATCAATGACTATCAATTACGGGGAACAGAGATGCAGATTGTGTCTCCATCTGGGAACATATTGGCCTCTTCCTCAGGATTTCTTCCAGACGAAGTCATTGAACACCATATTTTGCAACAGGCTACCATAGAAAGTCCGATCCCTTGGAAGGGGAAGAATCCTAGTTCAGGTGAACGAGTAATGGCTGTTGTTGTTCCGTTAGAAAATGGAGAAGAAACAATTGCTTATTTTCGTTATGTAACATCTTTAGAAAGAATGGATATCTTTTTTAAGAGGCAATTGTCCATTTCTTTAGGAGTAGGAGGAGTTATTATATTACTTGTTTTATTACTTAGTATGGCATTTTCTAAACAGATGACAACTCCATTAACAAGATTAACAAAAGCATCAAAGCGTCTTGCCAGGGGTGAATTTGATGCCAGAATTCATGGGGATTACATCGGAGAATTAGATACATTGGCAAAATCATTTAATGAAATGTCACATGCGCTTTTACAACATGAGAAAATGAAGGATGAATTTATTTCCTCTGTTTCCCATGAATTACGAACTCCTTTAACGAGTATTAAGGGATGGAGTGATACATTACTTACTGGGGATTTGAACGATATAGAGGAAGTGGAGTTAGGTTTAAATGTCATTTCTAAGGAAACAAGTAGGTTAACGAATTTAGTAGAAGAATTACTGGATTTTTCTGCTCTAAAGAATGAATCTTATTCGCTTCAGCCAACCACATTTCCGGTTAAGGCCTTATTAAATGAAATACAAACACAGTTTAAAAAGCAAACAAATAAGAAACAATTAACACTTTCTGTCACAGCTTGTCCAGATGTCCACATTCATGCAGATAAAAATCGGATTAAGCAAGTGTTGATTAATTTAGTGGACAATGCGATGAAGCATAGTCCATCAGGAAACGATATTGAATTAAGTGGGAGAATTAATGAGGGATCCTTTGTCTTTTCTGTTATAGATGAAGGAGATGGAATGGATGAGTTAGAGTTAGAGAAAATTATGGCTCCATTTTACAAAGCAAATCCAAATACAGTTGGAGCAGGACTTGGGCTTTCCATTTGTCAACACATTATTGATTTACACCATGGGGAGTTCTTGTTGGAAAGTAAACGAGGTGAGGGAATGAAAGCGTCATTTTCCATTCCATTTGATTCTCATGAAATTGGCGAGTAAAGAGTGATTCTACCAAAACCTTTATCTTGGTTTAAAAAATGATGACAGGGTGATTGAGAAAGGAGGAATCAAGGATGAACTGGCTTTATGTTATATACGCCATTATTTTAGCGGCATTATCTGTAATCACAGGAGAGATTGTAACATTCATTATGCTTGGATTTATTCTTCTTACCTTAACGAATATTAATAACAATCTAAAGAAAATGAATGAAAAGATGGAACAGGGGAAAAAATAAATAGACACAGTGTCGGATGATTTATTTGTTTATATGATGAGCGAAGGGAGAGCATAACTATGGCAACTATTGATGACTTTACAAAATTAGATATTCGTATTGGCACAGTTGTTGAAGCGAAATCTTTTCCAGAGGCCAGAAAACCGGCAATTAAAATAAAAATTGATTTCGGTGAACTCGGAATGAAACAAACTTCTGCACAAATTACCAAACGTTATCAGCCAGAAGAATTAATTGGCAAGCAGGTGATTGCAGTTGTAAACTTCCCACCTATGCGAATTGCTGGATATAAATCAGAGGTACTTGTTTTGGGCGCTGTGCCTACTGTGGGTGATGTAGTTTTATTGAATGTCGATGAAAGCGTCCCAAATGGAACACGTATTTCATAAATCACCGTTTGCAATGAATGAAAAAAACGCTTGAAGATCATTCAAGCGTTTTAAATTCTCGCCCATCTTTTATAGAAATGGAGAGTCTATTTTTCTAAAATATAGTTTCAAAGTAGGATTTGGGAAATTTACCCAGTTACAATCATTAGAGAGAATGATTTTTTAATTGTAAAGAAACAGAAGGCTTATGATTTAGTAGTAAGTTTTTCCATGAAATAATCACGTACCGCTAACCAATCTGTAACCTTCACTCCGTAGTTTTCATATTCATTATGTGGGGCAGAAAACATAATCCCTTGACCCTGAAAGCTTTCTAGTTGGTTTAAACTGTCATCGATTAAATAGTCTGCATGGACAGCTCCTTTATCCCCACAAAAAACAAAATGATGCGGATGTAAAAATGGAAAATGCTCCTGCAACCATTCGTATTTCGCTATCATAGAATTTGGCGCAAACATGGCTGCTGTTGCAATATATATGTCATAATGTTCCTGCAACTCTTTGATAACTTCTTGACTATGCTCAATAACAGGTAAATCTCTGAAAAACTCATACGTATTCATAAATTCATAGATTTCATTGGCAAGTTCAGGATAATCATCCTCCAGTACCTTACCTGTCAAATCCTGCTTTGTAATTTGTTTATTATATCTTTTATTAAAGATATCCAATTCACTCTGTAATAAATCTGCTAACACTTGATCCATATCAATGGCAATGGACTTTCTCAATAACATGCATCCTCTCTACCATATTTAAAATATTAAAGCACAGTTTCATTATAAACATCTTTCGTTTAGGAATCCACCTATTGTTTTAATGAACGCATTCTCCTATTTTCCTAGAATGATAAATTGAGAGTGTTGAGTATTGATGCCCGGAAAAGTGGTAAAGTAGGAAAATCGGTCATCCAACTGAATATTGATGCCCGGAAAAGCGGTAAAGCAAAGAAATCGGTCATCCAACTGGATATTGAAGCCCGAAAAAGTGGAAAAGCAGAAAAATCGGTCATCCAACTGGATATTGATTCCCGGAAAAGTGGAAAAGCAAAGAAATCGGTCATCCAACTGAGTATTGATGCCCGAAAAAGTGGAAAAGCAAAGAAATCGGTCATCCAACTGGATATTGAAGCCCGAAAAAGTGGAAAAGCAGAAAAATCGGTCATCCAACTGGATATTGATGCCCAAAAAAGTGGAAAAACAGGAAAATCGGTCATCCAACTACATATGCAAATAACTTGAGCCACCTCAATTCCTGGTGCAATGGTTTTTAACCACTAAAAATATTGTCAGGAGAAATTGATGTGACTCCATTTTAGTTTATCCAAAATTTTATAGAAGATAGTAGGTATCAGGCAGATTTGTTTAAATTTACCAAAAATATACTATAATACATATATGTATATGTAGAAAGAGGGGTAAAAAATGAGTGAAAAAGTAACAATTAAAGTAAATGATAATGGTCCATTATTGGTAAAGGGTGATGTGGAGCTCGTTGATAAAGAAGGGAATGTTTTTGAAACGAAAAAGGCATTTTCTCTTTGTCGTTGTGGTCTTTCACAAAATAAACCATTTTGTGACGGAACACATAAAAAAGAGGGCTTTGAAAGTGCACCACGAGCAAAATAAATACTAATTTTAAATGCAGGGTTTTGTAATAAGTATGAATAAAAAGCAAGGAGATCTTCTAAAAAGAATTCCTTGCTCTTTTTTTTGGTTGAGTCTGCACCAATTTAAGTAAACTACTCGAGATAAAAAATGGTGTTCATCATTATAGAGAATTGAAAATCTCCTTTGATTACACCATTTCATGTCCCTTATACAATTAATGACGCTTACTTAGCCATAACACACCGGATTTGATCCAGCGTGGAAAAAGTCCTGTAAAAGATTGTGAGAAAACACTGCCAAAACCATCACTTTTTCCGAGTGAACCAAGTGTTCCCCGTAATTTAATTTCTTTTGGTGGTTTTGGTTCTTCTCCACGAAGTATGCTCGAAAGAATTTCTGCAATATGTTCTCCTTGGACCCCTGCAAGTTGGGCACTAGGAGAAAATTCGGATGAGGCATTGTCACCGACCACATAAATATTTGATTGTGTTGGAATTTGATAAAACTCATTAACCACAAGTTTATTTTGGCTGTCTTTTTCGAAATCTAACTCTCTTACTAAATGATGAGGTTGCACACCAGCAGTCCAGATTGTAACATCATTCACATAGCAAACTCCATTATTACATACTCCATCTTTTTCTACGTATTCCACATTGGAGTGATGCAGCACCTCTACCCCATTTTTTAAAAACCAATCATGTACATGTGCTTGGATTTTTGGGTCGAAAGCTTTTAAAACCGAAGCCCCACGATCAAGTAAACGAATATTTAAATCTGCTCTACTCTCTCTTATTTCAGATGCAACTTCAATCCCACTAAGTCCTGCTCCAACAACCGTAACTTTCCCATAAGCTGGTAAGTTACCAACAGCACACCCAGTTTTTCTTGCTTTGGAAAAGGATTGAACACTATTGGTATATTCCTCTGCACCAGGAACACCATGATAAATATCTTCACATCCTAAACCTATGATAAGATATTCATAATCTAAAACGCGACTAGAATTTTCAAAGAAAACTTGTTCATTTTCTGTATCAATTTTATTTACTGTTCCAAAGACATATTCGATACGGTCATTTTCTGGAAAGTTCATACGTACATCCCGGTCCGCAGCAGTTCCCCCAACGATGGTATAAAATTCAGTTTTTAAAGAATGATACGGATTTTTATCCACTAACACAATTTGGATATCATCTGGAAGGTTTGCTTGAGCTAATCCCAAAGCAATTTTAAAACCGCCATAGCCACCACCTAAAATGACGACATTTTTCATGCAATAACCCCCTACCCCTAGTATAAATAAAGTTTGTTAATAATTTCACATCATCCCTTATACATCTTCTAGATTATCAAAAAAGGTAACATAAAACTAGGGTAAAGATAATAAATATGTCGAAAATAGGGATAATCTTTGAAAAACAAAGAGGAATCCCTGAAATATAGGAATCCCTCTATAAATTTCCTCTTATGCTAAACGTTTAATACGTTCATCGATGTCAGGGTGTGTTGAAAAGAGCGATGTTTTTCGTTTTCCATTAATCTTTAATGTGGCAACAGCTGTTTGTTCGTCATTTTGAATACGGTTTGTGTACTGTTTTAACATCTCTAATGCATGTCGCATCTTATCTTTACCTGCTAAATCAGCACCACCCTTGTCTGCGTGAAACTCACGGTGTCTAGAGTAGGCGAAGACAACAATACTACCTAATAAAGAAAATACAATTTGGAAAATGATGATAGCAATAAAATGAACGATAGGAGCAACTTCTTCCCGAGCTAACTGAGAAACAGCAAATGCAACAATACGGGCTAAGAAAACAACGAATGTGTTCACAACGCCTTGCAATAATGTCATTGTGACCATATCACCATTAGCGATATGTGCTACCTCATGTGCAATAACACCTTCTACAGCATCTTCATCCATTTCAACTAATAAACCACGAGAAACCGCTACAAGCGAGCGTTTTTTGGATGGCCCAGTTGCAAATGCATTCACCTCATCGGATTCATAAATTCCAACCTCAGGCATGTACATCATTCCAGCAGCACGTGCTAAGCGATGTACTTTTTCAACTACGGCTTCCTCTTCTTCAGATAGAACCCCATTTAGATCAAGCACACGAACACCCATCATTCGTTTTGCCATCCAACGTGATAGGAACAGTGAAATAAATGAACCTGTAAATCCAATTACTGCACTAACTATGAGTAATGGTCCATAAGCAATTTGTCCATCAACGATATAGCCACCGACAAATTGTAGAACAATACTAATTGTAGTTAAGACCAATATATTAGTTAAAATAAAATACGTAATTCTCTTGGCCATTTTCTTCCTCCCCAAATTAAATGTTGTTACTATTATATGTTTCTGTGTAGTATAATACAACATCTATTTTTTACATATATTTCAACATTAGAAGCGTGGGATATAGGATTATACGGAAAGTTCTGAACGTGGATAATATATATCCCAGTAAATTTTAAATTATTTTAATTTTTTAGAATAATTTATTACGGAAAGCGTTTTCATGATATACTTAATATAGTTAAAAAAAGGGGAGAAGATGAATGGAAAATACATTGGTACATGCAATTCAAGATGATTATGCAGATGATTATGCTTGGTGTTATGGATGTGGTCGCTTAAATGAACAAGGACTCCAACTACGGACAGGTTGGGATGGAAAGAACACGGTTACGTATTATACACCACAGGAAGAACATACAGCAATCCCTGGATTTGTTTATGGGGGTCTTTTAGCTTCTTTAGTGGATTGCCATGGGACAGGTTCAGCTGCTTTATATTTACATCGGAAAAATGGACATGAGCCTGGAGATGGTGTAGACGCGCCAAGAATGGTGACAGCATCATTAAACGTAAATTATCTCGCACCAACACCGAAAAATATTCCATTACAAGTGGTAGGAACAGTGGAAGAAATTCATCCGAAAAAGTTTAAAGTGCATACAAAGGTATATGCAGGTGAAAAATGCTGTGTGGAGGGAGAAGTCACTGCTGTTGTTATGCCTGATACATTTAAAAAATAAAATATGATAGCGGCTGCTTACATAGTAATCGTTATTTACTTAGAGTTGGTTGAGTTTAGAGCAAAAAAATGGAAGAATGAATCCCTTTCGAGTTAGGAAGGGGTTTTTAATTTTTATCGCGTATTAACTGGCTGTAAGATCTCCAGTTCAAGAATTCGAGATACTTAAGAATTATAAGTGGAGGACTAACAGCCAGTAAAGGCCCGATTCGTTCAACTAACAATCAGTGAGATGAAGAAAACTCCCACTGATTGAAGTTTCACTTTATGGTGTACCTCTGGTTGTGTCTTTTTATCTTCCATAAATTAATAAATACGCCTCATTTTCCGGTAGTGAGTGGTGGAGATATAGGGTACAATATATTATGATAAAAGTAGAATATAAATCGTACATAGCTTTTTCATTTAAATACATCTTCATACCGGAAGGAGAAAGGAAATGGAGTTTCAATTTGATTCGTTATTAGATGTAATAGGAGAACTGTTTTCAGATGAAATATCAATTGGTATTACAAATGAAACTGAATACATTTATTTTCGACCGAGTAAACGGATTGATTTAAAAATCCGCCCGGGTGACCCTATACTTGAAGGAACTATTGCTTACCAAGCATTGGAAAAAAAGCAAAAGGTATCTGAATTTGTTGAACGAGAGCTTTTTGGCGTCCCATACCATGGAATGGCTGTTCCATATTATGAAGATAAAAAAATTAAAGGAACAGTGCTTGCTGTCTATCCCGTCATAACAAAAGGAAAATCAGTTATAACGATTAAAACTGCGGATGGGTGGAAGCCAATACCGTTTGAAGATGTTATTTATATGGAAGTAAAAAATCGTAAAACACATGTATATGCAAAAAATGTGTCCGGAACACATAAAAATACATTACAGGAATTTGAATATTCTCTTCCAAAGGAATTATTTGTCCGTTGTCACCGGTCATTTATTGTAAATGTTCATCAAATTAAAGACATTTTTCCGGATTCTCACTCCACATTTGTGCTTGAAATGACAAATGGGATACGAATTTCCGTAAGCCAAAATTACTCAAGCTACTTCCGGAAATTATTAAGTTTTTAATTGAAAAAAATCCTTTCCTCCACATCTGCTTGTTAACTAGACTAAAATATTCTGCTTCAATCATAGAATTCGTTTGTTTAGTCAAAAATCTAATCGTTATGACAAAAAACGACAAAGTACATCTTTAATAAGTTAAAATAGTATATACAATTTAAATAATTACAGTAAAAGAGGGATGATAAAAAATGGGGGAAAGGAAAAATCGGATTAGAACGGAAGCCTTGCATGACCGTATCGTCTCTGCAGAAGAAGCAGCAAGTTGGATTAAAGATGGTATGACATTGGGTTTAAGTGGCTTCACACGGGCAGGTGAAGTTAAGGCGGTTCCATATGCTTTAGTAGACCGTGCGCAAAATGAAAACTTCAAAGTCAATGTATACACTGGGGCATCTTTAGGGTCAGATATAGATAAGCTGTTTACAGAAGCAGGAATTGTTAATAAGCGATTACCATTCCAAGTAGATCGTACCATGCGTAAAGCAATTAATGAAGGGGAAGTTTTGTTCGTTGACCAGCATTTATCACACACCTCAGAGTTAATTCGCTCAAATGTAATGCCAGTTGATTATGCTATTTTGGAAGCGGTTTCCATTACGGAGGACGGACAGATTATTCCAACATCTTCTGTTGGTAACTCACTAATATTCGCAGAAAATGCTAAAAATATAATTCTTGAAGTAAACACAGCATGGCCAGAAAGCTTTGAAGGCTTGCACGATTTATACAGTCCTGGAAAACAGGGAGAACGTGATCCAATTCCATTAAGAAAACCACATGATCGTATTGGAGATATTGGTATAAAGGTGGATTTAGATAAAATTAAGGGAATTGTATTCACAGATCAAATTGATTCACCATCTGATATCGTAGCACCAGATGAAGAAACACAAATCATGGCAAACCATTTATTAGATTTCTTGCGTAAAGAGGTAGAAGCAGGACGTCTAACGGAAAAGTTAGCGCCAATCCAATCTGGAATTGGTTCTGTTGCAAACGCTGTTTTACATGGGATGCTAGAATCGGAATTTGAAGATTTAGAAGTGTATTCTGAAGTATTACAAGATGCCGTATTTGATTTGATTGATGCCGGTAAGGTAAGTTCAGCTTCCTGCTGCTCTATCACCATATCAGAAGAAAAAATGAAAAAAGTATACGGTAACTTTGAAAAATATAAAGATAAATTAATCATGCGTCCACAGGAAATTTCCAATCATCCGGAAGTTATTCGTCGCTTAGGAACCATTTCCATTAACACAGCATTAGAATTTGATATTTATGGAAATGTGAACTCAACACATGTAACTGGTACAAAAATGATGAATGGAATTGGTGGTTCAGGGGATTTTGCCAGAAATGCTCGCTTGGCAATTTTCGTAACAAAATCAATTGCTAAAGACGGAGATATTTCTAGTGTCGTACCATTTGTATCACATGTGGATCACACAGAACATGATGTGGATGTAATCGTTACCGAACAAGGTTATGCTGATTTACGTGGCCTTGCACCAAGAGAACGTGCACCATTAATTATTGAAAACTGTGTACACCCAATGTATCGTGATCAAATGCGTGAATACTATGAAGAAGCCTTAGAACGTGGCGGTCAAACACCACATATACTAGAAAAAGCCTTCTCATGGCATAAGAACTTTATTGAAAATGGAACAATGCGTGAATTAGTAAAAGCATAATGATTTAGGGAATATTTTAAAAATACAATGCTCTATTGTTGGTTTATATATTATGTGCGATAAGCTGATTTTCCTTGGGGGAGGAAGATCAGTTTTTTTTGTTTTACAATCCAGAGCTCTATACTAATTTTGGTGGTACCCTTAATATGGTACGATGTGGCAGCCTTTGCTTGCTTGAAATCACGCAAATTTGAAATGACAGCACGCGGTGTGCTCCAATTACTTATGTCGGTCATTCATATTAGATAAAGGAAGCTTCATCTGTGACAAATTAAATAAAATAAAGCCGAACCTCAGGGGAAGGAAACGGCTTTATATCAAAAGGGGGTGGGCACTTTCATTACAGATAAATGAGAATCACGAAGAGACATACGAATACTCTTATAAATAATTTCATCGCCATACCTCCATATCTATGTGATATCACTCTTTATCTTTAAATTAAGTATACAAGAAAACTATTAAAACACTGTGAACAATAGGTAAATGTCTTGTAAATTTCCATATAGATTCATGCATCTATCAAAGAAAGGGGGAAAACCGAGTGGATTGGTTAAGTAGATATGACTGGATTGTTCCTACAAATCCATTAGCAGCTATGTTTATAGGAATTCTTTTTTCTATATTTATTTCTATGTTTATTTGGATAGAAACAAAAGATAAGAAGACAACGATGAAAACTCTTATTGTCACGGTAATCGTTATCCTTTTATTGGTACTTCTTTTAAAACAAATTGGGTTTTACGCATCCACACCCTTGGAATAACTTATCTGCTCAATGCCTCTCGTTTACACCACAGTTATTATATGTCATAATATAACCATTAATCGAAATGATTTTCCAAAACCTTGAAGAAAGAGGAATCCTGTCATGAAGCTTGTTTATACTGGAAAAACAAAAGATGTATACAAAATAAATGAAAATCAAGTTTTGTTGAAATTTAAAGATGATGTCACTGGAGAAGATGGGGTTTTTGACCCAGGTGCAAACACGGTGGGATTAACAATGGAAGGTGCCGGAAAAGCAGCATTACGCCTAACAACTTTCTTTTTTGAAATTCTAAAGAAAGAAAATATCCCAACACACTATATTTCCTCTGATATAGAAAATACGGAAATGACAGTTGTTCCCGCTACACCATTTGGGGAAGGGCTGGAAGTTATATGTCGCTACCGTGCAGTGGGTAGTTTCTTACGTCGTTATGGAAAATATGCTACAGAAGGTCAATCATTAGATGCCTTTGTAGAAATCACATTAAAAGATGATGAACGAAATGATCCACCAATTAGTAGGGATGCACTTGATATGCTTGGTATTTTATCGCTACAGGAATATGAAAGTTTAAAACAAATGACCCAAGATATTTCAGAAATTGTGAAATATGAGCTTGGTAAAAAAGGTATCGAATTATATGATATTAAATTTGAATTTGGTAGAGATCAAGCTGGGAATATCATCTTAATTGATGAAATTTCAGGTGGAAATATGCGTGCTTATAAAGATGGAAAGTATATTGAACCACTCAAACTTACAAAATTAATGTTAGAACAATAAGAAGGTATTTGCCACATCTACTATCACATGAATGGTGGTTGTGGCTTCTTATTTGTCTTTTATATGAAACTCCTGTATAATGAATGACTATCAGTCAGTGTTTTATCAGAGGCTGTTGTTCTAGATAGTTGTGATTTTTAAAAATGAAGAAGATCATTTATTATACAAAATGTGCCTTCAAAAGTAGGAAATGGAGGGGAACTATGGAAGGTAAAAAAGGACGAATCATTCATGCCGCAATTGATATTTTTTCGGAAAAAGGGATTGATCAAACAAAGGTATCTGATATTGTAAAAAAAGCAGGCATTGCACAAGGGACGTTTTATTTATATTTCCCTTCGAAACTTGCGGTAATGCCGTCAATTGCTGAAGTTATGGTAGAAAAAATTTTAGCGGAAGTAAAACAATCCATTGAACAACAAGCATCTTTTTCGGAGCAATTAAAGCAAGTTATTCACGTTGTATTCCGAATAACACAAGATTACAGAGAAATTTTTGCATTAATATATGCTGGTCTTGCTTCTACGGAGTATTTACAAGAATGGGAAGCAATTTATGAACCGTACTATGATTGGATGAGCCGCTTTTTAGAAAAAGCGCAAAAAGAAGGTGTGATTCGAAAAAGCATACATCCTGAACAGACAGCAATTTTATTAATAGGTTTGATTGAATCAGCAGCAGAACAGACATACCTTTATTCGCATGGTAATTCGGATACGGCAATATGTAAGAAAGAAGAGGTACTTGAATTTGCGGAACATGCTTTGGGATTAAAAGAGAAAGAATAGTTTTTTATGAAATTACATGTCTGGAGATCCGGACAATTTTTTAAAAGATTAATGACTGAGAGTCAGTCAATAATATAAACTCGATTTAAGGTGTATTTTAAAGGAGTGAATTTACTTGAAGAAAGCAGAAGGTAGTAAAGGAAAGTATTGGATTTATGTAGCATTGACAAGTTTTTTCGAATTAGTGTGGATTTTTGGATTTAATACGGCATCAGCGTGGTGGCATTGGATTTTTATAGTGTCATTTATTATCCTTGATTTGCACTTTTTAGCAAAAGCTGTGGAAGGTTTACCAGGTGGAACGGTATACGCTGTGTTTGCTGGGGTTGGTACAATTGGAACCTTTTTAATGGACGTGTATTTATTCGGAGAACATATGAGCATGGCGAAAATAATTTGTATTTTCATGATTGTTGTAGGTGTTGTCGGCTTGAAATTAGCTGATGATCAAGCAGAAAAAGAAGAAAGTCATGTACACCATGTAGAAGGAGGCGCACATCAATAATGGGTTGGATATTTGTTTTATTAGCTGCTTCTGCGGAATTAGTCGGTGTTTGGGGCTTAAATTTATTTAGCCAAAAACGAAACCTAAAGAACGGTATCCTTTACTTCGGTGGTTTAGGTTTATCGTTTGCATTGATTTATTTATCTTTTAAATACTTACCAGTGAGTATTGCCTATGCTGTATTCACGGGATTAGGAACAGCTGGAGCAGTTCTTATTAATATGTTCTTTTTTGGGGATTCAAAAAGTTGGTCACGTATTGGGAGTTTAATCCTTATCATCGCCGGAGTTGTCGGCTTAAAAGCATTATCATAAGAAAAATGGCACCTCAATATGATGAGGTGCCATTTCTGTGTATTGAGCTGAAATCCCGATATCTTCCTCAATCAGTCCATCATTTCAGCAATTATTTCATAGGAGCGAAGTCTTTCTTTGTGCTCATATATTTGTGAATGAATAATTAATTCGTCTGCATTTGTTTTCTTTATGAAGTCCTCTAAACCGCGTTTTACAGTTTCCTTACTACCAACGATGGTTGTACCGGATTGGAGTGTCTTTTCAATTGCGGCTTTTTCAGATAATGTCCAAATTTCTTCCATATCTTCAACAGGTGCTTGTAACTTTCCTGGTGTTCCCCTACGCAAGCTTAAAAATTGTTGTTGTAATGATGTTGCTAGATATTTTGCTTTTTCATCGGTATCACTTACGACGACATTGACGCCAAGCATGGCATAAGGCTTTTGCAAAGTATTAGAAGGTTTGAAATTATCCCGATAAAGCTTTAATGCTTGTAGTGTATAATCTGGTGCGAAATGGCTTGCAAAGGAAAATGGTAGGCCTTTTTCAGCAGCAAGACGAGCACTAAATCCACTGGATCCGAGTAGCCAAATAGGGATATCTAGCCCTTCTCCTGGGTATGCATGGACAATTCCTGTGCCTTCGAAATATGCTTGTAACTCTTCTACTTGTTTCGGAAATTCTTCTACACGTTGTTTTAAATCACGACGTAAAGCAAAAGCAGTCATTTGGTCTGAGCCAGGTGCTCGGCCTAATCCTAGATCAATTCGTCCTGGGTACAATGATTCTAGTGTACCGAATTGTTCTGCGATGACTAGGGATGCATGGTTTGGTAACATAACACCACCTGAACCAACCCGCATATGGTTTGTCTTTCCAGCAACATGTCCAATAAGAACAGATGTTGCCGCACTTGCTATTCCAGGCATACTGTGATGCTCTGCTAGCCAGTAACGATGATAGCCCCATTTTTCTGCATGTTGGGCTAAATCCTCTGTATGTTGAAATGATTCTTTTGCTGTACTTCCCTCTTTAATTGGTGCCAAATCAAGAATCGATAATGGAATTTCATTAAATGTTTTTGTATGTGATGAGTTTCTTATTGTCAAGAGAACTACCCCCTCAAATAAATGATTATAACGATAATTATGGAGGAGAAATTCTCTTCCGACAAGTATACTGCTTTTGATATGGTATAATGATACATTGAGAAATTTGAAATTTTAAGTTCACATGGAATTTTGGTACGATAGAAAGGTATTATATAAATGAGGTTAATTTTAATTTCGTAAACAGCTATATAGAAAAGAGAGGTTTTCTTGAACATGAAAAAATCCATTTATGGTATGACATATGAACAATTACAAGTGTGGCTTGTTGAACATGGTGAGAAAAAATTCCGAACGCAGCAAGTATGGGATTGGCTGTATAAGAAACGTGTAAAGAGTTTTTCAGATATGCGTAATGTGAATAAGGAGTGTATCGCTTTATTGGAAGAAAATTTCTTTCTTCATACGCTAGAAGAGGAAGTGAAGCAAGAATCCAAAGATGGAACGATTAAATTTTTATTCAAGCTGTCTGATGGTAACTTAATTGAAACTGTACTGATGCGGTTTCCTTATGGGTTATCGGTTTGTGTCACGACACAGGTTGGTTGTAATATTGGTTGTTCCTTCTGTGCAAGTGGTTTATTAAAGAAAAGCCGTGATTTAACTGCAGGTGAAATTGTGGAACAAATTATGAAAGTACAAGCACATTTGGATGCACAAGGGAAAGAAGAACGTGTGAGCCATATTGTGGTGATGGGAATTGGTGAGCCATTTGATAATTTCGATAATCTTATTGATTTCTTAACCGTTGTTAATGATCAGCAAGGTCTATCTATCGGTGCCCGCCATATTACTGTATCAACAAGTGGATTAGCGCATAAAATATATGAATTCGCTGATTTAGATTCTCAAGTGAATCTTGCTATTTCCTTACATGCACCGAATAATGAACTCAGAACGCGAATTATGAAAATCAATCGAGCATTCAATATAGAGAAATTAATGGATGCGATTCATTACTATTTAAAAAAGACAAATCGACGAATTACGTATGAATATATTATGCTTCGTGATGTAAATGACCATGAAACAGAAGCATTACAATTAGCTGCTCTATTAAAAGACCATCGCCATTTGGCATATGTTAATTTAATTCCATACAATCCAGTGGATGAGCATAGTGAATATCAGCGCAGTAAGACGGAGACCATTCAAGCATTTTACGAAACATTAAAGAAGCATGGCATCCAAAGTGGTGTCCGTTGGGAAAATGGGGCAGATATTGATGCTGCCTGTGGTCAGCTTCGCAGTAAACAAATAAAAAAACAGCCCCCGAGCTGTGGTAGATCTTAAAGAAGATGCTGGGACACAAGTGATAATAACTGGTTTTCGGTTTAAAACATGAAAATAAAAAACGCATGAAATCTAGATTTAAAAATTTAGATTTCATGCGTTTTATTCATTTTAAAAGAGTTTTGTTCCAGCATCTTTTATCGCAGATTAACTGGCTGTAAGACCTCCACTTCAAGAATTCGATATACTCAAGAAGTATAAGTGGAGGACCAACAGCCAGTAAAGGTCCGCTTCTTCAACTAACATGAAGAAAACTCCCACTGATAGAAGTTTCATTTTATTCTTGGAGTATTTTCATTTTATTTTTCAAAAATCGTTGTAATATCGGGGTTGTTCCCATATAGTTAAAGTAGGAATTTTCCAAAAAGGAGTGCAATGATGAATAAGGATTTGTTTTTAAAACAATTACAACTTGAATTAAGAGGATTAGATCCTAACGAGATTGAAGAAATTATTCAGGATTATGATGACTATTTCATAGAGACAAAAGAGAATGGGTTTTCCGAAGAAGCTACTATAAAACAACTAGGTAATCCCCATGAAATTGCACAAAATATACAGAATAATTATCACCATTCTTCTTCTAACGAAACGACAACAAATTCATTAAGAAATGTAATTGTAGGTTTTGCACTTATTTTCTTTAATCTTATTTTCGTTTTAGGACCTGCTTTAGGCATTTTTGGTGCGCTGATTGGAATTACCTTTGCTCTAGGTGTATCCGTTATCTCACCAGTTATAACACTTTTAAAAATGATATTAGGTACGGGGCATTGGTTTGAATTCTTCTTTTCTTTAATCTTATCCGGTATCGGTATTCTTTTACTACCACTGCTACTTCAATTTATCCAAAACCTTCCTACACTAATAAAAAGGTATATTGACTGGAATGTCCGTGTTGGAAGAGGTGAAACCAGATGAGAAGGATAACCCAATTACTAGCCGTTCTCATGATTGTCATCGGTATTGTTGGTATTTTCATGACAGGGGCAGATTTAATGCAAACAGATACAGAAGGACGGGAAACATTTTCCGGAGAAGAGATTGACCAATTAATTGTAGATAGCAATATAGCGAATATTGAGCTTCATCCATCTGATTCTAAAGATATGGAGGTCGTTTGGGAGGGGAATCTACGGAATCACTCTCATCGTGTTCATCTGCAACAGGATGAATCGACTTTAATGGTAGATGTTGATACAAAAGAACCCTTTTTCCTTAAATTCTTTTCCTTTTTTGACTTTCTAAATAAACTAACCGTAAAAATATATTTACCTGATAAAATCTTTTCCAATATTTCGGTGGAAAATGAAGTAGGTAATACTCTTATTTCATCTGTCCATGCAGATAAGTTCTATGTCAAATCAGATGTATCGAATATTGAAATGACCGATGTCCAAACAGAGGAATTGATTGTTGAATCGGATGTTGGGAATATTCAATTAGATGATGTTACTGGGGTGATTACAGCCAAAAGTGATGTCGGAAATATGACATTAAAACTTATGGAGATTACAAATGATATTCAGCTTACTTCAGATGTTGGGAAAATTTCCGTACAACTCTCTCGGATTCCGGATAATGTAAGCTTTCAAGGGTATTCAGATGTGGGGAGTATTCGAATATTTGGAGAGAGCGGAAATTATATCAACCGAAATGCGGAATATATGGTAGACATGAAAACAGATGTTGGAAAAATCGATGTTTATACGAGATGAATCATTAAAAAAGATCGAGTTCTAGGACTCGATCTTTTTTAAACGCTCCATTCCATTGTAAGGTGATAATTAGGATTCTTGCCGCTCTGACAATGTGGATGGGTTTTTATCATCGGATGGCGACTCCATGAATAGGCGTCTGCTAGGAATAGCGATTTCAATCTCCTCTTCATCCAAAATTTGTAAAATCCGCAAATTAATTTCTTCACGAATACGTAAATACTCGCCCCAATCTGTTGTTTTCGTGAAGAAGTAAAGGAAGATATCGATTCCATTTTCCTTATATTCATCAACAGAAACGAAGATGGTTTCTGGATGGATTTCTGGATGGCTTTTCAGTAAGTCCTCTATTCGTTGTACCACTTTTTCTATATTGGTAATCGGATTATCATAGGTGACACGAATCGTGAAAGTAATCTGTCTTTTACCCATCTTACTCCAATTGGTAATAGCCTCATTTGCTAAAGTGGCGTTTGGAACCGTAACAACGGCTTGTGCAAAGGTACGTATTTTTGTACTACGAAAAGAAATATCTTCCACCGTTCCCTCCACACTTGGCGTCATGATCCAATCATTAATGGTGAAAGGTTTTTCCGTAATAATGACAATTCCACCAAATAGATTTGCTAAGGCATCTTTTGCTGCCAATGAAAAGGCAAGCCCACCTAAACCAAGACCAGCGACAAATCCATCAATTTTATAACCGAATTCTTGTAAAATAACACTGGCACTAATGGCAAGGACAATAAATTGTAATGCCCTTGATAAGAGCGGAATTAATATTTCATCAATTTGTATACTTGTTTTCTCATTTATTTTGCGAAATAAAAGGCTGGAATTAGATGTTAAGTTAAAGAATCCCCATGTGATTAGTACAATAATGGATGCACTAATAAGTTGGCTGAATGTCTCATTTTTATGGTTTAAATATGGATAATACCTAATTGCTACGTATAATCCGATAATGATGAACAACCATTGTAGTGGTTTTTTAAAGGCTTCAAATATATAAGCAAAAAAGTCATTTGGTGCTTTTTTGCTAATTCTTAATAAAAAGGAATAAATATATTTGGCAAACAGTTTTCGAAACACGAGAAACAGTAGAAAGATCCCAATTGCAATTCCGAGTTTGATTAAATGTTTATTGGATAGGAATGTTTCCCAAGTCATTTACACATCTCCCATCTAAAAAAGTCTTATACATAGGATATAATATAGATGGGATTATCGTCCACTGTTTTTTCATTAAGGTGGATAAAAAATACGAACAAGTTATTGATTTATCTTTAAATTTCGTTTCATTCGTATCTTTGATAGACTAGGGAAAATATGTTGTTTCTTCCTTCTAAAAAAACTCCGTGTCCTTTTTTTGGAAGTTGCCTGATAGTCCCTTACCTCTTTTTTCAATCGTTCCATGCGTTCCTGTGCCAAATCCTTATACACATCATACTCAATATGCATTGTTTTCCTCCTTCATTTTCCTCACCTTATCATCTTTATGAAGAGATGCAGGAAAAGATTACTACTTTTATCTAAAAGGAAGTGCAAATAGCAAAAAAGCCCTGCAAGAAAATCCTGACTGATGCCAAGATATCATGGCAAGATACATATTATTTTAGTAAGCTAATGATAAGGATTTATAATCGTTAGTAATGAAAGGAACAAACAAATGGGAAAAATATTATTGATTATCAGTATTCTTTCACTTGCGTCATCCATGATTTTATTTACTGCACACTTTATTAAACATGGCTTTTCTGGAAGTCTCCATTTTGGAAAACTGCTTAAAATAGCTGCTATTTGTTTTGTTATCTACATTATTTCTTTCGGGAGTTATTTCTTTGTTATTCTATAGGTATTTGGAGAGAATGCAATAGAGCGTTCTCTTTTTTTATATGAAACTTTTCAAGAAAAAAATCGTATATGTTAATAGATACTTTAAACAAACAAGCTTTTGCAGATAGGGTGGATACGCATGGAGTCAATTTATGAACCAACAAGTAGAATATCAAAACAAGCTATTAAGGTATGGCGTTTAAGTAATCTCATTACAGATGTCATAGGAATTATTATCATTGGAGCATTACTTTGGGCAGGAATTTATTTTGATTGGTTCCAGTGGATTATTACTATTCTTTGGATTTTATTAGGGGTAGCACCGCTTTTCTCTATTTGGTCGGTGTTTTTTGAACCAAGTTTATTATATAAATATTGGCGTTATGGCATGGATGAAGAATATGTTCGCTTGAAATACGGCATATTCAATCGAAAACATACCGTTATTCCAATGACAAAAATTCAATATGTGTCTGCTGAACAAGGACCGATTTTACGTAAATATGGATTATATACCATTGAAATTGGCTCCATGGGGTCGTCACATGAAATACCAGCACTTTCTGAAGAAGAAGCCTTTCTTCTGCGTGATCAAATTGCCCATCATGCTAAAATTAAGGAAGTGGAATAATCATGACAGACACTGAAATGAAACGCTTACATCCGTTAAAAATTCTTGCTTCAATTATTTCTTTCATAAAAGGTAGCTTTGTTATTATTATTTATTTGTTTTTTATCTCTGATAAGGAATCGACCATTGCCTTTTATGGGAGATGGGCGTTTGCTTTATTTGTAATCATAAGCTTCATTCAGATGATTCTTCAGTGGTGGAGCACGAAATACGAATTAAAAACCCGTTCTATTCATATTTCTAAAGGAGTATTTAAAAAGAAAAGCAATAGTATTCCACTAGAACGGGTTCAAAATGTGCAAACTAGTACACCTTGGTATTTTAAACCATTTTCCGTAACATCTTTAACACTTGTAACAAGTGCAACAGATGAGGATGCTTCTGTGAAATTAGAAGCAGTGAAAAAAGAAGAAGCAGAGAAAATAGAAAACCAAGTACTAACCCTTCGGAAAGAATCGGCCCAAGTGAAAATAGGAGATGCATGTCCCATTCATGAGCAAGCATTGGAAAAACAATCACGTATTCTATCAGGAGATATGTCAGATGCGTATATGCAGTTAGAAACAAGTGAAAGGACGGTTCATTTTCGCCCTTCACGGAAGGATTTATTGAAGGCATCCTTTCTATCACTTAGTTTCCTAGCATTGATTCCAATTATCGCAACGATTATTAATAATGCAGAAGATATCTTTAATTGGAAAATGGATGTAGAAGAAGTATATGTGTTTATTGCTGATTCATGGATCTTGATTGGTACGGTTATTATTTTGTTTCTTGTTATTGCTGTTGGTTTCGGGATCACTCGTACATTCCTAAAATATGGAAAGTACGAAATAGCTTCAGATCACGAAAGAATCTATATTAAGCGTGGGACATTGAGTGAACAGTCTTTTTCTATTCGTAAAGAAAATGTGCAAGGAATTCAACTAAACCAAAACCCATTTAAAAAGTTGTTAAAACTGACGGAAGTAAAACTGGTTAGTGCGGTTAATGATGATGATGACGGAGAAGAAATTAATACATTATATCCATTTCTTCCGACAAATCGTGC
The DNA here is from genome assembly GCF_008039555.1 of Cerasibacillus terrae. GTDB lineage: Bacteria > Bacillota > Bacilli > Bacillales > Amphibacillaceae > Cerasibacillus > Cerasibacillus terrae. Next base: position 66,676 of record NZ_VDUW01000002.1, read on the forward strand.
GTTTGGTTTGATTGAGGAATTATTACCAGGTTTCCAAGTAGAGAATCGAATGAATAAACTACCAAAGCAAGCATTATATGTTAAATTGCTACGCTTTCCGTTTGTTTGGCTTATTATTACTGGGATTCTTTTTTGGTGGAAACCAGTCATCTTTGGATGGAGTTCAACATGGATTTATGTAGTTATTATTTTATTAATTTCGACATATGCGATGCGCGCGTTACGTTTTAAAAATTCCCGTTATCTCATAAATGATGGATTCATCCAACTTAAAGTTGGTGGGCTATGGTCCGAAACCTTTATTACGAAGCGGAAAAAGGTGATTGAGATAGAAGTAGAGCAATCTTTCCTACAGCGGAAATTCGGTGTAGCAACAATCAAAACGGTTAACCGCACAAATCCAGTTCATCATGAGGAAATGCAAGACATTCCAGTGGATGCAAGTAATGAATTTATTCATTGGTATCATGAACGGAGTAAGGAGATTACTACAGAGTAGGCTGGGACATAACCCCAGTAAATGTAAAAAGAAGTTCAGTAGTCCATCTTAAGATGGAATCACTGAGCTTCTTTTTATTTTAAACTGTTAGAGTAATTCATTCCACTCTGTTAATGTCTGTTTAATGGATTTGTCTTGGATAATATAGTTTGCGATAGAATCTAATGGGGTTTGGTCGTGGTTAACGATGATCAATTTCGCGTTATTTTCTTTTGCAAGCATGGGAAACATATTGGCAGGGCTTACGGTTAGTGATGAGCCTAGTACAATAAATAAATCGGCATCATTTGTTTCCTTTTCTGCTCTTATAAATGCTTCTTCAGGCAATGCTTCGCCGAAAAGGACGATTCCAGGACGGATGGTACCATTACATTTATCACAATGGTTTTTTCCACTAAAGAAAAGATCGGCATCATATTCTTTGCTACATGTATGGCAATGAAAAGAGCGAAATGTTCCATGTAGTTCCATCACATTTCTATTACCTGCATCATGATGAAAACCATCGACATTTTGCGTAATGATTCCATGAATCAGACCACGCTTTTCCCATTCAGCTAAAATAAAGTGCCCGTCATGGGGTTGGTATTTTTTTAACTCTTGTAATCGGTAGCGATAGAAGTCAATAAATTCATCTCTATTATGTTCTAAGGCATGGACATTTGCTAGTTCATTCGGGTTGAATTTTTCCCAAAGCCCATCCTTTGCTGAGCGAAAATCTGGTAAGCCACTTTCTGTTGACATTCCCGCACCAGTGAAAATAATTGTCCGTTTAGATGATTGAATTAAATGTGCGATATCATTCATTCTATTCACCCCTTATCATATCTATGGTACATGAACAACTGTTAAATTTCTAAGAAAAGAAAAACCTTATCTAAACTCGCTGTTAACGAGTGATAAGGTTTTTTACTTAAACAACACCTAAATCAATCATGGTATCGGCCACTTTTGTGAAACCGGCAATATTTGCACCTACAATTAAATTTCCTGGTTTATGGTATTTTTTAGCGGAATCAACACAGTTTCGATAGATATCTTTCATAATTTCCTGTAATTTTTCATCGACCTGTTCAAATGACCAAGCAATACGGGAACTGTTTTGCCCCATTTCTAAAGCAGATACTGCAACTCCACCAGCATTAACCGCTTTAGCTGGTGCAAACGCGACATCATGATAAAGAAATACAGAGACAGCAGCTGTTGTAGATGGCATATTTGCTCCTTCTGCAACAAGCATAACTTCATTTTCAACTAGTTCCTTAGCTTCTTCTTCATCAATTTCATTTTGTGTTGCACATGGCATAGCAATATTACAAGGAACTTTCCAAATATGGGAACAGTTTTCTTCATAAATAGCATGTGGATGGTATTCCACATAATCCTGTATTCTTCGTTTCTCAATTTCTTTTAATTGTTTCACTGTCTGTAAATCAATGCCGTTTTCGTCATAAATATAACCATTAGAGTCACTGCAAGCGACAACAGTGGCACCCATCTCCATTGCTTTTTCCATGGTGTGGATGGATACATTACCAGAACCAGAGACAACCATTGTTTTATCTTGGAATGTTTCTCCCATATCTTTTAACATTTCATTCACAAAATAAATAGCACCGTATCCTGTCGCTTCTTTTCGGCCAATACTACCACCATAGTGGAGTCCTTTTCCGGTCAAAACTCCTGCTTCATATCTTCCACGAAGCTTTTTGTACTGTCCAAATAGATAACCAATTTCTTTCGCTCCAACACCGATATCCCCTGCAGGTACATCCGTATCTGGACCAATATATTTATGAAGTTCTGTCATAAAGCTTTGACAAAATCGCATAATTTCTGCATCTGATTTGCCCTTTGGATTAAAATCAGAACCACCTTTACCACCGCCAATAGGCTGGTTGGTTAGGGCGTTTTTAAATGTTTGTTCAAATCCTAGGAACTTAACAATGCTTGAATTCACAGATGGATGAAAGCGTAGCCCGCCTTTATATGGCCCGAGCGCACTATTAAATTGGACTCGAAACCCTCGATTAACTTGGACAGTACCTTTGTCATCCATCCACGGAATACTGAATGTTATAAGTCGTTCAGGCTCAACAAGTCGTTCTAAAATGTTGAATTTCATATAATCTGTATTTCTCATAAGGACTGGTCGAATAGATACAAATAAATCTCTGACAGCTTGGTGAAATTCCTTTTCATATGGATCACGACTAATCATATGTTGAAAGACACGGTCCATATATTTATTCACTTGTTCTTCCACTTTTTGCATTGACAATTTTGACTTCTTTGTCACCGTCATCGTCCACCTTCCTTTAAAGCGATTTATAAAACACTGGCACTGCTATTTCTGGCAGTTAACATGTATATTCATGAACATAACTATGATCATTTATTCACAAATTAATGAGTGAGATACTGATAATTTCGTATATATCTATTTTATCGAAATTGATCTATCGAATCAATATAAAAAATAGATATAATTAATGCCGATATGAGATAATGAGAAAAGGAGTGAGGAAAATGGAATTACGTCAATTGAAATATTTTATTGAAGTCGCTAAACGTGAACATGTGACAGAAGCAGCAGACGCATTACATGTTGCACAGTCTGCCGTTAGTAGACAAATTTTTAAATTAGAAGAAGAATTAGGGGTTCACTTGTTTATCCGAGAGGGAAGAAATGTGAAATTGACCCAAGTTGGGCATGTCTTTTTAAAACATATCGAGCGTGCGATGCATGCGTTTGATTATGCTGAGCAAGTGGTTAAAGAACAGATGGATCCAGAGCGTGGGGTAGTGCATGTCGGCTTTACAAGTAGTTTAGCATCACTTATTTTACCTACCGTGATATCAGCCTTTCGAAAGAAATATCCACATGTGACATTTCGCCTGTATCAAGCCTCCCATTATGAGTTGGAAAAGCGAATTATCCAGGGTGAAATGAACATTGCTTTACTTGGGCCAGTTCCAACGAAAAACGAGCGAATTAAAGGAACGATTTTATTTCATGAAAAAATCATTGCCTTGGTACCGTATACACATCGACTTGCTCAAGAAGAATCAATCACATTGGATCAATTAAGAAATGATCCGTTTGTCCTTTTTCCAAAAGGGTATATTTTACGAGATATGGTTACTAATGCCTGTAAACAACTTGGCTTTCAACCAGAAGTATCTTTTGAAGGGCAAGATATTGGAACGATCAAGGGATTGGTGTCAGCTGGCTTAGGTGTCACACTGATTCCAGAAATAACGTTGGTTAATCAGATGCCAAAAAGTTTTTCAAAGGTGGATATTAGAAAACCGCATGTCCAACGTACAGTAGGAATGATCACTCCTACAGAAAGGGGTTTATTACCAGCTGAAGAATTATTTTATGAGTTTGCGAAGAAATTCTTTGGTAGATTAGAAAGATTTCAGCATCAAAATTTGTCCATATAGAAAAGTAAGAATGCTAGAAATGTGTGCTACTTGTATTAATGCTAAAAATGATGGATAATTTTAATCGTTGCGTCTATAAAACTAGTTGTAATATTTTATGATTTATGTTACGCTTAATACTCAATATATAGATGAAAAACAGGTTGTAAATACCATATATAGTGTTTTTCGTCTATTAAAAAGAAAATAAAAAATGAAAGATAATGAGTGGGAAAAGTAGGAATGGTAGAGGAATAGCTGAAAACAAATATACCATTTTACATACTTTTTTACAAACTATACTGTCTTATTTTCATAAAGACGTTTCACTTCTTAGAAAGAGAGACAAAGAAGAGACTCCTTTTTAACTAAGAGTGGGCGTTTTTTGATGTGAAAATAGTTGATAGTTATTTTTAGATAAATATTATGTAACAAATAGTAAATAAATTTCTCAAGGAGGATCTGTTCATGACAAAAACGCTTCAAAAAAATGAGTCAATCGTTAATCTTTGGGTTAACCAAGCAGTGGAGGGCCTGAAGGTAGATATAGAAAATTATCTCGAAAAGTCATTACGAGCGATTAAAGAAGATTCTACGCCAAGTTTTATTGCGGAGACATTAGTAAAAAACGCACTAGAAAATATTGATGAGGCAAATCCTGATTGGACATATGTAGCAGCTCGAATTTATTTATATGATTTATACAGAAAAGCAGCTGAAAACCGTGGGTACGAAACTGCATTACGTTATGGTGACTTTCATGAATTGATTCAGATCCTTATTGATAAAGGAATTTACACGAAAGCATTGATAGAAAAGTATACTCCAGCTGAAATAGCTCATTTTGGCGAACATATACAGCCTGAGCGAGATCGTTTGTTTACATATCTATCAATTTATACATTGGCAACTCGTTATCTTGCAGTTGATCATGAGAAAAACACATATGAACTGCCACAGGAACGTTGGATGATTATTGCAATGCATTTAATGCAAGATGAGCCAAAAGAGAAGCGAGCAGAACTAGTCAAAGAGACGTATTGGGCACTTAGCAATCTCTATATGACGGTTGCAACACCAACTATGAATAATGCTGGAAAAACGCATGGACAATTATCTAGTTGTTTTATTGATACAGTGGAGGATAGTTTGCAAGGAATTTATGACACAAATACAGATGTTGCAAAACTATCTAAAAACGGTGGCGGCATTGGTGTTTATATGGGGAAAGTTCGTGGCCGTGGTAGTGCAATCAAAGGATTTAAAGGTATGTCCAGTGGAGTTGTTCCATGGATCAAACAATTAAATAATACAGCTGTTAGTGTGGACCAACTTGGTACGAGAAAAGGGGCTATTGCTGTTTATCTAGATGCTTGGCATATTGATATTGAACCATTCTTAGACTTGAAATTGAATAATGGAGACGAAAGAATGCGAGCACATGATATTTTCCCTGGTGTTTGTATTCCGGATTTATTTATGGAACAAGTAGAAAACCGTGGGGATTGGTATTTATTCGATCCACATGAGGTTCGTCAAGTGATGGGATACTCTCTAGAAGATTATTATGATGAAGAAAAAGGCGATGGCCAGTGGCGCGAGAAATATAAAGAATGTATCGCGAATGAGAACTTACGCAAGAAAAAGGTACCAGCCATTGATATTATGAAACGGATTATGATTTCCCAATTAGAAACAGGAACACCGTTTATGTTTTACCGGGATGAAGTAAACCGTTTGAACAATAACCCACATAAAGGAATGATTTACTGTACAAATTTATGTACAGAAATCACCCAAAATCAGTCACCAACCCAGTTTATCGAAGAATATGTAGAAGATGAAGATATCATTGTTAAGAAATATAAAACAGGTGATTTCGTTGTTTGTAATTTAAGCTCAATCAACTTAGGAAGAGCAGTTCCAAGTGGGGTATTAGAACGCCTGATTCGCATCCAAGTACGAATGCTTGATAATGTAATTGATATTAATACATTACCTATTAAACAAACAACACTAACCAATCAGAAATATCGTGCAATTGGCTTAGGTACATTTGGTTGGCATCACCTTTTAGCATTAAAAGGTATAAAGTGGGAAACAGAAGAAGCTGTTCAATATGCTGATGAATTATATGAAAAAATCGCTTATTTAACAATTCAGGCTAGCATGGAGTTAAGTAAAGAAAAAGGTGCTTATAAATCTTATGAGGGAAGCCGTTGGAGTACAGGAGAATACTTTGATATACGCGGTTATACAGATGAGAAATGGTCAAATTTAAAACAAGAAGTGAAAGAACATGGAATTCGAAATGGTTACTTAATGGCTGTTGCGCCAAACTCATCTACATCAATCATTGCGAACTCAACAGCAAGTATTGATCCAGTCTTTCAGCCGTTTTATTATGAAGAAAAGAAAGACTTCAAAATACCGTATACAGCACCAGATCTAACACCGGAGACATATGATGTGTATCGTCGCTCTGCTTATATTGTGGACCAACGTTGGTCTGTGGAGCAAAATGCAGCGCGACAAAAACACATTGACCAAGGAATCTCATTTAATTTCTATGTACCAAATACGATTCGTGCATCTGTCCTATTAGACTTACACATGCGTGCTTGGAAGCAAGGATTAAAGACAACCTATTATGTTCGTTCAACTTCAACAGATATCGAGGAATGTGAGTGGTGTCATTCATGAGAGCTCTTATAGCATATCTATCGTATAGTGGAAATACGGAAGAAGTTGCTGAAATCATCGAAGAGAAGCTGGTAGAAGACGGAATGGATGTGGAGATGCATTCGATTGGGATAGATCCCCCAGTCGATGTCTCCCTCTATGATTATCTTTTTTTCGGTACATTTACTTGGGATATTGGTAGCACACCAGATGATATGAAGGACTTTATACTTGAAGTTGGTTATAAACCAGACAATGTCGCTGTTTTCGGATCTGGAGACACTCAATTTGGTGGCGATGATTTGTTTTGTAGAGCTGTTGATCGGTTAGCAAAATTTTACCACAGTAAATGGGAAGGTTTGAAAATTGAACAATCCCCAAGAGGGTCACAAGAAGTATTAGTGGAACAATGGGTGGAAGGAGTTTTACAAGATGCCAAAAGTTTTGCTTGAGAAGGCGAAAACATTAGAACCACGTAATCCAAATAAATCAACCGGTTTATTCGGTGGAGAATCAAGTGGGATATTAAATTGGAATGATATTGCTTATCCACATTGGTACAAAATGTATAAGCGTTTAGTAGGAAATTACTGGCAAGCAGATGAAATTAATATGGGTAGTGATGTGAAACAGTTCCCATTCTTATCTAAAGCAGAACAAGATGCTTATTTGAAAATTATCGGTCTCTTATCAACACTAGATGGGCCACAAACTAGAATTGCATTATTAATTTCTTTATATGCAACAGATCCATCTGTACAATCTATTATGGCTGTTATTGCGCAACAAGAAGCAGTGCATAATGAAAGTTATTCCTATGTATTATCTTCTGTTGTCTCATTAGATCAGCAAAATGAATCCTTTAACTTTGGACGGAAAGACCCTGTTTTATTGAAGCGTAATGCTAACATTATGGAGTACTATAATAACTTTGCAAAGGAACCAACAGTCGAGAATATCTTAAAGACGATGGTATATACTGCTCTGTTAGAAGGATTATTCTTCTATTCCGGATTTGCATTCTTCTATAATTTAGCGAGAAATAATAAGATGGTTGGAACATCTACCATGATTAGCTATATTAACCGAGATGAATTAGAGCATGGCCGCTTTATTTCTGAATTATTCCGTGCTACATTAGCAGAAAATCCAGAACTAAATAATCCAGAACTCATTGACTGGGTATATGAGCAATTCCGCACTTCAGTTGAATTAGAAACTGAATGGTCTGAATATGTGTTGAAAGATATTGAAGGTATTGATCTAGAGGAAATGGCTGGCTATGTAAAATACCGTGCGAATAAGATGCTTCGTATGATGGGACTTAGCGAAATCTATCCAGAACATGTGGACAACCCAATGAAATGGATTCGCGCTTATGTGGATAATTTCGATGGAACGAAAACAGACTTCTTTGAACAAAAGGCAAGAAACTATACGAAAACAAGTGATTTAAATGGATTTGACGATTTATAAGAAGAACTCCAGTTTTAAAACTGGAGTTCTTTTTTTAAAATTATTGGAACACACATCTCCGGCGGTTGAACGCACAACCCCGGCTAGAATTACTTAACTCCATGGATTAAAGTTCATCTAAATGGACTACTTTCCCGGTTGTTGCATGTACTCCATAATCACTATCTATTTTTCCGCATAAGCGGTATCTTTCTACTGAAGGATCATATACATATGTTGGAGTCACTTTGATATACTTGCGGAGCTTTTCAAATGCTTCCTTTTCAGAAATATTTATTTCATTTACCTTTTCATAGTCTTTCAATTCAGTAAGTAAAATACTGGAGTCAATATAATTTACTGTTTGCAATGTATCTCGATTCATTGCAATTTTTAATTTATCCCCAAAAACCTTTCGTTCGCTATGTATAGGTTTCAAGAGGGATACGATATAGCCTTCTTCACGTAGTATTGTCTTTAACATCCACTTACCAGAATCATTCGGATATTCACGACGCAATAAATCACGCGTCTCTTGGATAGCTGCTTTTGCTTCGCTTTTTGTAATTGGTAAGAAATCAGGGTGGTCTTCTTTTGTTTGAGCCTGTTCCATACTTACCTCTTCAAAAACAAATAACGGTTTTCCAACAAATTCATCCTGAAGTGGTTCCTCCCATTCCATTACTTTATTAACCTCAACCTTTTCACCATATCGTTGAAAAATATCATATGGAATTGTTTTTGTTTTATCATTGGTAATAAAAACTTCCTCAACAGCATAAACAGCGTTCCATTTCTTATTCTCCAAATGGGGTAGTTCTATCAACGTAATTTGATCCTTCAAAACGGGTTCCAAAGTCTCAGGAACTAGGGAAAATGGTTCCCACTGTACTTCATTCTCCTTTGGCAAATCTCCAATCATAGAATAGAAACTAAACTCTCTTGCCTGATTAAACTTCACCTCAATAGTAGCGCTCGGATAGATAGGTACGTTATCAACAACACCGCGAAATAGAAAATTGTCCTTCTTTTCATGGACAAGCTGAAATTGTCTTCCCCACATAAGTCCCGTTTGTTCCTCAACCCATTCAATGACACTTTCTAAATCATATGTAGGGAATACAGATTCATTTTCTGCATATGTGATGCCACCAACAAAAATAATACTACGTAAAGACTTTGTATGTAAATCTATCTCGATGGATGCAGTTCCTTTCGGGTTTTCATCTTCTTTATCCCAATTTTTAAACTGATTTGGGAACCATTCCATGGAAAAGTAATATAATGTCTCTCTACAATGGCTTTTCTCTCTGTGTAGATGTGAGCGACCCAAATAATAGTTTTTTAAACCAAATTTTTTTTGTGTTTCATCGACCAGTTGTTGCAATTCTTTATCCACTCAGACACCTCGTTTCCTATTTTCCTTAGTATAACATTTCACTTCAAGTAAATTCTTTCGCTAACTAAAATTAATAGAAAATAAAACAAACTATCTAAAGTAGATAGCTTGTTAGAATATTTCCTCCATATTGACAAATACCTCTTTAGAGTCAATCCATCCTTTGATTTGTTTAATAGGAAGGTCATTTCCTTCTAACCAATTTTCAAAAGAAAGGATCAATGGCTTTCGATCACCGCCGAGTGCGAACCAAGTGGACATTTCATTAGGAAAGTACCCTGCTGTATGCAATGTTCCAGCCCAGGCTCCATATTTATTTGAATAGACACCATGTGTTGAACTGTTTAATAATTGAAAAGCAGCGTATTCGTCTGTTACTTGTGGTTGGCTTCTCTTCAAAGCCTGTTCTCGTTTTAATGAATCATGTAAACGGCTTCGATTTTCTTCTGTTAAGATTTTAAAATGATTGGTGCAAATAGAGGATTGTCGAACTTTAACTTGTCGTGAAGATGCTTCAACAATCACAGAATCCCTGCTTTTGTCTAATAACACATAGCTAAAAGCATGCCGATGGGGAATTTGTTCTAATAAATTAACTGCATCATCAATAGTGGCACATGTTTGTAAAATAATTCTGCCAATCATATTACATACGAAACCATCATTTGACTTCACACGATTGGTAAAGTTATACCCCATTGTAAGGCCTTTTTCATTCATTCCATCGGTACGACCGGTAATTTGCATAGATGGTCCAATCGTGGCATATCCACCATCTGTTGGTTGGAATAGTACATATCTTCCTTCATAAGAAGCAGGTGCATTATCATAATTACGCATCATATAATCTGCATTTGTAAAAATCGAGCAACCACTTTGTCCGTATTCTAAATAATACCCACCAAATTCACGAATGGTAGTCTCCATATCATAATGAAGTGCTGTAGCAAGTCCTCGAAGTTCCTCCCAAATGGTGGGTGCAAATGTTAGAAACATATATTTTACTTTTGGCAAATCCACTATAAAATGGCGTTTATATTGACTTTTCCACTGCTTTCTTCGATTTGGTAGAATAAAGGAATCCCGTAGTAACTCACCTTGCTTATAACCAAAATCAAAATGTGTCCCTCTAAACTGAATGATATCACTGTAAACTTGTTTCATCATATTTCCCTCATTTCAAGTTCTACTAAGAGTGTACTTGAACAAATAGAAACATGAAAGACACGAGCTTGAAAGGTAACTTATCAAGGAAAAAATCCTATCTTAAAGTTTTATTAATTCATATCATTGATAAAAATAATCATAAAGCCCATCGACAACTGCTGTAGCAACCTTATCTTGGAAATTTACAGAACGAATCTCTTCCCAATCAGACGAATTGCTCATAAACCCTAATTCTAATAAAACCGCTTTTTGGCTATTTTCCCGTAATACAAAAAAATTGGAATGGCGTACTCCACGATTTTTCATATCTATTCGCTTTGTTAGAGAATTTTGAATGAATTGTGCTAGTTTTTTTGATTGATTATTATGGGAATAATGGGATGTTAATCCTTTAACAGATGCATTTGAAAAGGAATCAAAGTGAATACTAATAAAGGCATCTGCATTCATTCTTTCACTGATATGGACCCGTTTCGAAAGAGGTATAAATGAATCATTTGTCCGTGTCATGGTAACAGATGCCCCCGCTTCTTTTAAGTGGTTAGCTACCTTTTTTGCGGTTGAAAGTGTTAGATCTTTTTCTAAAATACCGTCTTGAATTGTTCCTGCGTCTTTTCCACCATGTCCTGCATCAATGACAATTTCAAAGTTTGCTAAAGAATCCATGATAGAAAGTGCATGTTTTGAAATTTTAACAGGTGTTGGTTTCATCGTTTTTACGGGGGGTAACTCTTTCTTCTGCTTTACTTTTTCCCGAGTTTCGTGTGTATGTGTTGGTATATTTTTGTCATTGGCTACCTCTTCTCTTGCATCAGGTTCATTGTTCTTATCCTTTTCTTGATCTACTACGTCAGGTTCAATTTCCAAAGAATGACTAGGGTGATTATGTTGTTCCTTGTTTTCTGTTTGCTTATCTGACTTGTCTTTTACTTCGCGTTCTTTGTTTTCTGTATTTTCCTCAACTTGTTCGGTTTCTGTTTCATCTTGATTTTGTTCTTCAACTTCTTCTGCTTTTTCTTCCAAAGGTTGCAGAAATTCGATTGCAACCCAAACCTTTTCTCCTTCAAAAAACGTCTTTCCCCAACCATCATCCTCCGCAAAAACTGTTAATTTACTTCCGTATTCTAATTGTCCTACAATCTTTGCCTCATTAGAGGGGGCTATCCTCATGTTTAATTCAGTAGTATTGACTATATACAAATCCCCTTCAGATGCCGTTACTTTTGAAAGAGGCAAAAATATAAAAATAAGCGCTAATATACAAGTAATAAATGTAAATATTCGAAGATTTTTCATAGTAATTCCTCCCTATAAAACTATCAATCTTGTAAACAGTGTTAACAGGAGGGAAGGATTATATACATAAAAGATAGAATCAGTTTCCCACTTTGTGTGAATCTTATATAATAGAGTAAAAGTAGAAATGGAGAAAGTATGATGGGTATTAACGATATCATTATTTACATTGTCATTTTCTTTTTAATTATTGGTGCAATAGATAAAATAGTTGGAAATAAATTAGGGTTAGGTGAACGCTTCACTGAAGGATTTTTAGCGATGGGACCATTGACACTGGCAATGGTTGGAATCATTTCTTTAGCCCCTGTCATTGCGAATATTTTAACCCCAATTATTGCGCCAATTTATCAAATTGTTGGGGCAGATCCAGCGACATTTGCAAACACAATTCTTGCGATTGATATGGGTGGTTATGCACTTGCAAAAGAGATGGCTTTAACGGAAGAGGCAGGAATATTCTCGTATGTCTTTTTAGGGACAACAATGGGGGCAACCATTGTTTTTACGATACCTGTAGCATTGGGCATGATTAAAAAGGAAGACCAGCCCTTTTTTGCTAAAGGGATTTTAATTGGGATGATAACCGTTCCAATTGGTAGCTTAGTAGGGGGATTAGTTGGTGGATTAAGTATATCGATGATTGTGATGAATCTTATTCCTACGATTTTCTTTTCTGTTCTTATTGGCTTTGGACTCTGGAAATATCCACAAAAAATGATTGCTGGCTTCACTTGGTTCGGAAAGGGAGTTGAAATCATTGCCATTATTGGTCTTACATTAGCCATTATCGAAACATTAACAGATATAACAATCATTCCAAATATGACTCCATTAAGTGAAGGAATTCAAATTGTGGGGCAGATTGTTATCTTTTTAGCAGGAGCATTTCCGATGGTTGCTTTTATTCAAAAGGTGTTAAAAAAGCCATTAGCACAAATAGGAAAATTACTTGGAATTGATCATACTGCAACAGCAGGGCTTGTCGCATCACTTGCGCATAGTATTCCAATGCTTTCAATTTTAAAAGATATGGACCCAAAAGGGAAAGTAATCAATGTTGCCTTTGCTGTAAGTGCTGCATTTGTCCTTGGGAGTCACTTAGGATTTGTTGCAGGGGTAGAAAAGGAAATGGTCTTTTCGATGATTGTTGGAAAGCTTGTCGGGGGGATAGCCGCGATTTTCTTGGCAACGCTAACTTTTCGTACAACATCAACTACATAAAAGACGCCGAAACTGGATTTTCCAGTCGGCGTCTTTTATTCTATCATTAATATTTAAAAACACTACTGATTCCGCGAAATAACAAACGAAATGGAAGAATGATTAGTTCAGGAGTTGACATCAATGTATCAATGATAAAGCCTCTATCTTCTTTTCGTTTCTGTTTTTCTAACTTATTCATACTTTAACCCTCAAATCTTAAGCCCATAGCCATTTCCAAATTTCCTTAGGTGTCGCATTTTTCCCATACATTAAAATACCAACCTTAAAGATTTTTCCAGCTAATTTCATCATAATGAGGATGCTTACAATCAATACTACAAAAGCAATTCCGATTTCCATCCAAGGCCATTCTTCCATGGCGATCAAGCGCATCAAGAGAACTCCTGGTGTTGTGAATGGGAAGTAGGTACCAACTTTTGCAACAATACCAGTAGGGTCCATAAACACAGGTGTCGCAAACATAAATGGTAGAAATGGTAACATCATGACTAATCCTTGGAAATTCCCAGTTGTTGACACATCTGCCATTGTAGCACCGATTCCAACAAATAAAGCAGCAAATAGTAAATATCCTAAAACTGCAATTAAAACAAGTATTAATGTTTCTGGAACGAATATATATTCGAGAACTGGAATATCTGTTTTCCACAATGCCATCGGAACAGCAAAGGCAAGAAGTACAACAGCTTGAAGGATTCCTAAGACAAAATAACCAATGATTTTACCCTGCATCAATTCATTCGGGGTAATGGATGATAAGATAATTTCGGCAATCTTATCTTTTTTCTCCTGTGATGCACTTTGGAAAATATACATTCCGGCAATCACAATGGAGAAAAGGATAATTCCAGCGAAAACTCCAGGGATAATCCGTTCAAGTGGATCTTTTTCTGCTTGGTTTTCACCCTTATCTTTTTCGTCATCTTTATCTGAAACAGATTGTTCAGCAAAAACAATCGGGGAGGCTACTTTAGTTAATTGTTCTTCAGATAATCCTATACTCTCCATTTGTAATGCTTTGATTGGTGGTTCGATTGCTTGTAATTGCATTGTAAATTGTTCATCCAAATCTTCACTCATATAAACAGGGATAGCACCATTATCCAATGCCTTTTGGTTAATAAATAGATAGGCAGTTTCTTCGGTGTCTTTAATTTCTTTCTTTGCTTCATCTTCGGAAAGGTCAGTTCGATTTATTGTCCAGCCTAAATCATGCACTTCTGCCATTTCTTCGATCGCTTCATAAACACCTAGTTCATCTTGGATCATGACATTTACCAATGCTTCCTCTTCTGCACTTTCACCAATTAAAGAACCAATAATTCCAAATACTAAGATAATGATTGGTGTAATAAAAAGTCCGATTAAATATGATTTGTTTTTTAAATTCTTCTTGATTTCCCATTTGGCTACTTTCATTGCATTACGCATGGAGTTCACCTGCTTCCTGATTTATTTTTCCACTGGCAATATCTACAAATATTTCGTGTAAAGAAATACGGTCCATCGTTAATTCATGAATGTTTAAATGATCTGGCAAGGTTTTAAACCATTGGATTGGGACAACATCTTTTTCTAAATATAAAACAGAGACATCTTCTGATTGTTCGACACGCTGAACTTCAGAAATAGCTTTTAAATCATCTAATTTATTTTTCCCGCGAATGGTACACTTGAAATTGGCATACTCTGTTTTTACCTCATCTAATGAACCATAGATGATTTTTTGCCCTTCTTGCATCATAAACAATCGGTCACAGATTTCTTCTACTAAATTCATTTGATGAGAGGATAAAAGAATCGCTGTTCCTTTGTTGGCAAGATTACGAATTTCATCTTTAAAGACATCCTGACTAACTGGATCTAGACCAGAAAAAGGCTCATCTAAGATTAATAGCTCTGGTTCGTGTAGAATAGAGGAGATGAATTGTACCTTCTGATTCATCCCTTTAGAAAGCTCCTCTAAATTTGTATTTTCTTTCCCATTTAAATCGAATTTATCCAAATAGTACATGATGCGCTCTTTCGCCTTTTCTTTGGGATAATCTTTTAAATCGGCTAAGTATAGGAGCATATCCATTACTTTTACATTTTTATATAATCCTCGTTCTTCTGGCAGGTAACCAATTTTATGACGCGGAATATCTGTATGGTTATGAAAAATAACTTTCCCTTCATCTGGATACATAATTCCCATGATATTACGAATGGTTGTTGATTTCCCAGCACCATTTGGCCCTAAAATAGCCATGATTTCGCCTTTTTTAACTTCAAAGGAAATTCCTTTTAAAACTTGTTTGTCTTTAAATGATTTTTCCAATCCTTGAATGGACAATACATTTTCCATAAAAACATCCTTTCTATCCTTTTGTTTTCCTTACTAATTTGTTACGATAAAGCCATTTATTATCAAAACGAATCGGCACCCCTTTTCCTTCAATTTCGGCGTGGATATGTAGATGTGGTTCTGATGTGTTACCAGAGTTTCCTACCATCCCGATTATTTCGCCTGTTTGAATTTCATCACCAGTACTTACGAGAATACTGTCTTCCTTCATATGGGCAAGATAAACCGTTGTTTCCTCATATCCCTTACAAGTTAGTCCGATATAATTTCCCATAGGTTGTTTACTATCCATCTCAGGTGGGGTTAGATCGGGTAATTCATCTCTTACTTCCACAACCTTTGCATCGCATGGACTATATAGTGACTCCCCGTAAATCGTATACTTTTCAAGGTCTTTTGGATAAATCCCCTTAGACCTGGAACCAAAGGAATTTAACTCCACAATATCAAATGCATACTTTTGTACATCATATGCATAGTGGTAGTTAAGTAGTGTTGTATTTCCACCTTGCCCAATATGGTATGTTCCATTTTTTAATGGGAAATCAATTTCCATTGCTTGATCAGGTTTTGTAAAAATATTTAACAGAGAAGAGCCAGCAATTATAAAAATAATGATAATTACTAGATTTACGCCAATGGAGAATTTCCCTTCTCCATCTAATGTGGAGAAAAACGGGTATTCCTTTATTTTTATCCAAGATATGATTATTGCAATAAGGAGTAATACAATCCATATATATCGTAAATAATAATTTAATATATCCCAGCTACCGATAAAAAAGAAGATACCAACATATAAAGAAGTTACGAACAGTTGTAAAAGCCAGTCGAATTTGTTTTTAAAAGAAGCCATGCCCAATGATATGATAAAGAAAAGGGGCATAACTATATGAAAAAGAAATAAACTAAGATAATCCGTAAATGCCACGTCCAACCTCCTTTCGCGTAATTCATCTGAATCTATCCAACAGAAAGTATGTCCTTGCTTTCGTTATTTTAAGAACAAATGAATGATTTCTTCTAAATCTAATGCCTTTCTATCAAGCCAAGATATGTCATGATGTAAAAGGAATTGTTCTGTTTCTTCTGGATGATTCGAAATTAACTCTCGCCCTTGAAGTGAAATCTTCCCAGGAATCGTGATATCTGAAGCTTTTTTTGTAAGCCAATACCGGAAATAGTTTTCCGTCAAAGATTCTTTTTCGAAGGTACCGATATACTTCCCGTTATGTAATACGAATAAGTAATCGGAAAGTTTCTTAATTTCTTCAATTTGATGACTAGAAATTATAATCGATCGATTATCCTCTTCCATCCAATCCACTAATAAATCGGTGAGTAGCATTTTTGCTGGAATATCCATAAATGCTGTCGGTTCATCTAGTAAAAGGAGTTGAGTATCTCTAGGTAGTGTTAAAGCAATCCTTAACTTCTGTTGTGCCCCAGGTGATAATTTACTATATTTTTTATCTAATGGAATATGAAAAATTTGTACGATATGTTGAAAAAGCTCTTCGTCCCAATTTGAATAACAATTGGAACTCATGTCTTTCAGTGTATTACCAGTAAATGGATCATAGCCAATCGCTTTTTGAGGGAAATAGGCTACTTTTCTTTTCCAATTTTCATCTAACCCGTTAGTTGCTGTGGAAAAAAGTTTAACATTTCCCTTATCTGCTTTTACTAAATTCATCATGATTTTTAGAATCGTACTTTTGCCGGTGTTATTATTCCCAATTAATGTTGTGATTGTTCCGGGGTATATTTTGGCGTCAAGTGGTCCTAGGTGAAACGTATCCATTTGCTTTTCTAATGCTATGATTTCTACAATCGGATTCATTCATTATTCTCCTTTCTATGTTTTTCTTCTAAGATCTTTTGAAAAATTTCCTCTATCTCTTCTAAGGTGTAATCATATTGAAGTGCTGTATCAATGGCATCATGGAATACTTGGAGAACAGATGCTTTTTTTACTTCTGCTTTTAAATGTTGATCAACCTCAGCAACAAAGGTTCCTTTGCCTTGTTCTGTTTCAATATAGCCATGTATTTCTAAGTTTTGATAAGCTCTTCTTGTTGTAATAACACTGACTTCTAGTTGTTTGGAAAGCTTCCTAATGGATGGTAACAATGTACCAGCTGGAAGACTTCCACCCGCAATCAATGCTTTCAATTGGTTTTCAATTTGGTGATAAATCGGTTCCTTTGAATCCCTAGATAATGTAATAGGTAGATGCATGACCTTTCCCTCATTTTCTTGTCACATTAAAAGTAATCGATTGTGCGTAGTGTTTTCCTCATTTTTCTCTTCCAGTAAATAATCCCTAACCATGCCAATAGAATGGAGATAAGAATGACTAATACCGGTTGTGCTATAGCGAGTTTAAGCGTCCAGTAAACAAATCCATGCTTAAAGATTAGATGGAAACCTGTAAATAGGGCGATGACAATAGCAAAAAAGGCGATAAAATATAATGCTTGCAATCCTTTCTTTTCCGTAGCTTTCATTTCCAGACCTATATCAGAAGCGGGCGAGACAAAACCTGCATAGATACCGAAAGATAACCAAAACACCATAAAGGCTATATATTCGAGTGGATTAACTTGAGACTGTAGTTCAGGGATGAAGAAATAAAAACTTGAAAGTGATAATAACTGAATCGGAAAAGCTTGGATAAAATATAAGATAAATCGATTGTTAATGATGGTATTTAAAGAAATCGGTAATTGTTGACATAGATGAACGAACGGAACCATGTATACATCTGAATTGATCCGTTGAAATTGAAACTCCTTTATCCTTGACCATGCAGGTGAAAATAAAAATAAAAAAAGGAAAAAAATATCAAAGCCAACAAATCCACTCTCCATATATGTTGTAAAAATCATGATTAAAGAACTAGTAATTACTGTATAGAAGATAAGCAGTGTAATAAAGGTGTAAGGGGAATGCCGTAATTCTAATTTCGTTAGTGAATATGCTTGTTTCCACTCTTTCATTATTAAATAACCTCCTCATTTTAATACTGTTATACTGTGTATATGTTTATATACAGTATAAGTAAATAGGGAGAAATGTCAAGTATCTTTTTAGAAAAACCCTGATGTTTATTCCTACTCCTTTCTGTTAACAATAGAAGGGAAAAAATAATGGAGGGATATATGTGAAACAAAAGAAATTCAAGATGCCGCTGATATTTCTTTTATTAATGAATCTTCTTGTTGCTTGTCAAATGAATACGGAACAGGAAAATCATCAGGACCAAGAAAACCCTGGAGTGGAAACATTAGCATCGAAAGAAGCGAAAGAAGCGAAGGAAGAATTAATCAAAGAAGTAACATTACAAAATACGGAAGGCGAAACAATAGGTGAAGCCATCTTAACTCAAATGGTAAACGGGGTTTTGATTACTTTAGACGCATCTAATTTACCACCTGGTGTACATGGTTTCCATATTCATGAAAAAGGAATTTGTGAGCCACCTACATTTGAGTCAGCTGGAGGTCATTTTAATCCAACTAATTCCAAGCATGGATTTGATCATCCAGAAGGTCCACATGCTGGTGATCTCCCGAATATTATTGTACGTGATGATGGAACAGTTAAAGCCGAGGTCTTTGCTGATATGGTGACATTAGAAACAGGAAAAGAAAACTCTCTACTGCAAGAAAGCGGAACTTCTCTAATGATTCATTCAGGTGCTGATGATTACCATTCACAGCCATCTGGTGATGCAGGTGACCGTATTGCTTGTGGTGTAATTACGAATAAATAATGAATCTCCCGTTATATATAAGAATTGTATAACGGGACTTTTATTATTTTGGCGATGATAAGAAGTGAATGCTGCCGCGTGCCCGGAAACGAGAGATTCGTCAAAATTGGTAACGCAGGGGATCCGCCGCGAGCCCGGAAACGAGAGATTCGTCAAAACCGGTAACGCTGGATGCTGCCGCGTGCCCGAAATCAGGGAATCCGCCAAAATCGGTAACGCTGGATGCTGCCGCGTGCCCGAAAACAAGAGATACGCCAAAACCGGTAACGCTGGAATCCGCCGCATGCCCGAAATCAGGGAATCCGCCAAAATCGGTAACGCAGGGAATCCGCCGCGAGCCCGGAAACGAGAGATTCGTCAAAATTGGTAACGCAGGGGATCCGCCGCGAGCCCGGAAACGAGAGATTCGTCAAAACCGGTAACGCTGGATGCTGCCGCGTGCCCGAAAACAGGGAATCCGTCAAAATTGGTAACGCTGGGTGTCGCCGCGTGCCCGAAAACAGGGAATCCGTCAAAATCGGTAACGCTGGATGCTGCCGCGTGCCCGAAAACAGGGAATCCGTCAAAATCGGTAACGCGGGAAAGCTGCCGCGTGCCCGAAAACAGGGAATCCGTCAAAATCGGTAACGCTGGATGCTGCCGCGTGCCCGAAAATAGGGAATCCGTCAAAATCGGTAACGCTGGATGCTGCCGCATGCCCGAAAACAAGAAATACGCCAAAACTGGTAACGTGGGAATCCGCCGCGAGCCCGGAAACGAGAGATTCGTCAAAATTGGTAACGCAGGGGATCCGCCGCGTGACCTGAAAAAATGAGGAGGGTAACGTGGGCCTTCGTCATCTGCTCAATCTACTAAGACTTTATGCAGATGTGCCTTACGCATGGTCGCTCGTCTATTTTTGATTCGAAAATCTCCCTTTCCAATCATGATTGAGTATCCAGTGGGCATCCCTTTCTAAAATTAATCAAAAGTGTTCACACTAATCGTGAACTCATGTATAATTAGTATACTTCGCAATGCGAAGGAAAGGGGGTATCCATATGGTTACTTCATCAAAAGAAAAAACAAAAGCGGAAGTAAGCCTTGAGTCCGATAAAATTTGGACACGAGACTTTATTTTAATATGTATTGCAAACTTTTTTGTGTTTTTAGGATTTCAAATGACATTACCGACCATCCCTTTATTTGTAAAAGAGCTTGGTGGTAGTGATCAAATGATTGGGGTTATTGTTGGAATATTTACATTTTCAGCGCTAATTTTTCGACCATACGCTGGTCATGCATTGGAATCAAAGGGAAGGAAATTTGTTTATTTAACTGGATTATCCATTTTTATTTTCTCCCTTGGTTCTTTTGCTTTTATTACATCGATTGGAATTTTATTGGTGATGCGGCTTGTTCAAGGAATTGGTTTTGGTTTTGCTTCTACTGCAACTGGAACTATCGCAACCGATTTAATCCCTCCAAAACGCCGTGGGGAAGGAATGGGTTACTTCGGCTTATCCGGAAACCTGGCACTGGCATTAGGGCCTTCGCTTGGATTAACACTAGCAGGAATTATTTCTTTCAAACAATTATTTTTAATAACAGCAGCTTGCGGGGCAATTGCACTCATACTTGCTTTTAATATCCGATATAAGAAAGTTGAGAAAGCACCAGAAAAAGCAGTACCGATGAAATTTGATGTATTTGAAAAAACGGCCTTAAATCCATCCATTCTATTATTTTTCATAACGGTTTCTTTTGGAGGAATTGCTGCATTTCTACCATTATATGCTACTCAAAAAGGTGTTTCTGGAATTGAGGGCTATTTTCTTATCTATGCTTTGTTTCTTATGTTTTCCCGACTGTTTTCTGGAAGAATATATGATTTAAAAGGACATCTATATGTATTTTTACCAGGTACCATACTTATATTTATTGCTTTATTGCTTTTAGCGTGGTTACCAAATACATTCACTTTATGGTTTGCGGCGGCTATATATGGTTTTGGATTCGGTAGTGTCCAACCAGCATTACAGGCTTGGGCAGTGGAAGAGGCGGAAGCAAATCGAAAAGGAATGGCAAATGCAACCTTTTTCTCCTTCTTTGATTTAGGGGTAGGTGTTGGTGCAATGGTTTTCGGTCAATTGGCATTTAATTATGGTTATCATGTTATATACTTTACAGCAGCGGGATCTGTTATGATCGCTATGTTATATTATGTTTTTATGTTGATTTGGGCGAAAAGAAACGTATCATAAAATTTATTGCTTTACTGAAACTTCTATTAACTGATTCGTTGATAAAATCATGAATTATCTTTATGATGGAGAGTAGGATTTGAATCTATTATCCTGTATGAATTGTTAGTGCTCACACATGTTTTAGTGTGTATAGAAAGAGGGATTATCTTGAACAAAATAAAAGATGTGAATATAAAAGACCTATTTCCTTCTTATGTATATGAACGTGGTTTAACATATTATAAACAAAACAGAGTACATGATCTTTCCTATGATTTAAATTATGGCGTTTGGACAGCGATTGTTGCTGGCAAAAATGAAACCTATTTAGTAGAAGTGGATTTGAAAAAGGCACCAAAAGAGCCAGTCCGGGTTTATTGTGATTGCCCGGCACATGCAGCATACGGTCCGTGCAAGCATATTGCTGCTGTATTACTTGGCATCCAGGATAGAGAATCACGGAAACAGAATACACAGCCTGCATATCAATTTACGGAAACAAATCAATTTATTCGGGCTATAACCTCCCTTCAACAACAAGAAAGCCCAATAGAAATAATCCAAAATAAAATTCCAATTTATATCGAATATTACTGTCATATTATCTACGGAAACAAGCTTGGTATTGAAATGAAGGCAGGACCGAAACGTTTATACGTTGTAAAAGATATGGAAAATTTTCTAAGAGCAGTTCTAACCAATCAAGAATATTTCTTTACCAAAACATTCACCTATTCTCCTGAACAACATTATATATTATCAAAGGATCTAGAAGTTTTCCGGAAATTATATGACATTATTCAAAATAGTCGTATTTATGGAAGGGATGAATTTTATAGAGGGGATGTAGATGAAAGGCGTTATACCCTAATTCCTCCACTCATCACGGAAGAATTATTTACGATGTTGATGGAACGCAATTTTTTAATGCAAAAGCATCAATCTAATTACATGGGTGAGGTAGTCATAAAGCAAGGGGAACTCCCATTTTCGTATGCATTAACAGAAGGGGAGAACGATGAGTTAATTCTTCATATTGATGATGTGTCCCATTTGAAGTTTTTACCAGACTACGATTTGTTAAAAGATAATACCGTTTTTTATATCCTTCAAAAAGATCAAGTGCCAATTGTCAATGTAATCATGTATTACTGGAATACCAATGAAAAACTGCCAATTGCGAAAGAACAGGCAGATACATTTATCTCAGAGGTCCTTCCATCTTTAGAAAAAATTGGCCAGGTGGATATTTCAGAAAAAGTAGCTTCAGGAATTGTGCAAGTACCACTAGTTGCCAAGCTGTTTTTAGAAATAAAAGAAGGAATGATTCTCGGAAACTTGGAGTATCATTATGGCAATGAGACGGTGGACCCATTCGGACAGACAGCAGAAAAAGACACCATCATTGTGCGAGATGTGCATAAAGAACAGAAAATTATGCAACTCATCGAACATTCAGACTTTCATTATAATGGAAGGGAATTGTATATTGAGCCAAATGAGGCGGAATTATATGATTTCCTTTATCATATGTTACCTGTGCTTGATGATTATGTGGAGTTGTTTTTAACATCTGAGCTTCGGAGTATGATGATGGAACAAGATATCCGTCCAGATACAAATGTTCGTGTAGAATCAAGTACGAATTTATTAGAAATTGGCTTTGAATTAGATGGAGTAGATGATGGAGAAATCCAGCATATCTTACAAGCAGTGATAGAAAAGAAACGCTATTATCGTATGCAAACAGGTAAATTAATGTCTCTAGAAGGGGAAGAGTTTTCGTCGATTCAACAGTTTTTCTCCGATTTAAATATTAAAGAAACAGATATGCAAGATGGAAATATTAAAATGCCCGTCTATCGGGGTATCCAAGTTGATGAATTAATTGAAACAAATAAAATATATGATACTTCCTTTCGTAAATTACTACAGCATTTGAAAACACCAGAACAGCAAGTATATGAAGTGCCTGATCAATTACATGCTAATTTAAGGAACTATCAGATGGCTGGTTTCCAATGGTTTAAATCATTAAGTGAATATCATTTAGGTGGAATTCTAGCAGATGATATGGGGTTAGGGAAGACATTACAAAGTATTGCCTATCTTGTATCAGAGCCAAGTGATAAACCACATCTTATTGTTGTTCCATCTTCTGTTGTATATAATTGGAAAAATGAACTAGCAAAGTTTGCACCATCTTTATCTGTAACCGTGTTAACCGGAAATCCAAGAGAACGCCATGAAAGAATGGAGAAAGCAGACAATATAGATGTATGGATTACTTCTTATGCGACCCTACGCCAAGATATAGCACATTATCGTGAGCTTTCTTTTCATGTGCTTATTCTTGATGAAGCACAATATATTAAAAACTATGCAACGAAAACATCGAAAGCAATGCGGGAGATTCAAGCAAATCGTAAATTCGCGTTAAGTGGCACACCAATTGAAAACTCAATTGATGAATTATGGGCAATTTTCCAAGTTGTATTACCAGGCCTTATGCCAAATAGGAAAACGTTTCGCCAATTAGAGCACGATAAAATAGCCACTTTAACAAAGCCATTTATTTTACGACGATTAAAATCGGATGTATTAAAAGAGCTACCTGAAAAAATTGAATCTGTTTATGTATCTGAATTAACGAAAGAACAAAAAGAACTCTATATTGCTTATTTACAACAATTACAAAAAGAAACAGCACAAACGTTAAAAGAAAATAGTTTTCAACAAAATCGTATGAAAATCTTGGCAGGCTTGACAAGATTACGTCAGCTTTGTTGTCATCCAGCATTATTTATTGAAAATTATACCGGAAAGTCAGGGAAGTTAGAACAGTTGATGCAAACCGTTCGTAGTGCCATTGAAAATGGGAAGCGGATGTTGATATTTTCCCAATTTACAAGTATGCATGAAATGATTGCCAAGGTGTTAGAGAAAGAAGAAATTGCTTATTTTTATTTACATGGGCAAACTCCTTCTAAAGAACGGGTGGAAATGAGTGAACGATTTAATAATGGAGAGAAGAGTGTCTTTCTAATTTCGCTGAAAGCTGGTGGAACAGGCTTAAATCTAACTGGTGCAGATACCGTTATTTTATATGATTTATGGTGGAATCCAGCGGTGGAAGACCAAGCAACAGGTAGGGCCCATCGCTTTGGTCAGAAAAACACAGTCCAAGTCATTCGCCTTATTGCAGAAGGTACGATTGAAGAAAAAATTTATGAATTACAGCAAAAGAAACGAGAATTGATTGATAAAGTAATTCAACCTGGAGAAACCATGCTATCAAGCTTGAGTGAGAAAGATATTCGTGAGCTATTAAGTATGTCGTAAAAAAACAGGTGCCAGACAAAGTGGTACCTGTTTTTTTACTCTACTTTATATAGTTTCCTTGGTCTTCCTCGTGTATATGGTTTCTCTTCTCCGACTACTTTAATGACTTTTCCTCCAAGTAATTTATTAATAGTACGCTCCGCGCTGCGTTTGGTAACTCGGTAGTAATCGGCGACATCATGAGAAGAGAAGGGTTCATTATTTCTTAATGTAATAAAATCAATAAAATGATAGGATGTTTCATTATTTAGTCGTGCCCGGTGGATTAATGCCTGATAAAGTTTAGCTGGATCGAGATGTTTCTTCACACCAATCGGTCCAATTGTTTCTTGGGAGTCATTGATTAAATAGCAACTTGTTTGTGGAGATTTGGCACACACATCAATTGCTAGGTTCGCATGTTTTTCAGCTTGTTCTGCATTTAGTCCAAGCCCAAAGCCAATATCAACAGGTATTTGTATCATTTCATTGATTCTTTCTAGCAAAGGAAAGTGGCGGTAATTATTTGTAACATATGTTAGCATTTCTTTTGTCCCGAATAAAACAAATTTATTTTGTTTTAGGCGAACAACTGATGAATGTGTCTTTTGGGCAAATAGTTTCAGGATTGCTTGCAGTTTTTCGCATTGTTGTTGTAATGTATCTATATTATGTATATCGGTTTTACGAACTCGGACATAGCAAGCAACTACCTGGGCAGTTTTATCTTGGTTAAATTGTACCATGGAAGTACACTTTTCAATTGCTTGTTTCATATTAATTATTGGTACATGAATGCGTTTATTAGGTACTCCCAGTTTTGTTAATTGTTTAGAAACATCGTGAATAGTTGTTAAAATATAATCGACTTTTCCTTCTTTCCATAGATTGTAGTGGAAGGAAACAATGGTATCGATGGGTACACCAGATTTATAATCAATCACATAAACACTATTTGCATCCATACGTAAATCTGTAAGTACTTTGTTTACTTGTTGTTGATTGAGTACATCAATCGATAGTCGTCCTAAAGGGCGATTAGTTTCTTTTAAAAGGTGGAAAAAGGATGTTAATACCATGTACTCATCATAGGGAACAGTAATAATTGGAAGGTTTTTCTGGATTTTATCCTTTACATATAAATATGGGTATGCTTCTGTAAACAAATACACATCACATTGATACACATGATTCATTAGATCTATAATTTCGGTTACTTTGTTATAAATTTGTGGTATGATTTCTATTTGTTTATTTTCTTTTGTATACTGCTTAAGTCGTTTTATATTCTCCTTTCTTCCAAATGCAGCAATCTTAACACTCATAACATGTTCCCTCCATTTCGTTTCATATAATTCTTTTATATGAGTTGTTGAATTCACATTTTTTAACAGAAATATAATAGAATTAAGAATATTCTATTGAATTTTCTTAATATTGTCAAGAGGTATATTGTCGAAAAAGTGTAAAAAAACTGTGTTACAATAAAGAGGGAAAGGGTGAAAGTGCAAAATGACAAAATTAATGGATTTATTAAAAATAAAATATCCAATTATACAGGCAGGAATGGCGGGTGGGATAACCACAGCAGATCTCGTCAGTACAGTAGCTGAACAGGGCGGATTAGGCACAATCGGTGCTGGTTATATGGATGACAAAACATTAAAACACATCATTAAGGAAGTAAAAGAACAAACGAATCAACCTTTTGCTGTAAATTTATTTGCCGCCGATTTAGCAGCCCAAAGTGATGAAATATTTGCTACACAAAAGCACCTAAACCAAATTAGACAAGAATTAGGAATGGATCATGGCAAATCCCAAGTTATTGTTACAGACCATTTAGAAGCAAAAATTGATGTGATTATAGAAGAAAATATTCCAATCGTAAGTACTGCTTTCGGAGTATTACCTACATCTATTATTAAAAAATTAAAGGATAAAAACATTATAGTGATTGGTATGGCTACGAATGTGTCAGAAGGTGAACAGCTTGTTCAGGCTGGATATGATGCCATTGTCGCACAAGGAACAGAAGCAGGAGGACATCGTGGTACATTTGATATAAGGAAATATCCAGAAGGCTGTAATATTGAATTACTGTCTTTAGTAAGGCAGTTTCTAACAAAGTTTTCGGTACCAATTATTGCTGCAGGTGGCATTTATGCTAGAAGTCAAGTTAAAGCATTACAAGAAATGGGTGTCAGTGCTGTTCAAATTGGAACTAGATTTTTGCTAGCGAAAGAAGCAGGAACAAATAAAGCATATCGTAAGGCATTGATACAGGCAACATCAGAGGATACAGTAATTACAAAGGTTTTCTCTGGTCGTCCAGCAAGAGCCATTCAAAACGAGATGATACAACAGATCAATCAATGGAGGACACCTATTCAACCATTTCCTATCCAGAATGCATTAACGAAGGATATTCGTACATATGCTAAAGAACAAGAAAATAGTAATTATCAATCTTTATGGGCAGGTATTGGTGTTGGGAAATTAAAAAAGGAAGAAACGGTGTCTGAAATCATTACCGATTTGTTTCCTGATAAAGAAAAATCAAAGTAGGGATTCACCCCTACTTTGATTGATAATGTTCTTTTAATTTCTCACGTAATGCTCGTTTTAGAAATTTTCCTACTGATGTTTTTGGTATTTCATCCATAAATATAATATCATCAGGGAGCCAAAACTTCGCAAAATGTGGTTTTAAATAATCAAGTAATTCCTCTTTTGTAACCTCTTTACCTTCTTTCAATACGACACATGCAATTGGACGTTCTTGCCATTGGACATTGGGAACAGCGACAACGCTTGCTTCATATACTGCTTCATGAGCCATTAATTGATTTTCTAAATCAACGGAGGAGATCCATTCTCCACCACTTTTAATTAAATCATTCGTACGGTCAACGATTTGAATTGTTCCTTCTTCATCCACTTTCACAACATCTCCCGTATGGAACCAACCATCAGAAAAGGCTTCTTTACTTCGGTCATCTTTATAATATCCATCGGCAATCCATGGTCCACGTACGAGGAGCTCTCCCATTGCTTCATCATCCCAAGGAATATCTCCTTTATCATCGATGATTTTCATTTCTAATCCTGGTACAAGAATACCTTGTCTTGCACGTTGCTGTAGTTTTTCTTCTTTTGTTATGTTTTGTTGATAGCTTTTTAACCTAGAGTATGTCACAAGTGGAGTTGTTTCAGTTGCCCCATAAGCATGGTAAAAAGGGACTCCTAATTTTTCTTCAAATGTTTGAATTAAACCGAGTGGAGCAGCAGCACCTCCACATAAAACACCTCGTAAACTAGAAGTATCATATTGATTTTGTAGTAATTCTTGTGCTAATCCTAACCAAATGGTTGGTACTCCTAAAGACACCGTAACTTGATAGGTTTCAATGAATTTGGCAAGTCTCTTTGGGGTAAAGCGAGGCCCAGGCATAACTTGAGTTGCCCCAAACCATGTACTAGCAAAAGGTGCTCCCCACGCATTAACATGAAATTGTGGGACAACAGGCATAACGATATCAGACTCAGAGAGTGCTGCTGTATCTGCTAAACCGAGCGCAAGACAATGTAGAACAATTCCACGGTGAGAATAAATCACCCCTTTTGGCTTTCCGGTTGTAGCAGAAGTGTAGCACATCCCCGCAGGGTCATTTTCATTAAGTTCTCGGTGAAATGAATGTGATGGATCCCCAGAATGTAGGAGTTCTTCATAGGAGTACAGAGGAGAAAGATTTGAATCTGGTAGTGTATCTTTGTCTGTCATAATAATAAAAGCTTCCACAGAATGTAAATGATCTTTTATTTTTTCAACAAGAGGTAAAACATCTTCATCAATAAAGAGTACTTTATCTTCTGCATGGTTGATAATGTAAATAATATGCTCTGGTGACAGACGGAAATTTATTGTATGTAAGACAGCACCAGTTCCGGGGGCAGCAAAATATACTTCCAAATGGCGATGATGATTCCAAGCAAGTGTACCGACACGGTCTCCTTTTTGAATTCCGAGACGTTCTAATACACTCATGAGTCGTCTTGTTCGTTTTCCAATTTCACGATAGGAAAATTGATGGATTTTATCATGGGTTTGAGAAATTACTTTTTTCTTTGGAAAAAATTTTTCTGCATGTTCTAATAAAGAGCCAACTAATAAAGGACTGTTCATCATGCTTAATCACCTCAACTTTTAGTTTTATACAATTAGTATAGTATATTAAAAAAATTCCGTAAATATGTTTTAGAAATTTCATTATAATTTTCAAAAGTAATTAAGCATGCTTATAGTCTATACATCATAAGGCTTATCATGTTTTACATTGCATTATTTTCAGTTTATTGTGACATGTAAGCGTTTGACATAACTGTTAGTTATTATGTAAAATGTTTATACTTATAATTTTTATAATTTTAATAATAAGGGGGATAAGTATGAAAAAGAGGAGTATTCTAATTTCCGTTCTAATGCTATTTATTGTTTCACTTGTTCTAGTAGCTTGTGGTGGTAATGATAAAGAAGTAGATGCTGGAAAAAATAAAAAAGAGGATCCAGAATTTATGAAATTTTTAACCGGTGGAACAGGAGGAACCTACTATCCATTAGGTGGAGCTATTGCAAAGGTATTTTCTGATGAAGCAGGAATCAGTGCAGACGCTATATCTTCAAATGCTTCTGCTGATAACGTTGTAGAGTTATCAAAAAAGGGTGCTGAACTTGCTTTTGTTCAAACAGATGTATTGTCCTATGCAATAGAGGGAGTCCATGCTTTTGAAGACAAAAAAGTGGATAATGTTCTTGCACTTGGGTCACTTTATCCGGAGGCAATTCAAATCGTAACAACTGCAGATTCAGGTATTAAATCTGTTGAAGATTTGAAGGGGAAAACTGTTTCAGTTGGTGCTCCAGGTTCTGGAACATATATTAATGCCGAACAAATTCTTGAAATTCACGGTATGACAATGGATGATATTGACGCACAGAATCTAGACTTTGATGAATCAACTGGTGGAATTCAAGATGGAAATATTGATGCTGCATTTATTACAGCAGGTACACCAACAGGTTCTGTAGAAGGCTTAACAGCCACAAATGATGTAACAATTGTACCGATTGCTAAAGATAAAATAGATGAGCTTGTTGAGAAGTATCCATTCTATGCAGCCGAGACGATTGAAGAAGGAACATATAAATTAGAGGAAGATGTTGAAACAGTAGCTGTTTTAGCAATGGTAGCAGTAGTTGATTCATTATCTGAGGACACTGTTTATGAATTAACGAAAGCGCTTTATGAGAATGCAGATAAAATCGCACATGATAGAGGAAAGTCAATTACCTTAGATACAGCTTTAGATGGAATAGGTATGGATTTACATCCGGGTGCAGAAAAGTACTTTAAAGAACAAGGTTTAATGGAGTAAAGAATATATAGGGTGTAGTAGAAAAAGGCCAGCTGATTTGCCACTGGCCTTTCTTTTAAGTTATAAAATTAGATTACTAGGTTGAATTGCATGATATTACGATTACTACATTCTAATAGTTTGGTGAACATGATGAAAAAATGGATTATTATTATTCTTCTTTGTTTATTCATCTGTATCTTGTCCATCCATATCCCTTTTCGTACAGCACTTGTATTTTACAAAGAGAACACAGATAAAATGGAAGCATATTTACCGCTTCAAGAAGGGGATACCTTTCAAATTATTTATACACATTCCATCCATTTATCAGATGTTGTCGATAAATATCAAATTAGTTCTAATCACGATATAAAACAATATGAAACCGTTTATGAACAATATGGTATAGGAATGCCTGCAAATGCTGTCGGTAATGAAGAATTCGTTTATGAAGATGGGAAATATCATATTAAAAATATGGAGCGAATCTTTCCATCCATTCATTTGCGAAATGGAAAAACAGTATCTAAGCATCGTCTTGTCTGGGGCGATCATAAGGAGTATCTTGTATTATTTAATGATTATTTTAACCCTGGAGACTATTTTACGGTTAAGGTAGACGATTTATCTATATGGAATATGTGGAAAGGAGTGAAAATTGATGACAAAAGAAAATGATCATCATCAAGAACTTTCACAAGAAGAACAAGAAAAATTATTACAGAAATATGATGCTGAATCAAATACAAGGAATTTGTCTGGTATTGTTGCTTGGGTTATCTTTGGAATCTTAATCGCATTTTCCTTATTTCAATTATACACAGGGGCTTTCGGACAATTAACTGCCTATCTTCAACGAACCATTCACTTAGGATTTGCGTTAGTGTTGATCTTCTTTTTATATCCGGCTAGGAAGACTGGTTCTAAACGAAAAGTTGCCTGGTATGATTATATTTTAATATTATTATCGATTATTGTAACAGGCTATTGGCCTGTATTTTATGAAACACTTGTCCAACAATTTGGTGGTATTACAGAAGCCCAAATGGTCATTGGGGGCTTAGCGATTCTACTTGTCTTAGAAGCAACACGACGTGCTGTCGGATTACCAATTACCATCATTGCGATAGCTTTTTTAATGTATGCTTTATTTGGCCCGTATATGCCAGGAGAACTTGCCCATAGGGGGTTAAATCTAGAACAACTAATTCATTCCATGTATTTTACAACGGAAGGGATTTTAGGTACACCATTACAAGTATCATCCACATATATATTCTTATTCTTACTATTTGGGGCTTTTCTTGTTCAAACAGGAGTAGGAAACTATTTTAATGATTTAGCCATCTCGCTTGCTGGAAGACGTACAGGTGGGCCTGCGAAAGTAGCCATATTTTCTAGTGCATTACAAGGGACTATTTCTGGTAGCTCTGTTGCAAACACGGTAACAACAGGTTCCTATACAATACCATTGATGAAACGGCTTGGTTATAAGAAGAACTTCGCTGGAGCAGTAGAAGCAGCCTCTTCAACCGGTGGTCAAATCATGCCACCAATTATGGGAGCTGCAGCATTTCTAATGATCGAATTTGCCGGTGTTGGTTACTGGGAAATTGCTAAAGCAGCACTGATTCCTGCCATTCTTTATTTTTCAGGAATTTGGATTATGACACATTTAGAAGCGAAAAAACTAGGTTTATTAGGATTACCAGAAAAGGATATTCCTCCAAAGAAGGAAGTATTCAAGAAAATTCATTTACTACTTCCTATTTTGGCGATTATATGGTTTTTATATCGTGGGTTTAGTATTGAACGAACCGCTTTATATGGAATTTTAGCAACGATTATTGTCAGTCTGTTCTTAAAGGAGACACGAATTACACCAAGGAAATTTATTGAAGCGCTAACATCTGGTGCCAGAACAGCACTAGGGGTTGCTGCAGCAACAGCTGCTGCTGGTATTATCGTTGGTGTAGTGACTAAAACAGGTTTAGGTTTAAAGCTAGGAAATGGTTTAGTTGGCATGGCTGAATCCATTACATCATCGCCAAAAATGTTACTGTTATTAACACTATTTTTCACAATGATTGCTTCCTTAATATTAGGAATGGGTTCACCAACGACAGCGAACTATATTATTACATCAACAATTGCATTACCAGCAATTATTGCTTTAAATGATCAAATAGAGTTTGCGATTCCAGTTCTAGCTGCACATATGTTCGTCTTTTACTTCGGAATTGTAGCCGATATTACACCACCAGTAGCCTTAGCAGCCTTTGCGGCAACAGGAATATCTGGTGGGGAACCAATTCGAACCGGAATTAACGCTTCCAAACTTGCAATTGCTGCGTATATTATTCCGTACATGTTTGTTTTACAACCAGAATTATTAATGATTGATACAACATTAAAAGGCGTACTCTGGATTATTTTAACAGCTATTACCGGAATGATTGCTATAGGAGCCGGGTTAATTGGATATTGGTACCGAAAACTCTATTGGTTCGAAAGAATTTTAGTAGCGATTGTTGGTCTCATGCTCGTTTATCCGGAAGGGTATACGGATCTTATTGGTTTAGGGGCATTCATCTTCATGCTTGTTTTACAATTTGTTGTAAAGAATAAACAGGATAATCAGGAAGATAACCAAAAACAATTAGAGAAAATGAATGCATAGACGCTAAAAAGATGAAGAAAAACTTCTTCATCTTTTTTTACTGTCTATGCATATTAATTGTGGATATGTGTATTAATGTTTCTTTATATATCCACAGCATGTGCATAACATTGAGGATAACTCCATATTTTGTATCATTTTATTAAAAAATCAAGATGTGGTAGGAATGAAAGAGGGATACAACAGGAATATGTGAGTAAGTTTGGGGATAAATAAACCTTAATAACCCATCGTAAACATTCAGAAAATACATTTATCATGTTATAATAGGAATGTACTTTTTAATATAGGAAGGGGAATCATTCGTGAAAGCTATTCATTCAGAAAAAGCACCAGCAGCAATTGGACCATATTCACAGGCCATTCAAGCAGGTGATTTCATTTTTGTATCTGGTCAACTAGGAATTGATCCTACTACTGGGGAACTTGCTTCAGGCGTAGAGGCACAAACGAAACAAGTGCTAGAAAACTTAAAAGCAATCCTTTCAGAAGCAGGTAGTGACTTTTCACAAGTGGTTAAATTCACTATTTATACAACATCCATGGATGATTTTGGTACAATTAATGAAATTTATGGAAGTTACTTAGAAGAACCATATCCTGCAAGAGCGACAATAGAAATAAGCCGTTTACCAAAGGATGGTTTAGTGGAAATGGATGTTATCGCCTATAAAAAATAGTTATAACTATTTCCTAGGAAATTTTGTCGAAAAATTGGATATATGAAAAGAAGAACTTGCTATTATTCATATTTAGCAAGTTCTTCTTTGATTTGTTTTCTTATTTTATCTAAACATTGTTCAGGTGTATCAGCAAATACCCGCTTATTATTTACAATGGCATATGGCTTTACGCGACATAATCCACAGAATGATAAGCAGTCATTTACTAATACAGCAACTTCTGGAAATTCCTCTTCTAGAATGGATTCTATATCTAATGAGGTGATTGCATTTGCATCACAAACTTCAACGATGACTATCCCATCGCGATCACTTCTTTTCTGTAATGAATTTACCTCGTTCTTTATATATCATGAAGATTTAACCCTACTTTATACAAGTAGTAGGAGCATGTTTTCCTTAGCTGAAAAGCTAAATGCAAGCATACCTGTGAAAAATCTATTAAGTTAAATGTATCTATTTAACTTATCATAACATGTTGTAAAAGCTAATGCCTTAAGTTACATATTGTTTATCTATTAAGCTAATCGTTTTATCTATATCCCACCCCTTTTTTATGAAGTTTATCTTGTAAAAGAGTGAGAGTGTTTTCCTTCGTATTCATATTTATGCCAAACAAATAGTGTAATAATCCCACCTAAAATAAGGATTCCACTTGTAACAAAAAATACAGCAGAGAATCCAAATAGCCCTGCAAGAACTCCTCCAAGGGCAGGACCTGTCATATTTCCAAAAAACCGTAAGCTCGTATTATAGCCCAATACCTCACCTTGCATCGATAATGGTGCTTCTTGTCTGATATAGGCAATTCGAAGTGGGACAATCCCCCCTAGAGAGATTCCAAGTAAAAACCGTAAAACAACTAATTGCCAAATACTTGTGACAAAGGCCCCTGGTAAGTAAACTAT
This sequence comes from Cerasibacillus terrae, assembly GCF_008039555.1. GTDB lineage: Bacteria > Bacillota > Bacilli > Bacillales > Amphibacillaceae > Cerasibacillus > Cerasibacillus terrae. Next base: position 101,190 of record NZ_VDUW01000002.1, read on the forward strand.
TCCAGCAACGAATAACAAGACAATTAAAATTTTCATATATCCGATACGATCCCCTAAATTCCCCCATCTGCGTGACATTAATAAATTTCCAAGTCCAGCAGCTGAAAAGGTAACACCTGAAATAAAGGCAATATTAGCAGGACCATTTATTTCTGCAACATATAGTGGAAGGATTGGTTGTATACTGAAATGTGCTATTTGAACAACCGCTGACATTAGTATGACGATTAGTAGCACAGGATGTTTCACAATGTGTAAGATAACTTCTTTACTGGAATAAGAGTCTTTTTCCTGACTCGTAATCTTCATTTGGATTTCTTTTACCCCAAATGAGACGATGATGGCAGATAATAATAAACTAAGTGCTGTCCATTTAAATGTGGCTGCATAGCCAAACATATCTGCAAAAACTCCACCAATCATTGGACCTAATAATGCACCAGTAATACTACCTGTTTGGAGTGTCCCTAAGACTTTTCCTGCAATTTTTGTCGGAGTTTGTGTAGCAATCAATGCTTGGGACATTGATACAAATCCAGTGAAAATTCCCATGAAGAATCGTAGGAAAAACAGCTGCCATTCATTTGTAGCAAAACCCATTAAAAAGACAGACAGACTCATCCCGAGAGCAAAAAAGACTAATATTTTTTTTCGTCCATGTACATCACCAAAGCGTCCCCAAATTGGCGAAAAAATAAAAGCTGTGACAAAGGTTATTCCAAAAATCCATCCAGACCAGCTTTGTACATAACTATCTGAGAAATTCCCCATAGAATCTACATACAATGAAATGAATGGTAGTACCATTGTCATACTTCCAGCAGTAAAAAAGTTTGCGATCCACATAATTCCCAAATTACGCTTAACATCTCGCATTGGATAGTTGATAAAAATACACTTCCTCCATATATATTTCGATACTCTAAATATATATTATAAGGAAGGGATTAGAAAATGAAAGTTATCTGCTCATAAGAATGAATGGCAATATCCATCTTTTTAAAGTAATTAGTTGGTTAAATGTTTATGACACTGTAAAATGGATATGTTGGAAATACTACTTTATCGCAGATTAACTGGCTGTAAGACCTCCACTTCAAGAATTCAAGATACTCAGGAATGATAAGTGGAGGATCAACAGGCAGTAAAGGCCCGATTCGTTCAACCTACAGTCAGTGAGAGAAGAATAAAACTCCCACTGATTGAAGTTTCACTTTATCAATTTTCCCACGGGATTTTTAACAATATATTAGTAAATTATTGGAGCTGAAGATATGCAAAAGGAAATGGAAAAAAAGTCCTCGCAAACGTGGGCAATTATCTTATTTACGATTGCTGTATTTATGTCTGGTCTTGATAACGGTATTATAAGTACGGCATTAACAACGATTGGTGACTCTTTCCATGTTTCACCTTCTTGGGGAACTTGGTCTGTAACCATTTATACATTCGGAATCGCAATCAGTGTGCCAATTATTGGGAAATTATCAGATCGATATGGGCGGAAAAAGCTATTTCTTGTGGAAATTACGCTATTCGGTATTGGTTCTTTACTCGTTGCATTAAGCCCAAATTTCACCTTCTTATTAGTATCTCGATTCATTCAAGCAATTGGTGGTGGGGGTATTTTTGTCATAGGAAGCTCTCATATTCTTGCTACATTACCAAAGGAAAAGCAAGGAAAGGCACTCGGGGTTTTCGGTGGAATGCATGGACTTTCAGCTGTTATTGGACCAAATTTGGGAGCATTCATTTTGCAATTGACCGGTCAATGGCAGTGGATGTTTTTAATTAATATCCCGATTGTTATCTTTTTAATTGTATTTGGTTTTACTAAAATACATGAAACAAAGGCACCGCAAACAGAATCCCTAGACATGTTGGGTTCGATTATATTAAGCATGGGGATTCTTGCATTAATGTATGGGTTAACAAACCTTGATAGTACGTCTTGGATATCTAGTTTACTCAGTGAAAATGTATTTCCCTATCTCATTGTTGGAATAATCTCCTTTCTTATTCTAATTAAATATGAAAAATCAATAGAAGAAAAAGGGAAAGATCCCATTATTCCGTACTCTTTAATTCAAAAGCGCTTGTTTCGTATGACATTATTAGTTGGCTTACTTTCTGGGGGATTTTTAGCAGGAATTATTTTTATACCAGCATATGTGCAACAAGTACTCCATATTCCAGTTGAGCAAGCTGGTTATTGGTTAACCCCAATGGCATTAGCATCTGGAATTGGTGCAGGTCTTGGTGGGGTGTTAACAGATCGGATTGGTGCTAGAAAAACATTGATGATTGCTGGAGTTGTCGGATTTATTGGTTTCATTTTATTTCCGATTTGGGTAAATGGTTTTTTTACATATCTCATTGCTAGTATTCTTGCGGGAATTGGTCTTGGCTTTTTATTAGGTGCACCATTAAATGTTCTTGTAGGGGAAAGTGCACAAAAAGGGCAACAAGGAACGGCATTGGGGACATTATCATTAATTCGTCAAATTGGTTTAGCACTTTTTCCGACCCTCTATGCTGGTTTGATCACAGGAGCATATACGAAATTAAATAATACTTTAGATGAAATGACTAACTTACCGTTTATTTTTGCTGATGCGAATAATTACGGAGATCTGATGGAGCAAGTAGAAAAAATAGCAGATGTGTCAAAGCAACAAGAAGTTTTAAAGATGATTTCGCAGACGTTAGAATCAGGATTTTCTAAAATGTTTATAACTGCTGCGATATTAGCAGTCATTACATTCATAATTGGTGCATATTTAAATAAAAGAAAATAAATACAAAAACCATTACATTCTGTTTTGCGAAGTAATGGTTTTTTTGTATTTTGATTACACGTAAAAATGATGAAGATAGTAAAGTTTCATCGATATATATTGAAAAAAGGTAAAAACATATATCGATAAAGATAGAAATATAGTGCTAACAAAAGGCTATTTACACCAAATTTTTTGAAAAGTTGCATGTTTTTAAAAAATCCACTTGTCTAAATTATTTAAATGGTATATAATTTAAGAAATCTAAATATTACGTTTGTATTACAATTTGAAAAATAAAAAAACTGGCCGAAAAGTCTCAACCAGAAAGGGGAGAGGGTCTTTTGACATATAAACAGCAAGAAAAAGACTTACTAAAAGTAAAAAAATTACATACGGGTTTTTATATTGAGGGAAAGTTCCATCATGCAATAGAAGATATTAATTTAGAGGTAAAACCAAAAGAAGTTGTTTGTGTCGTAGGTGAATCAGGTTGTGGGAAAAGTGTCATGTCGTTATCAATTATGCAATTATTACCTAAAGGTATATCTAAAATTAGTGATGGTGAAATTTTATTTAATGGAGAAGACTTAGCGAAAAAAACGGAAAAAGAGATGAATAAAGTACGTGGCCGTGACATCGCTATGATTTTCCAAGAGCCTATGACCGCCCTAAATCCAGTTTTTACGATAGGGTATCAGTTGCAGGAAGTTCTGTTCAATCATTCTAATATCAATAAGAAAGATGCAAGAAAAAGAGCAATCGAATTATTACGAGAAGTTGGTATCCCTAGAGCGGAAAAAATAATAGATGAATATCCACATCAATTATCAGGTGGAATGCGACAACGTGTTATGATTGCGATTGCAATCGCATTACATCCTAAATTATTGATTGCTGATGAACCGACAACTGCTTTAGATGTTACCGTACAGGCGCAAATTTTAGAGCTATTAAAAGATATTCAAGAAAAAGAAGATATGGCAATTATGCTTATAACACATGATTTAGGCGTGGTTGCCGATATAGCAGACAGAGTTATTGTAATGTATGCAGGGCAAATTGTGGAGGAGGCAAAAGTAGTAGACCTGTTTACCAAACCAAAACATCCATATACAGAAGCGCTATTAAAGAGCATTCCTCGAATGGAAGAGGTAACTGATAAATTAAATACAATTCAAGGAGTCGTCCCTCCCATAACAAATATGCCTGAAGTTGGATGTCGATTTGTTGATAGGTGCCATAAAGCTTTTGACAGCTGTAAAAAGGTATCACCACAGCTTGGAAATGTAAATGGTGATCAGCATTTAGCAAGATGTCTCCTTTATGAAAAGTGCTATCCAAGTGACTACAGCGAAGAAAAGGAGGAAATCAGTTTATGAGTGAACAGGTAAAAATAGAGCAAGAGCAGAAAAGTAATGTAAGTGCTAAGGACAATATACTTCTTGAAGTAAAGAACTTAAAAAAATACTATCCAGTAACAGCAGGTTTTTTTAAAAGAAAAGTAGGGGATGTAAAGGCTGTTGATGATATTTCAATCACCTTAAAAAGAGGGGAGACTTTTGGTTTAGTAGGTGAATCGGGTTGTGGGAAATCTACAACAGGTAGAACGATTTTACGATTAACTGATGCCACTGACGGACAAATTTTATTTGAGGGCAAGGATATAACAAAATTAAAAGGATCGAGCCTTCGTAAATTCCGAAGAAACATCCAGATGGTTTTCCAAGATCCGTACGCATCATTAAATTCGAAAATGATGGTAGGTCGTATTGTAGACGAACCTATTCGTAATTTTACTCGTCAGACTAGTAAGGAATTAGAACCAGAGGTAAAAGCATTACTATCAAAAGTAGGGCTTCGTGAAGAAGATTATTATAAGTACCCACATGAATTTTCAGGTGGTCAACGTCAACGAATTGGAATAGCTCGAGCATTAGCATTACAGCCGAAATTAGTAATTGCGGATGAACCTGTTAGTGCATTAGATGTATCGATTCAATCACAGGTATTAAATTTATTGAAAGAAATGCAAACTGAATTCGAATTAACTTATTTATTTATTGCCCACGATTTAAGTGTGGTTAAACATATGAGTGACAGAATTGGAGTCATGTATCTAGGGAATATGGTTGAAGTTGGAGATAATAATGCTATTTATAAAGAGCCGCTTCATCCTTATACAAAGGCCTTGACGTCCGCAATACCAGAACCTGATCCGTTAAAGAAAAAAGAACGAATTATTTTAGAGGGAGATGTGCCAAGCCCGCAGAATCCGCCTTCTGGTTGTGTGTTTCATACTAGATGTCCAGCAGCAATGCCGGAGTGTAAGAAAGTAATACCACAATTGAAGGAGGTGAGGTCTAAGCATAAGGTCGCATGTCTTTTATATGATTAATTTATTCAAAATTTAAAAAAGGGGGACTTTCATTGAAAAAGAAATTTTCGTTTTTATTTGTATTGATTTTAGCTGTTGTTTTTGTTATGGCTGCATGCTCAGGGGATACTTCTGGAGAGGATAAAGAAGAAAAGGATACCACAGAAGAAAAAAGTAATGATGAAAAAGGATCTGATGCGTCTAGTGAGGAAGGTCAGTTGACATATGCAGTAGACACAGCTCCAGAAGGACTATTTGTACCAGGATTTGCGGGCAGTATCATTGATTCAAGAATAAATGATCTTATTCATGATTCGTTGATTTCCGCGAATGAAAATATGGAGTATACTCCTCATGTTGCTGAGTGGGAAACAGAAGACAATAAAGTGTTTACTTTCAAATTGAAAGAAGGAGTTAAATGGCATAATGGAGAAGAATTGACAATGGAAGATTGGCAATTTGCCATTGAGGTATTAGCTCATCCTGATTATGATGGACCTCGCTTTGATTATGTAAAGGAAATCGAAGGTGCGGAGGAATTCCGTAAAGGTGATGCAGATACGGTTAAAGGATTTGAAGTGAAGGATGACTATACTGCAGTTATCACATTTAATGAAGCAAAAGTAAATAATTTAGAGAACCTGTGGACAAATCCAATGCCAAAAGCTGAATTAGAAGATATACCTGTAGCAGATTTATCTTCAGCACCAGAAGTGAGAGAAAATTCAGTAGGTTTTGGTCCCTTTAAAGTAAAAGAAGTGGTCGAAGGGGAATATGTGAGTCTAGAACGTTTCGATGATTACTGGCAAGGAGAACCTAAGTTATCGGAAGTTCTTATTAAAGTAATTGACCCATCATTGACGATCGGTGCATTACAAAATGGTGAAATTGATTTTATGGAAATTCGCCCAGATGATGTAGAAGAATTGGAAACATTAGATCATGTCAGAATTGAGGAACAAGAAGGTTTAGGATATTCTTATATTGGATTCCGTTTCGGTCATTATGATAAAGAAAACAGGACTGCTGTAGCAGATTATGATAAATTCAAGAGCAAAGAACTAAGGCAAGCCATGTTTTATGCATTAGATCGTGAATCACTTGTAGACTCTTACTTAAATGGAAAAGCAACAATTGTGAATACACCAATCCCATCCGTTCATTGGATTGTTGCGGATGAATCTGAATTAACACAGTATGATTACGATCCAGAAAAGGCAAAAGAACTGCTTGATAAAGCTGGATATAAAGATGTTGATGGAGATGGCTTTGTTGAAGACCCAGATGGTGAAAAATTTGTTGTGAAATTCGGACATTATGCTGGACCTGCAGCATTTGAAGGTCGTACGCAAGCAATTATGCAAAACTGGGAAGATGTTGGGATTAAAACAGAACTTGCAACAGGTCAATTAGTAGAATTTAATACGTATAATGAAATGAAAGATAATGATGATGAAAATTTAGAGGTATTCTTCGGAGCATGGAGTGTAGGTTCTGACCCTGACCCATCTGGCTTATGGCATAGTACATCTGAATGGAACTATGGCCGTTGGGTAAATGAAGAATCTGATAAATTACTAGAAGAAGGACTAAGCGAAAAGTCTTTTGAACAAGATTACCGTAAACAAGTTTATATTGATTGGCAAAAGCTTTATAATGAGGAACTTCCTGGATTACCACTTTGGGAGAACCTTGATTTGTATGGTATTAACAACCACATACAAGGTGTAACAATTGATGCTACTGGACCACGTGAATTCCACGAGTGGTATATAGAAAAATAAAGATAATCAGCTGAAAGCATGCATCAAAATTTAATTGCCAGATGAGGAGAAATGCTCATGATTAGTTACACACTTCGCAGACTACTTGGAATGATACCATTGTTAATCCTTATCTCTATTGTTGTTTTTTCCCTGGCAAAACTAATGCCAGGGGACCCCTTTTCGGGGGAGATAGATCCAAACAATACTAGTGTGGAGTATATTGAGGAGATGAGGGAGAACCTTGGTTATAATGATCCAATACCAGTACAATATCAAAGATGGGTTACAAATCTCGCTCAGGGAGATTTGGGAAAATCTACAACATATAAGAAGCCTGTCATGGATGTAATTTTGGAGCGATTGCCCAATACTATATTTTTAGCAATCACGTCATTAATCATTACATATATTCTGGCTTTTACACTTGGAATGTATTCTGGTAGAAAACCATATACGTTAGGAGACAATGTGATTGCTACATTCAACTATGGAGGTATTGCGATACCGCAGTATATTATTGCAATTGTTGCAATTTACTTTTTTTCTTTTAAATTGGGTTGGTTTCCATCCAATGGCTCCATAACTCCTGGTCTTGAACAGGGAACATGGGAATTTTGGATGGATAGGATTCATCATGTTGTTTTACCAGCCATGACACTAGGATTGTTTTCTACTGCATCGTATACACAATTTTTACGAAATGATATTGTCCAAAATAGCCAGATGGATTATGTTCGAAGCGCAAGAGCTAGAGGAACTAGTGAATCAGCAATATACAATAAACATATTCTTAGAAATTCAATTATTCCTCTTGTAACATTCTTTGGATTTGACTTAGCAACCCTAATTGGGGGAGCAATTATTACCGAAACAATTTTCACTTATCCAGGTATTGGTATGTTATTTATTAATGCAATTGATACAAGGGACTATGCAGTAGTTATGTCGCTTACCTTATTATTTTCGTTTCTTACTTTATTCGGGAATCTAATCGCGGATCTATTGTATGGTGTAGTGGATCCTAGGATCCGTTATTAAGGAGGGTTTAAATGGAACCTACAGTACAGACTAATATAAAAAAACAACAAAAATTTGATTCCACTTGGACAATAGCTCGTAAAAAGTTTATGAAACGAAAATTAGCCATGATTAGCTTAGGGTTTTTATTATTCATTATCTTTGTATCATTTATTGCACCTTATGTTACATCAGACGATGTCACTCGAATTGATATGCAGAATATAAACCAAGAACCGTCCAGTGAACATTGGCTTGGAACAGATAGAAATGGTAGAGATGTATTTACAAGAACACTTTATGGGGGACGAGTGTCATTAACTATCGGATTAACCTCTATGTTCTTTGTTACCTTAATTGGTTCTACCGTAGGATCAATTGCGGGTTACTATGGTGGATGGGTAGATAATTTGCTTATGCGTTTTACTGATTTTATTTTAACATTACCTTTTATGGTATTTGTAATTGTGTTAAATGCTATTCTTATTGGTATGGGGAAAGTGACAGGGATGTGGAGTTTGATCATTGTATTTAGCTTATTAGGATGGGGTGGTGTAGCACGTATTGTTCGTGGAAAGATACTTTCGGAAAAGGAAAATGAATATGTATTAGCTGCTAGGTCAATTGGATGTAGACCATCCCAGACAATTATTAAACACTTACTCCCTAATGTTATGACAACAATTATCGTACAAGCTACTCTACTTTTAGCTGCATATATTGTTGCAGAAGCAGGACTTAGCTTTATTGGGATTGGTGTTCCAGTTGAAATCCCAAGCTGGGGTAATATGTTAATGGAAGCAAGACAAACAGATGTTTTGCAAAATAAGCCATGGATTTGGGTACCACCAGCAGTGTGTATCACACTAACAATTCTTTCCATTAATTTTGTAGGTGAAGGCTTGAAAGATGCTTTTGATCCTAAGACTACAAAATAATTATATGAAGAAATAAAGCTGACATATTACCTAATTAATTAGGCGGTTTTTGATATGAATCAAGGGCCGTCTTTTTGGATGCATTTTTTACAAACCAATATAAATAATGATTATTGTTTTTTTACACTCCAAAAAAATACCTATTAATCATGTAATAAAAACTACGAATATGGTAATCCTTGTAATAGATTTTCAACAGTCTTGTAAAGGCATGGGGATAAACATGCTCAATTATTGGAAGAATAGTGAATATAGGATAATCACACTATAGAACACCATATAATGTCAGGGGTGTTAAAGAAACCAGAATAATTATATTTAGGGATAATAGATAATGTTAAGGGGGTAAGCGTGCATGAGAATACTAATCAATACCAGAAACAATAAATAAAAGGTTAAAATGGACTAGGATTTACGTTTATATCGATAAAAATAGGTGTAATGGAGAACAATTAAAAAGATGGTTCCAAACATCAAAACGATGATTGGAACCACTTTAAACCTTTGAGGGAGTTAGTTATGTTCTATCCTCTCCTCTTTGTATGCACGTTTATCCGGTTTTAGACTATTTAGGATTATAGTTTGATTGGTATTGCTTATATTCCTTTTCTGAACAATTAACATAGTGATTGGGTGCAACCTCACGCATATAGACCTCTTCTCCTTCTTCATAACCATGTGAAGTAGGATCATATGATATTCTTCTGCGTGTTCTTTCATAACTAGGGTCTGGTAACGGGATTGCAGACAGTAATGACTGCGTATATGGATGCATTGGATTGAGGTATAAATCGTCTGAAGTTGCCACTTCGACTAACTTACCTTGATACATAACACCAATACGATCACTAATATATTTTACCATTGACAAATCATGTGCAATAAATAAATATGTTAAATCTTTTTCACGTTGTAGTTTTTTTAGTAAATTAACTACTTGTGCTTGAATCGAGACATCTAAAGCCGAAATTGGCTCATCTGCTATTATAAATTCTGGATTTACCGCTAGTGCTCGTGCAATTCCTATTCGTTGTCTTTGGCCACCAGAGAATTCATGTGGATAGCGGTTCGCATGGTCACGATTAAGACCAACTGTTTCTAACAATTCTTGTACTTTATCTTTACGTTCCTTTTTCGATTTAACAAGTTCATGGATATCAATTCCTTCTGCAATGATATCATTCACTTTCATACGAGGGTTTAGTGAAGCATAAGGATCCTGGTAAATCATTTGCATTTTTTGGTGAAGATCCTTTAACTCAGATTTTGTCTTTTTTTCATGAACATCTTGTCCGCGATATAAAACAGAACCTCCTGTTGCATTATATAAACGTATAATGGTTCTACCTGTTGTAGATTTCCCACATCCTGATTCACCGACTAATCCAAATGTCTCTCCCTTATAAATGTCAAAACTAATATCATTAACAGCTTTCACTTCATTTGATTTTCCAATATTAAAATATTGTTTTAAATTCTTTACTTCTAATAATTTTTCTTTCTCAGCCAATTCAATATGCCCCCTTTGAAAACTTCTGCATTCTATCTTGAATGTTTTGAGGTGGTTCTACTTTGGGAGCATTTGGATGTAACAACCATGTAGCAGCATAATGTGTATCTGATACTTTAAACATGGGTGGTTCTTTTTCTAAATCAATTTGCATTGCATAACGATTTCTCGGTGCAAAGGCGTCTCCTTTAGGTGGTTTTAATAAATCTGGAGGCGACCCAGGAATAACATATAGTTCATCATCCATTCCATCTAAACTAGGCATGGAGCTAATTAATCCCCATGTATAAGGATGTTGTGGATTATAAAAAATCTCATCAACTGTTCCAACTTCAACAATTTTTCCACCATACATGACTGCAACACGATCTGCAACATTTGCTACAACACCTAAATCATGCGTAATAAAAATAATCGATGTTTCAATTTGTTGTTGTAAATCCTTCATTAATTCTAATATTTGTCCCTGAATTGTCACGTCTAAAGCAGTTGTAGGCTCATCAGCAATTAAAATTTTTGGTGCACATGCCAGTGCTATAGCTATCACTACACGTTGTCTCATCCCACCGGAAAACTGGTGGGGATATTGCTTGATTCTAATCTTTGGTTTAGGAATTCCGACTAAATCTAATAATTTAAGTGTTTGTTTTCTTGCTTCAGATTTTTTAAAATTCCCATGTTTAATCAATGGTTCCATAATTTGTTTACCAATTGTCATGGTAGGATTTAATGATGTCATCGGATCTTGAAAAATCATTGATATATCTTTACCCCGAATTTTTTGCATTTGTTTCTCAGTTGCTTGCACGATATCTTTATCTTGAAAAATAATTTTACCTGACTTTATTTCTGAATTATGCTTAGGTAGAAGCTTCATAATAGATTTTGTAGTTACAGACTTACCTGAACCAGACTCACCCACAATTGCAAGTGTTTCCCCTTCATATAAATCAAAATCCACACCACGGATTGCTTGAACTTCCCCAGCAAATGTATGAAAAGATATATGAAGATCGTTTACTTCAAGTATTTTTTTTCCCATTTGTTTTCACCTCATCTGTTAATCACGCATTTTAGGGTCAAATGCATCTCTGATTCCATCACCAATCAAGTTAAAGGATATTAGTATGATACAGATCACAATACACGGTATGATCATCAAATGGGGCAAGAACTGAAAGGTCTGATAACCATCTTCGATAAGTGTACCTAAGGAAGCCTCAGGAGCTTGTAGACCTATCCCGATAAAACTAAGAAATGCTTCGAAAAATATAGCACTAGGTATCGTAAACATAGTATTAATAATGATTACTCCAGATAAGTTAGGGAGTAGGTGTTTAATTAATAATCGTATGTTTCTAGCACCTAATGTTTTAGAGGCCAGTATATATTCTTGGTCTTTCAGTTTCAAAACTTGTCCCCGTACAACCCTTGCCATACCAATCCAACCGGTTATAACCATTGCAATTGTTATCGACATGATTCCAGGTTTTAATATTAATAACATTAAAATAACGACAATTAAATTCGGAATACCAGAAATAATTTCTAGTATACGTTGCATCACATTATCCACTCGGCCACCTTTAAATCCGGAAACCAATCCATAAGCAACACCAATAATCATATCAATAAGTGCAGCTAATAAAGCGATGTATAGGGATACTCTTGTTCCAAGCCATACACGTGAGAACAAATCACGTCCAAGGCTGTCCGTGCCAAACCAATAATATTCTTGTACATTTTTATTTTTGTATATATCGCTTTTCTCACCATTAATGTCTTGTGTACCGTCAAATATTCCTAAGTTTTCAATTACTGGTATTTTAGGTGGAAGATTTGCTTTTGTCACATCTTGAGCATATGGATCATATTGTGAAAGATAGGGCCCAATAATTGCCATTATAAAGATAAATAATAAAATAACAGCACTAATAATGGCACCTTTGTTTTTACGTACTCGAAGCCAAGCATCTTTTGCAAACGAAAGCTGTGGCTTTGCAATTACTTCATTATTCATATGATCAGTTGAAACAGGTTCAAAAAGTTCCTTGGGAAGATTTTCTGTTGAATTACTCATGTTTATCCCCTCCCGCCAATCGAATTCTAGGGTCAATGATACCGTATAGTATATCTACGATTAAAATGATTACCACTAATAGGAAAGCAAAGAAAATTGTTGTTCCCATTATAATTGGAAAGTCATTCGTTTGAATTGATTTTACAAATTGCTCACCAATTCCAGGAATGGAAAAAATTTGCTCTATTACCATTGAACCGGTCATTAAACTAACAGCCATTGGTCCCAATACGGTTATAAGCGGAATTAACGCATTTCGTATCGCATGTTTGATAGCTACTTCCGTACGAGAATTCCCTTTTGCTTTTGCAAGTGTAATATAGTCTGAACTAAATACTTCAATTAATTCAGTTCTCATAAACCTGGCTGCAGTTGCAATTGGGAAAATGGCTAATGCTATTGTTGGCATAATTGAATAGCTGAACCCGTTCCAGGAAGCTACAGGGAGCCATTCTAATTTTACACCAATATAGTATTGTAATAGAGCTGCAAAAACAAAAGATGGTATAGATTTTCCGAGCACAGCTAAAAATGTACTTCCATAGTCAATCCATGTATTTTGGAATAGAGCTGCGAGTACACCAAGCATAATCCCAATAATTGTACCTATAAACATCGCTTGAAACCCTAAGGTGAGTGAAGGTCCGATTCGTTTTAATAATAATGATGAAACAGGTTGGTTATCGTATTGAAAAGAAACACCTAAATCACCTTTTGCGATATTTATCATATAATTTGCATATTGAACAGGCAATGGGTCATCTAACCCATATTTTTCATCTAAAATAATTCTCTGTTCTTCCGTTAATTTTTCTTCATTTTGAAAAGGGGTTCCTGGCAAAAATTTCATTAAAAAAAAGGTCAATGAAGCAATGATAAACAACGTGATTATCATATAAATAATTCGTTGCGTTAAATATTTCGCCATCTTGCTTCCTCCTTGTTGACTAATTTATATAAATATTCAAAAAAGATATATGTAAAAAGCTAGAAAGAGAGTATATATACTCTCTTTCTATTAATTTAATTAAATTTTTTAACTTATTCTTTTTTTGTACGTTAATTTATTTTTCGATTTTTACATATTTTAAAGAATAATCAGGTCCAAATAAATGTTCATGGAAGTTCTTAACATACGGTTTGATTAAAACTAAGCGACCTCTTTGATAAATTGGTGCTATAACTGTATCTTCTTGAATTAATAATTTTTCAGCCTCCAGCATAGCCTCCCAACGTTTTTGTGGATCATTTGCATATTTAACTTTCGCATCGTCAATTAACTTGTCAAATTCTTCACTTGAATAACCAGTGTTGTTATTTGTACCATCTGTAAGGTACAAGTCAAGGAATGTCATTGGGTCCAAGTAATCAGGTCCCCAACCATGCATAACGATATCATAGTCTTGATCTGTTGTTTTCTTTAAACGAACCTTAAAAGGAACGTTAGTAAGTTCAATTTTTAATCCTTCTAAATTTGTTTCTAATTGGTTTTGGAAATATTCCCCAGTTTTCTTAGCGTTTTCTGTGTCATCACTAAGATAATCAAGTTTAATCTCTTCAACACCCAATTCTTCTAACCCTTTTTTCCAATATTCTTGTGCTTTTTCTACATCGTAAGAGATTAAATCTCCACTCTCTTCACGGAAATCTTTATCTGTTTCCGGGTTTTTAGCAAGACCTTCAGGTACATATCCATCGCTTGGTATTGAGCCGTTTGCTAAAACTGTATCTGTAAATGATTTTTTGTCGAAAGCCATAGCGATTGCTTTTCTAATATTTTCATTTGCTAAAGGTGTATCTTTACCATTTCTTTCTTGGTTAAATTTCAGGTACCAAGAACTTCCTTCTTTAAATGTAGAAGCCTCTTCATCATCTTGATATTGGTTTGCATATTCAGCACTTAATGCACCTGTACGATCAGCTTCATCTGTTTGATATAAGTTAATTGCTGTATTTGGTGTTTTGGCAACTTGTACATTTACTTTTGTTAAATGTACTTCATCTTTGTCATAGTAATGTTCATTTGGTTCGTATGACCATTCAAGCCCTGAACCATCCCAATCTGTTAAGACAAATGGTCCATTTGCTAGCATGTTTTCACTGTTTGTACCAAATTTGTCGCCTTTTTCTTCAACGAACTTTTCATTCAATGGTAGATAAGTACCAAATGCTAGTAGGGAATCAAAATATTCTACTGGCTGTTCTAAAGTAACTTTTAATGTGTTTTCATCTACTGCTTCAACACCTAAATCCTCTTTATCGGCTTTTCCGTTAATAATTTCAGTTGCGTTTTTTATGATTCCTGAAAACATATAAGCATACTCTGAAGCAACTTCAGGATTTACAGCTCTTCTCCATGAATAGACAAAGTCATTTGCAGTTACAGGATCTCCATTAGACCATTTTGCATTCTCACGGATTTTAAATGTATATTCTTTTCCATCTTCACTTATTTCAGGTTCTCCGTCTGCAATTCCTGGAATAGGTGTATCATTTTCATCTAAAACATAAAGTCCTTCCATTGTTTGCCCAAAAACAATGAAACTAGCGGCATCAGTTGCTAATGTTGGGTCCCCTGTTGGAATTTCAGCAGATTCTATTAGATTAAGAACCTGTTTTGTGTCAGAATCACCTTTTCCTGAATCTCCCCCATCACCACCGCTACCATCACTATCATTTGAACTATTGTAGCCACATCCAGAAATTATGAAGGCCAAGGTTATTAATAGTGTGATAAAGAATAAATTTTTTGACTTTTTCATATTTACTTACACTCCCCTTTTTTAAAATTATATTATATTATACAGAGAATTTTATTAATTGTAAAATGATTATTCTTTAAAAAGTACGCCAAATTCAAATAACTCCTTATTTTATTTATTTATTTATAAAGAAATCTATAATATAATACTAATCAAGAGACGTTACATGCTGTTTTTTATTGGATATGTACTGTAGTTTAAGAATGGAAGGTGTAATCATTGTTTTTAAAAAAACTTTCGATTTGGTTAGGATCATCACAAGTAGCTATTATTTTGTCCTCTTTTGTCTTTTATAAAGAAATAACGTTATTAAGCTATATTAATGTAGCTTTTGTTATTGGATTTTCGCTTTTGCTAATTGCGATGGGTGGATATGTCGTTAAGGGACGTTTTTTTGATATTGTTTTTTATAGTTTTCAACACACTTTTGGAAAAATGGAAAATAAAAAAAGAAGACCTTTATCTAAACTTGTTCCCCAATATTATAAATTTCCTTTTATTACAGGTATTGTCTTACTTTCGGTAGTTATATGCTTATTGATTTTTTACATGCTTTAAGTAACTTTTTTCATTAATTTTGTAGATGAAAGCTTGAAAGATGCTTTTTATTTTAAGACTACAACATAATTATATGAAGAAATAAAGCTGATATACTACCTAATTAATTAGGCGGTTTTTGATTTGAATCAAGAACCGCCTTTTTGGAGGCAATTTTTACAAGCCTATATCTTTAAATGATTTTAATTTACACCAATAAATATTCTCACTTCGTCACACCTTTCCATAATCGGAGTTTTTAAATAATTCGTATCATAAATAATACATAGGTATTTTACGATTTCATTACATAGGAATAATTTTCATTTCCAGCAATAACGGTTGTTAAATATGGATTTATGAGGATGAACCAGAAAATATCTATTAATCATGTAATAAAAACTACGAATATGGTAATCCTTGTAATAGACTTTTAATAGTCTTGTAAAGGCATGGGTGCATTTTCTATGTTACGATTACCTATGTCAAACTCAAGGAGGGAATTAAACTATGAAAAAATTCATAGCAACATTCACAACGGGTCTGATGATTGTTGGCGCAAGCGTATCCACTGTTTCCGCGGAGGAACATGTCGTACAGAAAGGAGATAATCTCTGGGATATTGCGAACACATATGAAACAACAGTCGGTCATTTAGTGGAAATGAACGATTTAGAGACAACAGTAATTCAACCAAAACAAAAACTTACAATTGATGATATATATACTGTAGAAAAAGGAGACACATTATATAGCATCGCAAAGGAACATAATGTGTCAGTGAAGGATATTAAAGATTGGAATGATATGGATTCAGAAATCATTTTGATCGGTCAAGAACTTCATATTAAGAGTGGAAGTTTATCCATCGAGAAAGAGCCAACAAATCAGACGGAAGAAACACAAGAAAGTACAGTAAAAGAAGAAGTACAAGAAACAAAACCAGCAGAAGAAGCATCAACAAATAAAAAAGAAGCCAAAGAAGAACCGGTAACTAAACAAGAAGAAGCTAAAGAAGAGTCGGTAACTAAATCAGAAAAACAGGAAAATCCAGAAGGCAAAACAATGACAGTGACAGCAACTGCATATACTGCAGCATGTAATGGATGTACTGGAATTACAGCAACAGGAATTGATTTAAATAAAGATCGTAATGCAAAAGTAATTGCCGTTGATCCAAATGTTATTCCATTGGGATCGAAAGTATATGTAGAAGGTTATGGTCAGGCTATCGCTGGTGATACTGGTGGTGCAATCAAAGGAAATAAAATTGACATCCACGTACCAACAAAATCAGAAGCTAACAAATGGGGCGTCCGGACAGTAGACATAACCATTATTGAATAGATATTTAAAAACGCATCTTCCGCAGATGCGTTTTTTATTTTGGCAATTCCCTCTTGCTAAGTGACAGGCGTTGGTCATATGGTTAGGGGAACAAATAATCACATATGTGGTAGGTATTAGGATAATATTACATGGGAATTAAGATTGGTAATGTATAGGAGGGTTAATCGTGCCTAATCATTGGAGAAATCGTGAATGTGGTAACGAATAGGAGATAATTGTGCCCGAAACTCCAGAGCCCCCTGAAGTCGGTAATGAATAGAAGATAATCGTGCCTGAAGCTCCAGATAATAGCGAAACAGGGAATGAATAAGGATTAATCGTGCCTGGAGCTACCGGATAATCACAAAGCAGGGAATGAATATAGAGTAATCGATTTCAAAATTCCAGTTAATTTAAGAACAGGGAATGAATAAGAATTTAATATCGTTCGATCACTCAGGTAATTTTAAAGCTAGTAAAGAATAAAATCTGAATGTATCCAAAAAGCAATCAAATTTAAAATGTGTTAATGGATAGACTGAGGTATTAATTTTTCCTATCTTATCGTATTGGGGGAATGAATATAATATGTCGATCTACCCTTAGGAATACACGTAAAATTTTCTGTTAAAACTTTCCGAATGATCTTTTTAGACAGCAACTTTCCACACCACTCGTGGATAATATGTGTTGTGATTTGATGTTCTGGAAAAAGCAGTTGGAATTCTTGGATGTTTCTTAGTACAGCACTACTCGTACTCTCATGTTGTCCACACTGATTACAAACAACATTTTTCTTAACTACTTTCAACATAACGGAATGGCATGAATTACAAATGATTCCCTTTTTCAATTGTTCGTAATTATAATGAGGTAGCTTGGTATAAGGATGTTCTTCTATATGCATGTCCAATAACTTTTTTGCTAAATGTTCATGGGATTTTTTTATGATATCAGTATTTTCATGTAAACGTTGAAAAAATCGCTTCAATTGTGTTGGCAAAATAATAGGGATGTTCCTTGGAGCTTGAAGAAGAGTAAACTCAGGATGGACGAAAATGATATAAGATTTTATTTGATAGTTTATTTTCATGCTGGTAAACAGTTGACGGAGCATAGATTCTGATCGCTTTAATTGGATCATTGGATCTTTAATTTCTTTTCCATTTTCCTTAAACCAATGTCCAGAATCAAAGTAAAAGTCTCCTTCATAATTTTTTACTTCAAAGAGGTAGACAACACCTTCAGTAATTAATAAAGAATCAATTTGAAAAATACTGTGGTTGTATTCTAGTAATAAATCATGCAAAACAATACAATTATCACCTAAGGTATTCAATAATGCTGCAAATTTCTTTTCACCTTGATACCCTTTTTTTAAACTTCGGAGGTATCGATTGTTTGTTTTGGACAAGATGATGCGTGGTTTTAAACATCGGAGAATTTTCAATGATTGGGGTTCAACGGGAGGCTTAAATATCATTATACACTTCCTAACTATATATTATTTATCATCATTTTATGAAAAGACTCAATATAATGCAAACTTTTAGTTGTTAACTGTTAAAATTGGTGAAAAATCGTATAGAAGTAATGGAAAGGACAATGGGATGCTTAACTTACTAAATTTATATGTGCACTTCAATTAAACTGGAATTAATCGTGCCCAAAACTCCAGAGAATCCTGAAATCGGTAACGAATAGAAGATAATCGTGCCCGAAACTCCAGAGAATCCTGAAATAAGTAACGAATAGGGAGTAATCGTGCCCGAAACTCCAAAGAATCCTGAAATCGGTAACGAATAGGAGATAATCGTGCCCAAAACTCCAGATTCCTCTGAAATCGGTAACGAATAGAAGATAATCGTGCCCGAAACTCCAGAGAATCCTGAAATAAGTAACGAATAGGGAGTAATCGTGCCCGAAACTCCAGATTCCTCTGAAATCGGTAACGAATAGAAGATAATCGTGCCCCGAAACTCCAGAGAATCCTGAAATAAGTAACGAATAGGGAGTAATCGTGCCCGAAACCCCAGAGAATCCTGAAATCGGTAACGAATAAGAACTAATCATACCCAGAACTCTAGAAAACCGCACAATAAGTAAAAAAATGATCATGCCAGAACCCAAAATCTGTAACTGAATAATTTCAGGCTAAGAAACAGAAGATGATGATAGAACATTGGGTATAAATGCGTGATTAAATGAAATGATAACGAAATAAAGCCTTTCATATTTATTTTAAATCTATGTGTTTTTCGGGTAAACATTTTTCCTTTGCTATGTTAGACTATATGTATAGCAAGGTATTTTGATGAAATATGTACACTCCACATAGACAAATGTACATATCTTTTAATAAATGAAGGAGGAATTAATATGTCGAGTAAAATATTAAATAAATTTTTAAATGAAAGTATTGCAGATTTAAAAGAACGTGGAATGTATAACGAGATTGATCCTGTTCAAGGGGCAAATGGACCTCAAATTAATATTGATGGGAAACAATTAATTAACCTTTCTTCTAACAACTATTTAGGTTTAGCTACAGATGAGCGTCTAAAGCAAGTGGCGAAAGAAGCGGTTGATACACATGGTGTTGGGGCAGGTGCTGTTCGAACAATTAATGGTACTTTAGATCTTCATGTGGAACTAGAAAAGAGAATTGCTTCTTTTAAAGGAACAGAAGCAGCAATTTCTTATCAATCTGGATTCAATTGTAATATGGCAGCAATTTCTGCTGTAATGAATAAAGAAGATGCGATTCTTTCAGATGCATTAAATCATGCTTCCATTATTGATGGATGTCGTTTATCAAAAGCAAAAATTATTCCTTTTAATCACTCTGATATGGAAGACCTTCGTCAGAAAGCAAAAGAGGCTGTTGAATCTGGACAATATAAAAAGATTATGGTCATTACCGACGGGGTTTTCTCTATGGATGGAGATATTGCGAAACTTCCAGAAATTGTAGAGATTGCAGAGGAATTTGATTTAATAACATATGTGGATGATGCACATGGTTCAGGTGTCCTTGGAAAAGGTGCTGGGACGGTGAAACATTTTGGCCTACAAGATAAAGTTGATTTACAAATGGGTACATTATCCAAAGCAATTGGTGTTATCGGTGGTTATGTAGCTGGGAAGCAAAATCTAATTGACTGGTTAAAGGTGAGCTCACGCCCATTCTTATTCTCAACAGCTGTCTCACCAGCAGATGCGAAGGCAAGTACAAAGGCAATTGAACTATTAATGGAAAGCACAGAATTACATGACCGCTTATGGGAAAATGGCAGATATTTAAAAGAAGGTTTAAAAAAGCTTGGTTTTGATATTGGTAATAGTGAAACACCAATCACACCATGTATTATCGGAGACGAGAAAAAGGCACAACAATTTAGTAAGCGTCTTTTTGAAGAAGGAGTATACGCGAAATCTATCGTATTTCCTACTGTACCAAGAGGAACTGCACGGGTAAGAAATATGCCGACAGCAGCTCATACGAAGGAAATGCTTGATAAAGCACTTCAAATTTATGAAAAAATCGGTAAAGAAATGGATGTCATTTAAGGGGATTTTTTTCGTAAACGGCCACTCATCATCGTTTTTTATAAGTGGCTGTTTACATTTAGTCTATGCATAGAGGAGTTTATTGGAATGAAAAAGATTTTAGTAACAGGAGCTTTTGGCCAAATCGGCTCAGAGCTTGTCACTAAACTTTGTGATTTATATGGAACAGAAAATGTTATTGCAACAGATATTAAAGAAGTAGAACATTCAGGTCCATTTGAACAGTTGGATGTAACCGATGGGAAGCGATTGTTTGAAATAGCAAAGAAATATAAAGTAGATACAATCATGCATCTTGCTGCATTATTATCTGCCACCGCTGAAAAAATGCCCCAAAAAGCGTGGGATATTAATATGGGTGGTCTTGTAAATGCCTTGGAAGTTGCGAAAGAACTAGATTTACAGTTTTTCACCCCAAGTTCGATTGGTGCCTTTGGTCCAGCAACACCGAAAGATAATACACCACAAGATACGATTCAACGTCCAACAACAATGTATGGGGTAAATAAAGTATCAGGTGAATTGCTATGTGATTATTATTATCACCGTTTTGGTGTGGATACCCGTGGTGTGCGTTTTCCAGGACTCATCTCATATGTTGCACCACCGGGTGGAGGAACAACAGACTATGCAGTGGAAATTTATTATGAAGCAATAAAAAATAAGGCATATACCTCTTATATTGCAGAAAGAACATACATGGATATGATGTATATGCCAGATGCATTGGAAGCGATTGTTCAATTAATGGAGGCAGACCCTAGTAAATTAAAACATCGAAATGCCTTTAATATTTCCGCGATATCAGCGGCACCGGAGGATTTTGCGAAATCGATTCAAACTTATATGCCTGAATTTCAATTAGATTATGATGTGGATCCCGCCCGTCAGCAAATCGCTGATAGCTGGCCAAATAAAATTGACTCCACTGCGGCGACTGAAGAATGGGGATTTAAAGCAACCTATGATTTGGATAAAATGACAAAAGATATGCTAGAAAAAATCGCAGCAAAACAGAAAAAATAATCAGTGGGGATTTTAAAATAAACAAAAACAGCACTTATTCATGGAATAGGTGCTGTTTTTATATCATTTATGATTGATACATCTTTGTAATTTGCTCCTGCAATGCTTTGTCTCCAACATACTCATTATAACTCATTTCTTTATCAACCATTCCATTTGGTGTAAGCTCAATCAAACGATTGGCAATGGTTTCAACAGATTGATGGTCATGGGAGGTAAATAACATTGCCCCTTTGAATTTCATTAATCCATTGTTTAAGGCAGTAATTGATTCTAAGTCCAGATGGTTTGTTGGTTCATCTAAGAGAAGCACATTTGCATTCGATAACATCATTTTTGATAACATACAACGTACTTTTTCTCCACCAGATAAAACATTTGCTTTTTTCAATGCTTCTTCACCAGAAAAAAGCATTCTTCCTAAAAATCCGCGTAAGAAAGTTTCTGTTTCATCCTCTGGTGAGAATTGTCGTAACCATTCCACTAATGTCAAATCACTATTGTCGAAGTAGGCACTATTGTCTTTTGGAAAATAGGATTGGGATGTCGTTATCCCCCATTCATAGGAGCCGGCATCAGGTTCCATTTCACCCATCAAGATTTTGAAAAGGGTCGTGTTCGCTATTTCATCTTTTCCGACAAAGGCAATTTTATCTTCCTTTTTCATTGTAAAGCTGACATTATCGAGCACTTTTCTTCCGTCAATTGTTTTTGTTAAACCTTCCACGCGAAGTACATCCTTACCGATTTCTCTTTCTGGTGTAAAGGCAATATATGGATAACGTCTAGAAGATGGTTTAATATCATCGAGTGTAATGTTCTCTAATAATTTCTTCCTTGAGGTTGCTTGGCGTGATTTCGATGCATTTGCACTAAAGCGAGCAATAAATGCTTGTAGTTGTTTGACCTTTTCTTCTTTTTTCTTATTCTGTTCTTGTGCCATTTTTGCTGCTAACTGACTGGATTCATACCAGAAATCATAGTTACCAATATAGATTTCAATTTTACCAAAATCAACATCTGCTATATGCGTACATACTTTATTTAAGAAATGTCGATCATGCGAAACAACGATAACCGTATTTTCAAAGTTTATTAGGAATTCCTCTAACCATTGAATGGCCTGGATATCGAGACCGTTTGTTGGCTCATCCAATAATAAAATATCCGGGTTTCCAAATAGTGCTTGGGCAAGTAATATTTTTACCTTTTGTGCACCGGTAAGTTCAGCCATTTTCTTATCATGTAATCCTTCGTCAATACCAAGCCCTTTTAAAAGAATCGCGGCATCAGACTCTGCTTCCCAACCATTCATTTCAGCAAATTCGCCTTCTAATTCAGCAGCTCTAATCCCGTCTGCTTCGGAAAAATCAGCTTTCATGTAAATAGCATCTTTTTCTTGTTTCACTGCATATAATTTTTCATGACCCATTAAAACAACATCCATCACTTGATTGTCTTCATAAGCGAAGTGATCTTGTTTTAATACAGCAAGTCTTATACCAGGTGGAGTGGAAACTTCACCAGTTTGGGCTTCAATTTCACCGGATAAAATTTTAAGAAACGTGGATTTACCAGCACCATTGGCACCAATGACACCATAACAATTTCCTGGGGTGAATTTTAAATTAACGTCCTCAAAAAGTTTTTTATCACCATATCGTAAACTTACATTAGAAACAGTTATCATATATAATTATTTCCTCCATTATTTAAAAGTAGATTTAAGCTAAGCTTACTGTAAAATAGAGGTTATAGTCAATATGAATCTATTTTTTTGAAGATTTTTTACAGGAAACCGAGTATAATAGGACTACAGTAAATAGAATATGAAACTTTTTTATTCAAAGATACGTATAATGTATATAATCGCTTAAATTTAAAATGTATGATGAGTATTCATCAACTAAGGCATTGTATAAAACGGGGGGGAGTGTCATGAAAGATAAAACCATCTATATTCTTTTTATGAATACTGGTACTTATTTATCTAAGTTAATCCATTTATATACGAAAAAACCGTTAAATCATGTATCCATTGCCTTTGATGAAGATTTAACGAGAGTATACAGTTTTGGTCGAAAACAGCCACGTAATCCTTTTAGTGGAGGATTTGTACAGGAAGATATTCGTAGTAAGTTTTTAAAACACTCCGAATGTGCTTTATATACATTTCGTTTAACAGAGGCGGAATATAATGAAATTGAAACAATGGTAAAACAGTTTGAAAAAGACCAAGACAGGTATCGTTATAATTTCCTTGGCTTAATTGCTTTTCTATTTAAAATTAAACTACAACGAAAGCATGCTTATTTCTGTTCTCAATTTGTTGCAACATTATTATATCGGACAGAATCTTTTCAACCATCAAAGCCGGCCTGCTTCACTAAACCAGAAGATATACGAAACCAGACGGGAATGAAATTGGTTTATTATGGTAGACTGGGAGAATATCGAAAAGATTATCAACTTCAAGAACCAGAAGTGATTGATGTGAAGTCATCTTTTATTTTTTCATTACGAAATAAAGTAAAACAACTGGTTATTCGATAACCAGTTAAGTAGTAAAATAGGTGGTGAAGGTATGAAAGGTGGAAATAGCTATCGTATTCTAAAATTACGCGAGCTTTTATTCCGAGAAACAGATGAGGAAAATCAATTAACGATAACAGAACTGAATGAAAAACTTGGAAAAGTGATGGATGAAACATTCGATGTACGAACGTTAAAACGTGATATGGAAGTTTTAGCGGATTTGGGTTTCGATGTGATTCAAAACAAAGGGAAATACGGGAAGAATCTTTATAGCCACCAAGACCGTTTATTTGAAACATACCAATTACGACTAATAAATGATGCTATTCTTTCTGCACGTTTTATCACATCAAATGAAAAGAAATATCTAATTAAAAAGATTAAGCAGCTAACAAGTAAATATATTGCAGAAACATTACCAAATCCGATATTATTTAGTCCATCCTCTAATATGAATTATGATCTTATAAAGTTAAATATAGATCGAGTACATCGCGCGATATATAAACAGCGTGTACTTACATATCAATATGGGTCATATAATGTAGAAAAGGAATTCGAGTTTCATCGAGATGGTGAAATATATGAAGTGGAGCCATATGCATTGATATGGCAAAATGATTATTATTACTTGATTGGCCACTACTTGAAAAATAATGAAATCCGCCATTATCGATTAGACAGAATTCGTAACATTCAAGTGACAGAACAAAGATTTAGAAAACAGCCATTTAATTTAGAGGAATATGTGAATCAAACCTTTCATATGTTTGCAGGAAAAGATACGAGAATTAAAATTCGCTTTGTAAATAATCTAGTGAATGTCATGTTAGACAGATTTGGCCATGATGCAGATATAAAAAGATTAGATGAAGATCATTTTGTGTTAACTACGAAGGCGAAATTATCAGACGGACTCATTAATTGGATTTTAACATGGGGAAATCAGGCGAAGGTATTATCTCCACCTGAGGTAGTTGATGCAGTGAAAAATAAAATTATAGATATGCAAAAATTGTATGATGAATAAGAGACAGCGGGATTGTATATAATCTCGCTGTTCTATTTTGATTCTTCATGTTTATGAGAGGACTCAATTCCAAGTGTTTCATATGGTACTTTAATTTTCATTGCAATATGATTTGCTTCCAGGTCAAAATGATCCACTTGTACTTGGAAGTTACTTTTCATTTCCATATCGGTTACAGCAACATAGATTTCTTCCTTGTTAGGATCAATATCTACCCATTCTGGAACAGGTAAAAATCTCTTCATATATTTCATGATCTGTTTATTTGGCAACTCTAAGAGTCCAACAGAGATAGATTTTTGTTTTAATATAATGTTTCCATCATCTTGAACAAGTGGTTCCAAGTGGATGGATAATGGAACCGTCGCAGAAAAGACAGGAAGTTCTCCTTGTAAATGAACATCATCTTCTAGGGAAATCTGATAGTGATGTTTTGTGTCTTGTAGTAATTGTTCTAAGTATGCATTTACTAATTCATTTAAGTTTGCTTTTGTTGTGCGAATAATAAACTCAGAATATTGGTCTTTATTCAGCTCTTCTACTTCCCTTTTTTCTGGTGAAGGAGCTGGCCAAAGAATAAATAGACTAATAAAAATGACGACAATAAGATTAATAGATAATAAAATAAGGAAGTATTTTTTCCAATTTCTCTTCATATCTTACTCCTATCCCACAATAAAGCGAAAGGGATGTGAGGGGAAATAAGCCTTTCGTTATTGTTTTTGGTTATTTTCGTAACCTGTTTGATGAATGTGCTATCGTTATATAAAAAGTTGTTAAAACAGCCATCTCTTAAGGATTATTATTTAAATACTTTAAAATACGCTCCGCAATATATTGATAACCCAATTGATTTGGGTGGAAATGATCATCTGCTAAGACTTCTTTAGATTGTCCCTTAAACAAGTCTGCTGTCGGGACAAAATATGTTTTTGGAAATTGCTTTGTAACGGATTCCCCCACTTTATTCCATTCTTCAGAGATTACTTCCAATTCCTCAATATCTGGAAAATAGCCTGCAAATGGATTGTAAAAACCAATTAAATAGATTTCAGCTTCATTGTTGATGTTTCGAATGGTGTGAAAGATGGATTCAAGTCTTTCTTTATATTTTGGCTTTTCTTCTTCAAATGGCTTATGGGTAATGTTTGTAATGTTTTGCTTTAATACATACATGACATCATTGGCACCAATCGTGATTAAAATGATGTCCGCTTGTTCTAATTTGTTTTGAATATCAGGTTCGTCTAAGCGTTCTATTAGTTGACTTGTTCGATTTCCGCGTTTTCCTAAATTCTCAATCTGAGCTAGCAGTTTGTCTTCACGAATTTTTTCTTTAAATACACCAACATATCCACCTTGTTCTGTTTCATCACCGACCCCTTCTGTTAAAGAGTCTCCAATCGCAACAATATGAGCTGTTTTCCTTGCGATAATTTGCTTTGCGTGTTGCATCACATCTTCTAATTTTTCATTAAGAACGGTTGATCTGTCATCTTCTTCCTTTTGATTGGTTTGTTTATCTTCTTTTATATCTTCATCCGTTTTCTCTTGCTCTGTTTCTTGTAATTGTTCTTTAAAATGGGTAACCTTTGTTTCTGTAGGGACCTCATTTCCAAAATAGAATAAGCCAATAATCCCAAGAGAAAGACTAGTAAGAAGGATTCCCCAAATTATTTTATTCTTCATATAGAGCCCACCAATATTTCTGTCATTAGTATTAGTATATCTCTTTTTCGTATAGAACATTACAGGAAGTTATTGTATCATGAATGTTCTTTAAGCCTTCTTTTTCGATGTAAAAAGGTTGGTCCTTCATTAATGGATGCAATATAAATAATTAAAGCAATCCAAATGAATGAGAATGCGAGTAGGTGCATGGGAGAAAATGTTTCATGATATAGAAAAACACCGATTCCAAGCATAATAGTCGGTGCAATATATTGTAAAAATCCTATCATTGATAGTGGAATACCTTTCGCACCCTTAGAGAACAGCAAAAGCGGTGTTGCCGTAGCAATTCCTGCCCCTATTAAAACAATATTTGTTTTTGAAAAAATATCCAATGAAAATGCTGTTTGTGGTAATTGTAACAAATAAATAAAGGCAATTGGTGTCACAATCATCGTTTCAATGGTTAATCCATTCATTGCTGAAAGATGGATCGTCTTTTTAATGAAACCATAAATCGCAAAGGAGATAGCTAGCCATATGGATACCCAAGGGAATACACCTGCATGTACTGTTAGAAGAAGGACACCAATACTTGCTAACAGAACGGAAACCACTTGTCCTTTTGTTAACTTTTCCTTTAAAATGATGACCCCTAATAAAACACTAATTAATGGATTGATATAGTAACCGAGGCTTGCTTGCACAATATATTCATTATTAACGGCCCATATGTATGTTAGCCAATTTGTACTTATAACGATGGAAGCAAGAGTAATGCCGATGAATTGTTTTTTATTTTTCAACATATGTCGATATTCCTTTATGAAAGATGGCCATGCACGCATTCCAGTAATAATTGCTAACATAAAAACAAAAGACCAAATAATCCGGTGTGCTAAGATTTCTCCGGCATTTACATTATCAATTAGTTTCCAATAAATTGGTAGAAACCCCCATATAATGTATGCGCTAATTACATCGACAATGCTTGTTTTCTTTTTAGTTTGCAAGCTAATCCCTCCTTTGTTTCTAGTTATTTCTAAATAATTAAATTTTAGACTATTTGTGAAAAATTGCAACCCTGTATATTATGAAAAGGATTTTTTATTCATAATTTGTTGTGGATAACTAATGATGGGAAAAATTAAAAGAAAGCGTTTACATTTAAGTATGGTATAGCGTATGATAAGAATAAAGGTATAGGAGGGAAGTTTGTTATGAAGAAAAAATATGACCATTTTGAAACAGCGGCAATCCATGCAGGATATGATTCAAAGGATATGATGGGTAGTTTGTCAACACCGATTTTTCAAACATCCACGTTTACGTTTGACACAGCGGAACAAGGAGAACGGCGATTTAGAGGGGAAGAAGAGGGATTTATTTATTCTAGACTTGGTAATCCGACTGTCACAGCATTAGAAGATAAAATTGCCACACTTGAAGGTGGAGAAAAGGGGCTTGCCTTTGCATCTGGAATGGCAGCGGTCTCTGCCGTATTAGTTGCCTTAACAAAAGCAAATGATCATATTTTATGTTCGAATGGTTTATATGGTTGTACATTTGGTTTATTAACGATGATGGAAGAAAAATACCAAATAACACATGATTTTTCAGCGATGCGAACGAAAGAAGAGGTTCGTTCACTTATCAAACCAGAAACGGCAT
This sequence comes from Cerasibacillus terrae, assembly GCF_008039555.1. Taxonomy (GTDB): domain Bacteria; phylum Bacillota; class Bacilli; order Bacillales; family Amphibacillaceae; genus Cerasibacillus; species Cerasibacillus terrae. Next base: position 129,786 of record NZ_VDUW01000002.1, read on the forward strand.
GTATCTATATTGAAACACCGATTAATCCGACCATGCAATTAATTGATCTTGAAATGGTTGCAGAGGTTGCTAAGGAATATGAAATTCCTGTTGTTGTGGATAATACCTTTTCCTCTCCTTATTTACAACGTCCACTTGAATTGGGCTGTGATGTTGTCATTCATAGTGCGACAAAATATATTGGGGGCCATGGAGATGTGGTGGCAGGGCTTGTTGTTGGAAAAAGAGACTTTCTTGATTCGGTTCAGATGACAACACAAAAAGATATCGGTGGAATTATATCACCGTTTCAAGCTTGGCTATTACTACGCGGTTTAAAAACACTTCCCGTTCGTATGGACCGTCACTCAGAACAAGCAGAAAAAATGGTTGAAAAATTAAAAGCACATCCAGCCGTGTCGAATGTGTATTACCCAAGTGGTTCCATTCAAAAGAAGCAAATGTCTCGTGGTGGTGGCATGATTTCCTTTGAGATAGAGGGTACAAAACAGACAGCACAGGAATTAATGAATCATCTTTCCTTTATTAAAATTGCGGTTAGTTTAGGGGATACAGAAACATTAATTCAACATCCGGCAACAATGACACATGCTGTTGTTCCAGAAAAGTCACGTGAACAGATGGGAATAACCGATCAGCTCCTTCGTTTATCCGTTGGCCTGGAAGCTTGGCAGGATATATGGAATGATTTAGAACAAGCATTAAATAAAATAGAAAAAAGTTTATCTAATAAAACTTCCTCAATGGTAAATAAATAAAAAAAAAAAGCGTGAAAAACGCTCTTTTTTTTATCGCAGGTTAACTGGCTACAAGACCCCTACTGGGTGAAGGTTCATTTTATTTACTGTTTTTAAAAAGATTGTTCTCAGTAGGGGATGTATCTTTGTAAAATATGAACGAAATCAATCGTACACAAAAGCATCCTTTCATAAAAGTAAAGAAATCAGGCGGGAAAGCGGGGAAAGCTAACATTTAGCTTCCATGTCACCCCTAATTCCATTTTATGCTATATTGTAAAGAGAAGAGAAGTTGGAAAGGGGTCTTGTGGATGGGGCTAACACCTTATTTGTTTAGTCTTGTATTTGTGATTAACATTGGTTTGGCACTCTCTGTTATCTTTCTAGAGAGAAAAGACGCTCCAGCAACATGGGCATGGCTAATGGTATTATTTTTCATACCAATCGTCGGCTTTTTTCTATATTTAGTCTTCGGAAAGCCACTGCGGGGAACACGAATTTTTAAATGGGATCGAGAAAGTAAGCACGGTGTAAAGAAAGCCGTACAGAAACAAATGCGAGCAATCGAAAATAATAATTTTCATTTTAGACAACAAGAATTAATGGAGTATAAGGACTTATATTATTTACATTTACGTAATAATGATGCCATATTCACACAAAATAACCAGGTTGATATTTTTACAGATGGAACTGAAAAATTTAAGGCTCTGATTCATGATTTAGAACAAGCGACAGACCATATCCATCTGCTTTACTATATTATTCGTCATGATGAGTTAGGCCAGCGTATTGCAAGGGTGTTAATGAAGAAGGCGAAAGCAGGTGTAGATGTCCGAGTTTTATATGATGATATGGGTTCTCGAATGCTTCGTCCGAAGTTCGTCCGGGAGCTTAGAAAGGCTGGAGTCCGTGTTGATTCATTCTTTCCACCAAAGATACCGAAAATTAATTTTAAGATAAACTACCGCAACCACCGGAAATTGGTTATTATCGATGGAAAATTGGGATATATCGGTGGATTTAATATTGGTGATGAATATGTCGGAAAAAGTAAGAAATTCGGATATTGGCGAGATACCCATTTACGGATTGAGGGGGATGCTGTACGTAATATGCAGACACGTTTTATTCTTGATTGGAATCAAGCATCACGAAATCATATTCATTATGAGAAACGATTTTATGATGCAGTGCCAAAGGGGGATACAGGGATTCAAATTGTCTCAAGTGGACCTGATTCGAGTTGGGAACAGATCAAAAATGGATACATTAAAATGATTATGTCGGCAAAAGAGTATATTTATTTGCAAACACCATACTATATTCCTGATGAAAGTTTACGTGATGCCTTGCAAATTGCTGCCCTATCAGGTGTAGATGTTAAGATTATGATTCCGAATATGCCGGATCACCCATTTGTATATTGGGCAACATTCTCGCATATTGGTGATGTGTTGGAGGCAGGGGCAGAGGCATATATTTATCAAAAAGGATTTATGCATGCCAAAACAATTGTAGTGGATGGAAAAATTGCCTCTGTTGGAACGGCAAATATAGATGTACGTAGTTTTCGTTTGAATTTTGAAGTGAATGCATTTATTTATGATATTGCAATTGCCCAACAATTGGTGGCTGAATTTGAAGAAGATATGAGACATTCGACGCAAATGCCGAAATCCTTATATGATAAGCGGTCGCTTGGAATTCGGATGAAGGAATCAGTCTCCCGATTATTGTCACCTATATTATAAGGCGAAACTTCAGTAAGTAAGGGGTTCTTCATTCCACTGATTGTTAGCACAAGAGAGGAATGAGCCAAATCCCCCTGTGAAATCTCCATTCTTTGTCATGGACGGGGAAGAAATGCTAAAATGAATTAAGACATACCCAGAAAGGAAAGAAGCATATGAACGCAAAACCTTGTTCTAATTCATTATCTGTAAAACTCTCGCAAGTTATGCCGCCAGACACAAATCCTCATGGGACATTATTTGGTGGAAAATTAATGGCCTATTTTGATGATGTAGCATCAATTGCTGCCATTCGTCATGCTCGAAAAAATGTTGTAACTGCTTCAACAGACTCCTTTGATTTTCTAGCACCAGTAAAAGCTGGAAATTCTATTTGTGTGGAGGCATATGTGACATGGACACATAAAACATCAATGGAAATATTTGCTAAGGCTGTAACTGAAGATTTAATTACAGGTGAACGCCAAGTGTGTGCAACAGCATTCCTAACATTTGTTGCTATTGATGAAGATGGTCGCCCGAGTCCTGTTCCAGCCGTATATCCAGAAACAGAACAAGAAAAATTACTACATGAAGGTGCACCAAAACGTGCAGAAGAACGAAGAGAAAGAAGAAAACAATCAAAAGGATTTGCTGATATGTTCGGGACGGGATATCCGTGGTCACGATAAAGTGAAACTTCAATCAGTGGGAGTTTTTTTCGTCACCCACTGATTGTTAGTAGAACGAATCGGGCTTTTACTGGCTGTTGACTCTCCACTTATAATACTTGAATGTCTCGAATTTATGATGTGGAGGTCTTACAGCCAGTTAATTTGCGGAAAAGTGAAAAGTTCTCCCACTTATCAATTATGATGGTGGGACTTTTTTCTATATGAATTAGTTTCAAGAGGGTATAAACAAAAGCAAAGTTTGTGTAATCGTGCCCAATATTTTCGAAAACGTAGAAATTGGTCACGAATAGACGTTTATCATTCCCAAGAATTTTGAAATTAGGAAGAACGGTCACGAATAGGGTGTAATCATTCCCTTAAATCCAGAAAATGTGAAATAAGGTCATGAATAACTTTTAATCATGCCCAGAAATTGAAAAAACGCTAAAATTGGTCACGAATAGGAACCACCCATTCTTTATCTTCGCGGCGTTAAGTCAAGTCGCTTTAGGCGGGAAAAGTTACGCTAAGCTTCGAGATAAGTGTGACTAAGGTTCAGACTGGGTAAAAACTCCATCTGAACCAAGTTTTCTTTATTATTAACCATTATTAGTCTATCGAAATTGTATAATTCATTTTTTTGTGAAATAATAAAAAGATAAATAGTTATGGAGGGATTATCGATATGATAGAACAACAAACCATGGAAAAATATGCGGAACTGGCCTTGAAAACAGGTGTTAATTTACAAAAAGGGCAAGCCTTAATGATTAATGCTCCATTAGAAGGAATGGAATTTACAAAAAAAGTCGTCCGGAAAGCTTGGGAATTAGGGGCGAAAGATGTACATGTTAACTGGGTGGATGATGAATTAACATTATTAAAATTTCAACATGCCCCAGAGGAAGTGTTGACAAATTTCCCTGAGTGGAGAGTTCAATTACATAATAGTCTTGCAGAGGAGGGTGGAGCGGTTCTTCATATCCGTGCAACAAATCCAGATTTATTAAAAGATGTGGACCCGACTCGAATTGCGAAAGCGAATAAAGCATCAGGTGAAGCATTAACGAAATTCCGTGAATATACGATGAATGATCGAATTACATGGTCGATTATCTCCATTCCATCAGGTGACTGGGCACAAAAGGTTTTTCCAAACCAATCAAAAGAAGAAGCAGTCCAAAGTCTTTGGGATGCTATTGTTAAAATTGTTCGTGTTGATCAAGATAATCCAATTGCAGCTTGGGAAAAACATAATGAAACATTGAAAAAGGCTCATCAAGTATTAAATCAGAAAAAATATAAAAAATTAATTTTTAAAGCACCAGGGACAAATTTAGAAATGGAACTTCCAGAAGGCCATATTTGGAAAGGTGGTTCTGCTGTATCAACACAAGGAATTACGTTTAACCCAAATATGCCGACAGAAGAAGTTTTCACGATGCCACATAAATATGGTGTCAATGGTACTGTATCTAGTACGAAACCACTCAATTATGGTGGTAGCTTAATTGACAATTTCAGTCTAACTTTTAAAGATGGAAAAGTAGTTGACTTTAAAGCGGAACAAGGAGAAGAAACTTTAAAACATTTATTAGAGACAGATGAAGGGGCAACACGCCTAGGAGAAGTTGCACTTGTTCCACATGAATCCCCAATTTCTCAATCAGGCTTAATATTCTATAACACATTATTTGATGAAAATGCATCTTGTCATATTGCATTAGGAAAAGCATATCCGACGAACTTAGAAGGTGGCTCTGATATGAATAAAGAAGAGCTTGATCAGCATGGTGCAAATGATAGTCTGACACATGTTGACTTTATGATTGGATCAGATAAATTAGATATTGATGGAGTGCTTCATGATGGTACAACAGAAGCAGTTTTCCGTAGTGGAGCATGGGCGATTAACATTAATGTTGAGTGACAATATAGTTGTTTAAAAAACACACGTTATCGATTACAATTAAAGTAATCGAACGTGTGTTTTTAATGCAGGGAATAATATGTAAAATAGAAAATAAAAAAACTTTATTCAGGAGTGGGAAGATGAGAAATATCTCGATATTGATTGCTGATGATGAATAATAAGGCTACTAAACTTGGATTGAATGACACACACTTTACTAATCCAGAAGGCCTCCATAATAAAAAGCAATATACGACAGCTTCTGACATGGCCAAGCTTTTAGATTATGCATTAGATAATGGTCATTTTAAAGCGATTTTTACAAAAGAGACATTTCAGACAACGTTAACTAAGGATCATCCTGATGGAATCTTGCTAGAATCAACTGTGCTTTCGTCTCTTAATAAAGAAGAACAAGATGGCTTTGAAATTATTGGGGGGAAATCTGGTACAACATATGATGCAGGGCAATGCTGGGCAACACTTGGGTTGGTGGATGAACGTGAATATATAAGTATTGTTAAGGGGGCTCCTTTAGAAGATATTAGTCATCCAGATAAAGCACAAATAGCGGATACGCTGAAGCTGTATACAAAGATTAAAACTTGCGAATAGGGAAATCTATTTAACATAAAACCGGGTTTACAGGGGATTTCTGGTCAAACCTTATCTAAAGCAACATTGAGATTTTTTTTAATTGAAGTTTCACTTTATTGTTACTCTATAATTAAATAAATTTAAACGATGCTGGGGCATAAGTTGAAATTTAATTGAATTTAGATAAAATCCTAAAAAAAACCGTATGAAATCAATGTTTTTTAAACTAGATTTCATACGGTTATTCATTTTAAAAGTGTTTTGTCCAGTCTCTTTTTAATTATGCTAAATCATTCTTCACTAATACAGCTTTGATTTTCGTATAGCTATATTCTTCATCTATTGCTTCTTTTAGTGCTTTTAATTTTGGTTCATCTATTTCTTTCCGTGCCCTCAGAATTGTCTCCTCTTCCTGTTTATTAAAGAAAATCTCCCAAACAATGGTATAGCCTTCTTTATATGCTTTAAATAAATGATTTTCAATTGTCTGCGGTGAAAGGTCGCGCATTATTGATATTTCTTTAATCATTTTTCCTGATTGGAATAGCTCATAGCTAATTAAATGGCTTGGTCTTGTGTCAGCAGTTTTTTGTTTTCGTACAACTGTCTCGGGTTGGGAAATGGAAATCTTTCCTTTTTTATTCGGATGTTCTTCTTGCCAATTCTGAAGTACTTTTAGAAATGCCTCCCCATATTGATCATATTTTCTTTCACCAACACCTTTGATATTTAAAAGGCTTTCTTTTGTCATAGGCAGATAGCGAGCCATGTCCTTTAATGTGGCATCAGAAAAAATGACATATGGAGGTACTGCTTTTTCTACAGCAATTTTTTTACGTAAATGACGCAATTCCTCAAATAAATCCCCATAATAATCGGATACTTCTCCTGTTGGAATTGGTGCAAGAAACATCGTGACTTGACGTTTCCCTTTTAAAACATCTACAGATTGTTGATTTAATTTTAAAGTTGGATATTTGCCACCTTCTGTAGAAAGTAAATCTTCTGCAATTAAGAAATGAATTCGTTCTGTCAATTCCTTTTCTGTATAGTTAGATAATAAGCCATATGTAGATAAAGAGCGGAATCCAAGTTCACGAACCTTTTTATCATTCGATCCCTTCAAAACCTTCGCGGTAAGCGTGATACCGTATCGTTCATTCATTCTTTTCACACAGGATAAAATCATTTGTGCTTCCTCTGTAATATCTACCTTTTCTTTACGATCTGTACAATTACTACATTGTCCACAATTATCTATTGGTCCTTTATCTTTAAAATAATCCAGAATAAATGTTGCCAAACAACTATGTGTATGACAATAGTTAATCATTGCTTGTAAATTTTGGTATTCTTGCTGTTTAGCATTGTCATCCATTTGCGACTGTTCGATAAAGAATTTCTGCAATTGTATGTCTTGTGGAGAGAATAACAAAATACAATCACTTGGTTCTCCATCTCTTCCTGCACGACCTGCTTCTTGATAATACGATTCAATAGTCATTGGCATGGCATAATGGATTACAAAACGAACGTTTGATTTATCTATCCCCATCCCAAATGCATTAGTTGCAATCATAATGTTTATTTCATCATGTACAAAGGCGGTTTGTGCACGTTTGCGCTCCATTTCTGATAGGCCTGCATGGTATTTGGCAACAGAAAAACCACGATTTTCAAATAAAGTATAGAGCCCGTCCACTTGTTTTCTAGTTGCTGCATATATGATTCCTGATTCTTGGGAACGTTTCTCTAAAAAGCTTTGAAGAAATGATCGTTTATCCTTTCCCTTTATGACATGAAAAGAAAGATTGTCACGCTTAAATCCTGTATTGATAATATGTTGTTCGTGAACATCTAATAAGGATTGAATATCCTTAATTACCTGTTCTGTAGCAGTTGCTGTTAAAGCGATAAAAGCAGGAATGTTCTTCAATCGTTTTAAGCTAGGAACAATGGACCGATAGCTTGGACGGAAATCATGTCCCCATTGTGAAATACAATGTGCTTCATCAAAAGCAACGAAAGCAATCGGAATGGTTTTAATCGTGTTTATAAACCAAGCTGAATCAAATCGTTCTGGTGCGACATATAAAAATTTATATCGTCTATTTTTTAAATCGAAAAGACGCTTCTTCTGTTCTTCGGTAGAAAGAGAACTATTTATGTAAGTTGCTGGAATCCCTAAGGCAATAAGGGAATCAACTTGGTCTTTCATCAATGAAATTAATGGAGAGATAATAATTGCGGTTCCTTCCATAATGAGTCCAGGGATTTGGTAGCATAAGGATTTTCCACCACCGGTAGGCATAATAGCCAATGTGTTGTTCATTTCTAAGACAAGGTCAATTACTTTCTTTTGCCCAGGACGAAAAGATGGATAACCGAAATAGGTTTGTAAAATACTTTCTGGTTTACCGAGCATGTAAATCTTCCTTTCTCCTATAACTCATCCTACCATATTTTTTCATGGGAAGATGTATGAAAAATAAAAGGGATTTATATTTTTTCACCATCTATCCATACTAAAATACCGACAAATAAGATAGTGATTATAAAAATATTTTCTTTTTTATTGAATTTGAATCGCGTTATTTTACTTTTCTTTAGAATAAAGATTGATACAGCAACATTGTGAGAATGAAAAAAACAGGAGATACATATATTTAAGGTTCGTTTGTAAAAAACAAATCATTTCATTTCAGATTTAACTGTTTACTTTTTCGTAAATCGCATATACAATGTCCTTATATTTTGAATCCGAAACAGGAAATAAAACCAAATGATGGGAATTAAAAGGGGGAAAAAATGAACTTATCACTGCTATTTGAAATTATGTTAATTGGTCTTTTAGGGATTGGTTCACAATGGGTGGCATGGCGTTATCGGATGCCTGCAATTGTTGTCATGTCTGTAACAGGACTAATCATCGGCCCAATATTCGGTTGGATTAATCCTCAAGAAGACTTTGGAGATTTATATAATCCGATTATATCTGTTGCTGTTGCGATTATCCTTTTTGAAGGAAGTCTGAATTTACGTTTTAAAGAACTGAGTGATTTAGGAAAACCAGTATTTCGTATTTCAACCATTGGAGCATTTATTGCCTGGATTCTCGGTTCACTAACCGCACATTATATTGCAGGACTTTCTTGGGCAGTTGCTTTTGTTATAGGTGGTTTATTTATTGTAACAGGGCCAACCGTCATCATGCCACTATTAAGGCAGTCTAAATTAAAGCCTCGTCCGGCTAAGATTTTAAAGTGGGAAGGAATTATTGTTGACCCAATCGGTGCATTGTTAGCTGTATTTGCTTTTGAGATTATTGCTTTTCTAACTTCTGATAACCCAAGCGGAGAAAAATTACTAATTTTCTTTGCTGCATCGGTTTTTGCCGCTATTTTTGGTTGGGCATGTGGAAAGGGTATTGGTTATGTGTTCGAAAGAGGGTATATCCCCGAGTTCTTGAAATCCCCAGCTGTGTTCATTGTCGTTATTTTATGTTTTACGATACCAGATGAAATTGTTCATGAAACAGGACTTTTATCTGTAACGGCAATGGGACTTACACTAGCAAATATGGGAATCAGCTCTGTTATAGAGATGAGACATTTCAAGGAAAACATGTCTATTTTGCTAATCTCAGCAATCTTCATTATGTTAACTGCGTCATTGCAGATGGAGACATTGCTACAAATCTTTAGCCCGAATATTATCGGATATGTATTATTAATGATGTTTGCTGTTCGTCCGTTATCCATCTTTTTGTCAACGATTGGTACGAATTTAACATTAAATGAAAAATTATTAGTCGGATGGATAGCACCTAGAGGTATTGTTGCATTGACTGTGTCGAGTTATTTCGCAGGTATTCTTCTGGAAGCAGGCTATGAAGATGCAACATTGTTAACGACTTTAACATTTGGTCTCGTGTTTTTTACCGTGTTAGCACATGGATTTACAATTGGACCATTGGCGAAAAAATTACATTTATCTATGGAAGGTCGTCCTGGTACGTTAATTGTTGGAAGCAATCGCTTTACTGTTGAGTTTGCTAAAACATTGATGAAAGCTGAAACTCCGGTTATTATTGTAGATTCTTCATGGAGAAAACTTCGCCTTGCTCGTGAAGCGGGTATTCCATTTTATCATGGAGAAATGCTATCCGAACAAACAGAATATCATTTAGATACGATGCCATACGATTATTTAATCGCAGCATCTGATGATCCATTTTATAATTCATTAATCTGTACAACATTTATGCCAGAATATGGACGGACCAATGTCTTTAAATTAAGTCCATATGATCAGATGAACATTAATTCTACAGGTGAAATTGTTCCAAAAGTTGCTGGTCGAGTCTTATTTAAAGAAGAAGTAACAATGACCGGCTTAAATGATATGTTGCGAAGAGGATTTGTTTTCCGCCATACTGCAATTACAGAACAATTTAGATTTAAACATTATGTAAAGGAAAAAGATAATGACACAATTTTCCTATATCTCATTAAACCGTCTGGACAGATTAAATACTTTACCGAAGATTTAAAAGTAGCACCAGAGGTAGGAGATATTATTGTAAGTATTACGCCACCAACGAAAGAACAGGCAAAGATACAAGCGAAAATCGAACAGACGAAGAATGGGAAGAAGTAGTTAAAGTTGCTTTATACTGAAATCTAGTGAAAAGATATTTATTACTAGGAGATTTACACGAAGATTTTTATAAAAAAACATAAGGCCCACAAGCGAAAAATGAGCTATGGGCCTTATTACATGTGTATGAGCATGAATGGGATTAACTTAGTAGCGTTTTAGCAATATCCTATTGAAAAAAAGAAGGCATATTGCCCCTCACAACTAGCTTTCTAAATTCAGGCTCATTCTCAAACTTTATAGCTTTTCGGTCACTAATCCGAATTTCCAGATTTGGTATCCCGATTTCGTGTACTAAGCATGATATCGGTCACTAATCCGGATTTGGTATCCCGATTTCGTGTACTAAGGAGAATATCGGTCACTAATCCAGATTTGGTATCCCGATTTCGTGTACTAAGGAGAATATCGGTCACTAATCCAGATTTGGTTTCCCGATTATGTGTACAAAGCAGAATATCGATCACTAATCCAGATTTGGTATCCCGATTATGTGTACTAAGCAGAATATCGGTCACTAATCCTAATTTGGTAGCCCGATTTTGTGTACTAAGGAGAATATACGTCACTAATCCAGATTTGGTATCCCGATTTCGTGTACTAAGCAGAATATCGGTCACTAATCCTAATTTGGTAGCCTGATTTCGTGTACTAAATAGAATTCCGATCACTGAAAATTCTAAAGTTAGCATAAAATAGATGCTGACTTTGGAAATATAGAAAACTCATGCGTATCTTTCTTATTGATCCAATTGATCCAATTGTTCCATTTGTTCATATACTTCAGCAATTTCCTTTTCGATTCGAATTAACTGTTCTTCCGCTGAAGAAACTCGTCCTTTTACATATTCTAATTTATCCATATCACTTTGAATACGTGCATAATCTGCTTTTAAATTCGTTAGCTCATCTTGTAATTCCTTTTTCGTTTTCATTCATTCCACCCTTTCTAGCTATCAGTTTAGCAAGTAAAAAGAATAACTGCAATGGGTTTACTAGTGTGAAAACCGTAACTGTTAGTATATTTTGAGAAAATATGTTAAAATTTGAGCATATTATAGACGCTGGGGGAAACTTGGCATGAATATTTGGAAAAAGGCCTATGAAAAATGGATAGGCAATGAACAACTTCACCCACCTTTAAAAAAGGAATTACAATCCATTCAATACAATGAAGAGAAATTACAGGAATTATTTCATAAAGATTTAACATTTGGTACAGGTGGTATTCGTGGAGTCGTTGGAGCAGGAACCAATCGTTTAAATATATATACAATCCGAAAGGTTATCCACGGATTAGCACATTATTTATTGGCTAACTGTGTGAATGTAAAAGATCGTGGTGTTGTTATAGCTTATGATAATCGATATATGTCAAAGGAATTCGCCATAGAGACAGCTAAAACACTTGGTGTATTTGGTATAAAAACATACGTATTTACATCCATTCGCCCAACACCATTATTATCCTATGCTGTTCGATATTTTGGTACGGTTGCAGGTGTGATGATTACTGCAAGTCATAATCCACCAGAGTATAATGGTTTGAAGGTTTATAATGAAGATGGTGGACAACTAATTCCAGAAGAGGCAAATGAAGTAATGCAAGAAATTCAAAAACTTGATAATGAATTAAAAGTCCCTATTCTTTCAGAAATAGAATTGGAAGAAAAAGAATTATTGATTTGGGTAGAAAATGAAGTAGATGATGCTTATTTACAAGAATTTGTTCAAATAACAAGGCAACCAAATGATGTATTCCAAACGAAAAGGGATTTAAAGATTGTCTTTACCCCACTACATGGGACAGCATATGATTTAGTAAGGCGTGGTCTCGATGTTTTTCATTTTCCAGAGGTCCATGTTGTAGAAGAACAAATCATTTCTGATCCGGAATTTAAAACGGTTGAATCACCGAATCCAGAAGAACATCAAGCATTTCAGTTAGCAATGGAAAAGGGATATAAAGTGGATGCTGATATTTTATTAGCAACAGATCCAGACGCAGATCGTTTAGGGGTAGCAGTAAAAAACAAAGCAGGAACATATACAGTTTTAACTGGAAACCAACTAGGTTGTCTGTTTATTGATTATATTTTAACCCATACAGATCCTATATTTTTAAAAAACGGACGCATTTTAAAAACAATCGTGACCACGGAACTTGCAACCTCTGTTGCGGAATCGTATGGTGTAGAAGTAGTCAATACGTTAACAGGATTTAAATATATAGCTGATGAAATCCGTCAATATGATGAAACTGGTGAAACATATTTATTCGGCTTTGAAGAAAGTTACGGCTATTTATTTAGTGGATTTGTTCGAGATAAAGATGCCATCCAAGCAGCTGTTATGGCCTGTGAAATGGCGGAGTTTTGGAAAAGACAAGGGAAAACATTATTAGATGTATTAGAAGATTTATATGAAAAACATAGGTTCCATGTAGAAGACATGACATCAATCACATTAGAGGGTGTAAGTGGTACGAAGCAGATTGAAGCAATCATGAATGATGTGCGAGATAATCCGTTTACAGAAATTGCCTCTCTTCAAGTGGAGAAAATAGAAGATTATCTAGTGGGTGAGCGAAAGATACTCCCAGAAGAAAGACAAGAAACATTGGATTTGCCAAAAGAAAATACGATTAAATATATATTAGAAAATAATAATTGGCTATGTTTACGTCCATCAGGAACAGAACCAAAAATAAAATGTTACTATGGTGTCAGCGGAAAAAGTAAAGAAGAAAGTAAAATAAGATTAACTTCTTTAAAAGGCGCAATTGAGCAACGATTTGATCAGATTTTAAAGAATATCAAATAGATGAAATGATGTATTTTTTGTATAACTATTGACATTTATTGAAAAAGCATGTTTAATATAATTAAGTGAATAGCATTCCTAAAGGGGAGTAGCTGTACAGTTTAAGTCGTCATTACGAGGATATTTCTCCGGCTTGAGCTGGCAATGAACGTTGTTAGCGAGACCTTTACCATTGTTGGTAGAGGTCTTTTTGTAAGGTCTTTACCAATATGGGTAAAGGCCTTTTTTAATCCTACATATTCATATTTGAAAAGTGACATAATAGGAGAAAAAGCTTTTAAGTAATGTAAATTCACTTCATATAGAAAAAATTAAAGGAGTGATTCGATTGGATGCACAATTGTTTTTGGAGTATTTTTGGGTATTACTTATATTAGTCGGTTTGGAAGGGTTACTTGCAGCAGATAATGCGCTCGTACTCGCCATCATGGTAAAACATTTACCAAAAGTTCAACGTAAAAAAGCATTATTTTATGGTTTATTGGGGGCGTTTGTACTACGGTTCGGGTCTTTATTTATTATCTCATTTCTAGTTGAAGTATGGTGGGTACAAGCAATTGGGGCAGCATATTTACTCCTCATGTCTATTCGACATCTCTATATTAAATTGGGTAAAAAGGAAAAAGATATAGAGGAGCTACCGACAGAAGAACCGCCAACAGAAGTATCTAAAGGTAGTTTTTGGATGACGGTAGCAAAGGTAGAATTAGCAGATTTAGCATTTGCGGTTGATTCAATTTTAGCTGCGGTTGCTTTAGCTGTTGCACTTCCTGCTACAGGATTGGGGCAAGTTGGAAGCCTTGATACAGGTCAATTCCTCGTTGTGTTAGCAGGTGGTATGATTGGATTAATTATTATGCGATTTGCTGCAAATGTGTTTGTTGAATTACTAAATAAAAAGCCAGGCTTAGAAATTGCTGCCTTTGTTATTGTTGGTTGGGTTGGTGTGAAATTAGCACTTCTTGTTTTAGCACATAAAGATATCGCACTCATTCCAGAGGCATTTCCACATTCAACATTATGGAAAATTATTTTCTATGCCGTATTAGTTGGAGTTGCCGTAATTGGTTGGTTTGCATCAGGCAGAGAAACAAAAAGCCAAGTAAATACGGTAAAATAGATATCAGGGAGGAATTTGATGTCTATTCAATTGAAACGCATATATGAAAAGCCGAGCGATGTAGATGGTTTACGTATTTTGGTAGATCGCCTTTGGCCCCGAGGTATATCAAAAAAAGCGGCCATGCTTGATTACTGGTTAAAAGAAATCGGTCCAACAACCGAATTACGAAAAGGTTTTAACCATGATCCAAAAAAATTCCCAGCTTTTAAGGAAGCATATATAGACGAATTAAAAAGTAATCCAAAACAAAGGAAAGCATTGCAAGAGCTAAAAGAAATCTGTAACAATAAAGACAATCAAATTACCTTATTGTACGGAGCAAAAGATACGATACACAACCAGGCTGTTATTTTAAAAGAATTATTAGACGAGGCGGAGTGAAAATAGGAAGAGAGATAAACAAGTATATTTGTTTATCTCTCTTTTCTCTTAAGTTTAGTCACTAGCGCCACTCGAGGAAATGGTAGCAGCAGCAACCGTACTAATCATCACTGCTTGTTGGACTTGAAGGATTGCTTCTAGTGTAGTGAATAAAGTTGTTTCTGTTAAGGCTGAAATGGATAACTCTTCTTTCATAAAAAAACTTGCAGCAAGAATAATATTTAAGTCCTTTTCCCATTTAAAATCTTTTACTTTCTTTAATGATTTATAAGTTTTCACAATATCTTCTATTTGGAAGGATTCAGGAGGGAGCAGTGCAAGCATTCCCATAATTGGGTAGTACATGGGTTTTTGTTTAAAGCGAACTCTTCGAAATGCATCAAACACATGGATAACCTGGTGGACAAGTGTATCTACATCGTGTTCCTTCTCTAATGCTAGAATATGACTCGTACATTGTAGATTATTTCCTTTTCGAAAACCATTTTTATTTAAAAGTTGATAAAATGTTTCTGCTCGCTCCATTACTTCTTTATTATCCTTAGAAGCAAGTAGTACGGCTAATGGATAATCTTCATGGGAAGTTAGAAAACGATGTCCTTTCTGCATTTGGTCATACATTTGTTTTGCTTGTGAAATCCACGCCATTTTATTCTCTTCCTCGTTATGACTTGTTAATAAAATGGCAGCAGCAATATATGTATATGATCCTCTTTTGAATTTGGCTTGAATCAGATCCTTGTAGGACTTGAATAATAAAGAAACAGCGTCGATTGGCTCTGCAAAATTTACATCAAGCGTTGCCGCTATCATATATCTTGTTTCTCCTTTTAAAGGGGAAAAAAATCCTGCTTCTTTTTTTATAGTATCTGCAATTTCTATAAAATGGTTGATATGAAAATGTTGTCGATTCATCGCGTAAATAGATGCAATAATCATTTTGGTTTTCTTATTCATTTTCCATCTGCATTTTTTCTGTAGTAGTTGAAAGTTGTCTATATAGGTTGGAATTGTTTGTCTCATGGCATTCTTCCTTTCGTGAGATTGATCCCTATCTATTACTACGAATCAAAAGGCTAAAAAGTTTCATTTGTCGGAAGATGGATAAAAGTATTTCAAGTCTTTTTTATTTTTTTTCGCTTTATATGGTTGATATTTCTTTTAAATTTATGTATATTATAATTCGTAGTAAGTTTATCGGATTAATTCATTTAATAAAAATGAATATGTATACGATAAAGTGAGATAACTGAAATACATCTGGTACTGTTTTAATAAGATTATTATAAAGGGGGAAGGCGTTGTGGATACTTTTTTAATTATTGTAAATGTGGCTGTTTTATTATTTTTCATCGGTGTGTTAATTTATATGCAGAAAACACATAAATCATTTACAAAGCGTGTATTTACAGGTTTAGGTGTTGGAATCATTCTTGGTGCATTATTACAATATATATATGGAGCCGATTCAGAAGTCTTAGCGAAAACAGTAGATTGGTACAGTGTCGTTGGAAGTGGGTATATTCGTTTCTTAATGATGATTGTTGTGCCATTAGTCATGGTTTCCATTATTCAATCGATTATTAATATGGAAAAATCGAAGGACTTAGGGAAAATATCGGTGTGGATTATTGGATTTCTAATTTCTACGGCAATGGTTGCTGCATTAATTGGAATTGGAACATCCACTTTATTTAATTTAGATGCGGAACAAATTGAAACAGGTGATGCAGAACAAGAACGCGGTGTTATGATGGAAGAAACATTAACAGAGGTGGAGGACACATCAGCACCTCAAAAAATACTCAGTTTTATTCCAGCAAATATTTTTCTTGATATGACCGGAGAACGACCAACATCCGTTATTTCTGTTGTCATCTTCTCTATGATTGTTGGAATTGCTGTTCTTGGTTTACGCAGGAAAAAACCAGAACAAGCAGAGATGTTTACGAAAATGGTAAATGCTGTTTATGCCGTTGTGATGCGAATTGTTACCTTGGTCTTACGTTTAACACCATTTGGAATTTTAGCATTAATGGCAACGACCGTTGCGAAGACTAATGTCGCAGGGATTATGGAATTAGGTAAATTTGTGATTGCCTCTTATGTCGGATTAGCGGCTATCTTATTATTCCACTTAATCTTGGTTGGATTATTTGGCTTAAATCCAATTACATTTATTCGAAAATCATTGCCTGTTCTTGGATTTGCCTTTACATCTCGCTCCAGTGCAGGAACTATTCCATTAACAAGCCAAGTGCAACAGAAGTCACTCGGTGTTGAACCAGGAATTGCTAATATGGCAGCATCGTTTGGTGCTACTATTGGGCAAAATGGATGTGCCGGGTTTTATCCTGCCATGTTAGCCGTGATGATTGCACCTTCTGTAGGGATTGACCCATTAGCACCCGAATTTATTGTAAAGTTAGTATTGATTATCGGAATTAGTTCATTCGGTGTTGCTGGAGTAGGTGGCGGTGCAACATTTGCCGCATTAATCGTTCTCTCTTCTATGGGGCTTCCAGTTGCCCTTGCTGGGGTACTAATTTCCATTGAGGCATTAATTGATATGGGAAGAACCGCAATTAACGTAAATGATAGTATCCTAAGCGGTACATTAACTGCACGTGTATTAAATAAACTAAATATAAACGAATATAATGATAAATCAAGAACATTCGAAGATGACCAATTGGCTATTTAATGGATAAAAATAAAACCGTCCTAAGAAGGTGGGGTCACTACCTAAAGGGCGGTTTTTACATATCAATCACTTCTTACTATTTCTAATAGCCTTTCCCAAGGTTGTTTCTTGCGTGCCTGATTATAACTAGCAAATGGACAGCCTAATCTCTTTACACGTTCCACAACATTCTTTATGGTAAATTGTTTTGGGTGTAAATCTTCATTTACTTCTTCCCAAAATAATGGGGTGGCGACTGTCGCATCCATCGTCTTTCTTGCTGAATAGGGCGCAATAATTGTTTTGTCTTTCCCGTGTTGAACATAATCCAGATAGAGTCTGCCATTACGTTTATTTTTCATTCTTTCGGTTGTGAATAAATTAGGATGCTTTTTTTCAACTGTCCAAGCAATTGCTTTTGTAAAAATGGCTGTGTCTTCATAGGTCAGACTATTTTCAGGAAGGGGGATATGGATTTGTAATCCTTTGTTTCCAGATGTTTTAATAAATGATAGTAATTGAAATGAATCTAATAATTGTTTAATATTGATTGCCGCCTCAATTGCTAAATGGAATGATTCGCGGCTTGGCGGATCTAAATCAAATACGATTTCATTAGGGGTATCAGATGTCACAGTTTGAAAGGGAAGATGATATTCGATTGCTGCTTGATTCCCTAGGCTCAGTAATGCTTCTAATGAGTCACAAATAATAAACACTTCTTCATCAATAACATGCTTTGTAATATGCTCTGGTGTGGATTCTCTTGCATGCTTTTGAAAAAAAATTTCTCCATGGACACCATCTGGACAACGGATAAGTGTCACTGCTTTTTTGTGGAAAAATCGTAACATAAAGGGTGAAATCTCCCGTAAATAAACAAGATAATCTCGTTTGGTTAGATGTAACTCTAGCCAATAGGTTTTATCAAGACTTGTTATATTTACATGTTTAGGAAACATAGCCATATCTTCTTTTAACTTTGTGATTGTACATTGTTTAGCATCTATTTCAGGAGTAAGTTGCTCGAATTCAGGTTCGCGTAATTCATGCTGGTGTAGGTCAAGTGTACGAATCCGTGCACAAGTTGTAGGTGGAAGTGTGTATACAGAATTCACCTTTTCTCCATTTTCTTGGAAAAAGTCTCGTAATACGTGGTGAACAGATTTTGTTAGCCCGTGTTTACATTTTCCAATTGGAATGAGGGTTGTATGGCTATCATCATATACGGAAACTGTGAAATAATCATTTTTATGATCATATGCAGTAAGGATTCCTTGAATGATGCGCCAATTCTTTATTTTTAACCAATCTCGATGATTTTTTCCTTTTTTGTAGATACTCCTTTTCCGTTTTGCAATAACTCCCTCTCCTTTATAATCAAATACAAGCTTTTGACAGGCTTCTACATTCTCAAATACTTCCACCAATTGTAAAAGACAAGGATATGTATGAGGAGATAATGAAAATATATCTTCCAATCGTTGTCTTCGTTTTATATAAGGTAATTGCAACGTATCTTTTCCCTTTTCTTGTAAACAGTCAAAAACCATTAATGTGGCAGGTCTTTTGTTTGCTTCTTGTTGAATTTTTTCTTGTCTTTTCATTCGACCCCTTGTTTGTATAAGGGGAAAATTAGCTTGATAGGCTTGGTTTAAAATGACTAATTCTCCATCGAAAATAAGTGGTAAATAGGCAGAAAATGTCTGTTCATGTTTCTTGCAAAATGCGATAATTTCTGAAAATTGATTGGTTAAATCATGTTCTCGTTTACTGAGTAGTTGGATACTATCCTTTGTCCATACTAATACACAGCGAAACCCATCATATTTTACTTCATAACACCATTCATCTCCAGTGGGGGCAAGTTCTGTAGCAATTGGCTTCATAATGTCCATTGTTTGAAAGCTCCTTTCTATGTTAAGATATCTCGATTTTTAAAAAATAATCATTTGTCATCTCGGATAAAATAAAGATAAAGTGGAACGCTAACCCAAAAATAAACTAATTAAGAAATATGGAAAGGAGATAAGACAATGCATACGATGTGGAAAGGAACAATCAGTTTTGGCCTAGTAAATATTCCGGTAAAAATGCATGCAGCAACAGAAAATAAAAATATCCCATTACGACAGTTGCATAAAGAATGTGAGTCCCCGATTCAATATAAAAAGACATGTCCTGTCTGTGAACGAGAGGTAGAACAAGACGAAATTGTAAAAGCATATGAATATGTCAAAAATAAATTTGTCATTTTAGAGGAAGATGATCTAAAAGCGATTCAGAAAGAGCAAACAGATAAAGCGGTGGAAATTATTGATTTCGTAAAATTAGAAGAAATCGATCCCATTTATTTTGATAAGAGTTATTATTTATCACCAAATGAGGGGGGAGTAAAAGCATATGGACTCCTTCGTTCGGCACTTCGGGAAACAGGGAAAATAGGTGTTGCAAAAATGATGATTCGCTCGAAAGAACGTCTTGCCGTCATTCGAATTTACGAAAATACAATTGTTGTAGAAACAATTCATTTTCCTGATGAAGTAAGGCAAGTTCGTGATGTTCCCAATGTTCCAGAAGAAGTAGAAACAGGGAAAAAGGAATTAGATACAGCAAAGTTGTTAATTGACCAATTAACAACAACATTTGATCCAAAGAAATACGAAGACGAATATCGCACTGAATTAATCAAATTAATCGAGGAGAAGAAAGGAAACGCAGAAGTTGTAACAGGGAAAGATAAAGCAAAAAAACCAGACAATGTAACAGACTTAATGGAAGTACTTCAAGCCTCATTGGAAAAGGCGAAGAAAGACAAACCGAAACCACGTCAACCAAAAAGACGAACAACAAAGAAAAAAGCGAAATAATTTTAAGAAAATCTCCTTTATACCATTTACAAGCTCTCATCCTCTAGGCTTTTTTACTTTATCGCGTATTAACTGGCTGTAAGACCTCCACATCAAAAATTCGAGATACTTTAAGAATTATAAGCGGAGGATCAACAGCCAGTAAAGGCCCGATTCGTTCAACTAACAATCAGTGGGAGATAAAGAAATCCCCACTGATTGAAGTTTCACTTTATATGTGTATTTCTCGACAATTATCTTTTTATTTAATATATTTAGGTATAGTGTTGTTTTTTCAAGTTTATTACAAAGGTTTTATATTATGACACTTTACTTACATCCTATTTACATCTGCATTAAGGATTGATGAAAACTACCTAATTTGATAAAAAAGGTTTATGCTAGTAGAAGAATGAACATTTGAATCATTTTTAAAAGGATGAGAGATATGGAAAGATACGCGTATTTTGACAATGTGAAAGTACTGTTGATTTTCCTTGTTGTATTCGGTCATATCATTCAACCATTTACAGATTCATCATCAGGAATACAAACATTGTATACGTGGATGTACACGTTTCACATGCCAGCATTTATCTTTTTGGCGGGATTTTTCGCTAAAGGTTCAGGGTCGATAACATATATTAAGAAATTGGCTAAAAAGCTATTAATTCCCTATTTGATCTTTCAAGCCATTTATACTATTTATTATTTTGTAATTGGCAAGGAAGATTGGCTAATGGACAGTATTTTTTACCCCCATTGGTCGCTATGGTTTCTCTTTAGTTTATTTTGCTGGCACATACTTCTAATTATATTTAAAAGAATACCACCAGTATATGGTATACTTATTGCTATTTTAATTGGATTGTCGGTTGGATATATTGGGAAAATCGGTCATACCTTTAGTTTGTCACGAACATTTGTCTTTTTACCATTCTTTTTGATTGGATTTTGGCTGTCAAAAGATCATTTGATGAAAATAAAAGGAAAAGCAGTGCAAGTTATTTCTATTGGAATATTAATTGGAGCAGCTATTGTTATTCATTATGCACCAGATATTAATTCGGGATGGTTACTTGCTTCCAAATCGTATAGTGATTTAGGTTCACCAGAATATGGTGGATTTGCTCGATTCTTTATTTATATTACATCAAGCATTATGGTAATCAGTGTACTTTCTTTAGTACCAACGAAAAGGTTTAAATGGACGCATATAGGATCGCAAACGACATATGTTTATTTATTGCATGGTTTTTTCATCCAATATTTTCGCCAGGCCAATCTTTTTAAAGTAGATGGTTTATTGGATGTCGTTGGGCTCGGTGCATTGTCATTAGCTATTGTATTTATCTTATCAAGCCGACCAGTACGTGGGATTTGGCAGCCAATGATTGAAGGAAAGACCACTATTTTAAAAAATGCATTTTCTAGAATTACAGTTTAGTAGTGTAGCCTGTCTAATTCTGAATAAGGTAAAACATTCGGTGATAATTTCCATTGCAAAAAATGATTACAATGCTATAATGGTAGCATTCAAATAAAAAATAAATACACTCATATAATGGCGAGAATATGGCTCGCGAGTTTCTACCGGTTTGCCAAAAACAAACCGACTATGGGTGGCATTGTTAGATAGATGTTCATATCTATCTATTTCCTTTTAGTAGACTTTTAAGCCTTAGGACATTGCTCATCCCATTATTTAGGAGCAGTCTGTAGGGCTTTTTTTGAATGTTTATTGTTGATTAACTAGCTGTAAGGCCTCCACTTCAAGACTTAGAAGCCTTAAGAAATATAAATGGAGGATCAACAGCCAGTAAAGATCCGATTGGTTCAACTAACAATCAGTGGGAAAAGAAGAAAACATTCACTGATTAAAGTTTTACTTAATAAGAATTCATAGTGTAAGAAAATACATTTAAAGACCGAAACTGGAGAGGGGAAGTAACAACATGAAAATGCTAAAAGAAAAGATTCAAAAGGAAGGAATCGTTTTATCAGACACAGTACTGAAGGTCGATACATTTTTAAACCATCAAATTGATCCACAATTAATGCAGGAAATTGGGAAGGAGTTTGCGGCTCGTTTTAAAGATGCAGGAATCACAAAAATCGTGACAATTGAATCATCTGGAATTGCCCCAGCATTGATGACAGGGCTCATTTTAGATGTGCCGGTTATTTTTGCAAGAAAAAGGAAGTCTCTAACATTATCAGATAATTTATTA
This sequence comes from Cerasibacillus terrae, assembly GCF_008039555.1. Lineage (GTDB taxonomy): Bacteria > Bacillota > Bacilli > Bacillales > Amphibacillaceae > Cerasibacillus > Cerasibacillus terrae. The sequence continues at coordinate 152,188 of NZ_VDUW01000002.1, forward strand.
ACAGCAACAGTTTATTCGTTTACAAAACAGGAATCGAATGATATTTCTGTTTCAAAAGATATGTTACATGAAGAAGATGTTGTTTTACTTATTGATGACTTTTTAGCAAACGGACAGGCATTAAAAGGTTTAAATGACTTAGTGAAACAGTCAGGTGCACAAGTAGCTGGAGCAGGAATTGTGATTGAAAAGGGATTCCAAACGGGTGGTAAAGAAATACGTGCTAATGGACTTCGGGTGGAATCATTAGCAATTGTTGAATCATTAGTAAATGGGGGAGTTGTTTTTGCAGAGGAGTCCGTTAACAAATGAAAAATAACATGAAATTAACGGTTCTTGGAATGCAACATCTACTGGCAATGTATGCAGGAGCAGTGATTGTTCCGCTTATTATTGGTAATGGCCTTGGCCTTACTTCTGAACAATTAACTTATCTTGTATCTATTGATATTTTAATGTGCGGTGTTGCCACTCTCTTTCAAGTTATGCGTGGTAACGTCATTGGAATTGGATTACCTGTTGTCCTAGGATGTACGTTTACAGCAGTAGGTCCTATCCTTGCAATTGGAAATGAATATGGGATATCGGCAATTTATGGTTCAATTCTCGTTTCCGGTGTTTTTGTTATTTTAATTAGTCGACTGTTCGGTCATCTTGTTAAATTTTTCCCACCAGTTGTAACAGGTTCTGTTGTAACAATTATTGGTATTACACTTATTCCTGTAGCTATCCATAATATGGGGGGAGGACAAGGCGCAAGTGATTTCGGCTCTCTTTCCAATATTCTTTTAGCATTTGGCACTTTATTTTTTATTATTTTATTATATAAGTTCTCTACCGGATTTATCCGATCTATTGCTATATTAATTGGTATGCTTGGTGGAACATTTGCAGCATTATTTATGGGGAAAGTTGACTTTGCACCAGTTCAAGAAGCATCCCTTCTTCATGTTGCCCAGCCTTTTTATTTTGGGACACCAACATTTGAATGGTCTGCGATTATTACGATGATATTAGTAGCGATGGTTTCCCTCGTTGAATCAACAGGAGTCTATTTTGCACTTGGTGATATTTGTGAAAAAGATCTACACAAAAAAGATCTTGTTCGTGGATACCGAGCAGAGGGTCTAGCGATTGTATTTGGTGGTATCTTCAATGCGTTCCCATATACAGCCTTTTCCCAAAATGTGGGATTAGTACAAATGACAGGTGTTCGTTCGCGAAAGGTCATTGGGATTACCGGTGTTATGTTAATTATTTTAGGATTCTTCCCTAAAATTGCTGCCCTTACAACCATTATTCCCCCATCGGTTTTAGGCGGAGCAATGGTAGCAATGTTCGGAATGGTTGTTGCACAAGGAATTAAGATGCTCTCTAAAACGATTTTTGATTCGCAAGAAAATGCATTAATTGTTGCTTGTTCTGTAGGAATGGGCCTGGGAGTAACAGTTGTACCAGATATATTTCATGTTCTTCCAACAAGTATACAAATTTTAACAAGTAATGGTATTGTAGCTGGAAGTTTTACAGCAATCATCTTAAATATAATTTTCCATATGTTGCCGTCCACTGCTAAGAAAAAGCAAGTAAATCTCAATGGACAGGAACAGTTAAATTGAAAATAAGGCATTCATCACAAGATTGAGCGCCCATTTTGATGTGGAGATCAATCATTTGGTCACTGACAAGAGTGCTCAGCGCCCGTTTTGAGTTGAAGCTCAGTTATTTGGTCACTGACAAGGGTGTTCAGCACCCGTTTTGATTTGGAGCTCAATCATTTGGTCACTGACAAGATTGTTCAGCACCCGTTTTGGTGTGAAGATCAATCATTTAGTCACTGACAAGGGTGTTCAGCACCCGTTTTGGTTTGAAGATCAGTCATTTAGTCACTGACAGGAGTTTTCAGCACCCTTTTTGATGTGAAGATCACTCGGTCGGTCACTGAACCTAGTATCTATCGCGCCTAAAAAAACGCTTATTCCATAATCATGGATAAGCGTTTTTTTCGTTAATTAAAACAATGGCATTTTCTAAAATAAAATATGTGCAACTAGTACGATAACCGGCAATGTAATGATGGTACGGAGAATAAAGATGATAAATAAGTCTTTAAATGATACAGGAATTTTCGATCCGAGTAATAATCCACCAACTTCCGACATATAAATCAATTGAGTGACAGAAAGGGCAGCAATGATGAATCTTGTCATTTCCGCTTCAATAGATGCTCCTAAAACAGCTGGTAGGAACATATCTGCAAAACCGATTAACAAAGTTTCTGATGCTTTGGCCGCTTCTGGAACTTGCATCAATTCAAGCAAAGGGATAAACGGCATTCCAAGCCATTGGAAGAATGGGGTGTATTCTGCGATCATTACTGCAATCAGACCAAAAGCCATGACAATTGGTGCAACACCCATCCACATATCTAAAACGTTCTGGATACCTTCTTTAAAAAAATGTTTGATACCTTTTTCTTTTTTCGCGCGTTCGATTGCATTTTTATATCCATAGGAAAATGCATTGTATTCAGAAGGAATGGATTCATCAACAGGTTTGATTGACTTTTTAACATACGTATTCTCTTTACGTGACAATGGAGGGATCCGTGGCATAATAATCGCAGCGACAAATCCAGCAAGAAGTACGGTTAAATAAAACGAGACAAACATATGTCCAAGATTAACGTAATCAATAATGACTAATGTAAAAGTAATCGATACAATCGAGAAGGTTGTTCCAACTACTGCTGCTTCTCGTTTGGTATAAAATCCACCTTCGTATTGCTTGCTAGTCAGAAGTACACCAATCGTTCCATCACCAATCCAAGAAGCTAAGGCATCTATGGCAGAACGTCCTGGTAATTTAAATAAGGGACGCATAATTTTCGTCATCCATGTACCAACTAATTCGAGCAAACCAAAATTAGTGAGCAGTGGTAAAAATAACCCAGCAAATAAGAATACAGAAAACAATACATGGAGTAAATCACCTAATAAAAGTTGTCCAGTATTTTCACCATAGATTGCCTCTGAACCTAATTTGAAATAAACCATGATTGCAAAAACAGCAGCTAATATACGGGTGAGCGTCCAAAATGGGCTCACATAAAATAATTTGTAAAAAAAGGATGATTCTTTTAATCTGTTAGAACCAATTAATTTAGCTAATATAGTAATAATTGCTGTAAGAATAATGATAATCATCATGATTAAAGATAATTCATCTTTTAATAAGTCTTGAACTTTACTGGCTAATAGAGCAATTACAATGGAAAAGCCATCATCTGTCTTAATCGGAGTCATAAACAAAAGGACACCGAGTAAAGAAGGTATAATAAAACGTAAATGATCTGCCGTTGTATATTTTTTCATGTAGAATCTCCCTTAAAAAATCATTTATTGATGTCTTTAATATAAGATATTTATCGCAGACTAACTGGCTGTAAGATCTCCATATCAAGAATTCGATATACACAAGAATTATAAGTGGAGGATCAGCAGTCAGTAAAGCCCGATTTGTTCAACTAACAGTCAGTTGGAGATGAAGAAAACTCCACTGATTGAAGTTTCACTTTATTATTATACATAAAAATGTATAAAATTAAAAGAGGTAATTTATTTTTTTTTATACCATTTTTCGTTAGTAACGACGACTGTTTTCTAAAAGAGTTGTTGTCAATGAAGAAACATTTTAAAAAGCGATTAAAGTTATACGACGAACCAAGCATACGAAAATTGCTGCCATAGAAAATGATCATATTTTGTCGATGTGTCACTTGATTTGTTGTATTTTTGTTAAATTCCGAATATTGCTTGAACATATGACGATTTGAGGTTACAATTAGAAATAACATTTTTTAACATGGGGTGAATAGTTGATGGAATCATTATTGCAATGGAAGAGTGAATTGGAACAGGAATTAGGTAGAAAATTAAATAGAAATGAAAAGATATTCCTTGCTTGGTTATACAGCAATTATTTATCAAAAAAGGGAGCTCCCTGTACACGTATTCATGCAAATATTAGATCTAAACTATTATCCTATGGTAGGTTTAAAAGAAAATCATGTTCCTCGTTTTAGCAGTTTAAAAAACATGTATGAATTGAAATGAATCTATTAAAAAAATTCAGGGCGGGCTTGGATTCGTCCTTTTTTATTGGATAAAACGATCAATAATCTTATCAGCTATTTTCATATGCATTCAATTCGTGAAGATAATCAGTTCATGCTATACTGAATGCAATGTACATAAACTTGAAGAAAGGAGTATGAATGATGGCAGTTGAGAATAGCTTTATTTTACAGAAAATGATGGAAGAAATGGAACAAGCAAACCGTCATGATGGTGATTCTAATTTTATAAAGCATATCGAACGTATTAAATTATTATGTGAATTATTATTAGATTCAAATACACAATATAAAAGCAATAATCAAGAATCCAAGTTCAATAACCATAGAATAACAGCAAAGGAAATGGAAACCATGCTCGGATCGTCACGGACGAATCAACACTCTAACGAGAAGCATGCCTCCTTTCTTCAATCGGAAAAAGAGGAAGAAAAACAGGAAGAAGCTAATGGCACGTCGATTTTTGATTTTTAAAAAAGAAATTATTTAGCAAGGAACAGGAGAGAGATAAGAAATGAAGCTATTTTTGTTATTTGGAATTGTGAATGGATTTTTAGCTGTTGCGTTAGGTGCTTTTGGTGCACATGGATTAGAAGGAAAAATATCTGATAAAGCGATCTCCATTTGGGAAAAAGCAGTTAATTATCAGATGTTTCATACATTAGCATTACTTGTTACTGGCATACTTGCAGCGAAAATAGAAGCAGCAAGTTTAACGACAGCAGGTTGGGCCTTTTTCATCGGTATTGTCTTATTCTCTGGAAGTTTATATCTTTATGCAACAACAGGTGTTAAAATGTTAGCAATGATTACCCCATTTGGTGGTGTAACCTTTTTAGTTGGTTGGGTATGTCTTGGTATTGCTGTTACAAAATTTGTCTAATGAGGTTCTAGCGAATAATGAGATATATGATTAGGAGAAACAGAATGGCTGCTCGTAGAATTTGTTTTCCTGCTTCAGTAGATCGATTGCTATATAAAAAAATTACTCCAGTACAAATAAGACTAATGACCAGAAGGAAAAGAGATAGCATTAGTAGGGGAAAAGAGCCTCGAATCAGTGCAATAAGCCCAAACAAAAGAGCAAGTCCAATCGATATAAGTTCTCCGAGTATGAATTTTTCATATGGATGTCTCATTTAAATCGCCTCAAATTTAGTTATAGAAGGATAGCATCATTCATGATGCTATCCTTTTTATTTCTATCTTCTTTATCTTGATGGGTATGATGCCATTTGACCTTGATTATTGTATGGATAACTATAATTAAGTGGTTCATTAAACGTGACATAATCAAGATAAACCATTAATAATAGGTAACGTTTCTTCGTTTCTGGATCACTAAGTATAATATGATCCCTTCCAGCTGCTTCGATAACGCCTTTAAAAGTCTTTTGTGTACCATTAAAGCTCATATAAGCTGTAGCAAGCTTCCCTCTGTTCAGACGTAAGATATTTTCAATATAGGATTGTTGTGGTGGCAACATACCTGGTATATCTACTCCCGTTTGATTTGCTGCTGGTTGCCCTGTTTGAGCCTGGGGCTGTGAAAATTGCCTATAATGATATGTCGCTGGATAATATGCTGGAGATGAAGCTGGATAATAAAAATATGGATACATTTGTTGCTCATTTCCATAATACTGATGTTCACTCATTAAAAAATACCTCCTTATGATTTAGTAAACTTGTGGACATACGGACTGGAGGGGGGCATAGAAACAGTGTGATTTATATCTGCCAACATTCCATTGGTCAAACCATTGTGCTGGGCAAGCTCCTGGTGGCATAAAAAACCAAAGGGCATTTGATGCAGGGTGGTAATCCATCCCCATCATTACTTTTCTAGCTAGTTCCTTATCTACTTCTCGTGCCCGTTGGTAAAAATAACCTTTCTGTGTTGCTTCAAAACCACCTGGACTTTGAAATACCATATCTCGTATCGTCCGAATTCCTTTGAAATCAAGGCAGTTCCCGATAACACGGTTTACTCCAACATTTCCAACCATTAGCATCCCAAGTCTTCCGTCACCTTCTGCTTCAGCCCGAATTAACCTGGCTAAGAGGTTGACACTTTCTTCTGTCATCGGAACAACAGCCAATTTCCCACCTCATTTCTGTAAATCATGATGGTCGTTCCATTAAAGATATGTATGTTGAAAGCAAAAGGGATATGACAAGAGGGGGAGGTATTTATCTTTAAAAAGTATTTTTTTCTATAAAGTGGATTTTTAGCAGAAAAAAATTGGCAGCGGGAATACCGTCTGCCAATCATTAAACTTTTATTAAACGTGTAAAAATGCTGCTACAGCTTCTTTTTTCAAAATGTTTCCTACGAAGAAGTAGCCGAATTCACCATAGCGTGAGCTCGCTTCATCAAAACGCATTTCATAGACGATTTTTTTGAACTCTAATGGATCATGTGCAAATAGCGTAACGCCCCATTCCCAGTCATCGATACCAATGGAACCAGTAATATATTGTTTTACTTTTCCAGCATATTTTCTGCCTGTTTTGCTGTGTTCGTACAATAATTTACCACGAGCATCGCTTTCTAATGTGTACCAGTTTTCTTCACCAATTCGACGGCGATTCATCGGATAGAAACAGATATGTTCCCATTTAGGTAAAATAGGTTTTAATCTTGCTTGAACTTCTGGTAATGTTTCTGGGTCAACACCATCTTTTGATTTTCGATATTTTGCTAATTCAATAATGGAAACATAGGAATGTTCTGGGATAAGGAATTCCGCCATTTTTGATTTGTTTAATTCTGTTTCTAATTCATTTAATTCTTCCATTGTTGGGCGTAAGAACATAAACATAAGATCTGCTTTTTGGCCAACAACTGTATACAATGCATGGCTTCCGTTTTTACCTTCTTCTACTTTTTCCCATTTTTCAATTAGTTTATGGAAGCTAGCAAGTGCTTCTTCACGCTCTTCTTCAGACGCAAGTTTCCAAGAAATCCAGTCAACAGAACGCATATCATGTAAAGAATACCAACCGTCCATCGTTTCTACAGCTTCTACCATTTGAATCTCTCCTTTATGTAAAGTGAATTTAAAATATAATCTTTTTTAAGGATTATAAATAGCATAACCCAATTTTTACTATATCATAACGATGGAAGGGCTTCATTTAAGATGCTGTTTAAAAATGATTTGTATTAGCTAAAAAGACCCTATTTGTCACGAAATTGTTAAAAATATCATAGGAATTTGTGAATTATCTCATTGCGTTTTTCCATCATTTTCATTCGCTTTTGGAATGTCTTCTTTTCTTCTAGAGAAAAATCCTCAATCACAACTTCCTTACTTATCTCCCTTAATGCCTTTTTTGTCCGGTGAATCATATTTTCCATCGTCATTTTCCGACCAAGTAGGTTTGTTAGAGATGCCATTTTTTGTGGCTTGATTTTTGGATAGGTGAATTTTGTCATCTCTTGTTGAATGCCAATATCATAGAAATCACGAACGAGTCTTGCACGGTTTTCACTACCTCCATCGACATCTAAATAAATTTGCACAGCGGCAGCATCTTTTATACGACGCTGAGAAATACCAGCAAATTTTTTCCCGGCGATACTTAAGTCATAATCACCTGGACAATATGATCCAACAATTTCATAGGCTTGAATCTCGTTTGTGACATCTTTTAACATATGTTGCACAAAGGTGACCATCGCTTCATAACAATCATAAATAGAAATATCCCTCATATTTGGTAAGATGAGGGATATATTTAAAATTTCCTCATCAAGTACAACCGCTAGTCCGCCTGAATTACGGACAATGACTTGATAACCCTGGTCTTGGAGTAATTTAACTCCATCTTTTAGATAGGGGATGCGTGTATCGGGAATCCCAAGGACAACTGTTTTTGGGTGAACCCATAGTCTAACAGTTGGTGGGGACATATGATTACTTACAGCAGTAGAGATTGCATCATCAATCGCAAATGAAGTCATCGCTGTATAGGCTTTGTTTTGAAAAATGGTGCAATTGGTATGGTCCATATAACGGAAAGTAGAATGTTGCATGATATCATCTAATGTTTTCATAAAAGTCCCTCTCATTTAAATGTCATGATTTTTACCCTTTTAACTATGAACACTCTATTATATAATAATACATAATCGTCGAAAAGAAACGAGTTGAATGTAAAAAAATGGCGTATAAAGATGAACAATTACATGAAGAAAAAGTGTTCAAAGATCCTGTTCACCGGTATGTGCATGTTCGAGACCGGGTGATATGGGATTTAATTGCAACACCAGAGTTTCAACGACTAAGACGAATTAAACAATTAGGTACGACATATTTAACATTCCATGGTGCAGAACATAGTCGTTTTAATCATTCTCTTGGGGTTTACGAAATTGTCCGGAGAATTATATTCAATTTTAAGGACCGTAAACATTGGAATGAACAGGACCGCTTGCTCTGTTTATGTGCAGCTCTTTTACATGATTTAGGACATGGGCCTTTTTCCCATTCCTTTGAAAAAGTGTTCAAATTAGATCATGAACATTATACACAACAAATCATTGTCGGTGATACAAAAGTAAATCATGTGTTAGAAAAGGTATATCCAGGATTTGCTAATGAGGTTGCTGATGTGATTGCTAAAACCCATTCCAATAAACTTGTCGTAAGTCTAATTTCTAGTCAAATTGATGCTGACCGTATGGATTATTTACAGCGCGACTCCTATTTTACAGGGGTGAGCTACGGTCATTTTGATATGGAACGTATTTTGCGTGTGATGCGCCCAACGGAGGATCAAGTCGTCATTAAATCAACTGGGATGCATGCAGTAGAAGACTATATTATGAGCCGCTATCAGATGTATTGGCAAGTATATTTTCATCCTGTCACTCGTAGTTCTGAGGTGATTTTGACGAAAATTTTCCATCGTGTAAAACATTTATATGATAAAGGCTACATATTTAAATTAGAACCGACACATTTCATATCTTTTTTCAAAAACGAGGAAAATCTCCAAGATTATTTAAAACTCGACGAAGCGATTGTTTATTACTATTTCCAAATGTGGCAAGAGGAAACAGATGAAGTTTTACAAGATTTATGTGAAAGATTTATCAATCGACGTCTGTTTAAATATGTTGAATTTGATCCAAATAAGATGATGAATGTGTGGTTAGAGCTGATTCAATTGTTTAAAAATATTAGAATCGATCCTGATTATTATCTTGTTGTTGACTCTTCTTCTGACTTACCATATGATTTTTACCGGCCGGGAGAAGAAGGGGAACGGTTACCGATTCATTTATTAATGCCAAATCAGGAATTAAGGGAGTTATCCCGAGAATCAGATGTCGTGGAGGCAATCTCAGGGAAAAAACGAACAGATCATAAATTATATTTTCCATTAGATATGTTGAAAGAAAATAAGGACAAAGAAACAGTTGAGAAAATCATGGCAATTTTACAGATTCAAGGAGATGTTTAAGGATGTTAATGAATCATTCCAAAGTCATGCAGTTTTTTTCTGTAGTAGGAGAGGTAACTGGACGGAAAAAACTCCAAAAAATGATTTATATTCTACAATCATGTGGGGTGCCTTTTGAGGAAAAGTATCAATTTCACTTTTATGGACCATACTCTGAAGAGTTGTCCCTCCGAATAGAAGAGCTATGTAATCTTGGATTTATTGAAGAAGAAAAGGAAGATAAGAGCAATTATATTCAGTACCATTATCAGATTACAGAACATGGCGTGGATTTCTTAGAGCATTTTCAATCGGACATGCCTGATTTCAGTGAGCAGGCAAATCTCTTATTAGCAGAGAGTTCCCGCTTTTTGGAATTAGTAGCAACGATGCTATTTTTCAAAGACCTCCCTCGAGAAGTAGTGGAGAAAAAAGTGCATCATGTCAAACCGAAGCAGAACTATAGTCCCGTGGAAATGGCAAAAGCATGGGAATTAATTGATACATTGGTACAGTGAATGTGATTGATGCTTTGCTTAGTAACGAAGCTAGGACATAAGTTGAATACGAACTATCTATCATATAAATTATGAAAAAAGCTGTAGACCTATTAGGAAATCATCCATGCCTCTTACGTGAAATAAATACATACTCTATGCTACAATTAAAAGAAGTATGTATTTCAGAAGGAGGCAATTAACAATGAATTCAAATCAACCTTCCAATAAAAAGAAAAATCGCTTTACCATTATAAAAGATGACTCTAATGATGGACATGGTGGTTATGGTGCTGGGTCCATTAGTTTAGAAAATATGTCGTCTGTCATTGTTGATCCAAATGAAAAAACAGCATATCTTGATATGGATGCAATGCATGCTAGAAGTGCAATTGAGAGACGTGTAAAATATATGCCGGATCGGGAAGATGTACCTAATCCAAAAAAATATTGGATTGTTTGGGTGACAGTGGAACAAGGGAAAGAAAGTCCATATTATGCAGGTGTTGCTGGATGTGAGTTGCTTGTTGATAAACCAAATAAACGTGCATATAAATCCATGCCAGAACATGTGCAAAACATGGAAGCATCTTTAAAGGGAAAAATTATTGTTGATCATATGGACGATTTATCGAAACAATTATTACATGATTATTTAAAGGATTTTAATCAAGAATTCTGGGAGCATTCTACAGAGGAATTGAAAAGTCAATTAAATATCTAGTAAAGGCCCGATTCGTTCAACTAACAATCAGTGAGAGGAAAATAAACCTCCCACTGATTGAAGTTTCACTTTATCGCAGATTAACTGGCTGTAAGACCTCCACATCAAGAATTTGAGATATTCAAGAATTATAGGTGGAGGATCAACAGCCAGTAAAGGCCCGATTCGTTCAACTAACAATCAGTGAGAGGAAAATAAACCTCCCACTGATTGAAGTTTCACTTTATAAAATCGGTTTAATAAAAAAGTCACAAATTATTCACATTTTGTGACTGAATCATGAAGTTAACTATAAACCCTTGTACTTTTCAAAGGAAATTTGTAAAATATACAGTACATGGACAATCAATATTACTAGGACAAAATAAAAGCCGACTCGTTTGCAGCTAGGACACTGCATATGAAGTCGGCTTTTATCTTTATCGCAGATCAACAGCCAGTAAAGGCCCGATTGGTTCAACTAACAATCAGTGGGAGAAAGATAAATCCCTCCACTGATTGAAGTTTCACTTTATCTATGTTTTTTTGAGTATATAAGGTTAATCAAAAAATAATTCAAACCATTTTTGAAAAATGCCTTTTTCTTTTCCTTCTTTCTTTTCCCCCTCTTTTTCAGGTGCTTGATGTTCTTTACAATAAGTTGTTGGTTCTGTTCCGATTTCAAAATACATGACATGATTGGTTGGGCAATTTGGTGTTGCTCTTTTTCCTGTTTCTGGATCAATCGGAATGCCGATGACCCCTTTTGGTGGCATGAATGTGCTCATTGGTATATCTTGATGTGCTTTTTCCATAAACTTGGCCCAGATTTCTTTGGCATATTTTTTTTCGCGGACACGTTCTAGTTCACGATTATCATCATATCCAGTCCAAATACCTGTTACAATTTCAGGACTATAGCCAATCATCCAACTATCCGATTCTGTTGTTCCTGATTTCCCTGCATAAGGTCTGGATAATTGATCAATGATAGGGGATCCTGTTACAGACATGTATCCATTTAATGATTCATCGAACATACCTGTAAGAAGTTCTGTTAAAATAAACGCCTTTTTCTCATCAAAAATTTGCCTTTTTGGATGTTCTCTTGTATATAAAGTTTTCCCATTCTTATCCACTATTTTTTCTATAGCATGCTCCTCAATCTGCATTCCACCGTTTCCTATCATCCCATAAGCTGTAACCATTTCTTGTAAAGGGACAGAAGCAGTCCCAAGTGCTAAAGAGGGAACACGTGGCAAATCTCCTGTGATTCCAAATTTCTTCGCAGTTTCTACCAACGTATCCATCCCGATGAATAAGTGAGTTTTTACTGCATAAATATTATCAGACAAGGCTAGAGCTTGTGCCAATGTAATCGGATCATTTGCATAATAACCATTGTAATTACGAGGTTGATACGTATTGTTATTTGCAAATTCAAATGTAGTTGGTTTACTCATTAATGTCGTATTTGCTGTAAAGCCGCGCTCTAATGCTGCATAAAATAAAATAGGTTTAAATGTAGATCCGGTCATTCTTCTGGAATGTGTTGCACGATTAAAAGGGCTTTTTTGAAAGTCTCGACCACCAACAAGTGCTCGGATTGCTCCTGTATTTGGATCCAATGCAAGTGCACCAATTTCAATATCACTTTTTGAGTCGATTGTTTTTTCAATTGTTTCTTCCAATTTATCCTGATGGTCTTGATTTAAGGTTGTATAAATACGGTAGCCACCAGCTTGGATGGCTTCTCGATCCATCTGCAATATTTTTTTTGCCTCTTGTAGGACTGTTTCTTGAAAATAATTACTCGTATCAGAAGAAAGGGAAGGATCGTATTTTGCATAATCCAAACTTTCATTCTTTGCTAGTTCAAACGTTTGTTTAGAAATAACTCCTTCTTCATGCATGACACGCAAAATAAGTTGTTGACGTTTTTCTGCCTTTTCTTTATTAAGGAAAGGTGAAAAATAACTAGGCCCCTTAGGGATACCTGCTAACATGGCAGACTCAGCTAAGGTCAAATCTTTTGCCTTCTTATTGAAATAGACTTGACTGGCTGCTTCAATCCCATAAGCACCGGCACCATAATAAATCGTATTTAAATATCCTTCTAAAATTTCTGTTTTCGAATAAAACATTTCTAATCGGATTGTATAGATTGCTTCTTTTATTTTTCGGGACCATGTTTTTTCATGGGATAGATATAGATTACGAGCATATTGTTGGGTTAACGTACTTGCTCCTTCTTTTAATGAGCCACTTTTAATATCTTTTAAGGCGGCAATTAGAATTCGTTTTATATCGAAACCGTGATGCTTAAAGAAATGTTGATCTTCAATAGCAATCATTGCATCGATTACATGGGGGGATATGTCTGTTAAAGACACCCAATCCTGATTTTCTTTTCCTTTCCCTTCACCAATCTTTTCACCAGATGTGTCATAATATATGGTGTCTTGCTCATCTGAAATTGGCGGAGGACCTATTAAATAAAGCACTACGAAAAACAAGATGACCATCGAAATGATCCCCAGACCGAACTTTAATAATATACGATTGATTGGTTTTAAATGTATTCGTCCCATCGCTCACTGATGCTCCATTTTTAAAATTAGTTTGTTTGTCATATTATGGGGAAAAAATCTAGAATATAAACGAGGAAGAATGAGATAAGACCAATCTATATGAAGAGATCCTTTTAGAGACAAGTTTTGGAGAACTACATGTGATAAAAGGATATGTCAATTATTCATGAAAATAGCTTCAAAGCATTCTCTTTCTCTACATAATTCGTTATAATAGAAAAGAATTTATATAGAAATTGAGGCGATAAGATGGGGCAAGAAATACAAATTAATTTGCATATGACAATCGATGATAATGGCCAGATGGAATACAATACAATCAGAGAAAAAGGGGAGTATTTCCAAAGGGATCAGTTTGATGTACTCTCATATGTGGAATCAAATAATGAAGATGGTCCAATAAAGAATCGGATTACCATTCAACCAGAACGTGTGAACATTAAACGCTCAGGCCATGTTCAAATGAACCAACAATTTCGTCTCCATAAAAAGACTGAAAATGTATTTAAACATCCTTATGGAACAATCCGTATGGAAACGTACACGAAATCAATTGTCTATAAAAGACTAGAAAATAAAGAAGATGGCTCCTTAATCATTGAATACTCTGTTAAGCTGAATGGTCAAGAAGCGCGAGAACATCGCTTAGAATTGTATTTCGAAGAATGAGTTGTCATCTGAACTTTCTGTCGTTAAAACAATAAAAAAAGAGAATATTTGTAAAAAAATCATATTTTATAAATAAAAAAAGTTGACTGAATGCTCGTTCATATTTATAGTATAATATGAGCACATAGAAAAGTAGTCTAGAAAGTAGTTTTTTTAGGTTTGTAATCGTTATCATTTTTAGATGTCTTAAAATATAAAAGGGGGCGCGAATAATGAAGGGGTTTCTACTGATTAATATGTTAGCTTTTATTGCGGTTACAGTCTATGCCCTATACCTATTTGGTAGGGTTATAGCAACAAGACTTGCTTACATTCGTCTAGGTAAGAAATCAGAATTTGATGGGCAAGTAAAAGAGCGTTTGGGTAAAATTTGGACAATCGTATTTGGTCAATCGAAACTGTTAAAGGATAAAAAATCCGGAATCATGCACGTCATGATGTTTTATGGATTTCTCCTTGTCCAATTCGGTGCAATTGATATGTTCATTAAAGGGCTAGCTCCTGGAAAACATTTGCCATTTGGGCCAATTTATCCTGGGTTTACCTTTTTCCAAGAACTAGTAACATTAATGATCTTAATTTCAGTTGCCTTTGCTTTTTACAGACGTTATATTGAGAAACTACCTCGTTTAAAACGTGGTTTAAAGTCTGGTTTAGTATTGATTTTTATTGGGACATTGATGATTTCTGTTCTTCTAGGTAATGGAATGTTATTAATCTGGGAAGAACAAGCAGCTACATGGTCTCAACCTGTTGCTAGTTTAGTAGCTACTGTATTTGGATTTTTATCACCAACTGCAGCAATGGTTCTGTTTTTCATCTTTTGGTGGATCCACACTATTACATTACTAGTCTTTTTAGTTTATGTACCACAATCTAAACACGCACACTTAATTGCAGCACCTATTAATGTTTTCTTAAGTAAGCGTGTTCCAGGAAAATTGGAAAAATTAGATTTCGATATTGATGAAGACGATGATGAAGAAGATATTTCATTTGGTGTTGGAAAGGTAGAAGATTTTGAACAATATCAATTAGTTGACTTATATGCTTGTGTAGAATGTGGCCGTTGTACAAGTGTTTGTCCGGCTGCTACAACAGGTAAGATGCTTTCACCAATGGATTTAATGGTTAAAATTCGTGACCATTTAACTGAAAAAGGTGCCGCGATTACAGGTAAATCACCATGGGTACCAACATACGCCTTTTCCAGTACAGCTGGTAATCAACTAGCAGGCCAAGGAAGTGAAGCAGCAGCAACGATGGAAGAAGTTAGCTTAATTGGTGATGTTATTACAGAAGAAGAATTAAATGCATGTACAACATGCCGTAACTGTGAAGATGCATGTCCAGTAATGAACGAACATGTTGATAAAATTATTGACCTACGTCGTTTCCTTGTAATGACCGAGGGTAAAATGGATTCTGATATCCAACGTGCGGTTATGAATATCGAACGTCAAGGAAACCCTTGGGGGCTTTCGAAAAAAGATCGAATTAAATGGCGTGAATTAGATGAATCTGTATATATTCCAACAATAAAGGAATTGAAGAAAGAAGATAAAGACTTCGAATACCTATTCTGGGTAAGTTCGATGGGTGCTTATGACAGCCGGAGTCAAAAGATTGCAATTGCATTTGCTAAATTAATGAATAAAGCAGGCATAAGTTTCGCTATTTTAGGAAATAAAGAAGCAAACTCTGGTGACACAGCAAGAAGAATTGGAAATGAATTTTTATTCCAAGAAATTGCAGAGAAAAATATTAAACAATTTCAGAAAAATGATGTAAAGAAAATTGTAACGATTGATCCACATGCTTATAACATTTTCAAAAATGAATATCCTGATTTTGGTTTCGAAGCAGAAGTTATTCACCATACACAAATGCTATATGATTTAGTAATGAATGGTAAATTGCAACCAAAAGGTGCTATTAAAGAAAGATTAACATACCATGATTCTTGTTATTTAGGCCGCTATAACGGTGTGTATGATCCACCAAGGGAAATCCTAAAGGCAATACCAGGTTTGGAACTTGTTGAGATGGACCGCTCCCATGAAAATGGAATGTGCTGTGGAGCAGGTGGAGGAATGATGTGGGCAGAAGAAACAACTGGAAACCGAATTAATGTTGCGAGAACGGAACAAGCATTAGAAGTTGAACCAACGATGATTTCCAGCGCATGTCCATATTGCTTAACCATGTTAAGTGATGGAACAAAGGCAAAAGAAGTAGAAGAAGATATTAGTACAATGGATGTAGCAGAAATTCTTGCATTATCAGTCTTCGATGAAGAAGAAACAACCAAGACAGCTTAAAAGTAATTACAGGAAGGCAAGCATAAAAAGAATAGGTGTGATGCCTTCCTTTTTTAAGTATGTTTTGATTGAGCGTTCAATCGATTTATGAGAAGATAGAATAGTAGAAATTGAAGCGTTTTCATGGAAATTATGGAGAGGATGACAAAAAATCATGAAAAAGACAGTTATTGTATCTGGAGCAAGGACACCTTTTGGTAAACTTGGAGGTTCATTAAAAGGAATAACTGCTTCTAAGTTAGGTGGTCATGCCATTAAAGCGGCACTAGACCGAGCAGGAATAGAAGGAAAAGAAGTCGATGAAGTAATTATGGGAAATGTCTTACAAGCAGGACAAGGCCAGATTCCATCACGTCAAGCTGCTAGGGAGGCTGGAATGCCATGGGAAGTGAAGACAGAAACAATTAACAAAGTATGTGCATCCGGTTTACGAAGTGTAACACTAGCCGATCAGCTTATTCGTTTAGGGGAAGAAGATGTAATTGTAGCAGGTGGAATGGAGAGTATGTCTAATGCTCCATATATATTACCAAATGCTCGCTTTGGATACCGAATGGGTGATCAAAAGGTAGTCGATTCTATGGTGCATGATGGACTAACGTGCTCTTTCCAAGGAGTACATATGGGTAACTACGGGAACTCCACATCTGAAGATTTAGGTATATCAAGAGAGTCACAAGATGAGTGGGCGTATCGCAGTCATCAACGTGCCATCTTAGCAATGGAGACAGGTAAATTTGCTGAAGAAATTGAACCGATTGAAGTACCTGTGCGTAAAAAAGACCCGATTCTTGTGGATACTGATGAAGCACCACGTAAGGATACAAACCTAGAAGTACTCGGGAAACTACGTCCAGTATTCGGGAAAGATGGAACAATTACAGCTGGAAACGCTCCAGGTGTTAATGATGGTGGAGCAGCTTTTGTACTTATGTCAGATGAAAAAGCAAAAGAATTAAATAAAGAACCTCTAGCAACCATCTTAGGTCATGCAGAAGTTGCTGTAGAAGCAGAGAATTTTCCAAAGACTCCTGGATATGTCATCAAAGAATTACTAGATAAAACAGGCTATTCGATGGATGATATTGAACTATTTGAAATTAACGAGGCATTTGCAACAGTTTCTCTTGCATCCATGCAAATTGCTGATATCCCACATGAAAAGGTAAATGTCAATGGTGGTGCAGTTGCATTAGGTCACCCAATTGGAGCAAGTGGTGCTCGTATTATCTTAACTTTAGCTTATGAACTAAAACGTCGTGGTGGCGGATTAGGAATCGCAGCCATTTGTAGTGGTGGCGGACAAGGAGACGCTATTTTAATCGAAGTTCCAAAACAATAATTTGGATATGAAGTAAAGGGTGCTTTTTAAAAGAATGATTTAAATAGAAATTTTATCGAAATTATCATTTGAAATACACGAAGACTCCAGCGGGAAAGCGAGCCAGGCGAGACCCCACAGAACGAAACGTTAGTGTAGTTCGAGGAGGCTCGCGGATTGCCCGCGGAAAGCGGAGTGTATTTCAAATGCGGTAGCATAAATAGAACAGCATATGAAGAATGATACAAAATAATAAACAGATACACATCTAAGGAGGTTTTCTATAATGACAATTAAAAAAGTAATGGTAATTGGTGCAGGACAAATGGGATCAGGAATTGCTCAAGTTTGTGCCCAATCAGGATTTGATGTGCTATTAAATGACATGAATAAAGAAGCACTAGACAAAGGTATGAATCGAATTGAAAAACTTCTGGCAAGATCTGTCGAAAAAGAACGTATGACAGAATCTGACAAAGAAGCAACAATGAGTCGCCTCAAACCATCTTCTATGTTAGAGGATGCAAAAGACTGTGATTTAGTTATCGAAGCAGTTGTAGAAAATATGGATGTGAAAACAAGTGTCTTTCAACAATTAGACGAAATTACACCAAAACATGCAATCCTAGCATCCAATACATCTTCTTTACCGATTACAGAGATTTGTGCTGTGACAAAACGTCCTGAGCAAGTCATTGGAATGCACTTTATGAATCCGGTTCCAGTCATGAAACTAGTAGAGGTAATTCGAGGATTACAAACAAGTGATGAAACATTTACGAAGATTGATGAGATGGCAAAACAATTAAATAAAACATCTGTTGAAGTAAATGACTTCCCAGGATTTGTTGCAAACCGTGTGTTAATGCCAATGATTAATGAGGCTGTTTATACGGTCTATGAAGGAGTAGCTTCTGTAGAAGATGTGGATACTGTCATGAAACTAGGAATGAATCACCCAATGGGACCATTAACATTAGCTGACTTTATTGGACTAGATACATGTCTCTACATTATGGAAGTCCTACATGAAGGATTAGGAGATAGTAAGTATCGTCCATGCCCATTATTACGTAAATATGTTAGTGCTGGTTGGTTAGGACGTAAATCTGGACGTGGCTTCTACACATACGATTAATAAATTAATAGACTATGCATAGAAAAGGGGACAGACAATCATGAACTTAACTTTTACAGAAGAACAAGAAATGATGCGCTCAATGGTACGTAACTTTGCGGAAAATGAAGTAGCAAAAGAAGTAGAAAGAATGGAAACGGAAGACCGTTTTCCGAAAGAAGTCATCCAAAAAATGGGTGAACTAGGACTTATGGGTGTACCAATTCCAGAAGAATATGGTGGAAGTGGGATGGATTTTACATCCTATATTATTGCGATTAATGAACTAGCGAAAGTAAGTGCAAGTGTTGGGGTTATTTTATCTGTACACACATCTGTTGGAACAAATCCAATTCTTTATTTTGGTACAGAAGAACAGAAAAAGAAATATGTTCCGAAACTAGCAAGTGGAGAATATTTAGGAGCATTTGCTTTAACAGAACCTAGTGCAGGATCTGATGCAGCTAGCTTACGTACTTCTGCTAAAAAAGATGGCGATTATTATATCCTAAATGGTTCTAAAATGTTTATTACAAACGGTGGAGTGGCAGATACATATGTCGTGTTTGCTCGCACAAGTGAAGAAAAACGTTCTAAAGGAATTAGTGCATTTATTGTTGAAAAAGACACTCCAGGATTAGTAATTGGTAAAAAAGAGCGAAAAATGGGCTTACATGGATCAAACACTGTCGAAATCAGTTTCGATAATTGTAAAGTACCGAAAGAACAATTATTAGGGGAAGAAGGACAAGGATTTAAAATTGCCATGTCCAACCTAAATGTTGGAAGAATTGGAATTGCGGCACAGGCTCTTGGTATAGCAGAAGCAGCTTTAGAGCATGCAGTTGAATATGCTAAGGAACGTGAACAATTTGGAAAACCAATTTCCCATCAGCAAGGTCTTTCTTTTAAACTAGCAGATATGGCAACAAGTGTAGAAGCTGCTAAAGTATTAACATATCAAGCAGCATCACTTGTTCAAAAAGGTTTACCTTGTGGAAAAGAAGCGTCCATGGCAAAAATGTATGCAACAAAAACAGCTGTTCAAACAGCAATTGAAGCTGTACAAGTTTTTGGTGGATATGGCTTTACAGAAGATTATCCAGTAGAGCGCTTTTTCCGTGATGCGAAAGTAACCGAAATCTATGAAGGAACAAACGAAATCCAACGACTTGTTATTGGTAAACACCTTTTAAAATAAAAATAATTCATGATATATATTAATAGATATTGAAATTATTCATGTAAACTAGCTTTTGACAAACAAGGAGGAACATAACAATGCAATTTCAATTAACAGAAGAACAAGAAATGTTACGTAAAATGGTAAGAGACTTTGCAGAAAACGAGGTAGCACCAACTGCTGCAGAGCGTGATGAAGAAGAAAGATTTGACAGAGAAATTTTTAATAAAATGGCTGAACTTGGATTAACAGGAATTCCATGGCCAGAGGAGTATGGTGGAATTGGCGCCGATTTTGTAAGCTATGTGATTGCTGTTGAAGAACTATCTCGTGTTTGTGCATCAACAGGTGTTACGTTATCAGCACACCTATCACTTGCTAGCTGGCCAATTTATAAATACGGAAATGAAGAACAAAAACAAAATTTCCTTCGCCGTTTAGCAACAGGAGAAGCTCTAGGTGCTTATGCATTATCTGAGCCTGGTGCAGGAAGTGATGTTGTTTCCATGCGTATGACAGCAAAAGAAGATGGAGATGACTATATTTTAAACGGGAATAAAGTATGGATTACAAATGGTGGAGTAGCAGACATCTACATCGTCTTTGCTAAGACAGATCAAGATGCACGTCACCGCGGTATCAGTGCATTTATTGTCGAAAAAGGAACAGAAGGCTTCTCATTTGGTAAAAAAGAAAAGAAATTAGGAATTCGTTCCTCACCAACAACAGAACTTATTTTCGAAAATTGTCGTATTCCGAAAGAAAATATGCTTGGTAAAGAAGGAGAAGGTTTTAAAGTTGCGATGACCACATTAGATGGTGGACGTAATGGTATTGCCGCTCAAGCAGTTGGAATTGCGCAAGGGGCTTTAGATGCTGCAGTCGATTATGCAAAAGAAAGAGAGCAATTTGGTAAGCCAATTGCCCATAACCAAGGAATTTCATTTAAATTAGCAGATATGGCGACAGATGTGGAAGCATCTCGACTATTAACATATCAAGCAGCATGGTTAGAATCGAATAAATTACCATATGGGAAAGAATCTGCCATGTCTAAATTATTTGCAGGGGACGCTGCAATGCGTGTAGCAACAGAAGCTGTTCAGGTATTCGGTGGATATGGTTATACAAAGGATTACCCTGTTGAAAGATTTATGCGTGATGCAAAAATCACTCAGATTTATGAAGGAACAAACGAAATTCAACGACTTGTTATCGGCAGAATGTTGACGAAATAAGTAGAAAGTTGATAGTGAGGCATGTGTGGCCTATCGCCATGCATGCCTTTTTTACCAGTAAATATAAGGAGGGACGTGGTGATGGAACGTAAAAAGATTCTTTCCAATGTAAAAAATAGAGAATTAGTTATGAAACGTCGTAATCAAATGATCAAGGGAGCAATTAGTCTCTTTAAAGAAAAAGGATTTCATCGAACAACGACAAGAGAGATTGCGAAAGAATCTGGTTTCAGTATTGGTACACTTTATGAATATATACGAACAAAAGAGGATGTCTTGTTTCTTGTATGTGATTCCATTTATGAACAAGTAAAGCAGCGTCTAGAACTTGTCATCGCGAAGGAAGTTCCTTCTGTAAAAATGTTGAAAAATGTTGTACGGGCCTATTTTGAATTAATGGATGAGATGCAAGAAGAAGTTCTTGTCATGTACCAAGAAGTAAAATCCTTAGAGAAAGAAGCACAGGAGTATGTACTAAAAAAAGAGCGTGAGATGGTGGATATGCTAAAGCAAGTCATTGAATCTTGCTTACCAGAGCATAATATATCGGATATGGATACGGAATTAATTGCAAATAATATTTTTATTCAAGGACAAATGTGGGGTTTTCGTCGTTGGATTTTGCAGAAACAATTCAAATTAGATGAATACATTGATCGGCAACTCTTTTATCTTATGCGTGTATTATTAATTGAAGAATAAATTGTAGGTAGCTAGCAACAATCTATAGAAAAAGAATCCAAGGAAAATATATGCTATACCATATCCAGTCATGACTTGCCTATTATAGTAGAAAAATAAAAGAAAATCTTTTACAATATTATTTGATTATGAAGTATGGTATAGTTTATACTTCAATAATGAAAAACAAGAAAAGCAAAAGGTTTTAATAAATCATTCGATGCATTAATATGAAACGTATGAAATGCAACGAATAGAGAAAGATATTTTAGGCAAGTCGCCTTAATAACGTGTAAAGGGAGTGCTGTTCGATGAGCTTAAAAAGCGTTAGCAAGGATAAATTACAATTTCTATCAATGATTGAGTTGGCTAATCTGTTATTGATGGACGAAAAGAAGGAATTGGAACTAAAGGAAATCTTTAAAAAAATTAGTGAAATAAAGGGATTTACAAAAGAACAAGAACTAGATAAATTGGCACAGTTCTATACAGACTTAAATACAGATGGTCGTTTTATGACATTAGGCTCTAATGTTTGGACATTAAAGCGTTGGTACCCTATCGATGAAATTGATGATGAAGTTAAAGTAAGACATAAAAAAAAGTCTAAACAAGATGATGACGATGAAGAATTTCCAGATATTCTAGATGATGAAGATGATTTGGAAAAAGATGATGAAGAAGAAAATGAATATGATGAAGCTGATGATGCAGACGAAGAATTTAAAGATATAGATGCAGACATAGATGAAAAAGTGGATGATGAATTACTAGATGACGAAGAATTCGATGACGAGTCATTTGAAGAAGACGATGATGAAGAATTTTAAGTAAGGAACTTGACTTTTTTATGCCAGATAGGTAATATTCTTATTGGGCTCATTAAATTCGACTTATAAGCGTTTCCCCTGTTCAATGGGGAGGCGCTTTTCTTATTTATAAATTACTCAATTTACCAAGAGTAATTCTTTACGAATGAAGCTTCACTTTTTATCAAAGATTAATAAAAGACGTTAATTTAAGATATTCTTAGAAAGAGGGATGACAGAATGACAAAGTATATTTTTGTCACAGGTGGTGTTGTTTCATCACTAGGAAAAGGAATTACAGCTGCTTCATTAGGACGTTTATTAAAAAGCCGTGGTTTAAAGGTAACCTTACAAAAATTTGACCCATATCTTAACGTGGATCCAGGGACAATGAGCCCATACCAACATGGGGAAGTTTTTGTTACAGAGGATGGAGCGGAGACAGATTTAGATGTAGGGCATTATGAGCGTTTTATCGATATCAATTTAAATAAATATAGTAATATTACGACAGGTAAAGTATATTCTTCAGTTATTCAAAAAGAGCGTAATGGGGAATATGGTGGGGCGACTGTCCAAGTTATTCCACATATTACTAACCAAATAAAAGATCAGGTTTTTCGGGCTGGAAAAGCAACAGAAGCAGATGTTGTCATTACAGAAATTGGTGGGACAGTTGGTGATATTGAATCCCTTCCGTTTTTAGAGGCAATTCGCCAAATTAAAAGTGATGTAGGAAGAGAAAGTGTGATGTACATCCACTGTACACTTGTTCCGTTTATTCAAGCTGCAGGTGAAATGAAAACAAAACCAACCCAACATAGTGTAAAAGAATTACGTTCATTAGGAATACAGCCAGATGCGATTGTCTTACGTACAGAGCATCCGATCAGTAAAGATAATAAAGAAAAAATTGCTCTATTTTGTGATATTAATTACAACGCTGTTATCGAAATGCAGGATCTAGATAATTTATATCAAATCCCTGTGGAACTACAAAAACAACAACTTGACAAATTAGTTTGTGATCATTTACATCTAACTTGTGATGAGCCGAATATGGCTGAATGGATGCACCTGATTGAAAAGGTTAATAAATTAACAAATACGGTTCATATTGGCCTTGTAGGAAAATATGTAGAACTCCCAGATGCTTATTTATCTGTTGTCGAGGCATTGAAACATGCAGGTTATGCATATGAATCAGATGTCGTTGTACATTGGATTAATTCTGAGAAACTAGATCCTGAAACCATTGATCAACAATTGGAAAAGGTAGATGGAATTATTGTTCCTGGAGGGTTTGGCCACCGCGGAATTGATGGAAAAATGGAAGCCATTCGTTATGCACGTGAAAATAATATTCCGTTTTTAGGAATTGGACTTGGTATGCAATTAGCTGCTGTTGAATTTGCAAGAAATGTGCTTGGTTTAGATAATGCACATACAACAGAGGTTCTTCCGGAAACAGCTAATCCAATCGTTGACTTACCGGTAGAACAAAAAGAAAATGAAAAGGGAGATTTTCGCCTAGGAAATTATCCTTGTCGCCTAGTAGACGGCACAAAAACAAAAGCAGCTTATCAAGGTCAGGAAATTATTGAAGAACGTCATCGCAATTGTTATGAATTAAATCAAGCCTATATTGAGCAGTTGGAAAGTAATGGATTTATTATTTCCGGAATGAGTACAGATGAGAAATACGTGGAAATCATTGAAATAAAGAATCATCCATGGTTTGTCGCATGTCAGTTCCACCCAGAATTCAAATCACGCCCAACAAAAGCACAAGCACTATTCTTAGGATTTATTGGTGCGACTGTCAAATAAACATGAAACTCACGATAATCATATCGTGAGTTTTTTTTTCGCAGATTAACTGGCTGTAAGACCTCCACATCAAGAAATCGAGATACTGAAGAATTATAAGTGGAGGATCAACAGCCAGTAAAAGCCCGATTCGTTTAATTAACAATCAGTGGGAGAAGAAGAAACTCCCCCTGATTGAAGTTTCACTTTATTAGGCTATAAGGGCTATTTTTACTAAAGAAAAAGGAGTTACGGCTGTTCGTGTCGAATGAATGAGAATAGAAAGAAAACTTTATCACAGGTTAACTGGATATAAGACGAATCTTCAGGAATTCAAAAGAACTAAGAATTACAAGTAGGGATCAACAGTCCATTAGCGATCAATTCACCGAAAGCCCTTTAGATAAGGACCTTGTGATGCCAACAATCAGTGGAAGCCTCCACTAATTGCTGAAATTGCACTTTATAATATTACATCATTTTTAAAAATGGGATGACATATACATAGAATTATAAAAAGAAGGGAGATTTTCATGCAAAAAAGAGTATTAATTGTGGAAGACGAACCTGGTATTCGATTACTTTTAAATGAAATTTTAAAAAAAGAAGGCCATGAAGTAATGCAGGCGACAACGGGAAAAGAAGCATTGGAAAAAATAGCAACATCATCCTTTGATTTATTAATTATTGATTATAAATTACCGGTTTTAGATGGAATTGAAGTGATCAAACAATTACAAACAGATCAACATTTTATTCCCTGTATTATGATGACCGGGTTAATAGAACTGGTGGCAGAACAGTTGGAAAAAATGGATTTTGTGAAAGGTGTTATTGCAAAGCCATTTAATGTGGATGAATTATGTGAAATAGTTCAGAAAATATTTCCAACAGTACAAACAAAACAGATTTAGTATACGGGATGATTGGAAGGGGAAATATGCCTAGATTGTTTTCGGATCTAATAAATAGCTGCTTCATATTTAGTCTTTTTTTGGGATCCAGTGCGCAATTCACCTTCCTTTTTAAAAAGTAATAAGTAGGTCAAAAGTTGTAGCAACAAATTGTTGCTACTTCTTCTTTGAGTTGGTATTCTATAAATAGTGAAATAAAATGGTATACTATTTCTATGGTATATTACATCAGTATCAATGAAAGAAATGCTCGAAAAAGTTGATATATAATAGGACTATTTTATTAAATTTGGTTCAACATGAAAAGCATAATTCATTTTTCGCGTCGCGTATTAACTGGCTATAAGACCCCCACATTAAGAAATTGAAACCCTATGAATTATAAGTGGAAACTCAACAGCCAGTAAAGCCCGATTCGTTCGACTAACAATCAGTGGGTAAGAAGAAAACTCTCACTGATTGAAGTTTCATTTATAAAATCTTCATGAAAGAGGAGAAATAAGATGAAATTTTTTATTGATACGGCAAATTTAGATGAGATTAAAAAGGCAAAAGAACTAGGTATACTAGCTGGTGTGACAACAAACCCAAGTCTAGTAGCAAAAGAAGGGGTTCCTTTTCATAAACGTCTGGAAGAAATTACAGAAATTGTTACAGGCTCTGTTAGTGCCGAGGTTATTCGTGAAGATGCTGAAGGAATGATTGAAGAAGGAAAGAAACTCGCTGCAATAGCCCCGAATATCACAGTGAAAATTCCAATGACATTAGAAGGTCTTAAAGCCGTCAACACACTAACAAGTTTAAATATAAAAACAAATGTAACATTAATTTTTAATGCAAACCAAGCATTGCTTGCCGCCCGTGCAGGAGCTACCTATGTTTCTCCATTTTTAGGACGCTTGGATGATATTGGCCACCTTGGAATGGATGTGGTGGACACGATTAGAACTATATTTGATAAACATCAAGTGCATACAAAAATCATTGCCGCCTCCATTCGACATACAATGCATGTAACAGAAGCAGCACGTCTTGGGGCACATATTGCAACTGTTCCGTATGGCGTATTAGAACAACTTGTGAAACACCCGCTAACAGAACAAGGCATTGAGAAGTTTCTTGCCGATTGGAATCAGGCACAACATAGAGTCTAAATATAACTTATCATTTTGACAAAATTTGCACATACTATAAATAGATTAAATTACCTATGTTTGAGCTCTATAATGGAATGAAAATTTCCTTAGAGCTCTTTCAGGAATCTTGTATGTCATTTTAGAAGTGGGGTTTTATTGATGCAAAAGATGCTAATTGAAGGTGGTCACAAACTAAAAGGTAAAGTGCGGATTAGTGGTGCGAAAAATAGTGCAGTAGCATTACTTCCTGCAGCAATTTTAGCGGACTCAGAAGTTGTTTTAGAAGGATTACCGAATATATCTGATGTAGGTATTTTAGGTGACTTATTAGAGGAAATTGGTGGGAAAGTCACTTGGAATGGTGAACGAACCATACATATTCATCCAGAACGAATGATTTCGATGCCACTGCCAAATGGTAAAGTAAAAAAGCTCCGCGCATCCTATTATTTCATGGGAGCCATGTTAGGTAAATTTAAACAAGCTGTTATTGGACTACCTGGTGGATGTCATTTAGGACCACGGCCGATTGATCAACATATTAAAGGTTTTGAAGCACTTGGTGCCAAGGTTACCAATGAGCAGGGAGCTATTTATCTTCATGCAGAAGAATTAACAGGAGCAAGAATATATTTAGATGTCGTTAGTGTTGGTGCCACCATTAATATTATGCTTGCTGCTGTAAAAGCAAAAGGCACAACAATTATTGAAAATGCTGCAAAAGAACCAGAGATTATTGATGTTGCAACATTACTAACCAATATGGGGGCGAATATTAAAGGAGTAGGAACAGATATTATTCGAATTGAAGGTGTTCCATCCTTACATGGTTGTCGTCATACAATTATTCCAGACCGGATTGAAGCAGGTACATATGCCATTGCAGCAGCTGCTGCAGGGGATGAGGTAATTATTGATAATGTTATTCCGCAGCATCTGGAATCGCTACTTGCGAAATTACGTGAGATGGATATTATCGTTGAAGAAAGTGATGAACAATTATATATTGCCCCACGAAAGATGATTAAAAGTGTCGATATAAAAACATTGGTTTATCCTGGTTTTCCAACAGACTTACAACAACCCTTTACAACATTATTAACAAAAGCTAGCGGTACAGGTGTTGTAACAGATACCATTTACAGTGCACGGATGAAGCATATTGACGAATTAAGACGAATGAATGCCGTAATTAAGTCGGAAGGTGGCTCTGCCATTGTTTCTGGACCTGTCCAGTTGGAAGCGGCACGAGTGAAAGCATCAGACCTTCGTGCGGGTGCTGCTCTAGTTATCGCTGGATTAATGGCAAAAGGAATAACCGAACTAACTGGATTAGAACACATAGACCGTGGTTACGAACAAATGACAGAAAAATTATTACAACTTGGTGCAAACGTTTGGCGTGAGGATTTAACGAATGAAGAAAAGAAACAACTTCAAAATTCATAACATCCGATAACCAAAAGTATTGCTACAGAGGAGAGAGAATATATGGAAAGAAGTTTAACAATGGAATTAGTACGTGTGACAGAAGCTGCAGCATTAGCATCTGCACGTTGGATGGGTAGAGGGAAGAAAAATGAGGCAGATGATGCTGCAACGACTGCAATGCGAACTGTTTTTGATACAATCCCAATGGAAGGAACAGTGGTTATTGGAGAAGGTGAAATGGATGAAGCGCCAATGCTTTATATTGGTGAAGAATTAGGCATGGGTAATGGACCTACTGTTGATGTTGCTGTTGATCCATTAGAAGGGACAAGCATTGTTGCTCAAGGAACATGGAATGCTCTTGCTGTAATCGCAATCGCAGATAAAGGAACATTACTGCATGCACCAGATATGTATATGAAGAAAATTGCTGTTGGCCCAGAAGCAGTTGGTAAAATAGATATTACAGCATCTGTTTCTGATAATTTACATGCTGTAGCAAAAGCAAAAAATAAAGATATTACAGATGTAGTTGCTGTTGTATTAGATCGCCCGCGTCATGAAGAATTAATTAAAGAAATACGTGAGGCTGGAGCAAGGATTAAATTAATTCCAGACGGTGATGTTGCTGGAGCTGTGAATACCGCATTTGATCATACAGGTGTTGATATTTTATTAGGAATTGGTGGCGCACCTGAGGGTGTACTTGCAGCAACAGCTTTAAAATGTTTGGAAGGTGAAATTCAAGGTCAGCTTGTTCCTTCCAATGAAGTGGAACGCGAACGTTGTAAAAAAATGGGAATTGACGATATCAATAAAGTATTTTATATGGATGATTTCTGTAGTGGAGATGACGCAATTTTTGCCGCATCAGGAGTTACGGATGGTGAGTTATTAAAAGGTGTTCAATTTAAAGGACAAGCAGCAACAACACAAACCGTTGTGATGCGTGCAAAGAGTGGAACAGTTCGTTTTATTGATGGTCAACATAGTTTAAAGAAAAAGCCGAACCTTGTTTTAAAACCACAAGAACGCTAGAATCCAATTCATACGCTTTTATTTAGGAAGTATGAATAAATTGTTAAAAAAGCTTAACATAAGAGAAGCGTTGGTCTATAATTGAAATGCCAACGCTTTTCACTCTTTTTTATATAAATTATAAAAGATGGATTTTCATTTCAAAGCAGTGTAATATAAAGAATGTTATAAAAATAGTAAATCCTGTCTATTCTAACATCATATAAGCCCTCTAAGCTCAATAAAAATACAAACATCCAATAAATTTAATTAACGTAAGAAAGATGTGAAAAAAACAACTATTAATTTTTCAGCCAATAGACTTCTATTCTAGTTTCATTATATAAGAACAGAAAAAATTTAATATAAATCCACTTATTCAATGGTTTTCTTTTACTTTCCTTTGATTAGCGGTGGAATGAATGGAGTGTTTTCCATCATGATTCCTCGTGTAAACTGCTAAGAACCCCCCTATGGTTAAAAATAACATCTTTTATTTCCCTATCATGCAGGTTTACATTCGAACGACATATTAAATAGTTTCATAAAGCTTATTTCCTAAAAAAATTATTGGGATTAATTTTTGAAAAACGAAGGGAATTCATTATTTTCAATAATAATAAATACAGAAAAATATTACAATAGGTGTGGTGATTGGATTGTCCTTAACAATTTCAGAATTAGAAGAATTAACATTAAAAGAAATCTATGCATTAGCAAGAGAATATAAAGTATCTTATTATGCAAAATTAACAAAGAAGGAATTAATTTTTGCTATTTTAAAAGCTCAAGCTGAAAAAGATGGCTATTCCTTTATGGATGGAATTTTGGAAATTATTCCTTCAGAAGGATTTGGCTTTCTACGGCCTATCAACTATTCACCAAGTGCTGAGGATATCTATATTTCCGCCTCACAAATACGCCGCTTTGATTTGCGAAACGGTGATAAAGTATCAGGAAAAGTACGTCCTCCAAAAGAAAATGAACGCTATTATGGTTTATTACATGTCGATGCTGTCAATGATGATAACCCAGAATCAGCAAAAGAGCGTGTTCATTTTCCAGCATTAACAGCACTTTATCCAAATCGTCTTATGAAGTTAGAAACAAAACCAAATCAATTGTCAACAAGGATTATGGATTTAATGAACCCTGTTGGATTTGGTCAACGTGGTTTAATTGTTGCTCCTCCAAAAGCTGGTAAAACAATGCTACTGAAACAAATAGCAAATAGTATTTCTATTAATCATCCAGAAGCGAAACTGATCATTCTTCTCGTTGATGAACGTCCAGAAGAAGTAACAGATATTGAGCGTTCGGTCCATCCAAATGTGGATGTTGTTAGTTCTACATTCGATGAATTACCAGAAAATCATATTAAAGTGTCTGAACTTGTTTTAGAACGAGCAATGCGTTTAGTAGAACATAAGCGTGACGTGGTCATATTGATGGATAGTATTACCCGTTTAGCTCGAGCATATAACTTGGTTATTCCTCCGAGTGGCCGAACATTATCAGGTGGGATTGATCCGGCTGCATTCCACAGGCCAAAACGCTTCTTCGGTGCTGCAAGAAATATTGAAGAAGGCGGTAGTTTTACCATCTTGGCAACAGCATTAGTTGATACAGGTTCACGGATGGATGATGTCATTTATGAGGAATTTAAAGGAACAGGAAATATGGAGTTACATTTAGATCGTAATCTTGCTGAAAGACGAATTTTCCCTGCAATCGATATTTTACGATCTGGGACAAGGAAAGAAGAGTTGCTGCTTGATAAAGCACATCTTGATAAAATGTGGGCTATTCGTAAAACAATGCAAGACTCATCAGACTTCTTTGAACGTTTCTTAAAACGATTAAAATCAATGAAATCAAATGAGGAATTTTTGGGGAAAATGGACGAGGAAATGAAACGCCGACGGGTAAAATCCTAATTTAAACTTAAAAGAATAATAATGACTATATATATTGTAATCTAGAAAATATTTCCTATATGAAATATGAAAGATGAAATAATTATCATCTATCTATTGCAATCAATTGTCTACACTGATATAATTTTAACGTGAGTTTAGAAAAGGTATACTAACCTTAAAACGGCTCTTTACAATAACTCTGTTTCCAAAGGATTCAGGGCAAAAAGGAGTGGAAAGACATGAAAAAAGAAATTCATCCGGAATATCGTAAAGTGGTATTTCTTGATACAAGCTCAGATTATAAATTTTTGAGTGGTTCAACTAAAACTTCAGAAGAAACGATTGAATGGGAAGACGGAAACACATACCCATTAATCCGTGTTGAAATCAGTTCTGCATCACACCCATTCTATACAGGTAAGCAGAAAGCTGATAAAGTTGGTGGTCGTATTGACCGTTTCAAGAAAAAATATAATATGAAGTAATTCGATCATTACTTTAGAATTCATATGAAATAAAAACAGGCAAACAGAAGCGCTTGCCTGTTTTTTTACTGTACATTTATGCCAAAATGGGACACAACAAATCAATATTGATGAAATTTACGTTCATATATTATTTTGCATCTAGAAGAAATTCATGATGAAAGGAAAGTGGCCACATGTATGTCATGAAGCATAATGGTTGGGTGGAAGTCATTTGTGGAAGTATGTTCTCGGGAAAATCAGAAGAACTGATTCGCCGGATTCGACGTGCTAACTATGGAAAACTAACTGTGAAAGTATTCAAACCTGCAATAGATGATCGTTATTCACAAGAGAGTATTGTTTCCCATAATGGAGCATCGTTTATTGCATACCCAATCCAGAAATCAGCAGATATTTTTAGCAAATTGAATAAACAAGTAGATGTTGTTGGAATTGATGAGGTTCAATTTTTTGATGAACAAATTGTACAAGTAGTAGATTCCTTAGCAAATCAAGGTATTCGTGTTATTGTTGCGGGATTAGACACTGATTTTCGTGGAGAACCATTTGGACCAATGCCGAAACTTATGTCTTTAGCAGAATCTGTTACGAAATTGAATGCAATCTGTCCAGTATGTGGTTCCCCTGCTAGTCGCACACAACGTTTAATCAATGGAAAACCTGCATCATTCGATGACCCAATCATCTTAGTTGGTGCATCCGAATCTTATGAACCACGTTGCCGTCATCATCATGAAGTGCCGAGGAAACCAAAACATACAACCAATTCAATCATGGGAGAGCATTCTTAAAAAAAGGGAATGCTCTTTTTACTTTTTGACCATGTGTTTAGGTTATACTATAATTAACATGTTAGTCTTAGTGAGGTGAACCGAATGTTAGAACGCGTACAATCTATTGAAGAGCGTTATAATAAGTTGAATGAACTACTTAGTGATCCAGAAGTATTAAATGATCCGAAAAAGCTTCGTGAGTATTCAAAAGAGCAATCAGACCTTGAAGAAGTTGTTCAAGTATATCGTGTATATAAAAATGTTGTGGAAGAATTAAAAGATGCAAAAGCAATGTTTGAAGATGATTTAGACGCGGATATGCAAGAAATGGTCAAGATGGAAGTAGATGAATTAAGCGAAAAAGAAACAGAATTAGAAGAACAATTAAAAGTACTTCTCCTACCGAAAGACCCGAATGATGACAAGAACGTTATCATGGAAATCCGTGGTGCTGCTGGTGGGGATGAAGCTGCGCTATTTGCAGGTGATCTATACCGGATGTATTCGCGGTATGCAGAGAATCAAGGGTGGAAAACCGAAGTGATTGAATCTCATTCCACAGGTGTTGGTGGTTATAAAGAAATCATTTTTATGATCCATGGAAAAGGTGCATTTTCTAAGCTGAAATTTGAAAATGGTGCACACCGCGTTCAACGTGTTCCAGAAACAGAATCTGGAGGAAGAATCCATACATCCACAGCGACAGTTGCCGTTTTACCTGAAGCAGAAGATGTGGAAGTAGATATCCATGAAAAAGATATTCGTGTCGATACGTTTGCCTCTAGTGGTCCCGGTGGACAAAGTGTTAACACAACCATGTCTGCTGTTAGGTTAACCCACGAACCAACAGGAATCGTTGTATCGTGCCAAGATGAGAAATCACAAATTAAAAACAAAGAAAAAGCAATGAAAGTATTACGTGCTAGAGTCTATGATAAATTTCAACAAGAAGCTCAGGCTGAATATGATGAAACACGTAAATCAGCAGTTGGTTCTGGTGACCGCTCTGAGCGAATTCGAACATATAATTTTCCACAAAGTCGGGTAACAGATCATCGAATTGGTTTGACCATTCAAAAACTGGAGCAAATCCTTGAAGGAAAAATGGATGAAGTAATTGATGCTTTACTAGTGGAAGAACAGACAAAACGCCTAGAACAAATAGGTGGATAATCCACTGGCATTTTTTAGATTATCAAACAGTTAAATGTGAGACTTCATGCAATAGAGTTTTACATCTTGTGATAAATTTGAAATAAATAGGTGATACCTATGGAAGATAAATTAAAACAATATGAAGTCCTTGAATGGGCTTCTCTTTTTTTAAAAGAATATAATCGAGAACAAAGAGTTTCAGAACTGTTATTACAACATTACTTACAAGTTTCTCGTGCGTCCTTTTTAGCGAATATGCGTGAGGTAATGGAACCGCATATTGTAAAGATTTACAAGGAAGCTATTCGAGAACATGCATTAACAGGTATTCCTATTCAGCATTTAATCGGTTCCGAAGAGTTTTATGGGCGGCTCTTTCACGTATCAAAAGATGTCCTTATTCCGCGGATGGAAACAGAAGAATTAGTTGAAAAGGTTATTCATGAAGCAGAAAAAATAACAGATTCTTCTTATACGATTGTTGATTTAGGAACAGGTAGTGGAATCATTGCAATCACATTAGCATTGGAATTACCTGAAGCTAAAGTTTATGCAACAGACATATCAAAAAAGGCCTTACAAATTGCAAAGAAAAACGCATCTGAATTACATGCTCCTGTCACTTTTTTGGAAGGGGATTTTTTACAACCTTGTATTGATAATAAAATATTACCACAGATTATTGTGTCAAATCCTCCGTATATTTCAAGAGATGAAGAGGAAACATTATCAGATACGGTTAAAAATTTTGATCCATCTCTCGCTTTATTCGCAGACGATGAAGGTCTCGCAGCATATGAAACAATTGTAAAGCAAATAGAAATGTTAGACAAAGGACCTGAGAAACTCTTTTTTGAAATTGGCCATACACAAGGAGAACAAATAACAGACCTTATCCAAAAGTATTTCCTAGATGCGAAAGTCTCCCTATTTCAAGATATAAATAAAAATGACCGAATCATTTGTGCCCAACTGAAAGAATAATATTATCGAAAAAATACTAGAATACTAGTTTAAATAATTTATCTCTTGCCCATACTGTGAACAAATCAATAAAAAAGGGGCATGCGAGATGAAGAAACTAGTATTTTTTGCTTTTATATTTATTATTTTACTCTTTACTTTTCCAATCAACGGAAAAGGTAATCATATAGAAGAATCAGAATTACAGGTGATTCCAGATGAGGCTATCCGCTTACGAATTTTAGCAAATAGTGATAATAAGCTAGATCAACACGTGAAATTAGAAGTTCGCGATGCGGTGAATGAACAAATAACAGGCTGGGTGAAGCATCTTACAGATATTGATGCAGCAAGACGGCTAATTAGGGAAAATATAGATGAGATTGAACAAACCGTAGAAAATACAATTAAAGAATACGATGTCAATCATGAGTATCATGTGGAATATAATAAAAAGGTGGCATTTCCGGAGAAGACTTATGGAACAACTGTTTATCCAGAGGGAGACTATGAAGCTGTTCTGATTACACTTGGTAAAGGAGTAGGTGAAAATTGGTGGTGTGTTTTATTTCCCCCGTTATGCTTCTTAGACTTTTCTCAAGAAGTAAGTGCAGCATCACCAGAAGAATTAGCTGAAGAGGAAGAAGAGGAAGAAGTAGAAGTGAAATTTTTCCTTTTTGAATGGTTAAAAGATATTTTTTAAGTCGGACACTTTATGATTTCCTATTTTTCACACTGAAACAATCATAATAGAGAGAATGCGTGCATAGATTTGTAGTATATTTCTATAAGATGAGGGTGATTATGTTGAAATTAATAGGAGCGAACCATGTGTCAGAACAACAATTAGATCAATTTTTGGAATCGGTCACATCTATTTCAAAAGAAGCTCTACTAAAAGAGGGATATGTTATTATAGTAGATGAAGAGATTAAAGGATGTTTTACTTTATTATCTTTAACAGAAGAAGTATTTTGGCTAAAGCAGCTTTATATTCAACCTGAAATCGCGAATAATTTATTAGCGCTAATAGAAACTATTTTATTAATGATTAAAAACATGAAAGCAAAAAAACTATATGTTCATAGTCATCAACCCGTATTGGATATCATTTTAGATGCTTTACAATTTGAAAAGGCAAAAGAAGAAGTACAGGTAGAACAAAAGCCAAACCTTGTAGGAAAATGGTGGGAATATGATGTTTCTTAATAAAATGAAACCTCAATCAGTGGGTGTTTTCTAAAAGTAGAGCCTTACAGCCAGTTAATCTACGATAGGGATTTTTTAAAAAGTAAATCTATTCACACTATCCACAGCATAATGGGGATAACTTGTTAAAGGCAAGTGAATAATATGTGAATAAATAGGAATTTTATTAAAATCAGGTCAATTAATCGAGGAAATGGAGCTGAAACTGTGGAAAACCATTCACTAATTAGGTAGAACTTGTGGATAACTATATTAAAATAAATGTATAGTAAAGAAAACTTCAAAATCTGTTCCCATCAGCAACAGATTTTCTTTTTTTATCGCAGATTAACTGGCTGTAAGACCTCCACATCAAGAATTCGAGATACTGAAGAATTATAAGTGGAGGATCAACAGCCAGTAAAAGCCCGATTCGTTCAACTAATAATCAGTGGAAGATAAAGAAAACTCCCACTGATTGAAGTTTCACTTTATAGATAAAAAATGGCGAAATGCGTGACTTTCCTCTAAAATAGAAATAAGAAAAGAGGTATTTATAATTGAAACAGACGAAATACTGGAAAGTAAATATAAATGAACAACGAATCAACAAGCAATTAACCGAAGCAGCAACGCTCCTATTACGAGGAGAAACCGTAGCATTTCCAACTGAAACGGTATATGGACTTGGTGCTGATGCAACAAATGAAAAAGCCGTGAAAAAGATATTTCAAGCAAAAGGTCGCCCACAAGATAATCCATTAATTGCTCATGTAGCTACAAAACAACAACTTGTGGATATTGTGGATAAATATAATGAATATGTGGATAAGTTAATAGAGGCTTTTTCACCAGGACCGATTACATATATTTTACCAAGTAATGGGACATGTGCTGCGAATGTAACAGCAGGTTTATCATCAATTGGTGTTCGCATTCCAGATCATCCAATTGCATTAAAAATTTTACAAATCGCAAATATTCCAGTGGCAGCTCCTAGTGCTAATCTATCAGGCAAGCCAAGCCCATCAAAGGCTAATCATGTTTGGGAAGATTTACAAGGGAAAATTGCGGGATTAGTGGATGCGGGACCAACTGGAGTTGGTGTAGAATCAACAGTAATTGATTGTACCGGGCCAATCCCTGTCATTTTAAGACCTGGGGGAATTTCTAAATCAGAAATTGAAGCAGTGATTGGACCTGTTCAAATGGATCCATCCCTTCATAATGATTCAGAAAAACCAAAAGCACCTGGAATGAAATACACGCATTATTCACCAGAGGTTCCTTTATGGCTTGTGGATGGTCCTGTGGATAAGTTGCAACAAATTGTCTGTGAAGTTCGTGAACAAGGAAAACGTGTCGGAGTATTACTGCAAAATAAATATCTAGAACAGATAGAAGCAGATGCGTACTTTTCACTTGGAGAAAATATGTCAGAAGTAGCAATGAATTTGTACGAAGGTTTACGCCATTTCAAAAAGGAAAACATCGATCTGATTGTTTGTGAGACTTTTCCGGAAATAGGAATTGGACAGGCAGTTATGAATCGGCTTAGAAAAGCGGCAAGTAAAATCATTTAGTCTAAAAACATAATCCCCTTTGGATATGCATATAGTTTATAAGCATGTCCAAAGGGGGCTTTTTTATGTCTCAACATATATTTGGAGAAGTTGGAACACTTATTTTTCTAGCATTTGCAGTCGGTCTTGATGCCTTTTCTGTTAGTCTTGTGATTGGTTTACAAAAAATTCGGCTAAAAAGAATTGCTATTATATCTGGAATGATTGGATTTCAACATATGGTCTTGCCTGCTATTGGTATGATTCTTGGTCAGTTTATATCTTCACAGGTAGGTGCATTTACGACGTTATTGAGTGGATTATTATTATTTTTTATTGGTGCCCATATATTTTTTGGTGCATTTGCAACAGAACAAAAGCATTCACCCCATCCATACGGGTTTGGATTATGGATATTAGGTTTTTCTGTTAGTGTGGATAGTTTTCCGATTGGTTTAAGTTTTGGAATGTCTAATATTCAATCATTCTTAGTTACTATTACTTTCTTTATCGTTAGCTCCTCTTTAACATTAATTGGTCTTTTAATTGGTAGAAGAATCCAAGGAATGTTAGGTACATATAGTGAAATATTGAGTGGTAGCATTCTCTGTGCATTCGGACTAGCTGTTATATTTTCTAGTTAAATATAAATCGAACAGGCATAAAGTAAGACTTCAATAAGTGTGGATTTTCCAGCCAGTTAACCTGCTCCTGCGATAAATTCGTATTCATGAAATAGCCAACTAATTATGATATATTTAAGATGAGCATTTTGTACCATTTTACAAAGAAATAATTACACATAAAATAATAAATCATTTGAAAACAGTACCAATTGAAAGAACGATTATTTTTCCTTTAGGAGTGTCGGAATGAATATTTTATTTGTTTGTACTGGAAATACATGTCGAAGCCCAATGGCCGAAGCATTATTAAAACATAAATTCCCAGAAGTAAATGTAAAGTCTGCAGGTGTATTCGCCCATAATGGGGAAAGAATTAGCCAACATGCTGTCGATGTGTTAAAAGAAAGAGGCGTAGATGCAAATCATGTATCACAGCGGGTAACCCCTAGATTATTACAATGGGCAGATGTAGTACTTATGATGACAACCGGTCATAAGCAAGCATTAATGATGGAATATCCAAACCATCAAGAAAAATATTTTACACTTAAAGAATATGTATCAGAAGCCGATAAAGAGGTATGGGGTCAATTAAAAAAGATTTATGCGGACTTTGAAATAAAACGTTCCAAGTATATTAAAGAAAATGGGCGTAAATTAGACCACAAGATTCTTGAAGAAAATCTTTCCTCTTTACTTGAAAAAGAATTAAATGAAATTAGAATCCTTGAACGGAGTTTGATTAATTATGATATTTCCGATCCATTTGGTGGGAGTCTATCTGTTTATAAGAAAACACTGATGGAATTGGAGGAGAATATCGATTTACTAATAGAAAAATTAGAAAAATCAGGAGATGCATATGAGTAAAAAATCATATCGATTTAGTTTACGTATCAAATTAATGTTGTTTACAACAATTTTAGCTATTATTACGTATACGACAAGTGCCTTATTTCTTTATTATGTGTATGATCTCATTGTTTTAAATTGGCAGTGGTTCCATATGTCACTCGAACTGTTTACCGTCATTACTTTACTTTTTGGTATTATCTGGTCAGGAATACTTGCCTATGTTGCTGCGCGATTTATTACAAAGCCATTAGAGGACTTGGAGGAAATAGCAACAGAGGCAGCGAATGGTAACTTAAACCAAACGATACATATCCCTAAATCAGATGATGAAATTCGTGCGCTTCATCTGGCTTTTTCAGCTATGCTAACAAACTTACAAAACATGGTCCACAATATTGATAAACATTTTAATACAACAAATGAAACGGTTATCCAAATGAAAGAAGCATCTGATCAAGTTAGCATGAATTCGAACATGATTCGCGAATCTACAGATGATATCTCAAAAGGTGCTATCACATCCTCAGAGGCAATTCAACAAACAGTAGAAGCTATTGAATGTGTTACAGATATTGCCGAACAAGTGCAGACACAAGCAAATCATTCCCGCGATAAATCGGAAGCGATGCTACAAACTTTACACAATAGTATTGTAGCTGTGAAAGAACTTGTAGAAGGTACACAGCAATTAGCAACAGATCAGGAATTATCTTTAAAAGATGTAGAACATTTAAAAGATCACGCACACAAAATTGAGTCTA
This sequence comes from Cerasibacillus terrae, assembly GCF_008039555.1. Lineage (GTDB taxonomy): Bacteria > Bacillota > Bacilli > Bacillales > Amphibacillaceae > Cerasibacillus > Cerasibacillus terrae. The sequence continues at coordinate 191,504 of NZ_VDUW01000002.1, forward strand.
TCATTACAATGGTTGGTGAAATTGCTGAACAGACAAACCTTTTGGCCTTAAACGCGTCCATAGAAGCGGCGCGCGCTGGAGAGCATGGAAAAGGATTTGCTGTCGTTGCTGAAGAAATTCGAAAATTAGCCGATCAAAGCGCCCAAGCTGTACAACAAATTTCTAGTCTTATTCAAGCAATACAACAAGACATTAGTCATGTTGTTCAGCAAATAAATGAAAATGTAGTTATAACAAAGGAAGAAGCAGAAAAAGGATTATCTACGAATCACACCATTGCAGAAATGTCAGGTTCTGTTGAAGAAGTTGCCAGTGAGATTGAACAAATATCCAATTTAGTAAATGAGCAGCTACAGTCAATTCAATCAACAGCAGCACAGTCAGAAGAAGTGGCTGCCATTGCAGAACAGACAACAGCTGGAACAGAAGAAGTCAATGCAGCCATACATGACCAAGCAGCAACAATTGATAAAGTAGAAGAACTTGCCCAACACTTAGAAAAACAAGCACAGAGCTTAAAAAAACAAATCCAGCAATTTACGGTGTAAAGCTAAGCTTAGGATGTCGTTCCTAAGCTTTTTAACTGATACCCTATCTTTAATTGGAAATCATAGGAGATAATAGCATATAATAAAAGAGAGAAATTACGTGATAATATTGAAAATAAAAGGAGTGATACATGATGAAAGTAATTCTATCAGCAGACCATGCTGGGACAACCATTCGGAATGAGGTAAAAAAAGTACTGGAAGAAATGAATATCGAATATGAAGATACAGGCTGTAGTTGTGAAGCATCGGTTGATTACCCAGATTATGCACTTCCTGCTGCTGAAAGAGTAGCAAGTGGAGAGTTTGATAGAGGTATTTTGATTTGTGGGACTGGAATTGGGATGTCTATTTCAGCAAACAAAGTGAAAGGAATTCGCTGTGCATTAGTTCATGATGTGTTTTCTGCTAAAGCAACTCGCGAGCATAATGATGCGAATATACTAGCAATGGGTGAACGTGTTATTGGTGCAGGATTGGCACGTGAAATTACAAAGGCATTCTTAGAAACGGAATTTGAAGGTGGACGCCATGAACGCCGTGTCGGAAAAATTACCACATATGAAGAGAAATAATTATTTTATATAAATGGTTCATCCAAACACCAAGTGGGAATACCTCTTTTCAAAATAAAAAGGTAGGTGATAAAATTGGATCAACTACAAGAAGAATTACAATCTATTATTCAAGAATGGGAAGAAACGGAAACTTTAGAACAAGGTGATTTATTTGTAATTGGCTGTTCTACAAGTGAAGTGGCCGGCCAGGAGATTGGTACATCTGGTAGTGAAGAAATTGCTGCTGAGATTTTTGCTGCTATGGAAAAACTCCAACAAAGAACGAAAGTCCATCTTGCTTTTCAATGCTGTGAACATTTAAATAGGGCACTTGTTGTCGAAAAATCTACTATGGAAAAATTTAGCCTAGAAGCGGTTACCGTTATTCCAATACGAAATGCTGGAGGTTCTATGGCGGCCCATGCCTATCAACATATGGAAGAGCCTGTCGTAGTTGAAAAGATTCAAGCAGATGCTGGAATGGATATTGGTGAAACATTAATCGGTATGCATTTAAAGCCAGTTGCTGTTCCTTTACGGTTTAAACAGCGTTATCTAGGGGATGCGCGGATTAATTATGCTAAAACAAGACCAAAACTAATTGGTGGAGAACGAGCAGTATACAGACATTAAAAGGTATTGAATGGAAAAATTTTAATGATATAATTAAAAGCTTATAGGGTATAAGCAAATCTAACCCAACTTTACATATTATAAGGGAGGAATATGGATGGAACACGTCAAACAGACAGACCCAGAATTATATGAAGCAATCCAATTAGAGAAAAAGCGCCAACAAGAGAAAATTGAACTTATTGCATCAGAAAATTTTGTATCAGAATCCGTAATGGAAGCAATGGGATCCGTATTGACCAATAAATATGCGGAAGGATACCCAGGTAAAAGATATTATGGTGGCTGTGAGTATGTAGACATTGCTGAAAATCTAGCACGTGACAGAGCGAAAAAACTATTTGATGCAGAACATGCCAACGTACAACCACATTCAGGTGCTCAAGCAAATATGGCTGTTTATTTTACTATCCTAGAAAAAGGCGATACAGTTCTTGGAATGAATTTAAGCCATGGTGGACATTTAACACATGGAAGCCCTGTTAACTTTAGTGGTAAATTGTATAATTTTGTCGAATATGGTGTAGACAAAGAAACAGAACAACTAGACTATGACGCTGTTTTAGCAAAAGCTAAAGAAGTACAGCCGAAATTAATTGTTGTTGGAGCAAGTGCATATTCTCGTAAAATAGACTTTACCAAATTCCGTCAAATTGCTGATGAAGTGGATGCTTATTTAATGGTGGATATGGCACATATTGCGGGTCTAGTAGCAACAGGATTGCATGATAATCCAGTACCACATGCTGATTTTGTTACGACAACAACACATAAAACATTACGCGGACCTCGTGGTGGAATGATTTTATGTAAAGAAAAATATGCAAAACAAATTGATAAATCTGTATTCCCAGGTATGCAAGGTGGCCCATTAATGCACGTCATCGCAGCAAAAGCAACCTCCTTTAAAGAAGCATTATCAGATGATTTCAAAACATATTGTGAACAAATCATTAAAAATGCAAAAGTCCTTGGTGAAGCACTTGTAGAGAACGGGATTCGTATCGTTTCAGGTGGAACAGATAACCATCTACTTTTACTTGATGTGACACCATTAAATCTAACTGGAAAAATTGCAGAAGAAGTACTGGATGAAATTGGAGTTACAACAAACAAAAATACGATTCCATTTGATACAGAAAGTCCGTTTGTAACAAGTGGAGTTCGTATTGGTACACCTGCAGTAACAACACGTGGTTTTAAAGAAGAAGAAATGAAAGAAGTTGCTTCTATTATTGCTTTTGCTCTTAAAAATCATGAAGATAAAGATGCTCTTAACGAAGCAGCAAAACGTGTAAAAGATCTGACAGATAAATTTCCATTATATGCATAATATAAAGGATGCCTTGTAAAAGGGCGTCCTTTTCTTATAGGAATGGTTGAATCTGAATGCGTTTTTCTGTAAAATCGAATGGATGCCAAAAAATAAATAAAGATAAGGAGTGTTTAGGCAAAATGGGAACAGTACATGTACTTGACCATCCATTAATTCAACATAAATTAACACATATAAGGGATAAGAATACTGGAACAAAGGATTTTCGTGAATTAGTTAATGAAATTGCAATGTTGATGGCATTTGAAATCACAAGAAATCTGCCTTTACAAGAAACAACGATTGAAACACCAGTTCAAGAAGCAAAGGCTAACGTATTAGCTGGTAAAAAAATTGGTCTAATTCCTATTTTGCGTGCAGGATTAGGAATGGTAGACGGCATGGTTCGTTTAATACCTGCAGCAAAAGTAGGACATGTCGGTTTATATCGAGACCCAGAAACATTAGAACCAGTGGAGTACTACATAAAATTACCATCTGATATTTCCGAACGTGAGTTAATTGTCCTTGATCCAATGCTTGCCACAGGTGGTTCTGCAGCTGATGCGATTCACTCCTTGAAAAAACGTGGTGCAAAACAAATTCGTCTCGTGTGTATTGTTGCAGCCCCTGAAGGTGTTGAAAGAATTAAAAAAGAACATCCGGATGTAGATATTTACCTAGCTGCACTTGATGAGGGCTTAGATGATAAAGCATATATTGTTCCAGGTCTTGGTGATGCAGGAGATCGCCTATTTGGAACAAAATAATAACGATAAGAAAGAACTTCTCCGTGTCTTATGGACATGGAGAAGTTTTTTGATTCAAGTCATTTTCTTAAAAAAATGTCCTTTACTACTGCTATGGTAAATCGATGCTATAAGCAGACCGAACACATATAGACTCTTACGGGAAATATGAAGTGTATTTCAACTGTGTTAGCATGGTTGATAAAAATATTAATAGCTTTAAAAAAGCTTTGATTTGTTTTTCGGTCACCAATTCCCATTTGGATGCCCGTTTTCTTGCTTTTCTTAGTATATCGGTCACCAATACCGATTTGGATGCCCGCTTTCTTGCTTTTCTTAGTATATCGGTCACCAATACCCATTTGGATGCCCGCTTTTTTGCTTTTCATAGTATATCGGTCACCAATACCGATTTGGATGCCCGTTTTTTTGCTTTTCTTAGTATTTCGGTCATCAATACCCATTTGGATGCCCGTTTTTTTGCTTTTCATAGTTTATCAGTCATCAATGCTGATTTGGATGCCCGCTTTTTTGCCTTTCTTGGTATTTCGGTCACCAATACCGATTTGGATGCCCGCTTTTTTGCTTTTCTTAGTATATCGGTCATCAATACCTATTTGGATGCCCGTTTTCTTGTTTTGCTTAGTATCTCGGTCATCAATACCCATTTGGATGCCTGTTTTCTTGCTTTTCATAGTATATCGGTCACCAATACCGATTTGGATGCCCGTTTTTTTGCTTTTCATAGTATATCGGTCATCAATACCGATTTGGATGCCCGCTTTTTTGCTTTTCTTAGTATATCGGTCATCAATACCCATTTGGATGCCCGTTTTTTTGCTTTTCATAGTATATCGGTCATCAATACCGATTTGGATGCCCGCTTTTTTGCCTTTCTTAGTATTTCGGTCACCAATACTCATTTGGAAAACTTTCAATTACCCATGCATGTTTTCCCTTATTTTCCAGATAATAATTTGAAAAGGAGGGTTGATTTGCATGAAACAGTACATATGCTTTTTTGTTTTGGTTTTCCTTTTAGTAATCCCGATGGTTACGGTGGATGCATCATCAAATGAACAACACCCACCACAACAACAAGGAGAAGTTGAACAGGAAGAAAAGGAACAATCGATTATTGTCGAAACATCAAAAGACCCCCATGAAGCGAAACAGTATATTGAAACATATCATCCATCCATAAAAGTCGTTACCGTTTATGATCAATTATTTCAAGGAATGGCACTAAAAGCATCTCCTGATAAGATAGAAAAAATCGGGACCCTTGATTTTGTACAAGCCATTCATCCTGTGCAAACATACAAAATCGATTTGTCTTTTAAGCAAGCGAAGGAGAAAAATGAGTTGTTGAAAAATGTCGAAGATGCAGTTATCCCTTCTGATTGGAACAAGACAAATTATACAGGAAAGGGGGTCAAAGTGGCTGTAATTGATACAGGAATTGATTATGAACACCCTGATTTAGAAGTGAATTATAAAGGTGGATATGATTTAGTTGATTTAGATGAAGATCCGATGGAAACAAAACGTGAAGAGGGAATTCCTACCTTACACGGAACCCATGTTGCGGGTATTATTGCAGCAGATGGTCAATTAAAAGGGGTTGCTCCAGATGCTGAAATTTATGCATATCGTGCACTAGGTCCAGGTGGAATAGGTTCATCCATTCAAGTTATTGCAGCATTGGAACAGGCTGTTAAAGATGGAGCAGATATCATTAATCTATCACTCGGAAACTCTGTAAATGGTCCTGACTATCCAACAAGTATCGCTGTAAATAAAGCGGTAGAATTAGGAACAGCAGTTGTGATTGCAAATGGGAATAGTGGTCCTGAAACATGGACTGTTGGTGCACCCGCTACCGCAACGAAGGCAATCTCTGTTGGGGCATATCATTCAGCTGGACAAAAAGCGTCCCTTTATGATTGGAAGGAAAATAAACATATCGCCTTTGAATTAATGAGGGGCTCTGTACCGTGGAAATTAGAAAAAGATTATCCAGTCACTTTATATGACCGAAAGCAACCGCCAGATTTACATGGGAAAATTGCGCTTATTCCAAGGGGGAAAGTACCATTTTACGAACTTGCGAAACAGGCAGAAAAGCAAGGTGCAGTAGCAGTAATAATCTACAATCATGAAGAAGGTGTTTTTCAAGGTGCAATCCAGGGAGATGAACCGGTTGGTATTCCTGTTGCAGCTATTTCAAAACAAGATGGGAAAGAATTACGACAAAGAATAGGCAATGAGGACTATTTTTTACAAACGAAATATCAAAAGGTATTAGAAGGAATCACTGATTTTAGCTCGCGTGGTCCTGTTACTGTGAATTGGCAAATTAAACCAAATATTGTCGCACCAGGAAAGAATATTTTAAGTACCATTCCATCTGGTTATGAAGTGTTGAATGGTACAAGCATGGCGGCACCCTTTATATCAGGTATTTTCGCATTAATGAAAGAAGCACACCCTGATTGGACAAATGAAGAAATTATAAGCACCTTACAAACGACAACAAAAATGTTAGTAGATGATCAAAATCAACTTTTAAATCCGAGTTTACAAGGGATGGGTCTAGTCCAAATTGAGAAAGCATTGGATCCGGACACCATCATTCATCAGCCTTTTTTAACATTTGGAAAAGCATTAGGTTTTACATCCAAAGTAAAGCAAGATATATGGATAGAAAATAAATCTAACCAAGAACAAATCTATTATTTTGATATTCCTAAGAAACAATCTGGTGTTCACTGGGACATTCCACGATCTGTTCGTTTGAAGAAAAACGAAAAAAAACGAGTGACAGTTGGATTAAATATTAATACAATGCTTACTGACAAAGGTCTGCATGAAGGATGGTTACAATTAAATGCAGGAGAAACAACGTATCAGCTTCCATATACATTCATTAGTAAAGAAGCAAAAAACCCTAAACTAATGGGATTTGAATTTTCTCTGAAGCCTTTTTCGAAAGAAGAATACCAATATCGCTTATATGCCACAGATGAAGTAGAACAAATAGATATTTCACTCTACGGTATGGATACACTTTTATATCAACAACATCTATTAACAATTGATCAAGTAGAAATAGGTGTAAATGAAGGATATATTTCCAAAAAGCATATAAAAGCTCCGGGATTTTACCGTGCTTTAGTAACAATTCAGCTTAAGAATGGAACATATGAGAACAAGGAGACCGAGATTTATATCGAACCATGATGGTTAAAATACGATAGGAAATCCCTTCACGTACGATTACCAGAAGAAGGTTTGTATTACTTGAAAGTGAATAAACAAACGTATGTTTGAACAAAGAAACCACAAGAAAAAACTCATTATTCTTATAATTCCCAAATGTTCCCATAAATGTTCACAAAAATGTTACATTTAATTTTATCAATTAATACTATAATGGGTTGTAGGCGTTCTTTATATGTTGTCGTTTCCTATTTTTTTCATATGTTCTTAAAAAACTTCCTATTGTAATTAAGTTGTCAAACGTTGAATCTTCTTTTTATTCATTAGTAATCGAGTGGTATCACAACTATCGAATGTTACATATTTGATTCATCAAAAGTCATCGTTGAAAAAGCGCTTTCGAAGGCTAAGATTCTACTAAAAATGAGCTTAAATTTAGGGAAGATAAATAGAACATAAAAAATATCGATTATTGTAAGAAACCAATTGACAACAGTGTTTTGCTCATGTAAACTTGCTTAGTGTAGAATAGTGGATTTCCACTACACTCATAGTGGAAATGCTAACTTCTCTTATTAAAACAGCCTATAATAGTGAGTTGTTTTGAAAATGTATGATTCATTTGTAAAATGAAACCCGATACATAGGAAGTTGGCTGAATAAAACAATAGACAAGCTACTTGAGAAGTAGTGAAGTGTGTCTGGCAACCGATGAATAATTGAGGAGTAGAGTGAACATGTCGCAATATAGGAAGATGGTTATACGACAACGTAAGTGGATGCTCTATCTCTTATCTGTCATTGTACTTGGTGCAGGTTTTAGTCCTTATCCGATGTTTTTCTTCGGATTATTGTTAGGGAGTGTGTTTAGCTTTTTTAACTTATGGATACTTCACCGAAACATGGAACGACTTGGTGAAGTAGCAATTAGAAAAAGAAAAAGAGCAAGCATTGGGACGTTGACACGATTAGGAGGTGCCGCGTTAGCTACGTTAATCGCACTTCGCTATGAAGAATACTTCCATATTATAGGAGTTGTTATCGGATTATGCTTATCATATGCCGTAATCATAATTGATCTTGCTGTCTATTATGTAATGCAAGAAAAAAGGTCATAATACTTTCTATAATAGGGTACATATTCTTCAATCAAGTTATAATATTGCCTGAAAAGAGGTGATGAAGTTTGGAAACAAAAGCACCAATTGTAGAAAATTTGTTTGGGATTCCTTGGCTTTCAGTTAATTTATCGAACATTTTAATGATTACCTTAGTATCTATTATCGTTTTTGTATTTTGCGTAGTAGCAAGCCGTAATTTACAAATGAAGCCAACAGGTCTACAGAATTTTATGGAATGGTTTATTGAATTTATTAAAGGCATGATCAATGATACGATGGATTGGAAAACAGGGAAGATATTTCTACCACTTGGGTTAACACTCTTTTTATTCATCTTAGTTAGTAACCTAATAGGACATGTTATGGTGATTGTTGTTGATGATGTTTCATGGTGGGGTGCCCCAACTGCAGATGCAGGTGTAACATTAACGCTAGCAATGATGGTTATTTTATTGTCACACTATTATGGTATTAAAATCAGAGGACTAAAAGGGTATGGGAAGAAATTCATTGAACCAGTACCATTTATGCTTCCTTTCAAAATAGTAGAGGAGTTTACCAATACGTTAACACTTGGTTTGCGTTTATTTGGTAACATGTTTGCAGGTGGTATGTTAACAGCACTGATTATTGGTATAGGTGCGAAAGGTATTGGTGGCTCTCTAATGGCAGGAGTACCAATGCTGGTATGGTCAGGTTATGAATTGTTTATCGCTGGTATTCAGGCGTTTATTTTCACTTTATTAACGATGCTATACATCTCTCATAAAGTGGAAGAAAGTCATTAAGTTTGTTTGTGAAAATTGTGTTTTAACTTTAAGAAATCATATTTTCTTAATGTAAAATAAAAATAATCAAGGTAAATATAAAAGGAGGATATTTAACATGGGAGCTTTAGCAGCAGCAATTGCTATTGGTTTAGCAGCATTAGGAGCAGGTTTAGGTATTGGATTGATTGGTGGAAGAACAGTAGAAGGGATTGCACGTCAACCAGAACTACGTGGACCACTAACAATTACAATGTTAATGGCTATCGCACTAGTTGAGGCTATTCCTATCATGGCGGTAGTTATCGCATTCATGGTACAAGGACGATAATCATAGTTTCGTTAAAAAAATATGCGTGGCGGGATTCGTTTCCGGATGAATCTACGCCATTCCTTTATGTACAATAAATGTTTGAGTGAAATAGATGAAAGTTTTTTAGAATTGGATAGATACTGAAAGGAGTGAATTCTGTGCATTTTTACAGTGAGTTTTTAACACTTGGAGCTGTGGGCGGTCTTCGAACTGCTGACATGATTTTCACTTTAGTTTCCTTCATTGTTTTGCTTGCCTTATTGAAAAAATTTGCTTGGGGTCCATTAATGGATGTCATGGAAAAACGTGAAGAATATGTAAAAGATGAAATTGAAACGGCAGAAAAAAACCGTAAAGAAGCAGAAATCGCCTCAAAAGAAGCTACAGCCCAATTAAGACAAACAAAAGAAGAAGCACAAAAAATCATTGATGATGCTCGTAACACTGGGAAACAAGAAGAACAAAAGATTATCCAAACAGCTCGAGAAGAAGCAACACGTCTCAAAGAAGCAGCTGAAGCAGATATTCAAAATGAGAAAGAAAAAGCAATTCAAGCATTACAAGACCAAGTTGCCTCATTATCTGTTCTTATTGCCAGCAAGGTAATTGAGAAGGAAATCAGTGCACAGGATCAAGAAAAATTGATCAGTGAATATATTAAAGAGGTAGGAGAAGAGCGATGAGTGAAGCGATAGTTGCTAATCGATATGCAGATGCTCTCTTTCAAGTTGGGACTAAAAAAAATATATTAGATCAATTAGTTGATCAATTCCGTGTTGTAAAAGAAGTTTTTCAAACAAATGAACAATTACGTCTTGTGTTGGGACACCCGCAGATTAATCATGCAAGAAAACAAGAATTAATCGAATCTGTGTTCCAAAGTATGGAAAAAGACGTTGTGAATACATTAAAGTTACTTGTTGAACGTGGAAGAGTAGAAGTTATTCCATCCATGGTTGAACAACTAATTGAGCAAGCTCATGAGCAAAAAGGAATAGCAGTTGCAACAGTTTATTCTGTTCGCAAGCTTTCTGATGAAGAAGAAAAAGCAATTGCAAAAACAATTGCAATACGCTTTCAAAAACAAGATGTACAAATTAAAAATATTGTCGATTCAACGTTAATTGGTGGCATTAAAGTCCGAGTTGGAAATACAATATTAGACGGTTCGATCAGTGGCAAATTAGAGCGTATGGAACGTCAATTTGCAACAGCGAACAAATGAGGATAGGGGTGAAATGGTATGAGCATTAAAGCTGAAGAAATTAGTACGTTGATTAAACAACAAATCGAAAATTTCGAATCAGATATTAAAGTAAGTGATGTCGGAACAGTAATTGAAGTTGGTGACGGTATCGCACGTGCTTATGGTCTTGACGATGTCATGGCTGGTGAGCTTGTTGAATTTTCAAACGGCGTAATGGGTATGGCACAAAACCTGGAAGAGTCAAACGTAGGTATCGTTATTCTTGGGCCATATACAGATATTAAAGAAGGCGATGAAGTTCGTCGTACAGGCCGTATTATGCAAGTACCTGTAGGGGAGGAACTATTAGGACGAGTTGTTAATCCACTTGGTCAACCAATTGATGGTCGTGGACCAACAGAAACGACAAAAACTCGCCCAATTGAAGCTCCAGCGCCAGGGGTTATGGATCGTAAATCTGTTCATGAACCACTACAAACTGGAATTAAAGCGATTGACGCACTTGTTCCAATTGGTCGTGGACAACGTGAATTAATTATTGGTGACCGTCAAACAGGTAAAACAACGGTAGCAGTTGACACCATTTTGAATCAAAAAGACGAAGATATGATTTGTATTTATGTTGCAATTGGACAGAAAGATTCAACTGTTCGTGGAACGGTTGAAACATTCCGTCGTTATGGTGCACTAGACTATACAATCGTAGTTAGTGCTTCTGCAGCAGATCCAGCACCATTGTTATACCTCGCACCATATGCTGGTGTATCAATGGGTGAAGAGTTCATGTATAATGGTAAACATGTGCTTGTTGTTTATGATGATTTATCTAAACAAGCAGCAGCATATCGTGAACTTTCCTTATTATTACGCCGTCCTCCAGGTCGTGAAGCATTCCCTGGTGATGTATTCTACTTACACTCACGTCTTTTAGAACGTGCAGCTAAGTTAAGTGATGCTAAAGGTGGCGGATCATTAACAGCATTACCATTTGTTGAAACACAAGCAGGTGACATCTCTGCTTATATTCCAACAAACGTTATTTCCATTACAGATGGACAGATTTTCTTACAATCTGATCTATTCTTCTCAGGTGTTCGTCCAGCGATTAATGCGGGATTATCTGTATCTCGTGTTGGGGGAGACGCCCAAATTAAGGCAATGAAAAAAGTTGCTGGTACATTAAGACTTGACCTTGCAGCTTTCCGTGAATTAGAAGCATTTGCCCAATTCGGTTCAGACCTTGATAAAGCAACACAAGCGAAATTGAATCGTGGGGAACGTACAGTTGAAGTACTAAAACAAGGTTTGCATAAACCATTAGCTGTTGAAAAACAAGTAATGATTATTTATGCCCTTACAAAAGGCTTCTTAGACGATATCCCGGTAAAAGATATTCTTCGTTTTGAAGGAGAATTCAACACATGGCTTGACCATAATCGTGAAGATCTACTAGCTTCTATCCGAGAAACAGGTCAATTACCTGATGCAAAAGACATGAATGAAGCTGTAGAAACGTTTAAGAAAACATTCTTGCCATCTAATAAATAATAAATATTCTAGATCGTTTTTATAATAGATAAAGTTGGAAAGTGGCTAAATGAAGGAAGGTTTAGCGATCCTTCATTCCCCCACTTCTAACACAGACTTCTGTTAGGAAGGATGGTGAAAAAGCTTGGCATCATTAAGAGATATAAAGCAACGGATTGATTCAACAGAAAAAACGCAACATATTACCAAAGCAATGCAGATGGTATCTGCCTCTAAAATGGCAAAAGCAGAATTAAATGCTCGTTCATTCGTTCCTTATAGTGAAAAACTTCAAGAAGTTGTAGCACACATTGCTTCTAGTACAGATGCAACACATCCTATGTTACAGAAACGTAACGTGAAAAAGACAGGTTATGTAATAATTACATCTGATCGTGGGCTAGCTGGTGCATACAACAGTAACGTTTTAAGAAGTTTTTATCAAACCGTACAAGAACGTCATAAATCAAAAGATGAATATGCCATTATTGCAATCGGACGAGTTGGTTATGAGTTTTGTACGAAAAGAGAATTACCAGTAATAAAAAGTATTCTCGGTCTAGCGGATCAACCGAATTTTGCTGATATTAAAAAGCTTGCAACTGAAACAGTGCAAATGTATACAGATGAAGAAATTGATGAACTGGTTATTTTCTATAATCACTATGTGAGTGCTATCTCACAAGTTGTAACGTCCAAAACGTTATTGCCAATTACAGATATGGAAACAGGATCAAGTTCAACAAGTCAATATGAATATGAACCAAGTGAAGAAGCTATTTTAGAAGTGCTTCTACCACAATATGCGGAAAGTCTTATTTATGGTTCATTACTTGATGGAAAAGCAAGTGAGCATGCTGCACGTATGACAGCAATGAAGAGTGCTACAGATAACGCAGATGAACTTATCGAAGACTTATCATTGGCATATAACCGTGCACGCCAAGCAGGAATTACACAAGAAATTACCGAAATTATTGGTGGAGTGGCAGCATTAGAATAGCTCCATGATATAAGTTTTTAGTTCGTTAGGAGGGAAACGGATGAGTAGAGGACATGTTACTCAAGTAATGGGACCTGTTGTTGACGTTAAATTTGACGAAGACAAACTCCCAGAAATATATAATGCTTTGACTGTCCATTTTAATACAGATAATGATGATCAAACTGGTAAAGAATTAACATTAGAAGTAGCACTTCATCTTGGGGATAATACAGTTCGTACTATCGCTATGGCTTCCACAGATGGAATTAAGCGTGGAATGCCGGTAGAAGACTTAGGTAGTCCAATCTCTGTCCCAGTAGGTGAAGTAACATTAGGTCGTATTTTTAACGTACTTGGTGAGAACATTGACCTTGATGGAGAATTACCAGCAGATACAAGAAAAGACCCGATTCACCGTGAAGCACCTAAATTTGAAGATTTAACAACAGAAACAACTATTTTAGAAACAGGAATTAAAGTTGTTGACTTATTAGCACCTTATATTAAAGGTGGAAAAATTGGATTATTTGGTGGTGCGGGTGTAGGTAAAACCGTATTGATTCAGGAATTGATCAATAACATCGCACAGGAACACGGTGGTATTTCCGTTTTTGCTGGAGTAGGTGAACGTACACGTGAAGGAAATGACCTTTATTTTGAAATGAAAGACTCCGGTGTTATTGCTAAAACAGCAATGGTATTTGGTCAAATGAACGAACCACCAGGTGCACGTATGCGTGTAGCTTTAACAGGTTTAACAATGGCTGAATACTTCCGTGATGAAGAGGGTCAAGACGTGCTCTTATTCATTGATAATATTTTCCGTTTCACACAAGCTGGTTCAGAGGTATCGGCACTATTAGGTCGTATGCCATCTGCGGTTGGTTACCAACCAACACTAGCAACAGAAATGGGTCAATTACAAGAACGTATTACATCAACAAACAAAGGTTCTGTAACATCTATTCAGGCTATTTACGTGCCAGCGGATGACTATACTGACCCGGCACCAGCAACAACATTCGCACACTTAGATGCGACAACAAACCTTGACCGTAAATTATCTGAGCAAGGGATTTATCCAGCTGTGGACCCACTAGAGTCTAGCTCACGTGCACTTGACCCAGAAGTCGTTGGTGAAGAACACTATGAAGTAGCAACAGCTGTTCAACGTACATTACAACGTTACCGTGAACTTCAAGATATCATTGCTATCCTTGGTATGGATGAGCTTTCAGATGAAGATAAACAAACCGTTGCACGTGCACGTCGTATTCAATTCTTCTTATCTCAGAATTTCCACGTTGCTGAACAATTTACAGGACAACCAGGATCATATGTGCCTGTAAAGGAAACAGTACAAGGTTTTAAAGAAATTCTTGAAGGTAAGTATGATGATTTACCTGAGGATGCGTTCCGTCTTGTTGGTCGTATTGAAGAAGTAGTTGAAAAAGCAAAAGAAATGCAACAATAACTTTGACATAAGGCAGAGATGGTAATTGGTCCATTCCTAGAACCGATTGCTTTATCCAGAAGAACGGAAGAACTCTTCTGGTCCTTGCCTGTCTAAGGAGGGGTTTCATTGAAAACACTAGATGTGAGTGTTGTTACTCCTGATGGCCCAGTTTTGGAAGACAATTTTGAAATGGTTGTCTGCAAGGCGGAAAACGGGGAGATCGGTATTCTGCCAGAGCATATTCCATTAGTGGCACCACTTACTATTGGTGATGTGCGATTAAAACGTGATAATAATACAGAATATATTGCCGTTAATGGTGGTTTTGTCGAGGTTCGTCCTGATAAAGTAACCATTCTTGCGCAATCTGCAGAAAAATCATCAGATATCGATGTTGACCGAGCACAAAAAGCAAAGAATCGTGCTGAAGACCGCCTGCAATCTAAACAGGATCATGTGGATTTTCAACGGGCTGAATTAGCACTCAAACGAGCAATGAACAGATTAAAAGTGGCTCAAAAATAATGATACATTACCCATGACATTTGTCATGGGTTTTTTGTCGCCGATTCACTTGCTACAACAAGACCCTCGCTTAAAAAATTAAAGAGAAACCAGGAATTGTAAGTGGTCATTGAGGATTTTCAATGAATGGAGATTCATTTATGTTTAACAAAGTGAATCTTCACTATGAGATCGGTAGAATAAATTCAAGGAAAGTGTGCATGCTTCTTTGAAAAGTGGATTTTTGTAGAAAATAAAAATCGACCGATAAAATTCACGCTTTATTTAAAGTAATAATTATTTTTGTCGATATTTCCCTGGAAATAAGGAAATATATCCTAATTTATTTTGACAATTAATTTATCCATGTTACATGATTAAGACTTTAGTCTTGAAAAACTACAATATTTTCATGTCTATAATCTTTGTATTCATTAATAAAATGAAATTTGTAGTTGGGATAAATCTTTGACAATTATCTCTAATAATGGCAAAGTAACAATAAGTAATAATCTAAAGAAGGTGGAAAAATATAAATGTTTTCAATCGGACAAACAGCAATAATAAGTATGATTTCCCATTTAATTTTTATTTTCCTAACTTGGAAGGCGATGCAATCGGTAAAATTCGATCCATTAATTCGAAAAGGGAAAGCTCTGGAAGCACGTATTTTCCTTTTATTTATAGCGATTGCCATTGGAGCAGGAGTCAGTCGTTTCTTCCTTGAGTTTTTGCAATGGTCTAGTGATCTAACATTTCTTTTTAATTAAGCAGGTCTGTTTTCTATCCAGTTTTTTGCCTTTTTTTGTCATAAATTGCGTAATTTCCTTCTGTACTGTTAAGATTTAATAACATTTTTTTCTATTTCTTGAATAAAATTTAACTATTGTGTTACATATGCATAATAAAAGATAATATGCTTGTATGCCGGTGATGAATGGTGCTATAATGTAAAATGATTGTTTTTTTAATGAGTTCAAAAAATATTTCCATGGTGATGAAATAAAAGAAGAATGACTATATAAAATATAGTCCCTTTTTTCTGTTTGAAAGAATGTAGTTATTGGGAAAATGTGTTGAATTTTGTCAATCAACTTTATGCAAAATGAGAACAAAATGACTTTTAAAAACTTATCTTAAAAACAACATGTTTGGACATGAGTTATTTAGAAATACTAAAAAAGTGTATATCTGAGAATTGAAAATTGTAATTGGAACACCTAATATCAATTTTGAATATTAATATAGTGAAACTGGATCTGAAGGAGACTTGACATATGGAAAAGATCATTGTAAAAGGTGGAAAAGTATTAAAAGGTACTGTCAAAGTAGAAGGTGCAAAAAACGCAGTATTACCTGTTATCGCAGCAAGCATATTACCTAGTAAAGGAACAAGTGTTATTCATGATGTTCCTGTATTAGCTGATGTATTTACTATAAATGAAGTGTTAAGAAATTTAAATGCAGATGTCGAATTTGCGGATAATACAGTAAAAGTGGATGCAACGAAACGTATGTTAACAGAAGCTCCATTTGAATATGTACGTCAAATGCGTGCTTCTGTCCTTGTGCTCGGACCATTATTGTCTCGATACGGCCATGCGAAAGTAGCAATGCCAGGTGGTTGTGCGATTGGCTCTCGCCCAATTGATCTACATTTAAAAGGATTTGAAGCAATGGGTGCAGAAATCCATGTAGGAAATGGGTTTGTAGAGGCAAGGTCAAACGGCCGCTTAAAAGGAGCCAAAATATATTTAGACATGCCAAGTGTTGGTGCTACTGAAAATATATTAATGGCAGCTACTTTAGCTGAAGGTCAAACCATTATTGAAAACTGTGCCAAAGAGCCAGAAATTGTAGATTTGGCAAACTTTCTAAATAAAATGGGCGCTAATATTGTTGGTGCGGGTACAGAAACCATTCGTATTGAGGGTGTAGAAGAACTTCACGGTACAGAGCACAATGTCATACCAGATAGGATTGAAGCAGGAACATTCATGGTTGCTGCGGCAATCACCGGTGGAGATGTATTTGTGAAAAACGCCATGAGTGAACACCTACGACCAGTCATTGCGAAACTACGTGAGATGGGTGTTACAGTTTATGAAAAGGAAAACGGCATTCACGTTATTGGTACAAAAGAGTTAAAATCAACAGATATTAAAACATTACCATACCCAGGATTCCCAACAGATATGCAATCTCAGATGATGGCATTAATGCTCTGTGCAGAAGGAACAAGCGTTATTACAGAAACTGTATTTGAAAACCGCTTCATGCATGTCGAAGAATTCCGTAGAATGAACGCAAAGATAAAAATAGAAGGGCGTAGTGTAATTATTGAAGGACCAGTGAAATTACAAGGTGCAGAAGTGGCCGCAACAGATTTACGTGCTGCTGCAGCATTAATATTAGCTGGTCTAGTCGCAGAAAACTATACACGTGTTACAGAATTAAAACATCTTGACCGTGGCTATGTCGATTTTGTTGAAAAACTTGCAGCACTTGGTGCAGATATTACTCGTGTGGATGATGAAAAAGAAAAAGTAATTAAATCCATTTCACCATCAATAACTACTGACTCCATTGCTGCTGAATTACAATAAAAAATGAGAAGACAAGAAGAAGGCGATTATATATATTGCCTTCTTTTTTTTAAACTTCATTTGATTATAAGTAGTAGTTAATCGTTCCTGAATTTGTGGAATAATGTAAGTTTTGGTCACGAATAGGGTCTATTCATTCCTGTTTTGTGTAAAAATGCAGGTTTTGGTCACGAATAGGGTCTATTCATTCCTGTTTTGTGTAAAAAAGGCAGGTTGTGGTCATGAATAGGCTCTAATCGTTCCTGTTTTTTAAAATAAAGCAAGAAATGGTCACGATTAGTTATCTTTGTCTAAAATGTCGTAATTTGATGGTTGTTTTGAAACGTTTCTGAGGTCATGTCCGAATAATTGTGTAAATATTAAATGGACCAAGTAACATGAGCGAAAGAAATATACGTAGACTCCTGCGGGAAAAAAGGCCTCGCTGAGACCCCGCAGAGCGTAGCTCGAGGAGGCTCAGCAGCCGCCCGCGGAAAGCGGAGTATATTTCTGTAGCGATAACCATTATAAAGTTATCATTTTACACACAATTCCGGACATAATCATGTTCTTCTGATGAATGAAAACAAATTGGATCTATCCTACCCTAGACAAATCCCTTCCCTTATATAAATCTCCCCAAATTTTAGTACATCTGTTAAAACGTTTTTTCTATAATATGCAAAAAGCTTCAGTATATTACCAACCCCATCCTAATTTTATACGAATGGTTATATTTATTGAAAATTAAGAATACAATTAAAGTGAAGATATTTTATCAAAATAATGATAACCATAGGGGTTGGAGAAGATGCTTCGATATATCTTAAAAAGATTGCTCATTATGGTCATTACGTTGTGGATTATTGTGACACTAACATTTGTATTGATGGTTACCATTCCAGGATCACCATTTAATAGTGAACAGTCTTCCAATGAGACCGTGCAAGCCAACTTGGAAAGACATTATAACTTAGATAAACCGTATCATATTCAATATTTATTATACATAAAATCAATCCTCACTTTTGATTTCGGTCCATCGATTTCACAACCAAATCAAGGAGTTAATGATTTGTTAGGTAGAGGATTTCCAATCTCGTTCGAGTTAGGGATTGTAACAATTATCGTTGCTGTTATTTCAGGAATTATTTTAGGGATTTTAGCAGCATTACGGCATAACAGAATCATGGACTATTTAGCAATGGGGGTTGCTGTATTAGGAATTTCTATTCCAAATTTTATTTTAGCAACCCTTTTAATCCAGAAATTAGCGGTTGATAGAGAATGGTTTCCAGTTGCAACATGGCAAGGTCCGGAGTATATGGTTCTACCAATCATTGCACTTGCGACAGGACCAATGGCAATTATTGCGAGACTTACAAGGTCAACCATGCTGGATGTTCTCACACAGGATTATATAAAAATGGCTCGTGCAAAAGGGTTATCCCCATGGAAGATTATTTTTAAACATGCCCTTAGAAACGCTTTGATGCCAGTTATTACAATTATGGGAACATTATTAGCTGGTATATTAACAGGTACATTTGTTATTGAGAAAATTTTCGCTATACCTGGGATGGGCAAGTATTTTGTAGAAAGTATTAATCATAGAGATTATCCAGTCATTATGGGGACAACTGTTTTCTATAGTGCCTTTTTAATCATCATGCTATTTTTAGTGGATATTGCATATGGAATATTAGACCCACGTATTAAACTACATGGGAAGGATGGGGATTAAAGTGAAGGAATTAAAAAATACAGAGACAATCATACCATCTAATATTCCGGATGAATGGTTTACTAAGAAAAGACAAGATAAAACAGAATCAGAAATCGTTCAAAGACCATCTCTTTCTTATTGGCAAGATGCGTGGCGTCGTTTATTGAAAAATAAATTGGCAATGCTTGGCCTTGTTTTTCTTATGTTATTAGGTGTTATGGCAATATTGGGTCCTGTTTTTTCTCCTTATGAAGTCAACCAGGCTGATTTACCGAATCAATACCAACCCCCATCGAAAGAACATTGGTTTGGTACAGATTCATTAGGACGTGATGTGTTTACTCGGACATGGTTTGGTGCACGTATTTCTTTATTTGTCGGTTTAATGGCAGCATTAATTGATGTTGTCATTGGAATTGTCTATGGAGGTATTTCTGGATTTAAAGGAGGAAAGACAGACAGCGTGATGATGCGAATTATCGAGATTTTATATGGTTTACCATATTTACTTGTTGTCATTCTGTTACTTGTTGTATTAGGGCCAAGCTTAACCACCATTATTGTCGCATTAACGGTGACAGGATGGGTGGGAATGGCGCGAATTGTAAGAGGCCAAGTATTACAAATTAAAAACTTCGAATTTGTATTAGCCTCAGAGTCTTATGGGACAAAGGCATCACGAATTATTCGAAAACATTTATTACCAAATACAATGGGACCAATTATTGTTCAGATGACATTAACTGTCCCTTCAGCCATATTCGCTGAGGCATTTTTAAGTTTCTTAGGATTAGGAATCCAAGCACCATATGCTAGTTGGGGTGTTATGGCCAATGATTCTTTAGGGGCCATTCTTTCTGGACATTGGTGGACATTGTTCTTCCCCGCATTTTTCATATCATTTACAATGTTCGCATTTAATGTATTGGGAGATGGCTTACAAGACGCACTTGATCCGAAATTAAGAAAGTAGGTGTAGGAGTGGGTAAAGACAATATTCTACAGGTGAAAGATCTTCATGTAACATTTTCAACATATGGTGGGACAGTAAAAGCAGTTCGTGGTGTTCATCTTCATTTAAAAAAGAGAGAAACATTGGCCATTGTTGGGGAGTCTGGTTGTGGAAAAAGTGTCACATCCAATGCCATTATGCGCCTTATTCCCAACCCACCTGGGAAAATTACAAAAGGACAAATCCTTTTTAAAGGAACAGATTTAACGAAAGTATCTGAGAAGAAGATGCGTTCGATTCGTGGTGTCGATATATCGATGATTTTCCAAGATCCAATGACAGCATTAAATCCAACGCTCACAATCGGAACACAACTAACAGAGGGATTGCGCCAACATCATAAAAATATATCGAGACAGAATGCAAAAGAAAAAGCATTAGAAATGATGGAAATAGTAGAGATTCCAAATGCGATGGAGCGTTTCAAGCAGTATCCACATCAGTTTAGTGGGGGAATGCGTCAGCGAATTGTTATAGCTATGGCCTTAATATGTGAGCCTGAATTATTAATTGCGGATGAACCAACGACCGCTTTAGATGTAACGATTCAAGCGCAGATTTTGGAATTATTTGAACGAATTCAAGAAAAAACAGGTATCTCGATTATATTAATTACCCATGATTTAGGTGTTGTTGCCAAAATAGCTGACCGTATTGCTGTAATGTATGCTGGGAAAATCGTTGAAACCGGAACAAAGCGAGATATTTTTTATCATCCACAACATCCATATACAAAAGGATTATTACATTCTGTGCCACGGTTGGATCTTGAAGGGGAAACTTTAGAACCAATTGAAGGTACACCACCAGATTTATTCTCACCTCCTAAAGGATGTCCGTTTACAGCGAGATGTCCTTATGCAATGGAAGTGTGTAATAAAGTATTTCCTGTTCATACGAAGCTTACAAAATCTCATGAAGTAAACTGTTGGCTGCAAGATGAACGGGCAAAGCAAACCTTGGCAGAAGTTGCCAAATAAAAGGGGGAAATGAAATGAAGAAGTGGGCATTCATCTTGTTTACTGTCGTTTTAGCTACTGTTTTAGGTGCATGTACAACCACACAAGATGCAGATCCTTCAGATGAGAATGAGAACAAAGGACAAACAGATGAAACAAAGGAACAAAAGGAAGAAGGGGATAAAGCGGAAGCGGGCGAAAAAGTTCTCTATGTCAATAATGGAACAGAACCGAAATCATTTGATCCTTCTATCGGTTTTGATTCTGTTTCTTGGACGCCATTAAATAATTTAATGGAAGGACTTACTCGATTAGATGAAGATTCCGTTGCACAAGCAGCTACTGCAGAAAAATGGGATATCTCAGAAGATGGAAAAACATATACTTTCCATATCCGTGATGATGCGAAATGGTCTAATGGTGATCCCGTCGTTGCGGGGGACTTTGTTTATGCTTGGAAACATATGTTAGATCCTGATACAGCTTCAGAAGCAGCTTTTTTAGCATATTTTATTGAAGGGGCAGAGGCGTATAATAGTGGAGAAGGTTCTCGTGATGATGTGAAAGTAAAAGCAGTTGATGAGAAAACGTTGGAAGTTGTCTTAAATGCGCCAACAGGTTTCTTTTTAGACGTATTAACAAATCCTGCCTTTTTCCCAATTAATCAAAAAATTGCAGAAGAGAACCCAAAATGGCATGCAGAAGCAGATACTTTTGTTGGTAATGGGCCATTTGCTCTAGTATCATGGAAACATGAAGAAGAAATGGTCTTCATAAAAAATGAAGAATACTGGGATCACGATGCTGTTCAATTAGATCAAGTTCACTGGGCGATGGTGAATGATGATAATACACAATATCAAATGTTTTCAAGCGGTGATTTAGATTTAGCAAGTATCCCTGCTGAGTTATCAGATGAACTAATTGATGGGGATAATGTGTATATTGGAGAACAAGGTGGCCTTGAATTTTATCGTTTCAACGTAACAGAAGAACCTTTTCAAAATAAGAAAATCCGTCAAGCTTTCTCTTACGCAATCAATCGAGATGATATTGCAGAATATGTTGTAAAAAATGGTGTCAAACCAGCGTATGCCTTTGTTTCACCAGGATTTACTGGCCCAGATGGGAAAGACTTCCGAGATGGAGATGAAAAGCTTGTTTCATTTGACCCTGATCAAGCAAAACAATTATTAGAAGAAGGAATGAAAGAGGAAGGCTACGATGAACTGCCTCCTGTTATTTTGTCATACAATACGAGTGACACCAATAAAGCAGTAGCAGAAACGGTACAAAATATGTTAAAAGAGAACTTAGAAATAGAAGTGACATTGGAAAATCAGGAATGGAATGTTTTTTCAGAAGCCCAAAAGAATTTAGAATTACAATTTTCACGTAGTTCCTTTATTAATGATTATAGTGATCCGGTGAACTTCTTAGAAAGCTTTATAACCGATTCATATATGAACCGAACTGGCTTTTCGAATGAAGAATACGATGAACTAATTGAAAAAGGAAAAACAGAAGTAGATGAAGAAAAGCGTTGGGAGTATTTACACAAAGCGGAAAAATTACTTGCCGAAGAAATGATTGCTATTCCAATTCGCTATTATAATATCGTATCATTAGAAGCAGATGGTGTGACAGGTATTCTTCGTCACCCAGTTGGGTATCTAGATTTAAAATATGCCGACAAAAACTAGGTAATAGTGTGAGATTGTCTTTCATCGATTGACAGACAATCTCATTCTTTCAATTAAACAATCATATAAATAATTAGGAGGTACATAAATGATTTTACCAAATCGCATACATAGTGGGGACACTGTTGGTGTTATTTCGCCAGCAGGAGCGATAAAAGAAGAGGAACTGATGAAGGCTCTGTATTTTTTTGAAAGTTTATCATTAAATGTGAAATTAGGAAAACATGTTACGAAAAAGTATGGATATTTAGCAGGAACGGATGAAGAGCGTGTCGAAGATTTTCATGAAATGATTCGAGATCCAGAAATAAAAGCAATTTTTTGTACACGTGGTGGATATGGATCAGGACGTATTGTAGATAAACTTGATTACGATTTAATCAAACGAAATCCGAAGATCATTATAGGATATAGTGATATTACCTATCTACATACAGCTATACACCAACAAGCAAACCTGGTTACCTTTCATGGACCAATGGTTGTTTCTGACATTGCGAAAGAGGAGTTTGATTACTTTTCTGCGTTTTTCTTACAATACCAACTGTTTTCTCCAAGGGAAATAATTTATTCGGAAGCCATTTCTACGTTAACGATGATACATGAAGGAAAGGCGAATGGACAATTGGTAGGTGGGAATTTATCCGTTCTTGTAAGCACGATTGGAACCCCCTATGAGATAGATATGAAGGGAAAAATCGTTTTTCTTGAAGATACTGGCGAACCAATCTATAAAATTGATTCCATGCTTAATCAATTAAAATATGCAGGAAAACTAGATGAGATGAGTGGAATGGTTCTTGGTCATTTTGATGGAATAGAGGATATGAATCAATTAAAAGAGGTTTTTTCACATTATTTAAGTCCATTGGATAAACCGGCGATGATGGGATTGGATACTGGGCATTGTTTCCCCCATTATTCGATACCACTTGGGGTAAATGCAACATTAGACACAAAGAAAAAAAGACTCGACATCGAACCAGGAGTGCTGTAAAAGGAGAAGTGGGATAGGAGGGGATGGCATTTGAATGGAAAAATGTTACAAGTTCGTCAGTTGAAAAAGTATTTTAATCTTGGGAAAGACAGATACTTAAAAGCAGTAGACGATGTTACCTTCCATGTCTATCAAGGAGAAACTTTTGGCTTGGTTGGAGAATCTGGATGTGGGAAGTCGACGATTGGACGGACAATTATGGGATTATATCATAAAACAGCCGGAGAAGTTATTTTTAATGATAAAGACGTACATCAATTAAAAAAAGAGGAAAAAACATCTTTCCATCGTCAAATGCAAATGATTTTTCAAGATCCATATGCTTCTTTGAATCCTCGCTTAACTGTTCGTGAGATTATCGCAGAACCGATGGAAGTTCATCAATTATATCGGTATAAACAAGAACAAAATGATAAAGTTTTTGAATTACTAGAAGAAGTCGGGCTGAACCGAGATCATGCCAATCGATATCCACATGAATTTAGTGGAGGACAGAGACAACGGATTGGGATTGCCCGTGCATTAGCACTAGACCCAGAGTTCATTATTGCAGATGAGCCAATTTCTGCTCTGGATGTTTCTGTCCAGGCACAAGTCGTCAACCTATTAAAAAACTTACAAAAGGAAAAGGGATTAACATTTCTATTTATTGCCCATGATTTATCGATGGTAAAACATATTTCTGACCGAATAGGGGTCATGTATTTAGGAAATTTAGTAGAGTTGACGGCAAGTAATGCATTATACGATAATCCATTACACCCATATACAAAAGCTTTATTATCCGCTATTCCGATTCCAGACCCGGATATGGAAGAGAAGAGGGAAAGAATCATTTTAGAGGGAGAATTACCAAGTCCCATTGATCCGCCAAGTGGATGTGTGTTTCGAACACGCTGTCCAGTTGCAATGGATATTTGCAAAATAGAGAAACCAACATGGCAAGAAATTGAACAGAATCACTTTGTTGCCTGTCATCTCTATAAAAAGCAAGAACAACATACACCAAAGGTAACAATTGGTATGAAAAAGTGATGGAAAACATCTCAAAAATATTTTGGGATGTTTTTTAATTTGGTTCTATTAAATTTCTTTTTTGTATATGTTTAATAGTAAGGGTACTAGAAAGCCTGTCCTAACATAGGAAAAAACTGGAAATAGGGAGGGAAGCGTTTGAAAAAGTCATGGAACACAAAACATAATAAAAACTGGAAAATAAAGCAAAAAATCTTACAAAAGAAGAACCTTCAACAAAACAAGCAAAAAACAATCATGAAAACACAGAATCAACGACATCCCTTTGGAAAACCATTTTTATTTATTTTTACTTGCTTGCTCCTGATGATGTTGGTGTTACCAACCTTAATTGTTGTCCCTTCTGCATCAAAGAAAGAGGTGGTAGATTCGGTGGAAAAAGCCCAGCCAGAAAATAAGGAGCCAACCTCTATGAATGATGAGGGGGAAGCAGTTACAGTTTCTGTCATGCGTAACCAAACAGATAAAATAGAGGATATTCCACTTGAGACATATGTTTCCCGTGTCGTAGCAAATGAAATGCCAGCGGAGTTTGAATTAGAGGCATTGAAAGCACAATCTTTAGCAGCTAGAACATATATAGTAAATCAAATGCTACACCAAGGGAAAACAAAAGGGCCAGATGTGACAGATACAACGGCAGATCAAGTGTATAGTGATGATACGGAATTACGGGAAAGATGGGGGAAAAACTACCGTTCTAAAATGGAGAAGGTACAGGAGGCTGTTCAAGCAACAAAGGGGAAAATTTTAACCTATAATCAAGCACCGATTTTTCCTGCCTATTTTTCAACAAGTAATGGGTACACAGAGAATTCTGAGGATTATTGGGATAATGAACATCCTTATTTACGAAGTGTGAAAAGCCCGTGGGATAAAGAATCACCTAAATTTCTTGATCAACAAACACTCTCCCTTCAAGAAGTGGGAAAACAATTGGGTGTTTCCTTAGCATCCAGCACACAAATTCCGTTAGAAATCACACGAACAAATAGTAATCGTGTAAAAGCATTAACTATCGGTGGTGAAACTTTTAGCGGTCGGAAGGTACGGGAACAATTAAATCTCCGTTCCAATGATTTTACCGTCACTCAAAAAGGGGATTATCTCATTTTTAAAACAAAAGGATTCGGCCATGGTGTTGGTATGAGTCAATATGGTGCTAATGGCATGGCAAAGGAAGGAAAAACATATGAGGATATTGTAAAACATTATTATCAGGATGTCGATATAAGCTCGCTGGAAGAAACAGCTCCTACACTTGTAACGAAAAAATAAAATTATGGTGACCGGGTAGGTAAAGTCCCCCTATGACCGGTCACCATTTTGTATATTCGTAAGCTCTATCATGGAAACCGTCAGTGGTTAGTCATGATATAAGCTAAAGCATATGCTTCTAATGAGTATTATTCCACTACTACGGATTAAGGCATCTTTATCCCCTCTTTTCACTCAAGAAAGTACCTGTATGAAGAATACAGGTGCTTTTTAGGTTATACAGTTTGAAAGGTTGTCATAGAATTCTCCACTTAAACCAACACCAATGCGTTTTTTGAAACAATTTCCATTATGTACACGTACATATAGTAAGAGAAAATAAGGGAAGAAGGAAATTTTTGGCAAAATAAAAAAGCATCATAGTCAATTCCTTATTTCAAGAATATTTCATACTACAAATCAAGCTAGTTTCTTCATAATATGAAAAATAAAATGTGTATAATGGGAGGAATTATCTGTGAATACGAATATGGAAAGAGTACTTCGTTTACAAGATGTAAAGATGCGTTTTTTAGATAATCAGGTATTAAAAAGAATTAACTTGGATGTCTATCGTGGGCAAATTATTGGTTATATTGGTCCGAATGGTGCTGGAAAAAGTACAACATTAAAAATCATTCTTGGTTTATTGGAAGGATATGAAGGAACGGTAGAGGTGTTTGGAAAGAAGATTGAAATCGGTAATGTTGATTATAAACGTAAAATTGGTTATGTACCGGAAAACGCGGAAGTTTATGATATGTTAACGGCGTCTGAATATTTGACATTTGTCGGAGAAATGTATGGGATGGACCGGAAACAAGCAGAGAATAAAGCATTGGCACTTATGACAGAACTAGGGATGGAGTCGGCTTTCTATGAGCGTATTTCCTCTTATTCTAAAGGAATGCGTCAGCGGGTGTTAATTGTTGCTAGTTTACTGCATGATCCAGATTTAATTTTCCTTGACGAACCATTGAGTGGATTAGATGCCAATAGCGTGATGATTATTAAAGATTTATTGGCAGAACTTGCCGCAAGGGGGAAGACGATTTTTTATTCCTCACATATTATGGACGTTGTTGAGAAAATAAGTAATCGAATTGTGCTACTTGTAGATGGTGAAATTGCCGCAGATGGAAGTTTTGATGAATTAAAGAACAGTAGTGAAAAGGGATCTCTAGAAGCAATATTCAATCAATTAACAGGGTTTGAATCCCATCAGGAGACAGCAGAAAATATGGTGAATCTTGTAATGGGAGAGGAGCAGAAATGAAGGAGTTGCGGATTCTACAGGTATTAGATTTTTTTCAGGGGTTTTTCCGCTTTTTTCAGGTGGATTATCAAGCAATGCGTAGTATCTTAGAGGTCAAGCTCACGATGGATCAGCGTAGGATTCCCACGGTGTTTCAGGCCAATGGAACGAAGCCTAAAGAAGGAAATCAATTTTTAAAAATGCTCGGTATTTATGTGTTATATAGTCTACTCATCGTCCCTTTTTTATTCTTTGGTGATGCGTATATGTTTCAAATGAGCATCATCTTTGGAATTGCTTTCTTCATTTTGATGACAGCAATGATTTCTGATTTTTCAGCTGTATTACTAGATGTTCGAGACAAGGTGATTTTACATACAAAACCTGTTGATGCAAGAACGATTAGTGCAGCAAAAATGATGCACGTATTTATTTATATGTTTTTGATGACTGGAAGTTTTATTGCTATTCCATCTGTGGTGATGCTGGCACAACATGGTCCGCTCATTCTTTTGTTGTTTTTGTTTGAAATGTTTATGGCATTACTATTTATAATTGCGTTGACAGCGATGATTTACATGGTTATTCTACATCTTTTCAATGGAGAGAAGTTAAAAGATATCATTAATTATGTGCAAATCTTCATGGCAATTGGTATTTTCATTGGTTATCAGATTGTAGCGAGAATGTTTAATGTAGTTGAGATGGATTTGGTATATACCTTTGAATGGTGGCATGTATTCATCCCGCCGATGTGGTTTGGTGCTCCATTTGAATTGTTATTCAATCATCATCATTCACCCGGAATTTCCATCATGGCGCTTTTCACTGTTATCGTTCCAATTATAGCAATTTATCTGTATTACCGATTAATGCCAAGCTTTGAACAAAATCTAAAGAAGTTAATGAATGTCTCTATTACTCGTAAAAAGAAAAGCAGATGGACAGCATTAGCAGAAAAGGTATGTTGTAGGTCAAAGGAGGAACGTGCTTATTTTAAATTTGCTTCTTCATTAATTCGTAGAGAAAGGGATTTTAAACTTCGCGTTTATCCATCATTAGGTTTGGCGATTGTGTTTCCATTTATCTTTATGTTTAATCAAATGGAAGAAGGTGGTTTCCAAGGACTTGGGGAAACCAAGCAATATTTCTTTATTTATTTTTCTTTAATTATTATAAGTACGGTTGTTCATATGCTACAGTATTCGGAGAGATATAATGGTGCATGGATTTTTCATGTAACCCCTTCAGAAAATCCAAAGCGACTATATAGTGCCACATTAAAAGCATTTCTAGTACAATTGTTTTTTCCGATTTATCTATTATTGTCTATCATATTTGTCTTTATTTTCTCTTATCACATTATTTTAGACTTAATTATCATAGGAATTACAGCCATTTTATATACACTCTCTTGCTATAAAATAATAACAAAAGTAGATTATCCATTCAGTAAGAAAATGGAAAGTGCTTCACAAGGTGGAATGACCATCCTCTACTTCTTACTTATGTTTGTGGTTGGTGTCTTTACAGTCATTCACTTTGTCGTATCCCTTGTACCATATGGATCCATTATTTATATGCTTATATTGGCCTTTATTACATGGGTAAGTTGGGCAGTGGTATTTCGTAAAAAGCCTGCCAACTAATAAAATGTTTGGGATTTTAGATGCTGTATTCGGGGCTTGAACGCTTATTCCACTGAAAGCAAACGATGTATTTCGTCAAGTCACCTCATTTTTAGCATAAACTTATGAAAATCGTAAAAAAATCTATGAAAGAGGTATAGATTATAAGTTTTCTGAACAGAATGATTGCTGAGGTGATAAGGATGAAAGAAGAAAATAAAGGTACTCCAAAAAATAAATGGAGTAACCTGTATCGTAAAAAATGGTTTTTCCCGGCTATTTATCTTGGTGTTGCTGCACTTCTGTTATCTGGTGTTATCTGGTTTCAAAGTACAAATAAAGAAGAGGCAGCAGAAGATCCTGCAAAAGGTGACTTATATGAGCCGAACATGCATGATGAAGATGCAGTACCAGTTATGGACCAAGATGAAGTCATTCAAATGCCAGTAAAAGAAGATGTTAAAGCACAAGTCGTTACAAAATTCTATGACTATGATGCAGAGAAAGAGGAACGCTTAGATGCACTCGTTTTTCATAACAGCCGCTACTATCAAAGTACAGGAATTGACCTTAGAACAGAAGATGATGACGCATTTGATGTATTAGCATCTTTAAGTGGAACTGTAGCAGAGATTAAGGAGGACCCACTACTTGGAAATGTCGTTTCTTTAGAGCATGGAGATGAAGTAATGACATATTATGCAAGTTTAGGTGAGGTCGATGTCAAAGCTGGGGACAAAGTAAAGCAGGGAGATGTATTAGGAACTGCAGGGAAGAACCTATTCGGAAAGGACAATGGTGTTCACGTTCATTTTGAATTACGGAAAAACGATCAACAAGTGAATCCAGAAAAGTATTTTAATCAACCAGTAAGTAAAATTGAAGTAAAAGAAGAAAAGCCTGTTGAAGGAGCAGAAGAACCTTCTGAAGAACCTTCTAAAGAAGAGTCCGATCAGTCCGTAAATGAAGATGAAGATCCTCAAGGTGATTCAAATGAGGAAAAATCAGATGAAAAACCATCTGAGGATGAGGATGAAGAGTCTGAAAACGATGAAGCATCTGATAAAAATGCAGAATCCGATGATAAGCAAAATGATAATCCGTTAAATGATGACAAAAAATCAGATGATGAAAAGGATAACGAATAAAATTTTAAAGTTAATTGATAGGTTCATCTTACTTCCTGAATCATAGTATATGGTTCAGGTATTTTTTTTGCCGCAGATTAACTGGCTGTAAGATCTCCACATCAAGAATTCGAAACCCTAAGAATTATAAGTGGAATATCAACAGCCAGTAAAGGCCCGATTCGTTCAACTAACAATCAGTGGGAGAAGAAAAAACTCCCACTGATTGAAGTTTCACTTTACCGCAGATTAACTGGCTGTAAGACCTCCACATCAAGAATTCGAGATACCGAAAAATTATAAGTGGAGGATCAACAGCCAGTAAAGGCCCGATTCGTTCAACTAACAATCAGTGGGAGAAGAAAAAAACTCCCACTGATTGAAGTTTCACTTTATGCAAATAATACATTTTCTCTTTTTAACCATTAGAATCATTTATGCATATATTTCAAAGTATAGTTAGCTTTCCATAGAAAATGTAAAATTTATTCATAATTCACATTTTACAATAATAAAATATTACAAACCATGTAAGCACTAACACGATCTGAGGTGAACGACTGGTGTGGCTATATGATGAACAATCCTTATTATTTCTGAATTACATACTCTCCATAATGGCATTTATTACATGTTTATTTACGTTTATTGTTGCATGTCAATTGACGGGAAACGATTGGTATAAAATTACTAGAAGAAGCGTTGCTCCTAAAGAAGAAGGTTGCCACTGTGACTTTTGGAAAAAGAGAAAAAAATCTGAGGTTCATTTATTGAAGGATCTCAGATAACCTTATCTCGCTCCGCACCTCGGAATTTCTATTACATCATAGGGAGGAGAACGGTGTGCACGATTACATCAAAGAAAGAACGCTTCGAATCGGATTGTATTTTTTAGAAACAAGAAAAACAGTCCGGAAGATAGCGAAAGAATTTGGTGTTTCAAAAAGCACGGTTCACAAAGATTTAACGGAACGCCTACCAGAAATAAATCCAGAACTTGCAACGAAAGTGAAAGAAATTCTTGAGTATCACAAATCAATTCGACATCTAAGAGGAGGTGAGGCGACCCGGAAGAAATATAAGCTTCAATCAGAAGAGAATCGAGAGCTAGATGCTACACATTAATTACATTTACTGAAAATAGGAGGTGGCAATAGGCGTAGTTCTTTACAATATATTTTCAAAAGAGGGTTTACAAAAAGAGTGTACGAAAAAGCTTTTTTATATAGACATGTCTTTTAAAAGACGGGACACCCATCGATGTTGGTGGGTGTTTTTTACATGTTCTAAAGAAAATTTGTTATGAAAAAGTTTAAGTAAAACATAAAATGTGACAAATTCCCCAAATATTCTTCTAAATATGCACTTAAATCTTTCGTTTTGTGGTAAAATATGATAATAGTTACCCGTGTGTATTTACAGGTGAAAAGAGTATAAATTTAGGAGGAACCAATCAAATGTTTTCGCGAGATATTGGAATTGACCTTGGAACGGCCAATGTGTTGATTCATCTGAAAGGAAAAGGAATTGTATTAAATGAGCCAGCAGTCGTAGCGATGGACCGGACGACTGGAAAAGTACTGGAAGTTGGGGAAGAGGCACGCCGTATGGTCGGTCGTACTCCAGGAAATATTGAAGCAATTCGTCCATTGAAAAATGGTGTAATTGCTGATTTTGATGTAACAGAAGCAATGTTAAAACATTTTATCGATAAAATAAATGTTCGTGGTTTCTTATCTAAACCGAGAATGTTGATTTGTTGTCCAACAAATATTACGAAAGTAGAACAAAAGGCCATTAAAGAAGCAGCCCAAAAATCTGGTGGTAAGAAGGTTTATCTGGAAGAAGAGCCAAAAGTTGCAGCTATTGGTGCAGGGATGGAAATCTTCCAACCAAGCGGAAACATGGTCGTTGATATCGGTGGAGGAACGACAGATGTAGCGGTTTTATCTATGGGGGATATTGTGACATCTGAATCAATTAAAATGGGTGGTGACACCATTGATCTTGATATTCTGCAATATATTAAAAAGAAATATAATTTATTAATTGGAGAACGTACTGCAGAAGATATTAAGATAAATGTTGCCACAGTATTTCCAGATGGTCGGAATGAAAGCTTGGATATTCGTGGACGTGATTTAGTAACTGGTTTACCAAGAACGATTACTGTTCATTCTAAGGAAATCGAAGAATCATTACGAGAGTCCATTTCACTTGTGGTTCAAGCTGCAAAGTCAGTTCTAGAGAAAACTCCACCAGAATTATCAGCAGATATCATTGATCGAGGTGTTATTTTAACTGGTGGTGGTGCATTACTCCATGGAATCGATCAATTGCTTGCAGAACAATTAAAAGTACCAGTACTACTTGCTGAGGAACCAAAAAATTGTGTCGCAAAAGGTACAGGGATGATGCTAGCTAATATTGACAAAATCGAGCGTAAGAAGATTATTTAAGAATATGAATGTGTATCAATAAGAAGCATATCTAGTCAATCTGAATTCTTAACTGAACAGGAGGATTAACTGCTATGTTTAAGGGCTTATATACGGTAGCAAGTGGAATGATTGCACAACAAAGACATCAAGAAGCATTGTCTAATAATATTGCAAATGCAAATACTCCAGGATATAAAGCGGACCAAACAACATTTCGTGCCTTTTCGGAAATGTTAATGAATGAAATAAATACAAAGCATCCGATTAAATATGGTGCGAACATTCCTACTAAGAGGCCAATCGGGGGACTCTTTACAGGTGTCTATGCCCAAGAGTTTGTAACCGATTTTTCAGAAGGGGCACTCCGGGAAACAGGTATGGATACAGATCTGGCACTTGTTCAACAAGAAATTCCAGATGATGCAGGTGGTTTCTTTTTTGCTGTTCAAAATGAGGCTGGAGAAGTTCGTTTAACAAGAAATGGGAACTTTACGGTAGATGGTGATGGGTTTTTAGTCACTTCAGAAGGATATTATGTTCTGGGGGAAGATGGAAATCCGACATTTACAAATGGATTAGACTTTTCGGTCACAGATGAAGGGCTTTTACAGACAGCTGATCAATCCACTTTACTGGATATCCGTTATGTTGAAAATGTGCATGACTTGGAGAAGGAAGGGAATGGCTTGTTGAACGGGGAATCCAACCCTATTCCAAACGAAGCTACATTTCATGTAAAGCAAGGTTTCCTAGAACGATCCAATGTCGATAGTTTGCAGGCCATGACACAAATGATGGAAGCATATCGTGCATTTGAAACAAATCAACGTGTTTTAAAGGCCTATGATGAAAGCATGGGAAAAGCAGTAAATGATATTGGAAGAATTGGTTAATCAGGGCTTAATATATTTTATATCAAATGAAAAGAATGAGGTGAAATAGATGACACGAATTATGACAGAAGCAGCAGTTACAATGAATCAACTCCAGCAAAAGCTAGATATCATTGGCCATAATTTAGCAAATAGCCAAACAACCGGTTATAAAAGTCGTCAAGCAGAGTTCTCCTCATTATTATTTCAACAAATGAATAATATGACAGCGCCTAGAAATGCGGAAGGAAGATTAACACCAGACGGTATCCGAATTGGTTCTGGGGCTAAAATAGGAACAACCCATTCCGATTTATCTATTGGTTCCATAAAAGAAACAGATCGGGTATTAGATACTGTTTTGCTTGAAGAGGACTACTATTATCCAATTCAAGTAAATAATCAAGGAATTACGGAAACACATTTCACAAGGGACGGAGCTTTTTATTTACATCCAACAGAAAACGCATCCATCCTTAGGCTCGTTACGAAAGATGGTCATGCGGTAACAGGTTTAACAGGTCCAATTGAATTGGAAGATGGCTTTGAAGACATATCGATCCGTCCGAACGGTGCCATCTATGTGACACGAAAAGGTGAAGAACAATATGTAGACCGGCTAACGGTTGTAAGAGCCATTCGCCCACATTTATTCGAAGCAAAAGGAAATAATTTTTTCGCTATACCAAATGTAGATGAACTAGGCCACTCGTTAGAAGAGATTATTCAAGAAGTAGATTCAGATATGAACTTAGTACAAAGCCGTGCCCTAGAACAAGCTAATGTGGATGTGGCGAAACAAATGACAGATCTAATGATGACCCAACGCTCCTACCAAATGAATGCACGTACCATTACAATGGCAGATCAAATGATGGGTCTTGTGAATCAAATTCGATAACCATGTATAAATCACTTTTAGCCAGAATAAATTAAATATAGTGATATGATTACGGTTACAGATATTTTTAAGCCATCAAATATATTGATTTTCACATGTGAAATTATTTAGTAAAAAAGAATGGTCATTCCCTTTTAACCTCCTTTTATGATATAATACGATATGTTATGCTATGTGAAATCATTGGAGCCAACACATAAATATGGCATGATGATGGAAAGAAAGAGGCGAAGTTTGCCATGGGAACAAAGCAATTAGAAAAAACATCAACAGAAAAGCAGACAAAGCAAGAACAAAGAAGAGCAACTAAGAAGAAGGAGCAGTCTGCGAAAGAATCAACACGTAAAAAGGAAAAACAAGAAAAAAAGGTAGCAAAACGTAAGACAAAGAAGCCACGTCTTCGAATGATACCAATTTGGCTTCGTTTGATTATTATTTTATTGCTAGCTTTTGTCGTATTAATTGTTGGTCTCATGATCGGTTATGGTGTACTCGGTGATGGCAATCCAAAAGATGCCTTAAAAATAGAAACATGGCAACATGTTATTGATATTGTAAAAAAGGAAAAATAATATAAATGACGAATAAGCTTGTATTGGCTAATGCAAGCTTTTTATCTATCTGGTGATACTAAATTTCCCCTTTTCTTGGGTGAAAAATTGTATTGCAAATAACAAAGCTGAATGAAAAAAGACGAGAAAGGAGTCGAGTTAAAAATGGACATTGAACAAATAAAGGAAGTTATTCCACATCGCTATCCTTTTTTACTTGTTGATAAAGTATTAGAGATGGAAGAAGGAAAACGTGTAGTAGGGTTAAAAAATGTTACCGCAAATGAACCATTTTTCCAAGGCCATTTTCCAGAATATGCCGTAATGCCTGGGGTACTTATTGTTGAAGCACTTGCCCAAGTTGGAGCAATTGCTATGTTACATATGGAAGAAAATAAAGGCAAATTAGGCTTTCTGGCTGGAATTGATAAATGCCGTTTTAAACATCAAGTAAGACCTGGTGACCAATTGAAATTAGAAGTAGAGATACTTCGCATGAAAGGTCCAATTGGAAAAGGAAAAGGAATTGCAACAGTCAATGGGAAAACAGCATGTGAAGCAGAAATCATGTTTGCAATAAAATAAAGATAAGCGACCTCCTAATCCGGGGGTCGCTTTTTTATATCACTTTTGGGCGTGGTTATCGGGCTTCGAGCATATATATCGGGATTGTGGCGAATATATCGGGATTCGAGCGGATATATCGGGATTCCAGCACAGATATCGGTATTCGAGCACAGATATCGGGATTCCAGCGCACATATCGGGTTTCGGAGCAAGATATCGGGATTCAGAGCAATATATCGGGATTCGGAGCAATATATCGGGCTTCGAGCACAGATATCGGGATTCAGAGCAGTATATCGGGATTCGAGCATATATATCGGGATTCAGAGCAATATATCGGGCTTCGAGCAATATATCGGGATTCGAGCAATATATCGGGATTCAGAGCAATATATCGGGATTCAGAGCAATATATCGGGCTTCGGGCACAGATATCGGGATTCAGAGCAATATATCGGGATTCGAGCATATATATCGGGATTCAGAGCAATATATCGGGATTCGGAGCAATATATCGGGCTTTGAACAAAATAAATCGGGGATGAGCATTGTTATTGATTATAGAACGTGGTTAACTGGTTGTTAAACTCCCTCTGATTGAAGGTTCATACAAATACGTTAAATAATTTTTGTTTAAATCGCATGAGATTATAAAAAAAGGACATGCTAAAAACTGTAAAACATTTTAAAGGAGGGATACATATGAAAAATAAATGGTTAATTCGTCTATTAGTTCCTTTTCTAATTGTGACATTATTTGCAGCGTGTGCAACAACAGATAATAATAATGATGATGCACCAGAGGAAGATAATGCACCCCTGAATGAAGATAATGGTAATATCATTGATGATAATGGGGGCGACGATGGGAACAATGGGAACAACGGGAACAATGGGAACGTAGATGAGAATAATGGAGACATGGATCGCCAAGAAGAAGACATGGGCCGCGATGATGGCGGTATCTTAGACGAAGACAATACGGGTGAAAACAATAATACAAATGAAGACAATAGGAATAAAAATAATGATAATGAATAAATCATTATTCATATAGTTTATTCTGTTAAGAGAGGGCATGCTGATATGCTCTCTTTTTTTATCAAATCGTTGCCGAATTGCATCGCGCTCCTTTATTTAGAAATAACTACACACATAAATTACCCATATCCGTCTATAGTGAAAAAGTTAGGTTTATCTTCTTGCTTGTTCATTCTTTTTCATGTATTCTTACCATATCAAATCATATGACTGACTGGTTATTCATATACTGATTAAGTAGTGTAAAAATATGCTTAAGTACATATTAAATAATTAAATATGAAACAAAAAGGATGACTTAATCGTATATAAAGAGGAGCATCAATCAGTGGGGGCCGTACAACCAGTTAATGGTGATAAAAGGTGAAGAATATGAATGAGAAAAAAATACAATTGATGGAAGCAGGTTTATCCTTATTTTCGATAAAAGGATACCATGCGACATCCATCCAAGAGATTACAGATGAAGCAAACATGTCAAAAGGATCTTTTTACTTATATTTTCAGTCCAAAGAAAAGTTTATTGTTACAGCTTTTCAATATTTTCATGAAAAATTGGCCAATCAGCTTGTTCAAGTAGATAGGGAAACAGGATCTCCTAGGGAAAGTCTGGCTAAACAGACGACTGTTTTGTTTGAATATATTTCTAAGTACCGAAATTTTATTTTAACTTATTTTCATGAAAGTATTTTGATTGGTGAACAGATGGAAACACTCATTCAACATATAAAAAAGGAAAAATTTCATTGGATTTGTAGTCATTTAGAAAGTATATATGAAGATCAAATAGAACCTTTTTTGCTGGATATTGTAATTCAATTTGAAGGACTATTATCTGGATATATTAATTGGTTATTAACAGAAGATGTGGAGTTTGATTTTGTTCAAGCAGGAGCATTTCTTATTAGAAGAATGGATGACTTGGTAAATGGAATGATTACTAAAGAGGAGCCTGCACTTGTAACAGCCTTATCAGTGAACGGTAATTTCCAATTTGAACCAATGTCTATCATGGAACAAATATATTTGGAAATAAATCGCCTTTCCCTTTCAGAAAAACAACTGAATCACTTAAAGGAAGTATGGGAAGCATTACAGAAAGAAATAGTAAAGGAAGAATCGTCAGAAGTAATGATTCAAGGCTTGCTTGTTCATTTTCAACAAATTCCAGAACTCATTCCTTATTGTGAAAAACTAGCAAAGACCGTTGAAATTGATTTAATAGGGTTAGAATAAGAGATTGAATGATTTTTAAAAACCTGCGGAAGATAGATAGATACATATCAATTTTTAAAAAAGGAAAACAGACAAATGAAAGAAATGGAGAGTGTAAAATGAAAAAGGTAATTTATAGTTTACTTGCTTTTGTAGTGATTTTTACATTGGCAGCTTGTTCCGGAGAAGAAGAGAAAACAGGTGATGACAAAGAGGAAGATAGAACAATACTTGTTGAAGTTCAAGAAGTAACGAAAAAAGATTTGACAGTAAAAAATACTGTCTATGGTCGAACACAGCCGAAATCAAGTGCACCAATCGTGCTAGAAATGCCAGGAGAAATAGATTCCATTGAACGAGAAGAAGGGGAAGAAGTAAAAAAGAATGATAAACTGTTTGTTGTGAAAACACCTGCAGGAAATCAAACCATCCGTGCCTCGAAAGATGGAAGATTCATTAATTTTTCAGCAAGTGAAGGTGAGATGTTACCCGCGGAAGAACCTGTTGCTTATATTGCAGATGTAGATACATTAAAAGTGCATTTTTCTGTAACAGGACAATATCAAGCTTTATTTAAAAAAGATGACACGCTAGATGTCTATTATGACGATGAAAAGGGGAAATTAAGTATTACATCAATTGGAACAGTTCCAGATGATACTGGATTATATCCTGTTGAAGGAACAATAGAAAATGAAGAGGACGAAATATTAGCAGGTGAAGTTGTAAAAGCAATTGTTCCGATGAAACGTGTCAAAGATGCCATCCAAGTTCCAACAAGTGCCATTGTTGAAGAAGGTGGCGAAACATTTGTTTATATTGCAAAAGATGATAAAGCAAAGAAAGTTACGGTAGATATAGAAGAAACACAATCAGATCAAACTGCTATTAAAGGAAAAATCAAAAAAGGGGATCAAGTCATTGTAAATGGCCAACTAACCCTTATGGATGGTAGCAAGATAAATGTGGTAGAGGAAAGTGGGGAATAAATTTTGAAAATCGTTAATACATCTGTCAAAAGACCTGTCGGCGTCATTATGATTGTTCTTGCCATCGTCGCGCTAGGGGTTGTATCTGCACGTAGTTTAGTCATTGACTTATTTCCCAAAATTGATTTACCAGTAGCTGTTGTGGCGACGACATATGAGGATGCTGCACCACAGGAAGTAGAGAATTTAATCAGTCAACCGATTGAATCATCGATTAGTTCTGTTGAAGGGATTAATACCATCCAATCGCAATCACAAGCAGGATCATCATTAGTCCTTATGATGTTCAACAATGGGGTTGATTTAGACCAAGCATTGCTTGATGTTAGAGAGCGAGTTGACCAGGTGAAGGGAATGTTACCAGAAACAGCTGGTGACCCGAATATTATGCGGTTTAGTCCGGACCAAATGCCTGTTGTTTGGCTTAGTTTAACAGGTAAAGATGCTGCAGTGATGACAGAACTGGCAGAGAATCAACTTGTTCCATTTTTTGAAAGACAAGAAGGAGTAGCATCTGTCACGATTGAAGGTGCAAAAGAACGTGAAATTCAGCTTATTTTAGATCAAGCGAAATTACAACAATATGGTGTAAATTCACAGTTAGTCATGCAGGCATTAAATAGCCAGAATCAATCGGCATCCGTTGGGACGGTTGAAAAAGGAAATAAAGATTTACAGCTTCGTGTTGTAGGAGAATATGAATCATTAAATGATATTAAGGATACAGTTATCCAAACACCACAAGGATCAACCATCCATGTAGAAGATATTGCCGAAGTAAAAGATACCTATAAAGAAGCGACATCGGAAACATTAGTGAACGGTGAGTCGGCAGTCGTCTTATCCATTATGAAAAAGACAGATGCCAACACAGTGAAAGTTGCCGATCAGGTCCTTGAAGGTATAGATGAAATGAACGAGAAACTTCCAAAAGATGCGAATTTAGATGTTGTGATTGATACATCTGAATTTATTAAACTATCGATTGACTCAGTCG
Source organism: Cerasibacillus terrae (assembly GCF_008039555.1). Taxonomy (GTDB): domain Bacteria; phylum Bacillota; class Bacilli; order Bacillales; family Amphibacillaceae; genus Cerasibacillus; species Cerasibacillus terrae. Next base: position 231,266 of record NZ_VDUW01000002.1, read on the forward strand.
TGAAAAATATCTTAATTGGAGGAATCATCTCTGTCTTTGTTCTACTCTTATTTTTAAAGAGTATACGAGCAACTATTGTTATTGGTCTCTCTATTCCAATTGCCGTTATATCCACATTTGCTCTGATGTATTTTACTGGTCAGACACTAAATATTTTAACATTAGGTGGATTGGCGCTTGGACTTGGAATGATGGTAGATAGCTCCATCGTTATTTTGGAAAATATTTATAGTTACCGTCAACGTGGCTACAGTCTATTTGAATCAGCTACAAAAGGTGCGTCAGAGCTTGCACCAGCGGTTATTGCTTCGACAACTACGACATTGGTTGTATTTTTACCAATTGTATATGTGGAAGGAATCGCATCTGATTTATTTACACCACTTGCTTTGACAGTTTCCTTTTCATTAATCGCATCACTTGTTGTGGCTGTTACACTTGTGCCAATGTTATCATCGAAATTACTTGCCAAAGCAATGGAGGACCATGGCAGAAGATATTGGTTTAATCGCTTTATAGAACGCTTAAACAATGGTTATGGAAATGCACTAAAAAAGGTTTTGAAATACCGAAAAACAACTGTTTTTGTTACGATTCTAGCAATTGTCGGGAGTTTAGCATTAATTCCATTTATTGGTGCTGAATTTATCCCTCAAGCAGATGAAGGCCAAATGGAAGTTCGTGTAGAAACATCGGCAGGAAGTTCATTAGAATATACACAATCTATTGTTGACGAAGTCCATGAAAAACTTGAAAAATATGAAAAGGATATTGAAACTAACTATGTCAATGTTGGTTCAGGTGGAATGGCGACAATGGGATCTAGTGGAAATACCGCATCCTTCATGATGCAACTGGTGCCATCTGCTGAAAGAGAAAAAACAACAACTGAAATCGTAAAAGAAATCAATGAAGATGTAAAAGATATTGTCGGTGCAGATATTCGTGTTAGTGAAAGTCAAGACATGAGTATGGGGGAACCGATTGCTATTCAAATAAACGGACCAGAACATGATGTATTACGAGATCTGTCAGAAGATATTGCTCATGGAATTTCTGAGGTAGAGGGAATTCATAACCCAGAAACAGCGGCATCTGAGGCAGTACCGCAAATGCAAATTACCGTTGATAAAGAAAAGGCAGCATTACACGGATTATCACAAGATGATGTACTCGGGCAAGTGCAAATGCAATTTACAGGTCAAATCGCAACGAAATACCGTGAAGATGGCCAGGAAATGGATGTAACATTACTTTATCCAGAAAATGAACGCAGCACTATTCATGATTTACAAGATATGAAAATAACAAATCAAGAGGGAACATCTTTTCCTTTAGAGGAAGTAGTTGAATTCAAGGAAATGCAAGGCCCTGTTTCCTTACTTCGTGAAAATCAACAACCACAAATGAATATTACAAGTGATATTGTGGATCGTGATTTAGGAAGTGTTGTCCAAGATGTGGAGAAGGTCCTTACCGAAATGGAAAAAAGCTTTCCAGAAGGGTATAGCTATTCCATGGGAGGTCAGGCAGAAGATATGGCTAAATCATTTACAGATTTGGCGCTCGCTTTAGTATTCTCTATCTTTCTTGTGTATGCAGTGATGGCCATTCAATTTGAAAACTTCCTATTTCCATTTATCATTATGTTCTCTATGCCAACGATGATTGTTGGTGTGTTAGGTGGATTATTTATTACGAATATCCCACTAAGTATTCCAGGATTCATTGGAATTATCATGCTTGCTGGGATTGTTGTAAACAACTCAATTGTTCTTGTTGACTATATTAATATTTTAAGGCGGCGAGGAATCGAGCGATATGAGGCAATTATTGAAGCAGGTAAGAACAGATTACGTCCAATCTTGATGACAACCTTAACAACGATTGTCGGAATGATTCCAGTTGGTCTAGCCTTAGGAGAAGGAGCAGAAATGCAGCAACCATTAGCTATCACTATTATTTTTGGGCTTGCTGTCTCCAGTATTTTCACGCTCTTACTCATCCCGGTCGTTTATACGTATTTTGACGACCTAACAGCTAAGTTAACAAGAAGAAATAAAAAGAAAAAAGAAGCATAAGAAGAAACTCCTACCTGGCATATGACAGGTAGGAGTTTTTTAATTTGTTATTGATAAGCTCATCAAGGAACGATTGTTACAGGGCATGGTGCAACTTGTAATACACCATAACTAACACTACCAAGAACCGCTCCTTTGATAAAGCCTCTACCTCTTGAACCCATCACAATACAACGGGCATTTTGTTCACGAGCTAAATCACAAATTTCTTGTTTAGGAGAACCAATTCGGATGACTTTTTCGATTGGAACAGAAGTGTCTTTAGTTATGTCTTCTGTTTTATCTAAAACTTCCTTCCCTAATTCATGTGCATATGCGGTAATTTCATCCTTATTAAAGAATCGCTGTACATTTGCAGTTTGCATATTTGGTTGCACATTTAGAATGATAATTTTCGATTTTGTATCCTTCGCAAGTGTTAGTGCAAATCGTAATGCATCATGAGAAAATGTAGAATCATCGATTGGTACGACCATAATATTTTCCATAATTATTTCCCCTTCCCTAATAGCAAGCACTGTTTCTATATTTAGTTTACCAAGCCCCATGAAAAAAGTCCTGTATAAACATGTACAAGAGCGCACATCTCATGGATTGGAACACACACCACGGAGGTTCAGCGCACGTCCCAGGGATTGGCACACACACCACGGAGGTTCAGCGCAGATGTAACCGCAGATTGCAAGGCACCAAGCGCACACCCCAGGGGTGTAATCGCAGATCGCGGGGTTCCAAACGTAGATCCCCCGGACTCAACCCATTCCTCCTCAGCCGCAAGCGGACATCTTGGCTGAATCCTCATAAATCTAATATCTCCCATATTTCCTAAATCAATTTTTTCTTGTTATAATGTGCAAGACAAGTCATTTTCGATGGTTATTCAAAGCAAAATGATACATAATAGGAACATACTTTGGAAAGGACGAATATTAGAATGACAAAACAACAAATAGGTGTAATCGGTCTTGCAGTAATGGGGAAAAACCTAGCATTTAATATGGAGTCAAAAGGTTTTTCTGTTGCTGTTTATAACCGTTCCCGTGAAAAAACAGATCAAATGATGGAAGAAGCAACAGATAAAAATGTTGTTGCAGCATATAGTATCGAGGAGTTTATCGATTCTCTGGAAAAACCACGTAAAATCATGCTGATGGTAAAAGCTGGAGCCCCGACAGATGGCATGATTGAACAACTCATCCCACATCTAGAAAAAGACGATATTTTAATTGACGGTGGAAATGCAAACTTTGAAGATACGAGACGCCGTAACAAAGAGTTAAGTGAATTAGGGATTCATTTTATCGGAACAGGGGTTTCTGGTGGAGAAGAGGGAGCACTATATGGCCCGTCCTTAATGCCTGGTGGTCAAATAGAAGCACATGCCCTTGTGAAACCAATGTTAGAAGCAATTTCTGCTAAAGTGGACGGTGAACCATGTACAACATACATTGGCCCAGATGGTGCAGGACATTATGTGAAAACCGTACATAATGGAATCGAATATGGTGACATGCAGCTCATTTCTGAAGCGTATTTTATTATGAAACATGTATTAGGCATGGATGCAAAGGATTTACATGAAGTGTTCAGCGAATGGAATAAAGGTGAATTAGATAGTTACTTAATTGAAATCACAGCAGATATTTTCACAAAAATAGATGATGAAACTGGAAAACCAATTATTGATGTGATTTTAGATAAAGCAGGACAAAAAGGAACTGGGAAATGGACAAGCATTAGTGCCCTAAACTTAGGGATTCCACTTCCGATTATTACAGAGTCTGTTTTCGCACGCTTTATTTCTGCGATGAAAGAAGAGCGAATTTCTGCAAGTAAAATGCTATCAGGTCCCGAAGTGATACCATTTGAAGGAGACCGAACTGAGTTTGTTGAAGCGGTCCGCGAAGCTTTGTATATGAGTAAAATTTGCTCCTATGCACAAGGATTTGCCCAAATGCGAGCAGCATCTGAAGAGTATGATTGGGATTTAGATTACGGCAACATTGCGATGATTTTCCGTGGTGGTTGTATAATTCGCGCAGCATTCTTACAAAAGATAAAAGATGCCTATGAACGTGACCCAGAGTTACCAAACTTATTATTGGACACATATTTCAAAGGGATTGTTGAGAAATACCAAGCATCCTTACGAAAAGTAATCACAATCGCCATTCAAAATGGGATCCCTGTTCCAGGATTTACCGCAGCATTATCTTATTATGACAGTTATCGTTCCGAAAGATTACCGGCTAATTTGTTACAAGCACAACGTGACTATTTCGGTGCCCACACTTATGAACGGTTGGATAAAGAAGGATCATTCCATACAGAATGGTTGAAATAATGGACTTTATTACTAACCAATAATACATTACGAATTAAGGACGATATCCATGTCTATAGTGTTCGAGGAGGTAAATCACTCTAAAGATTAACCTCCTCGATATTTTTATGATGTAAATGACTATCTGTTGGTAGAAATATTTTTCATTACTAACTATAAATTGAAATACCCTCAAGTTATACATTCCTCTATATTATCTCAGAATACTCCCTCGCCTAAAAATAATAAAGTTTCAGATAAACAATTCAACAACTTTAGAAGGAAGTATTGGAAATGGCGTTCAAATAATCTAGAATGAGGTGATCCATGTATATATCGGGATTCGGGCTCGGATATCGGGATTCGGGCTCGGATATCGGGATTCGGAGCAATATATCGGGATTCAAGCGGATATATCGGGATTCAGACGAATATATCGGGATTCAGACGAATATATCGGGATTCAAGCGGATATATCGGGATTCAAGCGGATATATCGGGATTCAAGCGGATATATCGGGATTCAAGCGAATATATCGGTATTCAAGCGAATATATCGGTATTCAGACGAATATATCGGTATTCAGACGAATATATCGGTATTCAGACGAATATATCGGGATTCAAGCGGATATATCGGTATTCAAGCGAATATATCGGTATTCAAGCGAATATATCGGGATTCAAGCGAATATATCGGTATTCAAGCGTATATATCGGTATTCGGGCGGATATATCGGTATTCAGGGAAATATATCGGTATTCAAGCGGATATATCGGTATTCAAGCGGATATATCGGTATTCAAGCGGATATATCGGGATTCAAGCGGATATATCGGGATTCAAGCGGATATATCGGTATTCAGACGAATATATCGGGATTCAAGCGGATATATCGGGATTCAAGCGAATATATCGGGATTCGCGACCAACATCCCAATCATTTAAAAATGAGCTTCCCTCCAATGTAGGAGAGAGGCTCATTTCTTTAAATATCTTTAATAGGCCACCAATGGAAGCCGTCTTTTTCCAATAGTTGATTGGCGGCTTCAGGTCCTTTTGATCCTGCTTTATAGTTAGGAAAATCAGGTTTTTGCATTTTCCAACCTTCGATAATGGAGTCGATGAATTTCCAAGATAGGGCAACTTCATCCCAGTGGGTGAAATTCGTTGCATCACCAAGCATGCAGTCTAATAATAATTTTTCGTATGCTTCGGGAGCACTTATTCTTTCCTTACAATTATAGGAATAAGATAATTTGATTGGTTCTGCCTGGATTCCAGGTTGATTACTCTTTGCGTTCAGATGTAGGGTGACCCCTTCTTCGGGCTGAACATTAATAACGAGTAGGTTTGGTTGTTGATAGTCTTTTTCATCATAATATAAATTCATTGGCATATTTTTAAATTCCACAACAATTTTTGCTGCTTTTTCAGCCATTCGTTTTCCAGTTCGAATATAAAAAGGAACACCGGCCCAGCGGTAATTATCAATTAAAATTTTTCCAGCGACAAATGTTTCTGTATTAGAACTTTCTAATGCTTCATGTTCCTCTTGATAGCTTTTAACAGGATTTCCATCAATTTCACCAGCCCCATATTGGCCACGGATGAAATATTGATCCACCTTTTCTGGTTTAATTGGGCGCATGGCACGAAAGACTTTAATTTTTTCTGAACGAACTTCATCTGTCTCTAGCTTAATTGGTGGTTCCATGGCAAGTAATGCTAACATCTGTAACATATGATTTTGGACCATGTCACGTACAGCCCCAGATTGATTATAAAAGTGGAATCGTTCTTCCACACCAAGTGATTCGCTGGAGGTAATTTGGATATTGGAAATATATTGGTTGTTCCACAAATGTCCGAATATCCCATTAGCAAAGCGGATTACTTCAATATTTTGCACCATTTCTTTGCCTAGGTAATGGTCAATCCGATAAATTTGTTCCTCATCAAATGCTTCCCGAACTTGATTATTTAGCTTTTGAGCGGATGGTAAATCATGTCCGAAAGGTTTTTCAATGACAAGCCTTGTCCAACCTTGTCCATCTTTTAACCCATACGCCTGTAGGTTTTGGGCAATCGTTCCGAAAAACTCCGGTGCCATTGCTAAATAGAACATTCGGTTTCCATCTGTTTCATATGTTTCTTCTAATGTTGTAATTAAATGCTGCAAATTTTGATAAGATGACGGTTCTGTTACATCCACTGACTCATAAAAGAACCGCGATAAGAAGGAATCTGGAATCTCTTCTTCAGAATCCACCTTGTTCATTAAAGATTTCTTCACATGTTCGCGGAAAGTCTCGTTATCCCACGGTTTCCGAGCTGCACCAACGACAGCAACATTTTCATCAATTTGTCCGTTATAATATAAATTATAAATCGAAGGGAATAGCTTACGCATCGCAAGATCCCCTGTAGCTCCGAATATCACGATGACTGCTTTTGGTTCTTGTTGTTTTTCCATATTTAAACCCTCTCATAATATGTAATTTCGTGTCCTGTTCTATCTTAATGGAATGTAGTTAAAAATGCATAAATAAAAGATTCATTTTTGAAAACTTCCTTTTATAGCATTAGCATGTCCCAATTGATAAAAACGATTAATTCCAATCAAATATGGGATATCTAAATCCTTATCCTATTATAGACGAAAATTTTCTCATGGCAAGGGTTCTTAAAGCCACTAACTATCCATAAAAAAGACAAATGAAACCAATGATGATTTCATTTGTCTTTTTTTAGTATTTTAATCACGGTAACATTAATAGTAGGCCGACACCAGAGATGATTGGAATGGACATGGAAAGTGAAACACCAATCATTGCAAAAGTCCGGAATTTTTCCTTTAAATCTTCATTTACATCAACCATTGTTTGCAGGAAGATGAAAAAGAGAGAAAACGCCATAAATATGATAATAATCAGTGCAGGAATCATAAGTTCCCCAGCTTCTCCTACTTTTTCCTGATTCATCATCCCTAATACAACAAGTAAAATCGGGAATGCCTCACTCAGTGCAACCCAAATGAAAAATCGTGTTTGGTATTGACTGATGCCCTCTGGATTGGCTTTTATTTTATCCGCATATATTTTAAATATAAAAGCAATAGCTAAAACAGCGATAATCGTTGCAAACATGAAAAAATAAGCTGCCATCAACATTCATTCCTTCCCCATATTTTCCTTAAAGAATGTTCACGTTATTTTACCATAGTCAAGGGCCATCCTCAATAGAATTTACAAAAATTCAAATTACTTCTAATGCCCCCTATTTATTATCGCAGGTTAACTGGCTGTATGACTTTTCACGGACTGTTGTTTCATTTAATCAAATCCTCTTTTCTCGAGGAATTTCTCGATTATTTGCTAATTCATTCCATCATTTGATATAATTTGAATGATTTTTATGAGTAAGATTAGACTGACTTTTTTCTGATTAGTGAATTGTATTACGAACAATATTAGCCACTATACATAATATTTGTCACCATTGTTTAGGAGAATATATATGGATTACATAAATGATATGTTGATTGCGTTTTTTATAGCACTTGGATCAACATTTTTATTAACATATCCGGTCAAGAAATTCGCCATTAAAATTCGAGCAGTGGACTTTCCGAATCACCGGAAGATTCATAAGGAAGTCACTCCGAGATTAGGTGGACTAGCAATATATCTTGGATTTATGTTAGGGCTTGTTTTTCTATGGCCAGAACATGAACATATGCCAGAAATTATTGCTGGCTCCTTTGTTATCGTCCTTACAGGAATGTTGGATGATAAGTATACCATTCGTCCCATCATTAAATTGACAGGTCAGCTGATTGCTGCATCTTTTTTAATTTCATCGGGAATGATTATTGAAAAAATCACCTTACCTTTTATCGGTGTCGTAGAACTTGGCTTTGCAAGTGTTCTCATTACGGTACTGTGGATTGTCGGTATAACAAATGCCATTAATTTAATCGATGGGTTGGACGGTTTAGCTACAGGAGTTACAACGATTGCCTTAATCAGTATGTTTATTATGGCGATTATCGATGCACAAATGATTGCAGCGTTTTTATGTATTGTGTTAATCGGTGCAAATCTTGGCTTTTTATATCATAATTTCTATCCCGCAAAAATTTATATGGGTGATACAGGCTCGAATTTTCTCGGATTTATGATTGCTGTTGTATCCATTCTTGGGTTATTTAAAAATATTGCCCTATTCAGCTTTATCATCCCTGTTATTGTTCTTGCTGTTCCCATTTTCGACACATTTCTTGCCATTATCCGCCGCATTCGTAATAAAGAAAGTATCGCAATGGCTGATAACAAGCACATTCATTATCGAATGATTCACTCCGGATATAGTCACAGGGCAACCGTCCTTATTTTATATGGTTTTAGTTTCTTATTCGGTTTATTAGCTATTGTTTTCTCTAATGCAAGTATTACGACATCCCTTATCATAACTATTTTTGTACTTATATTGCTGCATATCATCGCCGAGATTGCTGGTCTCGTCAGAAATGGAAAAAGACCTGTCCTTGATTTTATAAAAGGTTTATTTAAGAGGGAAAAACATCGGGGAAGTTAAGGAATGTTCGTAAACTTGTTTGCATGAACGAGTTTAGGTTATTACAGCATGGATAGACATGCATGTGCTTTGAATAACTTTTATGAGTGGAACTGAATCTCAAGCCAACGAAATATGAAGAAAAAAGCAGGGGGTTTTCTAAAAATCTCCTACTTTTTGTGTGGGTTGGTAGGTGTGTGGTTGATGAATTATGTGAGTTCTGACACGTCTTTTTAGAACTCACATTTTTTTATTTTTTGAAACATCTACTAAAGGATAGTAAAACTGATCCTTTTTTAACACTTTCAAACATCAATTCTAATAAAAAGCCTCTTTTTCCCTATTTTACATTATTAACAAGGTAACAAAGGTGAAAATCATAATAAAATAAATATTCAGATATTGTGATGTAACTCACTAAATATAAATCGAAAGAAATATATAATGAATGGGAAAGTTTCCATTTTAAACTTATGAAGGAGGCTAAACCATGGTACAAATGGTGGCTTGGATAACGAGTCTTGTGTTTATGTTGTTAATCGCAGCTGTTTTCTTAGTAGTCGCAATCAAATCAAAAGAGAAGAGAGAATATGAACCAATTGTGAAAAAGTGGTACAAAGCACGAACATTTTATGGCGCTATTTTAGTTATTCTTATTATTGGAGTTTCATTGTACACGCTTCGCTTAATACCTTTCAATCAACCTGTTTATAGCGAAGGGGAGGAACCAACGATTGTTGATGTAGAAGCCTTTCAATTTGGCTGGAATATTACAGAAACAGAATTTAAAGTTGGAGAGCCTGTGGAGTTTCATGTAACAAGTCAGGACGTAAACCATGGATTCGGAATTTATGATGAAGATATGGAGATAATCGCTCAGACCCAAGCAATGCCAGATTATACCAATAAAGTGTATATCACATTTGATGAGCCAGGAACATATGAAATTTTATGTTTAGAATATTGTGGATTAGCACACCATCAAATGGTGGCAGAGCTAGTGGTCAAATAATATAAAGATGGGAGTGTAGATGATGAGCGAAATGATGGTTCGATTAAAATCGCGAAATAACTTAATAGTTACACAAATGGTTGTAACGGGCCTTACAGTTATAGTAGGAATGATTTTTGGGATTATCATGCTGTTAGTTCAAGGTGGCATGATAGAGGCAATGCCAGCAACATTCTATCAATTTCTAACGATTCATGGAACATTCATGATCGGAGCTGCAGCCTTAGCAGCAACAGCAATTATGTGGTACTTTTTAAGTCATTATGTAGAATTATCTAAGAAAATACTAAAGATAAATTTAGTATTATTTATTATCGCTGCTGTCATGGTAACGGTTGGTACGTTTTCATTTGAATATGCAGGAGCGTGGACATTTTTGTATCCGCTACCAGCGTTATCAGCTAGCGCATGGGGTACAATTGGGGCACTGTTCTACCTCATTGGTATGCTAGTAATGGGTGTTGGTTTTCTATTATTATTTATCGATAGTGGGCGGGCAATTATAAAGAAATATGGTAGCCTTGGAAAAGGATTAGGCTGGGATGTCATCATCGGGAAAAAGGCAGAAAAAGACGCACCACCACCTGCTGTTGTCGCAAGTACAATGGTTACGATTGTCAATACGACAGCACTGCTTTCCGGTTCGACTGTATTAATTATGAATATCATCAATGTGATTAATCCAGCTTTTACATTTAATCCACTCTTAGCGAAGAATTTAACGTATGCATTTGGACATATTTTCGCAAATGCGACGATTTATATGGGTGTAATTGTTGTGTATGAACTACTAGCACGTTATACGAAAAGACCGTGGAATTCCAGTCGTGTGTTCCTAGTCTTTTGGACGATGTCAACGTTTTTTACACTTCTCGTATATCCGCACCATCTATTAATGGACTCTGTTATGCCACGATGGATGTTAATTATGGGGCAAGTATTATCCTATGCAAACGGACTACCTGTACTTGTCGTAACGGCCTATGGTGCATTAATGATTGTCTATAAATCTGGTATTAAATGGGATATGGCTTCTGGCCTCGCATATTTATCGATGCTTGGTTGGACCATTGGTGTAATCCCAGCAATTGTTGACTCTGCAATCGTTGTTAACCACGTCATGCATAATACGAAATGGGTTCCAGGACATTTCCACATGTATATGGGACTAGGAGTTATTGCGATGACATTCTCATTCATGTATTTCTTAGCCAAAAATGATAATGGTTTGAAGGAAACGATGGTAGATAAAACAGCATTTTTCATGTATATGTTCGGATTAATCGGTGTCAGTGGTTCATTCTTAACCTCAGGTGCTATCAGTACACCACGCCGCTTTGCAACCCATTTACCAGAATGGATGGGTCCAGCACAGTTCGGTGCAGTAGCAGGGATTTTAGTAGTAATAGCTATTACAATATTCGTTATCCATTTTATTCGATATATATCTGTAAGGAATAAAGGAAATATCGGAAGCGATTATTATGATAAAAAACTGGCGTAATGTAGTAGCAATTATCTTAGCGATTGTTCTTGGTTCTTTACTCATTTATTTTGGAACAGATGGATTTCATGCTTTTACAGAAGAAAGTGCTAGAACCTATCAATTGCATCAGGAAAAACCGCTTTTTCCTAGAGTTATGTTAGAGGACAACAAGGAAAGAGTGTATCCTTTTAGCGAATTTGAAGATAAATATGTGCTCATCACCTTTTTCTATACGGCATGTACAGATGTATGTCCCGTATTAGAAATGAATTTTGCAGAAGTTTATGATCAAATTCCTGAGAAATATATTGGGGAAGACATCGTATTTTTAAGTATTAGCTTTGACACAAAGCACGATAAACCAGCTGTATTGGAAAATTACCGAAAAAGCTTTGGCAGTGATGGAGAGACATGGCGAATGGCCAGAATTCCTAATCAAACAGAATTAGATAATCTACTGAAAAAGTTCGGTGTCATCGTAATCCCTGAAGGAAATGGACATTTCCAGCACAATTCAGCATTTTATTTAGTAAATAGAAAAGGTTATTTAGAGAAAGTAATGGATTATGAAAAAGTTGATGAAGCAGCACAAACAGTTGTATCCGTATTAGAAAAAGAAGCGGGAGAGTGAGTTTTAATGAAACAGACAAAACTTGGAATTTTGTTGTACGTCATTTTAATTATCCCTCCAATTACAACTTATATGGAGTCAATCATGCTTGTGCATATGCTGATTCAATTTCCTTTGTTAATCCTAGCTGGCTGGCTGATTGGGGAATGGGTGCTGGAACGATGGCCTTATCACTTCCTGAAATGGGATGCGAATGGAATAGCAGGGATCATTCTAGTCATCTTTATTACCACATATTGGATGTTCCCAAGAGCAATGGACGAATCATTAACCATTTGGCATATTGAACTATTTAAATTCATTAGCCTTCCGCTCGTCGGAATTTTGCTTAGAAATAGTTGGCGTAAATTAACAATTATCGGGAGAAGCTTTGTGTTTCTGAATTATTTATCCATGTTCGGTTTGATGGGCTGGTTCTATATCGATTCTCCCGTGCAAATTTGTAATAATTATTTGGAAATCGAACAGCAAATGTTAGGTTGGGGCTTTGTAGTAATAACGGGAATCATGATAGTGTATGTGCTTCAAAAATGCTTTATAAGTGGAACAAAGTCAAATGTCAACCAAATATGAGGAAAAGAAAGCAGGGGAATTTAAATATAATTAATTCCTCTGTTTTTTTATGTGGATAGTGAGGTATTTGGCCAATGACGTACGATTTTGAACTGATTTTTCAGAGAACGGTTGCTCATCGGTGTTGTCAGAGCCCGATTGGATGCTGGATTGGGTAGAACGGTCGTTCATCGGTGTTGTCAGAGCCTGATTGCGTGTGGGATTGAGTAGAATGGTCGTTCATCGGTGTTATCAGAGCCCGATTGGATGCTGGATTGGGTAGAACGGTCGTTCATCGCTGCTGTCAGAGCCCGATTGCGTGTGGGATTGAGTAGAAAGGTCGCTCATCGGTGTTGTCAGAGCCCGATTGCGTGTGGAATTGTGTAGAATGGTCGTTCATCGCTGTTGTCAGATCCCGATTGCATGTAGGATTGGAGAGACTGGTCGCTCATCGTTGTTATCAGATCCCGATTGCATGCGGGATTGGAGAGAACGGTCGCTCATCGGTGTTATCAGATCCCGATTGCGTGTGGGATTGAGTAGAATGGTCGTTCATCGGTGTTATCAGAGCCCGATTGCATGCTGGATTGGGTAGAACGGTCGTTCATCGGTGTTGTCAGAGCCCGATTGCGTGTGGGATTGAGTAGAAAGGTCGCTCATCACTGTTATCAGATCCCGATTGCGTGTGGAATTGAGTAGAACGGTCGTTCATCGTTGTTGTCAGAGCCCAACTACATGTGAAATAGGCAAGAAAGGTCACTCATCAAATAGATGATGAATAAAAAAAGCAGGACACTGAATAGAGTGTTCTGCTTTCATTCATTTATCGGGTTTGTCAAAGGTTTACTGGCTGTAAAGCTTCCACTAATGGAAGTACATTTTATTTATAGGTTCCAATATTGGATACCTATTTCCTCTGCTTGTTGTCTGTCAAATATGCCGCGAATATCCACTAATACTTTTTTATCATTTTTGTACAGTGTGTCAACGACATCTAGTGTATATTTCTCTTTGAAAACATCATGAGGAACTGCTAGGACGAGACAGTCTAAATTTTTTAATTGTGCTTCATCAACAAGTTCAATGCCATACTCACGATAAACAGTGTCTGCTTCTGCAATTGGATCATGAACAAGTACGTCTAATCCATAATCTTCTAACTCTGTAATGATATCTGTGACTTTTGTATTTCTGACATCTGCTACGTTTTCTTTAAAGGTAAGTCCGAGGACACCGATTTTAGCATTGGTGAGCTCTTGTTTTGCTTGGATCATTTGTTTAATTACATTTTTTGCAACGTATTTTCCCATATCATCATTCACTTTTCTTCCAGCAAGTATAATTTGGGAATGATACCCTAATTGTTCTGCTTTATACGTGAAATAGTAAGGGTCTACACCGATACAGTGACCACCTACTAAGCCTGGAGTGAATTTTAAGAAATTCCATTTAGTTGAAGCTGCCTCAAGTACAGCATTTGTATCAATATCCATCTTATTAAAGACCATGGCGAGTTCATTCATGAAAGCAATGTTAATATCACGCTGGGAGTTTTCAATAACCTTCGATGCTTCTGCTACCTTAATGGATTCTGCCTCATGTACTCCTGCTTCAATAATAGCACCGTAAATACTCGATACTTCCCGTAATGCTTCCTCATCAGATCCGGAAACAACTTTTATAATTTTCGTTAATGTATTTACTTTATCACCTGGATTAATGCGTTCAGGCGAATAGCCGACTTTAAAGTCTTCACCAAATGTTAAACCAGATACTTCTTCTAAGATGGGGATACAGATTTCTTCTGTTGTACCAGGGTAAACGGTTGACTCATATACGACAATCGATCCTTTTGTTAAATTCCGAGCAATGGATTTACTTGCATTAATAATCGGAGCAAGATTTGGTGTTTTATCCAAATTAATGGGGGTAGGTACTGATACAATATGGAATTTACATTTCTGTAAATCTTTTTCATCACTAGTAAATGTCATGGTTGTTTGTTGGATAGCTTCGTCTCCTACTTCATCGGTAACATCTATACCACTTCTGTATTTATCTAATTTTTCTTCATTTATATCAAAGCCAATGACATCATATTTCTTTGCAAATTCAACTGCTACAGGAAGTCCGACATAACCTAATCCAATAACAGCAATTTTTTCTTCTTTTGCAAGTAGTTTTTCATATAAGCTCATGATTTTTCCACCTTTATAAAATAAAATTCATTTCTATAGAACAATATACCCCTATATGAACAACTTGTATAGTAATTTAATGGTGAAATATATTACAATCATTCAACATTTATGTTAATAAACCCAAGAGACATTAAAAAATTGGATACATATAACCCATGTGATAAAATTACAAGTAAGTGTTTGAATAAGCATAAAGGGGATTTGCATAATGAAAGTACGTAAAGCAATTATTCCGGCTGCTGGATTAGGTACTCGCTTTCTTCCAGCAACAAAAGCGCAACCAAAAGAAATGTTACCGATTGTTGACAAACCAACCATTCAATATATTGTAGAAGAAGCGGTTCGAACTGGTATAGAGGATATTATTATTATATCTGGAAGAGGAAAACGAGCAATCGAAGACCATTTTGATACATCTTATGAATTAGAAGAAAAACTAGCCCAAAAAGGAAAAAAAGAACAACTAGAAATGGTCCAGGAAATCTCTAACCTAGCGAATATTCACTATATTAGACAAAAAGAACCAAAAGGATTAGGACATGCTATTCTTTGTGCCCACAGTTTTATTGGTGAAGAACCATTTGCTGTTTTACTAGGGGATGATATTGTTGTATCAGAAGAGCCATGTTTAAAACAGCTGGTTAACGTCTATGAAGAATATGAATCTTCCGTTATCGGTGTTCACACTGTTCCAAAACATGATGTATCGAAATATGGAATTATTAACCCTGTCGATGACTCAGATAAAAACGCACCAATTCGAGAAATCGAATCACTCATTGAAAAGCCACCAGTGGAACAAGCACCATCTAATTTAGCCATTATGGGACGGTATATTTTAACACCAGAGATATTTTCGATACTAGAAAATCTAGAACCAGGAAAAGATAATGAAATACAATTAACAGATGCTTTGCAAGAATTAAATAAGCGGGAGCGCATGTTAGCATATAATTTCGTTGGGAAACGTTATGATATTGGAGATAAGTTAGGCTTTGTGAAAGCGACGATTGATTTTGCATTAAATCGAAATGATTTAAAAGAAGATATACGCATTTATATGGAAGAAAAATTAAGAAAAGAATAACCAATGTGAAATCGGGCATCCATTTATTTGTGAAATGATCGTGCAGTTTTGGTTGCCCGTTTTTTGATATCTGTCATCCATCTCAATCCCACTATCCATTTTTAAGTATTTTTCACATTTTCGGTCACCAATTTCCATTCTTGAAACCGTTATGATGTATTTGTTACGAAGTCACCTATCAAAATTCACCAAAACTCGCTATATGATTTAAATCCTCCGTCTGTTTTACTCTACCAACTACACTCATTCAACTAAAAATCACTCCTAATCACTACTTTTCAGATAATTTATTTATTCATGATGCTATGGTATAATCCATTAGGTATATGTTATTTTGGAAAGTTGTTTTTTGTTAAGGGAAAGGTTGAAAAACCGATGAAGAAAGTGAAAATTGTCTTTTTTATATATCAATTAGGTGCCGGTGGAGCTGCGAGAACGATGTTGAATATTTTAAATAATATTAATCGTGAGAAGTTCACGCCTGTTTTAGTTACCTTAGATTATGAAGGAAACTATGAAGAACACCTAAATAAAGACATTAAATTAGTTAAATTGAATACAAAGCGATTACGATCTGCTATATTTCCTTTAGCAAAAGTGATTCGCAGAGAACAAGCAGATATTGTGTTTAGTACAATCCCTAATTATAATACAATAGCAATCTTAGCAAGACTTTTTTCATTTACAAAGGCAAAGAATATTGTTAGAGAAGCAGCATATTTAGGGGGAAGTCTAAAGGAAAATGTAAAGCTATTCGCATATGGAAGGTTATATCGTTTTGCATCGAAAGTAATTGCATTATCGAATGGGGTAAAAGAAAATATTGTAAAACGGTATAAGATTAACGAAAACAAAATTAAAGTTATTTATAACCCAGTAGATTTGGAAAACATTCACAAAAAAATAGAAACAGGAATAATGCCAGAGGAACACGCAGCTGTTTTCCAAAATAGTTCACAGGTAATCATTACGGCTGGTCGGCTTGTAAAAGACAAAGACCAACAAACATTATTAAAAGGCTTTGCACGTTTAAAAGAAAAAACGGATACAAACATAAAACTCCTTATCCTTGGAGAAGGGAAATTAGAGCAAGAATTACGTCAGTTGGCAAAAGAACTTTCCATTGAGAGAGATGTATTCTTCTTAGGTTTTCAACAAAATCCTTATATGTATTTTAAACAGGCCGATTTATTCGTTTTAACGTCCATACATGAAGGGTTTGGACATGTGTTAGCAGAAGCCTTAGCAGCAGGAACTCCTGTTGTGGCTACTAACTGTAAACCTGGAGCAGTAGAAGTTTTGGAAGACGGAAAATATGGAAGATTGATTCCAGTCGGTGATTCCGAATCACTGGCAAAGGAAATGTTGAACATCTTGTCATTAGATGAAGAAGAACGTGAGCAAATAAAGCATCGCGGACAAGAGCGTGCGCAACATTTTGATGCACATGGAATTGTGGAACAATACGAAGAGGTGTTTTTACAAGTAATGAAACATAAAATAAATCGAATCACAGGAGATGAAAGAGCATGACCATTCCGAAAAAGGTCGTCCATTTGACAACCGTCCATCATCCAAGTGATCCGAGAATATATCATAAGGAATGTCTTTCGCTGAAGCGTGCGGGATATGATGTTACCTTAATTGCTCAGCAAGATGAGGAAACAACGGAAAAGGAAAAACCTATTCGACATATTCCTTTAAAAACATATAAAAATCGTATCAAGCGAATGTTGTTTGGAACATTTGATTTGTATCGGAAGGCAAAGAAATTAAAAGCAGATGTCTATCATTTTCATGATCCTGAGTTATTACCAATTGGTTGGTTATTAAAAAGGAAAAATAATACGGTGATATATGATATTCATGAAGACTATGTCACGAGTATTTTACAGAAAGAGTATATGTCACCATTTTTCCGAAAAGTCTTTGCGAAAATGTATAAAACAATGGAAAATATATTTGCACGAAAGATGGAACTATGTCTTGCGGAAAAATATTATAAAGATATATATCCAACAGGAAAGTGCATTTTAAACTACCCAACAATCAATGAAAAATTTCTTAAGCATGATAGAAAGAATCAGCCATTAAAAAATGCCGTATTGTATACTGGTAATGTAACTGAAGATAGAGGGGCACTCATTCATGCAAGGCTTCCGCAAATCGATGAATCCCTATCTGTACAATTTATTGGAAAATGCCCATCAGACCTGGCAGAAGAAATGTATTCTGTTGCAGGAAATCGTTCAGGACAGCTATTGATTGAAGGAATTGACCAATATATTGAAAAAGAAGCAATTGAAGCAATGTATGTAGAACATAACTGGTTAGCAGGAGTTGCCTTATTTCCACCTACAGACCACTACATGAAAAAGGAACTGACGAAGTTCTTTGAATATATGAATGCTGGATTACCAATTATTTGCTCTAATTTTCCAGTATGGGAACGATTTATCGACCAATATAAATGTGGTATTGCGGTTGACCCATACGATTCATCAGCTGTTGAGAAGGCTATCCGATATTTACGGGATCATCCAGAAGAAGCACGTCAAATGGGGGAAAATGGAAAGCAGGCAGTCCAACAAGAATTAAACTGGTTATCTGAAGAAAAAAAGTTAATTCAATGGTACCAACAATTACTACAGGAAAACAGTACAATTTTAAAATGACAGAAGGATTGTGCTAAAATGAAGAAACCATTTAAACAAAATACGCTAATATCAGTTATTACACCAGCGTATAATGCGGAGAAGTTTATTAGCCAAACGATTGAATCGGTACTAGAGCAGACATATCCATACTGGGAAATGATTATTGTAGATGATTGTTCTACAGATCAGACCGTTCAAATAATCCGCCAATATCAAAAAAAGGATGATAGAATTAAATTCATTCAGCTAGAAGAAAATAGCGGTGCAGCTGTCGCTCGAAATACGGCGATGGAACACGCTAAAGGTAGGTACATTGCCTTTTTAGATAGTGATGATTTATGGACAAAAGAGAAGCTTTCTAAACAACTTCAATTTATGCAAGAAAATGATATTGCATTTTCTTTTACTCGTTATGAACGAATGAAGGAAGATGGTACAATGACCAATGCCGTTTCAGATGTTCCGAAAGAAATTAATTATGACGGATTGATGAAACAATGTGTGATTGGTTGTTTAACGGTTATGTTAGACCGCGAGAAAATTGGAAACTTAAAAATGATGAACATCCGTACACGTCAGGATTATGTGTATTGGTTAACAATTATGAAACATGGTCATTTAGCATACGGTATGCCGGAAACATTGGCAAAGTATAGACTAGTTGAGAACTCCATTTCTAGTAATAAATGGAAGGCAGCAAAAAGAAATTGGTATGTCTATCGCCATATTGAAAAGCAAAGCTTGCTAAAAAGTATATGGTATTTTACAAACTATGCATTTAAATCAGTGAAAAGCTTAATTAAATATTATTTTATGAGGAAAAAAGATTAACAGACAGTCTTGATGAAGAAAGATATTAGGCGGTGTCGATTGTTTATGAAAACATATTTACAAGAATTATTAAAACGGAAAGATTTATTATTTTATCTTGTGAAATCGGGACTAAAAGCAGAACATCGAAATAGTTATTTAGGTTATTTCTGGTGGCTTTTAGATCCGCTATTAAACGTACTTGTGTACTATTTCCTAGTTGTTATTATTTTGCAACGTGGGGGTCCGGACTACCCGGTATTTCTAGTTATTGGTTTAGTTGTATGGCGTTGGATTAGTACGACAATTAATTCATCTGCTAAGTCTATTCTGCGGTATAAATCAATTATCAATCAAGTCTATTTACCGAAGTCGATATTTCCAGTTGCATTTACTATCTCGCAACTGTTTAACTTTTTATTTGGTTTAATTGTGATTGCTTTATTCTTAGTGTTCTTTGGTGTGAAGCCATCATGGTACATCCTTTATTTACCAGTGCTAATCCTAATCCAAACTTGCTTCTTATTATCGATTGGATTATTTTTAGGGTATATTACGGTATTTGTTCGTGATATTGATAATGTATTAACACATATTATGAGACTTTTCTTCTACGCATCACCAATTATTTGGGAAGGCGGAAGATTACCTGACGAATATAGTTGGATAACAGATTATAATCCAATTGCGATTATCGTAACTTCCTACCGTGATATTTTTATGTATCACCAAACACCGAATTTTGTTGGATTGGGAATCATATTTGTAGCTTCCATTATCCTAGGTGCTTATATGCTTTACCATTACAGTAAACATGAACATAAAATTATTAAAGCACTGTAAGAAGGGAAACTTAATTTCAATCGTAAATATGGATATAAAAGAGGGTTTATTAAGAGATGCAAACTTCTAAAAAAGATGTTATTAAAGCAAAGAATATAGGCGTTTCTTTCCCAAGTCGAGAACGTGATGACTTTAAATCACTTGTTCTCGGCTCTTTCAAGCGAAAGGGGAAGAAAAAGAAGAAAAAGAAGGTTTGGTCCTTACAAGATATTAGTTTTACTGGGCATCAAGGGGAAATTCTTGGCATTATTGGCTCCAATGGTGCTGGTAAAACAACACTTAGCAAGGTGATTACAGGCATTTTACAACATGATCGTGGGGAACTAAAAGTAGATGGGAATGTTACAGCCCTATTCTCCTTTGGTATGGGATTTAATCCCGAATTGACCGGAAGAGAGAACGTCTATTTAAATGGGATGATGCTTGGAATTGATCAAGATTTAATTCACCAGTATATCGATAGCATCCACGAGTTCTCAGATTTAGAAGGATTTATCGACCAACCGATGAAATATTATTCCAGTGGAATGCGCGCTAGATTAGGTTTTAGTGTCGCGTCTCACTTGGATCCTGAAATTTTAATCTTAGATGAAGCATTAAATACAGGAGATGCACGTTTCAGTCGTAAAGCAGCCGAGAAAATGAAAACATTGGTTGAAAAGGCTAAAATGGTGATTATCGTCACCCACAGCCTAGGTTATGCCCAGCGTCACTGTGACCGACTCATCTGGTTAGAAAAAGGAAAAGTAAGAGAAATCGGTGAACCAAAAGAAGTTATTAAAAACTATCGTGCGACAGTACCACCTATTAAAAGGAAAAAACGTCGTAGCTTAGAACTAAAGAAAACGGATACCGCAATTGGTACAGAAACCGTTGTTAAAGCAGAAAATGTCGGTGTTTCCTTTAAATTAAATACAGGTACATTTTGGGCATTAAAAAACCTTAACTTTGAAATAAAAGAAGGGGAAGTTGTAGGTATTATCGGACATAATGGAGCTGGAAAAAGCACATTATGTAAGGTGTTAACCAGTATTTATGCTCCTGATGAAGGAAGTATTGAAGTAGCAGGTGAAACATCCGCCCTGTTAGGGTATGGAACAGGATTTAATCCACAACTTACAGGTGCCGATAATATTTATTTGAATGCGATGCTATTAGGTATCCCTAAAGCAAGAGTCGATAAGAAATATGATGCGATTGTTGAATTTTCCGGAATCGGTAAAGCTATTCATAAGCCCGTTAAAAATTATTCAAGCGGAATGCGCTCTAGACTAGGATTTAGCATCGCAGCCATTCTTCAACCGGATATATTTATTATTGATGAGGCGTTGGCCACTGGTGATATTGCCTTTAAACAAAAAGCAAGTGAACGAATTCAAGATATGATGGAACTTGCTAAGGCAGTTATTATCGTTTCCCATAGTATGAGTTTTGTGGAAAAGATATGCACACGTGCGATTTGGATAGAAAAAGGACAAATTGTTGCAGACGGTGATGCAGAGGAAATTGTAGCAAAATACCGGGAAGCAATGGGTGTTACGAAGAAGCCAAAACGTAAAGTGAATCGAAAAAAAGCCAAGGTAGTAAAAGGGAAAAACACAAAAACTAAAACAGTGAAAAACAAACAAACAAAAAACAAAACAGCAACAACAAACAAAACAGCAACAAAAAAAGCCAAAGTAACCGGTAAAACAGCGAAAACCAAGGCAGCGAAAAGCAAATCAACAAAGAATAATACCATAAACAACAAGCAGACAAATCATAAGCCGGCAACAAAAAGTAACGCAGCGAAGAAGAAAGTAGCCAACAAGACTTCTGCTAAGAAAAATACAAATCAGCAAAAAGAAGGACAAAAACAATTAAACCAGTCATAAAAGGTGGTGCATATCTTGTTAAAAACTATAAAAAAAATCGCTATCGGGCCAATCGATTGGTTTATTTATACTGTTTTAAATGAAAAGCAACGTAAAGCTTTATCCAATCTTTTTCCAGAAGATCTGAAGGATAAACTAAAAAAACTAACAAGTAGTGGAAAGAATCGAGCCCAGAGATATCAATTGAAACAGATCAAACACCACCTTTATAACTTAGGCTTTATGGAGAAAGGATTAAAGGATTTACAATCCTTTTATGAGCAAACAACAGATCCACATATGAAACGGTTAATTGCTTGGGAACTTGCGCTTTGGTATGCTAATGATTATTCTAAGCCCGGAGCAAAGCAAGCGTTGACTTATTTAACTGCTGCAGAAGATGGAGAAAAGGACAAAGACCAACTCCGCTGTATCGCGATTATGAAGGCAGAATGTTATGACATGTTGAATAGAAATAACGAGGGAAAACAAGTCCTCCATAAGATGTTAGAAAAACAAGAACATCATGATTTGTACCTTGCTTTAGCTAATTTGGAAGAGACATTAGAAGGTCGGTTGACTTATTTTAATAAAGTGATGGATATGTATAGCTTAGCTCCAATCATGTTTCAAGAAAATGGAAGAACCTATGATGATTTACGAACCTTCCCAATGGAACATCATGTAGCAGAAGGGCCGAAAGTGTCCATCATCTTACCTGCTTACAAGGCAGAAAATGGTATACAAACAGCAATTGAGTCAATTCTGACGCAAACATGGCAGAATCTGGAACTCCTAATCGTTGATGACTGCAGTCCAGACAATACACTAGAAGTCATCAAATCATACGCTAAAAAAGACAACCGAATAAAATATTTCCAGACACCATCAAATAGTGGACCATATGTGGCAAGAAATATTGCCTTACAACATGCGACAGGTGAATTCGTGACAGTTAATGATGCCGATGATTGGTCACATAGAGAGAAAGTTGAAAAACAAGTCACTCATTTATTAAAGCATGAAGATATCATCGCGAATACATCTGGTCATGCAAGGCTTACGGAAGATTTGAAAGTATATCGTCGTGGAACACCAGGAAAATATATTTTTCCAAATATGTCTTCTTTAATGTTTCGACGTAAACCTGTCATGGAGAAGCTAGGTTCTTGGGATAGTGTTCGTTTTGCAGCAGATGGCGAATTTAAGCGTCGTATAATCCAAGCCTTTGGTAAAGACAGTGTGGTAGATTTAGATTCTGGCCCACTCTCATTACCAAGACAATCCGTAACATCTTTAACAGCAAGTTCCGCATTCGGGTATAATGGATTTTTTATGGGTGCAAGAAAAGAATATGTGGAATCATTTACTGCGTATCATCAGACAGCAGATTCGTTATATTATCCATACCCACAAGATAAACGACCATATCCCGTACCTGAGCCAATGTGGCCAACAAGAGAAGAGAAACAATCGAATGCTCGTATATTTGATCGGGTGATTGTCGCTGATTTTAGTCATCTGAATGCAGAAGTCATCACAGAAATAAAAGGTCAATCTAATCTTCATGAACGCATTGGGCTTGTACAGTTGCATATTTACAATGTAACACAGGATCATGTTGTTCATCCGGAAATACGGAAACTCATCGATGGGAAAAACATTCATATGCTTGTTTACGGGGAAAAGATTAAAACACAAAAAATGGTTTTATTTCACCCAGCAGCATTAAAATATGAACAAAAATATATTCCGGAGATTCAAGCAGATGACATATTTATGATTGTAAAAGAATTAGAAGAGGTAAAGGTACCATTATATATGAAACAAATAGAAAATCACTTTAAATCATCTAACGTTAGAGTGCAAGTACTAAAATAATAATGGAAAAGACGCATATAACAAAAGATATCTGGGAGAATGTGTCAACCAATGAATAAAAAAAATCATAGGCAAAATGAACAACATAAAACAGAAGAATTACAAGCAAAATTAAATCAAAAAAGGATAGAACTGGCTAAAAAAAGTAGTGAATACAAACAGACTGAAGCGAAATTGGAAGAACTGAAGCAGGAATTCAACGCCGTTAAACAGAGTAAACTATGGCGATTTATGAATCCGGCAAAAGTCAAACAATCGATTCGGTCTTTTGGTGCTTATTTATTAGGTCGTCGTAATCCAAAACAATTATACAGCAGTGCTTATAAACGAAAAAAAGCCAGTAATGACTTAAAAAAGTATAAATACCATTTGTATAATTTAGGTTTTACTGAAAAGGCTTTAATGGATATCGAGTACCTGTTTGAAGAATCAACAAATCCTTATCTTTTACGTGCCATCGCATGGGAGCTTGCCCTTTGGTATGCCGGTGATTATTCTGAACTTGGGGCAAAACAAGCATTAACGTATTTGGATGTCGCTGAAGATGGAGAAACGGATACCAATCAACTACGCTGTATTGCAATTATCAAGGCAGAGTGTTACAACATTTTAGATGAAAATAACGAAGGAAAACAAGTCATCCATAAGATGTTAGAAAAACAAGAACATCATGATTTATATCTTGCTCTAGCAAACCTAGAAGAAACATTAGAAGGTCGATTGACTTATTTTAATAAAGTGATGGATATGTACAAAATAGCACCAATTATGTTTCAAGATGGCGGGACAACATATGATGATTTGCGCACCGTCCCAATCGAACATCGTGTTACAGATGGACCGAAAGTATCCGTTATTTTACCAGCTTATAAGGCAGAAGATGGAATTCAAACGGCAATAGAATCGATTCTATCACAAACTTGGCAAAATCTTGAACTCATAATTGTCGATGATTGTAGTCCAGACAATACACTAGAAGTCATCAAATCCTATGCTGAAAAAGATGACCGAATAAAATATTTTCAAACGCCATCTAATAGTGGTCCATATGTGGCTAGAAATATCGCCTTACAATATGCAACAGGAGAATATGTAACAGTCAATGATGCGGATGATTGGTCACATGCTGAAAAAATCGAAAAACAAGTAACACACTTACAAGAAAATGAAAACATTATTGCCAACACATCAGCTCATGCAAGGTTAACAGAAGAATTAAAAGTATATCGCAGAGGAACACCAGGAAAATACATTTTTCCTAACATGTCTTCTTTAATGTTTCGCCGTAAACCTGTGATAGAAAAGCTCGGATCTTGGGACTGTGTTCGTTTTGCAGCAGATGGTGAGTTTAAGCGTCGTTTAATTCAAGTATTTGGAAAAGACAGTGTCGTGAACTTGAAATCCGGACCGCTCTCTTTACCAAGACAATCGGTAACATCTCTAACCGCCAGCTCGGCATTTGGTTATAATGGATTTTTCATGGGAGCAAGAAAGGAATATGTGGAGGCATTTACCACATATCACGAAGCGGCCGATACGCTATATTATCCATACCCACAGGATAGGCGTTTATTCCCAGTTCCTGAACCAATGTGGCCAACAAGGGAAGATAAGCAATCTGGATTTCGCCCATTTGATGTCGTTATTGCTGCTGATTTTAGTAAGTTAGAAGGATCGTACCAGCATATAATTGATATGATCCAGATGAATAAAAAACTGCACCTTAGAACAGGGCTACTGCAAATGGCAAGTTATGGGACACATCATAAACAAAAAGTCCATCCTTCTATACGTAGACAAGTCGATGGTGAAGATGTACAAATAATTGTCTACGGTGAGAAGATAAAATGTGGTATTATAATTATGTGCAATCCCGAAATAATACAATATAAACAGGACTATATACCCAAAATAGATACAACGATGGCGATAATCATTATTCCGAATCCCCCTAAGTTTAAGGGAGAAAGAAAATATTCATTGAGGGAATGCTCTAGAAATTTAATAGATTATTTTGGTGTCAAAGGGAGATGGCTTCCGATAAATAGTCATGTCCGGAAGCAATTGATAGCAGATAGTAAGAAAGAATTACGATTTATTACACTTTCAAAAGAAGATTGGCTTCAAGATAATCAATTGAACGAGCAAGAATATAAAGCAAGACTAGAGTCCTGGCTCATAGAAGATTAAAAAAAGGAAAGGAGTGATAAAAATGACTCAACAAACAGAATCTATGAATAATACGGAATCATTGACAGATAAATCTATAGAAAAAAATGAACAAGCTAAAATAATCCAGGATTTAATAGAAGCAGAAGAACAGATTACGAAAATCGATAAAGCGACTTCCAAAAACAAAAAGGAAATAAAGCAGATTGAAGATAGCAATACTTGGATTTATTCTAAGCCGTTACGTAAATCTGCAAAAGCCTTGAGAAAGGTAACTAAGAAAGAACGCGAGATACAACAGGAACAAATCATTGCTGAACTAGAAAAGGAACTAGCGACAACAAATAGGGAATTATTTCAAGCAAAGCAAAAATTACAAGAGATGGAACTTGAACAACTTCCACTTCATGAAGATCAAATTGGGCGATTTCTACGTGAAAAAAGAGACAATGGAGAATTAATGGCATTTCTTCATTATGCTGTCCAACACAAAAAACAGTTACAAACTAACTATGCCACTGCATTAAAATATATTGCACGTTTGTATATGAACGAAAATGAAGATTATCGGAATTGGGTTTATCAAAAAGTTTTCTCTGCATTAACAAATGAAGAAATCCCAGAATTCATGGTTCGAGCGGGAATAGGTGAGAATACTTTATCTTTACAACATGTCGCTTCATTTAGAGGGAGTTTAAACCAACGGATGCGAAAATTGCAATGGCAAGGGATGCTTCCGGAATGGCAATTAGATGATAAAAAACTAGCCTATCAATTTGTTAAATCCCTAGGAATTCGAACCCCTTGGGTGTCTGACGAAGTTTATTCTTTAGAAACACTTCCGATAAAAGAAGGTGTTGTCATAAAACCTGTTGATGGAGCTGGCTCCCGTGGTGTATATGTTGTACACAGTATTGATAATATAGTAGATTTAAAGAGGGGAAAGCAACTCAATAGTTGGGATGAACTTTTAGAACAAATGCATAAAGATTTAATTACACATTGGGTAGAAAAAGATGAATGGATGTTAGAAGAGTTAATTCTAGAAGATCCAGAAAAACATATTCCGGCTCGAGATGTGAAATTCTATACGTTTTATGGAAAAGTTGGTGTCATTCTAGAAATCACTCGTTTTCCAGAGCCTAGATATTGTTGGTGGAACGCTTCAGGTGAACGAATTCATGTTGGAAAATATGAAGAACAAGTGTTTAAAGGGAAAGGTGTCTCACAAGAAGAATTATCGATGGTCAACGAGTTAAGTAAAAAAATCCCGACACCCTTTGTACGAATTGACTTCTTACGAGCACATGATGGCCTTGTGTTTGGAGAATTTACTCCAAAACCAGGTAATTATGACGAATTTGATAAAAATACAGATCAAATCTTAGGAGATTACTTTCTAAGAGCAGAGAGTCAGTTAACAAATGATTTATTAGCTGGGAAGGTATTTCATGAGTTTAATCAGATGAGAAATTTTGCACAACAACAATAATAATAATTAATTGCATGATGATAGTAGGAGGAAATCCAATGGAAGAAGTAAATACGGAGTGGCTACCACACTTAGCAGATGAAATTATTTCTGAAACACAAGGCACACTCCTCGACGCTTATGTAGTTGCATTAGAAGGATGGAGAAGAGGTCTAACACTAAGATGGCATGTGAAGGATTCTGAGAAATTCAAGGAAATGAAGACATGGTATGTTGACCAGCCGGGACAACTTTTTTCCTTAAGCTCTAATGAAAAAACACATTATTTCTTTCGCACAAGAGGCGATAAAGTTATAAATGAAGCTGTAGAACTAGGAATGGATAAAGCAAAAACAAAACAAATACTCAAAGAAAAGGGTATCTCAGTTCCCGACGGAAAGCATTTTACAGGAAATATAGACAACGAGGATATTCTACAGTATGCGAATACACTAGGCTATCCACTTGTGATAAAGCCAATTGATGGAAGCTTTGGTAAGGGAGTAGTCGCTAATATAACTAGTGAAGGAGAATTGATGCATTCATTGGATTATGTGCGACAGGAATTGGGATATCAAGATATCATCGTAGAACAATATATTCCTGGTGACGATCTTCGCCTATATGTTGTTGAAGATAAGGTAGTCGGTGCCATCAAACGGATTCCTCCAAATATTATTGGAGATGGAATTAATTCTATTGAAGCATTAATAGCATTAAAAAATGAAGAAAGAAGCTTAAGCCCTCGACTCGTTAGCTGTCAAATTAAAGTAGATAAAGAAATCTTAAGTTATATTGGACGATCAGGATATGATTTAAACACTGTTCCCGAAAAGGGAGAACAAGTGTTTTTAAGTGATAAAGCAAATATATCATACGGTGGCGATCCGATAGATGTTTTGGATGAACTATCATCAGGGATAAAGGATACCGCTGTAAAAGCATTACAGTCCATTCCTGGATTAGTTCATGGTGCAGTAGATATGTTACTGCAAAAAGATGCTGAAACAGGTGAAGAAAAGGGATATGTCATTGAACTAAATCCAACATCCCAATTAGGTGGAATTCTATATCCTATTCATGGGAAGGCACGTGATGTACCAAGAGCGATTATTGATTATTACTTTCCTGAGACGAAGGAAAAAGAGAGATTAAATGATGATATCTACTTTGATTTTTATGATGTTTTAGAGCCATTGCAGTCAAGACAAGCACATGTCTCTACTGTCACACCATCTCCTCAAGGGAAAATTTATGCTAAGAAATACACGGTTAGCGGAGATGTGCAAGATATTGGCTATCATCGTGGTTTACGAAAACAAGCATTTGAACGCTTTTTGCATGGATTTGTAATGAATAAAGAAAATGGCGATATCGATGTCATTGTTGGTGGATTAGATCCAGAAATGGTCGATGACTTTAAGAATGCATTTTGGGAAGATGAAGAACGAGCACATGTGGTTGATGTCCAAGAAACAGACTATGATGAACCACTGAAGGTAGGCTTTGAAGTAAAGGCAGATATTAAAACATTAAAAGAAGAACTTGATTTATTAAATCGAGAAATAGAACGCACAAACTTTGAAATGAAAAAAGCCGAAGTAGAACGGAGAAAACTATATAACAGTCTCTCATGGAAAACAACGAAGCCAATTCGAATATTCGGTGCAATCTTTAAAAATAAATGAACATGTAACAGCTAAATGAGGAGCGTTTTTGATGAAGAAAATTACAGGTGTTAGTTTGCCTCAGCTCACAGAAGAAATTGTTAAAAATGCCCGTAAAACAAGATTAGATGCGTTTGCGGTCGCTCTGGAAGGATGGAGAAGAGGGCTAAAGTTAAAATGGTATACAAAGGACTCTAAGCATTTTGAAGATATGATTATTTTTGGTGTTAATCCACCAGGACGCTTGTTTTCACTTAGTTCTGGCGAGCGTACCCATTTCTTCTTTCGAACAAGAGGGGATAAGGTAGAAAATGAAGCGGTAGAAATAGGGTCTGAAAAGGGTATCACGAAAATATGGCTAGAAAAAGCGGGAGTACCCATTCCTCAAGGTAAAGGATTTGAAGAGGATGCAACAGATGAGGAAATTATTGAATATAGTAGAACATTAGATTATCCTCTAGTGTTTAAACCGACGAATGCCAGCTTAGGGAATGGTGTTGTTACGAATATTCAAGATGAAAAGGAATTGTTAAAAGCTATTCAATATGTGCGACATGAGCTCGAGTATGGGGAAGTGATTGTCGAACAACATGTAAAAGGAAAAGAATTCCGCCTTTACGTTGTAGAGGACCAAGTCATTGCTGTTTATAACCGAATTCCTGCAAACATCACTGGTGATGGTGTGCATAATATTGAGGAATTAATTGAATTGAAAAACTATGAACGTAGACAGAACGCAAGGCTGAATAGTTGTTTAATTCATAATGACCAAGAAATTGAGGAATTTATTACAGAGCAAGGCTATACATTTGACAGTGTGCTACCAAAGGGGAAACAACTTCTGTTAAGAGAAAAGACAAATGTATCCTCTGGTGGAGATCCAATTGATGTAACGGACGAAACACCGGATAAAGTAAAACAAATTGCAATTGATGCAGTTAAGGCAATTCCAGGATTACATCATGCTGGAGTAGATATTATTATCAATGAAGACCCATCCATCAAACAAGCTGCCGTAGTTCTTGAAATTAACCCGACGGCGCAAATTGGTGGAGCATTATTTCCGTTAAGAGGGAAATCACGGGACATACCTGCTGCGATTATTGATTACTATTTCCCAGAAACAAAAGGTGTAGATACATCCCAATCGAAAATTTACTTTGATATGACAGCCGTTTTAGAACCATTGGAAGATAGAACGGCACTTGAAGTAGAAGTTGCACCAGCACCGTTGGGTAAATTATATGCAAAAAGATATGTCGTGACAGGTGATGTACAACGCCATCGTTACCATCGTTGGTTAAAAAATCAAGCACTTGATCGGAATCTACATGGTTTCATTAAAAACATGGTATTTGATGAAGTTGAAATTGTTATCGCAGGCACAGATAAATCTATTGTCGATAATTTTAAAGAAGTAATTAAAGGATATCCGCGGGGGTCAAGTATTATTAAAGTTGAGGAAGAATCGTGGAATCATCCAGTTACCGTAGGCTTCGAGATTACAGAGAGATTTAATACAACAAGTCTAAGAGCAGCCCAACATTCATTACGTAAAATGAATCAAGAATTAGCACGGATGATTAAACAAAAAAATCGGATTGAAAAAGATATTAGTCATGTATATAACAGCACATCTTGGAAATTTTCAGAACCAATACGTAAGGTTGGCGGGATTGTGAAAAAAGAAAACTAACTTATTATAATAAATCGACTTATTTAGTTAAAAAATGTAATAATGATCATATTGCTATATTAAAATTGAAGTACTGCATGTGTACACCCATATTAGGTTAATGTTTTGTTTCTCTTACTAAAAAAACTGAGAAAATTATATTTTAATCTTTTATGAAAATAAAAGGAGAAATGTTATGTTTATTGGATATCTAACAACGATAAAAAAACCGGGTGAATTACCTGAATTAATAGCGGTTGCGTGTGCATATAAAGGAATACCATTTGTTTATTTAAATCCAAAAGATATTAAAATAAATGAGGAAACAGTAAGAGGAAGAATATTTATTAATAATAAATGGAAACGAGCGACTGTTCCATTACCTAAATTTATAGATATATCTCCATATTGTTTTAAAATGCCGCGTGAAAAATTGGAATTTCTGCGTAAAAATACTGTTTTATCTGATACAGGAGAAAATAGATTTAATAAAGTGAACCTACAAAAACTCCTTCTAAAAGATAAGCAATTCAAGGAATTAGTTATACCTACAAAGTCAATTGAAACTTTTGAAGATGTGAAGGAATTTTTAGATAGATATAATCAAATAATTTTAAAACCGATATCCGGGCAATTTGGTAATGGTGTAATCTCAATAATGAAAGAGGAAGAAAGTTTTTTACTTAAATATGATGATACTGAAGAAAGAATAAATGGTGTTGAATTGAAGAGCTTTTACAATGACAAAGTTAATTCAAAACAATACATTGTTCAAAAATATATTAATTCTATTACAAAAGGTGGATATCCCTTTGATTGCAGAATAAATATGGAA
Organism: Cerasibacillus terrae; assembly: GCF_008039555.1. Taxonomy (GTDB): domain Bacteria; phylum Bacillota; class Bacilli; order Bacillales; family Amphibacillaceae; genus Cerasibacillus; species Cerasibacillus terrae. The sequence continues at coordinate 263,079 of NZ_VDUW01000002.1, forward strand.
AAAAATGAAAAAGGTAATTGGGTAATCGCAAGAAAGTTTATTCGAGTCGGTATAGGTCAAAAAGTTGTATCCAATATTAGTCGTGGTGGAGGGGTTAGTGATACAAAACCGTTTTTAAAAGCAAACTTTTATGATAAACATCATCAAATTGAACAGAGATTAAAAAACATTGGTAAGAAATTGCCTAATAAAATTGAAGAATTAAGAAACATTACTTTAGTAAGAATGGGAATTGACTTAGGAATAGATTCGGATGGTAGTGTATACTTGTTTGAAATTAATAGTTCCCCTGGTACTACACAATTAAGAGATCAAGCAGCCTTGTTGAGAACAGATTACTACAGTTATGTTATTAATAAACTGAGCATATCATAAATTCAAAAAAGAAGTGTGATAAAAAATGTTAGCAGGAATAATGAGATTTAAGAAGAAGATACCCATGAGTTTTTTTAGATTACTAACTATGCATTCTCATCAATATGGGGTTAGTTTGATTTATTTTACTCCTGAAGATATAAAAATTAAAGAGAAAAAGATAATTGGAAAAATGTTATTAAACGATCAATTGGTAGAGATTGAAAGTAGAGTACCTGATTACATTGATGTGAGTCCACATTTTTTTAATAAGAAGAATTCAAAGAAATATAAAACAGAAGTAAATTTTTTAAAGAAAAATTCCGACTTATCTATTGATAGAAGACAGATAATCCGCAAAGATAGGTTACAAAAAGTATTATTGGAATCAAATACCTTTTCTCATTTGTCAATACCGACGTTTAAAATAAAAGAATTTGATGATTTTATTAAATATATTAACAAATATAATAAAGTTATTTTTAAATCAACAAGTGGGTTACAGGGTAAAGGGGTAACTGTTATAACTAAAAACAATCAAGACTTTATTATAGGTGAACAAAGAGAAGATAAAGTTTTAAATCTTAATCAATTAGAGGAGTTTTTTAACGAGCATATATATGAGAAAAACTACATTATGCAACGATATATTAACTCGCGTTCTAAAACAGGTGATCCAATAGACTGTCGAATTCATTTAGAAAAAAACGATAAAGGTAAGTGGGAAGTAGCAAGAAAATTTATCAGAGTAGGTATAGGTCAAAAGGTAGTTTCTAATATTAGCCAAGGTGGGTGTATAGCTGACGTTAAAAGTTACCTGAAATTTACATTTGGTAATGAGTGGGAACAAATTTATAGAAAAATAACAAATATTGAAACTAAACTTCCTTATTTTATTGAAAAACATGAGAAAAAGAAGTTCATGGTTATGGGATTTGACGTAGCAATAGATTTAAATGGTGAATTATATATTTTTGAGGTTAACAGCTTTCCAATCATTGCACCTCAAAGAGCTCAGGTTGCAAGAATACGATCGGGATATTATGCATTTAGGATAAAATCCAATATTAATCGAAATAAAACATCTAGTAAGGATAAGACGAGGAAGCCTAAATTAAATGGTGATTTTTACAAGAAAGAGTATCATAAGTTAATTAATAGCACATCTTGGAAAATTTCTAAACCTGTAAGACAAGTAGGTCATTTAATTAAGAAGTTTAAAAGGTAATAAAAATCGAACAATTACATGAGAAAAAACGCATGAAATTATGATTGTTAAGTCTAATTTCATGCGTTTTCTTATTTTAAATGGTTTGTTTTTGTTTCTTTGAATCATTAAAGAAATAATGTAAGTTATTATTTGTTTTTATCTAGATAATAACGCATATATCCAGTTCTTAACAGTGCTACTTGACCAAGTGCATTAGAAATACCAGGATAACTATTAATTTCAAACATATATATTTTTTTATCTCTGTCTATACCTAAGTCCAATCCGATAGAATTAATTTCAAAGTTCACCATTTTTTCTACCGCATCAGGTATTAATTCTATTATTCCTTTTAATTGATCATTTATTTTTTTTTCATCACTTGAGTTATATTCTGTTTTAAGGAAGCTTTTTAGCTTTGCTGTTCCTCCTCCTGCTGATAAGTTAGAAGTAATTTTGTTATTAAAACCTACCCTTGCGTATCGCTGAGCAACACACCATTTACCACGGTAATCTTTTTCAAAATTTATTCTTATATCAAATGGATGTCCATTTTTCGTTTTAAATTCGATAAACTGAGACATTAGTAATCCTTTTTTTCTAATAAATTCTTTATAAAAGTCTAAAAAGTTGTCTTCATAAATTATTTTATTTTTATTTTCACTTTCGTAGATAAACTTATCATCTGATATTCTTTCTAAAGTAAATATTCCTTTTCCTTTATCCGAATATAATGGTTTAAAAATAGCCTTTTTATTTTGTTTAAGGAAATAAAGTACATGCTTTTTATTTTTTATTCTTGTACTAGGGATGAGAATATCTTTTAATATACTTTCTTTTTCAAAATAGCGATATTCTTTCATTTTCCCACCAAATGGTTTAAACATAAAATGGGATTTGTTAGATAAGAAGGTGTGTAATTCCCTGTTATTACTTTTATAAGGCGTATTATTTATTATTTTAGGTATGTCACTTGTTGTTTTTATAAATTTGTTGTCTCTTAATACATAGCCAGTAATCTTCTCATTTTCCATATTAACACCTTTATCATCAAAAAAAATCATATCGAGTCCATAATGCTTTCCTATTATTGCATAGATCATCATTGTAGATTTATATGGTATGTTCCATCTAAAAAAACCAACTTTATCCATTTACATTTCTCCTTATTTTAAACAACTATATTCATTATATCTTATTTATTAATTAGCTTCTAAAATATATAGTGAAATTATTTAAAAGGATTTTTTCATATATATTTTAATGGAATTTGATATTACACTTGAATTCATCTATATTTTATCCGATATTAATAGTAAGATACAAATAAGGAGGTGAAATTCATTGCGTAATAAAAAATCTATCACTCTTTCATGTCTGATTACTTTCTTTCTTTTAGGAGCCAGTCTACATACGGTTAAAGCAAATGAAATAACAGAAGTAAATACACAAAATATAAATCAAGTAGAAAACACAAAAGAAAAAGAACAAGTTGTAGATGAAGAAAAGAAACAAGAAATTCAAGATGAAGAGCGTGTTCAAGAACAAAAGGAATTAGAACAAGAGTCGGCAAAAACTGAAGAAAATGATGCTGAACGCAATGAAGTGGAAAAGGGTAACGAGAACACAGAGGTAAGGGAAGATGAGAAAAATTCGGTAGATAACGAGACTCCATCTAATGATGAACAGGAGATAGAACTCGACGATTCGAAAGTAGAGGACAAAGAATCAGATGATAAAAAAACAGCAAGAATGTTATCTACTAATAAAGCATCTGACAGTTTAGAAAAAGGTGTTAAAAATCCACAAGTAATTAGTTTAAAAGAACAGTTAACCAAGCTAGGCTTCGCAAACTTTAAGACGCCAAATAAATACTACGGCAAAAGGACAGAACAAGCGGTAAAAGATTTTCAACAGTATTATGGCTTAAAAGTAACGGGTGTAGCAGATTCAAAAACAGTAGAGAAAGTAAACAGTATAGCGAATAGTCCTTTACAAAAAGGGAAAAGACATCAAGACACTATTTCATTGAAAGAGAATTTGATTGTCTTAGGCTACTTGAAATTGAACAACCCGAACACGTATTTTGGTTCACAAACAGAAAAGGCAGTGAAAGAGTTTCAATCTGATCGCGGCTTAAAAGTGACTGGAATAGCTGACCCAGTAACTGTGGAAAAGCTGCAAAATGAAGCAGATGCTCCGCTCCAAAAAGGGATGTCACGTTCTGATGCAGTTGAGCTAAAAGAACAGTTAACCAAGCTAGGCTTCGCAAATTTTAAGACGCCAAATAAATACTACGGCAAAAGGACAGAACAAGCGGTAAAAGATTTTCAACAGTATTATGGCTTAAAAGTAACGGGTGTAGCAGATTCAAAAACAGTAGAGAAAGTAAACAGTATAGCGCGAACAGTCCTTTACAAAAAGGGAAAAGACATCAAGATGCTATTACATTAAAAGAAGACTTAAATAGGTTGGGATATCTAGATTTTCAAAACCCAACAACTTATTATGGCACCCAAACAGCAAATGCAGTTGCAAGTTTTCAAATTCATTTTGGCTTAAAACCAAATGGCATTGCTGAAGAAAAAACACTTGCTAAAATAGATGAAATATTATCTAGTGATTTCCAAAAAGGAAATAGTTCTGAAGAGATTAAAAAATTAAAAGAAGACTTAGTAGCATTAGGATATGTTTCTTTTAAAAATCCTAATAAATACTATGGGACTAAAACAGAACAAGCAGTAAAAGATTTTCAAAAAAACAATGGTTTACCTATTTCTGGCATAGCTGACGAAGTAACGTTAAAAGAAATTGAGAAGGCTATGAAAGGAATGCGATATACCCGTTATAACTTATCCTTAGAAGAAGCCGTTACAATTCAAATGAACGCAAGCCCACAAACGGATAAAAATTATGCTTATGTTTCAAAAAATTACATCGATGATAATCAAACGGTAACAGCTAGCAAATTAAATGTTCGTAGTGGTGCTGGTACAAAGTCATCTATTGTTGGTACTTTGGTTAAAGGTGATAAAGTAAACATCATTAGTGAGTACAATGGTTGGTATATCATAGAATTTAACGGTAGTTCACAATGGGTTGATGCAAGTCCTCAAGATGTGGAGTATTATCTAAATCCTAATAATTTTGTGGGCGATACGAAACAAAGATTTCAGTTTTTAGATTTATCTAAAGGAAGTGCTGCATCAGCTGTTGATCTCAATAAATTCCTTGCTGGAAAAGGAATTCTTGAAGGAAAAGGTGCATCCTTTATTCGTGCTAGTAATCTGCACGGAGTAAATGATATTTATCTGTTATCACATGCTTTACTAGAGACAGGAAATGGTACTTCTAAACTTGCTACAGGTGTTCAGGTTGGCAAGGATAAAACTGGTAAACTAGTATTAGTAGATTCTAAAAATAAATCTAGTTTAAAAAATGTTAAAACAGTTTATAATATGTATGGTATTGGTGCATATGATAATTGTGCAGTAGAATGTGGTGCAAAGTATGCATATGAAAACGATTGGACAACTCCTGAACGAGCAATTGTAAGAGGAGCTACGTTTATTGGTAATAGCTATATTAAATCTGGATTAAACACATTGTATAAAATGCGTTGGAATCCAGAGGCGATGGCAAATACAAATGCATATGGAAAACAATATGCAACCGATATCGGATGGGCATCGAAGCAAGTAAATTCCATGTACAATCTTTATCAACAAATTCAAAACTATACGATTTACCTTGATTTACCAGTTTATAAATAATTAAACGAATAAGAGATAAGGGGAAGGCCCTAAAGATAAATCTTTAGGGCCTTTCTTTTTATTAAAATATAAAATAAAATTATCAGCGTATATAAATCGGTCACATTTAGTTAGGCAAATATTTTAAGCTCATATAAAGTTGATTCAACATGTGCCGGAGGAGAACCAATTAGGACTAAAATAAAAAGAAGAACATTTACGAAAGAATTCAAAAAGTTTATCCAGCTGCACCTATCTGGTAAACCAAGAGGTAAAATCATCAAAGAATACAAACTTAACCATCTACCTTTGATAGATGTGTTCGCTAACACATACATTTAGGTGAAGGAAAAGACAATCGAAACCCCGAACAGGAAGAGCCAATCAAATTACACAAAGAAAACCAAAGGCTTGCCATTCGCACCTAAAGGTATAAAAGTATCTACGCATTAAAATGCTAGATACTGTAATTACAAGCCATGCTGATAACGGGACGAAAGTAATTGTGATTCGTAATAACCGTCACAAATACTCAGTATCAGCAATATGTGCTGCCCTACAAATTCCAAGAAGTATGTTTTATTATAAGGCATATGAAAGAGCAAGGACTTGTTTCAAAGTACACAGTAGTATAATTTAAACCCAAAAAAATGGCATTATATCTGCGTATTGGTAGATTTTTTTAATCGTGAAATAATTGGCTACAGTGCTGGCCCTTATAAGAACGCAGTAGCTGAAGCAACACTTAAAACAGAGTTCGTTAATGGAAGAGTGTTCCAAGCCAAAAAGAACATGAGTTAGAGTTATTTGGTTATGTAAACTGGTTAATAATATTCGAATTCACGGCCCATTGAATTATTTAACACCAAAGGAATACAAGCAAAAACTCTACGCAGGAGTAAATACGAATTAGTATCGGAGCACCCACTTTACTTGGAGTGGCGGGTGTGATAGCCTTTTTGTGGTATGCTAGCATAGTATTAAATTAGCTAGAAGCATGGCACAGAAATCATACCCGCAAAGAATCCAAGTCAAGTGACAAAGTGCATGCACCATTTTCAATAAAAAGTACATATATGGTATGCTACAAACAAGTTTATACCTTAAAAAAATTGTTCAGTTTAGTGTTGAAATACAAATATCTATTTCGCTGTCTGGGGAAACATTCCATCAAGGACTTTTCCGATAACATCTCGTCTTTCTCCTTCCCATGGATAGTGATGCATACTAAGCATGGGGTGAGAATTTACTTCTAAAATATAAAAAGATTCCCCTTTTATAATGACATCAACTCCGCACACTCTGAGACCAGGGATGGACCGGATAGCTTTGGCAACGCCCTTTTTTATGTCATCATCCACTTGATTTGTAACATCGATGGCATCGCCACCAGTTGAGACATTCGAGTTATCCCTTAAATAAACCACCTCACCAATAGCTGGTATATAAGCAGGAGATAAGTGATGTTTTTTTAGAATCCTCTTACTTTCTTCATCTAATACGAGTTGTTTATGAATAGGGTTTTTTCTTGCTTTTCTTTCTTCATTTTTATGTTCAATTAATTGTTCGACAGTATGTTTCCCATCGCCAACAACATTGGCAGGTATTCGTTTAGCAACTGCAACTATTTCATTTTTCACAAAGGTAAATCGATACTCTTCACCATCAACGAATTCCTCAATTAAAACATGATCATACTTTTCACCGACCTTATCAAAGCAAGCTGTGAATTCCTTTTTATTATCAATATTCACAAACACAGACCTTCCCATCGTTCCATTATATGGTTTTATAACGACAGGAAGAATTGGTTTTGCCCAATTCCAAGCTCTATATCGTTCCTCTTTAGAAAAGACAACATTCTCAGGTGCAGGATACCTACTACTTCTAAGTAGTCTACTAGTTACTTCTTTTAATCTTGTAGTTTTGATGGCTAAAGGTGAATTGTATGCGTGAGATACTTTGCCTCGCCTTACTAAATAACGTTTAGACCCATGAGACATCCTAAATCGCTTTTTGGGTAAAATCTCAAAATTTATTCCTCGATTCCATGCTTCCCTTACAAGCATTCGGTTCGAACTACTTAGTTTTCTACCAACAATATCTATTGTTTTCATAACATACTTCTCCTTCTTATATCATTATACGTACTGAGATAAAGTTACCAAAAATTAATAGACAGGAGTTCCATTGTCTTTCTCTCGGCGTGATATAGATGGAGAGGAAGATGAGGAATGGCCAGTGCTGTTGTTTGGTAGATAAGAAAAAGAGAGTTATAAAAGAGATGGAGGCCAAATAAGAGCGATGTTCAAACGATTTTAAAAAAAGCAGAAAAAAGAATTAAAAATAGGAAGGATTTAACTATTTAATCACTCTATTACAGTTTTAAGCAACTAATACACATAAACTATGTCACTTGTAGCAAAGTATGTAATATGTAGATTTTATGATATTTGATATATAATTTTGGAAAACTCTTTTCCTTATTATCCAAGAATATGGTAGAATAAACTTGATATAAAATATAGTTTTATAAAAGCAGGTGTACTATGTGGAACATAAGTGAATTGGTTATCGCATTTTTGATTTCCATTATGACAGCAATACTAGTCACTCCACTTCTTATTAAAATTGTAAACAAATTAAATATAGTAGATAAACCGAATCAAAAGCGTAAATTCCATAAGGGGGAAAAGCCAAGCCTTGGTGGTCTAGCAATATTTATTGGTGTGGCTGCTGGGTATCTTTATTTACAACCATCACATCCATACTTAGATGAAATTATTATTGGTGCATTTATCATCATTTTGACAGGTATTTTAGATGATGTTTTTGGATTGAAGCCAATTTATAAATTACTAGGTCAGATTGCAGCTGCACTTGTTGTTGTTTCATCAGGTTTAATTATTGACAAGCTAACAATTCCCTTCGCGGGGACAGTTTATTTAGATGATTGGGGTATTCTTATCACAGTACTGTGGATTGTAGGAGCATCCAATGCCATTAATTTAATTGATGGATTAGACGGTCTAGCTGCGGGGGTTTCCACCATTGCATTTACAAGTATAATGATTATGGCTATCATGGATTATCGAGTTATTGTTGTTTATTTAGCGATTATTTTAATTGGAGGAACACTCGGATTTCTAGTGCATAATTTTTATCCTGCAAAGATTTTTATGGGGGATACAGGTGCATTGTTTTTAGGATATTCGATTGCTGTTGTTTCTATGTTTGGTCTTTTTAAAAACGTTGCCTTATTTAGTTTTATCGTGCCATTTATTGTTATTGCTATTCCGATTTACGACACGATATTAGCGATTATTCGACGTACATTAAACAAACAAGGTATTGCAACAGCAGATCGAGAGCATATCCATTATCGTTTAATGTCAATGGGTTACTCTCATCGTGGTTCTGTTTTGATTATTTATGGATTCAGCATATTTTTTGGACTAATGGCGATTGTGTTTAATAGCTCTACATTATTAACATCATTTGTAATTATGATTGGAATCCTCTTAGGAATTCGTTTAATAACGGAGATGGCAGGAGTTACCTATTTAAATCGCCAACCACTTTTAAATGTGTTCCGCAAGCTTTCTAGCGATAAGCAATCGTTTGAACGAGATAAACATTAGCCTGGAGTAATGACTGTAAGTTTCTTAATATTAATATGTTGTTTTATCTGAGAGAGTGGGCTATGGTCTACTCTTTTAGTTTGTTTATGAATATAAAAAACTTAAAAGGGCGGTTTAATTATTAAATCAAACCGTCCTTTTAAGTTATATCTTCTATATAGCTATTCTTTTCATTATCAATTATTCCGCTATCTCCTCTGATGCATATGTTCCAGAATCGCTATCCTTCAGCTCGAGATGATCTCTTAAGATTTCTTTTACTTCTTCTACAGATTCTTGTTCTACAATTTCATAGACAACTCCATTAATTCGTTCTGAATGAGACTCATAACTGATTTGGTCAATATTGCTTGGACTAAAATTTGGATATGCTTTGTAAAAACCTAACCCCTCACTAATATGAAGGTTTGTCTCAATACTATTTCCGATTTCTTTGGCGATTTCATCAATTTTTGCAATAGATGATAGGGAAGTTGCTTTGTCCACAATTGCCTTAATAATCTCTTGTTGACGTTCGGCTCTACCCTTGTCACCATTTGGATCCATTTTTCTCATTCGAGCGAAGGCAAGAGCTTCTTCACCATCTACCTCCATTGGTCCTTCATGAAATTCAACCCAGCGAGAGCCAGGTGCCATTGTTTTTTCTTCAAAATCAAAAGGAACATCGACTGTGATTCCACCTAGAATATCAATAATATTAATAAAGGCATCAAAATCAACAGCTGCATAATAATCCACTGGAATATCTAAAAAATTTTCTACCGTATCGATTGTCATTTTCTTGCCACCAAAAGCATGTGCATGATTAATTTTATCTGTTGTACCATGACCAATAATATCAACATATGTGTCACGGGGAATACTTAATAATTTCATTCGTTCATCTTTTGGATTAAAAGTGATTAACATCAAACTATCTGTTCTACCATTCGCTCCATCTGTCGAATAGTCCTCAATTCCCATTAATAAAACAGAAACAGGGTCCTTACTTATTGTTACTGTTTGATCTCGTAAATCAGATTTTTCTCTACCAAGATCATTGTATGATTTACTTGCTGCATTATATGTTTCAAAAATTTTATAGCCACCAAAGCTAATAACTCCAATAAACAGGATTAAAATAAAGAGAGTTAATTTTCTTAATTTTCTCTTTTTCTTTGTCTTACGGACAGCTAATCGCTTCATGAGTACAGACTCCTTTTATGGTAAAATAAAACCCCTAACTTTACTTATTATAGGTATTTTCGACAAATTTTGCAATATGACTTTATAACAAAAGTAGCACAGAAATCATGACTTTCTAATTCATATTCTAGTTATTCCAGCCTTTTAATAGGTCAGCTTTTATCTTAGATGTGGAAATATTTACTGTTCTTGGTAAGTAAATAACCTCACAATATGATTTTAAAAAGTCAAAGGTTCCTGTCCAGTCATCTCCCATCACAAAAACATCGATATCATGTACTTGGATATCATGTGTTTTTTGTTGCCAGGAATACTCAGGAATAACTTTGTCAACATAGCGAATTGCTTCAAGGATCAATTTTCTCTCTTCATATGGGTGATACGCTTTTTTACCTTTCATCGCATTAAATTCGTCTGTCGATAAACCAACAATTAAATAATCACCTAAAGCTTTTGCGCGTTTTAATATATTGATATGGCCAATATGGGTTAAATCAAATGTTCCATAAGTAATAACCTTTTTCATATGCTACTCCTTCATATCGATATTGTTTAGCATCAAGATGTTACTCATGAGTAATACAAAGAAGAATAATTTATCGGAATCAGTGTGGATGAACGAAGCCGCACTGATTGAAGTTTCACTTTATACAAAGTAAACATAAAACACCTTTTTAAAATGATGCTTTACTTACTTATCTCTATTCTTCCCTTTCAAGTTTATCCAACCCCCACCCAATATTCAACCTATTTTCCGACTTTTTAAAAATAATATGCCCCCTCTATCAAATATTTCCCGATTATATTTGTGAAGGAGGTGATAAGATGGCAACAGCAAGTATGATTAACTCCAGATTACGTATGGTTTTCTATGCAGGGGAGGATGTTTTAACAGGAAAGCCAATCTATAAGACAAAAACATTTAACTTGCAGGAAGATGCAACAGACAAAGAGATCTATGATGTAGCAGAAGCACTACAAAGCTTACAACAACGCTCACTTTATAATGTAGAGCGTGTGGACAAATTCGAAATCCGTAAAGCATAACATGATTTCGATGAAAATAGGGGGTAAGTTCAACGAGTCGTGGATATGAAGAGCTTGCCAACTAGAGGAGGGAGGTGGATTGGATGAAAAAGCTAGAATTGAAATTTAAAAATATCGAAGGAAAAGTTGTCACATTGGCATTGGATGAACCAATTGAACCGGTAGATCCAGCAGAAGTGAGCCGTGTGATGGATGAGGTGATTGCACTAAATACCTTCACATCTAGTGGAGGAGGATTAGTTGAAAAGCACAGTGCCCGCATCTCAGAACATCATGTAGAAGAAGTTGAAATCCAGTAATGATACGGAGGCCCTGGCAATATGCCGGGGCTTTCATGTTAGTAGATGGGAAGAGAGGAAACGAAGCTTTAGCTTTTGATTGTCATGTGAAAGGAAATAATCAGCCAGAAGTGATACCAATATATTTTCGGATAGGGTAGAGGAAATAAGTAAGCTTCATGAAAGGAGGGGTTATAATGGAAGTTCAATCATGGATGGCATTTGTAACAGATATCGGCTTTCCAGTTGCAGTAACATTTTATTTGTTACATCGCATTGAAGGAAAACTCAATCAACTTATCGAATCCATCCACGGATTACCAGAAAAAATGCAATAACAGAAAAACTCCAGCTCGTTGGGATCTAGCTGACTCCCGATAAGCTGGAGTTTTGATTTAAAAGAAGTTAGAAGCGGATTGTTAGGGGAGGGAGGGCGCACATCCCATCGCTTCAAGCGCACATCCCCCGGCCTAAAGCACACATCCTCAGAATTGGCTCCTCCTACATCGTTTTCACATTTGGGCTTTGATTATCATTATTTTCTTGATGTTCTGCATCAAAACTCTTTAATTTAATCCTGAACAATTTCGTTAAAAAGATCATATAGACAAGGCCGATAGCTACCCAGATGATCCCCCAAATTAATGCATCAGATTGTAGTTGTGACCATAGTATTCCTGTACTTAGAGTTCCTAATGAAGGCATAATGACATATTTAAATACCTCACGAGCTGTTTTATATCTTTTTTGTTGAAATACAAAGTATGCTATAACGGATAAGTTGACGAAGGAAAATGCAATTAAAGCACCAAAGTTAATGACTGAAGCAATCAGTTCTAGGTTAGGCCATATGGCAAATAATGAAACAATTCCTGTTAGGATAATGGTGAAAATCGGTGTACGAAACTTTGGATGAACATATCCAAAGTATTTCTTCGGAAGTATCCCGTTTCGTCCCATCACATAAAGTAAGCGAGAAACACTTGCATGTGATGCAAGTCCGGAAGCGACCGTAGCTGCAAAGGCGCCTGCCATAAAAATGAGCTGAAATATTTTCCCACCTAAATATAAACCAATTTCCGGTAATGTATCATCTAATACATGAAAAACAGAGAGATCTGGAAATAATGTTTGTGCAAAATAGGAGCCGACAAAGAAAATAAATCCACCTAAAAGTACTGTAATAATGATTGCTCTTGGAACGGTTGAAGCAGATTTGGCTTCTTCTGTATACATCGTTATAGCATCGAAACCGATGAAGGAAAATGCTACGACGGTTGCTCCAGTCAAGACGGCGACGATTTCTACATTCGCATGAAATAGTGGTTGTAATGTAAAAATCGTGCCTTCTCCCATTCCATGATATAACTGGATAGATCCAATCACAATAAAGGAAAGCATTAATAATATGGTAAAACTGACAAGGATTGTATTCAGTCCAGAGGTCGAGCGCATACTATATATATTTATTGCCGTTACAATGGCTACATAACCTACGACCCAAATCCAAACAGGGACACTAGGAAACAAGGATTCCATATAAATGCGAATGATTAAAGCATTTACCATTGGAAGTAATAAATAGTCAAGGAGTGAAGCCCAGCCAACGAAAAATCCAAGATGAGGTCCTAGCGTTTTTCGTGTATACGTATATGCGGAGCCTGCATCAGGAAAGACACGAACCATTTTCCCGTAGCTTATCGCTGTTAATACCATGACTAATAATCCGATAAGATAGGCAAGAGGCACAACACCGTTTGTCATTTTGGAAACAATACCAAATGTATCAAAAACGACTGTCGGTGTCATATAACCTAATCCAAGTGCAACAACCGCCCAAACTCCTAAAGAGCGTTTAAGCGTAGTTTTTTCATTCATACATCATGCCTCCTATATTTCGTTATGAAATTACTGACACCGCCTACATTTTGTGGTTTTCTGTCCAATCAATAATAAAATTAGCATAAACGTTTGCCACCTCAAGAACACTGTAAAGATCAACATTTTCATCAGGTCCGTGCATATTTTCACCAATTGGTCCAAAGCATAATCCAGCCTTATTATAGTATTGTGTGAATCGCGCATCATTGCCGGAAGCCCTGCCAATAATATTTACCTGATGATTTAATATATTTTCTGATGTGTTGATAAATGTTTTGACAAAGGGGTGATGGGGATCTTGATACCAAGGTTCAGTGGACCAACCAAACCATTCAATCACTGGTGGATTGTTTGTTAACCATTCATCATGAGCGGCAGCTTGGGAGATGGTATCATGAATTAACTTTTTTATTTCCTTCCGACTTTCACCTGGAATAAAACCAATTCGACATTCTAACACCGCTTCTCCGGGAACAGTCGATACCCAATCTCCTGCATGAAGGGCCCCTAGATTAAGATGTACTGCTTGGCCTGAACCCTGTTCATATAGTTCAAACGTAATGTTTTCGCTCCGCCATTTATTCAGCTCCTCTAGTGCATGAAACACTTTGTACATTTTGGAAATGGCATTTACCCCTTCATGTGCCAATCCGGCATGAGCTGTTTTTCCTTTCACTTTCACTCGAAAATACATAATCCCAGCATGTGATATGGTGACATTTAAATTATGTGGTTCCGTGGAAATGAAGCCGTCGGTAATATATCCTTCTTCAAAGCATGCTAAAGCTCCTCCGCCACCACCAGCTTCTTCTTCAATGACACAATGTAACTGCACATCACCAGGGATGGGATAACCTAAATCAATCAACGTTTTTAATGCGAACCAATTGGCAACTAAGCCAGATTTCATATCAGCAGATCCTCTTCCATAGAGTTTATTCCCGATGATTTTTCCGCCCCAAGGGTCTACCGTCCAACCCCCAATAGGATCCGGTGAAACAACATCCATATGTCCATGTAATGTTAAGGATGGTGCTTTTTCACGATTTTTCCCATGATAGATTCCGATAAGATTCTTTCGTCCTGAAAAGGGGATTCCTGAATCAATAAAAGCTTCGTGCTTGGAAATCTCCTCATAATCTGGCCCAAATTCGTGAATTTCTAAACCAATTTCCTCATACTTGTGCTTCATATAGTTTTGTCCTTCGTGTTCATTCCCAACGATGGTTTTAATTTGGACGAGCTCTTGAATCGTTTGATATAATTCTTCTTTATTTTGGTTCATATAGTTACGTATGTTCGTATCCAACGATAATCCTCCTGTTTGATTAAAATATATTTCTAAGTGAAGCCCCTTATCGATATTTCGCTTGTGGATAGATAGGGGCTTTTAATTTCGTACTATTTCTCTTGATAATCTTTATTTTTCCATTCCATTAAAGCTCCATATTGTAAAGAAGCTTCATCACCAGGTAAATAATTTTTAATGACATGTTTCAATTCAAATCCATTTCTCATCTGAAATGTTAATACAGGGTCGTAAATTTTTTCCTCCTGTACTTTGGCAACATATTCTTCTGCACTAAGATGGTCGGCATATTTATAAAAAAATGGCATTCGTCCACCAATAAAAATACTTTTTAAATTTAAATCTTGGCAAATCTTTTTTCGGCCATTGTACAAATGTCGGCCTAATTTCATTTTCCGATAGTCTGGGTCGATGCCAACTTCTATTCCATAAAGATGATTTCCTGTTGGATTATGGTTCCGTATATAACCTTCATCACAAATCTCCTCATAGCAGTGTTCATCACTATAATCTTCCATATTCACAATTAAACTCGAAGCATTCCCAACCATTTTTCCTTTATATTCAACGCAAATTTGTCCTTCTGGGAATAGTTTTAATTGATTTTTAAAATGCTCGGACTTCAGTGACATTTCTGATCCGAAGCATTTATGGGATAGGTCTACAATTTTTCTAACGTCACTATCTTGAATATTCCGAACAATTACGTCGTTTTTCACCATTTTTAAATTTAAACTCATCATGAATCTCTCCTTTATAAATGATTTGGAAATAGCAGCCCGCCAAAATAGCGGGCCACTTCCATTTAAACAGTACGAATGGAAACAAATTTATCTTCTAAATATTCCTCAAGCCCGTATTTTCCACCTTCATTACCGATTCCGCTTTCTTTGATTCCGCCAAATGGGGCTTGAATAACGATTGGAGCTGGGTCATTAATGCCTACAATGCCATACTCTAACTCTTCCATCATGCGCAGCCCTCTTCCTAAATCCTTCGTAAAGCAATATGCAGCCAAGCCATAGTATTTATGGTTCGCCTGATTAATTACTTCTTGTTCTGATTGAAACGTAAATAGTGGGGCAATCGGTCCAAATGTTTCTTCGGTAGCAATTTGCATGTCTTCTGTTGCATGTTGAATGACAGTTGGTTCATAAAAGTATCCTTTCGTTTCTCCTTCATATCTTTTACCACCGCTAATCACTTTTCCGCCTTTTTTCACTGCGTCAGATATTTGATTTTCGACTTTTACCAAGGCACCTTGATTAATTAATGGCCCGATATCGGTACCTTCTGTGAAGCCATTTCCAACTTTTAATTGGGAAACTTTTTCAGCTAACTTTTCCCCAAACTCCTCGGCAATACTTTCTGCGACATACACCCGATTTGTACTGATACATGTTTGCCCAGAGTTTTTAAATTTAGATAATAAGATACCTTTTACAGCTAAATCAAGATCAGCGTCCTCAAACACAATATAAGGAGCATGACCGCCGAGTTCCATGGAAACTTTTTTTACCGTGTCTGATGCATCTTTCAATAATTTTTTCCCGACGACGGTAGAACCAGTAAATGTTAGTTTCCGAACATCAGGATTACTTGTCATTTCCTTTCCTATTTCTTCTGCAGGCCCGATGATTAAATTAACCACTCCATCTGGTAACTCTGCTTCATGAAAACATTCAAATACCTTTACTGCTGATATAGGTGTCTGGGGAGCAGGTTTCAATACAACCGTACATCCTGCTGCAAGTGCTGGTGCTATTTTTCTCGTAATCATCGATAGTGGAAAGTTCCAAGGTGTAATGGCTGCACTCACGCCAATTGGCTGGCGAAGCACCATTAGATGTTTATCCGGATGAGTTGCAGGTAATGTGTCACCGTAAATTCGTTTCGCTTCTTCGGCATACCAATTTAAATATTCAATCGCACTAGCGACTTCTCTTCTAGCATCAGGTAATGGCTTACCATTTTCTTTTGTAATTGTTTCAGCCAAGAGCTCTGACTTTTCTTTCATGAGATGCACCACTTTATTTAAATAATCTCCCCGAATTTTACCAGGCGTTTTTTTCCATGTTTGAAAAGCTTGTTTTGCACTCGTAATTGCTTCTTTCGTTTCTTCCTTTCCTCCCATGGATACCGCATGAATGACTTCACCTGTGGCCGGATTTGTCACGTCCATTTCTTGTTTGGTCTTCCGCCACTTTCCGTTAATATAAAGCATATGATCTCTCCCTTTTTACTAATAAATGGAATCGCTTACAAAATGGTTAATTGATTGCGGGTTAACTGGATGTAAGACCGTCACTTTAAGATTCAAGAAATTAAGAATGATAGTGGGGGACAGGTAGCCAGTTAACGTCCGATTTGTTCTAGAGTCTTTAAGTCATACCCGGCGATGCTAACAATCAGTGGGGATGAAGAAAATCCCCACTAATGGAAGCTTCATTTTATTTTCTTTTGAAAAGCAGTTAGTGCCGCGTCCATTCGTTCAAAAATATCCTCAATTTCTTGTTTATTAATATTTAAAGGTGGGGCGATTGCGATGCCTTGGTTATGTGCTCCAACTGCTCTAACAATTAATTTTTGTTTGAAAGATTCATTAACAACTGTATTCGCAGGAAACACACGACTTTCAAATAGCTTTTCGGTTGCCGGGTCTTCGTAAAGTTCAAAAGCGGATAGTAAACCAAGTGAGCGACTCTTTGTTACGAAAGGGTATTTTTGTTGTAAATAATCTAATCCTTTCTTCATTTCAATCTCCATGTTCTTCACGTTTTCTAAAATATTGTCACGCTCAATGATTTCAATATTTTTTAAACCGATGGCACAGGCTGTCGGATGACCACTATAGGTGAATCCGTGTGATAACACTCCATCATAGTTGGCAAACGTTTGTCTAATTTCTTCATTCATCATCACGCCACCAAGTTGAGCGTAACCACTCGTTAATCCTTTCGCAATCGACATCATATCTGGAGTAACTTGCCAATTGTCAACACCAAACATTTTTCCTGTCCGGCCAAATCCACAAATAACTTCATCAGCTAAAAACAGAATATTGAATTCATCACAAATATCTCTTACGGCTTGTAAATAACCTTCAGGTGGCATGTTTACACCACCAGCACCTTGAACAGGTTCAAGAATAATACCGGCAATGGTGTCTGCTCCTTCTCGCTCAATGATGCCTCTTATGGAATTGGCGTAATTCGGATCATCTTGATCACCTAACTCACAGTTTAATAAATGGGCTTCTGCATGAAACACCCCATCAATATTAGAACCAGCAAATTCATTAAATGTTGGAATTCCTGTTGCTGTTTGGGCGGCCATGGTGACTCCATGATAGGCTTTATTTAGAGCGATAAAGTTTCTTTTTTCTGATTTGCCTTTCAATCCCCAGTAAAATCTGGCTAATTTAAGTGCTGTATCATTGGATTCTGACCCACCAGATGTATAAAATACCGTATTTAAATCCCCAGGGGTAATCGATGCTAATTTTTCAGCTAATTGAATTGCTGGTTCATTGGAAAAACCTTTAAAAGAAGAGGTGCATGCTAAACTAGCTAACTGCTCACTTCCTGCCTTAGCAAGTTCTTGGTGCCCATGACCTAAATTCACATTCCAAAGCATTGACATCGCATCAAGATATTGTTCACCATCGATAGCATTTTTTACATAAACTCCTTTTCCTTCAGAAAAAATAATACTCGGACCAGTTGTTGCTCCTTCCTTTGGATTAGAAGTTGGATGAAGAAAATGTTTTTTGTCCCATTCTACTAATTGCTTCACTTCTGTTTCTTTCGTTATCATTTTTTTCATAAGTTATTCCTCCCCAGGATATGTTGAATTTCTTTCTTGCCATTATTCATGCAAATCTCATGCCAACATAAAGAAAAAAATAAAAAAAAGGGTTTGAAACCCTTATAAAATGGGAATATATAATTTTATAAATATAAAAATGATAATCGCTATTCAATAGATTATTAGGATTATTATAAAATTTCAGACATATTAATTATGCAATGATGCATAGATTATGCTGATTGACATACAGACTGCCCTTTGATTTATCGCAGATTAACTGGCTATTGACCTTCCACTTCAAGAGTTATAAGTGGAGGATCAACAGCCAGTAAATGCCCGATTCGAATTAGTGGGAGATGAAGAAAACTCCCACTGATTGAAGTTTCACTTTATTTCACAAACAAATTAGCTAAGTTTTTGGCGTTCTAATATTTTTTTATATTTTCTACTCACAGTTGATTGATCAATATTTAATACTTTTGCTGCTTTAGTCGTCGATTGATAACGTTTCATTGCTAATGTGATTAATTGCTCTTCAACTGCTTGTTGTGCTTCTTTAAATGGAATAATATCTGTAATAATAAGTTCGCAATCTTTTTGTTCACCAAAATGCATATACGGTCGAATGAAATCAGCCGTAATAATGTCTTCATCTGCAAAAACGACAAACCGTTCAATTAAATTTTGTAACTCTCTCACATTCCCAGGCCATGAATAGGCTTCCAATAAGTTCAGAGCGTCTGGTGATAAATGGTGGCTTTTCCCATATTGTTCATTTAACTCTTGCATAAAATGATACGCAAGTAGTGGTATATCTTCCGGTCTTTCACGAAGGGGTGGAATGGTAATTGGAATAACATGGAGGCGATAGTATAAATCCTCGCGAAATAGCCCCTCATGAACCATTTTTTCGATATTTTTATTTGTCGCAGTGATGATTTGTACATCAACAGGAATAGGTTGTGTACTCCCCACGGGTGTAAATTCCTTTTCCTGAAGAACACGTAATAATTTGACTTGAAGCGAAAGAGAGAGTTCACTAATTTCATCTAAAAATAATACTCCTTTTTCTGCTTTTTCAAAAAAACCGCTTTTTCCTTGTTGATTTGCCCCTGTAAATGCTCCTTTCACATAACCGAATAATTCACTTTCAAGTAATTCCTCTGGGATAGCCCCACAATTAAGTGCTAAAAAGGGAGCATTTGCTCGTTGCCCATATTTATGAATCGCTCGGGCAATTAACTCTTTTCCTACTCCAGATTCCCCTAACACCATCACGGTTGAATGGAATTCACTTAGCTTTTCAATTTTATGCATCACTCGTTCCATTTTCGGACTACAGTAAATGATTTGTTTCGTTATTTGACTTCTACTTTTGATTATTTCTAGTTCTTCTTTATATTCCTTTGTTAGTTTTCGTGTTTCTTGTAATTCGGCTTTTAATTTGGTTGTTTCTGTAATATCTCGCGATGCGATAACAATCCGGTGAATATTTCCGTTTTCATCGAATACCGGATTCCCAACTGCCATGACCGTTTTTCCATTCTTTGTTTTTTGAATGACAGAAACTTTTCCATGTTTTTCTAATACAAGTCTTGTTACAGAGGGTGAAAATTTCCCCTCCTTTTCTAAATCTAGCAAGTTCTTACCAACAATTTGCTTGACATCCGTCTCCCAAAAGTCAGGTATAATATAATCACTATGACGCAGAATTACTCCACTATCATTCGTTACAATAATTTCATCATACAATGAAGATAAAATGGCCTGTAAATCTGTATTTAAATTTTTAACAGCTTCCATTTCCAGTGCCATCTCTTCTATCTTAGGTAAATCTTGAACGATGATCATAACATTGTCATTATTTTCAGAGTGAGTAATAGGGATGTAGTCCACCAATATTCCAAATTCATTTGTAATATGGACTTGATTGAGAATCGCTTCCTTCGTTAAAAATACTTTATCCATTTGGTTCTGATTAAAAATGGTCCCAGCATCAGAATCGATTACATTATCAAACGTAGACTTAACCATCTGGAGCCCAGTTTGGTTACAATGGATAATTTTATAGTCGCGATCAATTACAAATACCCCCATCGGAATGGATGAAAGCATGCCTCTTAAAAAATTGGTGTGATGACTTTTTTGATGAAAAAGTTCGATAAAAAGATCTTCTCTACAAATATAACCAACCCATTTCCCATTTTCTTTTATAATGGTAAAGGGTGCTCCAAGTGCTTGAAAAATGATAGGTGGGGTGAGGGCTTCTTCCACAGCTAAAACCGTTATTCTTTCGATAGAAGTCGCCTTCGATAAAAGTGTTGTAACGGACATTTTTTGATGAACATGTCCCATAAATACGTATTTACAAATGACTCCTTTTTCCTTAAGAAATAAAAAAGGGGTATTATTTTTTTTAATGATTTCCTGCCACTTTATATCAAGAGGATTGACGGAGATGCAAAATGGTGAATGAATGTTTTCTTTAGATATTTCCAATATTACATCAACTCCCTAAATTCAGAAACTAAATGGTATTACCAACATACCACATCCAATCCAACTTTCAATCGCTTAAATTGTCGAAAACTGCGTAGACCGTTTTAATAAATAGAGTCTAAGAATTGGAAATATAAGAGAGGGGAAGGGAGAAGGACTAACTAGAGAAAAAGCTGACGCTAAATGAAAAAGGAGCATAACAAAAAAGAGCGTATTAAGGCATACACGCTCTTTTTTTGTTATTATCCAGTCACAAGATTGATAGAGGGTTGAGCTTGGAGCGCACATCCTCAGGGCGGGAGCGCACATCTCAGGCCATCAAGCACACATCTTCGGGCTTGGAGCGCACATCCTCGGGGCGGGAGCGCACATCTCAGGCCAGCAAGCGCACATCCTCAGGTCTCAAGCACACATCCTTAGGCCATCAAGCGCACATCTCCTGGCCAGCAACGGTACATTCATTAAATGAGCCCTAACACTGTTCGTGAGATATTCATGGAATGCTGGTAAATATGGAGCAATTGATTAATAATGTCCAAATATACAGCACTAATATCGGGATTATGTTCCTTTTTATGAATGAGACTGTTAAAATGCTCGAATTTCACATCTTTTTCAAATTGATCAATCGAGGCTTGGTACTGTAAGTTGTCTTTGGCTAGTTGTAAATCATCATCCCGAAAAGCCGATAGGGAGTCTACATATGTTTTTTCAATATAATGCAGGAGGGTCTTTACCTTTTCTAAATCAGCTTCATTTAATATAATATTTTTCTTGCTTACTTTGTCAGCAATACTGATAAATCGAATGACAGTATCTCCAATATGCTCGATATCATTTAAAATATTTAATAGCTTAACTTCTAAATTGGATTGTTCATCTGTTAAATCTTTTTGGGCTAATTTTAATAAAAATTGCTGGATTTGTATATAGGATGCGTCAATCAAGATTTCTATTTCATACAGCTTTTGCTTATCTATTTTTCCATCGATGTAATCTTCCAGACGCCTTATCATGCCTTTGTGAACAAGACTTGCGAGTGTTACAATTTCTTGCTTACTTTGATAAAGGCCCTCTTCTGGAACGGTTAATAAATGCTCGGGCAAATCCACTTGAAACATAGGGGACTTCTTTTTAGGTGGATAAAGTTTCTTGAAAAGCGTCGCAATTGCTGGTAAAAAAGGTAGAAAAATAACTGCAATCCACACATTAAAGATGGTATGGAAGTTGGCAATTTGTCTTCCAGGATTTCCAGGAATCATCTCCATCAGTGGTCCAAGGAACGCTAACCCGAAGAAAACGAGTGCAACACCAATAAATTTAAACGAGAAATAAAAGACGGCAAGCTTTTTTCCTTCTTTACTGGATGTCGTGCTAGAGATGAGAACTGGGATGGTTGAGCCAACATTCGCCCCTAAAACAAGTGGAATGACTGCTTCCATCGTTAGAACACCATTGGTAACAAAGGCAATTCCGATAATAATCATGGCTGCACTACTATGGAAAAGGGCCGTTAACACCATGGAAATGAAAGCAAAAATGAACGGATTTTCTGAGAGGCTAAGTAGGATTTCTAAAAATCGTGCCTGCTCACTTAAAGGTTCTAAAGCAGATGAAATCAAGTGAATTCCGAAAAAGATAAATCCAATACTGAGTAAGATGAAACCAGCTGATTTCCATTTATCATGCTTGACAAAAATAATAAAAATAACCCCTAAGAAAATGAAAATAGAGGAGTACATCGAAATATCAAAGGTAAGAATTTGTACTGTAAACGTTGTACCAATCGCAGAACCGAGAACAACCCCAAAAGCCTGTGACAAGGTGAGGGCTGAGCTACTCACTAATCCAACCAAGAGAATGGATGTTACGGTACTACTTTGCAATAGAAATGTCGTGAGGATTCCACTGAATAATCCTTTCAGTCGTGTGTCTGTTAGTTTGGTAAGGTATGTTCTCATTTTCGAGGCGGCCACACGTTGCAATCCATTACTTAAAAGATGGGTTCCATATAAAAATATCCCCAATCCACCGATAAAGCCTAGAAAACTTTGAAAAAATAACTCCATTATTCGTCACTCGCTTGTCTAGTATCTAAAAAGTCATGATATATTTTAGCAATGGTCACCAGATAATCCCCGAGCCTTTCAAGAAAACGACTCATAATAATGGTCTTCAAATTACTCTCCGTAATCTTCTCCTGCTCCTGAACCGAATGAACAACAGATTGGTAAGTTCCTTTATTTAATCGATTCACATATTGGTCATGTGAAATTACGAGCTCAAGCAGATGACGATCGTTTTTTTCAATACCTTGGATTAACCACCCCATCATTTCCCGCTCATAATGGAAAAACTGCTCAATCATCGGCATTAATTCAGCAGCATTTTCACCATCACTTATCGTAAGCAAATTGATTAATTGATCCCCAACCCGCTCTAACAAACCAGCAATCCGGCTAATACCGAATAACTCTTTAACTTTATCCTTTGCAACTGGTTGTAAAGAGAGCAGCTCTAAAATATGATCATTGACTCGCTCCTCGCTCTGATTCACAAACTGCTCCACCTGTAAAATATATGCCTTCTTCTTATCAGAAGGTTTCTCCAAATGCGCAGTATACTGATCTGCCATCTGTAACAAACGCTCCAATACATCTAAGATAATTTCTTTCATCTGCTGACTTTTCAATTCAAAATAATTTTGTCGCTTTAACAAAATCACACCTCCTAATGAGAAATCCCTGTTGAGAATATTATTACGTGAAGAGCGCACATTCGCAGGGGTGGGAGTGGAGCGCATATCATCGGGCTTGGGAGCAGATTCTCAGGGTGGGAGTGCACCATCTTCGGTTGGGAGCACACCATTTTGCTCGAGATGCATATCACCGTTGAGAGCGTACACCGCTGGGCTCGAGGCGCATATTTTCTGGCTGATAACTGCGCATTTTCGGTTGGGAGCGCACATCCCAAGCCATCGACCACACATCTTCTTGCTCCAATCACACATCCCCGGCTAAAAAAAAACCACTACCATTCAATTGTTGATTTTTTGCATTCGCAAAAAATTTCCCTTTTTATTTTCTGAAAATCTCAGGGTTATTGGAAAAGACGCCATCGACTCCGTATTCGAGCATTTCTTCATATTTATCTATATGATTTACAGTATATGGGTATACCTTGAGGCCTAGTCGATGGATTTCTTGAACAAGTTGTTCAGTTGTATAAACCATATTCGGGTGGACGCTCCACACATTCAATCCTGAATTTTTCACATACTCCCATGGTTTGACTAAACGATAATAAAGTAAAAGTCCTAGTGGCATATTTGAATCCAATGCCTGCACCTTTGCTAATGCTTCATGGTCAAAGGATGAAATAACAATTTGTTCTTTCCGATTATGTCGTGTTAAACATTGTAACACGTTTTCTTCAATATTATTATAAATAATCGGAATATTTTTAATTTCAATATTTAAAAGGGTATCTTTTGGACAGACTTCTAAAACTTCATCAAGGGTTGCAAGAGTTTCCCCAGCAAATTTCTCTGAAAAGGAGGACCCAACATCGATTTGTTTAATTTCTTTTAATGTATAATCTTTTACCAGTCCAGGAACATTAGGATTAAGACGCGAAAAACGATGATCATGAATGACAACTAAATGTCCATCTTTTGAAAGTTGGACATCGATTTCAATTGCCTGCGCATTTTTGTCAATAGCCTTTTGAATCGCAGAAAGTGTGTTTTCAGGAGCCTCTGTAAGAGAACCCCTATGTGCAAAATTTAGTACCAAAAAAACACATCCTTTTCATTAATGATGATTATCCATTTTTGTATTTCTAAATTTATGGTAACATGTTTTGAATCCCGATATATGTGTTTGAATCCCGATATCTGTGCCTGAATCCCGATATGTGAGTTTGAATCCCGATATATTGTTCTGAATCCCGATATATGTGTTTGAATCCCGATATATCGTTCTGAATCCCGATATGTGCGTTTGAATCCCGATATCTGCGTTTGAATCCCGATATAATGTTCTGAATCCCGATATATTCGCTAGAATCCCGATATATTGTTTTGAATCCCGATATGTGCGCTTGAATCCCGATATATTGTTCTGAATCCCGATATATGTGTTTGAATCCCGATATAATGTTCCAAATCCCGATATCTCCACAAATCGTTACCATTTAAAATAGCATTTGTGAGTTAAAAAAGCACTCTATCATGACGAAGGCGAGTTCCTTGATGAAAGAGAGCGGTGGTGAAAAAATTATTAGATTTGTCCATGTGTTTTTTTCCATTTTCCCCGTAAAAATTCATAGGCTATACCAAAATTACAACCAAATATGAAGTAAGATCATCCAAAACAATGCCATTCCTAAATAGAGGTGTGTCATTCTTTTGGCAATGGTTGGCCGGTACAATCTCATCCAACCTGTTGTGATAATTCCGGCAAGAATAATGAGTGCGAGAGTCCCGGTTATGAATTTGGCTATTTGCCATTGAAATCCATATGTATGAATGACGATTGTGGCATGAATCAGTGCAATTAATAAAGCTGTTGTTCCTGTCCATTTATGAAATGGGAGTACTTTTTTAGAAAGATTGGCGTATTTGATTTTTGTTTGGCGGTTGGGGACATCACGGATCGTAGAAAATACCGCATGCCTTGTCCAATTAAAGAGGTAAAATAATACCGCAAGAAAGCCAATCATAATATGTGTTGGAACTGCTGGGAAAAGTCCGTTTGTAACAAATTTCCAGATGGCAATACCTAATAAAATGATATTTAATAAAAACCACTTACTCATCTCGTGATGTCCCCCATATGACTGTGGTATTATTTCTCATAAATTGAGGTAATTTCCTGAAACAAAAATGGTTAAAACATGAAAATTACCTTTTATCACATTCTAATTTAAATTATAGCATAAATACAGCACTAATCAGGGGGAGAAATATCAAGTAAAAGAGTTTTTTCGCAGATTAACCGGCTGTAAGATTTCCACATCAAAAATTCGAAACCCTAAGAATTATAAGTGTAGGATCAATAGCCAGTAAAAGCCCTATTCGTTCAACTTACAATCAGCGGGAGACGAAGAAAACTCCCACTGATTGAAGTTTCACTTTATAAAGGATTGGATGAACTTTTCCTTTTTGTACAATAACAATTTTTCTTAGATATGAGGGGGATTTGTTAGGGATTATGATATAATTTTGATTAAATTATGCAATAAGTGTGACGTGGAAAGGAGTATTTTAAAATGGGAAAGGTAACTCCATTTTTAATGTTTCAAGATGGTAATGCAGAGGAAGCAATGAATTATTACACATCTCTCATTAAGGATTCTAAAATTACAAAAATTGTTCGATATGGAGCTAATGAAGCAGGGGAAGAAGGGACTGTAATGCAGGCTACCTTTACCTTGAATGGGCAAGAATTTATCTGTATTGATAGTAATGTGAAACACCAGTTTTCTTTCACACCTTCGTTTTCAATCTATGTTACTTGTAATACGGAAGAAGAAATTAACAATCTTTATCAGAAACTCGTTGAAGGTGGACAAGCACTTATGCCTTTAGATAATTATGGTTTCAGTGAAAAATTCGGTTGGCTAAATGACCGCTTCGGAGTTTCATGGCAACTAAATCTCCCTAAATAAAATGGAAGATCTAGTAGTAAATGAATCAATTGTCATATAAAAAAGGATAGATATAAGCAGGTTAAATCTCCTGTTCATCTATCCTTTGTTTTTAAATTTTTATAATGTGTCATATTATATAACATTGTTCCATGAAAGGTTTTATTACTATTTTCCTTCCTCTTCGTCATCTTTCTGGTCATCCTCAGCTGCATCTTCTTCTGATGCGCCTTCTCCAACTGTTACTTTTTGCAGTGGCATTGTGTGTAATCCTTCTGCGGTTACATGGACTTGAACAACAAATACGCCATCTTTATCAAATGATATTTCACCAGAATACACACCGTCACCATCATTGTCTGCGTCAAATTTATCTGTTGAATCATCATCCATGGAAAGGGTGTCCTCTTTTTCGCCATCTTCCCACACTTCAAATTCTACATCGTCGGCATCATCGACTTTTTTATCTCCAAATCCAACAGTTGCTTTAAGTGGAATTGTTTCCCCAACATCTGCTGTTTCTGGTACTTGTAAGTCAACCTCTAAAGGTGTTAATTCCTCTGTTTCATCACTTGCACCACAAGCACCAAGTACAAGGATGAGCATGATTATGAAAAAAGAAAGCAATTTTTTCCGCATGAAATAACCTCCAATATGGTATAGATAATTCATATTACATGAGATGGGGCATTTTTCATCTTAAGTTATGTTGGGCCGAAATCCCGATATATGCGTTTGAATCCCGATATCCGTGCCTGAATCCCGATATCTGCGCCCGAATCCCGATATATACGTTCGAATCCCGATATAATGCTCTGAATCCCGATATCCACGCTCGAATCCCGATATAATGTTCTGAATCCCGATATATGCGTTTGAATCCCGATATCTGCGCCTGAATCCCGATATCCGTGCTCGAATCCCGATATCTGTTCCTGAATCCCGATATCTGCGCCTGAATCCCGATATCCGTGCCTGAATCCCGATATATGCGCCCGAATCCCGATATATGCGTTCGAATCCCGATATCTGCGCCCGAATCCCGATATCTGCGCCTGAATCCCGATATCTGTTCCTGAATCCCGATATAATGCTCTGAATCCCGATATATGTGCTCCGAATCCCGATATAATCGCTCGAATCCCGATATCTGCTCCGAAATCCCGATATCCGCATCCAACCCGCGATACCAATCAATCCAACTCTGGCTCTAGCAGGTGTGTTGCTTAGAGCATCCCTTTATTCTAAATCAAGTTTCTTTAAGTCATCCATCAGTGTGTGTAAGTTAGCAGATTCTACTCCATTATAATTTTTAATAACTTCGCCTTCCGGGTTGACCAGGTAGAATCTTGTACCATGGGTGACTTGGTCATCTCCTTCTGGTGGTGCAGCTAGCAAACTTTTAAATGATTTAATAGAAAGTTCTTTAATCGTTTCAAAGTCATATCCAGTTAAAAATGTCCAGTTTTTTAAATCTGCATCATAACTTTCTGCGTAGTCTTTTAATGCTTCCGGTGTGTCACGGTCTGGATCAACAGAGAAGGAAACGAGTTCAACATGTTCGTTCAGTCCTTCTTCTTCCATCATATCTTGTAGTTCGGACATATTCGTTGTCATTGGTAAGCATACAGTCGTACAGTTTGTGAAAACAAAGTCTGCAATCCAATATTTTCCTTTTAAATCATCAAGGCTTAATTTCTCGTTGTCTTGTGTTGTGAATTCGAAGTCAATGACATCCTCACTCATATTGGTTTCAATTTTTTCTCCACCACAAGCAGCCAAAATAAGGGATAAAACAATAAACAAACCTAATACTTTTAATTGTCTCAATGAGCATACTCCTTTCAATCTGGATGTTGCCAATTAATTTTATAATCATGTAACTTGCAATAAATATGTACTGTTTTCATTATAATGAAAATGGATACGTAAATCATATAATCCGATTTCTACCTGAAAAATCAATCATGATGATGACAACAAGTACCACTATTCATTTTCTGATGAAGTTTTTCAAGTGCCTCCTGGAAAGAATACACATCTCCACCGAAGCCTTTGACAAATTGGTCAGCATGTTTTTTCGACTCAAAGGCTAGAACTTGTGG
The DNA here is from genome assembly GCF_008039555.1 of Cerasibacillus terrae. Classification (GTDB taxonomy): domain Bacteria; phylum Bacillota; class Bacilli; order Bacillales; family Amphibacillaceae; genus Cerasibacillus; species Cerasibacillus terrae. Next base: position 291,799 of record NZ_VDUW01000002.1, read on the forward strand.
TTTACAGCAGCTAACGACAAGTGATGTGTCCATGACATACCATGCAGTTAGCCCGTTAATCGTTGTGTGACACAGAAAATCATGGGTCATAATTTGCATGACTTGATCTTCTATTTGTTGGAAACGCAAAAGGCCACAATGGGCACAACAAGCCATTTCAATTTGGTTATCTTTACGGATAATTCGAAAAACAAGACGTTCCTCTACTGGGCGGCGGCAAATAATACAAGCATCATCAGGTATTTGCTTGGTAGCGGAGTCCTTTGCCAATGTGACCCCACCAAATGTTTTGATAACAAACTCTTCTTTAATAAGTGGTTTTAAATCGCGATGGATGGTCATTTCAGAAACACCGAGCAACTTACTTAGCTCGGAAATTTTCATATGTTCGTTATCTTGAATTAATTGTTTAATTTGATTCCTTCTTTCAATTGGCAGCATAAACATACCCCCTTTGATAAAAATGATGCTGTGCCACATGAATTCGTATCTTTATCATAAAAATCTCTCCAATCAAGCGACCAATAAACGATTTGGAAGACGAGTAGGAGAGAGTGTATTCATTCATTTTCACAACATCATCTAGAATATTTTTCCGCGTATTAACTGGCTGTAAGACCTCCACATCAAGAATTTGGGATACTGAAGAATTATAGGTGTAGGATCAACAGCCAGTAAATGCCCGATTGGTTCAACTAACAATCAGTGGGAGAAGAAGAAACCTCCCACTGATTGAAGTTTCACTTTACCGCGTATTAACTGGCTGTAAGACCTCCACATTAAGAATTCGGAATATCCAAGAATTACAAGTGGAGGATCAACAGCCAGTAAATGCCCGATTGGTTCAACTAACAATCAGTGGGAAATGGAGAAACTCCCACTGATTGAAGTTTCACTTTATATAATGATTGATTTGCTGCAGTTATTTTTAACAGATTCGAACAATTTATCACATCCATTTTATCAATGCATGCTATTTATTGCAATGTCGTGTTGTGAAAAATGTATGACAATTTTATATTTTAGAAGAAAATTTATAAAAATATTTAATTTTTATAAATTGTGTCAAACATATGACACATCGCACTTTTGTATACAAATATTCTTTTTATTGAATTTAGATAATTACAAACATATTGAAACTAGAGAAAAGTAGTGATACAATAACCAAAAGATAGAAATTAAAGAATGGAGTATCTATACAAATACAACACTAAGGTAATTTTTGATGTGATTTAAAGAGTGTTTCATTTGCTGGAAAATATGACAACATAAATACAGTGTTTGACTGTTCTTATTAGGGAGTAAGAGGTTGTTTCTTTTTTTATTAAAAAAACTGAATGAGCGCTCGCTTTTTAAAACATCTTAATTAATTACCGCTAAATTTTATAAAAATGGAGGTGTATTAAAAAGAGTGCTGTAATCGTTTACATGTTTGAAAAATAGAAAAACTATGCAAAAAGATAGAGTAATAAAAATAGGGGGATAAAAGATATGCAAACGACAAATAAATTTGTACCAGGATTAGATGGTGTTGTAGCTTCAGAAACGGCGATTTCACTTTTAGACACAAAAGAAGAGAAGATTATTATTCGAGGTTATGAACTAATTGAGTTATCAAGAGAAAATGATTTCCTTGATATGGTTCATTTGCTTCTGGAAAATTCACTTCCAACGGCTGAAGAGAAGGAAAAATTAGATAAAAAATTAAAAGATAATTATGGGTTACCAAAAGAAATCTATGACATTTTAAAGCTACTTCCAAAGGATACACATCCAATGGATGGACTACGAACAGGACTTTCCAGTTTGGGAGGGTTTGATAAAGATTTATTAGATTTTTCTACCGAAGTTAATAAAGATAGAGCATATGATTTGTTGGCAAAATTACCTGCATTAATTGTGAATAGTTATCATATTTTAAATGGGGATGAGCCAATTGAGCCACGTCAGGATCTATCATACGGTGCGAATTTCCTTTACATGGTTACAGGTAGAGTTCCATCAAAGCTAGAAGAAGAAATCTTCGACCGTGCACTTTTACTATATAGTGAACACGAAATGCCGAACTCAACATTTACTGCTCGTGTAATTGCTTCGACAATGTCTGATCTTTATGGTGCTTTAACTGGTGCGGTTGCATCATTAAAAGGATATTTACATGGTGGAGCAAACGAAGCGGTCATGCATGATCTATTAAAAGCAGACTCTGCTTCTGAATTTGAAGAGCTTATTATGAATAAACTTCGTAACAAAGAAAAAGTAATGGGTTTTGGACACCGTGTATATATGAAGAAAATGGATCCAAGAGCACTAGTTATGAAAGATGCTTTAAAACAATTATGTGAGGCAAAAGGAGACTATAAACTGCTTGAAATGTGTGAAGCAGGGGAGAAAGTAATGGAAAGAGAAATTGGTATCTATCCTAACTTGGACTATTATGTTGCTCCATGTTACTGGTTACTAGATATTCCGATTCCATTGTACACACCAATTTTCTATGGTTCACGTGCTTCAGGCCTGACTGCACATGTTATTGAGCAACATGACAATAACCGTTTATTCCGTCCACGTGTTAAATATACTGGTGAGCAGTATTCACCAATCAAATAGTATAAAGGATACTTAGAAAACACGATAATTTTGTTCCAAGACATAGAAAAAATTTACTACCACGAGCAATAAATGACCTATACTGATCGGTGAATGGCGGATGATGGAGTAGGGTCCATCTTTCCTCCATTCAATCGGTCATCCATCTTATTTGTCACCACGAGTGAATCACTGCCCACCAATTCGCGACTAAAAAAATCGCGAACCCATACATTATATAATAGCAACTAGAAAAGGGAAAGATTTATAGACTTTTTATAAATATGATAAGAAAATTCTGTTGATAGTAAACTTTAATCTATCAAAAAAATTTCAAATAAATAGAAAGCGTTTTCATATAATTGCTATTTCTTCGTAAAGAATTAATAATGACATTCCGAACATACACATCTGAGAAAAGATATTTTTGAGCGACCACTCAATCTGTATAAAAAATAAATGAATTTTTAGTGTTTTTAGAAACAGGAGGGAGTTGAATGAATGGAAAGGTTAAAACAGAAATCTGTTTTTCCAGTCATAGGAGATTTAAAAAATTTCCCAACACCAGATGATTTAAACGACGAGGAAAAAATGATTGCGACAATGGTATCTCAATTTGTCGATGAAAGTATTTTACCACAACTAGAAAGTCTTGAAAATCATGATTATGATTTAACGAAAGAATTATTTACTGCTGCCGGCGAGCTTGGCTTAATGGGGGTAGAAGTCCCTGAGGAATATGGTGGACTTGAACTTGGTAAGAAAGTATCTGGTTTAATCGCTGAAAAAATGGGATATGCAGCCTCATTTAGTGTTGCATTTAACATTCACTCTGGTGTCGGTTTATTACCATATGTTTTATATGGTACTGACGAACAAAAGCAAAAATATGTTCCGAAATTGGCTTCAGGAGAATGGATTGGCGCATATGCCTTAACAGAACCAAATGCCGGCTCAGACGCCTTAGCAGCAAAAACTTCTGCCAAATGGGAAGAAGACAGTAAGACATGGGTACTAAGCGGGGAGAAGCAATGGATTACCAATGCCCATCTGGCCAATACTTATGTTGTCTTTGCAAAAGGAGAAGAAGGAATTACCGCCTTCATTGTGGAGCGGGATATGCCAGGTGTTTCTGTTGGTCCAGAGGAAAAGAAGCTTGGTATCAAAGGATCATCCACTGCTACATTAATATTGGATCAAGTTCGTTTATCTAATGACCATGTACTAGGAACAGTTGGAAAAGGGCATTACATTGCCTTAAATATTTTGAATCTTGCGAGACTAAAGCTTGCCTTTTCCAATATAGGAATGGCAAAGCAGGCGATGGAAATCGCAATTCAATATGGATTAGAAAGAAAGCAATTTGCGACTAAAATAGTAGATTTTCCAATAATTCAGGAGAAAATTGCCAATATGGCAGTAGCTATTTATGGCGTAGAAAGTATGGCCTATTATACGGCACATTTGTTGGATGAAATTGACAATAATGAAAAATTGGTCAAAGAACTTTCCAATTACATGATGGATTGTGCCATGAATAAAGTAAAAGCATCCGAAACATTGGATTATGTTGTTGATGAGTCTCTGCAAATTCATGGTGGATATGGATTTATGGAAGAATACGATATTACTAGAATGTACCGTGATGCGCGGATTAATCGAATTTTTGAAGGAACAAATGAAATTAATCGCTTGACTGTAGCCAAGGCTCTTTTAAATCAATATAGGAAAGATTCCAATGTATTGAAAGAAGTTGGGAAACCGACCAGTCGGAACGAGCAATTTATTTATCATGCGATCCAATTAATTGATAACGTGGTAGAAAACTTGCCAGAAATGGACCGAAAAACAATGGATGATTATCAAGACTATTTACGGGTCATTTCCGATATGTTAACAGAAGTGTATCAGATGAAAGCCGTATTATATCGCTCATTGAAAGATGATGCGAACCAAATAAAGGAAATGATAGCAGATATTATTTGTGAAGAAGGTTTTCAACTAATTGAAATGCAAGCAACAACCCTTATCGCATCCATTGTAAAAGATGAAGGGAAAAAGGCGGAAATGTTGGCAAGTATAAAGGGCACAGAAATCCCAATTTATACCGATTTGTTTGCGAAAAAGAAAGAAATTTCCAAAAAACAAGTGGAAACAGGCAAATATGCCGTTTAAATAAATATATATGAAAGAGGAAGGGAGCGATTAGATGGAAAAAATAGGTTTTATTGGATTAGGAAATATGGGAATGCCAATGTCAAAGAATTTAGTGGAAGATGGCTATGATGTATTGGGACATGACTTAAACAAAGATGCCTTAACTCAATTTGAAGAAGCAGGAGGAAAAACTGCTAACTCAGGCGGAGAAGTAGCAGCCAATTGTGATGTCGTTTTCACCAGTTTACCGTCCTCCAAAGCGGCAGAAGCTGTATACCTCGGGGAGGATGGATTGATTTCCCATAGCCACAAAGACATTGTTTTGGTGGATACGAGTACAGTTGCTCCAGAAATGAATGAAAAAATTGCTAAAGCAGCTACTGAAAAAGGAATCGCATTTCTTGCTGCTCCAGTAAGTGGGGGAGTAATTGGTGCGGTAAACCGTACACTTACCTTTATGGTTGGTGGTTCTGAGGAAGTTTTCAAGCAAGTATTACCACTGATCAATGCCCTAGGAACTGATTGCTTCCATGTTGGTGAGACCATTGACAGTGGTACAACGGTTAAACTGATTAATAATCTATTAATCGGATTCTATACAGCAGGGGTTAGTGAGGCACTGCAATTAGCGAATAAAAAAGACATTGACCTCGATAAGTTATTTGACATGTTAAATGTCAGTTACGGTCAGAGCCGCATTTATGAAAGAAATTATAAAACATATATTGCAAATAACGATTATGAACCGGGATTTACCATTTCTTTATTGTTAAAAGACCTTGGATTTGCCCTTGATTTGGCAAAACAACAAGATTTAAACCTACCAATTAGTGAGCAATTAGTATCTTTATATACAGAAACAGAAAAGGAAGGCTATGGACCGAAAGATATGGCGGTTCTTTATGAAAAAGTAAAAGCACAAGGAAAAACAAGAGAGGGGCTTGATACAAAATGATGAAAACAGACATTAAAATGGTGAAAAATTTTATAGGTGATGCATGGGTAGACTCGAGAGGCACGGAGGTAGAGGTTGTCCCAAATCCAGCAACAGGGGAAGCAATCGCACATGTACCATTATCTACGGTAGAAGATGTGAATGATGCGGTAAAAGCGGCAGCCGAGGCATATCCAGAATGGTCAGCGACACCAGTTCCAGCTCGAACGAAGCCATTGTTTAAATATTTAGAGCTATTAGAGGAAAATAAGGAAGAATTAGCGAAAATCATTACCCTAGAAAATGGAAAAACATTAACAGATGCACGTGGGGAAGTTCGTCGTGGAATTGAAGCCGTGGAACTTGCGACATCCACACCATCCATGATGATGGGGGATGCCCTACCGAATATTGCAACTGGTATTGATGGGTCCATCTGGCGTTACTCACTCGGTGTAGTAGGTGGGATTACACCGTTTAACTTTCCGATGATGATTCCAGCATGGATGTTCCCATTAGCGATTGCTTGTGGTAATACATTCGTATTAAAAACGTCCGAGCGTACACCACTACTCGCGGAAAAACTGGTAGACTATTTCTATCAAGCTGGCTTTCCAAAAGGTATACTAAACCTTGTCCAAGGTGGAAAAGATGTCGTTAATCGTATGTTAGAACATCCAGATATTGAAGCAATCTCCTTTGTCGGTTCTGAACCTGTAGCAAGACATGTTTACAAAACAGGAACAGCCAATGGAAAACGCGTGCAAGCATTAGCTGGAGCGAAAAACCATTCTGTTGTGATGCCTGACTGTAACCTAGAAAAAACAGTCCAAGGAATTATCGGTTCTGCTTTCGGAAGTAGTGGAGAACGCTGTATGGCAACATCTGTTGTAGCTGTGCCAGATGAATATGCAGATACATTCCTTGAAAAATTTGTGGAAGAAACGAAGAAATTAGATGTAGGTGACGGGCGTTTTGAGGCTAATTTCGTTGGACCACTAATCCGTGATTCTCATAAAGAGCGTGTTCTCGGTTATGTGGATAAAGGGGTAGAAGAAGGAGCAGAATTACTTGTCGATGGTCGAGAAAAAGGTGAAAAAGTATCAAAAGAAGATGGCGGATACTATGTAGGTGCAACGATTTTCGATAAAGTAAATCCAGATATGAAAATTTGGCAAGATGAAATTTTCGCACCAGTACTTAGTGTTGTTCGTGTGAAGGATTTGCAGGAAGCGATTGACCTAACTAATAAATCCAAATTCGCAAATGGAGCGGTGATCTACACAACCAATGGAAAACATGCCCAAACATTTAGAAACCAAATTGATGCTGGTATGGTCGGAATCAATGTCAACGTCCCAGCACCAATGGCATTCTTCGCCTTCGCTGGAAACAAAGCATCCTTCTTCGGCGACCTAGGAACAAACGGAAAAGACGGTGTCCAATTCTACACAAGGAAAAAAGTCGTTACCGAAAGATGGTTCTAATTAAATATAAAAAAAAGGAAACGAAGCGGCCCGCCGCTTCGTTTTTTTAAGTGGTGGGAAAGGAAGATTTTCTGCTAAAGCAGAAAATCAACCATATAAATGTCTTGGATTCGGATATCTTGTTTGGGATCCCGGGATATTGTGCTTAGGATCCAGGTATCTGTGTTCTGAATCCCGATATATGTGCTTGAATCCCGATATGTGCGTTTGGATCCCGATATATGTGCTTGAATCCCGATATATTTGTTTGAATCCCGATATAATGTTCTGAATCCCGATATATTGCTCTGAATCCCGATATATTTGTTTGAATCCCGATATATTGCTCTGAATCCCGATATATTTGTTTGAATCCCGATATATGTGCTTGAATCCCGATATCTGTGCTTGAATCCCGATATATTCGCTCGAATCCCGATATCTGTGCTTGAATCCCGATATATGTGCTTGAATCCCGATATATGTGCTTGAATCCCGATATCTGTGCTTGAATCCCGATATATCGTGTTGAATCCCGATATATGTGCTCGAATCCCGATATATTTGCCCGAATCCCGATATATGTGCCTGAATCCCGATATCTTGCTCCGAATCCCGATATATTTGTTTGGATCCCGATATAATGCTCTGAATCCCGATATATTTGATCGAATCCCGATATAATGTTCTGAATCCCGATATCTGTGCTCGAATCCCGATATATTGCTCTGAATCCCGATATCTGTGCTCGAATCCCGATATATGTGCTTGAATCCCGATATCTGTGCTCGAATCCCGATATATGTGCTTGAATCCCGATATAATGCTCCGAATCCCGATATCTGCATCTGAATCCCGATATCTGTGCTCGAATCCCGATATATTGCTCTGAATCCCGATATCTGTGCTCGAATCCCGATATATGTGCTTGAATCCCGATATCCCGTTCCAAATCCCGATATCCCCCTCCACCCCAAACCAAAAAAAGCTGCCCGCGTAATATCTCAGGCAGCTTTTTCACCTACTCCAAATCCTATTTTTCAAAAAATGAGGCAACCAATTCATCGGAGACTTGGTCTAATGTTTTATATTTATAATTTGGATTACGATCTTTATCAATTAGCACGGAGCGGACACCTTCGAAAAAGTCGTCATGTTCCATGAATCGACTGGCAATGATTAAATCGATTGCAAGGCATTCTGCAAAGGATTTTCCCTCTCCTTTAATCAGTTGTTCTAGTGTGACTTTTAAGGAAACTGGTGATTTTTGAAGTAAGTCTTCCCTAGCTCCCACGGCGCAATCGCTAGACTCTGTTTCCAGCGATTGGATAATCTCTTCCACGGTATTAAATTGGAAATGTTTATCGATTGCCGGCTGTAATCTCTCGAGATTCCCGTATTCTTTCGGAGCTGACGCATGTTCCGATAACAGGGATTCTACTTTTTTCCTTACATCACCTGCATGCCACTCTACTTCTTTTAATTTTTCCAGCACGCCTACCAACTGCTCAGTCTGTATATGGTAATCAGCAGCCTCCATATATAAAACATCCGCAGCACCGAATGTTTTTGAGGTTAATGCGGCGTATCGACCGGTATATCCGGGAGCTTTATTCAAAAAGTAAGCTGCTCCAACATCAGGGAAGAACCCGATATTCATTTCTGGCATCGCCCATTTTGTTTTTTCTGTGACGATCTTATAATCGGCACCATATGTTAGGCCAACACCCCCGCCCATTACAATACCATCTAGATTCGCGATAATTGGTTTTGGATAATCATCAATAAATTGATCGGTTTCATACTCTAAATCGAAAAATGCAATAGCCTCTTGCTTTTTAGCGTCTGAATCTTTTGCTGCATACAGTGTTTTAATATCTCCACCGGCACAGAAGGCACGGTCGCCTGCAGCATCAAAAAGGATTACTTGAACATCATCATCATCTTTCCAAGCAGTGAGTGCTTCATGCACTTTCTTTAACATCACATCATTTAGTGAATTTAAAGCTTTTGGGCGATTTAACGTAATCGTTGCCAAGCCATTTTTCCCCTTTGTAACAAGAACTTCTTCCATTCGTATCTTTCTCCTTTCACCCTTGATTATAAAACATTATTGATGTTTAAAATCTGGCTTACGTTTTTCAACAAATGCAGTAATTCCCTCTTTTGCATCATCTGTTAAAAATAGTTCCGCAAATTTTACGCGCTCACGCTCCAGGCCGTGTTCCAGTGCTTCATCTGCACCTTGCACAACACATTCAAGCGCGCGCTTCACACTTGTCATGCTTTTTCCAGCAACTAGTGAATTAGCAAGTGTGAGTGCTGTATCCATTAGTTCATCACCTTTCACAGCTGCTTGAACGAGACCTATTTCGGCTGCCTCTTTTCCTTTTACTTGTTTACTAGATAAAATCATCTCAAGTGCTGTAGGCATATCAACCAATTTGCGAAGACGCTGGGTACCTCCAAATGCTGGAATAAGTCCGAGATTCAATTCAGGTAGACCTAAAACTGCATCCTCAGCTGCTAGGCGTAAATGACATGCCATGGATAATTCCAATCCACCACCAAGTGCAGCACCATTAATCGCTGCGATAACTGGCTTTTTCATTTGTTCGATTTCATCACATAATGCTTGACCAGCCTCTGCCATAGCAAAAGCAGCGTCATAATCACCAAAAGCTTCAGTAAATTCCTTAATATCTGCCCCAGCAACGAAAAATCTACCAGCACCAGTGACAATAATGGCATGTGTATCAATGTCGTCTTTCAATATTTGAAATGCTTCTCTTAGTTCTGTGATTGTTTGCGAAGATAATGTATTTGCTGGTGGATGATTAATTTCCACAATAGATACATAATCTTCTCTTTTGATTGTAATCGTTTGCAATTCCATTTTTAATAAATCCCCCCTAAAAAATATCCTAGCATTTTGGTGGAGACGGTGGGAGTCGAACCCACCATACTTCCTCACTCCCCACTCTTGCTAAAAAATTCTTTCCTAACTCTATCATAAATGATAGCTTAATAAATAGTCAATGAAATCAGACAACTAGTTTCAGAAAATAATGAAAAGGAGCGAAAAGTCGTATATGAATCTCCATTTCCGTGAAAAATCAGCGTCTCTGCTGAAACTAGAGATTATCATCCAGCGTTTATACAAAAAAGACCCTCGAATACCAGAAATAAAGGTAGATTTTGAAAGAGAAATGAAAGGATTTATCGGAGAACAAAAAATAGATTATTTCACAGATTTACTATAAAAAAGGTTCACTATTATAAAAGGAGTCACCCTAACGATAGCAGGCCGAAGATTTCAAAAGAAAAAGGACCGCCCTGGGACGGTCCTTTTGATTAATTTGTTTTTCTTCTTCTCAGGAGGAGCATGGTTGCGGTTCCGAGAACGAGAAGGGCAATACCAGCAATGATATAGTTATACATGTTTGTTGCTGTGCTTGGTAGTCCTGTCCCGGCTTTGTTTCTTCCATTTGTTTTGTTATTTGATAGCCATCCATTATCATTTGAATCGTCATCTTTTTCCTTTGGTTTTTCAATGATTGGGCCATTCCCATCATTATTTGTTCTATCTTTTCCGGGTTTACTTGGCTTTTCTAGATTTTTATCATTTTCAGGCTTTTCCCCATTCCCTGGTTTATTTCCATTTCCAGGTTGATTTCCACTACCTGGTTTTCCAGGCACTTCCGGTTTTCCAGGCACTTCCGGTTTTCCGTCACTACCCGGTTTTTCAGGCATTCCAGGTTTTCCGCCGTCTCCAGGGTTATTGTCTCCGCCCGGCTCTTTAGGGTTTTCATCATCACCCGGATCCACATCACCATCGTCACCACCTGCATCATCTCCAGGTTCTTCTGGTTCGATCACTTCACCATCTTTTGTCAGGAAAGACCAAATCGGGGAGTTTGTTTTTCCACCATAATTGTCTTCGGCTGTGGCATACCAGAAATAGGTTTCATTAGGCTCTAAGTCATTCCATACAACGGTTGCTGTTTCGCCGCTAGGTACGTTTTCTACTTTGCCAATTAATTTGTCAGTGTAGACATTTACTTCAATATAGTCTGTTTCTACTTTTTTCTCTTGTGGTGTTAAATCCCAATCAACAACAAAGGAATCTTTCCCAGGGTACAGTTCTGGATCATAATAATCCTTTTCATTCAGGTAAGGGGAATAGGCTGTCATATCCATTGTGTTCGTTTCTGGGTCAAATGTTAAAATCCGCAAGAAACCTTGTCCACCTTCAGGACCTGCTTGATAGTTTGCTAACATTTGATAAACGGTTCGGTCTGGTTTACCGTCACCATCATCATCAATTCTATCTTCTAGCTTTTGTGAATTATGATAATGCCCACCTAACACAGCATGTACATTTTCATTTGGCACAACAACTTCTTCAAAAATTTTATCTCCAATTGGACTGCGTGACCCACTTGCTAAAAGATATTCATGGAAGTTCAGGACGGCTTTTCTATTCGGATATTTTTCTAACACGTCATTCAACCAATCAATTCCATCCTCATCGACACCCCAGCCCATATATACCATGATAAAGTCATTTCCTTCTGCTGAGATTAAGTCATAATGGCCACGGTTATTCAGGTAAGATTCACCAAAATAGTCTCTATCAATATAGCGGTCTTCACCAAAATATTGATAGTAATTTTCATAGTCATTTCCTTTATGCCCGACATCATGGTTTCCAGCAAGAACACCGTATGGGATATTGGCATCATCTAAAATTTTCATGTTACTATCAGCAACTTCCCATTGTTTCGGATCATAATGTTTATCAACAAGGTCTCCTGTGTGGAAAACATATTTTAAATTTAAACCTTCTGCTGCATCAACAATCCAATTAACCTGATTTTCAAAAATATGCGGATAAGATTCGGAATAATATTGTGTGTCCGAGAACCAGACAAAAGAGAATTGTCCGTCTTTAACTGGTAAGTCTAACACATCGCGGTAATCCCCCGAATTATCAGTGTCATCACTTTTAATAGTTTGTAGTTCCTCGGCTACTGGATGACTCGAATCACGGGATACTTCAGAATCAGCTATGTCTGTAGCACCATCAGTATCATCCACACGATCTTTCGCAATTTCATCCTGAACAATCACACTAATATTTCTATCTTTCATATAGTCACCAGCAGTTACTTTTCCAATTAATTCAAATTCTTCTTCCCCGGCAATGGTCGAAATGAGTGCTTCCCATTTACTCGTTTTAACGTTCCATGCATACATCGTCACTTTTCGACCGGCTAAGGAAGAACCGTTCCAAACTATTTCGACAATGTCATCTGCTTGTACTTTTTCATCAACTGCTACATCAAAACGATGATACGGGAATTGGGTGATTGATTCTGTTGTGATGGCTTTTCCATCTTTCTTTATCAGCTTTTCACGTTCGCTGTCAGTCAACTTTTTCTCGCCTTCTGGTGTGAAATTTTGCGGTGGTTCTGTATCTGATGCGTGCATGGAAATCGACATGTCATCACTGTCTGCTTTATATTGGAATGCCTCATAGAAAGATACATCCATTTCATCACCAGTTGGGTCGGTTACCTTTACGGTTAAATTTGTTTCTGTAGCTTCTGCCTCATCTGGTGATGCGTCAGGGAGAAGCGGATGTTCTGCTTTTGTTTGAAATGTTACAGTTTTTGTTCTTGTATTTCCTGCTTCATCCATTGCTGTAAATACCACCTTATGCTCCCCAGCATCCAGTAGGGCAGAGCTTGTCTCAAATGGAAGAGAAATATAGTCCCCATTTAATTGTGCATTCGTCTCTGTTACATCACTTAATTCATCGGTAAATGCTGCATCAATTGTAAACTTGCCTTTATATGTTTCACCGTTGTTGATTGTTGGGTTGATTATTGGTGCTGTGTTATCAACCACGACATTTGCTGATACGGTTTCTTCATCTAAAACTGCTTTAATCTCATGTTCTCCATCTTTCAATAAAGTCGTATCTATTAGATAAGCATTTGCTTTAAATTGGTCTTCTTCCAATGTAAATGTGAAATCATATACACTAGACATGCCAGCACTGTCACCGATTGCGTATTCTTTTCCAGCATCCGGGTAGTCCGCATCACGAATCACCGTTCCATCTGCCAATACGAGACGAATATTTTTTAAATAAAAATCATCCCGGTTTTCCGTTGATTCTAAATCAAATGGGCTAACCTTTGTTCCTGAACGAACGGAAATCGTATTTTCCCCGACTTTCAAACGTTCAGGTTCAACTGGAACGGTTAGTGTTGTAAATTCATTTACCGTATCATCAAATATGTGCAAAATGTCATCACCCATTGTGACTCCATTTTTAAAATATAAATTTGTTTTACGGATATCAAAAGCAAAATATGCTTCTGTTTCTAATGCTTTTGTTTTATCTGTTAATTCTTTATCACCTATGAATAATTGAACATTGTCTGTTGCGTTATCTCCCGTTGCTTTGATAAGTCTTTCACCAGAAAGGATGTCCCCATCAGCTACATTCAAACGCAAACCTTCTAACACATGGTCATGAACAATTTTGATTTGTTGTGGTTCTGTTTTGACAGTACTTGTCCCATCGCTTGCAACAAAATAATATTCTAATTGATTTTTTCCAATTAATTCAGGTGCATAAATTTTTAAACGGTAGCGATGTTTTTTCTGTTCTTCTACATTTACTTTTTTAAAATTCTTTGTTTCATCTGTTCGATAAAAAATTGCTGCAGAAGTAACACGTTCGTTATCCGTAATTTTCGCTTCGATAATAACGGGTTCAGAGGAAGGAATTTCTTTTGATCCTGTCTTATCTTCAATGACTGGTTTTTCATGATCTTCTTTGAGTTGGACTTTTTCGGCTGGTACCTGAGCTTCCGTCACTGTTCCAGGAGTGGCATCCAACACTCCAGCACTAAATTTTACGGAATCAATTGTTCCATCAGCTGGATAACGGTAAAAAATTCCCTTGTCTTTAACGGTGTCATCCTCACGTTCATCTGTATTATAGGCCGATCTTGCAATTTCATGGCCTGATTTCGTTGCAACGATTAATGTTCGCTCGCTTCCATTGGCCATACCATTGTTAGACATGCGGAATAAATTTTTTCCTTCCACTAAATTAGTACCATAATTTTGATTAAAATCTGCACCTGATAAATGCCCGTTACCACCATTAATAATCCAGAAAACAATCGCTTCACCAGATGGAATAATGACATCAGTATCTGAAGTAGGTTCCCATAGAAGGTCACCCGATTTATCGGTATTTGGATAACGATAACGGATCACATATTCAGAAAAATTAATGTCTTGATTGGAGTTGTTATATACTTCGATAAACTCATAGCCATCTAAAGCATTGACATTTGAGCTGTCTGGCACAAGTTCAGTAATTAAAAGTTCTGGTAAATTTTGAAAATCAACTTGGTTTTCGGGCATCTCTAATTCAAATGTTTCACTCTTTGTTTCACCAGCCTGATTAGCTGCCGTAAAATAGTAATAGAGTGTGTCACCCCATATTTCTTTACGTGGAATCCTAACGGTGAAAATAGTAGGGTCATCTGTTTCCTCCATTTGAATTGTCTTTTCCTTTGCGTCATCACTCTGTTTCACATGTGCTTTTACACCGAGTAAATCTTCCTCTGATGTAACTTCTACAGATAATTCAATAACTTCTTCATCTGTTATTTTTGGTTGTTCATGTTTAATGACTGGTGCTTCACCTTCAGCATCTACTTGTACTGGTTCAGCTGGAACTTGTCCAGGTATGATTTCTGAAGGAGTTATCGTTTCACTAATTCCAACTTTTTTCATCATCTTCCCAGAAGTAGGGTAGGCATAAACAATCCCTTTATCTGCTGTGACATCTTGTTTTGTGTAGGTTGCTCCTGAAATTTCATTTTGATATTTATCTGCAAGAAGAATGGTTCGCTCACTACCATTGGCCATCCCGTCTGAATGAACAATCGCCACATCATCATCTGTTAATTGTAGTCCATAATGCTTATTAAAATCTTCCAATGTCAAATTTTTATTTCCTTCATTATGAATCCAAACGATAAAAGTATCTTGTGGTTCGACTGTCTTATCGTCTTTAATTTTCCAGGTGAAATCCGCTTTTCCATCTGGATAACGATAAATAATCTCGTAATCATTCATTTGAATGGGTTGATTGGTATTGTTATAGATTTCAATAAATTCATAAGCGTCTTTCTTATTTACATTCGCTGTGTCTGGTGTGATTTCTGTGATGAGTAGGGGAGGTATTTGATTATAATCTATGGTTTTATTATCTACAATATCTACCTCGATAACATCTGTAGAAACTTTTTCTCCTGCTTCATTTTCCGCGTGGATCGAATAATAAAACACTGGGGACCAAAATAGATGTTCGGTCATCTCTTTTCTTAATTTAAATTGATAAATGTCTGTATCTGCCTTACGTTGTAGAGGGATATTTTCTGTTTGCATTTGTTTACCAGTTTGATATTGAATCATTACTTTATTAGCATTTGGAACGCTTGCTTCTATTAATAGTTCCTCGTTTTTATTAATTTTTGTAATCGGCTCATGTTCAATACGTAGCTCTTCATCTTCTTCAATAGTTTCTTCATCCTTATCTAAATCATCCTCTATTTCATCTTCTTGATGTTCTTTCGTTTTTCCTTCCTTAGAAGCATCGTGTTTTTCATCATTTGAATTCGAAGTTTCGGATTCTTTCCCTTCCTCATCTGTTTCATTTTCGTCACCTTCCTCATTTGGATATTTTTCTTCTGAATCCGAGGACTTGTCCTCATTTCCTGTAACTTTTTGTTTCTCATCTGATTTTGGTTCTTCATCTTGCTCTTCTTCAGGTAATGAATGATTTTCGTCTGTCATATCAGGCTGCTTTGTTTTTTTCTCATTTTTCTGATGAAATTCTGTTTTCTCTTTCGTTTGCTTTGTGTCCTGATTTTGCTTCTTATCTTTTGAAACCTCAAAAGTTGGCTGCTCTCCTTTTGGATATGTACTCTCTGCCAGTACAACCGTTGTTCCTGGCCATAATGTTGTTGCAAAAATCATTGTTGCAGAAACAGCCGCCACAAAAGAATGAACCTTTCCCTTTTTCATCTTCATCTATTCCCCTCCGATTTATTAATTCCAATCACCCCCAATTTTAGATGTTAACTGTTAAACAATAGTAAACATTCTGTAAATAGTATGTAAAGTTTGCATACGGGAACCGCACATCCCATGGCGTTGGGCACACATCCCCCAGCAACAACTGCACATCCCTCGAAAATGACAATTTTTTGTTAAAGCAGAAAATTTCCTCCTAACTGAAAGGAGATTTTTCTTTCCATTTTCCCTCATTAAAAATGGGGAAAAAAGAAGAAAAATATAAAAAAGACAAAACGGAAAACAATTAATGAAAATGATTCCAAAGGTCTATATTTTATAAAAAGTATAGGTATCAAATGTAGACGAAAGTATGCTCTTTTTGTGAAAAAATATGAAAAAAACGAGGAAATATTCTACCTAAATGAGACTTTTGAAAAGGCTTTGGATAGCTATTTCCTATGTATATTTCTAAGTTGTGCTATATTATTATATGTTGTAAAAATGATGTCGAAAGTAGAGGTATAAGATGGAACTGTTTTTGATTATCATTGTTTCTATCCTTATTTTATTCCTTGGATGGAGACAAAAGAAAAAGCACTATGAAAATATAAATTCTATTCCTATTCGAATAAATGTTAATGGGATTCGTGGAAAGTCTACTGTTACAAGATTAATTACTACGATGATTATAGAGAGTGGTTTGAAGACGGTCGGTAAAACTACTGGTACCGCTGCTAGAATGATTTATTGGAATAAAGAGGAAAGGCCGATTATTAGGCGCAGGGAAGGTCCGAATATAGGTGAGCAAAGGCTTATTGTTCAAGAAGCGGCTGATTTAGGTGCAGAAGCACTTGTTTCGGAGTGTATGGCTGTTAATCCTGACTATCAAATTACGTTTCAAGATCAATTGCTTCAAGCGAATATTGGCGTGATTGTGAATGTGCTTGAAGACCATATGGATGTGATGGGGCCTACTTTAGATGAGGTGGCGCAAGCATTTCTAGCGACAATCCCTTATAATGGAACATTGGTAACGATAGATGGGGAATACCTCAATTTATTTAAACGAGTTGCTAAAAAAAGGAATACGAAGGTTATTGTAGCAAAGCCTGAAGAAGTGGATGAAGCGTATTTGCGAAAATTTGATTATATGATTTTTCCGGACAATGTTGCACTCGCTTTAGGTGTAGCAGAGGCATTGGATATCCCAAAAGAAGATGCATTAGAGGGGATGCTACTTACGCCGCCAGACCCTGGTGCAATGAAAATTGCTACCTATGAATATGGTGGAAAGTATGCTCATTTTGTCAATGGTTTTGCTGCAAATGATCCTACTTCCACTCTTAGAATATGGGATAGAGTCCAGTATGTTGGTTATCCTTCCGAAAATTTAATCGTTATTATGAACTGCCGGGATGACCGAGTGGATAGAACGATACAATTTGCTAATGATGTATTGCCTTACATGTCAATTAGTACATTGATTCTTACAGGTAGCACGACAGCACCTATTGTAGAAAAATATAACAAAGACATGATTAAGGCAGACGAACTCCTGAATCTAGAAGATGAATCAATGGACCTTGTTTTAGAAGAACTACATAAAAGGTTAAATGGTCAAGTTATTTATGGAATCGGAAATATTCACGGATCAGGAGAACCGCTAATTCATCATTTAACAAATAGTAGTACAGAAAATTCGGAGGTAAAAAGTTAATGTTTGGGACAGATCTATATATAGCACTTGTATTAGGAGTCATCTTGAGTTTAATTTTTGCGGAGAAAACGGGAATTATACCTGCTGGACTAGTTGTTCCAGGCTATTTAGCACTCGTGTTTGATCAGCCAGTTTTTATGTTAGTTATTTTACTCATTAGTTTACTAACGTATATCATTGTTCAACACGGGATTATGCGATTTGTTATTTTATATGGTCGTCGGAAATTTTCTGCTATGTTAATAGTAGGGATTATGTTGAAACTCGTATTTGACTATTTTTATCCGGTCATCCCGTTTGAAATTCTTGAATTTAGGGGAATTGGTGTCATCGTACCAGGAATTATTGCAAACACGATTCAAAAACAAGGTGTGGTTGTGACACTATCTAGTACTATCGTATTAAGTGGTCTTACCTATGGATTATTAGCAGTCTATCATCTCGTTATTATTTGATGATTTAAATATTTTGATAGGATGAAGAAATGATGAAAGATAAATTAAATATGCAAGAACGCCTTTTGAAGTATGTAAAAAAAACGAAACCAAATACTACAAAACATGTTCTTATTCTACTAGTAATCACGGTTGGTTTATTAACAATAATGAGTGTGAGTGCTAGCTCTGAATCTAGTGAAAACACAATGGCAGATGCCCCGAGTGAGTTTACAGCAATCTTTACAGGGGATATCATGATGGGCCGTAATGTACAAAAGGTGATTGATCAAAAGGGATTGCCATTTATTTTTCAAGATGTAGAAAATAGATTAAAAGAAGCCGATTTTGTTACAGGTAACTTTGAAAATCCGGTTTTAGATTCTGAAAAGGACTTTGAAAAACAAGATAAGAACATCCATTTATTTGCAAAGTCAGATATATTGCCATCCCTTAAAGAACTTAATTTTACGGTGTTAAATTTAGCGAATAACCATGCGATGGATTATCAGCAAGAAGGGTTAATGCATACGTTAGAGGAATTTTCCAAAGTAGACATTGACTATGTTGGAGCAGGTATCAATCGAAAAGAAGCGACAGATATTCATTACAAGACAGTGAATGATGTAAAGATTGCTACACTTGGAATCTCTGATGTGTTTGTTGCCAATTCAGTAGCAACCAAAACAGAGGCAGGTATTGCTTCGGCAAGACCGAGTCGGTTCATACCGAGAATTGGAGATGCAAGTAGAAACGCTGATTTAACCATTGTTCATGTTCACTGGGGAGAAGAGTATGATACATTACCATCTGAGCGTCAGCGTGAACTAGCAAAGGCGATGGCAAATGCAGGTGCAGATATTATTATTGGCCACCACCCACATGTATTACAACCAGTTGAAATCATTGATGATACAGTGGTGTTCTATAGTTTAGGCAACTTTGTGTTTGATCAAGGTTGGTCGAATACAAGGGAGACTGCCCTAATCACGTTAAAAATGGACGAAGAAGGGATTGGAAGGTTTTTCATTGAACCAATGCTTATTAAAGAAGCATCTCCTCGTTTTTTAAATCAAATGGAATCCTATTATCAATCAAAAGTAAAAAAACGTCTCTTAAAGCACTCTAATATAGAATTACATGAGAAGGATGATTTATTTTACTTTGACCATCCTTTAGTTAGGAGAGATTAAATGAAGAAGAAGTTAACTGTTTTAGTTATCGTCATTATTGTGATCGTTTCTATTATTTTATTATGGAATTCTAATAAAAAAGATGATGATCAGCTAGAGAGTGGTGCTGTTCTAGAAAATAATGAAGAGTCTAATCAATTTGGTGTAAGTACATCCAATCCGCTTGCAAGCCAAGTGGGAGTGGAAGTTTTAGAAGAAGGCGGAAATGCAGTTGATGCTGCAATTGCTATTGCTTATACATTAGGTGTTGTTGAACCATATGGATCTGGTATCGGTGGCGGGGGAGGAATGATGATTAAATTCCCCGACGAGGATGAACCTATCTTTGTAGATTATAAAGAAATTAGTGATGGCGAAGATTTTGACGAAAATGTTCGTACAGGGATACCAGGCTTTGTAGCAGGTATGGATCATCTTCAGAAGCAATATGGAACAATGGACATGGAAACATTAATAGAGCCGGCCATTAAATATGCAAAAAAAGGATTCGAGATTGATTCTAGTCTAGCAGGTAGAATTGACCGAAATAAAGATTATATTATTCACACAGCACCACATTTTTACAAAAATGATGAAGGATTGAAAGAAGAAGATACCCTTGTTCAAAAGGAACTGGGGAAAACATTACAAGCCATTCAAAAAAACGGTGCAGACTACTTTTATAATGAAATTTTAAAAGATCGATTTAAATATGATGAAAAGATGGTGAAAGAAAGGCTTGTTGTGGAAAGAAAGCCAGCACATGGTGAAGTAAATGGAAAAAAGATATTTAGTGCAGCGCCACCATTTTCTGGTGTGACCCTAATCCAAATGTTAAAAATGCTAGAGTATGAAAATGTTCAACCATTAATAGGGTCTGAGAGTGAAAATATAGAACAATACCTCGAAATTGTTGACAAAGCTTATAATGATCGAAAATCAACTGTCGGAGACCCAACCGTACAATCGATTGATTATAATAAATTAACAACGGATGAATATATTCAAAAATTACTATCCAATTCGGTAAGTGTTTTTGATAATTATGAGGAAGAACCTGTCAGTACGACACATTTCTCTATCATTGATAAGGACGGGCTTGTCGTTTCAGCCACTAATACACTTAGCCAGTTCTGGGGTTCCGGAGAGTCTTATAAAGGATTCTTTTTAAATAATGGATTGGATAATTTTAACACGGTGAAAGGTTCTTTCAATGAATATAAACCATATAAGAAATCGCGTTCCTTCATAGCACCAACTATTATTATGGAAAAGGATTCTATTACGGCAATAGGTTCACCGGGTGGAAACCGAATCCCACAGATTCTCGCACAAGTTCTATTAGACTATCATGTGACAGAGGATTTAAGTGAGAGTGTACTCGTGCCAAGACTGATACTTAAAGATTCTATCATTGAATTTGAATCATATCCAGATAGTGTGTTGATAGATGCATTAGAGGAAGCAGGTTATACAACGCGTGTTGTCGATTCAGCCGCATACTATGGTGGAATAAATGCAATCGTAGACACAGGCGAAGAAATTATTGGAATATCTGATTTCCGAAGAGATAAAAAGATTAGTGAATAAAAATAGGAGAGATTAAATTGTTTAAAAAGATTGTTCCCTTTCTTTTTTATCCAATAGTCATTATTCTTTTTTTAGTTGTCATGTCTCATTTTAAACATATGGATGTTCTGTCGAATTCAGAAGCAGCTGAAATCGATCGGTTTCTAATGGTAGAAAATCGATTAAATAACAGTGCTAATACTCACGAAATGAAGGACAAATCTCTTCAACAGACAGCATCCCAAACAACAAGTGATTTGCCCAATGTCCATGTCAATGACAATGGAAAATATGTCCGCTATCTACAAACATTATTAAATATTCCAGAAGATGGTGTATATGGACAGGAGACATATGACAAGGTTGTTGAATTTCAGCTTACAAATGAATTAGATCCTGACGGTGTTGTTGATCAACAAACATGGAATAAACTACAAAAAGAATCTTAAAATAAATTAAAATGATACTCTTAAAAAGAGAAACCTTTAATCGAAAGGACTGTCTACTGGCGGTCCTTTCGATTATTTTTTTCTCTGCAATTTAATTTAAAACTACTCCACCTTAATCGAGAACACAATCATATATTACAATCTAATAAAATATTTTTAATAGGAATTAAAAGAGTACCACTTATTAGTATCTTTAAGTAAGTTCATATGGAAAATAAAGTAAATAGTAGAAACGAACTATATAAACTTGCTTTAATAGGCCTTTTTCCTCTTGTTGGAAATCTTGCAAATCGATACACTTTTATTAAATTAAAAATTACTTTTCATTTGTTAACAAATGAAAACCGGGTGAATATACAAGCTAGGATGGATATGAAGTAAGATTGCTTTTTCTAGTTCTGCGGAGATACTTTATAAATATTCTGACGGAATTACTTAAATTATATTATAATTAACGGAAAATACCCAATTTTAAATAAGGGAGTATATATGTAAAAAAGTATGGGGTGAAGATATGTTACCTTTAGCTAGTATTATTGCTCAAATAGGTGCTGCTGATCAGCAAATTGCTATGACTAAGTTAAAATTAGAGGAAAAAAAAGAAGAATTAAGACGCTTGAAAGCAGCTCGTACAGAGTTAGCAACGGTTAAGAGTGATTTTCTTAGTAAAAAAAGAATATGTTTAGAGCCAAATTTTACATCAAAAACATTCCACGGCGAAAATTCCAATACATACGATGACTTCAGAGAAGGTGAATTAGAGGTTAGCTTCGAGACGATTCCAAACGACCAAGTAACTACAGTAGATGCTAGAATGATGAGAAAGGCGATTGCAATCGAAAAGGAAATTGAGAATTACAGAACTATCTTAACAGCTCAAGAGGCTAATCGGATAACTTTATTGGCAATGAGAAGCGAGGTGAGTAAATAATTATGATAACAAGCGGTGGTGGTGGAAGTGAAATTAAATATGACACTTCTACGGTTAAACAGGTGACATCTGAAATGCGCTCTTCTGTTCAATCATTGGATGCAACATTCGGAACGGTTATAGAAGGGTCGATTAAACTAGATATGGTGGAGTCGCTAAATGAAATCAAAGAACGATATGATGAATTATTTGCTAAATATGAAACATTATTCATAAATAATGTCCAAGCAACAGATAAATCGGTGGATGAAATGGAACGTACAGATCAAGTAGTAGCAAGAGGTGTGTAACAATAGACGAGGAAATCCTTTAACTAAGTAGGAGGTGCTTTCATTGAAAGTATTAGATGTTAATGTTTTACAATCGGGAATGGATGATACGATAACAGATATTGATAATCTACAAGGTCGAATTTCTGCCCTTCAGCGAGCAGTCCGTGATTTTGCAGGATTAGATGATGCGTTAAGTGGAAAGGGTGGTGAAGCAATCCGGGCATTTTATGATGATTGCCACCAGCCCTTTCTTATTTTCTTACACCAATCGCTAATCGACTATCAAAATACACTGACAGAGTTAAAAGAAGCGGTGGAAACATTTGAACCAGATGAAAATGGATATGTTAGCCAAGAGTTTCTAGAAAACGATGTAAAAAATGGTCTGGATGAAGTGAAGACAACGGCGATCGACCTCACATCCGAGGCAAATAGTATCATTGGTAGTGTCCAAGACATCGTTTCCATTGAAAAAATCGATGAATCCGAAGTCGTAGATAATGTTCAACGTGGGAAGGATAAAGCAGACCATATTGTGGATGAGTTAAATATCTTAGACGAATACGGTGTTTCCCAGCTTGAACAGACGAAACAAGACTTAGATACGATGTTGTCTTATTTGACAGAGATTGAATCGAAATTCCAGAGCGGGGATTTGTCGATTCGAAATTTCGATGTAAAGGCAATCCAAGGACTTGAATCCTTTCAAACGATTCAAGACAGTATTTATAACAAGAATCAGGAAACGATATCGGGATTGTATGGTGATGATATTGAAAAAATGCCGATGTCTGAGATTGAGAAGATGCAAGCCAGTATATTGAGTGAGTTAAGTGAGGATGGAAAAGCTACTTTAAATCATGCATTTAATGCATTAGAAAATGGTGAGATTAATCGTAAACAGTATCAGGATATTGTTTTAGGTCTACAAAGATTTGAAAGGGATATTGAAGAGGGAAACCTTGATGCGTCAGTTGATCCAGCATTTTTTGAGTATTTTAGGAACAACTATAAGAATATTGGAATCAATGCTTATGCCGACATTATTAGTAGTTATGTAAAGGAAGCAGGCAAGAATAGTGTTGAAGTTGGCAAACATGGTATTAGAATAGGTGATTTAATAAAGGAATTCCCTGTTGGCAAAAACTTTTTCACTAAAACAGGAGATATTATTAAGCGTGGTGGAGATTTTATTGTACTTACCGGACGAAATATCCAAGGAGCGGGTCTAGCACTAGGTGTAGGCTCAATAATTGGAGGATATGGGCTAGGAATGTATCATGATTTAAAAAAGAAGGATAAGTCTGTAGGAGAAGCCATTGCTCATAATACAGCTTCACTAGGTGTGGGTTTAGGTACTAATACCTTAGCAATGGCTGCCTTTGGAACAAATCCAGGTGGTTGGGCTATACTAGGGGGAATAGCTGTTGGAACTATATTAACTACAACTTTTAATTATTGGTATGAAATAAATCTCTTTGATCTTCAAGATGGATTAGATTGGGTTGGTGGAAAAATTGATGAAACCTGGAAAAAAACAAAAGAAGTAATAAGTAATGTTGGAGAAGCAATATCTGGTGGGATAGATGCAATAAATCCAATGAATTGGGCGTGGTGATTGAATTGGAATGTGAAGCAGAGCATGTTTTTAAAAATATAAGATATAAAATCATACGTGTTAAAGACGATTATTATATTCTTGATATGGATCAATCTATTTGGACTATTATTTTTCCATTTTTATTCTGGTTTATCCCACATACTGTTTATAAGATTAATAGGAATACGTTTGAAGAGTTAAAAATGCCGTTAAAATATCAGGGTGGTAGAGGTGGATTCATTTTATTGGGAACAGGTATATCATTGATTCTAGCGCAATTCATACAACCGCTGTTAAACGGTATTATGTTCCAGGCATCTATGTTTGTAAATGTTTTTATCATAATATTTTCCTTGATATTATGTATTTTCTACAGAATCCGAGTACATCATACACGACATAAAAAAATGAATGAAGTGATTGCAATGAAAAAGCTGGAACAAGAAGTAATAAAGATTAGACCGAAATTATTGAAACATTATGTCATGCTGATATTCTTTTTCTTGTTTACTTTGGCATTTATAATACCTTCAATGATTTCATTTATACAAATGGGTCATATTATACCAATGCTCGGTTTTATAGCAGCTACAGCAATGTTTTTTATTTTAAATACAATGGCTATTTTCCCAGGACCCGCGAAAGTAAAATTTGTTATGAATAAAACGGAGATAAATGCAGTGAAGTAATTTTAAATGCTCTATACCTTGGTAAATTGAAACAGAGTCACAGGAATGAAATTAAGTTAAGAAATAAAGGAGGATAACAAATGCTACCAATTGGCACTATAATCTATTTAAAAGAAGGAACGAGTAAGATCATGATTTTGAATCGTGGTCCTATTATTGAAATGGATGGCGAACGCGCTATGTTTGATTATTCAGGTTGCTTTTATCCTCAAGGGTTAGTACCTGAAAGAGTGTTTTATTTTAATCACGAAAATATAGATGAAATTGTGTTTGAAGGATATAAGGATAATGAAGAAGAACGTTTTCAAAAGTTGTTTGGCGAATGGAAGGAAGAGAATGAAGGAAAATTTAAAGCTGGAAAAGTGACAGAGCCCTTGAAACAACTGATTAAAGCTAATTTAAACATGTTTAAATGAATCCATACATCTTGTATGTATGGTTTTATTTTTATTACTAGATACAAATACACTGATTGTCACCAGCATTTTTTATTTTCTTATATTAAACGTATAACCTTTATCGGAACACACAGAAAATATTGTGGACGAGTTAAATATCTTAGACGAATACGGTGTTTCCCAGCTTGAACAAACGAAACAAGACTTAGATACGATGTTGAATTATTTGACAGAGATTGAATCTAAATTCCAGAGCGGGGATTTGTCGATTCGAAATTTCGATGTAAAGGCAATCCAAGGACTTGAATCCTTTCAGACGATTCAAGACAGTATTTATAACAAGAATCAGGAAACGATATCGGGATTGTATGGTGATGATTTCGCGAAGATGCCGATGTCTGAGATTGAGAAGAGGAAGAATACAGAACTAAAAGGATTGAATGATAAAGGAAAAACAATACTAAATCATGCTTTTAAGGATTTGCAAGAGGGAAATATTGATAGAAAAGAATACTTGAATATTCTAAAGGGACTTAAAGAATTCGAGGCCAATGTTAAGAAAGGTAATGAAGAAATTGATATATCGGAAGCGCTTGTTAACTATATAAACGATAATAAAGGCGGTATTGGTAGCGATGTTTATGGTTTGTTAATGGCGCATAATTTACATAATCAGGGATTTGAGATAGAAAAGTATGAAACAAAAGGAAAGGGAATGGTTAGGTATCGTGTGCACAACCCAGAAGCGATTGGGATAAGTAAACCTACTAAAAGAGACACTAAAATATACGATAGTAGGTACATTAACCAACAAGTTAAGAAAGGAAAACATGGCGATAATATTCGTATAGCTGATAAGGTCCATTCTAAAGCAGGTGCAATTAGTGGTTTAAAAAGTAAAGCTGGATGGGCTGGAATTGCAATTGACACGGGATTAAATATTAAGGAAAATATTAAAAATAATGAATCAACATCTAGAATTATAGGCGATGCTGGAGTTGATGTCGGTATTGGGGCTGTGTCTCTAGTTGCTGCAGGATTTACTACTGCGGCGTTTATCGGTACCTTAGGTGTTCCAGTTATTATAGGCTCTGTTGCAGGTGTTGTTGCTTCATCTATCATATCTATAAGCTTAAACTGGGAATGGAAGTCAGGTAGCATATCAAAAAAAATAAAAGATGGTGTTCACAGTTCCGTTAATACAGTAGCGGGATGGTTCAAATAAGGATCTTAAACTAGGAAAGGAAAGATGTTGAGAATGAAAATACAGTCAAACATACAATATAAGCAATTACCATCTTTCGTAAAAGAACAATTAAGCTTTGCAGACCCTGAACGTGTAAAATGGGATACAATTGCTTTCATACTATTTTTATATGATGCTCCTTTAGGATTATCATTTCTCGCACTACCGAAAATGGAATTTGTATGGTTGATTATGCCATTTGCACTTATATTAAATATTTGGTGGTTACGCTTGTTAATTAAAAATCCATACTCTACTCAATTTGAAATGATTAGATTTATAGGAGTATATGGGGTGTTTGGTGCAATCACATTTTTTATTATGTTGCAGGCTATTTCTTATTATTCAATGAATATTCATTCAATCATGTACTATGTCCTATTAAATCTGGCCATTTTAGTCAGTTCTTATATCATAATCAAATATCAAATTGTGAAATATAAAGATATACATTTGAAACTAGAGCAAAAGGAAAAAAAGAAAATAACTTCAAAAGACAGCGCAGTGATTGCAATAACCCCAGTTTTAGGATTGATGGTTGGTCGATTCGTAGGTAAAACAGAAGTATTAAAGTATTATTATGTTCTTGCAGTTGATGTTTTTTTAATTCTAATATTTGTATATGCTGCCGCCAAGTTTATCCATAGGTACTTTTTCATGAAAGCAAATATGCGTTTTGTCTCATATGAAGAGCCTACAAAAAAAGAAAAGAAAAAACTGATTGAAAAAGGAGTGGAGTTTAAATAATGGAAGCACTATTACCAAATGGTTCAATTGTTCTATTAAAAGGTGGAAATAAGCGATTAATGATTTATGGTAGAAAACAAATTGTTACGGGAGAAGGAAACGAAGAAACTCAAAAAGAATCAATTGCAGGAACAATGTTTGATTATCTTGGTGTTCCGTATCCAGAAGGCTATATTAACCAGGATTATGCGTATGTTTTTAATCACTCTGATATCATTGATATTATTTTTCGAGGGTATGAGGATGAAGAAGAGGAAGATTTTCAGGAAATCTTAAAAAAGGCTTAATTGTACGTGAATTAGTTCATATAAAATATGATAATACGAAGCGTAATACTCCTTATTTTAAAGCGGAGGTATTACGCTTGTTTTTGCAGTAGACAAAGGAGACGACTAAATTATTCATAAATCTTGAGTTAGCCGCTTCTACAGCTGGGAAATGAAGAATCAACATCTAGAATCATAGGAGATGCTGGAGTTGATGTCGGTATTGGGGCTGTGTCTCTAGTTGCTGCAGGAGCTGTTACTGCAACGGCTATTGGTATAGGAGGTGCTCCGTTTATTGTGGGTGCGATAGTAGGTTTTGGAATTTCTACATTCATATCAGTAGGCTTAAACTGGGAGGGGAAAACAGGAAAAAGCATATCAAAAAAATTAAAAGATGGTGTTCACAGCACTTTTAATACGGTAGCGGGATGGTTCAAATAAGGTTCTTAAACTAGGAAAGGAAAGATGTTGAGAATGAAAATAAAGTCAGACATACAATATAAGCAATTACCATCTTTTGTAATAGAACAATTACGCTTTGTATACCCAGAAGATGTAAAATGGGGTTTAGCAACTTTTGTACTCGTATTATATGATATCCCTTTGGGGGTATCATTTATCGCACTACCGAAAATGGAACTTGTATGGTTGATTATGCCATTAGCACTCATTTTACACATTTGGTGTTTACGGTTAATGATCAAAAATCCATACTCTACTCAATTTGAAGTAATTAAATTTATAGGAGTATATGGAGTCATTGGTGCAATCACACTTTTTATTATGTTGCAGGCTATTTCTTATTTTACAATGAATATTCATTCAATCATGTACTATGTCCTATTAAATCTGGCCATTTTAGTCAGTTCTTATATCATAATCAGATATCAAATTGTGAAATATAAAGATATACATTTGAAAATAGAGCAAAAAGAAGAAAAAAAAGAAATGTTAAAATATAACACAGCACTTACGGTATTTCCGGCATTAGGATTGGTTTTTGGTGGACTGGTAGGTAAAACAGAAATATTAAAGTATTATGTTGTTATTGGATTAAACATTTTATTTATGTTGTTGTTTATCTACTTTGCCGCCAAGTTTATCCATAGGTACTTTTTTATGAAAGCAAATATGCGTTTTGTCTCATATGAAGAGCCTACAAAAAAAGAAAAGAAAAAACTGATTGAAAAAGGAGTGGAGTTTAAATAATGGAAGCACTATTGCCAAATGGGTCTATTGTTCTATTAAAAGGTGGGAATAAGCGACTAATGGTTTATGGAAGAAAGTAAGTGCAAGCAGAAAAAAAGGTAACGTGGGATTATGTAGCATGTCCTTATTCGCAAGGACATCTATCAGATGATACAAATGACCTTTTTAATCGTTCACATATAAAAAATGTTATGTATAAAGGGCTTGAAACAGTATATTATAGACAGATTAAATTTTCATCCTTGTTATTACTATCATCCATTCTTTGTTTTATCATCTTATATATTTCCTTCCAGATGGTGGTTCTTTGATGGTGTTGGTTTAAGTGTGGTGGCAGGAGCCCATATTTTGTTTTTGTCAAAAACACGTTATCAATTATACAAAAATCGAATAGATTTAAAACTAGATAAAGACGAGCCGTATTCGATGCACTAGTAGATACAATTTTTATGAATTTAGGCAGGTTGAAAGGGCGAAAAAATAACGTCAAAACATCATATACATGAGGTGATTGTTGATGAAAAAAGCTCTTAATATGGTTTTAGGTGTAGTTCTGATTATACTTTTAACTGGTTGTTTGAAAGATAGCGACGTAACAGATGAACTAATAGAATATCATAATAATTATTGGATTACTTATCAAGTCATGAAAGAAAATAATATAGAAAGTGAAATGTCAGCAATCACTTCTTTTTTATTAAAAGATGATTTACAAGCTATTAAAACTCTCTTTGAAGAAGATGTCCTGCCAAATATAGATGAATTAGTTAATTATTTAGAAGGCATTGAATTAGAGAACAAAGAATTAAAGCAATTAAATCAATTACAGATAGAAATTGAGTTATCTATGTATGATAAATATGAAGAGTTGATTGAAGAAATCGATAATAAAAATGCAAAGAAGATGGAAGTGAAAATAATGAATTTCTATATACTAGGGGAAGAACAAGATAATGAATTTGATGAAAAAAGAGAAAAGTTAATGGATAAATATGATGTTAAATGGATTAAGGAATATGACGAAGATGGTAATACTATAAAGAAAATGCAAAAAAAAGATAATTAGTATATTAGTGATGTTATGGACGATTGGTTCGCTATTTACACTTATGGGGATAAGATTATGATTAACTTTTCAAAAGAAAAAGTGATGTTTGGATACGTAAGGTTTTTCAAAAAGCATGAATGAATAGATCATAATAATTTCTATTAGGTTTGGAACGAATTTTACACTTCGATTTTTTCAAAAAAAATAGTAGATGTAATTTCTTATCTACTAATTCTCGTTTAAAACGTTCCTTTACTGATTTGCTCTTTTAAAGTTTCGATATTCTTGACTATATTTTTAGATGCTTCAACGTTAGCTTCAATCGCCCCTCCTTCTTCTTGGGACAGTTGGTAAATAATATCAGAAAATACCATTTCGGTTTTCTCTAATACAAATTGGGAAGCGGCATTGTATAAAGCTACATTTGAAAAGTTATTTGAAGCAAAAATGGCAGTATCTATATATGGTAAAAGGTCGTTTGTGATATTTGGTAGACCCATGATTAATCGAGCGACTGCTTTTCTCAAATCCTCTACTTTATTTTCTAAATCAACAATGGGTTGCTTTACCTCATTAACGGCATTTCTAACTTTACTTTTGAAATCTGTAAATAAATCAATGATAAGGCTAGCTGGATTACCGTTTAATACAATGGATGTGGTAGAGTTGATTGCAAATAAGACACTCTCTAAAGCTGTTTCAACTGCGATAAGTCCTGCTTCAATGGTTATTAGAACGGGTACTATTTTTCTTGTCACATGTAAACTTAGTTGACCACGTGCCATTTCGATTTGAATTTCCTTTATTTTCATACCAAGTCCCAAATATGGGGATTCATCTAGAGTGACGGGATCTACGGGTGTGATATCGGTATTGGGGGTATCATGTGTTCCATTTGAAATGGCATTGCCTAGTTTGTTATCTGTTTCTTCAAATACATCGGCAATATCTCCAACTTGCATACTGTATTGTTTTAATTGCTGTAGGAGTTTATCTTTATTTGTTTGAACAATTTCATAATGTGCATTTAGTTCCCCAGAAACAGCATCAATAAAAAAGTCTGTTCCACCTTTGAATAAATCTGGGATGATATCGTTAAACATATTGGATACAGCGAAAATAAAATCATTTATAGTTTGTTGGACGGTATTTAACGCTAATCTTACAGGAGATATTAAACTTTCAACATTTATATTTGTATTCGATACATATTCTATAATTTCCATCGGTTTTGAATCCAAAATAATATTTAAGAATCCAAGCTTTCCTTCAATTATGTCTACGATATCAATTAATCCATCAATTATAGTTATAATATAGTTGCCACTACTTGCTATATTATTAAAAACAGGGTGAAGTGCAATTTGTTCGATAAGTAATTGAAGTTTTTCCTGTAGATATTCCACTCGTTCTTGGAATTTTTCATGTTCATATTCTACGATTTCCCTACTATTATTAATGTATTCACTTATCTCATGAAATTCATTACTATTTATATTTGCGATACCATCGGCTAAATTTCGCATCGCATCAGCGTCAATTTTAATTTTTGTGGAAGGTCCACCATGCAGTGATTCGCCTGTAAAAAGACTTGTCGCAATATAAAAGTCTGCTGCAATTCGAATCGTTCCGTAACCAGGGTCATTGATAGATTCACCAATCTGAAAATTGTTTGGATCATTTCCTTTTAGATATCCAGTGTGATTGGTGATAAACATGTCTAAATGTTGTAAGCCATGATTTATTTTATAATGTTCTCCTGGTATTCGACCCTCAAGCCTTAGATGTTCTAAAGTCCCTGTTAAAATATCATATGTTCCCATATAATTGACAATATTGTCGTATTCCTTGTCTTTCAACAACCCATAAGGTAATAAAGCTGGATTTAAGGTAACAGAGCGAACATTTTCATTCTCCACAGCTACGGCATTTGCCAATGCCCCACCTAGGGAATTCCCTGTTACATGGGTAACCGTGCCAACATCTTTATATTTATCCTTTACATATTCATAATAATCAACTGCATCTTGGAGTTGCTGTGGCGGATCTTCATGAATAAGCTTTGCATTCGTCTCAATCCAGTCTTCCTTTGTTTGTTCACTTCCGACATATGCAATGACAATTTCATCAGAATCTACCTTTTTAAGTGCGATAGCATCTAGACCGGAATTGTTGTGGAAACCATCTCCATTTGGTGTGATGTCAATTAATTCATACTCGTTTCCGTTAACGGAAATAAACTTATCAATATCATCCCGGTTGTAGGCGTGATTACCAGCTATCTGTACTAAATCAGCATCGCTTACATCAGATGATTTGATGGTAGAGTTCAATTGCTTGTGATTAATATCAGAAGTATTACTAGTGTCTACCTGTTTTATATTACTCGTCGTACTCATTTATTTGCTCCTCCCTTTTAATTCTTAATAATTTGATCTGGTGTTTTTTTACTTAGTGTTGTATTTTTTCTTCCAGAACCTCTCATTTGATCTATCTTATTATCATTTAAATATATAGAGTATGACCCTTTAGGAAGGTCTTGCATTTTCTCAATGTCATGAGTAATTGTATCGAATATTTCTTGATCGGGTTTTACGTCTTTTTCTTTCATAAAAAAGTCCATAGATATATTTATATATTCAGGATTGACTGGATTTTTAGTGAAAAACTCCTGTAAATCATCTATATTCATTTTGGGGTTTTCTATATACTCATCAAATAACTTTTTAAATGTATCTCCAGCAACAGATATAAAGTAGTGTGGTGTTGCATACCCGTGTACGATATTGGTATTTTGTAATGCTTCCTTATTTTTTCCTACAATGGGATATTTCTTTTTTAAACTTTGTATATAATGATCTAAATTACTAAATTCCTCTTTATTGTACATAACATATAATCCACTTTTAATCCCTTGCTCCACTTCTCCTTCTAGTGTGAATATCTGGTCAGTCGCAACTGTTTTAGAATTAAAATCAACTGGAACAATGGCAAATGTGTAGAAAAACGGTTCATTCTTGGATTCTACCGTGACAGATACGGCGTCTTTCGCACCAATGAAATGATTTACTTTTACTTCTGTTTTATAATTTTCTAGGAAAAATTTCTCGACTGCTTTTACAATTTCTCCCTTTTGTTGCTTGGCAATGTCAACCGCTTCTTCCTGGCCACCTCTTAATGTATACCCCTCTCCATCATAGTCTTGCACACTTACGTACTGTTCCTCTTGGTTCTGTTGATCGGTTACGTTGTTCGTTTCTTCTTTTGTATTTTCCAAGTTAAAACACCCTCCTAAAAGTAATGTACTGCATGTAATTACTAAGATAGTAGCTTTCTTCAATATATAAACCTCCCACATTCTATTTATTTATATATATTTTAACTTACTCCTTTCATTTAATTTTTAATTATTTTCTCCGGGTAGTTTCCGCTGATTCCGTTTTTGCCTAGTGCACTATGTCTGTTTATCTCGTTTTCATATATGAATAGTGAATAAGAACCATGCGGAATATTTGTTTTTCTTTTAATATCATTGACAATCATCTCAAAAATCTCCTGATCAGGTTCTATATCACTATCTTCCATAAAGAGATTTAATGTAATCGTAATATATTTAGAATCAATTGGATTATCTTTTAGAAATTGTTGCAAGTCTTGTTTATCTAAACTAGGATTATCCATGTATTTCTCAAATAATAGATTAAATGTCTCACCTACTGGAGTAACAAAATAATAAGGTGTTGCATAGCCGTGTATTGAATTTGTGTTTTGAATCGCCTCTTTATTCATTCCTATAATTGGATATTCTTTATCTAGAGTTTGTAAGTAGTTATCCAAATTAGAAAATTCCTCCTCATAGGCCATCACATATAGTCCACCTTTAATTCCTTTCTCTACTTCTCCTTCCAGTGTAAAAACTTGATCTGTAGCAACTGTTTTAGATTTAAAATTAACTGGTACAATGGCAAATGAGTAGAAAAACGGTTCATTCACGGATTCGACTGTGACAGATACAGCATCTTTCGCACCAATGAAATGATTTACTTTTACTTCTGTTTTATAATTATTTAGGAAAAATTCCTCGACTGCTTTTACAATTTCTTTTTTATGTTGTTTGGCAATGTCAACCGCTTCATCTCGGCCACCTCTTAACGTGTATCCTTCGCCATCATAGTCTTGCACACTTATGTATTGTTCATCTTCTTGATTCTGTTGTTTAGTCGCTTCTTTTGAGTTTTCCATGTTAAAACACCCTACTAAAAGGAGTGTACAGCATGTGATAAACAAGGTAGAAGTTTTATTCAAGATCGAAACCTCCTAAAGTATCAATTCAAGAGATAAGTATTCATGAACTGGTAATGAATTTATTCCTCACAGTATTGCCGGTTATAAAATATTCGCTTTCCTTATCTATTCTTTAATAATGCTATCAGGGTAGCTAACGCTTATTGCATTTTTCCCCATGGCTGTCTGTTTATTAATATCATTATCATTTAAAAAAATGGAATATGAACCTTTGGGGATATCCGCCATTTCTTTAATATCTTTAACAATCATATTAAAAATCTTTTGGTCAGGTTCCACATCTTTTGCTTCCATAAAGAATTCAATTGAAATAGTTATATATTCAGGATCAATTGGATTTGAAATAAGAAATTTCTTAATCTTCTTTTTGTTTATCGTAGGGTTTTTCATGTATCTATCGAACAATTCATCCATGGTATATGATCCGATTGATATAAAATAGTAAGGCTTAGCATATCCACGTATGATATTTGTATTTTGAATAGCTGTTTTATTTATACTTATAATAGGATGCTCTTTTTCAATTTTTTCGAGATACTTATCTAAGTTAGAAAATTCCTCTTCATAAGCCATGGCATATAGGCCCGTTTGGATATCTTGTTCTACTTCTCCTTCCAGTGTAAAAACTTGGTCAGTCGCAACTGTTTTAGATTTAAAATCAACTGGAACAATGGCATAGGAGTAGAAAAATGGTTTATTCACGGATTCGACTGTGACAGATACAGCATCTTTCGCACCAATGAAATGATTTACTTTTACTTCTATTTTATAATTTTCTAGGAAAAATTTCTCGACTGCCTTTACAATTTCCTCTTTATGTTGTTCGGCAATGTCAACCGCTTCTTCCTGCCCACCTCGTAACGTGTATCCTTCACCATCATAGTCTTGCACACTTATGTATTGTTCATCTTCTTTATTTCTTTGCTTTTCCATTTCCGCATTTTCATTTTCTTGGTTAAGGCATCCTCCTAAAAGGATCATACAGCATGTGATACAGAAGATAGTATTTTTTTTCAAAATGAAGCCCTCCTGAGCTTTTGTGGTGTAATCCTATAAACACTCTTTTTATTTTTTTATAATTTTGTTTGGTGATTTTCTACTCAGCGTATTATCCTTCTTTCCAGATCCAGTTTGTGCATTAATAAAATTATCGTTTAAAAAAATAGAATAGGATGCTTTAGGAAGGTCTTTCATACTTTCAATGTCATGAATAATCTTGTCAAAGATCTCTTTATTTGGTTCTACATTTTCTTCTTCCATAAAAAGGTTTATAGATATATTTATACCCTTAGAATCAATTGGAGTACGCTTGAATAGCTTTTTAACTTCACTTTTACTCATAGATGGTTCGTTTATATATTCATCATATAATTCATCCAACGTATAGGATGCTGATGAAATAAAATAAAATGGTGTGGCATATCCACGTATATTGTTAGTGTTTTGATAAGTTACTTCTAATCTACCGATAACTGGATATTTACTTTTCATATTTTCTAAATAACGATCTAAGTTAGAAAATTCCTCTTCATAAGCCATGGCATATAGGCCTGTTTGGATATCTTGCTCTACTTCTCCTTCCAGTGTAAAAACTCGGTCTGTCGCAACTGTTTTAGATTTAAAATCAACCGGAACAATGGCATAGGAGTAGAAAAATGGTTCATTCACGGATTCTACCGTGACAGATACAGCGTCTTTCGCACCAATGAAATGATTTACCTTTACTTCTGTTTTATAATTATCTAGGAAAAATTCCTCGACTGCTTTTACAATTTTCTCTTTATGTTGTTTGGCAATGTCAACCGCTTCATCTTGACCGCCTCTTAATGTGTATCCTTCGCCATCATAGTCTTGCACACTTATGTATTGTTCATCTTCTTGATTTGGTTGTTTTGTTTCTTTCTTTGTGTTGTCTACGTTAAAACATCCTCCTAAGAATAATACACCGCATGTAATGAACCATATGGTTATCTTTTTCAAAGTTAATACCTCCTCATCCACCGAGTTCCTTTGTCGTGTGGATGTTCATAAATGGTTGTGAGTTTGTTTCACTCTTTTATAATTTCATCTGGAGTTTTCCTGCTTATTGAATCTTTTGCCAGAGCTGTTTGTTTATTAATATCATTACCATTTAGGAATATTGCATAAGAACCCTTTGGAATGTCCGTCATTTCTTCAATATCATTGACAATTATGTCAAATATTTCTTGGTCAGGTTCGATATTTTTTTCTTTCATGTAAACTTCAATCGTAATTGTTAAGTATTGCGGATCGATTGGATTTTGATTAAAAAAATGCCGCAACTCTTCTTTGTTCATTTTGGAATTATTTGTATACACATCAAATAATTCTTTAAATGTTTCTCCAAAGGGTGAAACAAAATAGTGGGGTGTTATATAACCACGTATAATATTTGTGTTTTGAATTGCCTCTTTATTTATACCTATAATTGGATATTCCTTCTCCAAAGTTTGTAAGTAGTTATCTAAATTGGCAAATTCCTCCTCATAGGCCATCACATATAGTCCACCTTTAATCCCTTTCTCCACTTCTCCTTCCAGTGTAAAAACTCGGTCTGTCGCAACTGTTTTAGTATTAAAATCAACCGGAACAATGGCAAATGTATAGAAAAATGGTTCATTCACGGATTCGACTGTGACAGATACAGCATCTTTCGCACCAATGAAATGATTTACCTTTACTTCTGTTTTATAATTATCTAGGAAAAATTCCTCGACTGCTTTTACAATTTTCTCTTTATGTTGTTTGGCAATGTCAACCGCTTCATCTTGGCCACCTCTTAATGTGTATCCTTCGCCATCATAGTCTTGCACACTTATGTATTGTTCTTCTTGATTCTGTTGATTGGTTACGTTGTTCGTTTCTTCTTTTGTGTTTTCCAAGTTAAAACATCCTACTAAAAGGATGGTCGTACATATGAATAGGTATAAGTTTTTCAAGATTGCAGACCTCTCATTTCATGTGATTAATGGAAAATGTAGTTAAGAATATATAAATAAATACAAAAGAGAATATTCGGATATTAAAGTGTATACTAAAATATTACCGTATTATGAGTGGTAATCAATAGTGATTTTGGAAAAAATGTATTCTTTAGAATAAATGATTCTATTGAACTAGTTCTAATTATGGGTATTTTTTACTGAATCGAAAGACTCATTTTTGGAAGAGTTGGAAAATTGTATAGATAAATTTGAAAAAAGAATCTATAATAGAATCAAAGTTTAAAGGAGGTTTTACCAAATGGCAGGACTTATTCGTGTAACACCAGATGAATTAGAGCGCGTTGCCGCAGAGTACAGAAAAGCAGGGGGCGACATTGAAGGAATTCTTGGTCATATTGATGGTCTAATGGTGAACTTAGATGGTGTTTGGGACGGTGAAGCTAAGGGAGCGTTTTTCGAGCAGTACGATGAGTTGAAAGAACCCTTTAGAAGAATGCATGAATTGATGGAAGAAATTCATTTACAACTAGACTCTACTGCTAATGCTCTGCGTGGTGCTGATGCTGATATAGCAAGCCAGATTCGTAGATAATTATTTCTAAAAATAAAAGGCACCATAGTATGTCCATACTGTTGGTGCCTTTTTATTTATTAATAAATTTCAAGTTAAAAGTGAAGCATCAATACGGAGGATGAATATGTATATAGAGCTGACAATCGATGTAAAGCACCAAACAAGGCCAACATTTGATATTAGATTATCAAATCAACATTCTATTAAAAAGTTGGTTGATATTGTAAGTCAAATACTTAATGAAGAGATACAGATTAGTGATGGATATTGGATAAGGGTTCAAAATAAACAACGAGTTTATACTGGAAATCAGACATTGAAAGAATGTGGAATAACAACAGGAGACCGTGTGGAAATATTGTAATATGATACATATTTTTATAATGAATAAAAATCCAAACTTGGTTGATGAAATTGCAGCTAGGAAATTGCATAAGCAGGAGGATGTTTAGATGGATGATAAATCGATACCATACTTTAATAAAAGGACGGAAGCAAGTATAGACTATGAAGAAAAGTCTATCATCATTTCATTACATAAAGCGAAAGTGAGATTGCATGACCAGATAGAAATTGAATTATTAAAACATATTAACCCAGCATTAAAAAAAGAAATAGAAATAGATGATGATCAATTAAAGATACATATTTCCCCTCCTGGATATTTTGAACAGTTTATTGAAATACATAAGAAAAGTAAGTTTGCTAAATGGCAGCTATCATTTAATTTACTTAATACAGTAGAAAATCACTCATTAAAAAGATTAAAAGTTATCGTCTGTCCCAATAATATATTGATAGATAGTGGCTTAATGCCACATTTTTTACATTATGGAGTAAAAGAAAGTATTCCTCCTTATGAAGACCAAGATGACATTACATGGCATGAAGTAAAGGCCGCGATTGCTAGTATAGTAGACGATAAATATGATTTCGAAACATATTTTTCTCATTATGAAACAATTGATTTATCTGATATGGCTAAACAGATCATGTATGGAAAATCCTATGATCAATTACGGACATTTATAACAAAGCAGTTAAAAAAAGAGGAAAAATTAGAGCAAAGTATAGAGAGAGTTCCAAGGAAAAAATGGAAAACCTACAAGTATAGTATATTAGCACTTTCCATATTATTTATCCCAGCGGTAATCTATGTCATTTTTACCTTGTTTTTTAAAATTCCCGAGATGCAATCATATGTGGAAACGAATAAATATTTTTTACAAAAGCAGTATAGTTCTGTGATGGATGAAATGGAAAACTATAAACCTGAAAAGATGCCATATGTTGTGCAATATCAATTAGCAATGTCGATTATTGAGAATGAAACACTGACAGACGAACAGAGAAAAAATATACAAAAAACAATCACATTACAAACAGATGATAGATACTTTTTATACTGGATTTACATAGGACGGTCTGAATTTGAAGAAGCAATTGATATAGCAAAAAGGTTTGAAGATAGAGACTTAATTTTGTATGGATTATATAAAAATCGCTTAGCTGTTCAGCGGGATCCGGACTTAAAAGGGAAAGATAGAGAAGAAAAAATAAAAGATATCGATTCTGAAATAGAAGAATATGAATCAGAAATAGAAGAAGAGCAAGAAGAATTAGAACGTGAACAAGAAGAGGAATTAGAAAAACAAAAAGAATTAAATAAAGAGAAATCGGCTGAAGAAGCGAAGAAGAACGAGGATGAAGCGGACACCTCTAAGAAAGATAAAAAGGGAGAAAAAAAGGATAAAGAAAAATAAATAACTTTTATCATTCATGCATAGGAAGTGACAATCATGAGTATATTATGGATTTATTATGATCAGTTATGTTACTGTCATCCACTGTCCATAGAGGATCAAGAGGAAATTACAATTGGAAATAATCTAAAACATACGATTTCATTGAGATCATTTCCTTTAGACTCAGCTATAAGCATTCAAACCATTGATAATGAAAGACGATTACAAATTACTTATGAAGGAAATGTATTGGGGGAAGTTCAAGATCAAACACCTTTAGAAGTAAAAATAGATGCGTCTTTGTTTAAATTTCTTTTAGATGTATCACCACAGAAGGAAAAACATTATTATTTAGGTAATCAGACGGAGATACATATTCCTGTGGCTAATCACAGTGAAGACCATAAGAGCACATGTTTTTCCTTAATCAAAGTGAAGGATCAGTGGATTTTACAACCAAATCATAAGGAAATTTATATTAATGGTCACCAAATGAAGGATATGTACGAATTACAACTTGGGGATGTGGTGTATTATCCATCAGCAACGATGGTTCTAATTGAAAATGATGTCATGATGGTGAAGGGAAATAAAGCTTCTAAACTCCCTTTATCTCCCGTTAAATTACCAACATCTGTGTTAAAAGAAAAGTATCCTAATTACCGGCGAACACCGCGAATGATTTATGATTTACCAGAGGAGAAAGTGAACTTCTCATTTCCTGATAGAGAAGCGGAAAACAATCAACGGGGTTTATGGATTATGGTTTTACCGCCCTTAGTGATGTTGATTGTAATGGGGGTTATTACAATGATTCGCCCCCGAGGTATCTTTATTTTAATGTCGATTGCTATTTTTACAATGACAATTATCACATCTTCCGTACAATACTTTAAAGAAAGAAAAAGGGTAAAAGAAAAAAACATAAAACGTAAAGAATTATATACGAAATACTTAAAAGATAAACAAATGGAACTCCAAAAGCTATACGATAAACAACGTGATGTACTGTACTATCATTTTCCTTCATTTGAAAGGATGAAGTATTTAACAAGTGAGATAAGTGATCAAATATGGGAACGTACCATAACGAGTCATGACTTTTTACATATTCGGGTAGGTAGAGCTACGGTACCTGCAAGTTATGACGTATCATCTCAACGGACGGAAATGACGAATCGAGAATTAGATGATTTACTAGAAAAATCGCAAGAACTTATTAGACATTTTAAAGAGGTGAAAAATGTTCCATTAACGATTGACTTATTTACAGGTTCAACAGGTATG
This sequence comes from Cerasibacillus terrae, assembly GCF_008039555.1. Classification (GTDB taxonomy): domain Bacteria; phylum Bacillota; class Bacilli; order Bacillales; family Amphibacillaceae; genus Cerasibacillus; species Cerasibacillus terrae. Next base: position 332,686 of record NZ_VDUW01000002.1, read on the forward strand.
ATCGGTAAGGAAACAATTGTTAAGCGGGAGATTAGACAGATTATCGGACAGTTAGCCTTTTTCCATAGTTATCATGATGTACGGTTTGTCGCCATATTTAATGAGGATGAATATGAAGAATGGGAATGGGTTAAATGGTTGCCACACTTTCGTTTGCCACATGTTTATGCAAGAGGACTTATTTATAATGAGCAAACAAGGGACCAATTACTTTCATCCATTTTTGAATTATTGAAGGAAAGAGAACTTGATGAAGAAAAGGATAAAAAGCGTTTTATTCCACATTTTGTTTTTATCATCACGAATCGTCAATTAATATCAGAGCACTCTATTTTGTCATTTTTAGAAAGTGGAGACCAAGAGGAAATAGGGATTACAACCATTTTTGCAGCAGATAGAAAGGAAAGCCTTTCTGAAAATATAAATACCCTTGTCCGATATAATGATGACAAACATGGTGATATACTGATCCAAAACCATAAGGCTAAACATACGCCATTTGAATTAGACCCGCACACAACAACTGGAAATGAATCATTTGCTCGTACACTATTTTCTCTAAATCATGAATTAGGGATGAGTGATTCTATTCCAGATAAAGTAACATTTATGGAGTTGTTTGAAACAGATGAAGTAAAAGAATTGGAAATCCAGAAAAAATGGGCAGAAAACAAATCATCTAAGTCACTTGCTGTACCAATCGGATTAAAGAGTAAGGATGATCTTGTTTATTTAAATTTACATGAAAAGGCACATGGTCCCCATGGTTTATTAGCTGGAACAACTGGTTCGGGGAAGAGTGAGTTTTTACAAACATATATCTTATCATTAGCCGTTCATTTCCACCCTTATGAAGTTGCATTTTTACTTATTGACTATAAAGGGGGAGGCATGGCTCAACCATTTAAAAATATTCCACACTTACTTGGAACGATAACGAATATTGAAGGAAGTAAAAACTTTTCCAAACGTGCTCTAGAATCAATCAAAAGTGAATTAAAACATCGACAACGACTCTTTGACCAATTCGAAGTGAATCATATAAATGATTATATGGATTTATATAAAGAGAATGTCGCAAATGAGCCTCTTCCGCATTTGTTTTTAATTTCGGATGAGTTTGCTGAATTGAAAAGTGAAGAGCCAGAATTTATTAAGGAATTAGTAAGTGCTGCTCGTATTGGAAGAAGTTTAGGTGTTCACTTAATCCTAGCAACACAAAAACCAGGTGGGATTATTGATAATCAGATTTGGTCGAACTCCCGTTTTAAGGTAGCACTGAAAGTACAGGATGAAAGCGATAGTAAAGAAATACTGAAAAACGGTGATGCAGCACATATCACTGTCACCGGACGTGGATATTTACAAGTTGGAAATAATGAAGTATATGAATTATTTCAGTCAGCTTGGAGTGGTGCACCATATGAGAAGAATATTGTTTCTACAGAAGATGAAGTAGCTTTAGTGACAGACTTAGGGTTTGTACCACTATCCGAGGTAGCTACAGAAGATGATACTCGAAAGTCAAAAGAGACAGAAATAGACGTAGTAGTTGAAGAGATTGCTAAAGTCACGGACGAACTTCAAATCAAAAAGGTTCCAAGTCCATGGTTACCACCATTACCGAATCGAATAATTGCAAAAGAGGATAAAATCAATCAGCCAAATCAATTCATGATCGCTTTAACAGATGAACCAGAACTACAGCAACAAAATCAGTATCTTTACAAAGCGGTGGAAGATGGAAATATTGGGATATTTGGTTCAGCAGGATATGGTAAATCGATGACCATCCTTACTATTTTATTGTCTATGGCGAGAAAATACTCACCTGAGAAATATCAGTTCTATATATTTGATTTTGGTAATGGGGCACTACTTCCTTTGAAAAATTTACCACATACAGGTGATTATTTTCAAACAGATGATCTAAGAAAAATAGAGAAGTTCTTTAACATGATTCATAAAGAAATGAATAAGAGAAAAGAGCTTTTTCAAGAATATGTCGTCAATAATATTGCTTTATATAATGAGATTGCACCTGAAAAACTTCCAATCATCTTTGTTACTGTTGATAACTTCGACATTATTAGAGACGAAATGATTGATTTGGAAAGTGAGTTTATACAGTTGTCTCGTGATGGCCAGTCATTAGGAATATATTTAATATTAAGTGCAACTCGAAATGGCGCAGTCAAACATGCGTTAATGGGGAACTTAAAAACAAGAATCCTTCATTATTTAATGGATGCAGGTGAGAAAACGGTCATCATTGGAAAGACACCGTACGAAATTGAAGCCATACCAGGTAGGGCTTATATAAAGAAAGAGGATGCATTTCTTTCTCAGATTGTTTTACCAATTGAAGGACAAACAGATGTAGAAATGTTAGAAAATATGAAGCATGAGGTGGAAGTGTTACAAGCACGTTATCAAGATGCGAAAAAGCCATTTTCTATTCCGATGCTTCCTAACAAATTGAATTTCATTACATTTACGAAGAAGTACGAATTAAAGCAAACACTAACTAAATTTGCTATTGGTCTCGATGAAGGAAGTGTACAACCAGTCTATATTGATTTTGACAAGCATAAACAGCTAATTGTAATGGGGGATGCTGGGAAAGGAAAAACGAATATCCTTCAATTAATCATTCATCAAATGCTTACAAATCCCGAAACGAAAATTGGACTTTTTGATTCGATTCAACATACACTTTCTGATTATTCAGATGAAAAACAGATAGATTATATAGAAACAAAAGATAAATTCAGTAAGTGGATAGAGGATGTAGAAGAAGAGCTAGAAAGAAGGGATAATGCATACCGCGAAGTAATAAGTGGAAAAAGAGATGCTGTATTGAAGTTCCCACCACTGATGTTGATGGTTGATGAGGTTGGTTATTTTAAACAGAACATAAATAAGGCAGATGAAACCAAATTAATTCATATGATAAAAAATAAAACACATCTTGGTTTTTGTTTTGTCGTAACTGGTTCAGCGAATGATGTCGCAAAAGGTTTTGATCCATTAACATCACAGATGAAACAAATCAAACAGGTCATCTTGTTGATGAGAAAGTCTGATCAATCCTTTGTACATTTACCGTATGTTCGCAATGAATCTGAATTAAAACAAGGGTTCGCATATTATGTCTTAAATAATTCTGATAGAAAAATTTTAATCCCCGAATATAACCTAGAAAGGGTGAGTAGTACAATATGAAGACGAAGAAAACAATAGGTTTAATGATGAAACTTCTGATTATTTTAGTTATCCCATTGTTATTATTTCGCTATGTCGATAGTCAGCCAACTAATGTGAACGTATCAGATGCTGAGGAGAAGAAAGGTACTAGAGATATAGCGGTAGTTAATGAAGATAACGGTATTGTGATGAGTAGTGAAGAAGTATTATTAGGAAATGAAATTCCAATTCTACTGAATGAAAAGGAAGAAAAAGATTATAATTGGACAGTGGTTCAAAGAAGTACAGCAGAACAGGGTTTCAATGATAGAACATATGATGCAGTTGTGTATATAACTTCGGACTTTACAGAAAGAGTCATGTCCTTTAAAGAGGAAAATCCGGACAAGGCTAATCTCAATTATGTCATTCAACCGTATTTAGATGCTAAAAACCGTCAACGAATACATCGAGAAATGGCTAATGCCGAAAATATTATTAGCGAAAACATGTCAACTATATATTGGAATTATGTTTCAGAAGAGATAAAAAATATCCGCGAGCATTTTGATAGTATTTTAGAAAAGGAAATTGCCTTCCAAAATGCAATGTACTCTTTTTATGCACCATCTTCCAAAAAGATGGCTGAAGAAATTGGACAACATAAAAAGGTCCTAGAATCAATTTTAAATCAGACGGACAATATTAACGAAGTGTCTAAAGGAAATATAGACATGGGTATGGAAGCAGAAAAGGAAATGAATCTTTTCGCTGAAGCATTAGGTAAATATAAGGAAGCACAGCAAACACAACAACAATCACTTCATGAGTTTTTAGTAGAAAACAAAGAAATTATTCATAAAGGAATTCAACTGAATGACCAATTGATGAAAGCGGGAATTCAAGACCTCAATACGGCACTGGGTGATCATGCTGCCCAAAATATGGCATATAATCATGCATTTCAATCCTATTTTGGTGATATGAGAGGAACCATTCAGAAAAGCAAAACCAATATTAAACAGTGGTCAACCAATACAGATAAAATTTTTGATCAGCAACAAAAACATTTAGAAGACATTGTTGTGAACTTTAGTGAAGAATATTTGAATCGTTCCTTTGCAAAGAATTTAGATGAATCCACGGAAGCTTTGGACAGTTCAATAAATGAGATATTAGAAGCGAACCAGGAAGCTGAATTTATTGTCCCAGTAGAACCTGAGGATGGAAATGCACTTTCATTCCGTGAATTAGAGAGGTCTTTCAAACATTTGGGTAAGGAAATCGATAGATTAAAAAGGAAATTAGAGCCTGTTGATCAACCAATAGATCAGCCCGAAGTACCAGAAGAACCGGGGGAACCTGAAGAACCGGGGGAAAATCCAGAAGAGAAACCTGAAGATCCACCAGGAGAAGAACCTGGAGATGAAACAGAAGTTCAAGTGAGAAATGGTGAAGGTGAAGGACAAAGTGGAGAAGGAACCACAGGGTATGAGGAAGATTGGCAGCCTTTATTAAATCAGTATCAACTAGCAGAAAATGAACTAAAAACGCTCATAGAAAATTATGACACAGAAGAAACAGTGGCTAACTGGAAAAATTACGCCGCTGATTTGCTAAAGATTAATGAAGATCTACAACGAAATAAGGACAAAACAAAAGGAAAATTAAATCGAAAAGTTAGTGACTTACAAAGAAAAATATTAAACTTCTACAAACGATTCAATAAGGATGAATACGATAGATTTGTTTTAGAATTTGAAAAGGTAAATAAAATTTCAGAAAATAGATCGATCGAACATTTAATCGATTATGCTGAGAGTTTGACAGAACATCACGTCGTTTTAGAACAAAAGCTAGAAGTTGATAGAGAGCTCATTCAAGACATTATAAGATCCAATGAAAAAATCGGGGATACGCATTACAATATGATGGAATGGTATCGAGAGAATAAAGCATTTGAAAAGAATATTCGAGGTATATTAGGAATTCCGTTTGATATTGATTCGGAAAAGGAAAATCAGAACCGAGTGAAAAACTTCTCCTCACTTGTCCAAGATGCAGAAAAGTCTTTAGAACAATACAGTGAAAGTTTAGAAGGTAATAAAGAACAAATGAATACATTATTAAACGGATTAACAGAAGAAGTGGAGAATGTTCTAGCCGGATTAAGTGAGGATAATGCAGAAACATTCGAATGGGAAGAATCTCCTGCATTACAGTATGTGGATGAGCATGTACCTGTAAATATTCATAACATCTCACAGTCATCATTTGAACAGTTAGCACAACTTGTCAGTTCACTAGATGAAAATCAAGATACTATGATCCAATCAACCACTGAATTACAAGTAAAAGTAGGCGATGTTCAGAAGGAATCCGATGACTTAAATAATAGATGGGAACAGAATGTCTCTGCAACAAAGAAAGTCCATGACGATGTATATGAAGTTTTAGGCAATACGATTGTAGATGGACAATCAAATCCTTTAGTATATAACTATTTATCAAATCCGGTTAATGTAGAAGGAAAAGTAGATGGAAAGGTAATGTCAAAGAAGGAAGAGAGAATACCACCTGTTGTGATGTTACTCATCATTTTAATTAGTGGCTTACTTGTAGGTTCAATAAGTAATTATTATTCCAAAATGAATTATTACGCACAAAGTGGCTTATTTATCATGTTGAACTTAGCAATCGGGCTAATTATTAGTGTTTATAGTATCAATCTCTATCATTTAAATGATGCTCAAACCATTAAATGGACCATCTTGACATTATTATTATTGTTTGCGATATCCAATATTGTCCGTGGAGGATTTTTTATTCATACATTTGTAGGTTGGTTAGCAAGTATTGGAGTTATCATCTTTTCCGTAACACCGTTATTAAATATTGCAGTTCCAGAATTCCAATTTAATAATCCAATTGCAGATGTATATATCGGTTTACAATATAATACAAATACACCTTACCTAGCCGCTGTAAGTTTACTAGCATTAATTGTGATTCTAGTTTCTGTATTTGTATATACCTATCAAATATTGACAAATAAACATGAAAAGGTAGATCAGGATGAAGAAATTTCTGCTTAGTTTTCTATTCATTTTCATCCTTTGTGGTTCCGGATTTGTAGATGCTGCAGCTCCTGATGATGTGGAAAAACCAGAACCAAATATATACCAAAAAAAAGATGTGGAATTAAATATTAATTTACGGGATCGCATAAATAAAAAGGAACAGATTTCCGAAAATCAGCAAGAACTAACATTTGAACGTAATAATCAATCAGACACGGATGAAATGAAAGAAATGCTATTTCTAACAACATCAAAAGAAGAAACAAACGTCATCACAGCAAAATTAGAAAAAATAGGACTCTTCACAAACCAAGTCCAAGAAACACCACTAAAAGACGAAGAAGAGCAAATTACAAACACCACACCCTACCTACTTTACACCCTAACCGGGCTAGTGGTTGTAGGGTGCCTGGCACTTCCCGTATTTTGTCGAAAATTGTTCTAGGGTTTGGGTGTGCAGGGCGGTGCCTGTGCAGTGCAGGGCGGTGCCTGTCATTTCCCGAATTTTGTCGAAAAGAATAATGTGCCTGGGCAATCCAGAAAATATGCTGAGATAAAATAGGTGAATTGAAGAATAGTTTTTTATCTAGTAGGAGGTGCTTTCATTGAAAGTCCTAGATGTTGATGTTTTACAATCTGGTATAGATGATACGTTAAAAGATATTGACAATCTACAAGGTCAGATTTCTGCAGTACAACGAGCAGTCCGTGATTTTGCAGGATTAGATGATGCGTTAAGTGGAAAGGGCGGTGAAGCTATCCGGTCGTTTTATAATGATTTCCACCAGCCTTTTCTTATCTTCTTACATCAATCGCTAACAGACTATCAACATACATTGACCGAATTAAAAGAAGCGGTGGAAACATTTGAACCAAATGCAAATGGCTACGTTAGTCAGGAGTTTCTAGAAAACGATGTAAAAAGTGGCCTGGATGATGTGAAAACAACGGCGATTGACTTTACATCCGAGGCAAATAGTATCATTGGTAGTGTCCAAGACATCGTTTCCATTGAAAAAATAGATGAATCCGAAGTAGTGGATAATGTTCAGCGTGGGAAAGAAAAAGCAGACCATATTGTGGAAGAATTAAACATCCTAGATGAATATGGCGTTTCCCAACTCGAACAAACGAAGCAAGACTTAGATACGATGTTGAATTATTTGACAGAGATTGAATCGAAGTTCCAGAGTGGAGATTTGTCGATTCGAAACTTCAATGTAAAAGCAATCCAAGGACTTGAATCATTTCAAATGATTCAAGACAGTATTTATAACAAGAATCAGGAAACGATATTGGGACTATACGGTGATGATTTCGAGAAGTTGCCGATGTCTGAGATTGAGAAGATGCATGCTAATGTATTAGGAGATTTAGTAAAAGACGAAAAAGTTATATTAGAACAGGCCTTTCATGCTCTGAAAAATGGCGAAATAGACAGAAAAGACTATGCTAACCTTTTAAAAACAATCGTATATAAAGATGAAAAAATGGATGAAAAAGTGGAATCCTCTATTTGGGATAAGATTAAAGGAGGAACTGCAACGGTTGGAAGAACGCTGAAAGGTGCAGGATTGGGAATATATGATGTCGGTAAAGACACAGTTGTAGGAATCTATGATATGATTACAGATCCTGAAGGAACAGCTGAATCACTATATCAAGCGGCTAGTCACCCAATCGATACAGGTAAGTACATTGCTCAAGCAATTTCTGATTCATATAAACGTGATATGATTAACGGGGATGCAGAAAGCCGAGCCCATTGGGTAACTTACGCATTAGGAACAATTGTCGGTACAAAAGGAGCAGGAACTGCCACAAAGGCAGGTGTTGCGACAACAAAAACAGCTGCTAGAAATGCTGGGAAACATGTAAAAAATGTGAACTTATCAAATTTGTTTCCTTATGCCCCGCGATACCAATTCGCACCAGCGGGACCAGTTCCTTATAATGTTGTTGATGGTATGAATTTGAAAGAACAATTGATGATGTTCTCCAAGCATTTTCTTGATAAAAAGAAAACAAAGCTAAAGCCAAATATTACCTATCGAGCAGGAGAATTTGATTATTTATACAAAACAGACCAGTTTGGTAGAATAAAAGAATGGGTTGCAGAGGACTTAAAATTAACAGATAGAGAAAATAGATTATCCCACAATCCAAATACTCCTGGTAAACAACCTGGTGATCACGCTGGGCATTTAGCAGGAGACCGATTCGGTGGATCACCTGATCTTGATAATTTGGTTTCCCAATTAAGTGAAGTTAACCTAAGTCATTATAAAAAAATAGAAAATCAATGGGCTGATGCAATAAAAGATGGAAAGCATGTTACAGTAAACGTTGATGTGAATTATGATGGAGCGAGATTGAGGCCTGAAAGTTTTGATATAAAATATATGATAGATGGAAAAGCGTATTTTAGAAACATAGACAATTGAAGGGAGTATTCTATATGACAAAGGAGTTTGAAGACTATCTTTCAGAATTACAAACAGATATGGTATTAATTTGCTCGGAATATATTGATAATCGAGCTAATGATATATATATATATTGTTCTTATGAACCAAACATGTATGCTTTTGATTTTTTCTATAATATTAATGAAACAATCTTAGAAAAACATCAAGTTAACGAAATGAACAGCTCTAAGTATGCATTTGATATATCACAAGAACGACAATTTAAAGCCATGGATATAGGAATTGATAATTTGAAAAAAATTCATAAGATATGTAAAAAGTTTCACTGGGATATGCCAACAGAAATAAAGTTACATTACAATGTAAAACAAAATCATTTAAAAGCTAAATATAAATATGAATTAATCTATTCAAATGACGAAACTTTACTACCGGATGATGTTTTCAATCAATGGATTGAAGAAGTTAAAAACAAAATAGAAGGGTAATTAAAACAAGACCTTGTTTTGAAAAAGTTTGTAGGGTGCCTGTCACTTCCCGAATTTTGTCGAAAAGAATAGCACACGAGGGAACTTATGTGCCTGGGAAATGGGCAATTAGCGATTTTGCAGGATAGATGATGCGTTAAGTGGAAAGGGTGGTGAAGCAATCCGGGCATTTTATGATGATTGCCACCAGCCTTTCTTTATTTTTTCCATCAGTCTTTAATAGACTATCAACATACATTGACCGAATTAAAAGAAGTGGTGGAAACATTTGAGCCAAATTCCAATTGCTACATCAGCCAAGATTTTCTAGAAAACGACGGAAAAAGTGGTCTGGAAGGAGTGATAGGAATATGTAAAGTAAAGTACTTCATTACCCCTTTTATAGCACTATTACTTATTGGTTGTAATGCCAAAGTAACCGAAGAAGATTTAATTGGTGATTATTGGGTACCTACTGCGGGATACAAAGACGGTGAACCAAAGGGAGAGCCTTATGGTTCTTCTGTTATCAGTGAGGCACTAAAGTTTAAAGATGAGAATACTGTTTATGTTGAAGCATATGATAGAGATTTTACATATGAGTAAGAAAAAAGAAAAGAGGGAATGATTATTAGTTTTAGTAGGAATGATTTGGGTCTTTACCTTAACTATTATATTGATAAAATTAGTGAAAATGAAATTGGTTTGAGGGGAGTAGAGGAGCTTCAAGAAAAAGAATCATGTTATTTAGAGCGACAAAAGGATAAAGAATAATGAAGGTAATTTTTAACTGAGTGAGGGAACGAAGAACTGAATATGGGGAAGTGAGAGTGAAATGAAATATCCTTATTCTTTCAAGAGAGGGCCTCATGGTTTTTTAATGATTGAATTACCGAAAGAAATAGAGTTGTTCTCTGATTTTATCGAGCAAATTGCATTGGAAGAAGAAGCAGATGAATTTATTGATATTATCGATAAAGTTATAGACGGCACACATGATGAATACGAGATATTTTTTAATGCACCAACAGTTACCATCAAACCCGATTTTACAACTGTATTTAATGAATTTTTAATCGATCCGCCATTTGAACAAAAAATAGAAACAAAAGAATTTCGGAAACTAATATTGATTTGGAAGGAAAGTCTGTAGGGTGCCTGTCACTTCCCGAATTTTGTCGAAAAGAATAGCACACAAGGGAATTTATGTGCCTAGGAAATGGGCAGTTAGCGATTTTGCAGGATAGATGATGCGTTAAGTGGAAAGGGTGGATAAAGATGCCTAAAGTATTTGAAGATTATTTCTCAGAACTACAAGCGAATATGGTAGCAGTTTGTTTGGAATATGTAAAACATAAAGCAAATGATATTTATATTTATTGTTCTTATGAGTCAAATGTATATGTATTTAATGTTTTCTTTGTAATAGAAAATAATGTTTATCGTAAACATAAATTAAATACCATTTTAAATGAGATTGATACATCAATAGATAGACAAGAAGCATTATTAGATTTTGGGATTAATAATTTAGAAGCACTCCATAATAAATGAAAAGATTTTAAACGTAAAATGCCGACTGAAATGAAATTACATTACGATGTTCAAAGTAATAAATTAAATGGTTGTAGGGTGCCTGTCACTTCCCGAATTTTGTCGAAATTTGTAAGTTCACATGAACATGAATCGGAGTGGTTTTCCAAATGAATAATTATGGGAGAGATTATTCTAGGGACTGAAACTTCGCCAGATAAAGATGGAACAATTGCTACAACTTATCCTAAATACGATAAATAGGGGTGAGAGTGAAATGAAATATCCTTATTCTTTCAAGAGAGGGCCTCATGGCTTTTTAATGATTGAATTACCAAAAGAAATAGAGTTGTTCTCTGATTTTATCGAGCAAATAGCATTAGAAGAAAGAGTAGATGAATTTGTTGATATTATCGATAAAGTTATAGACGGCACACATGATGAATACGAAATATTTTTTAATGCCCCAACAGTTGTCATCAAACCTGATTTTACAACTGTATTTAATGAATTTTTAATCGATCCGCCATTTGAACAAACAATAGAAACAAAAGAATTTCGGAAACTAATATTGATTTGGAAGGAAAAATTACCTGAACGAAGTCCTAATAGGTAAGGAACTCATTAGTATATAAGCGTTTGAAACGTTTTATTACTCTATTACCGGATGATGTTTTCAATCAATGGATTGCAGAAGTTAAAAACAAAATAGGGCGGCATCATTTCTAACGTTTGTAGATGTGTCAAATTCTGCTGGAGGGGCTCTTATTGGGGGTGGAGTGATTAGTTGAAGTGCGAGGTAAGTTATACAGCAATGAGCATGCGGTTCAGATATAAAATTCTAACTATTAATGATGAGGATTATCTGATTGATGTAGATCGTCCTGTATGGGTGCTTTTTATTCCATTTGCCTATTGGTTAATTCCGCATACGATTTATAAAATAAGTAATCAGCACATTTTAAAGCAAATAAAGGGTCCAACAGTAAAACAGACAAAAGCGAGTTATGTTAATATATTTGGAATCGGAATGACAGTTCTATTGGCTAGAATGCTAGAGTCCATATCAGACTATTTTGATCTTAATACTATTCCGGTAGTTACCTTTATGATATTTTTAATTTCAGCACTACTTCTTATTTCATTGCGATTATATATAAGTAAAATAAACCAGAGAAATCTATATAAAATTGCTAATCCCGAAAAATTACAAAAAAGAAAGTTATGGATATGGCCTAAAGGTATAATATATTTTTTTGTTTATATTATTGTATATTTTATAGGTTTATTATTAATAACATTTGGTTTCTATGCCTATTTTAAATATAAAAACATCTTGTTGTTAATATATACTTTAATTTTTCTGTTCCTTTTATTACTGGCAAACGTATTGACAGTGATGCCTGGAACAACTCGAGTGAGGTTCAAGAAAAAGAATCCTGTTATTTAGGACGACAAAAGGATAAAAAATAATGAAGGTAATTTTTAACTGGATGAAGGAACGAAGAAATGAATAAAAGGAAGTGATAGAAAAAATGAAATATAGTTTTAGTTTTTATAAAGACCCTTTAGGAACATTGAGAATCAAACTCCCAGAAGAAGTTGATATGTTCTCTGATTTTATCGAGCAAATTGCATTGAAAGAAGAAGCAGATGAATTTATTAACATTATAGATAAAGTTATAGATGGCACACATGATGAATACGAAATATTTTTTAATGCCCCAACAGTTGTTATCGGACCACATATAACTTCTGTATCACTTGCAGATATATTGGATGAACCACCACCAGATGAATATATGGAAACAGAGGAATTTCGTAAGCTTATATTAGTTTGGAAAGAAAGGAATTTTAATCATTAAAAACTAAGGAACTCTCCTTAATTATCAGCTGATATGTATGCCCCCCGCACACCATGTTGTGTTTAAGAACGGAAATGGAAAGACTCAAAAAATTGGTGAAAGAGGGACAACAAATATGAATGATATATGATTTTGATCCGAGATATTGCAATAAGGAGGGAGTAAAAAGATGATGGATAGTAAACATATTGCAAAAGAAATTCGTTCTGCTATAAAAGAAAGCGATATTGAAAAAGTAGTTTATTTAATTGATTCTAATAGCGAGAGATTAAATATGATGACCCCATTTGGAACGTGGCTTCATGTAGCAGCCTCTAGAGGGGAATTAGCAATAGCCAAAAAATTAGTAGAGCTTGGTTTAGATGTTAATAAATCAGGTGGGGTTTACGGTGGTGGAGCATTGAATGAAGCTGCTTCTGCAGGACATGCTGATATCGTAAAATTTTTATTCTCTTCTAGTGCTGTTATGGATGTTAGTGAACCGGAAAAAAACCCTTTATTTGGTGCAATTAGGAATGGACATATTGAAGTTGCAAAAATACTAATTGATAATGGAATTAATATTGACGTTACATATAATGGAAGTTCTAAAAAGAATGTTGATGCATTAACTTTTACACGGGAACAAGGAGAAGAGGAAATTGCTAAATTGTTAGAAAATCATAAAAAGACTTCTATAACTATGGAGGAAGAAAATAACAGTAATCAAGAACATCATGATGTAATTCTAAAGCATGTGACTAATAGTTTTGGTTCTATTAAAAATAGCATAAGTGAACATATTCCTGGTAGTAGAGTAGCAATTAATATTCATATAATCCCACCATCAAACAATAAAAACTTTATAACTCTGGTAACTACTGGGATGAGTGATAGGCCCATGGATTATTCCAAAGAGGATAGTGTTTACAAATATGCAGAGTTGTTACTAAAATTGCCTTTAAACTGGGAAATTGAGAAAGAAAGTATGAACGATGAAAAAAATTTTGGCCAATAGCTTGGTTAAGAAAAGTAGCTCATATTCCCCATATTTATGATGGATGGATTGAAGAAGGTGTTATTCTTCCAAATGGAGAACCACCTCAACCATTTGCAGAAAACACAAAATTATCATGTATGATGGTATGTCGTCCTAAGGAATCTGAACTATCAAATATCAATATTAAACAGAGAAATATACGCATGTATACGCTTATTCCCATTTATGAAGAAGAAAGGAATCTTGCACTGGAAAAAGGATATGATTATCTGCTTAAAAAAATGAATGAGAAAGGGATTTCAGATGTACTGAACTTACATCGAATGAATGCAGGTATATAAATTAAAATCATCTCTGGATCCAAACGTTATGATACTTTTACTGTAGTTTTCGAGCCCGTTAGCTAACGGAAGGATTATTCCAGGGACTGAAACAGCACCAGACAAGAATGGCGTTTATGAGGTAGGGAAGAAGAAAAAGACAGCTTCTAGTTTCTTTCCACAACATTGGGATAGAGTGGATGTTCTTAAGGCAGTTAAAGAAGCGTCTGAGAACAAAAGACATAAAGTATGAAGGAACACACCTAGAGGTATAGATATACAAATGTACCTGGATGAGGATGGTATAATATCAACTGCTTTTCCTATTTATAAAAAATAATATATGAGGTGATTAATAAATGAGTTATTCATATTCTTTTACTCGAACTCCCTCAGGACGATTATTAATAAAACTACCTGAAGAAGTAGCATTATTTTCTGATTTTATTGAGCTGATTGCAACAGAAGAAAGAGCAGATGAATTTATTAGTATTGTTGATCAAGTAATGAATGGCACACATGATGAATTCGAAATACTTTTTAATGCCCCAACAGTAGTCATTAAACCAGATGTAACATCTGTTTCGCTTGCAGATATATTAGATAATCCACCCCCAGAACAGTATATGGAGACGGAGGAATTCCGTAAACTTATATTAGTTTGGAAAGAAAAATTGCCTATACGTTTTATCAATGAAGATGAGGAACATTAATTAAAAAAAGCATTGGAAACGTTATTTTCGAATGCTTTTAAAATGTGCAAAAGGCTGAAGGATAAAGAGATAAAGGATTTTCAAAGAAGTAATTATAACAATCAGAAAACAGAGGGATTACCCCTAAGTTCGTTTTATGTATTATAATATTCTTTAATGATTCTAAGGTTGAAATGAAGTTGTTGAGAGGGGGATATGATGAAAAAAATATATTGTTTTTTAACAGGTATAACCTTGATTTTACTTATATCGGGCTGTATGAATAAGGATGAGGTAGCAAAGGAATTGATTGAATATCATAATAATGATTGGATAAAAGTACAAAAGATGAAAGATGCAAAAATCAGTTCTAAAATTCCTATGTATACAGCATTTGCGATGGAAGATAATGAAGAAGCGATTGCTAATCTGCTTAATGAAGAAATATTGCCTTCACATAATGAAATATTAGAATATCTCAAAGAAATTGAGTTGGACAGTAATGAAATAGAAGCATTAAATCTATTACAGATAGAAGCTGAAACATTCGGATATGAAATTTTTCAAGAACAAGCAAAAATATTGAATGACGGAAATAAAACTGAAATTAATGAGATGTTTAATCGATTCGAAATTTACGATAAAGCATTAGAAGATAAATATGAAATAGTATATGAGAAAAGAAAAGAATTGATGGAAAAGTATAATGTTCAGTGGGTTAAAGAATATGATGATAGTGGAGATAGAATAATGAAAATGAGAAAAGATGATGATTAAACTTCCAGGAGAACTTGCAAATGAAGTAATCGGGAGTTGCAGATATACTGGACAATCCACCCCCAGAACAGTACTAGAGTAAATCCCCCTAATTATCACACCTTATCCTTCCACATCTAGATTTAGAATGATGAAAAATCACTTTTAATTATTTCGTTTACACCGGAAATAGACATAATGAAAGGGGTGAATTAAAATTTAATGAATAAAAGTGAACGAAAAAAGTCTAAAATAAAAACGTATATCAAGGGATTATTAACTATCATTTTTGTTGCAATCATTTACAATTTTATTTGGAAGGGATACATTGTTAATCCGACAGCTTCAGATGCATTAAAAGACGAAGATGGAGAAGTTGCGTTGTTAACTGATATTGCCAAAGGGGAAGTATTGGCATTTAATCAACTGAAAAATGGATATCAAGTCAATTCTGTCTCTAAAGGATATTTGGGTTGGGCTATTACTGACATGATTAACATTTCTCATCCTACAACTAACCCATTTAAGGCAAGAGAAGAATTGCTTCAATTCGAAGGAGATAAACAACTACACCTTATTTTAATTACTACAAATAATAAAAAAGTTTATAAGATGGTTGCTATTGATAAAGCCAACAATGAGATTGAATTAGGAAAAATTCCTGGTGAACAATCAAGTTTATACTATACATACAGCACAAAACCTTTTTCAGATACGGTAACTTATAAAGCTTATTCAAAGAAAGGTGAATTATTACATCGAGAATGAATTGCCCAGGGCATCTGACTGAGCTTTGAAAGAAAAACTATAGATGAGATTTAAAAGTGTCGGTCATCCTCTTGTTTATAAAATAGTGTATTCTCTTTGGATATTATTTTTTGAAAAAATAAAATATAATAAAATATAGGGAGATGAAGAAGTATGAAGTATTGTATGAAATTTGGTGATACCAACTTTATTGGGGTAGCGAATGTTGAAGAATATCGTTCTTTTGTGGATGAAGATTGGGATTTGGATATTCTCTTAAAACATTTTGGTTATGAGACGAAGAAGGGAAATCTTTTAGTCTTTCAAATGACGGAAGAAGGTATTGAACATTCCTGGAATATTAACGTAAAAATTGGTGCTGATGAAAACATTTCGAATTGTTTTCGAAGGGTGATAGGTTATCTAAAAGTAACAAATAATCAATTATTTTTAGTTGACTACGACTGTCTTACGATGGCTGCTCAATTCAAACATGAAAAAGTACCTGATGAAAATTGCTCGAATTATAAAATAGACATTAAAAATGGTGATTATAAGGTAGAGGTCATTCAATATTATAATGTCGATGAAAATGAATATGTTGGAACAAATCAAACAGATATATCACTTAATTTCATAGAAACATCCAATTTCCAACCTGTAGAAAATCACGTTTTCTGGTGTACCTTTTAAACACTAATTACTGATGCAGCTTGTAAATGGACGGAAAGGAAAAATTAGATATGATCTTGGCTGAGGATACCGTAAATTTCCAAAGAGAGTAACGAATACGAACTAATCGTGCCCGCTCCTGCCATTTAGCGTCAAATTGGTAACGAATACGATCTAATCGTGCCCGCTCCTGCCATTTAGCGTCAAAACGGTAACGAATCCAGCTTAATCGTGCCCGTGTCTGCTGTTTAGAGTCAAAACGGTAACGAATCTGATCTAATCGTGCCCGCTCCTGCCATTTAGAGTCAAAATGGTAACGAATACGATCTAATCGTGCCCATGTCTGCTGTTTAGTGTCAAAAACGGTAACGAATACGAACTAATCGTTCCCGTTCCTGCCATTTAGCGTCAAAACGGTAACGAATACGAACTAATCGTTCCCGTTCCTGCCATTTAGAGTCAAAAACGGTAACGAATCCAGCTCAATCGTGCCCGCGCCCGCCATTTAGTGTCAAAAACGGTAACGAATCTCAGCTAATCAATCCCACGCCCCCTCATAGGCTCAATAAATTTACAAGTATTTAATAATACCTAACTATTAAATATATGAAACCTTTTACCTAGTAAAGGGAATATTAAGTTTTCGTTTATAGGAAGTCATATTGATGTAGTAAATAAATTGAAACTATCGAACTATATATTCCTATTAAATTACTGAATTTTACATTTATTTGAAATTAATTAAGCCTATTTGCATAGGTCTACAGCCTCTTGTTGAATATTCTGTCATTGGTTAAACTTCTTAATGTACTATTAATTCACTACTTGTCCAACGCTCCAGAATATTCGAATACATAGATTAACATCTTGTTTATCGAGTTATTATGTGTTGGATATTAGAAAGTTAGTGAAAAGAAGGAGTGGTTAAATGAAGAAAAAGTTGTCGATTATCGGTATTGCTCTTATGCTTGCATTCTATCCGACATTCGCCTTCGCGGCAGAAACTAGTCAGAATGAAGCAAAAGCACAAGAGAAAAATGAATTATCCGATGATGCCAATGTTTCAGTAGAAAAAGCGGATGTTGACAAACAAGCTGATCAAGATGACGCTTCTACTGATAAGGAAGAATCAGTTAAAGAAGAAGTGGATTCTGTAGATTCTAATGAAGGATCTAAGGAAGAAGACGCTGATACTGATGCAGAAAAGGAAGTTGAAACAGCTACTCAAGACGAAGAGGCTGATTCATCCAACAACAATGATAAAACAGATAACCACCAAGAAGATGCAGAACAACAAGATGAAGAATCCGTAGTAACGGAAGAAGAAGCATCCTCAGAAGAAGAGGAAGTTACCGAAGACGAGCAGGAAGTTGAAGAGGAAGCTTCTGAAGAACAAGCTGATGAAGATTTGGATTTAGACAAAATTCATGGATCAGCTAACGGAAAAATCACTTTTGATTTTAATAAAGGATATTACGTACTTGATTTACAAGCAGGTCTTTCAAATTTCTCTGGAAATCAAGTTCTAACTCAGAAATGGGTAGCTTTTGCTCTACCAGATGGCGTATTTGTTCCGGATGTAGAGGAAGTACCGGGTGGAGTTGTTCCAGTAAAACTTTATGATGGAAGTAATGGATTAGCAGTTAGGATTCCAGATGTTACGGAAATGCCTGACTCCAAACATGTTTATCCGAAAATTCCTCTATTAGGAGTGCCGGAAGAAAACAATCCGAACTTAAATCTATATCTATTTAATGTTGATGTAGAAAGCATGACATATGAAGATCTTGGTCAAATTAAAAGTCAAAGAAATATTGACTTTTCCGTCATGAAAGAAACACCAACAATGGATGTGGAAGGATCAATTAGTGGTAAAGCAGCATTTGACGCTGAAAAGCACTACTACATGCTTGACTTAAATATTAATGCCAAGAACAATATGGATGTTGATTTAGGTGAAACATATGTAGGGTTCACTCTTCCAGAAGATATTGTTGTTATTCAAAATGAAGACACACCAAGTGACCTGAAACCGATTCAGCTAGAAGATGGAACAGTAGAATATACTGTTAAAATTCCAGCACTACAAGCAGGTAAGGAAGAAGGTATTTCCTATCAAATTCCTGTGATTGGAAAAACAAATGAAGTAGTAAAATCTTCAACAATTAATGTATATCAAATTGACGATAGTGGCTATTATCCATTAGGGAAAATGGAAGGAAATGTAAACATTGACCTATCTGATATGGATGTTGCTTGGACATTTGATGCAGAAAGTCAAATTGTCAAAGACTTCCCAGATCTAGAAGAGAACCTATTTGGATTGCGCTTTGCTTTCACTTCACAAAACTTAACAATTGAAGATGTGGACCAAGTGAAAGTTGAATTCAAAGTACCTGAAAACATCAAAATTCATGAACCAGAGAGCTATGAAGGTGGAGAAATTCCTGATTCCTTGAAAGACTTCCTAGACGAAGGCAATGGAGGCAGTGGTAACCTTGACATTGAATGGGACGGAAATACAGCTCTTATCAATCTAGATACTGTAAAAGGTACACAGTGGAATCAAGGATTTTTCACGGCTTTTGGTGAAAGCAGTGATTCTATAGAGGATCTAAGAGGACTAAAAGTAATTGTTACATTGTATAAAAATGGAGAAGAAGTCGTTGAAGAAATCGAAGTTCCATTTGAAATTGTAAACTATGAAGGTGATCCGGTAGATCCAGAGGAACCGGAAGACCCGAAAGACCCTGAAGAACCAGAAGAACCAGGTGAACCAGGTGAACCAGGCGAAGATCCAGAAGATCCAGGAAAAGAGGATCCAAAAGACCCTGAGAATCCGGAAGACCCAGGAAAAGAGGATCCAAAAGACCCTGAAGATCCAGAAGACCCAGGAAAAGAGGATCCAAAAGACCCTGAGAATCCAGAAGACCCAGGAAAAGAGGATCCAAAAGACCCTGAGAATCCAGAAGATCCAGGAAAAGAAGATCCGAAAGACTCTGACGAACCAAAAGACACAGAAGACCCGAAAGATGACTCTAATACTCCAGCGCCAGGAGATTCCGATGACAATGATACTTGGAACGGTGATGGAGCAACTCTACCAAACACAGCAACAAGCATGTTTACGTATATTTTAATCGGTAGCATGTTAGCACTATCTGGTGGAGTACTGATGCTATTTAGAAGAAAAAGAGTTTAATAGATCTGTAAACTTCAAAAACCAAAGTTATAGCCTCATTTCGGTTATAACTTTGGTTTAGTTTTACTTATCAAAAATTATTAATAACAGATGATTTTCAGCTTTAGTGGAAAATCTACTATAAAGTAAGGCATTTCTACTTTTATTAAGTAGAAATGCTTTTTTTGCTTCGACTACTGGCTGTTAAGCGTACATCCGCGGCCCCCAGCACTCCAGCACCCAATCCAATAAAAAAGAACTCCAGCTCACTGGAGTTCTTTCCTTACTATACTATTTTCAGTAAAACCGCTTATACGAATCGAAGTGTTTGCTCCAATAAGAGTTACTGACATTTGCGATAGTGACACCTGTGCTTGATCCGGCATGGATGAAATCCCCGTTACCAAGGTAGATTCCCATGTGGGAGATTCCACTCTTGTATGTGCCTGAGAAGAAGACAAGGTCACCTGGTTGTGGATTATTAATATGGTAGGATCTGTTATAGTATCCTCCGGTGTTTGTTCTTCCCATTTTCATGCCTGCATCATTATAAGCGAAATGGATGAATCCACTACAGTCAAACCCACTTGGTGATTGTCCACCCCATACATATGGAACACCCATCACACTTTTTGCTGTTTGAATGAGTTTATTCACATTATATCCAGTTGACGTGTTTCCTTTGTTGGAAGATGAGCCTTTGTTAGTTGACGTATTCCCCTTATTGGAGTTATTAGAACTGGACCCATTATCTTTTAAAGTTAGTTTTTGGCCAACATAAATTAAATGAGAAGATAAATTATTCCACTTCTTCAAGTCACTAACAGATACCCCGTACTGTGCAGAAATCTTTGATAAAGAATCGCCAGCTTTAACTGTGTATGTACTTTTGTTTGTTGAAGAGGAACTTCCTTTATTGCTAGAACTTCCATTATTACTATTATTCGTACTTCCACCACTGGATTTACTTTCTTTCACGTTTAATTTCTGTCCGACAAGTATAAGGCTTGAATTTAAGTTGTTCCATTTCTTTAAATTGCTAACAGATACGCCGAATTTACTGCCAATCTCAGATAATGTGTCTCCGGATTTCACAACATATGTAGATGCATTACTTGAAGAACTACTGCTATTATTCTTATTTCCAGAGGTAGATGTGTTTCCACTTGATGAGCTACTAGAACCATTTTTCGATACGGCTAGGCGATCACCTGGGAAAATAAGTGTTGTATTTAAGTTATTCCATTCCATGAGATTGTTAAGAGAAATATTGTGGTCATATGCAATCCCACTTAATGTATCCCCAGCTTTGACAGTATATGTTGTTCCTTTAGTTGCTGACTGTTTGTTAGATGATTTGTTATTAGAAGTTGAATTATTTTTAGTTGCCGTTTTCCCATCCACTTGAAGTGTTTGATTAGGAAAGATTATATCGCTTGTTAAATTGTTTAAGTCTTTCAAATGTGAAACAGTCGTTGAATACTTTTGTGCAATTAACCAAAGTGAATCCCCTTGTTTTACCTTATGGGATGCCGCATCAGCAGTTTGTGCAGATAGAAATGCAGAAGCAATGAATGCACCAGCAGTTACACCCATATAAATTTTTTTGTTTGCCAATGAACTTACCCCTTTCACATAATAAAATTCGTAAATACGAAATATTAACATCACATCATTAAAAATTAGGGATTTCCATTCCCATGTTTGGTGAAGACGAAGATCCACATCCTCTACACCTTGTTTAAATAGAATGAGAGAAATGATTCTCACATTCTATCTTCATCATTTTAAAGATCCCTTATGATTCCTACTTATCCGACATGAAGAAAATGCTACAAAATCCGATTAAAAAACCTTTACTTTTCTCTGGTAACACATGCTGTTTTTCCATGAATATCGGAAAAGATTGTGGAAAATTACCCATATTTAGGGAATATATGATTGTAGTTACTATTATAGCTATTAAACTAGGTGTTTTGAACCGTCATAGGTCATTTGTAATAGATTTGTAATATAGTCGACAAGAATCGACATAGTTCTAATTCCCTATCACTAAAAATAGCCTCAATAGTTGATAGAACTTAGCTATTAGGGTGATTTTTAAGAAAATTTCATAATTCGCATTTATCAATATTAAGTGTAAAGAACTATAAGAATTTATAACATGAATGATGTGAAAGACCTAATAAAAAGGAGATATGAAAGAAAATTTAGGCTAAAAGAACTGGTAAATTACTAAAAATGATCTGTAAAATACAT
The DNA here is from genome assembly GCF_008039555.1 of Cerasibacillus terrae. Taxonomy (GTDB): domain Bacteria; phylum Bacillota; class Bacilli; order Bacillales; family Amphibacillaceae; genus Cerasibacillus; species Cerasibacillus terrae. The sequence continues at coordinate 354,852 of NZ_VDUW01000002.1, forward strand.
AAAAAGTTGAACTTGCATGAAAAAAATGACATAAAAAATATATAGGGCATTAGAAATAAATTAAAACTTCAATCCGAGGAATCTTATATCAAGCTAACCTGCGAAAACAGACGAAATTCCTTAATTGTCAATAATTCTTGCAGAAAACATTACTAAAAGCTTTTGGTCTATGGTATAATTTCGAATGTAATGTCTATATGTCTATTTTTTATCTATTTAAAAAATTAATAAAAAAAGCACCTGCTTGTTCGTCAATATAAAGAACCAAGTGTGTGCAAAAATCCAATCAAATCATTGGAACATAAATAACGGAGGTAAGCTCATGGAAGAAACGATATCCCTGAAGGAAATATTTGGGGTCATAAAAAAACGCTTCATGCTAATCGTAGCTTTTGTGCTTGGAGCAGCACTCGTTGCCGCTGTATTCAGCTACTTTATTATCACGCCAACCTATCAATCTAGTTCACAGTTTATTGTCAATCAGTCCCAACAAGATGAAAATAATCCTTTTAATGTAAATGACATCCGGACGAACGTTGAACTTATCAATACATATAATGTCATCATTACAAGTCCGATAATTTTAGATAAAGTTGTAGAAGAATTGGACCTGGATTATTCTTCAGCATCATTAGCTGAAAAGATTCAAGTCTCTAGCGCGGAAAATTCACAAGTTGTTACGGTTACAGTAACAGACCCAAAACCGGCAATAGCAACACAAATTGCTAATACAACGGTAAAAACATTTCAAGATGCCATTCCTGGTATTATGAATGTAGATAATGTAAAAGTATTATCAACAGCGGAAGTGAAGGAAAACCCTGCACCTGTATCACCTAAACCACTATTAAACATTGCGATTGCGATTGTTCTAGGTGGAATGGTTGGTGTTGGAATTGCCTTTTTACTAGAGTATTTGGATAACACCATTCGCACGGAAGAAGATATTGAAAAGGAACTTGGTTTACCAGTTCTTGGTGTGATTTCTCATATGACAAGCGAAGATATTCGTGCAGGACGAATGTCTTTACAACCATCTGAAATGAAACGAGGTGGAGTACGTGGCACGCAAAAAGAAACAGTCTAACTCAACGTCAGCGGTTCGTCATCTTATTACGAAATTAAATCCGCGATCACCAATCTCAGAGCAATATCGGACAATACGGACGAATGTCCAGTTTGCTTCAGTAGATGAGGAATTAGAATCCATCCTAGTAACATCATCTGGACCAAGTGAAGGGAAATCAACTATTACAGCAAATCTGGCCATTGTCTATGCACAGCAAGGGAAAAAGATTCTGTTAATTGATGCAGATATGCGTAAACCGACCGTTCATTATACGTTTCGCTTAGATAATTTACGTGGATTAAGTAATGTCTTAGTTGGAGAGAATTCTCTTGAACAAGTAGTCGAATTTAGTGGGGAAGAGAATTTGGATGTGATATCATCTGGGCCAATTCCTCCAAACCCATCTGAATTATTAGCATCTAAGAAGATGCAGACATTTATCGAGGAAGCTAAGGAAAACTATGATTTAGTTATTTTCGATACACCACCAGTACTAGCAGTAACCGATGCACAAATTCTAGCAAATAAAGTGGATGGAATGCTCCTAGTCATTCGAAGTGGCCAAACGGAAAAAGAAGCCGCGTTAAAAGCGAAGGAAGCATTAGCACCTGCACATGCGAAACTCCTTGGAACTGTCTTAAATGACCGTGAGAAGCAAGGGAATAATTACTATTATTACTATGGAACGAATTAAGGCGGGAACTCCTTTATCTCTATTAGAAGAGGTGAAGGAGTTTTTTTGTAACTTCTTTTTTACTGAAAATAGGTTAAGAAAAAAGTCCTAAAAATAATAATGTATATGGTATACTGGATACGTCTTTTTAATTATTTAATGTAAGGGAAGTAATTTTCATAGTTTTACAAAGAAATCGAATTGTAAAATAGATTCATATTAGGTAATATAAAATAAAAGAAGAGGTGTGAACACATGATTGATATACATAGTCATATCTTGCCGGGAGTGGACGATGGAGCGAAAACGGAAGAAGATAGTTTGGAAATGGCTTATGCAGCCGTTGAACAAGGTATTCATACGATTATTGCGACACCACATCACCAGAACGGTCAATATAACAATGAAAAGGAAAGTATTATGAAACATGTCGAACTTCTGAATCAATTATTCGACAATAAGAATATCCCGCTAACTGTTTTACCAGGACAAGAGATTCGTATGTATGGAGAAATCCTAGAAGACATGGAAGTAGGTCTTATACAAACCTTAAATAATACTAAATATCTATTCATTGAATTTCCTTCAGGTCATGTTCCGCGCTATGCAGAGCAGATGCTGTTTGATATTCAAGTGGCAGGGTTTATTCCAATCATCGTTCATCCTGAGCGGAATCGTGAATTAAGTGAACATCCGAATAAATTATATGACTTTGTTCGAAAAGGAGCACTAACACAGATTACTGCGGCAAGTCTCATTGGGAAATTCGGTAAAAACATTCAAAAATTTACCAACCAAATTATCGAGGCAAATCTGACACATTTCATTGCATCAGATGCTCATAATACAACAACAAGAGGATTCAACATGAAAGAATCCTATCAAGAAATTGAAAAGCGATATGGGACGGACATGTCCTATATGTTCTTAGAAAATGGCCAACTTTTAATAGAAGGACAGAATGTGAACCGATTTGAACCGAAACGCATAGAGAAAAAGAAGAAATTCCTTGGATTATTCTAATGATATGGTTAGAAAAACGTAAGACTCAATAGATGTACAAATAAATGCCCAGGATAAATGATATACTAACAACATAGTGGTAAAAAATACCAAAGGGTGTTGGAGGGTTGTGAATTGATACGTGTGTTGTTGGTACAGGAACAGCGTTTGTTCAGTGAGGGAGTAAAAGCTATTATCGAGACAGAACCTGAGTTAGAGGTTGTCGGGATTACCGAGACCAGCTCTAAATTGTTGGAATTAATCGAACAAGTAGAACCAGATGTTATGCTCATTGACATCAAGACGGGGAAAATCGATGGCATACAGACAACCACAGTAGTAAAGGAAAAATATCCACATATAAAAGTTGTTTTCTTATCCGATGAAATAGATGAAGAATTAGTCTTAAGAGGTATTAATGTAGGTGCGGATGGTTTTATAATGCGTGACATGTACCCAGATACATGTAAGGGCGTGATTCGCCGTGTCCATCGCGGGGAAAATGTGTTATGTGGCAAAGTAGCCAAAATCCTCGTTCAGAAAGTTCGCGAACTAACCAAGGATAAAAAGACAATCCTCAGTCTCAGACTGGAGAATAACGATATATCTTTAACAGCAAGAGAATTAGATATCGCTCATTTACTCATGCGAGGGAAAAGCAATAAGCGCATCGCACATAGACTACAAATAAGTGAAGGCACCGTAAAAAATTATATAAGTGAAATCTATCAAAAAATCAATATCCGCCGCCGAAAAGATGCGATTGACTTTTTAAAAAAACTGGTAAAGTAATATGGTTGTAATAAAATTTACAAAAAAGTTACAAAATGATTACTTTTTGTTGTAAAAGTCACTATTAATATTGACTTATCTTTTGTTATACTAAATGTTGCTTAAAAAAATAGATTAAAATAGACATTTTTAGACAAAGTTATGGTGGATGTGGAATTTCCCATCATAAATACATAGGACATTGACAACAACGAGAAAGGAGAGATAGTGATTGTCATACAGAAAACGGCTAACATTACTCGTTTTACTCGACTCGATTATCGTGACATTTGCGATATTTCTAGCCGTATGGATCGTCTATCCAAGCACAGTAATTGATGAATCTAGTATGCGCGTTCTGGTTGCTAGTTCATTTGCCCTGCTCGTATTCCACCATGTGTTTGCAATGATTTATAAATTGTATAATAAGGTGTGGGCATATGCGAGTGTTGGAGAGTTAATTGCAATTGTGAAATCTATTACATTTGCCATTATATCAGCAGGAGTTGTACAATTTCTGGTCAATGACTTCAGCATTTATAGACGTGCAATGTTTGTAACATGGCTTTTACATATTATTTTAATTGGTGGATCACGTTTTGGGTGGCGGGTATATCGTGACCGCTATATTGCGAAAGACGCCAATAAAAAACGTACACTAATTGTTGGTGCAGGTGCAGCAGGTTCGATGATTGCAAGACAACTACATAATGGGGATAATGATACGGAATTATTACCTGTCGCATTTGTCGATGATGACCTATCCAAACAGAAGATGGAAATCTATGATGTTCCTGTCATCGGGCAAATCAAAGATATACCGACAATTGTACATAACCATCAGATTGAACATGTGGTGATTGCCATTCCATCATTAAAACAAAGTGAATTACAAAAAATCGTGACACTTTGTAATGAAACAAAAGCAATGGTAAAAATGATCCCGAAAATCGAGGACCTCATGACAGGAAAGGTATCTGTCAGCAATTTGAAAAATGTCGAAGTGGAAGACTTACTTGGTCGAGAACCAGTTGTCCTTGACATTCATGCAATTAAAGAATATGTGAGTGGAAATACCGTCATGGTAACAGGTGCAGGTGGTTCCATTGGTTCCGAAATCTGTAGACAGTTGATGACATTCCATCCAGGGAAAATCGTACTCGTTGGCCACGGTGAATATAGCATTTATAAAATTGATATGGAATTAAAGAAGAAATACGGCCAAGATGATACAGAAATTGTCCCAGTGATTGGTGATGTTCAAGATAGAAACCGGATGTTCGAAATCATGGACACACATCAACCAACACTTGTGTACCATGCAGCAGCACATAAACATGTTCCATTAATGGAATACAACCCACATGAAGCAGTGAAAAATAATGTGATCGGTACGAAAAATGTCGCCGAAGCTGCTGATGCATACGGAGTAAAGCGATTTGTTCTCGTCTCCACTGATAAAGCAGTTAACCCAACAAATGTCATGGGTGCAACAAAACGAATTGCTGAAATGGTCATCCAAGACATGGCAACAAAGAGCGACACGAAATTTGTCGCCGTTCGCTTCGGAAATGTACTCGGAAGCCGTGGAAGTGTAATTCCACTATTCAAAAGCCAAATCGAACAAGGTGGCCCAGTAACAGTTACACATAAAGATATGACAAGATATTTCATGACGATTCCAGAAGCATCCAGACTCGTTATCCAAGCAGGAACACTAGCAAAAGGTGGCGAAATCTTCGTATTGGATATGGGAGAACCAGTAAAAATCGTTGATCTCGCACGAAACTTGATTAAACTATCTGGATACACCGAAGAAGAAATCCCAATCGAATACTCAGGCATCCGGCCGGGTGAGAAGATGTACGAAGAACTCCTCGGAGAAGATGAAATTCTACCAGGAGAAGTATATGAGAAAATCTATGTTGGTCGTACAACAGAGGTAGACTTCGCTCTAATTGGTAGGATGATAGGAGAATTCGAACAGTTGGATGTAGTAGAATTGAAGGATGAATTGATGGGGATTGTTTATGGGGAGAAGGAATTAGTGTTGGCTAAATGATAATAAGCACAAAATATATATAACAATATAATGCAAATCATGCTAAAAATGGAGGTTATGACTTGAAAACAGTTAAAAAAGCAATTATTCCAGCAGCAGGGTTAGGAACGAGATTCCTACCAGCAACAAAGGCAATGCCGAAAGAAATGCTTCCAATTGTAGATAAACCTACCATTCAATACATAATCGAAGAAGCAATTGAATCCGGGATTGAAGATATTATCATCGTAACTGGAAAAGGAAAACGTGCTATCGAAGATCATTTTGATCATAACTTTGAACTAGAAGATAATCTCGTTAAAAAGGAAAAATGGGATCTACTAGATAAAGTAAAAGCAACAACTAATGTAGAAATCCATTACATACGTCAAAAAGAACCAAAAGGACTAGGACATGCGGTATGGTGTGCTCGTAAGTTTATTGGTGATGAACCATTCGCTGTTTTGTTAGGTGATGATATCGTCCAAGCAGAAACACCAGGACTAAAACAACTTATCCAACAATTTGAAGAAACACAAAGTTCTGTTGTAGGTGTACAAACAGTTGCAGATAACGAAACACATCGTTATGGAATTATTGACCCATCTACAAAGGAAGGCAGACGTTACCAAGTAAATAAATTCGTAGAGAAACCAGCACCAGGTACAGCGCCATCGAATTTAGCGATTATGGGACGCTATGTATTAACACCAGAAATATTTGACTTCCTAGACAGACAAGAAATTGGGGCAGGTGGAGAAATCCAATTAACCGATGCTATCCAACATATCAATGAATCACAAAAAGTGTACGCTTATGACTTTGAAGGCAAGCGATATGATGTTGGTGAAAAGAATGGTTTCGTGAAAACAACGATTGACTTTGCATTGCAAAAAGATGAGATTAAAGATGAGATATTTGAGTATTTGGTGAAGAAGGTAGAAGAAAGAAAAGTGGCTCAAAAATAGAGATTCAGGAATTATATTAGCTATTAGGTAGATAAAGTAAAGGTGATGATTTCATCACCTTTATTAACTTATTTTGTATTTTGGTGTTTTAGCAGTTGGTTGGAATTAAAGAACAGTAGTTTCTAATTAAGTCCTAATTTACTAATTACAAACCTAACTAGGGGAAGGAAGTCTTAAATAATGGCAGATAGAATTTTTCTCTCTTCACCACATATGAGTGATGAAGGTTATGAGCGAGAATACGTGAAAGAGGCATTTGATACAAACTGGATTGCACCATTAGGTGAAAACGTAAACGGATTTGAAAGAGAGTTAGCTGAAAAGGTTGGTTCGAAAGCTGCGGCAGCTCTTTCTTCTGGAACAGCCGCCATCCATTTGGCTCTTAAAGCAGCTGGGGTAGGAGAAGGTGACATTGTGTTTTGTCCTTCACTCACATTCTCAGCTACAGCTAACCCAATTATCTATCAAAACGCAATACCTGTCTTTATTGATAGTGATTATGAAACTTGGAATATGAGTCCAAAAGCGTTAGAAGAAGCATTTGAAAAATATCCAGAAGTGAAAGCTGTTCTTGTTGTTCATTTATATGGATTATCAGCAGATATGGATAAAATTATGGATATTTGTAACAGACATAATGTAACAGTAATAGAAGATGCAGCTGAATCATTAGGTACATATTATAAAGGAAAACACACAGGAACCATTGGCGATTATGGAGTCTTTTCTTTCAATGGAAACAAGATCATCACTACATCAGGTGGTGGAATGCTTGTTTCTGATAATGAAGAAGGAATTGAAAAGGTAAGATTTTGGTCTACACAAAGTAGAGACAAAGCAAGACATTACCAACATAGCGAGATAGGGTTTAATTACCGTATGAGTAATATTGTTGCAGGAATCGGTAGAGGGCAATTGAAAGTTTTAGATGACAGAGTTGCTAAAAAGAGATACATATATAATTTTTATAAGAAAGAACTAGGTGAACTTGACGGTGTTAAATTCATGCCAAGTAATGAATGGAATGAACCAAATTATTGGCTAAGTTCCATGACATTAAATGGTAAGGTTAGACCAATTGATGTGATGGAAGCTCTTGAGAAAGAAAATATCGAATCGAGACCTGTTTGGAAGCCAATGCATATGCAACCATACTTTGAAAAATATGATTTTATTGGTGAAGGTATGTCAGAAAAGTTGTTTGAGAATGGAGTATGTTTACCTTCCGATACGAAAATGACGGATGAGGATTTGGAAAGAGTTGTAAATGTTATTAAAGGATTGTGGAGATAAAAATGAAAGCTTTAAATCTATTTATTAAACGTATAATTGATTTTTTTGGGAGTTTAATAGGTATTATAATAATCTCTCCACTTTTGTTGCTTATTGCAATTTCTATAAAGTTAACTTCAAAAGGTCCAGTATTTTTTAAACAAGAACGTTTAGGAAAAGGTGGCAAAACCTTTAAAATTATTAAATTTAGAACAATGGTTGTTAATGCTGAAAAAATTGGTGACGGATTAACAGTGAAAAGCAATAATGATGACCGAATTACAAAGGTTGGGAAATTTCTTCGTTCAACAAGCCTTGATGAATTGCCGCAATTATTTAATGTTATATCTGGACAGATGAGCCTTGTAGGGCCTCGTCCACCTGTTACTTATTTTCCTTATAAGGGTTATGGAGAATATCCTGAATGGGCAAAAAAACGATTCACCATGCATCCTGGAATAACAGGATTAGCTCAGGTTACAGTAAGAAATTCAGTAAGTTGGGATGAACGTATTGTTGTAGATAATAAATATATTGATCACTTTAGTGTATATTTGGATTGTAAAATATTGTTCAAAACGATACTTAAGCTTTTTAAATCAGAAAACATCTATATGGAACAGGATAATAAATCTACCAAAAAGTCAGTGTAAATATAATGCTTCTAGTGGAAAGTGGTGAAGTGATGATTAAGGGAAAGAAGGTATATCTAAGACCTATTATTAAAGAAGATGTTACATTTTTAAATGAATGGAAAAATAATGAGAGAGTATATAAAAATTTGGGTGGAGGTTTTTTGCCTACCTCTATAGATCTACAAGAAAAATGGATGGACTCCATGATAGATACTACAGGTAACAACAAAAGATTTATCATTTGTGATAAATATAATGTAGCATGTGGAATGGTTGGCTTATATAGTATTAACTGGATTCATCGCACTTGTGAAGTTGGTATTTATATAGGAAATGAAGGTGCACAAGGCAAAGGATACGCAAAAGAAGCATGTGTATTAATAGAACAATTTGCAAGTAAATACTTAAATTTAAGGAAAATAAAGCTAAATGTTGTATTTGATAATGAAGCAGCAATTCATATGTGGCAATCTTTAGGTTATAAAAAAGTTGGCGAATATAAAGATGAACGATTTATAGATGGTAAATATAAGGACTTAATATTAATGGAAAAATTTATTTAAACTATAATTTATTATAAATATATTAACTTTTTGTATATTTTGGTTCGGAGGATTTGTATAATGATTGATAATCTGAATGTCCTGATTTTAAGCTGTGGAACTAGAAATAAAATTGTTCAGTATTTTAAAAAGGAATTAGATGGAAGAGGTATTGTAGTAGCAACAGATTGTAGCAATCTAGCACCTGCTTTATATGAAGCTGATAAACATTATGTTGTTCCAAGAATGGATGAAGATGGGTATCTAGATGTAATTCTTTCTATTTGCAAAGAAAATAGGATTAAAGCTATTTTATCATTAATTGATCCAGAACTTAGTTTAATTGCAAAACATAAACATGAATTTATGGATATCGGTGTTTTACCTGTTGTATCTAATTATGATGTTGTTGAAATGTGTTTTGATAAATATAAGATGTTTCAGTTTTTAGAACAAAATGGTTTCCCAACTGTAAAGAGTTACATAGATAAAGAGAAATTCTATAATGATGTAGAATCAGGCATTATTAATTACCCTGTGTTTGTTAAACCTGTAAAAGGAAGTGCTAGTATTAATATAAGTAAGGTGACTTCCAAGGAAGAAATTGAGTTACTATTTAGTAGGTTTGATAATCTAATGATACAAGAATTCATGGATGGTACGGAATACGGTGCTGATGTGTATATTGATATGATTTCTAATGAACCAGTTGCAATATTTTTAAAAGAAAAATTAAAAATGAGAGCTGGAGAAACCGATAAATCTGTATCCGTTAAAGATGAGAGTCTATTTAAATTAATTACAGATTTTGTGAAAAAAATAGAATTTAAAGGAATTATTGATGTGGATATTTTTAAGGTAAACGGTAATTACTACATTTCTGAAGTGAACCCCCGCTTTGGTGGAGGATATCCTCATGCACATGAGAGTGGAGTAAATGTTCCAGGAATGATTATTAATAATATAAGTAAAGATGTAAATCAGAATAAGATAGGTAAATATGATTCGGGAACTTACATGATGAAATACAACGAAATAAAAATAGAACAAACGAATGAAGGGTGATTTTTTATGTTCGGAAAAGCATTGTGTAAGTTAAGAGGGTTAGCTTTTTGGAGATTAGATTCTGTGAAGGGAAACAGTGTAAGAAATGCCTATAATAAAATAAAGGAAATAGATCATATTGATAGTAGAAGTGATCGAGTTATAAAATATCAAGAAAATGCTCTAAATAAATTAATAGTTCATGCTACTGATACTACAGATTTTTATAAACCTTTCAAAGGGGCCGTTTTAAAGGATTTCCCTGTTATAGATAAACATTTAATTAACGAACATAAAAAGGAATTCATGTCTAATATCTATAACAAGAATAATTTAATTGCGATGTCAACAAGTGGATCTACAGGTACCCCATTTATTTGTTACCAAAATAAAGAGAAAAAGAAAAGAGTAAATGCTGAGGTAATTTATTACAGTGAAAAAGCTGGCTATTCTGTAGGTAAAAACTTGATATTTTTGAGAGCACTCACAGAAAAGAGTAAAAAAACAAAAATTCACCAATGGATTCAAAATGAATCTTTAATAGATATTAGTCATCTTGATAATAAAAATATTGAAGGGATTTTAGGAGAAATAGAAAAGGCTTCTAGTTCGGGTTCAATGATATTAGCATATGCATCAACTCTTGACGTATTAAAGGATTACTTCAAAAGAAACGGGAACTCAAAAATTGGTGAGAGCAATATTACTGGCATTGTAAGTAGTTCAGAAATGTTATTTGATGATACAAGAGACTCGATATCAAAAGCATTTAATTGCCAATGTTTTTCTAGATATTCTAATCAGGAAAATGGAATAATAGGACAGGACGATAGAATAAACAATGCCTTTCTTCTTAACGAGGCTAACTATCTAGTGGAAATCTTTAAAGAAAACGAAGATACTCCTGTGTCAGAGGGAGAAGTTGGACGTATTGTTATTACAGATTTATACAATTACGCAATGCCCCTTATTAGATACGATACCGGAGATATAGGAACAACTACATTTGTAAATTATAACGGTATACAAAAGAGAGCAATTTCAAATTTTGGCGGTAGGAAGATTGATATAGTATATGATTGTTACGGTAATCGTTTATCACCGCATATTATTAGTAATAACTTTTGGTCATTTCCTGAAATTAAACAATTTCAATTTATTCAAGAGACCAGTAACCAATATACTATAAAAATCTGTGCTGATCGTAAATTAGTGAAGGAAAATGAATTGAAGGATATTTTATTTAACCTTCTGGGGAAAAAGGCCCAAATAAAACTAGAATTGGTTGATCAAATACCCGTATTGTCTTCAGGAAAGAGAAAATATGTTATAAATAGAATGAATGGGTGAAGAAATGAATATTTTATTTTTAACAATGGTCAACATTAACAGTATAAACCGTCAAAACATTTATTCGGACTTAATGCGGAAGTTTAGAGAAAGAAATCATAACGTTTATATAGTTAGTCCAAGGGAAAAAAAGGCAAATATGCCTACAGAATTTAACGAAAAAGATGGGATACATTTTTTGAAAGTAAAAATTGGAAATATCACTAAAACCAATGTTATTGAAAAAGGTATTTCAACTATAAGAATAGAGAGTTTATTTTTAAAAGCTATAAAAAAGTATATGAATGATATAAAGTTTGATTTAGCTCTTTATTCAACGCCACCAATTACTTTTGAGAAAGTGATTAGCTATATTAAAAAAAGAGATGGGGCAAAATCTTATCTTCTATTAAAAGACATATTTCCACAAAATGCTGTTGATTTAAATATGTTTAGTAAAAAAGGAATCATATATAAGTATTTTAGATTGAAAGAAAAGAAGTTATATGCACAATCTGACTTTATAGGATGTATGTCAAAAGCAAATGTGGATTTTGTTTTAAAAAATAACCCGGATATACCACCAGATACAGTAGAAGTGTGTCCTAATAGTATCGAACCACAAATAATTAATAATAATAAAACTAAGATGGAAAATATCCGAAAAAAATACAATATCCCACTAGATAAAACGGTATTTATTTATGGCGGCAATCTTGGAAAGCCTCAGGGAATTGATTTTTTAATTAAATGCTTAAATGCTAATCAATCTAATAAGCAAGTTTATTTTGTTATAGCTGGTTCGGGAACAGAGTTCAATAAGCTACAATCTTTCTTTAACAAAGAAAAAGTAACCAACGCACAACTGTTTAATCAATTGCCAAAAGAAGACTATGAAATCTTGGCAAATTCATGTGATGTTGGATTAATCTTTTTAGATAATCGCTTTACAATACCAAATTTTCCATCGAGACTTCTTACCTATATGCAGGCTTCAATGCCTGTTTTAGCAGCAACAGATGTAAATACTGATATCGGACAAGTTATAGAACAAGGAAAGTTTGGATTGTGGTGCGAGAGCAATAATGTTGAAGAATTTAATAAACAAGTACAGCGCTTATGTGATGAAAATTTAAGGAAACAAATGGGAATTAACTCGAGAAAATACTTAGAGAAAAACTATACGAGTAGACATTCATACGAGATTATAATGAGTCATTTTAGATAATAGAAAAGAGGTTTAACCATGTTTGAAGATAAAACGTTACTAATAACAGGTGGAACGGGTTCGTTTGGTAATGCTGTAATGGAAAGATTTTTAGATACAGACATAAAAGAAATTCGTATATTTTCTCGTGATGAAAAAAAACAAGATGATATGAGAAAAAAATATAAAAATGATAAAATCAAATTCTACTTAGGTGATGTAAGGGAATTATCCAGTGTAAAAAATGCAATGCATGGTGTCGATTATATTTTTCATGCTGCTGCATTAAAGCAGGTGCCTTCTTGTGAGTTTTTTCCGTTAGAAGCTGTAAGAACGAATATTTTAGGTACGGATAATGTGTTAACGGCAGCAATTGAATATGGTGTAAAAAAGGTTATTTGTCTTTCAACTGATAAAGCAGCATATCCAATCAATGCCATGGGAATATCAAAAGCAATGATGGAAAAAGTATTTGTTGCAAAATCTAAAACTGTTGATCCTGAAAAAACACTAATTTGTGGAACTAGATATGGTAACGTAATGGCGTCACGTGGTTCAGTTATTCCACTATTTATTGAACAGATAAAAAGTGGTCAGCCATTAACCATCACAGATCCCAATATGACAAGATTTTTGATGAGTTTAGAAGAAGCAGTTGAACTAGTTATATTTGCGTTTCAAAATGCTGAAGCAGGAGACATTATGGTTCAAAAATCGCCAGCAAGCACAATTGGTGACCTTGCTCAAGCGTTAAAAGAGTTGTTTAACGCAGCTAATAATATAAAAATTATTGGAACACGTCACGGGGAAAAACGTTATGAAACACTTCTGACAAAAGAAGAATATGTAAAAGCAGAGGATTTGCCTGATTTCTATAGAGTTCCAGCTGACCAACGAGATCTTAACTATGATAAGTACTTCGACGATGGGGAACATGAACTTACTACTATGGAAGAATATAACTCGGATAATACGCAAATTCTTACTGTTGATCAGATTAAAGAAAAATTACTTGAACTAGATTATGTACAAAATGAATTAAAGAAATGGAAAGAAAATACTCATGTAATGAATTAAAAGGTGGGAATAATTGATGAAGATTCTTGTTACGGGTTCAAAAGGTTTTGTAGGAAAGAATTTAGTAGCAGAATTAAAAAACCAAGGATATAATGACAAAGATATACTTGAATTTTCAAGAGAAACAGATCCTTCATTACTGAATCAATATACAAAAGAATGCAATTTTGTTTTTCATTTAGCCGGAGTAAATAGACCAGAAAATGAAACTGAATTTATGGAAGGTAACTTTGACTTTACAACACATTTGTTGGCATTGTTGAAAAAACATAATAATAAAGCACCCATTCTTATTACCTCTTCTATCCAAGCTGAAAAGGACAATCCTTATGGTAAAAGTAAAAGAGCAGCGGAAAAAACATTATTTGAATATAGTAATGAAACGGGTGTAGATGTTTATGTTTATAGATTGACAAATCTATTTGGCAAATGGAGTAAGCCCAATTACAATACAGTAGTCGCAACGTTTTGTCATAATATTGCTAGAGAATTAGATATTCAAGTAAACAACCCTGATGCTGAACTTAGTCTTTGCTATATAGATGATGTGTTAGATGAGTTTTTTAATGCTTTGGACGACAATCCAACAATGCAAGATGAGTTTTGTATTGTGCCGGTAACATATAATATCACACTTGGAAAATTGGCCGATTTAATAAAAAGCTTTAAAGCAAGCAGAAAGAATATAAGTATTCCTGATATGGAAGATGCTTTAACAAAGAAACTTTACAGCACCTACCTAAGTTTTTTACCAGAGGACCAATTTGCTTATAACCTTAAAATGAATACTGACCATAGAGGATCTTTTACTGAATTCATGAGAACACCTGAAAGAGGGCAAGTTTCTGTAAATGTATCAAAACCTGGGATTACTAAAGGAAACCATTGGCATCATACGAAAAATGAGAAGTTTTTAGTGGTAAGTGGAGAAGGGTTAATTCGCTTTAGAAAAATAGACTCAGACGAAGTTATTGAGTATCGGGTAAGTGGTGAAAAACTCCAGGTAGTAGATATTCCTACTGGTTATACACACTCCATTGTAAATGTAGGGGATAGTGATTTGGTAACGGTAATGTGGGTAAATGAATGTTTTGATCCAGAAAATCCAGATACTTACTTTATGGAGGTATAATAAATGAAAAAACTAAAAGTAATGACAGTAGTTGGGACTAGACCAGAAATTATAAGACTATCTGCTGTTATTAATAAATTAGAAGAATCCAATGCAATTGAACATATATTAGTTCATACAGGACAAAATTATGATTATGAGTTAAATGAAGTATTTTTTAAAGACTTCAATTTAAAAAAACCAGATTATTTCCTTAATGCTGCTACTGGTACAGCAGTAGAGACAATAGGAAATATACTAGTTAAAATAGACCCTATAATGGAAGAAGTAAATCCAGATGCATTTTTAGTATTAGGAGATACAAATAGCTGTTTATGTGCAATTGCAGCAAAAAGGCGTCATATCCCTATATTTCACATGGAAGCTGGAAATAGATGTTTTGATCAAAGAGTACCAGAAGAAACGAATAGAAGAATAGTAGATCATACAGCTGATATAAATTTAACATACAGTGATATTGCAAGAGAATATTTAATAAGTGAGGGTTTACCTGCTGACCGAATTATTAAAACTGGAAGTCCTATGTACGAAGTTCTTCATTCAAGAAAAGAGGATATTAAGAAATCTGATGTGTTAGAGAGACTGAACTTAGAAGAAGATAATTATTTTGTCGTATCTGCACATAGAGAAGAAAATATTAATTCAGAGAGTAACTTCTTAGATTTGGTTGATAGCTTGAATGCTGTTGCAGAAAAATATAGTATACCGATTATTGTGAGTACGCATCCAAGAACTAGAAAGATGATTGAATCGAAAGGAATTGAATTCAATCCTTTAGTGAAAACTATGAAACCTTTAGGGTTTAATGATTATGTGAAACTTCAAATCAAGGCAAGAGCAGTTTTAAGTGACAGTGGTACGATTAACGAGGAGTCTTCCATTCTTGGATTTAGGGCACTTAACATAAGAGAAGCTCATGAGAGACCAGAGGCAATGGAAGAAGCATCAGTGATGATGGTAGGTCTAGAAAAAGAAAGAGTATTACAAGGACTTGAGATACTAAAGACGCAGGAAAAAGATACTTTAAGACTTGTAGGAGATTATAGTATGCCTAATGTATCAGATAAAGTGTTACGGATTATTTTATCTTATACAGATTATGTGGATCGGGTTGTGTGGGGGAAAATTAATTGATGAAAGTAATGGTTTTTGATGTACCAGCAGAGAATGGGGGAGCTTTATCAATTTTAAAAGAATTCTATCGCGAAGTGAAGTTTTATGAAGACAAAAATATCCAATGGATTTTTGTATTAAGTAAACCTATGTTGAAAGAGACGAAAAACATAAAAATTATTAGATACCCATGGGCCAAAAAAAGTTGGTTACATAGAATGTATTTTGATCAAATTAAGGCACCTAAACTGGTTAGAAAGTTTAATCCCGATAAAATATTTTCACTGCAAAATGTTATTATTCCTAGAGTTAAGGTAGAGCAGATTATATATATTCATCAATCCCTCCCTTTTGTGAACCATCGTTTTAGTATTAGAGAAAATAAACTATTTTGGGTATACCAAAATATTGTCAGTAAGATTATATTCAAGTCCATTAAAAGGTCAAAAAAGGTTATTGTTCAATTGAATTGGTTCAAAGATGCATGCATAGAAAAAACTGCAGTTGCAGAAGAAAAAATTAAAGTGATACCACCAAAAGTAAATATTGATATAAAAAAATATTTTTCTCCAACTGAAAATTCTCTTTCCACATTTTTTTATCCAGCTGGAGCTAGTTATTATAAAAATCACCGTACCATAGTTGAAGCATGTAAAAAGTTAAAGTCTAAAGGTGTGAATAATTATAAAGTGCTTTTCACATTGACTGGAAATGAAAATGAACACCTCGCTACTCTATATAATAGAGTTATAAAGGAAAATTTACAGGTGGAATTTTTAGGAAGTATTAGTCGAGAAGATGTATTTAAATACTATTCAAAAACAGTCCTAATATTTCCTTCATATATTGAAACTTTTGGATTACCTATGCTAGAAAGTAAAATGCATAAAGGTGTAATATTAGCTGCAAATACTCCATTTTCACATGAAATACTAGATGGGTATGAAAATGCTTATTTCTTCAACGCTTTTGATAGTGATGAGTTAGCAACTTTAATGATACATATAAGTAAAGGAAAAATTAATTTTATAGATGATGTAAGTGTTGAAAAAAAAATATCAAAAGTACTATTAATTGATGAAGTTCTTGATTAATATTGAATATTAGGATGTGCTTAAATGAAAATTACACATGTATGTTTATGTGGTCCTGTAACTGATGGCTGGACATATCAGGACAACTTATTACCTAAATATCATAAACGCTTAGGATATGAAACTTCTGTTATTACATCACAGTATATTTATGGCAAAAATAATGATGTAAAAATAGATCAACGTTCTATGTACTATAATGAATATGGTATTAAAACAATTAGGTTAAAATCAAAATATAACACTACTATTTATTCAAAATTCAAATTTTATAAGGATGTTTATGAAACTATTGTAAGTGAAAGTCCTGACATATTATTTGTTCATGGTGTACAGTTTTTGAATATAAAAGATATTGTTAAATATTTAAAGAAAAATCCACATGTAGTAACTTTTGTAGATAATCATGCTGATTTTTCAAATAGTGCAACAAATATTATTTCTAAATCATTATTACATGGACTAATTTGGAGAAAGTGTGCGCAGTTAATCGAACCATATACAACCAAATTTTATGGAGTATTGCCTGCAAGGGTAGATTTTTTAAAAAAAATATATAAATTACCAGAAGATAAAGTTGAGTTACTTGTTATGGGTGCTGATGATGAAAAAGTACAAGAAGCAAGACAGGTAAATGTAAAAAAAGAAATAAGGGAAAAATATAATATTAGACTAGATGACTTTTTAATAATAACTGGTGGTAAAATTGATAATGCGAAGCGACAAACCTTATTTTTAATGCAAGCAATAAAAAAAATTAATAATCCAAAGGTAAAGCTAATAATTTTTGGTTCGGTGATTGAGGAACTACAAGAGAAGTTTAATACTTTGGTTGATGATGATAAGATTAAATATATAGGTTGGGTGTCTTCAGAAGACAGTTATAAATATTTTGCTTCGGCAGATCTAGTAATATTTCCTGGTAGACATTCAGTGTTTTGGGAGCAAGTAGTTGGTTTAGGAATTCCAATGATTGTTAAATATTGGGAGGGAACGGACCATGTTAATATTGGAGGAAATTGTGAATTTTTGTATCAGGATTCTATCGAGGAAATTGAACATAAAGTAAATTTACTATTAAATAATCCCATGAGATATAATGAAATGAAAAATAAAGCAGAGACATTTGGAAAGAATCAATTCTCTTATGAAAATATTGCAAAACGAAGTATTGAGATATAAAAAAGGATTGACTATATGATTAAATATACCCCATTAATTATAATTTTTAGCTACAATTTATTTTTTGTGTTGTCAGGCATATTAGGATATCAATATTTAGGAAGTGAATCGTCTCCTGTTTTTATTATATATAATGTTCTGATACTGGTTATTGGAGTAATATTATTTTTTTCTGATGCTTTATTTCAAAAGGTGTACTTTACTTCTAATCAGATATTTGTAATTTCTATTCCATTTATCTTTTTAGCAATCTTTCTAATTGAATATTTAATTGGTAATATTGATAATTCAGGTTCAATTCATTTTCAATACTTTTTACTATGGGGTTTACCATCAATATTGATGGGGATCTATCTATCTAAAAATAATAGAATTGACCATATTATTAAATTTATGGATGTTATAATGATACTTTTTTCAATTGCTGCTATTCTGACAAGCATTGAAGTTCTAACCACTAATACTAGAGCAAATATTGGTGGTGCTACATATCAGAATGCTTCATATATTGCATCTTTTGCATTTGGTATTAACCTATACTATTTATTATTTGGGGAAAATATCTATAGATTTAAATTTGCAAAAACCACTTTATATCGTTATTTTTGCTACTTTCTTTTAATGTTGCAGTTATTTGCAATAGTTTCTTCGGGTGGAAGAGGGGGAATGGTATTAGCAATAGTATATTTTATATATTTGATAATAAACTCAATTAAAGAAAATAGAAATACAAAAATATTTAAATACTTTATAATAATAAGTTTAACCTTTCTAATTGGAATTTTAGTGCACTTTCAATTAATGAAGATTTCTATATATGAAAGTTCATTCAGTAGAGTATTCTCATATATCTCTAGTGAGGGAATAGATATAAGTGCCACCTCTGGAAGGGATTCAGTATATAGTGTGGCTCTAGAATATGTTTATAACTCTCCATTATTTGGGTATGGCATTTTTGGCATGTTCGATTCATATGGTGGTTACCCACATAATTTATTTATAGAAATTTTGTTGCAAGGCGGATTAATTTATTTAATTTTTTTCCTATTCATATTTACTAAATTAATCAATAGGACTAGTAAAATTTTAAAAGTAGATAAGCGTTTTAGAATTATATGTGTTATTGCGTTTCATCCTTTAATATTACTAATGTTTAGCGGTACTTATACTAACCAATCATCGTTTTGGTTCACAGTGGCCTTTATATTTAGTTATCCATATAATAATTTAAAATCGGTTTCTACGGTTAATTAAATTATTTAACTTTTGATTACAAGGATACAGAGATTGATTTACTGTTCGAACTAATAGAATATTCAGGTATTTAAAGGGCTTAAGTGTCCTCTAATATCTAACCTTATGACTGTTGAAGTCAGCAATAAATATTACTAGTTAAAAATAATAAAATGAGAGGGAGATTATAAATTGATAAATGTATTATTTTTAATCTCTTCAGCCGCCACTGGAGGAGGTATTCAAAGATCAGTTTCTATGATAAGTAGTGCATTAAATAAAAAAGAAGAATATTCAGTAACTGTAGTGTCACTATTTGATTATAAAGAAAAAAGATATGATTATGGAAAAATCACAAATCATATTAAAGGATCATTAAAGAGCAATAATAATATTAAAAGAATATTTTTTAAGGCAAAAACTGAATGTGCTAGTTTATTGTCAAAAGTTGATTTTGATTCAATTGTTATAGAAGGATTGGGTCTCGTTCCTCTTGTACCTAAAAAAATCCTAAAGAATAAATCAATTAAAATAATTGTACGTGACCATAGTGGATATAGTAATTTTAAAAAGTTTGGTCTAAGCTGGGTTGGTTTAAAAATGTCGTTAAAATATGCTGATACTTTTATCGTATTGACTAATGAAAATAAGGAAGAGTATTCTAGGATGTTTCCAAAGGTTAGGAATAAGTTTAAGGTGATCCCCAATACTATAGAACCAAATGTAAAGAGATCTCCATATAACCCAAATAGCAATAAAATATGTTTTGTTGGTAGATTAAGTACTGAGAAAGGACCGCATTTATTAATAGATGCGTTCTCAAATGTAATTAATAAAGAACAATATAATGAATGGAAATTAGATGTTTATGGAACAGGACCAAATTTAGATGAATTAAAGTCATTAGTAGTTAGAAAAAAACTCGAAGCCAATGTAGTTTTTAAGGGATATAGCAATAACATAATTAATTTATATAAAGATTATGCCTTTTTAGTAGTACCTTCTAAATATGAGTCTTTTGGAATCGTGATTTTAGAAGCCTTGAGTGTTGGTATACCTGTTATATCTTTTGATTGTAATTATGGTCCTAGATCATTAATTAAACATGAGAAGAATGGTTTATTGGTTCAAAATGGAGATGTAGGGGAACTATCAGATGCAATTAATAGAATGATTTCAAATAAGGAATTTAGGCAAGTACTATCTAAAAATACCCAAAATATTAATAAAAAATTTGGCTATTCTAGAGTTATAAGTGAGTGGGAAAATGTTTTATAGAAAGTTGGAGTTGGTATGAAAATTTCGTTTGTTAGTAGATATGGCAGTAAAAATATTGGAGATGAATTAATTGTAAGGGAATTAGAAAATATATTATTGGATTTTACGGAAGATATAGATAGATATAGTTTCAATCTAGTTAATTATAAAAGTCTTGAATCCTCTTTTGATAATAATATTAAGAATAATATAGTAGGAAACAATAATACAAAACAAAGTTTTTATAAAAAGTATCTAAGAAAATCTACATTGATTGCTATTGTTAGAGATTTTGTTAATAAAAGAAGGGCTAAAAAGAATGTAAATCTTGCAATTTATAAACAAAAATTAAAACAATCCCAAGTCCTTATCGTAGGTGGAGGAAATGCAATCTTTGATACCGAAAAGCACTCGTCCTCATACTATTATTTTGATCTAATTATTAAAGAAGCAATTAAGTTGAAAATACCAATATATGTTTTAAATGTAGGGATTGGACCGTTTCAAACTAGCAGACAGCATAAAAATACTATTAAAGTATTAGAAAAGGCTAATTATATAACGGTAAGGGATAAGTATTCCTATGATCTATTGAAAGTAATTAATAAAGACAAAAGAAAATTATATAAAACTGTGGATCCAGTTTTATTCTTAAGCGATAAAAAGTCTAACCGAGTAGACATGCCCAAACACCTAGGTATTACTGTAATGGATTTAAGATTAGCTGATTTTTCAGAAGTTCAGTATCGAGGTTATATTGACAGCCTAAAATCACTAATATCTTACTTTATTGAAAATAGTGATTATAAGATAAGCGTCTTTTGTACAGAATTGAAAGATATCAATGCTTTAATGGATTTAGAAAAGCAATTAGAAGGTTATAAAAAAAAGAAAAACCTGTACTTCAAAGAGAAAACAAGTTTAGATGATGTTTTAAATGTTTATTATGATATTGATTTATTGATTGGAACTAGAATGCACTCTACAATTATTGCCTTTTCACAAGGTATTCCTTTTATAGGTATTAATTGGCAGCAAAAAGTAAAAGGATTCTTTGAAATGGTAAATTATGAACAGAATTTATTAGGGATATATGACTTTATAAAAAATTATAGAAGTGCAATTAATAAAGTTAACGAAGTAGCAACAAATTATAAATTTGAACGTAATTATATATTAAAAAAGAAAGAACAACTGTCTCCTAAGTATGAAATAAATAAAAAAATATTAAAAGAGATTTTAAAAGATAAAACTATTCAAAGTTGAAGTTTCAGAAAGGAAGACAAATGAAAAATTTAGTTTTTAATTTGGGAGCGTCTTTTGTATCATTTTTTATAACAGCTTTAATAAGCTTTTGGATGACTCCCTTTATAATATCTAATTTAGGTGCTGAAGCTTATGGCTTCATACCTTTAACTCAAAACCTTATCAGTGTTCTTACCATTTTGACAATCGCATTAAGTTCAGTGATTGCGCGATTTTTTACCGTTTCTATAACTCGAGGTGGCATATTAAAAGCTCAAGGATATTTTAACACATATCTGGTAGCTTCTTTATTTGGTTCAATAATCATCATGTCAATTATAATTACTCTAACATTTTTTATTGAAAATTTAATCAATATACCAGATAGTTTAGTACTTGATGTGAAATTAGCTATTCTCTTTAGCGGTATAATGATAGTCTTTTCTTTATTTCAATCCTTATTTGTATCTGCACCCTTTTCTCAAAATAAGGTATATTTAATCAAAGTAATAAATGTTTTAAATGCAATAGTAAAAGGCTTATTAACCTTCTTATTGCTGATTGTATTTACACCGAAGATTTGGTATGTGAATTTAGGCGCTATGATAGCTATTATATTTTCTCTCTTATTAAGTATAGCCATTTTTAAAAAGCTAATTCCGACATTAAAAATTAAGTTCACACAATTTAGTTTTGAAAAATTAAAAGAACTTATGAGTGCTGGTATTTGGGTATCAATTGGTCAAGTGGGTGTTATTTTATTTT
Source organism: Cerasibacillus terrae (assembly GCF_008039555.1). Taxonomy (GTDB): domain Bacteria; phylum Bacillota; class Bacilli; order Bacillales; family Amphibacillaceae; genus Cerasibacillus; species Cerasibacillus terrae. Next base: position 377,503 of record NZ_VDUW01000002.1, read on the forward strand.
TAGGAACGGAACTTTTAGTTGCTAATTTGACATTAGGCCCAGCTAAAGCTGGAATTTATGCTGCAATGATTCAATTTCCGCTTTTATTAAGAAATATATCTAATTCTATATCAGTTGTATTTGCTCCAGTAATAATTAAAAAATATGCAAATAATGATTTGAAAGGCCTCCTTGCTTATTCTAATAAATCGGTAAAACTGAATGGATTGCTAATAGTGCTTCCAGCAGCAATATTGTGTAGCTACGCAGAGCCTGTATTAAATCTTTGGCTGGGAAAAGAATTTATAAGTTATAAATGGATTCTGATTTTAAGTGCGGGATATTTAGTATTCACTTTAAGTCCATTGCCACTTTCTCATGTTTTTACAGCGGTTAATAAATTAAAAATACCAGGAATTACAACTATAATATTTGGTTTAATAAACCTCATATTAGCATTTATTTTATCCGGATATACTTCACTCGAACTCTATGGAATAGTGATTGCTGGTGCTATAGGATTGATGCTTAAAAATACATTTTTTAATCCATATTACTGTTCAGTAATAACAAAGCAATCAATTTTTGTGTATTATCGAGGGATGTTAGAACCTATTATAGGTGCTGCGTTCATCATTATAATTAGTATTATTTTACAGAATTTATTTGAGATACAAAGTTGGTTTAATCTTATTAGTATGTTAACTATTGTCAGCGTTTGTTATTTAGCTTTTGTATTTGTTTTACTATTATCCAAAAAGGAAAGATATTTAATTATTAATGCAATAAGGAATTTATTGGCGAAAAAATAATAAATTGCTATATAAAAGGCGAAGGACTAGAGGGGAAAAATCTGCTCTCGCTGATTCTACTTGATAATAATATGATTAAAGTTAGTATGAGGGACAAGGGGCCAAACCCCACGTCCCAGTTTATAGTTAAAAGTAAAAGAACGGAGAACCTGTACCTATGTTTCAATCCCGTCCTTTCAACACCTTCTTCAACTACCTTCTTCCTGCTTTTCTCCAACTTTTGAAGGTTTCTTTTGTGATGTTTTCGAGTTCTATGATGATTAAGTCGACAACGATGAAGTATTCGACCTATCTCCATTGTTTGAAGCATTTTCGTAATTCTTGCCAGAAGCTGTGCTTTTATCGTAGTAAGCGTAAAATAGTCCACACCTGTATTTAAGATGTGGACTTCTGTTATGATTTATTTAGATTTATTTGGAACGCGACATTCTTCTGGAATAGTTGTTGACCAAGGCAGAAGTTGATCCAATTTTGTTCGATCTGTTGTATCCATATTGGGGAGCTCTTCAAACAGATAGCTAAGATATCTAAATGGGTCTAAGCCATTTTCCTTTGCTGTCTCCACAACGCTATAAATAATTGCGCTAGATTTTGCTCCTTTAGCTGTGTTACTGAACAGCCAATTTTTGCGGCCGATAACGAAAGGCTTGATAGACCTTTCTCCGCGATTATTGTCAATCTCCAAACGTCCGTCCTCTAGAAAAGCTACTAAACGATCCCATTGGTTACGACAATATCTTATAGCTTGGCCAAGTGCACTCTTAGGAAGAACTCGTGGTGTTTGTTCACGAAGCCACGCTGAAAAAGCATCTAGAATTGGCTGGCTGCGTTCTAAACGTTCTTTATAGCGTTCTTCAGGAAACTTGTCCTTGAGATCGCGCTCAATTTCAAAAAGTTGATTACAGTAGGCTAAACCTTCTTTCGCTTTTACAGTGGAGGTTTCCGCAGACTTAGGAAGCGCTTGTAGAGCCTCTGTAAATTTACGGCGCGCATGCGCCCAACAACCTACTAACGTTACGTTAGATATACCGTTACAACCTGCGTAACCATCCACATGCAGATACCCCTGGTAATCAGCTAAAAATCGACGTGGATGTTTACTCGCACGGGTTTGTGTAACTGATAAACTAAAGTGTACAGTTACAAGAGGCCGAGTGGATGAAAGAGAGAATTCGATTTTGCTTATCCCTACCTTAAAAAAATTCCATTCCTATTTCATTCGGGAAGTAACAAGTAGCGAAGAAATTATGCTAAAATGATTGTAGAATAATTGGTGAAAGAAGGAATAAAATGAAAATCACAGTCGCCGGAACAGGCTATGTTGGCCTATCAAATGCTGTATTACTATCCCAACACAACGAAGTCACAGCATTTGATATTGTACAAGAAAAAGTTGATTTAATTAATAATAAAAAATCTCCAATTGTTGATCCAGAGATTGAAGATTTTTTAGCAAATAAATCATTAAATCTATCAGCTACAACAGATTATAAAAAGGCATTTATGGATGCAGAATATATCATTATTTCTACACCAACAAACTATGATCCAGAACGGGATTATTTTGATACAAGTTCAGTAGAAACGGTCATTGAACAGGTGTTATCCGTTAATCCTGATGCAACGATGGTGATAAAATCTACTATCCCTGTTGGTTACACGAAGTCTATTCGTAAGAAGTTTGCAACAGACAATATCATCTTTTCCCCAGAGTTTTTACGAGAGGGAAGAGCATTATACGATAATTTACATCCATCCCGAATTATTGTAGGGGAGAAATCAGACCGTGCGAAGAAGTTTGCTCATTTGCTTGCAGAAGGTGCAATCAAAGAAGATATTTCGATGTTGTTTACGGACTCCACGGAAGCTGAAGCAATTAAGTTATTTGCGAACACTTATTTAGCGATGCGTGTTTCTTTCTTTAATGAATTGGATACATATGCAGAAATGAACGGATTAAATACCCAGCAAATCATTGAAGGAGTTGGACTGGATCCGCGAATCGGGGATCACTATAATAATCCTTCCTTTGGTTATGGTGGCTACTGCTTACCAAAAGATACGAAACAATTACTAGTTAATTTTAAAGGCATTCCGAATAATATCATTACAGCGATTGTCGATGCGAATAGTACTCGTAAGAAACATATTGCAGATGCAATTTTGGCAAAGAAACCGAAAACAGTTGGTGTTTTCCGCTTAACAATGAAAACAGGGTCCGATAACTTCCGTCAATCAGCTATTCAAGATGTAATCCAACATCTAACAGCAGCAGGCGTTAAGGTTATTATTTACGAACCAGCGCTAACAGCGGATTCCTTTGAAGGGCTGAAAGTGTTTCATGATATAGAAGCGTTCAAACAATCATCGGATGTTATTGTTGCTAATCGTTTAGCAGATGAACTACAAAATGTGAAGGATAAAGTATATACGCGTGATATTTTTGCTCGTGATTAATCGATAGATATGAACATGATGGTGGCCTGCTAATAGCGGGCCATTTTCATAGGAATGGGGGAAACAAATGAACTGGAAAGAAAATGTGAAGCGTTGGTTAGAATTTGCGGACATTGATCAAGATTTGAAACAGGCATTACAGGATGAAAAAGACGAGGCCCAACTAGAAGATGCCTTTTACAAGCACTTAGAATTTGGAACAGGTGGCATGCGTGGTATTATCGGGGCAGGAACGAATCGAATGAACATCTATACGGTAAGAAAGGCAGCGGAAGGCTTAGCCCGTTTTACCGAGGAGCAGGGTGATGTGGCAAAAGGTCGTGGAGTTGTTATTGCTTATGATTCCCGTCATCAATCACCGGAATTTGCGATGGAAGCTGCTAAAGTATTAGGGCATCATGGCATCCAAGTGTATGTTTTTGAATCATTACGGACGACACCAGAGCTTTCTTTCGCTGTTCGTTATTTACATGCGATAAGCGGCATTATGATTACCGCAAGCCATAATCCTGCTCCATACAATGGATTTAAAGTATATGGGGAGGATGGGGCACAATTTGCATCTGAAGCTGCGAGTGTGTTAGTTAGTAAGGTCAATGAAGTGGAAGATGAACTGACAATACCTGTAACTAGAGAAGAAGTATTAAAAGAAAAAGGGATTCTATTGATTATTGGTGACACAGTGGATCAAGCATATTTAAAACAACTAGAAACCATTACTGTTAATCGCGAAATAATTAAACAAGTTGCTGATACATTTAAAATTGTCTATACACCACTTCATGGAACAGGGGACCGTCCTGTTAGAAAAGGTTTGCAACAAATAGGATTTAAGCACGTCCAAGTCGTCAAAGAGCAGGAGCATCCAGATGGAGATTTTCCAACAGTAGATTGCCCGAATCCAGAAGAACCGAATGCATTTAAACTAGCTATCGAATACGGAAAGAACTATGATGCTGATATATTACTAGCAACTGACCCAGATACAGACCGAGTTGGTGTAGCGGTTAAAAATTGTGATGGAGAGTACCAGCTTTTAACTGGAAACCAAATTGGGGCTTTGTTACTTCATTATCTTATTACGGAGAAACAAAAGAAAAATGGACTGCCGGACAATGCGACAGTGTTAAAAACGATTGTAACATCTGAATTAGGCCGAGATATAGCAGAAGCACATGGTTTGGAAACAATTGATACCTTAACCGGATTTAAATATATTAGCGAGAAGATAAGGGAGTTTGAAGCGACTAGGGAGCATTCCTTCTTATTCGGCTACGAAGAAAGCTACGGCTATTTAATCGGTGATTTCGCTCGCGATAAGGATGCCGTCCAAGCATGCTTACTAATCTCTGAAGTTGCTGCCTATTACAAAACAAAAGACATGAATCTATATGACGCTTTAATGGAAATATTTGAGGAATATGGCTATTACCGCGAAGGACTAGAATCATTGAAATTAGAAGGAAAGGCTGGCGTAGAGAAGATTGCTTCTATCATGGAAGGCTTCCGTTCTGAACCACCAGTGGATGTTGCTGGAAAGAAAGTAGTCGTTCGCGAAGATTATCAAACTAGTGAGCGTATATTTGTCGAAGAAGATAGACATGAAGCAATTACTCTACCAGTTTCCAATGTATTGAAATACAAACTAGAAGACGGCTCATGGTTCTGCATCCGCCCATCTGGAACTGAGCCGAAGATTAAGTTTTATTTTGGTGTAAGGGGAAAAACGATGGAAGAGAGTGAGCAAATGTTGGAGGAATTGAAGCAAGATGTGATGGGGAGCGTTGGGGAAAAAGAATAAATTAGATAATAATTTTTTTATACCAAACAATATATATATGTAAGCTTCAACGAACCCACACCTATTATTCAGGCGTGGGTTCGTTTATACTTTGATTGAGAATTTTACTTTGTACTTTGACAATGCAATGGAATAGTTGGTGACTAAGGCAGCAACTGATCAACTCCATCTTTATTTGGCCAATATTTGGTAACTAAGTGTAACCGATGCAGATTTCCGTTATCTAGTTGTATGATGTTTTCTTAAATCCGAATTTTATGTCCAAAGTAGCATAAATGAACTAAAAGGAAGTCTTGAGCATAAGGTACCTGACTGCTTTTCATCCAGAGTCCACCGTAAGTGAGCGGATGCTTTGCCGGGTTGTTTTCATTTCCAGCTTTTAAACCGGCTAAGTTTTTAAAGCCAATGGATGATGTGGTTGGTGGAGTGGGGAAGGTTGGTAAGGGGAAAGCCAATGTTAAGCAAGGAGATAAAAGTTCTTTAGCGCCAGGTGGTGGATTGACTGCACACGAGTTAAAAGGTGGCCATTTAATAGATAGGCATGTTGGGAAAACTGACGAGGAATTATTAGAAAGAATGAAAAGTAATCCCAAAATCACGGGCTCTTCTACTTTTAAAGATAGGGCTACAGCTGAGAAGGTAGCTAGTGAGGTCTTAACTGATAAAAACAACAAAAAAATTATTCAATCTTGGTTAAGTAATCCACAAAGTAAATCCACTTTAGTTTTAGAATATCAAGGAATAGAAGTGATTGGACGTGGAGTGAAAAGAGGTTCTACAACAGTTGAAAATAAAACCAATGCTAGAATTGTTTTAAAGAAGGATGGCAAAGGGAATTACATCTTAACAGGTTATCCCGATTAATATTAGAAAAGGAGTGAGATGATATGCTAACTACAAATAAACAAGAGGATCCTGTTTTTCAGTTTTTGGCTGGAACATTTCATCAGGATATTGAGTCACCTGATGATGCTTTACAAGAGTTATTAACCGAGGAAAGTAAAGAGTATTTGGAATATGCTATTGTCTTTTTAACAAATTTTGTTGGAAGTGAGAATTCAGATACTGAAAAAAGTGAATTCATTCAATCTGCTGCAGATGGTGTGTATTTTCCTGCACTTCATATAGAACCAATTGAGTGGTTAGAAAATGTAATAGAACAGATAAAGAAAGTTGTGAAAAATAAATAATGACGTATCATATGACATTCTCCCTTTAAGGTAGACAGATTAAAAAGTAAAATTCTGTTTCTATCTTAGGGAGAGTTTTTTGTGTCAAAAAGAGCGTATTCTTTAGAATTCAAATATAGTTCTTCAAAGAAAGCCTATTTTTTAAGCGCTATACTGGATTTGTATGATGGTTCAATTGTTAGCTATGTTTTAGGCCATTCTAATAATAATAAACTTGTATTTAAAACGGTTGATCAGGCTGTTAATCAATTGGATGGCAAACACATACTCTAATTCATAGTGATCGTGGGTTTCAGTACACCTCACATGGGCTTAAAAGAAGGATAGATAATGCAGAGATGACACATAGTATGTCTCGAGTTGGAAAATGCATTGATAACGGTCCGATGGAATCGTTTTGGGGAACTCTTACATGCGAGAAGTATTATTTACATAAGTATGAGACATTTGAGGATCTCTCAAAAGCAATTGATGAATACATTCGCTTTAGAAGAAATCAAAGACTTATCGAGACGAATAAATAAAGTAATAGAAGGATTAAAAAATGTAGAGGTTGATTATAATTCTTCAGCAGAATAGTGCTATTTATAAAGGATTGATTATATGAGCAGATTAAATAAGAGTAGGATTTTAGCATCGTTTATTTTTTCATGAATATGGCCATAGGCTTTTTTAATAATTCATTTTTCTCTGGATTTTAAGCATTTGTTTTTGTAATTTATTATAGTCATCTGGAGTGATGGACGGTCCATCTTCCATTTCTATTGGACTGAATTTTTTAATCCATGCATAAATGGTGACATCAGATACGCCATATTCGCTGCTCAATTTTTTAACTAAATGAGCTGAATTGTATAAATCAACAATCATCTCACGAAAATCGCCATTAAATCGTTTACCCTATTTATGTTTTGTCATTGGACACATCCTCCTAGTTTGATTGTTATAATTTAGACTAAGTGTGTCGATGAAAATATGTTAGCATTATTTCGCCATACAAAAACACCCCTTACGTTAGATTCTGCTCTAACGCAAGGGGTGCATATTATAATGACTGGGCTTTTAACATGGGTAAATAAAGCTTAACGATTGATACGTTTTCCTTTAACTTTCAAGACCTCTTTACGATCCTGGTTTTCTAAAATTTTGTGGTCATAAATACGTCCATTATCGATAATTGTTGCTTTCCGTAATACTTCGTTTTTCGTTTCTTTACCTTCCATAATCAAGGGTAAATATTTTGCGACCTCAGCACTAATCGATTTTGATGCCGTTTTGTAGAAGATACTTGGTGTGTGGTCTACGACATAATGAAGGACACCATGAACACGATAAGTTGGATTGTCAATTGTTGTTGGTTTACTTGTTTCGATTCCAAGTCCTTCATCACAACTAACATCAATGATCATTGAATCCTTTTTCATTTCTTTTAAAGTTTCTTTATATAGAATATGATCTGAACGGCTAACATCCCACGTAATTCCATTGACAAGTACATCATACTTACCTACTTCTTTACGAAATAAATGTTCTGTTCGTCTATCATAAACAGTCACATTTGCACCAAGTCCAACTAATATTTTGTATGCACCTCGTGCCACGTTCCCTCTTCCCAGGACAGCAACTTTTGTGTCATATGGCATCTTTCCATAACAACTAAATGCTTGCATGATTGCCGCTTCCCCAGCGATTTCATTATTTCTCCAAAACACATGTCTACCTTTTTCATACATATCTTCCCATGCAATCCCGGTCAAATGCTTCGATAGAAAGATATCTGTTAACTTTTTATTTTGTACTGCATGGATCCAACCGAATATAAGTTGTCCATCTTTCAGTTCTTTTATATAGTCCCCGTCCCCGGCCTTTGGGTCACATATAATATCTTGTTCTAACGCCTCTTCTCTGCTTACAATATTTACTCCAATGTTTTGTAATTCCTTATCTGATATACCGAAAGACTCGCCATATCCTTTTTCAAAATATAATTTGTCTTTATTCTTCATTTTAGCAATGTCATTAAATATCAATGCCTGTCTCTGTTCGTTCTTTTTACAATTTAGTGGAAATCCAACTGTTCGAATCAAAATAAATCCCTCCAATTAATTTTCGAAATACAAAATCATTATCTAGATTTTCTAGCTTTCCGTTGCACTAGATAGGATGAAAATAATTGCTGTTCATGAATTTAATTTGACCTCCCGTCATACAAATAAAACCTTGCTAGTCATTTAGCAAGGGATGTTGGCAAAGTTCATTCTTTTGGAGAAGAGACGTACTCACTCTGGAGATCTTAGACTCTGTGGTTGTGAAAGAAAGGAAATTTTCAAAGAGAATAAAACGCACTTTTTCTCTTTCTAATATCTAGTATAACATATTATTGATTTTTTTGATTTTTACGACATACGAATGGAATGATTATCGATTGAAATCTTATACATTATAAACAAAAAAAGTAACTATTGCTCTTCGCTAAAAAGAAGAGAATCGCTATACTGAAGAGGGTTGTTTCATTCGATTTTTGTTAGCACGGAAGAAATTATGGAGGGAAAGGCGCTAAATAATGGACTGCAGCAACTTAAAATTTTAATTTTCGTTGAATTTACTTGAGGCTTCTGTTTATTAATCAAACCTCCATCCTCATCTCAAAGGATGGAGGTTTTTACTTTTCCTATTTACTCCCGCCCCTCCAACATCTTCCTCAACTTCTCATCTCTCAACTTCTTTCTCACTGCTTTTCCCCAACTTTTGACGGTTTCTTTTGTGACGTTTTCGAGTTCCATAATTTCCTTTACGGTAAGGTCAGCGATGATGAAGTATTCGACCCATTTCCATTGTTTATCTGTGAGGCGTCTTCGTATTTCTTGCCAGAAGGATGGATCTTTTAATGTAATTTCTGGTATGTGTACAATTGGTACTCCTGTTCCACGGTGGCGGTTTCCGTTATCTAGTTGTGTGATATTTTCCTGCATGACTTTTTCTGTGCCATTTTGGTCATGTAATTTTTTTCGTAATAGATCAATTAATTGATAGCGTATTTTATAATTTAAAAATGTCCCGAATGCGCCTTTGTCTGGTTGATAGGCTTTATATGCCTTCCAAAGTGCAAACATTCCCTCTGCATAAAATTCCCCGTACCATTCCTCACTAATCCCAAGTCGATGAATTTGAAAATGAATGCGGCGTTCGTTTGCTTTAAAGAATATGTCAAAGTTTTGTTTCATGGATTTCCTCCTATGAAATGATATTCCTGCTCGAGCTGGTAATTTCATCATAGGGTGGAAGGGGGAAACGTGCATCTGGACAATTTTCTAGTAAATGGTTCTATTTCACTGTTTTTAGATAGATCATTAAGGTTTTTGCAGAAGGAATGTTTTAAAAATAGGATTTTAGAGGTTTTCCATTAGATTTGGTCATATTTGCAGGGGAAAGTTCAGGTGAACGGAATACACTCTCTATTTGTTGTGTACATAGGAAGGTGCGGTTCATTTGTTGCTGGATGATATATGGTGAAACATTGATATTCATTTCCCGTTTGTTTTTAAAAGTGATTGTTGTCTGGGTCGGTTTGTTGTTGGAAGGTAATTTTCCAACATGCATGATGTGATGGTAAAAAATCCAACTGCAATCGTAGTTAAGAATGGATTGCGTAGGAAATGCATAGATTTGCTGGGCAATCGAAATGGGAATGGGAAGTTTGTATTTCAAATCTGTATGGTGTTTTACAGCTTCTTGTTTTCCTTTTAATGTGGAAAAACCTATCTCGATACACGCATTTTTTATGATTGCTAATGGTGTTTGTCGAATGTGATAGGTTTGTTGTTTCTCTAAAACGATCGCTCGATAATCTATTGCTCTAGCAGGTAGAATAGCCAGGGTTTCTTTGTTTACCGTGTATTTGGTACGTATCATTTTGTTCGCTCCTTTATGGAAGGAAGGAGGAGGGGGAGAGGTGGGCGTGCTTTTTATTGGTTATCTGCTTCTCGTTCTGCTTCTATTTCATCTTTATGTTCGTGTACTAATTCATGAATACGTTTATTTATATCATTCATATCTAATTCGAGTGCACTACATATCTTGAACATTGTAGTATAATGAGGGGATTTTTCCGCTCGTTCAATTCTTCCTAAGTGGTCTGGACTTATGTCAGCCTCTTCAGCGAGCTTTTCCATGGATATATTTCTGACAACTCTACGATAATGACGAACTGTCTCCCCGATTGCAATTAATCCTAATTTTTCAAGTGTTTTCAAGTTTATTTCCTCCCTTTCCACCGATTATGGAAGGGTTATGACCAAATTAGTACGACCTATAGGTCATAATTTGTGAACATTACGTGAATTATGGTGCCTCGCCCGAATGGTGCCTGGTGTCCCGAATGGTGCCTGTCACTGCCCGAATTTTGTCGAATATGAAAGTGGAATGACGCCCGAATGGTGCCTGTCACCACCCGAATTTTGTCGAATTTTAGGATATGTTTGTGGTTTATCTCTTAGATGACTTGTAATGGCTTTTGATTTATTTTTGAAAAGAAAAAGTATCAAATTTTCCCATTTGGGCTTGAAAAGGAATTTTGATTTAAATCTAGTACAAAATGAAATTTAAAGTATATCTCCATCTTCGCTTCATAACAAGGGTGGGGATTCTTTTTATGTTTTACCCTCCCCTTTAACTTCTTCCACAATTCTCTATCCCGTAATTTCCACCTCGGTTTTGTGCTTTTAAAATAGCAACTGAACCTAATAAAATTTAATTTTCACCCGGTTTATTTGATCTCTAGTTTACATAAATTCAATGATAATCTCTGTTTGTATGAAATTCTATTAATTTTTTGGTAAGTACACTATTAAATATTGAAATAACTAGGTATCATTATTGTTAAACAGAAATTTGTGTCGTGCGAGGTATCAACTAAGGAGGTTAATATAAATGAAAATTACTGAAGAGTTAGGGAATGAAATCATAAAGCGATTATCAAAATATACTGAGGTTAATATTAATATAATGAATTTAGAAGGGAAAATTGTGTCTAGTACAGATAAAGAGAGAGTACATCAAACCACAGTGGTGCTAAAAAAGTTATTGACGTTCAGGATGAAGTCATTCTTTTTAATGAGAATATGGAGGATTTCCTGGGTTCGAAGCCAGGAATGAATTTACCAATTCTCACAATGGTCACCAATCAAATATCTATCTTTATCTGCTTCCTTTATTTCATATATCATCGGAAAGCCTCCTTTTGAAAGCTTTACCTTCTATAATTACTGGGTGTCATACCACTTTCCTGCATTGCAGTTTCCTGAAGTTTCCTTTGTTTTTCCCTTTTATCTTATTTAATTACGATATTATTTATGGAAGGGATAATTCTATAGGCATATATGAGTATGATTAGCATAGAATTAGGGAATAATGGTTCAGCATATACATTTACTTATATATGTTCTAATGGTAAAATAGTCAGGAGGTACCTATGGATGGATTTGAGAGGAGTTGTGATTATGAAGAATATTAATTTACAAAAACATTATTTTTTAAATTATTCGCAATTTTATTTCAATAATCAAAAAGTGAAGAATCTATCTAATAATTATCACGAAATACTTCAAAATCGCCTTAAAATATTTGAAGAAATGATAATGGGTGCATTCCAGAATTTATTTGACTTTTTAAGTAATTATTTCAATAATCATTTAAATATAAAAAAGGAATTGAATAAACTCAAACTTTTAGAAGATATAATTTATGAATATAGTGAATATCGACATAACGGTATAGATTTAATAAATCAAATGGTCGATCAACTTAACGAGAAAGAAATTGATCAACCAACCTTTGATTTATTGAACGATATTATTTCTTATCAGGAAGATATTACAAGAAAGATACTATGTAAAGAACTTACGTTGGAGCGTATTGAAGTTGTTTTTGAACATATAAAAGAGGTTCCTTACTATCTAAAGTCTGATTTGGAGATAGATAATCTACCTAGAAAGAAACCAATAAAGAATTCTATATCAAGTAAATCTTTGGACGGTCAGTTGGAGGTAGTTATGTCGTATAATTCGAACGAAAAACAATATAGTGTAGGAGCATGATTTATGTCTGATGAAAAATATAATAAATTGATCGAATCGATTGAATTAGATGATATTGAATTATACTCATTAGAATGTTGGAAAAACAAAAATTTCCCCCCTAAAAAAAGAACAAGTATTCAAATAGGGTTAAAAAGTAACAAAAAAGAAACATATCTTGAACAAACTGACTTGAATGTTCAATTTGGATTTGAAATAACTGCCTTTAGTGATGAAGTAGATGACCCAAAAAACAGAGAAGATATCCCGAATAAAGAAATATTATTTAACATAAAATTTATTTTGGAATTAAATTATATACTAGATTTAGATGATGTTGATGATATTTTGATAGATTATAAAGATGAGATTGATAGGTTTGTGGAAAATAATGTACCGGTTAATGCTTGGCCTTATGCAAGAGAAATAATTAGTTCAGTAACAACTAGAATGGGATTTCCTTCATTGGTGATTCCAACATATAAGCATATAGGATTTTTTTAGTGTCATGTCTCTGGTAATAAATAGCACAAAAAATATTTCGCAAAGACAGCTAGTTGTAGAAATAGTAGATAAGGTTAAAGCAAATCCTAAAGTATTTAAGTATATTGCACGTATTTTTTCAACTTATAAAAAGAATAGTGAGAAACTTAAAACAGAAATTTATCAGTATATTGATAAGGTTTTAGAATCACCTAGATTAAATCTGGATTCTGAACTAATCATACAATTAAGCGGTATAATTAAAGAAATTTATGAATTAGACTTAAATAAATTTAATCAGATTCGTGGTGAAATTCTCGAAAATGTCGTATATCTATATGGACCAGTGTCTTATGGATTAAAGAGAAATATAGTATACATTGAACCTGTTGTAGAAGATAAAGGAATGATAGTTGGCGAGTCCGATGTTAAATGTGATTTTGTCTTTTTATATAGTAAGAGCTGTCCTATTGAATTTGTTGAATGTAAGGCAGATATAGGAAATGTAATCCCCAAAGATTATCCTTTTGAAAAAGCAAAACCTTCCCACAGAAATAAAGTAATATATTTGGATAATGTTTACAAATACCTCAAGGAAAATTATTGTGTCCCCAAGATTTACTTTGCCTGTTATAATCTGAATTATCAGAGAGAATTAAATAATCTTCAAGGAAATTGGGGATACACTTATATGAACTTCGTTAATGCTGAAGAAATTATAGAAGGGAAATATACTTAGGGAGGTGCCTGTTTTGGGGGTTCCTCTCTTTTGTTTTGTTTAGGCGGTGCCTGTTTTGGGCGGTGCCTGTCACCGCCCGAATTTTGTCGAATTTTAGGATGCTTTTGTGCTTCGTAGTTTATTTTTTGTTGTTTATCTCTTAGATGATTTGTAATTGCTTTTGATTTATTTTTGAAAAGAAAAAGTATCAAATTTTCCCATTTGGGCTTAAAAAAGCATTTTAGAACTATTTTTTCTTTGAAAATGTCCGTATCCTGGTGGATTTAAGCATTTTGAAGAGGGATATAAAAAAATTGTTGCTTCGATATTTTCTTGAGGAATTTTTATGATAAAGGAAAGAAATCAATCGAAGGAGCCGATTTAGATGAATTATATTAAGGAAATAAATGCATTTTACATAAAAATGGAGACAGAGGCGTTATCAACAGGAGCGGTGGCCCTCTGGCATGCATTGTTACATATCAATAATCGAGCAGGATGGATTAAACGATTTACGGTTGCTGCGGCGGTTCTTTGTTATAAAACGGGATTATCGGAAAGCGGATTTAGAAGAGCACGGCAGGAATTGCGTGAGAAGCGCTTGATCAGCTTTGAGTCGCGAGGAACGAAAGCACCGGTATATGAAATGATTTCTTGTGTAAGGGAAGAAGTTGGGGATGGCGGATATGTTGTGGTTGAAGATCATTCGGGAAACAAGGCAGATATGTCTAATCAAAGAGTGGTAAGTAAGGAAGTAGGATGTGCGGGAAAGGTGAAGGTAGATGCGGGCGGAAGGGAAAGCGAAGATGTGGTGCAAGAGGTGGGTGGGAATGTGAACAGAGCAGTGACAACAGTGATGGTGGAAGATGTGGCGAAAGATGTGAATGAAGATGTGAATGAAGATGTGACGGAAGTTGTGAACGAAGTTGCGGCGGAAGTTGTGGGCACATTATATAAACAAAACAATACGAAACAAAACATAAACAAAACGACTACTACTAGTAGTAATAGTCGCGTGGTATCTTTTCGTTCGATTGAATTTTACACGGAACATTTCAGAGCACCATCCAAATATGTGCACCAACAAATAATGAAATGGATAGAAGTGATGGGTGATGAACTAGTTGTCCAAGCATTACAGCGAACCGTTGAGAACGGAAAAGAATGGCCATATACAGTCGGCATTTTAAAAAGATGGCATAGCGAACAATTGTTTACCGTGGAAGACGTCCTTCAATCAGAGCAAGCATTCCGTTCTAGTAGACAGGTGCCTGTCACCGCCCGAAATATGTCGAATTATGGGGAATACCGTTCATCATATAAATCTACCTACCAAGCACCAAATGTCGTCCCAGACTGGTTCCGTGAATTAAAAGAAAAAGAGAGAAGACAGGAGCAGGAGAGGGTTTGTAGGTAGGATGTTTGTCCAATGGGTGCCTGTCACCACCCGAATTTTATCGAACATCATAGTGCTAGATGATGGATTAATAGAGGCAGGAGGAGATGCTCTTCGAAGTTTTTTTAATGATTGTCTTTAGCTGTTTCTGAAATAATGAATTATTTAAAAACTAGTGGGGTGGAGTGTATGAATGTACAATTGGAATTAAAGAAAGTCTACATAAATAGACTTTTACAATCTCAAAAAGAAATATCTGCATTTGAAGAAGCATTAGGTAATCTCATTGATTTAGGAGATAGATCAGTTATTACAGAATTATGTATGGGATTTGATGATGATACAGAACAACATGAAATAATGTTTGGATTAGTACATGGCATAGAGCATCTCTATAAGGAAAATATTGAGGAGGGATTATATTTAATCGCTTTAGCTGTCCCAAGTGTTATTGATAGGGCAAGAGAATGGATGGAAGTTTTACATTACAGAATTTTAAATCATGAACAAGTAAGAAAAATATACGGTAGTGTACTTTCAAAGCTAGATGACAAGACAAAAGAGATAATAATAAACTTATTAAGAGACATAAAAAGTGAAGACCCAATTATGTTTAGCAATTCTGTAGATGAAGTATTAAAAGCAATATAATTAAAACCACCTTAATTGGCTAAAGACCTTTTAAGGTGTTTTTTTAATCTACTACTACAAGACCAGATTCATATAAAGTAGTTTATGAAATTGAAGGTAAAGGAATATTTAAGAAAACCATTGAAAATAGAGCAGGAGGTTGAGTAGGGGTGCCTGTCACCGCCCGAAACCGCCCGAATTTTGTCGAACATCTTTACTGTTTTAATAGTGTGAAATTTCATATACAATATAAATGTTATATACTATGTAAATTAATTGATAACCAATGGATTTAATCGTGAAACATGAAACAATGACAGAATTTGCTTGTGGCCAAATCTGTAAAACCAGTATATGAAGTATTGCAAATGAGACGAAGTAAATGAATACTCCTAAGAAGCAGGTAATAAAACTTGACATGATATATTAAAGTTCATTTACCAAATAAATTTAAATTTTACATTATCCTTAAACACTTCGTATGAACTTCGTGCGAATGGAATGGGGAAGATGTAACATGGGAAATGTTGTGGATGGTGCTGTTTATAACACTGAAAGATGCCTCTATTTATATTCATATTCGGCAATTTATTTTTAAAAAAACATATTCAATTGATATAGGCAAAAATTCGTTGATGGGATTTAATGAATCTATTCCAAAATTGGACTGCCGTGTTCGGCTAGGTGTTATATTGGGTATTAACAAATACATGTAGACTTTTATGATAGAAAGTGAAAGATATAAAAGTGGTTTTATAGCTGTTTGAAAAAGAAGTTTATTTGAGGGGGAGTACATAATGAATCCAAGCATGAAAATCCTTTTTAAAAACAATCTAAAAAAGTCGAAATTAATTGGAGCGATTAAGCATCCGAAGTCTATTGATAGGGCGATTAAATATAAGCAAAACCTTGCAGCGGTTATTTTAATGACGGGGAATATTTTGACGATAAAGGATTATGTGAAAGTGCTACAACAAGAGGGATTGCCAGTTATTTTACATGTTGAAAAAATTGGTGGTTTACATGTTGATGATTATGGGATGGATTTTTTGATTGAATATGTGAAGCCATTTGCCATTGTGACGACAAAATCAAACCTCATTAATAAAGCCAAGTCAAAGGGGATATTTGTGATTCAACGAATTTTCTTAATAGATACAGAGGTTTATGATCATTTAGTTGAAACGGTAAAACATATTCAACCAGATATCATTGAGATTATGCCATGTAGGGTACCAGATTTATTGCAAAAGCTATCAGAAGTTTCCAGGATACCGATTATTACGGGTGGATTGCTTTCAACAACGAAGCATGCGATAAATGCCTTAGAACATGGTGCCATGGCCGTTACAACGTCTAATACGAATCTATGGAAATCTGGTTTAGGTAAGCATTAACCAACTCTTTACATTTTATTAACTATAAATTAATACCTATTTCTTATAATGATAATTGAAAAGTAAATAAATAGGGTGCCAATTAGAGAGGCCACAAATTGTTGTTATGTTCTTGCGATAACAATATATTTGTGGTCTATTTTTTTATGTTGGAGGAGGGATATTGAAAAAGGGAATCATTCTATCGAATGCAAGTATGAAATGGATACTATGAAATAAAAAAATGGAGGAGAGGGAAAATACATGAAAAAGGCTCCAGTTGTTGTTGGATTACTTATATTATTCATTAGTTTATTAAGTGCGTGTGGTGGAGGCTCTTCTGAGACAAATTCAGGTAACACCGATTCAGATGGAGATACGATTGATTTAACATGGTATTATCCTGTGAATGTCGGTGGAGAGGTAACGAAAGTAATTGATGATTATGCGGAATCCTTTAATAAAGAAGGTGTGGAGGTCAATGGAAAAAAGGTAACGGTTGAGCCTGTATATAGTGGAAACTATGATGAATCCATGACGAAAGTGCAAACAGCTGTCAAAAATGGGAAAGCTCCAGACATGGCCGTTCTTTTATCTGTTGATTTATTTCAAATCAAAGACTCCATTATTTCTTTAGATGAAATGATTGCTAATGACTCTGAGGCACAGGAAATGATGGATGATTTTTTTCCAGGATTTATGTTGAATTCCGAAGCGGAAGGAAAGACATGGTCTGTTCCGTTTCAGCGTAGTACAGTGTTACTTTATTACAATAAGGATATGTTTAAGGAAGCAGGTTTAGATCCAGAACAAGCTCCAACGACATGGGATGAAGTTGTGGATTATGGTGAAAAACTGACAAAAGATGGGCAATGGGGAATCGAGCTTCCAGCAACCATTAGTGGATATTGGATTTATCAAGCGTTAGCCCTCCAAAATGGGGATGGAAATTTAATGAGTGATGATGGGAAGGAAGTTTATTTTGATACGAAAGAAGCCAAAGATGCACTTCAATATTGGATTGACTTATCAACCAAACATCAAATCATGCCCGAAGGAGTTCTGGACTGGACGACTGTTCCAACCGATTTTATTGAGGGGAAAACAGCGATGATGTTATCCACAACTGGTAATTTAACGAATGTCAAAAATAACGCTAATTTTGAGTTTGGTGTTGCATTTTTACCTGGTAATGAACGATTAGCAACTCCAACTGGTGGTGGAAACTTTTACATTTTTAAAGATATATCTGAAGAAAGACAACTTGCTGCGATGGAGTTTATAAAGTGGATTGCACAGCCGGAGCGTGCGGCAGAATGGAGTATTGATACGGGATATATAGCAACTCGCCAATCAAGCTATGAAACACCAGAATTAAAAGAGTATACAAATTCATTTCCACAAGCGTTGACAGCAATGGAACAGTTAGAGCATGCATATAAGGAAATCTCTGTTTATGAGCAAGGGAAAATTATTAAATTATTACAAGATGCTATCCAAGCAGCCATTAATGGAGATGATGAAAATGCCACATTGGATAAAGCCCAAGAAGAGGCTGAAGTGTTGTTAAAGCCCTATCAATAGGGAATTAATAGCAATTGAATTGAAATAAATAGATGAGGTGAGAGGATTGAGGAAAGGTAAGCGAATGCAGGAAAATACTATGGCATGGCTTTTTCTCCTTCCATCACTCATCTTCCTAATCTTATTTACATTGTATCCGATTATAAAAACTGTTTATTTAAGCTTTTTTCAATCGGATTTATCGACAGATAGGCCAATATATGTTGGTTTAACTAATTTTAAAATGATGTTGGAAGATGAGGTATTTCGGAAGGCTTTTATCAATAATTTTTGGTTTGCGGTTGGTACGATTCCGACAAGTGTTATGTTGGGAATGTTGTTAGCTATATTGGTAAATAGAAAAATAAAGGGTACTAGCTTAGCAAGAACAGCCTTTTTTTATCCGGTAGTTATCCCAATGGTTAGTGCGGCATTTATTTGGTTGTTTTTCTATACACCAGAATATGGAATGATTAATAAATTATTACATTTATTAGGAATTGGCGACTTAAATTTATTAGGTAATTCCAGTACGGTTTTAATCGCAATTATTGTTATGGTTATTTGGAAAGAAGCGGGGTTCTTTATGATATTTTATTTAGCAGCTTTACAAAATATCCCGAAAGAATTATTAGAAGCTTCTCATATAGACGGGGCTTCCAAATGGATGCAGTTTTGGAAAATTGTTTTTCCACTATTAATGCCAACCACCTTATTTTCTGTTGTGATTGCAACGACCAATGCTTTTAAAACGATTGATCAACTTGTTGTAATGACACAAGGTGGACCGAATAATGCAAGTAATCTACTACTATACTACATTTATGAAAGTACATTTCGGTTTATGGATTATGGCAAGGCTGCGACCGCTACTGTTGTTGTGTTAGTAATCATGATTGTAATTGCGGCGATTCAATTTTTCGGTACGGATCGTAAAATTCATTACAGTTGAGGTGAGTATGCATTGAAACTAATCATTCGTATATCAACCTACCTATTAGCGATTCTTTTTGCCCTTCCGCTTTTTGGAATTATCTATATGGCTTTTAAAGATACGAAGGTAGAAGGATTTTCTGTAACAATTGATAACTTCATCGAGGCTTGGAATGCTGCTCCTTTCGCGTCTTATTATTTGAATACATTTATCATTGTTTTCGGCATTTTGGTTGTGCAGTTATTTACCATTACACTAGCTGCGTATGCTTTTGCCAGGATGAATTTTATCGGAAAGGGGACTGTTTTTTTACTTTATCTCATTCAAATTATGATACCAATTGAATTATTAATTTATCCGAATTCTAATACGATTGCACAATTAGGGCTTTATGATACGAAATTAGCGATTATGCTACCTTATTTTATTTCAGCCTTTGGAATCTTTTTATTACGACAAACATTTAAAGGAATTCCTTATGAATTGGAAGAAGCAGCGAAGTTGGAAGGTTGTAATCGGCTACAGACGATTTGGCATGTGTATGTCCCTTTAGCAAAGCCAACATATATTGCATTTGGACTCATATCCATTAGTGCTCAGTGGAGTAATTTTTTATGGCCTTTAATTATTACAGATTCAGATAGTAATCGTCCGTTGACGGTTGGTTTAGCGATGTTTGCTAAGACATCAGACTCTGGGGCACAATGGGGCGTTGTTGCAGCTGCTACATTATTTGTCATATTTCCACTGTTACTTGCCTTCTTTTTATTCCAAAGACAATTTATTTCTAGTTTCATGCATTCGGGGATTAAATAGAATAAGTGAAAATGATAGGAATTCCTTTTTAAAATTAATAGAAATGGGAAAGGAATCTCGATTGAATTGAAAAGCGTGTTTTACGTATACATATATATGATAAAAGATTTTTCGATAGTAAAGGTGGTATAATCATTGGTGAATATAGATGATATCCAGGCATTTTGTTTTGACTTAGATGGAACCATTTATTTGGGGCATGAATTATTACCAGGAGTAAAAGAAATGATGGAATGGATGAACGTACATAATAAAAAAACACTATTTATCACGAATTCATCCACACAAACTAGAGCGGAATGCCATGAAAAATTAAAATTATTAGGGATTCATACAAAGATAGATAATATTTTTACATCGGCTTATATGTCTGCTTTATATTTTTCGAGTAAATATCCAGATGCTACTGTATACATCGTCGGTGAAAAGGCGCTGGAGTCTGAATTGAAACAATTATCATTGAAAATAACGAAAGCACCCTTAGAAGCATCCCATATTCTTGTTGGTTTAGATCGTTCATTTACATATGAAACATTGAACGAGGCAGTGAAGGCTGTCCGTGGTGGTGCTGATCTTATCGTAACAAATCCAGACCCCATTTGCCCGGTTCCCGATGGATTTATTTTGGATACATTAGCAATTGCTCGGGCAATTGAAGTAGCCTCTGAAAAAGAAATTTACGAAATCATCGGGAAACCATCTACTTTCTATGGGGAACAAATACTAGAACAATTAAAAGTTGACCCCTCCCGTTGTTTAGTGATCGGAGACAGACTAGAAACAGACATTTTATTAGGCAAAAACAAACAAATGCCCACATGCCTTGTCCTAACAGGAGTAACTAAACAAGAAGATATTCAAAACAAAAACATCCAACCAGACATAATCATCGAAAACCTCAAAATGCTGTAGGTGCCTGTCACTTCCCGAAAATAGTCGAAATGTGTCGAAACATTGCCAAATGGATGGTGTTTGAAGTTTTTTATGTGGAATTTTAAGGTTGATATCCTTTGTAGAATTGATTTACGTGTACGAGTTTCTTGTTGGGAAAAGGAGGGAGCATGCAATTTCTCCCTCCTACAAAATACTAATATCGAAAAAGATAGACGATGGAATTTCTGGATGTCTATCTTTTTTTGAATCAGGGCAGATTTACTTAAAGTAGAAATCATTAAAAAGAATGTAATCCTATTTCTTATTTAAGATTAGCAGGTATAATCTTCTGCTCTTTAATTTGATATAATTCGACATAATTCGGGAAGTGACAGGCACCTTATTACAAATCTATTAAATGTAATTTACAAATGTGGGTGAACTGCTTTTAGTGGATTTTTCTATGTTAGGATGATATCAAGCCACTCGAATCAATCTACTTTTTACATCTGGGAGCTTCGCGTCATTTTATAACCTCAAAGAATAGACACCAATGATTATAACCTCAAAGAATGCACATCAATGATAGATTTACCCTTAAAAAACAGAGTATTGTGGAAATTTAATGTTTTTCTAACTATTGGGAGGTGTACGTTTTACAAGTATTGGAGAAGAGAAAGTAACTTCTTTTAGAGAGTGGCGAAATTAAAGGAGGATGTATGATGAAAAAAATCTTGAAATTGATTGGTAGTCTATCTCTTGCAACTTTTATTGTAACTTTAGTATTTTCTGGACAAGTATTTGCTGAATCATCTCATGACTCGGAAATATCATCCGAATATATCAAAGGACAATTAGTCATTTCAGTTGAAGCGGATTCAAATGGCGTATCTATTCAAAGCGCCGATGATACCATTCATAAGTCTACTACATTAGAGAAAAGCGGTTTTGAAGTTACAGATTCATTGTTAGATAGTATTCAGTCAGATTCTATGCGAGCAATGAGTGCTGATTTTAAACAAGATGTTGTAGAACAAATGGGTTTAGTTTATTTAGTTGAATATTCCGAGTCCAAATACAAGGATGTGGATAAGGCAAAGAAGGAACTTGAAAAAGCTTTAAAAGACTCTGGTTTAAATGTTAGGTATATTCAAGAAAATTACACCATGCATGCTCTAGGAACAGCCCCTGAGAAGGTACTGCCAGCTGCAATCCATCCGAATCAACAGTGGAATTACGAAATGATTAAAGCACCGGAAGCTTGGGAGATTGTCCCGGACTCTAGTAATACTAGAATTGCAGTACTAGATACGGGGATTGATAGTAATCATCCGAGTTTAAGTGATTTTGTCGATACTTCATTAGGAAAGAGTTTTGTTGGTGGAGATACAGGTGATCGTGCGGGTCATGGAACCCATGTAGCAGGAACCATTGCGAGTTACGGAGATGTTTCTGGTGTAATGCAGAGTGCAACTT
The DNA here is from genome assembly GCF_008039555.1 of Cerasibacillus terrae. Lineage (GTDB taxonomy): Bacteria > Bacillota > Bacilli > Bacillales > Amphibacillaceae > Cerasibacillus > Cerasibacillus terrae. The sequence goes on from NZ_VDUW01000002.1 coordinate 400,081, forward strand.
TGATTCCTGTTAAAGTGTTAAATGACAGCGGAAGTGGTACGATGTACGGGATTCAACAAGGAATCACTTATGCAGCGAGTGTAGATGCAGATGTTATTAATATGTCGCTAGGTGGCGGTGGATATGATCGTGGAATGGAAGAAGCAATCGAAACGGCAAACAGTCAAGGTACAATAGTGGTGGCTGCTGCTGGAAATGACGGGTTAGAAAATGTATCATATCCAGCAGCATATGATAGTGCCATTGCCGTTGGTTCTGTTACATCTAGTAAAACACGTTCTAGCTTTTCTAATTATGGACAGGAATTAGATGTCATGGCCCCAGGGTCAGATATTTATAGTACATTACCGAATGGTGAATATGATAACTTATCTGGTACGTCCATGGCAACTCCACATGTAGCTGGTGTGCTCGGATTAATCAGAGCAGCTAACCCGGATATTTCTGTTGACGAAGCAAGAACCATTTTAACAGATACCGCCCAAACGGCAGGATCAGAACTAGAATATGGTCATGGAATTGTAGACACACATGCAGCCGTACAAGAAGTGTTAAATTAATAGAATACACTAGAACTTCCCCTAAAAAAGATAAAAAACCGTTCTTCATTGAGCGGTTTTTTTGGGGGGGTGCCTGTCACTTCCCGAAATTTGTCGAAATAAGTCGAAATATAAACTGGTTAAAATAGAGTAGAACACTTGTTCCGTTTCGGGTTCTGTTGTATACTATATTTAGATTAACACCTCAGTAATTTCCTCTATTAAACCCTCAAAGGATGTGCTACAATGCAAGCAATACAGTTTTACAAAAGGAAAGTGCCAAGTTATTCAATTTGCCATCAAAATCAAAGTGCTGCATTTGTACGTGAAGAAGATATAGCGGAAACGTACACCAGGCATGATCAACTGTTTAAAGAATTAATCCACACGTTTTTTCAGGAGTTTTTAGAAGTATTTTTTCCTGAAGTTCATGAAATAATTGACTTTAAAACTATCATTCCACTATCAGAAGAAGTTTTCACAGATCTAATTGAAGGAGATACCCGGAGATTAGACATTGTTGTTCAAACAAAATGGAAACTTAAAGATGCCCTGATCATCGTCCACATCGAGCCACAAAGTTCAACACAGACTGATTTCCATGAACGAATGTATCATTATTTTAGTCTTCTTTATAATAAATATAGGAAACCAATCATTCCAATCGCAGTATTTAGTTATGATGAAAATTGGGAGGAAAACCAATATAAGATGGAATTTCCTTTCTTTCATGTATTAACTTTTAATTTCTTAACGTTACATTTAAGAAAAAGGAATTGGCGAGATTATATTACATCAGATAATCCTGCCGCAGCTGCCTTATTAAGCAAAATGGGGTATTCTGAAAAAGAACGAATTCAGGTCAAAATGGAATTTTTGAAAATGATGGCCAGGATGGAGATAGACCCAGCAAAACAGCGATTAATCTATGGCTTTTTTGAAACGTATTTAAAATTAAATGACGAAGAGGAGGAAAAATTAATGGAAGAGGTTAAAAAAATGGATGATGCGGAGAAAATTTTGGAGCTTCCGATTTCGTATGAGGAAAGAGGGGTTAGGAAGGGAATTAAGAAAGGAGTAGAAAAGGGAATTAAGAAAGGCAAAAAGGAAGGAAAGGTAGAAGTTGCACTTGAAATGTTAAAAGAAGGCTCCTCAATTGAATTCATTACAAAAGTTACTCAATTGGATAGGGAAGAGATTGAAGAATTGCGTAGAAGAATGTGAGAGGGGGGTGCTTGGCACTATCCGAAGTTTGTTGAATAGAATTGGACAGTGCCAGGCACCGGTTTGGGGGCCTGTTGCCACCCGATTCTATCAATGTAAAAAAATGCCCAGCACCCGCACAATCTGAATTGTTTGGGTACCGGACACCAGGAACATTGAACCTGTTCTTTATCTTATTTATTTAGAGCGTTCTGCTAACCAGTCACCAATAGTGGGATAGGTTATTTTTACGGCTTTTGGGCCATAGACAACAGATACATGCCCCGTAGGAATGCACTTGTATTCTTTATCCTTGCTTGAGATTTTATCCATTAGTGCTTCTACTTGGTGTGGCATAGCGATGTGATCACGTTCACCAGACAGGTTTAATACGTTTGCTTGAATATTGCCTAAATCAACTTTATGACCACGGATGGTTAGTTCTCCATGGATTAATTTATTTTGTTGATAAAAATCGCGAATCCATTGGCGATATGCTTCACCTGGAAATGGAATGCCATCAGTTAGCCACTTTTGAATCAATTTCCAGCTTTTCACAAACTGTGGATTATCTGAGCGATCTAATAAATTTACATATGGTCCGTAAAAGTTTGTAATTGGTTTGAGCATTTTATTTCCGAAGTCAATCATCTCCGGCGGTACATTTCCTAATGTTTCGACAACTTTATCTACATCAAAGTAACGATCATCCAAGAAACACCCATATAAACCTGTATCAGCAAAGTCAAATGGACTGGTCATAAATATTAGGTTTTTAATAGGTAGATTTGGGTAAAGGGAGGCAAAAATCGATGTCATTGTCCCACCCATACAGTATCCTAAAATAGATATATTTTTTTCATTTGATGTACGAAGAACCTTTTTAACTGCCCTTGGTATATAGTCCAAAATATAATCATCAAGTTTCATGTTCTGATCTTCATATCCTGGGGTTCCCCAGTCAAGCATATATACATCAAAGCCTTGGTCCAGAAGATATTCCACTAAAGAAGACCCTTTTGTTAAATCAAGGATATATGGTTTATTAATTAATGCATATATCATTAGTAAAGGTGTTTTGTATTTCTTTGGCTTTTCTGAAATATAACGATATAATGTTGTTTTGTTTTTTGTCCAAATGACTTCTTTTGGTGTTAAACCTACTTCAGGTTCGGGATCTGTGGTTAAAATTTCCATTGTTCTCTTGAAACGGTGATAGGAATGTTTTGTTTCTTCAGGCATCCAATCTACCATATCTTCTATTTGTTTGGTAATCATACTTTTGTCCACACCTTTCATTGTCTAAAGAGTTTTTACATGAATAGGCCACCATTAATATTTAATTGCTGTCCAGTAATGTAAGCACCGTCTTTGCATAGGTATAGGACACCTTTTGCAATTTCCTCTGCATGGCCAAATCGCTTTTGAGGAATTTTTGCTTGGATTTGCTTACGAATTTCTTCTGGAATTTCAGTAATCATACTTGTTTCTATAAAGCCGGGGCAAATTGCATTTACTGTCACACTTGTTTTTGCTAGTTCAAGGGCGAGTGACTTCGTAAAACCAATCATTCCTGCTTTTGCTGCAGAATAATTGGTTTGCCCAAATGCCCCTGTTTGCCCAATAATGGATGCAATATTAACGATTCTTCCTGCATCTGAATGAGAAATATGATTTAGTGCTGGCGATATGGTGTTATAGATACTATTTAGATTGACGTCAATAACCTTTTTCCAATCATCCTCTGACAATTTTTTAAATGAACGGTCTCTTGTGATTCCGGCATTGTTAATCAAAATATCTAACTGTTCATATGTATTGACTGCTGTTTCAACCAATCTATTTGCTTCTTCTGGTGTGGACACATCTGCCTGAACAGCTATTGCTTCTCCGCCATCTTTTTGAATGGATGCAACAAGTTCTTGTGCAACTTGATTACTACTATTATAATTTATTACTACTTTTACTCCGTTTTTTGCTAGTTCTTTTGCAATAGCGGCTCCAATACCAACTGCTCCACCAGTAATAATTGCGACTTTTCCATGTAAATTATTCATTGATTTATCACGCTCCTATCAATAAATACGTTTAAGGGTTGGATAATATTACCTGTTTTCATTGTTTTTACCATTTTCATCGCTTTTTTGTGTTTCGTTTATAAAAGAAAGTACTTCGTCTAATTTTCCATCTATTTTATTGAGTTGTTTTTTTAGTTGTGTCATTTCTGATGTGGAAACTTGGTTATCAAGATTTTCTTCTAGCTGTTCTTCCAAATCATCCACTTTCGTATCAAGGTTTACTACTAATGATGAAAGATTTGCCAAGTCTTCACGGGAAGGTACGTTCATTTGTTCTAAATACTGTTTTGTGGAAGTATCTGCAATCTGTTTATAAAATAAGTTCGATTCCAATACCTTTCCCATCCACTCAGAAAATTCCTCGCTTTTCATTTGTTCCTCCATTGATTGCCCCCAGTAATTTTCCATGTTTTTGAAATTAGTTTTCCAAATTGAAATTGGATCGAATGATTTTTGATTAGACAATATGAAAACTCCCTTCGTAATTTATTTCTTAACTATATCTTAATGAAGCTCTATGCCGTTAAGACCATGAAGTTTTCCAAAAGTTATCACAAGAATCGCATGAAATATGTGAATCATGTTAAGTTTTGATGATTAATGTCTTTAAATTACAATTGACAAACTTAACACATAGGTGTAAATTACACATATAGATAAAAATAAATATAGCGAGGGTTATCATGAAGAATAACAACAATAAAAATTCACAAAAAAGGAATATGAAAAAAAATATCAGACAGAAGGCTGCACCAAAAAATTTAATGGTTCCATTTCTACTATTGAGTTTACGGGGAGGATTTAGTTTGCATGGTTATAAACTCATTCAGCAATTAAACCATTTCGGCTTCTTCTCTGTTGACCAAGGTAATGTGTACCGTGTACTAAGGCAAATGGAAAAGGATAACTTATTGGAGTCAGAGTGGGATACAACAAGTGGTGGTCCTGCTAAACGGCTTTATTCATTGACTGATGCTGGTGAACAGTATTTAGATTTATGGGCTAATTCCTTGGAGCATTATCAAACGATGTTGGATGGTTTTTTTAAGATGTACTCTAATATGGTTATGCCTTCATTTGTTTCTAATGACAAGGATGAAGACTCTGATGAAAGTGACTCTACAGAGTAATCTGTAATCACATAAAAGCAATTTAAAAATATGAAGGAGGTTATCCCTATGTTTACTGCCACAATGGAACAAATGAATAAGATGGTAGATAAGATGTGGGAGAATTGGGAAGATGGATTTCAAAGGGTATATGATTTCCAGAAAAGAATGGAAGAGAACTCTTTAAATGCTTTTAAAAAACAACAAGATGTTATCCAATCAATGAAAACAAATTTTAATGAAGCGGAAGAGCAATTAGAAAAATCCTTTAATCAGATGAAAAAGTCATTAGATAAAAATAATAGAAACATATTTACTGCAGATGCTGCTCGTGCGGTGGAAGGCTGGAATGGAAAAATAACAGAAATTATGGGGAGTATGCAACAATTGGCAATTACACCAAGTCGATCATTGTTGACAATGATGGAACAATCCCATACAAAAATGCATGAGTCAGTAAAAAAGATAGTAGATGAGCAAGAAAAAGCACAAACAAAGCCAAAGGAAATGGCAGAAAACTTCATGACACAAGTGAAGGAATATCAAAAAAATTTCTTGAAGGTGATGGAGGAACAAACAAAGCAACTCATTGAAAATGCTCAACCGATATGAAAGCGTAATTTGAAGGGGGAGGAATCTCAACATTTCATCCTGCAAGAAAAATCTAAACAAACAGAGGATCGTTCCTTCCATGAAGTAAGTATTGGTGATGAAGCTTCATTAACAAGGAAAATTACCAATCAGGATATCTTGGATTTTGCTACATTAACGGGAGATGTAAATCCTGTGCATATTGATGAAGAGTTTGCTGAAAAGTCTATGTTCAAGGGGAGAGTTGCCCATGGTATCCTTACGGTTGGCTATATTTCTGCCCTGATTGGAACTATTTTACCTGGAAAAAATGTGATTTATTTATCCCAAAATTGCAAATTCGTGGCCCCTGTACGAATTGGAGATACGATAAAAGTAGTAGGAAAGGTAACAGATAAACGATCAGATAAACATATTCTCACATTACAAACGAATGCATACAATCAAGATGGCGATATAGTACTTGAAGGTAGCGCAGTGGTCATGAAAAAAGAATAGCCTTAAAAAAGGACCCCAGAAGTTTTTTCTGGGGTGTTTTTTGGGTGCCTGTCACTACCCGGAAAATGTCAAATAATGTCGAATGAGAAATGTTTTTGGTTTGGGATGGTTTTTCAATTTTATATGTTATCTGGTGTGATTTATTTAATTTTTGATAAGTTGATTTCCCATTTATGGATGTGTCAGTGTGTTGATTTTGTATTTTGTTTGTTTTGACGTTTACCCGTAGTAAAGTTAGGCTTGACATAAAAAAGGTGTGAAAAGTGATGAGTACGATAGATTCAAACATTGAGCAGAATAGTTTAGAGGAGAGAAAATTACAGGTATTGATAAAATTATTCGCTGGAAAGAAAAAGCTTTATGATCCATTCAATTATATAAAGGAATGGGGAGCGAATCATGGGTAGAAAAAGACGCATTTGGATTCCACAATCCTTTTACCATATTGTATGTCGCGGAAATCGGCGTGATCCCTTATTTATGGATGAAGGGGATTATACAACATTTTTGTATATTTTACATCAAGTTAATGAAATAGCGCCATTCGAACTTGCCTCCTATTGCCTCATGACGAATCATTTCCACTTACAACTGCGCTCACGCGAACAGCATATATCCAAAGTGATGTCACTTATAAACAAACGCTATGCGGATTATTATAATACAAAGAATAAACTAACTGGTCATGTGTTTGAAAAACGGTATTTTGATGAAGTCATTCATACGAAGGAGAGTATGTTAGCAGTTAGTCGTTATATCCATCTAAATCCAGTAGAGGCAAAGATGACCACAAGACCGGAACACTATCCCTGGAGCAGTTACCGGTATTTATTAACTGGTTTTGGCCCAATTTCTAGGATTTTTAATATGCATATCCTATTAGACTATTTCGCCGGGGGAAAGCGGGATAGGAGAAAAATGTATAAAGATTATGTGATGAGTAAAACGTCTCGCCCTTCCTAAATTCGACAAAATTCGGGTGGTGACAGGCACTAAAACTAAAAAGCATGTGGAATTTCCACATGCTTTTTATTGATTAAATATATGGTTAGTAGGAAATCAGCGGCATTCGACAAAATTCGGGGAGTGACAGGCACCCCCTACCCGAATACGATGGTTTTGTTTTGTTTTACAATGATGCGGTCTTCTAGGTGCCATTTTACTGCGCGGGCGAGTACTCTTCTTTCTGCTTTTTGGCCTATTTTTTTCATATCTGCAACTTGGTCCCTATGATCGACGCGTTCAATGTCCTGCTCAATAATTGGGCCTTCATCCAAATCATTGGTTACATAATGGGCAGTTGCTCCGACTAGTTTGACGCCACGGTCATATGCGCGTTCATATGGTCTTGCACCGATAAACGCCGGGAGGAATGAGTGGTGAATATTAATAATTCGATCCTCAAAACGTTCTACAAAATTCGGTGTTAAAATTTGCATATAGCGAGCCAAGACGATCAAATCAATATCATATGCTTCCATCAACTTGATTTGTTCGGCCTCAACTTGTAATCGAATATCCTTATTTGCCGGTATGTAATGGAATGGCAGACCTAAGGATTCAACCACATCGCGAGCATCTTCATGATTGCTGACAACGCAAGCAATATCTGTCTTCAAATTCCCACCTTGCCATTCCCAAAGTAATTCCATTAGGCAATGTGTTTCTTTTGATACAAAGATTGCCGTCCTTTTGAGTTCATTTAGATAGAAAAAGCGATAATCCATTGATTTCGCCGCAGCTAAATTCGCAAAATCAGCTTCCATTGTGGAACGTTTCTCTACTAAGTTTGTTATGTGAAATTCAATTCTCATAAAAAATGTTCCTGTCTTGGCATCAGTTGTATATTGATTCGATTCTATAATATTCGCACCATTTTCATGTAAAAATGTCGAAATCGCAGCTACAATCCCAGGACCATCCGGGCATCGAACAAGTAACCTGCACTGATCATCTCTTGCGATAGTAGTCATATTCTCACATCTCCATTCTAATTTGTAGCCATTAATTATACATCTTTTTCTGGTGCCTGTCACCTCCCGAATTTTGTCGAATGATAAACGTGAAAATTTTGGTATATCTTATATGACAAAAAAATATTAGGAACTTAGTGTAAGGTTGAACGTGTGGGAGGCGGCATATGAAAGATTTAAATAAGATTTTATGGGGGGTATTTATTTTTTTGGTGGGTCATATTTTTGGTAACCCCCAATTGTTTTTATATTTGGGACTATGAAAGACGTCTCGGATAAGATTGAAGACTTCGGAGATCGTTATGGCTATTTCGTGGGTGATCTTTTGAAATATGCAGAAAAAAACATGGTGTAGAGGTGAGGATTGTTCGGAAACCAGAACAAAGTGGAAAATCGATAGAGGCTGCAGTGGTTGAAACGTTAGATGACGAAGAAGTGGAATTCAATATCCATATCAATTATTTTGGGATGATTTCTGGATATATATATTGAAGAAAGGCAAAAAAATTTTTTAAGATAGGGTGCCTGTCACCACCTGATTATGGAGAAAGCGTACACTAGCATGAGCATTTTTAAAAAGAAATGAACACACATATTTTTTCAAGAGAAGAAGAAAAGGGTAAACTAGAAATTGTACTTGACATGTTGAAAAAAGGGCTGATCAATGGAAATTATTGCTAAGGTAACTTAATAGGAAAAGGAAGAGATTGAAGGTTTGAAAAAGGGGATATAAGGGCAGAACAGGGAGAAAGGCTGTCCCTATGCCTGGGCCAGTCGCACACTCCCAGGCCACGCGCACCCCCAGGCCACACCCCCACCCCCCACATCGGTTACTCGCCAAGAGGATGTGCTTTTTTATTTAGAATTCCAATAACTATCTCATAATGTTTCTGCCTTTGTCTTATTTAAATAATCCAAAGCATAGATTGCAAATTCTGCCATAATTCTTTTCTCTGGGTTCATATAATCTTCGCCGATTAGTTGTTCGATTCGTTCTAGCCGGTGATATAATGTTTGTCTTACGATAAATAATTCGCGGGCTGTATCATTTTTAGAACCTAAATTCTTCAAATAAACTTGGTAGGTTTTTAAAAGCTCCCCACCTTTATCGCGGTCATAAGAAATCAGAGGACCGATGTAGTCTGTAATAATATCTTTTAGCTCACGCATATCTTCTAATTGGTGGATTAACCGATACACAGATAGATTGTTATAAAATGGTTTTGGTAACAGGCCCATTTTTCGCTGGTAATTTAATGTTATTAAGGCTGTTTCATAACTTATTGGTAGCTTTCCAAAGTCGCCAAACATTTTTCCGAAACTAATCCATTTCAAATCATTGGGAATAGAATCTTTGAAATCAGAATCCTTTAGCCCTTGTAACGATTGATCCAAACGCTGATATAACGAAACATGGTCGAGCTGATTAATTAATACTAAAATATAGTGATTTTTAGATTTATCTTCCGTTGTCATCAAGTAAAATCCATTTTTATCCAAGATGGAACGTATTAACATTAGTGTTTCCGTTGAAAAATCGCCACGTTTCTCCTTGGACATTGGTCTGTCACTTTTTGGTATGACACCTACAATGACGCCTTTTAAATTAATGGTTGGATTTTCTTGATGTATCTTTTCAATGATTGCTGCTGGGGAGAGCTGTCCACGAAGTGCCTCTATTATCCATTCATTCTGTTTTATTTCCCTTGTTTCTTTCTGTTGATAATATTTCCAGAAGTAAGAATTAAGAAATTCACTGCAACGATTGGCTGATAAATCATCAAATAAAGAGATGGATTCTTGTTTTTCTAATATATAAAGATATGCAATGGTTTTGTTTAAAAATTGTATAGGGTAAGCAGGGTAATGTGATGGAAATCCGTCTCTTTCTAATTGTTTCATCCACTTTTGTTGTTTTCTCTTTGGTGGAGTAGGGAAAAAGCGATATTGCTCCTGATCATGAACAAGTGCAATCTGCTTTTTTGTAGCCTGGTGAAGGATTTTTAAAAGGTCTCCAATAGAGCCATTATGAATTAAAGTGTGATTCCATTTTTTATGCAAATTCTCTAATTCCCACAAAATCGTGTCCTGATAGCCTAATATCATTTTATGTAAATCTCTCATAATATCAATAAATTTAACTTCCTTTTTAAATACGATGATGGGAAAATCACGGCTTTCAGCAAGTGTCAGCATCTCTTGGGGGACGTTTTTCATATGGGTTCCTAATTCAATACAAAGCGCGGAAGCATGATGGTCTAATAGTTGTTGTAAATAATGTAAGCATTTTTCAGTATCTTCATTATCCCAATTCATTCCAGTTGTTAAAATAACTTCTTGTCCATTTAGCAAATGACCAAATGTGTTAATTTCCACGATGTGTGCCCAGCTTACTTTACGTTTTAAACCTTTTTTGCCTGCCAGTATTTCCACATCCTGAAAGTGTGGACGTTTTAAAATTTCTTTAACAGTCAATCCCATGATATATCACCCCGTATTATCCTTATATGTTGTAGAAAATACAAAATGTCCATGTAAGCGCTATCCTAATTTAACATTATGTCTGTTATTGATATAAAAATCAAACTATATTATATATTAAGACAATAAAATAATTTATGAAGCATCTTATCTTTCATTTTAAAAAAAAGCGTTGAGAAAACTTTCGTGAAAAAAGGAGGTGGTAGGTATGTTCAATTTCCCAGTAGATACTTTTTGGTTGATTGTTCCCTGGCCTTTTATTTGGATGACACTTGGTATTGTGATGTATTTTATCAAAAAAAGGGATGATGATTGGGAAGACAAGTTTAATGCAGATTCAAAAGGAGAGGTGAAAAAATAAGATGAGCTATGATGTGGTTGTTTTTCTTATATATTTATTTACTTTGTTATGTATTGGTGTTTATTTTTCCAGAAAGGCTTCTAAATCTCCTGAAAGTTATTTATTAGGTGGACGAAATGTTGGTCCAGCAGTGACAGCGTTAACGATGCAAAGTACGTCAATGAGTGGATTTATGTTTCTTGGTGGTCCGGCTTTAGCGTTTCAGCATGGGTGGTATGCCATTTTATATGCGGTAGGAGATGCTGGGGGAGGAATTATCAACCTTTCTGTTTTAGGAAAAAGAATGCGCCGTATGTCAGAACTACTCGGGGCGTTATCGCCAATTGAGTATTTGGAAAAACGATTCAAAAGTATGGCAGTTGGAATTGTCGCATCTGTTATTGCCACGATATTTTTATTCGCGTATGTGTTTGCGCAATTTCTTGCTGCAGGGAAAGCCTTAGAATCATTGACAGGGTGGTCCTATGAATGGGCCGTTATCATCGGAGTTGGAATCATCATTATTTACACGGTTGCTGGAGGGTATTTGGCTGTTGTATGGACAGACTTTTTCCAGGCAATTGTCATGCTTTTAGGAGTTGCTTTTCTTTTAATTGTTGGTTTCGGCTATGTTGGAGGACTTTCCGGGTTAAACCAATCCCTTGGCGAAATTGATCCGTCCTATTTAAGTATTTGGGGAAAAGATTATGTTTACTATGGACAATGGGGTGTTATTTTAGGTTCTAGCTTAATTTATATGATTGGCTATATGGGACTTCCACATGTTGTTGTTCGGCATATGTCGATGAAAAGTACAAAAACAGTGAAATCAGCAACATTATGGGCAGCGATATATAATCAATTGTTTGCCTATGCACCATATTTACTTGGGTTTATGGGAATCATTCTTCTGCCTAATTTGAGTGATCCGGAAATGGTGATTCCAACGCTTGCTTATACTTTCTTTCCGGCTTTTTTAGCAGCGATTTTACTTTCTGCTGTGATGGCTGCGATTATGTCCACATCTGATTCGATTTTAATGCAGGCAGGAACCATTTTGTCTCGTGATGTTTACCAGCGATATATAAACAAAAAAGCAAGCCATAGTAGGGTGATTTTCGTATCCCGTTTGAGTGTTTTATTTGCTGGAGTAATTGGGATAATAGTAGCAATTATTCAGCCTCCGAAAGTTTTTGATCTGGTCGTATTTGCTTTTGGTACGCTCGGAAATAGTTTCATGGTTTCCTATATTGCTGCTGTGTATTGGAAAAAGGCCAATAGCACTGGTGTGTTGTGTTCGATGATTGGTGGGGGAGTGACCAATATCCTTTGGACGGCATTGGATTGGCAAAGTGCTACAGGTATGCACCCATTTTTAGCTGGTTTAATTATTTCAATTATAGGAATGATTATTGGGAACTACTTTGGAAAACCACCTACCAGGGAAATGATGGAACTATTTGAAGAAGCGAAAGGACCTCGTAGATTACCAAAGCAAATTGAAAAAAATATTGCCAAAGATATAGGACCTGAAGCAAGAGCGATTTCTGAATATATTTCTAAAGGAAAATTACGTTATGAATAATGTTATCCAATCGGAGAATGTTTCCTTTGATAATAAAAAAATACAATCCATTTTTGAAAAGGTAGAGTCTAATGGGGCCTTTAAGGTAGAACAACTTATTTACTATCCCTATTTTTATTTTGAATATCGATTAGAAAATAAAAGCTTAGCACATCCTAAAGGCGGTTTAATCGGATGTACAGTGGATGGTGTGAATAAAATCGGTGCAATTGTGGATTCGTATCCACGTTTAGAAAATCAAACAGTACCTCCAAATCTTATTCAAGAAAAATTACAGCCAGAGGATGCAGAACAAATTGCTGAGGAGTTTGTTTTTCATGCGATTTCACGTAAAATGAAAGTTTTTTCTACCCCGAAAATAAAAATAGCAGAACGGGAATTTTTTTATCGACCTTACTGGATTGTAGAAGGTGATACAGATACTAAAGACAAGTTTATGCTGGCAGTGGATGCAGTGACTGGAAAATACCATCCATTATAGCAGGTTAACTAGTTGTAAAACTTTTTCTCCTTGAAGTGTCTTTTTATCGCATTTTGTACAATGTTTAAATATAGATTTTAACATTTTGTCTAATGATTATTTGTTTTATAAAATATATGATTTATCTGATAATTAACATTTATGTTTCATAGAAAAGCGGTGTGTGGATTTATTTCAATTTCTAGAGTGAGATTAGGAGAGGGGATGGATGAAAATGGAAACAAAGTCAAAAGATTTATTACGTAAGGATGAGAAATATATTTGGCATGCCATGCGGCGCTATAACCCAGAAGCAACCATGGTGATTCAAAAAGCAGATGGGGCATGGATTGAGGATAATAATGGAAAGAGATATTTAGATGCAATGGCTGGTCTTTGGTGTGTAAATGCTGGATATGGTAGGGAAGAATTAGCTGAAGCGGCTTACGAACAATTGAAAACACTTCCCTATTTTCCGTTGACACAAAGTCATATTCCGGCAATTGAACTAGGTGAAAAGCTGAATGAATGGCTTGGCGGGGATTATGTATTTTTCTTTTCCAATAGTGGTTCGGAAGCGAATGAGACTGCATTTAAAATCGCACGGCAATATCATCAGCAAAATGGGGAACCGGAAAGGCATAAATTTATTTCCAGATACCGAGCATATCATGGGAATTCCATGGGGGCACTTGCTGCGACTGGTCAGGCACAGCGTAAGTATCGCTATGAGCCATTAGCTCAAGGATTTCTTCATGTGACACCACCAGATATGTACAGAAGTCCATATCAAGGGACAATCGAGGAACAAAGTCTTGCTTGTGCAGATGAAATTGATCGTGTGATGACTTGGGAACTGGATAAAACCATTGCGGCCGTTATTATGGAGCCAATTATCACAGGTGGTGGGGTCATTATGCCACATGAAAGTTATTTGCCACGCGTCAGAGAAATTTGTGATAAACATGGTGCACTTTTAATCGTTGATGAGGTCATTTGTGGCTTTGGTCGAACTGGCGAGCGTTTTGGCTTCCAACATTATGGAGTGAAACCAGATATTGTGACAATGGCCAAGGGAATAACAAGTGCTTATCTACCGCTATCGGTAACAGCAGTACGAAGAGAAATCTATGAAATGTTTCAAGGGTCGGAGGATTACAACCATCTCCGTCATGTGAATACATTTGGTGGGAATCCAGCAGCATGTGCTGTGGCACTTAAAAATATTGAGATTTTTGAAAGGGAAAATCTTGTGGAACGTTCTCAGGTAATGGGCGAGAAACTGTTGGATAAAATGGAGGATTTAAAGAATCATCCATATGTGGGCAATATTCGAGGTAAAGGTCTCTTAATGGGAATTGAAATGGTCGAAAATAAACAGACAAAAGAACCTGCATCTCAAGACAAAGTGGATAAAATTATCAGTTTATGTAAAGAACAAGGGCTGATTATTAGTAAAAATGGTGATACGGTGGCTGGCTATAACAATATAATTACACTTAGTCCACCACTTACGATTAGTGATGAGGAACTGGACTTTATTGTAAGTACGATTAAAAAGGCATTTGTGAAATTGTAATTTTTTCCATTTAGGAACCTACTATTAGAAAAAATGAAAGAACAATTTACTTAAATCACATAAAAAATGCCATGAGAATGCACCTTTTTAAATAAATGATCGGAGGAATTTTTAATGACGATGGCAACAAAAGTGATGAATAATTATATCGGTGGAGAATGGGTAGAAGCGAAAACAAACCAAACGGAAAAAGTTTATAACCCCGCAACAGGAGAAGTAATTGCGCGTGTTCCTGTATCCACAAAGGAAGATTTAGATGATGCTGTAAATGTAGCGGCAGAAACATTTAAAACTTGGAAAGAAGTACCTGTCGTAAAACGTGCTCGTATTCTGTTCAAATATCACCAATTACTTGTTGATCATTGGGATGAGTTGGCAGAATTAATTACGCTTGAAAACGGAAAAAGTTTAAAAGAAGCACATGGGGAAGTTTTAAGAGGAATTGAGTGTGTGGAATTCGCTGCAGGGGCACCTTCATTAATGATGGGTGAGCAATTATCATCAATTGCTACAGAACTCGAATCTGGTATGTATCGTTATCCTATCGGTGTAATTGGTGGGATCACACCATTTAACTTTCCGATGATGGTGCCAACTTGGATGTTTCCAATGGCAATTGTAACTGGAAATACGTTTGTATTAAAACCTTCTGAGCGTACACCATTGCTTGCGAATCGCTTAGCAGAATTACTAGAGGAAGCAGGGCTACCGAAAGGGGTTTTTAATATTGTTCATGGTGCACATGATGTTGTGAATGGTTTGCTGGATCATAAACAAGTAGCTGCGATTTCCTTCGTTGGTTCCCAACCAGTAGCAGAGTATGTGTATAAGAGAGGAACGGAAAATTTAAAACGTGTTCAAGCACTTGCAGGAGCGAAAAACCATTCTATTGTATTAAAAGATGCGAATTTAGACAATGCAACTACTCAGATTGTCAATGCTGCATTCGGTTCAGCAGGTGAGCGCTGTATGGCTTGCTCTGTTGTAGCTGTGGAAGAATCGATAGCAGATGAATTTATCAATCAATTGGTTGAAAAGACAAATGAAATTAAAATGGGGAATGGATTGAACGACGATGTATTCTTAGGGCCAGTTATTCGTGACCAACATAAAGAACGCACACTCCAATATATTGAAACTGGTGTAAAGGAGGGAGCAAAACTAGTACGTGATGGACGAAATGATGAAGGTGTAGAGCAAGATGGCTACTTTGTAGGACCAACGATTTTTGATCATGTTACAAATGAAATGAAAATTTGGCAAGATGAAATTTTTGCACCAGTTTTGTCCATTTGTCGAGTGAAAAATCTTGAGGAAGCCGTTGAACTAACCAATCAATCACGATTTGCTAATGGAGCCTGTATATTTACAAAAGATGGAGGAAATGTTCGGACATTTCGCGAGACCATCGATGCAGGCATGCTTGGTGTTAATATTGGGGTACCAGCACCAATGGCTTTCTTCCCGTTTTCAGGATGGAAAGATTCCTTCTATGGAGATCTCCATGCGAACGGTAAAGATGGATTATATTTTTACACACGTAAAAAAGTTGTAACAGGTAGATGGGTATAGAAAAATGCCGATTGGATTTACTCCAATCGGTGTTTTTTATCGGTGTTTCTTTGCAGGAAACTCTCTGTTTACATTCCTAGATATGTGATTGAAATGGTGGATTAAAATAAAGTGGAAAATTTTAAAGGGAACACTTGTTCTTGTTTGTGATTTGTTGTATACTGTAATCAGACACACACCTTAGTGATTTCTCCTACCAAATCCCCAGGAAGGATATGCTGAAAATGCAACCAATACTTGAAGTACCAATTAAATATGATTATTGTACCCAAAACAAAAGTACAACACTTGTACGTGAGAAAGAAATGATAAAAACTTACACCAAACATGATCAACTGTTTAAAGAAGTCATCTACACTTTTTTTCAAGAGTTTTTAGATGTGTTTTTTCCTGAAGTATATGAAATAATTGACTTTCGAACTATTACCCCACTATCAGAAGAAGTTTTTACGGATTTAATTGAAGGGGATACTCGTAGACTAGATATTGTCGTGCAAGCAAAATTAAAACAAGAAGATGCCGTAATCATCGTCCACATCGAGCCACAAAGTTCATCACAAACAGATTTCCATGAACGAATGTTTCATTATTTTAGTCTTCTTTACAACAAATATAGGAAACCAATCATTCCAATCGCAGTATTTAGTTATGAAGAAAACTGGGAAAAAGACCAATTTACGATGGAATTCCCTTTCTTTCATGTCTTAAATTTTAACTTTTTAACACTACATTTACGAAAGAAGAACTGGCGAGATTATATTGCATCAGATAATCCCGTAGCAGCAGCTCTGTTAAGTAAAATGGGGTATACTGAAAAAGAACGGATTCAAGTTAAAATAGAATTTTTGAAAATGATGGCTAAGATGGAGATAAACCCAGCGAAACAACGATTAATCTATGGATTTTTTGAAACATATTTAAAATTAAATGATGAAGAGGAGGAAAAATTAATGGAGGAGGTAAAAAAATTGGATGAAGCGGATAGAATTTTGGAGCTTCCGATTTCGTATGAGGAAAAGGGAATAGAAAAAGGAATAGAAAAGGGAATAGAAAAAGGAGTTATGCAAGGGAAAAAAGAGGTTGCGCTTGAAATGTTAAAAGAAGAATTACCCATTGAAATCATTGTGAAGGTAACTCATTTGAAAAGGGAAGACATTGAGGATTTGAAGAAAAAGATGTGAAGAAATTATTCTTTAGATAATTAGGAAATCATGAATGAAGAACTCATTCCGTATGAAGTTTCTCAATCCTAAAAGGTATTTTTTATCCTTCTTGTTGGGTTTGTTTATCTTTACGTCCATTAGCACAGGCCCCAAAAAAGGTTAGGGGCCTGGCACTGTGTAAGTTTGTATTGTAACCTGTGTTTTTATAATCGTTTAGAAATTCCAATATTTCGATTGTGCTTCCTTTGCTTGATGAATATATTCTTTTTGAATATCATATATTTTATTTGTTGGCATATTCTTTTCATCTACAAATGGGTCTTTTACGTCTGTTTTGCTGCCACTCATTTCCTCGACAATGGCATGTGAGCAGAAAGGGACATAGGCTGTGCTATATCCGCCTTCATGACAAGCTACGAATCTACCTTGACAATGTTTGTCAGCAATTTCTATCATTAAGTCTGTCATCTGTCTAAAACCATCTGCTGTTACCATCATACGCCCTAAAGGGTCAAACATGCTCGAGTCTTGTCCGGCTGAAATGAGAATCAATTGTGGTTTAAATTGATCTGCTACTGGAGCAACTATTTCTTGCATAGCATGTAGGTATCCAGCATTTCCTGTACCAGCGGGGAGTGGAATGTTAATATTGTATCCTTCTCCATTTCCTATTCCGGTATCTTCTACCTTTCCACGTCCAGATGGATAATTCTCTTCTTGATGTAAAGAGATAAAAAGCGTATGCGGGTCATGGTAAAAAGCGGATTCTGTTCCATTTCCGTGATGTACATCCCAATCCAGAATTAGTATTCTTTCGATATGTAGGTATTTACGTGCATATTTGGCTGCAATCGCTACATTATTAAATAAACAAAATCCCATTCCGAAATCCGCTTCTGCATGATGACCTGGTGGACGAACGAGAGCATAGGCGTTATCGACTTTCCCATTCATAACTGCTTCTACAGCTGTAATGGCACCACCTGCTGATAATAAGGCAATTTCATAAGAACCCTTTCCAACCAATGCCTCATCGCCAGCATCACCATATCCAATTTCACTTAATTCTCTGACCTTTTCGATGTATTCTTTTTTATGAAAAAGTTGAATCGCATCTAAACTTGCCGGACGAGGTTTCAGTGGATAAAGTTGATCCATTAAACCACTCCGTTCTAATAAATTTTTAAAACGGCGCTTAGTTTCTGGATTTTCTGAATGGATGTCTGGTTGAATCCATCCTCCAGGTGGCAAAGATAATGCACCATTTCCAGTATTATGCCAGAAATAACTTTCATCATAAAGAAATCCTGTCCTTCTTTTCATAGGAATTCCTCCAAGTCAAATAGATATTTTTTAAAATAAGGTTGTGATTATTTATATTCGATTGGGATAGGGAGTATGAAAAACTAGACTAATAGAATGTTTGCTATATACAGGAAAATTCAGTATATTTTTGATAGAGTGTTTTATCTTTGTGGCATTACGAACTCTCTTTCATTTTTAGACAGGGTAAGTTACGCTAAGCTTCGAAATGAGAAATAAGTTGATTAGGAATTTAGCATTTTAAATAAAATTTGAAAACAAAGGAGATTACGATGAAACTAGTAACATTTACAATTGGGCAAAGAAAATCAGTAGGGGCATTTGAGAATGAAAAAATTATAGATTTACATGCTGCATTGGTGCAACATTTAACAGAAGTTGGAGAAGGAAGGGCAAAGGAAATTGCGAATGCGTATATTCCACAAGATATGGTTGAATTTATAGAAGGGGGCCAAACTAGTTTAAAATATGCGAAAAAAGCGGTTGAATTTGCATTACAAGCGGAAGATTCTTCACCTTTCATATTTAATAGGGAAGACGTGCGCTTGGAAGCACCGGTACAGAAGCCCCAAAAAATTATATGTGTGGGCTTAAACTATCGGGAGCATATTTTAGAAATGGGTAGAGAATTACCGACAAACCCAGTGCTGTTTGCGAAATTCGCAAATGCGATTATTGGCCCTGAAGATCATATCCCACATCATCCCATTTCAGAGCAATTAGATTATGAGGCAGAATTTACATTTGTGATTGGGAAAAGGGCGAAAAATGTGAACCAAGAAAATGCATTGGATTATGTAGCAGGATATACGATTTGTAATGATGTTACATACCGTGATATTCAGCGCCGTACTCCGCAATGGTTGCAAGGAAAATCTGTTGATGGTGCAGCACCGATGGGACCTTGGTTAGTTACAGCAGATGAATTGCAAAATCCGTCCGGTTTAAATATTTCATCCTATGTGAATGGTGAGCTAAGACAACAGTCCAACACGGAGAATCTCGTCTTTTCTGTGCAAAAATTAGTAGAATTTATATCGAATTTAATGACATTAGAGCCAGGCGATGTAATCATGACAGGTACACCACATGGAGTCGGCTTTGCTATGGAACCACAGCAATTTCTAAAAGATGGCGATACCGTGCGTATTGAAGTAGAAAACGTTGGAGTGTTAGAAAATAAAGTGCAAAAGGTAGAAAAATAGGAAGGAAAATTTTTGAATTAGAATAGAACATGGTGACATAGGCAATGTTGAGATAAAAGCACTCTTTCAGTAGAGTGTTTTTTGTTTTCATAAGGGAGAGTATTATGGAAGAGGATTGGTTAATAATGGAGCCTTTTCATACACTTTCCATTTACATAAAGTATATTAAAAGTTTATTTTTTAGAGGATGTGCCCTAAAATAAAGAAAAAGGCCCAACATAAATGGGAGTGAGAATATGCGTTTTTTGCGTAAGATTGTTGTTATCGTACTCATTCTAGGACTATTTTGGTTTTTCTATGGAAATACTTATCAACAATCAGGTGTAACGGGTGTAATTGATGAAATTCAGACAGATATAAATAAGATAAAAGATAATCCGAAAGTGAAGCAGGGAATCGTGGCAGTTCAGGAAGGTGCAAAGGAATTATTTAATAGTATATTCGAAGAAAAGGGAAATGATGAACAACAACAGCAACCCAAACCAGAGAAGCCAGAATTAGATGCTCCAGCAGAACAGTCATTTTCTGTTCATAATATAGAAATTGGTGATTATCGGGATCAAGTGGAAACACAAACAGGGAAACCGAAACGATCTTCTTTCAATGAATATGGAGTGGACTGGACAACTTACCATGAAAATTACCATAACTTTTTCATGGTGGCATATGATAATGCTAATGATGTGGCTGGGTTATATACAAATCAAGACTTAATCGTATCCACTTATGATATAAAAATTGGCACATCTAAAAAAGATGTTCAAAATCAATTACCTGAAGCCCTTACAGGTATCCAAAAAGGACATGTGAACTATCGGGTGAAAAATGATGGAGAATTTGACACATTTTTAATCGATCAAAATTACGTGACAATTTTTTATGATAAACATGAAAATAATTCCGTAACAGCGATTCAAATTATTTCTGAAGAGCTGGAGAACAGGAAAGAGGGAATGTTTGGAGAACCTAGTGGAGAATTGAAAGAGGGATTCGAATATCAATTATTTGATTTAACGAATGCCGAAAGAGTAACTCACGGATTATCTGTTTTGAATTGGGATGATGGTGTTAGACAGACCGCTCGCAGTCATAGTGCAGATATGGCAGAGAATCATTATTTTAACCACACGAACCAACAAGGACTATCCCCTTCTGGCCGGATGGAAAGGGATGGGATAGCGTTTCGAGGCGCCGGAGAAAATATTGCCTCAGGTCAAATGAGTAGCATTTTCGCACATGAAGGATTAATGAATTCACTTGGCCATCGGGAAAATATATTGCATCGAGACTATCAGTTCCTTGCGATTGGTGTTGCATTTGATGATGAAAAAACTCCTTACTATACCGAGAATTTTGTAATACGCTGATGGGACTTTACCCGTGGGGGTGAAGTCCTCATTTTATGCAGACAATGAAACATTTCCATGTATCTGAATCCCGATATCTGTGCTTAAATCCCGATATATGTGCTTGAATCCCGATATAATGCTCCGAATCCCGATATCCACGCCCGAATGCTGCTCCTTTTTAAACCAACACATACGAAAATGAAAAAGGGGAGGCGCGTTTTAATTATACGTGTCTCCCGTTATGGTGTTCTATTATTTTCCCTGGAAAACAGGTTTCCGTTTTTCTAAAAAGGCTCGTATTCCTTCTTTGTGATCTTCTGTGTTTCGCATTTTTAACTGGCTGTGTTTTTCTTGTTGTAAGAGGGATCGTAATTCTTCTTTTTGTTTTCCATGATAAATCATTTTGGATTCTATCATCGCTTGTAATGGTGCATGTTGTAATTTTTTGGCTAGCTGGTGGGCTGCATCTGCTGCATTTTCATCTGTTAGAAGATCGACAAATCCAAGTTTTTTTGCTTTTTCACCTTTTACTTGTTCCAGGCTCCAGATAAATTGTTTAGCGTGATGTGTGCCAAGACGTTCTTTTAGGAAGAAGTGGCCACCACCATCGGGAATAAGGCCAATTCCTGCAAAAAGCATACCAAATCTTGCTTCGTTTTGTGCTACGATATAATCGGAATTTAACGCAAGGCTCATCCCTAATCCTGCTGCAGACCCATTCACTGCAGTAATGACTAGTTTTGGCATCATGTATAATTTTAATGTCATTTTTTCGATGGAATCCATTAGTTCATCGAATTTTTTATTGTCATGAATTTTTTCCATCATATTGATGTCTCCACCGGCGCTGAATGCTTTTCCAGAACCAGTTATCACGATAATTTGATCTTCATTTTCTTCAACAGTTTCGATAATATCTAACAACTGAATTAATGTTTCTACATCTAGTGCATTATAATTGTCAGGCCGATTTAAAGTAATTGTCGATACACCATTTTCACTAACCAATTTTACTTTTTCCATCATAATCACCCCTATTATTAATGAATGACTGTTCATTCAACGCCTGTTAATCCTTATTATAATCGACAAACCATTAAATTGAAAGGTTTTATTTGGGAATTTTTAGATATTTACCTAAATTCGTTAAGAATAAAGGAGCAGTAATTTGTTTTATGTGGGAATATGGTAAATGTCTTTTCTACCTGTAATAAAATATGATGATATATAATAGAAGAATATAAACTATTATCACAGGTTATGGCTGTTAGTCCCCTATTGGTATTTTCCTAGGCCATATAGTGAAAAATTTTAAATGAGGGTACCAACTCTGCGTGGGAAGCTAATATCTTTTTTCATATATAAAATGGAATGGAAAAGATAATAAATAATAGTTAATATAGAATTAATAAAATATTATTTATGATTTGTGATTCCCATTCATCATACATAGATACTTCGAGGAGTGAAGTCATGCCGTTAAATTACACCAACTCTATTCCGCTTCATTTTCAGTTGAAGAAAAAAATAGAGGAGAGGATATTTACTGAAGAGTATACAGACAAAATTCCTAGTGAACGGGAATTGATGGATGAATTTTATGTTAGTAGGAGTACAGTAAGACAAAGTATTGCACAATTGGTACATGAAGGTGTATTGGAGAAAAGACATGGAAGAGGCACATTTATTGCTGTAAAACCCATTAATGATTGGCTTGGTAATTTAAGTAGTACGAATGAAACGGTTGAAAGAATGGGAATGAAGCCAGGTGCGAAATTACTAAAGTCAGAAACGGTTTTACTTACTGATCCATTAAAGAAGATTACTGGATTGGATGAAGCATATCATTTCAAGCGATTACGATTTGCGAATCAAGTACCAATTGGAATTGAAAATCATTACTATCCGGTACATGTTGGAAACAAGCTGATTAAATATGATTTAAATAAGGAAGCATTCTATGAATTATTAGAGCGTGAGTTAGGTGTAAAAACATTTGAAGCAGATCAAGTTATTAAATCAATCGCACCAACAGAGGTTGATGCAAAGCTTCTACATATTCCGGATTCTTCTCATGTTCTTAATGCCCAACGGAAAATTACCGATATTCATGGCCATTTTGTTGAATTTGAGAATGCTTTCTATCGGGCGGATATGTATTCTTTTCACATTAAATTGTCCAGAAAAAGTAATTAAAGGGTTTGCCATTGGATTTGGCAGGCTTTTTTTTATGGTATTCAACTGGTACGGACATGATTGAATATGACAGAATACTACTTTATGATAGAAAATGTATATTTTTCAATGTGAAATTGAAGGGGAGTTTATATGGAAGAGCGAAAGACATTACAAAAGTCACTAAAAGCTCATTGGGTATGGGCAATTGCCCTTGGATCATCTATTGGTTGGGGTGCTTTTGTTCAACCTACGAACTGGATGTCTACTGCAGGACCTTTAGGAGTAATTATTGGATTTGGAATCGGTGCACTTCTAATGATGTTAATTGCGGTTAGTTATGGATTTCTAATCAAAAGTTTCCCTGTATCAGGCGGGGAATTCGCATATGCTTTTATTAGTTTGGGAAGAAAACATGCCTTTATTTCTGGATGGTTTCTTTCTTTAGGATATATTGGTATCGTTGCGTTAAATGCATCAGCATTTGCCCTCATGTTTAAGTATGTGTTTCCAGCATTTATTCAACATTTTCATATGTACGAACTAGCTGGCTGGGATGTTTATTTTACAGAAGTGATCATTGCTTCTGTTTTATTGGCAGTTTTTGCATATTTAAATATTAGAGGATCTGGATTAACAGGAAGTATGCAATTTATTTTCTGTGTGGTAATGGTTGTTGGCGTTGTGGCCATCACAGCTTTCGTAGGGATTTCTCCTGATACAAGTTTAGCAAATATGAAACCCGCTTTTAATACAGAGGTAACGAGTTTTGCAGCTATTATTTCCATTGTTGCGATTGCACCGTGGGCATATGTTGGTTTTGATAATGTCCCACAAGCAGCAGAAGAGTTTAATTTTTCATCAAAGAAAGCATTTCGTTTAATTATTTTCGCCATGATAGCTGCGTTTGTACTATATAGTTTAATGATTATTGCAACGGCAATGGCAGAACCATGGTTAAATTTAGTGAATGAGCAACATTTGTGGGGGACAGGATTTGCCTTACAAAATTTATTAGGAACAACAGGGATCGTTATTTTAGTTGTTGCTTTATCGATGGGGATTTTTACAGGATTAAATGGATTCATCCTTTCTACTAGTAGATTATTATTTGCGATGTCACGTGCGAAGGTGATTCCAGCTGCTTTTTCTAAATTACATCCAAAATATAATACACCATATGTGGGGATTATATTTACGGCTGTCGTTGCCATGACAGCACCGTGGTTTGGTCGGGAGGTATTAACTTGGGTAGTAGATATGTCATCTATTGGTGTTTCGATTGCCTATTTTTATACTTGCTATACGGCATTTGTTTTATTTAAATGGTCCAAAAAAGATGTACAAGATGCAACGAAAGAGGCAGTAGCACCATGGAAAAAACTCATTTCTCTTATTGGTTCCATCATTAGTTTAATATTTATTAGTCTATTGTTAATTCCAGGGTCACCAGCATTTCTTGGAAAAGAATCACTAATTGCTCTTGTCATTTGGATACTACTAGGGTTTGGATTTTATTTATTTAAACGAAAAGAATACAATAGTATCCCAGAAAAAAAGTTAGCATATTTAATTTTAGGAGAACAATCAATAGAAAAACAATAATGCTATTAAAAGAGGCTGGGACAAAAGATATAATCCATAAATAAATCCGAGCGTTCTTAGATGAACGTTCGGATTTATTCGCATTTTTAAATCTTCTATTAAAATCTCAAAATGTCTATTTCCATTTTGGATTTCTATTTGATGAATATATTTACAAGAAAAAGACAACCAACTGGGATGCAACAGCTACAAATATAAGGGCGAAAGGATAGGCGGCAGCATAGGCAATGGCAGGGTCTTCGGAATCAATTAATTGGTTTAATGCACCTAGCGCAGGCGTACTTGTCATCCCACCACTAAGGGAACCTAGAGCGTGAACAATACTTAATTTAAAGAGTCTTTTAGCAATAAGATATCCCACAATAATTGGTAAAATTGTAATAATCATTCCGGCTAAAACGAGCTTTAATCCTTCTGTTTGGATGACTTCTACTAAACCTTGTCCAGCCATTGTCCCTGCGCCGGCTAGAAATAAGACAAGTCCGAGTTCTTGAATAACATGATTTGCTGGTCCGTAATAACGGACATGAATTGGTCCTAATTTCCCGAAGTGGCCAACAATCAGTGCGACAAACAAAGGACCACCTGCAATTCCTAATTGGATGGTTCCAAGGCCTGGTAAGTGAAAGGGGACCATGCCTAGTAAAATACCTACAATTAAAATTATGCTTAACGAAAAGATGTGTACATTTGTAACGGTTAATTTTTTCTTAGCAAAAAATTTCTCTATTTCTTCAAGTCTATCCTCTGTACTAACTACGGTAAGCACATCTCCACGTATTAATGGCATGTTTGGATTTTGCCTTAATTCAATGCCATTTCGAACAATCCTTGTGACGGTTGCGCCGTATTTTCTTCGGAGTTTCAGTTCTTTTAAGGTTTTTCCAATCACATTTTCCGCTTCAACCGTAATTTTTCGTAAATGGATATTGTCTGGGTTTTCAAGGTCCATTTCGATTTTCTCTCCAATGAAATCGGTAAATTTATCTAATTTTTCTTTTTCCCCAATAGCTACCAATTTATCACCTAATAAAATGACTGTATCACTTAATGCAATCATGGTTTGCTTATTACGAATCACACGACTGATGACAATGGAATTTTTATGAAGTTTAAGTTGTTTTAGTGTTTTTTTATGAAGTGTAGGATTGGTAACGACTACTTTTGCCATTTCTGGTGAGAGATTTGTTTTAATGGGATCATTTGCTTCTTGTAAGTCCTTTTTTAAATCTACCTTTGTGAAGCGGGGTAGAAGTTGAACAAATAATACGACCGCAAGTACTCCGAATGGGTAGGCAATCCCATACCCGACAGATGCAAGTGGGTCATTCGTTGCTTGTAGTGCAGCAGCGAGTCCTGGTGTGCTTGTTAATGCTCCAGACATTAAACCAACACTTAATGCAGGGGAAATTTGAAAAACTTTCGTTACGATAATTGTTGTGATACCAGCGGCAAGTACAATAACCAATGCGATTATTCCAAAAATGGCACCTTTTGATCGAATCATTCGAAAAAATCGCGGACCTGCTTGAAGGCCGATTGCAACGATAAAAAGACTTAACCCAAAGTCTTGGATAATTGGTGATACTTGATAGCCAAAATGTCCAAAAATCATTCCTATAAGCAGCACTCCAGCTGAACCTAAGCTAAGTCCTTTTAATTTAATTTGCCCAATCCATGATCCTAAACATAAAATAACGAAAACAAGTATCAGTGGTTCATTTAGTAGTTGCATCTCTTGCTGTCTCCTTCCTCGATATATGCGCCGAAATCCTGATATATCTGCTGCACAAACCCGATATTCCAATACGTTTTTTGGTGAAAAGTATATATTAAATGTACATTTGAAATGGATATTTGTAAACAAAACGTAATAACCGAAAAAGTTATTGTATGGGTGAATCATTATAAGAAGGTGGAAAATTTTGGGTTTGGATTTTACGATACTTAAAATATTTTCATCCGACTAATAATTTAAATCATATCTGCTATTATATTTTTAACATTGTAAACGAATATGAAGTAGGTAAAAGGAAATAGAATGAACTCGAAAAAATGCACAATCAGTCTGAATTAAATAATTCCGAAGCAAATCATTATGAATTTGAAACACTCTTTTTACCTTATGATGGAGTATAATCTTGTTTAAAAAGCCTAATATTCATGCGAAACACCGATAAACTATTCAAGAAAATCATATTTCACCGAGAAAATAAGGGGATTATACAAAAATAGAAATGATTTTTTAAACAAAATTTAAAGTTAGTTTTTTTAGAGGATTTGAGATAATCTTGTCGAATTATTTAGGTATAAACTTTATAAGGAGTGAACCTAGTTAAAATGAAAACAATGAATTATCAAGAAGAGCTTATAAAAATCAACGTATTGAATCAACGTTTAATTCAGGCTCATCCATCAAAGGACAAAATTTTTATTGAGTATAGAAAGAAACGGACAGGGGTGATTGGCGAAAGAAAAGTTGCATATCGATTACAGTTTTTGGATCCTACTAAATTTATTGTTTTACATGATTTACGTTTTGTTGATCATAATGGATTTTTTCAGATTGATAAGCTGATTCTTTGTACAAAGTGTATTTTTGTTGTTGAGGTAAAAAACTGGTATGGGACCGTTATTTTTGGTGAGAATGGACAAGTTACCCGAATTGGTGATAACGAAAAAGAGGAAGGCCTTCCCAATCCAGTAGCACAGGCCGAATTACAAAAACTCCGCCTCCACGGAAAATTCCCCTGGTTAAATTTTCCCATAATAACATTATCTTGTATTAGCTTCCCAAGCACAATTATTAAATCCGCTTCTTCCCATTATACAATTCCAAAAGAAATCACCCACGCCAATCATTTACCTTTTTCTATAAAGGAGACCGCAGAATCACTGCCAGTTGTTCTTGAAAATTTCAATGATTTAAAAAAAGTAGCTAGAAAATTATTAACGATGCACAAACCAAAAAAAGAAAATGTAATGGAAAAATTCAATGTAAGTCTATCTGATCTTATAAAAGGAGTATTTTGCTCAAATTGTGGTGCGGTGCCAATGAAAAGAAAAAATAGAAAATGGTGTTGTTTAAAATGTAGTCATACCGCAGCCGATGCACACCTTTTAGCATTAAATGACTATCAATTATTAATAGGGGACGTTATTTCCAATAAAGAAGCAAGGGAATTTTTACAAGTAAAATCCCCGTATATAGTAAAAAATATACTTGAAAAAAACTTCGAATCAATTGGCAAAAACAAAGGTAGAAGATACTTACTAACAAAAAAATTAAAAAACAAAGAATGACACTTCACCTATATTGCCCCACTTCGGAATCCCGATATGTGCGTTGGAATCCCGATATATGCGCTTGAATCCCGATATGTGCGTTTGAATCCCGATATATTGCTCTGAATCCCGATATATCGTGCTGAATCCCGATATATTTGCCTGAATCCCGATATATCGTGCTGAATCCCGATATATGTGCTTGAATCCCGATATATGCGTTGGAATCCCGATAAGTGTGCTTGAATCCCGATATATGCGTTTGAATCCCGATATATGCGCTTGAATCCCGATATGTTGCTCTGAATCCCGATATATTGCTCTGAATCCCGATATGTGTGCAGGAATCCCGATATATATGCTTGAATCCCGATATCTGCGTTTGAATCCCGATATATTGCTCTGAATCCCGATATCTGCGCTGGAATCCCGATATGTTGCTCTGAATCCCGATATCTGCGCTGGAATCCCGATATCTGCGCTGGAATCCCGATATATGTGCAGGAATCCCGATATATGTGCAGGAATCCCGATATATGTGCAGGAATCCCGATATATGCACCGGAATCCCGGTAAGTGTGCTCAAATCCTGATATCCCACACCAAAATACCGAAAAAGGAAAGGAGCCAAATAAATTGGTTCCTTTCCTTACAAATTAATTTTGTTTCATTTCATATATTTGGGCAACATCTTTATCCCCGCGCCCTGACAAATTAATGATAATACTATCTTCTTTATCTAATTCTTTTGCCAGTTTGACTGCATATGCTACGGCATGTGAACTTTCCAAAGCTGGGATAATTCCTTCTGTTTGAGATAATTCGTGAAAAGCATCAAGTGCTTCATCGCCTGATATGGTAATATATTCGGCGCGTCCACTTGTTTTTAGAAAACTATGTTCCGGCCCGATTCCTGGATAGTCGAGTCCTGCTGCAATGGAATGAGTAGGACTTGGCTGCCCATTTTCATCTACTAATGTAAAACTTTTAAATCCATGGAGAACGGCTGGTTTTCCTTTTGTTAAAGAAGCTGCTTCAGCTGGTTCGACCCCGATCAATCGAACACTCGGGTCATCGATATAATGGGCGAACGCTCCAATCGCGTTACTGCCTCCACCTACACAAGCTACAACGGCTGTGGGAAGTTTGCCTTCCTTTTTTAACATTTGACGTTTCGATTCTTCACTTATGATGGCTTGAAAATGTCTGACGATAGACGGATATGGGTGTGGGCCTACTACAGATCCGATAAGATAAAAGGTATCCTCTGCATTTTCAACAAGGTCTTGAAGTGCTTCATCAACAGCATCTTTCAATCGGCCTTCCCCTTTATCAACGGCAATCACTTCTGCACCAAGTAATTCCATTCGAAATACATTCAGTGCTTGACGCTTGGCATCAACTTTACCCATATAAACCGTACATGGTAAATGAAACATTGCAGCGGCTGTTGCTGTTGCTACACCGTGTTGTCCTGCACCTGTTTCAGCGATAATACGTTTTTTTCCCATACGTTTGGCTAATAAAATCTGCCCAATTGCATTATTGATTTTATGTGCACCAGTATGGTTTAAATCTTCACGTTTCAAGTAAATCTTGGCTCCACTGATTTTTTTGGTAAGATTTTTCGCAAATGTTAATGGATTTTCCCGACCAACATATTCGGTTAAATAATACATCAATTCACTATGAAAATCAGGATCATTTTTACATGATTCAAATGTTTCTGCCAACTGGGCGAGAACTTTCTGTAAATCTTCTGGTACATAACTTCCACCAAACTCTCCAAAAAAACCTTTCTCTTCTACACTAAACTGAACGCTCATGCTCATCTCATCTCCTCTATTCTACTTGAGGTAATCGTACAAAAAATAGTTCCTACTGTCAATGAATCCAACAAAATTTCCCGTTATTTTGCATGTGAGATTTTTTAAAAATCACGTACAAAGATCTAAAGAGAGGGAGGTTGAATGGAAAAACTGGAATGAAACATCCGATGTAATCATACATATGTGAGGATGGTTCTTTTTAAATGGAGGGATCAATTTTGATGATCACCTTACTTTTAGGTGAGGCGACGTGGAATATTCCGTTACTTTGGTTGATTGTAGGTATCGTTTGTTTGTATGGATACGGACTCTTTTGGCATATGAAAACTTCAAATGAGATGAAGGACAGGACGTGGAAAAGGCAATTTTATACGCAATCTGCTTATTTTTTATTAGGGATGAGTTTACTTTATTTCTTATATGGAAGTCCGATTCTTGCGATTAGTAATCTATCTTTCAGTTTTCATATGATTCACATGAGTATATTCCTCTTTATCGTTCCACCTCTTTTATTACTTGGAATTCCTTTTCTTTTATATCATCCAATCGTAAACACTCCCCTTGTTAAAAAAGTAGGAAAACTATTTCCACCAATCTATTCGTTGTATGGATTTGCATTTCTGTTATTTATATATCATTTTCCACCAATTATCGGAAGTATCTCCCAGTATCCATTCATACAAAATGGATATATGATTGGATTATTTTTACTTTCTCTTCGCTCCTGGTGGCCGATTATATCTCCAGATGGAGTGGCGCGACTTTCCAAAAAAAATATGAAAAAATATGCCTTTAAAAGTGTGCTTCTCGTCACGCCAGCCTGTTTATTTTTCATTGTTAGTGCCTGGTTGGAAGGGGCAAGTAATCCGTTATTAGCAGAACTTAGTGAACATGTATGTTTACCTCCTGAAACATCTACTTCCATACTTCCAGCACCATTTCATACAAAATATGATCAAGTTGCGGCAGGGTTATTTATGATGGGTTTACACAAAATTGCTTTAACTGTTGGATGTAAATTGGGGAATAAAAAAGATGTGCACCTGAAGCTGAAGAAAGGTCGTAGGGATGTGGTAAAGTAGGTTGAAAAAGAAAGCAAAAACATATGGATGAATGCTTGTAATTGAACAGGAAAAAAAGGTTGCCGGTGCTACCGGCAACCTTTCCAATCCTAATTATACTGTTTTCGGTGTTAAGTTAAAGCATCTTTTGTAGATCCACTCATAGTCTTTTACCGTTAAATCTCTTGGGTTTCCAATTGTTTGTGGGTCATTCATTGCTTCTTTTGCAAGGCGTTCGATCATGTCTGGTGATACACCTTGTTCTTCTAAACTAGGAATTTCTAAGTCTTCTACTAGTTTGTATACTTCGTTAACAGCAGCTTTTGCAGCTTCTTCTGTTGTCATATTTGCTGTATCTACACCGATTGCTTTTGCAATACGTGCGAATTTATCTGGATGACCTTTCCAGTTATATTCCATTACTGGTCCCATCATTGCTGCTACACATTGACCATGTGCAACCGGAATGATTCCACCAAGTGTTTGACTCATCGCATGTGCTGCCCCTGCTGAAGCACTACCATAAGAAAGTCCTGCGAGCATTGCTGCTTGTGCCATTCCATAACGTGCTTCGATATCTCCACCATCAGCGAATGCACGGCGGATGTATTTTGCAACATATTCCATTGCTAAAAGTGCAACAGCATCTGTAATTGGTTGTGCATAATGCATTGTATAGCATTCAATTGCATGTGCTAATGCGTCTACACCAGTCATTGCTGTAACATGTGGTGGCATGGTTACATGTAGTTCTGGGTCAATAATCGTTAAGTGTGCTGCAATTAAAGGTCCACCTGTGTTAAATTTAAATTCACGTTCTTCATCCGTAATAACTGCCCACTGTGTTACTTCTGAACCAGTTCCAGCAGTAGTTGGAATTGTTGTTAATGGTGGAATACGTTTTTCTAAAGGTTTTTTACCTTCAGCTGCTTCATATTCTAATACACATGCATTATGAGCAATTTCTACACCGATTGCTTTTGCCGTATCCATGGAGCTTCCGCCACCAACTGCAACAAGTCCATCACAGTTTGTATCTTTATATAATTTCGAACCTTCTCCAACAGAGCGAACAGGTGGGTTTGCTTCTACTTTATTAAATAGTTCAACCTCTATGCCAGCTGCTTTTAAAGATTCTTCTACTGGTTTTGTGATGCCTGCTTTATAAATGCCAGGGTCTGTTACTAAGAGAGCTTTTGTAACACCTAATTTTTTCACTTCGTCTCCAACATGTTTGATTGCACCGATTCCGTGCTTAATAGCTGTTGGCATTTCAAACTCTTGAAATGTGTGCAAATGTTCGACTTTCATATTTAAACCCATTGTAATTCCTCCAGTATGTAGTACTTATTTTTTATCAGAAAATCCGAACCAATTACTAGGTTCTGGTTGTTTGTTTAATAGGATATGTTTTTGTTCTTGATATTCTTCCAGGCCTGTTTTACCTAATTCACGACCAAATCCGGACTGTTTGTAACC
The DNA here is from genome assembly GCF_008039555.1 of Cerasibacillus terrae. Lineage (GTDB taxonomy): Bacteria > Bacillota > Bacilli > Bacillales > Amphibacillaceae > Cerasibacillus > Cerasibacillus terrae. Next base: position 432,563 of record NZ_VDUW01000002.1, read on the forward strand.
ACCCCATGGTGCATGTGGGAAGTAGATATTAAAGTCATTGATCCAAACAGTACCCATGCGCATTTTTGCGACACAACGTTCTGCTTTGGCAATGTCTTTCGTCCAAACTCCACCGGAAAGTCCATAGATAGAATCATTTGCTAGTTTAATAGCTTCTTCTTCTGTGGAGAATTTTTCTATCGTAATCACTGGGCCAAAACCTTCATTTTGTACGACAGACATATCTGTTGTACAGTCTGTTAAAATCGTTGGCATATAGAAAAAGCCATCTTGTAAAGCTGCATCTTCTGGTTGTTTTGCACCAATGGCAACTGTTGCTCCTTCTTCGATTCCTTTGTTTACATAGTCCATTACTTTTTGTAAGTGTTCTTTGGAAATTAGTGGTCCCATTTCAGTATCCTCATCAAAGCCACTACCGATTTTGATGTTTTTCACTCGGTCAACTAATGCTTTGACAAATTCATCATGAATACTTTCTTCCACAATAACCCTTGTTCCAGCAGAACAAACTTGTCCAGCATGGAAAAATACCCCATTTAATGCTTGATCAACCGCAATATCAAAATCTGCATCCGCGAAAATGATATTTGGATTTTTCCCACCGAGTTCTAGTGCAACTTTTTTCACATTACTTGTTGCTGCACGCATGATTGTCTTTCCTGTTTCAATTCCACCTGTAAAGGAGATGAGGTCAACATCCGTGTTCTCTGATAGCTCCGCACCAACTGTGTTACCAGGTCCAAGTACTAAGTTGATAACACCTTTTGGAACACCTGCTTCTTCCATTAATTCAAATGTTTTAATGGTAGTTAGCGGTGTAATTTCACTTGGTTTCATAATTAATGTGTTTCCTGCAACAAGTGCTGGTGCTAATTTCCATGATGCTTGTAAAAGCGGATAGTTCCATGGTGTAATTTGCCCACAAATCCCAACAGGTTCATAAACTACCTTACTCTCGGAATTCGGAATAGGGGAGTCAATGATTTCTCCACCATTTTTATCTGCAATGTCGGCATAATATTGAAATACACCGGCAATATCATCCATATCCCAGCGGCTTTCTTCCAATGTTTTTCCAGTATCTAATGTTTCTAAGTAAGCAAGTTCTTCTTTATCACGAAGAATAAGTTCTGCGATTTTTTGAACGATTGCACCACGTTCTGCACTAGTCATGGTTGGCCATTCTCCGTGATCAAATGCATCTCTTGCTGCTTGAATAGCTGCTTTGGCGTCTGTTCGATCACTTTCCGTTACAACAGCAACCACTTCTTTATTAAATGGATTCATAATCTCTCTCGTTTGATTGGAGTTTGATAAAATCCACTCGCCATTAATGTATTGTTTTTTGATGTCCAAATGAACCCCTCACTTTCGTTAAGTTTGTTAAGAAAAAATTTAACGTTTTGAACATAATTAATCTAACACAAAGAAAATAGATTGTCAAAATGGGATTACTTTTTTGATATAAGCCATATTGAACATGAGTTATTGGAGTTTTCGTATATATTTTGCTAAAAAACATTTGACATATTACTTATATACGATAATATAAACATTGTTAAGAAAAAATTTAACAAACTAAATGAATGAATGGCTGGGATGCACAAATGAACCTTTCCAACAATGATCAAGCACTGGAAACAATAGAGGAAGCAGAAAATATTGTGATTAGTGCTATTTCAGAAACAATGGATCTATATGGTGTTACTCCTTCCACAGGCTTGCTATATGCGACCATGTATTTTAAAGATGCAATGACATTGGATGAAATGCGTGATGAGCTTGGGATGAGTAAACCAAGTATGAGTACCGGTGTTCGCAAACTACAAGAAATTGAAATGGTGAAAAAGGTTTTTCAACGTGGGTCAAGAAAACATAATTATATTGCTGAAAAAGACTTTTTTAATTCATTTATCTCTTATTTTTGCCAAATGTGGATGCGGGAAGCGAATACGAATTTATCTGCCATTAATGAGGCAGAGGTTTTATTAAAGAATGTCATGGAAGATAAATCGATTTCTTCTGTTATTCGAGAAGATGCGAAAGAAAAATATCAATTATTAGAGCAATCCAAAAAATATTATCATTGGTTAAAGCGATTAGTAAAAAGTATTCGTAGTGGAGAAATATACGAATTCTTACCGAAGGATCCAGAAAATCACTAAAATTTTATGGAGGTTTTTATTATTTTCAAGTTAAGGAATTTTGTTACAGTAGTTGTGTTAGGAATATTGGTTTTAGCATCATTATCTGCATGTAGTTCCGATGATGAGACTAGTGGAGATAATAGTAGTGGACAAGAAGAAGCAAAGACAATTGATATCGGACAAATTAATTGGGCAGAGAATATTGCCGTATCCAATATGTGGAAACTTATTTTAGAAGAAAAAGGATATGACGTAAAATTACATCTATTAGACATGGGAACAATTATGGCTGCACTAGAAAATGACGAGCTTGATGTTGGTTTAGAGGTATGGCTACCAATTCAAGATGCGAACTATAAAAAACAGTATCAGGATACGGTTCATATCTCGGAAGAAACTTGGTATGATAATGCCAAAGTGGGATTAGTTGTGCCAGATTACGTGGAAATAGATAGTGTTACTGAGTTAAATGATAACAAAGAAATGTTTGAAGAATCGATTGTTGGGTTCGATCCAGGTGCTGGAACAATGGAAGTAACAGAAGACTTAATTGAAGAATATGATCTAGAATTAGAACTATTACCAAGTTCAGAACCGGCGATGATTACAGAGATTAAGGAAGCAATTAAAGAAGAAAAACCAATTGTTTCTCCCTTATGGAGTCCGCACCGTGTATTTTCTGAAGTAGATTTAAAATATTTAGAAGATCCAAAAGAAGTGTATGGTGGTGTTGAGAAAATTCACCATGCTACCCGATTAGGCTTTGCCGATGATCATCCAGAAGTAGCAGAGTGGTTAAAAAACTGGAAAATGGATGATGACCAAATCGGATCATTAATGAGTTATGTCGCAGAAGCTGAAAAGCCTATTGATGGGGCAAAGAAATGGATTGAAGAAAATAAAGAGGTCATCGACGAATGGTTGACTGAATAAAATGATAGAATAATAGACAAGCTCTCCTTTTCCAGCCATTATTGGCATGCTAGAAGGGAGAGCTTTTTTATATAGATAGTAGAGGTTTTAATAAAAAAGGAACGGAATCCTTTGCTAGGTATTCCGTTCCTTCTCTTTTTATTTTGAGCATTCGAGTATTTGAGTGGTCGAATGTTCGTGCGTTTTATTTTAGTCTTTTAATTTTTGACAGTTTGACCGGAAGTTTCAACTGCTTTATGGAGTGCTTGGTCGATGTCTCTTATTAAATCTTCTGCATCTTCAATCCCGACAGAAATTCGCACCATATCTGGTGTAACACCGGCTTGGGCAAGTTCTTCCTCATTTAATTGGGCATGTGTCGTACTTGCTGGATGGATGACTAATGATTTCGCATCCGCGACATTGGCTAAGTTGGAAAATAATTCAAGTGACTCGATAAATGACGTTCCTTCCTCTATGCCACCTTTTATACCAAACGTAAAGATGGAGCCAGCCCCATTTGGGAAGTATTTTTTGGCAAGATCATAGTATTTACTGTCCTCTAAATTGGGATAATTCACCCATGATACATGTGGATGGTTCTGTAAAAATGCGACGATTTCCTTTGTGTTTGCTACATGCTTCTCTATACGTAGGGAAAGTGTTTCTAATCCTTGTATAAATAAAAAGGAATTAAATGGACTAATTGCAGCCCCTGTGTCTCGAAGTAATTGTACTCTTGCTTTCGTGATAAAAGCAGCAGCACCTACATCTTTTGCATAGACAATTCCGTTATAACTATTATCTGGTTGATTGAATTCAGGGAACTTTTCATTATCCTTCCAATTGAATTTTCCAGAATCAATGATAATTCCTCCAATAGAAGTACCATGTCCTCCGATAAATTTAGTGGCAGAGTGAACGACAATGTCTGCCCCATATTCGATTGGTCGAATGAGGTAAGGTGTTCCAAATGTATTATCTACAATAAGTGGGATGTTATGTTCATGTGCGATTTCTGCAACTTTTTCAATATCCACTAAATTAATTCCCGGATTTCCAATCGTCTCCAAGAACAAAGCTTTTGTTTTATCTGTAATGGCGTGGCGGAAATTTTCTGGATCATCTGAGTCAACTAAAGTAGTTGTGATACCAAATTTTGGTAAGGTGGCTGTAAAGAGGTTGTATGTTCCACCATATAGGGTACTTGCTGAAACGATTTCATCGCCAGTTCCCGCGATATTAAAAATAGCATTGGTGATAGCAGCAGAACCAGATGCTAATGCAAGTGCCCCAATTCCACCTTCAAGTGCTGCTACTCTTTTTTCAAAAACATCTGTCGTTGGATTCATAATTCTTGTATAAATATTTCCCTCTTCTTTTAGGGAAAATAAATTTGCACCGTGTTCTACACTGTCAAACACATAGGATGTTGTTTGGTAAATTGGTACAGCTCGTGAACCTGTAGTTGGATCTGCCTCTTGGCCTGCATGAACTTGTAATGTGTCAAACTTTAAATTTTTGTTCGTCATTTTATCTTCTCCCTTGTAAAATAATAGTGATATAAAAAATCCCTTGCATCTTGTTGATGAAAGGGAAGTGTTCGAATTTGATTTCCCCCTCATCTATCCCTCGAAAGGTCGAGCGCAGGACGTAGCACCGTTTCAGAATTCATCTGAAGGTTGCCGAGGTTTCACAGGGCCCATCCCTCCACCTCTCTTGATAAGAGTTCTTTCTTATTTAATTGTAAATACTTCTACAGCTGGAACAGTATAGCTGGAAAGCCACAGCTGAAAATGTATGGCCGAAAAAGTACGGCTGAAAAAACTTTGAAAAAAAAACCTCTTTAGCTGAAAGAGGTCACGTGAGCAAGTTCTTATCTTTCAGCAAAAGCTGTAGGATGTAGCACCGTATAATAAAAACCGGTTGCCGGGCTTCAAAGGGCCTATCCCTCCACCACTCTTGATAAGTCTTATTAAATTATATACTAGTGTAATCAATATATCTTAATTTGTCAACAATTAAAATTATTTTTATTTAATGGAATTTATTTATAAGTGAATTTTCCAGCTTTTACTTGAATGGATTAAAATGAATTTATGTAGAGATATTACAAGTGTGAATTTTATACAGAAGCTGAAAAGGTAGCCTTAGAGTTGGCGGAGCATGTGACATTAATCCCAACAAAACGTGTTCCAGATGAACTTTATCAACGGATTCGTGAACATTATGATGAGAAACAATATGTTGACCTTGTTCTGATAATCAATCAAATTAACAAATGGAACAGAATTTCTATTTCAATGGGGAATATAGTAACTGTAAAATAATTACTCGAAATACCCATTTTCAATCTTCAGCAAAAGGGTGCTGATTATGGAATAAGAGTTGTGCTTCAATTGGGCCATATAATTCAAGCTCTATTCTAAATATAAAATTCAAACACAGAATAGTCTTTAAATATAGCTTGTTTAAGCAAGTTATAAAACTTTTATATTGAAGATGTTTTAGATAAAGATTGTACTAAATTTTATTATATAATAATATGGAATAAAGGAAGGGGGTCTGTTAGCAATGAAAAAGTTTTTACTAAGTAGCATGTTACTAATGTTGATTTCATTCTCACTATATATAGGCCCTTCGGAAGAAATGAGACAGTCTTCATTTGATTTTACAGATGAACCAGCAATCTCTACAGTTTATACAATGGCCAGTTCTGATGTAATTACCCAATCAGTCCAAACGATAATTCCAAAGTGGCAGACTGAATTTCTGTTTCCTTCTACTGACGCTCTATATATTTTAAAGGGAAAACCTATCCCCATTAAATTTATGAACCATCTGTTTTTCTCTAGAAAAATTGCTGGTTTTATTTGTGTTGTACAAAACCAAACGAATTACCTCCCCTAATATAATAAAAATCCCAATTATTAGTTTATTTATAAAAAATATTTTCACAATGTCATTCATTCTTATTTGGCAAAAGTAAGAAGTGTTTTTCTGATGCCTTTTTTAGAGCATAGGATTCCGAATGCTTTTTTTAACATATTAAATAATCTATTATGTGAAAATATTGTAGGTTTAATTATTGAAGCAACCAAAATTGTTTTAATTGTATTCGGGCCCTTAAAGTTACCCGAAATAGGAAAATCGGTAGGCAAGATTTTAAAGGAATTTAAAAACGCTATAAAAGATATTATGAACGATGACAGATAACTGAAGAAATCAGAAAAGGGTTGATCAAATGACTGAAAACAAACATGAATTTGAAAAAGAAGATGATGAAATTGATAAATTGGATTATATTTTAGCAACTACATTTGTCATTTTACTGGCAATAGGGCTGTTAGTTTCGTGTATTATAATAATGAAAATAGCATATTGACAAATACGGACAAAATAATTCGATAAACGCAAAAAATACTAAAAGGTGAGAGGTGACGAGGGAACGAGGTGATTTTCTTCGTGAATTTATGGCTGGGTTAAAGGATTTTAGAGAAAAGATGGGACAACACAATCTGATTTAAACCTCTTTTTTTAGAGGTAACAAATATCATAAGGAAGGTAAATAAGATGAAGAAGCAGAAATTCGGGATGTTTTCTTTGTTTGAAAGATATATTTTTCACCTAATCGTGATATATTAACCATTAATCATTAGTCATGTATCAATGTAAAGTGTTATACTAAGAATGGAAATAATGACAAATGAATGGAATGTGTTATTTGAAATTTCCCATTTAAAGGAGAGATTTAAAATGAAAGACACGATTAAAAAGAGTTTGGCATTAGGACTAGGATTTGCAGTTACAACGAAAGAACAAGCAGAGAAAATTGCGAATGAGCTTGTTAAAAAAGGAGAACTGACGAAACAAGAATCAACGAATTTTATCAAAGAACTCATCGAAAAAGGCGAAGAAACAAAAGAAGACCTTGACCAGAGAATAAATGAAAAAGTGGATGAAGTATTAAAAGAAATGAACATAGTGACAGAAGATGAAGTAGAACATTTAAGAAAACGAGTAGAAGAATTGGAAAAAGCGCTGAAAGAATCCAAATAAAAAGTAGAAAAAGGCATATGCTAATATTACTTGTTATTTGATGACTAGGCGTTTCTTGCAGTTATATTATAATGAAGATTTAAAATGATAAGGTGGTCATCTATGCTTATGTCAATATTTTGACAAGAAACAGATGATCATCTTTTTTATCGGAAATAATAAGTCTGTTGTGTATCGTGGTGTCGACGGATATCGGTATTCACGGCAGGATATCGGAATTCAGGCAGACATATCGGGTTTCAGAACATTATATCGGGATTCGAGCGAATATATCGGGATTCAAGCGGATATATCGTGATTCAAGCGAATATATCGGGATTCGGGTGAATATATCGGTATTCAAGCGAATATATCGTGATTCGGGCGGATATATCGGTATTCAGGCGAATATATCAGTATTCGGGCGGATATATCGGTATTCAAACGAGGATATCGGGATTCAGGCAGATATATCGGTATTCAGGCAGATATATCGGTATTCAGGCAGATATATCGGTATTCAGGCAGATATATCGGTATTCAGGCAGATATATCGGGATTCAAACGCATATATCGGGATTCAAACGAATATATCGGGATTCAAACGCATATATCGGGATTCAAGCGGATATATCGGGATTCAGACGAATATATCGGGATTCAGGCGGATATATCGGTATTCAGACGAATATATCGGGATTCGCACACAGATACCAGGATTCACGCACAGATACCGGGTTTCGCCCATAGATACCAGTATTCGCACACATATATCGGGATTTTATACGCAAGTAGAGGAGGGGTCATTATTTTAGAAAAGAGAATTCGGCATTTGCAGAGGTATCGGGATATTGTGGTTGCATTTTCTCGTAATGGTTTTGGTTACATTGCGGATGAGATGGGGCTTCTTGATTTGGTATCCCTCCCTAAACGTATTCTGTCACACAATGATTATGAAATAGAGAAAAAGAGTGTTGGTGAAAGGATTCGGCTTATTTTAGAGGAACTAGGTCCGACATTTGTGAAGTTAGGCCAGTTTGCTAGTACGAGGCCAGATATTTTGCCAGAGAATGTTATTAGAGAGTTGGAAAAGTTACAAGATGATGTGGGCGCTTTTCCGTATGAAGAAGTCCGAGATATTATTGAGACCGAATTAGAAAAGCCGCTGGAAACTATTTTTGCGGAATTTGAGGAAACTCCTTTAGCAGCAGCATCCATTGGACAGGTACATTATGCGATATTACATTCGAATGATGAAGTAGCAGTGAAAATTCAGCGACCTCGGATTCATCGAGTTGTGAATACGGATTTGGAAATTTTACAGGATCTAGCTGTTTTAGCTGAAAAACGTTTAGATTGGGCTGAACGTTATCAAGTTTGTCAGATTGTTGAGGAGTTTGAAAAGTCTTTAAAAAAAGAATTAAATTATATGCAAGAAGGAAGAAGTGGGGAGCGAATTGCTTTTTCATTTGAAGAAGATAAGTCCATTCATGTACCGGAGATTTATTGGGATTATACGACTGATAAAGTGTTAGTTATGGAGTATGTTTCAGGAACGAAACTAAGTGATGAAGAGAAATTAAAAGAAAAGGGGATTAATCGCACCACTCTGGCCAAGCGTTTTGTTGAGGCAATGTTTCAGCAAGTTTTTGTTGATGGTTTTTTTCATGCGGATCCACATCCAGGTAATATTTTGGCTCTTCCTGATGAGAAAATTATTTTTATGGATTTCGGGATGGTTGGGCATCTTACTCCACAAACACAAGATGATTTAGGGACGTTTGTTATAGCTTTAATGCGCCAGGATACAGATGGGATTATGAAAGCTCTTATGCAGTTGGGCATGATTTCGGATGAGGTTGATATGAATAGCTTATATCAGGATATTGAACAATTACGGCTGAAGTACTATGATGTCCCATTAAGTTCGGTTAGTTTAAGTGAAGCAATTGAGGATTTATTTGCTGTGTCGTATGAACATCGTATACATATTCCGTCTGAATTAACATTGCTCGGGAAAACATTACTTACAATTGAAGGAATTGTTGAAAAGCTGGACCCAGAACTAAGTATTGTGAAAATGGCAGAGCCTTTTGGACGAGAGCTGATAAAAAGAAAGGTTCATCCGAAAAAAGTGGTAGGAGATATGTTTAAATATTTTTTGGAATATAAAGAGCTTGTTACTGAATTTCCTTCCTCTGTAAAAAAGTTAAAAGAAGTTGTGAAAAAGGGGAAGTTTCGGATGGAAATTACGATTCCGGAATTAGACCGGTCATTAAAAAAACTAGACCGTATTAGTAATCGTTTATCTTTTAGTATTGTGTTATTGGCTTTTAGTATTGTCATGGCAGGATTGCTTGTCGGTTCAGCACTCGTTAGACAATCTACACTTTTGTGGAATATACCAGTCATTGAAATTGGATTTGTCATGGCAGCCATTATGTTTCTTTGGATCATTTTTGCTATTTTTCGATCTGGGCGGTTTTAGGCTGTTTTCATTTTAAAAAAAGGACTGGGACAAAATTTTTTAGCTAAGATAATCCAAAGAACGATGGTAGTATATTGTTCGTCTTTAAAGTTGATTGTCTTAGTTATGTCCCAGCCCATTTTGATATATTATTTATTTTTATCAAACCAGCGTTTCCGAGCTTCTCTTTGTAGTTCACGTTCGGTTTGTCTAGCATGTTCGATTTCTCGTTTGACAAGTTCTAAATCAAGTTGGAGCACGCGGCCTCCTTCTATTTCCTCCTGTACTAAATCTTGAATTGCTTCACGGCTTTCGGCAGTAGCAATGACCATTAAGCCGGTTTTCCCAGTAGAAATCATGGCTAAAGTTTGTTCAAAAGCTGACATCGCATCTTTTACCTCACGCGCATCCCCAGAAGCACCGATGACAGCACCAGATACCCATCCTAAAAGCATACCGACTGGACCACCTAAAAGCCCAATTAATATACCAATAATGCTACCACGTGAAGTCTTATCCGGCCCTGTCATATCCATAAAATCTTTTATCTTTAATTTTTCATCTTCCATATTTGTAATGACAGCCATTTGATCAACTTGTACCTTTTTTAACACATGCATTTGTTTCAATTCTGAAAACGCTTGATAGGATTTACTATCTTCTTCAAAAGTAACAACAAAAACACGCTTTTCCATGTTTATCCACTCCACTGTTTTACTCTATTCTATCACAGATAAAAATATTGGAAAATGCTCGTCCCCCTTAAATCTTGATTCAGTTGAATTCTTGTAGTGGGAGTCGTTCATTCGGTTAATCTGTGATAGTGATTGTGATTGCAAAAAAATAACCTCCAACTTTCTCATCGAAGAAAGTGGAGGATGAATGGGTTATTTTACTCCCATCATATACTTCTGAATTTTCGGTGCGGACATAAATAATAGAACACTAATTAGGATGGCAAATCCACCAATTGCTCCAAAGTAAATAACTTCAGTAGATGGATGATACAGTTTTACTAATTGAGCATTTAATGCCTGAGCAGCTGCGTTTGATAAGAACCACAGACTCATCGTTTGTGCTGAAAATGCTTTTGGTGCAAGTTTAGTTGTAGCTGATAAACCAACAGGAGATAAACATAACTCCCCAATAACAGCTAAAAGAAAGCTAAGTGTTAACCAAATTGGATGAACAAGTGCTTCTGTTCCATACATAAGAGCAGGCGCAATCATGATGATAAAAGAAAGTCCCGCAAAGAATAAACCAAAAGAAAATTTCCGTGTTGTCGATGGCTGACGGTCACCTAGTTTAATCCATAAAGCAGCAAACACTGGTGCTAAAGTAATTACGAAAAGCGGACTTAATGATTGGAACCAGGATGAATGAAGTTCGATTCCAAAAATGGATAATTCTGTCCGTTTATGGGCGTAATCTGCCAAAATAATAGCACCTTGTTCGTAAATTGCCCAGAATATAACAGAAGTAATGAATAATGGAATATAGGCAAGTAAGCGAGATTTTTCCACTTCATTTGTCTTCTTACTACGATACATAACAATAAAATATGCTGTCGGAATGATAATTCCTAATAAACTAATTAAAACCGTAAAGCTGTTAACTGTTAAAATACCAGTTGGAATAGTAATAAACCCTAAGATAATAAGAAGTAATGCACCTAGTCCAAAGCGTTTGAATACTTTCTTCTTCTCATCGCCTACTAATGGGTTAGGAACTTGGGTACCTGCAAGTGCAAGATTTTTCTTACGAGTAATTAAAAATACAATTAATCCCAACAGCATTCCGATTGCTGCCATACCAAACCCTAGATGGTAATTATACTTCTGGCCGAGTGTTCCGACAATAAAAGGTGCGATGAAAGCCCCCATATTAATACCCATGTAAAAAATACTAAAACCAGCATCCCGGCGATTATCTTGTTCATGATACATGTCCCCAACAATACTAGAAACATTTGGCTTTAATAGACCAGTTCCTAAAATAATAAGGAACATAGAGATGAATAGTGCTGTTACACCGGCTGGCAGTGCAAGTACAATATGTCCTGCCATAATAAGTACCCCACCATAAAAAATGGAGCGTTGTGTTCCTAATAAGCGGTCAGCAATCCAACCACCAATAATCCCAGACATATATACAAGTGATCCATAGACAGCCATAATTGATTTCGCTGTCCCATCTTCCATCCCTAAACCACCGTCTACTACTTCACTATACATATAGAAGAGTAATAGGGCGCGCATTCCATAATAGGAAAAACGTTCCCAGAACTCTGTAAAAAATAAAGTAAAAAGCCCTTTCGGATGACCAAAAAATCCCTTTTGAGGGACACTATTGACAATATCTTCCCTGCTATAGTTTTTCATATTTTGAACCCCTTTGTCTGAAAAGTCAAATAGATAACGCTTACAATTCTATTTAAATATAATATATTTTTTAAAAAATATCAAATGAAAAATTTACCTAATAGTTGTAGATAGATGCTTTCGTTAGTAATTGAGTAATCTATTAAATAGCGACTATGAATCCATGTATCGCATACCGAAATCCCGATATCTGTGCTCGAATCCCGATATATGTGTTGGAATCCCGATATATGTGCCTGAATCCCGATATATTTGTTTGAAACCCGATATATTCGCTTGAATCCCGATATATCGTGCTGAATCCCGATATATGTGCTCGAATCCCGATATATGTGTTGGAATCCCGATATATTTGTTTGAAACCCGATATATTCGCTTGAATCCCGATATATCGTACTGAATCCCGATATATGTGTTGGAATCCCGATATATTTGTTTGAAACCCGATATATTCGCTTGAATCCCGATATAATTGCTTGAATCCCGATATATCGTGCTGAATCCCGATATAATTGTTGGAATCCTGATATATGTGCCTGAATCCCGATATGTGTGCATCGGAAACCCGATATATTCGCCTGAAACCCGATATATTCGCTCGAAACCCGATATAATGTTCTGAATCCCGATATATTCGTCTGAAACCCGATATATTGTTCTGAATCCCGATATAATTGTTTGAAACCCGATATAATTGTTTGAATCCCGATATAAGCGCCTGAATCCCGATATCCCACGCCGAATCCTAAAATCCCCACTAAAATCCCGCACCATTCCAACTGGATTGAAAGTAAAGCATGAAATTTTCCAAAAAAAATTCAGATGGAGTTTATCTAACTCCATCTGAATCAAGTTTTACTTAATAATATAAACTCTCCGTATAGTGGCATTTGACACATCTTCGCATTAAGTCTGTTTCATTAAATACATGTTGACAGTTTTGTTGTAAATAGGAGAGTTGTTCTTCTAAGTGATTCATTTTCTCTTGAAGATTTCTTATTTCTTTTTTAATCGAATGAATTTGTTTATGAACATCTACATTATTTATAAATAGATGATCCATGTTCAACAAACTCCTTTGATTTTTGCTTCATTCCTTCTTCTACTATTTCTGTTTCTGTTTTTCCACTTTCCTTTGCCATTTTACGTAAATCATGAGATATACGCATGGAGCAGAATTTCGGTCCGCACATGGAACAGAAGTGGGCAATTTTCGCACCTTCTGCTGGAAGTGTTTCATCATGATATTCGCGTGCACGTTCAGGGTCAAGGGATAAATTGAATTGATCGATCCATCTAAATTCGAATCGTGCTTTCGATAAAGCGTCATCTCGTATCTGTGCTCCTGGATGTCCTTTGGCAAGATCTGCAGCATGTGCCGCTATTTTATAGGTGATGACACCTTCACGAACATCGTCTCGATTCGGCAGGCCAAGATGCTCTTTTGGAGTCACGTAACATAACATCGCTGTTCCATGCCAACCAATATTTGCTGCACCAATGGCAGAAGTAATATGGTCATAACCAGGTGCAATATCTGTTGTCAGTGGTCCTAACGTGTAAAAAGGAGCATCATGACAAATGTCGATAGCTTTATCTACATTTTCTTTAATCTTATGCATTGGCACATGTCCTGGTCCTTCGATCATAACTTGCACATCATGTTCCCATGCGATTTTTGTTAATTCTCCTAGTGTTTCTAGTTCAGCAAATTGTGCCTCGTCATTCGCATCTGCAATCGATCCTGGTCGCAACCCATCTCCAAGGGATACTGCAATATCATAGGCCTTTAAAATTTCACATATGTCTTCAAAATGAGTATATAAGAAACTTTCTTTATGATGGGCGAGACACCATTGTGCCATAATGGAACCACCACGTGAGACGATTCCAGTTGTTCGCTCAACCGTCATCGGAACATAGCGAAGGAGAACTCCCGCATGAATGGTGAAGTAGTCTACCCCTTGTTCCGCTTGTTCGATTAATGTGTCACGGTATACTTCCCAAGTTAAATCTTCCGCAATTCCATTTACTTTTTCTAATGCTTGATAAATTGGTACCGTTCCTACTGGTACAGGAGCATTTCGAATAATAAACTCTCTTGTCGCATGGATATTTTTCCCAGTCGATAAATCCATGATGGTATCTGCTCCCCAGTGAGTTGCCCACGTCATTTTCTCTACTTCTTCTTCAATAGAAGAACTGACAGCGGAATTCCCAATATTGGCATTAATTTTCACGTGAAAATTCCTACCGATAATCATTGGCTCACTTTCTGGATGATTAATATTTGCTGGGATAATGGCACGGCCTGCAGCAACTTCTTTTCGAACAAATTCTTGATCAAGGTTTTCCCTTATTGCGATAAACTCCATTTCGGGTGTAATGATACCGTTTTTTGCATAATGCATTTGGGTAACATTTTTTCCTTTTTTTGCACGAAGCGGATTTTCCTTCTTTTCAAATACATCTGTCTTCAGGTTTTGGCCTTCACGTAATCCATTATCTTCTGGTTTCATTTCTCGACCAATATATTCCTCTACATCATCGCGCTCTAAAATCCAATTTTTTCGAAGTTTTGGAAGTCCTTTATGTACATCTGGGTTGAAATCTGGGTCTGTATACGGGCCACTTGTATCATACACACGGACTGGCTCATTTTGGAAAACACCCATGTCTGTTTCGGTTGGACTTAGAGAGATTTCTCGCATAGGGACTTGAATATCAGGTTTGTTCCCTTGTACATATACTTTTTTGCTTGCTGGAAATTGCTTTTTGAAATCGATGTTTGCATTTGTCATTTGTTTCATAAAAAATTCCTCCTTTTTATTGAAAAAAAGGAATCCATAGAGAAGTGTAAGGAATTGAAAAAAGGCTCTTGAAACATAAAAAATCGAGTTCTTTTTCAAGAACCCGATAGTAGTTATCAGCAACAAGAGCATAAGAGGCAGCGATCCATATGCATGAATTAAAATGGATGTACTCTTATCAACTACTTCCCTCCGCTGGTGTAAGCCAGATCAGGTTCTAAGAGTCGAAAAGCTTTCACGCGCTTTTCTCTCAGTCCAAGCAAAATTGGACACCCCTAGTAGATTCCTATTTATGCAATTGTCTAAAAGATATCATAGAAAAGATCATCTGTAAAGTTTCATTCGATAATAAACAGAGAAAGGGATGGATAAAGGAAATGATTGATCGCTTTTTGAAAATTGGGGATGGGAAATAGTGTAAAATTCATTTTGTTAAAGCAGAAGGAAATCTACTAAATATGGACTGCAAGACTTTCATTTTATTCTCGAATGTGCGAAGATATTATGGGGTATATAAATGATTCGTTTAGTATAAAAAAGTGAACAGATAGTTAGGGAATATTGAAAAGTAGTCGGGTAGTATTTCTTGTGTAAGAATGCTTATTTTCCCCCATTTGTTCTTCATATTTCTAACTCATTCACTTCAACATTATAACAACTTAGATCAATCATCTATGTTAGATAAAGGAGAATGACTGTGCAAATTGGAATTGACAAAATAAACTTTTACACTCCACATTTATATGTAGATATGAATAAATTAGCGATTGCTAGAAATCAGGAACCAGAGAAGTTTACGATTGGAATTGGCCAGGATGAAATGGCGGTTGCTCCGATTACTCAAGATCCTGTAACATTAGCAGCAAATGCCGCATGGAATATGTTAGATGAAGCAGACAAAGAACAGATTGATTTCGTTATTTTCGGTACGGAATCTGGAATCGATCATTCGAAATCTGGTGCTGTCTATGTGCACCATTTACTAGGATTGAAAAAAGAAGCACGCGCCATTGAAGTGAAACAAGCTTGCTATGGTGGAACAGCCGCCATCCAGTTAGCAAAAGGACATATTGCGTTGAACCCGACAAGCAAAGTACTAGTCTTAGCTTCCGACATTGCAAGATATGGTTTAAATACACCTGGAGAAGTGACACAAGGAGCAGGTGCAGTAGCGATTTTAATTAGTGCGGACCCTAGAATTCTTGTTTTGGAAGATGAGGTTTCCTATCGAACAGATGAAATAATGGATTTCTGGCGCCCAGTATATTCGGATACTGCCTATGTCGATGGAAAGTACTCCAATGAACAATACATTTCATTCTTTTCCCATGTGTGGACCGCACATAAAGAAAAAACCGGGTTTGATTTAAATGATTTCGAAGCACTTTGCTACCATTTACCATATACAAAAATGGGCCTAAAAGCATTGCGAACAATCTATGATGATAAAACAGAAGCAGATAAAGAACGCTTAGTGGAAAATTACCAAATAAGTACAAGATATAACCGTAAAGTAGGAAATATTTATACAGCTTCATTATATTTAAGTTTATTATCTTTATTAGAACAACAGGAAAACTTGCGAGATGGTTCCCGAATTGGATTATTTAGTTATGGTTCAGGTGCGGTTGGCGAATTTTTCACAGGAATTTTACAACCTAATTATCGCAAATATTTGCATACGGCGGAGCATACAACAATGTTTGAAAAACGCCAAGAAGTATCAATTGCAGAATACGAAGAAATTTTCAAACAAGAACTACCAAAAGATGGCTCCACCTTAGACTTAAATATAGAAGAAGACCCAGCACCAATCTGTGTAGCCGGAATTAAAGATCATATGCGTCAATACGTGAACAAACAAAAGGTATAAATTGGAAAACAGCAGATTTCTCTGCTGTTTTTTATTAAAAATAAAATCCTTATGGGTGATGAGACAGGGAGGGTGTCCCTGCCGCGTGCCTTAAATTGGTCAAATGCTCGAATTTGGTAACGCTGGATCCCGCCGCGTGCCCTAAACTGGTCCAATGCTCGAATTTGGTAACGCTGGATTCCGCCGCGTGCCCTAAACTGGTCAAATGCTCGAATTTGGTAACGCTGGATCCTGCCGCGTGCCCCAAACTGGTCCAATGCTCGAATTGGGTAACGCTGGCCCCCGCCGCGTGCCCTAAACTGGTCAAATGCTCGAATTTGGTAACGCTGGATTCCGCCGCGTGCCTTAAATTGGTCCAATGCTCGAATTGGGTAACGCTGGCCCCCGCCGCGTGCCCTAAACTGGTCCAATGTTCGAATTGGGTAACGCTGGCCCCCGCCGCGTGCCCTAAACTGGTCCAATGCTCGAATTTGGTAACGCTGGATTCCGCCGCGTGCCGCAAATTGGTCAAATGCTCGAATTTGGTAACGCTGGATCCCGCCGCGTGCCGCAAATTGGTCAAATGCTCGAATTTGGTAACGCTGGATTCCGCCGCGTGCCCTAAATTGGTCTAATGCTCGATTTTGGTAACGCTGTGTCCCTGCCGCGTGCCTTAAATTGGTTAAATGCTCGAATTAGGTAACGCTGGATTCCGCCGCGTGCCCCAAACTGGTCCAATGCTCGAATTTGGTAACGCGGTGTCCTTGCCGCGTGCCCCAAACTGGTCCAATGCTCGAATTTGGTAACGCTGGATTCTGCCGCGTGCCCCCCTATTTTTAATGATAAAGGATACCAACCACCAAGCCCCAAAGACCATCCTCGTTTTCATACCCCATAATGTAAACATCCCCCCTTGATACTGTATCAAGGGGGGATGTTGAAAAATAATATGTCATCGTTTTCATTATCGTGCCAAAGATTAGTTTGAGCTATTTACGTTTTTGGACTTGTCTTTTCCAAAGGTTAACCACTTGTTTTTATAAGAAATAAAGAAGATAAGGAAAGATGCAAGTAATGTAATTCCAATAAAAGTCCAAGCTTGTCCTTGAATGACTAATAATGGTCCAAATGTAACTAAGAGTACCTCTACAGGTGCAATTGGGATATAGGCTAGACCGTAATCATCGAGTGTCTTACTTTTACCATCTGGGTCAACAATTCGTAATAATGCGATTCCCATTGCAACAGTTCCGGTTGTCCATCCCCAGCTGAAAATGCCTCGTTCAAACCAATAATCTGGGAAGTATTGTCTTGAAATGACAGCAAAGAACATAAATGCGATAAACACTCCAAATGCAAGTAATAAAAGTAGTGGTACGATATAGTCTAATACAACGGAAATGCTGATTGAAGCGATTCCAAAAGTTACAAGAAAATCTGTCGCACTTCCACTAATCCTACTAATAACATGGCTATCAATATATTGATCTGCATTTGTTGAACGTAATATCTTCTGAACAATTAAACCAACGATAAATGCTAATGAAAAGGCAGGAATTGTCGCGGCCGGAATGAGCATCTCGCCCCATTGACTTAAATAATATCCACCCATTGCAACAAATATAACCAATGCAAAGTGAACAGCAAAAGGGTCAACAGACATCGAAGAAATAGTATCCATTTTTACGTTCTTTCTAGATGCTGGTGGAATTAAGCCTGTACGTAATTCGTTTGGTAAATCCTTAAAAGAAGTAAGGTAGGAAGCATATCCTTTGGATGAACCTATTTTTACAAATAGAACTCCGATTAAAATAGCTGCAAGTACACCAACTGTTGCCGATGTCATTGCTAAAGATGTTGCCTCTTCCCAACCATGCTTGGAAAACATATCACCAACAGCAGCTGCAGTACCGTGACCACCAACAAAACCTGCTGCTAGGATCAGACCGAATCCACTATTTAACTCACTCCAAAATGGGTTAATGAGAAGTACTGCAAATAATAGTCCAGCTCCCCACATTAAAATCATCGAGTTTTGGGAAAAAGCCCACATACTACCAACACGATTCTTAATTTGTTTCCAATTAATAACAGTGGTTGTTAAAGGGATGGCACCAAAAATAAAGGCAATTAATATTGCTGGATACGTACCAATTTGATCGGAAAATGGAAGAAAGTTTAATCCGTTTGGTCCAAGTAATAGTCCTAGAAATCCTGCAATAATACTAGCCGGTAAGAACAGTTTTTGTATAAGAGGTACTTTTGCCCGTAAAACTGTACCAATCATCAATAGAGTTGCAGCTAGTCCAAAATCTATAAAAAAGTCCCAGGGGGAAAATTCCATAATAAAAACCTCCTTATGATAACGCTTTTATTTTGATTAGTTTAAAAACAATAAATTGCATTCAGTAACAAATAAAAATAAGATGAAGTGCCACAATTTAATACATTATCATCTCAAATAAAATTAGTAAATAGTTTTAGTTAAAACAAAATAATTGCTATGATTATAATTTTTCCGTTAATATGTTAAATTACCTTTTTAATATATTTTGGGAAAATTCCACTTGTTATTTCCTTCCAGAATAATGAATTTTTCCTCTATTGAAATAGAAGTGAAAATATAGGAAAATAGAAGTGGCAAGAAAAATAATAGGGGAGGGTTTTATAGATGCTTGTTAAAAATGACTATGTTAATAAAAATGAAGTCGTATTCGTTAAAGAAAAGGACAATATGAAAGAGGTCATGAAGACATTAGCAGATTCTGGATATCGATGTATCCCTGTTTTAGATGAACGAGGAGAAAAATATGTTGGTAATGTTTATAAAGTACATTTATTGAAACATGAAAAAGAACATTCTTTGGATGGTCCTTTAGATGAACTAATTGCGGATAGAGAAAACAGCTCTGTAAAAGAAAATGATGCATTTTTTAAGGTGTTTAAATCGATTAAGCAATTACCTTTTCTTGCTGTAGTTGACGAGGAGAAACATTTTCAGGGAATTTTAACCAATGGAAATGTGATTCAAGTATTGGAAAATGCGTGGGGCGTTCACAATGGAAGTTATTCTCTTACAATCGGTACCATTGAATATGCAGGTGCATTACAGAAAATGTTGAGAATTATTAATGAATATTGCAATGTACAAAGTGTCATTTCTTTAAATAATAACTCCCTCTATGTTAGAAGAGTATGTATTGTTTTACCAGAAGAAGTAGATGAAAAATTAATGAAACAAGTCGTAAAAGCTTTAGAAAATCATAATTTAACGATAACAGATATTGAAAAATTGAATTAAATGGAACTTAAAAATCCAAATCTAAAAAAGGCCCCATTTTTTTAAAGTGGAGTCTTTTTTAAATGTTTGCAGATGAACTAGTGGATGACAATTTCATCTTCTGGTCCTTCCATCATAGGAATAATGTTTCATTAACGGAATAAGTTGTCAATAGCTATTGCTTGGCTTATTAATAAATGATAAAATATCGTTACCTATAATCAGAAAAGAATGTAAATAATATTTTTTCAGTTTATGGGGAATATTTATATTTTGGGTGGTGTAATAATTTGCAATGTGAAAAATGTGGATTTGAACAAGAAGCAGGAAAGTTTTGTGGGAAATGTGGTGAACCGTTAGATGCGTCTCATACGGAACAAACCAATGAAACAAATACTGTTGAACAATCGACTGCAAGCATCGAAGAAGTATCATCCACCGTAGAACAAACTCCTAACACAGGTCAAAATGATACATTGGAAAAAGTAAAAGAGACAGCGACTGCATATGGCACGTATTTTCTACATTATTTGAAGCAACCTTCCCTTGTATTTTCAAAAGGTAAAACCGAATTTAAAAATGGTATCATTAATAATGTTCTATTAGTTATTTTACTTTCTTTAACAATTTATTTCATAGGGAAAGACATGTTCTACTACTTTTCGTATTCAGAGTCTGTTTTCCTCCCAGTATTCGGGAAATCCCTTATCTTTTTAGTTGCTTTACTAGCCATTATAATGGGACTTATTTTTATAACGATTAAATTCTTTGGAAAAGAACACCATTTTAAAGAAATTGTTGGTATCTACGGTGTGCATATGATACCAGTAAATATTGTTATCGTAGTTACTTTAATACTTTCCCTTTTAAGTGCCTATGGATCCAGTGTATTCTTACTAAGTCTCACAATGACTCTTATCACTGTAATTATGCCATTGCATATTGTAAGTAAACAACTTACAAAAGACACAGCAAAAGTAGATCCACTATACGGTTATTTATTATATCTAGTATTTTTCGGTGTAGTTGTGTTCATTTTTTCAACAATTTTAATTGACACAGGATTTGGCGAGATAATAAGAGTATTTGGCCTTTTCTAAAATAAAAAATCATGCCACCTTATAACAAAGGATTGGCATGATTTTTTTACATATGATCCACACGATATCTGCGTTGGAATCCCGATATATTTGTTTGAATCCCGATATATTCGCTCGAATCCCGATATCCCGCGCTGAATCCCGATATATTTGTTTGAATCCCGATATATCCGCTTGAATCCCGATATCCCGCTCTGAATCCCGATATAA
This sequence comes from Cerasibacillus terrae, assembly GCF_008039555.1. Classification (GTDB taxonomy): domain Bacteria; phylum Bacillota; class Bacilli; order Bacillales; family Amphibacillaceae; genus Cerasibacillus; species Cerasibacillus terrae. Next base: position 453,760 of record NZ_VDUW01000002.1, read on the forward strand.
TCGCCTGAATCCCGATATAATGTGCGGAATCCCGATATAATGCTCCGAATCCCGATATATTCGCCTGAAACCCGATATATTCGCTTGAATCCCGATATAATGCTCCGAATCCCGATATAATCGCCTGAATCCCGATATAATGTGCGGAATCCCGATATAATGCTCCGAATCCCGATATATTCGCTTGAATCCCGATATATCCGCTCGAATCCCGATATAATGCTCCGAATCCCGATATATCCGCCTGAATCCCGATATAATGCTCCGAATCCCGATATATTTGCCTGAATCCCGATATATTCGCTCCGAATCCCGATATCCCGCACTAAAATTCCATCTGAACAGTATTCAAATCTCAAAATCTAAATTTAATTTCGAGTTCCTCATACATTTTTTAACATACGGTTTAATGCCAAGATTGCATTGTCAGCTGTTTCTTGTTCTACATGAATTTCATGGACATATTCCTCGGATATAATGGATTCTAGTGAGGCTAGTAAATATGGTAATGTGATCCGATTCATGGTTAAACAAGCGCATAAGTATGGATTTAAAGAGATGATTTTTTTATCTGGATGTTGATTCATTAATCGTTTAACTAAGTTCATTTCTGTTCCAATTGCCCATTTGCTTTTAGCTGGTGCTTCTTCAATCGTGCGGATAATATAACTGGTGGAACCAGATTTGTCAGCGGCACGAACGGTTTCATGTGGACATTCTGGGTGGACGATGACATTCATGTCTGGATGTTTTTCACGAATCTCTTTTACATTATCTGCTGTGAAATTTTCGTGTACAGAACAATGCCCTTTCCATAAAATAATTTTAGCATCTTGAATATCTCCATCATATTCAAATGAAGAGGTTTGTGGATTCCATACTGCCATTTCATCAAGTGGAATCCCAAGCTCATGTGACACGTTTCTGCCTAAATGTTGATCAGGTAAAAATAAAATACGTTCTTTTTGTTCCAAGGCCCATGTAATCATTTTTTTCGCATTAGATGATGTGACGGTTGCTCCGCCATGTTTTCCAACAAATGCTTTAATAGCAGCCGTTGAATTAATATATGTCAAAGGAATAATCGTATCACCAAATGTATCTTGTAAGATGTCCCAGCATTTTTCTGTTTGCCCAATATCCGCCATATCTGCTAAAGAACAGCCTGCCCGTAAATCAGGAAGGAGCACTTTTTGATCCTTTGACGTTAAAATATCTGCAGTTTCTGCCATAAAGTGAACACCACAAAATACAATCACTTCTGCATCTTTATTCTTTTCACTAAGCTGTGCTAATTGAAGGGAGTCCCCTGTAGCATCCGCAAATTGTACTACTTCATCTTTTTGATAATGATGTGCAGGAATAAATAACCGCTTTCCTAATTGTTTCTTTATTTGAATCACTCGTTTTTCCATTTCTTCTACAGATAAATTTTTAATCGATTCAGGTAACCGCTGTTTCTTATCCAACATATCTAGTATTTGCACCATTAAAAAACCTCCCATAAATAAATTAATATTCAATCATTTCTTCCCTCGTTATGAATAATGGTTGTGAGTAATTTCACAATCAATTAAAAAATGTGTTAGAATGGAACTGTTGACATCTATATTGACACAAAACTTGACATATGACAAGACAATAAATGGAAAAATGGGGGAATAGATATGATTTATTTAGATTATGCAGCAACAACACCAATGCGCAAGGAAGTATTACATGCATTTCAAGAGGCTGCAAAAAAATATTATGGTAATCCAAGTAGTTTACATGATATCGGAACAGAGGCAAATGAAGCATTGGAGTTATGTCGTGAGCAATTAGCGGGTACGATTCAAGGGAATAAAGATGGTGTTTATTTTACAAGTGGTGGTTCGGAGTCAAATATCTTAGCTATCCGTTCTTTAATTGAGGCTAACCGTAAAAAGGGAAATCATCTGATTACAACAGATGCTGAGCATTCCTCTGTACACAATTTGTTTAAACAATTAGAAGAAGAAGGATATGAAGTGACTTATTTATCGGTAGATGGAGGCGGGCAGATCGATTTGGCAGACTTTCAAAATGCCCTTCGTAAAGACACAATACTTGCTTCCATTCATCACGGTAATTCAGAAATTGGAGCTGTACAACCTATACTTGAAATTGGAAAAATCCTGAAAGAACATCAGATTATTTTTCACACAGATTGCGTCCAATCATATGGAAAAGTTCCCATTGATGTAAACCAAAACTATATTGATAGTTTGTCCGTATCAAGTCATAAAATATATGGACCAAAAGGAATAGGTATGTGCTATATTAATCCGCGAGTAAACTGGAAGTCACAATACAAGGGTACAACCCATGAAAAAGGATTCCGTCCGGGGACAGTGGATGTTCCAAGTATTTTAGCATTTACAGCAGCAGCTCAAATGATGCATCAAGAAATGGAGGGGCAAAGAAGACGGGATTTACATTTGCGGATGAAATTGGTAAACGGATTAAAAGAACTGTCAAACCAATTTGTTGTGGAAGGTAATGATGATATGGATAAACAACTTCCTCATATCGTTGGGCTCTCGTTTTTACAAGCACAGGGACAATATATTATGCTAGAATGTAATAGATATGGGTTAGCTGTTTCAACTGGAAGCGCCTGTCAAGTTGGGCAACAAAGTCCGTCACGAACAATGCTTTCAATGGGAAAGACAGTGGATGATGCGAAACAGCTTATTCGAATTTCATTTGGGAAAATGACAACAGAAGAACAAATAACCCAAACTATCCAGACAATCGGAAAAGTATTAAAAACATTGCAGAAAATAAATTTATCGCAGCTTAACTGGCTGTAAGATTACATTTCGAGAAGGCTGGCTGTATGATTACATTTCAAGAAGTACTGGGGACCACAAAAATGGATGTCGAAATCAACAGCCAGTAAATGCCCGTTCGATTGTAACTAGTGGCAGATGAGGAAATCTCCCATCACTAGAAATTTCACTTTATAAAATACCGGATTTGTAATAAGGATAAAGGAAAAAAAGGTGGATAAAGGCATGGTAAAAAAATTATTAGGTGAAGAACGAAGAGAATTCATCATGCAATTATTAAAGAAAAGTGACCAACCTATTACAGGTAAGGAGTTAGCTGACAAGACAAATGTAAGTAGACAAGTAATTGTTACAGATATGGCTTTATTAAAAACAAGGAAAGAGCCAATTATTGCGACAAATCGTGGTTATTTATATATAGAAAAACAATCTTCTAAAGGGAAATATAGCCGAGTTATTGTTTGTAATCACACACCAGAAGAGACGAAAAAAGAACTTGAGATTATTGTTGATGCTGGTGTAACAGTAGTCGATGTTATTGTAGAGCACCAAATATATGGCGACTTAACTGGTTCACTCATGATCAGTAGTCGGTATGATGTCAATGAATTTGTTACAGCATTATCCAAACAAGAAGCAAATTTATTATCTGTTTTAACAGAAGGTATTCATTTACACACGTTAGAAGCAGATTCAACGGAAAAATTAGATGCCGCATGCCATGCATTACAAAAGGTGGGCATATTATATACCGACACCAAATAATATTTTTTTATGAAATAAGATGTTATACCATTACTATCAATTAATGGAGGATGGCGATGATGAAGAATGAAAAAGGAATAAAAAGCTCTCTATTTTCATGTCCGACATGTTCTATAGAAAAAAGTGAAGTGGAAGAAAAAAGTAAAATCAAACAATTCTTTTCCAATATTTGCATTGGCCATGTGGCATTATTTTTAGGTGCTATTTACATTGCAGTCATGCAATTATTTTTCATATAACAACTAGGAATCAGACGAACTCCTATTAATAATAAAACAAAAAAGGAGAAGGGTTTCTTATGAAAATTGTCATTGCACCGGATTCTTTTAAAGGAAGTATGTCGGCATTACAGGTAGGCCAGACGATGGAAAAAGCAGTGCTTGAAATTTTTCCTGAATGTCAGTCCATCGTAAAACCAATGGCGGACGGCGGGGAAGGGACATTAGATATTTTATTACAGGCTACAAATGGAAGGAAAATCCCGATTACGTGTACAGGTCCGGATGGAAAAGAGATTTCAACTAGTTATGGGATACAATCTGATCAAAAAACAGCAATGATTGAATGTGCAAATATTGCTGGATTGCCACTTGTTCCTATAGAAATGCGAAACCCTGACAAAACAACATCCTATGGAATTGGAGAAGCTATTCGAGATGCGCTGGATAGAGGCTGTTCTTCCATTGTCATTGGACTTGGCGGAAGTGCGGTAAATGATGGTGGCTTTGGAATGCTTCAAGCATTAGGATTACAAGCCTGGGATGAAAAGGGAAACTTACTATCCCATTTTGGAAAAGACATGCTCCGGGTGGCTAAAGTGAACATAGACAATTTAGATAAGCGAATTTGGCAGACGGAAATTAAAATTGCAAGCGATGTGACAAATCCGTTATGCGGAGAGACAGGTGCAAGTAGTGTATTTGGTCCCCAAAAAGGTGCGACCCCAACACAAGTAACGCAATATGACCAAGCATTGGATACTTATGGAACATTATTAGAAAAAGAATTCGCTCTACTGGTGAAAAATAAACATAGAACGAAAACTGCTCGTGGACTAGAGGACGATGTATCTAAAAAAAGTAAACAAGGCGCAGGTGCTGCAGGAGGTATAGGTTTCGCCCTGTTAACTATTGGTGGAAATATATACTCCGGTGCAAAGCTAATTGCCGACATGATTGAACTTGAATCAGCGATAAAAAAGGCGGATCTTGTTTTAACTGGTGAAGGAAAAAGTGATGAACAAACATTGTACGGAAAGGCCCCTGGTTTTATCGCGGAAATTGCATACAAACATAATGTTCCTACCGTATTAATTTCCGGAAGCCTTGGTGGAGAAACTTCAGCTTTACAGAAAAAGTTTTCCGGTTTCTTTTCCATTCAAAAACAGCCAATAACACTAAAAGACAGCATAAAAAATGCAGAATCATTATTATATGAACAAACAAAACAAATCCTTCACTTTTGGAAACAAATGAGGAAAATCTATTAATACCTTGTGTCGCGAATCCCGAAATATTTGTTTGAAACCCGATATATTCGTCCGAATCCCGATATATGTGTCTGAATCCCGATATATTTGTTTGAATCCCGATATATTTGTTTGAATCCCGATATAATCGTTCTGAATCCCGATATATGTGTCTGAATCCCGATATAATCGTGCGAATCCCGATATATTCGCCTGAATGCCGATATCCCACGCCGAATCCCGATATCCGCCCGAATCCCGATATATGTGTCTGAATCCCGATATCTGCGCTCGAATCCCGATATATTCGCTCGAATCCCGATACATTCGTCCGAATCCCGATATATTCGCCTGAATGCCGATATCCCACGCCGAATCCCGATATCCGCGCTTGAATCCCGATATATTGCTCTGAATCCCGATATCCGCGCTCGAATCCCGATATATTCGCTTGAATCCCGATATCCCACGCCGAATCCCGATATCTCGCTCTGAATCCCGATATCTGCGCCCGAATCCCGATATATTCGCCTGAATCCCGATATATTCGTCCGAATCCCGATATATTTGTTTGAAACCCGATATATGTGTCTGAATCCCGATATAATCGTTCGAATCCCGATATCCGCGCCTGAATCCCGATATCCGCGCTCAAATCCCGATATCCCGCGCTGAATCCCGATACCTGCGCCCAAATCCCGATATCCCACGCCGAATCCCGATATCCCGCCCAAACCTCTCGATAAACCCACCCGAAATTCTGAATTTTTTTATGAATATTGTCTTAATATGTCTAGCGTATTTTTTTTTTAGATGTATAATTAAATGCAGGTGAGTCCGTACAGTGTCTTTAAAATTTAAATTATATGACTGGGAATATGAGGTGTTTATTTCATGAGAAAAAATAAATCTAAAAAGAAAAGAAATCTCTGGATTGTTATTCCGCTTACTATTTTTGCAGTCCTTGTGTTTAGTATTGGGGCGTATGTATTATCCTTTTATGTAAAGGTGAAGAATACAGTGGATAAAGAGATGCATGAGCCGGTAGAATCTATTGATATTTCCAAGGCGAAGAAAAAATTGGAGGATTTGGAACCATTAAATATTCTTCTTTTAGGTGTGGATGCCAGAGCGGGTGATAAGGGTCGTTCTGATGCATTGATGGTTCTTTCGCTTGATCCGCAAAATAACCGTTCCCAATTAATTAGCATCCCTCGTGATACAAGGACGACTATTGTTGGGAAAGGGAAAGAGGATAAAATTAATCATGCATTTGCCTTTGGTGGTGCTGATATGTCTGCTGCTACTGTTAAAAATCTTCTAGATATTGATTTAGACTATTATGTGCAAATTAATATGGAAGGTTTAAAAGAATTAGTGGATGAATTAGGTAATATTACCGTTCAAAATGAAGTGGAATGGTCTGATAGTAAATACAATTTTACAAAAGGTTCCCTTGCAATGGATGGTGATATGACAATGGCATATGTTCGGATGCGTAAACAGGATCCAGAGGGTGACTTCGGCCGAACAAAACGTCAACGGAAAGTAATTGAAGCAATTATTGACCGTGGTGCATCTGTTGGTAACGTTCCGAAAATTAATAGTACGATGGAAATTCTAGGGAAAAATATGGCAACAAACATGGAATTTGGTGATATGAAACAAATTTTCAGTGACTATAGTGGAACGAGAAAAAACATGGATAGTTATATGATGCAGGGTACTGGAACAAAAATTGATGGTGTCTATTATTTAGAAATTCCAGATGAAGAAATCGAAAAGACGCATAAAATGATTACAGAAATCAAATAAAAAAAGTGGCTAACTACTTTTGATTGTAGTCTAGCCACTTTTTGTATGTGGTAAAGGTTTTCAATAAGAATAAAAAGCACATCATCTCTATCAAACAAGAAATGATGTGCCAAAGATATATTCTACCTACAAAAAGGGGAGGGATTAAGCATATAGTAGATTAGCAGAATTCAGTCGATTTCGCACGACAATTCCAAGCCAAGCTGCTAAAACGCCTTTCACTACACCAACAATAATGAAAGGGGCAAAACCTCCTAAAAATGCTGCTGTCCAAGTTAAATTAGCAACTATTTTTAAATAAACTGTTCCAATTGTTAATGTAACAAGCATCCCAATAATGTTTGCAATAATGGCATTTATTACTGTGAATGATGTTTTTTCTAAATAATAACCAATTATAAATGCAGTTGGAATAAATCCAAAAATAAAGCCACCAGTCGGACCAACAATCACACCTAGTCCACCAGAAAAACCTGAGAATACCGGAATCCCTACAGCTCCTAAAATTAAATAAAGTAAGGATGCAAGAGTTCCGTATTTTGAACCTAAAATAGTTGCAACAATTCCAATTGCTAACGTTTGTCCTGTAATTGGTACAAGTGGCAATGGTATTGTTATTTGTGCTAAAATACAGATAATTGCTGTACATAAAGCAGTTAAAATCAGCATACGTAATCTTGATTGTGATGAATCCATTCTCTTACCTCCTTATCATTCCTCTATAATGTTAACCATTAAAAATTTCCGTTAACATTAATTATAGGTTATGTCCCCAATTTGTCAATTCCCTTTTTTAAAATAATAAATAAAACAACAAATTTAGACAGATATTGACATGATTTTGTAATTTTTGTAAAATAAGTGCAATCAATTATTTTCGAATTCTTATATTTTTCTAAAAAGAGGAAGGTGGTATGTTTTTTGAAAAAGAAAGCGCTTTACCATAAAAAAAGATAATTTTGCGGGCAGGCAAAATAGATGTAAGCTTAAAAGCAAACATGTGGTAACAATCGTTTTATAGACAGATAATTGGTAAGTAAAAGGGGAGAACAACATGGAGAAAGATTTGCGAAGAGTTCTTATTGCAAGTGTCGTTGGAAGTGCTGTTGAATGGTTTGATTATTTCTTATATGGCACGGTTGCTGCACTTGTATTTAATCAGTTATTTTTTGTAACAGAAAATCCGGCTTTTGGAACATTATTTGCTTTTGCTACATTTGCACTAGCATTTTTTATCCGCCCTTTAGGTGGGGTCATTTTCAGTCATATTGGGGATCGAATTGGACGAAAGAAAACGTTAGTACTCACATTAAGTATTATGGGTGCTGCTACGTTTTTAATGGGTATTCTACCAACATATGATATGGTTGGAATCTGGGCACCAATTTTCTTAATTATTTTACGCCTCATCCAAGGCTTAGGTTTAGGTGGGGAATGGGGTGGTTCCCTACTATTAGCGGTTGAGTATGCTCCAAAAGAAAAGCGTGGTTTATTCGGTAGTGTCCCACAAACAGGGATTACAATCGGTATGTTGATGGGGACAATCACTCTTTCCATTATGACCTTACTACCAGAAGATGCTTTCTTGGCATGGGGATGGCGTGTCCCATTTTTATTAAGTGCCCTTTTAGTCATCTTTGGTCTGTGGATTAGAAAGGGGATTGACGAAACACCATCATTTAAAAAGGCAAAGGAAAAAGGTGAAATTGCTAAGCTTCCAGTTGTTGATACATTTCGTTATCATTGGAAGGAAGTCCTTATTTCTACAGGGGCAAAAGTAGTGGAAACTGCACCATTTTATATTTTTGGAACTTTTATTGTGTCCTATGCAACCGAACAATTAGATTTCAGTCGAACAGTTACTTTAAATGCTGTCACAATTGCCACGATTATTACAACAATACTCATTCCAATTATGGGAAGTATTTCGGATAAAATTGGCCGTAAAAAGTTATATGTAGGTGGTACCATTTTAATGATGTTATACGCATTTCCTTATTTTTGGCTTATTCATCAAGAATCGGACCTACTATTGATTTTAGCTACAATCATTGGCCTTGGTATTATTTGGGCACCGATTACTGCGGTATTAGGAACGATGTTTTCGGAAATTTTCAGTCCAGAAGTAAGGTATACAGGAGTATCTCTAGGCTATCAAATAGGTGCAGCTGTTGCAGGTGGAACAGCACCATTAGTTGCAACTGCACTCTTAATAAAATTCGATAATTCCTATGTTCCGGTTGCACTATATATTATTTTAACAGCAGTCATATCCCTCATTGCTGTCTTGCCAATTAAAGATCGCCGTAATCAAGATTTAGATGAAGGATATTTTAAAAAAGATGAGGCAGCGCTTTAAAAGGGTTATCATTACTGAAACATTCACCTATGAAAGGCTAACAAATCGTACCAGTAAAATACATTATAGTTAAAATTGAAAAGGATGAATTTTACATGTATATTTTATCAGAAACAGATATCATGAAACATTACCAGATGAAACAGGCCATTCATGATTTAGAAATTGGTTTAATCGCGATGAATAATGGGAAAATAGATAATCCACATCGTACAGTGATTGAATTTCCAGAAAGACATGCATCTATTCTATACATGCCTAGTGCAGATAACGCAGAAAATATTGCTGGGATGAAAACCGTTTCTATTTTTCCGGAAAATGCACAAGTTGGAAAACAGACAACACAAGGTGTATTACTTCTGACAGATACGGAGAATGGGGAACATGTTTGTCTAATGAATGCTTCTTATTTAACAAGACTTCGCACAGGGGCTTTAAGTGGTATTGCAACAAAGAAACTTTCTCGAAAAGATTCTAAAGTATTAGGTGTGATTGGTACAGGAGGCATGGCTTTTGAGCAAGTTTTAGGTGTATTAGCTGTAAGAGATATTGAAAAGCTTATTCTATTTAATCGAACAATAGAAAAGGCGCATATATTTAAAGAAAAGCTTGAACATTTTGGGATAAAAAAAGATATTGAAATTGTTGACAATGTTGATAAAGTCATTCACGCTGCTGATATTGTGAATTGTGCAACACGTTCTGAAACCCCTGTTTTTGATGGGAAACTCTTAAAACCAGCTACACATATTAACGGGGTCGGTTCTTATTTACCCTCCATGCGTGAAGTAGATGAAGTGACCATTCAAAAAGCAGATAAAATTGTTGTAGATGATCTTCATGGTGCTAAAGAAGAAGCCGGGGAATTTATCCATGCAGACAAAAAAGGAATTTGGTCATTTGCGGATGTGTACGGAGAATTACGTGATTTAATGACAAAGCCATTTTACAGAGAAGCTGAAGATGAAATTACTTTCTTTAAATCTGTTGGAGCTTCCTATTTCGATTTAGCTGTTGCAGAAGGAATCTATCGGGAAGCGAAGAAACAAGACTTCGGTGTAAAGGTAGAGATTTAACAAAAATAAACCGATAACAGAATGTCCTGTTATCGGTTTAATATTTCTAGCACGGGTTGACGATAGTTTTAAATGATTTGTAATTCTTTCGGGAAGGATGTTAGTACTTCCACGTCACCCTTTTCATTGATATATACTTCATCTTCAATTCGTACCCCACCAAAATCTGGAATATATATTCCAGGTTCAATCGTGAAGACATAACCTTTTTCAGCAATTTCCTCATTATTTTCGTGGATGGATGGCTCTTCATGCACATCAATTCCTAAGCCATGTCCAACACGGTTATTGAAGTAAGCATCATATCCTTTTTCCTTAATAACATTACGAGATGCGATATCAAATGTTTTTAGTGGAACTCCTGCTTTTACGGCATCAATTCCAGCATTTGTTGCTTCAAGGACAATATTATAGATTTCTTTTTGCTTTTCACTTGCCTCTTGAAAAACAAAAGTTCTTGTCATATCAGAGCAGTAACCATCTTTTATAACACCCATATCAATTAAAATGAAATCGCCTTTTTTCAACTTACGAGATCCTGGTGCACCATGCGGAAGTGCAGCATTTTCTCCAAAAAGGGCGATGGTCGAGAAGGAAGGTCCATCTGCACCAAATTTACGCATGAGGTATTCTAACTCTGCTACAAGCTCTGCTTCTGTCATACCTTCTTTTACTTTTTTAATACCTTCCTCATAAACCTTTTCAATAATATGAACGGCTTCTACCATATAATCGATTTCTTCTTTTGATTTTACAAGTCGTTGACGATTTACTTGTGGCTGTACATCGGTAAATGTCGCATTGGAGAAAACAGATTGCATATGGTTGTATTGGAAAACATTCATTGTTTTCATTTCAATGCCAACCGTTTGTACATCTGTTGCCACATTATCTTGTAAAACATCAAAAGGGCTCTGTTCATCGGAAATCCCGATAATATTTGTAATAGATGATTGCTGCTGTGCCATATCTTTATCTAATGCAGGAACGAAAAGAGTTGTTTTTTCCATTTTTCGATCAACCACAAGTGCTAAAAAGCGCTCATGTGGTTCGCATTGAAAACCAGTATAATAGAAAACATTTGCTGGTGTGGTGATCAATGCTATGTCAACATTTTGTTTCTCTAAATAAGATTGTAATTGGTTCAGTCTTTCATTAACTGTCATATGAGTAGCCTCCACTTAAGTTGTATTTCATTAATTAAACGATGATAACTTTATTATAACAAAATGGAAACGTTCTATCATACGATAGCCTTGTAATGCTTAGAAATCCCTATTTTCTATTGGAAGAAGCATACGACATGAAAAATTGGAATTTCCGCGAGTGTATCGGTATTACAGCGAGTATATCGGGACTTCCGTAGATATATCAGGATTTCAATAAGCACGTATATCAAAAATTCATCATTATAGACTTAAAAACCAAGCTGCGATGGAAAAGTATATTAATACTCCAGTAATATCAGCAATAGATGTGATAAGTGGTGCACTTGCTGTTGCTGGGTCTAATTCTAGCTTTTTGAAAATAAATGGTAATGACATTCCAATTAGACTACCAACAATGACAATCAGAACCATTGTTAGAGCAACGACAACAGCAATTTCGACACCTCCTCTAAACATTCCAACTGTAGCAACGGCAAGGGCCATAGTTATCCCGAGTGCAATTGCAACAGAAATCTCCTTTGTAAACATTTTTAACCAGTCTTTTACTTTGATATCACCTATTGCCATGGCACGAATCATCAGTGTTGCTGATTGAGAACCAGCATTTCCGCCACTATCAACAAGTAGTGGTAAAAAGAACACGAGGGCAATATTGGATTCTATGACGTCTTCGAAATGAGCAATCCCTGCACCGGAAAATACATTCATAAAGACAAGTACAACAAGCCATCCAATCCGTTTTCGATATAGGGTAAACATACTTGCGTTTTTTAACCCATCTTCTAGTAGACTTACAGGTGCCATTTTTTGAAAATCCTCAGTTGCCTCTTCCTGCATCACATCCAGGATATCTTCCACATGGACAACTCCGATTAATTTTCCTTTTATATCGACAACAGGGATGGAAACCAAATCCGTATCACGAAAGACTTTTGCCGCTTCCTCTTGATCTAAATCGATTAATAAACGATGAATATCATGTGTCATAATTTGTTTAATCATCAAATTTTCATCTGCACCTAATAACTCCCGGAGAGATAGTGTACCAGTCAATGTATGGTCATGTTGAGAAACATATAAATAGTGAATGTTTTTCATTTCTTTTGCATGCTTTTTTACATGATCCAGTGCCTGTTTTACAGTAAAAGATTCATGAAGTGTAATGAAATCCAATGTCATTAACTCTCCAACAGTTTCTTTTGATAATACTTTTCTTTTTTTACTCATTTCTGTGGTCCTCCTTACATGCTGACCACATCAGAGTGATAGAAGTGGTCAACATACATATATTGTTTGCATATTCGCCAATCATCATCAACATCGAAACCTATATGACCATCCATTCCATCACCCCCTTAACATATAAAAAAACACCTTCAACGAATGAAGGTGTTTAATATCTAATCATAATAGAAATCAATACATAATAAAAAGACATCCAATGCATGAATTCTACTTTCCTCCATTCGTTTAGTTTTAGCACTGTATGGCATAGGAATATTCCAGCTACATTAAAAATCACCTTATCTCGATGATTCTAGTTCGACCCATTGGAGTCTCTCGACCTTTTTGGGCAGTAGCATATCTCCATACAGGAGCCTCACCTAACGAAGGTTCATATGAATTTTTTGAAAAATTTACAATCTGGATGGTATTATATGTGATTTATTACATATCTGTCAAGTAGCATTTAAAAATATTACCCTGACTTTTTACATAATGCTTTCATTTTCACAAGTTCTACAGTCTTCCAAATCAATACAAGTGTTAATATAACAAGCCCGATAATCTGTAGTTGAAAAAGCATACGGAAAAACATCTCTCCTGTTTTCTCATACATTAGAAAAGTAGCATTCGTAATCGCTGCACTTGGGAAGAGAAATGCCCACCATGAAATAAAAAATGGCCCACTGAAAAATCGTTTGATTTGAAAAAGAAATAATAAACCTAAATAGAAGGCAATTCCATATAAAATATAAGCAAACACATCAAGCTTACCAGTCAGTTTGATATAAGACATAAATCCGATACTTGGTGGTGCTAGTAATATAAACAAAGTAGGTATTAGTTGTCTAGGTAGTGACGGATGAAAAAACATCCGATTCATAAATAAAGTCATATAGATGATACTGAATAAAATTCCTATACTAAAAAATAACCAGTTGATAAATGCACCCACATGAAAAACTCCAGCCAATGGGACAACGATGTTTCCTACGATTGGGATAAACCAGACAGGGTTGAATTGTTGAATTTGAAAAGCTGATTTCCACATGAGCTTTGTTAATATGAGTAATGTTAAACCTAGTTGCAATAGGCTACCAATTCCCCAAATAATAAGAGATGTGAGTTGCTGAATATCATAGAAGAGAACACTTATTAATAAAAGACTAATAGAAATAGCTCCGAAAAAATTCATTTTCACTGGATGATTAAAATCAGTCGCTACATCTTCTGTGTGGGCAATCACTCGATAGAGTAACATACCACCATTTATGATAAATAAAAGAACTGCCATAATAAGAAAAACAGTTGATATAGATGGTTCTAATTCATATAGCTGTTCGAATTGTTTTAATGCTATTGCTGCACCTGAGATTCCCATGACACTTGCGAATAATGCAATCGGGAAGTAGCGGATACTTCTTTGGTCGTTTGTCATTGTCCTTTTTTCCTCCTATGATTAGTACTGTTATTAATTTATATAAATCGGTTTGTATACCTAATGGGGTATCTGTTACTAATATTCTATCTTACAAAAAAATTTAGTGATTGTCATCTTTTTTGTTTCAAGTAGTATTTTCTGTGGGGAAATTAACGGGGAAATACAATATAGATTGCTATATAAATTGTAATGATAATAGTATTAAGCCAGCATTTATTATGGTTTTTGCATTCTGATATTCGTTAATATATCAATTATTCTTTGCTCTAAAGGACCCCACTATGAGAAAACGAGAAACTTAATAAATTCCAGTTTTCCTGTTGCATATTAAATCAACATGTTGTATGATACAAGATGTCTGTTTCTAAACTTACTACATGTGGAATAAAAAGATAGATTGAAACGTTCTCAGCCTAAACTGTAGAACGTTTTTTTAATGCACAATTATATTTTTCACTAAAATATTCCGAGATAGGAAATGAGTGCCAGTAAGATTGGAATGGAATGAGTCTCTATTAATCTATCTATTCTTTATGTAGTAAACCTTTTTAAAATACAACATAGACAAAAGGGGGAATTCTCTCATGGTCAGTACGTACCTATGGGTTCTATTTACGTTATTTATGTTGATTATGGTAGGTGTTAGTGTTTATGCCGCCAGAAAGACGAAAACAATGGAGGATTTTGCAATTAGTGGTGCAAGTCTTGGACCATATGTATTGGGGTTGTCTCTTGCTGCAACCTTATTTAGTGCGGCTACATTTATGGGATATCCAGGTTATTCCTATGCATGGGGATTTAGTAACTTATGGTTATATCTAGCAATCTTTATTTCAGCTCCATTAGGTTTTATTACCATTGCTAAAACCGTTTATAAGCAAAATGAATTTCAAAAATCATTATCCTTACCAGATTGGTTGGGAGATTACTATAATAGTGACTTTTTAAGAGTTGGTTCCGGGTTAATTATGTTATTTAATTTATTCTATATTGCCGCACAGTTCTCTGCTGGAGCGCAGATTTTCCAAAATATGCTCGGATTAAGCTATCACACAGGATTGATTGCGATTGCTGTGATTGTTGTTGGTTATGTGTATGTTGGAGGATCATATGCGGATGTATATACAGATGCTGTACAGGCTGTCATGATGGCTGTGACAGGTGTGATTGTATTTGTTTCAGGGATTATATTCTTTGGAGATGGGAGCATTACATCGACATTGAAAAATGTGTCAGATAATTTAGCCGAGCAAGATGGTAAATTACTAGAAGTATTTAACCCAGAATCAAATTACTACGCTATTTCAGCCATTATTGGTCTATTAATCATCCAATTTTCCTTTTCCGCACAACCACAATTGTTTAATAAAGTATTGTCACTAAAACATAAAAAAGATTTACGGAAAATGATTATTGTTTATATTGTAGCAGCGGCGATGTGTCTACTCGTTCTTTTTGGTGGATTGTATGCACGTGTTGCTGTTCCAGGCTTAGAAGCAGCTGACTTAGCTTTATTAGAATATGTTGAATGGGGATTCCCAGCAATTTTAGCTGCATTTGTAGCAGTTGTTATTTTGGCAGCAGCACTATCAACGACAGATGGTTTGTTTGTTGTTATGTCAACTGTTTTTGCAAATGATATTTTCAAAAAAGTTCTCGTTAAAAAAGGAATTGTCAAAGTAAGTGAGGAAAAAGCAGATAAAATCGCTTTAAAAATCAGTCGGATTGCCGTATTGGGTGTCGGTGTCATAGCCGCTATCCTCGTCATCAGTCCACCTCCATTTTTAGCAGATTTAATGTGGGTTGGAATTTCTGGTGTCTCTGCTGGAACATTAGGACCGATTATGTACGCTGTTTTCGGTAAAAAGAAAGCATCCCCACGTGCAGCAGAAGGATCCATGATTATCGGTATGGCAGCATATTTAGTAATTGTATTTACAGGAGTCGAGTCAAGCCCACTCGCAGCAGGTGGTTGGGCAACAGCAATTGGAATTATTTCCATGTTTATTTTGGCCAATATCTTTAAAAGACCAGTAAAAGCTTCTTAATATTTTCGCGGAAAATTCATAATTTTATACAAACAATACACACACCTTGATAAAATATATTCTTAAAATATAAGGAGGAGTAATACCATGTGGATCAATACAATGCTTACAATTTGGCTGTCAGGCCTCATTTTCTCTGTATCTTTATTTACATTTTTACTATGGAAATTTTATTCGATTGAGGAAGAAGAATAAAAGGCGAGGGGGGCTGTCTTAACAGCCCCCCTTTTAATAACCTGTGTTCGAATCCCAATATAAGCGCCTGAATCCCGATATAAGCGCCTGAATCCCGATATATGCGCCTGAATCCCGATAAGTGTGCTCGAATCCCGATATGTTGCTCTGAATCCCGATATAATGCTCTGAATCCCGATAAGTGTGCTGGAATCCCGATATCTGTGCCTGAATCCCGATATAATGAGTCAAGTCCTAAATCCTGTGTAAAATCCCAAATACAAGTTTTCAACTTTTTATAATCTATGATTGAATTTTATTTGTTTGGGAGGGGTACCCCTCCCAAACAAATAAAATTTCCGCGCTAAAAATA
>NZ_VDUW01000003.1 GCF_008039555.1 Cerasibacillus terrae
CACTTCGAGTGAGTAAGATCCCTCAGAGACGATGAGGTTGATAGGTCCGAGGTGGAAGCGTGGTGACACGTGGAGCTGACGGATACTAATTGATCGAGGACTTGACTAGATACATTGTTATTGATAAATGGTACACTTCTTATTTGGTTTTCAAGGTATAACTTTTTTAAAAAAAGACTTGCATTTTTTGATAGAAATGCGTATAATATATCTTGTCTTTAAAAATAATACTTGTCTGGTGATGAAGGCGAAGAGGTCACACCTGTTCCCATACCGAACACAGAAGTTAAGCTCTTCAGCGCCGATGGTAGTTGGGGCATAGCCCCTGCAAGAGTAGGACGTTGCCAGGCAAGAAAATTTTATTATATCGCGGGGTGGAGCAGTCTGGCAGCTCGTCGGGCTCATAACCCGGAGGCCGCAGGTTCAAATCCTGCCCCCGCAACCAAATTAATTTATAAATACATAATAAACGGTCCGGTAGTTCAGTTGGTTAGAATGCCTGCCTGTCACGCAGGAGGTCGCGGGTTCGAGTCCCGTCCGGACCGCCATTAATATTTAATATACATAATTACACACATGATTCCATAAGGAATGCATGTGTTTTTTGGTTCTTTGTCAAATGATATTGGTGATGGGTTTTGGTCGATAAATATATAATTATTTGATCACACTCCAAAGTATTATTGTGCTACTTTGGAGTGTTTTTCTTTATGTTTTGTATCTTGCTTTGTTTTAACAGGCTTTAGTTTAATTTGAATAGAGAGTAATCGTGCCCAAAACACCAGATAATCTAGAAACAGGTAATGAATAGAGAGTAATCGTACCCGGAACTCCAGATAATCCAGAAACAGGTAATGAATAGAGAGTAATCGTGCCCGGAACTCCAGATAATCCAGAAACAGGTAATGAATAGAGAGTAATCGTGCCCGGAACTCCAGATAATCCAGAAACAGGTAATGAATAGAGAGTAATCGTGCCTGGAACTCCAGATAATCCAGAAACAGGTAATGAATAGAGAGTAATCGTGCCCAAAACACCAGATAATCTAGAAACAGGTAATGAATAGAGAGTAATCGTGCCCGGAACTCCAGATAATCCAGAAACAGGTAATGAATAGAGAGTAATCGTGATTAAGTCTATATAATTGTGTAAAAAGAGAATGAGCCACCCCAATTCCTGGTACAATGTTTTTAACCCAAAAATATTGTCAGGAGGAATTGGAAATGACTCAAATTAATTTTACATTAGATTTCGATAAAATCAAAGGGGAAGTTGTAAGGTCTGATCTGAATGAAGTAATTAAATCTTCAATAGTCGTTATTTTAAATGAATTCATGGAAAAAGAACGTGATGACTACATGAAAAATCAATCATACGATAGAACAGAAAACAGGCATGATTACAGGAATGGATACTATGAGAGGGAAATGATTCTTAATATAGGAACAATCAATTTAAAAGTACCACGAACTCGAAGTGGAGAGTTCTCTACCAGTATCTTTGAAAAATATCAACGGTGTGACCAAGCGTTACTACTCTCGATGACTGAAATGGTAATAAATGGTGTTTCCACACGTAAGGTAACAAATATTGTAGAACAATTATGTGGTAAACAAGTTTCCAAATCTCTAGTATCGAATCTAACTAAAAAACTTGATCCCATCGTAAATGAGTGGTCCAGTCAACCATTAAACACTAATAACTATCGTTATATCTATGTGGACGCCATGTATATTAAAATCAGGGAATATGAGAGAGTTGTTTCTAAAGCTGTCTATATCGCATTAGGTGTTAATGATAAGGGAAAGCGTGAAATCATTGGTTTAAGAATTGATCATGCCGAGTCAAAAGAGAATTGGATTAAGTTCTTTGAGTACCTTATTTCCCGTGGATTAAAATCCCCACGCCTAGTAATTTCTGATGCCCATCAAGGTCTTAAAGTTGCGATAATGGAAAAATTTGTTGGTTCTACTTGGCAACGTTGCACAGTTCACTTCATTAAAAATATCTTAGATGTTATGCCAAAAAAGAACTCACAAGACGCACGAGAACTAGTAAAAAGTATATTTAGGGCTCCTAATAGTAAAATATCTCGGGAATTAAAAGAAGAGTTTATTACAACATACGAAGGTAATTCCAAATATCATAAAGCTATTGAAAAATTGGATGAGGGATTCGAAGATGCCATTCAATATTACGTAGAACCCCAAAGTACCCATAAGCATATTCGGACTACAAATGTACTAGAGCGAATTAATTCGGAAATTAGACGACGGGAAAGAGTTGTTCGTATTTTTCCTAATCAACAATCCGCATTTCGTTTAATTGGTGCAGTCTTAATGGATTACGAAGAAACACTAGATACAGGCAACAAAAAATACATTCAATTTTAATATGAATGGTATATCATACACGCCACCATTGCAGGTAGTTTTTGTCCGTGTTTTGAATTACTCGCAGGTTCGGCAGAAATAAAGCCTATAAGGCTCACCTGCTTTTTATGGTAACACGGACAAATCGAATCTAAGCATTCGATGGTGGGGCCCCGCCCCCTTCCATCGAACACTAAGTTTCGGACACTACCAGCAATGGCAAGCAGCTCCGCTGTGGCTGATTATATTCCTTTTTATTATCATATTTCTTATTATTTGGTTAAAACATTGAAATGGAATTTACACAGAATAAGAGACTTGACTGTAATCGTGCCCGGAACTCCAGATAATCCAGAAACAGGTAATGAATAGAGAGTAATCGTACCCGGAACTCCAGATAATCCAGAAACAGGTAATGAATAAAGCACAATCGTGCCCAGAGCACCAGACTCCCCTAAAATTTATTTTATATTATCTAATCTAAGTTAGAAGCTTAATTAAAATCCCGTGCTCTTTTTAATATTTTTTGTTTCTATTCACTAAATATATTTTTGCTTATTCATTTACAACATATTATGATATTAATAGGTAAATTATTGAGGGAACGACTATTTTTAGGTTGATTAATGAGAATGGGTGAGTATAGTGGATGAGTTTTCATTCATAGATGCAATTAAACCAAGTTATTATAAGCAATCGACATTAATAAAAGGAATTGGTGATGATGCTGCGGTTATCCGATCATCAGCTAATGATCTTGTTACAGCGGTAGATATCTTTGTAGAAGGTGTGCATTTTAAGAGAGAAACGATGAATGCCTTTCATATAGGTTATAGAGCTCTTGCTGCTAATCTGAGTGATTTAGCAGCGATGGGGGCTGATCCTGCATTTTATTTGGTTGGGATTGTTATTCCAAAGTCATGGTCTGATTCTGAATTAAAGGAGATTTTCCAAGGAATGAAAGAATTAGCTGACTTTTATCAAATGGACTTAATTGGTGGGGACACGGTTTCAGGAAAGCAGTTAACTATCTCTATTACTGTATTTGGCTATTGTCAGAAGGAAAAAGTGCGTTTTCGACATACAGCAGTACAGGGAGATGTTGTTTTTGTAACAGGAACATTAGGAGACTCATGTGCAGGTCTACATGTTTTATCCGAACCAGGAGAATATAAAAATCAATCTTATTTTATAAAAAGACATCGGATGCCTTCACCGTGTTTATCTTTTGTCAAAGAGTTACAGCAAATTCCACGGGTTACATTAAATGATATTAGTGATGGGATTGCGAATGAAGCAATTGAAATTGCACAGGCTTCAGATGTTTCTATTCATTTAGAAGAACAAAAAATCCCCGTTTCAAAGGAATTCTCTCAGTTCCCAAAAGAATTACAACACAAATGGAAATATTTTGGTGGAGAAGATTTTGAGATTTTGGGTTCTGTAGCGAAGGAAGAATGGCCACTTGTAAAGATGGCTGCTGACCGAACAAATACACAAGTAACAGAGGTTGGATTTGTTACAAGCACAGAGATGGATGCCGGAAATGTTTATGTACATAAACAAGGAAGAAAAGTAAAATTAGATAAAAATGGGTATACACATTTAAAGTAGGTGAAAATATGGTAACCTTTAAAAAGAAAACAAACAATGAAACAGAAACAAAAGAAATTGCTGCACGATTAGCTTCCATGTTAAACCGTGGTGATGTTATTACTTTGGAAGGAGATTTAGGTGCAGGGAAAACAACCTTTACAAAAGGAATAGCCAAAGGATTAGGAATCAAGGAAATAATTAGTAGTCCAACATTTACAATTATTAAAGAATATATGGGAGGAAAGCTTCCATTATATCATATGGATGTGTACCGA
This sequence comes from Cerasibacillus terrae, assembly GCF_008039555.1. Taxonomy (GTDB): domain Bacteria; phylum Bacillota; class Bacilli; order Bacillales; family Amphibacillaceae; genus Cerasibacillus; species Cerasibacillus terrae. Next base: position 4,244 of record NZ_VDUW01000003.1, read on the forward strand.
TTAGAGGGTTCAGATGAAGATATTGGCTTTGATGAATACTTCTATGGGGATGGTATTACTATAGTGGAATGGGCACATTTTATTGAAGACTATCTTCCGAAACAATTATTGACCATTACATTTCTTTATGCTAAAGATGGGGGACGTATACTATCATTTAAAGCGTCTGGTAAACATTATGAAGCAATAGTAGATCAATTATCTCGCAATTTGTAATTGTAAGGAGTTATGGAACATGTATACACTAGCTATGGACACATCAAATAATGTTTTAGCTGTTGCTATTTTAAAAAATAGGACAGTCATTGGTGAATTTATTACGAATTTAAAAAAGAATCATTCTGTCCGTTTAATGCCTGCGATTGATTTATTAATGGAAGAAGTAGGCGTGGAGTCGAATCAATTAGAGAAAATTGTGGTAGCAAAAGGGCCTGGATCATATACAGGTGTCAGAATTGGATTAACAACCGCTAAAACACTTGCGTGGGCACTGAATGTACCACTTATAGGTGTTTCTAGTTTAGAAAGCCTAGCATATCAAACTCGCTTCTATAATGGGCTTATTTGTCCATTTTTCGACGCCAGACGTGGTATGGTTTATATCGGTGGTTATGAATGGAATCAAAATAAAATGAGCAAAACGTTAGAGGAAACGAATATATTAATGACTGATTGGCTTGATATCCTTGTAAAGCAAAATAAAGAAGTTCTTTTTCTAAGTCCGGATATTGGGCAATATAAAGAGTTGATAAAGGAAAAAATGGGCCAGTTGGCAATTATTCCAGAAGATTCATTTCATATTGCTAAAGCTTCTGATCTTGCCTTCGCAGGAGAACATCATGCTGCAGTATCTCCTCATGTATTAACACCGAATTATTTACGAATGGCAGAGGCAGAGGCAAAATGGAAACAAGCACAAGAGGAAAGAGAAAACAATGGATAAACTAGTCATTCGCAAAATGGAAGAAACAGATATTGAACCTATTTTAGAAGTAGAAGCAGCATCATTCCCTGATCCTTGGTCTAAAGATATCCTTTATCAAGAAATTGTAAAAAACTCTTTTGCACACTATTATGTGATGCTTATGGATGAAAAATATATTGGCTATGTTGGCCTTTGGATTGTTATGGATGATGCTCAAATTACAAATATTGCTATTCTACCAGCATATCGTGGTAGAAAATTAGGCGAAAAGTTATTTGATTTTGCTGTGAAACAGGCTATTCAATTAGGAGTAAGACGTTTATCATTAGAGGTCCGTGTATCCAATATAGCGGCTCAACGAATGTATCAAAAGTTTGGCTTAGTTCCAGGTGGAATTCGGAAAAATTATTATAAAAACAATCAGGAAGATGCGATTGTAATGTGGGTGAATTTATCATGAAAAAAGATTGTTTTATTTTAGGAATTGAAACAAGTTGTGATGAGACAGCAGTCGCCATTGTGAAAAATGGCCGAGAAATTATCTCAAATGTTGTCGCATCCCAAATAGAGAGTCATAAACGATTTGGAGGGGTTGTTCCGGAAATTGCTTCTCGTCACCATGTAGAACAAATAACGCTTGTATTGGAAGAGGCTTTTGAGAAAGCCCAACTTGATTGGGATGATATTGATGCGATTGCCGTTACAGAAGGCCCAGGTTTAGTTGGAGCACTTCTTATCGGGGTGAGCACAGCTAAGGCATTAGCATTTGCAAAACAAAAACCATTAATTGGTGTTCATCATATTGCTGGACATATATATGCAAATCGTTTGCTTGCGGAATTTCAGTTTCCACTACTAGCATTGATCGTTTCTGGCGGTCACACGGAATTGGTTTTAATGAAAGAGCATGGGCGTTATGAAAGAATTGGCCAAACCCGTGATGATGCAGCTGGAGAGGCCTTTGATAAAGTTGCTCGTATGTTAAATCTCCCATATCCAGGTGGCCCACACATTGATCGTTTAGCAGCAGTAGGAGAGGAAACAATTGATTTTCCGAGAGCATGGCTTGAAAAGGGTAGTTATGATTTTAGTTTTAGTGGGTTAAAATCTGCTGTTATTAATAAAATCCATAATGCGAAACAACGTCAGGAAACATTAAACAAGGAAGATATTGCAGCAAGCTTTCAGGCAAGTGTTATTGAAGTGTTGACAGAAAAAACATATCAAGCCGCGGAAGAATTTAAAGTAAAACAAGTTATTGTAGCTGGTGGTGTTGCTGCAAATAAGGGATTAAGGATGGAATTAGAAAAAAGGTTTTCTAATACTAGTATCCCCTTACTAACACCCCCACTCGAGTTATGCACAGATAATGCAGCAATGATTGCAGCAGCCGGCACAATTAGTTATCAGCAAGGAAAAAGGTCCGATTTAGCATTGAATGCGAACCCAGCTCTACCACTTAAATAGATATACACAGATATCAAGGCACTTATTCACATAAATGTGGATAAGTGCCTTGAATATTGATATAACAATCTTTAAAATGTGGATGAAAATACTATTGGATAAATGAAATATCGTGGATAATGTGCATAACTTTGTTGATATCTGATTAAATCAGGCTTTTATGAAGGTATGACTTGTGGATATTATTCACATAAAGGAAATTGTCTGTTGATAAAAAGATGTGGTCTACTTTTTAAGAAATTTCTTTAGCAGGTTAACTATCTGTTAAATTTCAGTTGATTAAAAATTCACTTTTGTAGACATAAAATAGGATCCCTATATCATACAGGATATGTTATAATGATTTAGAAAAGAACCTGATATTAGAGAGTAATGGTGAATGAAATTGTCTAAGAAACATTCGCATTATATGCAATATGATTTAATAATTATTCTTATCCTTTTTATAAGTATTAGTTTATTAGGGATTTTTAGTGCTGAACATATGGAACAATATGCCGGTAAAAATTTCGTATTGAAGCAAGCCGTCTGGTATACCATAGGAATTGGCTTTGTGGTCATGCTTCAGTTTCCCGATCTAGATCAATTAAAAAAAGCAAGTCCATATATATATGCCTTTAGTGTAATATTATTATTTGCCCTATTTATTAGTCCAGCAAGTATTGCAGAGCCAGTAAAAGGAGCAAAAAGTTGGTTTAATCCAAAAGGTCTACCTTTATCGATTCAACCATCAGAATTTGGGAAGATTGCTTTTATCCTATTTTTGGCTGCAACCATTAGTAAACACAAGGAAAAATATGAATTAGCAACCATTAAGTCAGATATTATGTTATTAGGTAAAATTATTGGGATTTTACTTTTACCAATTGCATTCATTAGTCAGGAAGCTGATTTTGGTTCGTCTATGGTCTATGTGTTTATTGCTGGAGTAATGATTCTTGTGTCCGGAATTAATTGGAAAATCATTTTCACATTGATTTTGGGGGGAACGGCAGTTATAGCCGGGACATTTTGGATTATTGTTACCTTTCCAGAATTGTCACAGGATATATTAGGCTTTGAGCAATACCAAATTGATCGTGTTTTAAATTGGTTTGATCCGACTTACCAGGATAGTGATACCTATCAATTTGACTTATCAATTATGGCACTAGGATCTGGTCAATTATTTGGAAAAGGAATTGGGAATTTGGAAGTATATATCCCAGAAGCTCACTCTGATTTTATCTATTCGATTATCGGAGAAACGTTTGGCTTTGTAGGAAGTTCCTTAGTAATTTTATTGTACTTTATCTTGTTGTATCGTTTGTTAATGTTGGGATTAAAAACATATGAACATTCTAAATTTGGTGCATATATTTGTTTTGGATACTTAAGTTTAATATTTATCCACACCTTTCAAAACATTGGCATGATCGTTGGTGTTATGCCAATTACGGGAATTCCATTATTACTTTTAAGTTATGGAGGAAGCTCGATACTAGCTACAATGATAGGCTTTGGCCTAATTTATCGAGTAGCGGTGGAACAATCTATTCAGGATGAATATCTATTTAAATAGAAAAAGTTGCCCACAGATGTGAGCAACTTTTTTATTTTCTCTATTATGTCAATGTGATGAGTTCTTCCTCCAACTTTTCCCATTCCTCCATTAAGAATTGCATTTTTTGCTTTATTTCTTCCGTTTCCTGCATTAATTCATGTGCTTTCTCATGATCCTGATAAACAGCAGGTTCTGCCATTGTTAATTCTAGTTTATTTTCTTCCATTTCAAGTGTTTCAAGTTCTTCCTCTATTTTAAGAATTTGCCGTTTTATTTTTCGGATTTCACTTTGTCTTTTTTTCTCTTCTTGAAAACTTTGTTTTGTAGGCTCTTTTACTTTTTGAGTCTGTTTTTGTTCGTTTAACGCTTGAAGTTCCTCTTGTTCCTGCTTTTTCTCTACATAATAGTCATAATCACCTAGATAGGTGGTCGCACCATTAGCTTCTATTTCGATTACTTGTGTTGCAATTTTGTTAATAAAATATCTATCATGTGAGACAAAAATAATGGTGCCTGGATAATGTAGTAGAGCATTTTCTAATACTTCCTTACTATCAATATCTAAATGGTTTGTCGGTTCATCTAAAATGAGTAGATTTGCTTTTTGCATATGCAGTTTTGCTAGGGCAAGTCTAGCCTTTTCTCCACCACTTAACGTTTGGACAGGTTTTAGTACGTCATCTCCACTGAAAAGGAAGTTTCCTAAAACAGTCCGGATATCTTTTTCATTTGTCATGGGATAGTCATCCCATAGCTCATCAAGGACTGTTTTATTTGTCGATAGTTCTTGTAGTTCTTGGTCATAGTAGCCGATTTGTACATTTGTCCCGAATTGAATAGAACCTTTATGGGGAGAGAGCTTTCCAACAATTAATTTTAAAAGGGTTGTTTTACCAATTCCATTAGGACCGACAATTGCAATTCGGTCCTTTCGATTCACTTCCATTGCAATATTTTTAAATAAAGTATTTTCTGTATTGTGATATTGAAAGGATAAATCACGAACCTTTAAGACATCATTTCCACTTTTTTTACCTATTTGAAAGGTAAACGAAGCAGAGGCTTCATCTCCTAATGGCTGTTCCATTCTTTCCATTTTTTCAAGCTGCTTCCGACGACTCTGAGCTCGCTTTGTAGTGGAAGCACGGACAATATTTTTCTGAATAAAATCTTCCATTTGTTTTATTTCAGTTTGTTGTTTGTCATATTCTTTTTGGGCTAATTCCAACTCTTTTTCACGTAGTTCAAGATATTTAGAATAGGTACCATGATATTTATGCATTTTTTTACGTGATATTTCATAAACAATATGGACTGTTTTATCTAAAAAGTACCTGTCATGTGAAACAATAACAATTGCACCAGGATAGCCTGCTAAATACCCTTCCAACCAGGAAAGTGTATCAATATCTAGATGGTTTGTTGGTTCATCTAAAATGAGTAGATCAGGTTTTTTTAATAATAATTTTCCTAGTGCTAAACGTGTTTTTTGTCCACCACTTAATTGATGTATTGGTGTATTGTCTTCATAATCATGGAAACGTAACCCATTTAAAACAGAGCGAATTTCTGCTTCATATACATATCCACCTTGTTGTTTAAAATCATGCTGAAGTTGGTCATATGTTTGGAGGAGGTTTTCTGTAGCAGAATTAGCCTCACTCATTTTTTGTTCTAATTGGCGTAATTCTTTCTCCTTTTGGATAAGGTGTTCAAAGACTTCCAACATTTCATTAAAAATAGTTTTATCTGATTGTAGTCCAGTATGTTGTGATAAATAACCAATCGTTATATTTTTTCGTTTATGGATTTCACCGGTATCATAGGAAGATATACCTGCTATGATTTTTAGAAGAGTTGATTTACCACTACCATTTCTTCCAACAATAGCAATTCGATCTTTATCTTTTATTTCAAGCTTGACATTCTCAAATACTTGATCAGCCCCAAAGTATTTCGATATGCCAGTTAATTGCATCATCATCATTTTTATTTATCCCTCTTTAACAAATCAAGTATATCTTTAGTGTATCTTATAAGGAATGTGGCAAGCAATGGTTTTGTGAAAGTAATCACGAAAACTTGCTATTTATCTGATAGAATAGATATAGTATATATAATTGTGGACAAATAATATTGTTGATATATATATTTAATCTGGATAAGAATTTGGGGAGTGAATGGTATGTCCGATTTCACACATTTCAATGAAGAAGGGCGCGCAAAAATGGTTGATATTAGTAATAAGAAATCAACACAGCGAAATGCTGTTGCTCGTTCTAGTATTTTCGTAACAAAAGAAATCTATGAAAAAATAAATAATCACTCAATTGCTAAAGGGGATGTTCTTTCTGTTGCACAAATAGCAGGGATTATGGCTGCTAAAAATACATCAGACTGGATTCCGATGTGTCATCCTTTGAGCCTTCAAGGGGTAGATATTTCGTTTGAATGGAATATAGTAGAAGAAACCTATGAGTTACAAATTACGACATTTGTAAAGACGAAAGGAAATACAGGTGTAGAGATGGAAGCATTAACAGCAGCTTCAGCTACGGCTCTTACTGTTTATGATATGTGTAAGGCATTGGATAAAGGAATGGTTATTGGCCAAACATATTTATTGGAGAAATCCGGTGGGAAATCCGGCGACTATTCCCGAAATGATAAATAGGTTATGATGCATTTTCGAAAGGGGGAAGAAATACATGGTAAAAAGTAAAATACCACAGGCGACAGCAAAACGGTTGCCATTATATTATCGATATTTAAATAATTTACAACACCAAGAAAAAACACGTGTGTCATCAAAGGAATTAAGTGAAGCAGTGAAAGTTGATTCTGCCACAATTAGAAGGGACTTCTCCTATTTCGGTGCCCTAGGTAAAAAAGGGTATGGGTATAATGTGGAATATCTTCTTAATTTCTTTAGAGAAACATTGGATCAAGATGAGTTGACAGAGGTTGCTTTAATTGGTGTTGGTAATCTAGGTACAGCCTTTTTAAAATATAACTTTCTGAAAAATAATAACACAAAAATTGTAAAAGCCTTTGATACGGCCGGCACAAAAATCGGAACGGAAATTGGTGGGGTACCAATTTTTCATATTGATGAACTAGAAGAAAGATTACCAGGTATTAAAGTTGTTATTTTAACGATTCCGGCAAGTGAAGCAGAAGTCATGACAGAGCGTTTGGTTAAAATTGGTGTAGAGGGAATCTTAAATTTTACACCTGCACGAATTACTGTACCAAGTCATGTTAGGGTACATCATATTGACTTGGCAGTAGAATTACAAGCACTTGTGTATTTCTTAAAACATTATCCATTAGAAGATAAAAAGGAGTAGATTTAAATCTACTCCTTTTTGTTGTTTTTATGATGTAAATGGATTCGAATAAATTTTATACTAAGTCCAAAGTCTAATGTGGCCACTCCGGCAAAAATTAACGTTTGCCAATTCCAAATGGTTCCTATCTCGTTTGCACGTTGAATTGCAAAATATAAGAATAGAACTCCCATGATGGCATAAATAACTGCTTGTGTTTTTAAGTTACGCATATATTAGCCTCCAATAAAAATCATTTGTAACTGATTAATTTGTCTTTCCATCTCTTCTATCTGTTCGGGTGTTAAATTGAATTGATTAATAACGGTAATACTATTCATCGCCATATGTACAATAATTGGTACCATAATTCGCTTTGTTTGTACATATAGAAAAGCAAAAACTAATCCCATAGAAGCGTAGATAAGAATATGTTCTGGTTCTCCGTGAATGATACCAAAAATAAAGGCTGATCCTAGTGCTGCAATTAGAAAGTTCGTCCGTTTGTACAATGAACCAAAAATGATTTTCCTGAAAATAATTTCCTCTAATATTGGTGCAAGGATTGCTGGAATAAGAATAAATATTGGGAAGTTACGGGATATATCCATAATTTGTTTTGTATTTTCTGATCCAGGTTTTATTCCAAAAACTTCCATCTCAATAGCGACAGCGATAAACTGTGCTGAAAACGCCATAAACACACCGACAACAGACCATAGAATAGCTATTCCCCATGGAGATGCATTACGATGAGGCACTTTCTGCATATCTGGTTTCATGAGTAATAGAACAATGATTAAACCCACAATAAAGCTAAAAACACTGTAATAAATAGATGTTTTAACTAGATCTACTTGGAATACATAATAGAGGAAAGGTACAATAAGTATACTAGAAAACTGCATAATAATATATGTAATAATGACCCACCAATAACGTTTTGGCAAAAGATAACAACTCCTTTTAATGCAATCTATTGTAACATATGATTAAAAATCGTATGATAATTAACTTCTGTATTTTAACATATTTTACATCCCTCTTATAATAGTATATGTTGTATGGGAAAATAAAATATACGGGAAAATAAATAAAATGACAGTAAATCATCCAGTTAAATTACTTGCATTTTTTGCATAAATTAATTATTATAATATTTGGTATTAGCACTCGATACAAGTGAGTGCTAATAAATGAAAAAAATAATGGAAAAGGAATTAAGGAGGTTGTCTACATGATTAAACCACTAGGGGATCGAGTAGTTATCGAACTCGTAGAACAAGAAGAGAAAACAGCAAGCGGAATTGTTTTACCTGATTCTGCACAAGAAAAACCACAAGAAGGTAAAGTTGTTGCGGTAGGTACTGGTAAAAACAAAGTAGAAGAAGTAAAAGAAGGGGACCTTATTATTTTTTCTAAATTTGCTGGTACAGAAGTGAAATATGAAGGCAAGGAATACTTAATTCTTCGTGAAAACGATATATTAGCTGTAATTGGCTAAGTCATAACTAGTCATAACTAATGATAGATGAACATACTTTTGAAGTGAAATTTAAGGAGGGCATTTTATATGGCAAAGGAAATTAAATTTTCAGAGGACGCTCGTCACTCACTTATGCGTGGTGTCGATAAACTAGCAGATGCTGTTAAAGTTACTCTTGGACCAAAAGGACGTAATGTTGTTTTAGATAAAAAATTTGGTTCTCCATTAATTACAAATGATGGGGTAACGATTGCAAAAGAGATGGAATTCGAAGACCGTTTTGAAAATATGGGTGCACAACTTGTATCAGAAGTAGCGGCTAAAACAAATGATGTTGCTGGTGATGGTACAACAACTGCAACAGTATTAGCTCAAGCATTAATTCGTGAAGGCTTGAAAAACGTTACTGCAGGTGCAAACCCTGTTGGTGTTCGCCGCGGAATTGAAAAAGCTGTAGTAGCAGCTGTAACTGAATTAAAATCCATTTCTAAACCAATTGAAGGAAAAGACTCCATTGCTCAAGTTGCAACTGTTTCTTCTGATGATACAGAAGTTGGAAGTCTAATTGCAGAAGCAATGGAACGTGTTGGTAATGATGGTGTCATTACAATTGAAGAATCAAAAGGATTCACAACAGAATTAGAAGTTGTAGAAGGAATGCAATTTGATCGTGGATATGCTTCCCCATATATGGTAACAGACCAGGATAAAATGGAAGCAGTTCTAGAAGATCCATATATTTTAATTACAGATAAGAAAATTAGCAATATCCAAGAAGTATTACCAGTGCTAGAACAAGTTGTTCAACAAGGTAAACCATTACTTCTAATTGCTGAAGATGTTGAAGGTGAAGCACTTGCTACACTAGTTGTGAATAAACTACGTGGAACATTTAATGCAGTTGCTGTAAAAGCTCCTGGATTTGGTGACCGTCGAAAAGCAATGTTAGAAGATATTGCAATTCTAACTGGTGGACAAGTAATCACAGAAGATCTTGGCTTAGATTTAAAATCAGCAACAATCGAACAACTAGGCCGTGCTTCTAAAGTTGTTGTTACAAAAGAAGATACAACAATTGTAGAAGGTGCAGGAGACGCTGCAGCTATTTCTTCTCGTGTGTCTCAAATTCGCGCACAAGCAGAAGAATCCACTTCTGAATTCGATAAAGAGAAACTGCAAGAACGTCTTGCTAAATTAGCTGGTGGTGTTGCTGTTATTAAAGTAGGTGCAGCAACAGAAACAGAACTAAAAGAACGTAAACTTCGTATTGAAGATGCGTTAAACGCAACACGTGCAGCAGTAGAAGAAGGAATTGTTTCCGGTGGAGGAACAGCCCTTGTGAACGTATACGGAAAAGTTGCTGATTTAGAACTAGATGGTGATGAGCAAACAGGTGCAAGTATCGTTCTTCGTGCACTAGAAGAGCCAGTTCGTCAAATCGCATTTAATGCTGGGTTAGAAGGCTCTATTATCGTAGATCGCTTGAAAAATGAAAAAGTAGGTGTTGGATTTAACGCAGCTACTGGCGAGTGGGTAAACATGATTGATGATGGTGTTGTAGACCCAACAAAAGTAACTCGTTCTGCACTACAAAACGCAGCATCTGTTGCAGCAATGTTCCTAACAACAGAAGCAGTTGTAGCAGATATTCCAGAAGAAGAAGTACCTGCAATGCCTGATATGGGTGGCGGAATGCCGGGAATGATGTAATAAGTCTCTTGAACCCTTGATACATAAGGGTTTTATGTAGGCGGTTAGCAAAATGCTAACATTTTGCTAACATAAGAAATATTAATGTAGGCTTCTCATGAGTTGTCCAAACTTTTGAGAAGCCTCTCTTTTTAATTCTTCGGTTACATGAAGATAGATAAGCCTAGTTGTTTCATCTTCTACATGACCTAGCCTATCCATAATTTCCTCTAATCCAACCCCCGCTTCGGCAAGTAGGGAGGTATGAGTATGTCTTAGAGAATGTGGTGTTAATTCTTGGTTCAGTCCCGCGGTTTTTAAAAGGCGTTTCATACGATTTGCTACTGTTTTAATAAGCATTGGATATCCCGGATGTCTTTCCGATTTCCCGAATATAAAGCCCTCATTATAGTAAGCATCACCTAGACGTTTAATCACTTTCTTCTGAGCTGTTCTGTGTTTTTTGAGTTCTTCCATAATCATGTCCTCTACAACAATTGTTCGAATGGATCCTTGGGTTTTTGGTAGTTCTAATGAAAATTCAACGGTATTATTCTTTTCATTGTAATACGTTTTAATAATTCTGATGCTGTTTTCCTTAAAGTTGATATCGTTCCATTTCAGACAAACTAACTCACCAATACGCATTCCCGTATAAGAAAGGATTAAGAAAGCTAGATAATCCATTTCCAAACCTTGTTTCTTCGCTGTTTCTAAAAATAAATATAATTCTTCTTTTTCCATATACTTTGGGATTTGATTTTCTTCCAACTCTTCAATTGTTTTCATTGGTTTCTTGATCGAAGTAAATTCTGTTGGATCTCTTTTGATGACTTCTAATTCAATTGCTTTTTTGAAAATCATTCTTCCCGTACGGTTAATGCCTTTTACGGTGTTATAAGCATACTTCCCGATAAGATCGTCTAAAGCTTCTTGATACATGTTAGTTGTGACGTCTTTCATCTTAATATATGCAAAGTAGGGCAGCAGTTTATCAATTTCATGCCGTCTTACACGGATTGTTCCGGGCTTTAAGTTCCCTCTGTTACCGTATAGCTTCAACCATTTTGGTGCAAAGTCTTTAAATAACGTCTTCTTTTCCTCAACAAATGTTCCTTGTTTGATTTCGGATAACAATTCATTAGCTTTGTTAGCTTACTAATATTATGTTGCATTTAGTCTCTTTCCTTTTGGTCAGAAAATTCCTCAAGTGAATTTTGTAAAAATAATCCAGTTAGATGCGGGTCATCAGGCAGCGACTCAATAATCATTCTTTCTATTATTCTATAAAATAGAATGGCAGATTCCCGCGGCATCTCTTCACTGTATTGAATGTTGATTTATCTTCGGCTTTGTCATCATATCCCCTCCTGTTCATTTTTTATCATTATGAACAGGAGGACATCATTTTATTCCTTCTACTTACTAGTACTAGTTGAATCTTGTGGAATATCCAATGCCGGTTGAAAGTTTAATTCTTTGCTAGATTCAATTTTGCTTTTTCGTTTCACAACAATTGGTCTCGTGCTACTTCCTATTAATCTCAAATCCAGTAAAATCTTATTCATTGGAATGCTCCCCTTTTAAAACAACAAAATGAGAAATAACTTCTTCTGATATGCCATATTGCTCACATACCTTTAATAACGCGCCAACATTTAATGGCGTTTTTTCTTTATATCTTGTATTGGATGACATGCTGTTTTTATTCACCTCTTTCAAATTTTAAATAGTTTAAACGACAAAATCCGCTATTTTAAAAGTAAACGTAAACTTTTTTCAAAAAGAGTGATTAAATATTTTTCACTGTCAGCCGATATTAAAGATGTAGGCATGAAATAGGATGGATATCAAGGCCTATACGTTAAGTAAAGGTTAGAGAAAATTATTCTCGAAAAGGATTAAACATTTTCTGATACCATCCGATATTAGTAATGTAGGCATCAAGGAGGATGAAATCTATGGCACTCACGTTAGGTAGAAAACCTGGAGAAAAAATCTACATCATAGATGCTCAGGGAAGAGAGATTGAAATAGAAGTAGTAAAACGAGATGAAAAGCTGAGTAATTTTACACAGCTTCGCATCAATGCTCCACAAGAATTTAAAATTGTTCGTGGAGAGATTTATAACGGTAATAACTCCTAAATAGGAGATATTATATATAACTAGCATTTCACAAGGATAGGTCTTGCTAGTAAAACAAAATCACACGGAGGTAGATTAATTATGATTATTAATCACAATATTTCAGCACTTAACACACATCGTCAGTTAGGTGCAAACAACAATGCAGTACAAGGTTCACTAGAAAAGCTTTCTTCTGGACTTAAGATTAACCGTGCAGGAGATGACGCTGCTGGTCTTGCGATCTCTGAGAAAATGCGTGGACAGATTCGTGGATTGGAAATGGCGACTAAGAATGCGCAAGATGGTATTTCTCTAATCCAAACTGCAGAAGGTGCTTTAAACGAAACCCATTCAATTCTTCAAAGAATGCGCGAGCTTGCAGTGCAAAGTTCAAACGATACAAATAATGAAGTTGATCGTAAGGAACTACAAAAAGAGTTTAACCAACTTATTGAAGAAATTGACCGTATTTCAAATAATACTGAGTTCAACACCAAAGGACTATTAGATGGCAGTTTCAAAGGTAAGTTCCATATCGGAGCTAATGAAGGACAAAGTATTGATCTTGCAATTGGAAATATGGGAACTAGCACCATTGGTGAAGCTACTGCAAAAGGTGGTTATTTAGAAGCTGGAGTTATTTCAGATGCGACAGCTGACTTTGATTCAGGTGATGCGGGAACAGCAAAGTCATTTGCAGTTCAAGTTGGTGAAGGTGAAGCAGTAACAGTAACTATTGATGGTGACTTTGCTAACGGAGACGCGGTTCTTGCAGAGGTTAATAGTCAATTATCTGGTACAGGAGTAAAAGCTGTTTTAAATGACGATAATTCTATCGATTTAGTTTCAGCTAAGGAGTTCTCCCAAGGTGCTGATTCAGATAATTTAACTGCTGTAAGTAAAGATGAGGATTTAGAAGTAACAACAGGTGCTGCAATCAGTTCATTGAAAGTAGAGGTTGAAGGTGAGAATGCAGCAACTTCAGGTGGAATCCTAACTCAATCTGATGCAGACTCAACTATTACTGCAGTGAATAATGCTATTGAAAAAGTTTCTGCTGAGCGTTCTAAACTCGGTGCATATCAAAACCGTTTAGAGCATACAATCAACAACCTTGGTGCTTCAGCTGAAAACTTAACAGCTGCAGAATCACGTATTAGAGACGTTGATATGGCTAAAGAGATGATGGACTTCACTAAGAACAACATCTTAACACAAGCTGCTCAAGCCATGCTAGCTCAAGCAAACCAAACTCCACAGGGAGTATTACAGTTATTACGTTAATTTAAATGAACTTATAAGGGGACTCTAGCTTTGCTAGGGTCTCTCTTTATATTATAGAAAAATATAGCTGTTATTAGATTGGGGAGAAAATAATGAACAGACCAATAATTTTAGATAATGCCATTTGCAGGATTGGAGAAGATACGAAAAAGTTTAATTATGATTACAGTTTGGATATGAATGTTGTAAAAGGAGGACCGACTATAAATCTCTTTATTGACTTAAATAGAAACACTAATGAAATGGTTACAAAAACCAAAGTGGAAAGAGAACGAGACGATGAAGACTTTTACTATAGTGAATTGTTCACGAAAACAGAGGTAAAAAGAGAAAGAGATGACGAAGAAAGTCTATTACTAGAATTAGAAACAAAAACATTTGTAGAAAGAGAACGAGATGATGAGAGTCTTAATTATAACAAATAAAGATGATATTACCGTTGATTTTGTAGTTAAGGAACTTCAAAGAAAAGAAATGCCATATTATAGATTAAATACGGAAGATATACCCAATAATGTTAGTGTGTTTTTTGACTTTAACAACAATATCTTTGAAATTTTTGATAAGGTAAAGGAAGAAAGATTTTCACTATTAAATTTTAATTCAGTCTATTATAGAAGACCTCAATTAAATAACCTTAACTTTATTGAGAATATTAATAGTTATGAATTAAATTATTTAAGAAGTGAGCTAAATTTTATACTAGAAGGTATATATAAACTGTTAGAAAATAAAAAGTGGCTGAATAACGTTTATAGAATAAGAGAGGCAGAGAATAAAATTTATCAGCTTCAAATAGCCAAGAAAGTCGGTTTTCGTATTCCAAATTCATTAATATCAAATCAATACAATAATATAGTGAAATTTTATGAAGAAAACGATAAAAATTGTATTATTAAACCTGTTAAAAGTGGATATTTGCCAAATGATGAAGGATCAAAAGCAATATTTACAACAAAGGTCGATGAAGAAAACTTTAATAATCCCGCTCGTCTTGAATCTTTTCCATTATATCTTCAAAATAACACACCAAAGGAATTTGACATAAGGGTGATAGTGATTGGTGAAAAAGTGTTTGCAGCAGAGATACATTCACAGAAATATGAAGATTCATCCATTGATTGGCGAAGGGGGATAATGTCACTTGAACATTATGAACACAAACTGCCAATTGGGATTGAAAGGAAGTGCATTGATTTGACTCATAAGTTAAAATTAAATTTTTCGGCCATTGATTTAATTTATACTGATAAGGGTGAATATATATTTTTAGAAATAAATCCTAACGGACAATGGGCATGGATTGAAAAAAGGTTAAAGTTCCCACTAAGTAGAGAAATTGTAAATCTGTTGGAAAATGGTTAGTATGATGTTACAAAAGTCTAAAGAGTTAATTACAATTATACGCGAACTTATATGGCCGTTGCTAGAACCCCTACAAGAACAGGATATTTTACAAATAAAAGAGAAAGATTTTGATTGGGAAGAAGAGGATTTAGATTTAATGTTAGAGTATGCTAATAAATATTATGAGAGTGAAGAAGCAAGAAAACAGGATGTAGAATCGAAATCCACAATTTTTATTGGAACTTTTGGGGTTACAGCAACAATATTAATTTACTTATCAAAAGAACTAGTTTTAAATAATTCTGTTATTCCATCATTTTTCATGTTAATACTAATCTCTCTTATGACATTATCAGTAGTTTATATATGTAGAGCTATATGGTTTTCTCTTAAAGCTTTACAACGACAAAATTATTATAGACTTTCCTTTCCACGGTTTATGCTGGAAAACGATGTAAATAAAAAGAAAAAATTGATAATTGCACTTTTAAATTATACAAGAAATAATTCTGAAACAATTAACCTAAAAGTAGACTTTATGACTATGGCTCAAGAGTATTTTAAAAGGGTAGTAGTATTTGTTTCAATATTTTCCATCCTGGTTTTAGGAAGATATATTCTCTCCTATAAAATAGTATTTAGTGATTTCTTTAGTGTATTAAACAACCTAGCGATAAGAGAACATCTATTAGGTATAATAATAGCATCTATTGTATTGTTGTATTTCCTCATTATGGTAATATTCTATAAACTGTCAAAAAGATAAAGCTTTATAAAAAAGGGCTTCGTGAAAATAAATAGCAGCTACTATAGATTTTGGGTCAGCCCCCCCACTGCTTTAAAGAGCTAAAGTGTTTGTGGTATTGAGTTTTTGAGTGCTTATCACTGACGCAATTCCAGCACCATTCTGAGAATTAAGTTATAGAATTATAGCATAGTTCTTTCAAAAAAAGAGGTGATTATATTGAAAGAAATGTACTCGCTGAACTATCTGTATTATAAGGAGGATCAATATAAATCATCTTCACTTTTCCTGCATATTTCTCTTTCAGCGTGTGTAATGCAAGTAAGTTATTTCCTTTGATGAGATCACGCACATTTTCATCATCAATTTCCGAATAATTATAGTAAAGCTGGTTCTTATCAATGATTTTAATAAGTGTTATCTTACATGCATTTGGTCTAAAAGGTGATGATGCCGATAGTTTCCCCCAATATGTACTATTCTGCATCTCTATCAAACTCTAAATTTATATAAAGCCCGTTATTATGTTTAAGTCTCAGCGGATTGCTGCATCGAATGAAGCACATGAAAAGTTTAACGAGATTATTGAAAACTTAACGGTTGAATCTTTAAAAGCATTCTTAGACAGACAAGGACAAATCGCTACGGAGGATGATAGTGAGACGTTAACACTTGCTCATGACTATTACCGTGAAAATGAAGAAAAACTAGCCGACATTGTTAGATATATAAAGCGAGAGTTAGCACCGAATCGAATTATTAATGCGAATGATTCAAGTCAATCAGGCATTCTTGAAAAAGGACATTATGAAGCATTGAATAGTTTAGAAAGCCCGACAAACCTTTATCGTGTTATTTTTGCTGTTGCAAGACTTACGGAAGGTTGGGATGTTTTAAACTTATTCGATATTGTTCGGTTAAGTGATGATCCAAAAGTTAGAGGAACGAAAGCAACGACAATGTCAGAAGCACAATTGATTGGTCGTGGTGCGAGATATTATCCGTTTTTATTAAATGATGAGCGTTCATTCACAAGAAGATTTGACGATGATAGTATAGATAGTCTCATTTTAGAAACGATTCATTATCACACGATCAATGAACCACAGTACTTGAAAAACTTAGTAAGTGCCTTAGATGAGATGAATTTACCAACAGGTGAAGATAAGAAAAATCCATTACTTGATGTAAAAGTAAAACCGTCATTTAAACGGACAGATGTGTGGAAATATGGAAAGGTATATTATAATGAAACGATTGAAGTAGATGATGAGTACTATGATTCTTTAGAAAAGTATGGGATTGATACACAAGAAGACGTCATAATTCCATATATATCTGCCTTGAAAGAAGTCAGTTATAAAGACGAACAAGTACAAGAAGATTATACAAACGTTTATAATGTTGCACTTACATTCGACAGAAGATATATCGAGAAAGTCATGAATCGCTTATCATTCTATCATTTCTCTAATTTAAAAAGGTATTTGCCATTACTGAGATCAAGAGAAGAATTTCTAGAAAAAAACTGGTTAAACATTTATAATCGAACGATTTACGTGACCATTCCGCGTACGATGGATAGTAGTATCCTAACACCAGCTGAGAAATTAAATATTCTTGAGCGATATTTTTCTGAAGTTGCCAAGCAAATTAAAGCGGGTTACAGTAAACGTCGTGGTACGGGTAAATTCATCGGTTATCCGATCAAAGAATATATTGCAAACTATCGTAAACGCGTGCCGAATTATGATACGGGACGAATGAGTCTACTACAAGACCCACAGACTGTTCAACGTTATGAGTTAAAAGAAGATTATTATGTCTATGATACTGCGATTATTAACTTAACAGAAAAACAATTAATTGATCGGATTGCCGAAAGAGTTTCCGAGTTAAAAGAAGTATATGAGGATGTTTACTTAATTCGGGTGGATGAAAATATGCATCGTGAATCAGCCAAAAATAATAAGTTGAAATTGCACCAGTTCGGAAGCGCGCATGATGAAGTGAATCTTGCAGGTTTCCAGCCAGACTTTATTTTATACCTACAAAATGCCGACTACTTCATCCAGATTTTCATCGAGCCAAAAGGACGAAATATCGAAGAAGAACAATGGAAAGAAGATTTATTAACATACATTAACGAAAATGAAGCAGAAATTATCTTTGAAGATGAAACGGCAGATGTGAGAATTAAAGGCGTGAAATTCTACACGATGAATGATGGTAGAGGGGCGATTAAGCAACTTGGGGAGATTGCGCTGGGACGAGCGTTTAGGGGATTGAGTGTGGAAAGGAATATGAGATAAATGGAAGATTAAATGTATAACGAGAAACCAGCAGGTAGAGCATGATCCAATAGTTCTAATCCCAGTAGCATACCACATCTATACTTGGCTAATGACACGGAATTTGAATCGTTACATTTTATACCACTTAGTTAAATGAATCTGAAATATTATAGTTGCAAAGGTTTAACGGAGGGTAAGTCCAGTCCCCCACTGCGTTAGTGATGATATTCAACCACATTCAGTAGACAATATTATTACCGATGTTTTAATTGATTCTTAGGATTTTAAATTCAATAATCTAAATATAGAAGCATTTATTAAACATATGAAAACTCATTACAATGATGATTGCAAATTAATGAAAAAACAGGAGGTATTGCCTGATATCTTATTGATAGGCTAGTAACCCCAATCGGGATGGCTTGATATTAAAGGTATTAATCTCTCTTTAGCTATTACTTTTTCAAAACTTATTGGAGGCCGTTATGAAATTTAAAAAGATATGGATTCGAAACTTTCGTAACTTCAAAGATATAGACCTAGAATTAAATAATAAAAATATTGTTTTTGGTAGAAATGATTTTGGAAAGACAAACTTTCTATATGCATTACGCTTTTTATTTGATCCAACAATTAGGAAAAATGGATTTGATATTACTGATTATCATAAAAGAAATACAGATGAAAAAATTATAATATGTATTGAATTAGATATTAAGAAAGAATGTGATGACAATAAATTTATTAGAGCGCGAGTAGGTGGAGCAACAGCTTTTTCTGAAGGCTCTTTGTTTATTCAGTTAGAAGCTGAATTTGATGATAGTGAACAAATTGGAAATCCAGTATTGAGGTGGGGTGGTAATTTAGACGAACTAGAATTAATTGATCAAAGAGGTATTGTGACAGATCTTGACCGAATTTTTGAGATCGTTTATGTTAGTCCAAATATTTCTCCCTCTGATCTTTTTAAAAAACATAGAAATCTTTTATACAAAGAAACAAAAACAGATAAAATGGATGAAATTAAAAAAGCTATAAAAAGCTTAAATAAGGCAATTAGTACAGACGAAAGGGTTCAGCAAATCAATGCTCAGTTGAGTGAAAGATATAAAGAAATCAAAGAAGAAGATATTGAAATAACATTAAAATCCGAACATGAAATTAATGGAATCTTCAATCACCTTATTCCCTATATTATTGATGGATCTTCAGAGATAGATGATCTATATCCAACTGCCGGAGATGGAAGACAAAAAATATTAGCATATGCACTTACGAACTTAATTGAGGAATTAAAGATAGAAGAAAAAGGAGATAAAAGAATTTCTATTTTTTTAATGGAGGAGATTGAAAATAGTTTACACCCATCTATGCAGGAAATGGTTTCTAGGCATTTATTTGAAACTAGTAAAGAAACATATCCGTATTTATTTATCACAACTCACTCAGAGCATATGTTCACTTATATGAATGATGTAAGATTGATTAGAATTTATAAGTCTGAAGAAGATACTATACATAATAACTCAACTTTTTTCAAAGTACCAGTAAATTATAATTACACTAGGAAAACATACAACGAAATGTTAGCACAAGCATTGTTTTACGATAGAGTTTTATTAGTTGAAGGCATGTCAGAAAAAATACTTTTTGAAGCGATTATAGAACGTATGATAGCCGAAACAGAAAAAGTGAGTATGAACGTTATTGAGAAAGCTACTATTTTAAGTATTGAAGGAATTGGATTTGAAGATTATATTCGAATCTTAAATAATTTAGGAATTAAGCCAATAGTGAAGACGGATAATGATATACAAAAAGTGAAAGGAGTAGATGAGTTTTTATTAAGTGGAATAAATAGATGTCAAAATTTCTATGACATTATTGAAAATAAAGATAAGAGTGACTCGACTCGTACCTACCCAGTTACTAAAGCATTTGACTTTAAATGTTTAGAATCTAGAAGATGTATTAAACATAAGGTTTTCAATAAGTATAAGGAAAAAGTAGACAAATGGAAGAAAGCTGGTGTTTTTCTGTCAGAAATAGAACTAGAAGAGGATTTAGTGAGGGGTTTACCTGATGAATACCTTAAAAAAATAGGCTATACAGAAGCGGACTTCATTAAGTACTTACAGAGGGCAAAAAAGAAAAACATGAATGAATTTGTTAACGAACATCTAACTACTGAGGCAGCACAAGCGATATATGATGATGAGAGATTTTCTTGTATAAAAGTATTATTAGGAGTTGAGGAAGTTGACTGATAGAATTTTTGATCAATCAGAAAGAGATGAAATACTTAATAGTAATCATCCTCACTATGTAATATCCGCTAGTGCAGGGTCTGGCAAGACAACGATGTTAGTAGACAAAGCGTTTTCAATTATTGATAGAAAAATTATCAAACCTTTTCAGCAAATTGCAATGATTACTTTTACAAGACTTGCGACTAGGCAAGTTAATGAACAAATACAAAAGAAAATGAATGAAAGTTTGATTACAGATAAGAAAAAAAGTAATTATTATAAACACTTTAGAGTATCTACTACAGAATCATTTATACTAAGCGAGATAATTAAACCATTTTTAAGAGAGGCTTATGGAGCAGATTATCCGACAGGAGAAAATTTAACACAAAATTATAATGAAACTTATAAGTTTAAAAGTTTTGATCAAGGTTTAGAGAATATAAAAACACAACTAGTCATTGGTAGTTTTAAAGATAATAAAATTAATTTTGTTTACCAATTAGGACTAAATATCTTAAAGAAATCACGGAATGCACGAAAGTACATGAAAGCTCGTTTTCCTATTATAATGGTCGATGAATATCAAGATGTTGATAATGATATGCATGAATTGTATATGTATCTAAAAGATATGCTTGAAATACACTTATTTTTAGTTGGGGACATTAAGCAAATGTTATATACTTTTCGGGGTGCAGATCCTTTGCTTATAGAGAGTCTAACGGAGGACAACGGCTTTAGAGAGTATAAGCTAACTCATAATTTCAGGTCACATATGTCTATAGTAGATTATAGTTATAATTTTTTCGAAAAAGAAAATTTAAATATTAGTTATAAAGAAAATAGAGTTCAATTTTACTTTTCTGAAAACATTAATCAAAACATTAATAAATTTATTTCACATTCAAATTCAGCAGACGATACTTTTGCTTATTTGTTTTCGAATAGACCACAATGGCAGAGAGAAAAAGATACATTTGAAAAACACGATTTTGTTTTTATAGATAATCCTCCTTTAGATTCTGGTTATCCAAACTATGAAGTATTAGAACCGGTATTAAAGTTATATTTTAATCGGGGAACCTATAATATATATAGCATGTTAGATGAAATGGTTATTGAGGCGAAAACGTCATTTGTTTCTAAAGCTTATGAGATTGAGGAAACTTTGTATGATGATCAAGAGAAAGTATTAAAATTAGTTGAAGAGATTACTGATAGAACTTTATTAGATGAAGAAAAACAAAAGTTTATTGAAACACTTGATGAAAAGTATGAGGTTAATTTTATAATAAAGAAACCAAAAAGAGTAGCATTAACAATACATACTTCTAAAGGGTTGGAATTTGATCATGTTCTAATAAATGCGGATTCATTTTTCTACAGTAAGAAGTTTTTAAAACAAAATCACTATGTAGCAATTACAAGACCAAAAGAGAGCCTACATATTATCAGTAACACTAAATATGAAACGATATTGAATGAATATGGTGTTTCCACTGAATTACAGCTAGTATGAAAACGGGCAACTTGATTAAGATTAATCTGTTTTATTGAGGATTGCGTTAACAAAATGCTAACATTTTGCTAACGCAATCAAGTAAAAACGGTTTTTCGAAGTTAAAAATCTCACACCTTTGATTCATCAAAACCTTGCCCTACCGCACTTTACCCACATAACGTTAACGATACTACTTATCTTCATTCCATGCCGGGAATGATGTAAGGTAATACCCTTGTTATTGTGAAGCAGTATATATCATAATTTACGTATATTAAGAAGTCTACTTCTCGTTATTCTTAACGGAATAATGGGAGGTGGGCTTTTTTTGCTATTATTTCGTGTTAAGGAATAGGAAAAATTATCGTATAATTACTGGAGGTTTTATTGGACATTGTTTCAAACAAGATGTTAGTGCCCCTTTTAAAATTATTAGATTATTGATATTATTATACGTGAGAATAGATACCTTTAAATAATTTACCATTCAAAAGTTATTATAATAGAGCCAGGGGAATTCTTAATAATTATAGGAATAGGACAATTGTAAAAAAACCACAATCAAGATAAAGGGGGGATTGAGAATAAAATTAATCTAATCAAAGGAGTGTTGTTTAAAGTGTCAAAGCATAAATATTTGAATACTGAGGTAAGAATTTGGGACGCTGGAGATTCGATTCGTGTAAAAATAAAAGAAAGAGAGCAGCCTATGTATGTTCCAAAAAACAGTGCATTATTTAAACATCTAAGAGCAGCTGTTGAAAAATATGGAGTAAGTAAATCTAATAATGATTAGTAATCATTTTATTTATGGATTTACTTAATACAGAATTATATGGCTCCTGATAGGATGATACCTTGTTCATATTCAATTATTTATTGGTTAACTGGATTTAAGTAGATATATGTGAATGAAAATGTGTGTAATAACCGATTTTAAAAAACAGTTGAAAAAGATTAGCGTATGACGTACTATGTTTATGAAAATATTTATAGTTGTATTTGACCATAAAAACTAGCTGGGTCTCGCATTATTGAAAATGGCGAGGCCTTTTTAAATGTGAGAAAACAAGAGAAAATGAAAGATATTTAAAGTATATAGAGGGAGGGAGGTATTTCTATGAAAGAGATACTTATTACTAATATTATATTTGCCTTTTTAATTATAATATTTATTACTCCAATAATCGCATTAATTTTTCGCTTAATAAAAAAAACTTCATTTATAAAAACTTGGGCCATCTCAAGTATTATTCTCGTTGGACTGAGTTCATTTATTATAACTGTAACTCTTTCAGCTTTACTCTTTGAAGTTAAATTAAATACCAATAAATTAGATACGCAATTTGAAGATATAGAAAATGAGCAGAACATTGAAGAAAATTCAACTGAAAATATACTTGCACAAATATTTACAACAGGTAGCTACGGGAAAGCTGCGGGAAAATACGGTCGTGGAAACAATGCATCGGTCGATAGTATTGTAAAGAACTATAGTGATAAAGATTTTAAAGGTAAATTAATTATTTACGCGATTTATAAAGAGGAAAAGATTGGGGAAAAGGAAATTGAGATTGAGTTACCTTCTAAGGAATGGAAACGGAAGAATACAGATCCCTCAGATCTTCAGATTAATAGAAAAATATGGTATGATGTTGAATTTGAATATGTAGTTCAGGGAAGTTTTAAATAGTCAAAAACAACTAAACTGTGAAGGGAGAGACATATGCTTTCCACTTACACAGTTTAGTTTTATTTGGATCTACGTCAATATTTAGGACACATTTAAGTTAGTTTTTTAGTTGTGCTTTGAAGCTTATTTGAATATATATGTGAAGGCTTGACATGGAGCCTCTGTGTGCGTGGTAATTTGCGAAAGACGAAAAGTTAGTGAACCACATTTCGCCAGGCAAAAGCCTACCACACCCACCTCTCCAAGTAAAGCCGTGCTCTAATGGTATGTTGTGCGGTTATGCTGCTTGATTGAACGCTAAATCTTCCATCTCTTGTGGGGTCAGAAAGCCAATACTGCCATGTATTCTTTTACGATTATACCAGCCTTCAATATATTTAAATAACTCTAATCTCGCAGCGTTGAAATCTAAGTATTGTACGTGATTTACTTCTTCTTTCTTTAAAATCGCATGAAAAGACTCAATACAAGCATTGTCATAGGGGCTTCCCTTATGACTGAAGGAGTGTCTCATCTTATATCTGAATCTTTTCTGCAAAGGAATCACTTGTGTATTGTGAACCCAAATCACAATGGAAGATGACGCCATTCTTAGGTTTCTGTGTGACATAAGCGTTTTCTAAAGCTTTTTCAACCAGTTCAGTCGTCATTGAACGTCCAAATGAATACCCTATAACTTTTCTTGAATGCAAATCTAATACAGATGCAAGGTAACACCAGCCATCACGAAGCGTGTGAATATACGTGATATCGCCAACCCATTTTTGGTTGATCGTAGTCGTAGTAAAGTCTCTGTTAATAATATTTTTTCGTTCTTTAACCTTTTCTTTACTAGGTGTCGGACGGAACTTTTTAACGATGATGGATCGGATACCAGCTTTTTTCATCAAGCGTTGAACTTGCTTTAAGCTGATTTTATGACCTTGCTTTTCAAGGATTTCATGTATCTTAGGTGCACCATATCGTTTCTTACTTTCTTCATGAATCTGAATAATCTTTTCTGTGAATTCACGGTTCTTACGATTACGATTCGATCCTGTTTTATTCAAAGATTGGTAGTAGGTACTTTTAGGTATATCAAGGGTTTCGCACATCGTACGAATGGGATAATCATCTTTATGTTCTGTAATAAATTCAGTTAATTCTGAGTCACTTACTTTCGAGCGAATATGGCCATAGCCCTTTTTAAGATTTCAAGCTCCTGTTTCTAGCGAAGGTTTTCTTTTTGAATGGCATCTACTTCTTTTGGAGTAATCTCCTTGCCATTAGATCCTTCAATCGGAGTTAAATCTTTAATCCACTTATAGATAGTTACACCAGATACGCCATACTCGCTGCTTAAATCTTTTACAGAACTTCCAGATTGATAAAGATCAACAATCATCTTTTTAAAATCATCGTTATACCGTTTACCGTTATTTCTTGTATTCATCGGACACATCCTCCTTGAAATTCATTGTATAAAATTTAACTTAGATGTGTCCATGAAACTATACTAGCATCACTACCCAGTCTCTCATAAGCATTGTAAATTAGATGAAATTTATTTATTATCTCCCAAAGAAAGCTCATATACGATTTTTTGTCCTCGCTTTGTTTTTTCTACTAAATCACCTTTAAAATTTTCACCATGTTCCCCATAAAGTTCTTCTGTTTCAATTGCCATGTCACTTGTAGCTTCAATAATTACGATTACGTCTTCACTGTCAACATCAGGTCGGGGAATTTGGAAACGAAATGTCCCATCAGGCATGACAGTTGTTCTGCTCGTATAACCTGCTGCTTCATATCCGGGTACTTCGATTTCCGCTTTAATGCCCGTTAGCTCGTTCAAATTACTTTTCATTGTAATGTCATAATAATGATCTTTCGTTTCAATCTTTTCTTTTTCCATCCATACTTCTAAGTCGCCATAATCATCAGGCACTTCCCAGTTATTTATACCAAATTTTGCTTTCTCTCCATTTTTAAATTCTATATATGCATACGTGAACGCACCATGGCGAGTACGTTTGATACTTGTAAATTTGTGTTTAAATGGACCTTCTATTTTTTCTCCTTCAGAACCATATAATTCTTGTGATTCCGTATTTTCTTTATCCGGTTGATAAGATAATTGTAATGTGAGTGGATCACCATTAAGATCCTCTTCATTAATATCTAAAGTAAGTTCAAAATCACCTTTCTCATCAACCTGTATTTCTTCTTTTAAATAAGGATTTTCAGATCCATAATGGTAGGATTGTAAAATAACAGTAGATCCTTTGATAAGGTTTGACTTTCCAACTAAAGAGAAAGTGCCATCTATTTTCACCTCCGCATCAAATACCACTTGAGGATTGCTTTGATCATTTAAAAAATTATCAATTTGAATAGAATCGCTACTATCTTCTTCATGTTCTGCAACATCTTCCGCAGGTACGTTCAAGTCCTTCCCCGCGACAACTTCAACGAATTGCATTATTAATTGATTATTACCTTCGTTTAATTCTGATACGTCTATGTTTTGAAAGGCCTCTTCATCTATAGTTATAGAATTATATTTTTCGGATAGCTTCCTCGCTTTATCTTCAAAAGCATTCACTGCTGTGTGTATTTCTTCGTTTATTTTATGTAGTGATTCTACGCCGTCATTAAGGTCTATTTCTTCTATGTTTCCTTCATAGGCACTTTTCATCACTTCTTCAAAAATATCTTTAATGGTAGACTGCTTATCTAAATCTAGTTGTAAAATAACTATCAATTGCTCATTTAAATCAATGATATTTTCATTTTTAAAGTCCGTATTTTTAAATTTATTTACAATTTCTTTGTGTTCTGGGATAACTTTATCATTTAGTATTTCCAATGCCTTATCTGGTTCAGAATCGAAAATTAAATTAACATATTCCTCCATATATTCATCAACTTTGAAGTCTTCACCTAAACCACTTTTCAACCCATCTACATATTCACCCAATTCTTTTTCTTCCGAGCTTACACATCCAGATAGTACAATTAATGTACAAAGTATTGTAGTCCATATACATCTTCGTAACAATTTTATCAATCTCCTATACTTAATTTTGTTCATCAAAAAAGCGAGGTAAATCTAATTTTTTATTTAAATATTAAGAATTTTTTATTATAACCATAATCGTAACTTAATAAATACATGTATGCAAACATATCGGGATAAATGAAAAATACGACAATTAAATTTATAAATAATTCTTTATATTGGTCCTATTGCCTATTTATCTACCACAGAAACTCGCAACTTTTACACTATGGATTAATAGTCTGTACTCGGATAGGGTTGGAAAAATATGGGTGGTAATGGAATTGAAAGTAAGATTGTTCATTTTTGAATGAAATATTAAGTAATTAATCAGCTGGAAATTAGGAATAAACCTAGGGAGTCGGAATAATTTGGTGTTCCAGGCGCAAATATGATGACGAAACGTTTCACCATCAAATGATTGAATAGTTTTTCTTGTAAGTTTTGGCTTTTCTTTAAGTAATTTAGTTGTTCAAATGAATCACTTAAATTTCTAAGTAGTACAATTAATATAAATACCTTTGGCACTCTCCTGTGACTACTCTTCAATAAGAAGTGCATTTCTTATACCCAGATGAAATACTATTAAAAAAATAAAAAAGGTGAAAAAATGAGAAAAAAATTTAGTATTAATTACAATATTATTCGTGAGCTTTTTTTAGCATGCTTTATATGCACTACCCATCTATCAATTGGTGACTTATTTGGGATATCATATTTCTTTGCCAACAACTTATATCCCAAAGAATTTCCAGGATATCCTTTTATAATTTTTAATTTAAATTCATAACTATATTTAGCCATATAAAAACACCCCAAAAGTTATTGTTTCATTCTAACTTTTGGGGTGCAGTATACATTTTAATACTCTACTTTAATCAATGACTGCCTTCATATGAGCTTTTGTAACAGACCAATGTGTAGCAGACCAATAACTTTTTTTGTCTTTTATATAAATGATTTGTGGTGATTCGTGTTTGACTCCTAAGTCTGCCTCAATTTTATTTGAAACAGGACGAGATTCTCTGACCTTTACTAACGTATAATCGATATCTTCATTTGGATGTTCTTTTAAATATGCATTATATTCATCTAAGGCATTCGTACTTACTGGGCACGTCGTACTGTGCTTAAGAATAATTTGATCTTTATCGGTTGATTTATTTAAAATCTCATCCCATTCTTCAATCTTCGTAATTTCTTTCCATTCCATTTTTATCGTCCTCCCTTAAGTAAATAATTGTATGTAGGATAATCACCTAGCTTCATATTACGTCAAGAACGATGAGATTTCAAAATGTTGATATATATATTGGAGGAGGCCATTAAATACAATGATGATGGTTATTTTATTAAACTAAATCATATTTTCACATATAGAAATATGCTATATGGTAGAAAGTATAGGAAAGTTTAAACAATGATGAAATAATCCCTTTAAAAGGTGTGAATGTCTATCTGCTACTTTTCGCTATCATCTTATCAATATATTTATAGATTTCCTCTTTATTTCCAGAGATCTTCTCCTCACGTGCATCATCTTTTGTCATTTTTTCTTTTGCTCTTTTCAACACGTCTTCTGCTTGTTCTTTAGGTACGATTACAACTCCGTCAACATCACCGACAACGATATCGCCAGGATGAACAGAAACACCGCCACAGGAAATTGGTACGTTTGTTTCACCAGGTCCATTTTTCCCGCCTGATGATACGGTTGTTCCTTTTGAAAAAACAGGGAAATTTAATTTTTTAATATCTATTATATCGCGGATGACCCCATCAACGACAAGCCCCCCTAGCTCCAATGTTTTCATCATGCCAACAACAAAATCACCAGCAATCGCGCGATATGTATCTCCCTTTGAATCGACAACTAGTATATCACCAGGTTTTGCTTCTTTTAACGATTTTAGTAGCATCACATTATCACCAACTGGAAGCTTCACTGTATATGCTCTCCCAGCAATTTTGTATTCTTCTTTTAATGGTTTGATGGTACCTTCTAGATTGTTCATTCCTTTTAATGCATCAGAGACAGCTGTTGTTGGAATCATTCTGAATTGTTGTATAATAGAATCCATTTTTTAATTCCTCCTAATATTTATTTACTACCATTATAAATTGTTAATATTTCAAATTGCAAGATTTTTATTACGAAATATTTGGTGATACTTGTCACGTTTTAAGTAGTATTTTTTTACCTAAAGGGCTATAAGCTCCGTTTATAATATGAAAAATTTGTGTAATTGATGAATATTATGTATAATTACAGAAAAAGAATGAATGTTCATTCATTTTTTAAAAAGGAGGAGAATAAAAATGAATTTAGCACAATCCGTCCATGAAAGAGCAAAAAAATACCCCGAACAAGTTGCTTACGAATTTATGAATGAGCAATATACATACGGGTATTTCGAACAATCTGTGTCCAAATTTGCAGGTGCTTTAAAACAAAATGGTGTAAAAAAGGGAGATCACATTGCTTTATTGGTAGGAAATACACCACATTTCATCATTACCTTATATGCAAGCTGGCGCTTAGGAGCGGTTGTTGTACCTATTAATCCAACGTATACACCTAATGAGATTTCGTTTATTGTGCGAAATAGTGATGCGAAAGTTATGGTTGCACTTGACCAATTATCTCCACTACTAGAAAAGAAAGAAATGTTATTTCCTAATATAGAAACAGTAATCATTTGTGAAACAGACGAAGAAAAGGTTAGGCAATGTATGCAATTGGATGATGTACCTTTATTTTTTCGAGATATAATTCAAAGAGGGGAACCAGTGATACAATTAGAAAATCTGGACGAAAATGATAACGCTATCATATTGTATACATCTGGTACATTAGGCCAACCGAAAGGTGCTATGTTAACACATAAAAATATTTATTCCAATGCTCGGGATGTAGGTACCTATTTAAAAATGTCATCTGATGACCGCGTCGTAGCTACTCTTCCGATTTTTCACGTTTTTGCCTTGACAGTTGTTGTGAATGCACCATTATTACAAGGTGCTGTTGTATTGCTTCTACCACGATTTAGTCCGAAAGTGGTTTTTTATACGATTCGAGAACGAAAGGCAACGATATTTGCTGGTGTTCCAACTATGTATAATTTTCTTTATCAATATGAAGGTGGAAAGAAGGAAGATTATAAATCCATTCGTCTTTCGATTTCTGGTGGTTCTTCACTTCCGGTTGCTCTTTTACACAATTTCGAGGAGAAGTTTAATACACGGATTTTAGAAGGGTATGGATTATCTGAAGCATCACCTGTTACATGTTTTAATCCAATAGACCGTGAGCGTGTGCCAGGTTCAATTGGAACGACTATTGTTAATGTGGAAAATAAAGTGGTTGATGTGACGGGCAATGAAGTTCCAAGAGGTGAGATTGGAGAGCTTGTTGTTAGAGGTCCCAATGTGATGAAAGGCTATTACAAAATGCCAGAGGAAACAAATGCCACTCTTAAAGATGGATGGTTATATACAGGGGATATGGCAAAGCAAGATGAAAATGGTTATTTTTATATTGTTGATCGTAAAAAGGATATGATTATCGTAGGGGGATATAATGTCTATCCACGGGAAGTAGAAGAAGTAATATATAAACATCCAGATGTTGTGGAATGTGCTGTAATTGGAGTACCTGATAAGAGTTTTGGTGAAGCAGTAAGCGCTCATATTGTTTTGAAAGATGATAGTAAAATAGATGAACAGCAAATGATTAATTTCTGTTCAAAGCATCTTGCAAAATATAAATTACCAACAGAAGTTCATTTTACAGACGAATTACCAAAAAATACTACTGGAAAAATATTACGCCGTTCTTTAAAAGATATGATGTTAAAACAGCAGTAAAAATAAACAATGGTAGGCTAGCTCAAGTATGTTTGAGCTAGCCTTTTAATTATCTTCAGCATGTTTTTTCCATCGATTTAAGAATGCCGAGATGGAGTCCGTCATGCCAGGTAACGAATTGTAAAGCTGCTTCAACTGTATGTAATGATAATGCATGAAAAACCTGCGTTTCTGATGCGTCTTTATTTAAATCAGCTGATGAGTACGTTAATATACGTTCCTTTTGTTTTTCTAAGGCATGAATGATTTCTTCCTTAGTAGGTGGTTCTTCCAACCATTTTAAATGACTTGTCCCATCAATAAATAACTTTTCCCATTCTGGATGCATCACCGTGTAATTGGGATCTGCTTTATTTAAAAAAACTTCTGCCGTAATATACATATGGCCCGCATTCCAACGAATCGTATTTGGAAAAGAAGATGGTTGATTATCCCATTTACTCTCATTAATATTTTGTAAAGCGATTAATACTGATGTACGTGAATATGCAAACATTTGTAAAGATTCCATTGAAATCTCTCCTATCTGGATGTTTCCTTTTTTCATTATTGAATTGTACCTATGCACAATATAATAAGAAGGATGTAAAATTGCAAATCTGCATATCGGAATATACCGATATGAAAATTATTATAAATATATCATATCTAGAATCAATAATATAAACAATATTTTTGCTTAATTACTATCTAAAAGTCGAGCATTCTAAAGTGGTCTGTTACTGTTCACTAATTTAGCCACTTCTATGATCTATTTATTCACCATAATCACACTATCAAAGCTCATTATACATACTGCACTTAATTGTGGGGAACATAATATCAATATATTTAAAAGGAGATGCCAATATTATGTTTGGTGAGTTAGACTTTTTTGAGATGATACTTCGTGCGACTCTTTCTTTTTTAGTTTTATTATTAATGACACGTCTAATGGGGAGAAAACAATTAAGTCAATTGACATTTTTTAATTATATTACAGGAATTGCCCTTGGTTCCATTGCAGGGGATATTGCTAGTGAATCCAAAACCCCCTTTTTAAATGGTCTTGTAAGTTTAATATGGTGGTCGCTTTTAACCATTTTGACTGCTTATATTGGCATGAAATCGAGAAGAGCCAGAACAGTAATTGATGGACAGCCTGTGATTGTCATTAAAAAGGGGGAAATTTTAGAAAATGAACTAAAAAAAGCTCAAATTAATATGGATGATTTAACAATGCTTTTGCGAGAACAACAAGTTTTTTCTGTAAAAGATGTAGAAAATGCCATTTTTGAACCGAATGGACAACTAAGTATCATGCTCAAAGAGGATGTACAACCTGTTACAAAAAAAGATCAGAAAATATTTACTATCCAGCCAATGTACATACCGATGGAGTTAGTGGTTGAAGGTGAAATCATTGAAAAAAATCTAAAAGAAGCTGGAATTACATCCAATTGGTTAAAAAGTCAGTTGAAATCACAAAACTTGCAGTTGAGTGAAATATTTTATGTGGAATTACAAAAAGATGGGTCATTATTCATAGACAAGTACCAAGAATTAACAAATTAATAAAGAACAGAAAGGGCTATACTGATTTGTTCATCAGTCTTAAAAGCTGTTAATTATTTTGCGTGAAAAAGCATTGATTAAAGTAGAACTATCAAATGATGGTTCTCTTTTTTGATTTGCAGATGATTGCATCTTAATCAACATTTTTTATGCAATTATATTGAAAGCCTCTACAATTTTATTCCCATTTGCATTAATAAAATCCTCGTCTTCCTAATAAACTTTAATTATATTCGATGAACAAGCTTTAGTATTATCGTATGAATGGAGTTTACTTCATTCTAATCAACTGAAAATTATATAACCTTTGCCCCTTTCTAGTCATTTGTTTCGATTTTAATAGTGAAGGGAGAGTTGCCTTTCCAGGAAGGACAAGAGCTGCATAAAGTGAAACTTCAATCAGTGGGAGTTTTCTTCATCTCCCACTGATTGTTAGTTGAACGAATCGGGCCTTTACTGGCTGTTGAACCTCTACTTATAATTTTTTGAGTATCTCGAATTCCTGAAGTGGAGGTCTTACAGCCAGTTAATCTGCGATAAAGTATTATACAAAAGAGGTGAGATAAATGTATTTCAATTTATATGATGTTGCTTTCGTTCCGCTTATCACAGGGCTAGTTCAAGTGTTTAAAGTGGCAGGTCTCCCTAAGAAATTTCTTCCGCTTGTTTCCTTGTTACTAGGAATCGGTGGAGGGGTATTCTATATTAGCCCAGGTGATTTAAAAGGGGGTATTATTATTGGAATTGTATTAGGTTTATCTGCTTCTGGATTATATTCAGGTACGAAAAATATGATGGAAAAATAAAGAGGGAGAGGATAATTTGAAGATTTTTATCGATCCTGGTCATGGTGGAACAGATCCTGGTGCAAGTGCAAATGGACTACAAGAGAAAAATATCACATTACAAATTGCACTTAAACTAAGAGATATTCTCCAAAAGGAATATGAAGGACATACCATCCAAATGTCACGAACGACGGATCAGACCATTTCTTTAATAGAACGAACAAATTTAGCAAATAACTGGTTAGCCGATTATTTAATCTCTATCCATATAAATGCGGGTGGTGGAACTGGTTTTGAGTCATACACCTACAATGGTAATTATAAAGGAAAAGAGCAAACGAATCGCTTGCGAAGAACACTTCATAATCAAATTGTAAAACAAACCGATTTTTATAATCGAGGTAAAAAAGAAGCCAATTTTCATATGGTACGCGAATCAGCTATGCCAGCCGTTTTAACGGAAAATGGTTTTATTGATAGGAATGAAGATGCACAATTATTAAAACAAGATTCCTTTTTAGAAAAGATTGCTCGTGGTCATGCACTTGGACTCGCAGAAGCATTTAATTTACCAAAAAAGTCTGCTTCAAATAATACAGCGACCTATTATCGAGTTGTCGCAGGCTCTTTTAAAGAACGAAAATTTGTTGATGAACGGGTGAATAGATTAAAAGAAAAAGGGTTTCAAAGTTTTATTGATATTTTCAAAAAGGGTGGATCCACCTATTATCGAGTAGTAGTGGGTTCGTTTAAAGAAAGAGAAAACGCAGATAAGCAAGTGGCTTTATTAAAAAAGGAAGGATTTGATGCTTTTATCGATGTTGTTAAGCATTAAAATAATAAACAAGAACGGCAAGTACTTCTTATTAAAAAGTATTTGCCGTTCTTTTTTTGGTTATTATTTCAAAAAAGATGAAACCATTTACATATTCATTCGTATATATACTATATGATTCATAAGGTTTAAGGTGATGTAAAAGTCTCGAAAAGAATTGACCATTTTCTCTACATATGGTATGTATGAAATATCAGAAAAATCTTAATGAGGAATAAAGCATTGGATTTTTCATAATGATAGAGAATTTTACATATACCTAAAAAAAAAACGAAAGGATGTTGTTTGATGAGTATTCTTACAAGATTCAAAGACATTATGGCAAGTAATATTAATGCATTATTAGACAAAGCAGAAGACCCGGAGAAAATGATTGATCAATATTTAAGAAATTTAAACAAAGATTTAGGAAAAGTAAAGTCAGAGACGGCCTCTGTCATGGCAGAAGAAAAAAGAGCAAAGCGTGCATGGGATGAGTGTAAAGCAGATGTAGATAAAATGCAAAAGTATGCTTTAAAAGCATTGGAAGCAGAAAACGAGGCAGATGCAAGAAAGTTTTTAGAAAGAAAGGCTACTTTAACAGAAAAAGAAACCCAATTGCATCAAGCATATGAATTGGCAAGCTCTAATGCAACACAAATGAGACAAATGCATGATAAATTAGTTGGTGATATTAAAGAATTAGAGTCTCGTCAGTCAATGATTAAAGGAAAGGCCGCAGTTGCTAAAACACAAGAGCGAATGAATAAAATGGGTGCTTCTGTAACAGGTGCGAACAAGTCTATCTCCGCATTTGATAGAATGGAAGATAAAGTAAATAAACAGTTAGATGAAGCAAAAGCAATGGCAGAGTTAAATAAAGCTCCTCAGGATGATATCGCTGATTTAACAGACAAATATTCTTCGAGTGTTACTGTAGATGATGAATTAGCTGCATTAAAGGCACAATTAAAAAGTGAAGATTAACTAATGAAATCATTTACCATCTAAAAGCTGTAGCTAAGGCTACAGCTTTTATTTCGAATGCTAGATTGTAAGAAAAAGGAGGATTATAATGGTCATTCATTATAAATGTCCGAACTGCGGCGATGATATGGCCTTCGATGCTGAATCTGGTAAACTATCATGCCATAGTTGTGGAAGGAAAGACGATATTGAAACATTTTCCGAAGAATATATTTCAAAGATGTTTTCAGAAGAAGAGGCAAAAGAATACCATTGTGAAAACTGTGGAGCGGTGATTATTACTGAAAAAGATACAGCAGCAACAACTTGCAGCTTTTGTGGTGCAGGTGTTGTCTTAAGTGATCGGTTATCAGGTGTGTTAGCACCAGTAAAGGTCATTCCGTTTTCCATTAGTAAAGAAGAAGCAAGAGAAGCGTTTAAAAAATGGTGTAAAAATGGTCGCCTTACACCAAAAGGCTTTATGACCGCTAATCGAATTAAATCAATCACTGGACTTTATGTTCCGTTTTGGTTGTATGATTTATATGCAGATGCAAAAGTAGAAGCTGTTGGAACAAAGGTAAGAACCTATTCTAGAGGCGACTATATTTATACAGAGACAAAGTATTATGATGTTTATCGTGACATTGATTTACATTATAAGAAGATTCCAGTAGATGCTTCCGAAAAAATGAATGATGAATTGATGGATAAGCTAGAACCATATCATTATAATGATTTGAAAACATTTAAGACACCATATTTAGCAGGATATATTGCGGAAAAGTATAATTATGATGATAAGGAATTATTTCCACGTGTGAAATCCAAGGTAAGAAACTTTATTGATTCTTACGTCCATTCAACTATCGCTGGCTATTCTTCTGTTCGTTATAAAAATAAGGATATTGACACACAACAAAAAAATAGCTATTATGTCCTCCTGCCTGTTTGGATGGTTTATTATGATTATGACCAACAAGAGCATACATTTGCGATGAATGGACAAACAGGAAAAGTGGTTGGAAAACCGCCAATTAGTTATGGGAAAGTAGCTGCCTGGTTTAGTGGAATTGCCGGAAGTACTTTCGTCTCTTTAAAGTTGATTCAGTGGATAGTAGGTGGCGGTATATGGTAAAAAGAATTTATCTGTTTCTTGTGATGTTGCTCCTACTTTTATTAATTCCTCTAAATGGGGTTTTTGCAAGTGCCGAACAGCATGTTTATGATGATGCAAATTTATTATCAACTAAAGAGATAGAACAATTAAAAGCCCTTGCCACTCAATATGAAGAAGAGCATGATACGAAATTTGTTATCTTAACGACAAATGATACGAAAGGAAAAGGTTTCAAAAAATATACCCAGGATTTTTATGATGAACAATTTGATGGTGGAAATGTCGCAATTATAACAGTTGATATGAAGGATCGAGAAATTTATATAGCTGGTTTTTACAAAGCGAAAGAGTACATCGATAATACTAGAATTGAACATATTCTTGATAAAGTGCAACCACAAATAGCAAATGAAAATTATTTTGAAGCATTTGAAACGTTTCTTCAAATTTCTGATGAATATATGGGAATTCGGCCTGGCGTTGATCCAGAACTGTTTATATTTAAATGGCAATATCAAGTAGTTATTGCTTTGGGTTTAGCCGGTTTTGTTCTGTGGATAATGATTCGAAATTCCGGTGGTAAGGTAACGGTAAACGAACGTACGTATATGAATGCAAAAGATTCACGTATTTTAAAAAGAAGAGATGTTTATTTAAGAAAAACAGTGACAAAACGTCGCAAGTCGAAGAATAATGGTGGTTCTGGAGGATCCGGTGGTGGAGTAACAAGTGGTGGCCATTCACATAGTGGTGGTTCAAGGGGATTTTAAAATACTAGATTTTAAATATGACTAAATAGAAAGGATCGATACGATATGGCTTTTTTCCGAAATCAATTTTCAGATGTTGTGGAATGGGAAGAATTTCGCGATGATATGATTTTTTGGAAATGGGGAAATAAAGAAATTAAGAAAGGTTCTAAATTAATCATTCGCTCTGGGCAAGATGCAATTTTTTATAATCATGGTAGAATCGAAGGGATTTTTGAAGATGAGGGCGAATATAATATCGATTCAGAAATTATTCCATTTCTCTCTACTTTAAAAGGCTTTAAATTCGGATTTAACTCAGGAATGCGAGTAGAAGTTCTCTTTGTGAATACAAAGGAATTTACAGTGAAGTGGGGAACAAGAAATGCCATTAATATTCCAACCCCACAACTACCTGGTGGCATGCCAATTCGTGCAAATGGAACTTTTCAATTTAAGGTAAATGATTATGTCACATTAATCGATAAAGTGGCCGGAGTGAAGAGTCAATATCTTGTAGAAGATGTTAAAATACGAATTACCTCGATTCTTGATCAGCTGCTTATGAAGTGGATTACAAAAGAAGGTAAAGATATGTTTAATCTTCAGGCGAATAGCTTTGAGATTAGTAAAGGGATTCAAGAAGATTTGGATATGCAAATTTTTGATTTGGGAATGTCGATTACTGGTTTCCAGATTATGAGTTTTAATTATCCAAAGGAAATCCAAGATAAAATAACTAAAACCGCCTCACATGGAATGATTGGAGACTTGAATCGTTATCAACAAGTAGAAATGACTGATGGGATTGCTTCTGGTAAAGTAAAAGGTGGTGGCGCTGCATCTGATATGGCTGGAATGATGTTGGGAATGAATGTTGCCAATGAAATGATGAAAAACATGAATCAGTCAGCACCATCGAACGACCTAAATGAAAATGAAGAGGCCAATGCAACAAGTACATCTTCTTCAACTGGAAAAAAACCAAATTTTTGTCCAAATTGTGGTGAGAAAAATAGTGGAGCAAATTTCTGTCCTAACTGTGGGGAGAAACTTGGCTAGTATTTAAAGACTTTATAAGTAACGCCTTGATTCAGATGGAGTAGGGGAACCATCTGAATCAAGGCGTTTTTAATATATAAGGCGTTTTGATGTCGGTAAAATAATTATCTCATTGCAGCCATAATGCTATTCGGGTCAAAGCCTACAACCCATTGTCCGTTAACTTCTGTTTGTGGCACACCCATTTGACCTGTTTTTTGCATAATTTCCATCATTTTTTCTGGTGACTTTTCGACATTTACTTCTTTATAAGAAATATTTTTATCGTCTAGGAAATTTTTTACCATCGTGCAATATGGACATGTGTTTGTCGTATAAACAGTTACGTTATTCATCGCTTTTCCTCCTAAGATATATTGATATATTAAATGGGGATTTTTTACAAAATATACATGAAAAAATGGTTCGTTCCATATACCCCTATAAGTATAATAAAAAGAAAAAGGTAAAAAGTCAATGAATGTGTTTTAGCAATACAACAAATCAATTAGAGCTGTTTATAGTAACTTTTCTTTGTTTAAAGAGGAATCTTTTTGACCCGCATTTTTAATCAAATATTATTATTCTTCAGCATCTGTAACCCACCATAGATGGGAGTCTCTAAACATGGTTCGAGGCAAGGGTGTAATGTTTTGTATTCGCTCATTATATGCCCAAAGCTTATTCTCTGCAAAGAGTAAAAGTGCTGGTAAATCTTTTGAAAATAGCTTTTGCCATTCTTCATAAACTTCCTTTCTAAAGTCTAGTTCAAAGGCTTCTGGTGTTTTTAATGCTTTTTTAATAAGTTTATCTGATTCCGGATTATTCCAACGGGAGAAATTATATGGAGCACGTGTTGACCAAAATCCAGAAGGGTCTGGGTCAGTTGTTCTTAAATTCAAACCTAGTAAATAAAGATCCCAATCTGAATCATCGTTCGTTAAATCTTCTACATACACTGACATTTCTTTTGGTTTTCTTAAATTAATTTTGATGCCAACATTTTCAAGCATTTCCTTCACAAGTGGAGCGATTTGTTCGCGAAGTTCATTTCCTGTTGGATAGTCCATATTTAGAACCCATTCATTTCCATCTGGATCTGTTCGGAAACCATCAGATTCCTCTTTATATCCAAGCTCATCTAACATTTCTTTTGCCTTTTTCGGATTAAAATCATAATCTACAGTAGCTTTATCATCATAGGCCCACATTTGCATGGCGATGGGTGAGTGAATGATTTCACCTCGTCCGTTTAGTAGCCCTTCATTTGGTCCTTCTCCAATTAATTCCTGACGGTTAATTGCATAGGCAATGGCTTGTCGAACTTTAGGGTTTGCTAATTTGTCGTTAGGCTTCCAATTATCTGGTTCTAATAGTCCATTCCCTACATCCTCTGTTGTTCGATGATTATGTTTAAATCCTAATAATTGGTAACTAAAATCCGGTTGCTCGATAATCTTAATATTAGGGAAGCTCTTTACTGTCTCATAATCAACCGGGGCTATGCCGTTTGGTTCTGAAATAAAATCTATTTTACCTGTTTGCAATAGTTCCGTCATATCAGCTTGGTCGGATATTTTCCAAATGATTTTATCTAAATATGGTTCATCCTGCCAGTAATCAGTGAATTTTTCTAATACATATTCTTCGCGTTCGACCATATTCGTAAATTGAAATGGTCCTGTGCCAATTAATTCTTCTGGTTCAAGTGAGCCTGGATGTTTTGGCATTTCGCTTACTTCTACGTCTTTAAAAATATGCTTCGGAATAATAGGAAAGCTAGCTGTATAAAGTGGATTGACATTTGGTTTTTCAAAATGAAAGGTTACCGTATGATCATCTTCTGCAACAACACCTTTAAACTCCTTCGTATTACCAGAATTATATGCCTCATATCCTTTTAGTGGTTCTACATAATCAATTCGAATCCCACCACTAGAGATGTAGTCTGGATCAGCCATGGATTTGTAGGTAAAAACAACATCATGTGCTGTGAAAAACTCCCCATCATGCCATTTTACGCCTTCCACTAGTTTAAATGTGATTTCTGTTTGATCATCATTTGCTTCCCATTCCTTTGCAAGATGTGGCATAAATTCTAAGTTTTCGTCTTGTACAACTAATCCTTCGTAAACAAAGTCAATAATATTTGCTTCATATGTTTCTTCATAAAAAATAGGATTGAACATACCACTTGGTGCTGCATGCATCCCACCAACTACTGTACCACCTGCTTTTGGTTTATCATCCTTTTTCTTTGGGTTATCTTTCTTCTGTTCAGTAGATTCATTAGGCTTTTCTTCTTCTCCTTTATCATTATTACAAGCAACAAGAACGACACATGTCAAAAAGAGAATAAGGAAAAACATGATTCCGTACTTATATTGCTGTTTCATCATGTTACCCCCTCGTATATGATGTTTAGGCATTACTTTGTTTCTTTTAGAGATGAATAATATTTTAATCTTTTATGACTAGTGATCAAAATACACTATTCTTCATATGTACTGAATTCATCCTATAAATCTGTTATTACGTTTACAATTTGTACTTGAATGGACATATCGAGTCTTAACAATTAATAGTTTTTTTAGCAAAAGAATATCACCAACTGTTTTGGCTACTCTATTATCATCTAAATAAACATATGTTCTTAATCCGTAACTTCTAATAAAGGCTTTGTCATCGGAGCACCTTCTTTCAAACAGAACGATAGAGTATTTGTAAATATGTATGCAAAAAATCATTTCATATGCCTGTCCTTGTCTATGTATACGCTTTTTATGTGTTATGATACGGTTAAGGAAAAGAGGAGGGAGACAGTTGGATTTAAAAGAATATGTTTCACTAGATGCCACAGAGATGAAAAAACTGGTTCAGAAAAAGGAAATTAGCACAAAAGAACTTGTGGAATTAAGTTATGCACAATTAGAAAAGGTAAATCCAGCATTAAATGCCGTAGTCCAAGAACGAAAAGAAAGAGCACTTCAAGAAGCGAAGGAAAAGGAAATAAAGCAGGAAGAACTATTTTCAGGTGTGCCTATATTAATGAAGGACATTTCACAAGCGATAAAAGGAGAAAAGATAACATCTGGATCAAAGTTATTCCAATCAAATATTGCGAAACAAGATTCCCATTTTGTTCATAGAATTCGTAAATCGGGTGTCATTTTTACAGGTCATACAAATACACCAGAGTTTGGTTTAAAAAATATTACAGAACCCGAACATTATGGTCCAACAAGGAATCCCTGGAACAGAGATTACTCTTCAGGGGGCTCAAGTGGTGGGGCAGCTGCAGCTATTGCTTCTGGAATTGTCCCAATAGCAGGTGCAAGTGATGGGGGAGGTTCCATTCGAATACCAGCATCATTTACTAGTTTATTTGGATTAAAGCCAACCCGTGGAAGGACTCCAGTTGGACCTGGTGTAGGAAGACAATGGCATGGTGCATCCATTGATTTTGTTCTAAGTCGTTCTGTTCGAGATAGTGCTGCAATGCTTGATGTATTGCAAGTTGTTCAACCGGAAGCAGCATTTCAAACTCCTTTATATCTCGGGTCTTTTCGAGACGTAATCAAACGTTCGTTTAAGCGGAAACTAAAAATAGGGTTTTCAACCGAATCTCCTGTTCATACACCTGTATCTGAAAGTGCTAAACAAGCAATGAAAAAAATGGTGGAATGGTTGGAAGATGAAGGTCATTATGTAGAAAAGGTGGAAAATCCAGTAGACGGAATCCAATTAATGAGAAATTATTATTTGATGAATAGTGGGGAAATTTCTTCGCTTGTTTCTCAACTAGAGAAAATACTAGGTCGTTCCATTACACATGATGATGTAGAAATTGAGACATGGCTATTGAATCAAGCAGGAAAAACAGTTTCTGCGGCTGAATTTTCTAGTAGTCTAGCATCTTGGGATATTGCAGCAGCAGAGATGGCCAAGTTTCATGAGACATATGACCTCTATTTAACACCAGCAACTGCTGATACAGCACCTAAAGTTGGCGAATTAACCCATTCCAAAGAAAAGCAGCTTGAATTAAGGGAGCAAATGGAAACAAGTGCCCCATTGAAAAAGCAAGAAATCATTTGGGATATGTTTTTACCTAGTTTGACATATACTCCATTTACACAATTAGCTAATTTAACCGGCCAACCTGCGATGAGTGTACCTATTCATTTGTCTGAAGAAGGACTACCAATTGGAGTGCAGTTTATGGCTAGAAAGGGAAAAGAACACGAACTCCTACAATTAGCCTATCAAATTGAACAAACAGAACTCTGGCAAGGAATGAAAGGAAATCCATATTTCTAAATAGAATATGGAGAAAAACTCCATTCTACAAAGACTTGTCATCAAGTCTATAAATCAACGAAACGATTAAGTCCACATATGCTAATCGTGCCCAAGAATCGCTGGAATCTGAAAATCGGTCACGAATAGGTAGTGATCATGCCCGAGAATCGCTGTAATCTGAAAAATAGTCACGAATAGCTAGTAATCGTGCCCGAGAATTGCCGTAATCCGAAAGGTGGTCACGAATAGGTGGTAATCGTGCCCGAGAATTGCCGTAATCCGAAAGGTGGTCACGAATAGGAGCTAATCGTGCCCTGGACTCGCTGGAATCTGAAAAGTGGTCACGAATAGGAGCTAATCGTGCCCTGGACTCGCTGGAATCCGAAAAGTGGTCACGAATAGGAGCTAATCGTGCCCTGGACTCGCTGGAATCCGAAAAGTGGTCACGAATAGATGGTAATCGTGCCCGAGAATCACCGGAATTCGAAAAGTGGTCACGAATAGGAGCTAATCGTGCCCGAGAATCGCCAGAATCCGAAAAGTGGTCACGAATAGGAGCTAATCGTGCCCGAGACTCGTCGGAATCCGAAAAGCGGTCATGAATAGGTGCTAATCGTAATCGTTCCCAAGAATCATAGAAACGCGAAAAAAGTAGTTATATAAAAAACCTCCCTAAGGATGATGGCGTCCCCCTTAAGGGAGTTTTTTTAATAGTAGTATATATATCACATTGTCAGTAAATACTAGAGGTAGACTCTCTTTAACTAGTAAGGTTATTCTAGTATAGTTAAAGAAAGCGAGTGATAAGTGAAAGGATTGATGTAATGCAAGATACTATTCTTTATCATAAAAAGATAGCGCAAGTTATTGATAATATAGAAAAAGTAATTGTCGGGAAAGAGGAAGTGGTAGTATTAAGTTTGACAGCATTGTTGGCTGGTGGACATGTTTTACTCGAAGATGTACCAGGAGTTGGAAAGACAATGCTTGTCCGTACATTAGCGAAATCACTGGACTGTGATTTTAAGCGCATTCAATTCACCCCAGATTTATTACCTTCTGATGTAACAGGTGTTTCTATTTACAATCCGAAAGAGATGGAGTTTGAGTTTCGAGCAGGACCTATTTTTGGAAGTATTGTGCTTGCAGATGAAATTAATCGAACGTCTCCAAAGACACAATCCGCTTTATTAGAAGGGATGGAAGAAAAGAAAGTTACGGTAGATGGCCAAACATTGCCATTAGAGCAGCCATTTTTTGTTATGGCAACACAAAATCCAATTGAATATGAAGGAACGTATCCATTACCAGAAGCACAATTAGATCGTTTTTTATTTAAGCTACGTATGGGTTATCCTTCCTTTGAAGACGAATTGAGGATGCTTCATAGAACATCACAAAGCCATCCAGTCGATTCCATTGAACCAGTTATTTCTAAAGATGATTTATTAGTACTTCAAGAAGAAGTTATGGAAGTTTATATAGATGATACGATGCAGCAATATATCGTTAATCTTGTAAGAGAATCGAGAAAACATCCAGATATTTTCCTTGGTGTTAGTCCACGGGCTTCTATTGCCTTAATGCGTGCTGCTAAGGCATATGCATATATAAAAAGCCGAGATTTTGTTTTGCCAGATGATATAAAATATTTAGCTCCATATGTGATGTCCCACCGAATTATTTTACATTCAGAAGCAACATATGAAGGAAAGACAAAGGAAGAAGTAATCAAATCTCTCATCGATGATACGTATATTCCGATTCGTAGGGGAGAGTAAAATCATGAAGAAAAGGATGAGTTTTTTCATTCAATTGGTATTTATCGTTATTCTAACCATCAGTTTATTCGCTTATGCCATGTTTCAAGGTGGATTTACAAGTTGGTTTTTATTCTATAGTTTTTTACCAATTCTTCTATATCAAATTTTATTCCTTATTTATCCACTTCGGTTTTGGAAGGTATCAAGAAGATTATCTAATCAAACAAGCCGTGCGGGAGAATCAATTACGGTAGAAATTACATTTAAACGACGCTTTCCATTCCCGTTATTTTTTTGTGTAATAGAAGAAGTGATTCCTAATTCATTGCAATGGTTTGATTCAGGAGTTGAAAAATACGTATTAATGGAAAGACCAGAAAAACTAAAAGGAAACCGGAAGCCAAAAATGCTTCTCTTTCCATTATTTAAAAGAACCATACGAGCGACATATGAATTAGAACAATTACCCCGTGGCAGACATCATTTAGAAAAGATTCGCATTCGTACAAGTGATTTATTTGGTTTTACTCACAAAGAACATCATTTCTCAGTTCACCATTCATTACTCGTTTTTCCAAATAAGCGGGAAATTCTCTGGACAAACGCTGCTCCTCTTCTAGAGAATGGACAGATAAATTCCCATCAAAGGGGCCACCATCAGTCTAATATTGCTACAGAGATACGTGAATATCTACCAGGTGATAAACTATCATGGATTGATTGGAAACAATCAGCAAAAAAGCAGAAAGTAATGACAAAGGAATTTGAACAAGAAAAAAATATGGATATTAGTATTATTTTAGATGCTTGTACTAGTAAAAATATGCTCGCATTTGAAGGAGCAGTTGAGATAAGCCTTTCCTTAATTGATACATTTTTGGAAAAGGGAGAAACAAATGTCGATTTTTTATCCATTGGAAAAGAGACTTTACGATTTTCATTGCATAGAAATCATCA
The DNA here is from genome assembly GCF_008039555.1 of Cerasibacillus terrae. Classification (GTDB taxonomy): domain Bacteria; phylum Bacillota; class Bacilli; order Bacillales; family Amphibacillaceae; genus Cerasibacillus; species Cerasibacillus terrae. The sequence goes on from NZ_VDUW01000003.1 coordinate 48,889, forward strand.
TCAAATAGGTGATGTGTATCAATACCTTGCAAGTGTTCAACTAGAAAAGGAAGAAAAATATTCCTTTTTAGAAATATTGCAGAAAAACATATTTTCTATTTCCAAACAAAGAATCATCTTCTTTGTATTACGTAATATTCATCTGAATGATATAGAGGTTTGGAAAAAGTTCAAAGGACATTTTAAACAAGCGTATGTCTTTCTTATTCTTCCTGAGAAGGAGCGAACGAAAGAAGTTCAGGACATCATTCAAATACTTTCTATTCAACATGTCCGTGTTTATGTCGTAACAGAGCAAACATTGATGAAAAGGAAAGCGTTGGAGGTGGGTATATGAATGTAGAAACACCAAGATGGTACACCTCTATTTTATATGTGTTTGGATTTTTCTTGTTTTTAGAGTGGTTATATCCAGTTAAACAAATAACGGATACAGCTCAAATGTATATATTTTTCATCTATACTGCTTTTTGTTTTGGAATCACATTAATTCGCCTCCCTTTTATTATTAGCTTTACCCTGAAAGGAATTGGGGCAATTCTTATCATGCACCACTTGTTTTTCGAGGGGCCACTTTTATCCATTACTTGGTTTATCCAACTGGTGGAGGAATTGTTTTATCATTTCACATTAATTTTTAATCAAGATTGGTCCTACTTTACACCATTATTTAGAAGTTTTCTTTTTTTACTATTGATATGGTTAATGAGTCATTTCATCTATTACTGGTTTGTTCATTTGAAACATTTATTTCTGTTTATTATTTTAACATTTGTTTATGTGGGTGTACTGGATACATTTACACCATATGATGCTGGCTTTGCAATGGTGCGAATTTTTGCCTTCTCCCTGTTTGCTTTAGGGATGTCCCATCTTGCGAAAGAATTAAAAAGGGAACAAATAAACTTCTCGAACGCTTGTAATAGTAAATGGATGTGGATACTCCCTCTTTTTCTATTCATTACTTTTTCAGCTGTTATCGGGTATTTTGCCCCAAAGTGGGAAGCAAGTTGGGATGATCCAGTTCCCTATTTAATAGAAGTGACTGGTTTTAATGGAAAAGACAAAGTAATTAAAAAGGTAGGTTTAGGGGAAGATGATACACGATTGGGTGGTTCTTTTGAAGAGGACTATACACCGGTTTTTCAAGCCATTGCTAAAGAGGAGCAGTATTGGCGTGTAGAAACAAAAGATGTTTATACTGGAAAGGGTTGGAAGAAGACAGCCACCCCAGAAGATGAACTCGTTGATGGAAAGGTACGGTTTTCAACTTTTGATAAAATGTATGTGGAAGCAAGGCCTCTAGAAGTAGAAATAGAAATGGAAGAGGATACAAATATTCCTAAATTAATATATCCATATGGTGTAAAAGAAGTTGTGCCAGATGAAGCAGGAGTGCATTTTTTTGAAGATGGATCAGATGCGATTCGTGTGGAAAAGGAAAATGAAAAAGAGGGAATTAATAAATACCAATTAAAGTATGACCATCCATCTTACCCATATGAACTCCTACAAGATGATACACGTTTAAAGGAGTTTGCTGAAAGTGCACCACTAGACTCTGGTTTCATCAGTCAAAATACACAATTACCAGATAATATCCCTTCTCGTGTTCGAGAATTAGCAACTGAAATAACTACGGAATATGAAAGTTATTATGACAAAATAAAGGCTGTGGAACAGTATTTTAATCAAAATGGTTTTATATATCAGACGAGCAATATTCCAGTCCCAGATGAAGAACAAGATTATGTTGATCAATTTTTATTTGATACGAAAAAAGGTTATTGTGATAATTATTCTACTTCAATGGTTGTCATGTTACGTTCATTGGGAATCCCTTCTCGTTGGGTTAAAGGTTTCACAGGTGGAGAAAAAGTAGATACTGTCACAAAAGATGATGAGATTTATTCTGTTTTTCAAGTGACAAATATGAATGCTCACTCTTGGGTCGAGGTATATTTTCCTAAGATTGGCTGGATTCCATTTGAACCAACACAAGGCTTTTCAAACTTAGCAGACTTTCATGCTGCAGAATATTTAGAGGAAACTGACGATTTATTAGAAACTCCAGAACAAACAGAAATTGACGAACAGCTAGAGGAAAAAGAGGAATTTGTTCCAGAACAAAAGGAAGAATCATCAGAGGAAAACAAAAAGGATCCGATTAGAAAGAAGAATAAATATCTCTTCAGTATCCCTATTTTAATGGTAATGATAATTGGGTTTGTTATGTATTATAAGCGACTAACCATCCATACTAAATATATTGAAAAGAAATGGGAAAATAACCAAGATGTAAAGACCTTCCAGGAGCTATATCATCATCTATTAAAATTATTGAAACAAACAGGAAAAGAAAAGGAAAATCAGCAAACATTAAGAGAGTATGCGAAACAGGTAGATCTATGGTATGATACGGATGCAATGGAACAATTAACAACCCTATATGAGCAAGTTCTTTACCGAAATGAACAGGTAATCCATCATCCAGAGGAAATCACACAACTATCGAAAAAGTTAATTAATCATATAATGGGTTGACCAAGCTTTTTTCAATTAGTAAAATAAAATAATAAAATATAGAGCTTACGAGTTGGAAAGAAAGTAAGATCTTATATCGCCTTTAAGTTCCAAGTTGTTTTATCGTGTTTGACCTGAATCAAATGAGTAAGAGATTCAGGTTTTTTACAATAAATATGGATGGGAGTAAAAATGATGAATAATCAAGATATGATTTTAGTAATTGATTTTGGTAGTCAATATAATCAACTCATTACAAGAAGAGTAAGAGAACTTGGTGTGTATAGTGAAATGCATTCCTATCGAATCACACTTGATAAGATAAAAGCGATGAATCCGAAAGGGATTATTTTATCAAGTGGGCCACATAGTGTACTTGATGAAGAGCCTATTCGAGAAGTAGAGGGGATTTTTGATTTAGGTGTCCCTGTTTTAGGAATTGGATATGGAATGCAACGGATAGTAGATTACTTCGGTGGACAAGTAGTGCCAGGAAATAAATCTGCTTATGAAAAAGGGACTATCACAGTAGAAACAGAAGAAAATATTTTGGCAAATACTGCAAAAGAACAAACAGTTTGGCTTGGAAAAGGAGATATCGTAAAACGAGTACCTGAATCTTTCCAAGCAATTGCTACACATGATGGTGCAGTTGCTGCAATGTATCATACAACTGAAAAATTATGTGGTGTAGGGTTTCATCCAGAAGTAAGTCATTCAGAATATGGGACCGAAATACTTAAAAACTTTTTATATCATATCTGTGAATGTAAACAAGAATGGACAATGAAAAACTTTATTGACATTGAGATCAAGAAAATTCGTGATCAAGTTGGAGATAAAAAAGTTCTTTGCGCGTTAAGTGGTGGAGTTGATTCATCTGTTGTAGCAACACTTATTCACAAAGCAATTGGTGATCAATTAACTTGTATTTTCGTTGACCATGGACTACTTCGTAAAAATGAAGCAAAAGAAGTAATGGAAGTATTTACAGAAGAATTCCATATGAATGTTATCCATATTGATGCTAAAGAACGGTTCCTATCTAAATTAAAAGGTGTGGATGACCCAGAGAAAAAACGGAAAATCATCGGTAATGAATTTATTTACGTATTTGATGATGAAGCTGAAAAATTAAAAGAAATCGACTTTTTAGCACAAGGAACATTGTATACAGATATCATTGAAAGTGGAACAGAGACAGCCCAAACCATTAAATCCCATCACAATGTTGGTGGATTACCAGAGGATATGGAATTTGAATTAATTGAACCACTGGATACATTGTTTAAAGATGAAGTACGTGAACTTGGAACACAGTTGGGAATGCCAGATCATATCGTTTGGCGTCAACCATTCCCAGGTCCTGGTTTAGGTATCCGGGTACTTGGTGAAGTAACAGAAGAAAAGCTTGAAATTGTTCGTGAGTCTGATGCTATTTTACGAGAAGAAATTAAAAAAGCTGGATTAGAACGTGATATTTGGCAATATTTCACAGTATTACCGAATATTCGCAGTGTAGGTGTTAGTGGTGACCGTAGAACATATGACCACACCCTCGGAATTCGGGCAGTTACTTCTGTTGATGGAATGACATCGGATTGGGCAAGAATCCCTTGGGATGTGTTAGAAAAAATCTCATCCAGAATTGTTCATGAAGTAGAACACGTAAATCGTATTGTTTACGATGTAACAAGCAAGCCACCTGCAACGATTGAGTGGGAATAAATAAACAAAAGACGAACAATAACACTAATTATGTGTTTATTGTTCGTCTTTTATTGACATCTTCTTTCATCAGTAGTAATATAAACACATACGATTAGAGCCTGTTTTTGCGTATAATTTTAGGGAATATGGCCCAAAAGTTTCTACCAGACTGCCGTAAATGGTCTGACTACGCAGAAGAGTAATAGATGGAAATAAACAATATGTAGCTAGGAAATGGTTTATTTCTTTTGTTATTATTCTGTGTGAAATTTTTGGGGTACTTTTAGTTTCCAGTGGAGAGACTAAAGGTACCTTTTGTTTTTCACCATAAAAGGAGGAAGCATCTTGAAAAAATACTTTCGCTTCGAAGAATTAGGAACAAATTATCGAACAGAATTTGTTGCTGGATTAACCACTTTCCTAGCAATGGCTTATATTTTATTTGTTAATCCATCTACCTTAGCATTGGATGGTGTTGATTTACCTGAAGGTGTTACAGGAATGGATAAAGGTGCCGTCTTTACAGCAACAGCAATTGCCGCAGCTGTTGGTACATTATTAATGGGGATTATTGCAAGATATCCAATTGCGTTAGCACCTGGTATGGGATTAAATGCGTTTTTTGCTTATACGGTTGTATTAGGATTTGGAATTCCATGGGAGACGGCATTAGCTGGGGTCCTTGTATCTGGAATTATTTTTATTATTTTATCTTTATCCGGTTTACGTGAAAAAATAATTAATGCCATACCGGTTAATCTAAAATTAGCAGTTGGAGCAGGTATCGGGTTCTTTATTGCTTTTATCGGATTTCAAAATGCAGGAATTATTGTTGGAAATGAGGCAACACTTGTTTCGCTTGGTGATTTAACTGTACCAACAACCATGCTTGCTATTTTCGGTATTGCTATATCGGTTATTTTACTCACATTGGGAGTAAAAGGTGGTATCTTCTATGGAATGATTATTACGGCGATTGCCGGAATTATTGTTGGTTTGATTGAGGCACCAACACAAATGAGTGATGTGGTTGGGGCTGTTCCAAGCTTAGCACCAACATTTGGACAAGCATTTGCTCATTTTGGGGATATTTTTACGATCAAAATGCTTGTTGTTATTTTGACGTTTTTATTTGTTGACTTCTTTGATACGGCAGGAACATTGGTTGCTGTAGCTACACAAGCAGGATTAATGAAGGATAATAAATTACCTCGAGCAGGACGTGCCTTATTTGCAGACTCTGCTGCGACAGTTACGGGTGCGGTTTTAGGAACATCTACAACAACATCTTTTGTTGAATCTACTGCAGGGGTAGGCGCAGGTGGACGGACAGGATTTGCATCTGTCGTAACGGCTGGATTCTTCTTACTTGCATTATTTTTCTCACCACTTTTAAGTGTTGTAACACCAGAAGTAACGGCTCCTGCTTTAATTATTGTTGGGGTGTTAATGTCATCATCTTTACGAAAAATTGATTGGCATCAATTTGAAATTGCAGTACCAGCATTTCTTGTCATTATTTCGATGCCATTGACATACAGTATTGCAACTGGAATTGGAATGGGCTTTATCTTTTATCCGATTACCATGATTTTAAAAGGAAGAAGAAAAGAAGTACATCCAATCATGTACGGACTATTTGTTATCTTTATCTTGTATTTTATCTTTTTAAGTTAACATGCAAAAGAAAAGAGAGGTATGTATCATTTTCATTTTTGATACATCCTCTCTTTTTATTTTATAAATCATCAAAACCATTTAGGTCACTTGTTTTGGTGTATTGTCTGGAACGTTGTTCAAAGAAGTCTGTTTTCGTGTGATCAAAATTATCAACAAAGGCATGTACCCATTTCATCGGATTTTTAATATATTCTGGATAAATATTACTTAATCCAAGCATACGTAGCATTTTGTTTGCACGGTATCTAATATATCCTTCCATTTCAGGTAAATAAATCCCGTCAATATTTCTAAGTAGACTATTAGACCATTTTATTTCACTTTCTACTCCACGTTTATATTGCTCATACACCCATTTTGCACGTTCTTCTGTATTATATTCTGGATTTTCCCCCAAAGTAGCCCGGTACAATTCCGTTATAAAATTGGCGTGCTGCATCTCATCTTTATTAATATAGCTAATCATGGTAGAAGTACCGACCATTTTATTGTTTCGTGCCAAATTATAGAAGTAAGCAAAACCGGAATAGAAGAATAGACCTTCTAGTAATGAAGTATAGATCATGGCGTCTAATACATTTTCTAGTGTGGGGTTTACAGAAAAACGATTATATACCTCCACAATTGGTTCGTTTCTTTCTAATAATAATTGATCTGTTCGTGGTGCTTCAAATGCTTTTCTCTGTGTTTCCCAATCCGTCACAGAGGAAAGGATATAGGCGTAGCTTCGATTATGTTCTGTTTCCTGATCGGCAATGGTTGCCATTATTGCTGATACGGAAGGGTCTGTTGTGTATTCACTTATTTTAAAAGCCATATTGGTTTGTGAGCTATCTAGGGAGGCAAGTAGTCCAATAATTTTTAAGTAGGCAGTCTTTTCCTCCTTTGTTAAATGAGAAAATTGTTTCGTATCATAAGTCATGTCCACTTCATCGGCTATCCAGAATTGATTTCGAATCATTTCACGTAATTTATAAAAATGTGGATAAGGGATATCATTCCAATTAAGTATCCCAGAAGCTTTTCCACCAAACAATGCTGTAGAGCGGTTGGGGTTCCTTGGTTCTAATATTTTTGATTTTTTTAATAGAATTGTCATGAACAATGCTCCTTTTTATAATAATCGATAGAATCTACTATCTATTATCATAAAAAATATGGTAAACTTCAATGGTTTTAACCAATAAAGTTTACCATGGGCAAAAACTTCATGTTGATTTTTGTTTCATAATGAAGTAAAAAACAAACATACATACTGTACCAATTGTAGCTAAACTACCGATCATAATATAAAGAAAAGTTCCTCCATAAATATCCATCCACCAGCCACCTACAAGGGAACCAATCATTCCGGAAACACCGAAGAAGACCGCATAAAAGATTAAATGACCAGTTGATTGTAATAAATGAGGAATTAAGCGGGTCACATATGCCATTGCAGCTGTATAAAAAACACCAAATGTTAACCCATGTAAAAATTGAAGACTAAGTAACATGACTGGTGTATCAACAATGGCAAATAAAAACCAACGAACACTATAAAGAATTCCACCAATGATGACAAAAATGAGTGGATGATATTTCTTAAACCAATATCCTGATAAGGCGAAAATGATTGCCTCACTTGCAACCCCAATAAACCAAGCAAGTCCAACTAGGTCTTCGCTACCACCTAATTGAGTAATATAAAGTCCGATAAAACTGTCATTTGCTCGATGTCCAATGGTTATCAGCATCATAAATAACAAAAAGAATAAGAAGGCTTTATTTTTTAATAGTTGGGTGACATCCCGCAATTGAACTGGTTCCGAATCAACAACGACATCTTCCAAGCGAGTGACAACAATTAATGTGATTCCAGCAAATAATAAGAAGGGCCACAACATATACTCAACACCGGTTCTTGCTAGAAGTTCACCAACTAGTAATGCAGATGTTGCAAAACCGATGGAACCCCATGTTCGGATTGTACCGAATGAAATTTGCAACTGATCAGCACGACGTTGTGCTAAGCTATCACCAAAACTACTAATCGGATAAGAAAAAAAGTAAAAAAGTGCACCAATAAGTAAAATAGCCACTAAATGATTCATTTGGAAAAAAATAATACTACTAATTAATAAACCAACGACACAGATGAGCAACATCTTTTGAACGGTCTTATACTTATCACTCATATATCCCCAAAATGGTTGAGAGAAGATAGATACGAGTGGTCCTGTAGCAAGTACCCAGCCAATCTCTGTTCCATTAAACCCTTTATATTGTAGATATAAAGGAAGAAAACTTAAAATAATTGTATTTGCAGCATGAAAACTAAATAATAATGTTTTTAATGGTAAAAGTGACGAATTTTTCGTAGTCAAATATGTCTTCCTTTCTAATGACTCATTTCCATTGCCATTATACTATAGAAGCGTTTTAACAGAAACTGAGCTGATTATCTAATTATTTTTTGATACTCTTAAAAAAGAAAAAATAGAGAAATCGGTCACCCAACCAGAAATGGATGCCCGAAAAAGCGCGGAAGTCGAAAAAACGGTCATCCAACCGGAAATGGATGCCCGAAAAAGCGAGGAAGTCGAAAAAACGGTCACCCAACCGGAAATGGATGCCCGAAAAAGCGAGGAAGTCGAAAAAACGGTCACCCAACTGGGAATGGATGCCCGAAAAAGCGAGGAACATCCAAAATCGGTCACCCAACCGGAAATGGATGCCCGAAAAAGCGAGGAAGTCGAAAAAACGGTCATCCAACCGGAAATGGATGCCCGAAAAAGCGAGGAAGTCGAAAAAACGGTCATCCAACCGGAAATGGATGCCCGAAAAAGTGCGGAAATCGAGAAATCGGTCATCCAATTGGAATTGGTTGCCCGAAAAAGCGCGGAAATCGAGAAATCGGTCACCCAACTGGGAATGGATGCCCGAAACAGCGAGGAACATCCAAAATCGGTCATCCAACCAGAAATGGATGCCCGAAAAAGTGAGGAAGTCGAAAAAACGGTCACCCATAAGTCGGGAAGAATATGCTACCTCTTTTATTGATGAGGAGTATTCTCCCCAGATTGAACACCTTCTTGTTTTACTTTTTCGAAATCTAGGTTAAACTGTAATTGGGTCATTATTAATTCCGCCTACTATGTTTATCGTCGTTGAAAACATTGTATCATAGGAATTAATAAGGGCCTTTTTTTTATGACCTATTTTATTCTTTTTACACAATACAATTATACGGACTTAATCATTCGCCCACATCTTTTGTAAAAACGCGTCTCGACCTGATTTTTTTCTATCTTCTTCATATGTAGCTTTGCTTTTTAAATAAAAATTTTGATGTTCTTCTTCTGCTGGATAAAATGGACTTGCAGCTAAAATTTTTGTAACAATTGGTTTTGTGAATTTACCGCTTCGTACTAAATCTTGTTTTGATTCAATTGCAACTTGTTTTTGGGAATCATCATGGTAGAAAATAGCTGTTCGGTAAGAATCACCGCGATCATGAAATTGTCCATAATTATCAGTAGGATCAATTTGTTGCCAAAAAATATGTACAATTGTTTCATAAGAAATCACTGACTCGTCATATGTAATTTCGACTGCTTCATAATGCCCTGTTGTTCCTTTTTTTACATCATCATATGTAGGGTTTTCAACATGACCACCCGTGTACCCAGATAAAACCCTTTTTACGCCGTCCCATTGGTCGAAGGGTTTTACCATACACCAAAAACATCCTCCTGCAAATGTTGCTTTTTTTATATTTGTCATCGGATCACCACCATCAAAGAATGAAAATTTTAAAAAAATGAAGTAAAATAGAAATTAATTACTAACTATAACATAATTATAAGGGGTTTGACATAATGAATGAACCATTTGTACATAAGCTATTTAAAGGTAGGGTAAAAAAAATTGGAGACCCTAATGCTAAACATGCATTTGATAAACAGTGGGAAACAGGAATGTTTAAGAATGAAATAGAAGACCCTATCTATCTAACAGAAACAGGATTAATAGGTGATGATGTTGCAGACAAGAAGAATCATGGTGGGCCAGAAAAGGCATTGTTCGCTTATCCTGTGGGGCATTATAAATATTGGAAAGAAAAATTACAGAATGATTCCATCGATGTTGGTGGAATGGGTGAAAATCTTGCCATGCTTGAAATGGATGAGTTTACCGTTTGTATTGGCGATACGTATCAATTTGGTGATGCAATTATCCAAGTATCTCAGCCACGTCGCCCATGTTGGAAACCAGCTCGTCGTTATCGGGTGATGGATTTAGCGTTGCAAATTCAAAATAGTGGTAGAACAGGATGGTATTTTCGCGTATTACAAGAAGGAGAAGTCATATCGCGAATTGATTTGGAGTTATTAGAACGCCCTTATCCACAATGGACAATCGCTGCCTGCAATGAAGTTATGTATATTCGAAAAGATGATTTAAAGGCAGCATCTGAATTAGCAGAGTGTAAATATTTAGCAGTGAACTGGAAGAAATCCTTGAAAAAAAGACTTATAGGACGTGAATCATTAATTGATAAGCGAGTATTTGGGCCGAACAAACAATAACAGAAAACCTTAGTCGATATTAATCAACTAAGGTTTTTGTTCCTTTAAATAGGTATATACATGTTTAGAGTAGTTAAACTATAAGATATGGGGATGGGAGGAATCGTATGTTAGATAATGCATTTGCTATGGTAACGATTATATTAACCATTAATATTGTATATGTATCTTTTTTTACTGTTCGAATGATTTTAATGATGAAGGGAAGGCGTTATATTGCCGCTTTTCTAAGCATGATAGAAATTGTAATTTATGTGTTAGGACTTGGATTAGTTTTGGATAATCTAAATCAAATTGAAAATTTAATAGCATACGCAGTTGGATATGGTCTTGGTGTCATTATTGGGTCAATCATTGAAGAAAAATTAGCGCTTGGCTATATTACGGTCCATGTTATTTCATCTAATCCAGATTTAGATTTTACAAGAAGGCTCCGAGATAAGGGGTATGGTGTGACAAGCTGGTTTGCCTATGGGATGGATGGAGACCGTTTAGCGATGCAAATTTTAACACCGAGAAAATATGAATTACGATTGTATGAAACAATCAAATCAATTGACCCGAAGGCATTTATCATTGCATATGAGCCACAACATATACATGGTGGCTTCTGGGTGAAACAAGTGAAAAAAGGAAGTCTATTCCAATCAAAAGAAGGACAAAAGTAAAATTAATATTACTTAAAAAACATCTATTAGATAATAAAAATAACAAAAAGCGAAAAAAATAGAGGAAAGTAACTCAAAACCCGAACAATAAGGTATAAACTTGTAAAAACGTTCAAGAAAATGATTGACATGCATTACTTCCTTTTGTTATGCTTGAAACGTTAATTTGATAATAAACTCATATAATTTCAAGAATAAGGCTTGAAAGTTTCTACCCGTCACCGAAAATGCCGGACTATGAGTGGAGATGAATCATTATAGAACATATAGTGATTAATTTGATACGGTTTCAGGAAGAGAAAATGCTTAGAAACCGGTTTTGGGTATTATTCTATTCATCTTCTCTCATGGTAAGAGGGGGACGAATAGAATTTTTTATTTTAATATACAATTATACAATTTTTTAAGACAGAAAGCAGGGGTTTTATGACTTTGGTCGGTGTTATTATGGGAAGTATCTCAGATTGGGAAACAATGGAATATGCATGCAAAACATTGGATGAGTTAGAAATACCATATGAAAAAGAGGTTATTTCAGCACATCGTACACCAGACATGATGTTCGAATATGCGAAGACAGCACGTGAGCGTGGTTTAAAAGTAATTATTGCAGGAGCAGGTGGAGCGGCACATTTACCTGGAATGGTTGCATCACAAACAAACCTTCCAGTAATAGGAGTTCCTGTTCAGAGTCGGGCATTAAATGGAATGGATTCTTTACTATCTATTGTACAAATGCCTGGTGGTGTACCAACAGCAACGGTTGCTATTGGAAAGGCAGGTGCAACGAATGCAGCTATTTTAGCAGGGCAAATAATCGGTGCATATGATGCGGATGTTTATGAGAAATTAAAAGCATATCGTGAAAACTTACAAGATAAAGTTGCAGAAATGAGGGAAGACCTTGCCAATAAATAATGTCATTTTACCACCACAAACCATCGGAATTATCGGAGGAGGACAACTTGGCCGTATGATGGCTATTGCAGCACGCGAAATGGGCTATCAAATTGCTGTTCTTGATCCAACACCGAATTGTCCAACCGCACAAATTGCTGAACACCATATTCAAGCAGCCTATGACGATATGGATGCAATTAAGAAACTGACAGATATAAGTGATGTTGTCACATATGAATTTGAAAATGTTGATTTACAGGCAGCACAATATATTGAACAAGCCGGTAAATTACCACAAGGTGCCTTCGCATTAGAAATAACTCAAAATCGTGAAAAAGAAAAACAATTAATGAAGGATGCAGGTCTACCTGTACCAATGTTTAAAATTGTCCATGACGGAAAAGCTTGTCAACAATTAATGGAAGATATGCCATATCCAGCAGTAATTAAAACTTGTAGTGGAGGATATGACGGAAAAGGCCAATTAAAGCTTGAGTCAGAAGAAGACCTTCCAGCAGCAATGGAATTTGCTGATAAACATAAACATTGTATTATCGAACAGTGGATTTCTTTTGATAAGGAAATTTCAGTTGTCTTTACACGAAGAAAAGACGGAGAATTAGCGATTTTCCCAATTGGTGAAAATGATCATAAAGACCATATCTTGTATCAAACAACCGTACCAGCAAGTATTTCTAAAACTGTAAAAGAAAAGGCAACTCAAGCAGCGCGTGCCTTAGCAGAGAAGATTGATGTAGTTGGTACGTTTGCGATTGAAATGTTTGTTCGTGGGGATTCCGTTTATATTAATGAAATGGCACCACGACCTCATAATTCAGGACATTATACGATTGAAGCGTGTAATATATCTCAATTTAAGCAACACATCCTCGCCATTTGTGGTTTACCATTAATGGAAATTTCATTATTACAACCATCGATCATGATTAATATTCTTGGTGAAGATTTAGATGGGGCATTAAAGCAAATGCGAACATTTAATCAAGGATTTATTCATCTTTATGGTAAAAAGGAAGCGAAAGAAAAGCGAAAAATGGGACATATCACATTTACTGCTAAGGATACTAAAGCGCTAGTACGAATGATTGAAGGATACAAGGAGGCAATATCGTGATTGAGCGGTATACCAGAAAAGAAATGGGTCATATTTGGTCAGAAAAAAATAAATATGATGCTTGGTTAGAAGTTGAAATCTTAGCATGTGAAGCATGGAGTGAGCTTGGATTTATTCCAAAAGAAGACGTGAAAAACCTTCGTAAAAATGCGTCCTTTGATGTGAAACGAATCGCAGAAATTGAACAAGAAACACGTCATGATGTTGTCGCATTTACTCGTTGTGTTTCTGAAACCTTAGGAGATGAGAAAAAATGGGTCCATTATGGCTTAACTTCAACAGACGTTGTGGATACGGCTCAGTCCTATCGTTTGAAACAAGCAAATGAAATTATCCGGAAAGATTTACATGTTTTCATTGAAATTTTAAAAGAAAAAGCAATCGAACATAAACATACGGTGATGATGGGAAGAACACATGGAGTACATGCAGAACCTACGACATTTGGTTTAAAACTAGCTCTTTGGTATGAAGAGATGAAGCGTAATCTAGCCCGTTTTGAACTTGCAGCAAAGGATATTGAATTCGGAAAATTATCTGGAGCGGTTGGAACATATGCAAATATCGACCCATTTGTGGAAAAGTATGTTTGTGAATATTTAGGATTACAGCCTGCACCAGTATCTACACAAACATTACAAAGAGATCGCCATGCAGCATATATTGCAACACTTTCTTTAATTGCTACATCGATTGAAAAATTTGCAACAGAAATCCGTGGCTTACAGAAAACGGAAACACGTGAAGTAGAGGAGTTTTTCGCTAAAGGACAAAAAGGTTCTTCTGCCATGCCACATAAACGAAACCCGATTGGTTCTGAGAATATGACAGGAATAGCCCGGGTACTACGTGGGTTTATGGTAACTGCCTATGAAAATGTTTCATTATGGCATGAGCGCGATATTTCACATTCATCTGCAGAACGAATTATTTTACCAGATGCTACAATCGCCATCAATTATATGTTAAACCGCTTCTCTAAAATTATTAAAAATTTAACCGTTTTTCCAGAAAATATGAAAGGTAATATTGACAAAACACATGGTGTGATTTTTTCACAAAGGGTTTTATTAACGTTAATTGATAAAGGGATGTCACGAGAGAAGGCATACGACATCGTTCAACCAAAAGCGATGGAAGCCTGGGAAACAGAAACTCATTTTAAACAATTAATTGAAAAAGAAAAGGCAATTACAAATGTATTATCTGAAGAAGAAATAGTGAACTGCTTTGATTACACGTATCATTTGAAAAATGTAGATGCTATTTTTGAAAGAATTGGCTTGAACTAAATCCATTATCCATTCATGTAAAAAAATCATTGGAGGAATAAACATGGAAAATAAAACATATCCAACACCAGAACAAATTGAACAAGAAATGCACTTCTTAGAAATGGGCCTCACTGAAGAAGAATATAACCGCGTAAAAGAACTCCTTGGTCGATTACCGAACTATGTTGAAACTGGATTATTCTCAGCCATGTGGTCTGAACATTGTAGTTATAAATCATCCAAACCTTTGTTGAAAAAATTCCCGACAAAAGGAATAAACGTTCTTCAAGGTCCAGGTGAAGGTGCCGGGGTAGTCGATATTGGTGATGAACAAGCAGTTGTCTTTAAAATGGAAAGTCATAATAGCCCTTCTTTTGTTGAACCATTTGAAGGTGCTGCAACTGGAGTTGGAGGTATTGTTCGTGATGTGTTTTCCATGGGAGCAAAACCAATTGCACTAATGAATTCCCTTCGCTTTGGTAATTTAAATCAAGGTCGCTCCAATGAATTACTAACAGAAGTTGTTCGGGGAATTGCTCATTATGGGAATACCCTCCAAGTACCAACGGTTGGTGGAGAAATTCAATTTGATGATTGTTATGAAGAGAATCCACTCGTTAATGCAATGTGTGTCGGTTTAATTGATCATAAAGACATGCAAAAGGGAATTGCTGCCGGTGTTGGAAATATCGTTATTTATGCCGGAAGAGATACAGGGTTAGACGGAATCCATGGTGCAACATTTTCGTCAGGTGAGGTTGAAAGTGAGGCAGATAATACTTCTGCTGTAGCAATTGGTGATCCACATATTGAGAAACGTTTGATTGATGCTTGTTTAGAAGTGATTCATTCAGATGCATTAGTGGGGATGCAAGATATGGGAGCGGCAGGCTTAACTTCATCTGCAAGTGAGATGGCCAGTAGTGCCGGAACAGGAATGGAAATGAATTTGGATTATGTACCACAAAGAGAAAAAAACATGACCGCATATGAGCTGATGCTTTCGGAATCCCAAGAGCGGATGCTACTTGTCGTTAAAAAAGGTCGTGAACAAGAAATTATTGATACTTTTACAAAATATGATTTAACGGCTGTAGCAATTGGACAAGTTATTGAAGAAAAATCTTTTCGTCTGATTCATCATAATGAAGTGGTGGCAGATGTACCAGTAGATGCTTTAGATAAAAATGCACCTACCTATCATTTACCATCTGAAAAAGCAGTATATTATGAAAAATTCCAACAAATGGAGAGTGCCGTTCCAACTATTGAAAATCATGGAGAAATATTAAAGCAACTCTTACAACAACCAACAATTGCAAGTAAGGAATGGGCATACAATCAATATGATACAAATGCACAAGACAATACCATTGTTGGACCTGGTTCAGATGCAGCTGTTGTTCGAATAGAGGGAAAAGATAAAGCTATTGCAATTACAACCGATTGTAACTCTCGTTATATTTACTTGGATCCTGAAACAGGTGGAAGGATTGCTGTAGCAGAAGCAGCACGTAACATTGTATGCTCTGGTGCAAAGCCGCTTGCCTTAACAGATGGTTTGAACTATGGAAACCCAACAAATCCAGAAGTCTTTTGGCAAATGGAAAAAAGTATTGATGGAATTAGTCAAGCATGTGAAGCGTTACAAACACCAGTTATTAGTGGAAATGTCTCCATGTATAATCAATCAAAAGGAAAGGCAATTTTCCCAACACCGATTATTGGAATGGTTGGATTATATGAGTCACTTGAACATATTACACCGGATCATTTCCAAACATCAGGGGACCTTATTTACCTAATTGGAGAAACGAAAGCAGAATTTGATGGTAGTGAATTACAAAATGTTTTACAAGGGAAATACGAAGGAAAAGCTCCATCTCTGGACTTGGAAGTGGAGAAAACAATGCAAGAACAATTATTATCTGCTATTAAACAAGGAACTATTGTTTCTGCACATGATATAGCAGAAGGTGGCTTGGCTGTCGCATTAGCCGAATGTTTATTTGGTGATAAAATAGTCGGTGCTGAAGTCGAACTAACTGGTGATTTAACAACACAATTATTTAGTGAATCACAATCAAGAATATTAGTCTCTGTGAAGAGGGAACATCAAGAGCAATTTGAAAAAATGGTACAAAATGCGCACAAACTTGGTATGGTAACAGATTCAAAAGATTATATTGTAAAAACAAATGGGAAAACAGTAATTCGAGAAGATGTAGGGACACTTCAAGAATTGTGGAAGAACACAATCCCAACATTACTAAAAAATAAAGCATAAGTGAGGCATCCAATATGTTTGGTATATGGGGACATGAAAAGGCCACGGAAATCACATACTACGGACTTCATGCGCAACAACATCGTGGTCAAGAAGGAGCAGGAATTGTTGTTAGTAATGGAAAAACATTAAAACTTCATAAAGAAGATGGCTTAGTCAATGATGTATTTGAACGAGCTGATTTTGAAAAGCTAGCCGGTTATGCAGCAATTGGTAATATACATTATGTGACAAACGGTAATCGAGGGTTTGATAATGTACAACCCCACCTTTTCCATACGCAAAACGGAAGTATGGCAGTAACCCATGTCGGAAACATTATGAACAGCCACACACTACGGGGCGAGCTTGAGGATGAAGGTAGTCTGTTACAAACAACAACAGATACAGAACTTCTCGCACATTTAATAAAACGAAATGGAAAGGACATCAATGAACAATCCATTATTGAGGCTTTACAAAATCTAGTTGGTGCTTATGCATTTGTTATTTTAACAGAGGAGAAAATGTATGTAGCGCTTGATCCACATGGTATTAGACCTCTTTCTATCGGAAGGCTTCATGATGCATATGTCTTTTCTTCTGAAACATGTGCCTTTGACATTATTGGTGCGAAATATGAAAGAGACGTTCTCCCAGGAGAATTAATTACTATCTCCAAAGAAGGGCTAGAATCGATTCGTTTTGCTATAAGGGAAAAACGTGCATTATGTGCAATGGAATATGTTTATTTTTCTCGCCCAGATAGTGATTTGAATGAGGTGAACGTACATGCTTCCCGTAAACAAATGGGGATTGAACTGGCAAAAGAATCCCCTGCTGATGCGGATGTGGTAACAGGTGTACCCGATTCCAGTATTTCTGCTGCTATTGGGTATGCAGAACAATGTGGACTTCCTTATGAAATGGGATTAATTAAAAACCGTTATGTAGGAAGAACATTTATTCAGCCAACTCAGGAATTACGTGAACAAGGGGTGAAAATGAAACTTTCCCCCGTGAGAGGAATTGTTGAAGGAAAACGTGTCGTTATGATTGATGACTCAATTATTCGAGGAACAACCTCTATGCGAATTGTTCGAATGTTAAAAGAAGCCGGTGCAAAGGAAGTTCATGTCCGTATTGCTTCACCAACAGCTAGACATTCATGTTTCTATGGAATTGATATGTCAACAGAAGAAGATTTAATTGCTGCCAATCGCCCTGTTGAAGCAATTCGTGAATTGATTGGAGCGGATAGTTTGGCATTTTTATCTCCTGAAGGAATGGAAAAAGCGATTGTAAAAGACACATCTATCAATCAAGGTGTTTGCCAAGCCTGTTTTACAGGTAATTATCCGGTAACGATGAAAAGAAAAGGAATATTAAGTGAAAACAAAAGTAAGTAAAGGTGGGAAACCCATGTCCAATGTGTATAAAAGCGCTGGAGTAGATGTAGAAAAAGGGTATGAAGCTGTCGAGAGAATGAAAAAACATGTTCAAAAAACCACTCGTCCAGAAGTTCTTGGAGGACTTGGCGCATTTGCAGGAATGTTTGACCTGTCGTCATTTTCTTATAAAGAGCCTGTGCTTGTTTCTGGCACAGACGGTGTCGGCACAAAGTTAAAACTTGCATTTCAAATGAACAAACATGATACAGTCGGAATTGATTTAGTTGCTATGTGTGTCAATGATATTGTTAGTCAAGGTGCAGAGCCCTTATTTTTCTTAGATTATATTGCCTGTGGGAAGAATAATCCGGAAATGATTGAACAAATTGTTAGTGGAGTTGCAGAAGGTTGTGTCCAATCTGAATCATCATTAATTGGTGGAGAGACGGCAGAAATGCCTGGAATGTACAAAGATGCTGAATATGATTTGGCCGGATTTGCTGTTGGTATTGCTGATAAACAACAATTGATCACTGGAGAGAATATCTATGAAGGAGATGTAATTATTGGCCTTCCATCAAGTGGAATTCACTCTAATGGTTACTCTTTAGTACGAAAAGTGATTGCAGACCTTGATTTAACAAAAAGCTATGATGGATTTTCTAAGCCATTAGGTGAAGTATTATTAACACCTACAAAAATCTATGCGAGAGCCCTAAAAGAAGTGATGGCGACATCTGAAATAAAGGGAGTTTCCCATATTACAGGTGGTGGATTCTATGAAAATATACCTAGAATGCTACCAGATGGACTTGGAGCAAACCTTGAAAAATCAAGTTGGAAAGTGCCAGAAATTTTCACCTTTTTACAAAAGCATGGTGATATACCAACAGAGGAAATGTATGGTGTATTTAATATGGGGATTGGCATGATGGTTGTTGTTTCAAAGGAAGAAGCAACAAAAACATTAGAGAAAGTACAAAAACATGAACCAAATGCATCCATTATCGGGGTTGTTACAGAAGAAGAAGGGGTACAGTTTTCATGAAAGAAAAAGTAAAAGCAGCTGTCTTTGCTTCTGGAACAGGAAGTAATTTCGAAGCAATTATAGAAGAAAAAGACTTAGCTTGTGAAATTGCTTTATTAGTTTGTGATCAACCAGCTGCAACTGTCATTCAAAAAGCAAATAGATATCATGTACCGACTTTCGTCTTTCAACCAAAACAATTTACAAATAAATTATCATTTGAAACAGAAATTGTAAAAAAATTAAAAAAGCATAATATTACATGGATATTTTTAGCAGGGTACATGCGATTGATTGGACCAACTTTATTGAATGCTTATGAAGGAAAAATCATTAATATCCATCCGTCCTTATTACCTGAATTCCCAGGCTTAGATGCAATTGGACAAGCATATCGAGCTAAGGTGAAAAAGACAGGGGTAACGATTCATTATGTTGATGAAGGAATGGATACAGGCCCAATCATTGCCCAAGAAGAAGTGCCAATTTTTCCAGAGGATTCACTAGAACAACTGGAAAATCGGATTCACGAAGTAGAACATCGTCTATACCCACAAGTCATTCAATCATTAATAAAGTAGGGCTGTTTTTAAAAGAATTGTTGCTTTTGAAGGAATAATCGTATAAGTAGCAGCCCTTTAACAATATATGTGAAATCAGCCTAACATTAAATACAAGGAGTCTTACGATGAAAAAAAGAGCTTTAATCAGTGTTTCAGATAAAACAGGGATTGTTGACTTTGCAAAAGGTCTTTCACAATTAAACTATGAAATCATCTCAACAGGTGGTACATTAAAAAAATTACAAGATGCAGGATTACCGGCTATTGCTGTTGACCAAGTAACTGGATTTCCGGAAATCTTGGATGGTCGTGTAAAAACATTACACCCGTTTATTCATGGAGGATTATTAGCTAAAAGGGATCTGCCAGAACATCAAGAACAATTAAAAGAGCATAATATTCAACCAATTGATATGGTTGTTGTGAATCTTTATCCTTTTAAAGAAACATTACAGCGTGAAGGTGCAACAAAAGAGGATATGATTGAAAACATCGACATCGGTGGTCCAACAATGCTTCGAGCAGCAGCGAAAAATTACAATGATGTAGCTGTTATCGTTGATCCAACAGACTATGAAAATGTATTAGCTGCTTTACAAGAAGAAAATCTAGACCTTTCATTCCGTGAACGCCTAGCTGCAAAGGTTTTCCGTCATACCGCACAATATGATGCATTAATTGCTCAATACTTTATGAAAGAAACAAATGAAGTATTTCCAGAGTCATATACCGTTACCTTTGAAAAAGTTCAATCTTTACGTTATGGGGAAAATCCACATCAAGAAGCTGCTTTTTATAAAGATCCAATCACAGCACCGATGAGCATCGCATCTAGTAAACAATTACATGGAAAAGCATTGTCTTATAATAATATCCAAGATGCAAATGCATGTATTGAGATGGTTGCTGAGTATGATAAACCAGCAGCAGTTGCAGTAAAACATATGAATCCATGTGGAATCGGTGTGGCAGATACACTGGAAGTAGCCTTTCAAAAAGCTTATGATGCAGATCCAATCTCCATTTTTGGAGGAATTGTAGCATTAAATCAGGAGGTTACTGCTCCTGTAGCTGAAAAACTAAGTGAAATATTTTTAGAAATTGTTATTGCACCACATTTTACAGAAGAAGCATTTGAAATCTTAACAAAGAAGAAAAATATTCGTTTATTAGAATTGCCAATGGATGAAAACGTATCAATATCAAATAAATTAGTTAGTGTAAATGGTGGCGTACTTATTCAAAATCGTGATCTCGGTGCAATAAATGATGCTGAATTAATTGTTCCAACGAAACGAAAACCAACAGAAAAAGAATTAGAGTCATTGAAATTTGCTTGGAAAGCAGTAAAACATGTGAAATCCAATGCCATTGTTTTGGCGAAGGATGAACAAACAATTGGAGTTGGAGCAGGCCAGATGAATCGTGTTGGAGCAGCAAAAATTGCAATTGAGCAAGCTGGTGAAAAAACAGTTGGTTCAGTAATGGCTTCAGATGCATTCTTCCCAATGCCAGATACAGTAGAAGCAGCAGCAAAAGCAGGTATCAAAGCAATCATTCAACCAGGTGGCTCCAAGCGTGATCAGGACTCTATTGATATGTGTGATAAATATGGTGTCGCAATGGTCTTTACAGGAATGAGACATTTTAAACATTAATGGTAAAAGGGGAAAAATAAATGAAAGTACTAGTTGTTGGTCGTGGTGGTCGAGAGCACAGTATTGTAACCAAACTTGCTGAAAGCAAACAAATTGATGAACTGTTTATTGCACCAGGAAATGATGGCATGCTAGAACAAGCAACATGTGTTGCCATTGATGAAACAGACATCGATGGACTTGTACAATTTGCAAAAGACAAAGAAATTGATTTTACCTTTGTCGGACCAGAAAATCCATTATCATTAGGGATTGCTGACCGATTTGTGGAAGAGGACTTAACCATTTTCGCACCTAAAAAAGAGGCAGCAATGTTAGAAAGTAGTAAAAGTTTTGCCAAAGAATTTATGAAAAGACATCAAATTCCAACAGCAGACTATGCGACATTTACAGATGCTGAGGAAGCAAAAAGGTACGTAGAAGAAAAAGGCGCACCAATTGTTGTAAAAGCAGATGGTCTGGCAGCAGGAAAAGGAGTCATTGTTGCCATGACCAAAGAGGTAGCACTACAGGCGATTGATGATATGATGATTGATAAGGCATTTAATCATGCAGGCTCAAAAATTGTCTTGGAAGAATTTCTAGAAGGACGGGAGTTTTCCTATATTGCCTTTGTTCATAAAAAACGTGTTTATCCAATGATTCCAGCTCGTGACCATAAGCGTGCCTTTGATAATGATGAAGGTCCAAACACAGGTGGCATGGGTTCATTTGCACCCGTTCCAGATATTACGAAGGAAACATTAGCATATGCAACAGAAGTTATTTTACAGAAAACGGCAGATGGAATGGTTGAGGAAGGCCGGCCATTTACAGGAATTCTTTATGCAGGACTGATGATGACAGAAGATGGCCCAAAAGTAATTGAATACAATACTCGTTTTGGTGATCCAGAAACACAAGTTGTTTTACCTTTATTAAAGAATGATTTATTACAAGTCTTATTAGATATTTTACAGGATAAAGACCCACAGCTCACTTGGGAAGACAAAGTATGTGCAGGTGTTGTCTTGGCTGCCAATGGCTATCCAGGAAAATATGAAAAAAGTCATCCAATCCCAACGTTTAGTGGGGAAGATGTATTTACGGTGTATGCAGGAGTGAAAAAAGAGAACAATCAATACGTATCAAATGGTGGACGTGTCCTTCTTGTTGGATCGAAACAATCGACATTAGAAGAAGCGTTAGACAGTGTTTATCAATCAATGGGCCAAGCATTAAAAGGAAATACTGATTTCTTTTATCGGAAAGATATCGGTAAATAAGTTTATTTTACAAGGGTAATTTCTATCTAGTTGATGGAAATTATCCTTTTTCTATTATAGTATGGAATAGAAAATAGCCGAATAGAGGATTGACTTCATGATTTCTATTGTCATGAAACCGTCATTTTCGTATTTTAAAAGATTACTGTGATAAAGTGTTTTATGTTAAAATGGAAGAAATAAATGAATGAATAGAAAGTTGGTTTATTTATGTTAGAAAATGGTTATTGGAGAAATCGGGATATGAGAAATCATGTCCGCATTATTGATGGAACACTTGCGCCTACACTTGTATTGAAAAATGCAACGTATTTAAATACATACACAAAGAAATGGCTTGAAGCAAATATATGGATTTATCATGAACGAATTGTTTATGTTGGAGAAAACTTACCTGAAAAAGATGAAGGAATAACATATATGGACTGTAAAGGGCAATTTCTTGTTCCTGGCTACGTCGAACCACATGCACATCCTTTTCAATTGTATAATCCAGAACAATTGGCACTGCATGCAGCGCAATTCGGTACAACCACTTTAATCAATGATAATTTAATGTGGCATTTTTTAATGGATGAAAAGAAAGCGTTTTCTTTCATTGAAGAATGCGGTGATCTCCCGGTTAGTATGTTTTGGTGGGCTAGATTTGACGCACAGACCGAGTTACAGGATGAGGAGAAGGTGTTTAATACACCATCCGTATTGAAATGGCTGGAACATCCTTTGGTTGTCCAAGGTGGTGAATTAACAGCATGGCCTTCCCTTTTAGCTGGTGATGATCGCCTATTATATTGGATTCAAGAGGCAAAACGCCTCGGTAAACCAGTTGAAGGGCATTTTCCAGGAGCATCTGAAAAAACACTAACAAAATTAAAATTACTCGGTATCAATGCTGATCATGAATCAATGACAGGAAAAGATGTACGAAAACGGCTAGAGCTAGGGTATCAAGTCGGATTAAGGTATTCATCAATTCGTCCAGATTTACCAAAACTATTAGAGGAAATGCTGGAAGAAGGAATAAACACTTTTGATAGCTTAACAATGACAACAGATGGGGCAACACCAGTATTCTATGAACATGGTTTACTAAATGTTTGTATAGAAATTGCTATTGAGAAAGGTGTTCCGATTGAAGATGCTTATCGAATGGCATCATATAATGCGGCAAAGCATTTTCATTTAGAAGAAAGTCTTGGAAGTATAGTTCCAGGGCGAATTGCGCATATCAACTTTTTAAAAGCGAAAGATAACCCACATCCAGTAAGTGTGCTTGCAAAAGGGCAATGGATTGTAAAGAACGGAGAAAATGTACCAACTCCACCACGAATTAATTGGGATAAATATGGAATAAATGCATTGGAATTGGGTTGGGAGTTACAAGAAGACGATCTTCAATATTCCATTCCAGTTGGGTTGGATTTGATGAATGATGTCATTATGAAACCTTACCCAATTGAAATTGACATGACACCAGAACAATTACCAACTGATAAGAATGATGCATTTCTTACCCTGATGGATCGCAATGGAAAATGGCATGTAAATACAACAATTCGAGGATTCACGAAGCGTTTAGGAGGACTTGCAAGCTCATACTCTAATACAGGAGACATTATTTATATTGGAAAAAACAAACAAGATATGCTATTAGCAAGTAAAAGATTAAAGGAAATTGGTGGAGGTATTGTCGTTGTTCATAAAGGTGAAGTGTTGATAGAAATTCCGTTAAAATTGGATGGCGTTATGAGTTTAGAAAATATGGAAAAATTAATCGAAAAACAGAAAGAATTAACAACTTGTTTAAAAGAATTCGGTTATTTATATGATGACCCTATTTATTCCATCTTATTTCTATCATCCACACATCTACCATATATTCGAATTACCCAACAAGGAATTGTGGATGTGATGAAACGAGAAATTCTCTTTCCTGCTACAATGAGATAGCATATAATGAGAAGGTAATTCATCATATTTTTAATAAAATATCAAAACAGCAGGGAGTAGGGAATTTTGAAAAAATGTATTATTTTCGCACTTGCAATGGTATCAGTCATTCTTATTTCTGTGGGTTGTTCAAAAGATGACGAAGATAATAGCTTTTCTACAGATGAAAAACGGGCAACATCTGGAACATATCCTTTTACAGGCTTGGAAGGAAAAGGAATAGATAACAGGATGATTGGTGTAATGGTTAATAACCATCCAAAAGCTCGACCACAAACAGGGTTAAGCAAAGCAGATATTGTATTTGAAATATTAGCGGAAGGTAATATCACCCGTTTTCTAGCCTTATATCAGAGTGAATATCCAGATGTTGTTGGGCCTGTACGTAGTGCTAGAGAATATTATTTTGACTTAGCGGATCGCTATGATGCAATGTATATCCATCATGGCGCAGCAAACTTTATTAATGATATGATAGAAGAACGTGGTATTGACCGTATTAATGGTTCACACTATGATAATGATGGGAAACTATTTAAACGAGCGAATTCACGTAAAGCACCACATAACTCTTATTTGCAATTTGGAGCAGTAGCAGATGTTGCTAGTGAAAAGGGGTATGAATTAACAAAGGAATATGCGGAGCTTCCGTTTTTAACCGAAGATGAAATGGATAATTTATCAGGTGAACGAGCGACAACCGTTGAGATTACGTACTTTAAAAGTCCATCAACAACTGTTTCCTATGAGTATGATGAAACAAATGAAGTATATTATCGTTTGAATGATGGTGAACAAACAGTTGAACTAGAAACAGATGCATCAATCCAATTAGATAATATTTTTATTGTTGAAACAACACATGAAGTAATCGATTCTGAAGGAAGAAGAGCAGTTGATTTAGAAAGCGGTGGTAATGCCTACTTATTACAAAAAGGTACAATTCAAAAAGTGGAGTGGGAAAATAAAGATGGGCGTATTTTACCTATAAAAGATGGAGAGACGGTTAGTTTTGTTCCGGGAAAGACATGGATCAATGTTGTCCCAACAAATCCAGGATTAGAACAAGCAATTACAATAATAAATGAGTAATCTCAGATGCAGTAGAGCAGAGGAGGGATGTTGTTGCAAATTGATAAATTACGAGGAAAGCAGCTAGATCAATTATTTGATGCAATTCTTTCCCTTGAAGATCGGGAAGAATGCTATAAATTTTTTGATGATATTGCAACAATGAGTGAAATCCAATCATTAGCCCAGCGCTTTCAAGTAGCTAAAATGCTAACAGAAGGCGAGACATACAATGCGATTGAAAAGGAAACAAAAGCATCCACTGCAACGATTTCGCGTGTACGCCGTTGCATTGATTATGGAAGTGATGGCTATAAACTTGTTATTGATCGGATTAAAGAGAAAGAAGATAATGAATAAGGTAATGAATCAATACGAATAAGAATAAAACTCCATTAAAATAAAGGTTAGGTTTTCAACGCCTAGCCTTTTATTAATAAATGACTCTATCATACTCCATCATGCATGCCCTTAATAAAGGTCATGATGGCCATAAGGTAAGCGAAAGGCAGCTTGGAAAGTCCTTCATCAAGGTTTTTAAAGGGCAAATGATAAGCGAATAGGTTACTACGTATATTTCTTTCGCTCATGTTACTTGGTCCATTTAATATTTACACAATTATTCGGACATGACCAGTAAATATACGTCCAAATGCCTTACTTCAGGAGAATAAGTACATTTTTTAAAGTGCATTGTGTAACTCCTCTATTTTCCTACAACATCTAATCATAACATCCCTACCATTTCTCTAAATTCCTGCGACAATTTTTGCTATAATAAATGAATGGATTATTTAAACTGGAGGGCTATACCTTTGAATATAAATATACATGAATGGAAACATGTTTTTAAATTAGATCCCGCAAAGGAAATTACGGATGAACAATTAGAACAAATATGTGAGTCAGGAACAGATGCAATTATTGTCGGTGGAACAGATAATGTTACCCTAGACGGTGTACTTGATTTGTTAGGAAGCATTAGACGTTTCACAGTTCCTTGTATTTTAGAAGTTTCGAATATGGAATCTATTACACCAGGATTTGATTATTATTTCATTCCAATGGTACTAAATAGTAAAGAGAAAAAATGGATGATGGACATCCAACATCAAGCTATTAAAGAATATAAAGACATGATGAATTGGGACGAGATTTTTGTTGAAGGATATTGCATTTTAAATAAGCATGCAAAAGCTTTTCAAAAAACAAATTGTGATATGCCACAAGAAGAAGATGTGCTAGCATATGCATATATGGCGGAGAACATATTCCATCTACCTATTTTTTATGTGGAATATAGCGGAACATATGGAAATCCACAATTAGTGGAACAAGTAAAAGCGGAATTAAATGAAACACTCCTATTCTATGGTGGAGGAATTACGAATGCCACCCAAGCAAAGGAAATGAAACAATATGCAGATGTGATTGTTGTGGGGAATAGTATTTATACGGATTTTAAAGAAGCATTAAAGACAGTTAAAGCAGTAAAATAATATATGTCTCTAAATGATGTTCATTCTGATAGAAACGAAGGAAATACTTTTCTATAAGGTGGTGTTAAAGGTGAGTCTGACAACAGACAACCTATTAAGCGGATTAAATAAACAACAAAAGAAAGCTGTCAAAACAACCGATGGGCCATTATTAATTATGGCGGGGGCAGGTAGTGGGAAAACAAGAGTACTAACACATCGAATTGCCTATTTGATGCATGAGAAGGATGTTGCACCCCGAAATATTTTGGCAATTACCTTTACAAATAAAGCGGCACGAGAAATGAAGGAACGTGTAGCGAAATTAGTCGGTCAAGAAGGGGCATACATGTGGGTATCGACTTTTCACTCTATGTGTGTACGTATATTGCGTCGAGATGTGGACCGAATTGGCTATAATCAAAACTTTTCCATATTAGATAGTGGGGACCAATTAACCGTTGTAAAACAAGTATTGAAAGACTTAAACATCGATCCGAAGAAATTTGATCCACGTGCAATGCTTAACCAAATTAGTGCTGCAAAAAATGAGCTAATTACCCCAGAATCATTCGAAAAAGATGCAAATAACTTTTATGAACGGCAAGTTTCTCGTGTGTATACTGCATATCAGAGCATACTTAGAAAAAATCATTCCATGGATTTTGATGATTTAATCATGCAAACCATCCATTTATTTAAGCGTGTTCCGGAAGTGTTGACATATTATCAACGAAGATTTCAATATATTCATGTGGACGAGTACCAAGATACAAACCATGCTCAATACTATTTAGTAAAACAACTTGCTAATCGTTTTCAGAATTTATGCGTTGTTGGTGATTCAGATCAATCAATTTATCGCTGGCGAGGCGCAGATATTAAGAATATCCTCTCATTTGAAAAGGATTACCCTGCTGCAAAGACGATTTTCTTGGAACAAAATTATCGTTCTACTAAATCGATACTAGATGCTGCAAACCATGTGATTCAACATAACACAGGAAGAAAACCGAAAAATTTATGGACCGAGAATCCAGATGGACAAAAGATTAATTATTTTCGCGGGATGACAGAGCAAGAAGAAGCATTTTTCGTTATGGAAACAATTCAACAACTAACAAGGAAGAAAGACTATCAACCAAGTGATATTGCCATTTTATACCGTACAAACGCCCAATCACGTGCGATGGAGGATGCTTTTGTAAAAGCGGGTATGCCATATCAAATGGTTGGTGGCCAGAAGTTCTATGAACGAAAAGAAATTAAAGATATGATTGCTTATTTACGTCTGATAACTAATCCAGATGATGATATTAGTTTTGAGCGGGTTGTTAATGTTCCAAAACGTGGAATTGGAAAAACATCTGTTGACCGTTTACGTGCCTATGCAAATGAACATGATATTTCTTTGTTTGAAGCGACAAGAGATGTTGATTTTACCGGGGTAACAAAGCGAGCTGCAAATGCATTAGAATCATTTGCTAATCTGATACGAACATTAAGTCAACAACAAGAATATTTAACAGCAACAGATATGGTAGAAGAAGTATTGACTCGTTCAAGTTATGAAGAAATGCTACAAAATGAGCGAAGCATTGAAGCACAAAGCCGTTTAGAGAACTTAGAGGAATTTAAAACTGTTACACATGATTTTGAGGCGAAAAATGAAGATAAAACCTTAATTGCATTTTTAACAGATTTAGCACTCATTGCCGATATTGACCGAGTGGATGAAGATGATCCAACAAACGAAGAGAAAGTGACGATGATGACATTACATGCTGCAAAAGGGCTTGAATTTCCTGTTGTATTTTTAATTGGAATGGAGGAAAATGTGTTTCCACATAGTCGTTCCATGATGGATGATGAGGAAATGGAAGAAGAGCGTAGACTTGCATATGTTGGGATTACAAGAGCAGAGAAGCTTCTTTACGTCACACATGCCCAAATGCGGACACTTTATGGCAGAACAAATATGAACCCTATTAGCCGTTTTATCAATGAAATTCCAGAAGAATTAGTCGATGGAATGAAGGAAGTTAAAGAGCAGATGTTTGGTTCTTCATTTGGCGAAAGTTCTATAAAACGAACTAAACAACCTTTAAAAAGAAGAGCAAAACAAATAAATCAAACAACAGGAGCAGAAAATACAGCTTGGCAAGCAGGGGATAAGGCTGTCCATAAGAAATGGGGAGTCGGCACCGTTGTTAAAGTAGATGGAGAAGGTGACTCCATGGAGCTTGATGTTGCTTTCCCAGCACCAACTGGTATCAAACGATTATTAGCAAGGTTCGCTCCGATTACGAAACAATAGGAGGTGCTTGGAATGAATAAACAACAAGCACAAGAAAAAATAGCTGCATTAAAGGAGTTATTGACCCAATATAGTCATGAATATTACGTATTAGATAAGCCGAGTGTTCCTGATGCAGAATATGATGAGAAGTTACATCAATTGGAAAAGATAGAAGCTAATTTTCCAGAATTAATCACGCCAGATTCACCAACCCAACGCGTCGGTGATAAACCATTGGACTTCTTTGAAAAAGTGCGTCACACGGTTCCAATGCTGAGTCTGGGAAATGCTTTTAGTGAAAGTGAACTGCGTGATTTTGACCGTCGTGTAAGACAAGCCATTGGGGAAGATGTTAGATATGTTTGTGAGCTGAAAATGGATGGCCTAGCAGTTGCCTTACGCTATGAAAACGGCCATCTTGTTCAAGGCTCGACCCGTGGAGATGGAACAACTGGTGAGAAGATCACAAGCAACTTGCGAACCATTCGCAGTATTCCATTAACCATCGAAGAAAAGAATACGATTGAAGTACGTGGAGAAGCATTCATGCCACACCGTTCTTTTATACAACTAAATAAACAACGCGAAAAAGAAGGACAAGATCTATTTGCTAACCCCCGGAATGCAGCGGCAGGTTCTTTACGCCAATTAGACCCGAGAATAGCTGCATCACGTAATTTAGATGTGTTTTTGTATGGTATTGGCGAATGGGAAGGAAAGCCAGTTGCAACACATAGTGAGCGTCTAGAATATATGAGGCAACTTGGCTTTAAAATAAACCCAGAATGGAAAAAATATGATTCAATCGAGGAAGTTATTGAATATGTAGAATATTGGACAGAACACCGTCCCCATTTAAACTATGAAATTGACGGGATTGTAATTAAAGTAGATTCGATTGAGGCACAAGAACAATTAGGCTATACGGCAAAAAGTCCACGATGGGCCATTGCTTATAAATTTCCAGCAGAAGAAGTGATGACTACTTTACGTGATATTGAATTAAGTGTTGGACGCACAGGTGTTATCACACCAACAGCCATATTGGATCCAGTAAAAGTAGCAGGGTCTACTGTACAACGAGCATCCCTTCATAATGAAGATCTTATTCGGGAAAAAGATATTCGAATAGGTGATACGGTTGTGATTCGAAAGGCTGGAGATATTATTCCAGAAGTGGTACAAGTCATTGTAGACAAACGATCAGGTGTGGAAGAGGAGTTTTTCATGCCAACAACATGCCCTGCCTGTGAAAGTGACCTAATTCGTATAGAAGAAGAAGTAGCCTTACGTTGCATTAACCCAAACTGTCCGGCACAGCTTCAAGAAGGTTTAATCCACTTTTCTTCTCGAAATGCGATGAATATCGAAGGCCTAGGTGAAAAAATAGTTGCCCAATTGTTTCGGGAAAAGTTAATCCAAACCATTCCTGATGTATATCGCTTAGAAAAAGAAAAATTATTAACACTAGATAGGATGGGGAAAAAATCAGCCACAAATCTTTTAGAAGCAATTGAAAAGTCCAAGGAAAATTCACTTGAAAAACTCTTGTTTGGCCTGGGAATCCGATTTATCGGTGTTCGTGCAGCCCAAATTTTAGCAATGGAATTCAACACAATGGAAAATATCCAGAACGCAACATATAAAGATTTCATTGCTGTTGACGAAATCGGTGATAAAATGGCGGATGCCCTCGTGCAATATTTTTCCGATGAAAAAATTATTTCCATGTTACATCAATTAAGTGATTTAGGTGTAAACATGACATATAAAGGTAGACAACCAAATGATGCGTCAAAGGATACTATATTCTCTGGGAAAACAGTTGTATTAACTGGTAAACTCGAATATTTCACAAGAAAAGAAGCGAAAGAGCAAATTGAAACACTTGGTGGGAAAGTGACCGGAAGTGTTAGTAAAAATACAGATATTGTTATTGCTGGAGAAGCAGCAGGCTCAAAATATGAGCAAGCGAGAAAACTAAATATTACTATTTGGAATGAAGAACAATTGAAAGAAGCACTTGAACATTAATTTTATAGTGAATGCAGAGGTGAGAACTTTGTGAAAAAATTATGGATTACTTTAATATGTCTCCTATTGGTGTTAACAAGCTGTGCACCAGGGGATAAAAAGAAAGAAGAAATTGTTCATGATGAAAAGGAAAAGAAAGAATTATCGATTGTGCCTAGTTATAAATTATCAAAAGAAAACTATCGAATGATTCTTCCTTACAAACCTGGTGCCGCTAGAGGGGTTATTGTCGATCAAATAGCGAATCGGGTAGATGTTGACGAGGTTGAAGAAGGGTTAAGACGGCACTCGAAGGCATATTTTGATCCGGAAAAACATATTTTTCGAGAGGGTCAATTTTTAACAAAAGATTTAGTTATTGATTGGTTGGGAAGAAAATTAACGAAGAAGCAGCTAGAAAAAGAGGTACAAGAAGATATTGATTACCTGAAAGAAAATCAAATGACCGTTAATGAAGAAAAAATCAGGAAAGAGTATACACAGGGGTTAAACCCTCCAGTAAAGAATAAAAATGACGAAAAAGAACAAAAGAAACAACCTAAATATTTATCCCATATTGTGGAGCAAAACTATTTAATTACGAAGGATAAACAAGCGCAAGTAGCAGGTATTTCTATTGGACTTGCAATGAAATCTGTTTATCATTTCTATACAGAAGACAAAGAAAAAAAGCGAACCTTTCATGAAGTAGAAATAACAAAAAAAGAAGCATTAGAAGAAGGATATAAACTTGCAGAAGAAATTCTAAAAAGAATGCGAAAAATGGATGGGTTACAAGATACCCCAATTATGTTTGCAATATATCAAGAAGAAGATAGAGAATCTCCAGTTCCGGGTAATTTTATGGCAAAAACACTTGTTGATAAAGGAAAAAATGATATTGGGAAATGGGAAATGATTAAGGAAGAACATATCCTTTTTCCTTCTAAACAAGCAAGTGATAAATATTTCGAAGACGCGGAAGTAGTTAAACAATTCACGAATAACATAGCAGATTATTTTCCGAATTATGTTGGGATGATCGGGAGAGGGTTTTATGTTAATGAGGAGCTACGTCAACTTGTCTTAGAAATTCCACTAGAATTTCATGGAAAAGGAGAAGTGCTTGGATTCACTCAATATGTATATGGACAGATCAAAGAACTCTTGTCTACCAATTATGATTTAGAAGTAAAAATTAAGTCAAACAGTAAAATGGAAAGTGTTCTTTATCGTGAAGCGGGAAAAGAAGAGCCGAGAGTGCATATTTTTCAATAGTTTGATTTGAATAATTGAACCATTTTACATTTTCCGTTAGAATAGGGAGTGGGCATCCACTCCCATTTTTAAATAAGGAATGGGAGTTTATTAAAGAATTGTGAAAGCGTACCCATTTTCTTAACTTCAATTAAAACAAGGAGGCTTTTAACATGGTAGTAGCATACAGACACGAACCTTTTACAGATTTTACTGTAGAAGAGAATAAACAGAATCTATTAGAAGCTATTAAACAAGTAGAAAAAGACTTAGGTAAGGAGTACCCATTAATAATCAATGGAGAGAG
This sequence comes from Cerasibacillus terrae, assembly GCF_008039555.1. GTDB lineage: Bacteria > Bacillota > Bacilli > Bacillales > Amphibacillaceae > Cerasibacillus > Cerasibacillus terrae. Next base: position 81,895 of record NZ_VDUW01000003.1, read on the forward strand.
AGTTACAACGGAAGACAAAATTACTGTTGTAAATCCTGCAAATAAAGAAGAAGTAATCGGATATGTCTCTAAAGCAAACAAAGATCTAGCTGAGAAAGCAATGAAAGTTGCAGATGATAGATTTGAAACATGGCGTAAAGTAGATCCGAAATTTCGCGCAGACATATTATTCCGCGCAGCAGCAATTGTTCGTCGTCGTAAAGCAGAATTTACGGCACACCTTATTAAAGAAGGTGGAAAACCTTGGAAAGAAGCGGATGCCGATGTTGCAGAAGGAATTGACTTCATGGAGTATTACGGACGTCAAATGCTTCGTTTAAAAGACGGTGTAGAAATAAACAGTCGTCCAATTGAATATAATCAGTTCCATTATATCCCATTAGGTGTTGGTGTTGTTATTTCACCATGGAACTTCTTATTTGCAATTATGGCTGGTACAACAGTTGCAGCAATGGTAACTGGAAATACTGTATTATTAAAGCCTGCAAGTACAACACCAGTTATTGCATATAAATTTATGGAAGTACTAGAAGAAGCAGGAATGCCAAAAGGTGTTGTAAACTATATTCCAGGATCAGGTGCTGAAGTTGGTGACTATTTAGTAGAGCATCCACGTACTCGTTTTGTAAGCTTTACAGGTTCCCGTGAAGTAGGAACAGGTATCTTCGAACGAGCAGCAAAAATCCAAGAAGGCCAAATTTGGTTGAAGCGCACCATCTTAGAAATGGGTGGAAAAGATACGATTGTAGTTGATAACAATGCAGACTTAGAACTTGCTGCACAATCTATCGTTCAATCTGCATTCGGTTTTTCAGGACAAAAATGTTCTGCATGTTCTCGTGCTGTGATTCATGAAGATGTTTATGAACAAGTGAAAGATCGTGTAGCAGAACTTACAAAAGAATTGACAGTAGGTAACCCAGCAGAAGCTACAAACAACTATATGGGACCAGTAATTGACCAAGCAGCATATGATAAAATTACAGGCTATATTGAGATTGGAAAAGAAGAAGGTAAACTGATTGCTGGTGGAGAAGGAGACGACTCGAAAGGTTGGTTCATTAAGCCAACAGTATTCGCAGATGTTGATCCAAAAGCACGCATCATGCAAGAAGAAATCTTTGGACCAGTTCTTGCACTAACAAAAGCAAAAGATTTCGATGAAGCAATTGAAATCGCAAATAACACAGAGTACGGTCTAACAGGTGCTGTAATTACAAATAACCGCGAACATCAAGAACAAGCAAGAGAAGACTTCCATGTTGGAAACTTGTACTTCAACCGTGGCTGTACAGCAGCAATCGTTGGATACCAACCATTTGGTGGCTTCAATATGTCTGGAACAGATTCTAAAGCAGGTGGCCCAGACTACTTAATCCAACACATGCAAGCAAAAACAACATCTGAAATGTTTTAATGAATAATAGTATAACAAGGGGCTAAGACAAAACCCCCAGTAAATATAAAAAAGAAGTCAGGCAGTTTCCTAAATAGACTGCTTGACTTCTTTTCATTCATAAGAAAACGTCGGCTTGAAAATTAAATCATATCATTGCTAAAGACATTGACTTGCACTCCAGATGGCTACTTTTCGTGAACACAGCTTCAACCTCCTCAGAAAGCGGGGATTTTAGATATTAAGCGCTATTTTTATGCTGTTTTTTCTAATTTAGTATAGATTAGGCACTATTCATGCCCGTATTCCCTATATTCTTCCAAACCAGTCTAGATAAAACGCTATCCGTGCCCAAATTTACCATACCATTCCAAAATCAGTATAGAAAGTAGATTAGGATCCGCATTCATGGCGGGAAACTTGAAGGATATTCCTCCATTGATTATTGAAAAATACATGGGTAATACTAAAAAGATACATTTATTTATATTGCATAATATCTCATAGATACAATAAAAGGCTATGCATCAACACTTTCACGAATATATATACTTTCATTTATTAAGGTAAAATGGTATTATCAAAGATGTTACAATTGTTTTTTAGCATATTTTTAATATGTTAATGAGATATATGTAGATTATATTTGGAGGTGTAGATAATGAGCAAAGTAACAGAAGAAAAAGTAAGACAATATGCTGAAATGTTACGCCTTGCGATAACAGATGAGGAAGCAACACGCTATACAGAACACCTAAACGCAATGGTGGATTATGTTCAAGTTTTAGATGAAGTAGATACAGATGGTGTAGAACCAATGGTACATGGGATTGATTTACAAAATGTATTGCGTAAAGATGAGCCGAAAAAATGGATTACACAAGAAGAGGCATTAAAAAATGCCCCAGATAAAAAAGACGGTCATTTTCGTGTACCAGCGATTATGGATTAAGGAGGGACAACATTTATGTCATTAATGAATCACAGTATAAAAGAACTCGAAGAAATGCTACATAATAAGGAAATTACAGCGAAAGACCTTGTTGATGCATCGATTGATCGAATTAAAGAAGTCGATGACAAGGTGAAAGCATTTATTACTGTAGATGAAGAAAATGCTCAGAAACAAGCAGAAAATCTAGATAAAGAAACGGAAACAGATTATAAATTATTTGGTATTCCTGGTGCGGTGAAAGACAATATCGTAACAAAAGGAATGCTTACTTCTTGTGCAAGCCAATTTATGAAAAATTTCATAGACCCATTATATGATGCAACAGTAGTTAAAAAGTTGAAAGATGAAAAATCAATCAACATGGGAAAATTAAACATGGACGAGTTTGCAATGGGTTCTACAACAGAACACTCAAGTTTCCATACAACACATAACCCATGGAATACAGGGTATGTACCAGGTGGTTCTAGTGGTGGATCAGCTGCAGCAGTAGCAGCCGGCGAAGTGTTGTATGCACTTGGAACAGATACAGGTGGATCCATTCGTCAACCAGCCTCATTTTGTGGAGTAGTTGGGATGAAACCGACATATGGCCGTGTATCCCGTTTTGGTGCAGTTGGATTCGGTTCTTCTTTAGACCAAGTTGGACCAATTACAAGAACAGTCGAAGATAATGCTCGTGTATTAGAGGTTATCGCTGGTCAAGATAAAATGGATATGACTTCTGCACCGTTAGAAGTTCCATCTTTCACAGAAGGATTAACAGGTGATGTAAAAGATTTAAAAATCGCTGTACCAAAAGAATATTTAAGTGAAGCAGTGGATCCAGAAGTAAAAGAAGCTGTTATGAATGCTCTAAAAGTATATGAATCCCTAGGTGCAACATGGGAAGAAGTATCTTTACCACATTCTAAATATGCTGCAGCAGCATACTATGTTATTTCATCTGGTGAAGCATCTGCAAACCTCGCCCGCTTTGACGGTGTACGTTATGGTGTTCGTTCAGAAAAAGCAAAAGATATGATTGATATGTTTAAACTTTCCCGTGGTGAAGGATTCGGTGATGAAGTGAAAAAACGGATGTTTCTTGGAGCTTTTGTATTAAGTGCGGGAAACTATGAAGTATATTACAAAAAAGCACAACAAATTCGTGCACTTGTCAAACAAGATTTTGATAATGTATTGGAAAAATACGATGTGATCATGGGACCAACAACTCCGACACCAGCCTTTCAACTGGGAGAAAAAGACTTTGATCCAATGGTTGTTTATGCACGTGATTTAACGACAGTACCGATTAACTTAGCAGGAGTACCAGCTATTTCTGTTCCGTGTGGTTTTTCTAAAAAAGAGGGTTTACCATTTGGTCTACAGATTATCGGGAAACACTTTGATGAACAAACAATTTATCGTGTTGCACATGCATTTGAACAAGCAACAGATTTTCATAAAAAACAACCTCAACTTGGAGGTGCAGAGTAATGAATTTTGAAACGATTATCGGAATTGAAGTACATGTCGAATTAAAAACAAACTCAAAGATTTTCAGCCCAAGCCCGAATGAATTTGGTGCAGAACCAAACGCAAATGTAAACCCAATCGACTTAGGCTATCCTGGTACATTACCAGTTCTAAACGAAGAAGCAGTGAACTACGGAATGAAAGCTGCTATGGCATTAAACTGTGACATTGCAACACATACGAAATTTGACCGTAAAAACTACTTCTATCCAGACAACCCAAAAGCATATCAAATATCTCAATTTGATCAACCAATTGGAGAAAATGGCTGGATTGAAGTTGAGGTTGGCGGAAAGAAAAAGAAAATTAGAATCAATCGTGTTCACTTAGAAGAAGATGCGGGAAAACTAACCCACGGTGAAGACGGATACTCACTTGTTGACTTTAACCGTCAAGGGGCACCATTGATTGAAATTGTATCTGAAGCAGATATACGTTCACCTGAAGAGGCATATGCTTATTTAGAAAAACTAAAAAATATTATCCAATTTACTGGTGTATCTGATGTAAAAATGCAAGAAGGGTCACTTCGTTGTGATGCGAATATCTCTCTACGTCCAAGAGGCCAAGAGAAATTCGGTACAAAAGCAGAATTGAAAAACTTAAACTCTTTCGCCCACGTGCAAAAAGGGTTAGAGTTTGAAGAAAAACGCCAAGAAAAAATTCTATTAGCTGGTGAAGAAGTACAACATGAAACACGCCGTTTTGATGAAAAAACTGGGGAAACCCTTTTAATGCGTGTAAAAGAAGATGCGGAAGATTATCGATACTTCCCTGAACCAGACCTTCCACCGTTATACATTAGTGATGAATGGAAAGAACGCGTTCGTAATTCCATTCCAGAATTACCTGATGAGCGAAGAAAACGTTATGTGGAAGAACTTGGTTTACCAGAATACGATGCTGGCGTATTAACAGGTACAAAGGAAATGTCTGATTTCTTTGAAGCAACGATTCAACAAGATGTAGATGTAAAACAAGCATCGAACTGGTTAATGGGAGAAATCTCTGGTTATATGAATAAGCATCAGAAGGAATTACCAGAACTTGCAATTACACCAGAAGCACTTGGGAAAATGATCAAGTTAATTGCAGATGGCACTATTTCTTCTAAAATTGCGAAAAAAGTCTTCGCTGAATTAGTTGAAAAAGGTGGAGACCCAGAGAAAATCGTTAAAGATAAAGGCTTAGCACAAATCTCAGATGAAGGTCAATTAACAGAGATTATTACGAAAGTATTGGATGAGAATGAACAATCCATCATTGACTTTAAAGATGGTAAGAAACGTGCACTCGGTTTCTTAGTTGGACAAGTTATGAAAGCAACAAAAGGGCAAGCAAACCCACCAATGGTAAATAAAATTTTAGTACAAGAAATCAACAAACGCTAAAATTTATCCATATGAAAAAAAGGTTACTACAAATTTGTGGTAGCCTTTTTAATTTTTGTAAATCAAAAAGGGAGGTTTTGATTCAATCATAAAGGATATTTGTAAACATTGTTTTGAAATAAAAGGGACATAAATTTCTTTTCATTTGAAGAAATTAAGTATATCATGGAAGTTAGAGTAGAAGCAGATAATGAAAAAATATATATGTAGTGAGGGAGGGGTCGATGTGAAAAAGGCACGTATCATATACAATCCAACAGCGGGTCGCGAACTGGTGAAACGAAAACTACCAGATATTTTGGAACGACTTGAACGGGCTGGATACGAAACATCGGCACATGCAACAACAGGTGAAGGGGACGCTACAAAAGCGGCAAAACATGCAGTTGAAGAAAAGTTTGATTTAGTTGTGGCAGCAGGTGGAGACGGAACTATTAATGAGGTCATTAAAGGAATAGCAGAACAACCGAATCGACCGAAATTAGGCATTCTACCAGCAGGAACGACAAACGATTTTGCAAGAGCATTACATATACCGAAAGATCTTTTACAAGCTGCAGATGTGATAGCTGAAGGGGACAGCATGCATTTAGATGTAGGAAAAGTAAATGAGCAGTATTTCATCAATATCGCTGGTGGTGGAAAATTAACAGAGCTTACTTATGACGTTCCAATCAAACTAAAAACGATGCTCGGCCAGCTAGCCTATTATTTAAAAGGAATTGAAATGTTGCCTTCCTTAAAACCAATCCGAGCAAAAATTGAATACGATGGAAATATGATTGATGAAGATATTATGCTGTTTTTAATATCCAATACGAATTCTGTTGGTGGCTTTGAAAAACTTGCACCCGACGCCAAATTAAATGATGGATACTTCGATGTCATCATCTTAAAGAAAACAAACTTAGCAGAATTCATTCGCTTAGCAACACTTGCCATTCGTGGAAACCACTTAGAAGATGATCATATCGTCTATGTTCAGGCAAAAAATATCAAAATAACACCAGCCGATGAAATGCAATTAAATATTGATGGTGAATATGGCGGTCTCCTGCCAGGCGAATTCACCAATCTACAACAACATATCGAATTCATCGTACCGGAATCATTTATTAAACAACAGGAAGATTACTGATAAAGTAGTCTTCTTTTTTAATCTTAAGGTGTAGATGTTATATTGTACCAGGCAACAATAAATGATCTGACTATGACTAACTCAAGACTGAAAGAACATAATAAACGTGTAATCGTGCCCTAGATAGGAGAAAAAATAGAAGTAGGGCATGATAAACGGCTAATCGTGCCCTAGATAGGAGAAAAAATAGAAGTAGGGCATGAAAAACGATTAATCGTGCCTTCGAATGAAGTTTTAAGGGAAAAGAGTAACAATAAATAAATTGATATGAAGAAATAACATAGAAATTCCTAAAAACGTACAACAGTATCTTATTACTAATATAAACATTCTCTTTCTTTAAAAAGATATGTTAAGATTATAGTCATGAAAACGAACGAAAAGGAAGATTAATAAATGGCTAAACGAAAAGCACCAGTTAAAAAAAATGAAGAAATCACTCTAACATTTGAGGATTTGACACATGAAGGAAATGGTGTCGGTAAAATAGATGGCTACCCACTATTTGTTCCATATGCATTACCAGGGGAAAAAGCCGTTGTAAAAGTGGTGAAGGTAAATAAAAACTATGGCTTTGGCAAATTAATCGAAGTGAAAGAACCAAGCTCAAATCGCGTCGAACCTCCTTGTGATGTATTCTATAAATGTGGCGGATGCCAAATTCAACATATGAGTTATGAAATGCAATTGAAAATGAAACAAAAACAAGTGAAAAATGTGATGCATAAAATAGCCCACTTAAGCGATGTCCCTGTTCATCCAACCATTGGCATGGAGGATCCGTGGCGCTATCGGAATAAAGGAGCACTCCCTGTTGGAGAAAAAGATGGTGAATTGATTACAGGATTTTATCGCATGCGAAGTCATGATATCATTAGTGATATGGAAACTTGTGTTGTTCAAGATGAAGTGAATGACCGAATGGTAGAAGCAGTACGTCGAATTGCTAATCGTTTTGGAATCACTTCCTATGATGAAAAGAAGGATAAAGGAACTTTACGCCATATCATGGTTCGAACCGGAAGAAAGACAAGTGAAGTCATGATTATTCTCGTTACACGGACGGAAAAATTACCACATCAAAAGGAAATCGTTAAAGAATTAACAGAAACATATCCAAACATTAAATCAATTATCCATAATATTAACAATCGCCGGACGAATGTCATTATGGGAAATAAGACAAAAGTCATTTGGGGCGAACCGTATATTTACGACACAATCGGTGATATTCGGTTTGCTATTTCAGCAAAATCTTTTTATCAAATCAATCCATATCAGACCGAAAAATTATATGAAAAAGCATTGGAATACGCGGAGATAACGAAAGATGATATTGTTATTGATGCTTATTGTGGTATTGGAACGATTTCCCTTTTTATGGCCCAACAAGCGAAGAAAGTGTACGGTGTGGAAGTTGTGCCAGAAGCAGTAGAAGATGGAAAAAAGAATGCCACATTAAATAATATGACGAACGCAGAATTTTTCGTTGGTGAGGCAGAAAAAATAATGCCTTGGTGGAAAAAACAAGGATTACAGCCAGATGTCATTGTCGTCGACCCTCCACGAAAAGGTTGTGATGAAAAACTTCTGCAAGCAATGATTGATATGGAACCAAAGCGAATTGTTTATGTTTCTTGTAACCCATCCACCTTAGCACGGGATTTGCGCATCTTAGAAGATGGCGGCTTTCAAACGAAGGAAATCCAGCCGGTTGATATGTTTCCACAGACGATGCACATAGAATGTGTATCGCAGTTAGTTAAAAAAATGTAGATCAAAAATAAACAATTTCTTGTCATAATAAACTCTTGCTAATCCCACCACTAATTCTGTCATAATAAACATTTGTTTTTTCAATAAGAAATCCAATATTCTCTCGGGTTTTCCTCATTAGGAGCCCGGGTTTTTTCATGTCTTTTCCAATATCTTTTCAATCCAGTTATGTTCCTAACCCATTGATATTACAGGGATTGTCCAGTATCCTACACAATATAATTCCAATAATAATTCAATACTCATTCACTATTTTTATCTTTCCTCTCGATCTCTTTTCTCCATTATTTTCTTCCCTCTGATCTAGCAAAACTTTATTCCAACTCCGAAAAAAAGGTGAAAAAGCAGCCGAAAATAGCCCGGAAAACGGCCATTTTTGAACCAAAAAAGTGTGAAAATGGGGGTCCGGAGCAAAACTTTATTTTAACTGAAACGGTGGAATGCGGGTTGGAGGGGTGGAGGAAATCAAGTGTTTAATATTTTTGTAGAGGAATAAACGTTGATATAACAGCCTTTTAAGAAAAAACATCTATTTTGCCAACTCGACGGAATGGATTTTTTTACGTTTGTGGGAACAAATTGTCACATTGAAAAATATGACAATGTTTAGTAGACAGAAGCAATGTCTATTTAGGGAGTAGATAGAATGCATATTGTCCTCAATTTTAATGGTCACCCGTTTGAATATATACACAAATTATACATAATTATGATATAATGATGACATAATTATGTTTTATACTGGAGGGGTTATTATGCCAGAAATAAGACCAATTAAAGACTTAAGAAATACAAATGAAATTTCTGAATTTTGTCATGAACGTAATGAACCCATATATATTACGAAAAATGGTTATGGTCATTTAGTTGTCATGAGTATGGAAACGTATAAAAAAAAGTTGGCAAAAGCAGAGCTATATGAAAAGTTAGCAGAAGCAGAAAGGGATCTTAATAAAGAAGATGAACTTTTGGATGCTGAAGTAGTGTTTGAAAGGATCAAAAAAAAGTATGGAAGAGAATAATTATTCTGTTTATTTTACAAAGGTTGCGGCGAATGACTTAGATAACATATACCGTTATATTTCTGAAGAACAGAAGAAAAAAGTGTTTATTATGCGGATTTTATATGGAAAACGAAAATATGAAGATTTGCTTTGAAGAATAGAATGAAATTTTTTCGATGCTATCTGATTTCTATTCGTTTGATAATTTATATTTCCATTTAATGAATAAATAAACTTATAACAATCATCTGAACGCCATTTGCTTTCTTGACTGAAATCTTTTTTTAATAAAAAAACGCCGTTATCACTCTCAAGTAATAATTTTGATTGAGTCACATAATCACCTGCTTAGTATATATATAAATTGTATCATAATGAGGGGGAAATAAATGAAGCACGCATTAATTGTTGGTGGAGCTGGAATGTTATCCAATGTGTCTCTCTGGATTTTAGATAAAGGATACCATGTGTCAATCATTGCAAGGAATCCTAGGCGAATAAAGAATCTGATAGAAAGGACAGATTAAAAAAGTCAATGGGATTTTTTCATGTTGTAGGTAGCAGTTCTGATGGTAATGAAAGGTGGAAATGATTAACAAATGTATCAATAATCTCTGTACTATCAAGTATTATAGACTAACTTCTGTATTTTTTACTTCCCTTGATAATATCCGTTACTGCTTTTAGAAATAAAACAGTAGCGAAAAGCGTTGTAACCATGTTAAACCATGGGAAACTGAAAGGAGCAATCCATTCTGTAAAGAGTTTTGATTCTACAAGCCACTTTGCCCACACCGTATTATTTAGGTTCGGTTCTAGATTTGTTCCATCGATGGCGAAGAAAATAAATTGCGCAATGAAAAATATGCTAAGGCTAGTAATCCACCACCATCTTTTTCGGTTAGCTCGTTCTTTTACTTGTTTATCTGTCATTTAACATATCCTCCTTTTTGTATCTCGTTTTGAAACCATTGGTAAAAAGCTATCTAAAGGTTATGAAAGCGTGATTTTATTGTTTGTATTGTTGCCCTACTGCTGATTTATTGAGAGACTTCATAATTTTTATCGTGTCTCTCATAACAAAGCGGTTGTTGTCTTCTCATTCTTTTTTTATCTGTCTATCTTATGGGGAACATATCATTGATAATCGCCTTATTTAATTATTGAATGTTTGTTGAAAAAATAATTCTTCAATAAGTAATAGTCTCTTAAGTTAGAGGTGATTAATTATTTAAGAATTTATCTGTTTAATCCATAAGTATCTATTCCTTCTAAAAGTTATATACCATATTATAGTGAGGAATTTAAAATTACTTAATCCACCACACTTAAATTTTAGAATTTCGTTATTTTGGCTTTCAAACTCTAATTTTTCACTTCTACACCAATCAATTTGTAGGTACAGTGTATGTAAGCCTGGATTTATTGGATACTCAAAAGTTCCTCTCGGTCCAATAGAACCAACTTCCTCCTCATCCAATATCACTTTATATTTTCTGAGTCTATCAGCCCAACCTGCTTCTCGTTTAATTTCAATCATTCCATTCCTCCTTTATTATGACGTTTTGTAATTCGTTGTCTTTATCTTATTAAATAGTTAATGAAAAAAGCAAGGAACAAGGGGAGGCTAAATGTTCTTTCACTAATCTAATAGTTTTCCTCACTGTATAAAATGATAGCATTACAGTGGAATGATGTATTCTAGAAAACACCTTAAGTATGGTTCTAGAACTTTTTAAATATCTCTCATGTTGACTTGCTAGGATTACAAATGTAGTATTTTATTACAGTTGTAATCCATGGAGTTGAAAGGGGGATAAATGATCACAAATAACAATTGATAAACGGGGAAAAACAGGTATAACTAAGTCGACTTTAATAGAAAGAAAGTATCAATGTGAGAAAAACAAATCCATACAAGTCTGACATGTATGATCCTTCTACATAATGGCTTTTTTTCAAAATAATTTTATGTTCGTGAGGCCTTTAGGTGGGTAAGTTACGCCAAGCTTCGAATTCAGTGCGACTAAGGTCCGGGTGGAATGAAAATTCCATTTGAAACAAGTCTTCTTTATAAAGGATGATAACATGGACATTAGAAGGAATAAAAAAACAGAAATAAATAAATTAATAAAAATATGGTATGAAGGTTCTTTAAAAGCACATGACTTTATTGATAAGGACTATTGGAAATCACATCGAATGCAGATGAAAGAAAAATATCTTCCATTGTCTGAAACCTATGTTATGAGCAATGAAAAAGAAGTTGTCGGTTTCATTTCAATGGTAGATAATTATTTGGCTGCCTTGTTCATTGATGTTAAGCACCAAGGTGAAGGATACGGAAAGAAATTGTTAAACTTTATAAAAGGGCAAAGGGACAATATACAATTAAAAGTGTACACGAAAAATAATAAAGCAATTCATTTTTATTTGAGAAATGGTTTTGTAATAAAAGAAGAATTATTAGATGAACAGACTGCCGAGGGAGAGTTTTTAATGGAATGGGAAAAGGGTTAAATTCTTCAAATGAATGATAAATTTCCGTAATACATTTCTTATTTTATTATGAAATCGCTACGAATTATATCGAACGAAACATAGTGCATGGTGATTCCATTGTTGTTTGCTAAAGAAACTAACTTTAATGATCTAATCCAAAAAGGCACTCCAAATTTCAGAGTGTGTAAATTTGGAGTGCAGTTCTATCTATAGAATTCTAATATTTATTTTTAAACCGGACGAACGGTTATTTCGTTCACATTCACATAATCCGGCTGTGTTATGGCATATACCACTGCTTTTGCTATATCTTTTGTTTCTAGTTTTTTTCGTTCGTTATTCCATGAACTTTCGTTGGTTAGAGTCGTATTTACCATACCTGGAGAAATATTGGTTACACGGACACCGGTTTTAGCTAGTTCTTTTTCGAGTCCAGTGGAAATTGCACGGACCGCAAATTTCGTTGCGCTATAAACAGTACTTACCTTTGTTACTTCAAAGCCTGAAACAGACGCTATATTAATAATATGGCCACTTGAACGCTCCAACATAGAAGGTAATACGCTGTGAATGCTGTAGAGTACTCCTTTAATATTGACGTCAATCATTTTCTCCCATTCTTCTACTTTTCCTGAACGGATTGGGGATGAAAGCATTTGACCTGCATTATTCACTAAAATATCAATATGATGGAATGCTTCTTCAGCTTTTTTCACTAGGTTCTCAACATTTTGCTTATTTGTTACATCTGTCTGTATTGTTAACACTTCTCCGTTTTTTTGTTCTTTAATTTCCTTTTCTACTTGTGCCAGTTTCTCAGTATTGCGAGCAGCCAACACAACATTGGCGCCTTCTTTAGCCAGTTCCTTTGCGATACCAGCACCGATTCCACTACTTGCACCTGTAATAATTGCTGTTTTTCCTTGTAATTTATTCATCCTTATAACCCCCTATGTAAATAAGAAATAACGTTCATTACTATCTCAATTAAATTTAGTGATAATAAACGATTGAATTATAACAATAAATATATCATCTTATGAGTATCGTAACATAAATTCTCACATGAACCATTGAAGTAGATAAAAAATTCAAGGCTTTTTCCTCACAATTCTCAACTACTTATAGGATTAAAAAAATAATTCCTTTTCTAATTAATTATATAATTTCTCGCTGGTTTCATGTTACAATATCGATATCTAAGCTAACTAACTAGCAGGTTACTTGAAAGGACATTCATTTCCTTTTTTGTGGATATATATTTTTTTACATAAACTATATAGAACGGGGTTTATTATTTATGAACTGGGTTAGATTTTTTATATATCAATTCATCTTATTTATCGCACTTCTTCTACTGAATGTTTATTCTGATTCATACATCAGTAAACCGTTTACTCGTGTTGATTTAATAGCGATATGCATTAGTACTCCTATCTTTGTGCTAATTGTCGTTCTAATTGGTAAGTTATATATGCGTTTCAAAACCAAGTTACGAAACAAGATTTTACTTTCAATAACAGCTTTTGTTTTAGCGATTATATGTATAGCAATAATAGAGAATATTTGGTTTGAATTAAAAGGTGAGATGTTATTTAACTAACGATTGTAGGAAAAAAGGAATAATCTACCTTATAAAGAGCGATTACTTTATTTAAGTTTTTTACATTTATCAATTGATGATATTTATTTCGCTGTTGATATAAATGATTATGGGTGGAGAATTTGCCTATAAAAGGATGCATGGGGATTGTTGAGGGGCGAATTCTTTATCTATAATTACCATGCACTCATCCATTCACCTAAGTTTTTGCAGTATTCCTCATTTGATTTATAATAAATATATTGAAAAATAACCATACATTATTAACAAGAATTAAAAGCATAATATGAACAAAGTGATTTAACTGGTGCAATATTATTTGAAACTAATTGATTCAAATATTGGAAAGAGGAAATCAAATGAGTAAAAAAGCGAATCAAAAAATGGCAATCATACTAAAAAAAGTAGGACGAGCATTATTAATAATTATTGGTGGATTCATCACTGCATACGGACTTGAGTCGATATTGATTCCGAACAATGTATCAGATGGTGGTGTGACAGGTTTAAGTATTGTTGGGTCACAACTAACGGGACTACCTTTAGGAATTCTCATTGTGATACTAAATATTCCATTCATCTTTTTAGGTTATAAACAAATTGGGAAAAGTTTTGCTGTTTATTCCATTATTGGTATTGCTTCACTAGCATTTGGAACTAGCATAATGCACCATATACCTACTATTATTCGCGAAGATACGTTATTAGTTACTGTAATTGGTGGTATTGTTATTGGTTTTGGGATGGGCTTAGCATTACGTAATGGTGGTGCATTAGATGGAATTGATATGCTAGCTGTACTACTGTCTCGAAAATTCCCTTTTGGAACAAGTGATCTTATTTTATTCCTGAACTTGTTTGTGTTTATTATTGTTTCAACTGTATTTGGTCTCCGGGGGGCTTTCTTATCAGGAATTGCTTATTTTATTGCTTCTAAGGTGATTCAAACCGTTGAAGAAGGTTTAAGTGGTTCCAAAACATTTAAAATTATTACAAATAAACCCGAATTAATGGTAGAGACCATACGTGATCGTTTAGGGCGTAGTGCAACATATAACCAAGTGGAAGGTGGTTATTCAAACGAACAGTTCAAAGAAATTACTTGTGTCATTAACCGTTTAGAGGATAGTAAAATGAAAGAAATTATTTATGAAATTGATAAGCAAGCCTTTGTGACTGTATATGATGTGGCAGAGGTAAAGGGTGGTAATTTTAAAAAGCGTGATATTCATTAGTTTTATATAATGGATTTAAAGTTGTAATAAGGCAAGTTAAATTAACCTTAATCTGGCACGTTAATCATGGAGAGAACAATTAAGGTTGAATCAGTGAATAAGGACGTAACTCGAAATGTTTCGTGAAAGGTTATAGTATTAAATGTTTATGTTTTCTAAGTTTGCCATTCTAATATTATTTTTTATCGTTATCCACGGACGATTTTCTTCCCAACGAATTTTTACCGGCATTTTGTATGTTTCGGATAACAATTCATCTGTTAAAACCTCTTGTTTTGGTCCTGAAGCAACTATTTTTCCGTCACGAATTAACAATACGTGCGAAATTATATCGGTAATTTCTTCGATATGGTGTGTCACGTAGAGCAAATGGCAATTATATTTGGCTATTTCATTCATGACATGTAACACTTCTTCACGTGAAAGTAAATCTAAACCTGTACAAGGTTCGTCTAGTATGAGTATGCTAGGGTTACTCATTAATGCTCGAGCGATAAGTATTCTTTTTCTTTCCCCTTGAGACAATAATATATATTTTTTTCCGCGTAAGTAATCTAAACGCAGTGATGACAATAGATTATCGGCTTTACTCCAGTCTTTTTCGTAAACTTTATCATATAACCCAAAGGAAGCAAATTTTCCACTCACAACGATTTCCTCTACTGTTTGATTTTCTAAAATGTGTGTAAATCTCTCTAATGAGCTACTCACAAACCCAATGTCTTTTCTTAGTTCTGGTAAGTTTGCCTTTCCGAATTCATTCCCAAGAACAGTAACTTTTCCTGTACTTGGAAAATGATAGCCTGCAACGATATTTAATAGAGATGTTTTTCCAGATCCATTCAAACCGAGAATGGCCCAATGTTCATCTTTCTTAAGCTCCCAGTCAATATGACTTAAAATGTCCTGGCCACTTCTTTTCCATGATACGTCTTTAAAAGTAACAATATTATTCATGGCTTTTCACCCCGATATTTAATATGAATAACTTAATCAAGTATTTTATATGAAAGGAAATAGTATGTTATGAAAAGGCACTATGAAGTATCTGAATATTCATTATACATATATTATACACATTTTACAAAGGGTTAATGCTATGTAAAAAGAGTACTAAAGGGATTGGGGGTTATTATGGCCACTTAAATAAGATTCTGGAAAAGGAGAACACTGGATATTGATCATCAAATATGTTAAAAAAGAAAAACTTTTATGTTAGAGAAAAACAATTTTATTATAAAATTCGACAATTTTCATACAATGAATTTCGACAGTAAAAGGTTATAATCTATGAACATTTTTAATTTGAAAAATGATTCATTTATAATATTTATGATCATGATATGGAAAGAGGTCCTATACATATCTTGAAATGATTGTATGCGTTAGAAATGAGGAAGATGGTTGAAAGATCCTTCATTTTCGCACTTATTTATTCAAGACGATTTACAACAAATTCCGTCATATAATACATGGATATTTCTCATCAATTATACATATTTAGGGGTTGACTTTATGGAAAGTTGTGTATATATTGATATTTAAAATTATTTATAACATTCATCTCAGCTTTTCCCACTGCACTCATTTCACATCCAAAAGTAGTTTTTTACAAAATCACATCAAATGAAATCCATATAAATGTAAGCGTTTTCTACAACTTGTAATAATCTCAAATGATCGGACATATTTTTAATTATTATTTAAATAACACAGTAGTATTTCCTAAATTAACGGAAAATACTGAATGTTATCTCGTGTCAATTTGTTAAGGCGTATTTTTTATTGAGCTATTTTGGATGGATGGGAAAATGAATGATTTAAGGAGGAAGATAGTATGAGTAAAGATGTTCAAGTCTTGGGGCAGGAAGTATTTGCGAATTATCCGCAACAACCACATGGGGGGAAACTTGTCAATCGTGTTGTGACAGGTAAAAAGTTGGAAGAGGAGAGGTTTCGTGCAAAACAATTACCCATGATTATGATTGATTTGGAAGCAGTCATCACGTTAGAAATGATTGCTACTGGGGTACTATCTCCAAACGAGGGGTTTATGAATGAAGCAGATTATAATTCTGTACTTGAAAAAGGACGACTTGCCAATGGAGTAATCTGGCCAGTCCCATTGAGTTTTGCTCCAATTGGAGATCGAAACAAGACAGTGGTTCAATCTTTATCAGCTGGAGACGAAGTAGCGCTAGTAGATGAAACAAAGGAGCCCATTGCAATACTAAATATTGAAGATATATTTGAATACGATAAACAAAAGCGTGCTAAACATTTATTTGGTACAACGGATCGAAATCATCCAGGAGTGGATTCCATTTTTAGGCGTATGGGGGATATCGCTTTAGGTGGACCAATTAATTTATTACGTCGTGTGGATTGGGGGCCTTTTGAAAAGTTACGTTTAGAACCGAAAGACACATGGCATTTATTTTATGAAGAGAAAAAGTTCCGTTCAACAGCGGGATTCATTACGGGGGCAAACCCATTACATCGTGGGCATGAATACATGCATCGTAATATGTTAGAAGAAGTGGATGGTTTATTACTTCAACCACTTGTAGAAATGGCTAAACGAGAATATACACGTCATGAATTCCGTATGTTGTCTTATCGCGCCGTTTTAGAAAATTATTATCCAAAAGAGCGTTCCATTCTTGCGCCATTGCGAGTTACTTATATTTTTGCGGGCCCTCGTGAGACGATTTTACATGCATTAGTGATGAAGAATTACGGTTGTACACATGCAATAGTTGGACGTGATCATGCAGGTATTGGTGACTTTTATTCCAAGTATGCCAGTCATGACATATTTAAAGATTTTTCTCCTGAGGAATTAGGGATAGACGTGCGTTTATATTATGAAGTCTTTTATTGTACACGGTGTGATAATCCTGCCACCGTTCAATCTTGTCCACATGATGAGAAGTATCGTATCAATATTTCTGGAACGGGTATTCGGGAATTATTGCGTCACGGTATATTACCACCGAAGGAAATTGTTCGTCCTGAATCAGCTCGAATAGCCATGCAAGGAGTTCAACCTAAAGGACTAGACGAAAATAATATGTCGATTAACCCAGTAGGAAAGACGATAAAGAGCATTTTTCCATTTTATTTAGAAAACACATCCTTAGGTGGTACAAATCGTAAAAATCCTTTGAAAGTTGAAGAATTAACAATTGATGATTTACAAAGGGCGATTATGGATGTTCGGTTAAATGCGAACAATATATACAACGATATTTATAAAGAATTTGCTTATGTCACTGATATTAATCGTTCACTACAACCTGAATGGATAACAGAAGCCCGTGAGACACTACAATTTCAACAAGAATCCGTAGTGGCAGATTTAGAGGAAAAAATAGAGCAAGCTCCCGAAAAAGCATCGGATGAGTTTATGTATCAGGATAAAGCGGAAGCACAACGTGAGTTAGAAGTTGCGAAAAAAATTCTTGATGATATACCAGCAGGTCTAACGGAAGAAGATTTAAAATATAGGGTATGGAACATTTTACCGTACCATCGTTATCGTGGTAGCGATGAAGAAGATGAGGAGTAACTACTAAAAACATTAGCAATTCATGGTTAAATTCTTAATTTCATAAATATTATTCATACTATTAGAATCCCACCAGTATTACCGGGGTTAAAGGTGGGATTCTAATACTTTTATAGATTTTTGTCTTCTAAAAAGAAGTGAATGATAAAAGAATATGAAATCCATTTGCTAGTAATATATGAGTTCTTAAACATTCTTTTTGTATTTACGTTTAAATTTTAATAAATGGGGTTAATTTGGAGGTGTAGTTAGTGACTCAGACGCAAGATAAGTCACGTGCATGGATAGCAGTAATCTCGGGTACTATCGTTAACCTTTGTCTAGGAGCGTTATATGCATGGAGTGTTTTTTCAGTAGAACTGCAGAATCAGCTAGGTTTAACAGCGACACAGACATCCCTTCCTTACAGTGTAGCAATTATTTTATTTGCTTTATTTATGGTGCCTGCAGGTATTATGTTGGATCGTTTAGGGCCACGATTACTTTTAGTTATTTCTGGGGCTTTAATCGGTATTGGTTTTATTGTCGCTGGGATGACGTTAAGTGTTGTAGGACTAGTTATTGGGTTTGGTATTATTGCGGGAGCAGCAATGGGCTTTGGGTATGCTGCACCAACTCCAACAGCAGCAAAATGGTTTCAACCACATAAACGTGGAACCATTACGGGGATAGTTGTATCTGGTTATGGATTGGCAGCAGTCTATGTATCTCCCTTAGCGAATTATTTGATCCATAACTTTGGAATTGCAAATGCATTCTATTATTTAGGTGCTTTTTTCACAGTTCTAATTATCCTCTCTGCTCTCGCAATGAAATTACCACCTGAAGGATGGATTTCTCTTGGAGGCGAACCACCGAAAAAGTCTAATACGGACTCGGTGGAAAGTGAAATTGCCTCAACATCAGAAACTGCAGCATATAAAAAAGAGTTCAAGCCTGGTGAAATGATGAAAACTATTCAATTTTGGTCACTTTGGATTATGTATGCTTTTTCTGCTTCAGCAGGATTAATTATTATTGGTCATGTAGCTAAAATTGCCCAAATACAAGGAGGATTACAAACCGGTTTCCTTTTTGTCGCTCTTCTTGCTATTGGTAATGCTGGTGGTAGGATCATCTTTGGAATTATTTCTGATAAAATTGGTCACTCCAATACGCTTATTTTGGTGTTTGTTCTTCAAGCAGTAAATATGTTTGCCTTTGCAACCTATACGACGTCCATGATGTTAATTGTAGGAGTAATCATAACTGGTGCAACCTATGGATCACTTTTAACCCTATTTCCAGCAGCAACTTGGGATTGGTACGGGTTAAAAAATGCCGGAACAAACTATGGCCTTATCTTTACAGCTTGGGGTGTCGGAGGACTTGTTGGACCAATTATGGCTGGTCGGGTAATTGATGCAACTGGTGGTTATGGAATAGTGTATATCTCTTCAGCCGTTCTTTTACTCATAGCGGCTGGCTTATGTCTCATCACAAAAGCACCAAAAGTAAGAGTGTAGATCTTAAGATAATATTTATTTCCCCCCTTTAAATAGCTGTAAAGGGGGTTTTTTTATGATTATGATGTGAAATTCATCATATTTATTGGGATCATTCACAGCGAAAGAGGTGGTACCTATGTTAATTAACCAGTATTTATCTTGTCGGCAAATGATTATAATAACACGGTACAAATTAGTGAAGAAAATAATACTTCCCCCTTTGCAAGGTATGAACAGATACGAAATACTATCTACAATGGAGTAATGAAAAAAGTCAATCTACGTTTTAAATATAGGGTTTAGAACGGATATTTTAACAACAAAATTGTATAATATTTTTAATTTCTTTAAAGTTTTAGGGTGAATTATTTACAATAACTTTATAATAGAATCCAAGAATCTATATTATAATGGGAGTGTATTGAAATTTGGTCAAGAGAGGTGATTACGATGAACTTAAAGAAATTATCTTTAGGGGCGTTTACAGTAATCCTTTCCACTGGGTTATTGTTTGGCTGTGCTGATGAAGATCAAGATTCAGAACCGACAAATGAAGAACCGACCGAAGAACAACAAGAAAATGAATCCGATGAAGAAAAAGAAGAATAATCGTTTAAAATTTGAAGCCTTCTCTATCATGAGAGGGCTTTGTTTTTTAGTGATACCCTTTTTGGAAGGGTAACTTTCTAATAATATTTAATTATGCTACAATCCTTAATCAAAGACGGATTTTTTTATTATGAGTTGATCATATTTTCGTTGAATAGATTAATGAATTTAATCTGAAATATATTAGGTTAATGATAAAGGAAAAAGTGAAGTTGTGAAGAGGTAAGTAAAACCAGAATTGTAATATTTCAATGAAAAAGGGAGGATTTATTTGCAAACGGTATACGATTTTAATGTAAAGACGATAGATGGTAAAGAAGCATCATTAAGAAATTTTGAGGGTAATACTCTGCTCATTGTAAATACAGCAAGTAAATGTGGATTCACTCCACAATTTGAAGGACTTCAGAAGCTGTATGAGGAGTATAAAGAAAGAGATTTTATTATTCTTGGTTTTCCATGTGATCAATTTAAAAATCAGGAGTTCAGCGATATACAGGATACAATAGATTTTTGCCAAAGTAATTATGGTGTTACGTTTCCAATTTTTGCAAAAATCGATGTTAACGGGGACAATGAACACCCTTTGTATACTTACTTAAAGAAACAAAAAGGTGGAATCTTGTCAAAGAATATTAAATGGAATTTCACGAAATTTCTAGTAGATCGAAATGGACAAGTAGTAGAACGATACGCTCCTACAACTAGACCTAGTAAAATAAGAAAAGATATTGAAAAATTATTGAGAAAATAGCTTGCGATTTTTCGAATTTTTTTGATAGAACTCTCTTTAAAGGATAGTTCAATATATGTGGATAGATTATATTATGTCTGTATCAAAGGAATATACTGATTTAAAAGCAATAATATAGCAGCACATATTTACCCTTGTAGCTGCAAGAGAAAGCAACAACCTTTTTAAACAAGTGAGGTAAGCTAAAGTGCAACAAAATAATACCGTCGAGATGAGGGATTCCCCTGATTAAAAAAATGATATTAGAAGAGGTAAAAATGCTAAGGAAATATTAAATGTTCAAATACCTTCCTATAAATAGCTATGGATGCCCGCAAAAGAGGGAAATCTGGAAAATCGGTCACCCAAACAGGAATGGATGCCCGCAAAAGAGGGAAATCTGGAAAATCGGTCACCCAAACAGGAATGGATGCCCACAAAAGAGGGAAATCTGGAAAATCGGTCACCCAAACAGGAATGGATGCCCGCAAAAGCCGAAAATCTGGAAAATCGGTCACCCAAATAGGAATGGATGCCCGCAAAAGCCGAAAATCCGGAAAATCGGTCATCCAAACAGATATTGATGTCAAAATATAATTAGATTCTGCAAGGGATCATAGGAGAATCATAAGTTTTTATACTAAAATTGGCAGATGTAAATTTGTTTAATTCATATGTTGTATATCAGAAACTAACGTATGAACTAGATATAGAGGAGATTTAATGATTTTTTTATTTTCATTCAAAAAAGGAAATGGATCTTATGAGAAATAATGAATTTAATCATGATATTTTATTGAAAGCAATGTAAAAAAACACAAAAAATCAAGTGTGCACTTTTTTTTAGAAAAGAATTCTATTTGATAGATGATTAAAATAGGAAAACAACTTGAATGGTCATTTTAGCTATGGTAATATAACTATCTCATGTTAGTAGTTTAATAGAAAAACACTTTAAAATACAGTGTTCATATAGAAAATATTAATTTTCTAAGGGGGAAAAATATGGCATATCGTTATAATGAAAATACATTTGTTGTTGACATTGATCATTTAGATGTGAGAGGAACTGGGCAAGCAGTTATTGAGTGGGAAAATAAACACGGAAAAATAAAGAAGAACAAAATAAATATACCTTACACACTTCCTGGTGAAAAGGTTCAAGCTACACTTGTCCCACCATATCGTCGAAGAGTGGCACAGGTTGATCATATTATCAAAGCACATCCAGAACGAATTGAACCAGAATGCCCACATTTTCAAAGTTGTGGTGGTTGCTCATGGCAACATTGGACATATGAGGCACAACTTAGACAGAAAACGAATCAAGTGAAATTCTTATTAGAGGAGCAGGGTTTTGATACATCTCTGGTTGAAGAGACGATTGGAGCAGATGATGAATGGCATTACCGGAATAAAATGGAATTCACATTTGGTATAGATGGAACACTTGGCCTACATGAAAAAGATAACTTCCGTAAAATTATTTCATTGGAAACATGCCTGCTTGCTAGTGATGCTATGATAGCTGCAACATTGGAAGTAGCTGATTGGGCGAGAGAACATCAATTAGCAGGATATAATAAAGAAACACATGAGGGATTGTTACGCCATTTAATGGTTCGTTATTCACGGACTACCGGAGAAATGATTCTTGCTTTATTTGCGACAGAAGCTCCTGATGCTGTAAAAGCTTCCCATGATTTAATTTATCGCATAGGTAAAAAATTCCCACAAGTAAAAAGTTTTATGTGGCTAAAAAACAACAATATTTCTGATCGAGCACAGGCCGAAGAATCCTATAACTTATTAGGAAGGGATTTTATTTATGATGAATTAGCAGGTTTTCGCTACCGTATTTGGTTCGATACATTTTTTCAAACAAACCCTAAACAAGCAGAAAAATTAGTGGAACTTGCGTTAGAAATGGCGAAACCTAAACAAACGGAAAAAATGATTGACCTATTTTGTGGGGTAGGAACATTTTCCTTACCATTTGCAAGACGTGTTCGTGAACTAGTCGGAATCGAAATTGTAGAAACATCCATTGAATCAGCAAAAAGAAATGCAAGCGATAATGGAGTTAATAATACGCACTTTCTCGCAAAGGATGCACGCCATGGGTTGATCGAAATGATTGAAAAATTCGGTAGTCCGAATTTATTATTATTGGATCCACCACGTTCTGGTGCTGGTGGTAAGGTGATGCGCCGAATTGCCCGGTCAAAACCGGAGCGAATTGTGTATGTATCATGTAACCCATTATCATTAGCAACAGATATAAAAGAACTGATTCCATTTGGCTATACATTGGAAAAAGTTCAACCTGTGGATCTTTTTCCGCAAACATATCATGTGGAGTGTGTGGCGTTGCTGTCAAAGGAATAAACATTGATACATCAACGTTTCTAAGTTTCTAAATGAAACATCTACTTTGTCTACTCGGGCAGAATAGGTGTTTTTTTGTTTTGGTAACATATTAAGTTGTTGTGAAAAACAGATCGGTTGAATGGACAGAATGAATATCAGTTTAGTGAATGGATAAAATAGATGTTGGAAAATTTAGAATGAATGACAGTTATTTCTATTTTTATATGTGACGGTATAAAATAAGAAAATATCACAGATTAGTCTGAGCGTAATTATGCTTTAATAAAATCACAATTATGTTAAGAGGAGATTCTAGTAAATTTCAAGATATAAAAGAAATACAGGTAAATTGGTGGGATAAGGATGAAGACTTTTAATAAACAAAACACCAAAAACCTTAGAAAGTTGATATTGAGTAAAATGGAAACATTTTTAAAGAGAAGACCAAAACTTTCACGTTTAGTGTTAGAAGTCAGCCAATCAAAAGTAGATAAAGCGTTAGTGAAGACCTCCACACAACTTGGTATAGTTAACTGGAAATGTTTTTTTCTATGTTTGTTGTTATGCATTTTAATCATGGACAAAATTGCAAAGACCCAGTACATGGGTTTGCAATAAAAAATATATAAGCACTTTTAGGTTCTTCATGGAAATTACTAATCCTTTTAGAATTCCACCTGTTGTTACTGCATAAGCTGGTGTAATGAGCTATGTCATTTAGCCAAATTATCTTTAATGACCTGAAGGCTTTCTGGATCTAAATCATCTTTAATAATTTCTACTGCCTGGTTCACACCCATTCCTTGTCACTGGGATACTTTTTCATGTTCATCATACTCTCTTTCATTGACAGCATTATCCCATTATCTTCAACGGCTTTACCACCGAGATTTTGAATGCGTTCGGCCGTTCTTGCAGCATGCTGTTTATGTTCTTGTTGAATACGCTGTGGCTCATCTTTGAGTTTTGGATCTTGGGTATGTTTAATGAAATGTTCATAAGCATGGATTCCCATATACTCCCCTTTTAAAAAGGCATTTAACTCTTTCACGACATCCTTTTGATTCATTGGCATAACCTCCCCATAATAGCAAGCTAAGTTGCTATTTATTTTTTAGGTTTGAAACTGATAAATATACATCAGAAGTCTTCAATGTTATTTGAATAAGCAACTTATCTATTGAATTTTTGGTGGATTGGACTGATTACATAAAAAAACTGTATATGATTATCATTTTGTGGGAAGTTCTATGTAATCCATTACCTAAAAGAAAATGGATAATCAGACTGGGTTAATTGACCTCATTAAAGAAATACTTTAAAACGTGTGTGTCGTTTATATTTTTCAACATGTATACAAATACTATTACCACCAATATAAAAGGAGTGTATGTAGTTGAACCAAACAGAAATCAGAGATAAAATCGAGGAAATACTTAATGAAAGCCATACTGGTACAATGGCAACTGTAAAAAATAATAAACCTCATTCCAGATATATGACTTTTTTCCATAGGGATCTTATCCTTTATACACCGACAGATAAGAATGCAGATAAAACAGAGGAAATTGATGCCAATCCATATACACATGTTATTATCGGTTATGAAGGAGAGGGGTTTGGTGATGAGTACATTGAGTATCAAGGAAAGGTTACATTTAATCATTCAGAAGAGTTGAAGAAAGAGCTTTGGAATGACGACATGAAATCATATTTCGATGGTCCGGAAGACCCTAATTATACTTTACTGGAGATTCATCCTATTGGCGTACGATTAATGAATAAAAAAGGAGAACCTCCAATTGAATTAGAAATATAAAAAGGGTAGCTGTTCATCGCCTATAAGCAATGACGTAAATAATTAATAGTTCTGTTATTAGGAGGAAAAAATAATAAATACTTAGGTAGCAATTTGAAACTACGGACTTTGGGGAGATGATAAATCCGGACTGGAAGGGTATTTGAAAATGTTCGAAAAGCTGGAGGCTTCTCTCCCGGTATTAGCCAGTAGGGATTTAACATTCGAAATGATACAGCATCGTTTTACGAAACCTGCTAAACGGGTAATCCAAGAAAAATATCTAATGACAAAGCTGGAATTGGATGAATCTAAACGGAAAATGAAATGGGGTGACACGGGATATATAAATATGTTTATCAGGATAAGCATCAGGAAACAATCAAAGATACGATAGGAGGCTATGTAAGACGCTTCTTCCCTGATGCGAAAATCGAGTACTTTAGTTAAATCCCCAAATACAGTACCTTCTCTCCTCTTGGTTCATAAGCTAAAGCATTAGGGAAAGGAGAGAAGGTACTTGCTTTCCACAGGTGCTTTTTTACAAGCGATGATTCCGCTCTATATCATGGCCTTGATTGGTTTTGTAACCCGAAGAATAAAAATAATTCATTCGTATGCCAATCAAGTCATCACACAAATAATGCTATATATCACCCTACCAGCATTGATTTTATACTCGCTTAATACAAACCTTTCAAAAGAAATGCTTACAGATTTTGCCTGGCTGATTACCATGTCTATTTTTATACTGAGTATATCTGTTTTTATTGGCATATTGCTCAGGAGAAAAGCTGCGCTGCCCATGAAGCAAAAAATTGTCTATGAAAGTTTAATTATTTTTGGCAATCAGGGTTTTATTGGATTTGCCATCAGTTATATTTTAATGGAAGAACAAGGAGTTATTTACTTAACACTATTTAATATCTGTTATTTGATTTTAATTTGGACATATGGAATATACCTTTTTACCAAGAGCGAACAAAGCGTAAACTGGAAAGCGTTATTTTTTAATCCCGGTATTCTGTCCACCCTGATAGGGCTGCTTATGTTGTTTCTTCCGTTTAGCTGGCCTATCCCGCTTTTGGATACGTTTGAAAGTATAGGAAAGATGACCATTCCATTATCGATGATCTTGATAGGGAGTTTGCTGGCAGACTTACAATGGCATGAGTTACGCCAATACAGTAAAAATATTTATATTTGGATTGCAGCCGGCTGCAAATTATTCATTCTCCCATTATTTTTGTTTGTTTTTCTCTTTTTTCAAGTACCATATCCATTAGTCATCATTGCAGTGTTAACATCTGCAATGCCAAGCGCATCCACAACATCTGTCTATGCGCAAAAATTTGGAGGAGATGCTTCCTTTGCGTCATTTGGAATACTGCTTTCAACCCTGCTTTGTATTATTACAATCCCATTGCTTTATACTTTGCTACAGTGGCTGCACTCCTTTTTCTACCTTTAATATGTATGGAATCCCTATTATAGCCAATAATATTGGGAAAAGTATTGAAGGAGAATTCGATGATATATTTGGAAACGGATATGGAAGGTAAGGAAATGTCTTTTGGCGATGCACAAAGAACTCTAAAGAAATACGGCTTTAATATGGGGGGTAACTGGGAGTACGACAGTGGGATTTTTGATGGTGTGATGCACCGGGAAGGTGGCGAAACGATTTATGTTCGAATGCCTTTTCAAGTGCTCAAAGGGGAACTGGACCGAAAAGATGCATGGATAGAATTCCAAAAACCCTTTGTAATCAAACATGTTGTTAACGTTGGGTTAGACCACGACACGAATTCACTGCTTACTGCTAGTGGTTTCAACCAATTTCAAGAACCCCTTGATAAGGACGGCTATATTCACGATAAAAGCAAATGGCAGGAATTTGGCGAGGAAGCAATTGGGAATATATTAAATAAGTTATAATTTTTAATCCTTTAGTCACCTATAATTTAATATTTTTTGAATGAGCGTCTTCCTGACCCGGACCTACTGGCAAATGAGATTAAGCATTGAAGCTGGATTAGAGAGTTTCAAGGAGATGATTACGTTAAATGGTAGAACAGAAGATGAAGATTAATTAGAAGAACTAAGCTTTAGGCTGATATATGTATTTAAGCACTCTATTATGGAGTGCTTTTTCTTTGAAAATTGACTAAGTATCATTGAATCCATTAGAATGTGAATGTATTGAAAGGATATACTTCTGGCAATCGGGTTACTGAATTTGAACAAAAATACGCACCCCTGTCAAGAAACAATTAGTTTCTTGAGACAGGGGAGTAGTATTTTGGGATATAACTTTCTGTGTAAACTGGGAACCCAAATGACGCCGCTGTTTTAATAACTGAATTTCTTCATCTTGTCATTAGCTATTGAAAGCATATGCAGATTCGCCCACACACGGTATGGATACGTACCATTGTCCATAACCAATCCAAACTCTATCCGAACCGTTACTGCTAGAAGCCGTCCCGCTCCTCTAAGCCTTGCAATCCAGTCAGAAAACATGTTCGCAATACTTAGGAACCCTTTTGGGATTAATTTAACAATGGAATTCAGTAAATTCTGGTTCCTTTCTCCTCCGTGTGCTTAACAAGTCGAGTGATTTGTTTATGAGATAATAAATAACGATGAGGTGATTTTTATGCAAAATCAACATGTTATTTCATTAAAAGTGTTATTTGAAGCAAATAGAATTGAAGACAATGCTGTTCAAATGGAAAAATACATGCATGGGAAGTTTTCGTTTATTGGATTAAAAGCGAAAGAGCGAAGAGATATATCTAAAACGTTCATGAAAGAAGTTGATTTCCACCAAGAGGATGTTGAATCCATTATTCGTACATTATGGGAGATGCCAGAGAGAGAGTATCAATATGTAGCGGTTGATTATTTAGTGAAAAACAAAAAATGTTTAACCGATAGCCACTTAGAATTATTAGAATATCTCATAACGACAAAATCATGGTGGGATACGATAGATGCAATTGCAAGCCATTTAGTTGGTATCGTTTTTCAGAAAAACCCTCATTTAATAATAGATTGGGGAGAGAAATGGCTGGATTCAGGTAATATTTGGCTACAGCGAACAATGCTTCTTTTTCAGCTGAAATATAAGGAAAAAACAGATAAGAAATTATTGGCTTCTATTATTTTACGATTGAAGGATATTGATGAATTTTTTATTCAAAAGGCAATTGGCTGGTCATTGAGAGAATATTCTAAAACAAATCCGGAGTTTGTATCCACTTATATTGAGAAACAAGAACTATCTAATTTAGCTATTCGTGAAGGTTCAAAATATATTTAGGATATAAGGTAGGTTAGGAGCTGGTTTAATGAATACTAGATGGGGAGAATGGAAATCACTCGCCATATTACTTGCATCAATAGGTATTGCAGGTGTCGGGGATTTTATTTATCTTGTCGCTATTAATATTATTGTCTATCAAATGACTGGTTCTGCTGCTGCAGTAGCTGGTTTATGGATTATCAGTCCAATTACAAACATCATTACGAAGTTCTGGACAGGAAGCTATATCGATTATCGAAGCAAACGCAAAATAATGATTATTACATATCTTATCAGGGCAATCTTTATTGCGCTTATTCCATTCGCTCCGAATATGGTTGTGATTTACAGTATACTTGTTTGCCTTAGTGTTGCAAAGGCCTTTTTCGGACCGGCTTCCATGACATATGTAACGATGCTTGTTCCACAATCAAAGCGAAAGCGCTTTAATGCGATTCGTTCCTTTACAACTTCAAGTGCATTTATTGTTGGACCTGCTATAGGTGGTACCCTCATTCTTCTGACATCTGTTAATATGACACTTTGGTTGAATGCATGTTTATTTATTTTGGCTGCAATTCTATTAATTTTTCTACCACAGGGTGAAACAATTTCCAAAGAGAGCATCCCTAAACTAACATTAAAACAAGTGATAGCTGACTTTACGGTTGTGGCAGATTTTATATCGAAAAATAGATACATATCATTTGTTTACATGGGATATATTTTAATTTTGCTATTTTCTTATGCGATGGATGCGCAAGAAGTGGTTTTTACGCAACAAGTAGTTGGATTATCAGAGATAGAGTACAGTCTCTTGATTAGTATTACAGGTATTGGGTCTGTTATTGGAGCAGTTATTTTATCATTTTTCTCACATAAGTTTTCGCTTCGATATTTGATTGTAATAGGTATCGGGATGTCTAGTGTTGGATATATTATTTATGCATTCTCTTGGTCATTTGGTTCCATTGCAACAGGATTTATAATCTTAGGTTTTTTTAATGTTTATGCAAATACTGGAATTACAACATTTTATCAAAACAATATCCCAGTCAATGTTATGGGAAGAGTAACAAGTATTTTTCAGTTGATTCAAAGCAGTCTTCAGGTTGTATTTATCCTCGCTGTTGGAATTGCTGCCGATATTATCCCTTTACGCACGACAATTATTGTATCCGCTATTTCTATGTTCTTCACAACTGTGATATTTTCCATAGCTGTTTTTCTCCCTCGGAAGAGGAGATTTTATGTATAAATAAACGAAAGAATCGATATAAGATAGCTGGAAAAAAGGAGAAAAGTACATCGTCTTTCCCCCCTTTAAAAATGGAAATTACCGGAACCCTTTGAAGGTGGATTCAATCTTTTAAAGGCATATATGATTGTGTCTATATGTTCATCTGTATGTGTTGCCATTAAAGTACAGCGTAATCGGCTGGTGTTGTCCGGAACAGTTGGTGGTCGAATAGCAGGAATAAAAATATCATTTTCATCTAGTTTCTGTTGGAAATCAACTGCTTCTTTTGCATCACCAATAATGATTGGAATAATCGGGGTTATCCCATCTGGAACATGATACCCCATCTTTGTTAATGATTTTCGTATAAACATCCCTAGTTCTAATAGACGTTTTTGTCGTTCTGGTTCTGTTTGAATAATATGAAGGCCCATTAATGCTGCAGCAACAGAGGCTGGAGCAAGTGCTGTTTGAAAAATAAAAGGGCGTGCTTTTTGGACAAGGAATTCAATCGTTTTTTTATTAGCACAAACAAATCCACCCTCACTCCCTAATGCTTTACTCAGTGTTCCAACGGTCACATCTACATCGACATGAAAATAATTAGCACTACCACGACCTTTTTCCCCAATAACACCTGTTGCATGTGCATCATCAACGATAAGTAATGCATCATATTTCTTTTTTAAAAAACTTAGTTTATCTAATGGTGCAAGATCACCATCCATACTAAATACACCATCTGTAACGATTATTTTTTTCTTATGGGTCTGGTATTGAGTTAGTTTAGTTTTTAAATCCTCCATATCGTTATGTTTATAAATGACGATTTTAGCTTTACTAAGACGACAAGCATCTATAATACTTGCATGGTTTAATGCATCACTGAAAATAATAGTTTCATGATCACTTAAGCTACTAATCACACCCATGTTAGCTAAAAACCCACTGGAGAATAAAAGGCATGCATCTTCTCCTTTAAATTGAGCAAGTTCATGTTCCAATTTTCCATGAATTGGAAGGTTTCCAGTAGTCAATCTTGAGCCACCACTACCTGTCCCATATTGTTCTATAGCTTCCTTTGCTTTCTGAATCACACGTATATCTGTCGCAAGCCCTAAGTAATTATTAGAAGCGGCTAAAACCTTCTTCTTTCCATTGATAGTTGTTTCTGTTGTGTTTTTATCAATTTTAATTAAGTTTCTTTTCAAAGGGGAGGATTGAATATTTTCATACTCCTGTTGAATCCAATTTTTCATACTTTCTCTCCTATTAAGACAGGTGTTTTTTCTAAATAATGGACGTATGTATCAAGATTAAATTTTGTAGCATCTACAATAAATACGCGACCGCCACAATCCGAACCTTTTTCTTTCATATTTGGAATGCGATAATAAGTATTTTGAAAAGAAATGTAGCCTGTTGTATATTTGGGGTCATCCGAGCAACATAGTTCACAGATTGTTCCGGCGCTGGCTACTTTGGAAGCTATGGCCATCGCTTCTATCAGTTTTTTGGGTTGATGTGTATGATTTTCTATTAACCATTTATGTTTATACGCTTCATCCCAATCGATATGCGATACGCGCACACCACGTTCTAAATTTGTATCTAATCTTTTTCCAGAATGTATATCGACAATGATTGCTCCTCTCGTTACATCATCCTGAATAATCCAATCATATAATGAAAAAAGTATTTCTTGTTTTATTGGTAAAGAAGCTTCACGTAATACATTTTTTGTTGAATGTGTATCTGTATTTTTTATTTCTTTTATATGCAGAGGAGCCACCATTTGAATATCATCTCTTGGAATACTATCGATTTTTAATGATATAAAATCAGCCTTTCCACGAGAATGATTGGTTGCTCGTTGGATTAATTCCATAGCAGTAGTTTCTATGTCTATCTTCTTAACAAGCCTTTCAGCACCCGAAATATGTTGTCCACCATTTTCATGGGATTCTCCACTGCTTGCACGCATTCGAATACTATACCACTTTTTCATAATGATTGCTTCCTTTCCGTTGGTAGATTGATTGCATCATCTTCATTAAAGGATAACTGGCTATTGCGGTAAATACCATACCAGGGATTGCTGGGATAATTAATGGTAGTGCAGGTACCTGTAACGTCCAAGCGAGGACAATTCTAGCTGCCAATGTTCCAAGTGGTCCAGCAATAATAAGTACAGGTAAACGGTTACCAAAAATAGCAACCACTCCGCCACCAATCACGCGGAATGCCATTGCAATTTCAATATTAAACAATGTATGAAATCCAAGCATGAATAAAATAAAACTGGATAATATACCGGCGATAATATAACGTTTAAAGCCAAATACAGCACAAATGGCAATTGCAATTGGTGCGGATAATTGAAATTCACTCCCCGGAATGCCAGTAGGGATTTTAAAAGAACCAGTAATAGTGATAAAAGCTGCTAGTAAACTGATTTCTACAAGTAGATATACTTTTTTATGCATTATCGTCTCCTTTAGATTCCCATATTAAGTGTTATATCTTATGCTTTGTGTTAAAAAACAAGCAAGATCTAATATTTGTCTCCAAATGTAGTATGTTTCTTTGTAATTCTTGAGAACTATCATAATATATGTTAACTAAAAAGTAAATAGGTTGACAAATAGTTGTAAGAAGTTAATTTTTTACAAAATATATATGATATTAGTAAGCTGTTATTATTAGCTTAGTAGTGTAAAATGTGAGTGAAAAGTTTTGATATAGTTACTGTGATATTAAAACCTAATTGAAAGCCTTACAGCATTAGAATGGTTATATTTAATAAATAGAAGGCAAAAACCTAATTTTAAAAAGGATGATACAAATGAGTAGAAGTGAAAAAGCAATATTTACAAATATGTGTATGATCTATGATGATAATGGAAGAGTTCTTGTACAAGATCGCGTGAATTCTAACTGGCCAGGTGTTACGTTTCCAGGTGGTCATGTGGAAAAAGGAGAGCCATTTTCCCATTCTGTCATACGGGAGGTATATGAAGAAACAGGTTTAACCATTAAATCGCCTGTACTTTGTGGTGTGAAACAATTTCAAACAAAAGATGATGAACGTTATGTTGTTTTATTTTATAAGACCAATCAATTTGGAGGTGAATTGAAGCCTTCAAAAGAAGGGAACGTCTTTTGGATTCAAAGGGATGAACTTTGTCATTATAAATTAGCTAATGATTTTGATGAAATGGTAAAAGTGTTTGAATTAGAAAATCTGAGTGAATTTTATTATCATAAAGAAGGTGGGCATTGGCATGTCAATTTGTTTTAATGAATGAAGAAATACCTTCTACATATGATAATGTTATTCATTTAAAGCTTTTGACAAGTAATCAAATACCAAACGTTCTATGTTATTTTTTTAAAGCAGCCTCTATTTATCATTTAGAGCATCAAATTGTACATAGGAACACTTTTTGGTAATGATAGAGTATCATGATTTTTAAAAATGGTTTTGCGTGAGAAGTACCCGAATCAATGATGATATACAAGGAGTAAAAAATGACAGAAACGAATCAGGCTATTCAACTGAATCAAGTGAATTATTCCATTACTGGTGAATTAATCCTAAAAAATATAACGCATTCATTTCCTACCGGTAAAATTACAACGCTTGTTGGTCCATCAGGAGCAGGGAAGACAACGCTCTTTCGTCTATGTAACGGATTAATTTCTCGTGATTCTGGAGAGATTTTTATCAATGGAAAAAGTATTGATGACTATGATCCTTTAGTTTTACGACAGACTGTTGGAATTGCGTTACAAAGTGCAACGATGATTAGTGGAAGCATATTCGATAATTTAGCATTACCATTGACTTTAAAGGGAGAACAGTTGTCTGAAGAAGATGCAAACAAATTATTAGAACTTGTAGGACTTGAAAAAAGCCTTCTATATCGAAACAGCAAAGATTTATCTGGTGGACAGCTTCAGAAAGTATCGATTGCTCGAACACTGGTAAATGAGCCGAGTATTTTATTGCTTGATGAAATAACCTCTTCTCTGGATAGAGTATCACAGCAAGATATTGAAAAACTCATTAAAAGGATCAATGAAAATTACGGCACGACCATTATTTGGATTACACATAATTTAAAACAAGCATACACAATAGGGGACTATACAGTTGTCATGATGGATGGGGAAGTGATTGAGTCTGGACCAAGCGACCTTCTTCATAATCCAAAAACAAATCGAACAAAGAAATTTGTAAGAGGAGAAATAGAATGAACTTTTTAACATTATCATTATCCTTAGTTTTTGTATTTATCCCAATTGTGCTTTCCAAAGTGTTAAAGCTAGAGCTTGAAAAAGATACAATAATTGCTACGGTAAGGTCCGTTGTTCAGCTACTAGCTGTTGGATACGTACTTAAATTTGTATTTGATTCTGAGAATATGATTTATATTTTATTAATGATTATTCTTATGATTGTCGCAGCGACACATAATGCTCGTAAAAAAGGAACATCCATTAAGGGAATTACATGGAAACTTGTTGTCACGTTTATAACCATTGAAGTCGTGACACAGACGATACTGCTTGGTTTCGGAATTATACCTCCAACAGCACAATATCTTATCCCGATAAGTGGGATGATGATAGGGAATTCAATGGTGCTTTCCATCTTATTTTTAAATCGTTTTACAGCGGAAATCGAATCAAATCAAGATGCAATTGAACTTATTTTGTCACTTGGTGGAACTCCGAAACAAGCGATTCATACCCAACTTGTTAATTCCATTAAAGCAAGTACCATTCCAACAATTGAAAGCCAAAAGACAATTGGTCTTGTTCAACTTCCAGGAATGATGAGTGGTCAAATTATTGCAGGTGCTGATCCAGTTCAAGCAGTTCTATTTCAATTACTCATTCTGTTTTTGTTGTTAACAACGGCGGTCGTCTCCAGTGCTTTACTTGGTTTTTTATCGTATCCATCATTATTTAATGAGCGCAAACAATTACTGAAAAAAATAACAACAAGTACTTCAGATACTGAGAAAAGTTAGGCGGAACATGAATTACATATTTGGAAAAAGGGCTTATCATACATTGAACGAATCATTGATGCTTGTTAGATTAAAAAACTATGAGCTAGAAATGTGGTTCACCTTTAACCGCCGATGGCTAATGGTTCTTGACAGTGATTTTTATTGACAAGAGCCATTTTGTCATTTGGAAGGAGTGTTGGTACATGGTTTATCTTTATATTGGAATTGCTGGATGTATAGGAGCGATTTTAAGATATTTTATTAGTTTTGGATTATCAGAACAAGGGACAATTTTTCCCTATTCTACATTGATGGTGAATCTTTTAGGGAGTTATCTTTTGGCATTTCTCACTACACGAGTTTTTACAGCATTTCCCATTCCCGTTAATTATCAGATGGCAATAGGTACAGGGTTGATTGGCTCTTTCACAACTTTTTCTACATTAAGCGTAGAGACAGTGGAGTTATTTCGAAGTAACCATATTGGGTTAGGAGTTATCTATATGTTGATTAGCTTATTTGGAGGATTGTTCATGAGTAGTTTAGGATTTACTAAGATGAGTGTGGAGGAATAAGCATGAGCTTGTTACATGTAGTATTAGTAGGGATTGGAGGATGTTTTGGGGCAATATCTCGCTTTTTTGTTTCACAATTTATTAAAAAGAAATATTCCTTCCGTATTCCAGTTGCAACATTAATTGTGAATTTATTAGGGTCTTTCTTGTTAGGTATTATTGTTAGTATAGGGTTAAACAATAAAATGATATTATTCCTAGGTACGGGTTACATGGGAGCATTTACTACATTTTCAACACTTCAGTTGGAGAGTATACAGTTATATTTGAGTGAAAGAAGATGGAAATTTTATGTTTATAATTTTATTACCTATGGAGGAGGAATTATATTGGCATTCTTAGGAATGGTAATTGGAGGGGGCTGTTTTTCGTTTTTCAGCTCTTAAGCATAAAGTAAGAGATAATATTCCTTCCATTATTTGTGCTTTATTTCTTATAATAAGCAAGGCCTAATGGCTAGACTTTCCACTTCTTAATAATTTACAACTGTCATATACTTATACTAGTAGATATTTAAATTGATTAACAATTATGATACACTATTATTAGACAATAATTGACACAGAAAGGGTGTACATTGGTTGCACTTTGGCTTGCCAGTGCTGCCTAAAAAGGGAACGTCTATATCCTTTCTGCAAATCATAGAGTATAAGGAAGGTAAAAATGAATAACAAACAAACTACAGCAGATGTTATCTTAATTGGTGCTGGAATCATGAGTGCGACTTTAGGTACACTCTTGAAGGAATTAGCGCCGGACTGGAAAATTGAAGTATTTGAGAAGCTTGACGAAGCGGGAAAAGAAAGCTCTAACGAATGGAATAATGCAGGAACGGGGCATTCAGCGTTATGTGAGTTAAATTATACTC
The DNA here is from genome assembly GCF_008039555.1 of Cerasibacillus terrae. GTDB lineage: Bacteria > Bacillota > Bacilli > Bacillales > Amphibacillaceae > Cerasibacillus > Cerasibacillus terrae. Next base: position 117,995 of record NZ_VDUW01000003.1, read on the forward strand.
CTGAACAACCAGATGGTTCTTTAGACATTTCAAAGGCTCTAAAAATTAATGAACAGTTTCAAGTCTCAAAACAGTTTTGGTCCTACCTTGTAAATAAAAATCAACTAGAAAATCCGCAAGAATTTATTATGCCATTACCTCATATGAGTTTAGTACATGGGGAAGATAATGTAAAGTTTTTGAAAAAACGATTTGAAGCGCTATCAGAAATTCCTCTATTTCAAGGAATGGATTTCTCTGATGACCCGGAAAAATTAAAAGAGTGGATTCCACTTATCATGCAAGACCGAGCAGTCAATCAACCAATTGCCGCAACGAAAATTGACTCTGGAACCGATGTCAACTTTGGTGCACTAACACGTAAATTGTTAGATAACTTAAAAAATCAAGATGTTAATATAAATTATAACCATACGGTAGAAGATATAAAACGTAATGAAAACGGTGTTTGGGAAGTAAAAGTGCGAAACTTTGAACGTGGTACACTTGAGTATCACACTGCAAACTTCGTCTTTATTGGTGCCGGTGGAGGAAGTCTGCCTTTACTACAAAAGACGGCTATTCCAGAAAGTAAGCATATTGGAGGATTCCCAGTAAGTGGATTATTCCTAGTATGTAATAATCCAGAAGTCGTAGAAAAACATCATGCAAAAGTATACGGAAAAGCTGCAGTTGGTGCTCCACCAATGTCTGTTCCACATTTGGATACACGCTATATCGAAGGGGAAAGATCATTATTATTTGGACCGTTTGCTGGTTTTTCACCAAAATTCCTAAAAACTGGGTCCAATCTAGATTTAATTGGTTCTGTTAAACCAAATAACGTGTTAACAATGTTAGCATCAGGTGCAAAAAATATCCCATTAACAAAATACCTTGTTCAACAACTGATGTTATCTAAAGAACAACGTATTGAAGAATTACGTGATTTTATTCCAAATGCTAAAAGTGAAGATTGGGATATTGTTGTTGCAGGTCAACGTGTTCAGGTAATTAAAGATACAGATGCAGGTGGTAAAGGAACGCTTCAATTTGGTACAGAATTGGTTAGTTCAGCTGATGGATCAATTGCCGCATTACTTGGTGCTTCACCAGGTGCGTCTACTGCTGTTCACGTTATGTTTGAATTGATCAATACATGTTTCCCACAACAAGCACAGGAATGGGAAGCAAAAATCAAAGAGATGGTTCCTTCTTATGGTATGAAACTAGCTGAAAACCCAGAACTCTTTAATGAGATTGATGCTTCAACAGCGGAGGCACTTCAACTAAACAAAACCAAACCATTAGAAACGGTGGATCAATAAACAGTTATTGTTTTGTTGAATTTTAATTTAAATGACTTCAAATTAGTCGCGGATTATAATTCTTTTCTATTAGAAAAGGCTTTTCACAGTTTGTGGGAAGCCTTTTTTACGTGTCCCAAAATAAGTAGGGATTCCCACCAAAATGATATGACTGACTCAATTAAATGTTCCTAATTTAGATCTGGATATATATTTATTTCGGTATTGGATATTGATAATACTATAACTAAACAAGTTATAAAATTTATAGTAATATAAAGAATATGCTTGTAAAGTAATGTACGTTTCAAATTGGGATAACTTTATCTTAACAGAAAATTCCGAAATTGCAAATAATATCTAAGGGATTTTATAAAAAATTATTATAATAAATTTGTACCAACATTTTTATCCATTCTACTTGCAAATGATCGGGACATTCCTTCCATTTTCAATATTTATGGAATAAAATGCTGGAAATTGATGTTTGTTAAAATCATGCAGTCATTCTCTTTCTTTTATGATTGAGGTAGCTATGGATTTTATCGGTTATCCAATCAAAGTAAAGGTTACATAATTTGTAGGTATGTAAGACTTTATTGCAGGTATTTTGCGAACTTTTAAGTAGATTATTATAGGAATAAGATCACACATGTTCTCAGTTCGATCAACTAAACTGTAATGGAACCTTTTAAATGTTCTTGAATAATCGAATTTACAATGTGTATGGAATTCCATTCGCCTAAAGAAAGAGAGGTGATGGGATATTTTTTAAGGAAAATGGTACTGCTAATATGCTTTGGTGACAATCCATCTTCATAGAGTTTGATTACTTTCCCTTGGAGATGTAATAAGTAATCCAGCTTTCTTTGTAAAGCGGTACGTCCATCTTTTAAATAACCAGCATGGCAGCAAAATACATCCTCAAAGTCATAGGTTAGTACTTTCTTTAAGGAATGAATGATAGTTGGAATGCTTTCTTCGCGTAAAGCAACTTTCGTCTTTTCTTGAACATATAAATCTCCAGTAAAAAGTTGACCGGTTTCACGATTTAGAAATGCAACATGATCGATTGCATGACCTGGTGTTTCAATCACGTCCCATGTTGCGTTAAGTGATGAAAAGGTTTTTCCAATATGCTTTGCTTGAAAAGGTTTTCGCTTCCCCCAAAATACTTTTCGATACAATGGATAATCTGCTTTCTTTTTGCAATAATCAATCATAATATCATTCATATAAACAGGTAGCTGCATTTCTTTTTGTAAAAATGCTGCACAACCTGTATGATCTTCATGATAATGTGTAATTACCACTTGATCTAGATCTTGTTGTTTGAAAAAAGACTTGAATTGTTTTTCTAGTGATTTTGCCCCCGTATCAATTAAAACACCATCTAGAGCAAAACAATGAACATTTAATTTTATCCCTTGGAATGCTATCATACCATTTCCTATTTGAACCCCATTTATTGTCTGCTGTGTAAAATCCTTCTTTAATAACATAAAATCTCTCCCATATTTTCTGAATTCATTAAATTATAACATAAAATGAATAAGTATTCAGTTGTGAGAAATTGGTTAATTACATCCACAATAGAATAGCTATGTGTATAAAAGGGTAGAAGAAATATATGCTATTTAAAGAAAAAAGCGAATGGTTATTAAAAACCACTCGCTTTAAGCCTTCATTTAGATAGAAGCTTCATAAATAGATTTAACTGCTTTTTGTAATGCGGTATTAAATTCTTCGTCTGTTTGGTTAACATTTAAATCTTGGCTCAATGCTCTAGAGAAGCTAGCAATTAGGCCATCATTTTGTTTTAGTTTAGTGTTTGCTTCATCTGTAGAATAACCACCAGAAAGTGCAACAACACGGACAACTCTTGGGTGATCAATTAACTCTTTATATAGATTTGCTTTTGTAGGAATTGTTAATTTTAACATAACATTTTCATCTTCACTTAAGTTGTTAAGGTGTTTTAGGATTTCAGCATTTAATAGTTCTTCGCATTTTTCTTTTTCAGGGCTGTGAATATCAACTTCTGGTTCAATGATTGGAACGAGACCAGCTGCAACGATCTTCTTACCAATTTCAAACTGTTGATCAACAATAGCTTTGATTCCTTCTTCATTATAGTTTTTAATAACGGAACGCATTTTTGTACCGAAAATATGACGTTCATTTGCACGGCGAAGTGTTTCATCTAAATCATGAATTGGCTTCATCATTTGCACACCATTTGATTCTTCAGCAAGTCCTTTATCCACTTTTAGAAAAGGAACAACACCTTTTTCTTCATATAAGAAATCACCAGTATATTTACCTTCGATTGTGCGATCCATAGTTTGTTCGAATAGAATAGCACCAAGTATGTATTCGGAATCAAAAGCAGGAGATGTAATAATTCTCGTTCTCATCTCATGTACTAAATCAAACATTTCGTCCTCATTTGAATAAGCATCAGCTTGAATACCATAAGCTGCTAGTGCTTTTGGTGTACTACCACCACTTTGGTCTAATGCTGCAATGAAACCTTTTTCGTTTTTAATCTTTTCATATTGTTTTTGATTCATTATTTCCACTCCTTTATCATGACTAGTTTATCATTGTCACCATAAATATAGTATACATAAGAATGCGTTTACGCAACTTTAACCATCTATATTGTAGCATGAAAAGGGTAAAGGTTATAGTCATGTGTGCGATTTCATGATAAGAACCTTTATGTTAAGTCTTTGTGTGTTGATACAAATACAGGATATCCTCATGACTGTTTACTTCTTGCATGGTAAAATAATCTGTAAACGAGGTGTTATCAATATGAAACTTAATTCTGATACACAATATATTAAAAGTATTGATTTGAAAAAAGACCAGATTCCCTCATACAATCAATTTCCATTTAATTTGCCAGTCATCCAAATGTTTAAAAAGCTTACATTCCATCCGAACGTGACATATATTGTTGGTGAAAATGGAATGGGGAAGTCTACATTATTAGAAGGAATTGCTGTTGCACTGGGTTTTAACCCTGAAGGGGGGTCGCGTAATTTTAATTTTTCCAGCTATGATTCGCATTCTATTCTTGATGAATATTTGCGTGTGGCTAAGGGAATGTTTTTGCCGAAAGATGGCTTCTTTTTCAGAGCTGAGACATACTATAACCTAGCTACCGATATTGAAGAATTAGATAATGAACCATTGGGCGGGGCAAGAGTGATTGACCGATTCTGCGGAAAGTCGTTACATGAGCAATCACATGGGGAGGCGTTTTTTGCGACGTTCATCCATCGCTTTGAAGGAAATGGTGTGTATATTTTGGACGAACCGGAAGCGGCACTATCTCCATTACGACAAATGTCCACGCTTAGCCGGATACACGATTTAGTCCATCAAGGTGCCCAATTTATTATCTCGACACACTCACCTATTATTATGGCGTACCACGATGCAAAGATAATGGAGTTAACGGAAAATGGCATGGCAGAGCGTAGATTAGAGGAGACTGGTCATTACCAAATGATGAAGCAATTTTTTGATAATAAAGATCGGATGTTGCATCATTTGTTTCAAGACGGATGAAAAAAGAGTTGAGGTAAATAGATAGTTTAAGATATATGATTGGGTTAATACAATATTCAATGACTCTTAATAAAGGAAGATGTAGATAAAAAGAATAATTTATAGACCAAATCGGCCTTCACATTGTGAGATGGAGGGCTTTTTTAATTTTTTTATCTATTTTCACGCTAATAAAAATTATTCCGAAATTTGTATTGATTATATTTAGAATTTTGCTATAATATTGAACCAATATATAAAAATTGGAGGGAACTTGGAATGACAAAGGATTTTTTCAACAAATTGTTAAATGGTATGAGTATTGGTATTGTAGTTGCTTTAATTCCGAATGCATTACTAGGAGAATTGATGAAGCTAGTTATTCCTTATTTCTCTCCACTTGAACACTTACTGGATATCACCGTAATGGTGATGAGTTTACTTCCAGTCTTAATGGGAGTGATGGTTGGTGTTCTATTTAAAATGACTCCCATTCAAATAGCAAGTGTAGGAATTGCAGCAATGATTGGTAGTGGAGCTATTGTGAAGACGGGTGACGCATTTACGCTTAACGGAATTGGTATTGTTGTTAATACAGGTATCACAGTTGCTTTGACCGTATTATTTCTACAGTGGATTGGGGGTAGGCTAAAGGGATATAGCATTTTATTAATTCCGACACTGAGTATTTTAGTGCCAGGGTTGTTTGGGTATATGTTACTTCCATATGTGAAGTCACTCACACTTGTAATAGGAAGTGGTATTGACTATGTGACATCATTGCAGCCGATTATAATGGGGTCAATTATTGCCGTTGTTTTCTGTTTGATTATTCTTTCACCTATTTCAACTGTCGGGGTAGCAACTGCCATTATGTTATCTGGAATCGGTTCAGGTGCAGCTAATCTTGGAATTGTAGCGACAGGTGTAGGTCTTGCAATTGCAAGTTACAAGTCAAATTCACTAGGAACTGCATTAGCCCATGTATTAGGATCACCAAAAATTCAAATGAGAAATTTTTTTATGAAGCCTAGAATTGCTTATCCAATGCTCATTACTTCAGCTATTCTCGGTGCTTTGGCTGGTGTGTTTAATATTCAAGGCACACCGTATAGTGCAGGATTTGGTTTATCTGGATTGGTAGGTCCATTAAACTATATTAATCTGACAGATACAGGATGGACAATGGGAAATATATCAATTATGGTTAGTGTGTTTTTTATTATCCCAGTTATGTTAAATTATGCTCTTATTTATATCTTTTCTAAGAAATATCAGATTATTACAAATGACGATTATAAATTAGATTTTGAATAATATTGTGGTGTATTTGAATCCCAATATAAAAACGGTGTGATGATAAAAGAAGATAAAAAATAGACTATTAAAGACTGAATCTTTCAGGATTTGGTCTTTTCTAGTATTTTTTAAAAAACATTCTTTATTAAAATTTTCTTCCATAAAAGATGTTGATGCATTATATTTGGATATAGAAAGGAGTGAAAAAATGGAATTACACACAGACAGATTAAGGGTCATTCCTTGCACAAATGAGCTTTTATCAACCATTTCAACAGAGGACTATGAGATTGGTCCCCATATAAATCTGTATGTAGAGAAATTAGAAGAGGACTCCGCTTTATTAGGTTGGGGTGTATGGTTTGTTTTTGACAAAGGAGACAGAGTGATAGGAGATATTGGTTTTAAAGGAAAACCAAATGGCGAAAACACGGTTGAAATAGGATATGGAATTGTCCCTATCGCACAAAATAAAGGTTATGCAACAGAAGCAGTACAAGCATTAATAGATTGGGCATTTTCAACTGGAAATGTGGAAAGAATTGTTGCAGAATGTAGGCATGATAATCTTCCATCCATTAGGGTGCTAGAAAAGTTACAAATGACTAGAGTTAAGTTAGTGAATGGACTATTAAAGTGGGAATTAACATCAAATCCATGAGGTGTTTTTAAAGGAATGTTATGTTGTATCAATGGGAAATATAACACATTCATTCGGCATGCTATTATTTAGGGCTTGCGAACAAATGTACCATGATTTGGTAAAATACATACATTATAAATGAACGATGAAAATCAAAGATTCGAGGGAATTTATGGGGACAAATTTTGTGAGAAAAAATCTGTTTATAAATGAAATAAGTTCAACTAGTTGACAAAGGAAAGTTACCCATTATATAATTGTCTCGAATTCGAGATAATAAAAAGGATGATAGTCATGAATAATCAACACAAAAATGAACAAGAAGAACAATTATCTTTAAAGTTATTTATTGTTTTGACTCGAGCTTTAGAATCAATTAAAAGACGTGTTGAGGAAGATATAAAATGTTTAGGACTAAATCCCACTGAATTTGCAGTTCTTGAGTTGATTTATAGTAAAGGTGACCAACCAATCCAAAAAATTGGCCAAAAGGTCTTAATTGCTAGCAGTAGTATTACGTATGTGGTAGATAAATTGGAGAAGAAAAATTTATTAAAGAGAAAACCTTGTCCAAAGGATCGTCGTATCACATATGCAACAATAACAGAAGAAGGAACAAAGTTTATGGATGATGTTTTTCCTAAACACAAACAGGCAATTAAAGAGATATTTGCTGGTTTAGACGTTAATGAAAAAAAGGTTATGATTCAACAGTTAAAAAAATTAGGATATTACGCAGAGAGTCTTTAATTTTTTTAAATATTTATCTCGATTTCGTAATATATTAATTAAGGATAATTTCATTCGATAATCATATCCTTTAAGTTCCAGTTTATCTTTGCGGCGTTACGAATACCCCTGCTTCTTTAGGTGGGAAAAGTTATGCCAAACTTCGAAATAAGTGTGACTAAGATTCAGGTGAAATAAAAACTCTATCTGAACGAAGTCTTCTTTATATTTCATATCACGTAATACACTTCTTAATGGAAAAAGTAGGAGGGAAATGATTTGATGAGTAAAACAAGTGGAATTCATCATATTACGGCAATAGTAGGTCATCCACAAGAAAATATAGATTTTTATGCTGGTGTCTTAGGATTGCGTTTAGTAAAACGAACAGTAAACTTTGATGACCCAGGTACTTATCATCTCTACTTTGGTAATAAGGGAGGTAATCCTGGGACAATTATTACCTTTTTTCCATGGGCTGATGCATATCCAGGGAAGATTGGTGACGGTCAGGTAGGTGTTACCTCGTATGTTGTTCCTAAAGGAGCTATGGAATTTTGGGAACAACGATTAAATACATTTCATATTTCCTATACGAAAATAGAACGCTTTGGTGAATATGTTTTGAAATTTGTTGATCCACATGGGCTTCAGCTAGAAATTGTAGAAAGAGAAGAAGGGGAAATGAATCCATGGGCTTTTGGTAGAATAACGCCAGCAGTAGCAATTAAAGGTTTTGGTGGAGCCACTTTGTATTCCGCCCATCCGAACAAAACAGCGGAATTATTAGAAAAGCTAATGGGCCTCGAACGTATTGGAGAGGAAGGAGACTATATTCGTTTCCGTTCATCAGCTGATATTGGAAATATCATTGATTTGAAAGTAACTCCAAAAGACAGAGGACATATGGGAGTTGGAACAGTTCATCATATTGCATGGCGAGCGACGGATGACAATGATCAATTGAAATGGCAGAGAAAAATGGCAGCAAATGGGTATCGTGTCACTCCTGTCCAGGATAGAAATTATTTTAATTCTATTTACTTCAAGGAACATGGAGAGATTTTATTTGAAATTGCAACAGACCCTCCTGGTTTCTCACATGATGAGTCAGAGGAAACGATGGGAGAAAAACTAATGTTACCAGTGCAATATGAACAATATAGAGAACAACTTGAACGTCGTTTGATACCAATTAGAATAAAAGAATTGGATTCATAATGTCAAAGGGAATTTTCTGTTGTAAATATGTAAAGGGTAATCAGTGTTTAAGGGGGATAAGGAATGAAGCATATATTCAATAAGGGAACAAATCCTAAAAAGACAACATTCCTATTACTTCATGGCACGGGGGGAAGTGAATCCGATTTATTACCAATTGCACAAAGAATCGATGAAAAAGCTTCCATATTAAGTGTTCGAGGTAATGTATTAGAAAATGGAATGCCACGTTTTTTTAAAAGATTAAGAGAAGGAGTATTTGATGAAGAAGATCTGATATTCCGTACGAAAGAATTAAATCAGTTTCTTGATGATGCAGCTAAAACATATGATTTTGACAGAAATAATGTGACTGCCGTCGGTTATTCGAACGGAGCGAATATTGCTGCGAGTCTGTTATTTCACTATCAAGATGCGTTAAAAGGCGCTATATTACATCATCCAATGGTTCCTAGAAGAGGAATGGTACTGCCAGATTTATCAGGGAAATCTGTGTTTATCGGTGCCGGTGTAAATGATCCAATTTGTTCGTCAGAAGAATCTTTAGAACTTCAAGACTTATTTGAAGCAGCAAATGCTGATGTGCAGATTCATTGGGAAACCAGGGGACATCAATTGACAGGAACAGAAATTGAAGCTGCACGTAAATGGTATATGTCTTTATAGAATGAAGTACTTTTTGAAAGAAAGAATGACAGTTTTTTTACTTTAAAGTCTCGAAAGCGAGATGTATGAATTAGAAATGATAATAAAATTCCTATAGATGGGAATAAGAAAGATATAACGTATTGAATTGCTCAATTTCTATAAAGGTGGTGGTTATAGCAGATAATACTTTCAAACAAAAAACATAATTATTATATATTCTTATACACATTTATTTAGAAAATCAGAGGAGATGGATAAAATGGAAAATGTAAAATTAGCGGTAATATTTTATAGTATGGGTGGAACAAACTATCAGTTAGCAAAATGGGCTGCAGAAGGTGCGAAGGAAATCGGTGCTGAGGTAAAAGTATTAAAAGTAGAAGAACTAGCACCAGAATCTGTTATTGAAGCAAATGAAGGATGGAAAGCAACTGTCGAAGCAACGAAAGATGTTCCAGTAGCAACATCCGAAGATTTAGAATGGGCAGATGCGATTATATTTAGTGTTCCAACACGTTTTGGAAACATTCCATCACAAATGAAACAGTTCCTTGATATACAAGGTGGCCTATGGGCAAGTGGTAAAACAGTCAATAAAGTAGTAAGTGGGATGACTTCTGCACAAAATCCACATGGTGGTCAAGAAGCAACATTATTATCTTTATATACTTCCATGATGCATTGGGGTGCGATTATTGCTGCTCCTGGCTTTACTGACCCAGCAGTAATTGGTGCAGGTGGAAATCCATATGGAACAAGTGTATCAGTCAACCAAGATGGAGAAATGGTAGAAGATGTGGAAGCTGCTGTGAAGCACCAAGCAAAACGTACGGTCACAGTTGCTGAATGGGTGAAAAAAGGAAATCAATAAGTATTTTATATTTCTAAAGGAGCCAATTGAAATTCGATTGGCTCTTTTCTCTTTTAGTACAATCAAATATCAGCAAATACATCAAAATACAATAACTAAATAGATTGAGGTGGATAATTTTAAAACACTCAAGAATAAAAATAGAAATACGATATGTTGAAGTGGGAATTATAGCTAAACAAATCAAGGGAAAAATGTATTTAATTTGATATCATAGGTGAAATTTTGACAATTACATCTCTTGTAATTTTAAAAATGCTAAACATGTCAGTCCAATTGATAATAAAATTATTGCACTATTTACCTCGATGTTTCCTAATACACTCAAAACTAGTGTGCTTATACCTGCTCCTAATGCTACCGCAATTAGTATAAGTTTAGTTAAGTTTTTTATTTTCATTGAAATCTACCTCCTTCTATATATTTTATAAACGATATTGCAATCATTGTGTGTATTATTTCACATTCTTTCTATATATATTTTAACATGATGAACAGGACTTTACTTTTTACGGCAAAAAAATGAATAATTTTCAAAGTAGCGTGAATGATATTTTAGTTGTACTCGAATATTATTAGGATTAAACGAAAAAATCCAGGTCTCCATTTAAGACCTAGATGTTTTAATGTTTAAATTTACAAATCTTTAGTAGTAATATAACTACTTATTGTTTGACTTATACACGTTGACTAGCTTTTTTCGGTAGTTTTACAGTTAAGCCAACAATACCAATACAAACAACAAAGGAAACAATAATAACCATGTGAAAATGAGCATCATCGATATGCTTGCTAAATGCCATTCCAAGAAAACTTCCAGATAAAATGGCACCTAAGTAACGGCTTGTTTGAAACAGGCCAGATGCTGTACCTGTTTTTTCCTTATCGACATGTTCATAAAGAGCCATCTGTGCAGAGATATTGTTAAATCCATTGCTGATACCAAGAATAGCCATGATAAAAATTAACCACAAAAGTGGAGATGCATCATTGTATGTTATTAATAGACCTGTTCCAACAAGAAGGAGTGTCGCACCGATAATCATCGACAACTTGGATCCTTTTCTGTCGATTAATCGCCCAACAAAAGGTGTGATAAAGACACTAAATCCTGCAAGTGCAAGCATGATTAATCCTGTATGTTCTTCGCTGTAACCACGAACTTGTTGTAAGAGAGTAGGGAGCCCGAAAAAATAATTATAATACACTGCGTTTATTAGGATAAAGATGAGGTAAATTAAGTTTACATTTTTATTTCTTTGAAGTGCTTCTACATCAATAAAGGGCTCATGTTTTCTTTTCTCGATAAGAAAAAATAAAATTCCAGCTATGACACAGATAAATAATGCTGACCAGCGAATTTGTTCTGTAAGAGAAAGTAAGAATAGAATCAATCCCAGAATAGAAACAGTAAAAAGCAGGATTCCTGTGACATCAATCCGTTTTAAATCAATATTTACTTTACTTGCCTTTGGTAAAATGAAAATTGCCATGACAAAAGCAATAATAATAATTGGGACATTAATCATAAATATGGCTGGCCAGTCCCACTCTGCAATAAGAAAACCACCGATTGCCGGTCCGAATGCTGCTGAGGTGGATGAAAAAACTGAAATAATAGCAATTGCCCGTGCTTGTTTTTCCGTAATATGGGAACGAATCATACTCATTCCACTTGGAAATAAAGTAGAACTGCCAATTGCTTGCAGTGCTCTACACCCAAGTAAAAAGCCATAATTAGGAGAAAAGGGAGCCAAAAAGCAAGCAATTACTACTAATACTAGTCCAGTCATAAATAATCGTTTCGCCCCGAACATGTCACTTAATTTTCCCATCACTGGTTGTCCAGCTGCACTAGCAAGATAAAATATTGAAATTAGCCATGAAGCATCTGCAAACGTTAAAGCGAAATCATGTTGCATTTGCGTTAATGCAACGGAAATCATGGAGGAATTTAAAGGATTTAGTAAGGTTCCAAGTCCAATCGTTATTAATAATAACCAAGGGCTGTGTTTTATTTTCGTCATTTCATCACCCGAATTTTCATATATGTATTCTGTACTACATACTATCTTTTCCCTGTTTTTGTAAATCTTACCTTATATACATAATTTATTTATTATTTCTATTATTACATTAAATTATTTCTAAAAAAGTGTTTTATTTAAGATAAAGTGTAATAAATTCAAATTATATAACTTAGTAGGAAATTACATTGTTCAATGCTAATTTTAGAATGGTAATAAAAAAGGAAGAAGCTCACATACAAGATGTACTCTATATTCTTAGTATGTGAGCTTTAATTTTAATTGCAAATTTTGCAAAACGTTTGTGCGTCTTATTGATTATTGTCCATGTTTTTCATGTTCTATGTCATCTGCCTTTGTTTGATGAATAGTACCAAATGGATGCTCTGGTGGAGCATAGATGCTGTAAAGTTTAAGTGGTTTGTTTCCAGTGTTTACTAGGTTATGCCACTTTCCAGCTGGTACCATGATGGCATCATTATTATATACATATCTTTCAAAACTTAAATCATCTTTCGTATCGCCCATCTGAACAACTCCTTGGCCCTCCTCAATACGTAAGAATTGATCAGTATTAGGGTGTACTTCTAGCCCAACATCCTCTCCGACATCAATACTCATCAATGTAACTTGTAAATGTTCACCAGTCCATATTGCTGTGCGGAATGTATTATTTCTTTTAGCAGCCTCCTCAATATTGATAACAAATGGATTATTTCCATAGTCTTTTAATCTGTTTTCATTTGTGGGTGATGCATACCCATGCAGTTTGGCATATTCTATTTCATCGGCAAAAGTCCAGGACCTCATTAATCTGCTATCCCCATTATACATCGGAAAATAGATGTAATAAGGACATGGATATACATGTGGAATATAGTACAAGTTGCTCATTCCTTTCTCAGTTTTATAACATATTCTATGTGATGGAATTGGGAGTGTGCCCGGGGTATCATATAGATCTAGCTTACCTCTTAATGGAAAATTCCTATTTGATAATAGTAAGTAGGAATTTTAAAAAAAACAATCTTTTTGGGTGACCGTTTTTCTGTTCTTTTTGTGTTTGTGGTCATTAAAAACAGTTTGGATACCCAATTTCGTATTTAATTTGTATTTTCGGTCATCAAAAATCATTTGGTTGCCCAATTTTCTTCTTTTCATGTATTTATGGTCATCCAAATCCATTTGGATGACCGATTTCGTGTCTTTTTTGCATTTTCGGTCGTCCAATCTTATTTGATGTTTATGGTATTATATACAGGTGTAATAAATAAGTGCGACTAAGGTTCAGGTGAAGTAAAAACTCCATCTGAACCAGGTCTTCTTTATTATCTTATAAATTTAAAATAGGTTTAGGGGGGAACATACATTGAAAAAACTTATAATAGGTATCGCAGGTATAATGATAGCAGGTTTAACCTTTGCGACAATATATAACCAACAAATTACCCAAAATCCTCCTCCATCTGAACAACCGATTGCGGGACAAAATCATCAAGAACTACAAAAGGAACCGGAACAACAAGTAGAACAGTTACAGCCGATATATGTTGAAGATGAAACAATTGGTTATGCTCTTCAAAATAATGAGCTACATATTACATTCGATAAGGGAGAAAATTGGCTTACAGTTCCAGTTGAGAAGGATAAATTATTTGCTGGGGAGTATAATGGGGACAAAGAAGAGCTCATTAATAACAGCTTTATTCTTACGGAAAATCGAGTGGCATTGTTATATATGGATAAATTAACGGAATATGAAAATAAAATTGTAGTAACATATTCGCTTGATCAAGGTACAACATGGGAACATGCTGATGTTACAAAGCCTTATCCAGCTATTCGCTTTCGAAAAGTAGCCTTTTTAAATGATACATTCGGTTATGTCATCCTATCTGGTGACCGAACAATGTCACAAGAGTTATCAAGTGTGTTTTTAACCCATGACGGTGGAGAAAACTGGGAGGAAACCAGTCAATCGGGTGTAACGAGATTGCTTTCGGACGGTGGATTTATAGATGAAAAAACTGGATTTTTATCCTATGGAACGATTAATCCGGAAGAACCAGATTTCCATGTAACCCAAGATGGGGGAGATACATGGACGGAAGCGATGATTCATATTCCAGAAAAGTATGATAAAATCTTTGTTACTGCTGAAATGCCTGTTAAAGAGGGAGACCATTTGGCATTACTCGTTAATCAAGGTCCTAATGGTGATTATAAAGGTGGCAAAGTGAAAGGGAAATTTATTTCAAAAGATAATGGTAAAACATGGTCTTTTTTGACGGAGGTAAAGCCAGATGAATAACAATCATCATAAACGAATAAAAATAATTGGTTCATTCTTATTCCTTCTCGCAATCGGTTTCTTTTGTTTGCAAATAGCATATTTATTCGTACATACTAGATTGCAAGTTGAGTATGTAGATGATCGGATATTTTACATCGTGAATATAATTTGTGTAATTTGCTTAGCCACTTCATTATTGTTTTTGTTTTCACTTACCAGAAAATGGAAATGGGTTGGGGCAAGTATTGTAGCTGTGTTTATTATTGCTAATGGAGTACTGCTCGCTGACAGTCATTCAAAAATCAAAAATATAACAAGCATATCACCTGATTTTAAACATGTTTTAACGATAAAAGAGAATATAAAAACGAATGAGGCGGTTTATTACAGAAATTATTACGGAATTCTTGCTCTACCAAAAGAAACATTACCCTATCAAACAGATGGAAGATTTAAAGTGGAATGGTTAGCAAATGATATTGCAGCGGTAACATATCTTACAGAAAATGGAATCATACATCAATATATCGGTACATATGGTGACCGTGGTGGGGGACTTTCTTATTATTATGTTGGAGCTGAAATACAAGGTGTATGGAAAGGAAATAATGTAGAGATGATAAGCAATACAGACGGAATTTCTGTTACACAAAATGGCCAAACGGAAACATTTGACTGGGATCATATCGTTCAGTTTGGCACACTTGCTATCGTATTGACTGAAAATAATCAAGCAAAGTGGACGATATCATTAAATGAAAATTTCACAGTAGACTCGTCCTCTGCAACACCACCATCCGGAGAAATTAATTTATATCGGGCGACAATGGAAGACAATAAACCAATTTTATTGAATTATAAGGGTGCACACTAGCTTCAACAGAAAAGTTCAACACCTCAAGCCGAAGTGGCATCCTCATCGGTTGTCTCGTCCATACTTAGGTGCATTTATTTTCACCTCTCCCTAAGTGGAAATTACAACCTCATGGCCCGAAAAGTAGGGTTTTCAAAAAAAACCTCCCAATAAGATGTGTGATGTTTCATTCATCTTATTCTACTTTCCTGTTGTTTCATTCATGGATAGATACAACTTATTCCAATTTTAACCTAAAAGACAGAAATCACTGCCATAATAAAGAAAAAAGGTGGTGGTAATATGTTATTGCAAATCGAACAGGTGACAAGTTGGTATGGAAAAAACGAGGCTTTAAAACAAGTTTCTTTATCGATATCTAAAGGAAGTTGCTATGGCTTAGTCGGTCCAAATGGGGCAGGGAAATCTACTTTATTAAAAATCTTAGCATCTATCATTCTGGATTATCAAGGAAAAATCCAAATAGCCAATCAACCAAACGGTAGTCAAAAGGACCAAATCGGGTATGTGCCCCAAGAGATATGTTTGGAGCAAAATCTATCTGCAATAAGTAATCTATATTTTTTTGGTAGGTTATATGGATTAAGAGGAAAGGAACTTAGAAAGCGTGCAGCAGAAGTATTAGAAGAAATCGGATTATCTGAGCGTGGGAAAGACAAAGTGATGAAATACTCTGGGGGAATGAAGCGACGATTAAATATTGGTTGTGCATTAATGCATGGACCGAAACTCATTATTATGGATGAGCCAACTGTGGGTATTGATCCACAATCCAGAAGTTATATTTTTCAAATGATTGCGCGATTAAAGAAAAAGGGTTGCACGATTATATATGCTACACATTATATGGAAGAAATCGAAAAATTATGTGATGGGGTTGCCTTTATTGACCAGGGGAAAATCATTGAACATGGAGCGGTTAATGAATTATTGCAGAAGCATGCGATACCGTCTGTTTTTGTTAAAGGCAATCAAGCATTACCAGAAGAACTCGATAGGTTTGGAAAAGTAACCAATCATCATGGTGGCTATCTGATTACAACAAATACACCCATACCTGTTATGGAAGCAGTGTTACATCGATACCAGGATGAACCAGAGGAGCTTATACAATTGGAAATTGTTCGACCACGACTGGAAGATGTGTTTTTTTCATTGACTGGAAATGAATTACGAGACGATAAAAAAGCATTACAAGAGCAAGCCATGGGAGGTAAATGGTGATGGGGGCTGTATTTATATTAGAGATGAAAAAGAATTTACAAGATAGAGGACTGTTATTTTGGATGGTTATTTTGCCAATTATTTTAACTGTTTTATTTATTACGGTATTTACTTCAGGAGCGGAGAAGATAGCGAAGCAAGAGATTATTACATCAATTATTCCGGGATATACCGTCATGTTTGTCTTTTTTATTATTATTTCGATGGTATCAACATTTATTAAAGATAGAGATTTAGGAATGACAGCTCGTTTAGCTAGTACACCACTTTCGTCAAAAAATTACTTGCTAGGAAAATGGATTCCGTATATGTTTATGGTATGTATTCAAATTATTATTCTATTTGGTTTTGGAAAAGTTGTATATGATGTACAAATGAAGCAACCAATCCTTTTATTTTACTTATCCATTGCATTAGCATTTACCGTGACAGGTCTCGGTTTGGCGATGGCATTACTCGTAAAAACGGAAAATATGGGGATTGCCTTGACACAAGTTATTGCTTTAGGTGGAGCCTTATTAAGTGGTTTATGGGTACCAATTGAGATGATGCCAGAGATTTTACAAACGGTTGCAACATTTTTACCACAATACTGGGCACATCAATCCTTTCAAGATGCCATGCATGGTACATTAATGTTAGAAGATTTCTTTACATCACTGCTTGTATTAATGGCATTTGGTTGTGGAGGCTTTTTATTAGCAATGGTACGCTACCCATATTTTTTAAAACAGGCACGTGGTTAAGGTTGCACTTTAAAATGGAGGGTGAAGGTGAAAGTAAATATTGAAATTGATGAGAAATATAAAGAAACATGTATTACCATTCAGACGAATGAATGGACAGAAGAATTGGAAGAAATCATTCAAGTCATTAATAGAAGAAAGAAAGAACGATTATTTGGTGTAGAAGAAGAACAAACGGTGTTACTTGATCCAAATGACATTGATTTCGTATATGCTCAGAAGCGAAAAGTATTTGCCTCATGTAAAAAAGGAGATATTGAAATCAAAAAGAAACTTTATGAAGTAGAAGAGATTCTTGTTCCCCATGGTTTTATGCGCTTTTCGAAGTCTGTCATTGGAAATTTAAATCAAATTCAACGGTTTGAACTGTCTTTTAACGGAAATCTTTGTGTTTACTTTCATTCAGGAAATAAAGAGTATATTACAAGAAAATTTGTGGCGAAAGTCAAAGAAAAGTTAGAAATGGGAGGCAAGTAAATGAGCAATAAAATATGGAATAAAGTCATGATGGGTATTGCGACTGGTGGATTGTTTACATTTATTGCCTTGACCATTATTCGATTTACACAAATTAAAACAACAATCGAAGAAATTTGGTTATATATGCTTGCAAGTTTAATTATTGGTATTTATTTTGGATTGTCCTCCTTTATTTTCGAAAAAGAGAATTGGAGTCCATTAAAACAAACAGTTATCCATTTTAGTTCCTCTATCATTGGGTACTTTTTAATTGCTATTCCAATCGGTTGGATACCGTTTCGGTTTTTCTCCATAATCGCAGGTATTATTGTATTTGTCATCATTTATATTCTGAATTGGACTGGATTCTATTTATATTACAAAAGAATAGAAGCTTCGATGAATGAGCATTTGCAAAAGTAAAAAGGTGAGGTAGGATGTGGAAGTCAAAATCCCCATTCTACCTCATTGTATTTTCTAAATAGGTTTTGTATATTCTTTTCCGGCAAATATCTTTTTCCAGTTAATTTTAGTAGATATTACACCAAATAAAATAAGTGCCGCACCAAAGTAACCTTTTGTCGTTAGGATTTCGCCAATAAATACGAAGGCGAATAATGCTGCGAAAACCGGCTCCAATGAAAATATAAGACCAGTCCGTGTTGGTGTCGTATATTTCTGAGCAATGGTTTGACCAATAAATCCGATGGCACTACAGAAAATACCTAGTGCCAGTACAGCAATCCATGCTTCTGTTGTATTTGGAAGCTTTGGTTCTTCGAAAATGAATGAAAAAACAAATCCGAATAACCCGGCAAATCCAAGCTGTACAACCCCAAGATT
The DNA here is from genome assembly GCF_008039555.1 of Cerasibacillus terrae. GTDB lineage: Bacteria > Bacillota > Bacilli > Bacillales > Amphibacillaceae > Cerasibacillus > Cerasibacillus terrae. The sequence continues at coordinate 136,719 of NZ_VDUW01000003.1, forward strand.
AATGGAATCAACGTGTTTAGTTATTCTATCTGTAACAATGATATATAGTGCATAGAATAATGCTCCTAAGGTGATTAAAAAATCACCGTTATTTAACTTTACTTCTCCGTTCAACGTTAAGAGAGCAATTCCAATAACAGCAAGAGTGATTCCGAAAATCACTTTCGGTTCAGGCTTCCTTTTGAAAAAGATTGCTAGTAATAATGGGACAAATACAACAGCTAAACTAAATATAAAGCCAGCATTTGAAACAGATGTGTAATTCATCCCGATGGTAACGGTAGATAGGGTTGAAAATAAAAAGAATCCTAAAAGAGCCCCATATTTGAGTGTTTTAAAATCCGTTTTTATTAAACGCTTATAAAAGATTGCGCCGGCAAATATAAAGGCTATTCCGAATCGTAAGCCGACGAGATTAAATCCTTGAATTGTGTTAATCCCCATTTTCATAAACAAATAGGACGATCCCCAGAGCATTGTTACAACCACCATCATTAAGTCTGCTTTTAACTGATTATTATTGTTTCCTTGTCCTATATGAAAAATATGATGCTTTCCTTTCTTCATTTTTTATCACCCGACTGTAAAATTTGATTAATAACTAGTATAAATGTAAACTTGGGATAAGAAAAGTGAATGTTTTTAAGTTTTTGCATGAAAAAAATTCATGTAAATGATATCAAGGTAGTATGATAGGGATGTGAAAAAATGTCATTGGTGAAATTTGATATATTTAATAAAGTTGTTGAGCTAGGAAGTTTGACAAAAGCAGGGGAAGAACTTAGCTTATCTCAGTCTGCAGTTAGTCATGCCATTGCAAGTCTAGAGTCGGAATGGGGATTTTCCATTTTGAATCGAGGACGAGCTGGCATTACATTAACTAGTAATGGTGAACGTGTTTTAAGATATGTAAGAGAAATACTGAAGTGGAATAACGAAATGGTGCAAGAAATAGCCGATATTAATGGTTTAGAAATAGGTACGATTCGCATTGGTACTTTTTCTAGTGTATCGGTTCAATGGCTACCAGAAATTCTAAAGGAATTTAGTAATCATTATCCTTCGATTGACATTGAATTATTTGAAGGGGATTATGATGAAATTGAAGAATGGATTTTTAATGGAGAGGTTGATTTTGGATTCCTATCGATCCCAACATCCTATCAATTTGAAGTGATTCCATTAAAAAAGGATCGTATGCTATGTATTCTCTCAGAAGACCATCCACTTGCAAAGAAAAGTAAAGTAAGCTTTGGGGAAGTAGAGAAAGAACCTCTTATTCGAGCAAAGCAAGGAAGCGATAATGATTTAAGGAGAATATTGAAAGAAAACAATGTTACTCCTAATGTGAAATTTGAGTTGGAAGATGACCAGGCAATCTTCTCCATGGTACAACATGGGATGGGGATTAGTATACTTCCGGAAATGGCTTTATATCGACTACCAGCAAAAATCCGGGTACTTAATTTGGAACAAGAAAACTATCGCACGATTGGTATTGCAGCAAAGTCCTTTAACAATCTAGCCCCAGCAACAAAAAAGTTTATCGAACATCTGAAACCGTGGTCTAGACATGTACCAGAAAAACTTCCAAGAATTAAGGAGTAAAGCTAGAGAAAAAAATAGATGATATTTATAATTTTCGGAGGTATTCTATCACAGGCTAACTGGCTTTAAAACTCCAACTTCAAGAATTTATTATAACCAAATCTTCTTTATAATTATTTATAAGGATGAATAGTCACAATTCTGTGAACTACCTTGCAAATTATTTACTTTGTGCTTTAATGGAGTAAATACGACAAGCAAAGGAGAGGGATTAATGACCATTCACCATCATAATCATCCATATATGACCATCCATGATTTTCATTCACACAGTCATATTGGTTGGGATAATTCCATCAAACCAATTGCTGAAGTTGATTCTGGACAAACAATTACCTATGAGATTGTAGAAGCTTCTGGTGGGCAATTTCATAAAAATTCTACTGCAGAAGATGTTAGGAATGTTGATTTTTCAAAGTTGAACCCTGTGGCAGGTCCAATCTATGTCAAGGGTGCTGAACCAGGGGATACATTAGAAGTTGAAATGATTGATTTTCGACAGTTAGAGTGGGGTTGGACAGCAATTGTCCCTGGATTTGGATTATTAGCTGATGATTTTCCAGATCCAGCATTAAAGATTATCGATTTAGCTAACCGTAAAAAGGCAGAATTTCTACATGGGATTGATGTGTTTGTTAAGCCATTTCCAGGAACCATTGGTGTTGCTATGAAAGAACCAGGAAAGCACAGTATCGTACCTCCACGTCATAATGGTGGTAATATGGATATTCGGCACTTAGTAAAAGGAACGAAACTTTATTTGCCAGTTCAAGTAGAAGGAGCATTGTTTTCAATCGGTGACACACATGCAGCACAAGGGGATGGAGAAGTATGTGGAACAGCAATTGAAGCATCCATGGAAACAACGATTCGTTTCAAATTGCATAAAGGTAAAACAATTGCTGAACCTCGTTATGAAATCCCAGGACCACCAACTCCAGAAGCAGATAGTATGGGGTACTATGTGACCACTGGACATGGGCAGGATTTATATAAAGCATCGCAAAATGCGATTCGCTATATGATCGAACATATTGTTAACACATATGGTGTAACAGATGAAGAGGCATACATGTTATGTAGTGTTGCTGTAGATTTAAGAATTAGTGAAATTGTGGATGCACCGAATTGGCTTGTTTCTGCATTTTTACCAAATTCTATTTTTAAATAAATTTCTTTAAATATTATCTTGCGGGGAGGGGGGTATGATTTTCCCTCTCTTTTTATCTTTAAAACCTCCCCTTTAATTACCATATTGTATGCGTTGACATACGAAAAAATAAGAGTTAGTCTATAACAGACAAGTTAATTGATAATGGAGATTAGGAGATCACACTAATGAACATCTTTCGGAATGGAAGATGTGTATTTCAGTGTGGTCTTTTTTGCTTTCGGTTAATTGTCCCTTTTCGTGAATTTAAGATAAGAAATATATCTTTAAAGGATTGGAGGGTAGTTCACTAATTGTCGAATAGCATTTTTATTCGGTGGCAAATTAATGAAAGAAGATATTTTTAACAACAAGGAGGAGCTTTTATGCTTAAGTTTTTCAAACCTGCTCCAGCTGTCGAAAGATTACCGGAGGAACAAATTGACAAGGAATACAAAAAACTTCGACTGCAAGTTTTTATGGGAATTTTTATTGGTTATGCGGCTTATTATCTAATAAGGAAGAACTTTTCTCTTGCGATGCCCTATTTAGTGGAAGAGGGCTTTTCTAAAGGGGAATTAGGGATTGCTTTATCTGCTATCTCCATTGCATATGGAATCAGTAAATTTGTCATGGCAACGGTCTCGGATCGAAGTAATGCCCGTGTGTTTTTAGTTACGGGATTAGTATTATCGGCAATTATAAATTTATTAATGGGATTTATTCCATTTTTCACTTCAACCATTACGATTATGTTTATTATGCTATTTTTAAATGGTTGGGTTCAAGGAATGGGTTGGCCACCATCTGGTCGTGTACTTGTTCATTGGTTTAGTGTGAGTGAACGTGGTGGAAAAACAGCTATTTGGAACGTTGCACATAATGTTGGGGGAGGATTAATGGCCCCACTTGCAATTGGGGGAGTCTCCATTGTAACTACCTATTTTGGTGCTTCATATCTTGGTTATGAAGGAGTTTTTATCTTTCCTGCATTAGTAGCTCTTGTAATTGCTGTAATTGCATATATGTTAATACGTGATACACCACAGTCTGTTGGGCTTCCTCCGATAGAGGAACATCGAAATGATTTTCCAAGTAAATCTAGAAAAACTTTTGAAACAGAATTAACAACCAAGGAAATTTTATTTAAATATGTATTAAATAATAAATGGGTGTGGGCGATTGCATTTGCAAATATTTTCGTTTACTTTGTTCGTTATGGTGTATTAGACTGGGCACCTACTTACTTAAGTGAAGAAAAAGGATTTGATATGAACGAATCAGGACTTGCTTATTTCTTATACGAATGGGCAGGTATACCAGGAACTCTATTAGCTGGATACATTTCTGATAAAGTATTTAAAGGTCGTCGTGGACCAGCAGGTGTTGTATTTATGTTAGGTGTATTAATAGCTGTACTTGTTTACTGGTTTAACCCTGCTGGGAATCCATTAATTGATAATATTGCTTTAATTGCTATTGGTTTTCTGATTTACGGACCGGTTATGTTAATTGGTCTACAAGCACTTGATTTTGTACCTAAAAAAGCAGCTGGAACTGCAGCTGGATTAACTGGTTTCTTCGGTTATATTGGTGGTGCCGTATCAGCAAACGCAATTATGGGATTTGTTGTACAACATTTTGATTGGGATGCAGGATTTATTTTACTATCCGTTTCATGTGTTCTTGCGGTTCTTTTATTTGCAGTTACATGGAATGTACGTGGTCAAGAAGTTGTAAAAAAATATTAAAATAAACAAAAGTAATAGTCTGCCAATACATATGTGTTGGCAGATTTTTTAAATGAAAGACAGAAATATCATGTATTAGTAAGACTGAAATACATGATACCAACGTCTTGTCTGTACTATTATAATCTGATTAGTTATAGCTGGATATATTTAATTGTAACTAATAATTGATTAATAATTAGTACGTTATCCCAAAAATTTAAGTGGTGGTGAACGTCAACATGTTTCTTTATCACGTGCGATTTTACTCAAACCAAAATTGCTGTTGTTAGATGTACCACTATCTGCACTTGACCAAAATACAAAAAAGTCAATGAGTCAGCTACTTATTGACTTGTATCAAAATGAAAATATGACAATCATTCATGTAACACATGATATTTCAGAAGCAAAGCACCTCAAGTGTTAAAGCGATAGGGTTTGGCTGGTTTGGAGAGCGAAGAGAAAATACCAGAAAGGAGCCAAATTAGGGTCAATTTTTGTTGGGGTTGTTTTTCATATCGAATGATATGCTTTACCTAGTATTGACAGCTATATGAGAATTTAGACTAGGAAGCTGTTTTTTTGTTTTTTACTCTCCCTTGAGGCTTTCTTATATACTAAGAGAAATTGTTCCAGATTAGTTCTGGTTGTATAATTTTGAATCGGCAGAGCCTAATGGATCGTTCTCATCTTTCCTATTTTGTAACTCCTTTTTTTACTTGTACCCTCCACATAATCATCCAGACATATGCCAATAGCAAAATATACCCAGTACAAAACTAGGTAAAAGGTAGTATTGTAATTATATAAAATTGGAATTAATATTTATATATAGAAAAGTGCGCGTTTTTAGCATAATGAAGAGAGCGAGTGATACAAATTCATGAATGAAGAGTTTAAAAATCAGTTACGAAAACTTGCTTTGCAAAAAGTAGATCAAATCACCCAGTCATTAAAAGAGGAAACCCGTTTGAAATATGGTCATGCTATAAGGGATTTTTTTAATCAGTTTATAGAGGATGAAACTGTATTTCAACAGCTTTATCATGCTTACAAAAAACGTACATCCTTTGACCTACATCGGAAACACATTACCCTCTCCTATACATATGAAGATACATCACATACCATTGCCTTTTTAGATAAACGTTTTTCCTTAGACGAGACAACATTTGTTCAGTTATTATCGAATACGATTGAAATTACACGGGAAGTACTCCCATTAGGATCTATTGTAGAACTAGACCCAGCTTATTTTAAACCCGACAAAGAAAACACATCCCCTTCCAAAGTAGTGATCACAGGGAGATTCATCGCTCCACAGGGTTATCATAGCTATTTTCCATATGTAGGGGTCGTCTACCCAGTGGGAGAAGTGAAAATAGGATCACAAATTTATTTTACAACCCCTTTAATCAAAAAGGTCATTCATCAAGGATATACAGATGAGATGGAGGATGCTTTTGTCTTTTTAATGAAGCAGGAATTTATTGTAGAAAAGAATATGAACTCGATTGAATTTTCGAATCAAGATATGAAAAAACTCCAGCAAGAAATGAAGGAGAAGAAAAAAGTAGGTGAATCATAATGGGATTATATGACTATAATTTTTGCCATAACCTATTATACGGTGGTTGGGATTCCGGAATTATTAATAATTTACAAGATGCATGTAGAGAAATTCAGCAAAACTTTGAACAAATGGACTTAGAAAATGCCTCTGTTGAAGAAGAAATGAGGGAGATTGTTAATGAAATGATTACCGAATTAAATCGGCTAATTAATGACATTCAATCTACTCATTTCAGATAGATTCATAGAGCTAACTCTATAAGTGGGTCAGGAGAAATTCTTCATTAGAAGTGTATGGAAACCCAAGATTATTGCTTATGACATACACGGAAATTCAAGCTGAAATTATCAGCTTAGGTGGTGTAATGGGCGGTATACTTAGATTTTCCCTTGATTGAAGTTTTATATAAGGAAGGGATGTGTATAGGATTGGCAAAATCAGAAATTAAACTCGATATAGCGGATCTTGAATCAACATTAGACCGATTAGATAGTAGTATAGAAGAATTTACAAGTTATACGACGTCATTTCGTTCTCATACGAGAGATAGATTAAAAGCTTTTAATTCGGACTTTATAGATAAGGTAGATGCACTACTGGCTAACATGAATGACGATATGAATAGTGATTTAATTGACCAATTGAATGCTATCCATCAAAGTGGGAAAGCACTACTTAACAATATGAAGGAAGTAGATGAGGAAATTAGTGCGAAAATCGGAAGTGGCTCATCATGAAACGAGATCTGCAAATAAATTATGGTGTTTTAGATGAAATTATCGAGCAACTCCGAAAATACGAAAATAACCTTGAAACAATGGAAGAGTCGCTCACAGATGTTTCCACTTATATTCAAACGTATAAAGGGGAAAGTATTGATGCTTGGGATGAAAGAATCACCGGTTCTAAAGAGAAAATAAAAGATTACCAAGCCCAAGTCAGTGATCTCTTATCCTTATTTGAAAACTATGTAGCCGACACAACGGCGTATATTTCCCCGATTTCTAGAAACGCGATGATGCGGGTTGATAGGAATGATATATGGTTTAATTTAAAGCAAATGGATGGTGGAATTTCTAACAACGTACCCAAAGCATTTATGAAAACGTATGATTCTCCTACTTCTATCTTTAATTTTTTAGATGACCCAACAGACGCAGAAAAAGAAGCAAGTCGGATAAATCAAGCAAAGATAGAAAATATTAGGCAAGACATCCAACAAACAAAAAACAACCTCGAATATAAGATGGATGAACTATGGGATCTCTACACCTCCAAGGTGAAAAGATTTGAAAATGTTGATGATGAATACAATGATAAAGCCGCAAATGTAAAGGACAAATATACAGACTTTTTCGAAGGTGTATGGGATGTAGTTGAGTGGGGCTCAGAAAAAGTATGGGGCCTTGTGAAAGGACTTGCCGTTGGTTTATATGAAATCGCAAAAGGCCTATTAATACTTGTCCTTGATGCAGGAATTGTTGTCCTTTCCGATATCATTCCTGATATAATAGAGCCAGAAGGATTGAAACAGGCCGCCAATGATCGAGTGGAAACCTACAAGCAAACAATGAAACATATCATCAGTGATCCGATGAGTGTTGTGGAAAGCATCGGGCAATCTGTTTTCGATGCAGCCGAAGATGAAGGTATTATGTATGTCGCAGGTTATGAGTTGACTTCTTTGTACCTGTGGTCTCAGGCTGGAAGAGAAGAAAAAGGAGTTACTGCATCAGTAGGCTTTAATTCCCCCATTACGTATGGGATTCCTCACATTTTTGCAAAATAAAACACCATCCTTGTCATTTAATTCTAACAATTAATAATTCGCATGTAGCTATCGCCATCACCACTTTTCTCTCCTTCATAAGTTCATTATAATAATGATTATAAAATAATGCCCGATGAAATAGATATGGTTATAGTCGGATTAAAAAGAGTACCAGGTACACAAACAATTCCGAATCGTTCATGCACCTAGTACTCTAATACTCAAATTCATCTAACAATGCGCGTACCTCATCTGTTGACTCTGTCGTCATCAAATCATTCCTTAACTTACCCGCTCCTCTAAACTCTTTAACATATATCTTAAAAAAGCGGCGAAGTGGTTTAAATAAACGTGGCTCTAATTTTGAATATTTATCAAAAAGTTCCAGATGCAATCTTAAGAGATCAAGCAATTCCTTATAACTATGTTCTTTCGGCTCTTTTTCAAAGGCAAATGGATTTTTAAAGATACCTCGTCCAATCATCACACCATCTACACCATATTTCTCGGCAAGTTTTAATCCTGTTTGCCGATCAGGGATGTCACCATTAATTGTCAATAGGGTATCTGGGGCGACTTCATCACGTAATTTTTTAATCTCAGGAATTAGTTCCCAATGCGCATCTACTTTACTCATTTCTTTTTTTGTACGTAAATGAATAGATAGATTAACGATGTCTTGTTCAAATACATGTCTTAGCCAGTCACGCCATTCTTCTATATTTTCATAACCAAGTCTTGTCTTTACACTGACGGGCAATCCTCCTGCTTTTGCTGCGTCTATGATTTCTGCCGCTACATCCGGTCGCCGAATGAGACCACATCCTTTTCCTTTCGGTGCCACATTATGTGCAGGACAGCCCATATTGATATCTATCCCTCGAAAGCCTTCTTTCGCCATCCCAATACTCATTTTCCTAAAGTATTCAGGCTTATCTCCCCATATATGAGCCACAATTGGTTGTTCATCTTCTGTAAAAGTTAGACGCCCACGTACACTAAATTCCCCTTCTGGATGACAATAACTCTCTGTATTTGTAAATTCTGTAAAAAACACATCAGGTCTGGCCGCTTCACTCACGACATGGCGAAAAACAACATCTGTCACATCTTCCATTGGTGCAAGTATAAAAAACGGTCGTGGTAAATCACACCAAAAATTGTCTTTCATTTTCATCCTTAAATCCTTTCATTATAGGTTTATTCGTGTATACCCTTTAAACAAAATGTATACACGATATTTAAACACTATTTAATTAGCCATTATTAATGATAATCAATAACAGCCCTAAGCTCTTATCAAAATGAGCGACATTTCATCTATTAAACTTAACCAATATTTACTTTAATGTTTACCATTGAAAAGTGCAACGAAAAACGACTGAAAGAAAGGGCACTAATAAAGTTATAAAAAATAATGTCTCTTACTCGTTTATCAAATGATAAATTCTTTCTTATTTCAAGTCAACAGAACCAATAAAGATAGTTGCCCAATTACTTAGGTGTTACTCCTTGGAATCGTTCCATCCATCCTTTTAGTCGGCTATGAGAAAAAGATCCTTTTCAGTGTATCCTTCGCTAAATTTAAAATGGTGTGACTTATGTTTCCTTGTATGTATTTGGTGAAGGAAGAGTAAAAGAAATGTAAGCGATTGAGTGTACAGTAAATTATTATTACTGAATTTACCATCTTAAGGTTGAGTGTCAAATATAACTATAATATGTACCAGAATCAAATATGGGTATACTTTTACTTATATCTCCTTGAATATATGAATTCCGTAATAGGCAGCGTAAATATAAAACCAACTACGACTAGAAAAGGATAATTTTCAATACCACTTTTCATAAATCTATGCCTAAGCATGCCCTTTTGTTCTCTGTGACAGTATGTATGGAAAAAACTTAGGTGAATCACCAGAATGATTAGCTACATAAAAAGACAAGAAAAATAGTATAAAACAAAAAGAAGATAACCTAAGTAAATTATTTCATACACAAAAAGCGGCATTAACAACGATTGCTTGATGGGAACCGTTCAAATAGCGGGTTATAATGGCTTCATTTGTATTTTTAGCTTTTATAATAAAATCTCTCATGCATTAGTCATGAGAGATTTTGTTATTCTCCGCCTCTTTATCAGGATCACTTATTAAATCATTTGCAGACTTTTTAAATTCATGTAATGTTTGTCCAGCCGCCTTTCCTATTTCCGGTAGTTTTCTTGGTCCGAAGATAATCAGTGCCAATGCGAAAATAAGAATTAATCCAGGAATTCCAATATTAGCTAATCCCATTAAGTTCACCTTCTTATTTTAGTTGATTAGTGTATGGATAGTGTAACCTAATTATATTCATTTATTCTGTATAGCAACAAATAAGAAGTTCCTTCAAAAAAGTTTTGTAATCCTTAACCAACATGTTTATGTTTTTCATTTCTTTTTACTATTTGTCCACCGTTTTCAAGATATTTTTGAATTCCTTCTGAAGCACGGTAGGCCAAGGCTCCAACAGTTGCTGTTGGATGATGTCCACCAAAATGGGGGAATGCAGATGCTCCAACGACAAATAGATTATCCATATCCCACATTTGTAAATAGTTATTGACGGCCGATGTTTCTGGATTATCACCCATAATTACTCCTCCAGCATAATGTCCACCTTGATAGATATGGTCGAACTCTTCTGGAATATCATCCTCATCTACAATATCTGCACCCATTTCTTCCATAATTTCTTTACATTTTTCTACACCGAATTTGGCAATATTCCTGTCTTGATCCGTATACTTATTTGTTACACGAAGAAGGGGATCGTTGAAATCATCTTTATATGTTGGATCTAAATCAAGGTAATTATGCCACCAGGACATGATAGCTGGAGTGTACCATAATTGTAGAGTTCGATTTGCATAGAATAAAGAGTTCTTTTTAAACTCTTTCCCCCACCTAGGTGTCCCTTTTGGCACATGGTTACTTGCTATTGCTCCATCTCCATACTGTCTTAATTCAATTGCACCACCATTAATAAAGTCTAACTTAGAATGGTCGAAATTGTCTCCTGCAAAATCTCGCATCGTTCCTCCTAATGCCCCCGCTCCCATGTAGAGATTGAATTTCTTATCCTTGAAAAATCCTCTCGCTCCAAGAAATGTAATGTTAAATTGTCCATTGAAATTCTTCCCGATGACACCTTTTCTTGTTTTCGGGTCATATGGTTGTCCGATGTCAGATAGCATTAAAAGGCGGTTATTTGTAAAGGTAAAGGCAGATAATACAACGACATCGGCTGGTTGTTCATATTCCTGTCCTGTTCTTGTATCAACATACATGACCCCGGTGGCTTTCTTACCATTATGTAGGACTCGTCTTACATATGACTCGGTTCTTAATTCGAAGTTACCAGTCTTTTCTGCAGTAGGAATAACAGTAACAAGTGCATCAGATTTCGCACCAAAATCACAACCATAATGGGTACAGAATGCACAATATTGACATTGATTTATAACCTCACCATCTGGATTCTCATATTTCTCAGATAAGTTCCCAGCTGTTACTTGATAAGGATGATAGCCTAGGTTTGTTGCTGCTTCTTTAAATAATCGAATTGGTGGTGTTTCTTTCAGTGGTGGTGTTGGAAATTTTTCACTAGAGCGTTTGGGTCCAAGTGGATCAGGTTCACCTGATAATCCCGCTGTTTTCTCAAATCGATCATAATATTTTTCCATTTCATCATAAGTAATCCCCCAATCTTGAATGGTCATGCCATCGGGTATTTTATCCTTTCCATATCTTTCAACCGTTTTACTATAGATTTCAAAATCATATGGTAAATAACGGTAAGTCGATCCAGCCCAATGAACACTACCACCACCTAAATCTGTTCCAGCCATCATCTCATCTCTAGTTCGGACTGGTAATGCAACGTCATCCGGTGTATTACGAGAGGTAACAGTTTCATGTTTTAAATTTTGCATCATTTCATATCGGTTTGTAAAACGAAGCTCATCTTTAACACCGGTATAATCTGAAAGAACTTTCTTTTCTCCTCGTTCTAGTGCAACTACTTTTTTTCCGGCTTTTGCTAGTTCAGCAGATACTATTCCACCTGCCCATCCTGTACCTACAACGACAACATCTACTTTATCTAATTTCTTTGCCATTATACTACCTCCAATTTCATTACATTCATCCCTGATATTCTCTTAAACTTTGTGGTTCCATGACAATAAAATCTTCACTATCAATTTCATTAATATAAGCCATTCGTGGTCCAGGATATTCCTTCATCTTCCAGCCCATCATATTCTTATTTCCTCCATAGAGTGGGTCAGCATATACCCCTTCTAATGTAGTTTGGCGAAGTAGGTTGAAGAAGGTCTGGGAAGAAACACCTTTCATTTCTATTTCATTATTTTCAAATGCTTGTAAAATTTCATTTTGCTGTTTTTCTTCCAAATCAATAAAACTTTTATCAAATTTTTCCTTACTTACCTGATCCATTTTTCGTAATCCCTGTAAAAATATCTCGCCCCGATTTTGCCTAGATTGGTATCTAGGTGTGGGGGTTGGTGCTTGGGTAGATGTGTTCGGACCTGATTTATTCTGTTCACTATCCTTGCGTTGATATTCATGTGTTTGTTTATTTTGTAAAAACGGGTCTTTCATATATGCCTTTGCGTTTGTCCCCCAAGATCCAGCTAGTTGTTTATCAATGAAATAAGGTACACTCAATTTAATGGCACCTGGTCCATGATCATCTTCAGGGAAAATACGTTCTGTTGCTGCTTTTAAAGTGTTAAAGTCTTCTTCACGACTAAAGAACATGCGTGCTTCTTGTAATGTTTGCTGTGTATGGTCTCTTTTTTCCTTTGTGGGTGTGCTTTCCTTTGTCTGAAATTGATTTGTTATAAGTCCACCTAATAGAGAACCACCAACAACACCACCAGCAACCAATCCTGTATTTTTAAGAAAATGACGTCTACTTAGAGACTCTTCATCTTTATTAACCATCACTCACCCTCCTAAAAAGTTACTTATCCATATATTTCCCAGGTTTACCGAAATTATGAATTATAAGTAGGGGACATCTAAAAAAGATATCAAATGGAAACAATAGAGATGATTGATGAAATCCTGTATTTTTTATTTTGCCTGTATCGTGTTAAAATATGTCCATACGGAAAATAAAGAAAATTCGATAGAAGAGTTTGTTTACAACTATCAAAATAAATGAGGTGTGTTCAATGGAATTTACTGGTTTTGAACAAAAAGATTTTGATACTTTTCAGATAGATGGTTTAGAAGAAAGAATGGAAGCAATCCGTGAAAATATTCAACCAAAGTTCAAAGCAATCGGTGATGTGTTGGCCCATTATCTATCAGAGGATATTGGGCAAGAAATGTATGTACATATCGCAAAACATGCAAGAAGAACAGTTAATCCACCAAACGATACATGGGTGGCTTTTAGTTATAACAAAAGAGGATACAAGAAACATCCGCATTTTCAGGTAGGTCTATGGGATGATCGTGTTTTTGTTTGGCTAGCCTATATCTATGAGCTACCAAACAAAAAAGAATTTGCCAACATATTTATAGATGAACAGGACATGCTTGAAGAACATATCCCGAGTGATTATGATTTTTCAATGAATCATATGAAAAAATCAGATGAACAAATTGGAAAAGTAGACTTAAAAGAAAAGCTTGAACGATTTTCAAATGTAAAGAGTGCGGAACTATTAATTGGAAAGCAATTTCAAGCAAATAATCCTATTTTACAAGATGGAGAGAAGTTTCTGAATGAGATAAAAGCTATCTTTGATACACTGATTCCAGTATTTAAAATGTCATTACGAGAGATGGGATAGAAATAACGAAAAGCATGTTCGAAGAATTTCTTCAAACATGCTTCTTTCTGTTCTGTTATAATGGTTAGGAAGATTTATTTGTGTCTGTGTCATTTTTAATTTTCTCTAATAAAGCAATTATTTGTTCATTTTGTTCAATGATTGTGTTGTTTTGCTTGCGAAATTTCGTAAAATCAAATAAAAAGACGATTAAAATAAAGACAATAAGTATTCCCATGATTTGGCACCTCTTATGGTTTGGATTTATATAAACATACCAGAGATTCAAAGATACCTCTCTACGAAAATATGTTCATCCTAGCAGATTCTCTTTTCTCATATTTTACCAAAGTGTATTAAAACATACAGCTTTTTATTTAGCTATTAAAGAAAATAGATTATTGTGATAGGTCTCTAGGACCATTATTTTGGCATCCCATTTTATAATAGAAAGTAATTTGATACAATAAGGGAGTATGTGTGAAATCATAGTTTTAAATTTTATAAGTAGGTGAATGAAGTGAAAGTTAACAGAAATGACCCATGTCCATGTGGAAGTGGGAAAAAATATAAGAAATGTTGTTTGAAAAAGGAAGAATCTTTACAACTTGTACAGCATCAAAGAGATCAATATTATCAAACACAACAAGTACTTGTAAATCAATTGCATAATTTTATTTTTGAGAAGATTACATATAGCGAAAGTATTCAATTACAATCTCAATTTACGAAAAGGACCAATCGTACACTTTCCAAAGATATTGAACAAAGCTTTTTTAGAAATTGGTTATATTACTTCTATCGATTTGAAAATGGATTGCGTGGAATAGAGTGGTTTTATAATGAAAACGAAAAACGTCTAACTGATGATGAAAGGGAATTGGCGGAAAGTTGGACATTAATACCACCTCGTCTATTACAATTGGTTGATAAAACGAGTGATGTATTTGTGTTTGAAGATATGCTAACAAATGAACAATTTCCAATGTCAAATGATAAAGAAAACATGCCACAGTTTAGTCCATGGCTTAGTACATTAAGCATGATTCATAAATTTCAAGGGCAGTTTTTTTTCCAAGGTCTTCGTCCGATTATCGGACCAGAAACAATGTATGAAGCAATAGAGAAAGTAAAAGAATACCAGTTAGAAACAAAACAAAGTTATGAACAAATATTGATGGAATTCTTTCCAGAAATATTAACCATATTACTAAAGGAAAAATCAGAAGATGAAGCGGGAACCCATTTGGAATATACGCTTTCCTATCACGTTGAAAATGAAACAAATGTTAATGAACATTTACGAAATCAAGACCAACTGCATATTGATAAGTGGAATGAAAATGAGAAAAAACTTAGTTGGTATGGAAATTGGCGCGCATATACAGATAGTGAATTAGAAAAGCCAGTTAAAGTTGTTGATGTGTACGGGACAATTACATTAACGAATAACCAACTCCAAATTCATAGTATGGATAAAGCACGTGTAAATGAAATGAAAGACATGTTGCTTGGAATAGAGCAAGAACTAGAGTTCATAGATGAAAAGGAAGAAGAAGTGACAACAGTTGGTTTACGTGTGAAAAATATGGTTGTCTCCATCGAACAAGATACACCACGTTATTTCGCTCTATATGCACAACAGGAACTGGATCATGAAATAGACGTTCCGGTACCGATGTTTGACCATCTATCTATTCGTCAATTAGTGAAGAACGATAGAGAAGATGATGCTCTAACATGGTTGAAACAAGCAGAATATATGATGTATCATACCATTCTACATCAATTTGGAATGGTTGAGATTACAGCTGACTTTAACACGGTTCGTAAAGAATTAGGACTTTCTTTATCTCCATTTGTAACAGGTGGGGACAAACGAAAATCAAACTATGAAGATATCGAACCAGAAAAGACAGAGAGTCAAGTACTAGAAGATGACATTCCATTTTTAGAGGACTTAGGTTTTACACCTCAATCTGCTGATACATTTTATGTTACAGACATGCTTCATTTTTACAAAGAAAAAGCAGTAGGAAAGTCTGAATCAACTATCCGAAAGTATCGTAATAGCCTATCAGACTTAAGAGAAATATTAGCAGGAAAGTCTGTAATCAGTTGGGAACAATGTAATGTTGATATTTGGAGAGAAGTAATAATGGATGATTACTTTACGTTAAATCCTGATTGTACGAAGACAGCAAGACGCGACTTTATAAGCACAGTCAAAGCATTTTTGAAATGGTTAGAACAAAAATATGAAGAAACATCTTTTGATGATGTATTGGAATTTGTAGATGGAATAAAAAATTAAATGTCTTTGTTGGTGAAACCTTTCTAACACAATGACCGTATACCTAGTAAGCATGTTTTTCTAGGAGAGGTTATCTTTGGGAATTGCAGGAATTTTATTAGATATATTCAATCTATTTGTTTACTTGCCGTTTTTAAAAGTCGATGAAGAAGAAATTGGAAAGAATATAAGACACTTAAAGAAACAAGATTGGTTTCAAAACTATTTACAACACGAGGAATTTAGAAACATCATTATTCATGATAAAGACGTTCGCCAGTTGATTGGAAAATTCAATGAAAAGAAATTGCGTCTTCCTGCATATCAATTGAAGTGCCAAAGAAAACTACGAAATATGATCATTAAAAAATTAGAGGAAGTCTGAATGGAAAGCCACCCCAGAAGTATCTTGGGTGGCTTTTTGGTGCGCCCAAATCCCGATAAATCGCTGAAAATTCCAATATCAGCGTTCAAATCCTGATAAATCCGCGGAAACCCCGATATCTGAAGTACAAGGATTAACACAGTCACCAATTCACATTCTGAACTTGAAAGAAGTATATATGGAATAGAGTTTCATTAATCATGTGTTTTATCTTTAAGGCAATCCTAATACTCCTATCTCTTTAGGTAGGAGTTACATGTTGCCATACTTCGAACTAAAATGAATCGCAAACCATATGAAAAAATAGATATGGGGATACATCATCGATTATATTACTATAAATTGTGTTTTCCGTTATTTCAATCACACTGTCACTATATTCTCCAATAACTAGTAATGATTAAATAATCCCATTTACAACGTTTTTTTTGCATCAGCAACTTGAGTTGTCATGGGGCTTTCAGAAATGCGTGAAAACAGGAGAGGATATGCCTACGCTTTATTCTTTGTATTCGATTTAATATATTGGTATTAATTATCTTCATACCCTAACTTTCAAATTACGAATTAAAATGCAATATTTATATTGCACTTTTTTGGTACCTAATGTAATATATAATTAACATTAGGTAATATATAATTAACATTAGGTAATATATATGTGTCATTTAATTAGTGGGTGATATTTTGGTAAATAAAATAAAAGTCGCAAGAGCAGAAAGAGGTTTAACACAAGAACAACTTGCAGCAAGGGTAAAAGTGACAAGACAGACGATTGGATTAATTGAAAAAGGGAAGTATAATCCAAGTTTGCAACTATGTCTTTCCCTAGCAAAGGAATTAGGAAAAACATTAGATGATTTATTTTGGGAGGAATGATAGGGATGAAATCTTTTTTAAATGTATTTTTACCAGATGATGAATATAAACGGACGCGGATCCTGTATTTTATGGCAGAAGGAACATTTATCAGTGTAACTCTATTGATTTTGTTTGCATTTATTAATAATACCTGGTTGCAATTGGAAATTGGTGATTTTAGTTTTTTTGCTTTTATAATTGCCATTTCAAATGTTCTATATATATTTATCCGCTATATATTGTCTGGAATTGAATATTCGGATGTTGTTACTGAAAAAAGATATAAGAGAGAGGTTAGGAGTATCGGTCGAAATGGATTGATATTTGGTGCAACATTTCTCTTGGTGTTAGGAATTTCATCGGGAATACCTTCAAATTTAGAAGAGATTTTAGATATTGTAGGTCCTGCTATATTAGGAACAATCTTCTATTTTCTTATTAGCTATATTTCATTAAAACGTTCCTATAAGAAAAACAAGGATTTATTAGATGATTGAATTTTTATAAAACGGATGTGCTTGCACAAATTCAGCTAATACGAAATATAATAGAATGAAACAATAAAAAACTAGGTTGCAGGAAGAACTAGGACCCAATTATCAAATTCAGTTCGTACTAGCAATAGTTACGGAATTGTATCATTTCTAACATGAAGGGGATTTACCCAAAATGTATTTTTATTAAAAAAGCAGTGGGATTGTTACTTCCTACTGCTTTTTTACCAATGTAGCTAATATATAATTTCCTCATGCAATTTTGGAAAGTCAATGACAATATGGCCATCTTTATCATTTAAAACCATTTTATTCTTTCTTAAATTAGATAAAGTTCTACTTACGGATTCACGGCTTGATCCAATCATATTTGCAAGTTCTTGATTTGTAAAGGGAGTAGTAAGTACAATTTTTCCTCCATCAAGTTTCTCTCCATGAGATTGTGTGAGGCGAAGCAATAATTTTATAATTTGCTCTCGTGTATCGTTCATAATTTTCTCCCCGAGACGTGTCTGTAAGTCGGCAATTAATACACTTAAAACTTGTAGAAGTTTCATACATATATCGGGCTGTGTAATTAATAATTTTCTAAAATCTTCAATAGGGATATAAGCAAGCATTGTTTCTTCATAAACAACAGCATGTGCTGGGTAATTTGCATCTTTATTGAAAAAACCTTGATGTGGGAACATATCTCCAGCTTTCAGTATATTCATAATTTGTTCTTTTCCATTAAAATCTGTTTTATAAATTTTGACCTTTCCCCAGTTGATAAAATATATGTTTGTCATTGGGTCATCTTGAAAGAAAACGTGCGTCCCCTTTGGCTGTGTACGATATTTAGTCAATTCTATAATTGGTTCCATTTCTATATCAGATAAGTCCTTAAAAATGTCAAATTTACGTAACAATCCTTCGACCATTTGCTTATTCATAAGAAAACCCCTCTTCTTTCATTTTACATCAGCACGATATGAGTCATTTATTTTTGCGGCGTAACTTATCCCGCCCCCTCTAGGATAAGTTACGTCAAGCTTCGAAAAAAGTGCGACTAAGGTTCAAGTGGAGTAAAAACTTTATCTGAACTTTAGTCTTCTTTATAAATTCGGAATGATGATATATTGCTACCATTATCATACCACTTTATGAGCAAACTTTAATAACGAAGTGATAAAAGTCACTGATATTTTAAAATTACTCCACTAAAATGAAATTATGGCTAAAAAAAAGTGGAGGGACTATCGTGTTTAATCGTGATTATAACCAAAATCCATTTATTGTAATATGGGAATTAACGAGAGCATGTCAATTGAAATGTTTACATTGTCGAGCAGAGGCTCAATATCATCGGCATCCATTAGAATTAGACTTTGAAGAAGGAAAAGCATTAATCGATGATATTTATGAAATGGATAATCCGATGCTCGTTTTCACAGGTGGGGATCCACTTGAGAGACCTGATGTATTTGATATTGCAAAATATGCTATTGATAAAGGTGTAAGAGTTTCTATGACTCCTTCTGCTACACCAAATGTAACGAAAGAGGCAATGCAAAAAGCAAAAGATATCGGTTTAGCAAGATGGGCTTTTAGTATTGATGGTCATAATGCGGAAATTCATGATCATTTCCGTGGAACTACTGGTTCGTTTGATTTAACGATGCGGGCAATTAAATATTTACATGAATTAGAAATGCCATTACAAATTAACACTGTAATTTCAAAGTATAATTACGAATATCTAGACGAAATGGCAGAGATGGTAGAAAATTTAGATTGCGTATTATGGAGTGTCTTCTTCCTTGTTCCAACTGGAAGGGGAAAATTAGATGACATGATTTCACCTGCAGAACATGAACGAGTTCTACGCTGGCTGTATCAGTTATCCAAACGTGTTCCATTCGATATTAAAACAACAGCAGCGCAGCATTATCGCCGTGTTGTTATTCAAAGTAAAATGAGAGAGGACAAGGCGCTTAGTGATAAGAATCATATTTTTTATGAGGATGCTTTAATGCATGGAAAGACAGGGCAAATTGATGGTTTAGGTCGTGCACCTAAAGGGGTCAATGATGGAAATGGATTTGTCTTTATTTCTCATACCGGGGATGTTTATCCGAGTGGTTTGTTACCAATTAAGGCGGGGAATGTTCGTCAAACCCCATTAGCTGAAATTTACCGTGAATCAGAAGTATTTAAAAACTTACGGAATCCTGATAAATATAAAGGAAAATGCGGAATTTGTGAATTTCGCCATGTATGTGGTGGTTCACGCTCCAGAGCATACAATGTCACAGGAGATTACATGGAAAGTGAACCATACTGTGTCTATATTCCGAAAGCAATGCGTGAACAGCAAAAAGCAGCAAGAAAGTCCATTTAAAATAAAATTATCCATAAAAAAAGCCGTTCCTGATAAAAACAGAAACGACTTTTTTTAATGGAATCAACCGAAATGTAGTTTCTCTTTCGCACGTTCACTCATTTTATCTGGGCTCCAAGCTGGTTCCCATACTAAATCTACTGTGACATCATCGATTCCTTTCAGTTGGTTGACTCTGAATTTGACACCATTTGTAATACTGTCATGTAATGGACATCCCGGTGTGGTTAGTGTCATCGTTATTTTTGCATGATTACCTTCGACTTGTACATCATAAATTAACCCAAGATCCACAATATTAATCCCTAATTCGGGATCAATTACTTCAAATAATGCTGCTTTTACACTTCCAAGAAGAGACATGTGAAAACTCCTTTCCTCGAATTAATGTTTAGATAAAGAATATTTTTAAGACGGATATAGCATATAAAACAGATGTAATGGTGAGTAATCCTTGAAATAGAAAGACTACTATGCCAATGCTATATAAACCACCTATGGTTAATCCAATAATACTGATGATAAATAGTGTGAAAAGAATAACACTTGCTTTCTCATTAATCATTTCTTTTAATGTGGGTACTTTCTCTTTTCCAATTCTCTCTGAATATTTATATGTCCACCATAAAAATGGGATAATTTTATATAAATAACCTAAGATACTTGCTATGACCCACCCCATAATATAGAAGAAAACAACCCAACTCCACACTGTTGGACTCTTCACTTGTGCAATGCTTAGAATTGCTGCTATAAGATGAACGAAAAATCCAATCCCAATGGCAAATACAGCAAATGCAAAGGGTTTATCTAATTTTCTACGTAATCGTTTTGTTAGGATTTCACGAACATCTAGTCCAAAGAAGGTAAACCCGCCACATAATAAAATCCATCCAACAGTTTGAATAGAGTGAGTCTCTAACCAATACGACCCAATCAATAAAACAAGCCCAATAACATATGTTAGAAAGGCGGGTTTTGCCCATTTCATGGAAAATCCATGGGATAGACTAAACATCGGGACTAATTTATAAGAGAAACCGAAGATTAGTAAAGTAAACCATCCCGCAACACCTAAAGTAATATGTGTAAAAAGCATCGGATCCTGACTGACAAAAGGTGTAAAAGAAAAATTCCATGCTAAAGTAAATCCAGCAATGATTGCAAGAAAAAGTGCACTCAATGCACCTATTACAAAATAGGACATGACATTTTTCTTTGATTGGGCTTGTAATGTTTTTAACATCTGGAACAAAAACATGAGAATACCAATAATTGCAATGGCCCCACCATAAATAGCATATGAAGCATGAACTCCTAGTAGGATTGCAAATGATGTGATTCCCAGAGCTGTAACGATAAATTGAACAGCTCCAAACTTTTCATTCCAAATAGGTGTTAGAAAAGCAACTGGTACTAATTGATACATCGCACCCATAGCAATCATGACAGCGAATCCTAATAGTAGGAAGTGGGAACCAGACCAAATCGGTGGAACTCGGAATTGGCCATTAGCGATAAAGTCATGACCAAAAAATAGGGTTGATTGGGCGACGACAAATGCTATGATTCCAAATATGATAAAAGATAACGGAAGTTTTATATTTGTTTCAGATTTCATCGTCATTCCTGGCATCATTTTACTCACCATTCTTTGTTATGGTAATTTTATAACTTCCATCTTCTAATGGTTCCGTTTCATGCAAGTATCCTCGCTCGTCTAATTCCTCGTATAAAAACATTGGACGCCGATCATTAATAATGGCCATTGTATCTCCGTTTTCCATTTTCTCTAATGTTTTTAATGTACGCATCATTGGTGCAGGTGGCTCTAAACCACGATTATCAATTGTCTTCATTTTATTTACTCTCCTTTTTTCGATAAATGACTTTCCAATGCTTTCGTTCTATCTTCTCTGATTCATGTGTGAACCCTTTTCTTTTTAAAACGGCATGTAAAGGAATAGGATTAAATGGAGCATGTAGAATAAAAGCTTGCCCCACCTCTAATTGCTTCACGGCTCCCATGATTTTGTCGAACGGTTCCTTTTTTAAACGAAGATCTTCTCGGACATCTAATTCTAGAATGTTTTCATTCTTATTCATTTCATCACCCCGGTATGAATTTAATGGAACTACTATTCTCTATGATAATCATTTTCAATTA
The DNA here is from genome assembly GCF_008039555.1 of Cerasibacillus terrae. Lineage (GTDB taxonomy): Bacteria > Bacillota > Bacilli > Bacillales > Amphibacillaceae > Cerasibacillus > Cerasibacillus terrae. Next base: position 158,988 of record NZ_VDUW01000003.1, read on the forward strand.
CTAATGTTGTGATGCAAATCACTAATCGAGATAGTCTAATTCTTTCCTATATAATATGTTGTTAATGCTGTCGCCGTTTAAATAGAAATTAGCTGTAATATCTTGATAATAATAGTTAAAATGATGTACAAAATCACAAATATAATGTGAGGTAGCTCACATTAAATAAACTTGTTGCCATTTATAATGAAGTTAATCACGATGAAGGAGGCAATAAAATGGAAAATGTAGAATACGCAGTAAAAATTCATGCACCAAATATAGAGCCGAGATTTCGCCACCAACATATTTTCGATGAATTCGACGGAATGACTTCTGGACAATTCATGGAATTATCAAATGATCATGACCCAAAACCTCTTCATTATCAATTCATGATGGAAAGAAAAGACCAGTTCAGCTGGGAATACTTAGAAGATGGTCCAACATTATGGAGAATAGCAATTGGAAAAAAATAATACAAACCTGAAAAAAGCCAAACGATCATTCGCTTGGCTTTTTTTATTCGACTGTTTTTTTAGAGAATAATTAAATTTTTCTTTATTATTTTTCTGCAGTATGATTCGTGACTTAAGTCATGGGCTGAAATAATCAAAAACTATATATTTAAAGTAAATAATAGAAACTATGTATCCAAATATACTTTATAGAGTAGTATTTCAGAAATAAAATATATTTAAAAATTACTTTTGAAATATATTTTTGTGAACAAAAGATGAACACTTTGCTATAAATCACACTCTTTCAGTGATAAAGTTCACTAAATCTTAAATGAATATCTACTACACTGAAGATGGAATTAGAAAATAAGGGAACAGGGGGTCAATTTCATGAAACAATCAAATACCAAAGACATTCAAGAGGAAAACTCTTTAAAAGGAGCGTTATTTTCAACGATTGTTTTTGTAGGCGGCGGTATTTTGTTCTTTATCGTTCTTTTATTTTATTTCTATATGATTAGAGTATAAGGGGGAGAAAATAATGAAGATGCATCGTTTTGAAGAAATATGGCTTATCTTTGCTGTTGTTATTATAGTAGGGTCGATGGTCATTACCGGGTATCAAGCATTTGCTTTAGGAATGGGTCCTCCAAGTGGAAAGGAAGTCATTGATCCACAAAAAGTTGATGAGACAGCGCCATTTGACAATCCGGGAGTTTTCGAAGTTGGAGACAAGGAATATGAGGTTGTGATGACGCTACAGGCCTTTAGCTTTGATCCAGGTGAGATTGAAATTCCAGCAGGTTCAACTGTTCATTTTAAAATGACATCAAAAGATGTTGTGCATGGAGTTCAAATTGTCGATACAAACGTAAATGCGATGGTCCCACCAGGTCATATTCAAACTATTACACAGAAATTTGATGAGCCTGGAGAATATTTAATTTTATGTAATGAGTATTGTGGAACTGGCCACCAGTTGATGAGTGCAACCGTTACTGTGAAATAAAGGAATTTAAGGGAGGAGGATTTATATGGAATCGGCAGTAAATCAATCATTTGTTCAGAAGACAAGTGAAAGAACAATGAAGTTTTTAGGTACAAATCCGAAAGACGCGAAATTATCATTAACATTTTTTGCTGTTTCATTTGTAGCATTATTGATCGGTGGATTTTTAGGACTTCTTCAAGGGTTAGAACGTGCAGGTGTAATTACTATGCCAGCATGGTTTGACTACTATCAAACACTGACAACACACGGGATATTATTAATTCTCATTTTTACTGGAGCATTTTTAATTGGGTATCTTTATGCAGGGGTCTCCCATACATTAGGTGGCTTACTTCCTAAAGTAAGAAAAATGGGATGGATCTCCTTTACATTAATTGTTATCGGAACAGTCGTTGTAGCATCTCAAATATTGATTGGTGAAGCATCTGTTCTTTATACATTCTACCCACCAATGGCAGCATCACCGTGGTTTTATATTGGATTAGTATTTGTTGTTTTAGGTATATGGGTTGCTGCATTTGGTGTATTTATCAACGTAGCGAATTGGCGTAAAAGAAACAAAGGACAACACGTACCATTATTCTCCTATTTCGCCACAGGTATTTTCATATTATTATTTGTTGGTACATTAGGAGTAACATATGAAGTACTAACATTAATACCTTGGGCTTTTGGATGGACAGACACAGTTAATGTAATGTTAAGTAGAACATTATTCTGGAGTTTTGGTCATACACTTGTAAACGTATGGTATTTAACAGCCGTATCTGCTTGGTATGTAGCAGTACCAAGAATTATCGGTGGTCGTCAATTTAGTGATACATTAGCACGTGCAGTTGTATTTTTACTTGTTGTTTTAAACGTACCAGGTGGATTCCACCACCAAATTGTTGACCCTGGTTTTTCAGAAGGGCTTAAATTCATGCACGTATTCATGAGTTTATCTATTGGTTTCCCTTCTTTAATGACAGCTTTTGCGATGTTTGCAATGTTTGAACGCGCAGGAAGAAAAAAAGGTGGAAAAGGTCTATTAGGTTGGTTTAAGAAATTACCATGGAAAGATGTTCGCTTCCTAGCACCATTTATTGCAATGGCTACATTTATTCCTGCCGGAGCAGGTGGAATTGCGCAAACAAACTTCCAATTAAACCAAGTTGTTCATAATACACTATTTATTACAGGACACTTCCACTTAACAGTTGGAGTATCTGTAGCACTGACATTCTTTGGAATTGCTTACTGGCTTGTACCACACCTATCAAAACGTGTGATGACACCGCTAGTAAACAAATTAGCTATATGGCAAGTTGTTTTATGGACTGTAGGTATGGCATTTATGTCTGGAGCAATGCACACTGTAGGTTTATTCGGAGCACCACGTAGAACATCATTTACAACCTATAATGAAAGTGCACAAGCCCTTGGATGGGATCCATATTTAATCTTGGTAGCAGTCGGTGGAACACTATTACTTGTTTCTGTTGTAATGGTTGTATGTATCGTATTCCACTTAATGTTTAAGGCACCAAAAGGAGAAACAGAATTCCCTGTTGCAGAGGTAGAGGATGACGCAGCACCAACACCAAAATGGACAGAACGTTGGAGTGTTTGGATTGTGCTTATGATTGCTGTTATCTCTATGGGATATGTTATTCCACTTGTTGACTTAGTGATGAATGCGCCACCGGGATCACCACCATTTAAAACATGGTAGCCATTTACTGGAGATAGCCAACATAAATGGCTGTCTCCTTTCCTTTTTTATATAAAAGTTGGATTATAGGCAGATTATGCTCATACAAGTTATGTTATCAAGTAGTAAAACCCCACTGATTGAAGTTTCACTTTATTATAGAAAGGTGTGGTGAATATGTCTAATAAGAAACGAACCACCATTTCTACCGTAATTGTGCTTGTGTTTGGTTTTATTTTGTTTTATATAGGTACTGATGGTTTTCAAGCATATACAGCGGAAACGGTAAGGACAAATGCACTCATTGAAAATAGCCCGAAATTCCCAGAAGTAACATTAGAAGATAGTAAGAAAAGAACTTATCCATTTTCGGAATTTGAAGGAAAATATGTATTCATTACATTTATTTATACAGCCTGTTCAGATGTATGCCCACAGCTTGAAGTGAATGTAGCAGAGGTATACAAAAATATTCCGGAAAAATTTATTGGAGAAGATATCGTATTTTTAAGTATTAGCTTTGATCCAAAACGGGATACACCTGAAGTCTTAGAAAAATACCGTTCTTACTTTAATAGTGATGGAGAAACTTGGAGAATGGCTCGAATTAATGATCAAGAAGAATTAGATTCTCTCTTAAATCAATTTGGAGTAATCGTAATCCCTGATGAACAAGGAGATTTTCAACATAATTCTGCATTTTATTTAGTTAACCCAGAGGGATATTTAACAGATGTATTAGATTTTACCGAAACAGATGAAGCAGTAGAAAAAGTCACAGAAATTCTGGAAAAAGAAGCGGGGGATACACAATGAAACAAGCAAAGTATGGATTAATACTACTTCTATTTCTAATGGTCCCGCCTGTAATTGAATTATCGGAATCAATCATGAGCATTCATATGCACATGCAAATGCCATTATTGGGGATAGCTGGTATGCTGATGGTTCCTTATTTCAAAGAAAAATTTCCTCGCTTTTTTGAAAAATGGAATGCCAATGGAATTCCTGGTATTTTATTATTTATGATTATTATCATTTATTGGTTGTTCCCCAGAACAATGGATGAAGCTTTAACTGTACCATATGTAGAAGTATTTAAGTTTATCAGCTGGCCATTTTTGGCTGGAGTTCCCTTACGAGATAGTTGGGGGAAATTAAGTGAACGTGCAAAAGGTATCTTTTTAATTGTGATTGGCATAATTTATACCGGTATGGGATTTCTGTACTTATTTGCCGAAGACCAGTTATGTAATAATTATTTAGTTATTGAACAACGTGCATTAGGTTGGGGTTTCTTATTCATTGCACTAAGTATACTTCTCTACTATGCTCAGGATAAATTAATTGATCATTCTAAGTATGAGTGATTTGACCATTCAAGGACCTTTCCATCATACCCTTATGGTGCTAACACTCAGTTTGGGATGAAGAAAACCACCATTGATTGAAGTATGACTTTATGACATAACATTTCTTGACATATCTTGGTTTTAATTAAGAAAATATCCTATAAGTAATAGGTGTTCCTATCTACTTATAGGATAGATTTTTTCTTTACTATTTTAATTTTCGTAATGTAATCGGTGCAAGTATTAAGGCAATCATTAGGAAAAAACCGAGATATCCAATTAAAGAATACAATTTAGAAACCAATTGAGTAAATCCTACAAAACTAGCCGCAAATCCAATTAGGACAATGATGACCGTTGCAATGTAGAAAGATTTCGCTTCTAGATCAAAAAACCTGGCTACAAAAGCATAGAACATACTAATTCCTGTATTAAGGATCATCCCAAGTAGAATAATAAACATGAAGAGTCCTAATATAGGTGAGATATCGTTGGCAATTTTTAATAATGGCATATCATATGATGTAACAACATCAACCTTCGAATAGATTGCTAAGTGGGTTAATCCAATTAAGACACCAATTCCTAAACCACCGAGTAGACCACCTAGAGCCGCAACACGCTCATTTTTCTCAGAAGCACCCATGACGATGGACATGCCTGCACCAACAGCAATATTAAAAGATACATAGTTGATAGAGGAGACAAACCAATTTGGTAAGGATGTGTCTATTTTTTTTGCAATGAATTCCAATTCAGTGAAACTCATTTCCATTGTAAATAGACTATAGATGGAGACGATGACGATAACGAAGATTAATAACGGAGTCACACTACCAATTACTGAAATTACTTTGTTTACATTCAACATCATCGTAAGTATAATTATGATCGCAATGATTATACTACCGGTGCTAGGAGAAAGCCCAAATTGTTGATTTATTAAAGAACCCGCACCTGCAATCATAGAAACACCGACACCAAACAGTGTAAATAAAATAACTGCATCCACAATTATTCCGAGATAACGCCCACTTATTGTATAAATGGCATCCCGATAGGAAACAGTTTGTAATCTACTACCTATTTTAGTTAAAACCATCCCTAGATAAGCAAATAATACAGTGGATAATATAATACCAACCGTACCCATATGGCCAAAACTAGTAAAATACTGCAATGCTTCTTGCCCAGAAGCAGACCCTGCTCCAATAATAATACCTATAAAGGCACTTGCAATTCTTAGAACCCTATACAAAAGATAATAACCCCCCATTATTTTCTACAATAATTTGTATGATTTCTGGTGGTATGTCTTTTTCTCCGCTTTAAAAGGGTTTTTAAAATGCAAACACTACTTTATAGGTTATATGATTACGTGACAAAAGTAAACGCTATTACATAGAAATAATAAAAAAAGACTATTATTCTAGCCAAAACAATCATTTTAATAATGTTCAGGAAATACATATCTTGGATGTACTAGTTTTCTTACGTATGTTCATAGGATGAAAAAATTACATGATTTTAAGTCATGTTTTTTTTTATGAATTAATACTGATTTAAAGGATTCCAGATGCCATATTTGTAACTTTACGGTCATTAATCAAGAAAAGATCATCCTTTTTGGATGAAGAAATAATTCATTTGTTTGTCTTAATTGGCTTTATTTATATTTTTCCGATGTTATTACAAAAATACGCGCCAGAATACCAACTTGTTTCACCTGCGCAATATGTGTTAGGAGTCATCCCTTTTCTAATGTATTTTGAGGCAAGGTATGAAAGGGAAAGAAGTGGAATACGTCAAGATAGACATTTATCCATGAAAAATCGTTTTTATTTAAAAATGGAAAATATGAAACCGGATGATCGATGATATTAGGAAATCATTCCCTTTCTGAAGTGAAAATAGAAAACCATAAAAAAAACCCCCTAAACATAAGATAATTTTAGGGGAAAAAGATTATGCATTTAAACAGTAAAAAAAGGATATATGCAAACTTAAAGATACAGTATTGCTGTTCGTTTGAGGTGTAGTAAAACTGGTCTTTAAGTTTGCATGAACATCTATAGAGGAAGGGAGGTTCCCCTATAGATGATATACGCGTTAGTGATAAATAATGGATTTATTTTAGCGTTACTAAAACCCCTGATTACTAGGTGGGAGTTATGTCGCTAAAATAAGTGTAACTAAGGATCAAATGGAGTAAAACTCCACTTGGATTTTTCAAGTTTTACTTAAAGGAAACAACCTTTTAGAAAAAGGCTTTTATTAAAGACGTTTAAATAAAATATTGTTTTCTAGATGAATATGTTGGAATGTATTTTCTTCCAACTCGGCTAACCGAGCATACGTCATTCGGTATGATCCACATGCATCAACAGGAATTTCAAATCCATTTGTAATAGATCTCATTTGTTTTATTAAATCTCCTGTAGCATCATGCTCATCTTCTAAGTCACCATTTGCTACTCTTATTTTTTGTAGTAATTCATCACTCGGATTTTTTTCATACTCTTTGATTAATGGGAATACTTCATTGTCCTCTTTAATCGTATGCTCTTCCATTTCAACTTTGAATTCGTTATACAAACGATGTAACTCTTTTAAGTGTGGATGTCTTGCACCGTGCACACGGAAAATCTTCGTTACAAATTCACCTAATGCTGGAAGTTCCTGTTCCAAATATGCGTGATGTGTATTAGTTATATGATCAACGAGTTTGGATAGTGGAACTGCATCCCAATCAATAATGTCATGATCTTCTTTTTTCCATTCTTTATATGCTGTATTTAACTCAGTTAAAATCTCTTCTTCTGGAAGGTTTTGATCCTTAAATGATTCTTTAAGGGGTTTGTCACCACCACAGCAGAAATCAATCGTATGTTTCTTAAATAAATCACTAGCTTGTGGAAATGTTTTTACAATGGATGCTGGTGTATGCTCAGCTGTAAATGTATTCATTAAATTGCCCTCCTTGTTATCGATTATCTTTATCATAATGCAAATTACCTATTATTTCTGTGATAGAACTCACTAATTTGAAGGGAAAACTAAAAAAACATTTAATTTGTGAATCCCACTGATATAATGAATAAAATAGGGTATTTCAAAAAAAATGAGGTGCTTTCCTTTGAATAAAACAATAAAAACAAAATTATTTTTACTAATATTCCTTCTTGTAATACCAGTAATATTTTTTATGATTGAAAGCAAGATAAATCCCGTCACAACATATTTCAATAGTATTATTTTTATTTTAGCAACTTTTGTTGTGACGATTACTATCTATCTCGTTTTGAGTATTGTAATAGGAAAATATCCTTCTTTTCTGGAAACAGGAATATGGAAAAATCCACTTTTTATTTTAATATTTGGTTCTTTTATGCTTTTAATATTAATTATATTGATGATATTAGTATCTAATAATATAGACTTTAATCCAATGACGAATAAGATGGTGACATTCATATGCAGTTATCCTGTTGTATTTGTTTTAATTTTAATGGTAGATGCTTTCTTAAAAGGGATGTCAAATATAGAACGTGAGAAGCGACTATTTATGAGTTCTATGGCAACTGTATTTGGAGTAGCTATTTTTATTTTACTTGGAATGCTTGGTATATAGAACAGGTGATGTGTATATCATCACCTTGGCTTTGTACCTAATCTGTAAAATAAATGGAAGACTTCTCATCCAATTTGATTTTTATTTGTACATGTTTGTATAAGCTGAACAGGTGGTTAAAGGAGATCGGTTAATTGTCCATGTGGGTGGGAAAATTCCGGTGGAGGAGAATTTTGTCGCTGGAGAAGCTTCAATTAAAGAAGCAGCCATTACAGGAGAGTCTGTCCCAGTATGGAAAAATACGGATGCCGATGTGTTTAGTGGTACGATAGTAGATAATGGTTATGTGGAATTAATTGCTAAAAAACTCGGTTTAGATGGGTTTTATGCAGAATTATTACCACAAGAAAAGATCGAATATGTGAAAAAGTTGAAGGAAGAAGGACATATTGTAGCAATGGTAGGGGATGGTGTAAATGATGCACCTGCTATTGCAACTGCTGATATTGGGGTAAAGTGGTATGGCTATACCCATGGAAACAGCAGATATCATTTTAATAGCAGATAGATTAGAGCAATTTTCCCATGTGTTTTCTTTATCGAAGGCAAGCATGCGTAATATGAAGCAAAATATTTGGATTGCAGTTGGTACTGTTGTACTTTTTTAATTGGAGTTTTAAACGGAACAGTTCATTTAGCATCAGGAATGTTTATACATGAAGCAAGTGTGTTAGACGTAATTCTTAACGGTATGAGATTAATGATTTTTAAAAGGAAAAAAGAGAAGCAAAAAAAGGAAACATTTAATGCGGAAAAAATATCATTTTAACGGAATGAGAGGAGAGATTTTGTGACAAAACATTGTTCACTTCATAGTCAGGAGGCATGTGTTTCACTTGTCCCGATATTTAATCATTTGGAATCCGAACAAATGAAGGAAATTATGCAAGTTGTCCAAAGCATCTCAGTAAAACGGGGAGAAACTTTATACCATGCTGGGGATAAATCAAATGCATTATATATTGTGCATCAAGGGCAAGTAAAAATCTACCATCTAACAGAAGCAGGAAAGGAACAACTAGTCCGGATATTATTGCCGGGAGATTTTACAGGGGAACTAGCTTTGTTTCAAGACTCTATCCATGAATCATTTGCAGAAGCAATGGTTGACACAGAAATATGCATGATCCGAAGACAAGATTTACACCGTTTATTATTAAAATATCCGACCATTTCTCTTGAAATTTTAACAGAGTTTGCGAATCGACTAGAAACATCCGAAAAGCAATCAACCCGTTTTGCTACAGAAAAAGTAGAAACAAGAATTGCACTATTTCTAGCAGAATGTTTAGAGAGAAAAAGGGATGAAGGAAATGATATTGAACTCCCAATGAGTAAAAAAGATATCGCTTCCTATCTAGGAACAACACCCGAAACACTTAGCCGCAGATTAACCCAATTTGAGGAACAAGGCTATATTCAACAAAAAGGACAGAGGAAAATTGAAGTTTTAGATTTAGATGGGCTGTTATTCGTTTAGTTCGTTCGATTTAAAAATAGGTATGTACCTTTTCGTTATCGCTTTTCAATGTCTGGTAGACAATTTGCCATTAGGAATAGGAAAGGAATAGTCATATTAAATTATATGGTTAGGGAATTTTTTCGGTGGGTTCTTCTAGATTACCGGACGTAATAAATATAGGACGAGGAATTGCTACATTCCTTGTCCTAGTATATATGGAGGGTTATTATTCTGGATAGAGATTTTTTAAAAAAGATACGGACTGATTGATTAATTCTTTTAAAATATCGACATTAATATCAGCTACTTTATTGATGTAAACACATGCTTTACCAGTTTTATGTTTACCGAATTCCTTTAATAGCGCTTCTCGCTTTGAATCTCCCGTAGCAAAATATAAACTGAATCTTGCTTTCCGAGGGGAAAAACCAACTAATGGTGCATCACCTTCATGACCTGACTTATATTTATAATGATACTTTCCAAAACCAATAATGCTTGGTCCCCACATTTTCGCTTCATATCCAGTTGTTTCCGTGAAAATATCTAATAATTGATAGGCATCATCTCTTTTTCGCGGGCTCTCCACAGATTCAATAAACTCAATGACACTGTTATCTGTTTCTTTCGTTTTTAATTCATAGGTCATTATCATTCTCCTTTCCTAAGAGAAACTGAATGTATACATTACAGGTGAGTATTCTCTATTAATATTACAATAGCTAATATTTAGAAAGAAATAAAGAAATCGCTGAATTTTTCATTTTTTAATTAGTACGACTAAATGTCCACATGGATGAAAAGATGAGCAAAAATCGATATTTCTTTCCTGAAGCTTACATTCTTGTAGGAGGTATTTTATCTGTTAGGGAAATAGGTATTAAAAAGTAGTCCCACCTATAAAGGTTGAGACTACTAAATCGTTATTGCACCTATTAAATTATGCAGCTTTTTGTTTTACTTCCGGCCTATAATTTAACGCCTTTTTTAATTTTGGAACCATAATAAGTGCAAAAATAGTTACACCGATATCAATTGGTAAGTAAGCACCCATCCATGACCATGCTACTATATAACTAAATCCTTCAGGCGCCTCAGCCCAAAATGTTAAAGCAAAATATGTGTAATTCGTTCCGATAATATAATTAACGATAATAGCGAGCATACCTGCACTGATGTAATGAACACGGGACACACTTTCTTTTTCGAGGAGTTTACCCACAACATAAGCAACGAAAATAAAAGAAATAACATAGCCAAATGTTGGACTTAAAATACTCCCAATTCCACCTCTAAATTGCGCGAAAACTGGCGCTCCAATTAATCCTAATAATAGATATAATCCCATTGCAAGACTACCTAATCTACTTCCTAACAATCCACCTGCTAAGATTGCAAATAATAGTTGCAGTGTAATTGGAATCCCTCCAATCGTAAGAAATGGCGCCACATTAGCGCCAACAGCCATTAATGCAGCAAATAAAGAACAAATAATCATGTCTTTAATTTTCAAAGTATTCCCTCCTATTTTAATATTGTTCACATTACATTTATATGTTAACATAAAAAATAATAGGTTAATATATATAAAATATTTTTTAAGGAGGAGGGTAAAATGACATCCATTTTCGTTACTGGTACAGATACCGGTATTGGAAAAACAGTCGTTACTTCTTTGCTTGTCCGATTTTTGAATGACCATGGAAAAAAGTTTATTCCTTATAAACCAATTCAATCTGGTGCAGAATATCATGATGGGGAGTGGGGAGCGCCAGATCCATATGTCTACAGCATAATAAATAAATTGGATGCACTAAAGGATCAGTGTACATACCTTTTAAAAAAAGCTTGCTCACCCCATTTAGCTGCTAAGTATGAAAATGTCCAAATTGATTTTTCATTAATTGAAAGAAATATACAGCTTCTGGCTAATCAAGCGGATGGAACAATTGTAGAAGGTGCAGGTGGATTATTTGTTCCATTAACAACGGATGGATACTGTGTGATTGATTGGTTAGAAAAATTACGTATCCCAACCGTTTTAGTAACACATGCGGGTGTTGGTTCAATCAATCATACCGTGCTTTCAGTGGAAGCACTCCAATCTCGTGGTATACCAATTGCAGGAATCATTATGAATCATCTCCAGGAAGATGATAAAGAGGTTACTCATGATAATAAACAGATGATTGAAAGATTAACAGGGATTCCGATAATTTGTGAGGTACCTTTTATTGCTGGTATGACAGAAGAATCTATGGAAAATGTAAATGCTTGTTTTCAAGATTGGAAAATTGAAATTATATTGGAGGCGTTTAAAAATGGATTCACAACAATTAATGGAACTAAGTAAGAAACATATGTGGCTCCCGTTCACACAAATGACAGATTACGAGCGTGATCCGCTTATCATTGAATCAGCAGATGGAGTCATATTAAAAGATATTGACGGAAAAGAGTACTTGGATGGTTATTCTTCCTTATGGTTAAATGTTCACGGACACTCGAAAAAAGAGCTAAATGATGCAATTAAGGAGCAATTAGATAAAATCGCGCACTCCACATTATTAGGTGCGGCAAATGTTCCTTCTATTTTATTGGCAAAGAAATTAGTCGATATCGCACCTAGTGATCTAACCCGTGTTTTCTATTCAGACAGTGGTGCAACAGCGGTAGAAATAGCTGTAAAGATGGCTTATCAGTATTGGGAAAATAAAGGGATAAAAGGCAAAACAAAGTTCGTTACACTAAGTAATGGCTACCATGGTGACACAGTCGGTACAATGAGTGTTGGATCCATTGAATTGTATCATAAAGTATATACATCCTTACTTTTTGATGCACTAGTCATCCCTTATCCAGTCATTTATCGTCATTCTTCCCAAGATGAAGAAGTAGTAAAGGAAGAAAGTATCCAAAAGCTCCGCAAACTTTTTGAAGAACGTCATGAAGAAATTGCAGGGATGACAGTGGAACCGATTATGCAAGGTGCTGGTGGAATGAATGTTATGCCAAAAGGATATTTAAAAGAGGTAGAACAATTATGTCGCGAATTTAATATTTTATTAATAGCTGATGAAGTTGCAACAGGTTTTGGTCGAACAGGAAAAATGTTCTCCGTTGAACACGAAGACGTTAAACCAGACTTAATGACGGTAGCTAAAGGATTAACAGGAGGTTATCTACCAGTAGCAGCAACTTTGGCAACTGAAGAAATTTATAATGCATTTTACGGAGAATATAGTGAAATGAAGACATTTTTCCATGGACATTCTTATACAGGAAACCAGCTCGGTTGCGCCGTAGCACTAGCTAATCTAGAGATATTTGAAAAAGAAAATTTGGTAGAAAAGACAAATGAGAAAGCGAAATATATTACAGAACTTTTAGAAGAGGTAAGTGAGTTAGAAAATGTTGGGGATGTAAGGCAACATGGTCTTATGTGTGGAATTGAGTTGGTGGAGGATAAAAAGACAAAACAGTCATTTCCATCTGAACAACGAATAGGTTATCATGCAACATTAAAAATGCGTGAATTGAGTATGCTTACCCGCCCAGTAGGAAGGGATACTATAGTCTTCATGCCACCACTTACTACTACGAAAGAACAATTAAAAGAAATGGTAGATATATTAAAACAGGGAATTATTTTAGTGACAGAATCTTTGGATGATGCCTTGATAAAGTAAATGAAAAGCTGAAGTTCTATGGACATGAACTTCAGCTTTTTTCATTCTCTCTAGCTCTAAAAGATTAATCATGCTTCGTTTTTAATTGTTATACTATAAGTAGAATCCATTCGAATAATTTTTTTTAATTATAATAGGATGTGAATAAGATGTATATACATCAAGCAGAACAAATTAAAAAAATTGATAATCAAGCATCTGAACAAGGTTTTTCTCTGTTTTCATTAATGGAAAATGCTGGTCGAGGGCTTTTTGAAAAAATATCTCCTCTATTAAAAAAAGAAAATCAAACCCTTATTTTATGCGGGCGTGGAAATAATGGGGGAGATGGAGTTGTTTTGGCACGTTATCTTAAGCAAGCAGGATTTCATGTTTCGTTAGTTTTTCCACTTAGTGAACCAAAGACAAAAACAGCAAAACAACATTTGGATTATTATTTACAGCAAGATTTTACCGTTGAAAAATGGAATACAAATGATAGATATGATGTCATTATTGATTGTTTACTTGGAATCGGTACGAAATTGCCATTACGTTCAGATGTGAAGAACGTCGTTTCGTGGTGTAATCAGCAAGATGCTTTGCGTATTGCAGTGGACATTCCCTCAGGTGTACAAGCTGATCGAGGCGATCTCGTAGTAAGTGAAGAAAGTGAGCAACCAAATATACAACTGAATCATGCCTTTTTAGCGGACTATACCTTTTCGTTACATGGGTATAAACCTTCAATATTTCTCTTACCATCAGGAAAATACTTTGGGAAAACAGATGTTGTTTCTATTGGATTAAAACAGACAAGTAATGTGAATCTATTAACAGAAGAATCTGTATGGAAAACATTCCCTAAACGAAATGATGCAGCCCATAAAGGCACATTTGGAACAAGTTTACTTGTTGCAGGCAGTGACGAAATGCCTGGGAGTGCGGTCCTTGCAGCAATAGGAGCGATAAGAAGTGGAACAGGTAAATTAATCATGGCTACATCTCACCTAGCTGCAACAACCATTGCATCCAGGGTTCCAGAGGCGACATTCATGCTAAATGGATTAGAAACAATAAGTGAAGGAGAAGTGCCAGAAAAAATAATCGCAGCAGGGATTGGACCAGGAATAGCCGATATAACAAAGGCACAAAAAGCAGTGGATGAATTGATGAAATTAGATATTCCACTCGTGATTGATGCTGGTGCATTACGGGAACGAAAAGATTGGCATGCAAGAGGACCGGTTATCATCACACCTCATCCAGGTGAATTTAGTCGATTGACTGGAAGAAGTGTCAAAGAGATTCAAGCAAATCGAATCAAGTTAGCACGAAAATTTTCCAAAAAGTATGATCTGGCAGTTGTTTTGAAAGGTAAGTATTCTATTATTGCTTTTCCGAATGGAGAAACATTTGTAAATCCTACTGGAAATAGTGGTCTCGCAAAAGGTGGTAGTGGGGATGTACTAACAGGAATGCTTGTTAGTATGCTGGCAACACACGATAATTATCAAGACGCTGTAAAAAATGCTGTTTATATCCATGGGTTATGTGCAGATATTTGGATAGAAAAATATAGTGAAACAAGTATGGTTGCCAGTGATTTTGCTCAATTGTTACCAGAAGTGTTAGGCAAAATAGAAGGAAATCGTTAATACTTTTGTATTGGTAAGACTTTTGTGGCTAGGGATGCAACTTTTGCTGATGGATTTGTGTTTTGGGCGGTGTACTTTCTCAAGTTCACCGCCACAAACGCAAATCCTATAATCGTCCCCAATTCTGTAAAAAACGGCAAAACTGGGAATGAATATGGTTTAATCGTCCCCAATTCTGTAAAAAACGGCAAAACTGGGAATGAATATGGTTTAATCGTCCCCAATTCTGTGAAAAACAGCAAAATCGGGAACGAATATCATTTAATCGTCCCCGGTTCTGTAAAAAAATAGCAAACTCGGGCACGAATATTATTTAATCCATCCCTAAAAAATATAATATTGCATCCCGCAAAAATTCTGTTCCACCTCTCACATACTGGTCATAATGTGCAGTGAACCGTTCATCTGCTACATACATTTCAGCAAGGTTTGCGTGTGCTTCTTTCGTGTAATTCGGCCATGTGTACATAAGCCACTCTTTATGTTTTCTAGCGAGTTTTTGAGCAATATCACTAGTTGGGTCTTGTGTTTCATATGCTTTTGGTAGTAGTTCCCCGATTTCTTCTCCAATTTTTTCCCAATTAGCAAAATCTGCTTGCGATAGCCCCAACATTTTTGCGTTACTTGTATTCACTTGATCATCCCCGTATTTCTCACGAACTTCCTTACCATATTTCGCTTCATTTCTATCTATTAGTTGCTTTTTTAATCCGATAAACTTTTCGTTATCTTTCATCGAAATACCCCTTTCTTTATTCGAAATTGTTTTTTCCACGGTCGCAATAATCTTGTCAAGTCGGATACGTTTCTCTTTTAATTGATGATAATGTTGTTTTAAAGCGGAAACTTGATCAAAAGAAGGCACATGGACAATTTCCTTGATATCCTCTAAACGAACATCTAATTCCCGATAAAACAATATTTGTTGTAGTAAATCAACCTCTTGTTGACCATAAATACGATAACCAGATGAATTAACTCGTGTGGGTTTAAGTAATCCAATTTGGTCATAATAACGAAGTGTGCGACCAGAAACACCTGAAATTTTTGCTAATTGACTAACGGTATATTCCATTGTATCCCTCCTGACATATTCATCTTAAACCTATACGTAACGTAAAGGTCAAGGAATTTTCTAAAAAAATCTTGCCCAATAGCTATTTTTGCTATATTATAGTAGAAATTTACTTAAATGGGGGAGAAAGATATGGAGATTGAGGAAATTTATGGGAATTTACCGATACTAGAAACAGAGCGACTCATTTTAAGAAAAGTAACAGAAGCTGACACGGAAGCGATCTTTGAATACGGATCAAGTGAAGAAGTAACACGGCACGTACTTTGGAATCGACATGTAACAGTAGATGATACAAAAGCATTTATGGATTATATTCAAAAACGATACAAAGAAAAACAAGTAGCACCATGGGGAATGGAATATAAGGAAAATGGCAATTTCATTGGTACAATTGATTTTGTTTGGTGGAAGCCAGAGCATAAAGTAGCTGAAATTGGCTACGTACTGTCATCAGACTATTGGGGGAAAGGATTGACAACTGAAGCAGCGAAAGAAATCATCCAATTTGGATTTAAACAGATGGATTTAATACGCATTCAAGCAAAATGTTTTTCAGAAAATATCGCCTCTGAACGAGTGATGCAAAAATGTGGCATGTCATTGGAAGGGACGATGAGAAAAGCAATGTTCATTAAAGGAAAACACCAAGATTTAAAAATGTATTCGATAGTAAAGGATGAATAATCTATAACACTAGAAGACATTTATTTATTGCTCGGTTAGTTCAGCTAACAATCAGTGGGGATAAAAGAAAATCCCACTGATTGAAGCTTTATTTTATCTGAAATTATCCCATATTTTTACTTCAACGGTGAGAAAAGATAAGGGTCATAAAGGGAATTAGTATCTATTCCATGCGTATTCTGTAAAGGATGAAATTACCCCTTCTGGAATGGAAATGATGATAACTTCTAATAATAATTCCAGTCCTATAAAGTGGCAAGTATTGACTTTGCATGTTTTTTCGCTATTTCTTTTTTCTCTTGCGTTGTCAATTTATTAAAATCTTTGTTATTTGGCAGAACAATATAACTTAAAAATATTCCACCCAATTGTCTTGCACAAAAGTCTATATCAATCGGATGATTTATAAGTTTAAAATGGTAGTCCAAGCCTTTTTTTAAACTTGAAAAAATAATTTCTGGTAAATTAAGATCATTTCCCAAATTTCCCCTTAAATTTTCGGATAGAAGCATTTTTATTAAATCCTTATTTTTCTCTAAAAGATCTAATCTATTTTCTATAATATGAATGAGGAAAGTTTTGGTATCTGTTTCTTTTGCAATTTCCAAAATTTGGGAATCGAACTTTTTTTCTAGTACATTTCTAATTGCTGTAAAAAAAAGGTTTTCTTTAGTAGAATACCGGCGATATAAGGTTACTTCCGCGACATCTGCTTCCTTAGCAACTTCTTGGGTTGTCGCTTGTAATCCCTTTTTTATAAAAACAGAAATTGCTCCTTTAAGGATTCTATCTGTTGTATCACGCAAGCTTTTTCACCCCTGCTTCATTATTTTTATTCATCGATAGTAAATCCTGAGTGGTAGGGACTATTAAATAGTAAACTAAGAATAAAATTTTGTTAATGAGATATACCTAGTGTACCTATTCTATTTTGACAAATCTATCTAAGATAATCAAGATGGATGGCATAACAACGATTGTTGAAATCAACGCAAATGATATGTTGATTAAAGTCATTTTACCGAAATTATTTAAAATGACAAAATCAGATGCGAGTAGTGCACTGAAACCACCAATGGTAGTCAATGCGGATGTGAAAATTGCTTTACCAATTTTTTTATTCGTAATCCGAATAGCATCTATAGCTAGACGACCATTTCTTCTTTCCTCATAGAATCGTTCCATCACTAGTACAGTAAACTCTGTACCTATACCAATAATTAAGGCACCTAATGTAGCTGTTAATGGTGTGTAACTGATATCCAAAAAGTACATTGCTAAACCAGACCAACCAACAATAAACAGAATCGGTAGCAATGGAATAAAGGCTTTAATTGGGTGACGGTAAATGAATAGCAGACCGAAAAATACAAGCCCCATGCCAAGTAAAGTCATTTGATATCTACCAGTCGTTAATCCCTTAATCATCTCAATATCTAGAACAGATTTTCCTGTGATAATTGTTTCCATTTTATCCAATTTGTTTTTCTTAAGGAAAGTATCCAAATCATCTACAAAAAGCTGTAATTCTTCCGTTTCCAAGTGTTTGATGCCGACTGTAATAACTCCTTTTGTTTGGTCCTCGTTCATAAATAATTTTAACTGTTCTTCTGGTAAATCGGTGATTTGTTCATGAAAGGATTTCTGATCGGGTAGTTTCCCATCATTCATTTGTTTCACAACACTTGTAATAGATTTTGTATCAACAATGGCTTCCGGAAATTCAAGTGCAAGTGTTTCTGTCAGATTATCCACCCATGAGATGACTTTATCTGAAACAATATCGTTCCCATGATATACAATGGAGACTTGATCTGTTGACCCGACTACATCACGTAATTTGTGTATATCTTTTAATGCCTGTGTATCTTGAGGCATAAATGTTTCTACATCTGTTTCTACTCCAGCATCTATATCTAGCCAAATACCAAATACTGCCGCTACTAATGCTAATCCTATAATCAACCAACGAAAAGCAATTGTTTTCCTCGTAAACCAATCAAGAATTAAATCTACTTTTGAAGGTTTTCCTTCCTTTTCTTTCAGTTTGTTTTGTACCTTTTTGTTTGAACTACTAAAAAAGTAGTCTCTAGTAAATAGAAGTGGAATTAAGAAAAATATACCTAAAAAGAAACTGACTATTAAACCAATGGTTAACATTTTACCAAAATCCTGAATCATTGGTACAGGTGATGTATATAATGCAATAAATCCAAGTCCTGTAGCAACTAACGCAGTGAAAACGGCTGGAACCATCTTTATAATTGTTTGATATAAACTTTTTTTCACTCTATCCTTTTGATTACTCATTGATATCCTCCTTAGCCATTTCTTCTGCATAGCGATTTTGAAATTGAATGGCATAATCGATACCAAGCCCAATTAAAATTGGAAAAACAGCCATCGAAACCATTGTAATTGGTATTTGTAGCCAACCCATTAAACCTACCGTTCCAATAACCGCTATTAAAACAGTAACTAACGGCATTATGCGCCAACGAACCTTAAAGACGAAGAATAAAACAATCACCATAATCAATAACGCAAGTCCCATCATTTTTTGCATACTATTCTTCATCGATGATCGAATGGAATCATCAAGAACTGGCTTTCCCGATACAATTGTAGTTAAGTCGTCAGACTCCTCCATATTTAAATATGATTGAATGGTACGAACCAACTCACTTTTTGTAGCGTCATTTGTACCACCTTTAAATTTAATCATCATTAACATATGTTGTTCATCCACAACAACCTCATCAAATATAGAGCGAAGTTTCCCATCATCATAGATCATGTTATTCAGTGTAGCTTGTTTCTTAGGTAATCCTGGCGTCATAATATCCGAATATTCATGAATGGATTCCAAATTTTCACTAATCGTTTGTGTTTTTTCACCCATTTCCACTAAACCTTTACCGAGTGTAAGTAATTTTTCTTCTTGTTCTTCCTGCTTACCTTTCATCTTTTTTTGAAAATCTTGCATTTGTTTTTCTTTTTCAGCCTGTTGCGCAAGCATCTGTTCTTTCACCTGTGCTTCTTTCTGTGCTTGTTGTTCTTCCATTTTTTTCTTCATTTCTTCTTTCTTCGCTACTTGTTCCTCTTGAGTTTTTTGCTTTATCTGTTCTTCTTTCTTTTCCTGTTCTTTTTGCAATTTCTCCTTCATTTGTTCCTGAGTGTGCTTTTGCTTTTTTTGTATTTGTTCCTGTTGCTCATTTTGTTCTTTTATCTGTTCACTTAGTTTCTGTTGTATAGTTTCCAATCCATTAATCGTTTGGGAAGGAATCCCTGGAAGGGTGGAGGTGTCCTCAGATATCTGTGTCATTTGTTTGGAAAGTTGACTCAAACCTTTGCTAACTTCCTGTAACTGTTTTTTCTCGGGATTATCTTGTAATTGTTCGGCTAAAGCATGTAAATTTTCTCCCAACAACTTGGTCTCATTTCCAAATTTGGCATATCCATCGACAAGATTTTTTGTACCACCTTCCAAGTTTTTCTGAGCATCGATTATGTTTGAGAATCCCTTATTTAACTCAGTCATTTGTCCTTCCATATCTGGGAGATTGATTTCCTCAAATTCAGGAAGTTGTGTTCCTTCAAATTCGGGAAAGGCAAATTCGCCAGGCTCAGGAATTTCCGTCTTACCTAATTCGGGAGCCTGTAGGTTTACTTGTTCTGGAAAATCAATCGTTTGATTATTTTTTGCATTAACCTCAAGCTCCGCGCCAATCTCGGTTAGCTTACTTCCCATTTGATTTAATCCATCAATTATTTCTAATATACCTTCATTAAACCTACCCGACTGCTTATTAGCAATCTCTTCCACAAGGGTGACCGGACTCATAATACTGTAAATAGCATCATTTGTTTGTATGGCTTCTTCTAATCCTTTCATATGTGTCAAATTATTAGGGGTTAGTAAATTTTCTGACTCATATAGTACAATGATAGACTCTCCGCCAAATTCCTCTTCTAACATGACGTTATCCTTATATACATCTGTATTATTTTTTACCAATGTATCGTTTCCTGTAGCCATGTATACATATTGAGTACCAATTGCTAGTAGAATAATTATAATAAGTGTGACAAAGATTGACTTTACTGGGTATTTTTTCAATAGCTTGCTAAGCTTATTTAACATACTCATATAGTTCCTCCTCATACTACTGTTATATTGAAAGTTAGTAATAACTAACATATTAAATAAAAAAATTCTCTTATTTTATAGGAATATAATGTTTCTAATAATGTAAGTTATCACTAACACACATCATAACAGCGAATGTTTTTATTGTAAAGGAAACTTTATTATTAGTGGAGTTTCTTAAAGTGGAACCTCTACATCCTTATTCAAATTGTCATTATACAGATGAAACACATTCGAATTTGGTCTTTTGTTTCCGTAAAATTTATCATTCCAATCGTATTATTTACGACAAACATGTTATGATAAACTTGTTCAAAGATATAAATTTAATGACTGGGAGTGATACTGTCTATGGATCAATTAAAAAAACACTACCAAGTATTTATGCAACTATTGCCGAAACTCTTACAGATCATCTTAAATATCTCCTTAGTGTTTTTAGCTATGATCCTTTCATTTTTATTAATGAAAGAACTGCTTGATTTTAGTCAAATTCTTCTTGTTGATGAAAAAGCAAATTATCAATTATATTTAGCCAATATCCTCATTTTCTTTCTATACTTCGAGTTTATCGCGATGATTGTAAAGTATTTTAAAGAAGACTATCACTTTCCATTACGTTACTTCCTATATATTGGTATTACAGCCATGGTGCGTCTAATCATTGTTGAGCACGATGATGCATTGAAAACGTTATATTACTCCATTGTAATCCTCATTTTAATTATCGGTTATTTTATTATGAATCTGACTCCACGAGAACGGCCAGAGAGTAAGTGGTTTTTTCGGAGAGAGTGAATGATAAACGATGATATTTTCGATGAAAATTAGATTTTGAACTACTATTGACAAATAAGTATATGAATATAGAAATGTAATTTGGAAAGAAACGCTTTGTTTATTTGAGGTGTTTTTTTCTTTTTTTAATCTTATAAAACGATATAATGGACAAAGACATTTTAGTAGGGAGAGAATGATAATGAAGAGATTAGCAGTTTTTTGTGGTTCGCATAATGGGGTTTCAGATGTATATAGAGATGGAGCAATTGAGCTTGGAAAAGAATTAGCCAAGCGAGACATCACCTTGGTTTATGGTGGAGCAAGTGTGGGAATTATGGGGGTACTTGCCGATACCGTACTTAAAGAAGGTGGGCAAGTGATCGGTGTCATCCCAAGGGTTTTAGAGGAAAGGGAAATCTCACATTCACATTTAACTGAGCTTTACACCGTGGACACGATGCATGAACGAAAAGCGAAGATGGCAGAATTAGCGGATGGATTTATTACGTTACCAGGTGGACCAGGAACAATGGAAGAATTTTTTGAAGTATTCACTTGGGCACAAATCGGATTGCATCAAAAACCATGTGGCCTATTAAATATCAATCATTACTATGATTTGTTAATTTCCATGTTTGACCACATGATGGGGCAAGGATTTTTGCAAGAAAAGAACCGTTCCATCATCACTGTAGATTCTAATGCATCCGCCTTAATTGATAAATTTCAAACATATAAAGCGTCACCGATAAAGACATATTAATAATGACTTAAGAAACTAAAAATCTTCTATGTAGATTCATAGAAGATTTTTAGTTGACACTATATATATGTGAGTATCATAATTCCCCTGTTACTCCAAGTAAGATAATCCCTAGCATAACGACACCGACCATAATATACTGCCTTTTTGTTAGTACTTCTTTCAGGAAAATTCGCGAGAGAATGACCGAAAATATACCATGTGCAGCAATAAGTGGTGCTGCAATAATTGCATTACTGGCCATTGCAAAGACATAGAAGAATTGCCCGACCGTTTCTAAAATAGCAGCAAATCCTTTATCCTTTTCTTTAAAAATATCGAATTTCTGCTTTTTGATAAATTTCACATAGATATAAGCAAGAATCGCACAAATAAGGAAAGTAAACTCATAAGCTAGAAGTGCAGCATCTTCGCTAATCAGTTTTAATTCATCTAAGTAAATCCCGTCAGCGAAACTTCCTAATCCATCAATTAATGCGTAGAGAATTGGAAATGTAATTGCTAGAAAACTAATTTGATACTTTTTGTCAATAACGACATTTTGTGCATGTAACTCCTTTGTCTCTGCTTTTCTCTCCAACATCGCAAGTCCAATGACCCCAGCCGTTACAATAATAATCCCTAAAATATCTAAAGGATGCATTTCTCTTGGGAAAAAGATGAATAATAGGATGGCACTCACTGCACCTGCAGAGTTTTGCACTGGTGCTGCAATAGACAGTTCGATGTACCGTAACCCAATATATCCGATTGTCATCGATAAAATATACATTGCTGAGACTGGGAAATATCGAACCATATCAAATGGATCAAACGTAATATCTTTAACAATCATATAAGTGATTGCATGGACTCCCATGACAAGTCCAACCATTGTCACGATTTTCAAATGACTGTATGGATCATTACTATCTGTACCCTTTTTATAAAAGAGATTCGCTCCACCCCAGGCTAAAGCTGTAAGAATCGAAAATATAAACCACATATCATTGCTCCCTGTTCTTTAAAAAATAATTAATCAAGTTTCTATTATAAACGATGCAGGGTGATAACGGAATAGGGAGTAAAAATATTCCATCCTAAAATTTGCCTAAACCCATAAAATAATCTGATTTTCAAAGATAACTACTGCCTAAAGGTGTTAAAATTGTGTACTTCTCGCCCGGTGGAATCACCACGGGCGAGAAGCACACATCGCAAATTACTCGTCAATCCTAAAGTGAGAAAATACGTCTTAAGTCTTAGTCTGAAATATATCTGAAGCTCATTATAAAAATGCTAGATCCTCGTTACAATAAAGTTAAGCTTAAGAAAGGGGGACAAACACGTGAGGAAATTTTTATTATTTATTGCTGGTTTAGCAGCATTAATGATTTTGTTAATTAACCTTGGACCACTCGTCCTATTAGGTCTTGGGGTTTGGTTGTTGTATGTGGTGTTTAAGAAGTTTTTAAAGAGTGATTCGATAGTAGGTAAAATTGCTTGGGTGATTGTAGGTTTAATTGTCTTAAGTTTCACTGTGGTAAATGTGTATGCAGTTATTGGTATTGCCGCTGCCTATGTACTATATCTAATCTTTAAAAATTGGAGAACAGATCAAACAGACCCAGTCGTTAAAACCACAACAGAGGATGAGGATCCATTTACCAATTTTGAACGTCAATGGGCGGAATTAAATCGTTAATAGAAAATACGATACAAGAAATAAGTTGAACTGGACATAGCTTTAGGTGACTTAGAACATAAATATGATTAAAGGAGCGAAACATTATGGCAAATATTTTTACACGTATAAAAGATACCATTTCAGCAGATTTACATGATCTATTAGATAAAAAGGAGCAAAAAAATCCAATCGCATCATTAAATCATTACTTAAGACAAAGTGAACAAGAAACAGAAAAGGTGCGTAAGTTAATCAAAAGACAATATCGTTTAAAAGACGAGTTTACCAAGGAATTTCACCAAGCACAAGATATGGCGGACAAGCGTTTGAAACAAGCGACTATTGCTGAAAAAGCTAACGAAGAACAAATGCATGCTTTTGCAGTAAAAGAACATGAGGAATATCAACATCGTGCCGATCGAATGAAACAATCTCGTGAGGAAGCTGTACAACAATTAGAATTGTTAGAACAGAAATATGAAGAAATGAAGCATAAATTAAAGGACATGCATTTACGTCGAATGGAGTTAATGGGACGTGAAAATATCGCGCGTGCTAGTCATCAAATGAATCGTGTACTTCATGATACTGCCGACAAGCCATATGCACGTTTTTCCGAAATGGAAAGATATATTGAGGACTTAGAGTATAAAGTGAATAGTGCTTATTACCGGAGTACATTTGATAGTAAAATCGCGCAGCTAGAAAAAGAAATGGAAGCAAAAGAACAGTAAAATACACAATAATTAAGCGATGTAGCTAGAAGAAAAAAGTGATATACTAGACAGGCGTATATATAGGTACGTCTGTTTTTTACATCATCAAGAGTAAAGGAGGGCTATCTCTTGTTTCAACGACTTTCAACAGATACAGTAAACTGGATAATTATTATCGGAGTGATTCTCTTCGTTGTAGAGATAGCTTTTTTCCATGGTGGCATGTTAATTCCTGCGATGTTTTTTGGAGTGCTCGTTTACTTCGGTTGGAAGAAATACCATCGACTATGGGGAAAAATTTTATTCTGGATAGGAACGATTAGTCTCTTATTTGCTGTATTGAATTTAATGGCTGTGCGTTTTTTATTAGTAGTCAGTATACTTTTATTTTTATGGGATTATTTAAAAAAGAGAAATGAAACAATGTATATTCAGCCCAAGCCAATTCACGATGAAACATCTCAATCATCTTTAATCAAATTAACGCCGATTTTTAAACACCAATTATTTAAAGACCAAGAAACACCAGATGAAGCCTATCGGTGGACAGATATTAATATTCATTCTGCATTTGGTGATCAGGTAATTGATTTAAGTCAGACATTCTTACCAGATGATACAGCAATCATTTCGATTCGGCACTTAGTAGGAAATATAGAAGTGTATGTACCATATGAAGTAGAAGTATCGATTCACCATAGTTCTGTTTTTGGTAGGGTGCATATTTTCGATCAACATCATATTCGATTAGTGAATCAAACATTGTCATATGAAACAGAGGGGTACCAGACAGGAAACTTACGTGTCAAAATTATCACCTCGATTTTTTCTGGAGATATTGAGGTGAAGCGGATATGAAGATTATCTTAAAAAATATGATAACTTCTAGTATGTTGTACCTGTTGTTAATTCTCCTTACTCTTGGGGTTACCTTTTTTGCCTTTCCACTTGATGATTGGACAAAGCTTTGGAAACAAGAAGTGTATGATGTTCCTTTTTGGGTGTATATCATTAGTATTCCTGTTGTATTAGGGATGATTACTGGATTTACAGCAGGATTATTTTGGAGACAACGTTTTAAGTATGTTGAACGTCAACTAGAAACTTTAGTGAAAGAACAAAAGCTCCCATCTGTGAAGGCTAACTATAAAGAAGTAATAATGATTGAAAATTATATAGAAAAATTATATAGAAAATTACGTCATCAAGCAGAATTATCGCAAAAACTCGTTACCGAAAGAACAACGGAACGTGAGCAAAGCTTACAAGAAATCGTTGTCCAAGAACGAAATCGTTTAGCACGGGAATTACATGATTCGGTTAGTCAACAATTGTTTGCAGCATCAATGATGATGTCTGCTATCAATGAAACAAATCCACCTAAAAATGCAAATTTGAAAAAGCAATTATTCATGGTAGAAAAAATGATTCATCAATCCCAATTAGAAATGCGTGCACTTCTCTTACATTTACGTCCGGTTGCTTTAAAGGGAAAGTCACTACAAGAAGGTACAGAAGAATTACTCCATGAATTAACACAAAAAGTGCCAATTGAAATTGATTGGAAAGTGGAGGATTTTCATGCAGATAAAGGAGTAGAAGATCAACTGTTCCGGATTTTACAGGAATCAGTATCCAATACATTACGTCATGCAAATGCCTCTACATTATATGTATTATTGATTGAGCGTGATGATCATGTCATAATGCGTATTGTTGATAATGGAGCGGGTTTTGATGTACACAAAGTAAAAACAAGTTCATACGGTTTAACTAACATGCAAGAAAGAGCAGAAGAACTTGGTGGTATATTGAAGGTGATTAGTTTACCAGGTGAAGGAACTCGAATAGAAGTAAAAATTCCTGTTTTGCATAAAGAAGGTGATTTAAATAATTAAAATTTTATTTGCAGATGATCATGAAATGGTACGTATTGGTGTGTCTGCTTATTTATCCGCCCAAGCTGATATGGAAGTCATTGCAGAAGCAGATGATGGTACAGAGGCAGTGGAATTAGCATTACAATTAAAACCTGATATCGTCTTGATGGATTTGGTAATGAAAGAAATGGATGGTATCGAAGCAACGCGGCAGATAAAAGCAGCATGGCCAGAGGCAAAAATAATCGTTGTGACAAGTTTCTTGGATGATGATAAGGTATACCCTGCATTAGAAGCAGGTGCGACGAGTTATATGTTAAAAACATCCAAAGCAAATGAAATAGCTGAAGCCATTCGTAAAACATATAAAGGGCAATCCATCCTAGAGCCACAAGTAACAGGGAAAATTATGCATAAAATGCGCGAAAAGCCCATTGAACAACCACATGAACAATTGACAAAGCGGGAAACAGAAGTCTTACTCCTTATGGCACAAGGAAAAACAAATCAGGAAATAGCAGATCAGTTGTTTATCGCATTAAAAACAGTGAAAGTTCATGTCAGTAATATTTTAGGGAAATTAGAGGTTCAGGACCGAACACAGGCAGTTATTTATGCATTTCAGCATGAATTAGTGGAGTAGAAGGCATCCATAGTTGGGTGTCTTTTTTTAGGCTTTTCAGGAATGCATAAAAATGTATACTTTGTTTTTACATCTCCCTTTGATTCGGTTCTATTACTCACACTCCATATGATGACATTATTTTCTTTATAACTAACACTAAAAACACCCGATGTCTCCCATCGGGTGTTATATTTATTCCAAATTTTGCGCCATCGTTTGAGCTGATGATTGTGATGCATCCCCAGTACTGTCCTGGTTCATTGTACTAGCTAATGCACTTGTTACTTCTTGGACACCTTGATTATTAGTCATATTTTGTAGGGATTTTCCCATTTGTTGGAATGTCCCATTTTGCATACCTCTACGAATTCCATAAATAGCAGCACCTGCTGCACCAACTGCCATAAGCGTTGTCATCATTCCACGGTTGTTTGCCATTGTATTATCTCCTTTTAAGAAATTTTTAACAAGAAAAGAACCCTTGATACTGGTCAATCAGTATTAATATTTGTCTCATCAAAAAGAATATGCTTTATAATAATTTCCAATTACTCAATTGCTTGATATAAAATTGCCTTTACTTCTTCCATCCTGCCATGTTGTATATCAACGCCTTGTAAAATTAACATAACATCCTAAAATTCCCATTGATATTTCTTTAAGTAAATTACAAACTATAAATGTAATACAGAATGAAAGGAATCTTTGTGATGAGAAGTTATTTACTGAATCTGTGGAATATCATGGATCCTATATATTATCAATGTACACGACTATGTTATGTTCCTGGGATGGAAAGGGAAAATACAATATTTCGTGTGCGATTGACACGTTATAAAGGGGCTAGGGTTATCTTAGAGGATGGGACGGTAATAAAAAGAAATGACGTATTAATAAAAATTCATTTGCATAATGTGCGGTTGATTTCAGAAATCCAGTCGATAGACAATGAAGTAAAAAAGGCAATTCATTTGTACCGGAGCATTCGCCAAGCATTGGGAGGATTGGCAGTATTTTTAGAGGAAAATAAAAAGTACTGTAAGGCCAAAGGAATCCTTGGAATTACCATGTTAAATCAGGGGGCAATACGTTTAGGGTTCGAAATTGTTCCAATCAAGAATCCATTTTATCGTTCTTTTAAAAAATGGACTTTTTTCCTCATTAATATCTTAACGAATGCCTCCATTTCCGAGGAACCGATGTATTTATTTATGTCAAAGGAACAATTACAAAAGCACTATCTTTCGTAATGTTATGTATATGTAAAAGAAAAAAGGAGTGAATACTCCTTTTGGATTATGAAATAGATAAATTATGAAAGCTTATTTCCGGTCTGCTTCCAATACGAATATTGACTCCTGTTTGGCCCAATCCCTCATTAATATAAAATGGTGCACCATGGATAGTGTGTAGTCCTTTTATGATATTTTTTCGGGGTAATTTCCCCATTTTTGCAAGGTGATAAGCCTTAGGGTAACAGATTTGTCCCCCATGAAAATGCCCGGCCATCAAATAGTCAAAACGATAATCTTTCATTTCTAATACGATGTTCGGGTCATGTGTTAGAACGATATTTTTCCCTTCTTTTACATTTTTATATGCCAAAGGAATATTGCTTCGGTTGGTGCTGAAATCATCAATTCCAATAATATTGACTGTCTTATTGTTAATAGTTATCGAATGGCTAGCATTTTGTAATACATGACAATGATGTTGTTCTAATATATCAATTAGGTGCTGTAAATTTCCTTTTTTTAACACATAATCATGATTTCCTAATACAGCATATATTCCGTATTTCGGCTGTGTATTGTTTAAAACCTGTAAATAGGGAATTAATTTTGGAATGCTTCGTTTACGATCTAGGAAATCTCCAGTTAATGCAATGAAGTCAATTTTCTTTTCTTCAAGCTTTTTAGCTAATTGATGTGGTGTTAATGAAATATTTTCTAAATGAAAATCGGAAAGATGAAGGATGGATAATGAGGAATCTATATTTATATCGGAATCTAGATTAATATGATTGATTTGGATATCTGCTGTATTTTTATATGCTTTATATAAAATGATACCAATGATGATCAAACTAATCACAGCATAAATCATGTTATCACTCCTCTTTAAGGATTATAACATGGTAATAGAGCTGTTTCATTGGTAAATACAGGGTTTGAGTAAAGAAGGGGTGATAAAAATTGAATATTCTATTCCTACCATTTATGCAAATTTCGACTGGACATCATCAGGTAGCAGATACATTACGGTACATAGTGAAACAACAGTATGAAGGTTTTCATTATGAGAAAGTGGATATTTTATCTTATAGTTATGGAAAGCTTGAGCGAGTTATTTCTACAAGCTATCTTTTATGGATTCAACACTTTCCAACTTCCTACCATTTGATATATGATATATCTTCTGTCAGAGAACATGGAAATAGGAAGCGTAATTCATTTTATAGTATTTTTTTTTATTCCTTTTTTAAAAGATTAATAAAGGAAAAACATCCAGACATTCTTTTTTGTACCCATGCATTACCCTCTAGTCTTGCCAGTCGTTTAAAACAACAATCGAATTGGAATCCAATTGTTGTCAATGTATATACGGACTATTTTGTCAATCGAGTATGGGGGATAGACGGAATTGATTATCATTTTGCCCCGTCCATACTCGTGAAAAATGATTTATTAAAAAAAGGGGTAGCAAAGGATAAAATCTTTGTCACCGGAATTCCGATAAATCCGAAGTTCAAGCGAACAAGTGAGAGAAAAACTTCCAATAAGTCAATTAAAATTCTTGTTACAGGTGGTAATTTAGGGGTTGGGGATATGGGAAAAATCGTAAAACAAAGCACAGGTCGTGTTCATTTTTATATATTATGTGGAAAAAACAGAAAGCTTTTCAATAAGTTAAACACCTATCGAAAAGAAAATATCACTCCATTCCCATATATTTCTTCACGAGAAAAGATGAATCAATTATACGATGAAGTGGATGGTGTTTTAACGAAACCAGGTGGGGTGACAGTAAGTGAATGTCTTTATAAACGAAAACCTATTTTCGTATCCCATGTATTACCAGGACAAGAGAAATTGAATATGGAAGAGTTATTAAAATTAGGAGTTGTTATTCCCGTTCATGAAGAAAAAGGGAATATAGAACAGCAAATCATTCAATTTTTCCATAATGAAAATTTTCAACACAAGTACCGAAATAATGTAGAAAATTATCATTCCCATTTGGAAAATATCCCATTATCCATTCTAGACAAAAAATAAAGCTGCCTCACAAAAGAGGCAGCTTTAATATTTAAAGTGCAGTTTCTGTTTTTTTTGATTCACGAAAAACGTCTTCCATTTTGGTACGACCTTCTTCGATACCTGGATGGAATTGAATGCTTGCTTCATTTCGAGTTTTTCGAACATCATTCATTGCCTGTAATACTTTATATTCCAAATCAGCTATTCCCTTTAATTTTTCCCGGGCAATCGATAATCCTGCAACTTTCCCTTGTGCACGAGCTACTTTAGCACTTTCAATACCAGTAATATTTCCAGCTACAAATAGGCCGTCAATTGGTGTTTTCATTTCTTCATTATGGACTGGGATATGTCCGCCAAGTTCTTCTGAATAGTGGAATGGACATCCGGCAACAGCTGCTAATTCTGTTAGTGGATAAAGTCCACCAGCAATACAAACAAAATCAACTTCCACTCGTTTTTCAGTTCCCTTTTTCAATTTCCCATCAGCAGTTACATCAAACATGGTTACAGATTCTACATGATCTGTTCCATTAATTTGGGTGACAGCTTTTCGTAAATGGATGGGCATACCCCACATTTTCATTCCATTTCTTGGGTAAAATTGGGTAGCAAGTTTTCTTGCAATATTTGCCTTAGCAACTTTACCACCGAAACGAAGAAAAGCGGAAGGTGCTAAATGAGCAATACGACTCAATTTATCCATTACTTTTTTCGGATGAGCATGGTCTTTTGTTACAGGGTTCATTGCTGGTAATACCATGCTATGTAAATCAACACCAGCTAATTGCATTTCACGGGCAATAGCAGCTGATAAGACATTTATACCAATCACAATTCCTTTTTCTCCTACACGAACACGATGGACATTTGTCATTACTTGTGCTGCTCCAATCGACATAACTCCTGGAAGTGTCCAGCCTGGAACAGGTGCCGCTGATTCTGCTGCACCTGTTGCAATTAATAAACGAACCGATGCAAAATCTCCATGATTTGTATGTACTAAAAATCCATCATCTATTTTTTCTACATGATGAACAGAGATACCTAGGCGAATTTCTGTATTCAATTTACTAGCTGTCTCTGTTAATTGTTTGGTTTCTTCTATTCCATTCCACCACTCACCATTAGGCTCTTGGTGTAATTGACCAAGAAGTCTTCCACCAGCCTTAGGAAATTCATCGATGACAAGGACATTCATATCCCATTTACGACATTGAATGGCGGCAGATAAGCCAGCAGGTCCTGCTCCGACAATGATTACGTCATACATATTATTTATCTCCTTTCACTTTTTGCTTTTTTTCAAATTCAGCATATGTACGTGGAAAGTCTTGTACATTTTTAGATGCAAATGGCTGTGCTTCTGGTTTTCCACTTTCAATGACCATTCCATCTTTTATTTCTGTTAAACATGCACGAACACCAGATGTGCTATTAACTGTAACGCGGCATTCGAAACAGTGACCAATATTACAATAGATGCCGCGTGGCTTACCACTAGCTTCATGGACGCGTAATGTGCGAACACCATTTGCGAGGAGAGCTGAAGCAATCGTGTCTCCGGCTAAACCAGAATATTCTTTACCATCAAAAGTAAATGTAATAGAGTCTTTCTCTGGTAAACTTCCTAAGACTGGATGATCTACAATACGATGATTATTTTTCATTTTCTTTTCCCTCCAATGTAGATAAAGATACTGGGCGAACCGGTGGTTGTACTTTTAATGGAATATTATCCCCTGGCTTTTCACCTGTTACATGTTCCATAACGGTATCAACAATTGGCCTACATGTTCTTCCACCACAATAACCCATTCCAGCTCTTGTACGCAATTTGATTTCACGGGCTGTACAGTTGTATTTTTTTGCTGTGTTTTTGATGTCTTCTAATGTTACTTCTTCACATCTACAAATTGTGATATTATCCATTTACAAAATCCCCCTATTTATATATAATATGTTAAAATCAATGTAATGGCTTACATTTAAATTTTTTAAAGTATTGACTTTCCATTTAAAGCTATTTTAACATATATGATAGAATAGATTTAATATTTTAATATAAAAATGCTGGAAATTCGTAAATAACTTATTTTAGTCATAAAGGGGAAATGAATATGGCTCATAAAAATCATGCAGAAGTCGCTATTATTGGTGGCGGAATTATGGGGAGTGCCATTGCGTACTATGTTTCTAAAGCTGGCATGGATTGTATGTTAATTGAAAAGAATGATATTGCAAGTGGGACTTCATCTCGTTGTGATGGGAATGTTACCATCGTTGACAAGGATCCTGGATTTGATAGTAAAATGTCTCTTGTTAGTCAGGAGTTAACACTCGCTTTAAAAGATGATTTAAATATTCCATTCGAATATCGCGAGTTAGGTAGCATTTTAGTGTGCGATAACGATGAAGAAATGGAGGCAGCAACAGAATGGGTGAAAATCCAAAAAGAAGCTGGATTGAAATTTAATGTATTAGATCGTGAGGACATTCGTCAGGAATCTCCGTATTTTGCTGATGATATTCCTGGTGGTTTAGAATGTGAAACAGATTCTTTAATTAATCCATATTTATATTGTTATTCTTTGGTAGAACGTGCAAAACAGTATGGGTTAAAATTGCATACACAAACAGAAGTGAAAAATATAAAAAAACAAGATGATTTTATTATTGAAACAACAAATGGTACGTTTACAGCTGAAAAAGTTGTTAATGCTGCAGGTGTATGGGCCCCTTATATAGGAAAAATGCTCGACATTGATATCCCAATCATTCCACGTAAAGGACATATTATGGTTGGTTCACGTCAAAAGCCAGTCATGATGCGAAATGTAATGGAATTTGGCTACTTAATGAATAAATTTCAGCGTGAGAGAATTGCTGATCCGGAAACATTAAAACATGGGGTTGCATTAGTATTAGAACCAACAGAAAGTCAGAACTTTTTACTAGGAAGTAGCCGTGAATTTGCTGGTTTCGATGGAAGAGTTGATATCAATGTTGTGAAAACAATGGCAAAACGGGCACTTCGCTTTTTCCCAAAAATGAATGATTTCAATATGATTCGTGCATATACTGGTTTTCGCCCTTGGACTGAGGATCATTTACCAATTGTTTCATCTGTTGAAGAAGTACCAGGATTTTTCATCGCTGCTGGGCATGAAGGCGATGGAATCAGTCTTGCAACAGTAACAGGTAAGTTGATAGAAGAGTTAGTCGCAGAAAAAGAAACAATTATTCCGGTAGATCCGTTACGTTTTGATCGGTTTAAAAAGGTACCTACAGCATGATTGTAGGGGAGGATGAAGGGGATAAACAGGTTTCCCCTTCATTTTTTAACTATTAACAAGGAAAGCTGGCTAAATGGAAATAATGGATTAGAATAATGTGAAATGACTATTTCAATTTTTTGATTTTTTTTCTTGTTTCTTTTTTAAAATTGCATTTATTCCTATGAGAATAGTACATGGACATAGTTTTTCGCATGAGCACTTTGGCCGGTTGACCTTGAAAGTATCAGTAGGGCATGTTACGTTATATAACCGTTGACACATTTTACCTGCGCTTTTGGTGTGTGACATGTAAAATGAACTATAAAGGCGTACAAAATTAAAGAGGGAGCGGTTTGGTGGATTTTGAAGTATTTGTGTCGTTAGGTATTTATATGTTAGTGATGTTATTGATCGGTTTTTGGTCCTATCGAAAAACATCCAACTTATCAGACTATATGTTGGGTGGTCGTGAATTAGGTCCAGCAGTTACAGCATTATCAGCTGGAGCATCTGATATGAGTGGTTGGATGGTGATGGGATTACCAGGAGCAATGTATGTAACCGGAATTGCAAGTGCATGGTTAGCAATTGGTCTAACAGTTGGTGCGTATATTAATTATCTTGTATTAGCACCACGTTTAAGAACCTATACAGAAGTAGCGAATGATTCGATTACTATTCCAGATTATTTAGAAAACCGATTTTACGATTCATCTAATATTCTTCGGTTCGTATCAGGAATTGTTATATTAGTATTTTTTGCTTTATATGCCTCTGCTGGAATGGTTTCTGGCGGAAAATTATTTGAAAGCGCATTCGGTTTAGATTATAAAGTTGGGCTATTTGTTACAGTAGCTGTTATTGTTATATATACTCTTTTCGGTGGATTTCTAGCGGTAAGTATGACTGACTTTGTTCAAGGAATTATTATGTTTCTGGCTTTAATTATCGTTCCAATTGTTGCCTTAACCGATGTTGGGGGTACACAAACCGTATGGAATGATATAAAAAATATTGATCCCACCTTGCTAGATATGTTTAAAGGTACATCTGTTTTAGGAATTATATCTTTCTTAGCATGGGGATTAGGTTATTTTGGACAACCCCATATTATTGTTCGTTTTATGGCGATTAAATCTGTAAAAGAGTTAAAAGTTGCGCGTCGAATAGGGATTAGCTGGATGGCTATTTCATTAATAGGTACAATGTCTGCTGGCTTAATCGGGGTATCTTATTTTGCAGACAAGCCAGGACAATTGGGAGATCCGGAAACTGTGTTAATTGTTTTTGCGAATGTTTTATTTCATCCATATGTGACAGGATTCATTTTAGCTGCCATTTTAGCTGCTATAATGAGTACTGTATCATCCCAATTATTAGTAACATCCAGTTCTATTACAGAGGACTTTTATCGAACATTTTTTAGAAAGGAAGCAACTGATAAGGAGTTAGTGCTTATTGGTCGTATTTCTGTTTTAGTTGTTGCAATTGTTAGTTTGATAATGGCCTATACACCAAATGATACCATTTTAGGAATTGTAGGTAATGCATGGGCAGGTTTTGGTTCTGCATTTGGCCCAGTCATTTTATTAAGTGTTTACTGGAAGAGGATGACGAAGTGGGGCGCTCTTGCTGGAATGGTTGTTGGTGGATTGACTGTCATTATTTGGCTGATGATTCCTAACTTGTCCGACTTTTTATATGAAATTGTTCCAGGCTTTACCTTAAGCTTCATTGCGGTCATTATCGTTAGTTTATTAACAACAAATAAAAACCCGAACGTCGAGAAACAATTTAAAGAAATGGAGAAGCATTTGGGAAATAATAAATAATGAAGAGCCATCATAGGCATGAAGATTGCTATGATGGCTTTTTGTTTACCTTTTTTGGTGTTTTTTTAATTTCTTTATTCTATATACTCGGTTGGTTCTAAATCAAAGTGGTTTACGTCACATTTTTGTTTGGCATCCTCAACTGTATTGATTTTTCCGTCGGTCTTGGTTGGACATGTAATAAAGGTTTCAATCTTTTTTTCGTCATCTATATAATTAAATGATGTGTCGATTTCTTTAGAGCGCCTTTGCAATTCCTGAAGTAAACTGGCATGTTGTTTCCATTCCTTATCAGAATCTGCGAATGGTTTATTAATTGTAAAACTTACACTTAACAATGCATCTACTGTATCATATCGAGGAATGTATGGCCCTTTTACCATATCGATTTTTGTGTCAATTACATAATCTGTATCAAATAAGTGAATTTCTGGATAAATATCTTTGTAGAAGGCATCTATATCTTCGTTGAGTTGTTCCGCCCAAACAACACCAGGAAAGGTATCCTCATATTTGTTTTCACTATAACCTTCATCAGCGTTAAATTCTAAAGAAGGTTCATTTTTTAGGTAAAATATGCCACCATAACGCCCATCTTTAAAATTATAATACTTTTCTTTTAATATAAATTCTTGTTCATATTTCTTATCTAGATAATGCTCTAATTCTTTTGCGACTGCTACCTTTTTCCATGGTAGGCCTTGGAAAAAAAATATACAGTAATAATAAAGGCTATACCAGTATTAAAATAATCAACAGGAAAACTTTCCGCTTTTTCATCATTGATTTCCTCCGATATGGATTAGAATAGTTGCTAAATTTTAAGATGAATCTATAATACATGTAAGGAGTGAAAATAATCAATCAATTTTTGACAAATAGATAATCAGCATAGATGCTTTCACTCTTATGATTTATAGAGAAAACAATGATGGAAAGGGGATATCATACATGCATACGATTAAAAAAGGAACAAATCAACTTTACATTGGTGACACAGAAGAAGAGGCAATAGCAAAAATTACATTCATACCAGAAGGGGATAAATTGATTGCTAATCATACATTCGTTTCTGAACAGCTACGAGGGCAAGGAATTGCTAAAAAGTTAACAGAAGAATTGGTCGCACATGCAAAGGAAGAAAATAAAAAAATCGTTCCAGAATGTTCTTATGTAGAAGTATTTATGAAGCGATATAAAGAACATCAAGCTGTTTTTGTGAAATAATGTACAGTTAGTGTAGTATAGACGATGATTCATTCAACCGTATGACCATGGTGTGGCATATTGAAAAGCGGATAGAAATTTTTCTTGTTTTTCCGTTCATAAAATGTTTATAATTCAACATAAAATGTAAGCCCTTACATATTGAAATTTTAAGAAAGTAGTGCTATATTAAAGATAATTAAATATTGGTCACATGTTACTGACTTGAATCAGGCATGGAGATACTCTAGGAATCAATTCGCTTCTTTGGTATCCCATGCCTTTTTCTTTATAGTATTGATTATTTTTTTATCCAAGTAGTAGGAGGAGATTTAACCTCTTTGGAAATACAGAGAAAATATTCATTTGATTCAATTCTACCTCATCATAAAAAAGGACTTTTTGGAAAACATAGGTATAAAAGTTTGATGAGTCCATCGAGAAGGGACGGAATACGATGTTAAAAAGGTTATTTAAGAAGGAAAAAATAAAAACAATTCATGCACCATTATCAGGAAAGATTATTCCGTTAGAAGATGTTCCAGATCCCGTTTTTAGTCAAAAGATGATGGGGGAAGGAGTAGCCATTCAACCACATGAAGGAAAGGTATTATCACCTGTTGATGGTGAGGTAATTCAAGTAATTAAAACAAAGCATGCAATTGGTCTTCAAACAACAGATGGTGTGGAAGTGTTGATTCATATTGGACTAGAAACTGTGGATTTAAAAGGAGAAGGGTTTAACGTCCATGTTGCTACTGGGGATAAAGTGAAAGTAGGTCAATCCCTTATGGAATTTGATTTGGAGTTTATTCGTCAACATGCAAAGAGTATTATTACTCCAGTGGTTATCACGAATAGTAATGAAATAAATCAGTCTTTTACAGTGACAAACAATCAAGAGGTAAAAGCGATAGAGTCGATACTAATCACCCTTTCTAATCAATAGATTTAGATATAAGGATGTGGCTGTTATGAAGATTAATAAAATACTAAATAATAATGCAGTCATGGTGAAGGAGACTGATAAAGAGAAGATAGTGGTCGGGTCTGGTGTTGGTTTTCAGAAGCGAAAAAATGACCTAATCAATCCGAAAGCGATAGAGAAAATTTTTATACTCAAAGAAAATGAAAAGTTTGAACAGTTGCTGATGCGTATACCTGAAGTACACTTTATCCTTTCAGAGGAAATAATTTCCTATGCAGAAAACCAATTAGAAACAAGATTAAATGACCACATCCACTTAGCACTTACTGACCATCTCTCCTTTGCAATTGAAAGAGAAAGAAAAGGAATTTATTTAAAAAATAAATTATTGCCAGAAATTGAGGTGCTATACAAAGAAGAATTTGAAATAGGTCTTTGGGCCATTCAACATATCCAAGCAAATTTAGGTATTGAAATGTCGATAGATGAGGCAGCTTTCATCGCCCTTCATATTCATACAATGAAAATTAGGGGAGGTGATTTAAAAGAAACAGTCAAGCAAACAGCCGTAGTAAGAGAAATGGTGGATATGATTGAACAGTATTTGGAAAGGGAAATTTCAAGGTCAGGATTGGCCTACGAACGACTCGTCACCCATCTATATTATATGTTGGGTCGCGTGGGGCATCATGGTGCTCATGCATTAGATCAAGAAATGCTTGCGATGATTAAGAAGAAATATATCACATCTTATTCTTGTTCCCAACAAGTTACTAAAAAGGTAG
This sequence comes from Cerasibacillus terrae, assembly GCF_008039555.1. GTDB lineage: Bacteria > Bacillota > Bacilli > Bacillales > Amphibacillaceae > Cerasibacillus > Cerasibacillus terrae. The sequence goes on from NZ_VDUW01000003.1 coordinate 197,535, forward strand.
CTAGTGTTTTTGGTATTGATTTTCCAGAAGAAGAATTAGGCTATATCACGCTCCATATTGAACGCTTAAGAATGAATTTATTGGAATGATTATTAAATTTAATTATGATGTAGGAAAATGAGTAACAGTTGTTATATCGGTATTTGGAACAATTATTTTTGGATGTTGCTTTTTCATTATGTTGTAGGCGAATATATTAAAAATGATAGGAGGAAAAGGAAATGATGAAAGCGCTACAAAGGCTAGGTCGAGCAATTATGTTACCTGTTGCTGTTTTACCAGCAGCAGCGATATTAGCTGGGATTGGAAACTGGATTTTGGGTTTTTGGGAAGGTAATGTTGCCGGTACTTTCCTATTAAATGCAGGAACCGCAATCCTTGGTCATTTAGGTATTATATTTGCTGTTGGTATTGCCATCGGATTATCTAAAGACAAACATGGTGCAGCAGGATTAAGTGGATTAACCGGATTCCTTGTTGTTACGTCATTAATCTCTGTTGATTCTGTTGCTAGTTTAACAGGTGTTGATCCAGAAACAGTTAATGCAGCATTTACACAAAATACAAATGTATTTATTGGAATTATAGCAGGTATTATCTCAGCGATGATGTATAACCGTTTCAGTGATGTACAGTTACCTGATGCGCTTGCTTTCTTTAGTGGAAAAAGGCTCGCGCCAATTATGTCAGCAGCTGCAATGGTTGTTGTTGCCGGTATTTTGTTCTTTGTTTGGCCCGTTATTTACTCCTGGCTAGTCTCATTCGGGACAGCAATCAGTGGTCTAGGTGCAGCTGGTGCTGGACTATATGGATTCTTTAACCGTCTTTTAATTCCTACTGGTTTACATCATGCCCTTAACTCTGTATTCTGGTTTGATGTTGCTGGAATCAATGATATAGGTAAATTCCTAGCAAGTGAAGGGGAGAAAGGGGTTACCGGTATGTACCAAGCTGGATTTTTCCCAATCATGATGTTTGGTTTACCTGCCGCAGCGCTTGCTATGTATCATACAGCTAAAACGAAACGCAAAAAACAAGCAGCATCTTTAATGTTAGCAGCTGCATTTGCCTCATTTTTTACTGGTGTTACAGAACCATTAGAGTTTTCATTCATGTTCCTAGCTCCAGCATTATATGTTGTTCATGCTTTACTAACAGGATTATCCTTATTTATAGCAGCAACATTCCAGTGGACATCCGGTTTTGGCTTTAGTGCCGGATTTGTGGATTATACATTAAGTTTCGCTAATGACATTGCAAATAAACCATATATGCTTATTGTGCAAGGACTTGTCTTTGCAGTTATTTACTACTTCTTGTTTCTTTTCTTGATTAGAGTATTTGATTTAAAAACACCAGGACGAGAGGATGAAGAACTTGTAGCAGAAACAGGACAAGGAAGAGAAGGTATAAAAGAAAACCGTTTCGAAGTTATGGCAGCCCAAATCTATGAAGGATTAGGGGGCGATGACAACGTTGTTTCTGTTGATTATTGTACATCCAGATTACGTGTTGAAGTAAAAGATATGAATAAAGTAGACGAAGCAAAAATTAAAGCAACCGGAGTTCCAGGAACAAACATTGTAGGAAAACATAATATTCAAGTTATTGTTGGAACAAATGTTCAATTTGTGGCAGATGAAATAAATAAAATTCGAAGTTAAAAATAAAAGAGATAGAAATGGTAAAAGGCTTGGATATTTCCAAGCCTTTTTGCACACATCTCCAGATCCTCAGCTAGTTCCATTTAATTCGCTCCTTATAGGAATCTGTCTGTGTTTTATAACGGCGCTTTTTCAACAATTCTTCCTTTTCTACCTTTTGTAGCTTTTGCATATTTTAATGAATGGATAATTGCATCCTCCGTTGATTCTACTACTGCTTGGAAAAGCTTTTCCATCAACGGATGAGCATCCCGAACATAAGTAAACGAATCAAATTTACAGTCCTGGGTGTGCTGTTCAAGGTTGGCATTCGAGAAAGCAATGGCGATATCTCCACTTCCATTTGCAATGACACTCCCAGTTCTGGCAAGACCTGCAGTTGCTCTTTTTGCTAGACGTTTTAATTGTCTATCATAAAGCGGTGCATCTGTCCCGATGATTATCATGATGGATCCGTCTGGTGTCTTCTGTTTAACACTACTCCAATCAGCAAACAATGCTTGCTCCCTTTTGCCAAAATTACTTAACACAAGTACGCCGACTGTATAATCTCCATCCTCGTCCAAAATAACTCGTGAGGCCGAACCAATTCCCCCTTTATAGCCATAACAAATCATACCCTTTCCAGCACCAACAGCACCTTGTTTAATTGGCTCATTTGAAGCATTTTCAATTGCTTGAATCGCGTGCTCTGGTTTTACAGCTTGTAATCGCATCGAATTTAAATAACTGTCATTACATTCTCCAACGACAATATTTAATGAACTTGCCGTGTCTCCAATGGCGGGATTCTTGTCTAACATATATGATAATGTTCCTTGTAAAACAGTTCCGACACTGAATGTGTTTGTCAGCATAATCGGGGATTCTAAGAAACCCAGCTCATCTACTTGAATAAGACCTGTCGTTTTACCGAATCCATTGATAATGTGAGAAGCTGCAGGTATTTTATTCGTAAATAAATTTCCACCATGGGGCAAAATAGCCGTTACCCCAGTACAAACTGTATCGACATCATTTAATTTTTCGTACAAAGTCACATGACCAACTCGAACCCCAGGGACATCGGTAATATCATTATGCTTTCCAGAAGGTAACTTCAATGGAAAAACCTCCTTTATATATTGGCGTTTCGGAATAATTTTGAAAATAATTTCTAATAGAATCGTACCATCATACGTGAAACAGAACTAGTCTTTTTAATGAAAATCATTCAAAATATTATGTATATATATAATATTTAGGAAGTCGGATATATTATCGAGTCCTGGATATATTGGAGGGGAGAGTAATGGGAAAGTGGAAAACGCTGCAATCTAATTATTCACGGTGAGCGCTTATTATATGATGAAAACTATAAAGTAAACAAAAATTGATACTTGTAAAATGGGGGAGCCTAGAATTTTTGTAAAGCTCCCGATGCGACAAATGAAAAAGAGGTATCCCATTTTTATGAAGGAGTGCATAGCGATTTTACACGAAGAATTTCCTATGATACATTCCTACGTAAATACACGATGACAAAATCAGCCGAATATTTTCTTGGGTATTACACACATTTAATTGCTGATGATTTGTGGTTGACTGGTTTTTACCTACCATGGTTAAAAAACCGGATGGAAAATGATAAACAAGTATTTACACGTTATCATAACGATTTTCGTTTATTAAATGGAAAATTATTACGATATTATCGAATGGGGTTAGAGTTAACAGACGGATTAGAACATGTTTTCATCCCTGACTTAGACGAAGTTCCAGCAAAAAATGTAAAAGCTTTTCTTCCACATTTAAAGCAAGATATGGAAAATAGCCAAAAAGATACAGACGAACCTCTGCAAGTATTTACATTAGAGCAGATAATTGGATATATTGAAACAAGTGTGGAAAAAGGGATTTTTTATGTTAATAAAGGTTGAAAAATATGCAGGTGATTTATCGCAGATTAACTGGCTGTAAGACTCCACTTTAAGAATTCGAGATACCCAAGAATTATAAGTGGAGGATCAACAGCCAGTAAAGGCCCGATTCGTTCAACTAACAATCAGTGGGAGATGAAGAAAACTCCCACTGATTGAAGTTTTACTTTATCAAAAAAAAGACATATTTTAAATTCTAGAAAAAAGAAGCTGAGACAAAATGATATGATCCATAAATAAAACCGAACGTTTTCGATGAACGTTCGGTTTTATTTCTATTTTACTTATTTCCTTTAATGGAACTTAAACATCTCTTAATATGTCAATTCTTCTCAAAACGGGTAAAAAATAGTACATAATCGTTCCCAGATTTACCATTTTTCTCAAAATAGGTAAAGATTAGAGCGTAATCGTTCCCAGATTTACCATTTTTCTCAAAATAGGTAAAGATTAGAGCGTAATCGTTCCCAGATTTACCATTTTTCTCAAAATAGGTAAAGATTAGAGCGTAATCATTCCCAAATTTACCATTTTCCTCAAAATAGGTAAAGATTAGAGCCAAACGTTCCCAGATTTACCGGTTCCCTCCAAATTTAGTGAAAATAAGAGCATAACATCTTTAATGTTCGGCTTATTCATTGCGTGGTCATAGTCCCTTTTCCATGAAGCTAGAACCATAAACATTCATTCTATCTCCTATATTCCTTTTCCACTCCATTTGTGTATTCAATGGATAATTCAATCCTGGCATTATCTGGAATATCGAAGGTTTTAATGACCAAATCCAGAACCTCATCATCAGCTGTACTTTCATCAATATTGAAATCGGCGAATATAGGATCTAACTTTTCCAAGGCCTTTTTACCTTTCAGATTGATATCTTGTAGCTGATCACTATAAGATGATTCCACTTCATTTTCCTCATGGTCATAATCTACTTCGATAACATCTTCTTTTCCATCATGGTCTACATCTAAATCGAATTCCTTAAAAGCATAAGGAGTTGCAGCGGATTCAGGAGTTGCTTTGTCATCTTTTGTTTTCTTCTCGTTTTCCTCTTGAGGTTGTTTGGTTAATTTTCCTTGTTCATCTTCAGGTAGAGATGAGTCCTTAGGTGGATTAGTCACCTTATCACCTGCTACACAAGCTGTTGTTACGAATAAAATGGACATACTTATAAAAATGCCACGTATGATATTACCTAACAAATCAAATCACTCCTTTGTATCTTAATATTCCCTTAGAAGCTAAAAATAATCAAAAAATCAGCGTGTGTCAAACAAAATCATGCTTCAGAATCGTATCCAATGCCAATCAAGAGAACCTATGATAAGATGAATGCAGATTTTATCTAAAAAGATATATAGGAACCTATTGAATGCGGGGATGGAATCCATTTTTGAAAAAATCCACCAAACAATTCTTCGGTTTACAAATAAAATTGCATCTTTTTTAGTACTTTCATCAAACTTTCACAAACAACTTGTATGATAGATAGTGATATGAGCAATTGGAGGAAAATGATATGACAGCAGCAATTTGGAAACTGGCTTCTATTGGGGTAATTGTAGCGGGCTTGATAGCAGGATGTGTGTTTTACTACATTATCAGCCCACTAAAAAAAGAAGTGAAGAAAAAGCAATTGGAGGAAGTTGTTTCCCTTTTAATTAATTTTGTTATTTTTATTTGGATAGGAAAAATAGTTATCAACTTTCCAGTGTTTGTAAGTGATCCACTAGCAATCTTAGCGTATCCAAGTAATTCAAAAGCATTTTACATAGCGGTTTTATTTCTCATAGTGAATATCTTTTACAAAATAAAAAAGAAAAACTTCAACTACTATCAATGGTTCGTAGCATTTGTTCCAATCTTTTTATTTAGCATATTTATCTATGAGTTTATTCAGGGAGCTTTCCTAGACAATAATCTTGGTTTTGTTAATTTAGGGTTCTACGCCATTTTGCTTATACTATTTATTTTTCTCCATGGGAAACACAAGCAAGAAACACTTGGCTTATCGTTCATGATGGTTTGGAGCTTAGGACAATTGCTGTTAGCATTTATTTTACCATTTGTTTCTTTATTCGGTTATTTAATGGCACCATGGTTTTTACTTTTGATGTTCCTATTATTTTTAGTCCAATTTATTTATTATCAGAAAAGGAAGGTGTCTTAATTGACAGCAGCAACTGATTTAACAATTTGGCTTGCATTTGGTGCAGGTGCATTATCATTTTTATCACCATGTACACTCCCTTTATTTCCTGCATATTTATCGTATATAACAGGAATGAGTGTGAAAGAATTAGAAGGGAAAAAAGAAATAAAAATCCGTAGTAAATTAATGCTTCATTCTATATTCTTTTTGTTAGGAGTTTCGACTGTTTTCATCGGTTTAGGTGTAGGGATTTCATTTCTCGGCTCATGGATTCAAGGAGTATTGATGGGGGATTCTGGGAAATTAATTCAACGACTTGCAGGTATATTTATTGTTGTCATGGGGCTCTTTGTAGCGGGTTGGATTAATATTAAACCATTTATGAAGGAAAAAAGAATGCAATTTACGAAAAAGCCTGTTGGTTATTTGGGAACAGTTTTTGTAGGAATGGGATTTGCGGCAGGTTGGACGCCATGTATTGGACCGATTTTCGCTTCCATCCTAGTTGTTGCAGCAGCAAACCCAACACAAGGAACAGTCTATACATTGGCATATGTACTGGGATTTGCTGTACCATTCTTAGTACTAGCATTTTTCATTGGTTCAACGAAATGGATTGTCCGTCACAGTGAAAAAATTATGAAATTCGGTGGTGGACTAATGGTCGTAATGGGGATCCTATTATTTACTGGTCAAATGACACAGATTTCTACATTCCTATTGAAATTTGTGGAAGATACATGGTTAATGAATTTAGGTTAATGGAGGGAAAATGAAGTGAAAAAAAAATGGATTCTGGCAGTAATTATTCTTGCCATGCTTGCATGGACAGTATATGATTTTGGATTTAAAGATAAAGCTTCTTCAACTCCTGATGATACATCTACACCTTCTGAGGAAAAAACAACAGAAGCAAGCAAGTCGGAAGATGAAACAAAAGATGAAGATAGTAATGAGAAAGATGGCAAGGCAATGGTAGAAGTAGGGCTAGAAAAAGGAAATATAGCCCCTGATTTTGAATTAGAGACATTGGATGGAGAAACAGTGTCTTTATCTGATTTTCGTGGAAAGCGTGTCATGTTAAATTTCTGGGCAACATGGTGTCCGCCTTGTCGTGCAGAGATGCCTGATATGCAGAAATTCCATGAAAATAAAGATGTAGTTATCTTGGCTGTGAATTTAACGGGTGAAAGAGATAGTCGAAAGAATGTTACAGAATTTGTGGATGATTATGGAATAACTTTCCGAATTTTGATGGATGAAGATTTGTCTGTGTCATACTTGTATCAAATTCAACCAATTCCAACATCATACCTCATTGACTCAAATGGAGTTATCCATAACAAAGCATTTGGTGCAATTAATTATGAATTGATGGTACAAGAATTTGAAAAGATGCAATAACCTGTTTGTTTGATATACAATTAAAGGTACAATAGTGATGAGGTGGTTTATATCAAACAAACGATTCTCATTGTAGAAGATGATCCAATGATTCGCCAATTGGTGCGGATTTATTTAGAAAAAAATGAGTATGATGTGGTAGAGGCTTCAGATGGAGAGACGGCTAAAGAAGCTTTTTTAACCTATCATCCATGTTTAATCATCCTTGATCTAATGCTTCCTAAGATAAGTGGGGAAGCATTTTTAGAATGGCTACAAGAGCAGGAAAATGATCATGTCTCTGTGATTATGCTTTCAGCAAAGGCACGAATAGAAGATAAAATTACCGGTTTAAAATTGGGTGCAGATGATTATATGACAAAACCATTTGACCCAGAAGAGTTAGTTGCCCATGTGGAAGCAGTACTACGTCGGACAGGGCAATTTTGTCAAAAGATAGTTCATAATGGATTATGTCTCATGCCACGGCGGGGAGAAGTTCTTTTATATGATGAACCGATTCACTTAACAAAGCATGAATTCAACCTCCTTTATTATTTCATGCAAAATCCGAATATCGTGTTATCACGCGAACAATTGGTCAACGAAATGTATCCATATGGTGAACAAGATGTTTCTGATCGTACAATTGATGCACATATAAAAAAATTACGCCGAAAAATTGAATCAAATCCTACGAACCCAATGCGGATCCAAACGGTACGAGGAATGGGGTATAAATTTGTCACGACGAAAACCTAAAAAAAGTCTTTTTCCAAAGGGATTCCTCTGGCGCCTTTCAGCGATTAATATATTAGTTATTGCCACAGCTATAGCCGTAAGTAGTTGGGCTGTATATCATACAGCATGTTTTCTTGTAGAGGGCATGGGGAATTTCGGTGAACTGCGTCAAAAACAATTTAATGCTACTTTATTTCAATATTTATGGATTTTCAGTGTTGTGATTATTACATTTGGTAGTATCCTTCACTTACATTTTGTGAAAAAGCTTATCCATCCCATCCATCAATTAATTGAATCAACACAACAGATGAAAAAGGGGAAATATCCAGAGCCAATCGATGGAACAAATGATGATGAAGTGGGAGAATTAGTGAATCATTTTAATGAACTGGTGCTGCAATTGAAACACAATGAAAAAGAGCGAAAGAAAATGGTTGCGGATATTTCCCATGAATTACGTACGCCATTAGCTAATCTCAATGGTTATTTAAAAGCACTAGAAAATGGCATGATTGATGGAAATCCAGATTTATATCATTCTCTTCTGAAGGAATCCGAACGAATGACATTGATGCTGAAACAATTGGAGCAATTGAAGGAGTGGGATCATGTAAATGTACGAAACTTTATCCAAAAAGAGTCCCTACGTGTAGAGAAAGTGATTGAACAAACCATTCGTATGTTTGATTGGTCTTTAAAACAGGAAAAAATCCCTTTAAATTTAGCTATTGAGAAACAAAGTGTTTTCATAAATGAAGAGGGATTTCAGCAAGTGCTTAGTAATCTATTAGATAATGCTATCCAGTATTATCAAGGTAGTGGGCCAATCATGGTAGTTGGAAAAGTCATTTCTGAAGATCGATATCGTGTTACAGTAACAGGTCCAAGCCAACCAATTACAGAAGAGGCGGAAAAGCGAATCTTTGATCGATTTTATCGGATAGATCCATCACGTAATCGAAAGACAGGTGGAAGCGGACTTGGTCTTGCGATTGCAAAGGAAATAGTTGAGCAACATGGCGGGAATATTGGTTTAATTCGTGGTGAAGAACAAAATAGTTTCTGGTTTGACGTAGAAATAGAACAATAGATTAGGATGTTTAAGAGAAACTTCTTCTATGGTTATCGCAATATCCCTGTTTTTAGTTATTTACTGTGTGAATTTTGCATCTTATACATTTTCGTGCTACACTAATAATGAAAAATAAATAAATTCATACGTAATTCCTTCGGGGCAGGGTGAAATTCCCGACCGACGGTGAAGAAGCTTGATGCTTCTAAGTCCGTGACCCGAGTGATTTTAAGTCATTCGGTGGATCTGGTGAAACTCCAGAGCCGACAGTAAAGTCTGGATGGGAGAAGGAATTTTGGCGGATACATATGATTTGAAATAAGGGACTAATGGATATCTATCGATTTTTCCTATGTATAAACATGATTTGTGTTTGTATATACTTTTTTAATACTTCGATAGAAATGAAAATAAATGAGTCTATTTTTTGGTGTATGTTTTCTTATTCCAAAAAGTATTATTTTGTGTACCCTTTATAAATAAAATGAGTATACCCGCGAAAATTCGAACCCAATGCCTCTGAAGCTAATTCAGGGGCTTTTTTGATGCAGAAAATAATGGAGGTGAAGAAATGATAGATGAAACGTATATGGAATTAGCCTTACAATTAGCCGAGAAAACGCTTGGGCAAACAAGCCCCAATCCTGTTGTTGGTGCGGTTGTTGTGAAAGATGGAAAAGTCGTTGGTCTTGGGGCACATTTACAACCTGGTGATGCACATGCAGAAGTGATTGCATTAGAGATGGCTAGTGAAAAAGCAAAAGATGCAACATTGTATGTGACACTTGAGCCTTGTAGTCATTACGGGAAAACGCCACCATGTGTAGAAAAAATTATAACAAATGGCTTGAAGCGTGTGGTGATTGCGACATTGGATCCACATGAAAAAGTCAATGGTCAAGGTGTAAAACGATTAATAGAAGCAGGTATTGATGTTAAAGTCGGTGTATTGGAAGAAAAGGCTGTTCTCTTAAATCAATTCTTTTTTCATTATATAAAGACAAACCTTCCCTATATTACGTTAAAGGCTGCAATGAGCTTAGATGGAAAAATAGCGACCAAGACTGGGGAAAGTAAATGGATTACAAATCAAGAAGCCCGTGAAGATGTACACCATTTACGAAAAACACATGATGCTATTTTAGTAGGAATCAACACAGTTTTGGAAGATAATCCGAGTTTAACAGCACGATTCCCAGATACGGGTAAACATCCAATCCGGATTATTTTAGATACCCATTTACGAACACCAATCGATTCAACCGTTGTCACAGACAATCAAGTAGAAACATGGATTTTTGTAGGAAAAGAAGTAAGAAGAGAACAAATGGAAAACTTCGCCGACTTTCAACAAGTAACCATTATTCAATTACCATCAGAAAAAATAGATATAAAAGAAATATTACACCAATTAGGGGAACGGGAGATAACGAGTTTATTTGTTGAAGGTGGAGCAGAAATACATGGAAGTTTTCTAAAAGAGGGTCTGTTTCAACAAGTAATGATGTATATTGCTCCGAAATTAATTGGTGGGAGAAACGCTCCAACTGTCTTTGGTGGAGAAGGTATTGAAAAAATGGCTGATGTATTTAATTTACAATTTACTGAAATAGAACAACTTGGAAAAGATTTAAAAATAATAGCAGTTAAAAAGGAGGACACGAATGTTTACGGGAATTGTTGAAGAGGTTGGGACAATTAAAGAAATAAAGAAAACATCTCCGAAAGCATGGAGTATAGCAATTCATGCGACGAAAGTATTAGATGATATCACAATCGGCGATAGCATTAGTGTAAATGGGATTTGTCTAACAGTAACTCATTTTGATTCTGATACCTTTCAAGTTGATGTTATGCCAGAGACTGTAAAAGCAACTTCCTTACAAGCATTAAAAAGTGGATCTGTCGTTAATTTAGAACGAGCAATGGCTGCTAATGGCCGTTTTGGTGGACATTTTGTCTCTGGGCATGTTGATACGATTGGAAAAATTACGAAGAAAACACCAGTGGAAAATGCAATTTATTATCATATTGAAGTGGCTCCCGAATGGATGAAGTATATTGTTCCAAAAGGATCAATTGCTGTGGATGGAACAAGTTTAACCATTTTTCACACAGATAAGAATCATTTTCAAATTTCGCTTATTCCTCACACAAGTAAGGAGACAGTTTTAGGAGAAAAGCAAGATGGGGATATCGTGAATTTAGAATGTGATGTGCTTGTTAAATCACTAGCCCATTTACTTCATCATGAACAACAAGATAACAGAAAGAGTATTGATATTTCATTTCTACAAGAAAACGGTTTTTATTGAGGAGGAATAGATAATGTTTCATACCATTGAAGAAGCACTTACAGATTTAAAAAATGGTAAGCCAATTATTGTTGTGGATGATGAAGACAGAGAAAATGAAGGAGATCTTGTTGCCTTAGCGGAAAAGACGACACCTGAAATGATTAATTTTATGATTACCCATGGAAAAGGTTTGGTATGTACATCGATTACAAAGAATGTCGCTGAAAAATTAGATTTTCCACCAATGACTTACAACAACTCGGATCCATTGGGAACAGCTTTTACAATCAGTATTGATCATCAAGATACAACAACAGGGATAAGTGCCTATGAACGCTCCCTTACGATTCAAGCATTATTAAAAAAAGATACAAAAGCAAAAGATTTTAAACGACCAGGGCATGTTTTTCCACTAATTGCAAAAGAAAATGGAGTATTAACAAGACCGGGTCATACAGAAGCATCTGTTGACTTAGCCCGTTTAAGTGGTACTTTTCCAGCAGGAGTTATCTGTGAAATTATTAAAGATGACGGAACAATGGCTAGATTACCTGAGTTAGTTAAGATGTCGCAAGCTCTGGATATAAAACTCATTAGTATTGAACATTTAATTGAGTATCGAAAACGCCATGAGACACATGTAAAACGTGAAGTAGAAACAGTCCTACCAACTAAATTTGGTAAATTCAATATTACAGGGTATTCCAATGATTTAGATGAGAAAGAACATATTGCCTTGGTAAAAGGGGATGTAACTGGAAAGCAAATTCCACTTGTACGAATGCATTCGGAATGTTTAACAGGTGATGTCTTCGGTTCAAAACGTTGTGATTGTGGACCACAACTAGAGAAAGCGATGCAGTCGATTGAAACGTATGGGAGTGGGGTCATTGTTTATTTACGGCAGGAAGGTAGAGGGATTGGCTTATTAAATAAATTGCGTGCCTATAAATTACAAGATGAAGGACTCGACACGATGGAGGCGAATAAGAAATTAGGGTTTGCTCCCGATTTACGAGAATATCATGTCGCAGCACAAATATTATTGGATCTAGATGTAAAACAGGTGAAACTGATGACAAATAATCCTGAAAAAATGGCTCTAATCGAAAGTTATGGCATTGAAGTAGTGGAACGGATTCCGATAGAAACCGGAATATGTCAAGAAAATATTCATTATTTACAAACAAAAAAAGAAAGATTTGGACATTTATTAGAAATGAAAGGGTAAAGGTGATAAAAATGGGACAAGTATTTGCAGGAAAAATGGTAGGAACAGATCAAAAAGTAGCGATTGTTGTTGGGAGATTTAATGAATTTATAACACAGAAATTATTAGATGGAGCGGTTGATACGTTAAAACGACATGGTGTAAAAGAAGAAAATATCGATATTGCTTGGGTACCAGGTGCTTTTGAAATTCCACTTATTGCGAAAAAACTAGCAGAAAAACCAAAATATGATGCTGTCATTACATTAGGTACGGTTATTCGTGGGGCAACACCGCATTTTGATTATGTGTGTAATGAGGCTGCAAAAGGGGTATCACATGCGTCTTTAACAACTGGTAAACCGGTCATCTTTGGTATTTTAACAACGGAAACGATTGAACAAGCAATCGAACGAGCAGGAACAAAAGCAGGGAATAAAGGAGCAGAAGCAGGACTTGCAGCAATTGAGATGGTTCATTTGTTAGGAGAAATTGTAGAATAATAAAGGAGACTAAATTCAGTTGGTGTTTTTATCCCATCTGAACTTAGTCTTTGTTATTTTCAAGTTGAATGACATGTTTTCTCGCATGAAAAGGCGAAAGTTTTTATATTTTTGTGGAGATAGAAATATATTACAAGTTTTTACAACAAAGATTCATCATTTCCTATATAATAGATTTACATAAAAAAGGGTAAATCTATTATATAGGATTTTTTTGGATGAAAAGGCTCGTATCCGTTAAACTAGAGATATATGCTAGGAGGAGAAATCAATGGATTTAAAGTTTTACATTTATCAAATTCTAGGTGTTGGTGTCATTTGGGCAGGGATGGCTTTTTTCTTTGACCAAATGGGTGAACCAAGTAAACTTATTTTTTATGCTGTGACATCTTGGTTATTATTTCTTATTGTTTTATTTGGTAAGAAAGTTTACCGTGATCGCCAAGCAAAGAAAGATAAAGGAGATAAGCAAGAGAAATAAACCTAGGATTGAGGAGATCTTATGCTAACATTTGAAAATATATCCAAAACATATGGAGATAAAGTATTATTTGACAATATATCCGCTGTCATCGAACCAACAGACCGGATTGGCCTTATTGGGGTAAATGGTACAGGAAAATCAACTCTCTTAAAAATCATTGCGGGTAAGGATACTGCAGAAACTGGAGAATTTCATCATAGAAAAGCGTATAAAATAGAATATTTAGCTCAAGACCCAGAGTTAGATGATACACTCACCGTTATGGAACAAATTTACTATGGGGATTCGACTATTATGAAAGCCATGCGTGCTTATGAAAAAGCATTATATCAATTAGAACAAGATCCAGCTAACGAAAATTATCAAGCTAATCTACTAGAAACACAAGAGAAAATGGATAAAGAGGCAGCGTGGGAAGCGAATACCGTCGCAAAGACGATTTTAAGTAAACTAGGTATTACTGAAATTGATAAAAATATATCAAGCTTATCTGGTGGACAAAGAAAACGTGTTGCCATCGCAAAATCCTTGATTCAACCTGCTGATTTACTAATTTTAGATGAGCCAACTAACCATTTAGATCATGATAGTGTGGAATGGTTAGAGAAGTATTTGAGAACGTATAAAGGAGCCATCTTACTTGTCACACATGATCGGTATTTTTTAAATCGCGTGACAAATCGAATATATGAACTAGACCATGGCAAGCTTTATCAATATGACGGGAATTATGAAACATTTTTAGAGAAAAAGGCAGAACGAGAAGCGCAAGAATTAGCAGCGGAACAGAAGCATGCTAATACATTACGCAGAGAACTTCAATGGTTAAAACGTGGTGCAAGAGCAAGGTCAACGAAACAAAAAGCACGTATTCAACGCGTAGATGAATTAAAACAACAAACATTTCAAACGAAAAAAGAACAATTAGAGTTTCAAGTCGGAAGTGCCCGATTAGGTAAGAAAGTATTAGAAGTAAAGAACATTACGAAGTCATTTGGCGATAAACAGGTAATTTCCAATTTTCATCATTTATTTATTCCAGGTGATCGTGTTGGAATAATTGGACCAAATGGTTCCGGAAAAACAACCTTACTAAATATCATGGCAAAACGACTGGCACCTGATTCGGGCGAAGTAGAAACTGGTAAAACAGTAAAAATTGGTTATTATACCCAAAGCGAAGAAGAACTTGATGGAGAACTTCGTGTGATTGATTATATAAAGGAAACAGCTGAAATTATTCATACGAAAGATGGAGAAGTCATTACAGCAGAACAAATGCTAGAACGCTTTTTATTTTCACGAAATCAGCAATATTCCTATATTCGAACACTCTCTGGTGGAGAAAAGCGCCGACTTTATTTATTGAAAATTTTAATGACAGAACCAAATGTCTTGTTCTTAGATGAGCCTACAAATGATCTTGATATTCAAACATTAAGTGTGTTAGAAGATTATTTACACTATTTTCCAGGTGTAGTAATTACTGTATCACATGATCGGTATTTCTTAGATCGAGTTGTGGAGCAATTACTTGTTTTTAAAGGAAATGGCAAAATTGATTTATTTTATGGAAATTATTCAGATCATGTCAGTCAAGAAGAACAGGAAATAACCGAAAAACCTATAAAATCACAAACTTCTAATAAGCCACAATCAAAAAAGAAAAAACTAAGTTATCTAGAGAAGAAAGAATGGGATGAAATTGAAGATGTCATTACTTCTTTAGAAGAAAAGGTAGAAGCTATTGAACAACAAATTGCGGATGCCGGAAGTGATATTGAACAAGTACAATCCCTTTATAAAGAACAACGAACAATCGAACAAAAATTGGAAGAAAAGATGGATCGTTGGGAAGAACTTTCCCTCCTGATAGAAGAAATATCTAATTAGTCCATTCAAAGAAACGAGTGGACTTTTTTATTTCTCCAATAAATGCACGAAACCAGGTAGAAACTGGATAATCACAATTAGTGAATAAACATATTTCTTTTTAAAATAGGTGGATTCCATTAGACTTATAGGGGAAATTGTATATGAACTTTAGAAAAATGAGGGATCATAATGAAACAAGTATATAGTGATATTATAGAGTTTAGAGGAAGTCATTATGAGTTAGGAAAAAGACAGGGACAGAAATTTAAAAATTCTATTATGATGAAAAACCGGGAAAAGGAATGGAGAAAAAGAAAGCCTCGATTTGTAATTGATATAAAAGAAACGAAACAAGCATTTCAAACATATGCACCACAAATTTGGGAGGAATTAATTGGTTTACAAGAAGCGTTGCAATGGCCAATAGAAAAAATCTTACAAAATTTTAGCGGCTATCGTTTGGATTATGTACGAAGTGGTTGTTCGATTTTTACTGGGAAAGATTATTTCGTTCGTAATTATGACTATAACCCAAAAACATATGATGGGCGCCTAGTTCTATTTCAACCAACAGATGGTGGACTGGCAACAATTGCACCATCATCAAGGGTAACCGGGAGAATGGATGGTATGAATGAGAAGGGTCTTGTGATGGGATATAACTTCATGCATCGAAAAAAGCCTGGTGTAGGATTTGTTTGCAATATGATTGGTCGAATGGTGCTAGAAAATTGTGAGACGGTAGAAGATGCGATACATTTCTTACAAGAAATTCCGCATCGTCATTCCTTCAGTTATACCGTATTTGATAAAAAGGGTGAAACATTTGTGGTAGAAGCAACGCCACGCGGAGTGAAGGTTAGAATGTCCAATCTATGCACAAACCATTTTGAGTTACTAACAGAAGAAAACCGGTATCATTTAGATGATTCATACCGCCGCATGGAAATCATGGAAAAGGATCAAGGAGAAATAACTCATCCGATGGAGGCATTTCATCTACTGAATGATCCTGAAAAAGGCGTTTTTTCAAAGGAATATCATAATTGGTCAGGAACTATTCATACAGCGATATATTTTCCAAAACAACGAAAGATGGGGTTTGCCCTTGGTTCGGTTAAACAACCCGAAATATTTGATTTTGAAAACTGGTTAAAAGGAGAGACAATCAACAAGAATCAAATAGATGGGGAACTAGATACAGATTTACCATTTGCTCAAATGGAAGAACATTAAATAGGTCATCATATCAACATGATTTTGAGACTAGTTTTAAAAATTTAGGAGATGTTAATAAAGATGAAAAAAATATTAACAACAAAATGGATTGTCATTAGTATTGCTGTCTTTTGTTCCATTTTATGGGGTAGTGCTTTTCCAGTATTAAAAATTAGTTATACGGAAATGCAGATGGCAGCGGATGACACCATTGCTAAGATTGTTTTAGCAGGAATGCGCTTTTTATTAGCAGGACTAATGCTACTCGTTGGTTTAATCATTTTTCAACGAAAAGCGCTGTCAGTTACCAAACGACAGGTACGATTTCTTGTTTTATTCGGTGTCATTCAAACAGCCCTACAATATTACTTTTTTTATAACGGACTAGCAAATACCTCTGGAATGCAAGGGGCAATCCTTGTATCTAGTGGTACATTTTTCACAGTGATTATTGCACATTTTTTCTATAAAAATGATCGCCTAGATATTGCGAAAACAATTGGATTAGTTGCTGGTTTTGCTGGAATTATTGTAGCCAATTGGGGCCAAGAATTACAATTCTCCTTCCAATTCAAGGGGGAAGGTTTTATGATTATCGCAGCACTTACTGGAGCAATTGGAACAATAATGGCAAAAGAGATGGCGGTAGGGATTCATCCTTTTGCTTTAACAGGGTATCAGTTAACAATTGGTTCTACTCTTATGCTTCTATTGGGATTACCACAAATGCAGGAAAATGCTATTGTATTTACACCTTTAGGCTGGGGATTACTAATCTATTCTGCTATTCTTTCAGCTGTTGCTTTCGCTTTATGGTATTCTATTTTAAAATATAATAAAGCAGGAGAAATTAGTATATATAAATTTATCACTCCTGTATCTGGTGCACTTTTGTCAGCGATGTTCATCCAAGGAGAGTCATTAAACATGTTTATTTTTGGAGGTTTAGCTTTAGTAGCTCTCGGAATTGTTTCGATTAACCGTAAGGATAAAAAAGTAGACAAGTTGAAAGGAACTTCATAAATACTAAGGAATCATAAAAGACCAATTTTTAAATAATTACTGTATATGAGTAAAAACAATAAGGGGAAAACTACAATGACAAAGAAAAATAAAGTCAGTAATAAAAAAGAGTTGTCACTAGAACAACGTGAAGAATTACTTAGAACATTGAAAGCCCGTTTTGAGAAAAACATGAATCGCCATGAAGGCCTTGAATGGGTTAAAGTGCAAACAAAGCTGGAAGCTAATACTGGAAAATTGTGGTCGCTCAATGAAATGGAAAGAACTGGCGGTGAACCGGATGTTGTTGGTCATGATAAGAAGAAGGACGAATACATTTTTTATGATTGTTCAGTAGAAAGTCCTAAAGGCCGCAGAAGTGTTTGTTACGACCGTGAAGCTCTGGAGTCAAGGAAAAAACACAAACCAGAAAATAACGCTATAGATATGGCAACTGCCATGGGTATTGAACTTTTAACAGAAGAACAATATCGAGCGTTGCAGGAGCTTGAAAATTTCGATAAGAAAACATCGAGTTGGGTGCAAACCCCTCCTGATATTAGAGCACTTGGTGGTGCCCTTTTTTGCGACTATCGCTTTGGACATGTCTTCGTATATCATAACGGTGCGTCCTCTTACTATAGTTCTAGAGGTTTCCGTGGTTCGTTAAAGGTATAAAGGTTTTTACACAGACGGCTAGGATTTGAATTTGAAAACGAAACACCTGGAGAAAGACTTTCATTTCATTTTTCAACTAATGGACGCTTTAAAACAGCTTAAAAAGACAACATCTAGAAACATTTTCTAGAAAGGTGGCAACAATCATGCTAGGAATTGAATTTACTGGAGAATCCATTATCGCTTTATTAACGATTATTGCAATTGATATTGTTCTTTCAGGAGACAATGCAATCGTAATCGCAATGGCAACAAGAAGATTGCCTGAAAAACAGCGAAACAAAGCAATCTTTATTGGGACAGGTGGAGCAGTTTTATTACGAATTCTCTTTGCAGCTATCATTGTGTACTTATTAAAAATCCCATATGTCCACTTAATTGGTGGATTATTATTATTGTGGATTGCTTATCATGTACTTGTGGAAGAAGATGAATCAGACGAATCAAAAAACATTCAGGCCTCTAGTTCTATGGCCAAAGCGATTATGACGATTATCATGGCAGATGCAGTTATGAGTTTAGATAATGTGGTTGCAGTAGCAGGGGCAGCGAAAGGACATGTTGGTTTAATTGTGATTGGTGTCATGATTAGTATCCCGATTATGATTTTTGGCTCAAAACTCATTGTTCGTTTTATGAACCGATTTCCATGGATTGGCTATATTGGAGCAGGAATATTAGCTTGGACAGCGGGTCAAATGATAACAGAAGATGCATTTGTTATTGAATTTCTAGAACTTGATAAAGCAGTTGAAATTTACGGATTTACAATCATATTAACAATTGCTGTACTAGCATTAGGTTATATGAAAAACAAAAAAACAGAGGCGTAAAAATCTCGTATTCCAGAATTTAATGAACTATCTCCAAAAAAGGGGATAGTTTTTTGTTTTGAAAAATAAATAGGAAACCCCGTGATGGAACTCTCAAACGCAAGGCAAAACAAATATAAAGCTCACGTGGCATACTTCCGCATTTGGAAGAAAGTGTCACACTGAAAATAATTTCCGTAAATAATTATCAGTTTATTAAAAAAACCATTGAAAATATAAAAAATGTACTATATAATAATATTGAATATTTGAAATAATATTTCATATAGTGAAATGAGGGATGATGGTGACAGTTGTTTCGGAAAAGGTAAGGCATTTGCCACCCTATTTATTTGCAAAATTCCAACAAAAGAAAAAGGAAAAGCAAAAACAAGGGATAGATGTTATTGATCTTGGAATTGGTGCACCTGATTTACCGACACCAGATTTTATTATTGAGAAATTCATAGAAGAAGTAAGAAAACCAGAGAACCATCGCTATTCTCCTTATAGTGGGTGTACAGAGTTTCGTGAAGCAGTTGCATTATTTTATGAGAAAAAATATGGGGTGAAATTAGACCCTGAAAAGGAAGTTCTTGCTTTAATTGGCTCGAAAGAAGGAATTGCGAATCTCATTCAAGCACTTATCAACCCTGGAGAATCTGTCCTCATTCCAAATCCTGGCTACCCAGTTTATAGGACAGCGGTACATTTAGCTGAAGGGAAAATAGTTGGCTTACCCCTTGACGAAAACAATGGTTATGTACCAAATTTTTCACAACTAAGTGAAACTACAAAACAACAAGCAAAACTCATGCTATTAAACTATCCAAGTAATCCGACCTCAGCAACTGTAGATTTATCCACATATTTGAAAACGGTATCATTCGCAAAAGAAAATGACATTCTCGTAGCAAATGATATGGCTTATGATTTAATCACCTTTGGAAATTACCAATCGCCAAGTATTTTACAAACTCCAGATGCAAAAGAATTTGCCGTAGAATTTGGATCATTATCAAAGAGTTTTAATATGACGGGTTGGCGAATAGGTTACGTAGTAGGAAATGAAGAAATTATTCATGCTCTGTCCTCATTGAAAAGCAATATCGACAGTAGTCAATTTCTAGCTACTCAAAAAGCTGCAGCATATGCATTATCAAGTGATTTGAAAGAAGTACAAAACCATTGTAAAATTTTCGAAGCGCGAATGGAGAAATTATATGATGCTTTAACAGGTATGGGATTTCATGTGGAAAAACCAAGAGGAACGATTTTTCTTTGGGTAAAAGTTCCACAAGGATTTACGTCTACCTCTTTTTCAGAAAAATTACTTGAAAAAATAGGAATTATTGTAACCCCAGGAATTGCATTCGGTTCTTTAGGGGAAGGGTATATTCGAATTTCACTCTCTGTATCAACAACAAGACTTGATGAAGTGATTAGTCGTCTAAAGTCAATTGATAGGAAAGGGGAAGACCCAATTTGAAAGCAAGTGTAGAAGAAGTAAAGAAACTTCATATTACTGCAGCAGAAGCCATTGTTACATGTCTTCAAATGGAAGAAATTGAAAAGGTGTTTTGTGTCCCAGGTGAAAGCTATTTACCAGTCTTGGATGCTTTATATGATGCCACGTTTATTCAAGTTATCTCAGCTCGACATGAAGGTGGTGCATCTTTTATGGCAGAAGGGTATGCAAAATCTACCTTGAAGCCTGGAGTTGTCTTTGCGACAAGGGGAGTAGGAGCAACGAATTTATCGATTGGAGTGCACACCGCTTATCAAGACTCCACACCAATGGTTGTTTTCCTAGGTCAAGTTCACAGTCAGTTTCGTGGACGGGAAGGTTTCCAGGAGATTGACTTAGAGAAGTATTTTGCCCCTATTACAAAATGGGCTGTTGAAGTAAAAGATGCGAAACGAATGCCTGAATTAGTACAACGTGCTTTTAAAATTGCAAAGTCGGGAAGACCTGGGCCAGTTATTGTATCTTTACCAGAAGACGTGTTGCCAATACAAGAAGAAATGATATTTCGTCCTGCAATGAATATTCCAAAACCAGCTCCATCCGAAACAGAAATAAATCACGTGAAACAATTACTAAATCAAACCGAGCACCCCTTAATTATTGCTGGCGGTGGTGTTAAAAATGCACAAGCAGAATTAGAATTACTTCATTTTGCCGAAAAATATTCTATTCCAGTTATGGCAAGTTTTAGGAGGCATGATGTATTTCCAAACGATCATAGGTTATATGTAGGACATCTTGGTTTAGGAGTGAATCACAATATATTAGAAACAGTGAAAGAAGCAGATCTCATTATTGCTTTAGGAACAAGATTATCTGAAGTAACAACGCAGGACTATAGTCTATTTGACAATAAACAAAAACTTATCCATATTGATATTTCCTTCGACACCCTCGGTAAAGTCTACACCCCAGAAATAGGAATTTTAGCAGATGCAAAAGAAGCATTAAAGGCACTTTTTTCACTTAAAATTCAAGATAAGTGGACAGAATGGGCAAGGAATCGAAGAAATGTATATGAAAAGGTTAGTAGATTAAGAGTTACAAAAACAGATGTAATTAACAAACACGTTATCGCTAAACTTGTTGAGAAACTACCGACTGATTCCTTACTTACAAATGATGCAGGAAATTTCGCAGGGTGGCTTCATTCTTTTTATCAATTTAAAGAAAAACATACGTATGTTGGCCCAACTTCTGGTGCAATGGGATATGGTATGCCGGCAGCATTAGGAGCAAAATTAGCCTATCCAGAAAAAACAGTTGTCTCCCTTTCAGGTGACGGTGGTTTTATGATGACTGTGCAAGAGTTAGAAACAGCTGTTCGCTATGATATTCCAATTATTGCTCTTGTATTTAATAATGAAATGTATGGAACGATTCGAATGCATCAAGAAATGCATTATCCTAACCGGGTGATGGCGACCGATTTAGGGGGTGTTTCTTTTTCTGGTATGGCAAAAGAGTTAGGAGCTAATGGCTATCAAGTTCATACGATAGAACAATTTGAATCTGCATTTCTAAAAGCTTTAACACATAGATATATTACTGTGATTGAAATTTTAACAGAGAAGGAGCAAATTTCGGTTACTTCTACGATAGAGGATATTAGGCAACGTTAATCATGGTTTATTCACCAAATATGATGCAAAAGCCTAGGAAGAACTGTCATGAAAATACAGTTTATTCATAGATATTTAAAAATATAGGAGGGGTTTTAATGACACAAGCATTACTGGATGTAAAAACATTAGCAAACTATATAAACGGAGAATGGGTGGATGTAGAAGGTAAGACAGTCCCTGTAAAAAATCCAGCAACAGGTGAAACTATTCTTGAAGTTCCTTTATCAGATAGAAAAGCAGTTGATCAAGCAGTAACTGCGGCAAAACAAGCTCAAAAAGAATGGGCACTTGTACCAGCTCCTAAACGAGCAGAAATTTTATACGAAGTAGGATATTTAATGAAAAAGCGTAAAGAAAGATTAGCACGTCTACTAACATTAGAAAATGGAAAAGTTCTAGAAGAAGCTCGTGGTGAAGTACAAGAAGGAATTGATATGGCCTTTTACATGGCTGGTGAGGGAAGAAGATTATTCGGTCAGACAACACCAGCAGAATTACAAAATAAATTTGCGATGAGTGTTCGAGCACCAATCGGAGTAGTTGGACTTATTACACCATGGAATTTCCCAATTGCAATTGCTACATGGAAGTCATTTCCAGCCATTGTGGCAGGAAATGCAGTTGTATGGAAACCAGCAACTGAAACACCAATTATGGCTTATGAGTTAGCGAAGATTTTCGAAGAAGCAGGCTTGCCAAAAGGTGTTGTCAATGTTGTCTTTGGTTCTGGTGGAACAGTTGGTGATGCAATGGTCCACCATAAAGACATTCGTGTAATTTCATTTACTGGTTCCAATGAAACAGGAAGAAATATTGCAGCAGAATGTGGTCGTGAGTTAAAGAAAGTATCCCTCGAAATGGGTGGGAAGAATGCTGTTATTGTCATGGATGATGCCGATTTAGATTTAGCTGCAGAGGGAATTATTTGGAGTGCATTTGGAACAAGTGGTCAGCGCTGTACAGCATGTAGTCGTGTAATTGTACATGAAGCTGTTAAAGAAAAATTAGAAGAACGCTTACTTGTTGCAATGGAAAAATTAATGATTGGTGATGGGACGAATGAAGACAATCAAGTTGGTCCAATCATTAATAAAGCGGGAATGGAAAAAATTAAGAAATATATTGATATTGGAAAAGAAGAAGGAGCAAAACTCCTTGCCGGTGGCTATGAACTAACAGATGGGGAGTATAAAAACGGTCATTATTTTGCACCAACATTATTTACAGATGCGACCATAGATATGCGAATTGCCCAAGAGGAGATTTTTGGCCCTGTTGTATCACTTATTCCAGTGAAAAGTTTTGAGGAAGCCATTGAAACAAATAATAGTGTCATCTATGGTTTATCTAGCTCCATTTTCACGAATGATGTGAATCGCGTTTTTCAAGCTCAACGTGATTTAGATACGGGAATTGTCTATGTAAATGCAGGAACAACAGGGGCAGAGATTCATCTACCATTCGGTGGAACAAAAGGAACAGGGAACGGGCACCGTGATTCTGGTGTGCAAGCATTAG
The DNA here is from genome assembly GCF_008039555.1 of Cerasibacillus terrae. Lineage (GTDB taxonomy): Bacteria > Bacillota > Bacilli > Bacillales > Amphibacillaceae > Cerasibacillus > Cerasibacillus terrae. Next base: position 221,225 of record NZ_VDUW01000003.1, read on the forward strand.
ATGTATTTACAGAGTGGAAGGCAGTTTATGTTGATTACAGTGGAAAATTACAGCGCGCCCAAATTGACACAGAATAAGTTCCAACAAATAAACGAAAAATCAACTAAGAGTGAATTTATTTTACTTAAATATTAGAGGAATGAAAGTAATTCCCCATCAAAATACTTTGGTGGGGAATTATAAACTATCATTTTTAAAGTAGTTTAAAATATTGGAGAAAAAGAGAAAATGAAGGAGTGGATACGATGAAAATAGGTGTATTAGGTTCAGGGTTAATGGGAAAGGAAGCGGCAAGAGACTTGGTAAAGAGTGATGGTGTAAAAGAAGTTGGTCTAGCCGATATTGATTTAGCACGTGCCGAAGCAGTGTGTAGCCAATTGGATTCTGATAAATTGACAGCCTACCAAGTGGATGCAAGTGATGAAATAGATTTAGCAAATTATATGCGCCAATTTGATTGTATTATTAATGCATTGTTTTATTCGTTTAATGAAGTGGTAGCGAAGACAGCGATTAAGGTAGGTGTTAGCTCGGTTGATTTGGGGGGGCATATAGGACATATTACAGATAAAGTATTGGAATTTAAAAAAGTAGCACAAGATGCAAATGTCACCATTATTCCAGATTTAGGTGTTGCTCCAGGTATGATCAATATATTATCAGGATATGGAGTAAGTAGATTAGACAAGACAGAATCCATTAAATTATATGTCGGTGGAATTCCTGTAAAACCAGAACCACCGTTAGAATATAATCACGTATTTTCAATGGAAGGCTTACTTGACCACTATACTGACCCATCGCTAATAATCCGAAATGGAATGAAATTAGAAGTACCGTCTTTATCAGAAATTGAAACGATTCACTTTGAAAAATTTGGCCCACTAGAAGCATTCCATACGTCTGGCGGAACTTCAACATTATCTTTATCTTATCCCCACTTAAAAACGTTGGAATACAAAACCATTCGTTATAGAGGGCATGCGGAAAAATTTCAGTTATTGGTCGATTTAAATCTAACTCGAAAAGATTATGAAATTGACCTTCGTGGTGATCAAGTTAATCCTCGTGAAGTGTTATTAAAGGTATTAGATCCTATTGTAGAATTAGGAGAAAAGGATGATGCTGTTTTACTTCGTGTTGTTGTCTCTGGACAAAAAGAAGGGAAACCTACGACATATGAATATGAAATGACAACATTTAAAAATAGAGAAAATCAAGTAACAGCAATGGCTCGTGCTACAGCTAACACTATTTCTGTTGTGGCACAAATGATTGCGAATGGGGATATCGAGAAAAAAGGAGTCTATCCACCAGAACAAATCGTCCCAGGAGATGTATATATGAAAAAAATGGCAGAACGTGGTGTTCATATTAAAGAGAGAATAGTAGGCAAACAATTATCTAATATCCATTAAGTGTAAGTACCCTCTGCTAAAGAAGTAGAGGGAAATTTTTCATCTATACGCGCATAATTATATGGAAAGAGGTATAAACATGAATCAAAGTGTACGGAAAGCACTAACTATTTTAGATTTATTTATCGATAACGAGGAATTGTCATTGCATGAGATTACCAAGAAAGCAAAATTATCAAAACCCACTACATATCGATTGTTATCCACATTAGAAACTGCTGGTTTACTATATAAGAAAAAAGATGGTCCACATGATAGCAGATACGGATTAGGATTAAAACTTTTAGAGTTAGGGGAACTTGTAGCAGACCGGTTGGAATTAAGAAAAATCGCTTTACCATATATGGAAAATCTAGCAAAAGAAGTAAACGAAGTTGTCCATTTGGTTATTATCAATCAACAGGAAGCTACTTATATTGAAAAAGTAAATAGTAGAAGAGCACTTAGTCTTCATACAAATATTGGTAGAAGTACTCCTTTGTATGTTGGCTCAGGTCCAAAAATGTTATTAGCTTTTTTGTCAAACGAAGAACAAGACATTATTATTGGAAACAAGCCATTAAAGACATTGAGATATGAACCAATAGAAAAGAGAAAATTAAAGGAAGAACTAAGAAATATTAAAGAAAATCATTACGCAATCAGTGTCGGCGAACAGGATGCAGATACAACAGGTGTATCATTTCCAATTTTTAACCATGAACATAAATTGGTGGCAGCACTTGCAGTTAGTGGTTTATCGACTCGCTTTATTGGAGAAAAGTTGGAAGTAATCAAACAGAAGGGGAAACAGAGCGCACTCGAAATTTCCAATCAATTAGGTTATAAATCTAATGTATAAATAATATTTTGATTGGATGTACTTAAAAAAATATAGAAAAATGGGGAATTTTATGTTATCTTAAAATTATAATTGTTTACGCTAACACAAAGGGGAATTAACTATGAGAACTATTTTAATAGCAGGACATGCTCGTTTACCAGCAGGTATGGCAGCACAAAGTGTATATGAAACAATTACTATTACAGCTGAAGTTGACAAAAAATATGGAGTCATTGTCAATGCTAGTTGTACACTAGCAACAGAACACGGTAGACGTTTTGTCCATGATATTTTAAAAGGGTATAGTTTACTAGATGGTGTTGATGAAGCTGTAACAGCATTAAAAGCACATTACTTAGGAAAAGCAGGAAGCGCATTGGCAACGGCTCTACGCGACTTGCAAAAGAGATTTTTAATCTTTAAAGATAAAAAATCATAAATGAAACAGGGAGGATTTATAATGACTAATGTTATTATAATCCTTTTTAATTTTCTAAAAAGAGAACTTGTAATTTTCTAAATAATATGTTAAATTATTCAACAAGCGTGAAAGCGTTTTATTTAACTAGAAATATTAAGCAATAAAATAGTGAACTGTCTAGTTTATCAACTATTCCTAATCGAATAGTTTCATAAACAAGGTCCAGTTTTAATGGCAATGAATGTTGTCTATTAAAACTGGATTTTTCTGTTTAAAGAGGGAGGGTGAGATAAAAATTATTACAGTAGTAAAGAAATGAAATGGTAGATGATTAAAATTTTGGAGGGATGATATATGTCAAAATACCGTGTTGCTGTAGATGTTGGTGGAACATTTACAGATGTATTTATTTTTGATGAACAAAATAAGAACGTACAAGTTGCTAAAACACCTTCTACTCCTTCAGAACCACAAAGAGGTGTCTTGAATGGAATAGAAAAGGCGGAAATAAAGGGTAATGATATTTTAATGTTTTCCCATGGAACTACAGTTGGAACAAATGCATTAATTGAAAGGAAATTACCTAGAACTACATTGATAACAACAAAAGGATTTAGAGATATTCCAGAGATTAGAAGAGGGACTAAATTAGATTTATGGGATGCTTATGAAGATGTAGCTGAATCATATATAAAGCGCCGTGATCGTTTTGAAATAGATGAACGGATCAACTACGCTGGTGAGATTTTAAAAGAAGTAGATGAAAAAGAAGTGCTTGAATTAGCACGGATATTAAAGAAACGCGATGTAAAATCAATTGCAATTGGTTTTATGAATGCGTATGTCAATGGAGAGAATGAAAGAAAAGTTAAGGAAATTTTAAAAAGCAAATTGCCAGGAGTTTATATCAGTTTATCGAGTGAGATTTTACCGGAAATATTTGAACATGAGCGATTAAGCACAACTGTAATCAATGCAGTTTTAGGACCGACAGTAGGGGATTATATAACGGAATTGGAAGCGGAAGTCGAAAGAACAGGCTATGATGGAGAAATTTTAGTACTTCATTCTGGTGGTGGTGTAATGACCGCTAAAACTGTTCCACAATATGCTTCACGTATCGCAAGTTCTGGAATTGCGGCTGGAGCTATTGCTAGTAAATATATTGCAGAATTATGCGGGTTTAAAAATGCCATTGGATTGGATATGGGAGGAACAAGTACAGATATTTCCCTAATGTATGATGGTGACTTAAAGGTGACAAAAGATTGGTACATTGAATATGGTTATCCAATTGGGTTTCCAAGCATCGAAGTATTGACAATTGGCGCTGGTGGAGGAAGTATTTCTTGGGTTGATGAGGGTGGGTCTTTGAGAAATGGCCCACAAAGTGCGGGAGCAGAGCCAGGTCCAGCATGTTATGGTGCAGGTGGTACAGAACCTACGAATACAGATGCGAATATCATTTTAGGAAGATTGGATACGAAGTTATTAGATGGTCAACTTATATTAGACAAAGAGAAATCAATGGAATCTGTACAGGAAATTTGCCAGACATTTAAGTTTACAGAATATGAAGCAGCCCAAGCAATATTACAAGTAGCAAATGCAAATATGGCAGATGCACTTCGTCTAATATCTGTTAGTAAAGGATATGATCCTAGGGACTTTGCTTTAGTTGCTTTTGGTGGTGCTGGTGCATTACATAGTGCCTATTTAGCAAAAGAGCTCGACATTCCTCATGTTATTATACCATCACAACCAGGTGTTGGTGGTGCACTAGGTTGTTTACTAGTTGATTTTAGGCATGATTTATCGCAAACATATGTTAAGCGAGTCAATGAAACAACAGAAGAAGAATTAGAAAAGAAATTTTTAGAAATGGAAGCGGAAGCAACTGACTTGTTAAAAAAAGAAGGAATTAAAGATGAAGACATGCAACTCATCCGGCATATTGAAATGCGCTATGAAGGGCAATGGAGATCTTTAGATGTTGTTGTTGGGAAACCACTATTTTCTTTAGAACAAGCTATGGCTAAATTTCACGATGAACATGAAAGAGCGTATGCTTTTTCCAATCCAAATATTAATGTTGAAATATATGGATTAGGAATAGAAGCAATTGGAACAGTTCCAAAACCAGAGTTTATAAAAACACATGTAGACGGTGAATTATCAGATGCAAGAAAAGGATTTAGAAATGTGTTCTTCAAGGAGACAAGAGGTTTTACAGAAACTCCTATATATGATAGGAAAAGACTCCCTACTGAAATAGAGTTTGTAGGACCTGCGATTGTAGAACAACTTGATTCAACGATTGTTATACCACCAGAATTCACTGCAAAAGTTGATGAATATAGAAATATTATTATAACTGTTTAAAAAAGACCTGCGGTAATATGTCAAGAGAAAAATAATTAAAGATTAAGTTATCAATGTACAAATATCTTAAAAAAATACAACACTTTATTTAGGGTCTTTACTTATTCATGAATTTATCTAAACCAAGTTACTTGGAACGGAAGGCGGCGACTCCTGCGGGAAAAGCATGAGACTTGAGACCCCGCAACGAGCGTTTTTTGCGAGTGAGGAGGCTCAAGCCATGCCCGCGGAAAGCGTCCGCCTGCAGTGGAAAGTAACGGTAGCACTAGCAGATACAATTTTATAAATTAGTTAGAATAAAATAGGCGGAAAAATAACGCCTAAACATAATATACGAGGAGTGTATGTGATGAGCGTTCAATTTAAGAGTAAATTAGATCCGGTAACTTTTGAAGTATTGAAAAATGGGTTTGTAAATTTAGTCGATCAAATGGCAGAACAAATTTTAAGAACCTGTTATTCCTTTGTTATATATAATCGTGATTTTAGTTGTGCATTATGTGATGCAAACGGAGATACTGTCATGCAAGGTACTCAAGATATTGCTGTTCATGTCGGTACATTACACTTAACCGCAAAAGCAGTAATTGAAGATTTTAAAGATGATATTCATCCTGGTGATGTTTTCTTAGTAAATGACCCATATCGTGGGGGGACACACTTTAATGATGTAAGGGTGATTCGTCCCGTTTTTTATGAAGGAAAATTAATTGCCTTTATGCAAGCAAATGGACACTGGTCTGATATGGGTGGATCTGTTCCAGGGTCATTTGATGTTGGGGCAAAAGATATTTATGGGGAAGGAGTCCGTATTCCACCTGTACGAATATGGGAAAAGGGTAAATATTTAGAGGATGTCGCAAATTTACTCGTATCGAATATGCGTGCACCAGAAGAACGTCTAGGAGATTTACGTGCACAATATGAAGCAACTGGTGTAGCGGAGGATGAATTAATAAGATTAGTGAAGAGATATGGTGTAGAAACAGTTGAAATGGCTTTCGCTGAATCACAGGATTATGTTGAACGTTTAACAAGAGCTAGGCTAAATGAATTACCAAATGGTACCTGGGAAACAACGGATTATATCGATATGGACCCTAACTTAGGAGATGGATTAATTCCAATAAAAGTAAAAATGACGATAGATGATGATCATATTCACTATGACCTAGAAGGAACGAACGATACGATAGGTTGCTTTTTAAACTCCACAATAGGTGCCGCGTTATCAGGGCTTTATGCTGGGACAAAAACATTTTTTCCAGATACACCATTGAATTCAGGATTTTATCGTGCAATTACAGCAAATATTCCAGAAGCATCTGTAGTTAATGCGAAGTATCCCGCTCCTGTTGCCGGTTTTTGTTCAGGTTCTTACGAGAAAATTATGAATTCATGTTTTGAATTATGGTCTCATGTGATGCCAGAAAGAGCCTTGGCTTGTTCTTTTAACCTAGAATATTTATTAATTGGTGGTTGGGATAAGCGAAAAAAAGATGAAGATCAGTATTTTATGTGGTATGACTGGATGGCAGGTGGTCATGGAGGTAGAAGTGACAGGGATGGTGCAAATACAATGTCACCTGTTTTCGGAATGGGACTTAGTGTTCAACCATGTGAAGGGCAGGAACGATTAACCCCAGTTGTTACATTAAATCATGAGATAATTACAGATTCAGGTGGTCCTGGAGAATTTCGCGGAGGATGTGGAATTCAAAAAGGAGGACTTTTAACCCAAGTAGAAGATACTGTTATATCTGTATGTTGTGATCGTTCTCGCTCTGTAACTTGGGGAATTAAAGGTGGATTGCCATCCATACCTCATGGAAATTGGCTGAATCCTGATACAGATAAGGAAGAATTCTTGGGAGCGTTTTTCTCTAATGTAAAAATAAAATCAGGGGATAAATTCACAAGACCATCAGCTGGAGGTGGAGGTTTAGGTGACCCATTAAAAAGAGATACAAGTGCAGTATTAGAGGACGTTATAGATGGGTATGTTTCAGTAGAACGTGCTGAAAAAGACTATGGAGTTGTTATTCGTGTCATTGATTCAGAATTAGATAAATTTGAAGTTGATAAAGAAGCAACAGAAAAAGTAAGAGAATATATTAGACAACACCGTAAAGCTTGGTTGGATGAACCCATTGAAAGTGTTTATGAAAAATATCAAAATGGAATAATTGATAAATTAGATTTAATTCGTCGTTATGGGGTAATTTTAGACTATGAAACAGATACTATTTTAGAAAAATCAACAAAACAGTATCGGACATCTATGAAAAAAAGAACCATTTCCTATTGGGATTAATTGATTGAAACATTAGATATTTCCCTAAAAATAATTAATTGGCTATGGTAATATTTAGAAGATTATGATATAGTAGGAAAATGTAAACGCTTTACAATGTTATTACAGTGGAAATATAAAAATGCTGTCTAGTTTATCAAATATTCTTAACCGAATAGTTTCATAAACAAGGTCCAGTTTTAATAGCAACGCTCATGTTGTCTATTAAAACTGGGTTTTTTTATTAAATGCTGGAGGCGTTGATAAAAATCTATTGTTATTTAAATCAAAAAAGATATAAAACGATGTAAATGAAAAGGAGAGTTATATGAAGGACGAGAAATTAGTAAAAATATTGGGAAATAAAGACGTTTTATCCCTGGCTTTCGGTGCAATGATTGGTTGGGGATGGGTTGTAACAGCAGGATTGTGGGTAACAGAAGCTGGTTCATTAGGGTCTATACTGGCTTTTATCATTGGAGGAGTTTTAGTTGTTTTGATTGGTCTTACATATGCAGAACTTGCTTCATCTATGCCTTTGGCTGGTGGAGAATTGATTTATAGTTTTAAGGCAATGGGACGGGTTGCTTCCTTTATTACGACATGGGCAATCATTTTAGGTTATGTTTCAGTGGTAGCCTTTGAGGCAGTGGCATTACCAACTGTATTTGAATATTTAATTCCTAATTATAGCAAGGGTTACATGTACACAATTGCTGATTGGGATGTTACAGCGACTTGGGTAGGTATTGGAATGTTAGGTTCAATCATTATTACTTGGGTTAACTACCGAGGAATTAAATTTTCCACCTCTATCATGTTTATTTTAACATTACTTATTGCTATCGCGGGAGTATTATTAATTACTGGAAGTAGTATTTCTGGAACAACTGAAAATATGCAACCATTTTTCACCAATGGTACTGCTGGTTTATTATCTGTTGTAATCATGACTCCCTTTATGTTCGTAGGATTTGATGTTATTCCTCAGGCTGCTGAGGAAATAAATTTACCGAAAAAACGAATCGGACAATTATTAATTTTTTCTGTTATTCTAGCGGTTATTTGGTATATTATGATTATTTTCGGTGTTTCTAGAATACTAACACCTGCAGAATTAGAAACATCAAACCTTGTTACTGCAGATGCGATGGCAAAAGCATTTGGTGATAGCAAGATGATGGGGAATATCTTAGTCTTAGGTGGAATTGGTGGAATATTGACGAGTTGGATTGGATTCTATGTAGGAGGAAGCAGGGCTATTTATGCACTTGCTCGTGCAGGAATGTTACCAAAAGCATTAGGAGATCTTCATCCGAAATATAAAACGCCACATAAGGCTATATTGTTAATTGGTGCTTTTTCAACTGTAGCACCACTATTTGGACGACCAGCATTAGTTTGGTTAGTTGATGCAGGTGGGCTAGGACTGGTGGTAGCTTGGCTGATGGTTGCAATATCATTTTTAATCTTGCGTAAAAGAGAGCCAAAAATGCATCGACCGTTTTATTTAAAGGGTGGTCCTGTTATTGGATGGATTGCGATTATTATGTCCATAGGAGTTGCTATTTTATATATGCCAGGTATGCCATCAGCGTTGATATGGCCATATGAATGGATTATTATCATTTCTTGGTCAATTCTTGGAGTTATTTTGTATCGATTAACAATGACGAAAGAAAAAAGACAACAAACAGATGACCACTTAAATAAAGAACTTTCTAGGGTTTTGGAGTATAAAGATGAGGAAGATACTAATATAGGAAAAGTCAGATAGTATCAAATATTCCGATAAGGGTCTTGACATATTTATTGAATCATGATAAATTTCTCATAAGTAAAAATATTATATTCACCTTTGAAGCACTCCACTTTAAATCCGTGAATAATTATTTTTGATAAATGAATGTTCTTAAATAAAATAGTAAACTGCTATATATACTGTGACTCTATTCTTTACAATAGAGCAGATAAGGTATTTATAGGCCAGTTACATCAACAATCGAATCTAGATTGTTAATATGTAACTGGTCTTTTTATTTAAACGTTCTGAATCATAATTTTAAAGGAGGAGTACTTTTATGAGTACGCTAGTGAAGGAATCTTTTCTTCAAGTTAATACGAACTATGCAGTAAAGGAGCATCCACAGACAGAAAGACTTTATCATATTGAAATTAGAGGGGAAGCTATACGAAACTTTTTGGAAGAAGTGAAAGATAAGGATATTTCTGTTCAGCGCTTAGAGTACACACCATATGAAAGATTAATAGTAGCAAGTATGCTAGACGATCATATTGGTGATAATTTTGGGCAAGTGATTCGTGGGATTATTCATGACCGAGAGACAGGAGGATTTACTCTAGGGCTTGAAGGTGTGTCGAAGGATACCGATGATTATGTTATTTTTGCAACAGCAATATCTTACCATATTGGTTCATCAAATTTTGATGCTATGTCTGGTAAATACTATGCTCGTTTTACAGTAAAGGACACAGATAACAGTGACTCATATTTGCGCCAAGCCTATCGTTTATTCACATTACACACAGATGGTACCTTTGTGGATGAACCAACAGATTGGTTGTTAATGATGAAAATGGTGGAAGAAAATGCAGTAGGTGGCGAATCCAGATTGCTCCATTTAGACGATTGGAAAGAACTAGATAAATTTTATCACCATCCTTTAGCAAAACATACATTTACCTATACGGCACCACCAAGTAAGAATGTTACACAAACAGTTGATCGTACAACATTTTTTAAACAAAATGATAAACCATGTATTTGTTATATTGATCAATTTGCTTACCCTGAAACGATAGAAGAAGCAAAATATTTAAGTGATTTATCTGAATCAATGGAAACAGATGAGGCTGTGATTGAATTGGAACTACCTGTTGGAGACTTAGTTGTCATTAATAACTTATTTTGGCTACACGGTCGGGCAGCGTTTGAAAAGCACCCAGATTTAAACCGTGAATTAATGCGTCAAAGAGGTCGTTTTGTTAATTAATGATAGATAAGGCCTCTGGGGTTTTCATGAGCACCTTATATAAAAAAATGAGGTGCTCTTTTACATACTGAGTTAAAGGAGGCATACGAATGAAATATGATGCAGTAATTATTGGCGGTGGGATTGTCGGGTTATCGACAGGAATGGCTATTTATGAACGTTACCCAGATGCCAAAATTGCAGTAATAGAAAAAGAAAAAGATGTAGCACTGCATCAAACAGGAAATAATAGTGGTGTTATTCATTCGGGTATCTATTATACTCCGGGAAGTTTTAAAGCGCGATTTGCTAAGCAAGGCAGTAAAGACATGCAAAAGTTTTGTAAAAAGCATCATATAAACTATGATATGTGCGGGAAGGTAATCGTTGCTACAACGGAAGAAGAACTTCCATTATTGGATAACTTATACCAACGCGGCTTAGAGAATAACTTAACAATTGAAAAAATAGATGCTACTAGATTAAAAGAAATTGAGCCACATGTTAGAGGTCTGGCTGCAATTCATGTACCCCAAGCAGGAATTGTAGATTATCGGGAAGTAAGTAGGAAGTTTGCAGAAATTATTACTAATAAAGGTGGAGATCTATTTTTAAATACCGAATTTATTAGTATGCATGAAGCACGTGAACAAGTAACTGTAAAAACAAATAAGGGAAGCCTGAAAGCTAAATTAGTTATTAATTGTGCAGGATTACATAGTGATCGGGTGGCTGAAGCTGCAGGTTATTTAACAGATATGAAAATAGTTCCTTTTAGAGGGGAATATTTTTCTCTAAAACCTGAAAAGCAAGATTTAGTAAAAACTTTAATTTATCCAGTACCAAATCCTAAATTTCCATTTCTGGGTGTACATTTTACGAAAATGATTGATGGAACCGTAGAGGCTGGACCGAATGCAGTATTAGGGTTTAAACGGGAAGCCTATAAGAAAACAGATATTAGTTTAAAAGATACAGTAGAAAGCCTGAAATTTCCAGGTTTATGGAAATTAGGAAGTAAGTTTTTAAAAGAAGGTATTGCAGAGTATACACGTTCATTAAGTAAAACACAGTTTACTAAGAGCTTGCAGGCTTTAGTACCTGAAATTGAAAAAGATGACCTAATTTCTGCACCAGCTGGAGTACGAGCACAAGCACTAACGAGGGATGGCGTGATGGTTGATGATTTTCAAATTATTGATGGAAAACGATCTATTCATGTTTGCAATGCACCATCACCAGCGGCAACTGCCTCCATTGGAATAGGAAAAGAAGTTGCAAGACGAGTAGAATTATATTTTAATATAAAGAATATAGATAATGAGGAAAAAAGGATAGGGGTGTTATAAATGAATGCGATTACAGATGGAGTCCAAGCAAAAAGAGATGAATTTGTTACACGAGCAATAAGTAATGGAAACCGAAACATTGCCAAAGAGGCAAAAGGAGCTACAATAATCGATGTCGAGGGGAGAGAGTGGATTGATTTTGCTGCAGGTATTGGTATTTTAAATGTAGGGCATAGTCACCCAAAAGTAGTAACAGCTATTAAAAATCAAGTAGATAAATTTATTCATCCAGGTTTTAATGTAATGATGTATGAAAATTATATCGAATTAGCTGAAAAGTTATGCTCCTTAATTCCTGTAGAGTATAAAGCAAGTGCCGGGTTTTTTAACACTGGAGCAGAGGCGGTTGAAAATGCTGTGAAAATGGCAAGAAAATATACGAAACGCAATGCAGTCGTATCGTTTACAAGAGCTTTTCATGGACGTACCAATTTAACAATGGGAATGACGAGCAAGGTCAAGCCGTATAAAAATGGCTTTGGTCCATTTGCTGGAGAATTATATCAAGCTCCATTTCCATATATGTATCGGAAGCCTGGAAGCATGTCTGATGAAGAATATATTGATTATTCCATTAAAGCGTTTAAGGACGTTTTTATTACAACAGTTGACCCAGAAGAAGTTGCTTGTGTTGTGATGGAGCCTGTTCAAGGTGAGGGGGGATTTGTCATTCCTCCAAAGCGATTCGTACAAGAAGTTCATGCATTCTGTAAAGAACATGGTATCGTCTTTGTTGCAGATGAAATTCAGACAGGATTTGGCCGAACAGGTACATTATTTGCAATTGAACAATTTGATGTTGAGCCCGATTTAATGCTTTTATCAAAATCAATTGCAGCTGGCTTGCCGTTAAGTGCGGTAGTTGGAAGAAATGAAATTGTTAATGCAGCAGAACCAGGTCAGTTAGGCGGAACGTTCTCAGGTAGTCCTGTATCTTGTGAAGCAGCACTTAGCGTACTGGAGGTCATTGAAGAAGAAAATTTAGTTGTTAAAGCAGAGTTAGTCGGTGAAAAGATTGAAGAAAAATTAAAAGAATTGGAAGAAAAGTACTCCTTCGTAGGGGATATCCGCAGGCTAGGTGCAATGGTTGCAGTGGAGCTTGTTGAATCAAAAGAGAGTAAAAACCCCCATCCGGAAGCGACAAGTGCAATCGCACAATATGCAAATAACTCTGGCTTATTATTATTAACTGCCGGAACATATGGAAATGTGATTCGTTTTCTAACACCTCTTGTCATTACAGATGAGGAATTAGAAAAAGGATTTGCAATCTTAGAAAAAGCTTTTGAATCTGTGAAATAAGAAGGGAGTTTTTTTAATGAGTGAAAAAGTAATCGTAACAAACCCGGCAACTGGAGATGAAATACAAGAAATCACATTAGATTCAAATGATCAAATTAATGAAAAAATCAACGCAGCTGAGCAGGCATTTTTATCTTTTAAATCTACCACTGCTTATCATCGAGCTGATTTATTAGAAAAATGGCATGCGAAAATCTTAGAAAATAAAGAACGTGCTGCGGAAATTATTACATCAGAAAACGGAAAACCACTAGCAGAAGCTAAAGGGGAAATTGATTCGGCTCTAAGTTATATAAAGTGGTATGCAGAAGAAGCAAAGCGAATTTACGGAAGAACGGTTCCAGCACATGTAGAAGATAAGCGAATCATTGTAACAGAAGCTCCAATTGGCGTAGTTGCAGCTATTACACCGTGGAATTTTCCAGGATCAATGATGGTAAGAAAAGCAGCACCCGCTTTAGCAGCAGGATGTACATTTATAGTGAAACCAGCACTTGAAACACCTTTAACCACGATGTATTTAATTGATTTAGCTTATGAAGCGGGTTTTTCTAAGGATGTTATTCAATATGTAAATACTCGGGGAAGGAATGCAGGAGAATTATTTAGTTCTCATAAGGCAATTAAAAAGATTACCTTTACTGGATCTACAGAAGTAGGGAAACAACTTATCCGTCAAGGAGCAGACACGGTGAAGAGTTTAACAATGGAGTTAGGTGGTCATGCTCCTGTAATTGTGTGTCAGGATGCCGATCTTGATGATGCCGTGCAACAAACATTAATGACTAAATTTAGAAATGCTGGTCAAACTTGTATTTGTGCAAATAGAGTAATTGTTCATGAATCCATCATGGATGAATTTTCTCGAAAACTAGCTCAAAAGGCAAATGAACTAGTAGTTGGAAATGGTTTGAAAGATGACACGATGGTAGGCCCTATAATCAATCAATCTAGTTATGAAAAAATTCATGGACAGATTAAAGATGCGGTAGAAAAGGGAGCAACCATGTTAACCAAACCACTACAGGATGAGAAACCAGAAGGATCTTACTTTATTGCACCGACAGTTTTAAAAGATGTTACAGATGATATGAATATTATGCATGAAGAAACATTCGGCCCTGTTGCGCCCTTAACAAGCTTCCAATCTATTGATGAAGCCATTGCCATTGCTAATAATACAGAGTATGGATTAGCCGCTTATTTCTTTACAAACGATTATCGGACAGGAATCTATATACATGATCATTTAGAATACGGTATTATTGGCTGGAATGATGGAGCGCCAACCGCGGCTCAAGCACCTTTTGGTGGTATGAAAGAAAGTGGACTAGGAAGAGAAGGTGGAATTGAAGGAATTAAACCTTATTTAGAAACGAAATATTTATCAATTGGTAGAACCCAATAAATAGATCATAATACTATCCCCCATATATATAAATCGGCAGTGAAACTCTAGGAGATCCACTGCTACTTTTTTTGCCTTCAAACAATGAGATAGGAATTGATTATAAGTAAATGGTATTTTTTCTTAAGGCTGTTCATTGCTATATATTTATAAGATGCACTTATTTCCAATAATTATTTGCTGCTGCAACTGTTTGGAAGTGGACAGCAATTACTTGTGATGCAAATGTTAGGCTATCTGCATTTTCTTCATATTCTGGACGTAACTTCTTTCTAACTTCGGCTGAAGGTTGGGTATAACCTACCCCTTTTCTAGCTAGAGTAATCGCCAATTCAAATCCTTCTTGAGGTGTTTCTGTTTTTAAACTTATAAGCCAGTCACTCATAAAACTCATCCTCCTTTAAGTGAATTGTATATTCCCTTTCAATATAAATGAATAAAGTGGAAAAGACAAATAATTGTGTAAATTGTTCAAGGAGGTATAATTATGAAGGATTTTCCTTCTTAAGGTAAAATATACAACTAAAAAAGGAACCTTGTGATAGGCTCCTTTATTCTTGGATTTATGAATCAACATCAATTAAAACAAATTTCAATTCTAGAAAGGTGAATCCATTTTCACCATTCTCTATCGATGAAAATACTTTTTATTCAATCATCAAACAGGGGGAGTTCATTTGTGTTCAGCCTTACACAGTTCCCATTTTTTCCCCTTCCCAAGCAGGTAGCATTTTGTTTAATGCTTTGTCTTCTCGATAACCTAACACATATTCTGCCTGTAAAACGGTGTGGATTTCACGCGTACCTTCGTAAATAACAGGTGCTTTGGAGTTACGTAGGTAACGTTCAACTGGATATTCATTTGAAAATCCATAGGCACCATGGATTTGAACAGCATCGTCTGCAGCCTTATTTGCAAAGTCACATGCTTGCCATTTAGCAAGTGATGTTTCTCTTGTATTTCGTTTTCCTTGATTCTTTAATTCACCAGCACGATACACTAATAGGCGACTCATTTGTAACCCCGCTTCCATATTAGCAAGCATTTGTTGAACGAGTTGATGTTTTCCAATTGATTTTCCAAATGTATCGCGTTCATGGCAATATTTAACACTTGCTTCGATACAGGCAATAATTTGGCCAACTGCTCCGGCAGCAACAGTAAAGCGTCCGTTATCTAAGGCAGACATTGCAATTTTAAAACCTTCACCTTCTTTCCCGAGTAAATTTTCTTTTGGTACTTTTACATTATCAAAGAATAACTCACCCGTATTTCCAGCACGAATGCCAAGTTTTCCTTTGATGGCTTTTGAGGAAAAGCCTTCCCAATCCCTTTCTACAATAAAAGCGGAAATTCCATGATGTTTCTTTGATTTATCTGTATAGGCAAATACGATGAAATAGTCTGCGACGTCACATAGAGAAATCCATGTTTTTTGGCCGTTTAAAATATAATAATCTCCATCTTTAACAGCAGTTGATTGCAGGGAAGACACATCTGAACCAGCAGCAGGCTCGGTTAAACCAAAAGCACCGATTTTTTTACCTTTAGCTTGTGGAACGAGATATTTTTGCTTTTGCTCCTCATTTCCCCACTGTAATAATGTCATACTACTTAACCCAGTATGAACTGATACAGCGGTACGAAAGGCAGTATCTCCACGCTCTAATTCCTCACAAACAATAGCTAGGGCATTATAGTCCATACCACTTCCACCATACTTCTCCGGAATACATACTCCCATTAGTCCTAAATCAGCTAGCTGATCCATAGTGGATGTTGGGAATTCTCCCTTTTGATCCCATTCAGAGATGTACGGCATAATCTCTTTGTCTACAAAGTTTCTAACTGTTTGACGTAACATCTTTTGTTCTTCCGTAAATTCAAAATTCATGATACATTCTCCTCTTTTTATATTTTTAGTGGCAGTATGGAAATATCTGTATTTTAAGTGCCACGACATTGGATTTCCGATAGGTTTAAAAGTGAGTTAGTCATTTTTTAAAACACTTTAAAAATTTCATGAGAAAATTTATCGAAATAGGTTGGTACATGATGGATAACAATTTGTCTTAAAGTTAAATTCGTCAAACTTCTTTATCACTTGAATAATTCATAATTTTTTTTGGCTTATGGATAGAATGTCTTCATTATGTTCGCCAATTTCTGGTGGGTGATGTCTAACGGAAACTGGTGTCCGCGATAGTTTCAAAGGACTGCCAATCATTTTAATCAATCCCGCAACTGGATGTTTTTGTTCGATAAACATATTTCTCGCTTGTAATTGTGGATCATGTGTAATTTCTTCTAAGTTTTGAATCGGTCCACAAGGAATTTTCTTTTCTTCACATTTCTGTTGCCAGTGAGCTGTTGATTTTGTTGATAAAATTTTTTGTAATAAGGGGGTTAATATGTCACGATGTTTTACTCTATCAGGATTTGTGTGAAAACGCTCATCTGTGGCATATTCTGGTTTTCCTAACACACTGCACAGTGCTTTAAATTGATGATCATTTCCGACAGCAATTACCATTTCGCCATCATTTGTTTGGAAAGTTTGGTATGGCACAATATTGGCATGTTGATTACCAAGAGGCTTTGGATTATGGCCAGACATTAAATAGTTACTTCCAATATTGACAAGCGAACTAACTGCGGCATCATATAAAGAAATATCAATCTTCTGCCCTTTACCAGATTGTGTTCTTTCGAGTAAGGCACTCTGAATGCCAATACAAGCATAAAGACCAGTAAGAATATCTGTAATTGCTACACCCAGCTTTTGGGGACCAGATGTAGAATCACCGGTAATACTCATTAATCCACTCATCGCTTGAATGATAAAGTCATAGCCTGGTTTGTGTTGGTATGGACCAGATTCGCCAAAACCAGTAATTGAACAAAAAACAATTTGCGGATTAATTTTCTGAAGTACATCGTAATCAAGGCCAAACCGTTTCATTGTTCCGGTTTTGAAATTGTGTATTACTACATCACTTGTCTTTACTAATTCTTTAATGGTGTTGACACCTTTTTCTGATTTTAAATCCACTGTAATACTGCGCTTGTTTCGATTAGCAGATAAGTAATATGCGCTTACACCATTTTTAAAAGGAGGTCCCCATTTCCTTGTGTCATCACTTCCACCAGGAGCTTCCACTTTAATAATGTCTGCACCCAAATCACCGAGAATCATCGTGCAATAAGGACCTGCTAATACACGTGAAAGGTCAAGAACCTTTATATGCTGTAATGCACCCATGCAATCCCTCCTTTATTAATGAATATGGAGTTTTAGTGAAAATAGTAATGTATCTTTAGAAAAATGGGATTTCCCAGCAAAATAAAAAGCCAGCTCAAATTGAATTGCGAAAAGACATGCAAAACAACTTAAACTGGCTATATAATATCTGTGTTATTCGCCTGGCATGGACGTAGAACAGATTTGGCAGTTTTTTATTCAATTATAAACCATCTGAAAGAAATCCCAAAACTGATCTTGTGGAATGGACCTGTTTGTCTCAACAAGATTCATTAACGTTAGTATAATATATTCTGACTCTTTTGTAAACAGATATTAGGAAATTAATTATTTAAATAATATAATGCATTGAAATGGATGGTGATCTAATGATGAAAAAAATTCAAACCATCGTAGGGACAAATATATAACTTGTGCTAGATAAAATTAAAAATAAAATGATACAAAATAGATAGTAATGGTAAAAGGCTTGGTTTATCCAAGCTTTTTACCGCACATCCCGCATGAAGGAAAAATGCTTAGAAACAATTCCAAGCATTTTTTCAATATCTATTATTTTGCACTTTTTTGTAGTTTACTTATCATTCCAACCGCACGTCCTGTACCAATGGCAACTGCTTCTAATGGATTTGGAGCTAAATTAACTGGTACTAAGAGTTCGTTAGATAGCCATTCCTGCATACCGTGCAGTAAAGCACCACCACCTGTAAGGACTATCCCGCGATCAACGATATCACCGCTTAATTCTGGTGGACAATCTTCTAGTGTAGATTTAATAGCGTCTAATATTTGCTCTAAGGATTCTTTTAATGCGGAATAAATTTCTGTAGATGTAATGGTAATTGTTTTTGGCAAACCTGTTACAAGGTCGCGTCCACGAACATCCATTGTTGCTTCTTCGTGATTTGGATGGGCATAACCAATTTCCATTTTCACTCGTTCTGCTGTTCTTTCTCCAATTAAAACATTGTATTTTTTTCGAATAAATTGTGTGACTTCTTCATCAATTCGATCTCCACCTACACGTACTGATGTAGAGGAAACGACACCACCAAATGAGATAATTCCAACCTCACATGTACCTCCACCAATATCAACAACAACATTTGCAATTGGTTCTTCAACTGGTAAATCTGCGCCGATAGCGGCAGCAACTGGTTCTTCGATAATATGAACAGATTTCACACCAGAACTAGCAATTGCATTATGAATGGCACGTTTTTCTACTTCTGTACTTCCTGTTGGTGTACATACAACAACAGTTGGTTTACGTAAGGACACGCCAACTTTTTTACTTATTTTTTTCAAGAATGCTTTAAGCATCTGGGCAGTAATATCAAAGTCTGCAATAACGCCATCTTTTAACGGGCGAATCGGGATAATATTTTTTGGCGTTTTACCGACCATGTCTTTTGCTTCTGTACCCACTGCAATAACATCTTTTGTATATATATCAATAGCGACAACAGCCGGCTCGTTTAATACGACTCCTTTTGATTTTGCATAAATTAAAACATTTGCAGTTCCTAAGTCAATTCCAATTTCAGCGTTTGAAAACATATTCGTTTCCTCCAATGATGAATTTTTATCAGATTAAAAATTACCTATATAAATAGGAGATTTTTTATTACTGAATTTCAATAATAAGTATGACTAAGAGCTAAATGGAGTGGTAAATATCCATTTAAATCAAGTCTTCATTATATATTTAGTAATTTCATGTGAGTAGGGCGGATTCTAACTATTTTGACAACATTCTACAATTAAAAATCCAATCTAGTCTATATTCATTTAATAAAAGACTACCTATAATAATACCACATGTACTATTAAAGATAAGAAAAAATGACCAAAAAGACAAGTAACAATTACATTACAAAAAATCTCAGCTTGTAACATAACATACCCTTTTTTGATGATGTCAATAGCAAAACAGTGGAAATTTACACCAAAGGGATAAAAATTTGTCTGTTTTTCCGATTATACCCGGGATTCGATTTAAAGTAGGATAAGGATTTAAAGGAATTAGAGAATTAATCAAAGCAATTGGAAAATCAGACCAGCATTATTACAAAAAACACATGGTATATTTATTTTGTCGAAGGGGACATAAAAAAAAACAAACAAGGAGCGTGTATTATACGTGTTAAAAAAAATAACAACTGTAACTGCATTGAGTGCAGCAATTTTATTTGGAGGGACTGTTTCAACAGCAGACGCATCTGCTACTTCTCCTAATGTAGAAAATAATCATAACTATACAAAGGTTTATTATAAAATTGGTGGAAAATGGCAATCAATCTCAGAAAAAAATACAAAAACAACATTACAAAAGCATTTTCCAAATTGTAATTGGTCATTGATTAATTGGGAAAAGGAAGAAAAACCGGAAAGAAATGAAGAAACAAAACAAGAACAAAATGAAGAAGAAAAACCCGAACAAAAGGATACTACTCCTAATAAGCCAGAAGAACAAAAACCAGAGCAAGATAAACCGGTTCAAGAAAAACCTGAGGTACAAAAACCAGTACAAGAAGAAGCAGATAAACAAGCAGAAGAACAAACAGAAGATAAAAAACAAGGAAATGAATTAAATCAATTTGAACAACAAGTTGTAGAGTTAACAAACCAAGAAAGAACAAAACGTGGACTTAAAGCTTTTAAAATAAATAATGAGTTAAGTAAAGTAGCACGTGAAAAATCTCGTGATATGGCTGTGAATGGTTATTTCTCACATAACAGCCCAACTTATGGATCACCATTTGATATGATGAAAAAATACGGAATCACTTACCGTACAGCAGGGGAAAATATTGCAAAAGGACAACGTACGCCACAACGTGTTGTACAAGCATGGATGAACAGTGAAGGACATAGAAAAAATATTTTGAATCCAAATTTCACAGAAATCGGCGTAGGATATATCGAACAAGGAAACGTTTGGACACAACAATTCATTGGAAAATAAGCAAAAAAAGGAGCTTTTTTAAAAGGCTCCTTTTTTGTGTGCATGAACTCCCAAAATCCATACCACATGTCTATATCCTAATAATTCCTTTTTATTTTCCTAGCAAAAATCCGACAATTTTCGTCATTTTTCGGTATAATCTATATGCGAATGTGAAGGAGGGAACATGATGATTCGAACGATAGGAATTTATTTATATGCAGCAATATTAGTAATAGGTAGTATTTTTAAATTACAGAAAGCAAAAAAATTATCTTCAAAAGCAAATCAACCCGAGATACAAAAGGAAATTTTTCAAACGCCAAGTGTTGTTTCGCAAAAAGTAATTAAAAAAACAGGGACAAAAATATATGTGAATGGTAAGGAAAATATACCAGATGGTCCAGCTCTTTATGTGGCAAATCATCAAGGGTTATTTGATATACTGGCACTATTAGGCTATTTAGGAAAGCCAGTTGGATTTATTGCGAAAAAGGAAATAGATAAATTACCGATTATTCCAAAGTGGATGGAATTATTGGCTTGTGTCTTTATTGATCGAAGTGACCGAAGACAGTCAGTAAGGGCGATACAAAAAGGAACGAAAAATATTAAAAATGGACATTCCATCGTTATTTTTCCTGAGGGAACAAGGAGCAAGGATGGTCAAGTTAGCTCATTTAAAGCTGGAAGTTTCCGTCTTGGAACAAAAGCAAAGGTGCCAATTGTGCCGATTGCAATAGATGGTACACGAGAAATGTATGAAGAAAATAATAATCGAGTGAAACCATCAGTCATTCAACTTGTAGTAGGGAAACCAATTACACCAGAAGAATATGAAGGAATGAAAGGAAAAGAGCTTGCAGCGTACACCGAAAAGAAGGTGTCTCAACAATTGGAGCAAATAAGAAAGACTAATACAAACTAGGCTATCATAGTATTGATTCATACGGCAAACAAAAATCCTGAAGAGATTACAAGAAGTTAATCTTTTCAGGATTTTATTATTTAAAAACTAAATTTAATCCCCCTCTTTATTCTTCATTGTTTTTAAAAACAACGGATATGTAGTTGACAGTCTTTCGTTAATCGACTACAATACTATATAACTTTACCACATTAAAGTAATGCAGGAATAAAGTAGAGGAGGGGAGAAAATGATATATGTTCAACCAAATCAAGTATTGAAAACAAATACTTCCACTTGTGAAAAAAAGAATGTATTTATGTCATTACTGGAAAATCGTTTTCAAACGTATGGATATAAAGAAGTGAAAACGCCAATGTTTGAGCCGTATGATTTATATTCCACGGTAGACGGGTTAATTCAGCAGAAAGATATGATAAAGGTTATTGATTCAACAGGTAAAGTACTTGTGTTACGGCCTGATGCTACTATTCCGCTTGCGCGAATGATGGCACAGTATACAGAAGATAAATTGAAAACAAGTCGTTATTTTTATATGATGGACGTTTTTCGTCAAACAGAAAGTAAAACAAATAACTATAACCATATGCAAGCTGGAATAGAATGTTTTGGAAATGCGTCTCCTGGTATTGATGCAGAAGTACTAGCTCTTAGTAAGCATGTATTTCAGGATATTGGCTTTCCGGATTTCACATTAGAGATTGGCCATGCGGGTTTTATAGAGGAAGTATTGAGTAAGCTTTCCTTCCAAGAAATGGAATGGAAACAGTTGAAAACGTATCTTCAAGCAAAAAACAAAAATGATTTACAAACCTTTCTTATTGATAAAGAAATAGACAATTCAATGAAGGAAATTTTATTAGCCATTCCAGATTTGTATGGAACTCCAGAATCTATCATTCCAAAAGTTAAGGAGCTCTCTTTAACAAATCAAATGAAAAAAGCAGTTGTTCATCTAGAAACTATATATCAACAATTGGAGCTTTATGATATGGCAGACCATATTGTCATTAATTTTGGATTATTGAATCAAATGACATATTACTCCGATATTATTTTTCAAGGATTTATCAAAGGTGTAGGAAAACCAGTTCTTATGGGTGGAAGATATGACACATTAACAGAACAGTTTGGTATGGAAATACCAGCAATTGGTTTTGCCTGTGATATCGATTTGATATTAAACATGTGGGAAAACTCTTGTCCAAAAGAAAAAAACAAAGATGTAGTTATCCATTATGATGATCAAATGAAATCAATCAAAAATGCCTACCGTTTAGCAAATGAATTACGAAGGGCGAATTGGAATGTCTTGTGTGAACATGAAAATGAAGAAACATCTATTGGAAATAATACGAATTATATTGTTTGTATACAGGATAAGTTCATTTTTCAGAATAAAAATAAAAGAGAAATTTTTCCTGCAATACAGGACATATTAAAAAAGCTTACACAATCTAATGAAATTTAAGGAGGGATATGATGCTAACAATCGCACTTGCAAAAGGCCGAACAGTCAAAGACGCTATACAAATATTACGAGAAGTGGGATATGAATTTCCTGATTTCCACGAAGAATCTCGGAAACTCATTTTCTATGATGAACAACAACAATTAAAAATGCTTTTTGTAAAAGCTGTAGATGTGCCTACATATGTAGAAAAGGGTGCTGCAGATATAGGGATTGTTGGAAAAGACCATATTTTGGAGGCAAAAGCGGATGTTTATGAATTATTGGATTTGAAATTTGGCAAATGTAAAATTTCTGTTGCTGGTTTGAAAGATTCTCATTCCTATCCAATGGAAAATGTAACTGTTGCATCTAAATATCCAACCATTGCTCGGCAGTTTTTTATGAGAAAAAACATTCCTATAGAAACAATTAAATTAAATGGCTCCGTTGAATTGGCGCCTTTAATTGGTCTATCGGATATTATTGTCGATATCGTTGAAACAGGTAAGACATTGCAAGAAAATAATCTGATGGTTCTTGATGATATAGCAAAAATTAGTACAAGATTAATTGCAAATAAAGCAAGTTTTGCTATCCAAACAGAAGTAATCCAACTGTTTATTCAAAAAATCCAATCTGTATTAGAGGTGAAACAATGAAAATAGTGGATTCTAAACAATTTTTACTAGAAAAATCAAAACGAACAAAAGAAGATGTTGACTTTGATCAATCCGTACTTGCTATTATTCGAGAGATTCAAAAAAATGGGGATGTTGCATTGAAATCTTTTACAGAGCAGTTTGATGGTGTCTCTCTGGATTCTTTTCAAGTAACCAAAGAAGAAATAGAGGAAGCAAATCAAATAGTTGATGAAACTTTCATCCATGCAGTAAAAAATGTGAAAAAGCAATTAATCGACTTCCATGAAAAACAAGTAGAAACATCTTGGTTTATGGAACAATCGGAAGGCGTTGTGCTTGGGCAAAAAGTAACCCCAATTGAAAAAGTGGGGGTATATATTCCAGGTGGAAAAGCATCTTATCCATCAACTGTTTTAATGAATGTGATTCCAGCCAAATTAGCAGGGGTTAGTTCTATTACGATGGTTACACCTCCAGATGAAACAGGAAAAGTAGATCCACAAGTATTAATAGCAGCTAAGGTTGCAGGTGTTGATCAAATCTATAAAATTGGTGGAGCTCAAGCAATTGCTGCCCTTGCCTATGGAACAGAGACTATTGAGAAGGTAGATAAAATTGTCGGACCAGGTAATCGCTATGTTGCCGAAGCAAAGAAATGGGTATATGGACAAGTTGGAATCGATATGATTGCCGGTCCTAGTGAAATCTGTGTTATCGCGGATGAAACAGCTTCACCAAAATATGTTGCTGCAGATTTACTATCACAAGCAGAGCACGATGAAGATGCGACAGCCGTTTGTATTACAATAAACGAACAACTTGCTCAAAACATTCAAGCCGAGGTAGCAAAACAGTTACAGACATTAGACAGACAAACAATTATTCAAACGTCATTAGAGAGAAATGGCAGAATCATCATTGTTGAATCATTATCGAAAGCTATTGATTTGGCAAATGAAATTGCACCAGAGCACCTTGAACTAATGATAGAAAAACCTACGGAATATTTACCTTTTATTAAGCATGCAGGTGCAATCTTCCTAGGTGAATATGCACCAGAAGCATTGGGAGATTATTTTGCAGGTCCAAATCATACTCTTCCAACAAATGGAACGGCGACTTTTTCCTCTCCATTAGGAGTCTATGATTTTATGAAAAAATCAAGCATTATTCACTATACTAAATCAGCCTTAATGAAAGCTGCTCCTTTTATCACCACATTGGCAAATGCAGAAGGGCTATCAGCACATGCGAAATCTATCACTATTAGAAAGGATGAAGAAGATGCGTAGGAAAAAACTGACTAGAGAAACGAACGAAACATCGATTGAATTAGAACTGTTAATTGATGGTAGTGGTGTAGCAGAGATTGACACTGGTGTTGGTTTTTTTAATCATATGTTAGACGCTTGTACTCGGCATGGTCGATTAGATTTGAAAGTGACGTGTGAAGGGGATCTTGATGTGGATCAACATCATACGATAGAAGATGTTGGCATTGTTTTTGGAAAGGCATTTCAAGACGCTCTAGGTGATAAAAAAGGCATCAAGCGCTATGCCACTACAGTTACCCCAATGGATGAGGTATTATCAGAAGTTTCGATTGATATTAGCGGACGTCCAATGCTTGTGTACAATGTTGAAGGATTAAAGGATAAAATCGGCACATTTGATACAGAACTGGTGGAGGAGTTTTTTCGTGGTTTTGTCAATCATGCCCAAGTGACATTACATATTAATGTACGATACGGGAAAAACAGCCATCATATGGTGGAATCTATATTTAAAGGATTTGGCCGTGCTTTATTACAAGCTGTGGAGATAGACCCAGCAGTTAAAGGGGTACCATCTACAAAAGGAATGTTATAAAACACGAATTTAATAAAAAAGGGGAAGATACGATGATTCTATTTCCAGCAATTGATATTTTAGATGGAAAATGTGTTCGCCTGAAACAAGGTGATTATGATGAGCAAACGATTTACCATGAGTCACCACTTGAAATGGCTAAAATTTGGAAGAATAAGGGGGCAGAATTTTTACATATCGTTGATTTAGACGCGGCCAGGACAAACGAAGTGCGAAATAAAACATTGATTCAATCAATTACTAAACAGATTGATATTCCGATTCAAGTTGGTGGTGGGATTCGAACGATGAAACGAATAAAAACATATCTTTCATCAGGAGTAAACCGAGTCATCATCGGAACTGCCGCAATTAATAATCCACAATTTTTAAAGGAAGCAGTGACAACATATAAAGAGAAAATTGCTGTATCCCTTGATGCACGTAACGGTTTTATTGCAACAGAAGGATGGGAAAAGACAAGTACCGTTAAAGCTATCGATTTTGTAAAAAAGTTAGAGAAATTAGGTGTTAGAACTATTATTTATACAGATATTGCAAAAGATGGAATGCTGCAAGGGCCTAATTTTAAAGAATTACAGGAAATAAATGAAAAGACTTCCATGGATGTGATTGCTTCAGGTGGAGTTACCAGTAAAAAGGATATTCAAGCATTACAACAAATGAATTTATACGGTGCAATTATCGGAAAAGCACTTTATGATGGGAATTTAGAATTAGAAGCAGCATTGGAGGTTACATCTAATGAAAACTAAACAAAAGCGGATTATTCCTTGTTTAGATGTTGATCGTGGGCGAGTGGTCAAAGGAAAACAATTTAAAAATATACAAGATGTTGCTAATCCAATTGATCTAGCAAAACGGTATAACGAAGCAGGTGCGGATGAACTTGTATTCTATGATATTACTGCAACAAATGAAGGGCGATCGATTTTCTTAAACGTTGTAAAGCAAGTTTCCGAAATCATTTCGATTCCCTTTACAGTTGGTGGAGGGATTCGTTCGTTACAAGATATGGAAAAAGTCCTAGAAGCAGGTGCTGATAAAATTTCTATCAATAGTGCAGCAATAAAAAATCCTGATTTGATTCGAGAAGGAGCAAAACAATTCGGGAAAGACAGGATTGTCTTATCCATGGATGTAAAAAAAATAGCACAGCAAAAATGGCAAGTTTTTATTAATGGCGGAAGACAAGCAACAGAATTCACTGCTGAAACATGGGCAAAGCAAGGGGAAGAATTTGGTGCTGGAGAACTAGTATTGAATGGTATTAGTGATGATGGTGTGCAACAAGGATATGATTTACAGTTAATCGAATCCATTCGAAATACAGTTAGTATCCCGATTATTGCAAGTGGTGGAGCAGGAGTGAAGGAACATTTTAAGACAGCATTTGAACACGGTGCAGATGGTGCACTTGCTGCTTCTGTTTTTCATTCGGAGGATATAACGATACAAGAGTTAAAAGCATATTTAACAAAAGAAAACATTTTCTAAGGAGAATCCAATCATGACAATTGATATTTCTAACATACAATTTGGAGAAAACGGACTTATTCCGGCAATTATTCAAGATGCACAAACACAGGAAGTACTCATGTTGGCATATATGAATAAGGAATCACTAAGAAAAACAATGAAAACAAAAGAAACATGGTTTTACAGCCGATCCCGTCAAGAATTATGGAATAAAGGTGCAACATCTGGTAATAAACAAATAGTTGAGCAGCTGTTCTATGATTGTGATGGAGACACATTACTCATACAAGTAAAACCACTTGGCCCTGCTTGCCATACTGGTTCTACTTCATGCTTTTTTAATACTAGTATGGAACAAAGGGTTCAACCAACTGAGCTTTTAAATAAACTTGTGTCTACGATTCAAGAGAGAAGAAAACAGATTGATTCAGATTCCTATACTGCTTATTTATTTCGCGAAGGGTTAGATAAAATTTTAAAGAAAATTGGCGAAGAAGCAAGCGAAGTCATTATTGGTGCTAAAAACAGAGATAAACAAGAAGTGATTTGGGAGATTTCTGACTTAACATACCACACACTTGTGTTAATGGAGCTGTTAGAAGTAGATGTGTACGACATCACGGAGGAGTTAATGAAACGTCATATTGAAAAAAAGGTGAATAAAAATGAGTAAATTTTGGAGTAATCTAGCAAAACAAGCAACTCCCTATGTTCCTGGTGAACAAATAGATGATGAAGAAATATTGAAATTAAATACGAATGAAAATCCGTATGCACCATCATCTTATGTGCTAGAGGCTATTTCACAAGAACTTGGTGGGAATTTACGGTTATATCCATCCCCGACTGTTGATCAATTACGCGAAGTAATGGGGGAATACTATCAATTAGAAAAAGAATGTATATTTGTAGGGAATGGTTCAGATGAAGTACTTGCTCTTTCTTTTATGGCTTTTTTTAATCCGGGTCAAATGATTCGTTTCCCAAATATAACATATAGCTTTTATCCTGTTTATGCTCAGCAGTTTCAAATTCCTTATGAAGAAGTACCAATAAAAGACGACTTCACATTAAATCCAATAGACTTTTATGAGTCAGAGGGTGGAGTTATTTTCCCTAATCCGAATGCACCTACAAGTCTGGCATTACCAATCGAAGAAGTAGAGAATATAGTAAAAAATAACCCAAACAATGTCGTCATTATTGATGAAGCATATGTTGATTTTGCCAAACAAACAGCAGTTCCACTAATCAAAAAATATCCCAATATATTGATTGTCCAAACAACATCTAAATCCCGCTCTTTAGCAGGACTAAGGGTTGGTTATGCCTTAGGAAATCCAAATTTGATTCAAGCACTAAACCGGATGAAAGATTCATTTAATTCATATACAATGGATCGGCTTGCAATAGCAGGAGCCATTGCCTCTTTTCAAGATGATTTAACAATCAAAGAAAATGTAACAAAAATCATAAATACAAGAAAATGGGTGACAGAAGCACTGCGTGAACTGGGCTTTCAGGTACTCCCATCCGAGACTAATTTTATTTTTGCGACACATCCGAAGTATTTAGCTAAAACTCTTTATGAAAGATTAAAGCAGGCAAAAATTTTAACACGTCATTTTCCTAATCCACTTATTTCCCATTATTTACGAGTATCCATTGGTACAAATCAAGAAATGGAACAATTTTTAAATCAACTACAAGAAATAATGGAAAATTTATCACCAATAAATGAAAAGAAACAGTAGAATGACATGATAAATGTATATAAAAAAGAATGTCCATACATGCTATAATAGGAGTAAAAATGGGGTGACAAGGATGTGTGGACGTTTTACATTATTGGCAGATGAGGAAGAAATTCTTCAAACATTTGATATAAAACAGCCGATTACTGATTACCAACCAAGCTTTAATATTGCACCAGGACAATCGGTTTTAACGATTATTCATGATGGGAAAGAAAAGCGCGCAGGTTATATTCGCTGGGGGCTTGTTCCATCATGGGCAAAAGATGAGAAGATCGGATATAAAATGATCAACGCAAGAAATGAAACAGCTCATGAAAAGCCAAGTTTTAAAAAACTAATGGCTAAAAAGCGATGCCTCATTATTGCAGATAGTTTTTATGAATGGCAACAAGATGCACAACAAAAACAACCAAAGCGAATTCAAGTAAAAGATCGTGAACTATTTGCATTTGCAGGTCTATGGGACAAATGGGAATATGCTGGTAAAAAACTGTTTACATGTACGATGTTAACTACAGAGGCAAATGATTTTATGCAAAAAATTCATCATCGAATGCCAATAATCTTACCAAAAGAAAAGCAAGATGAATGGATACAGCCGAATACCTTACACCCAAAAGAGGCCAAGCAATTTATTGACTCCATTCAAATGGATCAACTAACAGCTTATGATGTCTCCACATATGTTAATACAGCGAAGAATAATGATAAAAATTGTATTGCTCCACTTGTGTAAGTTTGCTTTCTAAAAGATCATTATGTTTGAAGGTATACGACTTTTCCAGTGTTTCCCTTAATAAGGATTTTGTTGTAGGAGAAAGCTCATGCGGGCTGTTTCCACATGCCTGAAATGTAGAAATTACAGAACTTGCAACTATTTGTGAGTTAAGAAAATCATAGGAATTTATGGACTAAACACAATTTACCGAGTATGAACGTAATTTTAATATTGATTGAGACATAAAAATTTGACATTCTCATTACCAAAAGGTGCAAAAACAAGAAGGAATATAATACCCCTTCTTGTTTTTATAGTGAAAATATTATGCAGCTGCTTTTTTCTTTTCCTTCTCTTGTCTCTGTTCTTCTTTGGCAACTTTTAAGAATCTTTTTGTTTCATAGGCGACAACTCCAGAGAGTCCGAGTAAACCAATTAAGTTTGGAAAAGCCATTAATGCGTTCATAATATCTGAAATACCCCAAACAATATTTAACTTTGCCACTGCACCGAACGCAATAGCTAGTACAAAAACAACACGGTAATATGGAATTGCTTTGTCACTGAAAAGATATGCAAAGCATTTTTCTCCATAATATGACCAACCGATTAGTGTAGAAAATGCAAATAGAACGATTCCAATTGTAACAATCATTCCACCTGTATCACCTAAATAGTGAGAAAATGCTGCTGCTGTTAAATCCCCACCTTCAGGGCCAGTTCCGGCTAGTCCAGACATAACAATAGTAATCCCTGTTATAGAACACACAATAATAGTATCAATAAGAACTTGTGTCATGGATACAAGAGCTTGTCTTCCTGGGTAGTCTGTTTTAGCTGCTGCTGCAGCAATTGGAGCAGAACCAAGTCCAGCCTCATTGGAGAAAACACCACGAGCAACCCCGTATCGAATTACTGTACCTAATACTCCACCACCGAGAGCACTTCCAGTAAATGCGTCAGTGAAAATTAACTTTATAACTCCAGGTACAACGTCAATATTAATAATCATAATGATAGCCCCACCGAGAACATAGATAAGCGCCATAATTGGTACAAATAATGCTGTTACTTTACCAATGGATTTAATTCCTCCGAGGATAACGAGTCCAGCTAAGACAGTAAGAATTACCCCTGTTGCCCAACTAGGAATACTAAAAGAACGAGCTAGAGCATCGGAAACAGAGTTAGACTGAACCATATTTCCTATTCCAAAAGCAGCGACAGATCCGAAAATAGCAAATAGAACCCCAAGCCATTTTGCATTCAAACCTCGTTCTAAATAATACATCGGTCCACCTGACATTTCTCCTTTACTATTTTCCACCCGATATTTTACAGCTAAAATAGCTTCTGCATATTTTGTGGCCATTCCAAATAAAGCGGAGATCCACATCCAAAAAATAGCACCTGGTCCACCGAGAACAACTGCTGTTGCAACACCAACAATATTTCCGGTCCCTATTGTTGCAGCCATAGCAGTTGTTAATGCTTGATAATGCGTAATGTCACCTTTTGAATTTTTATCCTGTTTAGCTGGACTGAAGGCGAGTTTTAATGCGTAAGGTAGTGTACGAAATTGAAGAAAACCTAAACGAAATGTGAGGTATAATCCAGTTCCAACAATTAAAATTAATGTAATAGGACCCCAGACAAAATCACTAATCTTTCCAATAACATCTTCCATCATAATCCCCCTCTGTTATATAATAGTTTATTGATAGTTACTATTGTGCTGAAAAATTGCAAAAATGTCAATACTTTTTCGAAAATAATTAGAATATTTTAGGTAGTGAAAAAGATATAAAAAATATCCAAGAAAAGATAAATACTTACTAACTTGTAAAAAATTCGTTATACTAATATATAAGTAAAAGTTAGGTGGGGGATGATCTTTTGGTACAGGTGTTATTTGTTTGTTTAGGAAATATTTGTCGTTCACCAATGGCAGAAGCGATTTTTCGTAAAATGGTCCATACAGAAAATCTTCAAAATGAAATACGGATTGATTCAGCTGGAACAGGCTCTTGGCACATTGGTTCCGTACCACACGAAGGAACAAGAAATGTATTGGATCAAAAAGAGATTTCTTACGAAGGACAACAAGCAAGACAAGTGAAAAAAGAAGATTGGAATACATTTGATTATATTATTGCAATGGATGAACAAAATATAGAAGATTTGCAAAAGATTGGACAAAAAAATAGGAATACTATTGTTGCAAAATTGATGGATTTTATTGATAATCCAAAGGAGACCAATGTACCAGATCCGTATTTCACTGGAGATTTTGATTATACATATGAATTGGTTTCAGAAGGCTGTAAAAATTTATTACACCATATAAAAAATGAACATCATATCGATTAAAGGAGAGATTCTTCATGGGAAAACGCAAATTATTAGTAGGAATGATTGGTGGAGCAGTTATTGGAGGAATCGTTACGCTATTCGATTCAGAAACACGTGGATATGCAAAACAAAAGCTAATGGAAGTAAAAGATACATCTAGTGAAGCATTAAAAAATCCATCTACTACAATTCGTAATTTCCAAACATCATTTGATGAATTTGGTCAAAAGCTTAATTATCAAGCTAAAAATGCCATTAATGCATTGGAACAAGTAGAAAACACATTAGAAAAGGTATCACGTAAAACCAAAAAAATAGAAGACTAATCATCAGAGAGAGCCGGTAAACCAAGTTAGAAAACGGATTTACCGGTTTATATTTGAATAATAATACAAGTACTTACATATAACGGGTAAGAGTAGTATGAATCCTGAGCTTTTTTGCAAAAGGAATGTGATGTAATGGAGAAAATACTGTCATTTTTGAAACAATTATATGAACGAATCATAGAGGGGGACGTTTTTGGACTTGCAGCACAATTGGCTTACTTTTTTTTATTATCCATGTTTCCTTTACTTATTTTATTGATCACATTAATTGGATATTTACCAATTGATAAACAGACTTTGATGGAGTCACTTGCTTCTGTTGCTCCTGGAGATACGATGGAGTTAATTGATTCGAATCTAAGTATGTTATTAGAACAACAGAATACAGGTTTATTATCTATCGGTATTATTGGAACATTATGGTCTGCTTCTAATGGAGTCAATGCCATTATGAGAGCTTTAAACAGGGCATACAAGGTAGAGGAGAATCGACCATTTTATTTATCACGGTTGATCGCAATTATTATGATGATCGCAATGGTTATTGTAATTGTTGTTGCACTTCTATTACCAATACTTGGACGAATGATTGGTATTTATATTTTTTCTTTTGTCGGATTGTCTGATGATTTTATTGAGTTCTGGAATACATTCCGTTGGGTGATTTCCTCTATCGTGTTTTTTATTGTTTTTTTAGCCTTGTATTGGTTTGCACCAAATAGAAAAATTAGATTAAGTAATGCCATTCCAGGTGCATTATTTACTACATTTAGCTGGCAACTTGTTTCTCTTGCTTTTTCTTTTTATGTGGAAACAATTGGTAATTATTCAGCAACGTATGGAAGTCTTGGAGCTGTTATTGTATTAATGATCTGGTTTTATATATCTGGAATTATTATTATTATTGGTGGAACCATTAATGCAGTTGTTCAAGAATGGACTGAACGGAAAGAAAAATGAAAAAAGCTGTCTAACTCCAGACAGCTTTTTGTTTAAGATATTATATATTATTTCGGTTGTATGAATTTCCAGGTTCACTGGATTTCCGGGAACGATTACTCTCTATTCGATTACTTCTTGTGAGAGGCGGGACAAGGTGAAAAGTGAGTTAGGGTGTGTATTCATGGTGGTAAACATTGAGAATGTATACTGCCTAAAACATAAATCCAACAACAGGGTAACGTAAATAATCCAAATCAAAGTGGCTCCAATCATCGTTTTTTAATGATTGGAGCCTTTATTAAGATCTTTCGGCTAAGTTATGTCCAGCCTTTTTGTTTAAGATATTTTATATTATTTTTTGACTTGTATTCTACGGGTTCTCTTCTTGCTCATTTCTCGGAAAAAATCCCTGTATATGTCAACTGTAAATTTTTTTATATATTATTCTCCTAATAAACTTTTGGGAACAATCCTATTTTAAAAGACGCAATCCATTGAGGATAACTAAAATGGTACTTCCCTCATGACCAATGACACCGAGTGGCAAGTCAATGATTTGGAAAAAGTTTGAAATAATTAAGATCCCAATGACAGATAAGGAAAAGATTATATTTTGTTTGACTACACGATTCATCCGGGAAGATAGATCAATGGCACTTGTGATTTTCTCAAGGTCATTTTTCATTAAGACTACATCAGCTGTTTCTAAAGCAACGTCTGTTCCTTCTCCCATTGCTATACCCGTATTTGCTGTTGCAAGGGCTGGGGCATCATTAATCCCATCTCCAACCATTGCTACATTTCCATGTTTTTCTTCGAGTTTTTTAATATAATTTACCTTTTCTTCAGGAAGACAGCTTGCAATATAACGGTCTATTCCAGCTTCCTCTGCTATAGCTTTAGCTGTTAGTTCATTGTCTCCTGTAAGCATGACAGGTTCAATGCCTTTGTTCTTTAATAATTCGATAGCTTTTTTGGCTGACTCTCGAACTGTATCTTTTAAAGCGAAGACAGCAACAATTTCTTCATTTGCTTTTGCGCAAACAATTGTTTTTCCTTCATTCGCCAAATCTTGGGCAATTCCATTATGAAAATCTTTTGCCAAATCTTCACCAACAAAATTCATATTTCCAATTTCCCATTTGACTCCGTCTACAAATCCTGTAACACCTTTTCCACTGACGGTTTTCATATCATCTACAAAGATATTTTCTTGATTAAGTGCTTTTTCACCGTATGCTGTTATAGCAAGTGCTAATGGATGTGTTGATTCCTTCTCAATTGCAGCAACCGTTGCTATAATCTCATCTTCTGCCATTTTCTCTGTAAAATACGCATCCGTTACTACTGGTGTTCCGTTTGTTAATGTTCCTGTTTTATCAAAAGCAATGGCTTTTAGGTTTCCTAAATTTTCAATGTGTACGCCACCTTTGAATAAAACACCGTGTTTGGCACTATTTGAAATGGCTGATAAAGTTGCGGGCATGATGGATGCTACCAATGCACATGGTGATGCTACAACAAGTAATACCATTGCACGATAAATACTTTCACTTAACGTCCACCCAAATAGAAAATAAGGTAGAAACATCATAATCGCTACAACAAGTAGCACTATCTTTACGTAAGTACCTTCAAAACGCTCGATAAATAATTGTGATGGAGATTTCTCATCTTGTGCAGATTGAACCATATTAATGATTTTTTGGAATAATGTCTCACTTGCTGGTTTTGTAATCTTAACAGTAATCGTTCCATCTAACGCGACTGTACTTGCATATACATCTTCATTTGTTTGCCTTTGTACAGGGATAGATTCCCCTGTAATGGCACGTTCATCAATAGAAGTAGCCCCTCTAATAATGGTTCCATCAGCAGGGATACGCTCACTTGCTCGTACAAGAATTATGTCATCAACTGATAATTCGGAAGCTGGAATGATTTGTTCTTTGCCATCTTTAATTAATGTGGCATGCTCTGGTTGTAAGTCCATTAATGATGAAATTTCTTTATTACTTTTATTTAATGTATATGTTTCTAATGCACCAGATAAAGCAAAGATGAAGATCAGAACAGCGCCTTCTGTCCAATAACCTATAACGGCTGAACCAATTGCTGCAAGAATCATTAATAATTCGACATTTAATTCTTTATCAGCAATCGTATCTTCAATCCCTTCTTTAGCCTTAGCAAATCCACCAATCACAAAGGCTGCTAAGTGTAGAATAACGAATAAAGAATGCGGAATACTTCCTTTGTATAACCAAGCAATTAATACAATCAATCCACTTAATAAAGCTGCAATTAATTCTAGGTGTGGCTGTATTCTTTCGAAAAAACTGTTTCTATTTTCTTGCCCTTGAGAATTCTCAGGTACAAACTCACATGTTTTGATTTCCATTATCAATACCTCCATTTTAAATGATAATAATAATTGTTATCATTTAGCTTAATTTTCTGCAAAACACTGATAATATTGTTTTTGACTAAATGATAATCTTTATCATTTAGATTATAATCATTATAAATTACTACTCATTATTATAAAGTGTTTAAATGAAATGTCAAGCTAAACTCCTTAAAATCTGTGTCAGTTGTGTTAGAAGGTCTGTGAGGTTTAGTGTAATTTACATGTAGCCTCTTTATGAAAAAGTAGATATAATTTACATTAACCAATCATTGAAAGGAGAGAATGACTTTGGAGTTTAAATCAGAAGAAAATGGGATGAGTATTGAGTTAGAATATGGAAAGCTAAATATTTCTGGAAATGCTGATAATGGATTCCGTCCTTTTCAGTTACTTGTTGCTTCAATTGCAAGCTGTAGTGCAATGGTATTTCGGAAAATTTTAACAAAGCAACGTATTTCAATCGATGACTTAAAAGTTACAGCCGAAGTGGAAAGAAATGAGGAAGAGGCAAATCGAGTGGAACGAATGACCCTATCATTTGTTGTTTATGGTAACCAATTAAATGAAAAAAGGTTGCAGAAGAACTTAATGCTTGCTCGGAAAAACTGTGCTATGATTCGTTCTGTTGAAGGAAGTATTGATATCCAAGAAACGCTCCTAATTGTAAACACAACAAATTAACACCCAGTCTGGATTAAAAGAAGCAATTCTCAATCTAAATTTTCCACGTTCAAAGGTGTAAAATCGAAATTACTTTAAATAGAAAAGTGTATAAAAGTTTACTTTTAGAAGAAGATAAAGGCAAAAAGAGAGGGTTGTATAAATGAAAAAATACATTCGTTTTGGAATTGCTCTTTTTGCCTTTTTATTTGTTTTATTTTCTCAAAATCATTTCCTTGTAGAAGCAAAAGAAAAAAAGCAAAAAGCGGCAAATGAATATACAGTACCAAATCATGTTTTAAATATCTCAAAGGAAAATACATTTCCAAATACAAGCGAAGATCAAGAGATTGTCGAACCAAGCGAAGCAACAAAGAAATTAATAAAAGAAGCAAAAATTTCAATCGAGAATCCAGATTTAATTAAGATGCTTAATGAGACAACCATAAAACCATCACCAATTGCTATAGGATATAGGGGAATGGTTTTTTTAGGAAGATGGGCATTAAATTATGATTCAAAAGAGACCTCGACCAATTGGGAATACCAAAAAATAAATAAAAATGAATTAAATAAC
Organism: Cerasibacillus terrae; assembly: GCF_008039555.1. Lineage (GTDB taxonomy): Bacteria > Bacillota > Bacilli > Bacillales > Amphibacillaceae > Cerasibacillus > Cerasibacillus terrae. The sequence continues at coordinate 257,939 of NZ_VDUW01000003.1, forward strand.
CAAGGTAGTGATGAATCCCAAAAAATTAGTTATCACCAAGAAGAGCAAAAAGAAATCAAAGGGGCACTGACTAATAAAATTGCAAAACCTGAACAAATTAAGCAAATGATGCTATTAAAAGCAAAAGAAAAAACAAAGCTCCCTCTTTCCTATCAAACGACAATCGGAAAAGGAACAAAAAAAGACCAAACATATGCAGTTCCTACCGATAAATATGGCTATTTACATGCATATTCCCCAGCAATAAGTGAAAAAGGGCAAGTAACGTTTGGAGAAGTATATATCCAATTAAAAGGATCGAAAAAGAAAATCATTATAAAAAATGTTACAAAACAAGGAATCGGAGCGTGGATACCAATTCAAGATCATGTATCCTTTTCATTTCAATTAAGATAATCGAAAGGCATATTCCATTTTCTAATATAGGAATATGCCTTTTTAAATACTTACAAGTTTTTTGATAAACGAAACAGAGGAAATTTGCAAAAACGGTAACGGTGGGGCTTCCCGCGTGCCCGAAACAGAGTAAATTTGCAAAAACGGTAACGGTGGGGCTTCCCGCGTGCCCGAAACAGAGGAAAATCCCAAGAACGGTAACGCTGGAATCCCCAGCGTGCCCGAAACAGAGGAAATTTGCAAAAACGGTAACGCTGGAATCTCCCGCGTGCCCGAAACAGAGTAAATTTGCAAAAACGGTAACGCTGGAATCTCCCGCGTGCCCGAAACAGAGTAAATTTGCAAAAACGGTAACGCTGGCTTCCCGCGTGCCCGAAACAGAGAGAAATCCCAAAAACGGTAACGGTGGGGCTTCCCGCGTGCCCGAAACAGAGGAAAATCCCAAGAACGGTAACGCTGGAATCTCCCGCATGCCCGAAACAGAGGAAATTTGCAAAAACGGTAACGCTGGAATCCCCAGCGTGCCCGAAACAGAGAGAAATTCCAAAAACGGTAACGCTGGAATCTCCCGCGTGCCCGAAGCAGAAAGAAATCCCAAAAAACGGTAACGCGGCAATTCCCGCGTGCCCGAAACAGAGAGAAATCCCAAAAACGGTAACGCTGGAATCCCCAGCGTGCCCGAAACAGAGAGAAATTCCAAAAACGGTTACACGCGGCTACTTCTCTGAGCACATTTATCATACAAGATAATAAAATTGTTTGTTTAAATGCCACTAAAATTAGATAACCCGCTTTAATTTTAAAACATTATTGACAATCATCCTTTAATACTTTATCATATTAAAGTAACAGAGAAAAAGAGAGCAAGATTTTTAGGGGGAGAAAATAATGGAATGGGTTGTCATCATATCTGTTTTAGTTATGACCATATTAAGTTTGTTACGGGTTAATGTTATTATATCTATTATTATTGCGGCCCTTACAGCAGGGTTGATGTCTGGATTATCACTTGTAGAGTCCATTGATATGCTTGTCGGTGGAATGGGAGGACAGGCAAATACGGCACTTAGTTATATTTTACTTGGTGCATTTGCCGTTGCAATTAGTTACACAGGAATTACTACGATTTTAGTAAATTATTTAATTCGAATGTTAACTGGAAAAAAGACGATGCTTGTTTTAACTTTAGCAGGTGTTGCCTCGCTTTCACAAAACTTAGTTCCTGTTCATATTGCATTTATTCCCATTTTGATTCCACCATTATTAAAGGTTTTTGATGAAATGCGTTTAGACCGACGTGCAGTGGCAACAGCTTTGACCTTTGGGCTTAAAACACCATATATGGTTGTTCCAGCAGGGTTTGGTTTAATTTTCCACGAAACGATTGTAAATGGAATGACTCAAAATGGAGTAGATTTTTCCATGAAAGAAGCAGCCTTATCCATGATTATCCCAGGTGTTGGAATGCTTGTTGGACTATTAATTGCTGTATTTATTACCTATCGAAAAGATCGTGATGCAATACCTGGAGCAGGTGGTGCGGCTAGCACGATAAATATAGATGAAACAAAAGAAATAACGTTTAATCGCCAACATGCGTTTACAATTATTGCAATTATTGCTGCTTTAGTTGTACAAATTATTACTGAAAATTTAATTGCTGGAGCATTGACTGGACTCATTTTCATGTTTTTATTTATTGTTGTACCATTTAAAGACGGAGACAGAATCGTTGCTGAAGGTGTAGCAATGATGGGAACAATTGCTTTTGTGATGTTAGTTGCTAGCGGATTTGGTGATATTTTAAAAGAAACAGGTGCTGTTACCGCTCTAGTTGAGGCATCAGCAGGCCTATTGGATGGCAATAAAGCAATCATTTCACTCATTCTTTTATTGGTTGGTTTAGTAATTACAATTGGAATTGGTTCATCATTTGGAACAATCCCAATCATAGCAGCTTTATTTGTGCCTATTTTAACAACTGCGGGTTTCTCACCACTGGCAACTGCAACATTAATCGGAACAGCCGGAGCATTAGGGGATGCAGGTTCACCAGCATCCGATAGTACACTTGGTCCGACATCAGGTTTAAATGCGGATGGTAAACATAATCATATTTGGGATACTTGTGTACCTACATTTATTCACTTTAATATTCCATTATTTATATTTGGTTGGATTGCATCGTTAATATTATAAATCGATGAACACTCACCTTTTTCTGTTTTTTATAGAAAAGGGTGATTTTTTTGGTTGAAATACAAATTTATTTTTTTATCTTAGAACAGAGATTCAGCTAGAATCACTCTGAAAATTGTTCACTGATATTATTTTTAGAATCCCATAATGCTGCCTATTACTAGATTCAAGCAGATGAGCTTGGCAATTGGGAAGATTGGCGAACATTAGGAGAAGAAATTCGTACACATACATTAAATAATATTGATTTTTATTTGGAACAATTAAGTGAACAGGTGGCAAAAAGGGGTGGGCATGTATTTTTTGCTCAAACGGCTGAAGATGCCAATCAATATATCCAAAATATAGTTAAAGAAAAAGAGGCAAAAAAGATAGTAAAATCAAAATCCATGGTGACAGAAGAGATTGGTTTAAATAAAGCATTACAAGAAGTAGGAGCAGAAGTAGTTGAATCTGATTTAGGAGAATGGATTTTACAATTAGATGAAGACCCACCATCTCATATTGTTACACCAGCTCTCCATAAAAACAAAGAACAAATCCGAGAAACGTTTTCCCAAAAACGAAACTATAAAAACTCAGAGAAGCCAGAAGAACTTGCTTTGTTTGCGCGCGAACAGTTGCGACAGGACTTTTTATCATGTGATATTGGAATTACAGGGTGGAAACTCTGTCGTGGCATCCAATGATGAGAGAAATGAACAGTATCATTTAACGGATTTTTATCAAAAATTGCAAAAAAATGGACATGAAGTTCATCTCTGGAACGAAAAGGACGGAAAAGGTAATCAAATATTCGCTGAAAGGGCAGATGTTGGAATTTCCTTTAGTGATATTACACTTGCTGAATCAGGTACGGTTACTTTGTTTATCGATAAGTATCATGGACGTTCTATCAGTCTTATGCCTAAAGCATATATAGCGATAATTCCTAAAAGTACAATTGTACCGAGAATGACTCAAGCAACAAAGGCAATTCATGAAAAACAGCAACACGAAAATAACGTACCATCCTGTGTTAGTTTTGTCACAGGGCCAAGCAACAGTGCTGATATTGAAATGAATCTAATTGTAGGTGTTCATGGTCCAATTCATGTGACATATATTGTTGTGACAGATGCTTAAGTGATAAACATGATTACTAAATCAATTAGAATGGATGAATGAAAATGCTAAATGGGGAAATAAAAGCTAAATTAGTGGATATTGTTGGGAAAGAAAATGTGGAAGATAATAATGCTAGTTTATTGGCCTATTCCTAAATTATTAAAAGCAATTGATGGTGTGGAATATGTAGTTATGGTAACTCACCCTAACCTAGATAAAGAAGGGTGAGTATTTTTATGCTCTATTGTATAAATCCATCAACAAAGGGAAACGTAAGAAAAAATAGAGAGGACAGATGATTTTGCAAATACGAAGATTCTTGTTATTTTTTACTTTATTTGTCTTTCTACTTCCTCAAGATATGACATATGCATATGGTTGGGGATACAAGAAAAATACAGATCATACGGTACCTGATGTTGGTAAATACGGGGATATCATTAAGGATTATAACGCATATTATGCAGACCACTCTGGTGAAAAAAATATATACGTAACCTTTGATAATGGCTATGAACAAGGGTATACAGATGCTATTTTGGATATATTGAAAAAGGAAAAAGTACCGGCCACTTTCTTTGTTACTGGGCATTATGTTGAAAGTGCGCCAGAACTCATTCAACGGATGGCAAATGAAGGCCATATTATAGGGAATCATTCCTATACACACCCTGACTTTACAACAATGTCCAAACAAACAATAAAAAAAGAATTAGATACATTAGAAAAAGCGGTACAAGAAATAACAAATACGGATTATCAAATGCAATACTTACGTCCACCACGTGGGACATTTAATGATAATACATTAAAATGGTCATCAGAGTTAGGGTATATTCATGTTTTTTGGTCAATTGCTTTTAAAGATTGGCATACAGAGGGGCAGAAAGGATGGAAATATGCTTATAAAGAAGTAATGGATCAAATTCATCCCGGAGCAATTCTTCTTCTTCATGCTGTATCCTCTGATAACGCAGAAGCACTCGAACAAATTATAAAAGATTTAAAAGAACAAGGCTATACATTTAAAAGTTTAGATGATTTAGTTATAAAGGATCAATTACCTCATTTTATGAATTGGTAGATAATATTATTCAAGTGAAAGGAATATCTGATAATTCAAATATTTTATCAGATATTCCTTTTTTTAAAGCTTCAATAAGGAATCAAAAGCCCTATTAACAAGCTGTTTCTAGTATAAATGTTCACCAATTCACAAATAATTCATAAACCGTAAAAAATACCGTTCCAGGTGTGATTTAAATCACTTATAAAAACTTTCCAGTCAGTAAGATAAAAGTATACCTAAATATTTAAGGTATATGGTTGAAGACATGTTTTCAAAAACTTAAGGGAGGTTAAGTCATTGAAGAAAAACGGTATTATCTTTGTAATCGCATTTTTAGTAGCTTTTGCAGGAGGATATTTTATCTTTTCGAGTGGAGGAGATGCCCCTGAAAAAGACACTTCTACAGCCACATCAGAGAAACAAGATAAAAAAGATGATGCATCTGATGAAGAAACGGCTAAAGAAGATAGTTCCGATGAGGCTACAGTACCAGCAGAAGCAGAAGCATTACAAGCAAATAATTGCTTGAGTTGCCATGCTGTTGAATCATTGGGAGCGGAAGGTGGAGCATCAGGACCTGACTTATCAGATGCTTATAAGAATGTAAAGGGTAAGCATGGAAAAGAGCTTGATGAATTTTTACAAGAACCAACATCACAAGTAATGTCAGGTGTTATCGAAGGGAATCCACTTTCAGACGAAGAACGTGAACAAATCGTAGAAGCATTAAAAAAAGCATCAGAGAATAATGAATAGGGGGTACATCTCATGAATGCACAGCGGATTATATCTGCAGTTGTTGGTATTGCAGCTGGACTACTAGTCGCTTTTGTTTTCTTCGGTGATTTTGGAAATGAAGACACGGCAACATCAGCTGACAATAAATCAAAGGCTGAAAAAGTATTTGTGCCATATGGTGAACTAGATGATTATTATATGCTCGCTTCTGGAGGACATTCTGGACAATTATTCGTTTATGGTGTTCCATCAATGAGAAAAATTCGTACAGTTCCAGTATTCACACCAGATCCAGCAACAGGTTACGGATATGACAAAGAATCAAAAGAAATGTTAGGAGATTATACATGGGGAGATTTCCACCACCCAGCTGTTTCAGAAACAGAGGGAGATTATGATGGGGAATTCCTATTTGCAAATGATGTGGGAAATAACCGTGTTGCAGCAGTTGATTTAGGTATTTTCCATACGGTAGATATTATGGATCTGCCAAACATGGGTGGACCGCACGCAGGAGTATTTCTAACATCTAATACAGAATATATTGCTCTACCAACAAGATTTGCTCGTCCATTAGGTGGAGAATATGCATCATTAGATAAGTATGAAGAGGAGTATAAAGGTGTCGTATCGATGACAACCTTTGACAAAAAGAAAAAAGAATTTGATCTAGCATTCCAAATCGTTCTTCCACCATGGTCTTACGATTTGTCAGATGCAGGTAAAAAAGATTCATCTGATTGGATTGTTATGACAACCTATAATACAGAATTTGCAACAACAAACTTAGAAATCAATGCATCACAAAATGATCGTGATTATATTGTAATGATTAACTGGAAAAAGCTTGAAAAAGCAGTTGCTGATGGAAAGTATGATGATGTAAATGGAGCGAAAATGGTTGACCCTCGTGATGTAAAGGGCGCTATTTATGCTGTACCAGTAGCCAAATCTCCACACGGTGTAGACGTTACCCCAGATGGAACTCGCTTTATTGCATCTGGTAAATTAGCACCATTAATGACTGTATTTTCATTTGAAAAAGCATTTGATGCGATTGAAAAAGGGGACTTCGATGATGAAAAATTCGGAATTCCAATTCTTCCTTATGAAGATGTAATGGAAAGAGAAGTTGACCCACCAGGAGCACTAGGACCATTGCATACACAATTTGATGACAAAGGTCATGCTTATAACACGATGTTTATTTCATCAGAAGTTGTTAAGTGGAAAGTCGATACAGGAGAAGTTATAGACCGAAAACCTTCTTACTATTCACCTGGACACGCTTCAGCTGCTGAAGGTGATACAGTTGATCCAGATGGAAAATGGCTTGTTGCATTAAACAAAATTGCGAAAGATAACTTCCTTTCTGTTGGGCCATCTCACCCAGAATCAATGGATTTATATGATATTTCTGGGGAGGAAATGGAGCATATTATGGCAGCACCAGTAGACCCTGAGCCACACTATGCACAAATTATTCATCGCGATAAAATTAAACCGAAGAAGTTATACGAAAAAGATGAAGATAGACCAAATTCTGTCTGGTCAGTAGATGATGCTCATATTGAACGTAAAGGTGATGAAGTCCATGTTTACGGGGTAGCTCTTCGTTCACGTTTTGTCTTTGACGCAAAAGCAGAACGTCCAGATGCTGTAACCGTTAAGCAAGGTGACAAAGTGTTCTTCCATATGACTAATATTGACCTTGACCAGGATATTACTCATGGATTCGGTATTAACGATTACAACTTGAACTTTGAGGTTCAACCAGGTCAAACAAGTACATTAGAATTTGTAGCAGATAAAGCTGGAACATATCCAATTTATTGTACAAATTTCTGTTCTGCACTACACCAAGAAATGAGCGGTTATTTATTAGTTGAACCGAAATAAATATTTTCAACTAGGTAGGAACAAAGGGAGCGATCTCCTCATTGAAGGAGATCCCCCCTATTCATTTAGGAGATGACTATAGTGAAGAAAAAACTATCAAAAGTATCTATGTTTAGTCTAATAGCAGCAGCAATTATCATCTTCATAACACTTTTTGTACCTTGGTGGGGAATGGAATTTTATGCACCACAATATCCAGAAGGCTTAGACATTATCGTTTATCCAACAACACTTGCAGGTGATATTGATGTGGTGAATGGGTTAAACCATTATATTGGTATGAAGGAATTTAGTAATGAATCATTCCCTGAATTACAATTTATGCCGTATATTGTTGCGGGAATAGCTGTACTTACATTAATCGTTGCTTTTTTAAGGAGAAAATCACTTCTCTATGGATTAATTGCATTATTTGCACTTGGAGGTGCAGTTGGAATCTTAGATATGCGCCGTTGGCTTAAAAAATTTGGTACTGAATTAGACCCAAATGCTCCGATTGATTTAGAACCATTTGTACCGCCTATTATAGGAGAAAATACAATTGCTAACTTTGTAACAAATAGTTACTTCACATGGGGTGCCTTTCTATTAGGTCTTGCTTTTATATTAATGATTTTTCCATTATGGAAGGATAGAGGAAAATGAAACGAATGATAACGGGCATTACCCTTATCATCATGGCCATTCTTGGAGCACAGTCTGTACAAGCGGCAGAAACAAATGAATTACAAGAGCTCATTGATAATACACCAGAAAAAGGTGTACTAGAACTTGAAGCGAAAACATATGAAGGAAATGTTGTTATAAAAAAGCCGATGACCATGAAAGGACAAAAAGGTACTAAAATTCATGGCGATAAAAAAGCAAATGTCGTTGAAATAGAAAGTGATCATGTCACATTAGATAATATGGAAATTAGATACAGTGGGATGAGTCGTAGTTCAGATGAAGAATATTCAGGTGTCCGTGTCATGGGCAATCATACAACATTAAAAAACTTAACGATTTCAGATAGTTATCATGGGATATATTTAAATAGAACAAAGGAAAATACGATTCAAGGAAATAAAATTACTGGACATGGAACAGAAGTATTAGGAAATCAAGGTTATGGTATTTTTATTAATCGTGCAGGACGTAATATGGTTAAAGATAATTATATTGAAAAAACTCGTGATGGAATTTATGTAGAATATGCCGATAATAACGAGATTGTGAATAATACTGCAGTGGAGACCAGATATGGCCTCCATTACATGTATTCTAATTATAATATATTTGAAGGAAATCATTTCAATCGAAATGTAGGTGGAGCAGCCATCATGCATTCCGACCACATTACATTGAAAGACAACACATTTTCTTATAATCAAGGATCACGTGCATTTGGATTAATTATTCAAACAAGCCGTGATATTCACGTCCTGCAGAATGAATTTCACTTAAATCAACGAGGTCTTTATTTAGAACAATCCACAAGTAATTTAATAGAAAAAAATGATTTTTTTCATAATCAGATTGGCGTAGAAGTCTGGGCTTCAGCTACAGCACATACATTTATCAAGAATGCGTTTTATAAAAATAATACAAATGTTCTGGCTGTAGGAGGGGAGTCGAATAATGAATGGTTTAAGGGTGGTGTTGGAAACTATTGGAACACCCCAATGCTTGATTTAAACGATGACAAGATCGGTGACTCACCTTTTGAAAATACATCATCATTAAGCACATTAGTTGAAGAAAATGAATTAGCTTATCTTTTTCTTGATAGCCCTGCCATTACCATCTATGAAAAAACAAATGAATTATTAAGTAATGATCAAGTAATGGCAATAGATAAGCATCCACTAATGTCTAAAGAAAAACAAATCAAACCGATTGTTATATTCATTTCAATTATCATTGCAGGGACTCTCATATTTTTATACAGAAAGGGAAAATTACCATGGCTTACATTTGGAAAGAAGGATTAGAACAAGCTCGTGGAAAAGGATTATGGCTTGGCTTAGGTGTACTTATGCTTGCATCGATTTTTATAATTGCAGAGGCACGTTCTTTTCCAGCAGATTTAGGTTTTGAAGCGATGTTATTATCTTTATTTGATACAAATATGTACCTTGTTCCATTGTTTTCCCTGTTCTTAGCCTCATTTTCCATGTTTCAAGAAAAAGAAATGAAAACAGCGATGATTTTATTAACAAAAAAAGAATCAAATTGGACATATATTTTAAAGAAGTCGCTTGCGGTACAAATCGTTATTACATCAGCATTTATTGGAGCTTATTTTGTTCTAGCTTTATTTATGAAGGGATTTTTAGCTTTTCATTTACAAAGCTTCCTCCACTTTTTATTAATAACCATTGTATTTCTTCTTATTTTTAATCAGATTGGCGTGTTTCTAGGTACAGTATGTAAAACGAAAATGCAATTAGTTGGTGCAAATATTTTAATATGGTTTGTAATTGTGTTTTTAGTTGATCTTGTATTTTTATACTTTTTACCTGCTATTACTTTTGATAATTTACGGTTATTTTCATGGATTTACTTTCTAGATCCCATCCATACGATGCGTTTTTATTTAGAGACAAAGCTAAATCTGTTTGGTTTATCTCATATGTCCCGTTTAATGGAGAAGTTCGTATTTATGGCCCCGTGGAAATTCTTAGCAATTAATGCATTTCTATGGCCAACCTTGTTTTATTTCTTATCAGTATTTATTAAAAGCGGGGGAACGAGACAAAATTAAGATGTACAAAAATATGGTTATTCAAGAGGTGTAATTATGATACAGATAAAAAATGTGTCCCAATCCTTTCAAAAGAAAAAAGTATTAGATGATGTTCATTTATCTGTTGATAAATATGAGCGCTGTGCATTAGTAGGGCGAAATGGTGCGGGAAAATCAACTTTAATTCATACACTCCTTGGCTTATTACCTTTAAAACAAGGAACCATCACCCTTGATGGGCAATCAAATAAAAAACAAACATGGAAAAAGAATGTCTCCTACTTGCCTGAAAAATTCCATCTATATCAAAATTTAACCGGGATAGAAAACATGCAGTTTTTTGCAAGTTTACAATCCAAAAAAATGAATGATGAAAAAATCGAAGAAAAATTACGTATGGTTTCTTTATGGGAAGACAGATCTAAACAAATTAGCAATTATTCAAAAGGAATGTTACAACGTCTAGGGCTTGCGGTTGTTTTATACTTTGATTCTGAAATTATTATCCTAGATGAACCAACGAGTGGCCTTGATCCAATCGGTAGGAATGAAATATTGAGTATTATTAAATCTCTAACAAACAAAACAATTTTAATGGCCTCCCATCATTTTGAGGAAATTCGCAAAGTGTGTACACATGTTGCTTATTTAGAAGATGGAAAAATTACAAAATATACGACAGATGAATTCTTGGAAAAATATGCAAGTATGGAAAACTTCGTATAGAGCATGTGGAGCAAATAGCTATAATAATGAAGAGGGGTTTTAAAATGAAGAAAATTTATCTTGCACTACTTACAATATTAGTCATCTTATTAACAGCATGTGGGGCAGAGGAAATCGAATGGACAGTAAAACAGGCACCTGTTTTCAAACCGGAAGTAGCATCCGAAATGATTATTGAAGCAAAAAAAGAGGGGGAAGCTCTAACAGGTTTAGAAATATCTGGACTTTTAGAGATGGAACGAATGGACCATGGTATTATTGAGATTGTTTTTACGGATAATGGCGATGGTACGTATTCAGGAGAAGTGGAATTGCCGATGGGTGGAGAATGGATTATTGACTTACAAGCTCAAGAGGGCGATACAACCTATGAAGATGTCATAACATTTGATGTTGATGAAGGGTGATAAATCATGAAAAAAATTATCCATTTATTTTCATCCTCGTGCTTATTACAATGCTTATTATAAGCGGCTGTGCAAAAGAGGAACAAGAAAAGAAAGATAAAACGAGTAATGAAGAAACAACAGAAAATGAAGTAAGTAAACAAAAAACAGATGACAAGAAAGATGTCGAAGTTGTTACCATTAATGATAGTATACTTTATGAAGAAGACCTTGAATTTTATACCCTTGTTGAAAAAATAAAAATAGAATTGAACCGTTCCAGTGATAAAAAGTCATTATCAAAAGAAGATTTTGAAGACAAAAACATTTATTGGGATGAACAATTAGAGACTCTTGAAAATATCAATGTTCAATTAAATAATCTCATTGAAATCTATACGATGTCCCTTTTAGCAGAGGAGAAACATTACTTTATTCCAGATGAAGATTTAAATGAATCAGTAGATAATTTTATTAAGAAAGTTAAAAAAGACAACTCTGCAAATAAATTAATAGATACGTATGGGGAAAAGAAATTCAAACGAAATATGAATGAATATATGAGGCAATCGATGTTACGTGATCGTGTTGCGGAAGACCTTGAAAAGGAATTGAAAAAGGAAAAACCAAAAGCAACGGAACAGGAGATTAATTTTGAACTTCATAAAGATTTTGAAGAACTTTATATGGATCAACTAAAAAGTCTTAAAATAAAGATTCATGAAATACATGAATCTTGATAAATATGATTCTAGTGGATAGCTTTCTATTACTAACTAGAAAATAAATAGAGCTAAGGTTCAGCTAGAATGCATTGTTTGAACCTTAGTCTTTTTTATTCCATAATTTTATATTTATTTTAATCTGTTTCCTTAATTACAGAAGAACCACGTTGTCTCTTTTTCGCCTCATATAATGCAATATCAGCAGATCTTAGAACATTGGATTTTCTTGCTTGATTGGTAGATTCTACTGTAATACCCAGACTAGCTGTCACTTGAATCGTGTGTCCATCTATATGCCAGTCTTTCTTCATTGCTTGCTGGATATTTTTTATGATTATTTTTGCTTCTTCTAGTGTTGTATTAGGTAGGAGCAACACAAACTCGTCTCCACCAAGTCGGGCAATAAAATCGTCTTTTCGTATGGTCTTTGTTACTCTACTTGCGAATTCTTCTATTACTTGATCACCAATGTCATGTCCTAATTCATCATTAATAGATTTAAAATGGTCAATATCCATCATAATCACAGCTAATGGTTGTTCATTTTTTAGTTCTACGGTGAGTCGTTTATTTAAATATCGACGATTGGGTAAACCGGTTAAGGAGTCATGAAAAGCAAAAAAGTTCATTTTTGCCTCATAATTTTTTTGTAAGGTAATATCCATGATTGTGGCGACCATATGCATAAGGTTTCCATTTTCATCATACACCGGTGTACCCCGTAATTCAGACCAAATCCATCCCTTCCTATAATGGATTTGACGGAACTGTATTCTACATGATTTCTGATAAGCGATTGCTTGTTGACAAGCACCCACTATCATTTCTCTATCTTCAGGATGGACATGCTCGACAATAGAAGTATCAATATAATGTTTATAACTATAACCTAATACTCTTTGGCAAGAAGGAGAAATATAATTGATTTCCTTTTTATTATTAATTAAAACAATTACATCGTAAGAATTTTCAGCAATAATCCGAAAGCGTTTTTCATTTTCATATAGTTTTTTTAAAGTTTTCTCTTTATGAAGCTTCGTTTTCTTTCTTTCAGTAATATCTTTTACAATGGCGACAATATGTGTACAATCATTTGTTTCATTAAATAAGGGTGTCAAAGTTGTTTCGGAATATAGTACTTTTTTATTCGATGATATATTTTTGTTACATGATGTATACCTATCTTCATAAATAACTGTATTTTTTATATTTAGGACGGATTGGTACTGACGATGAATATAGTTTCCTTCTATATTTGGATATACTTCTCTTAATGTTTTTCCAATCACCTCTGTTGTTAATCCAGTGCCATCCATGGCTGCCTGATTGATAAATTCATATCTAAATACATCGCCATTTTCTACTTTCATAACAAAAACCATATCTTGAATACCATCCATTAATACATGATATAAATTTCCCATTGTTCGTAATTTTCCACTCCGCTCTGTTGTCTGTATTAAACTGTTTTGAAGTATAAATGTGCAGTTTCATGTACAAATTCTGTATTCGGAATTTCTTTATTTTGCTTCTGTAAGACTGTCAATTGATTAATTATTCTAGCTAAGCTATCCCTTTCATTTTCTTTCGTATCAAATTCAATTCCATAATAAAATATATCTCCTATGGCCTCATTCTTCCAAATAATATTACCGGGTAAAGTGAATTCCATCTCCATCACTGTAAAACAAAATTTAAATTTCATATTTGAATGAATAGGTAATTTTAATGTTGACATTATTTTTATTCCACCAATACTTATATTTTCAATTAAAATTGGTGCAGTACCTAAATTTACTTTTCGATTATTAATTTCGCTAACTGCTAATTGGGCTGGTAAAAAGTTCGGAAGAATTAAGCGATAATACCGTCTGCGTTCTTCTTTTGGTACGTATTTTGCTTTTTTCTTAGGATATAAATATCCCGTTTTCATCATTTTTTTAAATTTTTTTAGAGGAACGGGTTTTGAAAATAAATACCCCTGAATCAAGTCACATTCTTTTTGTTTTAAAAACTGCAATTGTTCGTATGTTTCTACTCCCTCTCCGACAACTGTAATACCTAAGCCTTTTGCCAAATGAATGAGAGAAGCAACGATGGAAGCATCCTTATCATTTACATCATCGATACTTTGAATAAACATTTGGTCAATCTTAATCATATCCACATCAAAATCATGTAAATATTGAACAGACGTATAACCTGTCCCATAATCATCGATAGCAATTTTTATTCCTATGTTACGTAATTTTGTTAATATTAGTTTTGCATTCTCTCTTTCTGTCAGTGCCTTATTTTCCGTAATTTCGAATACAATATATTTTGGGGATATTTGTGTTGTAGCTAATTGTTGTTTTACAGAATCTACAAATTCATCCTGTAGGAAGCAAATGGGTGAAATATTTATGGAAATCGGCCTCAATGTATAACCCTCTGTCTTCCATGTTTGTAATTGCTGACAAACCTCACCTATGATCCAATTTGTTAAGTCAAAAATCAAATGATTTTTCTCTGCTATTGATATAAATTCACCTGGAGAAACCAAACCCCATTCTTCATGATTCCAACGAATTAAAGCTTCTGCCCCTTTAATAATTCCATCATTTGCATCTATTTGTGGCTGGTAATATAATTCAAATTTATTATGTTGTATTGCTCTTCGTAAATCTTGCTCCAACATAAACTTTTTATAGGCAGAAATATCCTTAGAAAAAGAGTATATTTGATAGCGACTACTCATATGGTTTTTTGCATGATAAAGAGCCGCATAGGCCCGCTCTAAAAGTGCTCTTTATTATCACCATCTTCCGGGAAAAAACTGATTCCAATACTAATGTTTATGTGGAAATTATACTCGTTTATGGTAATTGGGTGTTCAAATAGATTAATAATATCTTCTGCAAATGTATGGACAGTTTTTTTTGTTGAGTAATTTTGTAAAGTAATTAGGAATGTGTGACTACTCGTACGAGCAAGATATCCCTTTTCGGGGAGGATTTTTTTCAATTGTTTGGCAGTATAGATTAAAAGCTTATCACCTAATTTATATCCTAGTGCATGATTCAATTGTTGAAAATCATCGATATGAATACATAATACGGCAAAGTGATTACTGTACTCACATAAGTGTATTAATTTATTACGTAGATTTCGGTGATTCGGTAAGTTTGTTAAGGCATCGTAATTAGCTAGGTAGGTAAGTTGTTCTTGTGTTTCAATATCAAGGGTTATGTCTTTAATCATACCGAATAAGTGGGTTAATTCTCCTTTTTTATTATAATATGGAATTGCCTCATCAGTTACCCATTTTAACGTGCCATCGCCACTAATAATTCGATATCTATGCTGGACTATGTTCCCTTTATAAAGTTCCTTTAGTCTAGATTGAACAATTTCTTCATCATCGGGATGAATCATTTTTTCCCATATGTGGAAATTTTGATACATTGTTTCTCTAGGAATAGAAAATATCTCCTCCATGCCCTTAGAAACATACATGACTTTTCCGGTTGAAAGCTCTGTTTTCCAAATTCCAATATGTAAATGATCAATCATAGATTGGTAGCTATCACTCGTGTTTTCTAAGGCATGTTCTAATTTTTTTCGCTCAGCATATACATTTTTATATGTTGTGAGATTGCGGACGATAATACAAACCCCAACCAAATCATGTTTGTCTTTTAATACAGGAATAAAAGAAATTGATAAATTGATGATTTCCTGTTGTTTATTCCAAATAGCTACGTCATGTTGTATATGTTCCCTATTTAAGGCTTTGCGAAACGCCTCCCGAAGTAGACGATATGAATCCCTTGGTATTATTTTTTTTATATTAATTTCCTCAATTGTTTTATATCCTATTAAATGATAAAGGTTTGTTTTATTTTGTGATAGTATTTTTCCTTTTGGTGAAAATAATAATAATAAATCTGGATGATATTTTGCCAAAGAACCAAAGTAGTTTTGTAGATAATCATCTTTAATTGCCTTGTTAGTATGTTCTTCCATAAGAACTACCTGCTGTAGATCAGAAAAAAATTGCTTTACAATATTTGGTAGTTTTGACATAGGACTCATTCCTTCCAAAAATATAATAGCCAATATATTATAGCTCAAAAGACCTATGTAGAGAAATGATTTTTATCACATAATTCAAATAAAAAAAGGTTTTAAATTTCATAACATTTGATATAATAAAATGAAAATTAAAAGGAGTGATGAATTTGAAAAGGGAAGATTTAATAGCTCCACATGATTACAACATAGTAGATGAAATTGAGAAATTTAGTGAAGATACAGAAAGAAAAGCACTGATTTGGCAAGATGATGCAGGTAATAAGAAAGAAGTAACATACAAGGATTTAATGAGTAATGTAAACAAAATTGGAAACGCTTTCTTGGGAAAAGGACTAAAAAAAGGAGATAAGTTGCTTGTTATGATGCCTCGTCTAATAGAGGCTTACGAAGTTTATTTAGCTGCTTTAAAAACAGGAATCATCATTATCCCTAGTTCCGACATGCTAAAAACGAATGATCTACAATATCGTATTCACCATGGAGAGGTCAATGGGATTGTAAGTTTTCATCCATTTGTTGACCAATATAAAAAAGTAGATGAATATGATTCACTGACCAAATTCGTTGTTGGAAAACAAGTAACAGATTGGCACTTCTTAGATGAATTAAAGCATCAAGCTTCTCCTACATTATCAGGTGGAAGAACAACAAGTGATGATATCGCATTTTTACCATATACGTCAGGAACAACGAGCCAACCAAAAGGTGTGGTACATACACATGCATGGGGATATGCACACCTTCGTACAATGGCTGAGAGTTGGTTAGGTATCCAAGAGGGAAGTAAAGTATGGGCAACAGCAGGGCCTGGTTGGCAAAAATGGATTTGGAGTCCGTTTTTAGCTGTATTAGGTTCTGGTGCAACAGGATTCGTATATAACGGAAAGTTTGATCCAAAAGTCTATTTACAATTACTACAAGAGGAGGAAATTCAAGTATTATGTTGTACACCTACAGAATATCGTCTAATGGCAAAGGTAGATGGTCTAGGGAAATATAATTTACCTAAATTAGAAAGTGCTGTATCTGCAGGTGAGCCATTAAATGTGGAAGTAATTGATACATTTAAAAAATATTTCAATATAGATGTGCGTGATGGCTATGGTCAAACAGAAAACACATTACTATTAGGAATCACAAAAGACATGGAATTGAAACCTGGTTCAATGGGAAAGCCAACACCAGGTAATGAGGTAGAAATTATTGATCAATTAGGAGAAATTGTTGATGTTGGTGAAGTAGGAGATATTGCTGTAAAACTCAGTAGTCCAGCATTATTTAAAAGGTATTATAAAGATACTGAAAGAACAAAAATAGCAAGAAGAGGAGAATATTACGTAACAGGAGATAGAGCATATAAAGATGAAGATGGCTATTTCTGGTTTGAAGGTCGAAGCGATGATATTATTATTAGTTCCGGTTACACCATTGGGCCATTTGAAGTTGAAGATGCTCTAGTGAAACACCCTGCTGTTCAAGAGTGTGCAGTAGTGGCGAGTCCAGATGAAATTCGTGGTGCAGTCGTAAAGGCATATATCGTTTTAAAAGAAGAAAAAGAATATGATGAAACGAAATTAATTCAAGAACTGCAAGAATTTGTAAAGGCAAAAACAGCACCATATAAATATCCACGTAAAATTGAATTTATTAAAGAACTACCTAAAACAACATCAGGAAAAATTCGCCGTGTTGAACTACGTCAAAATGAAAAAGTAAAAAATTAATACATTCTCGAATGAAGGATATACCAGCTATATCCTTTTTTTGTTTTTTAAAAGTTTTTTTTGCTTCTTACTTTGTTGCTTCTGCCGTCGTAGTTGAAAACACTACGGGCATGCGTAATCGTGCCCTGTAATCGTAAACTCACGTAAAGCGGTAACGAATAAGAGTTAATCGTGCCCTGGAATCGTAAATTCACGTAAAGTGATAATGAATAAGAGTTAATCGTGCCCTGTAATCGTAAACTCACGTAAAGCGGTAACGAATAAGAGTTAATCGTGCCCTGTAATCGTAAACTCACGTAAAGTGGTAACGAATAAGAGTTAATCGTGCCCTGGAATCGTAAACTCACGTAAAGTGGTAACGAATAAGAGTTAATCGTGCCCTGTAATCGTAAACTCACGTAAAGCGGTAACGAATAAGAGTTAATCGTGCCTTGGAATCGTAAATTCACGTAAAGCGGTAACGAATAAAAGTTAATCATGCCCAGAAAATCATGAAACAGCAGAAATGGTCACGAATATCGAACAAATCACAATTCTCCCCCACATTAATTAACATATACAAAATGGATTTGTATTTTAGATGTCTTTCTGTATCTGTACTTTAACGGCTGACTTTTGTTTAACTCTCGATACTAAAGTCTGGCCTTTCGCAGTAATTTTTAAGAAATTTGATCAAAATACTTGAAAGTCAAAGAAGGTCAGAGTATAATAAAAGTCAGAAGGTCAAAGATAGTCAAAGTCAAAATTAAATAAATAACAAAATTATATTCATAAAATAATAAAAATCAAGGAGGAATAACATTATGAAATGTCAAAAATGTGGTATTAACGAAGCAAATGTCAATAT
This sequence comes from Cerasibacillus terrae, assembly GCF_008039555.1. GTDB lineage: Bacteria > Bacillota > Bacilli > Bacillales > Amphibacillaceae > Cerasibacillus > Cerasibacillus terrae. Next base: position 276,560 of record NZ_VDUW01000003.1, read on the forward strand.
GGCGATGCAGATGAATCAAGAACGTACACAACTCCATCTTTGTCATTCCTGTTTTAAAGAAATTCAAGGTAAAATGATGAATCCAAACTCCTTTTTCTCTGATTCCTTCTTTGACGGAAATACAAATGATTTTGCAAATTCATTTTTCCAAGGGAATGGATCACAAAAAGCAGCTGGTACAAGAACAAGAGAACGCAAAAATCACGGAAATGGTCTACTAGACCAACTCGGTAAAAACTTAACACATGACGCAAGAGCAAACAAAATTGATCCAGTTATTGGCCGTGACCAAGAAGTAAAACGTGTAATTGAAACATTAAATAGAAGAAATAAAAACAATCCAGTTCTTATTGGAGAACCTGGTGTTGGTAAGACAGCTATTGCAGAAGGGTTAGCAGTGAAGATTGCAGAAGGAGATGTTCCTGCTAAACTGATTAATAAGGAAGTATATATTCTCGATGTTGCTTCCCTTGTGGCCAATACAGGTGTTCGTGGTCAGTTTGAAGAACGAATGAAACAATTAATTCAAGAAGTCCAAACAAGAAAAGAAGTTATTTTATTTGTTGATGAAATCCATCTACTTGTTGGTGCAGGTACAGCAGAAGGCTCTCAAATGGATGCTGGAAACATTTTAAAACCAGCACTTGCTCGTGGTGAAATGCAATTAATTGGTGCAACAACATTAAAAGAATACCGTCAAATCGAAAAAGATGCAGCACTAGAACGCCGTTTGCAACCAATTATGGTAGAAGAACCATCAACAGAAGAGGCAATACAGATTTTAAATGGAATTAAAGACCGTTATGAAGACTTCCATGAAGTGAAATATTCAGATGAAGCTATTCGTGCTTTTGTTACATTGTCAGAACGCTATATTCAAGATCGCTTCTTACCAGATAAAGCAATTGACTTAATGGATGAAGTAGGTTCACGCTTGAATTTGGATAATGCAGGAAAAGACTCTAACCAGATTCAAAATCGTCTAACAGAAATTAAGGAGAAAAAAGAAGCTGCAGCAGAACGAGAAGATTATGAGCAAGCTGCACATTTAAGATATCAAGAAATTCAACTTGAAAAACAATTAGAAAAGGCAAAAGGAACAGAACAAGTGATTGATGTCGATATTTCTGATATTCAATTACTAGTTGAAGAAAAAACAGGTATTCCTGTAACAAAACTACAAGCAGATGAACAAGAACAAATGAAGAATTTAGCAGAAAATCTTGGTAAAAAGGTAGTTGGCCAAGAAGAGGCGGTAGTGAAAATTGCGAAGGCTATTCGTCGTAGTCGTGCAGGTTTAAAAGCGAAAGATCGCCCAACAGGTTCTTTCCTTTTCGTTGGACCAACTGGTGTTGGTAAAACTGAATTAACAAAAGTACTTGCAGAAGAATTATTTGGAACACGTGATGCCTATATTCGCCTAGATATGAGTGAATATATGGAGAAACATGCGGTATCTAAAATTATCGGTTCCCCACCAGGATATGTTGGTCATGAGGAAGCAGGGCAATTGACAGAGAAAGTTCGTCATAATCCATATTCCATTGTATTGTTGGATGAAATTGAAAAAGCACATCCTGATGTACAAAATATGTTCCTACAAATCATGGAAGATGGTCATTTGACAGACTCACAAGGGCGTACCGTTAGTTTTAAAGATACAGTGATTATTATGACAAGTAATGCCGGAACAGGTGTTAAAGAAATTAATGTAGGTTTTAATAGTAAAAGCCACGACTCCATCTCTACATTAGAAAATTTAAGTAATTACTTTAAACCAGAATTCTTGAACCGTTTCGATTCCATCATTGAATTTAATGTGTTGAAAGAGGGACACCTTGTTCAAATTGTCGATCTTATGTTGGCAGAATTACAAGAACGTATCGAAGAACAACAAATCACATTTACCATCACAGATGAAGCAAAACAAAAACTAGCACAACTTGGGTATGACGAACGTTTTGGTGCAAGACCACTTCGTCGTGTAATCCAGGACAAAATCGAAGACCCATTAACTGATTTAATTTTGGAATATGGTACAGTTGAGAATGTGAAAATCGACGTAGTGAATGAAGATATTGTTGTTGATAAAGCATAATAAAATAGATATCCAATAAAATAAGGTGGGGAAATTCATTTGTGAATTTTCCCACCTTTTTTATCGCAGATTAACTAGCTGTAAAACCACCACTGATTGGATCCACTTTATGTTGATTTATAACATATTAGGACTGAAGGAGGATTCATACATAAAAAGTGAACGAACTGTTCTTTATTAGATATTAATAATTCGTTAAAAAAAGGATACAACTAAAGAGAAAATATTTTTTATTTGAGAAGTTATTTTATCACAGGTTAATCGGCTATAAGATCCTCACTTCAAAAATTTAAGAGAAACCAAGAATTCTAAGTGGAGGATGGGTAACCAATAAATACCCGAGTCGTTCAAGGGCCTTGATTATCATACTCTTGTGGTGCTAATAATCAGTGGAGGATGAAAGAAACCCAACTGATTGAAGTTTTACTTTATTTGAAAAGGAAGTTAAATGATGCGTCGATTTTATTTTTCTCTTTTCTGTTGTTTTATTCTTTGGATGGGTTCCGCCATTCATATTGGAGAAGCTGAACAGAAGAAGTTCCCCTTAAAAGTACATTTTATTGATGTTGGTCAAGGGGATAGCATTTTTATTCAAACACCAAATCGAAAAACAATTCTTATTGATGGTGGGCCACCAGAAGCTGGAAAAACAGTTATTCACTATTTACAAAAACAAGGAGTAACAGAGATTGATTTAATTATTGCTACACATCCTGATATTGATCATATTGGCGGATTACTACATGTATTGGAGAAGATTCCAGTGAAATTCATAGTAGATTCTGGGAAATTCCATGCAACAAAAACCTATTTTCAATATGTAACTCAAATTCGTGAGCAAATGATTCCAGTTCAGGTCGCTAAAGAAAAGGAAAAAATATCTATAGACCCTTTATTAGATATCAAAGTACTTAATACAACAGGAAAAATAAAAACAAACAATCAGTCTTCCATTGTCCTCCATATTAAATATGATGATAGTGAATTATTGCTCACGGGTGATATCGATCGTTTTCAAGAAAAAAGGATACGTAAGAAATATAATATAAAATCTGATATTTTAAAAGTTGCTCACCATGGTTCGAAAACAAGTAGTACCATGTCATTCTTAAAAGAAGTCGATCCCCAAATTACTATACTAACATATGATATAGGAAATGATTTCGGTCATCCTCATAAAAAAGTTATTCAGAATTTGAATAAAATAGACACCACAATCTACTCTACAGCAGTATATGGAAATATTATTTTATATACAGAGGGAAGCGAATATATGATTGATATCGAAAAAAGTCCAGTAGAAGCATTACAAGAAAAGACAAATTAATGTTTAAAACGGGTTTGTGGGAAAAGTAACCGACCCGTTTTTTTGTGCACAAGGAACTTTTAGTGATAGGGAACGGATGCAAGTATTAGACGAATGACTCAAGAGGGGAATTTTCTAATAATTCATCAAAAAATATTGACAAAAATTCAAGTTGGTTATATAGTTAGTTACATAAGTAATGAACCAAACAACAAGGTGATGAAATGAAAAATGCATTAGATGACACGAGACCTATTTATATACAAATAAAAGAGCAATTAGAAGACTCCATTGTAGCTGGTCGCTTACAAGCGGGAGAGAGGGTTCCTTCAACAAATGAATTTGCTAGCTTTTATAAAATAAATCCAGCTACAGCAGCTAAAGGTATTAATGAGCTTGTAACAGAAGAAATCCTATATAAACGAAGGGGTGTTGGAATGTTTGTAACCGACAATGCACGAGTTATGTTGATTGAAAAGAGAAAACAATCGTTTTATGAACATTTCATATTACCCTTACAAGATGAAGCAAAGAAATTAAATATTAGTGAAGAAGAGATTATCAATATGGTGAAGGGAGAGAATCAATAACATGAAAATTGAAGTAAAACAATTAACAAAAGTATATAAAGATAAGAAGGCTTTAAATAATATTTCTTTTTCATTAGAAGAACCAAAGATTTATGGGTTATTGGGAAGAAATGGTGCAGGAAAAACAACATTTATGGAAATTTTATCAGGTCATATTTTACCAACAAATGGGAAAATATTAATTAATGGGGAAAATCCATTTGATAATCAAAAATTAACAGAATCAATTTGTCTGATTAAGGAAGGAAATAATTTTAAAGGAGATTTGAAGATTAAAGAAATCTTACGTATTTATTCTTATTTTTATCCAACATGGGATCAAACATTAGCAGAAGAATTAGTGTCATTATATAACTTGAAACAAAATGCTAAAGTCAAATCACTGTCAAAAGGAATGGAATCTGCATTGGGAATTATTGTAGGACTTGCAAGTAAAGCACCAATAACGATTTTTGATGAACCATATATTGGTTTAGATGCTGCAGCAAGAAAATTATTTTATGAAATTTTATTAGAACAATATGAACAAGAGAAGCGGATGATTATTTTTTCAACCCATTTAATTGATGAAGTAAGTTTATTATTTGAAGAAGTACTTATTATGCAGGATGGAAAATTACTCATGAAGGAAGATACAGATCAATTACGTGATCGAACATATGCAATAACTGGAACAAGGGAAGCAGTAGAGGGCTTTATTCATGACAAGCAAATTATTTCGAAAAAAGGTTTGGCTGGGATGATGACTGCATATGTATATGGGGACCGTAAACAGGCAAGAAAGAATGATTTTCAAGTCGAAGGAATTCCAATACAAGAGTTGATGATTCATTTAACGGAAGAACAGAGGGGGGCATAGGAATGTGGAGACAAATAAAGGGACTATTGTATTTTTATTCGACAGATATTAGATCGACACTCATTATTTTCTGGTCGATTTTGATAAGTACAACAATCGGTTCTATTATTATTTCTGCTTTAATCAAAAATTCAGAGATAAATATGATATTTAGCTTATCATTTGCATTATATATTTTCTTTATTATTTTTGGGTTTAATGCTGTAAAAAAATTGATACCTTTCTCCATAAAAATTGGTGCAACAAGAAAAAATATATTTCTTAGTGTAGGCATTTTTCTTTTCGGTTTTGCTTTAAGTCAAGCAATTTTAGTAAATATAGCTCAAACAATATTTACTAAAGTGATTGATTTTCTGGATTTACAAACCTATTCTTTCGTTCATCCAGGAGAAATGTTATTAACAGACACATGGATCAACCGAGTAATTATTGATACTGGGATTATGTTCTTTATGGCAATTACCATGTATGTTTTTGGGCTTCTCTTTTATAAGTATGGACTCCTTGGAGGTGGAAGTGCTTCTGGTGTTCTTGTTTTATTATTCATGGTGGGACTTACGACAGGTTGGGTTACTAACACGATGAAGCAGTTGTTTCAGACTATGGATAGTATGTTTTTTGTTCAAATGACAGGAATTGCATTGATTATTTATGTATTTACATGGGTGTTCATGAATAAACTGACATTGGAAAAAGAAGTGTAAAGGGATGGATTTTCCATCCCTTTTATGATTGAAGATTATTTCATAAGGAAAAACGGGATGCCAAACGCCAGTAAAAGAATTCCGATGATAATCAACCATGAAACAGGGTGTGCCCAATTATTTGTCCAACCAACACCAAATCTTTTTTCAAGGAAAATTGCAGGGTCATTTTTATTAAAGTAAAAGATTCCCAATTTCCAATATTTATCATCATCACGATTCATTACGTTTTTGCTTGTTTGTCCAGTTTTGATATTTTTACCTTTCAATCTGCTACCACCCTGCCCAACTGTAAATGATAGAATAATTGCCCAACCTAATAAAAAGATGGTAAAAGCAATGATTAATCCCATCAGTAACTGCTCGGAAATGGATAAAAACAAATTCATTTGGCTAAGGGATAGAAGAAAAATAAATCCAGTTCCAGTTACAATGATAAAACGAGACCATTTTCTTCTAAAAATAATATTACGTTGTAAGGATTCATCTGGATTGTTAGCATCTATTTGCTGCTTTGCTTTACGGATCACCGTGTTGACAAATAAAAATATTAGCACGAGATAAAATTGCAAAATCGGAAACAAAAGAGCCGATCGATATGATTTATCTACCCATTTTGTAACTTCACCTGTTAAATTATATTGTATTGGTATTTTATTCGGTATATGTGGATAAGCAATAAGTGTCATAACTATTGTTATAAGGGTAAATATAAAAGGTAAAATAAACCACTTATTCGAATAGGTTATTCCTTGTTGGCGGAAACGAGTATTTATTGTTATAACATTTGGGTCTGCATGCCATTTCGGATGATTATCTTTCCAATCACGCATTTTTTGGTGAAAAGGTATATAAATAAACATACTGCCAACAATGTACATAACAATTAGAAGTGGAAAAAGAATCCCCGCAGTAAGTTCATCACCGATATATGAGGTATAGACAAAAATCAATGTGATAATGAAGGCAAATGACCCGGAGACAAGGACATAATTTTTACGTAAATTTTTAATATTAGGATGATTGTACACTTCTTCAGGTATGGTAACCCCAAAACTCTCCGTCTTTCTGGTCCAAAAAGGGATACAAATAACAGATATAAAGACAGGAAGTAAAGATATAAATAATAAAACTATTAAGGTTAATTTCATTTGGAAGATTCTCCTTTCTTTTGAAATGATGAAAAAATTTCCTGGCATTTTTTGGTGAAAGATACTTCATCCATCCCGCGGCAAATTGATTCAGCAATAATAGGACGAAGGGAAGCTGTTAATTTTTCTTGATATGCCTTGTTTGCTTTTGGGATTCCATCAGGATGAATGAATGCTCCCTTTTGTCGTTGAATGAGGATAAAGCCATTTTGTTCTAGTTGTTTATATGCTTTATTTACAGTATGAAGATTTATCCCTAAATCTTGAGCAAGAGAACGGACAGATGGGAGGTTTTCTCCTGGATGAAGCTCTTTTTGTGCAATTCCTTCTATAATTTGATTTACTAATTGGCTATAAAGCGGCTCCTTTGATTCCATGGATAATTTAATAAACATCTACATCATCCTTTGAAAATATGTAATAACTGTTATATACATTGTATAACAGATGTCTAATGAATACAATAAGAAAATAGTCTATATAAAAAGGATGATCCAAAAAAGATGAACCATCCTGTTACTCGATTATTTTTAAGCCAACAGCGCCAATAATAATACAAAATAGAAAAGCTATTCGCTTCCAATCAGCAGATTCTTTGAAAAAAAGAATCCCCATAATGACAGCTCCTGCAGCACCTAAACCAGTCCACACAGCGTATGCCGTTCCAAGTGGAATTCCTTTCATTGCAAGTCGTAAAAATAAAAATCCAAAGCTAAAGGTAAGTACTATAAGGAGTAATCGATAGCCTGTTTTTTTCTTTAAATAGAGATTAATGCTTGCGACACCAAAAATCTCCCCAAAACTTGCTATGACAAGATAAATCCAGTACATACTTATCTACCTCCCGCTACCGTATCTTGATTATTTTCACTTGGTTCATCTGATGTAAGTTTAATTCCAATGACTCCAAAAATAATCAGGCTGATAAATAATAGTTGAAAGATTGAGAAATTACCCTGAAAGAAAATCATATCAATTACCACAATGACTGCTGCACCAGAACCAGTAAACACGGCATAAACCGTACCAGATGGAAGGACTTCACAAGCCTTAATAATGAAATAAAAACTAAGAATAATTGCTATAATGGTACCAGTCCATTCCAATGCATTTACAGAAAAGCGTAAACCAAGCACCCATATTACTTCAATAATTGCCGCAAATAATACATACATCCAGCCCATTGATATTTCCCCCTTTAAGTCACTACTGTATCACACGTTAAGATAACGGGCGAATGATTCCTGTTTGTTAATTTAATTTCATTCTATAATTAATTATTTCTTCACAACGACCTATGCGCAAGGTTATTCCAAGTTATTCTTACTGGTGGATAGAGTGTATAATCGAAAATAAAAAACAAAGATTGTGTCCTGTTCACACTAACTCTGTTTTTCTATAAAAATTTCTAAATAACTGTTCAGAAATGGAAATCTCCTTTAAGTAGCTGTTAATGGAGAAGTAGCAGTTTGGGCAATTTGTTGGTAAGACATGTAATCATCTTTTGTAATAACAAATAAATTATAATGATATTCGCCAAGATTGATTTCTGTATATTGTTTTGGAAAAAGCAGGTTTGCATGTTTTACATAGGGTAATTTCTGTACTGCTCTTTGAGAACGTGTATTTGTGCTTCGGATTTTTAATAAAATCTTTTCAATATGCGTTTCTGTAAATAATTCATTAAAAAACTGTGTTTTCGCAAGGCTATTATAACCTTTACCAAAATAGGGTTTGCCGATCCAGGTAGCTAGAAAACCGTAATCATCCACAATATCGAATAGATTAATGGTACCGATCGGCTGGTACTGTTCATCCAATATGGTCCTCGATATTAATTCCCCTCGTTCTTCAGCTTCTATCGTTTGCTTCGTAATAAAATAAAACTCATCTGATGTCTCAGCTTTGTGTCGCACATAAGGAAAAACTTCAGGATGTGACATTAATTCAAATAATACTGGTACTTCATGAAGATCACGTTTTTTTAGCATTAAAAAACCCTCCCTTATTTTTTTGCGGGTGGGTTTACATGCTAAACGTAAGGAACAATGGTAACCCCACACCGCGAATTTTTATTAAACTTCAAACAAAAATTCGGGGTAGGAATCGAACCTACTAGAACCAATGAAAATTGGTGGCGCACCATTTGCCTTCCCTTTTTACAAACAAATGAACAGTCGTCTGTAAAGTAATTCTTTCGTTGTTATATAATTTTTTTGAAACAAAATGCTTAAAACATCTCCTCTACTTTTATTTTACTATGTTCTTCCAGAAAAATAAATCCTTTTATAAAAATATTTATGACAAATTTTAAAGGTTTGAAAAGCAAAATTTACGGGAAAAGAGTCTTCCAAAAGGGCTGGTTTATTTCAAATATAACTATCGCAATGCATCCTCTAAAGTGGGATACATAAATTGATACCCATTATCGATTGCTTTCTTTGGTATTACATATTGCCCTTCTAAGACGAGCTGGCTCCTTTCACCTGCTAGGTTGATGACATATGGATTGGAGGTAGTTTGGAAAAGTCATCCGAATAAGAAATATTTTTTAAGAAGCCATAAAACTATTTGTTTGCAATTCAAGAAATTATTTAACCTTATTATAATAGATGTTGCGTTATTTTACAGTAAGGATAAGATAAAATAAGGGGGAATTCCTATGTCAATTATTTCACGAATTACTGTACAGAAAAAAAATCAATCACGTTATAATATTTTTTTGAAAAAGGACAATCAATCGAAAGAGACATACGGCTTTAGTGTGGATGAAGATTTGCTTGTTTCACATCGTCTATATAAAGGGGTAGAGCTAGATGAGTTGATGATTAAAAATCTACAAAAACAAGACGATATTCATAAATCTTACCAAAAGGCACTTCGATTTTTAAGTTATCGAATGCGTACGAAACAAGAAATCTATGAATATTTAATCAAAAAAGAAGTAGAACCTGAACATCTTGCACCTGTTTTAGATAAATTAAAAACAGAAGGATTTATAGATGATCAAGCATTTGGAGATAGTTATATTCGAACAAAAATGAAGACAAGTAATAAAGGACCGCTCTTATTAAAAAATGAATTAATTCAAAAAGGTGTTACTGAAAATGTTGCCCAACAATCACTTTCTGAATATCCGTGGGAATTACAATTAGAAAATGCGAAAAAATGGGCAGAAAAAAAAATAAAGACATCGAATAAGCGCTCTTTTAAAATGGAGCTGAATCGAGTGAAAGCTGGGCTCATTCGGAAAGGTTTCTCAAATGACATTATTCAGGAAGTGATGGAGGATATTAGTGGAGAACAAGATGCCGTAGTAGAATGGGAAGCACTTGTATTTCAAGGAGAAAAACTTTGGAGAAAATATGCTAAAAAGCACGACGGTTTTATGTTGAAAAATAAAGTGAAAGAAGGATTATATCGAAAGGGTTTTTCCTTTGAGGGAATCCAAAGGTTTATTGATGAGTATAAAATAGAAGAGTGAATAACAATCCTGTTTTATGGGTCTTGGTATGTTCCCGCGTTCCCGAAAAGGATGAAAATCGAAAATTTGGTCACGCGGCAGGCTCCCGCGTTCCCGAAAAGGATGGAAAATGAAAAAGTGGTCACGCGGCAGGTTCCCGCGTTCCCGAAAAGGATGAAAATCGAAAATTTGGTCACGCGGCAGGTTCCCGCATGCATGGAATGAATGGGAATTGAAGTTTGTGTCACGCGGCGCGCTCCCGCATGCCCGGAATGAATGGGAATTGAAATTTTGGTAACGCGGCGCGCAGCCGTATGCCCGGAAAGAATGGGAATTGAAAATTTGGGCACGCGGCGCACTCCCGCGTGCCCGAAAAGAATGGAAAACGAAAAAATGGTCACGCGGCGCGCTCCCGCATGCATGGAATCACGCAGAATCGAAATACATGGCTGGCAAGCATTTTATCTGTCAATAAATATGGCATGACGTCCGTCATCTTCTGTATAAATTTGTTTCGCTACGTCAGTTGGATCTTTTAAGTGAGAAGCATCCTTTACATGTGTGGAATGATCCCAAAAAGGTGTATTCATACCCCCCATATAAACAGCTGTAATGGAGATTGGTTCATCTTTCCATTCCTTTTGTAAACTTTCCGTAAATCCTCTTACAGCAAATTTACTTGCACAATAAATAGATTCATTTACTTTTCCACGTAAACCAGCAGTAGAAATAATCGTTAATATTCTCCCTTTATTTTCACGAATGATTGGTAGAGCATATTGCACCGTTTGAATCGTTCCTTTTACATTTGTATCTAATGTTTTTTCAATTTCTTCATTTGTATATTTTTCTACAGGACCGAAAATTCCAATTCCAGCATTATTAATAAAGACATCTAGTTCTCCGATTTGCTGAAAGGCGATACTGATTGAGGCAAATTGACTAACATCACAAAGAACAATTTCAGCAAAGCCATTATTTTCCATAATTTCATGTTTTACGGTATAGAGTTTTTCTCCATCTCTTCCCATTAAAAAAACGGTATATCCATGATTCGCATATTCTAACGCTAATGCCCGTCCAAGTCCACTGCCTGCTCCTGTTATTGCTACTGTAGGCATATTAACACTTCCTTTATATTAAAAACATGTAAGATAATTCATTTCTATTGTCCTATGTGGTAGGGAAAATGTAAAATGAAAAGGAGAAAGGAGAATCATACATGCATCAAACAAATTTTAGATATAGTGATTACTCAATCGAACAACTACGTGAAATGGTAGGAAAATTAAAAGAACAACTTATGAAAGCAGAACAACAAGGAAATGTAAGTGAATTTCAAATTATTGAGCGAAAAATGCAAGTTGCTTTAGCATATATGCTTAACCCGGAAGATTTTAAGTCAGGTGAAATGTATGAAATGAATGGTGATCCTGGACATCGCTTTATTATTGATTATATTGATGGTGTCTTCGCATGGGGAAAACGAATAAACTTATTAGATGAAGTGTATGAAAAACAAGAAGCAATTCCCATTTCTGTTTTAGGAGATAAAATAGAGGGAAAATAGACAAGCAGCAGGAACTCCTGCTGCTTTTTATAATAAAATAATTAAAGAGGCGAATCACCGACATAGAGTTTTCTCTTTAATTTGTGTTCAGAGAAAATCCATCCTGTATAGGAATTGATGATTTCCATATTACTGTTTATTTGCACAACAGCTACAAATGGATAATAGTCTTTTGAACGATAACGTAAGTCAATGAATCGTACTTCCGTATGTTCGTCTGTTTCATTTACTTCCCAACGGTAGACAGGTGAAAAGGATAAAAATGCTGAGATATTTTTATCTGTTTTTGCCAGATTAAGAAGCGGTGTATCTGGTAATGGAATACGTTTAAATTCATCAATAATCTCAATATGCCCGTCTATAACCTTTCCTACATAAAACATATCTGTTGCTGTTACTGCTACTCGCCATTCATTATGCTTAATTGTTGGTGAGGTTGCAATTTGTTCTGTATTGGGAATGAACTGTTTGATTTTCTGAACAATTTCTCGTTTATCCATATAACGCTTGATATAGTAAAGAAATAATATGCCGTAAATAACAAACCATGTATAGCCGGGATTTGCACCAAGAATCCATGCGACGATTCCGATGATATGCAAACCAAAAATATATGGATCAAAGGTGTTAATAAACCCAAAAGCAATCCATTTATTAGAGAAGGGCCGCATTGCTTGAGTTCCATAGGCATTAAATAAATCGACGAAAACATGTATCATCACCGCTAAAAATGTCCAAAGCCATAGATGGAGAAAGGAAACTTCTGGGACAAGTAAATGGATAATAGAAGATACGAGAACTCCCCAAAAAATAACTGCAGGGATGGAATGAGATATTCCACGATGGTGGCGAATGTATGTCGCATTATCTCGTAATTTTAAAACAGTATCAAAATCCGGTGCATGGGAACCAATTACAGTGCCTGCGAATATTGCCTGAAAAAGGAGTGGATCTTGTTGTACGGCAGGGTCTAATGTTGCTAAGCCTCCGAGTGCAACGCCCATGACAATATGGGTGCCTGTATCCATGTATGAAAATTCCCCCTAGAAAAATTATTGTAATGGTGAATGGATTGAAATAATGTGTTACAATGATTCTTTGTAAAAATATTAGTTATTTCCCACTAGTTTTATTGTATCATAAAGGATGAGGAACAATGATAGATAAACTCTTACAAGATTTCGACATTTCTAGGTTTCAGCATGATTTAATTCAGTGGTATCAGGAAAATAAACGTGATCTCCCTTGGCGAAAGAGCCAGGATCCATATAAAGTCTGGATTTCAGAAATCATGTTGCAGCAAACGAAAGTAGATACCGTGATTCCGTATTTTTATCATTTTACAGAAAAATATCCGACTCCACAAAAGTTAGCCCAAGCAGAAGAACAAGAAGTCCTAAAAGCATGGGAAGGTCTAGGTTATTATTCCCGGGCGCGAAATTTACATACAGCAGTGAAAGAAGTCGTAGCAAAATATGATGGACAGGTTCCAAGTGATGAAAAACATTTAGGGAAATTAAAAGGGATTGGTCCATATACGAAAGGGGCTATTTTGTCGATTGCATTTGATCAACCAGTTCCAGCTGTTGATGGAAATGTGATGCGTGTCTTTTCACGAGTCTTACATATAGAAGAAGATATTGCTCAAGCGAAAACAAAGAAATTATTTGAAAAAGTGGTTGGAGAGGTGATTTCAAAGGAAGATCCCTCCTCATTTAACCAAGGGTTGATGGAATTGGGTGCCTTAGTTTGTACACCAAAAAAGCCACAATGCTCCCTTTGTCCAGTAAATGAGCATTGCCAGGCATTTGCTTTAGGTGCCGAAGAAAAACTGCCAATTAAATCAAAGGCAAAGAAACAAAAACGAGTTTCATATGTAGCCCTATTAATTCAAGATGAACAAGGGAGAATTGTCATTGAGAAAAGAGCTGATAATGGTTTATTAGCTAATCTATGGCAATTTCCAATGGTCCCAATAAAAGAAGTAGGATTCACCCATTTGGAAAGCTATGTATATCGAGAACATGGTATACCTATTCAATTACAGCAGAAACAAGGGAATTTACGCCATGTTTTTTCCCATTTAATTTGGGAAATTGATATTTATCAAGCATCTATAATCAGTGGTGAGAAATTCCAAAAAAATAAACAATTAAAATTAGTTTCTAAACAAGATCTTGAACAATATCCATTTCCAGTTCCCCACCAAAAGATGATGAAATATATATGATGTAAGATGCAAGCTTTATTGTTAAATAGATAAATGAAAAACCTTATCATTTCTTAATCTGAAAAATAATGGATAACATTTTATAATCTGGACAAATTATAAGATGTGGAGGTGATAAGGATGGCAAACAACAAGAAGTCAAAAGCTGGAACGAACGTACAAAAGGTGAAACAACAAAATCAAAAGGCAGCACAAGGACAGTATGGGACTGAATTTGCTTCTGAAACAGATGCACAATCTGTAAAACAGAAGAACCAAAAGTCCGAGCAAAACAAAAAATAACATAGAGTCTCCCCCAAATTGAAAATAAAAAGGGCTTTCTATCCACAAGGAAGCCCTTTTTTCATGAAAAACACTTGATTGGTATACGTTTTTTTCGCTATTATAGTTAATATATAAGAAAGGTTATGAAAGGAAGATTTTATGGTTGCTCCACAAAATGGTACTCCATTAGAAATTCGTAGTTACAAACATAATGGAAGCTTACACCGAGTTTGGGAAAAGACTTTGGTGCTTAATTCAACAAAAACAACATTGATTGGAGCTAACGATAAAACGCTTGTTACGGAAAGTGATGGCAAAACGTGGAGGACAAGAGAACCAGCAATCTGCTATTTTTCTACAAAACATTGGTACAATATTATTGGAATGATTCGTCCCAGTGGTATTCATTATTATTGTAATATAAGTTCACCATGCCTATATGAATACGGAGCTTTAAAGTATATAGACTATGATCTAGATGTGAAAGTTTTCCCGGATAGAACGATAAAACTTCTTGATGAGGATGAATATGAACTACATAAAAAAGAAATGCAATATCCACATGGCTTAGATGAAATTTTATACCATCATGTAAATTTATTAAAACAGCAAATTCATCAACAAAAAGGCCCATTTGCACCGGGATTTATTGATTATTGGTATGAACAATTTTTGACATATCGCTTTTGATACCGTGAAAGAAAGACAAAGAAATCAACACATTATATGTTTCATGCTATAATGAATAAAGTAAACCTTGTTACCTTGTAGCAAGGCTTTTTAAGTTTTTAAAGATAAATTATAAAAATGAATGAGGGACAGATATGCATGAACAGTGTAAAACAATATTTGCATTTTGTTAAACCATATAAATGGAGAATATTCTGGACAATCATAATTGGAATTATTAAATTTGCAATTCCACTTCTATTACCATTGATTTTAAAATATGTTATTGATGATATTATTGGGGCAAATACATTAAGTGATACTGATAAAGTAACAAAGCTATTTTGGGTAATGGGTGGCGCATTTATTATTTTCCTTTTTTTGAGACCACCTATTGAATATATACGACAATATTTAGCCCAATGGGTAGGTAACAGAATATTGTTCGACATAAGGGATAAACTATTTGATCATATTCAACGATTAAGCCTAAAATATTATTCCAAGACAAAAACTGGCGAAATAATTTCCCGGGTCATAAATGATGTCGAACAGACGAAGAGTTTTGTCGTAACTGGATTAATGAATGTCTGGTTAGATTTAATTACAATTGGAATTGCCATAATCATTATGTTACAGATGGATGTCAGCTTGACTATTGTAGCTATTATATTATTTCCTTTATATGGATTTGCTGTGAAGTACTTTTTCTCGAAATTAAGACAATCGACAAGAGAAAGATCACAAGCAGTAGCAGAAGTCCAAGGGCATTTACATGAAAGAGTGCAAGGGATTTCAATTACAAGAAGTTTTGCTTTAGAAGATTATGAACAAGAACAATTTGCGAAAAGAAATAACCATTTTTGGGAAAAATCGATGAATCAAATCAATTGGAATGCTAGAACATTTGCTGTAACTAATACGATTACAGATTTGGCCCCATTACTTGTGATTGCCTATGCAGGTTATCAGGTAATAGGTGGAAGTATGACATTAGGAACAATGGTGGCTTTTGTTGGATTTATGGATCGTGTATATAGTCCTTTACGTCGTTTGATCAATTCATCTACAGTCTTAACACAAGCAATCGCTTCTATTGATCGGGTATATGAATTATTAAATGAACCATATGATATTGTTGATAAACCAAATGCCAAACCCTTAACAAATGTAAAAGGGAAAATTAATTTTGAAGATGTTCACTTCCGCTATGAAGAAGAGGAACAAGAGGTATTAAAAGGAATTAACCTCCAAGTAGATGCGGGTGAAACAATTGCTTTAGTTGGTATGAGTGGTGGAGGAAAGTCAACATTAATTAGTTTAATTCCGCGATTTTATGATGTAACAAATGGGGAAATTAAAGTAGACGGCGTGGATATTCGTCAAGTAAAGGCTCGTTCACTAAGAGATCAGATTGGTATGGTGTTACAAGATAATATATTATTTAGTGAATCCATCGCAACAAATATTCGAATGGGAAATCCGCATGCAACGGATGAAGAAGTAATACAAGCAGCGAAGGCCGCGAATGCGCATGACTTTATTATGGAACTCTCTTATGGCTATGATACATTAGTGGGAGAAAGAGGTGTCAAACTCTCTGGGGGACAAAGACAACGTGTAGCAATTGCCCGAGTGTTTCTAAAAAATCCACCTATACTCATATTTGATGAAGCAACATCTGCACTTGATTTAGAGAGTGAGCATACGATTCAGGAAGCAATGGAAAAATTGGCTTCTAATCGAACAACCTTTATTGTCGCTCACCGTCTTGCAACGATTACTCATGCGGACCGAATTGTTGTGATTGAAAATGGTGAAATAGTGGAAGTTGGCTCACATGAACAATTGATGGAGAAACAAGGTAGTTATTATGATTTATATCAAGTACAAAACTTAGATAATCATGAAACAAAAACAATAGTTCACAAATAAGAAAACCAGCACCATTTTTTACAAGATGTGTGCTGGTTTTTTACTATAGATTATTTGGAAAAAATGGATAGAAACCAATCCCAAATAGCTTTAAAGAAGTTAATGATAGCATCAATGATACCTTTTCCTTCTTCACTTGATACGAAATCATCCCATTTATCTTTTGCGGATTTTAAGGTGTCATTCACTTTATCCCAGTCGATATTTAAGTCTTTAATTTTCTTAAATAAATTAACTAACTTGTCCAACAGTTGATCATCCAAGGTGATGCCGAAATCCTTGGCAACTTCCTGAATAATTGTTCGAATATCTTCATCTGTTTGTGGATTCTCTTTAGAAACACGTTCTTTTACTTTTCGGAAAAACTCTGTAGCATCATCTTCATTAACCCCATCTTTAACAAGGTCAGATGTAAGTACCATTTCTTCATTAGCTACTAATTTTTGGTCCTCATCAATTTTTTCACCACTTTGTACTTCATACGCTTTAATAATCCCAGTTAATGCACCTGTACCAGATACTTGGAATGGTGAGGAAATTTGAATTTTTGCATCTTCAATTCCAGCAGTTGCTAAAGCATTGACATACATATCATCTGTAATATAGTTAATATTTTTCGTTTCAACAACAATTCCATCGCCTTTATTTCCTATTGTTATTTTCGCAGATGAAATTGCATTTGAACCAATTTGACTTGCCGGAATAAATTCACCTAAATATTTATGTTCTTCTTCATTTGTAACATATACAATTTCTGTCTCATTTTCCGATACACCAAATTCATTCAACATCTTCTCTTTGTCAGTTGCGGATAAATCTTCTCCTAATGTGACAATTTCCTCTCCAGCGATTAAATCGGCATGTGCAGTAATCGGAAAAAGCATGAATGCTAAAAGTAAAATAACCCAAAACTTAGCTTTTTTCATGAGTTTAACTCCTCCATTCTGTATCATCATTTTATCATGTATATGTAAAAGTGGAAACTAGTAACTTTGTGTGGGCTTTATATTAAGTATTGTTTATCGCGTATTAACTGGCTGGAAGACCTCCACATCAAGAATTCGAGATACTCAAGAATTATAAAAGGAGGATCAGCAGCCAGTAAAAGCCCGATTCGTTCAACTAACAATCAGTGGGAGAAGAAAAAACTCCCACTGATTGAAGTTTCACTTTATTATCCTTCATTATAAAAATATATGTGTAATCTAAAATAATAGACATATTTATTTTTATCGGAAGTGGAAGTTTTATTTTAATATACCGAAATGCCATGAACTTTTCATGGGATTTCGGTATATTTGTTTCTATTTAATTAGAACTTAAAAGCCATTTTTTTGAATTCCATTGACTTGCCATGTATTGTTCTGATTCACCTGTATTCGCATTTAAAAAAATGTCTCTTTGGATTTTTGAACCATTTATTTCTACCTTCCATAATGGCAGGTGTGTTAGAAAATATTCTATCGTTTTATATTTTGGTTTTTTAAGCATATAAGAGCGATTAATTTGTGAGTTTTGTACATCTTGAATATATTTTTCTAGGTTATTTTCTTCATTTATAAAAGGGTCAATACATTTAGTGGACTTATTAATTTCAGTAGTTGTAAGAGGAATATTATTTAGTAAACCGCGATACCCTGAAATCGCATCTATAAAGATATTTGTATTTGACTTTTTTGGTGGAAGTGGCTTTCTATCTGCTATGATTAATAGTTTAACAAGCCAAATAGGATGGTAAATTAACTGTATTTTATTTGTATATCTTTTTAGTAATGATATATCAATTCCTTTTTTTATTCGCATAATAACTGGAATTGATTTATGAATATATTTATAGAGGTTATCATCCGTTTTACAAGGAGGATTTCCCAGAATTGTAATCTTTTTTCTCATAATTATTTAACCCCAGTCTTTACATTTCCATCTAATTTAATATTATGATATTTATCTACTTGCTTTTGAATAACAATTGGTGGTGGCTCTGTCATTAGGCTAACAATTATTACTAATAATAATGAAATAGGTGCAGCGATTATTGGTTCAGCAACTAAGGCAAATGGTTTTGTAATTACCAAAATCAGAAAGGTTACAGAACCACCAAGCATTCCAGCTAGTGCCCCAGCGGTATTCGCTCTTTTCCACCAAATCCCAAGAACGAGTGGGAAACCAAATGCTGACAAGAGACCGCCTCCAACCCAACCAACCATAATTGCAATTAAGTTTGGTGGGTTAATTGCAAATACAATGCCAATAATACTTGCTAATATCATCACGATAAAGCCTAATTTAGTAACAGTTTTATCAGTTGCGTTTTTATTAATATACTCTTTATATATATCATGAGCGACACCCGCGGAGATAGCTAAGAGCATTGCATCTGTAGAAGACATAATTGCTGCAAGTAATCCAGCTAACATGACTCCACCTAAAATAGATGGTAGATAATGTTCAATAACAGAAATGAATATCATATCTTTATTATCTAATGAACCAACAATGTCAAGAGTCGCACCACCTGAAGCAATAATAAAACCAAATACAAACACTAATAAATACAAAAGTCCTGCCCACATTGCTGAGCGGCGTGCTGTTTTAGCATCACGCGATGCAAAGTTTCTCATCACTGCTGAAGGAGAGACAATTCCAAACCATAAAAATGCTAAAAATAGGCCAAAATAAGACATCCAAGGTTGTGTAATATCACCAAAAGTTGGATTTACTGTCAAAGCCTCGGATAATAAATTAGTAAAACCATCATGTTTTGTTAGGATAGTCCCAGAAAGTATAGCCATTCCTATTAGAATAATTGCTCCTTGAAACAAATCTGTATAAGTAATAGCCCACATCCCCCCAAGGGCAGCGTAAAATGTAAATCCTAATCCAAGGATGATGACTGTTGTTTTGTAATCAAGTCCTAAGACATAGGAACCTATTAAACCCGATGCAGTTAATTGAGGAACCATGTAAAAGGTCATACCTATTACAACGATAAATACAGATATTAATTGAACAGATTTTCCATATCTTTGTTTGAAGAACCCTGGAAGTGTACTTACTCCAGAACGCCTTAATTGACCCGATACTAAAAACATTGTAAAGGGGAGAATTGCTACAGCTCCAAATCCATATGCAAATAGAAAAGGGACACCTAATGCCACACCAGATCCAACGGCACCAATTAAGGAACTAGAGCTAGCAAGAGCCGCAAATAATGCAAAGGAACCAACAAATGTATTAATACTCTTACCAGCTGTCCAATAATCACTTTGAGAAGAATGGGCTCTTTTAGCAAAGTAAATACCAATTAGAATCATACCGATAAAATAAATACCTAAAATAAAGGTCTCCATCCATTGCACGATTAATTCACTCCTTTCTTATTGGAGTTATCTTCAAGATCATTCTTTTTTTGTTCAATTTTTTCAATCCAAATGACATAAACAACAGATATAAGGAACCAGGCAAAGTAACTTAGGAACATTAACCAACCAGCTAATGAAATACCTAAAAAATAAATGTCTTTTGGCCACCAAGCTAACACCCCAGCTGCAATTAAAATGAGTACACCTACTAAAAATATTCCAGGGTCAGTCCATTTTGAACGCATGTCATCAACTCCTTATTTAGTAGTCTTTTGAATTTAAAATAATTGACTTTAAGTTACTAAATGTAAACCAATTCCTTTTTCCTTTGCATTATGATAAATTAAGTTAGCTACTACTGTATCGAATAATGCCATGCCAACTGTTTTGAATACGATGCTCTTATCCTGTCGAGGTGAAATTTCTTTTGTTTTATTTGTAATAAGCGAACTCATCGTTTGGATAGAATGTTCATTAACCCAACGTTGTTTTAGTGGTACGGTAATATCGCCTGATTCATCTATTGCATGTTCTGTATCAACTATTATTTGATCTGCAGTGTCATATAATGCTTTCGGAAATTCACGCATGGTAGGTTGGAATGAACCAACACCTATGATTAATTTATTTTTATAGTATGATGACTTTTCAGGAAGTACAGGTTTAGAGGAAGTGGTGGAAGTTATGATGATTTCTGCATTTTTAATTGCATTTTCTACTGAACTGCAATTGTGGATGTGGATATTTGTGTCAGTCCATTTTGACAGTGCTTTAATAAATGAAGGGACTTTTTCTTTGGTTCGATTATAAACATAAATATCTGTTATTGGTCTAACAGCACAAGCAGCGATTGCTTGATACAAACCTTGGCTACCTGCTCCAATGATGGCAATACTTTTAGCATTTTCATTAGATAAATGTCGGATTGCAGATCCTCCGACAGCACCAGTCCGAAAACCTGTTAAATAAGTTCCGTCTAATAATGCTGTTATTCGTCCAGTTTTATTACAATTTAAAATCATTAATCCATTCAACGTAGGTTCTTTAATATTATTAGGAAATACAGTCACTAATTTTGTTGCAATTGACTCGTTCGTATAACACGGCATTAATAAAAAGGTATTTTCACCTTCCATTATTTGAGTTCTGAAGGGCATCTGGTATTGCTTTGTTTCATAGATTTTGTAGGAATAATCGATTGCATCAATCACCTCCTCCATTGTTACTGCTGTTTTTATTTCATTTTTGTTTAGAAATAACACGAATAATCCTCTCCTTAATAATTATCACTCTGATATTATTAGTTAATTCTAAATAGTCACTTTATATATATTTTATGGTTTGACTAATGAATTACCATTGTTAAACTGACCAAAAATAATACTATATTTTGTATGTTTTTTTATTTGAATTGATGGGCACAGACTTGAAACCCCTTTAATATGAAAGATTATGAAACATTTTTATTAGGGCAGATTGCACAACTATAAATGAAAACGCTTACAACATGTAATTTGTTTCTTTTGGACTTTTAGATAACTTTTATTTGTGCCAAGGATTTAAAATAATCGCATTTAATTGGATTATTATTCTTCTTGGATATAAGATAACGATAGGAATAATATTAGGAGGTATGATTGATGACACTAGAAGTAGGAAAACAAGTACCAGATTTTACACTTCAAAATCAAAAAGGTGAGGAAGTTACATTATCTGATTTTAAAGGAAAAAATGTTATTCTCTATTTTTATCCAAAAGATATGACACCAGGTTGTACGAATCAGGCATGTGGCTTTCGTGATTTTCATAAAGATTTTACTGCAACAGATACTGCTATTATTGGTGTTAGTCCAGATCCTATAGAACGCCATCAAAAATTTATTGCAAAACATGACTTACCATTTATCTTATTAGCCGATGAAGATCATGAGATAGCAGAATTATATGGCGTTTGGAAATTAAAAAAGAATTTCGGTAGAGAATACTATGGAATCGAACGTTCTACATTTATAATCGATAAAGATGGTGTTTTGCAAAAAGAATATCGAAAAGTTCGTGTAAAAGGCCATGTGGAAGATACACTACAATATGTAAAAGAGCACTTAGAATAAAAAAACAGCTCCATGTGAGCTGTTTTTTATTTCAAATAAATGTCTTTAGTTGTCTATTTGCCTACGTAATGTTTACAATATAAATAAATTGAATACGTTTTTTTATATAAGGAGATGAGGAGAATGATACTATTTTCAGCGAAAATATCAAAGAAACATCAAGAACGTCTAATGAAGGAATTTCCAGAAGAGAATTTTATCTTTTGTAATGATATGAAAGAAGCAAAAAATTCTCTTTCAGAAGCTGAGATTCTTGTTACTTATGGGGAAGACGTTACAGCTGAAGATGTTCGGGATGCTAAGCATTTAAAATGGATGATGGTATTATCAGCAGGTATTGAAAAATTACCATTTAAAGAAATTATTCAACAAGATATTTTAATAACAAATGCAAGAGGTATTCATAAAATTCCAATGGCTGAATATACTATAGCAATGCTATTACAAGTTGTTCGCAAAGCAAAAACTATATATGAAAGACAAGCAGAAAAGCAATGGGATCGTTCTATAAAAATGGATGAAATCAGTCAAAAAACGATGTTGATTGCTGGAACGGGAGCAATTGGACAAGAAGTTGCTCGTCTAGCAAAGGCATTTCGTATGAAAACAATTGGTGTTTCACGGAGCGGAAGAAAAGTAGAACATTTCGATGAAAACCATGGTACTGAGCAGTTACATAATGTATTGCCACAAGCAGATTTTGTCGTTTCTGTTTTACCAAGTACAAGAGAAACGAAATACTTATTTAATGAAGATTCATTTCGTTCCATGCCTAACCATGCTATTTTCTTAAATATGGGAAGAGGTGATGTTGTTCAAACAGAGGTTCTATTAGAAGCTGTCCGAAATGGAGAAATTTCTCATGCAGTTTTAGATGTCTTTGAAGAAGAACCATTACCAGAAGACCACCCAATGTGGATTGAGGAAAATATAACGATTACCCCACATTTATCAGGGATTTCACCACATTACGTGTCACGCGCGCTTACAATTTTTGAAAGAAACCTTGCGTCATATCGTTCAAAGGGAAAAAATGTTATAAATAAAATGGATTTAGATAGAGGATATTAAATAGTAAAGTTTAGTGTAATGGGCGATTAAAACTAAATACAGGAAATCATTTATATATTGTGAATTTTCAGCTCTTTTTATATAATCCATATAGGAACAAAATAAAAACCAAAAAACAATTATAATGACTAATAGGGATGCATTAATTTATAATTATTATTATTTAATATTAATTTATTGACAAGACTTATGTTTTTTGGGTAAACTAATTATAAGGATTATAAAATAATAACAAATTCTGTCAGTGATAAACACACAATAAATAAATGGAAGCGAGGTGCATGACGGTGGCTGATGGAAAATTACAAGAATCGATTGCGACGTTAAAAAAAGCTGGTGTACGAATTACACCACAACGTCATGCGGTGCTTGATTATCTGTTAAATACAATGACACACCCGACAGCTGATGATATTTACAAAGCACTTGAGGAAAAATTTCCGAATATGAGTGTTGCAACAGTGTATAATAACTTACGAGTATTAAAAGAAGTTGGTCTTGTGCGTGAATTAAATTACGGGGATGACTCAAGCAGATTTGATTGTAATACATCGGAGCATTATCACATTATCTGTAAAAAATGTGAGAAAATAGAGGATTTTAATTATCCTACATTAGATGAAGTGGAAAAATTAGCTGCACAAGTAACAGGATATGATGTAACAGATCACCGCATGGAAGTTTATGGAATCTGTAAAGAATGTCAAAAAGCCGAAAAAGTAGCTGCAAACTAAAAGTTGCAAATAAAAAGGGCCTCTATATAATAGAGAACCTTTTTTATTTATGCTATTCATTTTTACTTGTACCATTTTTAATTTTTTGTTTAGCTTCTTTTAAATAACTTTTTTTGTTGAATCGCTCATCAAATTCTAGCCCTTCTAAATCCTTGTCCAGTGTGAGTGTCTGTTTACAGTGCATACAAGCATCAACACGACCGAGCATTTTCGTTGGTTTCTCACAAGACGGACAAATAATTGGTACAGCCCTCAGAGATAACATTCCAATCCAAAGATAAACGACAACACTAAATACTACACTTATAACTCCAAGGATAAAAAATATAATCATTAGCCATTCCGTATTTTTAAACAGAAGTCCTATATACATAAATAGAATACCTGTAAAAATTAATATGAGTGCAAAGGATCGTATTTTATTAATTTTGCTTGAATAAACTAAGCGGGGCATGAAAATCCTCCTTATAAAATAGAATGCATTTTTCCTTTTAAAACGAACAATTCAATTTAGCGCAGGTTAACTGGCTGTAAGCTCCTTACTTAAAAAAATTAAGAACGAACCAAGAGTGAAAAGTGGAAATCGGCAGCCAGTAAGCACCGAATTCGTTCAATGGACTTTTGAGCATACAATTTGGTAAAACAGTGGAGGACGAATAAAAATCCCCTCTGATTAAGTTTCACTTTATATCGTACAATGCATTTGCTAGTATGTAAACAAATTTACATTTAATAAAGTAAATGAAATGGATAGTAAAAGAAATTGCAATATATAATGATAAAGCAAAAGATGCATCTTGTTTATGTAATTACCAACTCATCAGTTTATCTATTTCAGGTTATTGGATGAAAGATTCCTGCTTCAAAAAGTTGAGGAGAACAACAGATAGTAAACGACTGATTCGTTTAACCGACAACCAGTGAGGACGAAAAAATTCCCTACTGATTAAAGTTCCACACTATATATAGAAGAAAGTGAAAGGAAATCTGATGGAAATGTCAGTAACACATAATGCGCTATAGGATATATTAAATAACTTTGGTATGACAAAACTCCTTATTATAAATAAGACCAATTAATTATTTTTTAGATAAAGCAGTATCTAAACTACCTTGAGATCATAGTGATATGTACGATATATAATGGTTCTATGAACAATATCTTTGTATATATTCATTTCTAGATTATTTCCTAGGTATAATCATTAACTTGAAAAATAGTGGTATAAAAACCAAAAAAACTATTGACTTTATATTTTATCCGTGGTAAAGTCTTACTTGTCGCTAAAATAAGAAGTTGAACAGAAAACGCAACAAAATCTTCTTTAAAAAAACATTGACTTTTAGATAGCGAACATGTTAATATGATTAAGTCGCTGTTAACGAGAAGTTAATGCGAACAAAAAAGAAATAAAAAGCATATTGACATCCTAGTTCAAGGGTGTTACAATATAAGAGTTGCTTCAAAAAAAGCAACGAACTATAAAATGCTCTTTGAAAACTGAACAGAACGACCAGTATGTCAAGAAAAACGTACCTCGTTTTTCATTTAAATTGCTAAGATAAACTTATCTAATAAGTGCTTACTTATTAGAATTCATAACTTTTTTGGAGAGTTTGATCTTGGCTCAGGACGAACGCTGGCGGCGTGCCTAATACATGCAAGTCGAGCGCGGGAAGCAGACTGATTCTTTCGAGATGACGTTTGTGGAACGAGCGGCGGA
>NZ_VDUW01000004.1 GCF_008039555.1 Cerasibacillus terrae
TTTTATTTGTTTGGGAGGGGTACCCCTCCCAAACAAATAAAATTCAATCATAGATTATAAAAAGTTGAAAACTTGTATTTGGGATTTTACACAGGATTTAGGACTTGACTCATTATATCGGGATTCAAGCGTGGATATCGGGTTTCGGAGCATTATATCGGGATTCAGGCGCGGATATCGGGATTCGGAGCGTTATATCGGGATTCAGGCGCATATATCGGGATTCAGAGCATTATATCGGGATTCAGGAGCGGATATCGGGATTCGCGGCATTATATCGGGATTCAGAGCAATATATCGGGATTCGGAGCATTATATCGGGATTCAGAGCAATATATCGGGATTCGGAGCATTATATCGGGATTCAGGCGCGGATATCGGGATTCGGAGCATTATATCGGGATTCAGAGCACGGATATCGGGATTCAGAGCATTATATCGGGATTCAGGTGCGGATATCGGGATTCAAACGCAGATATCGGGTTTCGGAGCATTATATCGGGATTTTCAACCTTATCTGGAAGTGGGAGCTTCCAATCAGATAAGTTAACAGCTACCTTTATTCCATTTTTCATATTTTACAATCAATAGGAATAGATTCTAATGGATACATCAAAATGGGGGGATTGGAAAATGCAATTTTATTATGGGAACCAAATGCCTTTAAGGGTACTGGATGAATGTGAGTTTTGGAAACATCAAGAGGAAGAACATACTGTTGTTATTCGTGAATTAGTAAAAAATTTAGAAGAAAAATATGTCACTGCACTGAACGAGTGGGAAAAGGCACTAAGTAACACACATCAATATGTAGAGCGTTTCATTGAAACAGTGATTCGATCAAAAAATAACATCACCCCGACACTATACGAAGATGTATTACAATTAGTTACATTTTGTTTAGAACAAAGCCAAGGATTTATTGATTTATGTAGGCATATTAGGGACTATAGTGAAGTCATCAAAGATAATTCAACTGCAGTAGTTGTCCTGAATCATATTATTGTAGAATCCGAATATTTCATGGGTATTGCGCAAACGATTCTGTATGAAGAAAATTAATGTCGTTCCATCTAAAAACAGAACGATGAAATATTATCATTGTTCTGTTTTTAGTTATGATTTACTTTCATTTGTTACCCATTCGTATTTGGTAATGTTTTCTTCCCATGGACAATGGATTCATATATTTCATCCAATGACCAAATATGGCCTGTTTCATCTTTATACACAATGTGATTCCTATTAAAGTAAATAGGTGATTCAAGACCAGCAGCTGCAGCAATACGAAATAACCCTTTACGCATAGCAATAACATAATTAGCAGCACGATGTTTTTTTTCATCAATAACAAGTGCTTTTTGTAAGTTTGGATCAGTTGTCGCAACACCAACTGGACAAACATTTGAATGACATTTTAGCGTTTGAATACAGCCAACCGTAATCATAAATGCTCTAGCAATATTCACTAAATCTGCTCCCATTGCAAGTGCGATAGCTACCCTATCTGGAGAAAATAACTTCCCTGAGGCAATAATTTTCACTCTATCGCGTACTGCATGTTTCTTCAATGCATGGTCTACAAGTGGTAATGCAGAATGAATTGGCAAACCCACACTATCTGCAAGTTCTTGATAAGAGGCGCCTGTTCCACCTTCACCACCATCAACTGTAATAAAGTCAGGACCTTTGTTTAATTCCTTTATTTGCCTGGCAAGCTCATCTGCTTCACGTTGATTTCCAATTACCATTTTGATTCCAACTGGCTTTCCGGTATGGTTTCGTATTTTCTCAATAAAATCAAATAAAGAAGGAAAATCGGCAAGGTCTTTAAAACGATTCGGACTATCCACTGATTTAAATGGCTCAATCATCCGTATACTCGCTATTTTCTCACTTACCTTCTCAGCATCTAAATGTCCTCCACGTGTTTTTGCTCCCTGTCCTAATTTCAATTCAAAAGCACGGACTTGAGGTATTTTACTCTTTTCAAGTAATGCATCCCAGCTGAAATTACCCTCTGAATCTCGAACACCAAATAAACCTGGTCCAATCTGCATAATGATATCTGTGTTTCCCATTAAATGATAATCAGATAGCCCACCTTCCCCTGTATTCATCCATGTCCCTTTAGCCATACCAAGCCCTTCAGAAAGTGCAGTGATTGCTCGTTCACCAAGGGATCCATAACTCATAGCAGACATGCCAATCTGTCCTCTCACTTTGAATGGATATTTTGTATACTTTCCTATAATAATTGTATCTTTCTCATCTAATAAATAAGCCAATGATTCATGTTCTTCCATACGTTCTTCTCGTTGAGTGAATAAAGGGTCTTTTAATAACAAATACCGTTTGTTCCTTACTTTTGTCTTTCGGTCCATCTTCACCTCTTCAGTTAATTTCGGGAACACGGAATTACTTACATAAAATCCAGCTTCTTGAAAATCACGTTGAGACCCAAAACCGATGACATCTCGTTTATATTTAGCCTTCCGAACAATATGTTGATATTCGCGTCTGGAAAATGGCTTTGCTTCATTATCATGATCAAACAAATATTGCCGTAGCTCCGGACCAAGCTTTTCAAGAAAATAACGCATTCTTCCAAGGACTGGATAATTCCGAAGCACTGGATGTTGCTTTTGATGTCGGTCAATAAAAAACATGTAGATACCGAATATAATGATAATTAGCATCAAAATAACAACCGTTATAAAACTAATGATAACCAGAATATTTGCAACTTCCATTCATTTCCCCTCCTAAAATAGATTTACATATTTAGGATGGTACGTACAATGGAAAAATATGCATTTAGCCTTCCAACAATCATTTCTGCTTCTAGTTCTAATATCCTTTTTACCTGTATTCATAAAAACAGGACTCTCCCTTAAGGTGAAGTCCTGTTTTTAAATGTTAGCTTTCTACATATGCATATTTTTCCCTTAAAATATGTTTCAACACTTTCCCAGATGCATTTCGAGGTAATTCATCCATAAAATAGACAGCTGTAGGAATTTTATAGTTCGCTACTTTATGGTTGCAATAAGCAATAATATCTTCTTCTGTTATGCTTTTTCCATATTTAATTACGACGATTGCAATTGGAATTTCTCCATATATGTGATGTGACACACCGACTACTGCTGCTTCTAATACTTCAGGTATTTCGTACAATATTTCTTCAATCTCTATTGGATAGACATTTTCTCCACCACGAATGATCATATCTTTTTTTCGGTCAACAATAAAAAGCAATTGTTCCTCATCAAACTTTCCTAAATCACCAGAATATAACCAGCCCTTTTTAATCACAGCATTGGTTGCTTCCGGGTCTTTTAAATATCCTTTCATTACCTGTGGGCCTCGAATAACAATCTCTCCAATTTCCCCATATGGCAATTCATTTCCTTTGTCATCGACAATCTTTACTTCTGTTTTAGGTAAAATTTCCCCAACAGAGCCAACCTTCTCCAAGGCTAGATGATCTTTCAATGTCGTAGCAGCAGGAGAGTTTTCCGTTTGACCATACATATTTTGAACAGCAATTTGTGGAAACGTCTCCTTTAATTTCTTGAGAAGCTCATATGGCATTGGTGCAGCACCATAGGCAAACATACGTAATGAAGATACATTGGTATTTTTCATATCTGGTAAGTTTAATAAAATGTTATACATTGCTGGAACACCAAAGAAAATCGTTGGTTTATAGCGTTCAAATGCTTGTAATGTACTTTTAGAGGAAAAGTTTTTTTCAATTACAACCGAGCCACCAGCATATGTCACTGGTATTGCAAATACATGACTTGCTGCACAGTGAAATAATGGAGTTGAAATAAGCATACGGTCATTATTCGTCATGTTCATTGCTTCTGCCCAAATGGTTGCTGCTGCTTCTATATTATAATGGGATAACATGACACCCTTTGGTTTCCCAGTAGTTCCAGAAGTATACAGAATTGCTGCAGTATCTTCTCCATCTAATGTAATCGGATTAAATGGTAATGATTCATCCTGTAAAATTTCGCCTAAAGTATCTTTCCCACCAATTACAATTTTTTCGTCAAATTCATAGGAAACTTTTGTTAATGTTTCAGATAGATGATAATCATAAATAATAGACCGCGCTTCCGAATGATGCAAAATATAATCCACTTCTTTAGGTACTAATTTCGTATTGATGGGCATCAGTGTAAATCCACCTAATTGGATTCCATAATAACAAACTAAAAAATGGTCCGAATTTAAAGCATAAAGGGCGATAGTATCTCCTTTTTTATATCCTCGCTGTTGAAAATAAGCAGCAACACGCTTTGCCTTTGTAAAAAATGATTGATACGACCACTCCCGATCTTCATAATACGTATATATTTTTTCCGGTTGAATCCGAACCCACTCTGCAAATTTCTCTGTTATTAACATATAGACACCTCTTTAGATTGTAATTATTTTTCACCTGTTATAAACAAATCACTAAAAATAATTAACGAAGTAAAACGCTTACATTTATGCGTTCCATGATGTGTCTGTGAAATTTTATAGAATAGTTAAATATAATGTGAAACTATTTTCATTCATACGTATAGAATCCTTTATTCGTCTTTCTCCCATAATGCCCTGCTCTGACAAGCTGTTTTAAGATAGGTGGAATACGATATTTCGAATCCCCAGTTTCTTCTAATAGTGTTTCTTGTACATACAACAATGTATCTAAACCAATCATATCTGCAAGTCGAAGTGGGCCAATTGGTTGATTCGTACCATATACCATGCCACTATCAATATCTTCAGCCGAAGCAATGCCTTCTCCATACACAAACATCGCTTCACTCAGCATTGGTATTAAAATTCGATTAACGACAAATAGTGGTGAATCCTTGGCAACAATGCTGACCTTTTCCATTTCTTTTGTCAGTGATTGAACAAACTGAATGGTTTCATCCGTTGTTTCAGCACCACGCACAATTTCAACTAATTTCATGACAGGAACAGGATTAAAAAAGTGCATTCCACACACTTTTCCTGGACGATTTGTCATATTTGCTAGTTCCGTGATACTTAAACCAGATGTATTTGTCGCAAGGATTGTTTTCGATGTACAAAATGAGTCTAGTTCTTTAAAAACAGACCTTTTAACTTCCATATTTTCTGTAACTGCCTCGACAATTAAGTCAGCGTCCTTTAATAATGAATTATCTGTCGTATATGTTAGACAGTCTAATACAGTCTGTTTTTTATCCAATTGATTTGATTTTTTTAATACACGTTCTACATTTTGGTTGATTACTAACTCTGCTTTATCAAGTGCTTGTTTGTTTAAATCAGATAATATTACGGTATGTCCCGACATGGCGAAAACTTGTGCAATTCCATTTCCCATAATACCCGAACCTACTACACCTATTTTCATTCCACACTTCCTTTCAAAAATATTCTATTATACCCTTTCAATAACCATTGCAATTCCTTGCCCACCACCAATACAAAGACTTGCTATTGCATACTTTCCTTGTCTTTTCATTAATTCATATGCAGCCGATAAAACGATCCGTGTACCTGATACCCCGACTGGATGGCCGAGTGCAATTGCCCCACCATTTACATTTACTTTCTCGCGATTTAAACCAAGCTCCTTTTCCACCGCTAAATATTGAGCAGAGAATGCTTCATTTATTTCAAATAAATCGATATCTTGAATCGATAAGGATGCTTTTTCTAATGCTGTTTTTATTGCAGGAACTGGGCCAATTCCCATAATGGATGGATCTACTCCGACAGTTGACCAGCTTACTATTTTTGCAATCGGGGTTAAATGATGATTTTCAACAGCTGTTTCACTAGCAATGATCACAGAAGCAGCCCCATCATTAATCCCAGATGAGTTACCAGCTGTAACTGTCCCGTCTTTTTTAAAGACTGGTCGTAACTTAGCCATATCATTAAAATTTACATCTGGACGAATATGTTCATCTTCATTAATCATAATTGTTCCGTGCCTTGTTTTTACTTCCACAGGAACAATTTCCTTTTGAAATATCCCGTTTTCAACTGCTTCATTTGCTCGTTTATGTGACAAAACAGCGAATTCATCCTGTTCTTCCCGTGAAATATGATACATATCTGCCAAATTTTCAGCTGTTATCCCCATCGCATCTCCCGTATATTTATCTAATAATGTTGCTTGTAACATATCATCATAAGCTAGAACACCCATTTTTGGACCTTGAAAACGAATATGAAAATTTGAATATGGTGCCATACTCATATTTTCGGCACCACCTGCAAGTACAATGTTGGCCTCACCTAACAAAATGGATTGTGCACCAGAAACAATTGACTGTGTTCCTGAACCACAAAGACGATTCACAATAAGTGCTCCAACTTCCTGGGGTACTCCTGCATGTAATGCGATATGTCTAGCTAAATATGCAGCACTTTTACTCGTGTGGATGACATTTCCATAAATGACATGATCAACATGTTCGGGAGACACCTTTGCCCGCTTCAATGCCTCCTTCGCCGTAACTACCCCTAATTCATCGGCAGTTATCTGTTTAAAAGAACCACCAAATGAAGTAAATGCAGTTCTTGCTCCATCAATAAGATAGACATTTTCCATGATATTCCTCCTAATATAAATTCTTATTTCTTATGTTAATAGTTTCAAAATATAATTCCAAAATCGCTGTTGAATCTCTTTTTTTGATAATCTTCCATTTGGTTTATACCATTGTTGAATCCAATTCATCGCTCCGAGAATAAACATACGGAGCATAATTGGATCTTCCGTGTTAAAGTCTTTCGTCTCTATCCCTTTGGCAATAATTTTATCAAAAAAAGCAGCATACTCATCCCTTAAGTGTAATACCTCTTCCAATTGCTCCTCACTAAATAATTGTTCTGGACGCATGATTAAATTAAATACTTCATTCTCTTCAATGGCATAATGAATATGAATAAATACCATTTCCTGTAATCGTTTTTTAATAGATAATGATTCATCCAATAAGACTCTTTTAAGATCTTCCTGTGCTTCTAAAAGGACAATACTATTACATTGAAACATGAGATCACTTTTGTTCTTAAAATAATAGTAAAGCGAGCCCTTCGTCATCAGTAACTCAGCTGCTACCTCCTCCATTGTGGTACCTGAATACCCACGGCGATTAACAATTTTAATTGCTGACTTGATAATTTTTTCTCGTTTATTAAATGCTTTCCTTTCCGCCATCGTCATTTCTATCACCTAATTTATGTTCCAAATAAACTAATTACCCTCATTATAATGACTGAAAATTTGAAAATCAAGACATTTTTAAACATTGTTTAAAATTTGAACGATGTTTAATGTTTTTTAAAATGATAAAAGTTTTCATTCATACGGTAGTTTTTTATATAGTGAAACTAACAATCAGTGGGAGTTTTCTTCTTAACCCACTAATTGTTTAATTGAACGAATCGAGCTTTTACTAGCTGTTGATCCTCCACTTATTATTCTACAGCCAGTTAAACTGCGATAAATAAACTTACTAAAAAACCTTGTGAATGTCATTCATTCACAAGGTTTTCTTATATTATTAAACTACACTCATTGCTAACATATTTAAAATTTCATCATCTGCTGGAGGGTTATGTAATCCCGCCCGAACATTGGTATAATAACGCTGTAATGGATTTTTTTCTGAAAGACTTCGAGCCCCTGTTACACGCATTGCAAGATCAACAATATCAAGCGCATGATTTGTCACCGTATATTTAGCTGCTGCTAGATGAGGATATAATACTTCTTTATCATCCAATCCATCAAATTTTTCTGCAACACTGTAGAGTAAGTGACGTGATTGAGCTAATAGTAATTGGATACGACCAATTCTTTCCTTTATATGAGTGGCATGAAAAATGGGCTGTTTTCTATTACCTGGTGTATAATGAAGTGCGAAATCTAATGCATATTCATAAGCAGCTTGTGCAATACCTAGATAACAAGCAGGAACATGTAATAATCCTCCAGTCGATCGTTTCACTGTTTCAGGTACAGAGGTTTGATCCACGAGGAAGTTTTCTGGAATAACGACTTGATGAAAAACAATATCATGACTTGCCGTACCACGTAGAGCAACACTATCCCATACTTCATCAATGGATACACCTTCACATTTACTTGGAACCAAGAAAAAGGCCTCTCTTTCTTCCCCTCCTTCTTCTACTAATGCAGAAATAATCATATAATCTAGTGCTGGTGCCATGGTTGCAAATGACTTTCTACCAGTGATTTCCCAGCCAGCTGGAGCTTTTTTAGCTACTGTTTGTAATCTAGCACCTCGTGTCGGACTTCCCTGCCCACGTTCTGATAACACATAATTAATTAAAGCACCATGTTGAACTTTTTCACAAACGTAATCATATAATTCCTTTGGCCAAGAACGTTCTCCGCGCATTGCAATTAATGTACTCATATGCCAACCAATGGAAAGTGCTGTTGAGCCATCCCCTTTAGCAATATTTTCTTGGTATAACACAAGATCATATGCAGAAATATTATCTCCATCATAAATGGTTGGTAAGGATAACTTTGTATATCCTATATCAATTAAATCTTGTATATTTTGATATGGAAAGCTTCCTTTTTCATCTAATAAATATTCCCGTTCTTGAAATCGTGGAACAAGAGAATTAACTTTTTTAATCATTTTACGCTGTTTTTCTGTTTTAATAAAAAATGATTCCATGCTTTCCCTCCCTACTTATAAAGATTGTAGCTTCTCTTTAATCTCTACATGCTTTCCATAATGATTTTGTGTCAACTGCTTCTGATCTTTTCCGAAAAAATTTTCTCGTAATGTTTTTCCTTCATATTCTTTTCTATAAACACCACGTCTTTGTAATTCTGGCACAACATATTCCACGAAATCATTCAATGTCCCTGGATTAATCGTTTGACGAATATTAAATCCATCTACCCCACCTTCAGTTGACAAAGTAACAAGTTCATCGGCAATTTGCTCTGGTGTACCTACAAGAACTGCTGATCCAAGACTAAAACCATGATATAAAACAGCATCTCGCACTGTCCATTTATGGTTTGGATCTGTTGATGTATAATTTTCAAGGCGACTTTGCATTGCATCTGTTTTTAAATTCTCTACATAATCATCTGGATTCAATTTCGAAAAGTCAATCCCAGAATGTCCGGATAATAATGCTGCAGCACCTTCATAACTTACATAACTTTTTAATTCTTGATATTTTTTATTTGCTTCTTCTTCTGTTGAACCCACAATAGGAACAACTGCTGGAATAATCTTCACATTTTCACGATGACGGCCATTTTTTTCTAAACGTCTAGTCATATCCTGAATGAAAGCCTGTAATTCAGGAATGGCATCCTTTGTATTTTGTGTATTTGTAAAGATTGCTTCCGCATGTTTGGCTGCAAAATCTCTTCCTCTTGTTGAAGCGCCCGCTTGAAATAACATTGGTGTCCTTTGAAGGGATGGCTCAATTAAATGAACACCAGGTACTTTGAAATAATTCCCTTCGTGTTGAATCGCGTGAACTTTATCGGCATCAGCAAAACAATCATTTTCCAAATCAAAAATGACGGCATCATCTTCCCAACTTTTCTCCCATAATTTATAAACAACGTCCATATATTCATCTGCCCGGTCGTAACGTTCATCATGTGCGATTTGCTTGTTTAATCCTAAATTTATTGCTTCACTTTCTAAATAGGATGTCACGATATTCCAACCAATACGTCCTTTTGTAAGATGATCCAGTGTCGAAAACTTCCTCGCTAATTGATATGGTTCAATATAAGTAGCTGAAGCCGTTACAGCAAAACCAAGATTTTTAGTAGCTTGAGCCATAGCAGAAATGATTAGAAATGGATCATGGGCAGGCACTTGTACAGCTTGCTCAATTGCCGTTTGATAATTGTTTTTATAAACATCATACATACCAATCACATCTGCAAGAAATAAAGCATCAAATTTTCCCTTTTCAAGAGTCTTTGCTAATTTTGTCCAATAATCTAAAGTTCCATGTAGATGGCCTTCATGTTCTGGATGTTTCCATAAGCCTATCGCATGCGGAGACACCGTGTTTTGTGCAAAACCATTCAAATGAATTTGTTTTTTACTCATACATGTACACCTCTTTTATATATTATTTTTTCCGTAAATTCTGTTAATTGTTGATGGACTCTCTTTGCTAATTTTTGATTAGTAATAGATGAAGATAGCTCTACACCACGCTTTAATTCTGATTCTAAAATAAATACTCCTGACAAACATTCTCCCTTTAATTGTTGAAGCAAAGGCTTTAACGTAAACTCTAGTGCTAATAAATGGGCTCTCGTACCACCAACCATTAATGGGTACACCACTTTTCCTTGAAAGATATTCTGCGGTAAAAGATCAAGAAATGCCTTTAATACTCCGGGATATGCTCCCTTGTATACCGGACAACAGATGATTATCCCATCGGCTAGATTGATTTGTTGTGTGAGTTGATTGATTACGGGATGACCGTAAATTCCTTTCATTAACACATCAGTCGGTAAATCCGTTAATTGAATCTCTTCACATGTATACTCGTATTTCTTAAGATGCAATTTCAAATAATCGATAACAGTTTCTGATCTCGATTGTTCTGATGGACTTCCGCAAATTGTGATAATATGTGTCAACGGTTACTCTCCTTTCTTAATCGGCTTCAAATGCATTAATCGCATTTACACCATGAGCAAAGACAGAACCTGCTTTTAAGGCTGTTGCTACAAATATCACTTCTGTTAGCTGTTCTTTTGTTGCATCTTCTTTTTTAGCTGCTTTTGTATGAATATCAATACAATAAGCACAACCTGTTACATGGGCGACTGCTACGGCAATGAACTCTTTTTCTAAGACAGTGAGTGCCCCCTCTTTTAAAGCTTGATTTGTAAATGTTATAAATGCTTGAAAAGTATCCGGCTGTGATGCTGATAATTGATTTACTTTTGAAAAATAACTTCCCTTATACAATTCATCTTCTGCTTCATCATCGTATGAACGAATAGCGTTGGCCCCATGTGCAAATGCTGAACCAGCTTTTAGAGCTGTTGCAACAAATATAGCTTCAGATAATTCCCCTTTTGTGACTCCTTCCTTTTTAGCTGCTTTTGTGTGGATATCAATACAGTAAGCACAACCTGTTACATGGGCAACCGCTACGGCGATTAGCTCTTTTAACTTTGTTGTTAAGTGACTTTCTTTAAACACCTCTTGATTGAAGTTTAAAAATGCTTCATACGAAGGCTTCGCATGGTTTTGTAGTTTTGTAATTTGATCAAAATAAGTTCTCTTATACAAACTTTCTTTCGTTTTCGTTACTCCCATTATAAAATCCCTCTTTCATAACATATTTTAACTTTCAATTAATATCCGATATCCTTATCTGTTTACTATGATTTAAAATTAAAAAATATATGTTTCTGCCCTTATTTCTTGGAAGTCAATCAAAAAACCTCTTCCTAGATTGGAAGAGGTTTCACATTATTGTTAGGTCTCTTCCTCATCTGTCAGACAAATATCTGCTGGATTTAGCACCTTTTCACGAACATCATTCATGACGGTTGCCGTGGGATCGACGGACCAGATTCCTCCCCCAACTCTTGATAAGGAAACGAATATTCAATTAAAAGCTTATTAATAATTTACCTATAATTTTCTGTATTGTCAAGTGTTTTTTGAAAATATTTTTTATTTAAAAAAATATATCAAATCATAGTTAATAGAAATTATGCTAATGCTTGATCTAAATCATCGATTAAATCATGTACATCCTCTAAACCTACCGATAGACGAATGAGCCCATCTTCAATTCCAAGTTCTAACCTTCGTTCTCGAGGAATGGAAGCATGTGTCATTTTTGCTGGAAGAGAGATTAAACTTTCCACAGCTCCTAAACTTTCCGCTAATGTAAAATACTGAACACGATCGAGTACACGAAGGGCTGTTGATTCATCTTTTACGGTAAAAGATAACATCCCACCAAAACCATTTGCCTGTGAAATATGAACTTCTCGTCCTTGATGATTGGAAAGCCCTGGATAATAGACTTTTTCTACTGCTTTATGCTGGTTTAGAAAATTTGCTATCGCACTTGTATTTTGTTCGATTTCTTCCATGCGAACGCCAAGTGTTTTCATCCCGCGTTGTACAAGCCAACTATCATTCGGGCCAAGAACAGCTCCTGTACTGTTTTGCAGAAATGCAAGATGCTCGCTTAGTTGACGATTTGCTGTCACGACTAATCCTGCTACAACATCACTATGTCCACCTAAATATTTTGTTGCACTATGAACGACAATATCAGCACCTTTCGCAATTGGAGTTTGCCAATAAGGAGTGCTAAATGTATTATCAACGATTAGTAGCGCCCCTATCTCTTTTGCAATCTCACCCATTGTTTGTATGGATGTTATTTTCAATAATGGATTTGTTGGTGTTTCTAAATAAAGTGCTTTTGTTTCTGACTGAATTGCTTTTCTTACTGCTGCTTCATCACTCGTATCAACAAAGTCAACCTGTATTCCTCGATTTGCAAGAACCTTCGTAAAGAACCGATATGTCCCACCATACACATCATCTGTCACAATAAGGTGATCTCCTTTTTTAAATAAATCCATCACCGTTGTAATAGCGGCCATCCCCGAAGCAAAGGCAAAACCACGATCACCACCTTCTAAGTCTGCAATAAGTGTTTCTACACCTTCCCGTGTCGGATTACCTGTACGAGCATACTCATAAACAAAATCACCAACTTTCTTTTGACGAAATGTACTTGCTTGAGAAATTGGTAATGATAGTGCACCAGTGTTCGGATCAACCGAAACACCTCCATGTATGAGAGCTGTTTTCTTTCTCATCATTTTTTCCACCTTTCATCAAAGATTCCAGAACTTAAATAGCGATCTGCTCGATCTGGAAAAATCGTTACAATCGTGTAAGGACCTTCCACTTGTTTTCCTCGCTTTATTGCTGCCTCCATTACTGCACCTGATGAACTCCCAACAAGCAAAGAATAGTTCTGTGCTAATTGTTGTACTTGACTAAA
The DNA here is from genome assembly GCF_008039555.1 of Cerasibacillus terrae. Classification (GTDB taxonomy): domain Bacteria; phylum Bacillota; class Bacilli; order Bacillales; family Amphibacillaceae; genus Cerasibacillus; species Cerasibacillus terrae. Next base: position 13,102 of record NZ_VDUW01000004.1, read on the forward strand.
AGCTCTTTCATCTGAAATCATCATGACTTCATCTATATGTTTTTCTTTCATGAATGGAGTCAGTTCATCCATTCCGATTCCTTCTATTTTGTAATCATGTGATGTTCCTCCAAAAACTCCTGCTCCCTCTGGTTGAACAAATGTGGCTCTAATGGATGCATCATGCCTTTTCAACTCTTCTACAACCCCTGTAAACGTGCCACCAGAACCACCACCGATAACAATTTCATCCATTTTTCCATCAAGGGATTGCCAAATTTCCTGTGCAAGCTTATGATATGCTTTCGGATTCCATGGATTTTTAAATTGATTTGGGATATAACTATTCGATATTTCAGTGTGTAAATGTTTTGCTTTTTCAATAGCTCCATCCATGCCGTCCTCTGTTGGTGTTGTTATCACAGTCCCTCCAAGGGCACCGATAATTTGCTGTTTTTCTATACTGAATTTTTCAGGTACCGTAACGATAAGTTTTAATCCATAATGACGAGCTGCAATCGCAAGTCCGATTCCTGTATTTCCAGCTGTCGGCTCAATAATGGTTCCTCCATTTTTTATCTTTCCTTCTTCAAGAGCCCGCTTTACTAGATACACACCAAGGCGATCTTTCACACTTCCACCAATATTTTCTGTTTCTAATTTTGCAACGATACGAATTCTTTTTGGTAATCCTTCCGGTGTCACATCAAAAAGTGGAGTTTTACCGATTAGATCGGTAACTGAAGTCACTATGTTCATACAAATCATCCTTTAATCATTGTTGAAACACGATATGCCACTTGTCTTTCTTGGCTAACATATCACTAGCAAGTTCTTTTGCTCCTTCTAAACTATGACTGGCCGCCCAACCGCATTGTACTTCATTGCATGCAGGAACTTCATTCGCTTTTAATACATCTCGTAATGTCTTTTCAACTAAATCATGCACATTGTCTAATGAATCGTCATTTAAAAGTGATAGATAAAAACCAGTCTGGCAACCCATTGGACTAATATCAACAATATGTTCTGCATGGTTTCGACTCAATTCTGCCATTAAATGTTCCAAAGAATGTAATGAAGGCATTTCCATATGTTCTTTATTCGGTTGTTTAAAACGAAGGTCATATTTATATACAATGTCCCCATGCCCACCTTTCACAGCTCCAGCCAAACGAACATAAGGCGCATCCACTTTCGTATGATCTAAATTAAAACTTTCTACATTCATCTTTTTACTCATTTTCTTTTCCTCCTTCACGGCTTCAATTAGCCAAACGAAATCATTCATTTTTTTATATTTTACTTGAAATCCATTTTTCGCCATCAATTCTGTTAGGATAGGCAGGGTCGTATAATACTCTGTCTGTAAATCTTTTAATAGCCTTTTATAGCCCTTTTTCTTTGCGCATTCCTGTATTTCATTTTTCGCCTCTTCTGATTCAAAAACGGTATCCGCAAAAACTATTTTCCCACCGTATGGCAATACATGTGCAAAATGTTTAATTGCCCTTTCCTTCTCACCATCTGTTAAATGGTGGAACGCATACGTACTTACGATTGAATGGACTTTTTCACTTGGTGAATCAAATTGTAAAAAATGCCCATCACGAATATCTATATTTGGTAATTTTTTTCTAGCAATAATCCGCATTTCTCGAGAAGGTTCAACACCAAAAACGTGTTTTCCTTTTCGTTCTAATCGCTCTGTTAGATTTCCTGTTCCAACACCAAACTCTAAAACAGGAGAACTAGCTCGATCAGCTACTTCATTTAAAATAGTATCGTATTTCGCAAAAACCTCGCGATACTCTTCATCTTCACCATTTACGGTAGTATCATAACTTTTTGACCATTCGTCAAAAAAGGAACGAAAGTCTTTTTCCATCATCCTCCCCCATTTCTTTGAATAATTATTTTTTAAAAATGCTCTATGAAGCAGTATAAAATGACTTGATGATCAATACCTTACTTTTCCACCCAAATTACTAGGAATTAGATCTAAAAAAATTTCATACTTGAAAAATTGATTATATTTCATACCTTATGATTCATAAAGAAAAGGGTGCCACTTATTTTATAAAACGAAACTTCAATCAGTGGATATTTTCCTCATCTTCACTGATTATTAGCACCACAATGGCATGGTAATAAAGGCTCTATAACGAATTGAACGTTTAACTGCTGCCCCCACTCACCCACTTATAATCTTATCTTGAATCTCTTATATTTTAAGGTGGGCGTCTTACAGCCAGTTAATCTGGGATAAAACATATAAATGTAAGGTATACCATCATTACGTGTGCAAATTAAACAAATTAGAATTCAGAAATAGATACTGCTTAGAATTAATTATTAAAATTACAATGGGCAGTCCTTCATTTTACTTCATAAATATTCCTTCCATATATAACTAATTTGTTAATTGTATTGTAGACATATAATTCCTAGTTGTCAACTAGGAATTTAATTTTATCTATATGTTTTCTTAATCCTTGTCATTCTAAAACTAAAATTGCATGGAAACATTATTATTTATAAATTTTTCCATTTTATATAGTAAATAAATTCATGGCATTCTGTATTCTTCTCCTTCTTACGACCCATAGGAAGTCCTAGTGCAGATCATATAGGACACCTGTGCTAGATTTTTGTTCAAAGTTTGGTGTAATTTATCTCGTCAAAAGAAACAGAAGTATTTGTTACACAATTAAAAAGTGCAGGCAGCAAAACAACTTTGAATTATTTTGGCGCATATTCCAGCTCTCTACCCACTCCTTTAGTATTCCAAAAGATCAGATTGTTTTGTAAAAGTTGCTTTCAATTTTGAAGTTTAACTCCTCCGAAAATACGCCAATATTTCTTAGCGTAAGATGTCATCCTTAAAAAGACAATTTAAATATACAATCTGATAACGAGTAATAATAAATGAACTCCCTCAGTTATCAAAAACTATTCCGCTTCCCTTTTATCCCTAAAATTCTTTATCATACAAACTACTCCATGTAAAACCAACCAAATGCCCCATATAACAGTTACGGTATTTAACGCAGTGCTTTCATATATTCGAAAGTTTTCTGTTAGTGGTGTAAGACGGTGTACAACCCTTTTGCCCATATCATTTAAATAAAAAATATGCCACCCTTCATACCCATCAAAAATAAGAAATATCCCTTGAACTACAGCAAAAACTAGAATATGTACAAACCATTCATATCGCTTTTTGGAGGATACTTTTTCAGTCATCCTAGCACCTCTTATTCATCTAGTAATAGAATGCAAAAACTACAATATTTCCTTTGTCTGATATATTTTTACGGACAATCTCCAGGAAAATAAATACATACATAACGCCATTAAACTAGCAATAACAAAGAGCCAACTCCCTGATAAATTTATAGATGGAAGTAATGATTGATTCATATACCGATACAAATAATAGAAAGCATATGTGCCACCAATAACGAGAAAAATATAGATGACAAATAACATGAACATTGTATTCTTTTGCCCAAACCAAAAAAACAAAGGAAAACAAACAGCACCAGCTAGGAATAAAACAATTAAACTACCAATTACCTCTTGCAATAATCCTAATTCCCATTCGTTTTTTAATACCAAACCAACCATAATGACTGCTGTCGCAATAACAAAAAAAACGATTAATAAACTTGAATACCTGGCACTCACAATCTCATTACGTGTATAAGGCAAAGCATTCCAGAGCTTATGGCCATTGATATCCTCTTCATAGTAAAATGCATTGGTCATTACTACCGCACTCATTAATGCGATAACAAAAATTTGATTTTTATCAAAAAGCATAAAAAAGATAAGCATTGCTAAAAATGTAAACCATGCTAATTTATGCATAACCAAGTCTTTTTTAATCAAATGCAACATTTCCCTGACCTCCTTTGGAATAATACATAATCTCTTCTAAATTAGCTTTCTCCACAATTACTTCATCTTGAAATACTTCTTTTATCTGTTGATAATCTGAAGTTAGTGCTTCAAAACCTACATCTGTTCGCTTAATAGATAGAAAATATTGTTCCGTATCTCGATCTAATAGTTCTAGACTACCCCGTACAATCGCATATTTCTCTTCGATCTCGTGTAATGCTTTGGAAAATACAATCTCGCCACTATTTATAAAAGTAATAAAATCAGCAATCGGTGCTAAATCACTAATAATATGTGTGGACAAAAAAATAGTTTTTTCTTCATCGAGCATAACATCCTGAAGAAGTTCGATAAATTGTCTTCGAACAATAGGATCAAGGCCCGCTGTCGGTTCATCCATGATAAGGAGGTCTGGTTGATGCGACAATGCCATGACAAGAGAGGCTTTCATCTTCATCCCCTTTGAAAAAGTATTCATTTTTTGATTTAATGGAAGTTCCAGTCGATCACAGTATTCCCGAAACAATGAATCTTGCCACTGTTTATAACAAGGTGCAATAAGTTTTTTCATATCATGTAATGTCAATTCCTTATATAAAATATCATCATCAAAAACAAAACCAATTCTCTTTTTAATTTCCTTTTCGTGCTTTGAATAGTCCATTCCAAACATTTTTACTTCCCCAGAATCTGGTCGGATTAAATTCATCATCAATTTCATAACCGTCGATTTTCCAGCACCATTCGCTCCAATAAATCCAGTAACAAAACCTTTTTTCACTTGTAAGGACAAATCTTCAATCTGGAAGTTTTTATATGACTTATAAATATTTTTTAGTTCAATTACATTTTCCATTTTTCTCTACTCCTCCTCATATAAAATCGTCATCCATTCCTTTATTTCTGGAAGCGACAACCCTAACTCCTTACTATTTGCAATGACTTCAATTAATTTTTCTTCGATTGTCGTTAATTTCTTTTCTTTAATGACCTCAGGATTCTGTTCAGCAATGAAAGATCCTTTCCCAACAATAGAATAAATAAATCCTTCTTTCTCTAACTCCTCGTAAGCACGCTTCGTAGTAATAACACTCACATGTAAATCTCTTGCTAATTGCCGCATCGAAGGCAATGTGTCACCTTCTTTTAATTCACCTGAAAATACTTTCTCCTTGATTTGGTATTTAATTTGATTATAAATTGCTTCTTTGGAATGATTAGAAATCAAAATATCCATCCGTATCCTCATCCTTTTCATTACTTACCAGGAAATTCCACAATGTCTATATATACAATATACACAATATGCACATCATATACAATATATTTTTTTATATTTATCAAATAGCCATTAAAAAAAGACAAAAACATTGATTCAACAATATTTTTGTCTTTTAAAATTATATAATTATCTTTAGAATTTTGGTTATAAAAATGGAGCAGCAATGATACTTTATCTTTTACAACATTCCTATACCATTTCATCATGATAGACCTTTATCCAATAAATAATCGTTCCTGGCATACGCCACATAGCGATAATGTATTTAACTTAAAATTTCATCTTCTCTTGCTAAACATACAGAGTAAGTTACTTCCCAAATTTATATACTTCTAATATGCCACCTGTTTCCATACAAAGTCTATTTGAGGTATTAACCAACATCTGGTGCAACACATGTATAGATGGTACCATCTTCTACACAAATAGCAGCTGCTCCGCCCCAACCAGTAGAATATCTTCGCTCAATTAAATTCTTCACAGCATCATATAACTGTTTTTCAATACTCAATTTCAATCGCCTTTTATCCATTCCTCGTATTGACTTAAACTATAGTTAATGTAATCATCAATATTCGCATCTTTTAATTCTTCTTCCGGTAAGCCTCCACCAAAACCTCACCAATCTTAAATCACAATTTACCTCCACTATACAGAATATGATGGCAAAAACATGGTAAAACGACGAAAGAATAAAATAACCCTTTGCCACTAATGAAGTAGTGGCAAAGGGTACAGTATTTTATCCAATTGAACCTTCCATCTCGAATTTGATCAATCGATTCATCTCTACCGCATATTCCATCGGTAGTTCTTTTGTGAATGGTTCGATGAATCCCATGACGATCATTTCTGTTGCTTCTTGTTCGCCAAGGCCTCTACTCATCAAGTAGAATAATTGTTCTTCCGATACTTTCGATACTTTTGCTTCGTGTTCTAATGAAATATTGTCATTGTATACTTCATTGTATGGGATCGTATCTGAAATAGATTCATTATCCATTAATAATGTGTCACATTCTACCGTTGCTTTCGCGTTGTCTGCTTTACGGCCGAATTGGACAAGTCCACGATAGTTTACCTTACCACCATGTTTTGAAATGGATTTTGATACGATTGAAGAAGAAGTATTTGGTGCTAAGTGGTGCATTTTCGCTCCAGCATCTTGTGTTTGCCCTCTTCCAGCAATAGCAATGGATAGAGTATTTCCACGTGCACCTTCTCCTCTTAATAGTACTGCAGGGTATTTCATGGTAACTTTGGAACCAATATTTCCGTCAATCCATTCCATTGTCGCATTACGTCCAGCGGTAGCACGCTTTGTTACAAGATTGTATACGTTATTTGCCCAGTTCTGAATGGTTGTATAACGGCAATACGCGTTGTCTTCAATGAAAATTTCTACAACTGCTGAGTGAAGGGAGTTTGTTGTATAAACTGGTGCAGTACATCCTTCAACATAGTGAACAGAAGCACCTTCATCAACAATAATTAATGTCCGTTCGAATTGACCCATATTTTCTGAGTTGATTCGGAAATATGCTTGTAATGGTGTCGTTGCTTTCACACCTGGTGGTACATAGATAAATGATCCACCTGACCAAACAGCTGAGTTAAGTGCTGCAAATTTATTATCTGTTGGTGGCACAACTTTTCCGAAATATTTTTTAAATAGATCTTCATGTTTTTGAAGAGCAGAATCTGTATCTGTGAAAATGATTCCCATTTCTTCTAAGTCTTCTTGCAAGCTTTGATACACAACTTCTGATTCATATTGTGCAGAAACACCTGCTAGATATTTTTGTTCTGCTTCTGGAATACCTAATTTATCAAATGTCTGTTTGATTTCATCTGGAACTTCATCCCATGTTTTACCTTGTTTTTCAGATGGTTTAACATAATAAACAATCTCATCAAAATCTAACTCTGATAAATCTCCACCCCATTGTGGCATTGGGCGCTCAAAGAAATGATCTAATGATTTTAAACGAAAATCAAGCATCCATTGAGGTTCTTCCTTCATTTTAGAGATTTCTTCTACAACTTCACGAGTTAGTCCTCTTTCTGTACGGAAAATAGAGACATCTTTATCACGAAATCCATATTTATACTCATCCAACTCTGGCATGTCTTTAGCCATCAAATAAAACCTCCTTATATTAATTTTAAGTTAATCTTCGTTTTTTACGCCTTTTTCCATCGCTTTCCAAGCAAGTGTGGCGCATTTGATTCGTGCTGGAAATTGGGATACACCTTGCAATGCTGCAATATCTCCCTCTTCCATCTCATCTGCGTCCACATCTTTTCCTAACATCATATCTGAAAATGCTTCAGACATATCTAATGCATCTGCTACTCTTTTTCCTTTGACAGCTTCTGTCATCATGGATGCAGAAGCCATACTTATGGAACAGCCTTCTCCAAGAAATTTGACATCTGTAATAATGTCATCTTCTACTTTCATTTGTAATTCAATCCGGTCTCCACAAGTCGGGTTGTTCATATCAATGGTTAGTGTATCGCCATCCATTTTTCCCCGATTTCTTGGAGCTTTATAATGGTCCATGATTACTTGTCTATATAAGGAATCTAGATTATTAAAAGACATTGTTAAAATACTCCTTCGTTTTTACAAGTCCTTCTACTAAACGGTCGATTTCTTCTTCTGTGTTATATAAATAGAAGCTAGCACGTGCTGTGGCTGTTACATCAAGCCATTTCATTAGTGGTTGTGCACAATGGTGACCAGCACGAACAGCAATTCCCTCTGCATCAAGAACAGTTGCAACGTCATGAGGATGGACATCATCCAAATTAAATGTAACGAGTGCTGCTCTTTTTTCTGGTCCGTAAATATCTATTCCGTTAATTGTACGCATTTTTTCTAAAGCATAGTCGGCAAGTTTTTGTTCATGTTCTAAAATGTTATCCATTCCTACTTCATTTAGGAAGTCAATTGCAGCTCCTAAACCAATTGCGCCAGCGATGATTGGTGTTCCACCTTCGAATTTCCATGGTAATTCTTTCCATGTTGAGTCATACAAATCAACAAAGTCAATCATTTCACCGCCAAATTCAACCGGTTCCATTTGTTCAAGGAGTTCTTTTTTACCGTATAAGACACCAATACCTGTTGGTGCCCCCATCTTATGTCCGGAAAATGCATAGAAATCACAATTGATATTTTGCACATCCACTTCCATATGCGGTGCTCCCTGTGCTCCATCTATTGCGATAACAGCACCATTTTGATGGGCAATTTCAGCAATTTCTTTTACAGGATTGATCGTTCCTAAAACATTAGAAACATGTGCAATAGCAACGATTTTTGTATTGGATGTGATGGTTTTTCTAGCATCCTCTAATGAAATCGTTCCATCCTCTTGAAGTGGAATATATTTTAATGTTGCTCCTGTTGCTTTAGCTGCTTGTTGCCACGGGATGATATTACTATGATGCTCCATTGGCGTAATAACGATCTCATCATCTTTTTTCAAAGTTTGACGAGCGTACCCATAAGCAATCGTGTTAATGGCTGTTGTTGTTCCACGCGTAAAAATAATCTCAGCCGTACTTTTTGCTTTCAAAAACTGACGTACCTTTTCACGTGCTCCTTCATATTGATCTGTTGCTCGCGTTCCTAATGTATGCACACCACGATGCACATTAGCATTGTTTTTTCGATAATACTCATCAACTGCTTCAATCACTGGCAATGGTTTTTGTGCTGTTGCAGATGAATCAAGATAAACTAACGGATTTCCATTGATTTCCTGGTCTAATATTGGAAACATCTCACGAATGGCTTTTACATCCATTAGTTAATCTTCCTTTCAATGACTTGTTTTAGCTGTTTTTTCACGGATTCAAGTGGTAACTCTGCAACAACTGGTTCTAGGAAACCATGGATAATTAAACGTTCTGCTTCTTTTCTTGTAATTCCACGACTCATTAAGTAATACATCTGCATTGGATCAACTTTTCCAACGGAAGCAGCGTGACCTGCCATAACGTCATCTTCTTCAATAAGTAAGATTGGGTTGGCATCCCCACGTGCTTTTTCACTTAACATAAGTACACGTGATGTTTGCTCAGCATTTGAACCTGATGCACCATTTTCAATTTTACCTATTCCGTTAAACACGTTACTTGCACTATCTTTCATGACACCATGCTGTAAAATATATCCCTCTGAGTTTTTGCCCCAATGGATTGTTTTAGCTGTGATGTTTTGAATAAGTTTCCCACGTCCAACGGTAACCGTGTTTGCGTGTGATAGAGAGTTATCTCCAACAAGTTCTGTAATATTTTCAAAAATGGTGTTTCCATCATTCATTTGACCAATTGCCCAATTAATGGTGGCATCACGTTTAGCAATTCCTCTACGGTTTGTATAAACCGTTGTATTCTCTGCGAAGTTATCAACCGCACCAAAGGAGATTTTAGCATTATCGTTTGCAAATACTTCTGTAACAATATTTGCCACTGTTTCTTCTTCACTATTTGAAATATAGTTTTCTACATAGTTTAAAGAACTATTTTGCTCAGCTACAACAATTACATGATTGAAATAAGCAAGCCCTGGTTTTTCCTGCCAAAATACAGCTTGTAATGGTTCTTCTATTTGAACATTTTTTGGTACATATACAAAAATTCCACCGTTCATTAATGCGGCATGAAGTGCTGTTAAACGATGTTCATCAACTGCTACTCCATCTTTCATATAGTATTTTTCAACTAATTCACTGTGTTCATTCATTGCTGTAAAGATATCTGTAAAAATAACACCTTTTTCTTTTAATTCCTTACTTAATGCTGCATGTGCAATTGAATGATTTCGTTGAATTAATAAATTTTCTGGTAAATTATCTTGATCAAAGAAATCTTTAATTTCCTCAGGTAAATGATCCAATGATGAAATGTTTTCACCTGATACAAAGTCGTGATGGAAACGGGTGAAATTCCATCTGACGATTTTTGTTTTATCCGGTTCAGGCATATCTAAGTGCTCTACTTGTTCTAGAGCTTCAAGGCGTAGAGTTTTCATCCATTCTGGTTCATTTCTATCCTGTGAAAACTGCTCTATATATTCATTTGTGTATGTCAGTTTTGTATCAACAGTCATGATATCCCTCCTACCTTTAAGCTTGTTCTCCTACAGTTTCATCTTGAATTCCGAGCTCTTCTTTTAGCCATTCATAACCTTCTTCTTCTAAACGTTTTGCAAGTTCAGGTCCACCTGTTTTCACAATACGTCCTTGCATCATCACATGAACCACATCTGGTTTAATATAATTTAACAGTCTTTGATAGTGTGTAATGATTAATGTAGAGAAATTCTCTGAACGCATATCATTAATTGCATCAGAAACAATTTTCAATGCGTCAATATCAAGTCCTGAATCAATTTCGTCTAAAATAGCGATTTTTGGTTCTAATAGGCTCATTTGTAAAATTTCATTACGTTTTTTCTCACCGCCAGAAAAACCTTCGTTTAAGTAACGTTGTGCCATATTTTTATCTATTTCTAAAGCATCCAATTTCTTATCCATCTGCTTGATAAATTTCATTAAAGGAATTTCATTTCCTTCTCCACGAACTGCATTCATGGAAGAACGTAAGAAATCAGATGTCGTAACACCACTAATTTCACTAGGGTACTGCATTGCTAAGAATAAACCTGCACGCGCACGTTCATCTACTTCCATTTCTAATACGTCTTCTCCATCTAAATGAATACTTCCTTTTGTTACTTCATAACTTGGGTGCCCCATAATTGCGGAAGAAAGTGTTGATTTACCTGTTCCGTTTGGCCCCATGATAACATGGAATTCGCCACCCTTTATTGTAAGGTTAACCCCTTTTAATATTTCATTTCCTTCTACAGATACGTGAAGGTCTTTGATTTCTAAAGTAGATCCAGCCATATTGATACCTCCAAAGAAAAATAGTAGTCGTTTCTAGAATTATTTTATGTTCTTATTTTATTATCATTATAATTTTAATCCATTTAGATTATAATATCAAATGTTAGGGCTTTATAACGTAAAAATGCGATGAAATATGTTTTTTTAACGTTTTGGTTAGTTTTCTGTTTCTTGTTTTTTTCTAGATTTCATTTTCAATTACATTCAAAAACACTGTCTTATTGATAGAAAAAAATTGATGTCCCATTAAACAATAGAACATCAATTTCAGCATTTACCATATCTAATTTTATACTCATAGGATAACGCAAAGACAGGATTCTGTCAAAAATACTATTTATCAACAGGTACAACAGATCCCTTATATTCTTCTAAAATAAAGTCTTGGATTTCCTCTGAATGGAGCACATCAACTAACGTTTTTAATGCTTCATTATCTTTATCTTCTGAACGAATAGCAACAATATTAACATATGGTGAATCAGAATCTTCTAACGCAATCGCTTCTTCCATTGGGTTAATATCATGATCAAGTGCGAAGTTTGAGTTAATTAAAACCGCATCACCTTCATCATTTAAATACATTTGTACAAGCATTTCTGGTGATGTGGAGTCATCGAATTTGAAGTCTTTCGGATTTTCCACGATATCATCAATGACAGCCTCAGTTTTATCAATATCATCTTTTAATGTAATTAAACCTTTTGCTTCAAGTAAAGATAACATACGTCCGTGGTCAGCTACTGAACTACTTAATAAAATTGTTGCTCCTTCAGGCAATTCTTCTAAGCTTTCATGACGTTTGGAATAAATACCGATTGGCTCGATGTGGATTCCACCAGCATTTTCAAAATCATAACCGTGTTCTTTCTTCTGCAATTCGAAAAATGGAATATGTTGATAGAAGTTTGCTTCTAAGTCACCTGAGTCTAAGTCTTGGTTCGCCATTATATATTCTGTATACGTTTCAATTTGTAAATCAATGCCTTTTTCTTCTAAAATTGGCTTTGCTTTTTCTAAAATTGGAACGTGTGGATTTGGTGATGCACCCACTTTAAGTGTCGTTACTTCATTTGAATCAGCAGTTTTATCATTTGATGTTGTGTCTTCCTTTTTATCTGCTCCACAAGCAGCAAGTCCGATAGCAACAAGTGCAATCAATATAAGTCGTACCCATTTCTTCATGTTTAATCTCCCCTTATTAAAATTTATAATAAAACTAGAAATTAGTATTATTAACGTTTGTCTACTTTAGCAGTAATCGTGTCTCCAATCCATTGAAGAAGAAAGACGATTGCCACAATAATGACGGTAGCTACGAGTGTAACGTCTGGATTATTACGCTGAAACCCATGTAAGAAAGCAAGATGACCCAAACCGCCTGCTCCAATAACCCCAGCCATCGCCGTATAACCAACAAGGGTTACGGATGTTACTGTAATTCCAGAAAAGATTGCTGGAGATGATTCTGGTAATAGCACCTTCCAAATGATTGTGCTCGTCTTTGCTCCCATTGACTTTGCAGCTTCAATGACACCTTTGTCTATCTCCCGTAGTCCGATAAGCACCATTCGTGCATAAAATGGAGCTGCACCAATTATCAATGCAGGAAGCGCTGCATTGGCCCCGCGGATAGAACCGAAAAAGAACTTTGTAAACGGAATAAGTAAAATAATTAAAATAATAAAAGGTATAGAACGAAAAATATTAACAATAGATCCCGTTAAAAAATGAACAATGTGATTTGCCCACATATTGTAGGGTGCTGTTAAAAACAGTAAAAGTCCAATCGCTAAGCCAATGATAAAAGTGAAAAAGGTAGACAATGCCGTCATATAAATCGTTTCATATGTTGCTTCCCACATTTGTACCCAATCTACATTAGGAAAAAATTGTTCGGTCAATGATGTTTTATCATTCGTTGTTTGTTGACCCATTGTTTAAAACCTCAGCTTTCACATCAATTGATTGTAAGTATTGCAATGCATCATGAATTTGCTTTGTTTCTCCATCAATATGTACGATTAATGTTCCATATGGTCCATCTTTCGTTTGGTTCATATTTCCATGGACAACACTTGCCGTCACTTGAAAGTTGCGAATAAGTTCCGTTAGTACTGGTTCTTCCGTTGTTTGACCAACAAAGGTAAGTTGAATGAGAGAACCATTTGGATAATGTTGAAAAATCGTCTCAAGCGTTGGTAACGTATCTTCAACCCCTGTTAATTGTGATACAAAACGTTTTGTAATCGTTTCTTGTGGATTTTGAAAAACATCGAGAACCTTTCCAGTCTCTACTATTTTTCCATCTTCCATGACAGCAACACGATGACATATCTTTTGAATGACATGCATTTCATGAGTGATGAGAACGATAGTAATTCCTAATCTTTCGTTTATATCAACAAGAAGATCTAAAATCGCATCAGTCGTTTCCGGGTCAAGTGCACTCGTCGCTTCGTCTCCAAGCAATACATCTGGTTCATTCGCTAAAGCTCTTGCAATACCAACTCTTTGTTTCTGTCCGCCAGAAAGTTGGCTCGGATAGGACTTTTCCCTTCCTTTTAAACCAACAAGTTCGATAAGATGGTGAACCCTTTGTTTCCTCTCCTTTTTTGGTACACCAGCAATTTCTAATGGAAATTCAATATTTTCTTCCACAGTTCTCGACCAAAGCAAATTAAAATGTTGAAAAATCATACTTACTTTTTGGCGCGCTATACGCAAACTTTCACCCTTCATATGTGAAAATTTTTTATCATTAACGAAAACTTCACCACTCGTCGGTTGTTCTAATCCATTTAACAGCCGAATAAACGTACTTTTTCCAGCTCCACTATATCCGATAACACCGAAGATTTCTCCCTTTTCTATATCTAATGTCAAATTATCAACCGCAACAATTTTCTTATCATTCACTGTAAATTCTTTACGGAGCTCTTTTATTGAAATCACTTAAAATCCTCCAATCATATCATCCTACGTCTAAATAAAAACGTCTTCCTGTTAAGAGAACAGAAAGACGTATAAATATCATCATTCGCTCTCTCATCTTCCAAAGCAGAGAACCACTTTGTAGGAATTAGCACCGTTTTAGGAAGTTCCCAAAGGTTGCCGCGGTTTCACAGGGCCTATCCCTCAACCGCTCTTGATAAGAGTATCTTTTATTTACTTGTTTAATATTAAGATATATCTTACTACTATTATTTCACTTTGTCAATAATTTTGTAATTCCTAAGAATCTTGGCGAAATAATTGAGGAGCATATTGTAATAAATACTGGTAAATATTTGGAATTGACCGAAAGACATAGATTTTTTCTTTAACTATACCTTCTTTTTTTATAAATAAGCATGGCACGCTTTCTACTTTATTTGTCTGCATAAAATCAGGATATAAAGAGGCATTCATTTCATAAAAAACATCTGTTTGATGTACTGATTCTATTTTATCCAACATTTCTCTTGCTACATGACAAGTACCACAAAATGGACTATGGATATATAATAAGTACGTATCTTTTTGTAAAATTTCTTCTGTTATTTGTATCATTCCATCACCCTAATTTTTAGCTTACAGAAAAATAGGGTTCACTTCAATATTTTTACTCAATAATGCATAGGCTAGTTCATCTTCTGGAGTGGTGGCTACTTCTTTATAATCTTTTTGGATGTATATATGTTCTGCATGCGGGAGTTCTCGTTGTAGTTGCTTACGTAGCTTCCATCCTGCCTCATCTTCATCTGCCATAATATATACATCGTGATCATCGAGTTGATAAACCTCTAATAATTCATCAAAACGTTCTACTCCAAGTGTACCGTGTGTACAAATGATGGTTACTTCTTCTGTAATAATTTTTTCTAATTGCTGTTTATCTGTTTTCCCCTCTACAATGATAATCTTATCAGGCTCTCCATCAATCATATTCAAGCACCTCACAACATATAATCATTCTAGGGTATTGTTCTATAAGAAAAAGCTGGCTTGACCCGTGGGCATGCCAGCCTTTTTATTAATAGGTATAATTAGTCCTCGTCAACCATTTCTTTGTAAGCATCACTAGACATTAATTCATCTAATTCAGATGCATTTGTTGGTTCAACAACAATCATCCATGCTTTTTCATATGGAGATTCATTTACAAATTCTGGACTATCTTCTAGTTCTTCGTTGATTTCCACTACTTTTCCACTAATTGGTGCATAAAGTTCAGAAACTGTTTTTACAGATTCTACACTACCAAATGGTTCATCTGCTTCAATTTCATCGCCTACTTCAGGTAATTCAACGAATACGATATCACCTAATTCGTCTTGAGCGAAATCAGTAATTCCAATACGTACATTTCCATCTTCTTTTTTTACCCATTCATGTTCTTCAGAATATAGTAGTTCTTTTGGTAAATTCATTGTTACATTCCCTCCATTCATTCACTTACCATTAATATACAAGTTTATAATCGATATTGCTAGTATTTCCTGTTGCAAAACAAGACATTTTAATCTGAGATTAACTGGCTGTATGATCTCCACTTCAAAAACTCAAGATACTGAGGAATTATAAGTGGAGAATCAACAGCCAGTAAAGGCCTGGTTCGCTCAACTAACAATCAGTGAGAGATGAAGAAAACTCCCACTGATTGAAGTTTCACTTTATCAAAAGGTTGTTGGTATTATGTCCATATTTCCGAAAAGTTCTCTTCTTTAAAACCAACTGTAACATGGCTCCCATCTGTCACAATTGGTCGTTTAATTAACATACCTTCTGATGCAAGGATTTCTGCCATATCTTCTGTTGTCATCTCTTTGATTTTATCTTTCATATTTAATTCCCGATATTTCTTTCCACTTGTATTGAAAAAGCGTTTCGGTGGTAAATCACTTTTTTCCATGTAGTTTAATAATTCCTCTTTTGTTGGGGGATTCTTTACTATATGTATGTCTTCAAATGCGATTTCATGTGCTTCTAACCATTTTTTTGCCTTTTTACATGTGTTGCAATTTGGATAACAATAAAATTTTAACGCCATTTCCTTTCCCTCCATTGTTAGATGTTACCATTATCTTAGCATGTTCTAAGATTTGTTTGAAGTAGGACTATTCAAAACACAATGGAGCTCTTTCCGGTTTTCGAAAAGAGCCCCTATATAATGGAGGATGACGATAATGATTTTTTAACTAATTACACAATATATTTTTCTGCGTCAATAATTTGATCAGCAATTTCACGTTTTTTGGCAATGACGTTTGTTGGTGTATGACGAGTTAGTTTACGTAATGATGATAGCATCATACGTAATGTATCCCCTTCTTCCACAGCGATTAGGATTTCTTTTGCATCATTCTCGATACGGTTAAATGCTTCCTGTACATATACTTGGGTGTATAGAAGCTTTTGTTTGTTTTTCTCTTCACCAGATGTCTGGATAGCTTTTTCTGTACGAAGCACAGCAGATTCCATATTATACACTTCTGCCGTCATATCCGCTAAGTTAGCCAAGATTTCTTGTTCATTTTCTAGTTTTTCCATATATTTCTGTGCAGCGAGACCTGCTCCTAAAAGAACCATTTTCTTCGCGTTTCGTACTAAATATTTTTCTTGTTCTAGTGGTTCTGTTCCAACTTCTTCTGGCATCATCATTACAAGCTCTTCTTGTAAGCTTTGTGCTTTTTGCAGAAGAGGTAGTTCACCTTTCATTGCTTTTTTCAATAATGTTCCTGGAACGATTAAACGATTAATTTCGTTTGTCCCTTCAAAAATACGGTTAATCCGAGAGTCACGATACATGCGCTCTACTTCATACTCCTGCATGAATCCATAGCCACCATGTAATTGTACAGCCTCATCCGCTGCTTCATCAAGACATTCGGTAGCCATGTACTTATTCATGGAACATTCGATTTGATATTCAGCAATTGCTTTCGCAACTTCTCTACCATCTTTTAATTGTTCATCACTCATCGAGCCCATGCGTTGTTCAAAAAGACCAACTGTACGATATACTGCACTTTCATTGGCATACGTATTTGTTGCCATTGTCGCTAATTTTTCTTTTGTTAAATTGAAGCTTGAAATTGGTACACCAAATTGTTTACGTTCATTCACATATTTTGTTGCTAATTCAACAGAACGTTTGGATCCACCAACACCACCAATGGCTAATTTATATCGACCAACGTTAAGGATGTTAAATGCAATCTTATGTCCTTTTCCTTTTTCACCTAATAAGTTTTCCACTGGTACTTCTGCATCTTCTAACACTAATGTACGTGTGGAAGAACTCTTAATTCCCATTTTCTTTTCTTCTGGCCCTGTCGATACACCTGGATAGTCTCTTTCTACAATAAATGCACTAAAATGTTCCCCATCTACTTTAGCGTAAACAACAAACACATCAGCAAATGCAGAGTTTGTAATCCACTGTTTTTCTCCATTTAGTATATAATGTGTACCAGCTTCATTTAATACAGCTGTTGTTTTTGCGCCTAATGCATCTGATCCAGCACCTGGTTCAGTTAGAGCATAAGCAGCTAGCAGTTCACCTGTTGCTAGTTTTGGTAAATATTTTTTCTTTTGCTCATCATTACCGAAGAACACAATTGGCAATGTTCCAATTCCAACATGTGCTCCATGAGTGATAGAAAAACCACCAGCACGAGCAAATTTTTCAGTAATTAAGGAAGAGCTAATTTTATCTAAGCCTAAACCACCATATTCTTCTGGAATATCTGCACTCAATAAACCTAGTTCTCCTGCTTTTTTCAGTAAATCAACAGAGTTTTCGAATTCATGGTTTTCTAACTTATCAATAAGTGGTACTACATCACCAACAACAAAGTCTTCTGTTGTTTGTGCAATCATTTTATGTTCATCTGTAAAATCCTCAGGAGTAATAATATCCTCCCCACTTAATTCATCAACTAAAAATGATCCACCTTTAATCAATTTATCTTTCGTTTCACTCATAGTCCATCTTCCTTTCCTTTTCATATTTATTTAAATTAATTCAAATACTCCAGCAGCACCCATTCCTCCACCAATACACATGGTTACAAGTCCAAATTGAACATTTCTACGTTTCATTTCGTGCATTAGTGTCAGAGTTAATTTTGTTCCCGTTGCTCCTAACGGGTGACCAAGTGCAATTGCACCACCGTTAACATTCACAATTTCAGGATTTAAATCTAATGCTTGAATCACACGAAGAGACTGGGAAGCAAATGCTTCATTTAATTCAATTAGACCTATATCCTTTAACTCTAAACCGGCTAATTTCAATGCTTTCGGTATTGCCGCAACTGGGCCTACTCCCATAATTTCTGGTTCCACACCTGCAACAGCGAAAGAACGGAACTTAAGCATAGCTGTTAAACCTTCTGCTTTTGCCTTTTCATGATCCATGATCAGTACGGATCCTGCTCCATCACTCATTTGTGAAGAGTTTCCTGCTGTTACTGTTCCAGTTGTTGAAAATGCGGGGCGAAGTTTTGCCAATACCTCTGGACTTGTACCCGAACGAACTCCCTCATCTGTGTCAAAAATGAAAGATTTCTCTTTGATTTTTCCATCTGAACCAACATCACGGCTGGTTACTTCAACAGGAACAATCTCGTCTTTAAATTTACCCTCTTCTATTGCTTTGGCAGCACGCTTATGACTTTCGGTAGCAAATGCGTCTTGGTCTTTTCGTGAAATAGAAAATCGTTTCGCAACTTCCTCCGCAGTATGTCCCATTGACATGTAATATCCTGGGGCATTCTCCACAAGGGTTGGATTTGGTTTAATGACGTGCCCACCCATTGGGATTAAACTCATCGATTCTGCTCCACCTGCTATCATCGTATCTGCATTCCCTAGCATAATTCGTTCTGATGCATAGGCAATACTTTGTAAACCAGAAGAACAGTAACGATTAATTGTAATCCCAGGAACTTCATGACTTAATCCAGCGATACCAGCAATATTTCTTGCCATATTCATTCCTTGTTCTGCTTCTGGCATCGCACATCCAATAATGACATCATCAATATTCCCCTCATAATTACCTGCTCGTTTTAATGTTTCTTTTATTGTTAATGCAGCAAGATCATCTGGTCTGGAATGCGCAAGAGATCCACGAATCGCTTTTCCAACTGGTGTTCTTGATCCTGCTACAATTACCGCTTCCTTCATGTTAACTCCCCCTCTTCCTTAGTTTCGTAATGGTTTTCCTTTTACCAACATATGTTGCATTCGTTGTTGTGTCTTTGGTTCACCAATTAAGCTTAAAAAGGCTTCTCTTTCTAAATCTAGCATCACTTGTTCATCTATGAAACTTCCTTCTTTTATTCGTCCACCTGAAAGAACATACGCTAGTTTTTCCGCAATTTTCACATCATGTTCTGATGCATATCCACTATAATGTAAAGATTTTGCTCCCATTAGCATTGCTGCATAACCAGGGTCACCTACGACTGGAATTTTTTCACGTATTGGTGCTTGATATCCTGCACTACTTAATGAAAGTACTTTTTGTTTTGCATCATATAGTAAGTGGTCTGGGTTAGCACTAATTCCATCAAATCGATTTAAGAAACCATTTTCTCTTGCTTCTTCTGCAGATGTGGAAACAGCTGCTGTCGCAACCCGTTCAAATACTTTGTTCGCAACTTTTGATAAGTCAAAATCTACTCCTTGTGGCATATCACGTAGCATTTTTAAGTATAATTCTTTCGTTCCACCGCCACCTGGAATTAAACCGACACCTACCTCTACTAGACCGATATATGATTCAGCTGATGCTTGAACAGCTGCAGCTGGTAGTGTCACTTCTGCTCCTCCACCAAGTGTCATATTAAATGGTGCAGTTACTACTGGTTTGTTGGAGTATTTTATATTCATTGCCATGTTTTGGAACTGGCGAATAACTAAATCTAATTCAAAGAAATTATCATCTTGTGCTTCCATTAACATCAGTGCAAGATTTGCTCCAACACAAAAGTTCTTTCCTTGGTTACCGATGACAAGACCTTTGTAATTCTTATCTACTTCTTCAATTGATTCGTTAATCATTTGGATAACATCCAACCCAATAGCATTGTTAGGGGAGTGGAATTCTAATAATGCAACCCCATCACCTAAATCTATTAAACTTGCACCAGTATTCATTTTAATGACTCCATTTGTATCTTTTAACCGGTGTAAATGAATTTCTTTTTCATTAGATTCTTGTTGTTGATATTCTTTATTGTGGTAATAGAAAACGTTTGCATTTTCTGTTTTATAAAATGACTCTTTACCATCTTCTAATAAATCAAGAACCCATTTAGGCACTGTATCGCCTTCTTCTTGCATTCTTTCTACTGTAGCTTTGACTCCAATCGCATCCCAGATTTCAAATGGACCTTTCTTCCAACCAAAACCCCACTTCATTGCATTATCAATAGAGACAATATCATCTGCGATTTCACCAAGTAACTCCGCAGAATAAAGGAGCACTGGTTTTAAGATAGACCAAACAAATTCACTAGCTCGATCACCTTTTACAGAAAGCAAAGTTGTTAATTTTCTTTGGAAACCTTTTTGCTGTTTCGCCATTTCAGTTGCTTTTGTTTTTAGTTTTTTCCGTTCTTCATATTCCATTGTTTCTGGATTCAATTCTTCGATAATACTTCCTTTTTCTCCCTTTTTCTTTAAATAGAATCCTTGACCACTCTTCGCTCCTAACCACCCTTTTTCATGCATTTTTTGCATAAAGGTTGGAACTTCAAATACTTCCTTTTCTTTTCCATCTACTTGATCATAAACATTTTTTGCAACATGGATAAATGTGTCCAGACCGACAACATCTAATGTTCTAAATGTAGCACTTTTTGGTCGTCCAATCGTTGGACCAGTGACAGAATCGACTTCTCCAACAGAGTATCCACCTGCTATCATCTCTTGAACCGTTACCAATAACCCGTAAGTTCCAATTCGATTTGCGATAAAGTTTGGTGTGTCTTTTGCTAGGACAACTCCTTTTCCTAATACATCTTCACCAAATGTTTTCATAAACTGAACGACTTCATCTTTCGTATCCTTTGTAGGTATTACTTCTAATAATTTTAAATAGCGTGGCGGATTGAAAAAGTGTGTTCCTAGAAAATGTTCACGAAAATCCTCTGAGCGCCCTTCTGACATTGCTTCTACTGATATTCCAGATGTATTTGAACTTACAATCGATCCTTTTTTACGGTATTTATCAACATTAGCAAATACTTGCTGTTTAATTTCTAGATTTTCAACGACAACCTCAATAATCCAATCAACATCTTTTAATTTTTCCATATCGTCTTCCATATTACCAACTTCGATTAATTCTAAACTTTTCTTGGAAGTGATTGGTGATGGTTTTTGTTTTAAAAGTGCCTTTTTATTTTTTGCTGCTATCTTATTTCGAACAATTGGACTTTCTAAAGTTAAACCCTTTTTTTCTTCTTTCTCAGTTAATTCTCTTGGCACAATATCAAGTAATAATGTTGGGATACCAATATTCGCTAAATGAGCTGCGATTCCTGAACCCATGACACCAGAACCTAATACTGCGGCACGTTTAATAGATTGTTTCATGATTTATCCCCCAATCCATATTTTTGAATGAATACTCATTCATTTTTTAATCTAAAAGAAAGACGAACATCTTCCGTCTATATATTACTATAATGTATATTCAGATATTTCGCAACGATAATGCGATAATTTTTTAAAAATAATTCCTTTTTTAAAAAAAGATACCATTCAAGCTATGCGGCACGTAACTTCCGCCTTTAAAGCGGAAGTTTTTAGCCGCGATGTTAGCTAACATCCTGTTTTTGTTTTACATCTGTTCTGGTGCATGAACACCAATTAAACGTAATGCATTAGCAATCGTTATTCTAACTGCTTTCATGAATGCAAGGCGTGCTTTCGTTTGTTCTGGTTTTTCGTCATCTAAAACCTTTTCCGCATTATAATAACTATGCAATAATGTTGAAACATCAAATACATATTGCGTCACTTTATGTGGAATACGTTTTTCTGCTGCTTCACGAATTACTTGTGGGAATTCACCCAGTTTACGTAAAAGTTCTTCTTCTTTTTCAGATTTTAATAAAGAATAGTCTACAGCCCCATCTTCAAACCAACCTTTTTCTTCTGCTTGTTTTAACATTGTACAAATTCTTGCATGTGCATATTGAACATAAAAAACTGGGTTTTCAGTAGACTGTGATCTTGCTAAATCCATATCAAAGTCTAAATGGGAATCACCAGAACGCATACTAAAGAAATAACGCATGGCATCCTTCCCAACTTCTTCCATTAATTGACGAAGAGTTACAGCCTTTCCTGTACGTTTACTCATTTTCACCTTTTCGCCATTTTCAAATAAATTAACCATCTGAATAACTTCTACTTCTAATGTATCTTTTTCATACCCTAATGCTTGTATTGCTGCTTTCATTCTCGGAATATATCCATGATGATCAGCGCCCCAAATATTAATTAATGTTTTAAATCCACGGTCTAATTTATTCTTATGATAGGCAATATCTGGTGTTAAATATGTGTAACTTCCATCAGATTTTACTAATACCCGGTCCTTATCATCATGATATGCAGTTGATTCGAACCATGTTGCACCATCTTCTTCATAAATAAGATCTGTTTTTTGTAATTGGTTTAATGCTTCTGTTATTTTATCTTCTTCATATAAGCTCGTTTCAGAAAACCAATTGTCGAAAGTTACCCCAAACGCCGCTAAATCGCTTTTGATTTTATCTAATTCCAATTTTAATCCATGCTTACGAAAATGTTTGAGTCTTTCCTTTTCATCTACTTGAACCCATTTGTCTCCATCTTCTATAGCAAGCTGCTGACCTATTTTTTGAACATCTTTCCCATGATAGCCATCTTCGGGAATTTCCCAATCTTTTCCTAGAGCTTGCATATAGCGCGCCTCAACAGAACGTGCTAAGTTATCGATTTGATTCCCCGCATCATTAATATAATACTCCCGTTCCACTTGAAACCCAGCATAATCTAATACGTTACATAATGCATCACCATATGCTGCACCACGCGCATGACCTAGATGTAAGTCACCTGTTGGATTCGCTGATACAAATTCCACTTGAATCTTATGATTTTGTCCCTTATCCGAACGACCATATGTATCACCATTTTCGATAATGGTTGGAACAAGTTTCGTTAAAAAGGAATGGTCAATTGAAATATTAATAAACCCTGGACCAGCAATTTCAATATTTGTGATTCCCGCCTTTTCTCGATTGATTTCATTTACAATTGCTTCTGCTGTTTTTCTTGGCGCTTGTTTCGCTATTTTCGTTAATTGCATGGCGATGTTTGTCGCATAATCCCCATGTTCTTTGTTTTTAGGCTTTTCTAAAATAATATTTGGAATATCATTCTTCTCTGCAAGTTGAGTACGAATAACAGCTTCCATTATTTCTTCTTTTATTTGTTTTTCTATCGTTTGTAACATATCCATCCATTATTTCCTCCCAAAGAATCTTCTCATATATATTATGATTATAGCATTTTAAATGCATAAATATCCATCTTCACTAATGCTTTCCTATTTATAGTAACACACGTAAGAAAAATCAGGCTATGCTTTTAGTAAGGTTTTTATAAAGTGAAACTTCAATCAGGAGGAGTTTTCTTCACCTCCCACTGATTGTTAGTAGAACGAATCGGGTTTTTACTGGCTGTTGATTTCTACTTACACCTCTTAGGTATCTCCATTTATTGATGTGGAGGTCTTACAGCCGATTAAATCTGCAATAATTCATTAATCGTAACCATTACTATTTACAAATCGTACTCATTACGATATGATAGATTATATTAAAGTTTGAGGGGAGACAATCATGAAAAAATACGTAATACCATTTTTAGTTTTTACATTTATAGTATTAGCAGGATGTAGTGTCACTGAAGATAAGGAAAGTGACAAGCCAATTATTTATACCTCTATCTATCCTATCCAATATATTGTTGAACAAATTGCTGGGGATTTCGTTACAGTGAAATCTGTTTATCCACCTGGTGTTGATGCACATACATATGAACCTGCATCAAAAGATATCACTGAAATCGCCAAGGGAGATGCTTTTATTTATCTTGGTGCTGGGATGGAAAGCTTTGCAGAAACAACAAGAGATGCTCTTGAGTCACAAGACATTAGCTTTGTAGAAATTGGAGAAAATGAAGATATATTTATGGAGACAGAGGATCATGGACACGAACATGAAGATGAAGACGAGCACGAAGAGGGTCATGAACATGACCACCATCATGAAGGGGTTGATCCACATATATGGCTTGATCCATTGCGGATGGTTGAAATGGGAGAAATAATTAAAAATGAATTAGTTGAGCTGTACCCTGAAGAAAAAGATTATTTCAATAAAAATATGGACCAACTTGAAAAAGAACTTAAAACATTGGACACAGCATTTCATGACACATTAGATCACAAGAAAAATAAAAGCCTTTTGGTTACACATGCGGCATATGGATATTGGGAAGAGAAATATGGGATTGAACAAATATCAATTAATGGTCTTTCATCCAGTGATGAGCCATCCCAAAAAGAATTGACAAATATAGCAAAAATAGCGAAAGAAAGAGAATTACAGTACGTCATTTTTGACCAAGCCGGATCAAATCGTGTTTCACAAATAATCCAGGAGCATATTGGTGCAGAAAAACGTGTCATTCATAATTTAGAAGTATTGACAGAAGAAGACAGGAAGCAAAAGGAAGATTATATTTCTCTAATGGAAAAAAACTTACAAATACTTGATGAAGCAACAAAATAGGTTTACATTTAATCAGTGGTGTTTTTACACCACTGATTATTCATGCATGAGCTAGTGAACAAGCCATCACATCAATAACGTGGATTATGGAACTACTATTATTAGAAGATATTTTGTACTCTAAGCATCTATTCGTGACCGAGTCTTGCGAATTAATGAATTTTGGTCATGATTACCATTTATTCGTGACCAGGTCTTGCAAATTACTGAATTTTGGCCATGATTATCATTTATTCGTGACTGAGTCTTGCAAATTAATGAATTTTGGTCATGATTATCATTTATTCGTGACCAGGTCTTGCGAATTAATGAATTTTGGTCATGATTATGCTTATATGAAATTTATTTAAACTAAATTTAGAAACCTTCAAAAATGAAAGGGGCTTTTGCCATGTGCGAGTCGGTCATTCGGCTTAAAAATATTAACTTTTCTTATGGAAATCGGCAAATTTTAAAAAATGTACATTTGGATATTAAACGTGGGATGTTTATGGGATTAGTCGGACCAAATGGTGGTGGAAAAACAACATTAATAAAAATTATCCTTGGTCTATTAAAACCAGACAAGGGCTCCATTCATTTATTAAATCAACCAATGGAGCATTTTAAGGATTGGAATCGGATTGGTTTTGTATCACAAAAAGCAAACACATTTAATAAAGGTTTTCCTGCTACCGTTTTTGAAGTTGTTTCCATGGGATTAACTGCAAAAATAGGCTATTTTAAGTTTTTTAAAAAGCATCATAAACAAAAAGTATTATCAGCTATTAAACAAGTGGGAATGGAAAAATACACTTATCAGAATATCGGGGATTTATCTGGAGGGCAACAACAACGTGTATTCATTGCACGTGCCTTAGTAAGTGATCCAGAATTACTTATTTTAGATGAACCGACAGTAGGCATTGATTATAAAAATGTTGAACATTTTTATGAATTATTACATGACCTAAACAAAAATAATCAGTTAACATTATTACTTGTCACACATGATACAGGAGTAATGACGAAGTATGCTACAAATATTGCTTGTTTAAACAATTCCCTACATTTCCATGGAAATTCTGATGAATATACAGCATTATCAACAGAACAATTATCACAAATTTACGGTCATCCAGTGCAAGCAGTTGTTCATGACCATGATTAAGGAGGTCAAAAATGTTAGCTGATATTTTACAGTTTGATTTTTTACGTCATACATTTTTAACTGGATTATTAATTGGAATCATTGCCCCATTACTCGGAGCATTTCTTGTTGTTAGACGGCTCTCCTTGTTGGCAGATGCTTTATCACATGTAACGTTAGCCGGAATTTCATTTGGCTTGCTTGTACAAAAAACATGGGCTTTTTCCTTTTTAAATCCACTTTACGGTGGAATGGTTTTTTCAGTAATTGGGGCTGTTTTAATAGAAAAGTTACGGACAGTTTATAAGGGATATCAGGAAATTGGAATTCCGATTATTTTAAGTGGTGGGGTCGGATTAAGTGTTATTTTCATTTCATTAGCAAATGGTTTTAACACAGATCTATTCGGCTATTTATTTGGTTCCGTTTCAGCGGTAAGCCGCCAAGATTTTTTAACCATCGTAGGAATTTCCCTCGTAATTATTATCCTTATTCGTATTTTTTATAAGGAATTATTAACTTTATCATTTGATGAAGAACATGCAACCGTTTCAGGTATTCATTCTAGACGAATTCATTTTCTATTCATCATTCTAACAGCACTTGTTATTGCAGTTTCCATCCGAATTGTTGGTGTTTTACTTGTTTCTGCTTTAATGACACTCCCTGTTGCAAGTGCTATGAGACTTAGTCATAGTTTTAAGCAACTGATCATTCTATCTATTGTATTTGCGGAAATAGCTGTTATCATAGGATTAATTAGTGGATACTATTTAAGTATTCCACCTGGAGGTACCATTGTAGTTGTTGCCATTATTATTTTACTTCTATCTATCAGTTTAAAACAGTTTTCATATGTCTTAAAGAAAGAGAGATGAAGCAAATGAGTCTAAAAGAATCACTTGATATTTTAAAAGAAAATGGCTATAAAATGACGAAACGAAGAGAAGAAATACTTCACTTTTTCCAGAAAGAAGATAAGTACAAAACAGCTAAAGATTTATATGAATATATGGAATCTATTTATGAGGGGATTAGTTACGATACCGTATATCGCAATTTACATCTCTACCATAAATTAGGAATTTTAGAATCAACCGAATTAAATTCTGAGAAGCATTTTCGTTTAAGCTGTAGTGAGCATCATCATCATCATTTTATTTGTAAAGATTGTGGGACAACAAGAGAGATTAATGTCTGTCCAATGAATGATGTTGGTAACATGCTTCACAACTATCAAATTGACGGACACAAGTTTGAAATATATGGGCTTTGTCCAGCGTGTCAATAAGATATAATCTGTAAGAACATTTAGAATACCATTTAGCAAAATACAAAAGCCTCCACTTGTTTATATGGAGGCTTTTGCATTAGAGAAAATTATATTTAAGTAAAAAAAAGGATTCTAGTTTTTTAACTAGAATCCTTTTTTTATTCTTATTTTACGGGCGACGTACATGCCCATCAAATTTTTCTTTCCAGTATCCACTGCTCATACTTGCAACTGCTACACCTGTACTATTTTGTGCTCCGAGGAACTTTCCTCCACCAAGATAGATTCCAACATGTCCATTTGTTTTATATGTGTCGAAAAATACTAGATCACCTGGTTTTGCATTACTATATGAAACTTTTGTTCCAACACCTGACATTGCTGCAGTACTTGATGGTAAAGATTTACCTGCTTGTCCGTATGCCCATGATACAAAACCAGAACAGTCAAAGCCTCCTGGACCTTTACCCCCCCATACATATGGTGTACCTGTAACAGAATATCCAGCGCTAATTGCTGATCCCGTATTTGCTGCTGGTGCAGGGTTTGCTGTTGGTGCTGATGCTTTTGCTTTAGACTTTGTGCTATTTGAACTTGTACTGTTTGAACTTGATGATGTATTAGCATTTGTTGTTGCTACTTCTTCTGTTTCAGAAGAGTCTTGATTTGTTGTAGCTACATTCTCTACAACAGGTGTTCTACTTGCTTCGATTTCACCCATAATTTGTGATTCTAATGATGCTAAATCACTATCCTTCATTTGTAATTTTTCTTTTTTATTTACTAATTCTTCTTCTTTCTTTTTCAATGCTTTTTTACGTTTTTCATTTTCTTCTTTTTGTTCAATTATTAAATCTTGCATTCCTTTAAGATCAACTTCCATCTCTTCTAAATCAGCAAGTTTTCCTTCAACTTTTTGTTTATCAGCATCAATCTGATCAATTAATTTTTGATCGGATTCTGTAATTTTCGTTACGGCTGACACACGGCTAATAAAATCATTAAAATCTGATGATCCGAAGATAACATCAAGAAATCCAATATCTCCACCATTTTGCTGATACGATACAGCGCGCTGCTTTAAGATATCGAAACGCTCTTCAATTGCTTTATCTAGGACATCAATCTCGTCTTCTGTTTTTTCGATAGAATCTTTTGTTTCATCTATTTTCTTTTGGTTTTCTTTTAATGCTTTACTTGTAGTTTTAATTTCACCATTTATTTCTTTCAAATCTACTAAAATATTTGCAATTTCCTTTTCTGCTTTTGATAAATTTACTTTAACTTGAGAACGCTCATCTTGAACTTTCACTTGTTTATTTTCTAAATCTGTAACTGTTTCAGCATAGCTTGTTTGTGGTAAAAAAACACTCCCCAAACCAACCACTGTAACTGTAGCTACTGTAATAATTGACTTTTTCAATCCGTATTCCCCACTTTCTCATCAACTGCGAGTGATGATTATGTATATTTGATTTATTTCAATATGTATATAATTTGCAGTGTATAATTTTTAATCTATCATTTTTCTATCATACGGAGTATAACACGTGAAAATTTCACTCATGTTATAGTAATGTTACATTTATATTTCAATTACATAGATTAATAGACAAATGTTGATAGAATTGGCTTGCAAGTCTATTTTAAAAATAATGATGTAACAAAATTTTTTAATCAATTCCTGTTGAAAGTGGGAATAATTTCTATAAAACGATACAGTTTTAGCCAATTTTGACAAAAAAAACGATGTAATCTACATCGTTTTTTATCATAATTGGGATGCAATTAACTCATAGGAACGGTATCTTGCTTCATAGCTATGAGTGATTGTTAGAATCATCATTTCGTCTACTTGGTACATTTCTCGTAAAATCTCTAATTGTTGTTTCACTTGGGATGGGTTACCAACAATTTGTTTCTTTCTTGCCTTTCCAATCATTTCCCTGTCTTTTTCTGAGTAAGCGTAGTTTTTAGCTGCTTCAATGGTCGGAATAGCATGATTTTGATCTGCTTTTGTCTGTTGTACCTGCCATAGTTCTTGACTTAAGGCAAGTTCCCTGGCCTCTTTCTCTGTTTCTGCACAAATGGCAGATACGGCTAAAACAATTTTCGGTTTACTTTCTGGATAATGATGTATGAACTGTTCTTTATATGTTCTCACAATTTGTGGACCATTTTTATCTGTCATAAAATGGGCAAACGAATATGGAAGTCCTTTTTCAGCCGCCATTAAAGCACTTTTTTCACTTGTCCCCAATAACCAAACATCAGGTAAAACAGATGGTACTGGTTGTGGGGTTATTTTTGAAAACATATTTGTTTCAGGAAATCCATTTGTTTGAAATTGAATTAATTCATCTATTAATTCTGGATATTGACGTACTTTTTCAAGATAACGATCATTAAGGGCTGAGGTAGCTTCTGCTGATCCTCCTGGTGCACGTCCAATTCCTAAATCAACCCTTCCTGGGAACAGAGATGCTAATAAATTATACCGTTCAGCAATGTTAAACGGTTTATAATGTGGCAAAAGAACAGCTCCTGCTCCAATCCGAATCCTGTCCGTTTGTGCGCCTACATAGCTTAACATGATATCTGGTGCAGGACAGGAAAGGCCAGCCAAGTCATGATGCTCTGCAATCCAATACCGATGATATCCCAATTGTTCTGCTATTTGGGCTAATTGTAATGTTTGTTGTAGTGCTGTTTGTGGGGTTTCTCCCTCTGAAATTGGTATTTGGTCAAGAATACTTAGTTTCATTAAAAACTTCCTTTCTTATTTATCCGGTTGTACCTTTTCTTCTTTTATTTCATCAACTAATGTTTCAGCAATTTTTCGGTACATATTACTCATCTGTACAAATGCGATTATGGTTAGTAACTTTTCTAAATAGTGACTATCCTCTTCACTAATTGAAGTCACCTTATTTTTTACATCTTTATTTAGTTCCATTATATTATTTTTAACATAAGTCACATTATTATTTGCCAAAGACAAATAACTTTCATAGAAGTCATCTAATGGAAAATCTTCTTCCGATGTCCATTTATTTAAAGGGCCAAGAATTGATTTAATGTCCTTAATTGTAAGTGACCCTTTTAATTGGTAAATAAGACTAATTAAAATAATATGTTCTTTTGAATACTTTTTGTTTTTTATCGGATAAAACAATTTTCCTTTTGCATAATTATTTATCATTGTTTTTGTTAATATCTTTTCATCATCATACCGCTTTGCTTTTTCGAATTTCTTTTCAAATAACTGAATCACTTGATCCATATATAAGTCAATCTCTGGTATATCTTTAAGTTCTAACTGTTGTTCTATTCCACATTTTTCAATTATCTTATCATAATCTTTCATATCCAACCCTCATTTGCATCATTTCTTATGTACAAGTATATGTTAAATTTTCCTTAATGTAAATATTGACTAGATGTTATAATACGTATATTATTATATGTAGTAATTAAAACCACATAATGAGGTGTATAAAATGAATATGTATATTCGCGAACCAATTAATGGATTTACTCATCTGCTTGCCGCAATCCTGTCAGTCGTCGGGCTAATTGCAATGATTATAAAAGCAACCTATGTGTCAACTTCTAATTTAACCTTGTTTGCTGTCATTCTTTTTGGGATAAGTATGATTTTACTATATGCTTCTTCTGCAACATATCACATGATAGTAGCAAGGGAAAAAGTCATTGCCTTTTTTAGAAAAATAGATCATGCGATGATTTTTGTGTTAATAGCGGGAACATATACGCCAATATCCTTAATTGGTGTAGAGGGTGTTGCCGGATGGGTTTTATTTGGGGTGGTTCATGGTCTAGCGCTTTTAGGTGTTCTATATAAAC
This sequence comes from Cerasibacillus terrae, assembly GCF_008039555.1. GTDB lineage: Bacteria > Bacillota > Bacilli > Bacillales > Amphibacillaceae > Cerasibacillus > Cerasibacillus terrae. Next base: position 44,312 of record NZ_VDUW01000004.1, read on the forward strand.
TTATCTGGTTTCATGCACCACGCTGGTTATCTACATTTATTTATATTGCAATGGGTTGGATTGTCATTTTCTTCAGTCCTTCTTTAGCAACAGTTATTGGAAAAGATGGGATGCTTTTACTTGTAGTAGGTGGAATAATTTATACAATTGGAGGATTTATTTATTGGTTTAAACCACATTGGCTAGAATTTAAATATATGGGACATCATGAAATTTTCCATATTTTTATCATGTTTGGGAGTTTGTTTCATTTTCTTTGTATTTTTAACTATGTTTTATAGTTGTAAAACCTAAAAAAACAGTGCTCCTATAAAATAAGGAACACTGCTTTCTTAACTTAAATAACCATTTTTGATTGAATGTAATAATATAATAATTCTTCTGTATTGGCTAAAGCAGATTCATGGGTTCTTTCAAATGCATGAGAAGAATCAATTCCAGGTCCAATTAATCCATGAACAATATCATGTCCAGAACGGATTGCAGCTGAGGCATCAGAACCATAATATGGATAAATATCTAACTTATAGCCGATATCGTGTTCCTTTGCTAGCTGAACTAGATGACTTCTTAGGCCATAATGATATGGGCCACTGGAGTCTTTCACACAGATGGATACCGTATATTCATCTGTTGATTGACCGTCTCCTATTGCTCCCATGTCAACTGCTAAATATTCAACCGTTTCTGGTGTAATATTTGAATTCCCACCATATCCGATTTCTTCATTATTGGAAATAAGAAAATGAGTCGTATATGGTAAATCTATTGCTTCTTCTTTGATACGTTTGATTAATTGAAGTAGAATTGCCACACTTGCTTTGTCATCTAAATGACGTGATTTAATAAAGCCGTTTTCTGTTAATTGTACACGCGGGTCAAATGTAACAAAGTCCCCAACTTCGATTCCTAATTCACGTACTTCTTCTGCGTTTTTTACCTTTGCATCAATTCGCACTTCCATGTTCTCTTGATTACGTTCAGCTGTTCCGGCATCTTTATATACATGGACAGATGTTTGATGCATTAAGATGGTTCCTGTGAATTTCTTTCCATTTGCTGTATGTATCTCACAATATTCCCCTTCAATGGCGTTATAACGAAAACCACCAATTAAATCAAGGCGTAACCGTCCATTATCTTTTACTTCTTTTACCATCGCACCAAGCGTATCGACATGTGCTGTTAACATTCGATGTTGTTCGTTATTTCTCCCAGGTAACGTAGCAATTAAACCTCCTTTTCGATTGCGTTTTGTTTCTATTTTTAAGTCTTGTAAATAATTTTCAACAAATGAGATGACTTTTTCTGTGAAACCAGATGGACTTGGAATAGAAACGAGTTGTTTAATGAGCTGTTTTGTGTTTGGATATGTAGACATTTCATTTCCCCCTTCTTTTTCTGTCTTCTATTTTACTTGGAGTAAGTCGGTTGGACAAGTTTCTATATACGAAATTTAGGATATTTTCACTTTAAAAAGGGCATAAAAAAAACCACCAATTTTTTATTGGTGGAGACGGTGGGAGTCGAACCCACGTCCAAGGATATCGTCACTTAAATATCTACATGTTTAGTTGATATATTTCATTTTCGCTAACTCGTCAGCCTATCAACAGGCTTCATAAGTAGCTAGTCTGATTGGTTTCAACTATCATCCTCAGACGGTGGATCATAGTATAGCCCGCTTCATTTGAGACCCTTCATCCACTACACGGGCGATAGTAGGAAGGATCCTTTAGCTAGCTTACGCTGCTAAAGCGAAATTATTGTTTTCTTTGCCAGTTAAATTTAGGCGATAACGGTTTACGAGACGTAACCTCGACATGCAACCTAAGCTCGACCTATCCCTGTCGAATCCAGAACGTCCCCATATCAAATGAGAAACGTCAAAGGACAATGGTTGATGACTATAAAATATCTTATCTTTTGACATTATTAATTATATCATATACAGATTAAAAATCAAGCCCTCCATGGTATTGGACAACTTTGGTAATGGTTATTGTTTGGGTGACCGATTTCTCTGCTTCTTCGCAATTTCGGGCACCAATATCCATTTGGGTGACCGATTTTTCTGCTTTTTCGTAATTTCGGGCTGCAATATACATTTGGGTGACCGATTTCTCTGTTTCTTCGCAGTTTTGGGCTGCAATATACATTTGGGTGACCGATTTCTCTGTTTCTTCACAGTTTTGGGCTTCAATATACATTTGGGTGACCGATTTCTCTGTTTCTTCACAGTTTTGGGCATCAATATACATTTGGGTGACCGATTTCTCTGTTTCTTCACAGTTTTGGGCATCAATATCCATTTGGATGACCGATTTCTCTGTTTCTTCGCAGTTTTGGGCAGCAATATCCATTTGGATGACCGGTTTCTCTGTTTCTTCACAGTTTTGGGCATCATTATCCATTTGGGTGACCGGTTTCTCTGTTTCTTCGTGATCCCGGGCATTCATATGTTTTTATAAGCATAGGCTTCTTCCAAAAGATATTTTTATGAGCCATGCATTCTATCTTTTATCGCTCGATCCATTTCACGTTTCATTTGTTTACGTTTTAAATCTTCACGCTTATCGTATTGTTTTTTTCCTTTTCCTAGTCCAAGTAAAACTTTAGCAAAGCCATTTTTTATATACATTTTTAAAGGAACAAGGGCATAACCTTTTTGCTGGGTTAATCCTAATAAGCGATCGATTTCTTTACGGTGCAATAATAATTTACGTGTTCGAGTTGGATCATGATTAAAACGATTTCCTTGTTCATATGGAGAAATATGCATATTAATTAATTGAACTTCCCCATGTGGGTCGATTCTTGCATGGGCATCTTTCATTTGCACGCGTCCTGCACGAATGGATTTAATTTCTGTTCCTTGTAACACGATTCCTGCTTCGATTGTTTCTTCTATAAAATAATCATGTGATGCTTTTTTATTCCGTGCTATTGCATTGTTTTTACGCTTTGACATACTTACTCCTCCAATGTTCTACGTGTCGTTCATTTTAACAAATAAATGAAAGAAATTCCAATTTTAGTTTTACCATCTATCATCGAGCAAACTCATATAAAAAGCTTGCAGAGAAAACACGTACTTTCTCTACAAGCCTATATCCTTTTTTAATTATTCACCTTTTAAACCATCATAGATGATATCAATATTATGTTGTAATAACTTAACGTATGTGTCCACTTTGTCACCTTTTTTACCAATCTCATCGGAATATATATGTTCTTCATAAATATCAATTCCTGATTCACTAGAAACTGTTTCTAAAGGTCTTGAATCAACATTGGATTCTAAAAATAATACTGGTGGTTGTTCCTCTTTTAATGTATCTACTAATGTTTTAATTTGTTCTGGTGTTCCTAGTTCTTCCGTGTCAACTTCCCACACGTATGCTTCTCTTAAACCATAGTGCTCTGTCATATATTGGAAAGCGCGTTCACTTGTGACTAGGATACGGTCTTCTTCTGGAATTTCACCAATTTTATCTTCATATTCCGTATCTAGATCTTCTAATCTTTCAAGGTATTCAGCTGCGTTTTCTTCATAAACATCTTTATTATCTGGATCTACTTCGATAAGTGCGTCACGTAAATTAGTTGCCATTGTAATCCCTACTTGCGGATCTAAGAATGAGTGTGGATTAACTTCTTCCTCTATTCCATCTTCTCCACCGATATATTTAGGTTCTACACCTTCATTTAATTCGAATACTTTATCATGGTCTTGATTTACAGAATCAACCATTTTATAGAACCAGCCGTCTTCTCCACCTTCTAGATTCATTCCATTCATAAACAATATATCCGCGTCTGTTGCATGTTTAATATCTTCTGGAAGTGGCTCATATTCATGTGGGTCTGTTCCAGTTGGTACTAAATTGTATACATCAACTTGATCTCCAGCAATTTGATGTACCATATCTTCAATCGTTGTGAATGATGTGACCACTTGTAAAGCGTCTTTTGAATCCTCTTCATTATTTGAACCTGTGTCTTTTTCTGTTTCTTTTTTATCACCACCACATGCTGCTAGAAGCACAGTTGCTGCGATTAAAATAAATGTTACATATAAAAAACGTTTCATTTTTTTCTCTCCCTTAGTTCTTTTTTCTTTTCAAAATATAAACAATGATCAATAAGATACTTTCTTTTTATTAGAGCGTAAAGAGCGCCAAATAATTCCTTGTTGTGGTGCAAATAAAAATGCCAAAATAAATAAAGCCGTAGCGACTAAAACAATAACAGCACCAGATGTTAAGTTATATTTAAAGCTAAAATATAATCCTAATACACTGGAAACTGCTCCGAAAAAAGCAGATAAGAAAATCATGGTTGATAATCGGTTTGTTAATAAATACGCTGTTGCAGCAGGAGTAATCAACATTGCTACGACAAGTATGACACCAACTGTTTGTAATGATGCTACTGTTACCAATGTTAGTAATACCATCAACCCATAATGAACAAGTTTTGTTGGTATCCCGTATGATTTTGAAATAATTGGGTCAAATGTCGTAATTAAAAATTCTTTATAAAAAATAAATACAAACAATAAAACAACAACACCAATAATAAGTGTTAACCACATGTCTGATGAACGTACAGATAATACGTTACCAAATAAGATTTGCGATAAATCCACTGCAGTTTGTGCTTTCATTAAAAGTAAAATACCTAATGCAAAAAACGCAGAAAACACAATTCCAATAGATGAATCGCTTTTAATTCGACTATTTTGAGTAACAAATCCAATACCGAGTGCTGTAATTATTCCCATAAGAACCGCACCATAGAAATAATTGATACCTAACATAAATGAAATGGCAACACCTGGCAAAATCGCGTGAGAAATAGCATCACCCATTAACGCCATTCCACGTAGAATAATAAAACTTCCAATTACACCACATAATATTCCAACCATTATGGAAGTGAAAAGAGCCTTTTGTAAAAATTCATAATTCATAATATCTTGAACGAATTGTAACATTAAACACCTACCTCCATGTTCATGAATGGAAAGTTTGTCTGATATGCTCTTGTCATAGTTTCACGTTGAAAGACATCACGGACTGGACCTGATTGAATTAATTTCTTATTGATTAAAATTAAATCATCAAAATAATCTTCTACTTTAGACAAGTCATGATGAATGACAAATACCGTTTTACCTTCATCTCGTAATTGTTTAAGAATATTTATAATGGTTTGTTCACTTGCCACGTCAATTCCAACAAAAGGTTCGTCTAAAAAGAACATTTCTGCTCGTTGTGCAAGTGCTCGTGCTAAGAAAACGCGTTGTTGTTGACCACCAGATAATTCGCCAATTTGATGCTTTGCAAACTTTTCCATTCCTACTTTTTCCAAACATTCACGTGCCCATTTTTTTTCCTTTTTACCAGGTCTACGAAATAAACCTAACTGAGGATATGTCCCAAGTAATACCGTATCAATCACATTAATCGGAAAATCCCAATCTAAATCACTTCGTTGCGGAACATAGGCAATATTTTTTCGCATTGTCTTAATTTCTTTGCCATGAATTTTGACTTCACCATAATCTTTTGGGATTAAGCCAAGGATTGCTTTCATCATTGTCGATTTACCTGCACCATTCGGTCCAATAATACCAATCAGTTTTCCTTTACCAAGTGAAAAGGAAATATCCTGAATAACTTCTTTTCCATAATATGATACGTGCAGATTATTAATTTCTATGGCTTTTTCCATTTTTTTCACCTTCCTTTTATCACACAAAAAACATTCTCATTTATTTATAAAGTGAAACTTCAATCAATGGGAGTTTTCTTCTTCTCCCATTATTGTTAGTTGAACGAATCGGGCCTTTACTGGCTGTTGATTCTCCACTTATAATTCTTGAATATCTCGAATTTTTGAAGTGGAGTTCTTACAGCCAGTGGCCAGTTAATCTGCGATAAAAACATGATTACACCTATAAATTTTTCCTCCGTACAATGAATAGTATATTAGACAAATAATTAGATGTCAACAATTAATTTGGTCTAAGGAAACATTTTAACGTAATCAACTTCTTACTGTTCGTTTAGTATCAGTTCCTTTACTCATTTTATTCTGGAAATAAGAAATACGCTACACCTAAACATGGAATGTAGCGTATTTCTTATAAGATATGCGTATACCTATCTTTTCATTATTTTCCAGTTGTGTCTTGAACAAGTTCAAAGTCAACCACTCGTTCATCTAAATTAACGCTGATTACTTTAACGGTTACTTCTTGCCCAATTCGATATACTTTTCCAGTTCGTTCTCCAATTAATGCATAGCTTTTTTCGTTGAAATGGTAATAGTCATCAATTAGATAACTAACATGGATCAGCCCTTCTACTGTATTTTCCAATTCAACAAATAAACCAAAGCTTGTCACAGAACTGATAACACCTGAAAATTGTTCCCCAATTTTATCTTGCATATATTCTGCTTTCTTCAAATCATCTGTTTCTCGTTCAGCATCAACCGCTCTTCGCTCCATCATCGATGCATGCTTTGTAATATCTGGTAATAAATTCTCCCATCTATGAATCACTTTTTTATTCATTTCTTCATTTATTAAATACGTATGAATTAGGCGATGAACAATCAAATCAGGATAACGTCTAATCGGTGATGTAAAGTGAGTGTAATATGTAGCCGCTAGCCCAAAATGCCCCACACTTTCCGGGTCGTATTTCGCTTGTTTCATCGATCGTAACATCAGTTTTGATACAATCATTTCCTCTGGTTTACCTTGAACTTTTTCCAATACCTTTTGTAACTGTTGTGGATGAATATCATTTGCTACACCTTTTGCACGCACACCTAGTCCTGCTAAAAACTCGAAGAAGCTTTGTAATTTACCTTCGTCTGGATTTTCATGAATCCGATAAACAAATGGAACATTTAACCAGTGGAAATGTTCTGCAACTGTTTCGTTTGCGGCTAACATAAACTCTTCAATTAAACGCTCAGCAACAGAACGTTCTCGAATAACAACATCTTTTGCTTTTCCATCTTCATCGACAAGTACTTGTGCTTCTTTAAAGTCAAAATCAATAGCTCCTCGCCCCATCCGTTTACCACGTAAAATGGCAGCAAGTTTTTCCATTTGTTCAAACATCGGAACAAGTGATTTATATTTTTCACGTAAAGAAGCATCTTTTTCCACTAATATTTGATTGACATCAGAATATGTCATTCTTTCTGTTGTTCGAATCACACTTGGAAAAATTGCATGATGAACCACTTTCCCAGTGGAGTCAATTTCCATTTCACAACTTAAAGTCAAGCGGTCTACCTGAGGGTTCAAGGAACATATCCCATTTGATAACCGATGTGGAATCATCGGGATAACACGATCAACTAAATATACACTTGTTCCTCTTTCTAAGGCTTCTTGATCTATTGGAGAATTTTCCGTCACATAATGACTAACATCTGCAATATGTACGCCGAGTTTATAATTTCCATTTTCTAATTTTGTAACTGTTACCGCATCATCTAGGTCCTTAGCATCTGCACCATCAATTGTTACAATTGTTTCATTTCGTAAATCACGACGCCCTGAAAAATCCTTTTCATCTACCGATTCCGGCACATCTGTTGCGTGCTTTAGAACATCTTCAGGAAATTCGATATGAATACCATGTTTATAAATAATGGATAGAATATCAATTCCGGGATCATTTTCATGACCTAGAATTTTTACGATTTCCCCTTCTGCACTTTTCCTTCCTTCTGGATAATTTGTAATTCTCACAATGACTTTATGGCCTTGAAAAGCACCATTTATTTTATCTTTAGGAATAAAGATATCATTCGGAATGCGTTTATCATCTGCAATGACAAAGCCAAATGACTTATTATCTTCAAATGTCCCGACGATTTGTGTAATTCCTCGTTCTAGGATACGGATAACAGATCCCTCTGGGCGATTTCTATCTACATCTTGCTTTTCAATTCGTACAAGAACTAGATCATTATTCATTGCAGAAGCTAAATCTGAATGATGGATATATATATCCACTTGATCTGGATCATCTGGAATTAGAAATGCAAATCCTTTCGCATGCATTTGGATTCTACCACGTATTAAATTCATTTTTTCAGGTAGACCGAAATGATTTTTTCTTGTACGGACAAGTTCACCAGATTCCTCTAGTCTATTTAATGCAATAATAAGTGATTTAAACTCAGCTGCATCTTGAAGTTCTAAGACATCTTCTAATTCATGTACAGAAAGTGGCTTTTTCCCGTTTTCCATAAAATAAGCTTTAATTCTATCTTCCATTTCTGTATTCAAAAATTTCACCTTCCTTTTTTCTATTTATATTATCTATTGTGCCCATTGTAATGACTCTAGAAACGTATAAATATCATCGTGAAGTTGATTTCTCTCTTTGTCTAAAGTAATCACATGCCCTGACTCTTCGTACCAGTTTAATTGTTTGGATTCTGATTCAATATTTTCATAAATATAATTAGCACTTTTCGGATTGATCATTTGATCGAGGCGAGCCTGCACAATCATTGTTGGTGTATAAATGGTATCAATCTGTTTCTGAACATCTTCAATCGATATACCAATCTGTGTAAACATTGGCTGAGATGCATCCATTAAAAGCTCCATTTCTTTTTGAACGGTTTTTTCATCTTTCTTTTCTAATTGTTTGTACTGCTTTGCGAAATGTTTAAAACCTGCTGTCAGTTGTCTTTCATTATCAAAAAACATGGGAGCACACATCGGGATAGCTGCTTTAACTGGGAAAGAATTTGCTAATTTCAAGCTCAAAACTCCGCCAAGAGAAAGTCCAGCAACAGCGATTTCCTCATATCCTAATTCTTTCAAATGATGATAACCTTGTACGGCATCTTCCCACCAATCTGCTGGAGTGGTTTGAATTAATTTTTCTGGTGCTTGTCCATGTCCTCGATAAATTGGAGCATGGCTTGTATATCCATGTTTTTCTAAAAATCTACCGAGCATTCGTACATCTGCTGAATGTCCTGTAAATCCATGAAGTAAAAGTACTGCTCTCGGTCCTTTCTCAAATGTAAATGGTTCAGGTTGTTTTATTTTCATTTCTCAAATCCCCTTCGAACTATAAATCCTTCATCTTATCACTATTTTACCCATTTTCACAAAAATACACCATAATAAAAAACCCTACCATATATATGATAAGGGTCCATTGTTAAATAATATACGCACTAATAAATGCTAACACAAAGAAGATAACACCTGTCACAATTGTACCGCGATGTAAAAAAAGATCAAAACCTCTTGCCTTTTGCTTTCCAAATAATTGCTCTGCTCCTCCAGAAATCGCTCCAGACAAGCCAGCACTTTTTCCACTTTGTAATAAAACAAGAATAATCATAATAATAGCATCTACTACAAGTATAGTATTAATTGCTGTCTCCACCGTACAACGACACCTCCTAAAAACGCTCAATATAATCTGATTTATGACTCGTTCCTAATAACTATGCTATTTTATACTTTAGCATAAATAGGAAGTAGATAGCAAGCTATTTTAGATTGCCATACCGTAATCATGGAAGAACATTTTTTTTCGGATTATAATAAAGATAACAAAGGGTTGGAGGGATACGAATGAAAGAATCATTTTGGTTAACAGTAAAAGATGACGTTCCTTTGCATGTAATAAAGTGGTTTCAAAAAGAACAAAAACCTAAAGCAATTATTCAATTATCACATGGCATGGTAGAACACATTGATAGATATGATGAATTTGCTAAATTTTTAGTAAGCAAACAAATTTACGTATATGGTAATGATCATAGAGGTCATGGAGAAACAGGGAAAAATCAAGGTTTATTAGGATATTTTTCTGGATCAGATGGTTTTAGGAAAGTTGCTGATGATTTATATGAAGTAACAAAGAAAATAAAGAAAGATTATCCCCACACACCAATTATATTATTAGGTCATAGTATGGGATCATTTCTCGCACGAAAATATATTCAGACATATAGTGAGGAATTAGATGGAGTTATTTTATCTGGAACAACCTATGCTTCTTTAATAGAAACGAAGCTAGGTAAAGTGTTAGCCGCACAAGCTCGTCCTAAGGAAAAGGCCGAACTTTTAAATAAGCTCATTTTTGGAACATATAATAAAGGCATTTCTAAACCAAATACAGAATTCGATTGGCTTTCAAGAGATACAAAATCTGTCCAGGCTTATATGGATGATCCACTTTGTGGCTTTGTTCCTACAGGGAGATTCTTTTATGATTTATTCACAGGCTTAGAAATGATACATGATACACAACTAAATCAACATATTCGCCGTAAATTACCAATGCTATTTATTAGTGGGGACAAAGATCCTGTCGGTAAAAATGCAAGAAATATATGGAAAGCAGCACAAGTTTATCATGATTTAAATATGGAAAACATAATGGTAACACTTGTTCATGGTGGAAGACATGAAATCTTAAATGAAACAAATAAATCAGAGGTATATTCTTTTATTTTTCAATGGATAATATCTTTGCTAAATCACAAATATAAGAAATAGAAAATAAGCTTTTAGTGTGGATACAATGACTAAATCTAATCTTACGCAAGGGATTAAAAGTCTGAAAAACAAAGGATGATGATGGTGAAACAAATCCAAGGTATTGCAGCGTCTAATGGAATTGCCATTGCAAAAGCATATCAATTAAATGAACCAGAGTTAACCTATAAAAACAAGCACACAGAAAATCCTGAACAAGATCTGGAGCGCTTGATAAAGGCATTAAACATTTCAAAAGAAGATTTAGATAAAATCCGCGAACATACAGAACAAGCACTAGGTAAAGAACATGCAGAGATATTTTCTGCACATTTACTTATTTTAAATGACCCAGAATACATTAATCCAATAAAAGATAAAATTAATAAGGAAATGGCATCTGCTGAGGCTGCTTTAGAATCTGTAACAAACATGTTTGTCGATATTTTTAAAAATATGGATAATGCCTATATGCGAGAACGTGCAGCAGATTTACAAGATGTCGCAAAACGTGTAATGGCACATTTATTAAATATTCCATTACCAGATCTTGCTTTAATTGATGAAGAAGTAATTATTGTTGCCCATGATTTGACACCATCTGATACTGCACAATTGAATCGGAAATATGTAAAAGGTTTTATCACAGATGTTGGAGGGCGTACATCACATTCTGCAATAATGGCAAGATCTCTTGAAATTCCGGCTGTCGTCGGTACAAAGAACATAACATCGACCGTAAAACAGGGTGAACCCGTTATTATTGATGGAACGGAAGGAAAAATCATCACACAAGTTGATGAAGAAACGAAAAACATATATCAACAAAAGTTAAAGGATTTTAAAAAACAACAACAATTATGGGTGAAATTAAAAGATGAACCAACTCGCACAAAAGATAAAATACAAGTTGAATTATCTGGAAATATTGGAACACCGAGAGATGTAGGCTCTGTTCTAGAAAACGGAGGCGAAGGTATTGGTTTATATCGGACAGAATTCTTATTTATGGGTCAGGCTGAAATGCCAACAGAGGATATGCAATTTGAGGCATATAAATCTGTCCTCGAGATGATGGAAGATAAACCGGTAATTGTTCGAACACTCGATATCGGTGGAGATAAAGAAGTCGATTATTTAGATTTACCTAAAGAAATTAATCCTTTCCTAGGATTCCGGGCAATTCGATTTTGTTTAGCAAACGAAGCAATGTTTCGGACGCAATTACGCGCTTTGCTTCGATCCAGTATTCACGGAAATTTAAAAATCATGTTTCCAATGGTTGCTACCTTAGAAGAATTTCGTCAAGCAAAACAATTATTACTCGAGGAAAAAGAAAATTTACAAAAAGAAGAAATCGATGTAGCAGACAATATTGAGGTAGGAATTATGGTGGAAATCCCATCAACAGCTATCCTTGCTAACCAATTTGCCAAAGAAGTCGATTTCTTTAGTATAGGAACAAATGATTTAATTCAATACACAATGGCAGCTGATAGGATGAATGAGCATGTCTCCTATCTCTATCAACCATACCATCCAGCCATTTTGAATCTTGTTCATCAAGTAATTCAGGCAGCCCACCGCGAAGGAAAATGGGTCGGAATGTGCGGTGAAATGGCCGGTGACCCCGTTGCTATTCCGATTCTATTAGGCTTGGGTTTGGATGAATTTAGTATGAGTGCATCATCCATATTACCTGCACGATCACAGATAAGTACATTATCTAAACAGGAAATGGAAGAATTAGCACGTACTGTTTTAAAAATGGGGACAGCAGAAGAAGTTAAAAAATTAGTAAAAGAAAAAACACCACGCAGTTTCTGAAACCTTTGTAGGTTTTAAGAGAGTGGTGAGGCGCGGATATCGGGATTTCAGCGTGGATATCGGGATTCGAGTGAATATATCGGGATTCGCGGCATTATATCGGGATTCAGAGCAATATATCGGGATTCAAACACGGATATCGGGATTTCGGAGCGTTATATCGGGATTCAGAGCAATATATCGGGATTCAAGCGAATATATCGGGATTCGCGGCATTATATCGGGATTCAAACGCGGATATCGGGATTCGAGCGAATATATCGGGATTCGCGGCAATATATCGGGATTCAGAGCAATATATCAGGATTCAGAGCAATATATCGGGATTCAAGCGCAGATATCGGGATTCAAACACGGATATCGGGATTCGCGGCATTATATCGGGATTCAGAGCAATATATCGGGATTCAAATGCGGATATCGGGATTCGGAGCGTTATATCGGGATTCGAGCGAATATATCGGGATTCGCGGCATTATATCGGGATTCGGCGTGGATATCGGGATTCAGAGCAATATATCGGGATTCAAACACGGATATCGGGATTCGGAGCGTTATATCGGGATTCGAGCGAATATATCGGGATTCGCGGCATTATATCGGGATTCGGCGCGGATATCGGGATTCAGAGCAATATATCGGGATTCAAACACGGATATCGGGATTCGAGCGAATATATCGGGATTCAAACGCGGATATCGGGATTCAAGAGTAAACAGTATAATTCTCAACATAAAAAAAGGGGCTATGTGGTGCAGTACCACATAACTCCTTTTTACTATCCACTATTTTTTCAAATGATAGAAAGCATTTGTACCAGCATACTCGCCAATACCTTGTAGTTCATCTTCAATACGTAACAACTGATTATATTTTGCAACACGGTCTGTTCGTGATGGCGCGCCTGTTTTAATTTGTCCAGCATTCGTTGCTACGGCAATATCAGCAATTGTGGCATCTTCTGTTTCACCTGAACGGTGGGATATTACAGATGTGTAGCCTGCACGTTTTGCCATTTCAATCGCGTCAAAAGTCTCTGTTAATGTACCAATTTGATTTACTTTAATCAGAATAGAATTTCCTACACCTTGTTCAATTCCTTGTGCAAGTTTTTTCGTATTGGTTACGAATAAATCATCACCAACTAATTGGACGCGGTCACCAATTCGTTCCGTTAAAAGTTTATGTCCTTCCCAATCATTCTCATCCAATCCATCCTCAATTGAAATAATCGGATATTTATTAACCATTTCCTCATACCAATCAACCATTTCAGAAGAAGTACGAACAACCCCTTCTCCTTTTAAGTTGTACTTTCCACCTTCATAGATTTCTGATGAAGCAACATCCATTGCTAATTTTACTTCTTCACCAGCTTTATAACCTGCTTTTTCAATTGCCTCTACAATGGTTTGAAGTGCCTCTTCATTTGATTTCAAATCTGGGGCAAAACCACCTTCATCACCAACTGCAGTATTATATCCCTTTTCTTTTAGAACTGCTTTTAATGAATGGAAGATTTCTGTACCTGTACGAAGTGCTTCTTTGAATGTTGGTGCTGCTACGGGCATGATCATAAATTCCTGAATATCAACGTTGTTATCAGCGTGTTCCCCACCATTTAGAATATTCATCATAGGAGTTGGTAATGTTTTTGCATTAAAACCACCTAAATAATTGTATAAAGGTAATTCTAAATAACTTGCGGCAGCATGGGCAACAGCCATGGAAACACCCAAAATGGCATTTGCACCTAATTTAGCTTTGTTTTCTGTACCATCTAACTCAATCATGATTTGGTCAATAATATTTTGTCTTGTTACATCAATTCCCATTAATTCAGGTGCAATTACTTCATTAACGTTCTGTACTGCTTTTAAAACACCTTTTCCATTATAACGATTTTTATCTTCATCACGTAATTCAACTGCTTCATATTCCCCGGTTGAAGCTCCGCTTGGTACAAGTGCTGAACCAAATGCACCTGATTCTGTATAAATTTCTACTTCTACTGTTGGATTTCCTCTAGAGTCAAGCACTTCACGAGCATAAACATCAGTAATGTATGGCATATTAGTTCTCTCCTTTTGTTTTTAATATAGATGTTCCTGTCATATCTTCTGGTTTGTCAATATTTAATAAATCTAAAAGAGTTGGAGCAAGGTCAGCTAAAATTCCGCCATCCCTTACTTGAATACCCTCTTTTGTCACAATTACAGGAACGGGATTTGTTGTATGTGTTGTCATTGGTTTTCCTTCTACTGTAACAACTTCATCTGAATTTCCATGATCAGCCGTAATTATTGCATGGCCACCTAATTCATGAATTTTATCAACAATTTTACCTAAACATTCATCAACTGTTTCTATTGCTTTGATTGTAGGCTCTAACTTACCGGAATGCCCAACCATATCTGGGTTAGCAAAATTTAAAATAACTGCATTCAGTTCGCCTTTATCTAATTCATTTAATAAAGCTTCTGTTACTCCATATGCACTCATTTCCGGTTTCAAGTCATATGTCGCAACTTTCGGCGAATTAATTAAAATACGTTTCTCTCCTGGAAATTCTTCATGCCGACCACCATTTAAGAAATATGTTACGTGTGGATATTTCTCCGTTTCAGCAATACGCAATTGTTTCATGTCGTGTTTTGATAATACTTCTCCTAGTGTATTATCTAAGCCAACAGGACCATAGGCAACATAGCCATCAATTGATTCTTCAAATCTTGTTAACATTACAAAATGAATGTCTTGTGGTACTTTTTCTCCTCGATCAAAATCTTGAAAATTGTGATCTGCAAAAGTACGTGAAATTTGAATTGCCCGGTCTGGTCGGAAATTATAAAAGATAATAGAATCGTCATCTTGAACTGTTGCTACTGGGGATCCATTTTCTTTTGTGATGACTGAAGGGATAACAAACTCGTCATAAATCCCATTTTCATACGAATCATCAATCAAATCATATGGATTCGTATATTTTGGACCTTCCCCATAAACCATTGCATCATATGCTTTTTTCACACGTTCCCAGCGTTTGTCTCTATCCATCGAGTAGTATCTACCAGAAATGGTTGCAAATTCCCCGACACCATATTCTTTTATTTTTTCTTCTGTCATTTCGATATATTTTTTTGCGGAAGTTTGCGCAACATCACGGCCATCAAGAAATGCATGGATGTAAACTTTATCCACATTCTCCTCTTTAGCCAATTTTAATAAAGCAAATAAATGGTGGATATCACTGTGGACTCCTCCATCAGATAAAAGCCCAAAGATATGAACTGCTTTATCATCTTTCTTCGCTTTTCTCATTGCTTTTAAAAAAACATCTTTTTCATAAAACTCGCCATTTTCAATGGATAAATTAATCCTTGTTAAACTTTGATAGACGATTCTACCTGCACCTATATTTAAATGTCCTACTTCTGAATTTCCCATTTGGCCTTTAGGAAGCCCAACTGCTTCTCCACTTGCTTCTAATTGATTATGTGGAAAAGACTTCCAATAATGATCAAAATTAGGCTTATTTGCCTGTTTTACTGCATTACCTACGACCTCATCTCGAATACCGAAGCCGTCGAGAATAATTAATGCAGCTAAATCCTTTTGATTACTCATTTTTTCCGGCCTCCACAAGTTGAATAAAAGATGGAGCTTCGAGACTAGCTCCGCCAACTAATGCACCATCAATATCTGATTGTGCTAACAATTCATCCACATTAGCTGGTTTTACACTACCACCATATTGGATGATGATTTTGTCTGCTAATTCTTTAGATGTTTGTTCTTCTATTGTTTGACGGATATGTTGGCATACCTCATTAGCTTCTTTACTTGTAGCTGTTTTTCCTGTTCCGATAGCCCATATTGGTTCATAAGCAATAATCATTTGAGCAACTAATGCTTCATCAAGCCCTGCAATTGCCTTTTCCACTTGTGATGTAACAAATGATTTTGTTTCATTCGCCTGGCGTTGTTCTAATGATTCACCAACACAAACAATCGGTGTTAAACCATGTTCAAAAGCGGCATGTACTTTTTTATTAACTGTTTCATCTGTTTCACTAAAATATTGTCTACGTTCTGAATGCCCAATAATAACATGGGTAACTCCGATGTCTTTCAACATTACAGGACTGACTTCTCCTGTAAATGCACCAGATTCTTCATAGTGCATATTTTGTGCACTAATTTGAAGGGGTGTGTTTTTTGCTTTTTCAACAAGTGTTGCAAGTTGTGTAAATGGTGCACAAATAATTGCATCAACTTGTTCTGACTGTTCTAGTTTTGGTGCTACTTCCTCTACAAATTGTGTTGCTTCAGAAAGTGTTTTATTCATTTTCCAATTTCCTGCAATAACTTTCTTTCTCATCTGTCATCACCTCTCGTGTTTCATTAACCAGTCCTTACTTATCATCAAGGGCTTTGATTCCTGGAAGTTCTTTTCCTTCCATAAATTCCAAAGATGCCCCTCCACCTGTTGATACATGATCCATTTCGTGGACAAGGTCAAATTTTTCTACTGCTGCTGCTGAATCTCCACCACCAATTATAGTAAATGCTTCTGTTTGTGCAAGAGATTCTGCAACTGCACGTGTTCCACCAGCAAATGCATTCATTTCGAAAACTCCCATCGGACCGTTCCAAATGACGAGTTTTGATTTGGAAATAATATCTGCAAACGTTTCACGAGTTTTAAGTCCAATATCTAATCCTTGCCAATCTTTTGGCATATCTTCAATAGAGACAATTTTAGAATTTGCATCCTCGGAAAACTCATCAGCAATTACTGCATCTTCCGGGATGACAAATTGGACTCCTTTTTCTTCCGCCTTTTTTAAGAATTCTTTGGCTAAATCAATTTTATCTTCTTCCAATAGGGAATTTCCAATTTCATAGTCTTTCGCTTTAATAAATGTATATGCTAAACCACCACCGATAAGGAGATAGTCTACTTTATCAAGCAGATGATCAATTACATCTATTTTATCTTTTACTTTTGCTCCACCGATAATAGCAGTAAATGGTCGTTCAGGATTTTCTAATGCTTTAGAAAGAACAGCAATTTCCTTCTCCATTAAAAAGCCAGCAACTGCAGGTAATTTTTCTGCAACACCGGCTGTTGAAGCATGTGCCCTGTGTGCAGTACCAAATGCATCATTTACATAAATATCTGCCATATCAGCAAAGGCTTGGGATAGTTCTGGATCGTTATTCGTTTCACCCGCTTCAAAACGGACATTTTCAATTAGTAAAATATCCCCATCTTCCATCTGGGATATGGCCTCATTGACTTCTTTCCCATGTACAGCGTCTGTTTTCATGACAACTTTGCCTGTTAAATCACTTAGTCTTTTTGCTACAGGATCAAGTCTTAGTTCTTCCACGACTTGCCCTTTTGGCCTTCCTAGATGGCTTGCTAAAATTACCTTTGCACCTTTTTCTAACAAATGTTCAATGGTAGGCAATGCCGCTTTTATTCTTGTATCGTCTGTGATTTCACCATCTTCCATCGGTACATTAAAATCCACACGACAAAATACTTTTTTTCCTTTCACTTGTATATCTTGCAATGTCTTCTTATTCACAATCTAGCCTCCCATTTATTCTTATGTACGAATCCATTATATAAGTTTTCCCCGGAAAATGCTTTCATTAACCATCTTTATTTTTTATGAGGTCATAATAGTTCATTTTATAAAATGTTTATACACGAAAAAAGAGGGTTCCCCCCCTTTTTTTCGTGTATCCAACTTATAATCCTTTTTCAGCCATAAGAACTGCTAAATCGACACAACGGGAAGAATAACCCATTTCATTGTCATACCATGAAACAAGCTTTACCATATTATCTTCTATTACCATTGTTGACAATGCATCGAAAATAGATGAATGCGGATTGCCTATGATATCTGTAGACACAAGTGGTTCCTCGCTATATTCTAAAATACCTTTTAATGAACCTTCCGCAGCTTCTTTAAATGCATTGTTTAATTGCTCTTCTGTTGCATTTTTATCTAGTTCAGCAACTAAATCTACAATAGAACCATCTGGAACTGGAACACGCATCGCCATTCCATTTAACTTTCCGTCTAGTTCTGGTAACACTTCTGCTACTGCTTTTGCAGCACCTGTTGTTGTTGGAATAATATTTTGTGCCGCTGCACGTGCACGACGATAATCTTTATGTGGTAAATCTAAAATTTGTTGATCATTGGTATATGCATGAACAGTTGTAATTAAGCCACGTTTAATACCAAACTTCTCATGTAATACTTTCGCAAATGGTGCTAAACAGTTTGTTGTACAAGATGCATTGGACACAATATGATGCTCATCGGCTTTATATTGTTCATCATTTACCCCCATTACAACAGTTAAATCAAGATCGTTACCTGGTGCAGAAACAATTACCTTTTTTGCACCTGCATCAATATGTTTCTGTGCAGATTCTTTATCTCTAAAACGTCCAGTTGATTCAATAACAATATCCACACCTAATTCTTTCCAAGGTAAATTAGCTGGATCCCTTTCTGCAATTACCTTAATTTCCTTATCACCTATTACCATATGTTCTCCTTTTACATAAACATCTTCCATTAGTTTACCATGTACTGAATCATATTTTAGTAAATGGGCTAACATATCTGCATCTGTTAAATCATTGACTGCAACAACTTCTATTTTGTCATTTTTTAGTGACTGACGAAATACAAGGCGACCTATTCTCCCAAACCCATTGATTGCGACTTTAACTGTCATTATACTTCCTCCTAGTTTTTGTGATATTTATTTAAAGGGATGAATCCCTTAACAACTGACTTGCTGCTGCTTCATCTGTAATTAACATATTACTTTTTCCTTTTTTAAAATAGGATGCAATTGCTTTTGCTTTTGAGGAGCCACCTGCTACTGCAATAACATGGTTTTTATCCCTTAAATCATCTAATTGAATCCCGATTTTGTATATTTTATGAACAATTTGGCCTTTATCATCAAAATAATACCCAAATGCTTCACTTACTGCATTGCCTTTTTCTAGTTGTTCCATTGTCTCTGTTGGTGTATTTCTTCGTTTAGCCATTGTCAATGCATTACCTATGCCATGCAACACAATATTTGCACCTTTAATTTGTTGTAAAATTTCATGGATGGATGGTTCTTTCATCATCGTTTCATAAGATTGCTCACTTAATATATCAGGGATAAATAACATACGATATTTACCATTTGTTTTATGTGCCATCTTAGCTGCAATTGTATTTGCCTGATGTTCTACTTCTTCACCTATTCCACCACGCGCAGGGACAAAAACATAATTATTCTCTTCATGTATTGGAACCATTGCATCAGCAATAGCTGCAATGGTTGTTCCGCCTGTAACCGCAATAATAGAATCAGGCAATAGAATGTTTTTTAAATAATGAACACATGCTTTTCCCATTTCATATTTTATCCATTCATGCCGATCACTATCACCGGGTACAATGATAATGTATTCAACACCTAATTTTTCTTTCAAGGCTGTTTCCAGCTTATTTATACCGGAAAACTCCTTCATTTTTGGAGTTAGTTTTTCTAAAAGTACTTTTCCCTCGGAAGTTAAATACATACCTTTATTTGTCGTTTGTAGAAGATTTTGTTCTTGTAAAAATTCAACTTCACTTCGAATGGTTCTCTCTTTCAGTTTTGTAACATCTACTAAGGATCTTCTTCCAATCGGTTGGAGCAACATGACACTGTGCATTATTTTATACCGTTGTTGCATTTGCTCTAATAAGTCTGGGTATACTCTTTTTAGTAACTTCTTGAACTCATTCATTATATATGCTCCCCCCCTTGTTGGTCAATTTTGTCCCAGCTAATATTATTTTGTCCCACATATAGCAAAAAAATACAGGAAAATCTTTTCCTATATTTATTATAGCATAATTACCCCTGAAATATCCAAAAACAAATACCTACATTTTTTCAGCATATTTATTTAACACCTTGTACAATGTCTCGTAGTTCAAATCATTTCCATAAAGAACAGAATCCTTTATTTCTATGACTGGAATTTCTAGTTGATACTTTTCCAACCATTCATCACGTAGGTAAATATCTCGCTTTTCTAATGTAAAAGCAAATTCATCCTGAAATAATTGAAGGAGCTGTTCAGCATCATCACATAAAGGGCAATTCTCTTTTATATATAAATAGATAGACATTCCTCTCCACCACCTTTTTTAATAAAGTGAAACTTCAATCAGTGGGAGCTTTCTTCATCTCCCACTGATTGTTAGTTGAACGAATCGGGCCTTTACTGGCTGTTGACCCTCCACTTATAATTCTTGAGTATCTCGAATTCTTGATGTGGAGGTCTTACAGCCAGTTAATACGCGATAAAAGAGAAGCAATGAATGATCGTGAATCCATTGCTTTTCGGCTAATGATTATAGCAAGTCTTTCATAATTTCTGCACTTGTTTTGTGTGTCATTGCTGAAAACGGAATATCAAATGGTGTTTTAGCACCTGTTTCACCTTTTTTATGTAAGTGATAGGCTGCCCGTGCATAAGCAACTAAAACACTTGCTGTAAATTCTGGGTTACTTTCTAATGTTAATGAAAATTCCATTGCCTGTTTATGGGCTTTACTTGAATTTCCAGAACGAATGACAAAGCCGCCATGTCTCATTTTTTGATGCTCACTGTCAAATGTTTCTTCATCAATAAAATGAACAGTTGTATCATATGGCGCGAAATAATCTGGCATTGTTTTGATTTCTTCTTCAATGCGAGCATGATCTTTTTCATCTGCAACAATATAACAAACTCTCTTATGGCGTTCGGCTGCAGTTAAGTCTTCCCCTTTCCCATTTCGGGCATCTTCTAAAATCTCCTCCATTGGAACAGTGTATTGAACTCCTTTTTTCACGCCTTCCACCCGCCTTACTGCCTCTGAATGTCCTTGGCTTAAGCCTTTTCCCCAAAACGTATGTGTGCCACCGTCCGGGATAACAATTTCACCTAAAAGACGATTTAAAGAAAATAAACCTGGGTCCCATCCTGCTGAAATAATTGCAAGCTTTCCTGCCTCTTCTGCAGCTTGATTTACTTTTTTATAATGATCAGGAATTTTTGCATGGTTATCATAACTATCAACAATTGGAAATAAACGAGCTAGTTCTGGACTCATTTCAGGTAAATCACTAGCAGAACCACCACATAAAATGAGTACATCTAATTTATCTTGAAAAGAACGAATATTATCTTGACAATATACATTTGCATTTGTTGCGGTTTGAATCGTGTTCGGATCTCTTCTTGTGAATATTCCTGCCAATTCCATATCAGGATTTTTTTCAACAGCGAGTTCTGCCCCGCGTCCTAAATTACCATAACCTACAATTCCAATTCTTACTTTTTCTGCCATATTCCTCTCTCCTTACATTTTATCTTACTAAAAGTATAGTCGTTTCTATTCTATTCGGCAAAAGATTCTGTTTTATATGGGGAGAAATTTTGTTATTATGACGAAGATACCGTAGTAAGCAGACACTTCGCACACGCATAATCATAACCACCAGTCTTGAAATTTAAGAATATGAAAATGAATATGAAACAAATCACAACCCTCTTTGAATGTAAGTTCACCAATATGCGCTGTATTTTCAAGAAGTCTCCGTGTATGTCAACTGCTGAAATTCTCTTTTTGAATCGTATGAAGCCTACCTATGTTAAAGTAGAATATATACTTCTTAAAAAAATACTGTTCGCATAGATATAGATTAGAAAATTGCTTTCAAATTACTTAGAGGAGTTGTTTTCATGTCTAATTCTTTTCATGTATTACTAATGGGTGGCGATGCACGATATATCGAAATGGTCAACACACTTAGTAAAAAAGAAATATATACAACCCTTGTTGGTTGGGAAAAAATTACCTTTCCTTCTAAAAAAGTCACAAAGCAAACATTAAATCAAATTGACTTTTCTACATTCGATGCAATCATGTTACCAGTATCCGGAACAAATGAACATGGTGAAATAGAACTAGCACCCTATACAACTGAAAAGCTAGTATTGACAAAAGACATGCTACAAAAAACGAAAGAAAGCTGTGTTATTTATACAGGAGTATCTACTCCATCTTTAGATAAACTTACATCCTCTACGAATAAAAAACTTGTTTGTTTATTTCAGCGTGATGATTTAGCTATCTTAAACTCCATTCCCACTGCAGAAGGAACATTACAAATTGCTATGGAGCAAATGGATGTGACGGTACATAGTTCTTCTGTACTTGTTCTTGGGTTTGGTAGAGTCGGGCTAACGGTTGCTAGGGTTTTTAGAGCTGTTGGTGGTGATGTGACAGTTGGCATTCGTAGTTCTACCAACGCTGCCCGTGTCCATGAAATGGGGATGAATTCCTTATTTACTGAGGAATTAGAGCAAAATGTAGGGGCCTTTCAACTTATCATCAACACGATTCCACATTTAATTTTAGATTCACCTGTCATCTCCAATATGAACGAAGAGACGGTTATTATTGATCTGGCTTCAAAACCTGGTGGGACTGATTTTTCCTATGCAAAGAAAAAGGAGATTACTGCCATTCACGCTTTAGGCATCCCAGGGAATGTCGCTCCTAAAACAGCTGGGAAAGTCATTGCAGATGTATTTCTTGATCAATTAAAGCTTAATGATTCTAAATAAAGCGAAACTTCAATCAGCGGGAGTTTTCTTCATCTCCCAGTGATTGTTAGTTGAACGAATCGGGCCTTTACTGGCTGTTGATACAAGGATCGCTATTGTACTGCATTCTGATGGTTTTTGGTCTAACTTTAGAATGCGCCGCATTAGTGGTCTTTTTTTTCTTTTTAAAATTACTCATACCTCTTAAATAAATTCCTTTTTTGACATTTATTGTAACGATATGTTATATTGTTTCGATATGCTTACATAATTTGTATGCTACTTATACAGGTGTATAGAGCCATTACATGATTGTTTATCTCTCATTTACAAATCCATTCCAAATTACATCCAACTTTTTATTCTCTTTAATGATATGATAACCCATTTTATAGCTATTCGTGGAGTTCTTACAGCCAGTTAATACGCGATAAATGACTGAACTCGATAATCAATGGTTTGGAAAGGATATGGTAATAATGACCAAACAATTAAAGTATTTACTAGCAACTTCCTGGTTTATTACACTTTTTGCTTCACTAAATATTAATATGTTCAATCTTGGTATTCCACAAATATCTCAAGATTTTCATTTAAACTCTTCTGAGGCTAGTTGGATTGCTTCTGGATTTGTATTATGTACGGGAATTTCTGCAATTATCTTTGGAAAACTGGCTGATATATACCCTACACGCAGATTAATGATTATTGGAATCAGTTTGTTAGCAGCAGGTTCCTTAATCGGCCTTTTTAGTCCAAATTATTGGATGGTTATTGTTGGAAGAATGCTTCAAGGTGCAGGTGCTGGTTCTTTTCCTTCTGTAAGTATGGTGATGGCAGCAAAATTTTATCCCGCGGAAAAGCGCGGTTTATTTATTGGCATTGTCATGTCAAGTATCACTTTCGGTGCGGGATTCGGACCACTTATTGGAGGTTATTTGACACATCTATTGGGTTGGAGAGTATTGTTTGCTCTTTCTTTATTTAGTGTAATCGGTGTGCCACTGCTCCTAAAGTTTACACCGAAGGAAACAATATCCAAAGGACAAATTGATATTTTAGGAGCTATTTATTGTGCGTTAAGTGCCTTGTTTTTATTATTAGGAATTCAAACACATCTAGGATTCTTTGTTTTAGCTATTTTATTTGGTATTATCATGATTTGGCATAGCAAACGTTGTAAGGATCCTTTTATTAGAATAGGAATTTTTAAAAATATTCCTTATAGTATGTCCATTATTATGGTATTTTTAGTCAATCTTACGCATATAGCTACATTTTTTGTTCTGCCACTAATGTTGATTCATGTAAATGACTTAAATGAAGCATGGACAGGTCTAATTATATTCCCTGGAGCTATTTTTTCAGCATTTGCCGGGTCAACAATTGGAAAACTAACCGATGCATATGGGCCAACATTAATGGTCCGTTGGGCTACATTATCCATGACTACTATTTTCTTTATTATTTCAATATTGGTAGGCCAATCCTATATTTGGATTACACTCGCAATTCTCTTGGAGTATACTGCTTATTCCATCAATCAAGTGGCCATATCTAGTTTTGTCAGCAAGATTTTGGATTTTGAAGAAGTAGGAGCTGGGATGGGCATGATGAACCTATTTCTTTATATAGGGATGGCTATTGGTACCGCAATATTCGGTAAAATATTAACAGCAGATATGGGAAAATGGAATCCACTTAATAACAGTGATTTTTATTCTTATAGCAACGCATTTTTATTATTAAGCCTGCTGATTTTAAGTGTATTATTCTTTTCTTTCATTGCAAAACGAACAGCGAAAGAATGACATATTCTAATATAGATAAAATTTGAAATGTCTTTCCAAGCTTAAAGTAATATCTTTATAGACATAAAGGGAATAAAAAAGCATATAATTAGGAATGAAGTATACAATTTGAATATAAAATCCAGATTGACTTGATGAAAGCCTATTCTGTTTATTTTCATCAAGTAGGCATCATTTCTACAAAATATAAGTAAAAAGAATCAAGGGGAATTCTTATATTCCCCTTGATTCTTCAGTTAGCGCGCCCGAGAGGACTTGAACCCCCGACTCATGGTACCGGAAACCATTGCTCTATCCAGCTGAGCTACGGGCGCATTTTTTTATGACACAAACAATATTATAGCGTTTATTTCATTACGTGACAAGTATTTCTAGTTTTACTGTTTATTTTTTAACATAGAAGGGAAAAATGATGATATATCTATGAAGATTCTAATAGAATAAATGAGAGAAATAAAGAGTTTATTACATTCTAGACATTTTGTTTGACCTTCATTGACCTTTCGTTTATGATAAAATTAGATTCCATAATATAGCATTATAAGGAGGATTTTCAAATGCAATTAATTCCAACAGTTGTTGAACAAACAAATCGTGGAGAACGTGCCTATGATATTTATTCACGTTTATTAAAAGACAGAATTATTATGCTCGGCAGTGCAATTGATGATAACGTAGCGAATTCAATTGTAGCTCAACTATTATTCTTAGAAGCGGAAGACCCTGGTAAAGATATCTCTCTTTACATTAATTCACCTGGTGGTTCAATTACCGCAGGAATGGCTATTTACGATACCATGCAATTTATTAAGTCAGATGTTTCTACTATTTGTATAGGAATGGCTGCTTCTATGGGAGCATTTCTACTTGCAGCAGGTGAAAAGGGAAAACGCTATGCACTACCAAATAGTGAGATTATGATCCACCAACCATTAGGTGGAACACAAGGTCAAGCAGCAGATATTGAAATCCACGCAAAGCGTATTCTACAAATGCGTGATAAAATGAACCAAATTCTATCAGAAAGAACTGGGCAACCAATCGAAGTTATTGCAAGAGACACAGACCGTGACAATTTTATGAGTGCTCCTTCTGCTGTTGATTACGGTTTGATTGATAATATACTAGAACGTAAACCAAAGTAAAGGTAATAAAAATCCCGTACTACATTATTCTGTAGTTCGGGTTTTTTGATGTTTAAAATATATCTACTTTATTTATTAGTAACGAATTGAACCAAATCATTTAATGCCGTTTCCTCATCTGGACCATCGGCAATTAATTTAACCGTTTCCCCATGTGTAATTGCTAAACTCATTAATCCCATAATACTTTTTGCATTGATTTTCTTTCCATCTTTTTCCAAAAATAAATGAGATGAATAGCGATTTGCTTCTTGAACAAATTGAGCTGCAGGTCTTGCCTGTAAGCCTGTTTCAAGTTCTATTTTAACTTCTTTTTCAACCAAGGAAATCATTCTCCCCCTTCTTTTGGAAATACTCCTACAGTCTATGATTTATATCTATCTATAAATACTAGTAATTATAACATGTTCAAAAGAAAACGTTAACTATTTATAATCGATTCAAAAAGATATGAAATCATATTTTGAATTTAATATTTCCCTTGTTCTATTTTATTTGCAATTTCTGTAATTTTTTTCATTCGATGATTTACTCCAGATTTGGAAATTTTCCCGCTCGGTATTAATTCACCTAATTCTTTTAAGGATGCTTCTTCATTTTGCTTCCGAGCAATTGCTACTTCACGAAGTTTATCAGGCAGTGCATCCAATCCAATGGTTCTCTCTATAAAGGAAATTTTTTCCATTTGTTTGAAAGCTGCTCCAATTGTTTTATTAATGTTCGCTGTTTCACAATTCACAAGACGGTTAACCGAGTTTTTCATGTCTCTAACAATCCGAACATCTTCAAATTTAAATAATGCATTATGAGCTCCAATGATATTGAGTAAATCTGTAATCTTTTCTGCTTCTTTTAAATAAACTATATACCCATTTCTCCTTTGTAATTGCTTCGCTCTTAAATCAAATGTATTCATTAAATGACATAATGCTTCATTATGATCTTCATAAACATTAAAAATTTCCAAATGATAAGATGAAGTTTCTGGATTATTAATGGATCCACCAGCTAAAAATGCTCCACGTAAATACGCTCGTTTACAACATGTCTTCTTTACAATATCTTTTGAAATTTGATGATTAAAAGTATACGGTTCTTTATAGATCTTTAAATCCTGTAAAAGTTCCTGTACCTTTGTACTCATTCGGACGATGTACACATTATTTTTTTTCAGTTTCATTTTCTTACGTACAAGTAGTTCAATCGGAATTGGATACATTTCTTTAATTAGAGAATAAATTCTACGTGCAATTGCAGCATTTTCTGTTGGTATATCTAGAGTGAATGCCTGCTGTGAAAATGAGATAACCCCATTCATTCGGATCAATGCGGAAAGCTCTGCGGTAACACAGCAAGTATTTGATTCCATCCTTGTTAGTTCATTTTTTATTTCTGAAGCAAAGGACATGGATTTCCCTCCTTTACCCACTTCATGTATTTACTAGTGATAAAAGTAATTTCGCAATTTTATTTGTATCATGGCGAACTGTCGCCTGTTTAATTGTTACGATATCCCCTTCAATGATTTTTAAGCCCATGTGTAATATTTGTTTCCGATCTAAAATAACTGGCTCTGCATTTTCTTTTTTATAACGTTCACGTACTGCTTCACTTATAGTTTCATTATGAACAACTACAGCATCTAGACTATCTTCCCCTATATGATCTATAATTGCTTGGACATGGTCACTTGCTGTATAACCAGTTGTTTCTCCTTTTTGTGTCATCACATTACATACATAAACGACTTTTGCCTTTGTATTCCGAATTGTTTCATCAATATGTGGAATAATGAGATTTGGTAAGATGCTCGTATACAAGCTTCCTGGTGAAATAACAATAAGATCAGCTTTCTCTATTGCTTCTATCGCATTTGGAAATGGATGTACTTTTTCTGGTGTTAAAAATACACGATGGATTCTTTTTTTTACTAATGGAATGTTTGATTCACCTGAAACAATCGTTCCATCTTCCATTTTTGCATGGAGTTGTAAACTTTCATTTGAAATTGGATAAATGTTTCCTCTTACGTGAAATACCTTAGATAATTCTTTAATGCCTGTATAAAAATCACCTGTCACAGAAGACATTGCAGCCAATAATAGATTCCCCATTGAATGGCCAGACAATCCATTCTCATTTGAAAAACGATGCTGAAAAAGTTCAATTAACATTGGTTCAACATCAGACATTGCAGCAATTACGTTCCTTATATCCCCTGGTGCAGGCATATCTATTTCTTTTCGTATTCTCCCCGTACTTCCCCCATCATCAGCAACAGTTACTAATGCCGTTAATTCAATTGGCATATTTTTTAAACCTCGTAATAACACAGGCATACCTGTGCCACCACCTATGACTACTATGCGTGGCTTAGATTTAGCTTCACACATTCACTATTGTTCCTTTCGTTTATCAATATCACGATGGGTAATATGGGTGATGAAACGGGTGGAAAATTCTTTAGCGAAATATTCTGCTAATGCAACAGAGCGATGTTGTCCTCCAGTACAGCCAATTGCAACAACTAACTGAGATTTTCCCTCTTTTTTATAAAGTGGTAACATGAATTCAAGTAAGTCTGTAACCTTCTCTTGAAATTTTTGTGTATCAGACCACTTAAATACATAAGAAGACACATCTGGATTAAGTCCTGTTAATGGCTGTAAGTTGTTGACGTAATGTGGATTCGGTAAAAATCGAACATCGAATACTAAATCTGCATCAATTGGTAAGCCATATTTAAAACCGAACGATACTAAGTGGACAGAAAAGACTTCTTGTTCTTCTTCGCTATAAGCTTTTAAAATCTTTTTACGAAGCTCTTTTGGTTTTAAATTAGTTGTATCAATAATATGTTGTGCACGACCCTTTAATTCATCTAACAACATACGTTCTTGGCGAATTCCCTTTAATGGGAGACCTCCAACTGCTAATGGATGTGAACGTCTTGTTTCTTTATAACGACTAACAAGTTGTTCGTCTTCTGCATCAAGAAATAAAATATGCTCATCAAATGAATCCTCGTCACTTAATAAATCTAAGGATTCTATTAATGTATCAAAGAACTCACGTGCTCGTAGGTCCATTACTAAAGCAACCTTTTGGACTGTATTTGTAGAGTCTTTCATCAGTTCTAAAAACTTCGGGAGTAAAGTGGGTGGCAAATTATCAACACAATAATATCCTAAATCTTCAAAACTTTGAATGGCAACCGTTTTTCCAGCACCTGACATTCCTGTAATAATAACTAATTTTGTTTCTTTCTGATTGCCCATGTACACTCCCCCTTCTATGATTAATAACCTCATTTTTAACATATTGTAAACACACATATACTACATATTATACATTGAATAAAAAAAACATACCAATAAAGTGTGATTTTATGCTTGCCATTATCTTCCTTTATTAGTTTGATGAGAATTATTGTCGTTGTGGACTTAAATTCCAAAAGTATCATGTTTTACTTCATTTTTTATGACCACTTTTGTGAATTCGCGATTTACGTGCATGATTATGTAGAACGATCGCAGTAATTGTATTTCAATCCTTCGCGATAAAGTGAAACTTCAATCAGTGGGAGTTCTCTTCGTCTCCCACTGATTGTTAGTTGAACCAATCGGGCCTTTACTAGCTGTTGAGCCTACACTTATAATTCTTGAGTATATCGATTTCTTGATGTGGAGGTCTTACAGCCAGTTAATCTGCGATAAAGTGAAACTTCAATCAGTGGAAGCTCTCTTCATCTCCCACTGATTGTTAGTTGAACGAATCGGGCCTTTACTGGCTGTTGATTCTCCACTTATAATTCTTAAGTGTCTCGAATTCTTGTTGTGGAGGTCTTACAGCCAGTTAATACGCGATAAAAACTCCAAAAAAAGAGCGCAGAAATTCATTTCCGCACTCTGTCATTATATAAAAAGGGGGTCATTAATTAATTATAATTATACTAGTGTATTATTTCGTGCATGTTACAAGAAAGTTGAGTTTACTTTACAAGTAAAAATTGGTAAGCCTAAAAAGACTTACCAATTCGAGTTATTTTGTTGTTGTTTTTTCTTTTTCCTTTAATTCTTCAATGTAAGCTTGTGCTGTTTCTGCAGCTATACTTCCATCTCCGGTAGCTGTTACAATTTGACGCAACTTTTTCTCACGAATGTCCCCTGCTGCATATACTCCAGGAATTTCTGTTTCCATATCTGCATTTGTTGGAATATATCCTTCCTCATTTGTAATGCCTAGAGATTTGAATGGTTCACTTAATGGAATGGTACCGATATAGATAAATACACCATTTGTTTCAAAAGTGGATTTTTCATTTGTTTTTCTGTTTACCAAGGACAGACTGCTTACTTTTCCATCTGGCCCATTAATTGCCTCTGCTTCTGTATCCCAAATAAATTCAATTTTATCATTATCAAATGCGCGATCTTGAATAATCTTTTGGGCACGAAGTTCATCACGGCGGTGAATAATCGTAACTTTTTTAGCAAATTTCGTTAAATAAATACCTTCTTCTACAGCAGAGTCTCCTCCACCAATAACGACAAGTTCTTTATCTTTAAAGAATGCACCATCACAAACAGCACAGTAAGATACTCCACGCCCTGCAAGTTCTTCTTCACCTGGAATACCAATTTTCTTATGTTCTGCTCCTGTTGCAATAATAAGTGTTCTTGTTTTATATTGTTTATCACCAGCAATGACAACTTTATAATCGCCATGATCTTCTACACCGGAAATGTTTCCATATGCATATTCTGCTCCGAATTTCTTTGCATGTTCAAACATTTTATTTGATAAATCCGGTCCAAGTATATGATCAAATCCAGGATAGTTTTCTACATCTTCTGTATTTGCTACTTGCCCCCCTGGAATTCCCTTTTCTATCATCAATGTGTCCAAGTTGGCACGAGATGCATAGACAGCTGCAGTCATGCCTGCTGGCCCAGCACCTGCAATCACTACATCATATAATTTTTCTTCGGACATCATCATCATCTCACTTTCCTTTTTTCTTACCTTTAGCGTATAAGAATAATGCTTTTTCGTCTATCTATTTGCTCATGATTCCCACGGTTGTACTTCTTTTGTCATAATTGGATGTTTTTTACAACCAATTTCCCAAATTTTCTTTGACTTCTTCTCATTTCCTAGAAGATACAACACATGGCTATACCATCTATAATATGAAAGATGACCACTTACGGATTCTTTGTTTAACTGTTGGAAGCGACTGCACGCATTTTCAATATATCCGGTTCTCGCCAAGACAACTGCTATCTTTAACTTTTGATGATCATGGATAGGATATATGTTTAGTAATGCACGAATATATGTTTCATATTCCGAAAACTCACCAATTTCATAGTAAAACAATGCCAAATTCGTATAACTGTATAGAGATGTTGGATTTTTTTGTACATATTCTAATTCTAGTTGGATTGCTCGCTCTTTATCACCAGAAAAGAATAAGGCTTGTGCATAGTCATGATTGGCAGTTGGGTGCTCTGGAAAAAGTAATAACATCTCTTCCAATAAAAGTAATGCTTTTTCCCAGTTCATGGTTTCCATATAATAGAAAGCTGTTTCTTGATAAATAATGAGTTCATCTTCATCATCTAATAACCAATCATCTTGTTC
This sequence comes from Cerasibacillus terrae, assembly GCF_008039555.1. Taxonomy (GTDB): domain Bacteria; phylum Bacillota; class Bacilli; order Bacillales; family Amphibacillaceae; genus Cerasibacillus; species Cerasibacillus terrae. The sequence continues at coordinate 75,977 of NZ_VDUW01000004.1, forward strand.
TTCAATATCAATTATTTCTAATAATTCCTCAGCATCTTCCACCAAATCCCCATTCGGTTCTTTTTCTATATAGGTTAATGCATATTTTTTAGCATCTGACAGTAAACCAAGATGTGCATAATTATTAGCTAATAGATAAAAACAGTCTACATACGGTTCTTTCGCATGATGCAGTACATTAGTTAAAATTTCATTTGCTTTATGATATAAACCTATTTCCGTATATATAATAGACATTTGACATTGGTAAAGTGGATCATTTGGTACTTTTTCAACTGCCTTTTCTATCCATTTTAAAGCAATATCAAATTTCCTTCTTTGAAATGCCTTTATGCCTCTAACGAAATAAAAGTCTCCTTCCGGTATAAACGGAATGACATTATTAAATTGTGTTTGATTTTTCATTACATGTGGTTGCATACATACCCCAATCTATTATTCGTAAATTTAAATACGTATTTGAAATGCATATTTAACAGATTACCGTCCAAATTATATCACATCTATTCTTTAAAATATACAGTAGTAAAACATTCTTCCCGGTATAATGAACCTTCAACCAGTGGGGATTTTCACCATCCTACAGATTTTAGCACCACAAGGGTATGACCATAAAAAAACATAACAGAAGTTAAACTCCTGTTATGTTTTAAATTAATTATGATTTAAATGTTGCTTCATCTAAAAGTTGTTCTAATTCTGCTTCATATTCATTTTGTTCAGAATTGGTCCATTCAAATGTTTTTGCCAGATATTGTGTTACTGCATCTTTATGATGGTATACCCAATCGATATGGAAGAATAACGCACCTGTTCTACGGATGAAAAAATCAACTGGTTTACATACCCATTCTTTTTCAACTCCATAAATAAGTTCAGCAAATACAAGTCGGTCTATATTTTCTTTTTCTGCTTCTTCTTTTTTCTCTTGATAAATATCTAAAATCGTATCAACATTTGATCCATATCGGCTAACAATACGTATTGCATTTTCTTCAGAAATTCCCAATTTCATAGCTTCCTGGATTTTTTGCTTTTTAAATGTAGCAAAACCTTTTGAACCACCAACATCTCCACCAGAAATTGTTTCGTGTTTTGTTACAGATTCAGAATATAAAATTCCTTCTTCTTCTTTTAATTGTTTAACAACAATATCGACTATTTGTTCTGCCATTTTCCGATACCCAGTTAATTTTCCACCAGCAATGGATAATAGTCCTGAATCAGATGTGAAAATTTCATCTTTTCTTGAAATCTCATCTGGATTTTTACCATCTTCAGCAATTAACGGACGTAAACCTGCCCAACTAGATTCCACATCATCTGCTGTAATATTAATGGATGGGAACATATCGTGGATTGCCCCAATAATATAGTCACGGTCTTCCACAGTTGCTGTCGGATGTGCAATGTTTGCATCATATGGTGTATCTGTTGTTCCGACATATGTTTTTCCTTCACGAGGAATAGCAAATACCATCCGTCCATCAGGTGCATCGAAATAGATGGCTTGCTGTAATGGGAAAACATCATTTGAAAATACAAGGTGCACACCTTTTGTTAAATATAAATGTTTCCCTTGATTTGATCCATCTATTTCACGTAGCGTGTCTACCCAAGGACCACAGGCATTAATAATTTTTTTAGCGTATAAAGCATCTTTATCCCCAGTCAATTGGTCCTCCGTCTCTACACCAATGACATGTCCTTCATCGTTATATATGAAGTTTATTACTTTCATATAGTTTATTGCTTGGGCACCATGCTCAACAGCTTTTTTCATAACTTCCAAGGTTAAGCGAGCATCATCTGTTTTATATTCAACATAATATCCCGCACCTTTTAAATCATTTTTCTTCAATAATGGTTCTTTTCTTAATGCTTCGCTCGGATCAAGCATTTTACGACGTTCTGATTTTTTCACACCTGCTAGAAAATCATACATTCTTAGTCCGATATTGGTTGTGAAAGGACCGAATGTGCCACCTTTATGGAATGGTAACATCATCCATTCTGGTGTTGTTACGTGTGGACCATTCTCATAAACAATGGCACGTTCTTTTCCAACTTCAGCAACAAGTTTCACTTCGAATCCTGCTAAATAACGTAACCCACCATGTACCAATTTAGTGGAACGGCTTGATGTTCCAGCAGCAAAATCTTGCATTTCTAATACTGCTGTTTTTAAACCTCTTGTAGCTGCATCCAATGCGATACCTGCACCTGTAATACCTCCACCAATTACGATTAAATCGAGCTCTTGATCTTGTTTTAGGTTATTTAAAATCTCTTGTCGTTTGAAGTTACTCAATTTTTCCACTCTCCTATCGTTCATTTTATCCTTACTTCCTAATTTCATTCCTATTTTTTTGAAACAATAAAACTTTTTTTTAAGATGGTTAGAGAAAAACAAAAAACCGCAAGCATATCAATGTTTCCATTGATATGTTTGCGGTTTCTCCATATCTCCGACCAAGTTTTTATTAACTTTATATTTATATTATAGCATAGTTTCCTCATAAAGTGAACCTTCAATCCACGGGGTTTTTTCATCCCCACTATGTTAGCACCAGAATAGTATGACAATCAATGCGTTTGAGTGAAGATACTGTCATCATACCTCCCACAGATGATGTTCTGACGTAGAGACAGCAATTGCTCCTGTATCAAGTGCTGCTTGGATATCTTTTTTTTCACGAATCAAACCTCCGGCAATAATCGGTAAATCCGTTTCTTGTTGAATCATTTCGATTACACCTGGAGCAACTCCTGGAAGTACTTCAATACAATCAGGTTGTGATCTTTTAAGTATTTTTAAATTCGTTGTCAATGCGCTACTATCTAATAAGAAAATCCGTTGAATGGCTAAAACATGATGCTTCTTTGCCAAACTGATGATATTACCTCTTGTTGAGATGATACCATCAGGCTTCACAGTATGAATAACATACTCCATTCCATATTCATCGCTTTTTAAACCTTGAACTAAATCAAAATGGACCAGAACCTTTTTATCATTCCGTTTTGCATGTCGAACAAGGCTTTTTAATTGGGATAATCTTGTCTCCAAAAAGATTATATATTCAGATGACGTCTTTAACGCATCTTCAAAGTCCTTCATCCTTCGAACAGCAGGTACTACTCCTTCTGGTAGATTCAAATCACTCGCATCCCTTCTAAATTATATTTCATAAGAATGTGATGCACTATTTATTACGTATTTCCATCTCTTCTTTTGTATAGATTACTTGCATTGGGTTTCCACCTACAAAAGCCCCTGCTGGTACATCTTTATGTACTAAAGTTCCAGCAGAAACAACCGCTCCATCTCCAATGGAAAGGCCAGGCAAGATGGTGGAATTTGCTCCAATCATCACATCATTTCCGATTTTCACTTCACCCAAGCGATACTCATTCGTTAAATATTCATGTGCTAAAATCGTTGTATTATAGCCAATGATTGTATTAGAACCTACCGATATCTTTTCAGGATACATGATGTCTGGTACAACGAGGAAAGCAAAAGCTGTTTGTTTGCCAACTTCCATTCGTAAAAAGGTACGATAAAGCCAATTTTTCACACTTAAAAACGGCATATATCTTGCAATCAGTATCACAACTGTATTTTTACTAACTTTCAAAAAAGACACTGTTTTATATATTTGCCAAAGTGAATTCGACCCTTTAACCGGGTGTCGTTCTGTTTTTCGCATGATTTAGCCTCCGATTAGCTCGAGTAGCTCCAGCATATCATCAATCATATATGTTGGGTTATAACCTTCCAAGAATTCCCGTCCTTTATGTGACCAGTTGACTCCAGCTGTTTTCACACCAGCACGTTGTCCTGCTTCAATATCATGGTAATTATCTCCTACCATTAACGTAGTCTCTGGTTTAGCTCCAATCAACTGCATGGCCTTGATAACTGGCTCTGGATGTGGTTTAGCATGTGTCACATCATCTAATGTAACAATCGTATCAAAATGAGGCGAAAGATTCGTTATTTCCATCCCCTTTTGGACACTTTTTTTCATTTTATTTGTTACAATGGCGATTTTCACTTTGCCCTTTAATTGAATAATTGTTTCAATGACATTTGGAAAAGTTTTCACATATGTATCATGATGTGCTAAATTATGTTTTCGATACATTGCCATCATATCTTCTGCTTTATCTTTATTTATCTTCGTAAACGTTTCAAATAATGGCGGACCATTAAATGATTTGATTTCATCCAAAGTAAATTCATAACCATACTGTTCAAATGTATAACGAAATGATTTAATAATTAATTCATTCGTATCAATTAATGTTCCATCAAGATCAAATAAAATCGTGTCTATGTTCATTATTTTTTCCTTTCTTTATTTCTTTTTTACCTTTTTACCATCATAATGTCGATCCGCTGCTCCTGACACTCGACGGTAAATCAATAAAATAACCGCACCAATAATCAATAACACAGAGATTACTTGTGCTGTTCGTAACGCACCAAACAAAGTATATAAACTATCTGTGCGCATTTGTTCTATGAAGAATCTTCCGATAGAATATGCAATTATATAACTCAAAAATACTGTTCCACGCAATGGATTTCGCTTTCTTAAGGCTAGCAGAAACACAAAAACAAGTATATTCCATATTGATTCATATAAGAAAGTTGGATGATACATCGTTCCATTGATACACATTTGATTCATAATAAAATCTGGTAAATATTGATGAAAACTTTCATATGTTGCTTCTGAAATGGGGCCTCCATGTGCTTCTTGGTTCATAAAATTACCCCATCTACCAATTGCTTGTCCCAGTATAATACTTGGAGCAGCAATATCAGCCAATTGCCAGAAAGAGACTTTCTTTACTCTAGCATATATGATTGCCGTTAAGACGGAACCAATCAATGCACCATGAATGGCTAAGCCACCTTCCCATATAGCAAAAATTTTCCACCATGGGCCATTTGCATATTGTTCCTCCCACTCAAATAACACGTAATAAAAACGAGCAAAAAGAATGGCAATTGGGGCAGCAAAAACAACAAGGTCCATCATCAAATCTTTTTGCAGTCCTAGTCGATCTGATTCGCGTGTAGCAAGAAATAATCCGATAAAAAGACCAAACGCAATTATGACCCCATACCAGTATATTTTTAAAGTCCCTATTTCTAAAAAGACCCGACTTAATGTCGGTGCATCACATGTCATTCAAACACTCCTATTCCATATTTTCTCGTCCTTTTTCTTCAATTACATTAGCTAGTCGATCTGTAAATTCTTTAGCAGCATTTAAACCCATTTGTTTTAATCGATAGTTCATTGCTGCAACTTCAATAATAACCGCCAAATTTCTACCTGGACGAACAGGAATGGTAACTAATGGTAAATGGACATCCATAATTTTCATTTTTTGATGCTCTATCCCTAAGCGATCATATTGTTTTGTTTCATCCCATTGTTCTAAATTTGCAATAAATGATATTTTCTTGAATTTACGGACAGAACCCGCTCCGAATAATGTCATCACATTGATGATTCCAAGGCCACGAATTTCTAATAAATATTCAATCAATGGTGGAGGGTTACCGATTAATGTATCATAATCTGCCTGGCGAATTTCCACACTGTCATCAGCAACCAATTGATGGCCTCGTTTAACTAATTCTAGAGCGGTTTCACTTTTTCCGATACCACTTTGCCCTGTAATCAACACCCCAACACCATAGATGTCAACTAATACACCATGGATCGCTGTGGATGGTGCAAATTTCGTTTCTAAATAATTTGTAAGGCGACTTATTACTCTAGTCGTCTTCCTTTTTGATTGTAGAACAGGGACACCAGAACGATTTGCGGCCGTTATAATTGGCTCAGGTACTTCCATTCCACGGGAAATAATGATTCCCGGGGTAACATCTGTACATAATTGGTGTGCACGTTCCATTTGTTGTTCAATTGGAAGATCTAAAAAATAAGCCATCTCTGTTTTTCCAATAAGCTGAAGTCGTTCTTTCGGGTAAAATTTAAAATAACCCGTCATTTCTATACCAGGTCGGGAAATATCACTTTCTATAATTCCTCTATGTAAACCATCTTTACCAGCTACTAATTTAAAATTAAAATGATCAAGCAAATCCTGTGTACGAACTATTGCCAAGTTATTCCCTCCCAAACCCTTATATAAAATATATTGTAGCATATTTTTACTTCATAAAGGAATTAGAACAAAAGATAAAGAAAAAACTCGTAAATATCGTTGCTTTACGAGTCTTTCCACAAATTTAATACTTCAATGTATCTTTTACTAATTTATTTAAAAACAAATTAATAATCGAAATGATAATTGCTGCAAGGATTGCTGTTCCAAATCCATCAATTACAAAAGTTGAACCTATCAAGCTTTGGGTAATCATTAATGTAATCGCATTAATCACAAACAAAAAGAAACCTAAACTAATCACTGTGATTGGTAGGGTTAATACGATTAAAATTGGTTTTACAATTGTATTTAGTATAGCAAGAACAAGACTTGCTATTAATGCTGCACCAAAACTTTCCAAATGGAATGATTCAAACATCTGAGCGACAGCTATTAATGCAATTGCATTAAGGAAAATTGACAAAAAACCACGAAGAAACATATTAGAACACCTCCGGATCCTGTGGAATGATAATCATAGCAATAAAATACACGATTGCAGGGACAAAAAATGCTCCAAAGAACAGAATTAAAATAAATAATAAGCGAATCAATGTTGGGTCAATTTGAAAATATTCACCGATTCCTCCTAAAACGCCACCTAGTATACGATTCTTTGAAGAACGATATAAACGCTTCATATAAAATTCACCTCTTTTATCTTACGAAAAGTAAGTGGGATATGTTTCACAGAAAAATGAACACATGATGAGCTTAGGAAAACTTCCAGATATAGAATTCTTCTTTTCCTAATCGTTCTTTAACAATTTCCTTCATTGTTTCCATTTTTTTAGATTCTGGCTTAAAACTACCTAAAATACCAGCTGCTTGTGTTTTATGTGCAAGAATCGCTTCCACTTTTTTATCAAGGTATTTCATAATATCATGACTGATATCTGGTAATCCTAAATCCTCATATGCTGTATTTGTGATTGCTTGTGCCCAAACTTTTGGTCTATCATTAGGTTGCATTTGTTGAACTGCTCGAATTACTGCAGCACCCAATGCATTATGGTCTGGGTGGACAGCGTGTTTAGGATAATGTGTAATAACCAAGCTAGGCTCAATTTGTTCTAGAATCGTTTGTATATGATTGGCTACCTTTTCCGGATCTTCGAATTCTAAGGTTTTATCTCGATAACCTAATAATTCCAATTCTATATCAAGGACTTGACATGCATCTCTTAATTCCTTTTCTCGGATTTTTGGTATTGTTTCACGGTTAGCTATAATAGGGGAACCCATATTCCTTCCCATTTCTCCAAGAGTTCCACACAAATAAGTAACAGGAACATTTTGTTTACGAAATGCTGTTATCGTTCCTGCTGCTCCAAATGATTCATCATCTGGATGAGGATAAATGACAACAACATGTTTTTCTTTTTCCATTAATTTTCACCATCCATCTTTATTTTTATACTTTTTTATTTGGACTGTTGCAGATACTTTGTCGCTAACTTGATTCATTCGTACTCTAAAATAAATCCTTCACATTAAAAACACAGTCTTATTTATCCTAATTAATTTTCAAATGGTGTTTCACTTAGTTGTAATGCAACCATTAATCTTCCATCAGGATCGTGACCAGCCATTAGTAGTTTTGTTTCCTCATATAATTCCCAGTGGGTAATTCCTTCTGCGTAAATCCATCCATTATCCATTTTCAACCCAACACGATAAGTGTCTTTGTCTTGGACAATTGTACAATGTGACAAGTTAACTTTAGCATTTCGAATAAATGCCCCTACATTTGCTGCCTTATTCAGGTGACTAGCATATGCACCATTTGTTGTTTCTAAATGAATATAAACGGTTTTATTTAAAAAAGAATTCAATAATTGTTGAACTTGTTTTAAATTAATTTGTTTCACGAATACGTTCCTCCAATCTTTTCTTCTTCTATATTATCGAATGATACGTCTTTAAACAAAAAAATGATTCCTTTTTTCATTTTATCAAATAATAAGGGAGTGTGTAATGCAATTCGTTTATATAGTTGGTATAAGGAAAAAGAGTTTACTTCCCATTAGTATCTTTGGTATAACTAATAACGTTGCTATAGACCCACTTGAGTTTCATCTGCTACGATAAGATGAGATCATAAAAGGCGGTGAATCATGTGAGAAATAATAAGCAACAAATCATTATTGCTACATGGATTGGAATTATTGTAAATGGACTATTAACTGTAATGAAAGGAATTGGTGGAGTGCTTGCAGGAAGTAAAGCCTTAATTGCTGACGCATTTCATTCCGCCTCCGATATTGTTAGTTCTATTGTTGTATTATTAGGGGTGAAAATAGCAAATAAGCCTCCTGATGAAGAACACCCATATGGTCATGGAAAAGCAGAAAATATTGCATCTAATATTGTTGCATTGCTTTTAATCGTCGTTGGAATTGAGTTAAGTATTTCATCCATAAAAGTTCTATTTGGTGAACGTCCACCAGCACCAGCCGGACTAGCGTTAGTGATTTTGCTTATCTCCATTATTATAAAAGAAATATTATTTCGTTATAAATATTATGTCGGAACAAAATATCGTAGTGCTGCTTTAATTAGTGATGCATGGCACCATCGTTCAGATTCCTTATCATCTATTGCTGCATTATTTGGTGTTGGAGCCTCTATGATTGGTGAGCATTTTAATTTATCCTACCTTATTTACGGGGATGCACTTGCTGGAATAGTTGTCGCTGTTATCGTTATAAAAGTAGGTTATCAACTTGCTAAAGAAGCATCCATCGTTATGTTAGAAAAGGTATTAAAAAAGGAAGAAGCGGAAGAATACCGAAATACAGTTAGAAACATTAAGGGAATCGAACAAATTGATCAACTATATGCGCGGACCCATGGTAGTTATGTTGTGATTGATATTAAAGTTGGTGTGAATCAACACCTAAGTATAAAAGCAGGACATGATATCGCAAAAAACTTGAAGCATACGCTTATGAAGGAACATACTGAGGTAGCTGATGTATTAGTCCATTTAAATCCACATAAAAAATGAAAAAGTAGGCAACTCATAGAAGTATGAGCTACCTACTTTTTTCATTTTGGCTTTTTTGTATAGCTGGTTACCAATGAATAAGTTATTAAATACAACCTTTATGATTGGTAAACGGTTTGTTCTTTTTCTTGTATTCTTTTTTCCATTCGTTGTCTATCCCGTTCTACTATTGGTCGTAGATATTTTCCGGTATATGATTTTTCTTCTTTAATAATATCCTCTGGTGTACCGGTCGCTATAACTTGACCACCACCATCCCCACCTTCAGGACCTAAATCAATGATATAATCAGCTGTTTTAATGACATCTAAATTATGTTCAATCACTAAAACCGTATCTCCATTATCTACTAAACGCTGAAGGACAGTTAATAACCGACTAATATCATCTGTATGCAATCCTGTTGTTGGTTCATCTAAGATGTAAAATGATTTTCCATTCGAACGGCGATGTAATTCACTAGCCAATTTAACACGTTGAGCTTCTCCCCCTGAAAGGGTTGTTGCAGGCTGCCCTAATTTAATATACCCCAATCCAACATCCGCAATTGTCTGTAATTTACGTTTGATTTTTGGAATGTTTTCAAAAAATGTTAATGCCTCTTCGATAGTCATATTTAATATATCAGATATATTTTTTCCTTTATATTTCACTTCTAATGTTTCTCTGTTATATCGTTTTCCACCACATACTTCACATGGAACATAAACATCCGGTAGAAAGTGCATCTCTATTTTTATAATTCCATCCCCACGACAAGCTTCACAACGGCCACCTTTCACATTAAAGCTAAAGCGACCTTTTTTATATCCACGTACCTTTGCTTCATTTGTTTGTGCAAAAACATCACGAATATCATCAAACACCCCTGTATATGTAGCGGGGTTGGAACGTGGTGTTCTTCCGATTGGGGATTGGTCAATATCAATCACTTTTTCAATATGCTCTATTCCTTTGACCTCTTTATGTTTCCCTGGACGGTGTTTTCCTGAATAAAGTTGTTTTGCTAAAGCTTTATATAAAATTTCATTCACAAGTGTACTTTTTCCAGAACCTGAAACACCAGTTACAACCGTAAATAATCCGATTGGAAACTTAGCCCTTAAGTTTTTCAGATTATTTTCCTTTGCACCAATTACTTCGATAAATCGATCATCTTTCTTCCGACGCTCACTTGGTAAAGGTATAAAGATATTTCCTGACAAATATTGTCCGGTTAATGATTTTGGTTCTTTCATTACTTTTTCTGGTGGTGCACTTGCTACGATTTGGCCACCGTGCTCACCTGCTCCAGGTCCAATATCGATTAACCAATCCGCTGCAAGCATCGTATCCTCATCATGTTCCACCACTATTAATGTATTATCTAAATCTCGCATACTTTTCAATGTTTGAATTAAGCGGTCATTGTCCCGTTGATGTAGACCAATGGACGGTTCATCTAAAACATAAAGCACTCCAGTTAAAGCAGAGCCAATTTGGGTTGCTAACCGAATTCGTTGTGCTTCTCCACCGGAAAGGGTTCCCGCTGTTCGTGATAAGGTTAAGTATTCTAAACCAACATTATTTAAGAATTCAAGTCGATTATTAATTTCTCGCAAAATAAGATGTGCAATTTGTTTTTCCTTTTTGGTTAATTCAAGCGAATGAAAAAACTGCATTGCTTCTACAATGGAATAATCTGTCACTTCACTAATATGTTTTCCGCCGACTAAAACTGCTAACGCTTCTTTTTTTAAACGATATCCTTTACATGTCGGGCAATTTTTTTCTGCCATATAATCCTCTAATTTTTCACGAGTAAAGTCAGAAGATGTTTCATTGTAACGACGAGAAATGTTGTTGATTATACCTTCAAAGTAAATCATTTGATCTCTTTTTTTACCAAAGTCATTTACATAATGAAAGAGAATCTTCTCATCACCACTACCATATAAAATCCGATTCATTTGCTCCTCTGGAATTTCCTTTACAGGAATATCCATATTTATACCGTAGTGCTCACAAACACTTTTTAATAATTGTGGATAGTATGTGGAACTGATTGGTTTCCAAGCTGCAATTGCATGATTCTTTAATGTTTTACTCCAATCCGGAATAACTAAATCAACATCTACCTCTAAATTCTTACCTAATCCATCACATGTTTGACATGCCCCATATGGGCTGTTGAATGAAAAAAGTCGTGGTTCTAGTTCTCCAATTGAAAAACCACAAATTGGACAGGCATGATTTTCACTGAATATAATTTCCTCTTGTTCCAATATATCAACAATGACATTTCCTTCACCTAAAGATAAGGCAGTTTCGAGGGAATCACTTAGTCGGCCTTCCACCCCTGGTTTAACAATAATTCGGTCAACTACAACTTCTATCGAATGCTTTTTATTTTTATTTAACTTTATTTCTTCTGTGATTTCACGCATTTCTTTGTCAACACGTAGACGAACATATCCTTCTTGTTTTAACTTTTCTAATGTCCGAATATGTTCCCCTTTTCGTCCGGATACAACCGGACCTAAAATTTGTAACCGGGTCCGCTCAGGATATTCCATTATATGATCAACCATTTGTTGTATAGTCTGTGAGCTAATTTCATTTCCGTGTTTCGGACAAATCGGTCGTCCTACTCGGGCAAATAATAATCGTAAATAATCATAAATTTCAGTTACTGTCCCAACAGTGGAACGGGGGTTTTTGCTTGTTGTTTTTTGATCAATAGAAATTGCTGGTGACAATCCTTCAATCATATCTACATCTGGTTTATCCATTTGACCAAGGAATTGTCTCGCATAAGAAGACAAAGATTCCACATATCGCCTTTGACCTTCTGCATAAATCGTATCAAAAGCTAACGATGATTTTCCTGAGCCAGACAAGCCAGTCATGACAACTAATTTATTCTTAGGAATATCAAGCTCAATATTTTTTAAGTTATTTGCTCTGGCACCTTTAATTTGGATTGATTTACTAGGCATGAACAAGTTCATCCTTCCACATAAAATGTATCGTTTAACCAGCCGTATATAAGGCAGGCTAGTCTTATACTTCTCCTTTTAACTCAAACATAATATCTCGTAACTCTGCAGCACGTTCGAAGTCTAGTGCTTTAGCAGCTTCTCGCATTTCCTTTTCCATATTTTGAAGAATCTTTTCCTTTTCTTTCTTAGGCATTTTACGGAAGCTTTTTGCTTTAGGTTCATATGTTTGCTCTTCATCTTCTGCAACCATTGTAGCACGGATGACATCACGTACTTCTTTTTTAATCGTTTTCGGAGTAATTCCGTGTTTTTCATTATATTCCATTTGAATTTCACGTCTACGATTTGTTTCATCAATTGCTACACGCATAGAATCTGTTATTTTATCCGCATACATAATTACTTCTCCGTTTTCATTTCGGGCGGCTCTTCCCATTGTCTGGATTAGAGAACGCTCGGAACGGAGAAACCCTTCTTTATCTGCATCTAAAATAGTAACTAAAGATACTTCTGGTATATCTAAACCTTCTCGTAATAGGTTGATTCCTATTAATACATCATATTTTCCAATTCGTAAATCACGGATAATTTCAATTCGCTCCAATGTTTTAATATCAGAATGCAGATAAGCAACCTTCATATCAAGGTCTTTTAAATAATCCGTAAGGTCTTCAGACATTTTCTTTGTTAATGTGGTGACAAGAACACGCTCATTTCTTTCTATTCGTTTGTTAATCTCACCAATTAAGTCATCAATTTGACCTTTAATCGGGCGTACATCAATTTTTGGATCTAATAACCCAGTCGGTCGAATAATTTGTTCTGTCACATCTGGTGCATGTTCCATTTCATATGGACCAGGAGTTGCAGAAACAAAAATCAATTGATTTGCCTTTTTCTCAAACTCTGCAAATTTTAATGGACGGTTATCTAAGGCTGATGGCAAGCGAAATCCATGATCAACAAGAACTTGTTTTCTTGCTCTGTCTCCATTATACATTCCTCTTATTTGTGGTAAAGTGACATGTGATTCATCAATAACAATCAAATAATCGTCCGGAAAGAAATCAAGTAATGTATATGGTGTTGATCCTGCCTCACGAAATGTAAGGTGACGGGAATAATTCTCTATACCAGAACAAAATCCCATTTCTTCCATCATTTCAATATCATAATTTGTACGTTGTTCTAGACGTTGGGCCTCCAGGAGCTTGCCTTCTTCGTTTAATTCTTTTAGCCTTTCTTCCAATTCCTTTTTTATGTTAACAATTGCCTTTTTTAACTTTTCTTCACGGGTAACGAAGTGTGACGCTGGGAAAATGGCCACATGTTCTCTATCTCCAATTATTTCTCCTGTTAAAGCATCAACTTCCCGAATTCGATCGATCTCATCACCAAAAAACTCCACTCGAATACAATGTTCTTCACGTGATGCAGGAATAATTTCAACAGAGTCTCCACGAACTCGAAATGTTCCCCTCTGAAAATCTATATCATTCCTTGTGTACAAAATATCAACAAGTTCACGCAGCAATTGGTCACGGTCTTTTTCCATCCCCATACGTAAGGATAACACTTGGCTTCTATATTCTTCTGGAGAACCTAACCCATAAATACATGAAACACTTGCTACAATTAGAACATCACTTCGTTCGAAAAGAGATGATGTAGCAGAATGTCGCAATTTATCAATCTCATCATTAATACTTGCATCCTTTTCGATATATGTATCAGATGATGGGACATATGCTTCTGGTTGATAGTAATCATAATAACTAACAAAATACTCAACTGCATTATTAGGAAAGAACTCCTTAAATTCACTATATAATTGTCCTGCTAATGTTTTATTATGGGCAATCACAAGTGTTGGTCGATTAATTTCATGCACAGCATTCGAAATAGTAAATGTTTTTCCCGTTCCTGTTGCACCAAGTAATGTTTGTTTCCTTTGACCAGCTAACACTTTATCCACGATTTCCTTAATTGCTTGTGGTTGGTCACCTTGTGGTTGAAATGTTGATACTAACTCAAATTGATTTTCCACTTGTACCGCCTCCATTCCATCATATATTTATAATGTACATCTATATTTAAATTTCTTATATATTATTAAACACGAATTTATTATAACATACATACGAACGAATATTCGATTCTTTTCTATTGGAATAAAGTGAAACTTCAATCAGTGTGGGTCTTACAGCCAGTTAGTCTGCGAAAAATAGCGATTTAAAAAATCTGTCCTCATCGAACAGATTTTTTAAATCGAGATCATCAATTAAACGACCTCTTGTTTTTCATGTTGATTTTTTTCACGAAATGGAGAGTCTGTAAAGATGAGGCCAAGCTCATGATGATCGCCTTCATACATGGCACCTTGAATAAAGCGAATTTCACCTTTATCATCCATCACTTCTAACTTAAAATGCGCCCCTTTCTCTTGTAGTGCATAATAAAAATCTTCTACATTAGAAATTGTTCTTTCATTCACCTTTATAATAATTTCTCCAACTCGAATTTGTAACCGTGTTGCAGGAGTTCCAGGAATCATACTCAAAATTCTCAAACCATTTTCCTCTTGATAAAAGTAAGGAGATTGTTCTTTATCTTTTGTTCGAAATTTATAGTTTATAAATTCTTTTCCTATAATAGCAATAATAATTGCAGCTAGAGACAAAGGTGATACATAGATACTCCCAATTGCAAGTACGAGGACAAGAAATCCCAACAAGAATGTCTGTTTACCCAGGTGTTTAGCGACAGTTTGTGGAAGTGATCCGATTACTTTATAATCAAAGCCAATAAGAAAAGGTACAGCAATTAAACTATATGTTTCTTCTGAACCAAGCGGGATATAAGGCCAAAACGGAGCAATAGATGTAATCGCACCCGTTGGAACCAATGTCAAAAATGGAATAAGTGCTAACTTTTTTACATGGTGCTGTCCAATCCAAGAACCACGATTACTTAATGTCAGACTTGGTAGTGTTTCATTTCGTTTGATACGAATTAGCATAATAGCTTCTGCGAAGATAAATAGAGCTAAGATAATGGTCAGTCCAGTAAAATTTATATTTGTAAATAAGTTGGCATCTACCCATTGTTGTTCGCTTAATAATATAGGCAAAAAAAGCAGTACAATAAAAGTCACACCAACCGTATAACTAGGTGATAAGAGCGATACTTTAAAAGTAAGGCTGAGTAAAATGATAATTGCACTCATCAATACTAATGTTTCAACTGAAAATACAACACCAACCCCAAGACATATAAGGGAGATGAATAAGCCATAACTAATAGAAAAAAGCCATGTATTTTTCCATTCAGAAAATAAATTAAAAACTTTCGTTCCAAAATTTACTCGTTCTAATTTAATACGTGCATATCCTATTAAAAAAAGGAAAATAAAAGACCAATAAAATAACGGATTTAAAAAGAACTTCCCTATAGCCTTTCCTAATTCGATGGACCATGATTCTATCATTTTCATTCACCCCACATATCGTTTTTCATTGTTTAATCATAATAATTGTTGCTTGTCCAATATATAGTATATATACGTAAATAATATAAACAACCCGCGGTATATCCGCGGATGATGTTTATTTATATAAGTTTTCTAGGGCTTCTTCTAACTGCTGATCATCTTCACCACTACGAATTTTTTTAATTAAAGCTGCTTCAATTACACCTGCTGTTTGCTTATCAACTTTACCCGTTTCTTTTAAATCATGGTCCTTTTGAAATTTCTTTACAGCCTTTTGAGTGGATTTATCAAAATATCCATCGTCTCTTTCTGTATTATATCCAATTCCTATTAACATCTGCTGAACATTTTTAATTTCAGCCCCTGCACGATCATAGGACAATGGCTTCTTTATTTGAACAGGATTAGAAAAATAATAATCGGGTTGTTCTACTTTTACTGTTGGTTCAACACCTTCTTCATGAATCCAATTCCCTTTAGGTGACAACCATTTAAAAAAGGTTAGTTTTACTGTGCTTCCATCTCCGAGTGGAACCGCATTCTGTACTGTACCTTTTCCAAAACTATTTGTTCCAACAATATCATACCCTATTTCTTTTAATGCGACAGCAAGTATTTCGGAAGCTGATGCACTACCTTCATCTATAATTACTTCGATTGGGTATTTTTTCTTCTCTTTTAAGTCCGTGTAACGTTCCTCTTTTTGTCCTTCACGATTTTCAATTTGAATATATGGGATATCTTCTGGTACAAAGTGGCCGACAATTTCTTCCACAGAATCTAATAATCCTCCAGGGTTTCCACGAACATCAATGATTAATCCTTCCATCCCATCATTTTCTAAATTCATTAATTGTTCTGCGAATTCTTCCGCTGTCCGCTCTGAAAAATTCGTAATTTCAATGATTCCTGTCTTTTTATTGTTTACCTTTTTCATTTTCGAATAAACCGTTTCAATTGGAATTGTGTCACGTTTCAGTTTGATTTCCATGACATCAGAAGCACTTGGTCTAATTATTTCTAAGACTACTTCTGATCCTTTTTCACCCCGGATTTTGGATACAGCTTCTGTTAAATCAAGACCCTCTAAACTTTCACCATCGACACTTAGAACTTGATCATTTGGACGTAAGCCAGCCTTTTCAGCTGGTGAATTTTTTATCGGTGCAACAATCGTTACGTTCCCGTTTACTATACTAACTTCTGCACCAATTCCTTCGAAGGAAGATTCGATTTGCTCACTAAATTGTTCCATTGTTTCAATATCCATGTATGAACTATAAGGATCCTCAAGTGAGGTCAACATTCCTTGGATGGCACCTTCAATCAATTGTTGGTCCTCTACTGTTTCAACGTAATTCTCTTTAATTAAATTGTATGTCTGAATAACTTTTTTTATTTTCTCTGGAGGCTCTACCGCTTGTTCCATCATGATACTACCAGAGGAATTAGATTGCTGCTGTACATTTGAATTAGAGCCAAACAAATATATTCCACCAGCAAACCCAATCAACAATATTGCTAAGGTCCAAAAAGTAATCCGCACTTTCTTCATTCATTATCCCACCTTCAAATGTATTTCAAAAATAATAATATTATTATCGAAACATTGTAAAATGATTTACATACCATTTTACCACTAATAATATTCATATTCTAATTAAAAAAAGACATCACATAAAAATATGTGATGTCTTTCATGTTAGAAGCTAATTTTCTATTGTAAATAGGATAGTGGATTAATCCCGCTTTTTGATTTCCAATATCCATTATGAATTTCAAAATGTAAATGTGGACCTGTTGAATTACCTGTATTCCCAGATTGTCCAATGGATTGACCCTTTCCAACAGCTTGTCCCTCAGACACGGAAATACTATTTAAATGTGCATATAATGTAGTATATGTTTTTCCTTTAATATTATGGGTTACTAATACCACATTTCCATAGCCATTCATGCTGCCGTCATATTCTGTGCTAACCATGGATACAACTCCAGGTGCAGAAGCATATATTGGCGTACCAATTCCAACACCAAAATCAAGTCCATGATGGAAGGAACTACATCCCGTACAACTTCTTGGGCCAAAACCTGATGTAATTGGACCAGATACTGGGTAACTGAAAGTACCTCCACCTGAAGATGGTTTTGGTGAAGCAGAAGCCTGTTCCTTGGAACCTGATGAACCACTATCACTCTGGCTTTGTTTCTGTTGTTGAGCTGCTTCTTGTTCTAGCTCTTTTAATTGATCTTGAGCTAATTGTTTTGCCTTAGCTGCTGTTGCTTGCTGTTTGCGTAAAACTTCTTGTTCTTCCTCAATACTTACTTTATAATTTTCCAACTCTTCATGTTCATCTTCTAGTTTTGCTTGAATTTTCTCTTTTGTTGCTAGTTGTTTATCAAGTTTTCCTTTTAGATTGTCCAATTCAGCTTTCTGTTTATCTAACTCTACCTTGTTGGCTTCTACTTTTTTCTTGTTTTCTTCTACTTTTTCTTTCTTTTGTTCTACTTCTATCTTTTTAGATTCTAATGCTTTTTTGTCGGCTTCTAATGATTCCATGATATCTTTATCTGAATCCATAATAGTATTTACAGCAGAAGTTCTTCCAATAAATTCCGTAAAACTTTTTGATCCGAGTAGTACCTCTATGTAATTCATTTTCCCTCCATTTTCTTGAATAGATTGGAGGCGATTTTTTAAAAGTGCTTCTCGTTTCATGATACTCTCTTGCAATTCTTTAATTTCTTTTTCTAAATTTTTAATTTGGTCTTTTAATTGCACAATTTCTTCTTTTAGTTGATTCATTTTTTCATTAGTTTTATCAATTTCATTTTTCTTTTTTTCTATAGAGGATGTTGTTTTTGTTAACTTTGAATCAATGACTTCCATTTCATTCTTTACGTCTGATTGTTTTTCCAAGTTTTTATCAAGTTTTCCATTAACATTGGCCTTATCTGATTGTAAAGAACCATTTTTTTCCTCAAGTTTTGATTTCTTTTCATCTAATTCATTGATTTTATTTTTCACATCACTTACGGATTCTGCCTTAACACTTCCTGTACTAATATTTACTGTGAAAAGAAACAAGAAAACCGCAGTAATATATACTAACTTATTCCTCAATTATATTCCCCTCTCCCTTTTAACAAACTATTTCTATTCCAGCTATCAATCTAGTACATAATCCATTGAATCGTTTTTTTATACTCTAAGGAATTTACGTACACTCATAACACTGCCCCAAATTCCAATTAAAGCACCAATTGCAAAAATAACTAGTGAAATTTGCCATGCAAATGGATAGAAAGGTAATAATTCAAAGAACGGAATTTGTACATTAATAACAATTTTTTCGACAAGATAATAATAGCCTATTAGTAAGAAAGCAATTGGAAGAATAGATCCAATTATACCTAACAGCATTCCCTCAATAAAGAATGGCCAGCGTATAAAACCATTTGTTGCTCCAACCAATTTCATAATTCCAATTTCTGTGCTCCGTGCCATAATGGTTAATTTAATTGTATTGGAAATAAGGAATATAGCAGTGAACACAAGTCCAATAATTAAAACGATACCAACAATTCTCGCATTTTCATTAAACTCAAATAATTGATTTACAACCTCTTTTCCGTATGTCACCTTATGAATATGATCATATGTACGGATATTTTCTGCAATTTCAACCGTATCTGCTGGTTCTTTTGCTTTTATTATATAAGCATGGTTTAATGGATTGTCCTGTTCAAATAATTCCCATGATTGCCCTTCTTCTCCCATACTGTCAACCAAGTTTTCTAATTCATCATCTTTTGATGAAAATACAACAGAATCAACTTTATCTAATTGTTTAATAGATTCTCCAAGTTCTTTTACTTCATTATCATCTGCAGTTACATCGATGAGTACTTTAACAATGACATCATCTTCTACATTTTGTGCCATATGATTTAGATTTAAAATAATCGTTAGAAATGCTGCAACAAGTAATAGAGTCACAGTAACAGAACCAATCGAGGCCACTGTCATCCAACCGTTTCTAAAGATATTCTTTATTCCTTCCCGAAAATGACGTTTAAGTGTACTAATTTTCATAGCCATAATCACCTCGGGATTCATCTCTCACAATAATACCGTCTTCAATTGCAATAACGCGTTTTTTCATTTTATTTACGATTTCTTTACTATGTGTTGCCATAATCATTGTTGTACCTCGCTCACTTATTTCTTCAAATACACGCATAATTTCCCACGATGTTTCAGGGTCTAAGTTTCCGGTTGGTTCATCAGCAATTACAATTTCAGGTTTATTAACAATTGCCCGGGCAATTGATACCCGTTGTTGTTCTCCACCAGATAATTCACTGGGTAGAAAACGTGCTTTATTCTTTAAATCTACCAAATCTAGTACTTCCATAACACGCTTACGAATATTGCGTGGGGATTCCTCTATTACTTCTAAAGCAAATGCAATATTTTCATAGACGCTTAGTTTTGGTAATAATTTGAAGTCTTGGAAAACAACCCCAATTTTTCGGCGTAAATACGGCACGTTCTTTTCTTTTAATTCACTAGTATTTATATTATTAATCTTTACTATTCCTGTTGTTGGTTTTTCTTCGCGATATATTAATTTTATAAAAGTGGACTTACCAGCACCACTCGGTCCAACAACATAAACAAATTCACCTTTATCTATATTTACAGTTATTCCATTTAGTGCCGTTACACCATTTGGATATTTTTTGTGGACATCTTTCATTACTATCATTAACATTCACCTTTTATATTTTATGTATTTTTTATCTATTTTTAATTGTGTGTTGACCACGTTTTAATTACATTTATTATTTAATCCTTATATAGTATAACATTTTTCTACAAATTTTCAGGTTAAATTTCATTACAAATATATTTCACTTTGTATTGCTTTGTCACATTTTTTCAAGTTATGTAAAATTAGTGGTATTTTTATCCATTCATGCAGTTACTTCCTTTTATGATTTTTGGCAATAAAAAAAGCTTAATCCAATATTGGATCAAGCTTTTTTCTTACGTATTTTTATTTTTTCTCTGCTAACCAATCAGCAAGTGTTTTTGCATCTTCTTCAGATACTTGTTTTTGTGCTGGCATTGAACCAGTACCTTCTTGGATGATATCCACAATTTCATCTGCACCATAAGTTGCACCTGCTTTATCTAATGCCGGACCTGATGCACCAGATAAATCTTGACCGTGGCAAGCAGCACAGTTACTTTTATAGATATCTTCACCAGCAGAAGCTGTTTCTTCTGTTGTCTCACCAGCATCATCAGTAGCTGCTCCATCATCAGACGCGTCGTCGCCGCCACCGCCACATGCTCCTAAGACAAGTGCAGAACCAAAGACTACTGCCATTAACCATTTCTTCATGTTAAAAATCCCCCTAACATTTTTTACTAAATCATTCATATAATATTATAACCTATATCAAAAAAATTAAAACTAATTTACTAAGATTTTTTTAATAATTCCACTCTACCTTTATCGATAAACGTTGACATAACAACACTTGAAATAAAATGTGTCGAAATAATGAATTTCCAAGTTTACCTCAAATAACCTATTATTTCCATTACTTTTTTAGTGCATTTGCTGTCTTAAATAAGCATCAATAAATGGGCTTATTTCTCCATCGATAACACTTTGTCCGTTTCCTACTTCAACGTTTGTCCGATGGTCTTTTACCATCGTATAAGGGTGAAAAACATAAGAACGGATTTGGCTTCCCCAGCCAATTTCTTTTTGCTCTCCCCTAATTTCAGCTAATTCTTCCTGTTGTTTTTCAATTTCTAATTGATATAATTTTGATTTCAACATTTTCATTGCTGACTCACGGTTCTTTATTTGAGAACGTTCATTTTGACAAGTTACAATTGTGTTTGTTGGTGTGTGTGTAATTCTTACAGCTGAGTCGGTTGTGTTTACATGCTGACCGCCTGCTCCACTAGCTCGGTATGTGTCAATTTTAATTTCTTCAGATTTCACTTCAATATCGACATCACCAGTTAATTCTGGGGTAACATCACATGAAACAAAAGAAGTATGACGGCGTCCTGAAGAATCAAACGGTGAGATTCTTACAAGGCGATGTACCCCTTTTTCTGCTTTTAAATAACCATACGCATTATGGCCTTTGACAAGTAATGTGACACTTTTTACACCTGCTTCTTCACCAGGTAAGTAGTTTAGGATATCTACTTTATACTGCATATCATCTGCCCAACGCTGATACATTCTTAGTAAAATACTTGCAAAATCCTGGGATTCAGTTCCACCTGCACCAGGATGTAATTCTAATATAGCATTATTTGCATCATATGGTTCACTTAATAATAGTTCTAATTCAAAGTCATTTATCTTTTTACGAAATGGGTCCAAATCGTGGATTAATTCATCCAATAATTCTTCATCATTTTCTTCTTTAATCAATTCAAAGGATATTTCTAAATCTTCAAGGATTGTTGTAATATGTTCAAATCCTTCTAGTAAATGCTTCAATCCGTTCATTTCATTAATAACAGACTGTGCTTCTTTTTGGTTATCCCAGAAATCGGCCTCTAGCATTTCCAACTCCAACTCTTTTATTCGTTCTTTTTTTTCATCTAAGTCAAAGAGACCCCCTAAATTGCGCAATACGCGTTTTCATTTGTTCTAATTCGCTTTTTATTTCTCCAAATTCCATTTCAAACCCACCTCAGTAATTAAAAAATTTCTTTTTCCTTTAAAAAAAACAAGCATCAAATGGCACAGTAAGCACCACTTGACGAGAGAATCTTTATCTTTTATTGTCCGTGACAGTTTTTATATTTTTTACCACTTCCACATGGACATGGATCATTCCTACCTACACGATTTTTTCGTACGACTGGGCGGCGCTTCTTTTCTTTTTCATTTTGGCCACCAGAAACTGCCTGTGTATTTTTAGCAACAGCTTTTCGTTCTAAATTATCGCGTATTTGAGCTTTCATAATGTATTTTGCAACCTCATCTTCAATATTGGCAATCATTTCCTCAAACATCGAGAACCCTTCTAATTGATATTCGCGTAACGGGTCATTTTGTCCATATGCCCGCAAATGAATTCCTTGACGCAGCTGATCCATTTGGTCAATATGATCCATCCATTTCGTATCGACAGTTCGCAATAAAATAACCTTTTCGAATTCTCGCATTTGTTCTGAGGTTAATTCTTCTTCTTTTTCATCATATTTTTTACTTGTTTTCTGCATGATCAAGTCGATAATTTCTTCTGTATCTTTTCCTCTTATCTCATCTATTGAAATATCTTCTGCTGATAATAAATTCCCATGGGCATATTCAATAATAGTTTTTAAATCCCAATTGCTTTCATCATCATCTTGTGTATGCATATCAACAACGCGCCTGATAGACGATTGAATCATTTGTTCGATGATTTTCCTTATTTCATCATTTTCAGCATCAATGACCTCGAAACGTTGTTTATAAATAATTTCTCTTTGTTCACGCAAAACATCATCATAAGCAAGAATGGTTTTCCTTGCATCAAAGTTATTTCCTTCGACTCTCTTTTGTGCTGACTCTACCGCACGAGAGACCATTTTACTTTCAATTGGCTGGGAGTCATCCATCCCTAAACGATCCATCATATTTTTTAAATTATCAGAGCCAAAGCGGCGCATCAGCTCATCTTCCATTGATAAATAGAACTGTGACATACCTTCATCACCTTGACGGCCAGAACGTCCACGAAGCTGGTTATCAATCCGACGTGATTCATGCCTTTCTGTACCGATAACAGCTAGTCCACCAAGTGTTAAAACATCTTCGTCAAGCTTAATATCTGTTCCACGACCAGCCATGTTTGTAGCAATTGTTACAGCACCTTTTTGTCCAGCATGTTCAATTATTTCTGCTTCACGAAAGTGATTTTTAGCGTTTAATACATTATGTTTAATTTTCGCCTTTTTTAAAAGGTCAGAAATAAGTTCAGAAGTCTCAACAGCTACTGTTCCCACTAAGACAGGCTGACCATTTCTATTTCTTTCTTTAATATCCTCAACAACAGCACGGAACTTACCTTCCATCGTTTTATAAATCATATCTGGTTTATCATCACGAATGACTGGTTTGTTAGTAGGAATAGCAATAACGTCCATATTATAAATATTACGAAATTCCTCTTCCTCTGTTTTCGCCGTACCTGTCATTCCTGCTAATTTGTTATACATTCTAAAGAAGTTTTGGAAGGTAATCGAAGCAAGTGTCATACTTTCATTTTGTATTTCCAAACCTTCTTTTGCTTCAATTGCTTGATGCAATCCATCACTATAACGACGTCCTTCCATTTGACGACCAGTGAACTGATCCACAATAACAACACTTCCATCATTTACAACATAATCTGTGTCTCTTTGCATCGCAACATGTGCTTTTAATGCTTGATTAATATGATGGGTTAAGGAAACATGATTTAAATCGAATAGGTTTTCAATTGAAAAATACCGCTCTGCTTTATTAATTCCCTCTTCTGTTAGTTGTACTCCTCTTGTTTTTTCATCATATGTGTAATCTGTTTCACGTATTAATGTATTCACAAAAGCATTCGCTTGTATATATAAAGAGGTTGACTTTTCAGCAGTTCCTGAAATAATCAATGGTGTTCTTGCCTCATCAATTAAAATGGAGTCTACCTCATCAATAATCGCAAAGTTCAATGGACGTTGTACCATTTGTTCTTTATAAAGTACCATATTGTCACGTAAATAGTCGAATCCAAATTCATTATTTGTACCATAGGTTATATCTGCTTGATATGCTTCCCTTTTTTCCTCTTTAGAAAGGCCATTTCCATTTAATCCAACAGTTAAACCAAGGAACTCAAATAATTGACCCATTTCAACAGCATCACGGTCTGCTAAATAATCGTTCACCGTAATAATATGAACACCTTTACCGGATAACGCATTTAAGTAAGCTGGCATGGTCGCAGCTAATGTTTTTCCTTCCCCTGTTTTCATCTCCGCAATATTACCTTCATGCATTGCGATAGCACCTATTAATTGAACTGGAAAAGGACGCATGTTAAGTACACGCTTAGAACCTTCACGTACAACAGCAAATGCCTCTACAAGTAATTCATCCAAGCTTTCTCCATCTGTGTAGCGGCGTTTAAATGCGTTTGTTTTTTCCTTCAATTGTTCATCTGATAGTTGTTCATATTCTGGTTCTATCGCTTCGATTTCTTGTACAATTTTTTCTAACTTTTTTAGCTTCCTTTGGTTACCGTCACCAAATATTTTCTTTAAAAATTTGACCATCCTAAACGCTCCTCTATTCAATAAATAGACTATTCTATTCTATAAAAATCGTAAACAAATGTATATGATTATATATACTGATTAAATATAAGAATCCATATTTAATCATAACATTTTTAAAGGAACTATGACAACTTCCATTAAACGTAATACATTTGAAATCAAAAAAGAGTAGTCTAGGGTAAACTACTCTTTTTATGTAGAAACAGCGAGGTATAACCGAGGATTATTGGAGGTTGGTGAAACGTGGAATTATATAGCTGATTGTTATTATTTAATCTCCACCACCGCTACTAATCTAATGTATTATTTTCTATTCATATTAATAAAAGCATTCTGTTTTTGTTTTTTTATTTATCTTCCTCCCCTTTGATGTTGTATTTTATTTATAACATAAATGAGCAAAAAGTCCCAATTGTCATTTTTCAAAAAACGCAATTTATTCGACATGAAAAAACGCTTTTTCTATGCTGTTCGACATGTTTTCGGCATAGTTTCAAGTGAGTTATGTCAATTTTAGCTTTTAAATTTCAAAAATAGAAAAGTGTTCATCAATTTTCGACATACAATTGAAAAAATATGTACATACGTACATAAAGTGAAACTTCAATCAGTGGGGGCTTTCTTATCCCACTGATTGTTAGTTGAACGAATCGGGCCTTTACTGGCTGTTGAGCCTCCACCTATTATTCTTGAATATCCCGAATTCTTGAAGTGGAGGTCTTACAGCCAGTTAATCTGCGATAAAGTGAAACTTCAATCAGTGGGAGTTTTCTTCATCTCCCACTGATTGTTAGTTGAACGAATCGGGCCTTTACTGGCTGTTGAGCCTCCACCTATTATTCTTGAATATCCTAAATTCTTGATGTGGAGGTTTTACAGCCAGTTAATCTGCGGTAAAGTGAAACTTCAATCAGTGGGGGCTTTCGCAGTCACGATAGAAATTCATAGAAAAAAGACGGGGCACCATTTTATATAGTGTCCCGTCTTAATAATAATCTTACATATGTGGCTCAATTAGGCCGTAGCGACCGTCTTTACGGCGATAAACAACATTTGTATCTCCAGAATCCGCATTAGTAAATACAAAGAAGCTATGACCCAACATATCCATTTGTAAAATAGCTTCTTCGGAGTCCATCGGTTTTAAGTTAAAGCGTTTTGTACGAACAATTTCAATTTCGTCAGATTCTTCTTCTTCTTTTTCTCTTCTTTCTTTTTCAAGCTCCGCAAAAATATAACGTGGAGATCCCTCTTGGCGAAACTTGCGATTAACTTTTGTTTTATGTTTGCGAATTTGTCTCTCTAGTTTATCTACAACTAAATCAATTGCAGCATATAAATCCGCATGTTCTTCTTCAGCGCGTAAAAGTAAGTTTGTCATTGGAATAGTAACTTCAATTGTTTGTGCATCATTATAGACACTTAAGTTCACATGAACATCTGAGGTTGGTGGAGTATCAAAATATCTTTCCAATTTATTAATTTTCTTTTCCACATATTCACGAATAGCCCCTGTTACCTCAATGTTTTCACCACGAATAATATAATTCATGAAAGTGTCCCCCTTTAAATTCTATTATGACTCTATGTTTCTAGTATACTATGTTTCCCCTTAAAAATCTTGCTTAAACCACTTTTTTCATAAAGCTGGCACATTTGTTAGTATTTTTATATTCTTTTTTTATGCAGAACTTTTCAACTATTATTCCAATAAAATGAAACTTCAATCAGTGGGAGTTTTCTTCATCTCCCACTGATTGTTAGTTGAACGAATCGGGCCTTTTACTGGCTGTTGACCCTCCACTTATAATTCTTGAGCTCCAATTCTTTATGTGGATCTCTTATAGCCAGTTAATACGCGATAAAAGCAACTTTTTATATGGCTTACTTTTTCTTATCCATAAACATACCATCCATTGTCTGTACATCGCGATATGGATTGATGTAGGATTGTGTTGATTTCCTTTGCTGCTTCATTTGTTGCATTTCCTGTTTTAATTCAGTGAACAAGGCATTCATTTTTGCTTCCATTTTTTTGTTTAGTTGGACAATTTCTCTACCAATTGTTTTTTCTGATTCTGTATAAGGGGGTTGAATGAATTGTAAATATTCGCCCCTTTTTTCTATAAGGCTTGAAATTTGCTCAATCATTTGCTGACGTTCTATTGTTGTATCTTGGCCTTCTAATAATTTATTTATTTCTATTGTTATTTGATAGATTTTTTTTAGTGTTTCCATTATCCATTTGACCTTTTCGGTTCATGATGCTTCGCCTTTTGTAATACTTGTTTCCAAGTATCACGAAACTCTACTACAAATTCATGAACTTCTTCTAAATATGCTATCTCATTAGACGTATTTGCTTCTGTTAATCGTCTGTACATATAATCGTAAAGGGGCATGATTTGTTTTGATAGTTCTACATTCGGATCAAGTGTTACCATCAGTTCTTGAATAATACGTTGAGCTTTTTGTATATTTGTATTTTTGTTCTCATAATTATTTTCTTCCATATCTTTCATCGCACGTTTGATGAACTTCACACACCCGTTATAAAGCATGAGTGTTAGTTCACCACCTGAAGCTGTTTGAACGGCATTGTTCTGATATGCTTGGTAGGCTTTATTCGGAATCATCCTACATCCTCCTAAAATTGTCTTAAATCTATTGGCCACCAAATTGTGACAATAATTGCATCGATTGTTGATTCATTCGTTGAACAGCCTTTTCCATTGCTGTGAACTGTCTCCAATAACGATCTTCTACGTGGACTAGTTTTTTCTCAAATGCGGAAATACGATTATTTAAATCCTTCATATTTTTCCCGAGAGTATAGCCTTCTAATGTGCTATAGCTTTTTCCTGCTCGTTCCTCTATGTTTTTCATAGTTCCTTGGATAGAATCTTCTAATCGATTGATTAGCCCTCGGTCTGGTCCATCCACATTATTAGAAAATAGCTTTTCCACACTCTGTGGATCCTCACGTAATGCTTCTTTTAATTTGTCCTCATCAATTTCTAGTTTTCCACCATCTAGATAGCTTTTTGTTGTTGTAATACCGACTTGTGATAAGTGAGTGTATTCTCCATCTGTTTTTACTCCAGTGTACCAACTTTGGCGCATGGAAGATAAGCTATCCGAGATAATCGATTCTCCTCGCAAAATACCACTTTTTGCTTTTTCCTCCCACATTTCAATTTGTTTTTCTGACATTTCTTCTTTTTGTGCTTCTGTTAATGGCTTATAATCACGATATCTTTCTTCCCGCTGTGTACCATTTAATTGATCAACCACTTCATTATATTTATCAACAAATTCTTTTATTTTTTCAAAAGAGGCATCCACATCATTATCCACCGTTATAATCGCCGGTGAATTCTGTTCTGTTTCGTTCGTAAAGTTAAATGTAATTCCGTTTAATGTATAGTTATTGTCTTTTGATTCTAGTTTTAATTGATCGTTATATGTAAATTCAGCATTTGTTCCACCAGTTTCGTTTGAAGGATCTAATTTTAAAAAATCAGCAAAAAAAGCATTATTCTTTGAATCAAAGACAATTTCAGGGGCTTTTTCTCCTGACTCAGCTTGATTATAATCACCAGTTCGTGTCGTTTCTAAAATAACTCGGTTGTGTTGTTCATCATAAAACATACGCACATTATTGTCTTTTTCTGTTATCCGTTTCATCACATCATTTAATGTGTCACCTTGTTTTATTTCAAACGTATGTGTTTCTTTTTCTCCTTCTTCATCATATGTATAGAACTCATGTGTTCCTAAATATGCATCTAATTCCGCATTTGGCTTAAAATCGCCATCTAGTGGTTCTCCAATATTCATCGCTGCTGTAGCTAATTTCTCTACTTCAATCTTAAATGTTCCATTCGAAGCACTAGAAGAAGCAGATGCAGTAACAGCTCCTACTTGGGAAGATGTTACGTTTTTTGGATTATATGTTTTACTTAGTTTCATATCTAAAATCATATCATCTAATTCTTTTAGCTTGAGATTGATATCACGAAATGCATTTCGTTTCCATGTTAATGTAGTTTTGTCTTGTTCCATCCGGTCAAGTGGCATTCGTTCCGCCGTCATTAATTTTTCAATGATTTCATCGACATTCATCCCTGATGCAAGTCCACCAATGCGCATGACAATCACTCCTTCTAAATTTTCTTATCAATTAACAGTCCCATAAAGTCTGCCATCGCAGCATACATATCTAAAAATTTCTTCGGTGGGATTTCACGTATTACTTCATCTGTCATCGGGTTAATTACTTCTACATAGTATTCATTCAGCTCATCATGGAGCGTGAATTTTAAGTTTGTGCGTAATGGCTCCATGAAACGATTTAGATTATTTACTGTTCTTTCTACGTCTTCTGGTTTCACAGTAGCTATTCTAGGTTGATAATCATGTTCTTCTTGCTTTATGAAAGATTGTTGGTTAAAGTGAGGGTTATTAGAAATTTGATTATTTAACTGATGAATCACATGATCAATTTGCATCAACTACGCATCTCCTATACCGTCGTTTTCCTTTATATCGGTATAATTTAAAGAATAGTTTAGGTTTTATTTCATTCTTCTTTAGTCCCACTAAGTAGACGTAAAACATCTAAAGAAAGTTTAGCTGCTTCATTATTTTGTTTTTGGATTTCAACATAAATTTCTTTCCGGTAAATATCAACACCAGAGGGAGCTTTTATACCAAGTTTTATTTGCTCGCCTTCTATCGCAAGTATTTTTATTTCGATATCTTCTCCGATTTGGATGGACTCATTCTTTTTTCGGGATAAAACTAGCATGATTACTCCCCTTTCTCTTTAGTTGATTTAATAGATGCCTTGACCGGGAAATGGTTCTCATTAAGAATATATTGTTTTCCAATCTTTATTGTTGCATTCATAATGATTGGTGCTTTTAAATTAAGTGTGCTCTGATCAAACGGGTCTTTTATCGTAACAATTGAAAGAACCATAACATCTGCTTCTGTTTGGATTCGTAATTGCTCTATGATTTGCTTATCTAAATGAAACGTATATTCCGCATAAAAATGATATGGGTTTGTTACAATAAAGGCTATTTCAC
Organism: Cerasibacillus terrae; assembly: GCF_008039555.1. Lineage (GTDB taxonomy): Bacteria > Bacillota > Bacilli > Bacillales > Amphibacillaceae > Cerasibacillus > Cerasibacillus terrae. The sequence continues at coordinate 106,095 of NZ_VDUW01000004.1, forward strand.
TTGTTTTTACAGATTGTAAAGTTTGAAAGACAGGATTTCCGGGTAAATCTAACAATACAAATTTTGTTTCTTTCGGAAAACCTGGTAATCCATTAGGAAAATGGAGAACTTTATCGGGGTCGATCGTAACTTCACCTAAATATCTTGTATGTAATTTCATTTTTTATCTACCTTTCAGGGAATATATTGTTATACATAGGTAACACCAAATTCGATATTTTCATATTGTTCCATGGATATATCGACACGGCCTGGCTTATAGTGATGTTCTGGGCTACTTATTTCTGCATGAATGATTGGTTTATTTGCTTGACTTGATACATGTACTTCACCTGGTTCATAGTGAATGTTTAGAGAAGATGGAGAAGGAATAAATGTAATACCAAGCTGTTTTTTTACTTCTCCACTGTTTATTATCGCTTGATTTGCTATTGGATTTCCTTGGTGCTCAATTTTCATTAATTCCTGTCCTTGTTCTGCTCGCCTCCCCATTCCTTCAAGCCAACCTTCATACCCAGCTTCCGCATGTTTTTCTGTTCGACGTAAAATATTCATTAAATCCATATCTTCCCATGCCTTTGTTTGATCAATTGTTAATTTACTTGGAGTTGCTTCCATTTGTAAATCTGCCTTTGGTTGCTTTATTGTGAGATTTGCTTTAGGCTGTTTTATTTCTTGCACACCTGGTATTTGCTTTATCCCAATTTTAGCCATTTGCGTTCTAATCTGTATTTGTGGTAATTTCATTGACTCACCGCCATTCATAACAAAAGCCCTCCCATTAAATTTCAAGGACAGGGCTTCTAAACATTATCTTAAAAAGTCTAATAGGGTTGGTTGAATGGTTCTTGAACCAGCAGATAAAGATGCACGTAAAATACTTTCTTGCGTAATCAGTTGCGTAATTACTACTTCATAATCGATATCTTCATTATTTGACATCATTTTTTTCGCAACAATTTCTTGATGTCCTAATCTATCTTCAATCAAATCTAGTCGATTCATTCGGGCACCCAAATCTGCTCGGGCATTAACAACATTGTCCATTTGCGCTTGAAGTTCACCAATACTTTTTTCAATATTATCCCGTTCATTATCATTTAATGCATGAATAAAATCTTCTACTGTGGCAAATAATCCAGAGTTATCTTCGCCTAAAATATCTTCTGGTAAAACATTTACTTGCAATTTTGTTCCAGATGCTACTTCTATAAAAACAGAATCATTATTCCGGTTTTCCTTCTCAATTGGTGATTGGTCTGTTTGAATTCCATTAAAAATATACTTTCCACCAACTTTTGTATTTGCGATGTCTTTCAAATGCTCTTTCAACTGTTCCGCTTCTTTCGCCATATTGATACGCTCTTTTTCACTATAGGAATCTGTACTACCTTGAACAGATAAATCATATAATCGTTCTAGAGCTTTCGACATTTTATCTAATGCTTCATCTGAGTTATCCATCCAGTTTTGGGCTTCTCCTACATTATTTTTGTATTGTTCAATTTTACTTACTTCTGAACGATAGCCCATTCCTTTCATTGCAACGACAGGGTCTTCCGATGGGCGTGTTATTTTTTTACCGGTATGTAGCTGTTCCATATATTTATTGAGTTTATCGTAGTTATTTGATAAATTACGGAGCATTTGATTGGATAGCATATTTTGAGTTACACGCATTTTCTATCTACCTACCTTCCTACGATTCCCATTCCATTTATAATTCGATCAATCATTTCGTCAATCGTTGTTATATTCCTTGCTGCAGCATTGTACGCATGTTGAAATTTAATTAAATTAGAAATTTCTTCATCTAAAGATACAGAGCTTACCGACATACGTTGCCCATCAATTTGTGTTTTTAAAATATCCGTGTTTTTTGCCATTGTATTGGCCTTTTGAGCTTTAACACCCATTTCACCAATCAATGCTTGATAAAAGCCATTGATGGACGTATTTTCTCCTAATGCTGTATTTTCAAGTGGTTCATAAAGTATTTCTGCTAACTTTAACGCGTTAGAACCATCACCTTTTTTATCATCCCTACCTGACACAGCGATAAGTGTGGGATCCTTTAAAATATCAGGATTGACCTCTAAGTCGCCAGAAGTTTCACCCTTAAAAAAGTCCACACCATTCTCACCATTCAAATCATATCCTGCCTGATGAATAGCATTAAATTGTTCTTGAAGAACCTTCGCCATTTCATCCATTTTCATTTTCATTTCTGGATAATGGTCATCATATGCATGAATTAACGCATTCAAGGAACCATTATCTCCTGAAATAGGAAACCCCATTTCTCCAACTGATACGGAGGAGGGATCGGTGCTATTATATGTAAGCTTTTGAAGTTCTCCTTTTTCACCATCAACTAGTTTTACACCAAGTTTTTCACCTTGACTACCTATTAACTCAATTGTCGCAATACCATCAGCATTATCTTTCGAACTTGGTGAACTTTTTCGATAGGAAACTTCTATATTCACAATTTGGGAAAGTTCATCAATTAAACGGTCACGCTCATCATACAAGTCATTTGCCACATAGCCGTGCGGTTCAATTTGTTGAATTTGTTGATTCAGTTCCCCGATACGTTCTATTAAGGAATTTGCATCTTTTACGGTTACATCAATTTGATTATTTAAATCGGAGCGGATAGATTCTAAAGTGTTAGAGATATAGTTAAATGTTTCTGCAACTGCTTGTCCACGTTGCGCCACAACAGAACGTGCACCGGTATTTTCAGGATTATTTCCAAGCACCTGTAGCGCATCCCAAAATTCATTCATCGTATGAGATAATCCGTTTTCAGAAGGCTCATTCATTAATTCTTCCATACGGGAAAACGCTTCAGTGGCCGTATTCCAATAGCCTGCTTTACTATTTTCAGAACGGTATTGCGCATCTAAATATTGTGTACGTATCCGATCGATAGATCCTGCTTCTACCCCTGTTCCAATTTGACCAGGAATTTGTGGCTGATTTCTACCTGGCACAGGATAAGGGGTTGTCGTTTGAAAGTTCACTCGCTGTCTTGTATATCCTTTTGTATTCGCATTTGCAATATTATGTCCTGTCGTGTGAATTGCTGACTGCTGTGTAAACATCGCTCGTTTTGCCATTTCTAAACCATGAAAAGTCCCCATCTACTCTCACTCCTTATGCCTTTGAATCAAAAACAGAACGCTTCTCTATATTTGGTTCTTCTTGATTTCCATAATTTATATTTGTAATCGTAGGATTTAACATATCTAACGAAAAATGAACAAAATGTAACGCCTGTTTTGTTAATGTTTGATTTAACTGTTCTTGCTGCCTTAATTGGGTCAACTGTTCTGTTAGTGCATCTGTTAATTGCTTTAATTCTTGTTTTTCCTTGTCATTATCAAGACATCGTAAAATAGAAATAATTGTATGTTCGGATATGGTTGGCTGATATTTTTCAAACCATGCCTGAACATTTTCTCTCCGTTCTGCTTCTGTCTGTTCTAATTGTTGAATCTTTTTTCTCTCTTCTATCATAATTCTTTGCAAATTTTCTATTCTGTTCTGTTTAATTGCCTCTGTTTTTTGCTTAGATAATTCCAGTAATCGGTCATGAATCATAATTAACTTTTGCAGCGATGTAAAAATCGGTTTTATAGACATTGGTAATCTTCCCCTTTAATTGGAGATTTTTTTATTTTCCAGACCAAAAATCAATCATCTTTTTGGCGGTCTTTGTAAAATTAATTTCGTATTCACCTTGATCAATGGCTTGTTTGATTTGTTGTATATGGGACTCACGTTGTTTTTCCACATCTTTTTTTTGTTGCATTTTCTTAGCTTCTTCAGAAATTTCCAAATGATCTCCTTTGTTCTTTATTTGATTTGAATCTGTCTTATTTTTCAATATATCTTTATATGGATTAAAATTTGATTGATTTGTTCCATGTATTTTCATAAAAACACCTCACTAAAAGATCTATTCAGTCAATTTCAGTTTTTTTGGTAAACTCATCGAAAATGACATACGTATTTTCACGTTCTTGTTTAAGTTTACTGTTTCTTTGTTCTATTTCTTTTTCTTGTTCATGTCTTTTTAAATCCATTTGTAATTCATTCACACAAGAATCACACAGTTCTCCTGTTGTAATTTGCTTGCCACAACGCTCACAAGGGTAAGTGAGCTTTGGAAATTGTGATTGTCTTAGTCGATTTTCTTTTATGAATTTTATAATCAATGCTTCCTCTATATTGGTTGCTTCAACAATTTCAATTAATGTAGCTTCTCTATTTGTTCGTTGACGTAAAAAGTCATATACAATACGGAATGCTTTTTCTTCTTCTTGATAACATTTCCGACAAATATCACGTATCTCTTTCACAAAAACTGCACCACAACTAGAGCAATTTGCTAATTCTGGCATTTCTCATTCCCCTTAATGTTTTAATCTTATCACATATTAACCTCTTATTAACGTATATCCGTACACTGACGGACAACCATTATCTTTTAAAATTTGTGCTACATGACGCAATGTAGTACCTGTTGTATATATATCATCGACAAGAATAACTGGTTTGTTAATAGGTTCTAGTAAATTAAATGGGTTTTCCGATTGAATTCGTTCCATTCTAGATTTTTTTGCTTGCTTTTCACTATTTACACGCTCTAAAATATTTATCTTGTCCTGCGTAATAAACGAAGTGAGAGCTTGTGCTTGATTAAACTTCCTTGTCGCTAGTCTTTCTTTGCTTAATGGGATGGGAATAATAATTGCTTCTTTCATTTGATTTTTAATGTATGTATTAAAATGACGTATAAATTCAGTTTGAAAGATTTCCACCAGCACGTAGTCCCCACGATATTTCCACTTTGCAATAACTTCTTTCATAAACTCATTATAGGAATAAATAGAATAATTCTTTTCTAAGGGATCATTATTTTTTAACAACTTTCCCCAATATTTACAATCCGTACAAATTTTACTTTTCGATTCTCTACTACACTTTTGACAACGATTTCCAGTTATTATTTGGAGTTTTCCTTTACATGTTTTACATAATTTCTGTGGTTGTGATAAGGATAATAAATTACTCCATGTTGTTTCCGTAATCATTTCTGAAGCACACCATAAACAATAACTCATTTAAACCCACCTCGCTTATTCATTAGCTGAATGGATTCTATAGCTTTTACCATTGCTTCTGTTTTTCCATCATGAAAAAATAACACTTCTCCAGTAGGATCTTGTGGACTTCTGCCAGCTCTTCCAGCAATTTGAACAAGAGCCGCTTCATCAAATACATCATGACCGGCATGCAGGACAGCTACGTCTATGGCCGGAAAGGTTACCCCACGTTCTAAAATCGTTGTTGTAAATAAAATATCAATTTCCTTTCTCCTAAATAACTCTACTTTTTCTTCTCGTTTTGAATCCTCCGCATGGACAAATGTTGTTCGATATTCTGAAGTCTGTTGTTTAAATGTTTGATACATTTTTTCTGCAAGATTAATTGTCGGAAGAAAAATAAGTAATTGACGAGTTACATTTTCTCTATTTCTTAACCAAGTTAGAAAAGTTGTTGGAAAGATTACTTTGTTAAGGTGATGTGTTAAAAAGAGACATAGTTTTAGTTGGGGAACGGGAAGAGGATGATTATGATAACGCTTTGGAACAAAGACATGGGGTAATTTTTTACTAACTATTCGGCTGTATTGTTCTTCACGTGGGGTTGCAGTTAAATAAATTGTGGAGCCGTGCTTTTTTAGAGCACGTTTCGTGGCAAATGGTAAAGAGGAATCATGATGGTAGGGAAATGCATCAATTTCATCTATGATCATCATATCAAAGGCTTCCTTAAAACGTAGAAGTTGATGCGTTGTTGCGATAATGATTTGTCCGACCCCATCTTTATCTGTACTTCCACCGTATAAAGCTTCAATCGAAATACCTGCAAAAGCTTGTTGAATTCTGGGCTTTAACTCACGTACTACATCTGCTCTAGGAGTTGTAATACAAATCCGTTTACCTAGTTTTAGAGCTTCAATTATTCCCGGGAAAAGCATTTCTGTTTTTCCAGCTCCACAGACAGCCCAAACCAAGAGCTCCTCCCCACTCTTATGGATTGTTTGAACGATTTGTTTGGCAGCCTTTTGTTGGTCTTCTGTTAATTTTCCTTTCCAGGTACAAGGATTTTCATGTTTCAACCATACTGGAGTTTTTCCAACCCATTCATAAAGGGGCTCGCACTTCATTACCCTTCCCATTTCAATACATTTTCGACAGTATAGATGTGTTTTTTGACAAATTGCACATGGTATTTCTGCAAACAGATTATTTTTTTGGTTGCCACAGCGAAGACATTCCGTATGAAACTTTTTATTTAAAATGGGTTGAATTGATTGGAGGAGATTATTTTTCAATAAATAGTCTATCATAAAATTTCCAAGAGGAATTTCATTTCTTAAAAGGAGTTTTCCTGTGAGTAGTTTCGCAAAATTCGACATATCATAAGGGGATTTTAGAGATAGTGATTTCATAAAATCAACTCTTTTCTAATCGAATATGAGGGTTTTACAGCTGCCAGAAATATCTAGCAGCTGTTAGGTATCTAAAAAATCATTGTATATTATAGTTTATTTCATATACCAACAAACGCCTATAGCATTATTCCCTAAATGTGTTCCAATTACTGGACCAAAATAACTAATATTCGTATCGATATTTGGATATTTTTCTTTGAAACGGTTTTCTAAGTCTTTTGCTGCTTGCTCATTATTTCCATGAATAAAAGAAACTTCCATACCTTTTCCTTGTGAAGCATCTTCATCTAACATAGACATAATTCGATTGATGGCCTTTTTTCGTGTCCGAATCTTTTCAAAAGGTACAATTATTTTATCAACAAAATGTAATATCGGTTTAACTTGTAAAAGACTACCTATAAATGCTTGGGCACCATTCAATCGTCCACCACGTTGAAGATTTGTTAAATCATCCACCATAAAATATGCAGTCATTGTCTGTTTCATTTGCTTTAAACGTTCAATGATTTCTTCTGGTGTCTTATTTTGTTTTGCTAATCGAACTGCTTCGAGAACATAAAAACCTTGTGCCATACAACTAAGTTCTGAGTCAAAAGGATATACATTTAATCCTTCAATCATCTCACCAGCACTTGCTGCTGCTTGGTATGTACCGCTGATTCCACTTGATAAATGAATCGAAATAACTGCATCATAATCTTCAGCGATTTTCTGAAATGTTTCAGTAATAAACCCTATGGATGGCTGGGAAGTTTTTGGTAATTCTTTTGCTTGACTCATTTTTTCATAAAACTCTTCTGTGGTAAGATCAATTTCTTCTCTATATACTTCTTCATTAAAGGAGACACTTAGAGGCACCATATGTATATCGTGTTTATCACGTATTTCTTTCGGAATATATGCTGTACTATCTGTCATTACAGCTACTTTCATTGCGTTCCTTCCTTTCCGTCTCTTTACCTCATTTGTGTCTATTTTACATGATAATCTGTAAAAATGCATCGAATAATTACGATTCATCTAGGAAATAAGAAAGATAGGGATTCTTCTATTACCCAACTTCTACCCAGCCTTTTCGAATAGCCTCAACAACTGCTTGTGTTCGGTCTTTTACATTCATCTTTTGTAAAACACTGCTTACATGGTTCTTCACAGTTTTTTCACTAATATATAATGATTCCGCCACCGCTTTATTGCTTTTTCCTTCTGCTAATAATTGTAAAACTTGACGCTCCCTTTTTGTAAGTAAATATAATGGGTCATCTTTGTTTGCTTGAGAGGAATTACTACCTGATTTTTTTGATCTTTTAGTAAGTAGACGATATTCTTTAACAAGATTATGTGTTACTTTTGGATGTAAATATGATCCCCCATCATTGACTACTTTAATTGCTTCAATTAATGAATCAGAATCCATTTCTTTTAATAAATATCCTTGTGCACCTGTTTGTAACACATGTGTTACATAGTTCTCATCATCATGAATAGATAAAATAATAATTTTTATATTTGGATATTTTTTAATTAATTCTGAAGTAGCTTCTACACCATTCATTTTTGGCATATTAATGTCCATTAAAATAACATCTGGTTGGTAATCTTCCACTAATTGTTCTGCCTCAGAACCATCACTACCTTCTGCAACAACATGAAATTCTGGTTCGAATTCTAATATGCGTCTAACACCTTCACGAAATAATTTGTGATCATCAATTAATAAGACTTTCACTTTTTGTTCCGTATCCATATTTTCCTTCGTATTTAAATCCTGTTCTATATCCTGTTTTTCTGTATTCATTTTCTCGACTCCCTTATACTTCTTTTTCACAGTATCTTTTCACATGGAGGCTGGGTAACTATTGATTTGGTATGCGTATAATCACTTTTGTTCCTTTGTTCACTTTTGATTGAATAACTAATTTTCCACCAAACAAATCAACGCGTTCTTTCATCCCTATAATACCAAATGAGTCATCCTTTTGAATCGATGGATCAAATCCCTTTCCATTATCTGTAACAACAGCAATGATATGATTTTTTGTGATTTCAATTTTCACATGAATATGCGATGCATCTGCATGTTTAATAGAATTTTGCACTGCTTCTTGGATTAACCGGAATAATACTACCTCACATTCGGGTTCAAGTCTTTTTTCTGTACCAAATTCTGTAAAATCAATGGATACTTCATGAAACTCAGCAGTAGTTGATAAATATTTATTTAAGGTTGGAATCAATCCCAAATCATCTAAAGTCATTGGTCGCAAGTCATATATAATTCTTCGGACATCTTGTAGGGATTGTTTAATTAGTTGCCTTACGTTCTTTATTTCTGCAACAGCAATTAATAAACTTTCTTCTCGAGCAGTTCTTTCAACTATTTCAGAACGTAATAGAATATTTGCAAGCATCTGTGCTGGACCATCGTGGATTTCTCTTGATATCTTTCTTCTCTCTTCCTCTTGCGCTTCAATAATCTTTAAGCCAAATTTATGTTTCTCTTTTGCCTCTTTTAGAATTTCATTTACCTGTTGGAAATCCTCATTTAAATATTGCAAAATAATTGATACCTTACCAACTAATCCATCGGCACGGTTGATCGTATTTTCTAATCCAATAAGCCTTCTTTCTAAGTCATCACGCTTCAGTCTAAGGTTTCTTTCCTTTTCTCGTAGCATAATTAGCTTTGTTTGTAGATTATGTGTCACTTCATAAACTTCACGGATTTCTTCTTCTGAATAGCGATCAAAAGATTTACTTACCTCGGATAGATGCCTTTTAGAAGTCTGCACCTTTTTACTTAGTTCTTTTTCTGCCTTAATATGTTTCAATACCTTATCTTTTGTTTCATTTAATTCTATAACAAGTCGTTCATACTCCTCTCGTGCATCCTCGCTAATATAAAATATTTCATCTTTACTATCCTCGACAACATTAACCATCTTGTCGATAATCTCATCCAAACGTTTTATTCTTGGTTTCATAACCATTTTTTTACACCAACCTATGATATAATCATACGCAGAAATACTTTGTTTTTACAGGTACTAAGGAACCACTCAAAAAGTCCCACTTATTTACAAACTGTTATCTTTCGTCCTATACTGTACTTATTAACTAAACATTTAAACGATAAATAATTCATTTTAAGTGATTATTCTAAATTTACCGCAGATTAATTGGCGGTAGAAAAGTTTTACTTTATTATAACATTAAAAGGGGAAAATAAGGATGTTATCAACGTATTTTACAGTAAAAAATGAGGGTTCTGATGAAATAATAATCCAAAAGTCAAGATTTATTGGATATGTGAAGCGAGTAGAAACAGAAGAAGCTGCCCAAGAATTCATTCACCATATAAAGAAAAAACACCATGATGCCACACATAATTGTTCTGCATATATCATTGGTGAACATGACCAAATTCAAAAGGCAAACGATGATGGCGAACCAAGTGGCACAGCGGGTGTCCCTATTTTAGAAGTATTAAAAAAACAACATTTAAAAGATACTGCTGTCGTTGTTACCCGTTATTTTGGTGGTATTAAACTTGGTGCTGGTGGTCTTATTCGAGCATATAGTAGTACAACATCTCAAGCAATTAAAACAACAGGTATTGTAAAAAGACAACTAATGCAAGGTTTTTCTGTTATTGTCGAATATCCCTTATTAGGTAAGCTGGAAAATGCATTGCGAAATTCTGAATATATTTTAAGGGATATCCATTATTTAGATAAGGTAGATATTCACATCTATGTTGAAGATGGTCAAGAAAACACCTTTTGCAAATGGATTACAGAACTAACGAGTGCCCAAGCAGAAATCAAAGAGACGGATAAAAAGTATTTAGAAATCGATGTATCTTCTACAAAAAATGAAGCGGAATAATTTTTAGTGCAAGGATTTAACCTTGCACTTTTTTATTTAATCTATATTTTCTTGTGTTTGTTGCTAATAGTTTGGCATCTTTTTTTAAAAAAAGATGCCATTACTAAAATCTTTTGAGAAAGTCTTGATCAATTATATCCCTTTGTCTTCGATAGGGCTGCTTCATCTGCAATAACGGTGATATCTGCGTGTTTTTGTAAAATAGATGCTGGTACATCCTCTGTTACTTCTCCTTGAATGACTTTAGCAAGTGTTTCTGCTTTCTTTTCTCCTGATACGAGTAATACAATTTTCTTACTTCCCATAATTGTAGCGATTCCCATTGTTATTGCCTCTGTAGGCACATCATCAATTGAATTAAAAAAACGTGCATTTGCTTGACGAGTTGATTCGTCTAGCTCTATAATATGTGTTCGTTGATCAAACGGTGTTTTTGGTTCATTAAAACCAATATGGCCATTTAAACCAAGTCCTAAAATTTGAAGATCAATATTTCCAGCTTGCTTGATTAGTTGTTCATAGTTATCACATTCTTGTTGTTTGTTTTTAGCCATACCATTTGGCAAGTGTATTTGTTTTTCGGGAATGTCTATATGCTTAAATAAATGTTCATTCATGAAATAATAATAACTATTTGGATTATTTTTATCTAAGCCAATATACTCATCCAAATTGAATGTAGATGTGTATTGAAAGGTTATTTCGCCCTGCTTATTTTTATGGACTAACTTCTCATAAAGTCCTTCAGGTGTTGATCCTGTTGCAAGTCCTAACACAGACCTTTTATTTGACTTCATGTGTTTGGTAATTATTTCACATGCTTTTTCACTCATTGCAGGATAATCTTTCACCTTAATAATATTCATTTCTTTTCATCCCTTTCATATGCAATGACACCCCGACATATCGTATAGTTTATATTTAATGCATCATCTACAAGTAATATATCTGCATCTTTTCCAACAGAGATACTTCCTTTTTGGTCATAAATATTTAACTGTTTCGCAGGATTCGTTGATGTCATCTCAATAATATTTCTTATAGTAACACGGTTTAATTTTAACATATTTTTTGCGGCATTGTACATTTTCAAAATACTACCTGCGAGTGTTTCATCATGAAGGACTGCCCTCTTCTCTGTCACTTTTACAGGTTGACCACCTAATTCGTAATCCCCGGGCGGCAAACATTTTGCTCGCATGGCATCTGTAATTAGCAATAATCGCTCACTACCAATATTGTCATATAGGAGTTGCATCATTTCAGGAGATACATGAATCTCATCTGCAATCAATTCTGAGCGTAATTGTTCTAAGACAAGTGCCGCTCCTACGACTCCAATATCCCGATGATGAATTCCACGCATCGCATTGCAAATATGTGTCACTTGCCGTACTCCATAAGACACTGCTTTTTTCATATCAGAAAAGGTTGCATCTGTATGTCCTGCCGATACATTTACACCATGATTTGCAAGATATGAAATAAATGAACCATCTTGGTCTAATTCTGGTGCTAAAGTAATCGTTTTAATGTTGTTTCCTGATAATTTCTGCCATTTTTGAAATTGCTCGATATTTGGATCCATAATATATTTTAATGGTTGGGCACCCTTTTTGCTTTTTTCAATAAAAGGGCCCTCTAGATGAACACCGATTATCTCTGCATATCCTGATTTATTTTGATAAGTTGCTATATTTTTAAGTGCTTTTTCTATATTTCCAGGAGATTGAGTAATGGTTGTCGCAAGGAAGCAAGTCGTTCCTTCTTGTGGTAGAACAGATGCGATTTTGTCAATGGCTTCTTCTGTTCCATCCATGACATCCGCGCCATTTGCGCCATGAATATGTCCGTCAATAAATCCTGGAATGGCATAAGAACCAGTCCCATCAAGCATGTTGAAGTTGGGAGGGCAATTCTCTAGCATTTTAGTTCCAGTTAGAACCTTTGTTATTTTACCATTCTCCACTAACAATGCGCCATCTTCTATCAAGTCTTTTTCTGTATAAATGTTTACATGTTTGATTAACAAAGAATTATTTATTGTCATTCTTCGCCTTCCTTTGTACAGAAAATTCTTTAATTATCTAAAAAAGATTAAAAGACTATAGATTATTCACATAATCAATAGTCTTCTTTTATAATATTTTATGAATGAAATTTATTAGAATGGATTGCACTCGAAATTCCTTCATGTTGCTTATTTATTTTTTCATTACTAGTCAACTCATAAATCATGGTCTGAATCATTTGTTCTGCCGTTTGAATCTTATCATTTTCTGTATCTGTAATTAACTTTTTTAACATTTGCTTTAAATTTTCACTTTCAATCATCATTTCACCTTCTTCAAGTGATAGCCAATTTAAACAAAATAAGTAAATATCCAAAAGTCAGCAAGTGATAAAGAATAAAAGAATTATATCATAATTCGCTAATAATGTGTAAAAAACAACAGTTTTTTTACATTTTCCCCTTATGTGTTTCGTTCTTGTTCTACTAAGAAAACTTAGTGATACTTATATTACGCTTAAAAAGGCGAACGTTTAGAAGCATCGCGACGATAAATATACCAAATACAGAGACATGCTATGAATGCACCGAGACCATCGATGAAGACGTCTCCAATATAGGGAGTACGATTTGGTGTAAAGCCTTGATGACATTCATCTACTCCAGCATATGCAAGTGATAAGAAAAACGAAACAATCAAAATGATAGAGGTACGCAATGCAGTTGTTTTTTTAAAAGCAATAAAAAAAAGAATTACTAATATAAAAAACACTGTAAAATGTGCCCCTTTACGAATGAAGAACTCAATAAAACTTTCCACCCCTAAATTCTGGACACTAATTTCTGATTTATGATATGTAAAAGATATCCATGTTAAATAAGGTTCCAAAAATGACAAATCATATACTTTCATCATTGGTTTAATATCCTGCTTTTCATAAGGCTGAGAAGATGCATAATAAATAATTCCCATCCAAGTAAATGGGAGTATCCAGAAAAGTATTTTTTTCATTATATCACCATTTTAAAATAATAATTTATCTCCATTTCTTTAACCATCAATATACCGTTTTTTTCTTAATACTGTCAAAATCTATGTAAAAGCACAATCAAACCTATTATAGGATGCTATTTACACTTCACTTTTCACGGATTATTTTATATACTAGACCCAAAGTGATTCAAGGAGGATATCAATTGAAGAAACTATCCCTTTTATTGGTAATCTGTGGAGTTTTATTTTTAGGTATTGGTGCTTACCAGTTTTTTGAAACAAAAAGCAATCAAAATGAAAGTCTTGAAGAAGCAAAATCATTATTAAAAGAAAGTAATCAAAAAAATGCATCAGAAACAATGAAGCCTACTTTTCCACTTGATTTTGACCCTTCTACTGGAGAAACGGTCGGTATGTTACATATTCCAAAACTGGAGTCCGATTTACCAATCGTTGAAGGGACAGACGAAGATGAACTTTCTCATGGGGTTGGTCACTATGCTGGAACAAGTTACCCATTACAAAATGACCAAATCGTTCTATCGGGGCATCGCGATACCGTCTTTCGGAGAATGGGAGAACTGAAGTTAGGAGATATTTTAACTGTTCAATTACCATATGGTGAATTTTCCTATGAAATTGTTGAAACAAAAATAGTTGATGCCAATGATCGTTCCATAATCGTACCAACTTCACCAGACGAAGTATTAACCGTAACAACATGCTACCCATTTTCCTATATTGGAAATGCACCTGATAGATATATCATTAATGCCCATCCAATTGATAACGAGGAGAATAAGAAGTAACACCACGAAAACCAACTAGGATAGTCTCTTTTACAAATAAACAGAATTTGTTCTAATAAGAGGAGAGTACGTAATGGAGTCTAGAGTGAAGTCAAAAAGAAAGAAGAAAAAATGGAAAAGATGGGTGTTTGGAGTTATTCTCATCTTCTTATTTATCGGTGGGGGTGCCGCATACTACATATGGGATAAAATCGGCGACACCGTCGAGACAATGCACAATCCGTTATCTAGGGATAAGGACCCTGAACGGCAAAAGGAACTAAAAAATCTATTGAAAGATACAAAATCCCTCAATATATTATTACTCGGTGTAGATGAAAGGCCTGGGGATAAAGGGCGTTCGGACACCATTATCCTTATGTCGCTGAATCCGAAAATAGATAAAATGATCATGATGAGTATCCCGAGAGATACATATGTAAATATTCCAGATAGAGGGATGGATAAAATTAATCATGCCTATGCTTTTGGTGGGACAGAGCTTACTTTACAAACTGTGGAAGCTGCCTTTGATGTACCAATCCATTTTTATGCAAAAGTAAACATGGAAGGTTTTAAACAAGGTATTGACGCCATCGGTGGTGTACAAGTTGTAAATGACTTGGATTTTTCACAAGATGGAAAACACTTTCCAGTCGGTGAGATACAGCTGAATGGTGATGAAGCATTAAAATATATTCGAATGCGTAAAGGTGATCCGCGTGGGGATATGGGTCGTAATGACCGACAACGTAAAGTAATTGCCGCTGCTATGAAAAAGGGAGCAAGTTTTTCTAGTATAACGAAAATCAATGATATCTTCCATATTTTAGGAAACAATGTGGAAACGAATTTAAAGAAAGATCAAATGCAGAAATTACTTACTAGCTATCGAAGCACGCAAAATAATATCGAAATGCTAGAAGTAAAAGGTAGTGGAAGTATGATGAATGGTGTTTGGTATTATGTTATAAGTGATACAGAATTTAATCATTTATCTACAAGCATTAAAAATCATATGAAAAAGAATTAGTCCACTCCGATTTATCTTTTCTTTTGAAACCAAAGAGGGGGAACATGATGAAACGTTTCGTATTGTTTTTGACCCTTGTCATTATTTTATTCACTAGCGCATGTTCTGCAAACAGCACGAAAGCGCCAGAGGAAAAATTTAATGATTATATAAAAGCATGGGAAAAGCAAGATTTTAAAAAAATGTATACAATGATTTCTTCTAAAGCAGAAAAACAATATAAGGCAGAGGAATTTATTGATCGTTATCAAAAGATATATAAAGATTTACAAATTAGTGACCCTAAGATTACATTTGAAGAATTGGAAAAATCAACGCTAAAAAAGGCAAAAAAAAATGGAGAAATAACAATTCCTTTTGAAGTAAAATTAAAAAGTATAGCAGGACCTATTTCATTCAAATATGAAGCAACATTAGTTCAGGAAGAATTTGAAAAGGATAAAAAAACAAAAAAAGACTGGTTTGTTCAGTGGGACCCTGGATTTATTTTTCCTGACATGAAGGATGGTTCAAAAATTAAAATGGAAATTATTGAACCAACCCGCGGGGAAATACTAGACCGCAACAAAATGCCTTTAGCAATGAATGGACTAGTCTACGAAATTGGGATTATTCCAGAAAGATTTGATGAGAACGAAACCCAAAGTAAAGAACGTCTCGCTGATTTATTAAATATTTCAGTAGAATTTATCGATGAGCAACTTCAGCAAGATTGGGTACAGTCTGATTATTTCGTACCTATCCAAAAGATAGATTCTGAAAATGAAGCAATAGTCAATGAGGCAATGACAATTGAAGGCGTAACAAAACGTGATGCAGCAGGAAGAATTTATCCCGCTGGTAAATCTGCCGCACATTTAACTGGTTATATTAGCCAAGTTACAGCAGAGGATTTAAAGAAATTAGACAAGGATCGCTATCTTCCAGAAGATATGGTTGGGAAAAGTGGACTTGAAAAACTATTTGAAGACAAACTAAAAGGCGAACGGGGAGCAAAAATTTATATTCAAAAAGAAAATGAAGAAATAATACTAGCTGAAAAACCCGTTAAACATGGAGAAAATATTACGACAACAATTGATATAAATATCCAAGAGAAAATTTTTGAATCGTATCAAGGGGTAGCAGGTACAGCAGCGGCAATTAACCCAAAAACTGGAGAAACACTAGCACTCATTAGTAGCCCTGCATACGATCCAAATAATATGGTCTTGGGAATTAGTCAAGAAAGATGGGATGTATTACAAGATGATCCAAACAAACCATTTTTAAATCGCTTTTCTGCTACATATGCACCTGGGTCTGTGTTAAAACCGATTACAGCTGCCATTGGCTTAAAGAATGGAAGCCTAAAAGCAGAAGAAGGATTAGAAATTAATGGAGCAACATGGAGTAATGGAAAAGGTTGGGGTGATTATAAAGTCCGCCGTGTTTCTGTAACCGGTGCTCCCGTTGATTTAACAGACGCACTTGTTAGATCAGATAATATTTACTTTGCAATGCAAGCAGTAAGGATGGGTAAAGATGCATACACGAAGGGATTAAAACAATTTGGAATTGGTGAGGAATTTCCATATAAATACCCAATTACACATTCATCCATTTCTTCCACTGGGAAAATTGAAGATGAAGTGCTTCTTGCAAATACAAGTTATGGTCAGGGAGAAATAGAATTAAGCTCCTTACATTTAGCTACTGCATATAGTCCAATCCTAAATGATGGAGACATGATTAAACCTACACTACTCCTTTCTGAGAAAACAGGGCAGATTTGGAAAAAAAATCTCCTATCAAAAGAGGATGCAGAAGTAATACAGGAAGGACTAAGAAAAGTTGTCACTAAAGGTACAGCAAAAGCAGCAAAGAATGATCAAGTAGCTATTTCAGGTAAGACAGGAACAGCTGAACTTAAATTATCTGCTGACCAACGCGGGGATGAAAATAGTTGGTTTGTTGCCTATCCAACAGAAACTAAAGACTTCATCATTGCGCTAATGATGGAGAAAACTCAAAGACTAGAAGGCGGCATCGCAACAAAAACAGCAACTGAAATCATTCAATATGTTAAAAAATAACTATTAAGAAAAGAGTGGCTGAGACTGTTCACTTTTAAAATGAATAAATCGCATGAAATCAAGTTTAACAATCTTGATTTCATGCGATTTTATTTTCACGTTTTATACTATAGCCAATTAGTTATGAATTTATGTTCCAGCCCTTTATTAAAACAAATCCTGACTATATGATAAAGTGAAGCTTCAATCAGTGAGGGTTTTACAACTAGTTAACTTGCGATAAATATTGTACTAATTCATAAAATAGTTTCTTATTATTTGTATCTAATGCTTGGTCAATCCGCCTCTTTATATTTAATTGTTCTAGCTCATGAATGACTCGTTCATGATTTGTCATTTGTTTTATATTTATATTAGTAAAATAAGGCTCCACAATGGAATGTAATTGAAATAGAAAGTTTGGATACATAATTAATTCATACATCGATTTATAAATGATGTCTTTTCCTTTTTGAAAAGCAAATGTGGCATGTATATTTTCAATTGCTTTTGTTTTTCGATTGACTTGTATTTCTCTTTCTTCTGTAGGAATAAATTGATATATTTGATCATTAATCAATAATGCAAAGTACTGGTAAGCTAATACAACTCGAACAATCTTTTTATCTACTTTCATATAATACGGTTTAAGCAATTTGACAGTAATCATATTTTTCCCCCTATCCAATTTATAGGGTGTTTGTTTTTTGCGTCTTTTCCATGGGATAGATAGGTAGCCATGTTGCTTTTTATTTGTATATATAGTCATGTAAGATCTTATCAGTGACCCTTTCAATATCTCCTGTTGTGTATAAATATTGGTTCTCTATTTTTTCCAAATATGTGTCAGCTTCTTTTAATAGTTGCATCCCCTTTTTCATATAACCTTTGTAGTTTTTCTTTACCTTTTCTATTTGTGATGCATATTTCTCATCTGTTCCGGATTTTACGGTTTTTTCATACATGTCAACAATCTTTTGTCCTTCTCTTTCTGGATAAAATGCATGTGGATCTGTACTGTCAAATATACAAAAATTAAGTTCCGGAACTAAAACCATATCAATACTCTCTGGGTCAAAACTACAATGATATAATTCCATATCCAATCCATATTCCTTACATGCTGCTAGTACTTTTTTCATTAAGGTGGATTTTCCTGTTCCTGCCCGCCCTTTAATAAAGTAACTGTTATTTACACGATCTAATAAGTGTGGGACGATATTTACAGAACCATCTGGTGTATTTGTTCCAAAAAGCCTCCGATAAATATGTGCAGTTTTATTTTTCCTCGTAGAATTTTTCAATAAATTATTTATTATTTCTTCTGCTACAAGATCCGCCTGTTCGAAATCCATCTCTCCGATAAAAATTTCCTCTAAGGCATCATGAATCCGTAAACCAGTTTTAAATTGTTCGTATGCTTGTTCCATCTGATTCGCATAATTTTTTTTATTCGTTGTCAATTCTTTTTCGGTAGGGCCATCTATATTTATTGCTTGAGAGACATCAATTGTTTGGATATGCTTTAATTCTGGTGCCACATCATCTGTTATAATAGCGATTGATTTTTCACGAACAATCATCCCATCTAAATACTCTTCTCCCAAAGAACTACATAAAACTTCTACAGAATACTTCCCTTCTAATTCAGTTATCAATTGTTTTAATATAGTGGATTTAAATCGTTGGGATGCATGTTTTAACATGTAAACCTTTTTTAAATCCTCTACATTAGACAATATAAAATTCACAAACCCTGCACCAGTATTACCAGTTACATAGTACATTTGTTTTTCCAATACAACACATCCTTTATAACTGTATCCCTTACCCTATTTTATGTTAGGGAAGACCTTTATGTGACAATAGACATTGCCTCACACTATTATTTGACACGTATTAGGAAAACACAAAGATACTTAGTTTAAGAGGTATGTACCATGTTTATTTTCATCTCAATTATTTCCATTTTTTCACCAGCATTTATTCATTCGTTTGTTCTATTCTTTCCCGTACTATTTCCATTTCCCTTATGGCTTCTTTCATAATAATCTCTAATTCTTCCTTTACTTCTATCATTTTTTCTGAGTCATCCAATTCCATATTTTCTAAAAGAGAATCTGCATATTGCTTCAACTCATCTTTTCGCTGCTTTTTTTCATCTTCTGTAAATGTTTGTAATCGTTGTTCAGCATCATCCAGTGCTTCTTTTATTTCCTTCTTTAAACGCTCTGTCTGTGCTTGTTGCTCCTTTTTTATGGTCGTTTCTACATTTGAAATTGCTGTTTCTTCTTTTTTATCAAACCAACTTTTAAGTAACGTGCTGATATCCTCATTGGCAAAAGCGACATGAATACTACTTCCAAAGAAAATTGCAATTATTAATGCACCAATCCACATCTTTAATCGATCATCTTTTCGTTTCATTGTATCCCTCCATATAAAAGATAAGGGTCCCTCTTTAGAGACCCTTTCTTTCTATGAATTATATTCCAGAAACTACATCATCTAGCGCTTGTTTTGCGTCATTTTCTAATTCAGTAGCTTTTGTAACAATTGCTTTTTCTTGCTCTTTTACAAACCTGTCTACAATTTCTCTTACATTACGGCGTAATTCTTCTACTTTATGGTCTACTAAATTAGTTAAATTATGAACGAGCATGTCTGAGCCTTTATTCACTTCAGCCTCAATTTCAGCTTGTGCATTTTCAACAGCATCTTCTAGTTCAGTTACAGCACGTTCCTTTACAGCTCCTAGCTCTTCTTCCATCTGTGATAGTGTTTCTTCTCCTTTATTTGCAAAATGGGAATTCAAGTCAGAACGAACATATTCTCTTGCTTCTTCACCTAAACGATTAATTTCTTGTACCCCTACTACAAAAGCATCATAAAAATCTCGTTCCATCCCTAGCAATATTTCATTTTTTTTACTCCCAAGGGACTCTAAATGGGATGCTTTTGCATTTTCAATCATATCTGTGCTTTTTTCTACTTCATATTTTCTTTTGCGATCAATTATTCCATCTGCATGGGCTTTTTCACCTGCATATTCTTCCATCAATTCTGGCTTAAGTCCTTCTCTATATTGATCTACCTCGTTTGCGGCAGCTTCTGTTTTTTGTTCAAATAAGTTATCATACCACCCTTTTAAGGCTTGTCCAGCATCCGTATTAGCAAATGCAAAACTAGCCCCTGAAATAATCCCTACTGCAACTACACCTGCGATTACTTTTCCTTTGGTCTCCTTTAGAAAGTTCACTCATTCCTCTCCCCTTTTTAATTTAATTTTCTTCATTGATTAATTCTGTTAAAAACTGTGCAATATCTTCATCGATTTCTGTTATTATTTCCTTTTTCTTTTCAGAATAGGTGTCGTGAAATAATGCTCTTTCTAATAATTCTTCTTTTGCTTGTTCTATTTTTTCTAATTGCATTGTTTGATGTTCAGAAACATTTATACCTGCCTGATTGATGATTGACGATAGTGACATTTCTGGAACAGTTTGTAATGCTTGTTCTTTTTCTAATTCCAAATCCTTAAATAATAATGTCCAATACTCCATTAAATGATCATATTCAATCATGTGAATGGTAGTCGTATCCTTTACCTGTGACTGACTAGAATGATTTCCAGATTCAATTGCAAATACATAAATAGTAGTCGTTCCTATTAATATAAAAATAACGACAATTGTTAAAACAATTTTCCTTCTCAAAATCACCTATCCTTTCTATTTTTTCACGATCCCTTGCGTCTGTGCTGTCCTATCATAATTCTATCTATATGTATAAACATGATGCAGATTGGACCACATATGTTATGATGTCAGAAATATTTGATAATCTATTTTTGATTATATGTAAAATAATAAATTTTGTAAATAATTAAAAAATACTATTTTTAAAAAAACATCTAAAAATATATAGGCTAAAAGCACTAAATCTCTAGAACAAAAGAAGGAATTTCAACTAAACTCAAGGAATGAACCATGAAAAAAGACACCCCTTCCAAAATGAAAGGATGTCTTTTTGATATTAGCAGAAAAAAATTGCCCTAGTATTAAACATAAAAAAACGCTGGTTTTCCAACGTTCTAAAAATGATTCCTCTATTCTAATTCTGTGATTGTGCGAATTTCTTGTTTCATAGAAGATTTACAAAGTGGGCACTTAGGTTCTTCTTTAAAACTTAGTGACTCACGCATCCAGCCATTACAGTCATCACTGGTACAGGCCCATACTTTTGTTTCCACTTTAGGAAGTGGCTCTTTACGTCTACGAGAAAAAGCCATGATTTTCATGTCCCCTTTCTTGTTCTATCTCTATTATAACCCTTTTACTGAAAATTTAAAAGAGGCCTACAAAAATTAATAATAACCCCCATTTATTTCGGGGATAAAACAAATAAAAAGTATCTGTAAACATGCATTAAAAAATGCACATTTTACAGATACTTTTTTTATAAACCTTGATTTGTGGAAACAGTATATTTTTTCTTTGGCCCATCTGATATAACTTCATCAGCACCTGCCCTGATTCCGACAATAAAGAGTACTGCTGCACAAAATAGTAACATCCCAATGGAATATGTCCAGCTGTTTGTTAAATCTTTTAGCCAACCAAATAAGAACGGGCCAAAAGCTGCTAATAAATATCCAAATGATTGTGCCATTCCAGAAATAGCTGCTGCTTGTTTTCCATTTGTTGTACGCAAAGCAAAAAACATCATGGATAAGCTAAATGCACTTCCGCATGCAACTCCTATTACAATAATAGAAATAACAATGAGCGATGTAGCTCCTGTTAATAAACCAACAATACCGACAAAAAATAATGTAGCGATTGAACCTGCTAATAATTTTTGGTTTTTCATTCTTTCAGCCATAATTGGTACAACAAATGTTGCAGGTATAATAGCAAACTGGTATAAGAACAACATCCAACCTGCTGCATCTGCACTATAACCATGAATAAATAAAATATCTGGTAACCACGTCAGTAGTGTATAGAATATCAATGATTGAATTCCCATAAATAGTGTTATATTCCATGCTAATGAAGAACGTAATAATCCACTACGATTTTTCTCCTTTTTTGCTTTTGGTTTTACTTCCTCTGCTTTTTCATTTTCTTTTAATTGTGGAAGCCAAACCACTATTGCAATGATTACTAAAACACCCCAAAACATTAGGGATTCTTTCCAACTCAATCCATTTATAGATGCAATTGGAACACTTAATCCAGATGCAATTGCAGCAAAAACATTCATGATGACTCCATAAATTCCTGTCATAATTCCTACTTTTAGTGGAAAACGTATTTTTATAAATGCAGGCAACAATACATTCCCAATGGCAATTCCAATTCCAATAAATAAAGTACCAATAAATAAAGCCTTCACATCAAATAAGGAACGGACGGCAATTCCAGTGATTAAAATTAATAGAGAAGTAAATATCGTCTTTTCCATACCAATTTTTGCAGCTATTTTCGGTACAACTGGAGAAAATAATGCAAATGCTAATAATGGAAGGGTTGTTATTGATCCAGCTAAAGCATTACTTATGCCTAAATCCTCTCGAATAAAAGATATAACAGAACCTACAGATGTTAACGGTGCCCTTAAGTTTGCAGAAATTAATAAAACTCCTACTATGAGCAACCATGTTTTTATATTATTTTTCTTTTTACTATCTATGTTACTAGACATCCTTTTCCTCCTCTAATTGTTTAACTCGATGTTTTAAAGTTGTTATATATTCATTGACATAAGCTTCTGCCTTTCTAGAATCTTGATTACGAATGGCTTCCAATAATTCCTTATGAATGCGTGTTTCATTCGATGCTAATGAGTCTACACTTAAAATATTACTAATCGATTCATATATACTATCTGTCATATAATCATAAAGATCATACAATAGCCGATTATCCGCCATTATTAATATCGTTTTATGAAATGAAATATCTGCTTGAATAAATTGATCCATATTATCTTTATTCAAAGCTTCTACCCCTAAATCTATACATTTCTCTAGTTCATCTAATTCATCTTCTGTTCTACGTTTTGCCGCAAGTGCTGCTGCTTTTTGTTCTAATGCTAAACGTACTTCTAACGTATCCAATAAACCAGATTTTTCCATATGTTTATTTAAGGCAACACTTAACACACTTGTTGACTGTACAATGGTTCCTTTTCCTTGTTTTGATTTCAATAATCCTGCATGTACTAATGCACGAATTGCTTCTCGTAATGTATTCCGACTCACATCAAAGGTTTGCATTAACTCTTTTTCTGATGGAATCTTTACTCCTATTTTCCAGTGACCTCTTTCAATTAATTCTTCCATTTGTAATGCAACTTGTTCCACTAAAGTTAATCGATTTGGCTTTTTTATCATATTATCACTCCAACTTGTAGGATGATTGGCATATTGGTATATTAACATAGTCATATTTCATTGTCTATTTAAATAATATAAATGTAGTGTAAACTTTATTTCATCAGTTACGATATTACAGCCTGTTAATTTACGGGTAAATTGTACTTAATGGCCATAAAAAAGAAGCACCTATTACATTGACTGTAAGAGATGCTGCCAATAATCATATATATTATTCCGACATGTTTGTACTCTCATTTCCTATTATCATATTTTGTTAGATTTCTCAAATATAATATAAATCAATTTTGTAATAAAAACATTAATTTATGAATTTTTTTCAAATTATTTGAATAAAATATATTTATTTTTTCGACATTATATCGTATAATATGACATACTATTTATTTTTTATGATATACTGTTATAGTACAACTTTATAAGGAGGATACAATATGCTAACAGCTACTTGGAATTGGTTATGGGAAAAACATGATCAAACGAAAGATATGTTTCATTTTTTTGTAAAACCAAAAAAAGCAACAGCAACATCAATGGCAACAGGTAAATCCATTGATCCAATCCGTAAAGACAATAATGGTAATAACAATCGCTCATATAAACCAATACAATTAATTGGCTTAATTCTCGGACCTTTATTATTTATTCTAACTTTATTATTTTTCTCACCAGAAGACTTGTCGAAGGAAGGACTTGCTGTTTTAGCAAGTACATTATGGATTGCTGTATGGTGGATGACAGAAGCTATTCCAATCCCTGCTACATCTCTTTTACCCATAATTTTGTTTCCGCTTACAGGTGGTTTAGAAATTGGGGCAACTACTTCTTCTTACGGAAGTGGAACTATTTTCCTATTTATGGGTGGATTTATGGTAGCATTAGCAATGGAAAAATGGAATTTACATCGTCGAATTGCCCTAAGTATTATTTCCGTAATTGGAACGAATACAGACCGTATTGTACTTGGATTTATGGTAGCAACTGGATTTTTATCCATGTGGATTTCGAATACTGCTACAGCGATGATGATGGTTCCTATTGGTCTTGCTATCATCTATCAAGTGTCAGATGCATTAAAGGATGACCCAACCATCGATACATCAAAAGAAAACTTTGGTTTTGGGAAAGCTTTAATGTTAAGTATTGCCTACTCTGCTTCCATTGGTGGAATTGCAACATTAATCGGAACACCACCAAATGCGGCATTAGCTGGTGTCGTAAAAGAAATGTATGGATTTGAATTATCATTTGCAACATGGATGTTGTTCGGAGTTCCAATTGCTGTTATTTTCATATTTTTAACTTGGATTTACCTCGTGAAGATTGCTTATCCACTTAAAGTGAAACAACTTCCAGGTGGACAAGAGATTATTACAAAGGAAAAAGAAAAACTAGGGAAACCTTCCTATGAAGAAAAAGCAGTTTTTATTGTATTTTTATTAACTGCCCTAGCATGGATTACACGTTCATTTATACTAGTTAAATTTATACCAAATATTAGTGATGAAATTATTGCAATGATGGCAGCTATTATTCTATTTATCATACCATCAAAAAATAAAAAAGGAGATTTCTTACTAGACTGGAATAGTGCAGTGAAATTACCTTGGGGAATCTTACTGTTGTTCGGTGGTGGACTTGCAATTGCCGCTGGTTTCTCTGAATCAGGTCTTTCTACATGGATTGGTATGCAATTACAAGCACTTGAAGGAGTTAATATTCTCATTGTGATTCTTCTTGTTTCTACACTGGTCATTTTCTTAACAGAGATCACATCAAACACAGCAACTGCCAACATGATGTTTCCAATTATGGCAGCCCTAGGTATTGCTTTAGGTGCACATCCATTTGCATTTATGGTGGCAGCTTCTGTTGCAGCATCATGCGCCTTTATGCTTCCAGTTGCAACACCACCAAATGCGGTTGTCTTTGGTTCAGGTTATTTACGTATTCCTGATATGGTTAAAACTGGATTTCTATTAAATATTGTTGGCATTATACTCGTTACAATTGCCGTCTATTTTCTATTACCTCTCATCTGGGGTATTGATTTTACAACTATTCCAGATGGATGGAAATAAACATCCAAAAAAGCTTGGAGAAAATACCTCCAAGCTTTTTCATATTCTTATAAAAACTATCTTTACATCACTTCATAATTATCTTGCGCGAATTGTCCTCATTTTTCGTGACATCAACTGAGCAAATATAATATAAATGAGTGGTACAAAACCTGCTACAAGAACAAGACCACTCCAACCAAACGAACTCCAAATTGGACTAAGTAATGTACTACCAAACGCAACTCCAATATAATACGAAACAAGGTATAGGCTTGCAGCACTTCCTTTATGATGTGTTGCTTGTTCACTAACCGTTGTTGCTGTCAATGAATGAGCAATGAAAAAGCCTAGACAAAGAACACACAAGCCGATAACAATCATTATAATGGAGGAACTGAGTGTAATAAATACACCACTTGATAAAACGAGTACTCCAGCAACGCGCATCGGTGTCAACTTCAAATGACCGACCATCCAACCCGCAATTGGTGAGGCAATAATTCCAATTCCGTATGCAAAAAACATATAAGAAATCGTTTTTAACGATAATTCAAACGGAGGTCCTTCTAAATAAAAAGGTAAATACGTCCATACACCTGTAAAAGAAAATTGTAAAATGATACCTAATCCAAAAACAACTAATAAACTTGGTGTTTTTAAATGATGGCCAAATCCAATTAAGTCCTTTCGAAATGGTAATTCACTTGGTTTAAAATATCGTGATTTGGGTAATAGAAAAAGAACAATAAAGAAAATGAATACTCCAGCCAATCCTAGCACATAAAAAGCTGTAGGCCACGAGTAGTGATCAGTCAAATAGCCAGTCACCACACGCCCTGCCATTCCTCCTAATGCATTACTTGATATATATAATCCTGTCGCAACACCAACACTTCTTCGGTCCATTTCTTCATTAAGATATGCTAAAGCAGAAGCTAGTAATCCTGCTGAAGCGAAACCTTGTAAAAAGCGTAGAATAATAAATAAATAATATGACTCGAAAAGTGGAATCATTAAAAATGGAATGACTGTTCCAATCAGGGAAAGTTTGATAAAGATAGTACGCCCTAACCGATCTGATAAAAAACCAAGGATAATTAAGCCAATGATTAAGCCAATAATTGTTAAAGAAAGTAATAAACTTGAAGCTGAAACTGAAATTCCATAATCGGCAACAAATACCGGTAACAATGGTTGAATAGCATATATAGAAGCAAACACAAAAAATGATGCTAACGCTAAACTTAAAGAAATTTTCCAAAAATCAATGTCATGTATCGTATAAGGAGAATCCGATTCCAACATATCACATCCATTTTAATAAAATACCTTTTATATAATATATCATAATAGAGTGCATATGAATATCTTACTTACATCTCCCTGACCTTGATTAACAATTTCATATTAAATCAACATATTTATTTTTTAACGCAAATTGGACAAGTTCATGTTGCTCTTTCAGGTGAAGTTTTTGCATCATATTCGCTTTGTGGCGTTCAACAGTTCGTGGACTTATATTTAAGTGTTCTCCAATTTGTATGTTCGTATAGCCAAGTGAAACGAGGCGAACCACTTCTTGTTCTCGTTGCGTTAATATTGATTTAGCTGCTTTCTTATCCATCATTTGCTGTAGTTGTTCTTTTGGAATGGTTGTACGATAGAAATACTTTCCTTGTGAGACAGCCTCAATTGCCTTTTTTATTTCATTTGATTCACTATTTTTCAATAAGTAACCTGATATATTACATTCTATTGCTTTTTTTACATATACTTCTTCATCATGCATGGTAAGGACGATTACCTTCGAATTGTCTGTAGAAGCTAGAATATTTTTAGAAGCAGTAAAACCGTCTAAACCATCTGGCATAGATAAATCCATTAATACGATATCAGGTTGATGTTTAACTGCTATACGGATTGCATCTGAGCCATTGTCTGTTTCCAGGATATTGTCTACATAATCAAGCTCCTCTAATAGAAAACGGATACCACGGCGGATTAAAACATGATCATCAACGATTAATATATTCATCTGATTCATTCTCCTCTAATGGGATTTCGAGTTTTATTTTAGCACCTTTTCCAGGGGAGGATTCAATTTTTGTTGTCCCTTTTAATTGTGAAATACGCTCTTTCATATGCATTAACCCTAATCCAGATTTCTTTTCTTTTATATTAAAGCCAACTCCATCATCCATAATCTGTACATAAAGTGTGTCATTATTTTTTTCCAAAATAATTGAAACTTGTTTAGCTTGGGCATATTTCATCATATTATGTAATGCTTCTTGTATCACACGATAAACATTTATCTCAATCATTGGATGTAGGCGCTCATCAAAATTATGATGGAAATGACAAGTCGTATTAGGAAGTTGTGTCTTCATCGACTTTATCAAAGAGTCCACTGTTGCAATTAAACCTAGTTGGTCCAAACTTTTTGGTCGAAGCGCTTGTGAGTAATATTTCACATCTCCCATTACCTGTCCTAATTCTTGGCGTACATCATCAATATAATCATGAAGGGTTACATCATTTATATGTGCCATTATATTATCCATTGCAATAGAAATACTGAACAGTGATTGACCTACTCCATCATGTAACTCTTGGGACAATCGCTTATGCTCTGCCTCTTTTGCCTCTGTTAACTTATGGATCATTTTTTTCGAAATCCGTGCTTCTTCTTCTTTCTTCTTCAATGTTTGGTCACGCAAAACAAGTAAATAGTACTTTTCATTTGCTTTTTCGTCGTGGTAAATCATGACATTACTCATCTCGACATCTAAAAGATACTCACCAAAAGTTGGCATCTCTGAAGAAAAATAAGGAATTTCTCCTTTGTTTGCCATTAAGTAACAACGTTCCTCTCCTGGTTTCACTTCCCTTTGTTCACAATAGGAACAATATGGGACATGTTCTCCAATCCCCCAGCCAATTAAACGATTTGCAGCCCGGTTTGCTTTGACAATTTTCCTGGAAGCATTCATCACGATAATACCATCTTTAATGTAATGAAAAAGTTTATCTGAAAAAATTTGGTCTAATTCCTCGTTCATTATAATCCCTCACTTTTACAACATCCTACACTTACTATCTAAGAAAAAAGCGAGGATAGCAAGTGTTACGTACACTGCTTCCCCGCTAAGTTGTAAAAATTATTTCGCATGCTTATTCATAACATAAAGAAAAGATTGCAAATACTTTAATCCATGTTGAATGGCTGGATCTTTTAATAAACGAAGTAAACCAAATACTGACACTGGTGCCATATCTTCATTTGCCTTAAAATGTTCATTTGTTTCTTCAATAATTTCTGCACCTTTTTTAATTGGAATGACATCATTTACACCTTTTACAATGGCATCAAATGTTTTCTCGTCGCCCCAAACATCTTCAGCAAACAACATTAAATTCTCCATTTTCTTAACCACCGGAACAAGGCTTGGTAAGGTATGCACTAATTCTAGCATCGCATCAACATGTTCTTGATGGATATGCAATTGTTCAATTTTACGCTCTGTATCTTCAGCAATCATTTGTAAAGACTTTTGATCACTTAGTGCATCTACTATAAAATTTAATTTATCTTCCACTACTTTTACAGATGATACAAACTCAGGAAGTTTATCAACAAGATAGTGAAGTGACTGCGCTTTTTCTTCATTTTCAAGTTCTTTTAGTACATTGGACACTTCTGGGCCAATTGTGCTCATTTCATTCGCCTCTCTTTCTCCAGTTTTCAAACTTACATTGTACCTTTAATCATACCGTTCCAATACATCATTGGTAGCATATGTTTTTTCATAAGGAACATACTTTTTCTTCTTTTACGTTGGTCAAATGGGAAAGACTCTTCTGCTTCATATCCGTATACAAATTCTGCTAACATAACGGTATCATACCCTGTAACAACTGGACATGAGGAATAACCATCATATTTTGCTTTCAATTCTTTTCCGTTCATGATGGCAATTAAGTTATCTACCATAACTGGTGCTTGTTTACGAACCGCTGCACCTGTTCGCGAAGTTGGTAAGCTTGTGCAGTCACCAGCTCCAAAGATATTATCATATTTATTATGGCGGAGTGTATACATGTCTAAATCAACCCAGCCTGCTTCATCTGCAATTGGACTGTCCGCAATAAATTGTGGTGGTCCCATTGGAGGTGTTACGTGAATCATGTCAAAATCGCGGGTAATTGTTTCATCTTTATTCACATGTTTAAATGTTGCTTTCTTATTCGGTCCATCGATTTCAACTAAGTCCATGAAATATGTTTCATCAATACCTTTATCTTTAACCAACTGTTTTAAAGCCGGATAATACCGTTTAACCGGGAATAAATCATCCATTCCGGAAATAAATTCGATATTTGTTTTATGACGAACACCTGATTTTCTGAAGTATTCATCTGCTAAATACATGATTTTTTGCGGAGCTCCAGCACATTTTACTGGTGAACTTGGTTGAGTAAAAATTGCTTTTCCACCTTTAAGTGTGCGAATAGCTTCCCATGTACTTTCTACATAGTCTTCGGAGTAGTTACTACAAACACCGTTTTTACCCAGTGTTTCTTTTAATCCTTTTACTAAATGCCAATTTAATTGAATACCTGCTGCAACAACAAGATATTCATATGTTAAAACGGTACCTTTATTTGTTGTTACTTTATTTTCATCTGGTGAAAACGTTGTTACTGCCTCTTGCAACCATTCTGCCCCGTCTGGAATTAATGTCTCTTGCTTACGAACACTTTCTTCTAATGTTGCGTCTCCTCCACCTACTAATGTAAAAAATGGTTGGTAATAATGATTTTCTGATGGATCAATAATTGTTACATCCCCATGTAAATAAGGAGCTTTTCTTAATAATTGTGCTGCAACAGTTAAACCAGCAGTTCCTGCACCAACAACAACAATTTTTGTTTGAATCTCTTGAGCCATATCTATTTCTCCCCTCTTGTGAGTTGTCTAATTATCACTACTTCTTTATCCTATCTTTTATTTAACCGGTTTCATATACGGTGAAACCCTCATTTTTACTTTTTTATAATTTATTTCTTGATATATATACGTTTTACGATGGTTTTAACAATATCATGTCCAGAACTATCATTGTTAGAAAGCTGTCAAAATTACTCGAGAAGATTCATTTAAAGGATAAAGTGAAACTTCCATCAATGGGAATCTTACAGCCAGTTAACCTGCAATAAAAAAGAATATCTATTGTAACCATGCAATAGATATTCTTTCATGTTTTACTTTCCTAATTTAAATTGTTCCACCAACAAATGTAGTTCTTCTGCCAATTTAGCAAGATGTTCAGAACTTGAAGCAACTTCTTCCATCGAACTACTTGACTGCTGAGCGGAGGCAGATGTTTGTTCCACACCCGCTGCGGCTTCTTCAGAAACGGAGGCAATTTCCTCAATGGAATTATTCATATTTCTACTATTATCTGCAATATCTCCTAAGTTACTAGATACTACCTGAATAGCATCAACCATTTCCGTAACAGAAGATTGAATGGTCTGGAAGGTTTTATTTGTTGTATTGATCTCCATCGTACCTTGTTCTACTTCTTTATAACCGTTCTCTAGTGATTGTGTCACATTATGGGACTCATGTTGAATATTTGTAACAAATCCTGTAATTTCTGTAACTGATGCAGCTACTTGCTCAGCTAATTTACGGACTTCATCTGCAACAACTGCAAAACCTTTTCCATGTTCACCTGCTCTTGCCGCTTCAATCGCCGCATTTAATGCTAATAAATTTGTTTGCTCAGCAACATTTTGAATCACAGCGACTAACTTAGTAATTTCCTGAGATTGTTTATCAAGATTTTCCATTTTATAAACTGCATTTTTTACAATTTGATTAATTTTTGACATTTGGGCTGTGGAGGATTCCATTAACTCTGAACCTTGATCTGTTAATTGTAATACCTTTTCCGAGTGTTCTTCTATTTGTTCACCACTTGTGTTTGCTTCGTTTACTTTTGTCGTAAATTCACCCATAATCGATGCCAAATCACTTGCACCATTTGCTTGTGTTTCTGCACCTGTTGCTAATTCTTCCATCGTCATGGCAACTTGTTCTGTTCCAGCTTTTACCTCATTTGCTGTTTGTGTCAATTCTTCACTATGACTTGATACTGTTTCTGAAACTGTACTTACTTTTAATAATAAATCGTTCATTCCCTTATTCATTTCATTTGTTGCTTCTACAAGCTGTCCAACTTCATCTTTCGATTTTACATCTAAAGCTGGCTGACTTAAATCACCATTTGCAATAGCTTTCAAGCGATTCATCACAGTAGTAATCGGATTTGTAATGATTCGCGATGTAATGGATGCTGCAATTTGACCAATCACGAGAACTAAAATAACAACAACCGTAGTCGTTATAATCAGAGACTTTCCAGTAGATAAGACATTTTGTCCCGCATGATTAATTTTTCCTTCTCGACTATCAGCGATTTCACTAAATCCAGAAACTAATTCGCGCGCTAAGGGGGCAGCCTTGTCTTGTAAAATATTCAACGCGAGGTCTTTATTACCGTGGTCATATTCACGAAAAACTTCATTGATTAATTTACTCCATTCCGCCTTTTTAGCAACTAACTGTTCCAACTCTGGTGAATTACTCATTTTAAATACCATTTCTTCTACGTCGGTATTTTCAGCCTCTGCCTTCTCAAATTCCTCACGAAAAAATTCATCATCAAATAAGATATACCCGCGTACTAAGGCTGTTTGATTTACCATACCGTAAGCCAATTCATCATCCGCAATCATTAATGGCAAATGATGATCAACAATATCTCCCATATTTTTATTCAGTTGATTGATTGCTACAAAACTAAATACTCCAAGCGCTAAAACCATTGCAATAACAATGGAAAATCCAAATAATATTTTCCTTTTAATACTTTTAAACGCAAATATTTTCTTCATAAGATACATCCTTTCCCTGCTTATAGGATTTTATCATTCAACAAAATATGTGATATTTATCACATATGATTTAAAACCTAGCCTCTACACTCTATTAATATCGGTATTTTTTTAAAATTGTAAAGGGATGATTGCCTTCTTTTCTAAAATATTTGTAGTAGGTTAACCTGCTGTAGGATTTGACTAAAGAAAATCAAATTTTATAAGTAAATGGAAGGAAATATCATCAGCGATGGAAATTTCATTTTTAAAAAATGGTTATATATTTTCTTAGCACCTAAACATGCATCATTCGCATATGCTACTATCATCCAGACATATATAATGAAATTTCAGGAGGTATGATGATGTATCATCTTTACCAGGGTGTAGACCCTCGAATACCATATATCTCTGCTCATCCATCCAACTATGAGCAAGCACACGATTTTAGGAGAGTTCCAATATCTAATCCATCCCGTTACACAATGAATCCGTATAACGGTGGACATACACATGCCCATTTTGGGGCGACAACATGTCAAGATGGGCATACCCATATCCATCCAGGAGTAACGAGCAATCCAATTCCTACTCCAGATGGGCATGTACATCGAATGGAGGGGAATACATCCTATATGGATGAACATATCCATTCATATGAAGCATTCACAGGTCCAAAAATCCCATTACCAAACGGATACCATACCCATTATGTTGAAATTAAAACGACAGAAAATGATGGGCATATTCACATCATCAGAGGTTTTACAGAAGCATCAAAGGAGTAGGTTTTATTTCAAAAAAAGAATGGGAATTCATTCTCCATTCTTTTTTTCTTATATTAGGATGTACTCTTATGTCAGTAATAGATTCCAAATAAGTAATAACTTACAAAACAATCAATATTAGAATCACAGCATAAAGAAACGACCTCATTGGATAAAGTGAAACTTCAATCAGTGGGAGTTCTCTTTATCTCCCACTGATTGTTAGTTGAACGAATCGGGCCTTTACTGGCTGTTGATCCTCCACTTATAATTCTTGAGTATATCGATTTCTTGATGTGGAGGTCTTACAGCCAGTTAATCAGCGATAAAGTGAAACTTCAATCAGTGGGAGTTCTCTTCATCTCCCACTGATTGTTAGTTGAACAAATCGGGCTTTTACTGGCTGTTGATCCTCCACTTATAATTCTTGAGTATATCGATTTCTTGATGTGGAGGTCTTACAGCCAGTTAATCTGCGAAAAAAAATAGCTACCCTCAGCCCATATTATCATGGTATAATAATCACGCAAAATTAGTATTCACGTGAAGTTTATCTCATAAGCATTACTTAGAAACTATTGCTTATAATTTCTAGCTATTAGATGCTATTAGATGTATAGGAGGTTTCCAATATAAACAATCCGCCATTTGTAACGTACTCTACTTCTCATATTGTCGCCATTTGCTTATTCATTTTTGTAATAATATTATTATACTTCACAAAAAGCAGATGGTCACATGCCAAAAAAATAGTATATGTTGAACGAATGTTTGCCGTTTTATTGTTTGGAACAGAATTAGGTTATCATATTCTATATTATTTAAATGGAAAATGGGATTTGGTTTATTCTCTTCCAATCGAATTATGTAGTTTTGCTTTACTAGCTTCCATTATTCTACTATGGACAGGTAATAAACATGTATTTGACTTTGTCTTTTTTGCCGGAATCGCTGGGGCATTACAAGCAATATTAACACCTGTTCTTGATTATGGATTTCCACATTATCGTTTTTTTCATTTTTTCTTTACACATATTGGCATCATGCTTACTGCTTTTTATTTTATGTGGATCAAGGGATATGTCCCGACTTTTAAAGGCGTAATTAAAACAATGATAATTCTAAATATCCTATTACCATTCGTAATTTTTATCAATCATATGGTTGAAGGAAATTATATGTTCCTATCATACAAACCAGCTACTAATAGTCTATTAGATGTATTAGGCCCTTACCCATGGTATATTTTTTCTTTAGAAGCTGTTGCTTTTGTGATGTTCGTTATTTTATGGGTTTTATTTAGAAAATGGCGAGTAGAATAATATTTTTAATGTGAAATGCTATGGATTGGCTGTTAATTAACTAATCCATAGCATACATTTTTATTCTTTTATATCAATATTCCTACCTAAATGGGGTTATGCTGCATGTTGTAATGGTTGTACGCTTTTTTCGCTCATCATCCAAGAAGAAAACTCATTCTTTTGTATTAAGAATGAGTAATAAGAAGTTTATTAGTTAATTTGTGGTATAAAAGAAGATATATAATAGGAGTTGTAACTGATAAACGAAGTATACAGTTTCCGATAAGTAAAAGTGAACACTTATTAGCTAAGATTGGTAGTTTTCTAGATTTAAATATTTCATTCAGCGTTCATTTTACCTTTTCTTGTAATTTTGTAATTTCACTCCTATTTACATTTGTTTGATAGGATAAAATCTGAATTACTGATTCATGTGTATTAGTTCTTTCTTCCAACCGTTTAAAGTAACTTCTCGCTTCTGATGTAAGATTATCTACTTTCAACTCAAGTGTGTCAAAGCGTTTGTCCATCTTATCAAAGCGTACGTCCATCTTGTCAAAGCGTTTGTCCATCTTATCCAAACGGTCGTCCATCTTGTCAAAGCGTACGTCCACCTTATCCAAACGGTCGTCCATCTTGTCAAAGCGTACATCCACCTTATCCAAACGGTCGTCCATCTTGTCAAAGCGTACATCCATCTTATCCAAACGGTCGTCCATCTTGTCAAAGCGTACGTCCATCTTATCCAAACGGTCGTCTATTGCCTCAAAACGGTGTCCCATTTCATCAAATCTAGTATTCATTTCTGTTTTTACATTTTTTATTTCAGTGACTATACCTTTACTCATTTCAAACAGAGCATCGATTTTCTTTTCCATCTTTTCACCTCCCTTATCCTTCAATGATTATTTTATCAGATTAGGATAAAAAATGTACACTTAATAGTAATAAATTTCTAGGAATATAATGATGTTGTTCTTCCATTTTCTCCTCAAACAGTAACTATAAACACTAAGATAGACACATCTATTAAGTTTTGAGGAGAAAATAAATGAACATTATTACTGTTAATTTCCCCATGACTTTCCATTAATTAGTTTTTCTTGCTTTTCTCAACCATAGTTGGCGTAAAAGTGGGATTATAAATGATAGTAAAGCAAGTAATAATAACATTAAAGAAATTGGGTTTGTTATGAAAATACTTAGACTTCCATTAGATATTGTTAACGATTGTCTAAATGATTGTTCTAACATTCCACCTAGGATAAAAGCTAGGATAAATGGTGGTGCTGGAAAAGAAAATAAACGCATTAAAAAACCAATAACACCAAATAGCAAAAGCATATACAAATCAAATGTATTAAAGCTGATCGCATAAACACCTATCATACTAAACATGATAACGAGTGAAATAAGTAATGGTCTCGGTATTTTTAATATCTTAGCTATATAAGGAATCAATGGTAAATTTAAAATGAGTAAAAATATGTTTCCAATGTACATACTAGCGATAATGCCCCAGAATATTTCTGGTCTATCTGTCATTAACAATGGTCCAGGTTGTACACCCAGTACTAAAAATGCACCAAGAAGAACCGCCGTTGTTCCTGATCCTGGAATACCTAGACTAAGTAAAGGTACAAATGCTCCACTTGTTGCTGCATTATTTGCTGTTTCAGGAGCTGCCAGACCTTTAATAGAGCCTTTTCCAAATTCCTCAGGATTCTTCGAAAGCCTCTTTTCAGATATATAAGCAATAAAAGAAGCTATCGTTGCACCTGCTCCTGGTAAAACCCCAAGAATAAATCCTAAAAGAGATTGTCTTGTGATTGGTCCTTTCATTTCATGTAAATCCTTTTTTGATAATTTTATGCTTCCAATTTTATGAGCATTTTTTACAGATGTATCTTTTCGATTTAAAACTAATGTACATACTTCAGCCAATGCAAATAGTCCTAAAGCAATAACTAGGAAATCTAAACCTTCTAAAAGATTTGGATTACCAAAAGTAAATCTTTGTGTCCCTGTTTGTGCATCAATCCCAATAGTGACAACCATAAATCCAACAACAGCAGAAATAAGTGCCTTTATGGTAGATCCTTCTGACAAACTTGATATTGCTGTTAATCCTAAAACCATTAAAGCAAAATATGCAGGAGGGCCAAAAGAAACAGCTATACTTGATAAGGCAGGAGCCAAAAGCATTAACATAATAACACTAACTGTTCCTCCTGTAAAAGAAGCAATGGCTGCAATAGCCAGAGCTTTACCAGCCTTACCTTGTTGTGCCATTGGATAACCATCAAATGCTGTAGCAACTGTCCCTGATATTCCTGGTGCATTTAGAAGGATTGAAGAGGTAGAACCACCAAATACTGCACCATAATATACACCTGCCATCATAATTAAAGCACTTGTAGGATCCATTCCAAATGTGACAGGTATCATGACAGCAATTGCACTAATTGGTCCTAATCCAGGGAGCATACCAATAAAGGTCCCAACCAAAACCCCTATCATGACAAATAAAATACCTTCCATACTAAATGCGGTTTGAAAACCAGTTACGATTCCATCTATAGATCCCATTATATCCCTCCTCTAGAATGGCAGTATGCCTTGTGGTAAACTAATTCTTAATAATTTGACGAACATAAAATACATAGATATAGAAAAAACAATGGAGACTGTCATATTAGTAAAATATTTTTTATAACCTAAAAACCAAGAACAAAAAAAGATAAATAATGCTGTCATAATCATAAATCCAACTTTTTCCAAAAATAAAATATAAACAAGAATAAAACCAAAAACAGCAATTAATACTCCTATTTCACTTCCTGAAATAGATCTTCTTGCCTTTTGCTCATTTGTTTCTGTATCCTTTGAAAAAAACAGGAAAACCGAAAGTAGCACTAATAGCCATCCTAATGTTTTTGGTACAACATCTGCCTCTACCTCCGTATATGCATAGGGTGGAATTTGATAAGATAAAAATAGGTATACGCATGCAATAATTAACAGGACAACACTTACACGCTGATTTATGTTTTTAAACACCTTCTCACTCCCCTTTAACACTTATAAAGGGAAGTCAATGAATATATTCATTGACTTCCTAATATAACTTAATTAGCTGAAATACCTAACTCATCTAATAAAGATTTAATATCTTTCTTCTGTTCATTCAAAAATTGTTTGTATTCTTCATTATTTAAATACATCTCATCCCAACCAAACTGATCACGGATTTCCGCAAATGCATCTGAATCACTTAATTCTTTAAATTTCTTTTCATAAAAATCTACTGCTGCTGGATCCATATCAGCTGGTCCAAAGAAACCTCTCCAATTGATAAAAGTTTCATCAATACCTTGTTCAATAGCAGTTGGAAAGTCTTCTAACACTTCTCCCTCTAATCGTTCTTCTGACGTCACACCCAGTACCTTAATTTTTCCAGCTTTAACTTGTTCAACGGTCTCTGCAACACCGGTTGAATAAACATCCACACTTCCATTTAATAATTGTGTCAGTGCCCCACCTTCTTGGTCAGATACATATTTAATTTTTTTAATATCTACACCTGCAGCTTTTGCAATCTGAACAAACTGAATATGATCCATACTACCCGGTGCAGATGCTCCAACTACTGTGATACTTTCAGGATCCTTTTTCATATCCTCAAATAATTCATTTAAATTATCCCATTTTGCGTCTTCACGAACTGCGAAAGCAGCATAATCTGCAATTAAATTAGATAGCGGAGTAAAATCCTCATGCCCATACTCGGATTGACCATTCAGTGGAATTAAAACAATGGGTGGTGATGATACAAATAATTTATGTGGATTCCCTTCAAA
Source organism: Cerasibacillus terrae (assembly GCF_008039555.1). Taxonomy (GTDB): domain Bacteria; phylum Bacillota; class Bacilli; order Bacillales; family Amphibacillaceae; genus Cerasibacillus; species Cerasibacillus terrae. Next base: position 144,743 of record NZ_VDUW01000004.1, read on the forward strand.
TCCTGCGACATAAGCCCAGCCCACTGCTCCGCCACCTCCTGATTTATTTACAACACCTATGTTTTCTTTAATCATTCCTTCTTCATTCAAAACCTGTGCAGTCATTCTTGCTGTAGTATCCCATCCTCCTCCTGCGCCAGCAGGTGCTACGATTTCAATTGGTCCTTCCGGTTTCCAATCTCCTGTTGATTCTTTCTTCCCTGCAGTTTCTTTATCACTTCCTGAGGAACATGCACCCAAAAATAAAAGAAAAATAGCTAATACTGTTAAAAATAAATGTCTTCTCAATTTACTTCCCCCTTTTTTTATTGTTATTATTCAATATAGTCTAATTATTGTTTTATGTAATCGTTTTCAAAATAAAATATAAAAAGTGTTTTTTGGGCTTTTTGTTCATTTTGTTCACAAAAAAAGACATCTAATATGATATCTTTTTTAAACAAAGAGTATTCAGTTAACTTAATCTATAGAATATCTATTATAAAGATGTTCATAGCAGCGTTTATTATAATCAATCATTTCTAAATTATATCTAATGGATTACAAAATATTTACGCTCTGGACGCCCTACTTCGCCATATTCCAAATCCGCAAAAATTTCCTTTTTTGAAATCAAATATTCTAAATAACGTCTTGCCGTTGTTCTTGAGACCCCAACTTTATCTCCCATTTCTTCTGCTGTTATTCCTCTTTTCATCTGCTGAATCATTTCTTTAACTTTTTTTAAAGTTAATGGATCAATTCCCTTTGGAGTATTCTCCACATTCCATTCGGTTTTAACATTACTTAAACCAAAATACATATCTAGAAAAGATTGTTCGATAACCGGTATTAAATCGAATTGCTTTTTCATCTCAATATACTGATGTATCACTTGAATAAACTTATCTTTTTTTGCAGGTTTTATCATAAAATAATAAACACCACTTCTTAGAGCATCTTTAATCATGTCTTTCTCAACTGCAGCAGAGATAACAATAATATCAATATCTGAATTTACCTTCTTAAATGCTGTAATGAGCTCAATTCCCTGCATATCTGGTAAATATAAATCTAGTAAAATTAAATCAACTGTTTTTTTAGAAAAAATATCTAATGCTTCTTTTCCATTTAAAGCCTTACCTATTACATGGATATCTTGCACTTCTTCTAAAAATTTCTCATGTATATTTGCTATTCGATAATCATCTTCAACAATCAAAATTTGAACCATTAAACTCCCCCAGCTTTCATCTATTTTGGTATAAATACGGAGAATATCATTCCACCCTCACTACCATGATTTATCTCAATCTGACCATTTAATTCACTTAATGTTTCCTTTACTAAAGCTAAGCCATGACCTCGATTTTTATCTCTTTTTGTAGAATAGCCTCTATTAAATATTTGACTTATCTCAGAATTTGTAATTCCTGGACCACTATCTGCAATTTCAAAAATAATATCATCACCAATATCAATCGCAAAAAATGTAACTTCCTTCTTAGAAAAATGAATCACTGCTTCTAGAGCATTATCAAGTAAGTTACCTATAATTGTTATTACTTTCGTTCTCTTTATAGTGTTTGGTATTCTATTTAAGTAACTGTTTGGATTAATAATTAATTCTATTTTAAGCTCAGAGGACTTTGCGAGTTTTCCTAATAGTAGTGCCTGGACTGTGGGGTCTTTTATTTGTTCAAATAAAATTTTATTTTGACTACTTGTATATGATGCTTCTATTTGTAATAAATCTATTGCTTCATCATATTTTTCTAATTGTAATAATCCAGATAACACATATAACTTATTTGTATATTCATGAGTTTGTGCTCTAAGATCCTCCGAATATTTTCTAACCTCTGCTAATGTATGAATCATCTCTTTTATTTCTGTTTTATCTCGGAAACTTATAACAGCTCCTTCTATACTGTCATTCTCGATAATTGGAGTTACATTAATAATCACATGTCGTTGATTAACAATAAATTCTTGATTATTCACCCTGCCATAATTATCATGTTTTAATGTTACTTCTAACTCTGGAAATACCTCGTCAAATCCTTTTGAATAAAAATCTTCAGTAATTCCTAATATTGATTTAGCTGATTGATTCATCATCGTTATCATACCTTTTTCATCTATTGCAATTATCCCTTCATGAACGGATGCTAGAATAGCATCTCTATCTCTATACAAAGAAACAATTTCATATGGTTCCAATCCTAAGATATCTTTTCTTATATCTCTAGCCAGTAAAATACCACCCATCACCCCAATTAATAACACAAAAAACGAAACCTTACCAATTGTTAATAATCGACTAAAAATAATTGTTTTAACATCATCTATCATAAAACCAACGGAAACAATTCCAATAATTTCTCCTTTTTCATTAAATATTGGTGCTTTTCCCCGTAATGATGGGCCTAGGCTTCCCGTTGCTTTTGAAATATAGTATTGGCCTTTTAATAAAGCCTTGTCATTATCACCACCAATCATTTTTTTACCAACTTTTGTAGGGGTAGGATGAGAGTAACGAATACTCTTCGTATTACCAATCACAACGAATTCAGCACCTGTCATCATTCTAATTTCTTCTGCAATAGGTTGTATGATTTCTTCAGGAGATTCCGTAGCAAAGGCTTCCTTAATTGTCGGCATAAAGGAAATCATAGTTGCAAATTGTAAAGCCTTATCACCTATTTCATCCTCTGTATTTGATGATTCAATTAACGAATAAAACACAGTTAATAATATCGTAACAAATAAAATTAATCCTATAATTAATACAAGTATCTTGGTTCTTAAAGAAATTTTTTTAATTATTCATCCCTCATCTTCATTAAAAATACCTTATAATCTGTAATTTTATTATAATTGATATTTTCAAGAATTAGTATATAAGAGTTTGCAAAAATCAAAAAAACCGAAACAAAAAAATCACGTTCCGGAGTTTTTTAACAAATTCAAATTCGGTTATTTTCCAAGCTTATGCTCCACCATAAAGTCATTCAAAATTCCTTTTAAATCTGGGCTTCCTACTTCTTCTAAATCATAATGAACACGTGTACATGGTTTGTTAATATTAATTACTCTTGATAAGTCAATCGGTGTTCCGATAATAACGGCATCACAATCAATTTTATTAATGGTTTCTTCTAGATCCTTTAATTGTTGTTCCCCGTAACCCATTGCTGGGAGGACATTTTCAATATGTGTATATTTTTTAAAGGTATCTGTTAGTGTTCCAACCGTAAATGGTCGTGGATCCACCAATTCTTTAGCACCTAAACGTTCTGCTGCAACCGTTCCTGCTCCAAGTTTCATTTCTCCATGAGTTAATGTTGGGCCATCTTCTACAACTAATACACGTTTGTTTTTAACAATTTCTGGATTATCGACAGTAATTTTCGATTCTGCTTTAATAATTGTACTTTCTGGGTTAGCTTGTTTAATATTATTTTCCACAATTTGAATGGATTCTTTATCTGCACTGTCGATTTTATTAATAATCGATACGTCTGTTGTCCGCAAGCTTACTTCTCCTGGATAATACTTTAGCTCATGACCAGGACGATGTGGATCTAAAACCGTAATTGCCAAATCTGGTTCATAGAAAGAGAAATCATTGTTTCCTCCATCCCAAAGAATCACATCACAACCATCTGGGTCATTCTCAGCTTCTTTTAATATATCCTCATAATCTACACCTGCATAGACAATATTTCCACGTTCTACGTGTGGTTCATATTCTTCCATTTCTTCTATCGTACACTTATGTTTCTTTAAATCATCTACTGTCGCAAAACGTTGTACACGTTGAGCTACTAGGTCACCATATGGCATTGGGTGACGTATTGCCACTACCTTTAGTCCTTTTTCTAGCAATGTTTCAATGATTTTCCGTGAGGTTTGACTTTTACCTGTTCCTGTTCTTACAGCACAAACTGATATAACTGGCTTGTTACTTTTTAACATGGTATTTTTCGGTCCAAGTAAAGTAAAGTCAGCACCTGCTGCATTAACAATGGCACTCACAGACATAACTTCCTCATAATGAACATCACTATAAGCAAATACACATTCATCTACATCGAGTTTTTTAATTAATGCTGGTAATTGTTCCTGTGCATAAATTGGAATTCCTTCTGGATATAATTCTCCAGCCAATTCATTTGGATATTTCCGTCCATCAATATCTGGAATTTGTGCAGCTGTAAAAGCAACAACCTCAAATTCTTTTTTATTACGATAATATGTATTAAAATTATGGAAATCCCTTCCGGCAGCTCCAATAATAATGATTTTTTTCTTTTCCATTGCAATCACTCCTAGTAATCTAGTTTACGTAAATTATTATACATAATCATGCATATTAATACAAGTGTTTTTTAAAGAAATTCTTTTAACTCCATTATTATATGGCAAAAAAGCATGTACGATTTTTAAAGAAATCGGTCCATGCTTTCCCTATTTATATATACATTTAATTATCTACCTTTACATGGATATTCGAAAATCATACTTCTATTCTTCCAGAAGCTTTATTAACTATTTGTTGTGCAAATTCCTCACATTGTAATATGTCTTTTTTATTCGGTGTTAAATCAACTTTTAGCTTTTCCGAAAGAAGTGTCGCACCTCTTCTCTCCAATTGCTCGTACATCAAATCAATTGCTCCACCATAAGTATCATAAAACGAATCTGCTGATCCAAAGACACCGAACAATTTCCCCGATAAATCCACATCATCCAATTCATCATAAAAATCTTCTACTTCGAAAGGTAAATCACCATCATCCCATGTATAGGTGCCAATGAACACAGCATCATAATCTAGTAATTCCTCTGTTTCTATCTGGTCAAAATCAAATGTTTTTACAACAACATCATGACCATGGTTTTGCAAATAATCTTCCATCGCCTCGGCCATTAATTCCGTATTACCTGTCGAACTTGCATAGAGCAATAGAAATCGACTCATACGAATCCCTCCGTTATTTTGCGAATCTCACTCATATTCATCTTAACTGATAACCATTCTCAATAACAACTAATTAAAGTGGGTTTATCAAAAGTTGTGAAGAAATAGTGACAAGAAAACCAAACATTATAATATAAAACTTCAATCAGGGAGATTTTTTTCCCAATGGTTGTTAGTTGAACGAATCGGGCTTTTACTGGCGGCTGATCCTCCTTTTATAATTCTAAAAGGAGCTCGAATTCCTGATGTGGAGGTCTTACAGCCAGTTAATCTGCGTAAAAAATTAGTGATCATTCCATTTTAGTTATGAAAAACTTAAAACCATATCACTTGATACATTGCTAAAACTATGGCTTTATGGAAGATAAAGAATAAATAAACAATCAGGGGGAATAGAATGATTCGTTTTGAAAATGTTTCAAAAAAATATCCAGATGGAACAAAGGCTGTTCATTCTGTCAATATGGACATTAAGCAAGGAGAATTCTTTGTCATTATAGGACCAAGTGGAAGTGGAAAAACAACCCTACTAAAAATGATTAATCGATTGATACCATTAACAGAAGGAACTATTTTTATAAATGATAAAAAGATAAGTGAATATAATATTCATGAACTTCGATGGAACATTGGGTATGTCTTGCAGCAGATTGCCTTGTTTCCTCATATGACAATCGAGGAAAATATTTCGATTGTCCCTGAGCTAAAAAAATGGGCTCGTAAAAAAACAAAAGAGAATGTGATGGAACTACTACAAATGGTTGGACTTGATCCAGATACATATTTACAGCGAAAACCAATGGAATTATCTGGTGGACAACAACAGAGGATTGGTGTGATTCGAGCATTGGCAGCTGATCCGAAAATTGTTTTAATGGACGAGCCTTTTAGTGCACTTGACCCAATTAGCCGTGAGAAATTGCAAGATGATATTAAAGAGATTCAAAATAGCATCAAGAAGACAACTGTTTTTGTGACACACGATATGGAAGAGGCACTTAAATTGGCTGATCGAATCTGTATCATGAAAAACGGAGAGATTGTCCAAATTGGAACACCACAAGAATTAATTGACAATCCTGCAAATAAATTCGTTGAAAGTTTTGTCGGTACACACCAAACAGGATTACAGAAAGGAATCAAGTTAGAAGACGTGATGGATTCCATACAAGAAGAGATTCTTCCACCATCCCCTTCCCATGTGATATCTATTTCGACATCCTTTGAAGATATGTTAGAACATTTAACGAAGAAGGAAAAACTAATCATTGAAAAGGATGGAACATATGTGGGGACAATCAATCGTCAGATGATCATCCAATATTTTGCCAATAAATTAGATGGAAATCAGATTACCGGGGGGAAATAAAGATGAATAATTTTATCGATATTTTCAAAGACAGACAAGACCAGCTTATCCAAGCACTACTGGAACATATTCAAATCTCTTTCATTTCCCTTTTATTTGCTGTAATTATCTCGATTCCATTAGGTATTTATTTAACGAAGAAAGAAAAAATTGCAGACAGTATTATCGGGATTACTGCCGTGTTACAAACAATTCCTTCTTTAGCATTATTAGGCCTTTTCATTCCTTTATTTGGGATAGGAAAATTACCTGCAATTATTGCATTGGTTATTTATGCGTTATTACCAATCCTAAGAAATACATATACTGGAATAAAAGAAGTGGATCCATCGCTTATTGAAGCGGCCCGAGCAATGGGGATGAATCAACGAAAAAGATTAATGAAGGTAGAATTGCCACTTGCCTTACCTGTTATTATGGCTGGGATTCGAACGGCAATGGTTTTAATTATCGGTACAGCTACCCTTGCAGCATTAATTGGTGCAGGTGGACTAGGGGATATTATCCTTCTAGGAATTGATCGGAACAATACTTCTCTTATCATTCTCGGAGCAATACCAGCAGCAATCCTAGCACTTATCTTTGACTTTTTATTAAAACGCTTTGAAAAGATGTCTTATAAAAAATCGCTTATCACATTAAGTATTATCGTTATTTCGGCTTTTTTCTTACTGATTACACCAATGATAATGAATCAAGATAAAGAAATTGTTATCGCCGGTAAGCTTGGTTCTGAACCGGAAATTCTTATTAATATGTATAAATTACTAATTGAAGATGAGACAGATTTAGATGTCACATTAAAACCAGGTCTAGGAAAAACTTCTTTTGTGTTTAATGCCTTGAAATCAAGTAGTATTGACATCTATCCAGAATTTACTGGAACAGCTATAGCTGAATTTTTAAAAGAAACAGCCGAAAGTACAGACCGTGAAGAAGTATACCAACAAGCAAAAGAAGGTCTAAAAGATAAATTTGATATGGAACTATTAAAACCAATGGAATACAATAACACCTATACTCTAGCAGTCCCAAGTCAATTTGCAGAAACACAACAACTCGAAACCATTTCAGATTTAAAAAGACTAGAAAATGATATTAAAGTGGGCTTCACATTAGAATTTTCTGATCGGGAAGATGGTTATCTCGGAATTCAAGAGCTTTATGATATTCAATTTGATCATATTGTAACCATGGAACCAAAGCTGCGCTACAGTGCCATTGAAAGTGGGGATATTGAATTAATTGATGCGTATTCTACAGATAGTGAATTAAGAGAGTATGATCTTACTGTATTAGAAGACGATAAAACCTTATTCCCACCATATCAAGGTGCACCTTTACTACGAGCTGAAACAGTGGAGCAATATCCTGAAATCAAGACCGCCTTAAATAAACTAGCAGGGAAAATTACCGATGATGAAATGCGGGAGATGAATTACCAGGTCAATGTGGAAGGATTGAGTCCCTTTGAAGTAGCGAAGAATTACTTGGAAAGAGAACAGCTGATTGATTAGATTAGCAAAATTTTCATGTATCTATCTTTACGTTCTACCTTAATCAAATTAGGAAGTCAATTTCCTGTGATGTGTCAATATGTTACACCATTACATTTTTTAAAAACTGAGTTAATAATCAATGCTTTTGATTATTAACTCGGTTTTTTCGTTATATAAAGTGAAACTTCAATCAGTGGGGTTTCTTCACTTCCCACTGATTGTTAGTTGAACGAATCGGTTGATTAAGTTTAAATCGATTCATCTAGCTCACTAAGTTCTTTTTTTACTTCACGTGGCAAATCTAAAAAAGGCTGAATATCTTGAACGTATTCCAAAATCCCTAAATACTCTCCATCCTCATCAAATACACCTTTATAAGTAACATGGACATATTGGTCTTTTTTCTTAAACCACATACTTTCAGAGGAACGCCTCTTTGATTTAAGGTTATGGATTAAATGCATTACCTTCTTCAAACTTTTAGGTGGGTGACAATTTGCTACAATACGGCCAACCGAAATTGGTGTCCGCACAAACATCATCTCAGAAGATTTTACTTTATCATTGAAGTATTTAAAAATACCGTTTTTATCAACAAAGGTTATTTCCAGTGGCAAGTTGTTCAGAATTTGGTTGGCTTCTTGTATCGTTAAGTACCCACCTCCAAATGGTAGATGTTTGTTTTCAAGTTCTGCAGCTTGATCTATTTCCTTATTTGCTGATTTACCTTCACCAAATGACTCCCGTTTAGGCATCCATTCTTCTTTCGGTTCGACGAAACAATAGCCAAATGCATCACTCTCATTTGCAATAGCTAGCCAATCATCTTCACTAAAAATGGACAGTGCGATTGGCAAAAGAAATGATTCCTCCTGAAAGATCATATCTTTAAATTTGCGTTCAAATAAATCATAAGATTTCTTAATGTATTTAAACTCTAAATCAGACATTTTCTCCATCATACTTTTTGTACCCTTATATAAATTACGGATACGGTCGTCTTCTCCCCACATTATTCTTGCAAACGTATAATGACCATAACGTTCCAAGATTGGGAAAAAGAGCTTTTCTTTTCGATTATAATGGTTATATAATTGTCCTAAAAGTGTCATTTCTTCCTTCAAATTTTCTATCATGCCTTCATCTTGTAAGTATTGGCGATTCTTTTCAATTGATTCTAAAAGGTTATTCACTCGATTCAGGACAGATTCAAATTCCCTATTTTCATTGATAAAAATACGGACAGGGTGACCTGGATGATGGGTTTCAGGAATATCCCAATCATTAATCGAATGACCATATAATTGAGCATATACACTAAATAACTGTGTAACATCCTCAGACGTAATTCCATAGTCACCACTCATCAACTCTTGCACGATCAACAATATTTCAACAGCACTCACATTTTCAAAATGCTGATTAAAGTCCTCTTTAACTGTTTCTGGTGATTCACCATGATGTAAACGAAGTAATATATTTTTCAAAATATTAATTAGTTTAGTATTAAATTGTGCATTAGCCATTTTTCCACCTCATATCGATATTTAATGCCAAAGTAACAATATAGACATTAACTGTTCTTACTTAGGTCAAACGAATTTTATGGTGTAAAGGTTTTTTTTAACATTTCCTACTATCAAGTATAATAGATTTTTCAAAAAGTATAAAACTATTATAGAATGATTCACAAATTAGTTATAATTGATTCCGTTTAATCAGCAGGATATTTTCTTCGAATCACAAATGACGGTACTCTTTTACGTTTAAAAAGCCAGACTTGGAATCATAAATACTTCCCTTTTTATTGACACTTTCTCCCGGGTGTCTCTAATAATAAACAAAAACCAAAGCTATAAACACGGAAGCTACTCTTTGTTATTGACCGCTAACATATGTTAGGCTTTATAATCATACTAGTGTCTATTTATTATTTTTGGGTAATATATGTAATAAGTGATTACTGTGGAAAGGAGTTCTAATAAATGATTACAAATCAAAATAAATTAATCAACGAAAAATCCCCATATTTACTCCAACACGCTCATAATCCCGTAGATTGGTATGCGTGGGGTGAGGAAGCATTTCAAAAAGCCAAACAGGAAAAGAAACCGATCTTCCTCTCTATCGGCTACTCGACTTGTCATTGATGGCATGTTTGTATAATCATCCCGATTTTTTATCCCCAAAACACTTACCTCTATTATAATATAAATATAATTTCTGCAAAATCGAACTTGTATGCGCGTGAAAAAAATGGCACTGTTAAACCTTCATTGTTGATTTTATATAAGGTGAATTGGAGATGGTATAGACATGAATGGAAAAATTAGGAAATGTAAATTTAGCGAAGATAATATATTAGATATGGCCATTGAAAGTGTTCAAAAGGGAAGTACCTATGAAGATGTTCAAAGTAAATTTAACTTATCGGATGATGACATAGAGTTAATTGATTTTGTTATTAACGAGTTCTAGTTTCCCGCTTAAAAAACCAACACCAAACGATAACAGAGCAAAAAAAATAAACATTTATGTAGCCTCTTTTATGCTTCATAAATGTTTTTGACATTTAACTGTCGTTTAATCCATTTCCAATCATCCTCATCTAGATGAAAGAATTCACTTTTTTCCGCTGGATTGTATGGATTAATATGTCTTTTTTCCGAGAAATATTCATGAAACTCCTTTTCTACCTTTTCTGGTTGATCGGTACGAACTAGATGAATTACCTTTATATTATAAGAGGTATTAACTCCCCCAAAAATTTGTATAATACGCTTAAAAGGGTCCTGATGAGTTAGACCAATTTTAGTCGTTCCATCAGGGGCTTTAACAAAATAAACATACCCAAACCCATTCATATGCAACAATTTTCTATAGGTATCTTCATATTCTTTTTTATGTCGGTTGGATTTAAGCATTTCATTCATGATATCAATTATTTTTTCTGTTCTATCTAAAATTGGATCCTGTTGAATTTTATACCATCGTTCAAAAGATGCATTTTGTTTTTCCTCTTCGGTGAACACTGAATGACCATTATTTTCATATTCTTCATCAGAGTGACTCTGATTCAGTTCTTTCATATATAAAGTCCTGAAGATGAAAGGTACTAAAGTAACTACTATGAGACTTATAATTACTATTTGAACGTTTTCTTCCACCCAAATTCCTATACTAGTCAGGAGTGCAAGAAACCAATTCCATAAAGAATTAAGCCCAGTTATAAGTATTTGGTAAATAAAATAAAGTAATATTACCACGGAAAGCATATTAGTCAGTTGTTTATTCATAGGTCGCTTCACCTCGTAAGTAATAAGTGCTTGTCTTAAATTATTATGTTATTGATGGTTGAAGTAGACCATTGAGATTGCTTAATAACTTATAGACAAGTTACGCAGAATGATGAAGATTGAATTAGGTAGAGGAGATTATAAGTTACTTCGCATAATACAATTAAATTTGTACTATTATGATAACAGCGATTACTAAACTTAATGAAAACCTAGATACAGATGTTGGTACTGCGTTATTTTGAGATAGCTTTATATGAAATAGGTAATTTATCTCCTTTTAAAATTTTTCCGAATCCATATTTGTTATAATTGAAATAATGGAAAACATAACTATTTATAATAATTAGTGAAAAGGAGATCTCAAATGTATTATCAAGTTTTAATTGAAACAATTAATGATAAAACAAAAGAACCAAAAGAAATTTATGAACTGGATATTCCCAGTAAAAATAGTGTCTTAAATGAAACAGTATTGCCCTATTTATTGAATAAGGAATTTCAATTTAACGGATATTTTCTTGACCCAAAGAATATCCAAAGAATTATTATAAAAACAACAGACAAATCTGCACGTGAACTTTCACAATACGAAAATGACCATATGGAACCCGGCTTAATAATGTATGTCTCACCAGAAGATATTATAGGGTATGATAATTATACAAATGACGTAACTAAAGAATTTTTTTCTGAAGGTAAAGAAAAAATAGACGAGGGAGAAATAGACATCTCTCTTCCAAAGGATGTGTCAAAAGTGGACAAGACCAAAGTGTTTATAGTTCATGGTCATGATAACTTAGCAAAAACTGAGGTTGCAAGATTTATAGAAAGGCTTGGCTTTCAACCAATTATTCTTCACGAACAAGCAAGTTCTGGGATGACAATTATTGAAAAGATTGAATCCTATTCAAATGTTGGTTTTGGAATCGTGTTATATACTCCATGTGATGTAGGTTCAAATAAAGACGGTGATAAATTGTTACCAAGAGCAAGACAAAATGTTGTGTTTGAACACGGTTTCCTTATGGGAAAAGTCGGAAGAAACAACGTTTGTGCCTTAGTCAAGGAAGACGTTGAAACTCCTAATGATATTTCTGGCGTTGTATACATTCCTTTCGACTTACACGGAGCTTGGCATTTGGCTATAGCTAAAGAGCTTAGAAACTCAGGTTATAAGGTAGATATGAACCTTGTACTATAAATAAATTTTTCTTTGATTGGTGGAAAGAAAAAGTCCTCAATTAATAGAAGGTTAGAGTTTTAATCGGTTTTGTGGGTTGCCCTAATTTATTCACTTGAGAAGTGTATCGATTAGGTATCCAAATTCAGAAACCTATTGAATTAATATTTAAGTAAAACACCCAACGAATATAGCGATAAAGTTATTCGTTGGGATCTTCTCTGAAGTTATAGGTTAAATAAATGGAATTTAATATTATAAAACTATCATGTTAAACATAGTGCATCTCAGTCGTTGCTATTTGCTACATCTTACAATAAATCCTTTACCTTATCCCTCATTCGACTAACTAATACTACATTGGGAGCTGTACGATGTATTTTAGATTGGACTTGTTTAATAACTTTACTTACACTTTCATTTTTATCTCCAGCATATTCTATTAACCTTCCAACCTGTTTTGCGATGAAACCTGAAAATGGTATAGCCGCATTTGTTATTTCAAGCGCCGTATCTAATGTTATACCCTTCACATCCCAAGTGTCTATTCTATTACGCTTTTTTTCAAAAGCTTTAACACTTTTGTTAAATTGCTCAACTATAGAACTAATCTCTTTCGATGATTTGTTATGAGTTAAATCAACTAATACCTTACGGAATTGGTCTATTTCTTTACCCGTGAAGGTTTCAGCAAGTTCCAATATAGGTACATAGTTCGCAATTGTTAATATTCCCTCTGTTGCTACATTTGGAGAAGTTACTAAATCAAGTTCCCAATCTTTTCGAACACCTGAATAAAGATAAGCAATATTTTCTTCATTTCTTGCCAATGGCCCTACTGGACACAACACGGCGTGATTAGCAGCTGCCCATTCAATAGACTGAGAAGCACCCATTATCTCTAAAAAATAATCTTTCCCTGTATAGTTTTTTATGGTGGTGTTAATAATTGGTCCTAATCCTACATTAAACGTACCCATTGCACCTCTGTTTGAAAGAAATTCATACATATGGCCCCAAGTATTAGATAATTCTCCAGCTAGCCCTTCAAACCATTTCTGTTCGTTTGTTCCTTTTAGTTTTGAGGATATGCCTATTAAATTTGATAGTACTTCCTGTTTCTCATCGGTGTTAAGAGGTAAAAATGCAAGTGGATTTCTTTGTTTTAAGTCTAGCACTGTTCTGTAAGCTAATTCTCTTGAAAGTATAATACTTTGTGGATTAATATCCGAAACCTTTTCAAGTAACTTTCTACTATATCTCTCTATAGAATGGGGAAACAATAATTTGACTTTATTCAATTCTGTAAGTTTAACCAATTCATCCTCTGTAATATCAAGTGAACGTAAAAGTTTTTCATATGAAGATTCAATCGGAACAACAATCAAAATTTCATTAAATAAGGTAAGATAATTTCGAACATTGTGTGCTTCACCAAACTGACCGTTTATTAAGCAAGTAGAATCTTGTGGTTGGTCATTTTTGGAATCTAGTGACTGATTCCCTAAAAATAAACCTTTTCTATTATCTAACCAAAGTTGTTCATCTTCCTCCCATTTATCCATCAATGCCTTTGAGTAGTTAAAAGAAGAGTGTTTACTGACAGTTAAAGATAATGGATCCTGATTTTTGCGTTCAAAGTTTTTTTTTATATCTGGAGTTAATATACAATCGATTTTAGCTTCATACCCGCAAAGTAACGATACTTTATTTTCTAACATAACTATTTCGCTTTGAGTCAAATTTTTTTCTACCTCAACATCCCATCCTTGTGATTTGTGGTTGAAGTTCAACCACAATTTAGGAAAAGCCTTTGGCAATAATAAAGAAAGATGTTTATTAAAATCTATAATATTAAAGGGATTTCCAGATAATTGAAATACCTCTTCCAATGTTCTATTTTCCATTTTATTTACACCATCTGGAAGCTTCGTTACTAGTGTTATTTTGCAGCCAAGAATCTTAATTTCCTTATTAAATACCTCAACTATAGAACTATCAGGTTGATTTAATGGCTGAATATCGACACTTTCACATTTTATGAAGTACTCTAATCCTTTTTTATAGATACCATCCGTTTTTAAATGTGGTTGTTGTAATTGCAATTGTTCGTAACTATATCTAGCATAGCCGTCCATAAAATCATACATATAAACTTTCTCCTTTATATAAGTGACAAGATGATATTATAATATTTATTATGGTTTCATATGGTATAACATTAAAGCTACTTTAATTTCTTTATTTTTATCTCCCTCTAAATGAAAAATGTAATCAAACCACGACTCATCACTTTTACCTTCAAACTTAATGTAGTTAAGATGGTTACTCATTGCACCTTGGGCTTTATCAACTACTGAGCTGAAGTCATTGTTTCTTACAAACATAATAATGGCCGTCTTTGAATCCCTCCAAGTTAAATAACCTAGCAACTGGTTTATTGTTCTTACTAAGGAAACAGCACCTTTCCAAAACTTACATTCACCTATAAATATATTATCGCCCTTATATCTTAATAGGATATCAGTTTTACCTTTTTGGTTGAATGTTTCTCCTGTTGCGCTACCATCAAATACAGGCTCTAAATTCATTAAGAAATGATCTCTTAAAGTTTCTTCATCTTTATCCGCATATACTGAAGGCTTCCTCTCCAATGCTTTACCAGTTCCGTTTATGTTTTTTAAAATTGCTTTATAATCATCATCACCTAGTGTTGGGTACGGCTCAATATTTTTTCCCGAAGAGACCGTTGGCTTAGGCGTAATAGTCTTTTTTATTTTTGGTGATGGAGCTGAGTATGAATTATTACTTTCTTGATTTCTTTTTAATGGTACTATTAGTTTTAGCTGCTGATTTCTCTTGTCGAGAATTTGTTCCTTCCTAGCTTTAAATACATTTTCCACATGACTTCTAAGACTGTTATTATAATTTCGTATATCATTATTTATATTATCTATATTGTATTTCAAATCATCATTTAAAGATAAGATTTCGTTGTTTAATTTATTCATGTCATTATCAAAGGAAAAAAACTTTGTAGTTAGCTTGTTACTACCTATTTTTACATAAGGATGACTCATTCGGTATGCTGATGGTTGCAGTCTTAATAGATCTGGGTTTCCTTCATATGGAATATTATAATAATATACCGGCTTAGGATAGCTTTTACCTTCCATTACAAAAAAAGTTTTTGGAAAATACTCAGCTGGAATCATCTCTTCTCTTTCCTCTGCATCCGCACTATCTAAAAATAGGATTACTTCATCTAACTTGCTTGAGTCAACCATATATTCGACAAACTGTGATTCCCCCACATTTATTAGGTAGTCTTCGTCAAGCTCTGTTATCTTCCTTGTTACATCTTCTGTACAATTTCTGAGATACCTTGAAAGATCTCCCTTTGAAAATAATGGTTCACCGTATCCCCTCATAGAATATTATCTTTCCCTTCTTTTAATTAAAGTGAATTGTAAAGTAAAACTATGTCAAGAATGGTACATTTTATTATCCTCATAAACATTTTAACAAATATTTAACGTCTAAGAATACGCATTCAATAAAACACTTTAATATATATCACCAATTGTATTTAAAGGGTCGATACCGAATGATACATAATTACATTATGTATCATTCGGTATTCACCCCTAAACCTTGATATGACAGCGTTTATCTATTCTTTTAATATTTTTAAAAGCCAAACTCTTAATTGAATGATACAAAATATACGATATAATTATAATATGTATCATTTATGTAGGAGGGATAAAAAATGGAATTTGTTGAACCAATTCGGGATAGGAAAAAAATAAATGATATGAAAAAATACCTTCAAGGTAATAAAAGAGACTTCCTTTTATTTACACTTGGAATTAATTCAGCCTTACGAGTAAGTGACCTTTTAGAATTGAAATTTGAAGACATAATAGATGAAAAATTAAAACCACTAGATCATATAAAATTAAAAGAAACAAAAACAGGTAAGCATAATAAAATTGCCATTTCTAAAGGTGTTAAAAAAGCAATTATCAACTATGTTAAAGAATATTATAAAGGAAATCTATCCTACTATGTCTTTTATAGTAGAAAGGGAATAAATAAGCCAATTCAGCGAGCTATGGCTTGGAAAGTAATTAAAGGAGCTGCGGATGCTGTAGAGGTAAAAGATATTGGTACTCATTCACTAAGAAAAACATGGGCATATCATAGCTATAAAGCCGGGACAGATATTGTTATCATTCAAGATATGCTAAACCATAGTTCGCCAGCGATTACATTACGGTATATCGGAATTACTCAAGATGAAAAAGACAGAGCTGTATTATCCTTAGATTTATAGGTTCTATATACTACATTATTTTTAATACATCCTGTTAGCGGCTTAGACCGGAAGTTAAGCTTTTATAAAAAAAGACAACAAGCCAGCATTTATAGTGCCGGCTTGTTGCAATTCATAAGACAATTTATTAACGATTTAATATAAATTATAACCTTAATTTAATAATTAATCCACTAAATTTTTTTATACATAAAAGCATAGATATTTATAAAGTAATGTCATCTTTAAGAAGCGTATCAACTCTTTTATCAACTGTAATGATATGGACTTTATTTTCTTCATGTAGTTTTCCAATTACGCTTGATAGATCGCTATTTCTTAAAATCCGGGATGGGTCTATCGCAACAATAACATCAAATTTTTCTTGCTGAGCATCTTCAATCATTCTATGAAGATTCTTATTCATATTAATTCCAGAACCCGTATCAGTATATACAGAATCTAATTGCCAATTTTTTTCTTCAATAAACGCCTTAATCATTTCTGTTTGTTTTAGTAAATTAGCTTCCTTATTCTTTTTATTCGCAGTTCGAACGTAAGCAACACAATTCATATTTTGTTTCTCTCCTTTGAATAATTTTTGTTAATAGCTGTAAAAGAAGAATCGTTTCTCTTACCTGTGTAAAACATTGTATCTTCGTTTTTTTATATTCGAATAGATTATAAAAAGATTTTTGAAAAACGTTGAATCCATTTATAAAAAACTATTATAAGTTGAAGGGCTATAGAAGGGATGTAGCTAATTTCTGTCTTCCCTTCCAATCTACCTTAGCTTATTAGTGCCATCTATATTAATAGATATCTTTGAATCTAGCTTAGCTACATTTAGCTAAGTCCAAAAATTTCCCTGCTTCCTTTTTAAACAATAATTCCACAGCACCTACAGGACCATTACGCTGTTTTGCAATATTTACTTCTATAATGTTTTTATTCTCACTGTCTCTTTCATAATAATCATCTCGGTGAAGTAATAATATTACATCTGCATCCTGCTCAATATTTCCACTATCCCTTAAATCGCTCATTAACGGTCTTTTATCAGTACGATTTTCGACACTACGATTTAACTGACTAATAAGGATGATAGGGATATTAAGCTCTTTAGCTAACAATTTTAATTCACGTGTTATTTCTCCAATTTGAAGATCATGTCGGCTTATGTTTTTATCGGTTTTAATTAGCTGTAAATAATCTATAATTACTAAAAAATCCTTATCTGGGTCCTGTCTAACTTGACTTCTTACGCTATGACAAATATCGTAAACAGTTTGTCTACTAGTATTATCATTTATACTCAAATCCCAATCATCTATAATGCCCATCGATTTAACTGCATCCTCTAATTCCTCATTTGTTAAGAATTTCTTACCTTTCCGTAAAAACATTAAATCAATATTTGCTAATGAACTTATCAGCCTATAGTGTAATTCATTTGCAGACATTTCATAGGCAAAGAAAATAACTTTAGTATCAGTTTTGCAAGCATTCATTGCAAAATTAAGCGCTAATGCAGTTTTCCCAACCGATGGCCGAGCAGCCAACACGATTAAATTACCTTTTTGAAATCCATCTGTCATGTTATTAATATCCGTATAACCAGAGTCTATGCCACTTAGACCCGTCCTCGGATTATAGAGTTCCTCATAGATTTCATATAAAATTTCTTTATTAGATTGGTGATTAACATTCTCCTCCTCAACTAATTCATTTAAATCCAAGATCAATTTATTTAGTAAATCTGTACTTGGTGAATTTTTATATGAATTACATAATTGTAAAGCCTTCCTGACTTTAAAAGCTTTTCTTACAAGTTTTTGATAATAACAAAATGTCTCTAAAGTAGGAACAGATTCGGCGAGTTCAGTTAGATAAGAAACATTACCTATTTTCTCTCTGGTAACATCATCTAGTTTTGAAGTTATTGTAACCACGTCAACTGGAATTTCCTCAGCATCTAATTCCTTCATTGTCTTATAAATAATCTGATGTTCTTCCCAATAAAACTCATAAGGTTTAAGATTAATATCCTTTATTAAACTCCCTTCAAACAATATACTTCCGAGTACGGCTTGCTCTGCTTCTCTATTAAATATCTCATTTTGATTCATAATTTTTCAGCTTGTTTCTCCTTTCCTCAAGTTTCACTAAAAAAGTATTTTCCTCTTTTTCAATTGCTGAGATTTGACTTATTGATGGTGGATAATTACTCGTGAAAATATGTTTTTCTAGCCTATACAATACAGGTTTATAAGGCATTGCCTTTAAATGGTTAATCCAGTAATTAATCTTTTCGTCCGTAACTTCGAAATATGGATATGCAAAAATAATCTCTTTTAAAATGGAATTAGCCTCTTCCTCTGTCAACTTTCCTCATCCTTTCTCAACTTTCTTTGTTCGAGAATATCATCTAACAAAGATAGATTTGATTGTTTTCTACCAATTTTTTTATTAACTTTTTTTTAGTTCTTTTCCTTTTTGTTAGTGGACATCTGATGGCCAGTAGCAGGATGTTTCTCGGACATCTGTTGGTCATTTTTATTGTAGACATCCCAGTTATTGATCGTAATAATGCTGAATTTATTAGTTGAATTAATCGATATATATTGTTCAGATTCCAATAGTTTCATCCATCTCCATAGAGTTCTACCACTTACTTGATACTTTTTCTGCATGTCACGATTAAATTCGCGCTCTATAGAATCTCTACCTGTAACAAACTGCCCCGAATCAAGTTGGACAATTTGGTTGTCAATTAAAACTTCACGTTTCTTATATGAGGCTTTCATCAAACAAAATAGCCACAATTTCAGTTTTAAAGGATCCTGCCAAACTACATTATGCATTAGTTTTCGGTATAGTTTTACATAACCCTCATTCATAATCTCGCCTCCTCTTCTTACAATTTGAAACATGATACCCTCATAAATATATAATTTTAAGAGCTAAATTAAAGTTTTTATTTTCAGATATTTATGTGTTGCAAAATAATGGAGGAATCCACAATATTGATTTTTTCCATTTTAAATATGCCTATCATATTCTACTTTTCTATTCATATATTTAAAGAAAATAATATTTATAGGGGTGAATTAATTGCTAAGAGGATTTTTTAGAAAAAAGAAAAATACTGATGTAGAAATTGCAAGACTATTTGTAAAGGCCGTAAAAAATCAACGAGAAAAACTGGTGCAAAACTGATTGGTATTCGAAAAGCATAAGAATTAAAACCGCTATGAACAACAGAATAATTGTCCATAGCGGTTTTGCATTCTTTCTTTTATTTTCTACTCTTTGCTTCTAAACTTTGTAGTTCTCCTTCCCTTTTCAGTGAAATTGAAGAAGTGCATTTATCTCTGTAATTGTTCCACACTAGTTATAGTAACAAATGATTATTGTGTTAGATGGGGTTATAGAACCGAATCATCTGTTATATAAACAATATTTGCAAGTTCGTTTCCCGTTCAACTACTTAAAAGAACCTACCCGATTTGCGGATAGATCCCTAATTTAAAACTTATTCTACCGGTGACAATTCACTTTCCGTTACCCATTTGTGGTTTTTTACCTCTTCTTCAGAATCAGTAGCTACAAAATCAACCATATATACGGTTGTTTTTTCCGCTGAATCGATTACTGCAGTTACACCGTTCATACCCTCCATGTGATCTGCATTAAGAGTTACTTCAGTTCCCGGTTCAAAAGGTTCATCTCCTGCTTCTTCAATCTCTTCATGAATAACCCATTTATGATTTTCCACTGGTTCTCCACCAGTCGTTGGTGTGTAGGAAACAGTATATACCGTCGTATCGTATGCACCAACAATCGTCGCCTCAGCACCATTCATACCCGGCATATGATCGGATTCAATAATTGCTTGGCTGCCAACCTCATAAGAAGGGTTATCCGCTTCTTGTAAGCCTTCGGGAATTTCGCCAGTGCTAGAATGGTTCATACCAGAATGATCCATGCCTTCCATATCTTCATTGGTATCAGATTCTTCCATATCCATTTCATTATTATTAGCCACATTTTCTTCCGTATTAGATTCGGTTTCTGTATTCTCCTCTTCATTTGCACCCACACATGCAGATAAGATAAGTACTGTAAATATAGTAATTATCCCTATTACGATTTTTTTACTTTGCATTTAAATAATCCCTCCTAATAAAATAAAGCTTGCCTATATTCTAACCATTAAATTTGCAGATTATATGCAGACTTTGCTAAATATGAATTACGATATTTCTAAAATAAATCTTCCCTTTCCAAGTGGATTACAAAAGGTTATGAAAAATACAATGTCATTTAATATCAATGACATTTCAGTAGAATAATCCATTAATACTCAACATCTAAATTAAATAGTGATTAGTTTTTACTCAATTATGCATTATTTCTCGATATTTGTTCGGTATGATAATCGCGATAGATTAAATGGCAAGGGAAGGAGGAAAATGTATTAAAGGTAGTTTTCTAACCCGTGGTGATTACAACTAAATAACACATCAGAAATCTAAAATTCAAAAACCGAAATGATATTTTCAACAACTTATACTTGACGAATAAAGGAGCGAACAAATGAAAAAAAGTATATTGACAGGTGCAGGCTTGTTGCTAATATTGACGGGTTGCACAAACGTCACAACAGAACAACAATCTGGAGAACAAACTATGGAATCTGAAGAAATGCAACATGAAGAAAATATGGATATGAACCACGGGGACATGGAAGGTATGGAAGAACACATGGACCATGATAATATCCCCCCTCTTCAAGCCTCCAAAGGAACTCAGGAGTTAGTAATACCACCCCTGCTAGAAAAACAGAATGACTCAGACTTCGATTATGAGGTAGTCGCACAAGAAGGCACGACGCAATTCTTTGATGGCTCTCTAACCAAAACTTACGGATATAATGGGAATTTGTTGGGTCCGACTTTACAGTTGAAAGAGGGGGAAACCGTTAAAGTGAAGGTCCGCAATGAATTAAACGAACCAACAACCTTTCACTGGCACGGTCTTGAAGTACCGGGAACTGAGGATGGTGGTCCGAGTGATGTAATTCAGCCGGGCGAAAGTAAAATCGTCACCTTAAAAGCCGATCAGCCGGCAGCGACATTGTGGTATCATCCACATCCACATAAATCGACTGCTGAACAAGTTTTCAAAGGGCTTGCAGGAATGCTCTATGTGGAGGAGACGGATGAAGAAGCCCCTGCTTTACCACATACTTATGGTGAAGATGATATCCCTCTCATTTTTCAGGATCGTCTCTTTGACGAAAACCATCAACTGGATTATGAGAATCTGATGAACAGCGACGGAACAATCGGAGATGTATCGCTCGTTAATGGTACGCTTAATCCGAAACTGACTGTGACAAAACCGCTGATGCGTTTTCGAATCCTAAACGGTGCGAACGCCCGAAATTACACGTTCCGTTTAAGCAATGGAGCCACATTTACTCAGATTGCTTCAGATGGCGGGTTATTGCATGAGCCGGTTGAAATGGATGAGATTACGCTGTCCCCATCGGAGCGCGCTGAAATCCTAATTGATTTTTCAGCGATGGATTCCGATGAGCCAATTGCCATTACTGATGAAGAAGGTAATGCTCTGTTGCCTTTTGATTTGGATATCGACGGCGGAACGGGAGAAATGGAATCCATATCTTGGACCGATGACACTACTTTCCTTACAGAAAAAGAGAAATCCTTGCCGGTTACCAAGGAGATTGAATTGTTTGGAATGATGGATAAGGTCACCATCAACGGCAAGAAATTCGATCCTGAACGGATTGACTTGCGGCAAAAGAAAGGAGTCCCAGAAGTTTGGGAAGTTTATAACAAGCCAGACGAAATGGGGGGAATGATCCATCCATTCCATATTCATGGTACTCAGTTCAAAATCATATCGCGTGATGGAAGGGAACCAGCTCCGAATGAACAAGGTCTGAAAGATAGCGTTCTTATTGAACCGGGCGAACGAGTCAGATTGCTCGTCACCTTTCCGGAAGAGGGAATCTATATGTACCATTGCCATATTCTAGAGCATGAAGATAACGGTATGATGGGGCAAGTAGAAGTATACTAATTTTACGGAATAAACATTAAGAAGGGCTGTACCAATTGTTTTGGATTAGTACAGCCCCTTTTTATTTTGCTGACAATTCAGACTAAAACGTTGGTTAATGCCAAGAGATCTTAGGTATCCTTGAAATAATCTACTGTTGCCTTCGAAAAGTTCCACTAAAAATATTTATATAACAATTTTAATTAACAGTTTATAATATTTTCATATGATATAGTAAAAGTAAATTGGTACTTAAATCACTTTTTTGGTTTAGGGAAAAAGTGGAGTTGAGGTGAGATATTTTGTGTTTTTCCTATAGTTTTATTGAACAACAAACTCATGAAATGTCCAAAAAGATTTAGGAAAGCTCCCTATACAAATTAATTAGGGTTGACTTTGCAGGTGGCAACTGTTTTGAAGTCCAAAGTAGATTAAATGATTGGGTAAGTCTTGAATCGGAAATGGGGAATAAGTCCGCTTTAATTACAAAAGTCATTTTGGAAGACTTAGAAGGAAAGCTTTATTCTATTGAACCGAATGACAATGGGTTAAGATTTGCAAAAGGAGAAATCACTTATAAAGAGTATAAAATTCTTCAAGAGAAAGGGAATGCTCTTTGGATTACAATTTTTATTGTTGGGATTTTAGTATTTTTTACGTTGATGTCAGTGTTGTTAAAGTTTGTTCTTTAATACTATCTAATTTCTAATGGTTAACATATTGGTTCCCTTAGTGAAAGTAACATTATTTATCCAAATATGAAACCACCCTCATACCTTATGAAATGTATATTAAAAGGCTGGTCTTCTCTGCGAAAACCAGCCTTTTTCGTATATTTAGGCAACATCATAGCCTTGTTCTTCAATTGCTTCTTTCATGGCATCAACATTTACTTTTGATTCATCAAAAGTAACATCTACTTTTCCAGCTTCCAAATTAACCTCAGCTGCTGACACGCCATCTAATTTTTTCAATGCACCTTCAACTGACATTTTGCAATGACCACAAGACATGCCTTGTACGTCTAATGTTTTCTTTTCCATTATATTTTCACCTCCTTTAAATAAATTTAATATAATTTATAACTTCACTCTTTTTAGACGAAGTGAGTTAGTAACAACACTTACAGAACTTAACGCCATTGCTGCGCCAGCAATCCACGGTGCAAGTAATCCAATTGCTGCAACTGGTATTCCGGCTGTATTATATCCGAATGCCCAGAAAAGATTTTGTCGGATATTTCGAATCGTTGCATGACTGATTTTAATTGCCTTCGGTATAAGCAATAGCTCACCACCAAGAATCGTAACGTCAGCAGCCTCAATAGCTACTTCTGTACCAGTTCCAATGGCAATTCCAATATCCGCTGTAACAAGTGCAGGTGCATCATTAACACCATCTCCAACCATTGCAACTTTCTTACCTTGTTCTTGGATCGCTTTTACTTTAGCTGCTTTTTCTTCAGGTAATACTTCAGCGATTACCCGATCAATTCCAACTTCTTTTGCTATTGCTTTGGCTGTTCTTTCATTATCACCTGTTAACATAAACACTTCTATTCCTAAATCTTTCAATTGCTTAATAGCCTCTGGAGCCGTCTCTTTTATAGTATCTGCAACAGCAACTGTTCCCCGGTAATCACCATCAATGGCAATCAACATCGCTGTTTTACCATCAGTTTCATAATTTACTAATTTTTCTTCATTACCTGCTGTATTAATTTGATGATCATTCATTAACTTTCTATTACCAACAAGAATGTTTTTTCCAGAAATTTTTGCTTCAATGCCGTGACCCGGTACTGCCTCGAAATGTTCTACTTCCAAAAAGTCGATATTATTCTCTGTAGCGTATGCCACAATTGCTTCTGCAAGTGGATGTTCAGACCCTTTTTCTGCACTAGCCAATAATTGTAATGTCTCTTCATCACCTGAAAAATCAGTTACTTCTGGTTTTCCTTTTGTGATTGTACCCGTCTTATCAAGTACGACTGCTTCTAACTCATGTGTTCCCTCTAGGTGTTCCCCACCTTTAAATAAGATTCCACTTTCTGCAGCTTTTCCTGTTCCGACCATAATAGATGTTGGTGTTGCAAGTCCTAAAGCACATGGACAGGCAATAACAAGTACAGCAATTGCTGCAACTAAAGCAGGTTCTAACTGACCCGGTTGAACTAAAGTAATCCATATAATAAAAGTAAGGATAGCAATACCGACCACTATTGGAACGAAGTAACCTGAAATAACATCCGCTAATCGTTGAATTGGCGCCTTTGATCCTTGAGCTTCCTCCACGACCTTGACAATAGATGCAAGGGCCGTATCTTTTCCTACTTTTGTTGCTTCCATTTCAATGGAGCCATTTTTATTAATAGTAGATCCAATTAATTTTGCTCCTGAATCCTTTTCAATTGGAATTGATTCTCCTGTCAGCATGGATTCATCTACCGAAGTTCTACCTTTTACAACCATACCATCTACCGGTATCTTTTCTCCCGGTTTGACAATTAAGCGATCTCCAACGACAACTTCTTCTACAGGAATCATTAATTCTTTACCATCTCTAATTACACGAGCTTCTTTTGCTTGTAAATTAAGCAATTTGGATAAAGCATTTGTAGTTTGACTTTTCGCTCTCGTTTCTAAATATTTACCAAACAAAATTAACGTAATCAAAACAGCACTGGTTTCAAAGTATAAATGTGGCATATATTCTGGATTGCCAATAGTCTTAAATGCTTCGTATAAACTATAAAAATAAGCCGCACTTGTACCTAAAGCAACAAGTACATCCATGTTTGCCCCACCATTACGTAGGTTCTTATATGCACCTTCATAAAATTGCCATCCAATGATAAATTGAACTGGTGTCGCCAAAGTAAATTGGAACCACGGGTTCATGAAGATATCTGGTATACCCATCCCAAATAAATGTACAAGCATTGTTAATAATAATGGTGCAGATAGTAAGACTGAAATGATTAATTTCGTCTTCATATTTTTTAGTTGTTTTTCTTTATAAGTTTGTTTTTCTTTCGCTTCTGCCTTTGGTTTAGCATCATAGCCGACATTTTTGATTTTATCAATCAATGATTTTACATCAACTAACCCCGGATTATATTCAATCGATGCACTTTCTGTTGTTAGGTTAACAGTTGCATGTTTTACTCCATCTTGTTTGTTCAATACTTTTTCAATACGGGTAGAGCAAGCTGCACAAGTCATCCCAAAGACATCTAGGTCTGTTTTCTCCGTTAGAACACCATAACCAACATTCTCTATTTTTTTCGATATATCTTCAATAGAGGTTTTCTCTGGATCATAATCTATCGTTGCCTTTTCTGTTGTTAAATTAACTTGGGCCTTGACCCCGTCCATTTTATTCAAAACCTTTTCAACACGATTAGAACAAGCTGCACAGGTCATCCCTGTTACACCAAGTGTTGTATGATTTGTTTCACTCATAATAATTCCCTCCTTACTTAGAAAATTGCTTCATGACAGTCATTAATTCCTCAATAGTTTCCTTTCCTTCACCCTGTTTAATAGCATCACTAACACAATGGTTAATATGTCTTTCTGTGATAGAAAATCCTACATTTTTTAGTGCTGATTGAATGGCACTAATTTGTACTAAAATATCTACACAATATCGATCATCTTCAACCATTTTCTGTATCCCACGAACTTGACCCTCAATTCGTTTCAATCGATTAATCGTTTTCTGTATTTCATCTTTCGTTCTTGGTTTACTTGGGTGATCATGTAAGAATCTCTCTTCCAAATGAATCACTTCCTTTTCTTTTATACAATTACTATACCCCCGTATAGTATATTTGTCAATAGGGAAACTTCATTTTTGACAACATCTTTTAATTTTTTACACTTTTGGATATTAGATGTTTTCTTACATACTCACAAATGGTAAATTGTTGTCCAAGGTCTATTATTAGCTTACTAATTGTTCTTTACCTATCCGTTTTAAAAATTTATGGAATTTCTCCCGTTTTTTTCCCTTTTCAGCATATACATCAATTATTTTTTCAACAGTATCGTATAATTCTTCTGGTGTTAAATTTTCTTTCAGTAAAGAACCTACCTCAGCATCTTTTCCTTTCGCTTTACCACCAACATATAAATTATAATGATCTTTATACTTCATTACACCTATGTCACTTAACATTGGTTCACCACAACCAATGATACAACCTGTATAAGCAACCTTTAGGGTAAATGGTACGGGTTTTCCTGCTATACGGCGATTTATTTCTTTTGCCACTGGCATCCCTTCCCTTTCTTCCCCTTTACAAAAATTACAGGTTCTCAAGCTCTTTACGTAATTTCCAACTGGATAACATTTTAAACCAACACTTTCAAATTCTTTAATTACTTCATCTTTATCATCTTCTAGAATCTCTATATAGAGTTGTTGAAAGGTGGTTAACTCCAGTTCATCTTCCTCATTCATGTATTTTGAGATTGTCATAAGTTGTTTAGAATTGAGTTTAGCACCAAACCCTATTCCTCCATTCACAGCGATTTTTATTTTATTCTCCATATTCTTATCTCCCCTATTTTCAATATTTGTAACAATGGATAAAATATACCTATATACAAATTAAACAGATTTTGATGAAAACATCCTCTTACAAAATAATACTATACCCCCCCATTGTATGTAAAGTAATAAAAAGTGGACAAAATTTTATCCTAAACAATATTATGAGATTCTTTATCCAAATTATTGTTATTACCTTAGATTAATTTTTGCTGAAATCTGCACAAAAAATGGACATATTTTTTATATGTTATTTAGTGGATAAAACTATTACAATCAAAGCGAGTGAATTGATATGTTCGAACTTTTTAATGAAATAGGCATTATGCTAAATGGACCACTTCAACAAATTGCATATGGATATGAACACATACCGCTGTTATTTGCATTTTTTCTTGGGTTAATTGGCGCTGTTGCTCCTTGTCAGCTAACTGGCAATATCAGTGCAATGACTATTTATGGTAACAGATCATTAATCGAAAAAGTCCCTTGGTTACACGTATTTCTATTTGTTTTAGGTAAAATAGTTGTTTTTTCAATAATCGGTTTAGTAATTTGGTTACTTGGGAAGGAAATACATAGTAATTTAACACAAATGTTCCCGATTCTAAGAAAAGCAATTGGGCCATTACTTATACTAGTTGGTTTATTTATGATAGGGTTATTTAGCTGGAGAAAAACAGGAAAAATGTTTAAAATACCCACTAAATTTAAAGATAGTTATCTTGGAAGCTTTTTAATGGGTGCGAGTTTTACGTTAGCATTTTGCCCTACTATGTTTGTATTATTTATACTAACCTTAATGCCAGTTGTATTAGAAACATCATATGGATTTGTATTACCTTCTGTTTTTGGAATCGGAACCTCTCTTCCACTTTTATTAATTATTTTTCTTATTTGGTATTTTGGGGCAAGTGGCATTATATTAAAGAGAAGCAGAAAAATAGGGTCACTAGTACAAAAACTTGCAGGAGTTATCATTCTTGTTATAGGTATTCTGGATACTTTAACTTACTGGTAAAAGAGGTCAATTATGTTTAATAAATTATCCTTAAAAATTGGACTATTATTCTTTGTGTTCATGTTAATTATCGAGGTTTTTGTTTATTTTATTCTATATACAAATATAGCAAATGAACGTATTGATGAAGTGATGGATAGTTTATTAGCTCGTGCCAATACACATAGTGCTGTCTTGGAAAATAATTTTGATTCATCAACGTTAGAGCATGTTGCTATCATGGAGTCAGAATCAGAATTTGCTGTTATTATTACCGATGCCAATGGTAACATCATCATTAATTCTGATCCTGTTGATAAAGAAATGTTTGAAGTAATTGATCATACGGATTATAAGGATATACCCAGTGTCGGAAAAGTAGTAGAACATCGTTGGACGGAAAAACAATATATAGCGGTTGACAGTCCCATTACTATTGATGAAGAACATCAAGGGCATGTCTTTATGTTTGCTAATACCAATATTGTAAAAAATATGGTTAATCATTTGAGTGATCAATTTGTCATAGTTGGACTAATCACCATTGTTCTAACCATCTTTACCGTTTTTATTCTTTCTCGTTTTATTACGTTACCATTAATGAAAATGAAAGAAGCCACAGAACAACTAAGCAAGGGGAAAAATAAGGTGCAATTACATATGGAACGAAAAGATGAACTAGGTGAATTAGCTGGTTCTATCATGAGGTTATCTAGTGATCTAGAACAATTAAAAAATGACAGAAATGAATTTTTGGCAAGTATCTCTCACGAACTTAGAACGCCATTAACCTACATAAAAGGGTATGCGGATATCATCAGTAAGCAAGACATAACGGACGAAGATAGAAAAGAATATCTGGATATCATACGGGAAGAAACGGAGCATTTGACAGTTCTAGTTAAGAATTTATTTGACCTAGCTAAAATGGATGAGAATAAGTTTGTAATTAATCGAAAAAGTGTTAGTTTAAGACAACTAATCCAAACGATTGAAGAACGAATTGCTCCAGTAATGGAAGAAAAAAATATTACACTTTCTACTTCATGCCAAGTAAATATCATAGGTAATATTGATCCCGATAGAATCCAACAGGTTTTATTAAATATACTGGATAATGCCAGAAAACATACACCCGATGGAAAGTCTATATCATTAGAGGTAACCCAGAATGATAGGGAAATTACTATAGCTATTTCAGATGAAGGGGAAGGAATTCCAAAAGAGGAATTACCATATCTATTTGAACGGTTATACCGTGTAGAAAAATCGCGTTCCAGAGAAAGTGGTGGAACGGGATTAGGGTTAGCTATTGCAAAAGAAATTATAGAATCTCACGGAGGTACGATTGAAATCGAAAGTGAACTTGGCAAGGGTACAAGGGTTATTGTTCATTTAACAAGAGGTGAATATAATGGTTAAAGCTTTATTAGTAGATGATGAAAAACGAATGTTAGATTTATTAGCATTATATTTGAGACCACATAGTTTTATATGTAAAAAAGCTATTAGTGCTAAAGAAGCATTATCTTTTTTAAAAGAAGAAACTTTTGACATAGTACTTATAGATATTATGATGCCTGAAATGAACGGCTGGGAATTATGCCAAGAGATTAGAAAAGATTCGGACATCCCTATCATTATGGTATCGGCTCGTGAACAGAAAGAGGATATTATAAAAGGGTTAAAATTAGGTGCAGATGATTATGTGACGAAACCCTTTGACGAAGATGAGCTATTAGCAAGAATAGAAGCGGTATTACGTAGAATGAAACCTGCGAGGAAGATTGAAGTACATGGTCTCTTATGGAATGAAGATGAGTTTGAGTTATCATATAAAAATAATACATTAAAGTTAACGCCAAAGGAATTTACCATGCTAGGTTATTTTATGAGAAAACCAAACCAAGTGTTTACTAGAGAACAATTAATTGAATTAATTTGGGGATACGATTCACACACAGAAGGAAGAACAGTTGATTCCCATGTACGGAACATGCGAGATAAAATTCGTCAATCTGGATTTCCCATAGATGATTATTTAATAACTGTTTGGGGTATTGGATATAAATGGGTAAACAAGCCTTCATTATAGGTATAAAAAGGTCTTTAATACATTTATAAAAGAAGACCTTTTGTTTTGACACAAATCTTTTACATAAAATCATAGCCTTATTATACGATACAGGGGTATAGTATGATATAATATGGATAGAAGGATGAATAATACAGAAAATAATAAATATCCATACCAAAGGAGGAGTAATAATGAATAACAAAGGAAATGAAGAGAATCAACACAACCACAATAAGCATAGAGAACATGACCATCATAAACAACATGAGGAACAAAAACATCACAGTCATCAACATCATAATAATGAACATGAAGATATGCATGATCATCACAAACATGGACATGAAGAACACAAAAATCACAACCACAGTCATGGACATAGTGGGCATCATGGTGGACATGGTGGACACGGCGGACATCACGAACATATGGTAGAAGATTTTAAGAAACGTTTTTGGATATCCCTAGTTTTATCAATTCCTATTTTATACTTATCTCCAATGATTCAAATGCTGATTGGATATGAAGTAAATTTCACAGGTGATACCCTCTTACTTTTCTTGCTTTCCACGATTGTCTTTTTCTATGGTGGAAAACCATTTTTACTTGGTGCATGGGATGAGTTAAAAGAGAAATCGCCTGCAATGATGATGTTAATTTCTTTAGCTATCATCGCCGCTTATGTATATAGCACACTGACAGCATTCTTTATCGAAGGCAGCGACTTCTTCTTTGAACTAGCTACTCTTATTGTAATTATGCTGTTAGGACATTGGATAGAAATGAAATCCCTGATGGGTGCTTCAAAGGCACTGGAAGAGCTAATCAAGTTAATGCCAAAAGAAGCCCATAAACTGGACAAATCCGGAAATATTGTTGAGGTAACAGTCGAAGATTTACAACCGGGTGACCTGATTTTAGTTAAATCGGGTGAAAAGATTCCAATTGATGGTGAAATTTATGAAGGAGAATCTACCGTCGATGAGTCTATGCTTACAGGAGAATCTGTCCCTGTTGAAAAAGGACCCGGAATGGAAGCGATAGGTGGTTCCGTCAATGGTGATGGTGTATTAAAAGTTAAGGTAAGTAAAACAGGAAATGACACCTACCTATCCCAAGTTATTAAATTGGTAAGCGATGCAGAAAAATCGAAATCAAAGGCCCAAGGCTTTGCGGATATTGCTGCTAAATGGTTATTCTATGTTGCTCTTGTAGTAGGAATTATAACCTTTGCAGTTTGGTGGACTAACGGGGATTTAGATTTTGCTTTGGAACGAATGGTTACCGTTTTAATTATTGCTTGTCCACATGCACTTGGTTTGGCAACACCACTAGTAACATCTAGATCTACTTCCATTGCAGCTAAAAACGGCTTGTTAATTCGAAATAGAGTAGCATTTGAAAGTGCATTTAAATTGGATCGCGTGGTGTTTGACAAAACAGGAACACTTACGGAAGGTAATTTTGGTGTTACGGATATCCATCCAAGTGAGGGAATTAGTGAAGAAGAATTATTGAAATTAGCTTATTCTGTTGAAACACAATCAGACCATCCAATTGCTAAAGGAATTGTGAAAGAAGGAAATGATCGTAATTTAACCCCCCTTGATGTTAAGGATTATCAGAATTTAACTGGGAAAGGGTTAGTAGCTAAAATCGGTGATGCAGAAATTGCTGTTATTAGTCCCGGTGCTATGAAAGCAAATAAAATTTCTTTTGATGAAAAAATTTATGACCAACTGGCTTTACAAGGGAAAACTGTCGTATTTGTTCTTAAAGATAATGTCTTACAAGGAATGATAGCCCTAGCTGATATCATCCGTAAATCTTCTTATAAAGTTATTAAAGAATTAAATGACCGTGGCATTGAGACGGTTATGATGACTGGTGACAACACACGTGTAGCAAATTATGTAGGAGAAAAATTAGGTATTTCCAAAGTCATCGCTGAAGTACTTCCCCATGAGAAATCAAATAATGTGAAGTATTTAAAACAAAATGGAAAAAAAGTGGCGATGATTGGAGATGGAATTAATGATGCGCCCGCCTTAGCGGAAGCTGATTTGGGAATTGCTATTGGTGCAGGTACAGACGTTGCGATTGAAACAGCTGATGTCATATTAGTTAACAGTAATCCAGTAGACATTTTAAATATCATTAAATTGTCTAAGGCAAGTCGCAGGAAAATGGTTCAAAATTTAGGATGGGCTGCTGGGTATAACATTGTTGCTATTCCTTTAGCTGCAGGTGTATTGTACAATGTTGGGTTTGTCATAACCCCTGCCGTCGGAGCCGCAGTTATGTCACTCAGTACCATTATTTGTGCAATAAACGCTCAATTATTAAAAATCGATTAATAGAAACAAATAGTTTATGTTTGGCTAAGCATGTATGGTATTGCTTAGCCTTTTATTTTTCTGTAGGTAAATTCTGTTCATAAATAGTACAAAGAATCTGCTTAATTTCTGCAAACTTGTAACGTAATCTAACAGAGAGTGTCTTTAGATAATACCACCGTTATACTATATTTCCTATAAGGAGTGATACATACTTATGAGTTTGGAGGAAACGAAAAAGAAGAAGAAAAATAAAAGGAAAAACAGATTAATTTTTAGAACTTCTATATTAATTGTAATGGTTGGAGCTATTATATTTGCATTAGTGTCTAATATACAAGCGGATAAAACCATTTATCAAGTCGGAGATGAAGCACCTGACTTTGAATTGAAGCAAATTAATAAAAATAATGAATTAGAAACTATACGACTAAGTGATTTTAAAGGGCAAGGTATTATGCTGAACTTTTGGGGTACTTGGTGTAAACCGTGTGAAGAAGAAATGCCCTACATGCAAGAGCTTTATCCCGTATATAAAGAAAAAGGAATTGAAATCATTGCAGTTAGTTTGGATAATACAGAATTGGTTGTAGATCGATTTATTGATAAATATGATCTAACCTTTCCAATTCCCCATGATAAAACAGGAGAAGTCAGGGATTTATACAAAATAGGACCAATTCCAAGTTCCATATTCATTAATCCGGATGGGGAAATTCAAAGGATTGTAAATGGGGCCTTATCATTAGAAAGTTTGGAGAGTTACTTTAAAGAAATATTACCAAAACAATAGACTATGATTTTCTAATAAAGGGGGATAAAATTTTTGAATGAAATAAATATATTTCTAGCTTTTGGTGCTGGTTTCCTTTCTTTTATTTCACCGTGTGTATTACCACTATATCCGGCATTTTTATCTTATATTACCGGAATGAGTGTAAGTGAGATAAATGAAGAAAATAAAAAAATGAATAAAAAAGCTCTTTTACATACCGTTCTATTTTTACTAGGGTTCTCAAGCATTTTTATTATGATTGGTTTTACCACCTCTTATATATCGGAATTCCTATTAACCTACCAAGATGCCATTAGACAAATTGGTGCTATTTTAATTATTTTCTTTGGACTAGTGATTGTTGGAATTTTTAATTTTAAATTTCTAATGAAGAATAAAAAAATCACATTCAAAAATCGTCCCGGCGGTTATGTTGGTTCTTTCATCATAGGAATGGCATTCTCTTTGGGATGGACTCCTTGTACCGGTCCAATACTAGCTATTGTGTTATCATTAGCTGCAACAAATCCTGATGTTGGTATGATTATGATGGTTAGTTATGTTTTAGGTTTTTCGATTCCATTTCTATTATTAGCATTGTTTATTGGTAAAATTAAATGGATTAAAAAACATAGCCTAAAATTAATTAAAATTGGTGGATATATTATGATTTTCATGGGAGTAGCACTATTCTTTGATTGGTTGACAAAATTAACTTCCTTCTTAGCTGGATGGTTTGGTTTTTATGGATTTTAAAAAATATTTTACATAATTTATCTATTATATCTGCACGAATAATGCATATTTGAGCATTATAATATGTCTTGTAGAAATTGTTACAATGTAGAATATCGTTCGTTTTACATGGTAATATATATTAAGATTTAACAAATTGGATGAAAAAGGAGTCGAACAATATATGAAAAAAGGATTATTGGCAGTAATTGGATTATTACTTATTTTAATAGTTGCTGCTTGTAGTGAAAGCGAAAGTACATCAAATGAAAAAGAACCACAAGATATCAAGAAAATGGTCCAAGACTACAGTGTCGGGGATTCCGATGCTGTGTCTGCTTCTATTACTTCAGAAGAGCTTATTGTAACTGATAGTAATGATAAAGAGACTACCTACGATCTTCCCGAAGATGAATTTTTTGTTTCCATCGCACCATTTGTTGAGACAACCCACCCTTGTACCAATCATAGCTTAACTGGTTGCCAAGGAGAATTAGTAGAAAAAGAATTTGATGTTTATATTGAAGATGAAGATGGTAATGTGGTTGTTGATGAAACTATGACATCATTCGAAAATGGATTCATTGACTTTTGGTTGCCACGTGACAAAACATATAACGTGAAGATTCAATATGATGGAAAAACAGCTGAATCTGAGATTTCCACTTTTGAAGGTGACAATACTTGTATAACAACAATGCAATTAATCTAGTATTTTTACCTCGTGATACTTTTTAAAAAATAGAATAAAGATTATTGGGAAAAAATTATATGATTTTATAATATTTTCATTAGAATCGAGTGTTTTTAGATAAAGCACTCGATTCTTTTTTGCTAAATTTTACTATATTTAGGATTCTTTCTTTGGCTCCCTTTTATCCTTATTACTACTGACTGTAAACGAAATTAGATTTATACCTGATAATCAAAAAATAATACGGAAAATAAAAATTCACACTATGATTGAAGCACCCTTGTTGGATAAAAAATTGTATCAAGGGGATAGTAAAATTTGTACTTAATCTTGAATCGAAGGAGGATTTTCAGATGGCAGTGTCTTATGAAGAATGTATTAAAGCTTGTTTAGAATGTATGGAAGCTTGTAATGGGTGTTATGATGCTTGTTTAAAAGAAGAGAATGTAAAAATGATGGCGGATTGTATCCGCTATAATAGGGAATGTGCAGACATTTGCGCATTAGCAGCAAAAGCAATGCAATCGGATAGCCCTTTTGCTAAGCAGATTTGTAAGCTTTGTGCTGACATTTGTGAAGCATGTGGAAAAATGTGTGAACAACATAACCATGCTAATCATTGCAAGGAATGTGCTGAATCTTGTTTTAAATGTGCAGAGATTTGCCGAACAATGGCATCTTAAATATAAAAACGGTGAACTTGTGTCACCGTTTTTATTAATTTGTAGTTATGATTAATACTTTTTCTGTATTTAATTATTTAACAAGTGTTGAAAATGTTGATAGGTTTTTACCTGTTCCTGAGTATCTGCATGGGGAACAAATGACCAACCCATACGATTGATAAAATCAGAGTATCTTTTTTGAATTTCTAACTGTTGCAAAGCCATTTCCACATGAGCATTTCTAACATTTCTATTTTTCATTAATAAAGCAGAAGTATAATTTTCATTTGACATCAATTTAGCACCAGCATGTGCTTCTAATGCAATCCATTTATCGTTGTATTTATTAACCCCCGTACCATCTGCTCTTTGGTTGCTTACATCATACATATTTAAATCCGGAACTTCAACATACTCATTATTATTAGGATTAATTAAAAATAACATTACCCTAACATGCGACATCATGACATTTATCTGGAGAGCAATAATACCTTTCAAATCTGGATTTGTAGTATTAATATGATAGACTTTTAACTTATTTATCATTCCTTCGTGTGTAGACAAATGTTCGGCCATTAAGCCAAGATCTACAGATGGTAAAGTTGACATATAACTCACCTTTCATTAAATAAATTCCCTTTAATATATGCTGTTTAATGAAAATCTGTTATTAATGCCCACTCTTATCTAGAAAGTGAAAATCAAGTGGATCAATGTAATTCAATACCAAAAATAATATTACAATGGTAAAAATCATTAAGAATGGATATTTAAAAAAGGAAAGAATTTGGTGGTTAGCTTGTTTACTAATCGATTCTTCAGCTGCATATAAAACAAGTAACAAAACCATTGTTATCAACACAGCTATAATATTAATGATCGCATTCGGCCTAGTCATTGCTACCATATCTCCTAGCATGGCTCCCATCATCCCCCCCATTAGTCCGGAGAGTATGCCATCAATGACAGCAGGAAGACCTATAGGTAATCCTGCTAAAAACCCAACAACCAATCCAATCATTATAGCGTAAATGGTTGATTTAAATAAATCACCATGATAGATGACCCCTAAAATAGTTCCCATTAGAATTCCTGCCGACATCGCTAATGACATGGATATCATCATTCCATTCATTTTTGTTACCCAATTTCGGTAATGCGCTACATAAATAATGGTTGTTATAACTTGGGTGGCACACAACAAAAGTATAAAAAATAATGAAATTGACATTATTTCAACTCCAATCTTAGTTTGTCCACTTTTATTGTATTCACTGTTAACCCGCATTATGATATACCCATATAGGGTTTATTTTTATATTTACAGATAACAGTACAAGAGAGTTATCGTAAAAATATTCGAAACCTCCGTTCCTTCATCTAAGCTACTATCTATTTGAATTTCCGCTTAACCAAAAAATACGGTGAATTATGTCACCGTATTTTTTGATTATAATGAATATATTTCCGAAATGCTCATATAGATAATTAATATAATATTTAAGCTTCCACTTTTTATTCCACTTTAAATTGTCCCATCATTCCTGCATCTTCATGTTCAAGTATATGACAATGATACATAAATACACCAGAATGATTAAATGTAGCAATAGCCCTAACTTTTTCTCCCGGATACACAATAAACGTATCCTTCCATCCAGTTTCATTAAGTGGCGGTGGATTTCCATCACGATCAATTATTTGAAATTGGACACCATGCGCATGGAAGGGATGAACAGTCCCTCCCATCATTCCCATTCCACTCTCATTGGAAACTTCCCATATTTCTGTTTCATGTACATCCACAAATTCGTCGATTCGATTCATATCCATTTGTTTTCCATTAATGTTGACCATAGGCCCCATTCCTTGAAAAACAAATTCTCTAGTTCTTACTGCTTCATCAGGATCAATCTTCTCAATGGTAGTTAATTGTTCTGGAATGGCATAGTTGGATTCACTTTCACCGTTTACAACAAACTTCATAAACTCTGACCCTTTATTCGATAATTGAATTGTATCTCCATCCTTAAAATTTGAAAAATCAACTAGGATTTCTGCCCTCTCGGCTGGACCCAGAATAAGCTCGTCCATCTCTACTGGATTTTCAAGAAAACCACCGTCACTTGCAATTTGATAAAAGGTTTGGTTATTACTAAAATGGAGTTCATACACACTTGCATTCGATCCATTTAATAACCGTAGCCTCATCATGCCTTTTGGAACTTCCAAATAAGGATCTACAGCCCCGTTGACTAGCATTGTACCTCCTTGTAATCCGTTCATCACATCATGCATTCCTAGTTCATATTGAAAACTTCCATTTTCATTAAATTGTTTGTCCTGAATGATAAGTGGAACATCATTCACCCCATAGTCTTTTGGAATATCCAGAGAGTCAGAAACTTCATCTTCAATGAAAAATAATCCCGCTAATCCCTTATATACTTGCCTCCCGGTATTTTTTTCTGGGTGAGGGTGATACCACAGCGTAGCTGCAGGCTGATCTATCGTAAATTCCGGTGTCCAAGACTCGCCCGGTTGAATTCCTGAATGTGGTCCTCCATCTGCGTCTCCATCCACTTCTAGGCCGTGCCAATGAATTGTCGTAATTTCATCTTCTAAATTATTTTCTACCTGTACGGACACGTCTTCCCCATTTCGGACCCTAATGACAGGGCCTAAATAATTTCCGTTATACCCCATCGTTTCTGTTTCCACTCCTGAAATAAATTCCTTTGTTGCATTTTGGGCAGTTATATGGAATTCAGCTTTATCTGGATCTGGATTTTTATCCTCTAACAATGGTGGGATGGGTAGAGATGAATTTCCAGCTATATCCGTTTTATTAAAGGAATTCCCATTATCTGATTCATTGATTGGGTATCCCGATATACCTGAACCTTGTATAAAAAAGAGGTAATACCCTCCAAAAATAATTACTAATCCAGCCAAACTAATACCTAAATATTTTTTCATACTTTTTCCTCCTCGTGAGTGAAGATGTTACCCAGCCATTCAGATTCTTATCTATTCATAAAGTTTCATGCTTTGGGAAGAAAACTGTAATTTCCGTTCCTTCCTTCCATTTACTATCGATTTGAATTTTTCCACGGTGTGCATCCATTAATGCCTTGACAATAGACAATCCAATACCTATTCCACCTGTTTTTCTGTCTCTTGATTTATCCCCTCGGTAAAATCGTTCAAATAGATAGGGGAGATCATCCTCTTTAATCCCAATCCCTTCATCTTGAACACAAAACCCAACATAAGCATTAGAATCCACTATCTTAACATATACGCTATTCCCTGCTGGGGTATACTGAAGGGCATTATTTATTATATTCGTTAACACTTGTAAAACACGATCCTGATCCGCATGTAACCAACATTCTTTAGTTGGCATTTGAATGTTTAACGAAACGCCTTTTTTCTGAAAGGCTGGGGTAAATTGCCCCCCTACTAAACGTAATAAATATCCTACATCTATATTACTTTTGTTTAGTTTTATTTGTGGATTTTCAGCGGCAAGTAACTCTTCCAATTCACCCACTAGACGTACTAAACGCATCAATTCATCATGACCTTGCTGCAACCTTTTTGGCGTTGGTTCAAAAACCCCATCTTGAAAAGCTTCCATTTGACTTCTTAGTGTCGCAAGTGGGGTTCGTATTTCATGAGCAAAATCAGCAGTAAACTGTTTACGAAGCATCTCTTCCTTTGATAACGATTCAGCAAGTCGATTAAACGATTCACCAAGTGGCTTCATTTCATCTGACAATTCCTTAACTGGTACACGAGTTCGCCATTTATGTTCTTGTAATTCTTGAATAGCTTTTGATAACTTTCGATATCCAGTTGTTAGGCGTTTCGAAAACAATAGGCTAAACACGAACGCTAAAACAACTGTAACAATAATAGCAAGATAAATATTCGATTTAATTGTATTTAAAAAAGCAATGTCTTCCCCTATCATTTCCTCTGGATAATAAACTTCCATATTGCCTACATATCTTTCATCAAATGTTAAATCATAAGTATTTTTTCGGTATTCCGTTTTCATATCGATGTCCGAATCAGAATGCATTCCCATCCTATTCATCATTCCGAGCATCATCGTTGTATCTGCTATTACCTGTCCTTCTTCATCAGTAATTCTATAAAATAAATTGTCTGTCATAGCTTGTTGATGCATTAAATTTATTAATTGGTTATCAATTAGTTTCCCTGTTTCTTTATGAGAATTAATTGCTTCATCTTCTATTAGCTTACTTCTTTCTTCTCTATTAATTTTTAAATATTCATTAAATTGATCTTCAAATCCCCAAAGTATAGAAAAACTAGTAAGAAAAATACCACAAAGTGACACAACCAATAGGTAAAACAGGATTTTAGAACGGAGTGTCAATCGACGCATCAGACGCTCCCCCAAACTTATATCCCATCCCAAAAACAGTTAAAATAAATTCTGGGTGGCGAGAATCTGTTTCAATCTTTTTCCGAAGGTTTTTTATATGTGTGTCAACACTTCGTTTATATCCTTCAAAATAGGTTCCATCATCCTGAATTTTTCCCAGTAAATCAAAACGACTGTAAACTCGTCCGGGATAGCTTGCCATAGCTATTAATAGCTTATATTCGGTAGGAGTTAGTGGTATGATTTCGTTATTCAATGCTATCTCCTTTTTTAAAAGATCTACTGTTAGCTTTCCTTTATTGAACGATAACTGGTTTCCACTAATCACTCTTTTTAACCTACGTAAGATGGCCTTTGCCCTTATTACGACTTCTCTTGGACTAAAAGGTTTTGTAACATAGTCATCTGCCCCAATAACGATTCCATTAATTAAATCGTCTTCTGTCGATTTTGCTGTTAACATAATGATAGGAACATCACTTTCTTTTCTCGTTAATCTACATACCTCTTCACCTGAAATATCTGGCAACATAAGATCTAAAATAATAATATCTGGATTATTTTCTTTTATTTTTTTTAATGCTTCTATTCCATTAGAGGCAGGAATGGTTTCCCATCCCTCTTTTTCAAAGTATGCTTCTAACACTTCAAGAATCATATCTTCATCGTCAACAATAAGAATTTTAGTCATGTTAAACCACCTCTTTCATATAGTATCATCAATTAAAATGAAAATGATAATCTTCACAACTTCCACATAAGT
Organism: Cerasibacillus terrae; assembly: GCF_008039555.1. Lineage (GTDB taxonomy): Bacteria > Bacillota > Bacilli > Bacillales > Amphibacillaceae > Cerasibacillus > Cerasibacillus terrae. Next base: position 185,492 of record NZ_VDUW01000004.1, read on the forward strand.
TCACCACAAATTCTACATTTATAAGAGGTATGATTTAGTTAAGAAAAGGAGATGTTATAAATGAAAAAATTAGTAATAGGTATATTAACTGGAGCCGTTCTATTAGGAAGTGCAACTTTTGTTGCAGCTGAATCAAATGCAAATGGTATCTTTAACTTTGAGGAAATGCAACCGTTTATTGAAGAAATGCATCCTAGTTTATCACAAGAACAGCAAGAAGAAATGTTTAACAACTGTCACGGTGAAAATGGTATGATGCAAAACAATACCGGTTTCCGTGATATGATGAATAATTTATAGTTTAAAGAGGTGATCCCGTATGATGGGGATGATGAATATGATGGGTTATGGGTTACTTGGATGGATACTTAACCTTGCTTCTATCGGTATCGTTGTGTATTATGCCACCAAATTAGCATTAAAAAATTATCATAAGGATAAAAGGTAATCATTGGAAAGGAGTGACTAAATTATGGTCACTCCTTTCTTTTTATAGTGGCTGAAATTTATCTTTAATCCTATTTGAATAGAAAAGGGCTATTGATAGATACTGTTTAACTGTATTACTCTTTTTTTGTAGAATCTCTTAATTATTTCAAAGATGATAACAGCGCTTCTATATTTTTAGTACCTTCCTTAAAGTTTTTATTTTCAGGAATTAACCCCCTTTAATAATGGGTTACACTTTTATTCATTCTGACAAACATTTACAATGGAGTTTAAAAAGGATGTGTTAATAAATGTTTGATAATAATAAAAATGCAAATAGATTAATAAAAGAGAAATCGCCATACCTTTTACAACACGCTCATAATCCCGTAGATTGGTATGCGTGGGGTGAGGAAGCATTTCAAAAAGCCAAACAGGAAAAGAAACCGATCTTCCTCTCTATCGGCTACTCGACTTGTCATTGGTGTCATGTGATGGCAAGGGAATCATTTTCAGATGAAGAAGTTGCTAAATATTTAAATGAGCATTTTGTTTCAATTAAAGTGGACCGGGAAGAACGACCAGATATTGATTCAGTTTATATGAAAGTATGTCAAATGATGACAGGTCATGGTGGATGGCCACTGACCATTTTCATGACACCTGATAAAGTACCTTTCTTTGCAGGTACATATTTTCCTAAAAAAGAGAGATACGGGATGCCTGGTTTTATGGAAGTGCTTAAACATTTACACCATACATATACATCAGACCCAGACAAAATCAAACATGTGACCATTCAAATAAAAGATGCATTAAAGCAAACAACACAGCAAAAGAGTAATCGACAATTAACGAAAAAAGCTGTGGATGAAGCATATGAGCAATTAGAACAACGATTTGACTGGGAGAATGGTGGATTTGGTGAGGCACCAAAGTTTCCACAACCGCAAAATCTATTATTTTTACTTCGATATTACCATGCCACCGGAAAAGAGAGAGCTTTAGAAATGGTAGAACATACCCTTCTTAAAATGGCTGCTGGTGGGATTTATGATCAAATTGGGTTCGGATTTTCCAGATATTCAGTTGATGAAAAATGGCTTGTCCCTCATTTCGAGAAGATGCTATATGACCAAGCACTGATGGTAATGGTTTATGCAGAAGCCTTCCAAATCACCGGAAAAAACTTCTTCAGACGAATGGGAAAACAAATTATTTCCTTTGTCATGAAAGAAATGCAAAGTAATGAAAATGTGTTTTATTCAGCAATTGATGCTGATTCAGAAGGTGTAGAAGGGAAATATTATGTTTGGGACAAAAAGGAAATCATCGATATTCTCGGGAAAGAATTAGGTGAATTTTATGCAGATGTTTACCAATTAACAGATCAAGGAAATTTTGAAGGGAAAAATATACCGAACCGTATTTCTGTTGATCTACACGAAATAGCAGATAAATATGACCTTAGCATGAAAGAATTTGGTCGTGAAATGCAAAATGCCCGTCAATTGCTCTTGGAAGCTCGCGAAAAACGCATTTATCCACATGTGGATGATAAAATTTTAACTTCTTGGAATGGATTAATGATCACAGCACTTGCGATGGCTGGAAGAATTTTTCAAGAAAAAACTTTTACAGAAGCTGCTGAAAAAGCAATAGCATTTATAGAAAAGAAATTAATTGTTGATGGAAGACTGATGGCCCGTTATCGTGATGGCGAAACAAAACATAAAGCATATCTTGATGACCATGCTTATTTACTTTGGGCATATGTGGAATTATATGGAGCAACATTTTCCACAAAGTATTTAGAAAAAGGGAAAGAACTTCTTAACCAAATGATTGAATTATTTTGGGATGATGAACAGGCTGGCTTTTTCTTCAGTGGAAAAGATGCTGAACAAATGATTACCGATGATAAGGAAGTATATGATGGTGCACTTCCATCTGGAAATAGTGTCGCAGCTGTCACACTTCTTAGGATGAGTGCTCTTACTGGAGAAACGAAGTATGTGGACTTACTTGATGATATGTATGCAACCTTTTTCAACGATATTTCACGCCAAGCTTCTGCCGCTACTTTTTTCGTGCAAAGTTTACTGTTGACAGAATATCCGACGAAAGAAGTTATTGTACTCGGTGAACAAGAGAATCAAGATTTTCAAGCATTTGTTCAAAAATTACAACAAGCCTTTCTCCCAGATGTCAGCCTACTTGTTTCTGAAACTGGTGAGAAACTTGCTTCGGTATCTCCTTTTGCTAAGGACTATCAAGTATTGGAAGGCAAACCAACTGCTTATATTTGTAAAGAATTCACATGTGAGGCACCTATCAATGATTTAGAAGAAGCTATGAAGAAAATTGTTAAAAAATAAGAAGAAGCGCTCTTAACAGCTAGAGCGCTTTTTCATTTCAAGCAGTTTTTACTGTTCTCTTTCGTTGTAATAGTTGACTGATTAAAACAACGATCAGCATACTGATACCGATGATGTCCGTTAATCCACCTGGAATGACTAAAGTAATCGCTCCACTCAAGGCCAATATTCGAAGAAAAGGATTCATCTTAGTTAATAGATACCCTTCTAAGCTTGCTCCAAGCATAATGACCCCTGTAATTGCCGTCACTGAAAGCCAAATAACACTTCCTGCGCTTGTTCCCTGTAATAATAATTCTGGTGAATAGACAAATATATATGGAACTAATATCCCTGCTGCAGCTAATTTTAAGGATATAAATCCAGTTCTATTTGGATCTCCTCCAGATATTCCTGCTCCTGCAAATGCTGCTAAGGCAACAGGAGGTGTTAAATTAGCCAAAATACCAAAGTAAAAAACAAACATATGGGATACAAATGGTTCCACACCAAATTGAATTAAAGCTGGTGCTGCCATAGATGATGTGATGATATATGTCGGAATCGATGGTAGTCCCATACCAAGAATGATGGAAGCAATCATCGTAAAAAAAAGTGTTAATATTAATGTATTTGCTCCTAAAAAAAGAATAGCAGATGTCATTTTCAAACCGAAACCAGTTAACGAAGCGACACCAACAATAATACCGACCATTGCACAAGCCATTGCTACACCTAAAGAACTACGCGTACCATCCTCTAAACCTTTAAAAATCTCTTTTATGCTTAGTCTAGTTGTTTTTCTTACAAACGAGATAATAATCGTCGAAATAATCGCCCAGGCTGCTGCATAAATCGGTGTAAACCCTCCAAATAACATATAGATTAACAAAATTAATGGAATGAGCAAATGTCCACGTTCTTTTATAACCTGTAACATATTCGGAAGTTCATCTCGAGATAATCCTTTTAACCCTTGTTTTTTAGCGCGTAAATGAACAACGGTAATTACCCCAATGTAATATAATAATCCTGGAATGATGGCAGCTAAAGCTATATGCGCATATGGCATCCCCAAGGTCTCTGCCATTATAAAAGCCGTTGCTCCCATGACTGGTGGTAATACTTGTCCACCAACAGATGCCGCTGCTTCAACTGCACCAGAGAAATTTTTCGAGTATCCCGTCCTTTTCATGAGCGGAATCGTAAAAGATCCTGTTGTAACGACGTTTGCAATGGCTGAACCGTTAATAGATCCTAAAAATCCACTAGAAATCACGGCAACTTTCGCTGGCCCTCCTGCAGTATGACCAGAAATTGAGATAGCAGCATCATTAAATAACTGTCCCATTCCTGTTCGATTGAGAAATGACCCAAATAATACAAATAAAAAGATATACGTTGCTGATACACCAATCGCAGTTCCATAGATTCCCTCTGTCGTTAAGTACATATATGAAAAAATATCCTCAATCGAATACCCACGATGAGCAATAATTCGAGGTAAATACGGACCAAAATAAGCGTACATTAGAAATAAGGAACATAGAATCGTTAATCCAGTTCCAACAACTCGACGGCCACCTTCTAAAACGAGCATCACCATAAGCAGACTAAATAGTAAATCTGGTTGATTCGGTTGACTACCTCTTGTTACAATTCCTGCATAATCAACAAATATATATATTATCGTTAATAAAGATAGTAGAGACATGAATAAATCAATGATGGTTGCTTTTTGTTGAGGGGCTTTTTTTCGTGATGGATAAAGAATAAACACTAGTGCTAAAATAACTCCTGTATGAAGCGCTCGATGTTTTAATGTAATCAATGGCCCTGTAAAAGATGTAATAAGATGAAAAAGAGCAAGTCCAACTGCTAAAAATGTGACCATTCGAATCATCCAAGGTATATTTAAATTTCGAAACCGGGATTCCGAATCATATTTTTTGATTATCTCTCGTTGTTCTTCATCACTTATACTCGTATCTTCTATTATCCTTTCAAAACTCATTCCACTGCTCCCCCCTTTATAAAGGATTTAATTTTAAAAATGATCCATTCGTATAGTTTTAGTTTTTTATATTGCAGCTGAACATTGGTATATGGCTCAACAAAGGTAGACAACGGGATACTTTTTGATGTGTTTTTCAAATAATAATTGGAAGTAGGTACGTAAAAAAGTGAAAAACACGGTAATGTACGTTCCATTTCTGTAACTTGAATAAAACCATTTGGTAAAAATTCTACTTTTCCTTCTACATCTGGTGTTCCTGCGCCATAAGATTTATAAGTGGAGGAAACAAATCGAAACTGTCCATTTTCATCTATTTGAAATGTTTCCTCCCACGGGGTTTGCTCTACAGAATGTTTCCAACCAATCGAAAATTCAGTGCTATTCCATGGTATAAAATGGAGATTTTCTCCTTCTTGGTTGCTCACTAAAATGCCGGATTGAAGAGGTGTGAAAAATATTCCAATCCCCATCATGATTCCTATCCAAATAACTCGTTTTTTCAATCTCTTATTCAACTTTTCAGGAATAGAAGAAGTTATTATTTTGATTCTGAAATACCTTCTTCATCATAGTATTTTTGGGCACCAGGATGTAATGGGACTGGAAGATTTCGAAGAGCATTCTCTATTTCAATATCTTTTGCCGCATGGTGCGTATCACGTAATTGTTGGATGTTTTCGAAAAAGGCTTTTGTTAATGCATAGGCAGTTTCATCGGAAACATCTTTATGGGTTAAAAGAACGTTATAAACACCGATTGTCGGTATGTCCTTATCCATATCATCATACGTATCTTTCGGCACAATCGTCGGGAAAAATGCCGTATATTCTTCTTGAAGCTGTAAGGCTTTCTCTTCTTCAATTTCAACAATTGCTATTTCTTTTGTCGTACCTAGTTCCATAACTCCAGCATTAGGTAAACCAGATGACATAACAACTGCATCAACTGTTCCGTTTTGCATTCCCTCAACACCTTCAGCAAACGACAAGTAATCTGCCTTAATATCTTCATATGTCATGCCATAAGCATCTAATACTCGTCTTGCACTAATTTCTGTTCCTGAATCTGGTGCACCAACGGCAACTCGCTTCCCTTTTAAATCTCCAACCGTTTTTATCCCTGAATCCTTTGTAGCAACGATTTGTAAATAATTTACATATAATGATGCAATTGCACGTAGATTTTCCTGTGCTCCTTTTTCCTGAAAACTATCAATCCCTTCGTAGGCATCAGCAGCAGTGTCCCCCATCAGAAACCCTAACTCTGCCTTTTCATCATTTAATGTCATTGCATTTGCAGCAGATGCTGAAGTGGATTGACTATTTGCATTTGCCCCTAGTTCTTGATAGATTTTAGCAAGTGCTCCCCCTAAAGGATAATAAACTCCAGAGGAACCTCCTGTTAAAATTGTAATAAATTCTCCACTTAGATCTTGTCCATCCTTTTTATTTGCCTTGTCATCTCCACAAGCTGCTAACAACAAAAGAAGTATAAAGCCTAATATAAAAATAGATTTTCTCATTTTACTCCCCCCCTATTTATAGAAAGCATTTTCTTATCTCTATATCTATTTCTTCTTCTATGCATTTATGATAAAAATGACTAGAAAATCAATTTATATTTATCCATAAAAAAAGACTATCCACATCATCAGGATAGTTTCTTCGTATTTTGTAAACTATTGAAAGAATCTCTTTATTTATATAAGGGAAGTATTGTAAAGGCAGGAATGTATATTATAGGGAAAATTAGTAGTAATGATTAGAAGGATAATAGTGGATTATAAATCTTCCTGCATTATAAAAATATTGCTTGGATGTTGAAATATATTTTGTTCAAGTTAATACTGTAAATTCAAATCTTGCTTCATCATATGAATATCGGTTTTTACATCAAGTATCTCTTTATTGTGTGTTTGCATATGATATTTCACTTTACGCATATCCGTTTTTATTTCATGTACATCTTTTTCAACGCTTGTTAATCTTTCTTCCACTCCGGTTAATCGCGTGTTCATTTTTTGTATGTCCTGGCGTGTTTCTCTTACTTGAACACTTAGTTCTTTAATCGCTTGGAAAATCGCATCATTGGTAATTTCACTCATTCTAAATCACCCTATTTCCATTTAGTCTATTCATAGAATACCAGAATATTTGACAAGAAACAATTTAAAAATGTCAATAAAGTCCTTTTTAAGGCAAACCTTTACAAAAATCGCTATAATATATAATATATCACGTAACAAGGAGCGGATTAGCATGGTGAAGGTAAAAATGAATGTACAAACTGCATACAAAGGACAATTACTTCGTTCCGGGAAAATCTATGAGGTGGAGAAAGATACTGCAAAACGTTGGATTGCTGCTAAACTAGCTGAAGAGGTTAAAGAGGACTAGAAAGTCACTACAAAAGTACATAAAAAACCGCTAACCTTGTGGGGTCACCACTGTTAGCGATTTTTTTGATTGAATTATTCTTTATTTGCAAAGAATTCTTCGGCCTTTTCAAGATAAACTTCTTGATCAGGTGTTAAATCGTATTCTTCGACAATTGCATCTACCGGGCAAACTGCAAGACATGCACCGCAATCAATACAAATATCTGGATCTATATAAAATTGCTCTGGCCCTTCCTCGATACAGTCTACCGGGCAGACACTAACACATTCTCCTGCCTTTTCATTACGACAAGGATCCAAAATTACAAAAGCCATCTATGTAATACCTCCCTAGTTCGAAGTTAATGATTTTCTCCATCTATTTAATAATACATCACATTTCTATTACAAGCAATTAGCTTGCTAGCTAGTAGATGTTGTATTTATCTTTGTTAGATTTCATTACAATATTTTAAATCTCCAATTTAGACCTTTTTTGAATGGTCTATAAACGGGCTAGCTATGATGACCGATATTTCGATAAATGCATAATTTCGGGCTTCCAAATCCGGATGGATGACCGATATTTCGATAAATGCAGAATTTCGGGCTTCCATATCCGGATGGGTGACCGATATTTCGGTAAATGCAGAATTTCGGGCTTCCATATCCAGATGGATGACCGATATTTCGATAAATGCAGAATTTCGGGCTTCCATATCCAGATGGATGACCGATATTTCGATAAATGCAGAATTTCGGGCTTCCAAATTCGGATGGGTGACCGATATTTCGATAAATGCAGAATTTCGGGTTTCCATATCCGGATGGGTGACCGATATTTCGGTAAATGCATAATCTCGGGCTTCCAAATCCAGATGGGTGACCGATTTTTCGGTAAAAGCAGAATTTCGGGCTTCCATATCCGGATGGGTGACCGATATTTCCGTAAAAGCAGAATTTCGGGCTTCCATATCCGGATGGGTGACCGATATTTCGATAAATGCATAATTTCGGGCTTCCAAATCCAGATGGATGACCGATATTTCGATAAATGCATAATCTCGGGCTTCCAAATCCAGATGGGTGACCGATATTTCCGTAAAAGCAAAATTTCGGGCTTCCAAACCCAGATGGATGACCGATATTTCGATAAATGCAGAATTTCGGGCTTCCATATCCGGATGGGTGACCGATATTTCGATAAATGCAGAATTTCGGGCTTCCAAATCAAATTGGGTGACCGTTTTTTCGATAAAAACAAAATTTCGGGCTCCCAAATCCGGATGGATGACCGATATTTCGATAAATGCAGAATTTCGGGCTTCCATATCCGGATGGGTGACCGATATTTCGGTAAATGCATAATCTCGGGCTTCCATATCCGGATGGGTGACCGATATTTCGGTAAATGCATAATCTCGGGCTTCCAAATCAAATTGGATGACCGTTTTTTCGGTAAAAGCAAATTCTCGGGCTCCCAAATAGGTGACGAACCGCGAAATTCTCTTAACAAAAACCACTACTTAATCTTTCTGTTTTAATTTCGCTAGTGCATCTGCAAATGGATTGTTTTTAAAGCTATCATCTTGTTTCTTTAAATATTTATTCACTTCTTTGCGGGAGACATGATGTTTTTTCTGATGTTGTTTCCGTTTATTAAATGTGGACAATTTTTCACGATGGCCGCATCGACAATAAAAGGTTTTCCCCTCTCCCTCACCACGAAGTTCCATTCGCTTATGACAATTTGGACAGCGAGCATTTGTCTTTTTGGCGATATTTTTTCGATGACCACAGGAACGATCTTGACAGACGAGCATGCGTCCATTTTTATTTTTTATTTCTAGCATGAGCTTGCCACAATCTGGACATTGCGTTCCAGTCATATTATCATGCTTAAACGTTTCTTCACTATCTTTAATTTCATGTACGACTTCTTTTGTATATGCTTTAATTTCAGAAATGAATTTTTGCTTTGGTAAAGCACCTTTCGCAATTTTATTTAATTTCACTTCCCACTCAGCTGTTAATGCTGGGGAACGTAAATCTTCTGGAACAAGCTCAAGCAATTGTTTCCCTTTTGATGTGATATGGATATATTTCCCTTTTAACTCCATCAAAGAACTTGAAAAAAGTTTTTCGATAATATCTGCTCTTGTTGCAACCGTTCCAAGTCCACCTGTGTCATGTAATGTTTTTGCTAAATGTTTTTCATCATGAGTCATAAAACGGGCTGGATTTTCCATTGCTTTCAGTAATGTACCCTCTGTAAACCTTTCTGGTGGTTTTGTTTCTCCAGTTACATACTGAACAATAATATTTTCTACCTTGTCACCTTTCTTCAACATCGGTACATGTTGTTCATCCATATCGTCTTCATCAAATGAACGGTCATACAGTTCTTTCCAACCAAGTTTTTTCACTGCATTTCCACGTGCGATAAAGGTTTCATTACCTATTTTTCCAGTCATTGTCATTTGTTCATATTCATATGGTTCAGAAAGTACGGCTAAAAAGCGTTTGACAACTAGGTCATAAATTTTTCTCTCTTGATTATCTAGATCCTCTAATATAACAGACTCTTCAGTTGGGATAATCGCATGATGATCAGTCACTTTCGCATTATCAACAACCGATTTTGGTAGTTTCCAATTTTTTCGTTGTAAGCGAGTGGCAATTTTTGCATAGTGATCCACTCCACATGCATCCAATCTTTCATTTAAGGTTGGAATAATATCACTAGAAAGAACTCTAGAATCTGTCCTTGGATAAGTTAATACTTTATGGCGTTCGTATAATTTCTGCATAATAGATAAAGTTTGTTTTCCAGAATATCCAAATATGCGGTTTGCGTCCCGTTGAAGTTCTGTTAGATCATATAGTTGTGGAGCATGTTTTTTCTTCCACTTTTTATCTACTTGAGTAACATGTAGCGGTTGATTTTTTAAACGTTTCACAAGTGATTCTGCTTTTTCTTTAGAAAATATCCGTGTTTGCTTATCCTTATTTTGCCATGTCCACGTAACTTTCTTATTTGTATTTGCTTTTATTTCATAAAATTTCTTCGACTTAAAATTTCGAATCGCTTCTTCACGTAAAGCAACCATTGCCAATGTCGGAGTTTGTACCCGTCCACTGGATAATTGAGCATTAAATTTAGTTGTCAGTGCACGCGTTGCATTTAAACCAACATACCAATCCGCTTCCGAGCGAGCGACAGCTGAAGCATATAAATTTTCATATTTCTTTCCAGGCTTTAAATTCTTGAATCCGTCTCGAATCGCTTTATCTGTAACAGAGGAAATCCAAAGTCGTTTAATCGGTTTATGAACACGTGCTTTTTCAATAATCCATCTGGCTACAAGCTCCCCTTCACGCCCAGCATCTGTTGCAATGACAATTTGATTCACATCTTTACGATTGAGTTGTGTTTTTACCGTACTAAATTGTTTCCCTGTCTTTTTAATGACAGTCGTTTTTAAATGGTTCGGTAACATGGGTAAATCTTCCAATTTCCATGTTTTATATTTACTATCATATATTTCTGGTTGTGCTAATGTCACAAGATGCCCAAGGGCCCATGTCACTATATAATCTTCTCCTTCCATATAACCGTTTTTCTTTTGGTTGCAGTGTAGTACGCGACCAATATCACGGCCAACGGATGGCTTTTCAGCTAAAACAACAGTTTTACTCATGAAAAAATCCTCTCTTTGATTACTAATGTAAGTTTAACATAATTTATTGGTGGAGGGCATACTGTAAGTTCCGCTGTTTTGCATAATCATGTAATAAATAATAGGCGAACCAAAACTAGGTGAACCCATTATTTACCACGTTATTAACAACAACTATCGTTTTTTTGTAAGATTAGTCCCCCATCTTCTTCTGTACCTCTAAAATTCAATATATATTTTGAGGGATTAACTCTGGAACCACACTTGGTTCACAGACACCAGTAGAGCAACACATTGCAGGATTACAAATATCTATTTTTTTGATCCATAAGCACTCCTTTTTTTACAAAACCTTCATATAAGCTATTGATTATATAAGCACTTGATTATATAATAATCCTGTAAATAATCTCTTTTAACTAATTTTAGTGAAGTATTTCCATTTCCTTCTTTTCTAGAATATAGTTATTTGTTTATGTGAAAGTAGGTGAATTCTATGTTAACTTATTCTGTTGCCGAAGAATTTTTAAAAGCCATTGGTGAAGAAACTAGGTTGAAAATTATTTCTTATTTGACGCGTGATTCCTTCTGTGTTTGTGAGTTGGTTGAGCTGCTTCAAATGAGTCAGCCATCGATTAGTCAGCATTTAAAGAGATTAAGACAGGTTGAAATCATTTTAGAAGAAAGAAGAGGTAAGTGGGTTTTCTATTCGCTTAATAAAGAGCATGAATTATATACATTCGTTCTACATTTGACTAGTATGCTACCACCTAAAACAGATAAAATTCAATCATTGGTTGTTGATGGAAAAAGAATCCTCTGTGAGTAATTCTCTCACGAAAATAGAAAGGTGATTTATATTGGTTTATTTAGCTATTCTTATATTTTTAGTAACTTTAATTTTCGTTATTTGGCAACCTAAAGGCTTGTCTATCGGATGGTCGGCATGCATTGGTGCATTTATTGCACTTCTTGTTGGTGTCGTCGATTTCCAAGATGTGATTGATGTAACGGGAATTGTCTGGAATGCAACACTAGCTTTTATTGCGATTATTTTAATCTCATTAATATTGGATGAAATCGGCTTGTTTGAATGGGCCGCACTTCATATGGCAAGGATTGCAAAAGGTAACGGAATTAAAATGTTTATCTACATAAGTATATTAGGTGCCATTGTTGCTGCCTTTTTTGCCAATGATGGTGCAGCATTAATCCTCACACCTATTGTACTTGCAATGGTTCGGAATCTAAATTTTAAGGAAAAAATGATTTTCCCATTTATTATGGCAAGTGGATTTATCGCGGATACAACATCTTTACCATTTGTCGTAAGTAACTTAGTAAATATTGTATCGGCAGATTTCTTCGGCATTGGGTTTGTAGAGTATGCTTCAAGAATGATTATTCCGAATATCTTTTCGCTCGTTGCAACCATTTCCGTTTTATTATTTTATTTTCGAAAAAGCATTCCGAGGACATATGAAGTTTCTAAATTAAGTGATCCAAAAGATGCGATTAAAGATCATAAAATGTTCCGCATGTCATGGTTTGTTCTTAGTTTATTATTGATTGGTTATTTCGTTAGTGAATTCATCCATCTTCCTGTCTCCATTATTGCGGGTACTATTGCAATTTTCTTCATTCTTATGGCTAGGAATAGTGAGGTTGTAGATACAAAAGCAGTTATTAAAGGGGCGCCTTGGAATATCGTATTTTTCTCTATCGGAATGTATGTCGTTGTCTATGGATTAGGTAATGCAGGGCTTACAGATGCATTAGCTACAGTGATTGAAGCAGCTGCCGAACGTGGCTTGTTCGTTGCAACAATTGCGATGGGTTTTATTGCAGCTTTCTTATCATCGATTATGAACAATATGCCAACCGTTATGATTGATGCGTTAGCGATTGCTGAAACAAGTACATCTGGTGTTTTGAAAGAAGCACTGATTTACGCTAATGTGGTTGGCTCTGATTTAGGGCCAAAAATTACACCAATCGGTTCCCTTGCAACCTTAGTATGGCTTCATGTTTTATCACAAAAAGGCGTGAAAATTTCATGGGGAACCTATTTTAAAACAGGAATTATGTTAACCATCCCTATTCTATTTATCACCTTGTGTGGACTGTTTTTGACATTAGTTTTTTTATAGGAATTTAAGAAAGATTATTTTCATGAAGTTTGTGTTTTTAACGAAGAACACTTAAGAGATGCCCCATGAGAGGAGACATACACGAAGATTCATTGAGAATGCAACGCTTTTCTGTGTGGGGCTCAAGTTCGGGGTTCAAGGAGTATTGGATAGTTTACTTTATATTCGTGTCCATACTCTGCGATTTCACGATTCTCAGGCACGATTAACATTTATTCGTTACTTGGTTCTGCGATTTCACGATTCTCAGGCACGATTAACGCTTATTCGTTACCTGGTTCTGCGATTTCTCGTTTCTCAGGCACGATTAACGCTTATTCGTTACCTGGTTCTGCGATTTCCACGATTTTCGGGAACGATTAACGCTTATTCGTTACCTGGTTCTGTGATTTCACGTTTCTCAGGCACGATTAACGGTTATTCGTTACTTGGTTCTGCGATTTCCACGATTTTCGGGAACGATTAATGCTTATTCGTTACCTGGTTCTGCGATTTCACGATTCTCAGGCACGATTAACGGTTATTCGTTACCTGGTTCTGCGATTTCACGATTCCCAGGCACGATTAACGGTTATTCGTTACCTGGTTCTGCGATTTCATGATTCTCGGGAACGATTAACGCTTATTCGTTACCTGGTTCTGTGATTTCACGATTCCCAGGCACGATTAACGGTTATTCGTTACCTGGTTCTGTGATTTCACGATTCCCAGGCACGATTAACGCTTATTCGTTACCTGGTTCTGCGATTTCTCGTTTCTCAGGTACGATTAGCGGTTATTCGTTACCAATTTCCGCGATTTCATAAATTCCGGGAACGATTGACTCTTATTCGTGATTTGCCAACGCGATTTCTTTGTTTACAGGCACAATTACGTGCATGTGAAGTGTATATCACTGGACTGGAATCAAAAATCCTTATAAGAAAGGAGATCTAAAATGACGAAAAAGACAATTTACTTTTTATGTACAGGAAATTCCTGCAGAAGCCAAATGGCAGAAGGTTTCGGGAAGAAATATCTAGCTAATGAATATGATGTCTATTCAGCAGGGATTGAGGCACATGGTGTCAATCCGATTGCTGTAAAAGCAATGAAAGCAGTAGGGATTGACATTTCAAAGCAAACCTCTAACATCATTGATCAAAAGATTTTAAATAAAGCAGATATTATTATCACATTATGTGGGGATGCGAATGACAAGTGCCCAATGACACCCCCGCATGTTACAAGGTGGCATTGGGGTTTTGACGACCCAGCGAAAGCAGAAGGAACAGAGGAAGAGAAGTGGGCTATTTTTGAGCGGGTAAGAGATGAAATGGAGAAGCGTATAAAAGAATTTGCTAAAAAGGGAAAATAAAAAACGCACTGAAGGTAAATCTAAATCCTTCGGTGCGCTTTTTATATACATTATTATTTATTTCTTTAATTTGACATATTAAATGTCTAGAAAACATCTTATAAATTAACAAAATCCAAATGTTTATTGTTTTGGAATTTTGTCTATTCCTAAACTAAATTAAAATATCTACATCGCCTAAAATCTTAGACGATGTATAACATTTTATGTTTATTCTGTTTTATTAGAGCAACATGAAGATTCACCTTTCGTCTTTGCGTTTGCTTTCTCATCATTGTTTTCTTCAATTTCCTCAATATCTACAGAGCAGCAATCTTGATTGGAAGAAAAGATTCTTTTAAATATCGATTCTTTTTTTTCTTTACTCATCTTATCTCACCTCCTAAAAAATAAAATAAAGGATATAGCCGGTGACAATAGCACCTAATAAAATTGCTACAATAAATGCAGTTAACAAACGGGGTTTAAATAATTTGTTTAACAATAAAACCTCTGGAAGACTGGCTCCTGCACCACCAATAATTAATGCAATGACAGCCCCCATGCTCATTCCCTTACTTACCAATGCTTCTGATATCGGAATCATTGTTTCAACTCGAATATACATAGGTATTCCAATAATCGCTGCTACTGGAATAGCAAATGGATGATTATCTCCAGCGACAGAAGTTATAAATTCTTTAGGAATGAAATCATGAATCGCAGCCCCAATGAGTACCCCAATAAGCAAATAAGGTAACACAGGATAAAAGAAGTTCCAAGCATCTTTTAAAGCAATAATCCACTTCGATTCTTTCTGTTCTTTCCCACTTTGTGACCTTCGTATTCTGACATTTCTTAAATGCTTTTCTAAATCTAGAGCATTAAAAGTTACACCAGCTAGAACGGCAAAAATAAACATGGCAATGACATAAAAGGCTGTTATTTTAAAGCCCAACAGTTTCCACAATAAAATTACAATAACAGGATTTAATAAAGGAGAAGATATTAAAAACGATATAGATGGCCCAAAAGGTGCACCAGAACTTAATAACCCTGCCAATATAGGTATTGTCGAACATGAACAAAATGGAGTAAGTGCACCCAAAATTGTTCCTGAAATATAGCCTGTTGCTTTATTACCTTTTTGTAAAATGCCTTTTATTTTTTCTTCTGTAACAACTTGCTGTAACAAACTAACAAGAAAACTTATAACTATAAATAATGCAGTTAATTCTAAAAACATCACTGAAAAATTTCGTATAAATCCCATCCAATCCAACATAAACACCCTTTCCACAAAGACACATCAACTTTTTTTGATGTGTTAATTAAAAAAAATAATTAACTATTCTCCAGAATAAAAAAGGCAACAAAGTTCATTAGATAAAACCTTTTTTAGTTCATTTGAATTGGCTGAATAATAATTCCATTTTCCTTCTTTTTCAACTGTAATGAAGTTCGCATCTAATAAAATTTTTAGATGGTAAGACAATTTTGATTGACTTAACTTTAATAACTCACTCAGATCACAAACACATGTTTTTCCATTTGTAGCTAAAATATGTAGGATATACAGTCTGTTGCTATCAGATAAGGATTTGAATTTTTTTTGATAGTTAAGCAAGTCGTTATCACAAATATAAACTTGTGTTTTCACAATGTATTTTCTCCCATCAAATTATTTTGATATATATATTATATTATGTTTTTTCTGGAAAAATGTCAACGGATTTATAGATTTCAATTTTTAAACAAAATAACATTACTCGAATCTTATTCTAGTTAGTAATATGTGCTGTGCAAAAATAATTAGTTATTACCCAATAATGGAAGGAGTTTTTCATGTTTAAATAGGTGTTCCGCTTCTGATAATATAGTTGGAAGAAATGTATCCAACATTTCAAGTAGTGAATTTAAAGATGCTTGTACATCCCCTTTCTCAAATTCTGCTAAAGGTTTTGGTAATTCATCTTCATCTAAAACAAAATATCTTCCATCTGGAAAAACAAGCACATCGATAATCAAATCTTCAAAAGATAATACTTGTTCTGTTATGTAAGTGTTTTTAACTATATTAAAATAAGCCCCTAAGTATTTCCCATGTTCATCACGCCAAATGTATACATTATAAGGACACTTTTCCCAATAAAATGCTAGTGTATAACTCCCTTTCCGAATGGTTAATTCTCTTTCACTTGCTGTCATTGTAAATGGTGTTTCAATTTTATGAAAAAGTACATGTCTTTCTTTTTTCGTTTCCAACAAAATACAATCATGTTCAACAATTGTTTGATCATAGCGTATTTTTCTTTCTATCATCTTTTTAAGTTTTGGCATCCTTGATTAACATTCCCTTCTCTTTCAACAAAAGATTCCTATCTAGCTTAACATGATTTGAAACGTTCTAACTAAAACATCCTTCATTAAATTAGGAAAAGCTGAACCCGTAGCGGATTCAGCTCAATAAAGTTTAAAATCATCACAACTTCGCAAACTATTGCGGATGCATAAAATCATTCAAAAAGTAAGGTACATCACTTTGGTAATATGCTTTTCGTTCTTCTACATAATTTCTAGTTTCTTCAAAAAATGCATCATCTAATAGCGGATATTTTACTGTTCGTACTTGATCTAAGATAGAACCATGGGAGATTACCATATCAATACTTTGAAGAAAATTGTCCACGACTTTTTGTGAAGGTGTAATCCCTATAACATCCTCGAAAATTTGTTTATCCTCTTCTACATCTAATGCATGATATGGCAATTTCATATCAATGTGAATCCCGTCAACAAGGTTTTCCTCATATAGTCGTTGTACTTTTTTATGATAGATTCCACTCGTTGTCACAATTATTTTTCCGTCAAAAATCTGACGAACATTCCGCAAAACATCACATATTTCGTTTATATTATCGATTAAAAATTCACCACCACTGAACATGACAGCATCAAATAAAAATCCACCTTTTTCCAAGTATTGATACAAGTCCTCTCTTGTTTTATGTTCTTTTGGTGTATTGGCAATAATTTCATCATAATTATGACAGCCGAAACAATGTAGTGGGCAACCTGATAAAGTATGAATTAATAGTGTTGTGTGATCTGGTAAATCATTAAATGTCCGAATAAAATTTTTATAAAATTTCATGATATATACATGATAGGAGAATTTTGTTTTAAAATCCCCTATCCATGCACAACCTCCTCCATTGTCTCTTCTTTCAAGCGATTCCGTACATTCCAATCATGTCGTCTTGCTTTGGACCAGAAATTATATTTCCCTTTATAATACCCTTTTTCATCGACTTGGATATTATTTCTTGCAATCATTTTTAAGTAACCAATTACCCGACTAAATGTTGCGATATCTGTGGAATCACATGTTGGACAATGTTGAATATTTTTCGCATCTTCTGCAACTATTTTTTGTCCACAAGACATACAAGACGTAATGGTTGGTGTCAATGTAATATAATTAATTGGTTTTTCAAAGATTTTATCCAAATATTTCACTAGCTTTTCTGGAGCAACTTTTGATTCTAAAAAGTGGTGTAATACACTTCCAGATGTTGCATATCCTTGGAATTCTGCACTGTTTTCAAGTTGATCTAAGAAATCTTCATCAGAGAATGGTGTCATACAACCACTTGTTAGATATGGATCTTCTCCTTCTCCTTGTACGAAGATTTCTCTACCATGTTTTTTCGCCCATTTCACATCATGGCGAGCAAGTTTGATGGCCGCATTTTCAGCTGGTGCATATTCAATTCCACATGCAACTTTATCTCTCACAATAAATTCATTTACAATTTCTGTCATATATTGCATGATTTCATGAGCAAATAATTTTCCTTCTGCATCTTTTATTCCGTCTTTATAACCTAAATTAATTAGACCTTCATGCATTCCTGTTACAGCGAATACGTTGAAATAATTTTTTAAATCGTCATTATAAGAGAAGAAAGTTGGATATAATTCTTTATTATTTTCAATCCATTGACGTTTTGCCATATGTGCTTCTTGCATTACTTCCATGTATTCACGCATTTTGGATTTTAATTGTTCTTTATCATGGCCAAATTCTAATAACATGCGGTTCATGTTTAAATTCAGTACTTGAACAGCACCAGTAGAACCTGTAGAGGAACCAAAGATACCTCCACCTGCTTTAGAAAGTGTCTCTAAGTTAATCTGTAAACGACAGCATAAGCTACGGCTTACTTCTGGATCTCTAGCTTGAATTAATGGATTTAACTGTTTATAGTATGGATCTTCAAATGGTTTTATTTTAAAGTTTTCAAAATATACGCCACCCCAATTGTACATTTTATCTAAAAGTTCTAAGAAGAGTGGGTTTTCATAGTTAAAATTATCATCAATTTGAACTGTTAATAATGGGAAAGTAAATGGAATCCCGTCACTACCTGTTCCTTTACTCATCACATTGATAATCGCTTGATTAATTCGATCAAAGTAAGTGCTAGGAATATCCTTATATTGAATAAGGCGTAATTCGCCACCAATGATTACATACTCATCTTTTATCTCTTCAGAAGGTTTTCCGAATTCTAATGTAGCGTTAGAGAAACTACTTTGGGCACCAGAACGTAAAGGCATATTTAATTCCCAAATCAAACTTTGGAATAATTGTTCTAACTCATCATCCGTATATGTATTGCCACGTTCTTCTTCATCTTGTAGGTAAGAAGCTGCAACTGTTGTTAATTGAGCAAGCATTACAGCACCAGATACTTGTTGTGAAACGAGTGTAACCACATTGCTAAAATGGCGAAGCAAAATGGACAAGCGTTTCGTTGGTTTTGATGAAATCATATTTTTGGCTAAAGACGGGATACCTTTTGATGCAATATCCATACAGCTAATAGAAACACAATAAGGTGCTAGTTGCCTATCATGTACATAAACAATTCCTTCATCATACAATTCTTTTACTCTTGGTGGTAAAACATGTTTAAATAAATATTCTTCTTCTGCATGATTATTTATGTTGTGGCGCAAAAGTGAAACGGAATAAACAAAGTTACTGTTTTCGTGTTTTAAGTAATCTGCTTTTTTATCTTCAGTATCTGACGTGAATTTTTGAATAATTTGTTCGGTATTTTTAAACATGACTTGACTCTCCTTTTTGATATGTATGGATTATTTGCATAAGCTCTTTCGGATTAACTCCAGTACTTCGTGCGATTTCCTTATTTTCATCATCTAATAATATGGTTGTTGGTACAGACATAATTTGAAATGATTGTGCCGTTTTCGAATCCTCTTTTGCATCAACAGTCTCAAATGGAACATCTTGTTGCATTAAAAAATTCGAGACTACGGGACATTTCGGACATGTCGCTGTTTCAAACTTTAATAATCTCAATCATATCCCCCCTCTTCAGACAATACACACTATAACACAATATATAGTATAGATAAGTGATTTTAGTCACTATATGTTGAAATTTTATATTTTGTACCAGGCATAGGCTATTGACTTATAATCCTTGTAAAACAAGACTGATACAAAACGATAAGAATAAAAAATATATGATAAGGAAAAATAAGTATCGCAATTATGGAGTTTTAAAAAGGAGAAAAATAATATGCTTGATAAAAAAGTAATTGACATTGTGAAATCTACTGCACCGATATTAAAGGAGCATAATCAAGAAATTGGGGAGCGTTTTTACACCTTGCTGTTCTCAAGAGCTCCTGAATTATATAATATGTTTAACCAAACAAATCAAAAGCGTGGTCTTCAACAAGGAGCATTAGCATACGGTGTTTATTTGGCTGGAGCAAATATTGATAATTTACAAGCTGTTGAATCGATGGTAGAGAGAGTCACCGAAAAACATCGTGCATTACATGTACAACCAGAACAATACGAAGTTGTAGGAGAAGCATTACTTGATGCTGTACAAGATGTGCTTGATGACAGTGCAACAGATGAAATTATAGATGCTTGGAGAAAAGCTTATCAAGTATTAGCCAATTATTTTATTGATATGGAAAAGAAACTTTTTCAAGAGGTTGAAGAGCAACCAGGTGGATGGGTTGGAAATCGTACCTTCATTGTTGAACGGAAAGTAAAGGAAAGTGATCTTGTTACGTCCTTTTATTTAAAACCTGAAGATGGCCATGCTATTCCTACCTATAGAGCTGGGCAATATTTGACATTGCAAGCAGATATTGATGGAGAAAAATATTCCCATATGCGACATTATAGTTTATCAGATGCCCCTAATAAAAATTATTACCGAATTAGTGTAAAGCGTGAAGATGCCCGTAGAGATGCACCAGCAGGTATTGTATCCACTTATCTTCATCACGATGTTCAAGAGGGAGATAAATTACAGTTAAGAGCACCTGCTGGTGATTTTACGATTCGGACAAAAGATAAACCAATTGTGTTGCTTAGCGGTGGTGTAGGTATTACACCGATGATGAGTATGTTTAACACCTTAATTGAAACAGAGCCCAATCGTGAAATTACGTTTATCCATGCGAATGCAAATAGTAAAGTACATGCGATGAGAGAACATGTGGAAAACATGGAAAATAAACATCCAAATGTAACTTCTTATATATGTTACTCACATCCTACAGATGAGGATAAAGCTGAAAAACGATTTGATAAGGAGGGCTTTGTAGAATTGGATTGGCTAAAGTCTGTGTTATCCGATAATCAAAAAGACTTCTACTTTTGTGGACCACTTCCATTTTTACAAGCAATGGATAGTGCTTTAAAAGAATGGGGAGTCCCAGAGGAAAATCGTACCTATGAACTATTTAGCCCAATTAGTACTATTGGAGAAGCTTAGATTACTAAAAAACTCAATGCGGTTAAAATATTCCTTATATTGAATACTTCAATCCAATTTGCATCAACGAAAAACTCCCAAGCAATCCCCATCTAAATGATAGGGAAATGCTGGGAGAGTTTTTCTTCTAAAATATTATGATGCTTTTTTATCCTCATCTTCAGCTTCATCTTTAAATGCTCTACCAGTTTTTAGGCTGATAACAAACCAGGCAATACCGACAACACCTAAAGCAAAGATGGTATCTCCGAATGATCTAAACCAAACTAAGTTTTGAATGATTGTTTGGTTTAAAAATTCAGCGGAACGTGCATACCACATACCATGCTCCATGCTGGCAATTGCTTGTAAGATTCCAACTGGTAACAGACTTGTTACAGCCATCAAAAATAAACCAATATTTAATGCCCAGAAAGAGAACTTCAGAAGTTTTGTTTTCCATGGGCGTTTTCCATATAGACCTCTTAATGTGTATAGCATTAATCCAATACCTAACATTCCGTACACACCAAATAATGCAGTATGGGCATGTAATGGTGTTGTGTTTAGTCCTTGAATATAGTACAAAGCAATTGGTGGGTTAATTAAGAATCCAAATAAACCAGCACCAAATAGGTTCCAGAATGAAACAGAAACAAAGAAGTAAATTGGCCATTTATAATGACTCACCCAAGGTTTTACCTTACTATGACGATAGTTTTCTATTGCTTCATAACCAATTAATACTAGTGGAACAACTTCCAATGCACTAAAGCTTGCTCCAAATGCTAATACCCCAATTGGTGTTCCAGAGAAATATAAGTGGTGGAATGTACCAATAATACCACCAGCTAGGAAAATAGAAGTAGAGAACAATGTAGCTACCGTTGCTGTTCTTACCTTAATTAATCCCATGCGTGAGAAAATAAATGCCATAACTACAACAGCAAATACTTCAAAGAATCCTTCTACCCATAAGTGGACAACCCACCATTGCCAATAAGTAACCATCGACATATGTGTGGATTCGCCCCACATTAATCCTGGTAAATAAAATGCTGGGATGGCAACAGATGCTAGTAAAAACAATATGAGTAAACTTCTGTTTTCATCTTTTTTCTTAATGGCAGGCCAGATAGCTCTCGCCATTAAGAAGAACCAGAAAAATAGACCAAATGCTAATAATATTTGCCAGAATCTACCTAGGTCAACATATTCGTATCCTTGGTGACCGAAATAGAAGTTTCTAGTTAAATCAGTAATATAACCTTGAACAGCTGCCCATTGACCGACCATTGAACCTAGTACAACTAAAATTAATGCACCAAATAATATGTTGACACCAAGTTTTTGGTATTTCGGTTCACGTCCAGTAACAGCTGGCCCCATATATAATCCGGCAGCTAACCAAGCTGTAGCAATCCAGAATATACCTAATTGCTGGTGCCATGTTCTTGAAACCGAATATGGGAAGATGTCTGCTAATGGAATACCATAAAAGGATTGTCCTTCCACAGCATAATGCGCTGTAATGATACCTAAAATAACCTGTAAAACAAGTAGAGCAGAAACAATCCAAAAGTATTTTTCAACTGCATACATGGATGGTGTTTTCTTAAATTTTAACAGTGGATCCGTATCTGGTAATTCGATAATATCTTCTTTTTCACGTTGTGCTGCATAATACCATGCAAGCGCTCCAACACCTGCAAGTAATAGAATAACACTGATAATAGACCACATAATATTACCTGTTGTCGGTTCATTGTCAATCAGTGGTTCACCTGGCCAGTTATTGGAGTATGTAATCTCCTGTCCAGGACGATTCGTTTCTACTGACCATGTTGCCCACCATAAAAAGGCATTCAATTGATCCATTTTTTCTTGATCAGAAACAGTATTTTTAGGCATTGCAATTTGCTCTCTATATTCATCCATTTCTGGATCATCCATAAAGACACTTGCATAGTAATCACTCATATGCTCAATCGCTTGCTTACGTATATCTGATACAACTATTTGATCGGACTTTTCATCATACGTATTCGTCCGTAGTTCTTTTTTCAGTCTTGCTTTTAAAGCACTTTGATCCTCTTCTGAAAGGGATTCATAATCTGTTTTATGTTCAGCATGTGCCCACTGGTCGAGAAGCCATACAGATTCTCTATGCAACCAATCTGCTGTCCAGTCTGGTGCAACATAGGCACCATGTCCCCAAACACTACCAAGCTCTTGTCCTCCAATTTGTCGCCAAGCATTTTGTCCATCTTGTATATCTTCTTTCGTAAAAATAACCTCTCCAGAATCTGTTACAACTTCTTCTGGAATAGGAGGTTTTTCTTGATAAATTTCGCCACCATAATAAAGTAATACCGCAAAGGAAGCAAAAAATACGATTCCTAACGTTATCCATAATTTTTTATAACTCAATGCACTCCACCGCCTTGATGTAAGTTAAATTTGTGTAATACTATATATTTCTCTTTGAATCTATTTTTCTATCCACTCCATTTATTTTTTGGCCATCTTATGTAACAGATGCTTATTTCCCTTCTTTCTATGCCCTTTTAAAAAATAAGTAGAATGCTGATTTCTTTTTTATATTAAATAAAAGCGACTGAGAAGCATGTGATGTCCATCACATATTTTCATGGAAATATGACAAATATGAGAAGTTTTTTTGTAAAAATAAAGCGTTATATAGACCCATACATGATGTGAAACAGTCTAGAAAAAAGTATCTGATTATGTTTTCCATTCCATAAATGTGTGCATTATCGCGGAATTGAAAATCACATAAAAATAAGGGATAACTGTTGTACAGCTATCCCTTATTTATGGATTATTTTGTTATTATAATTTTACCATTATCTGTTTCTAATTTAATCGTATTGTCTCCATTTCCGATTACTGTATCCCAGTCCGATTGATTAAAAACATCGATACTTCCATTATCAGTCTTTAAATCAAATATAACATTTGTTGGTTCTTTTTCTGTTTGAATTTCAATTTTTCCATTATCCGTTTTAAAATCTATAGAACGCTCTAAATCTTCGGTTATTAAAGAAATACTTCCATTATTTGTTTTACTGGATAATGTACCTGTAACATGATTTAAAACAATCTTACCGTTACTGGATTTTGTGGTGACAGTAGAAGCATCTACATTTGCAAGATTGATTCTGCCATTATTTGAATTTGCAGTAAGGTTATCACTAGCCATATTATTTATTTCGATCCGCCCATTATCCGTACGTATATCTGCTGTTTTTACATCAATTTCTTCTATCATAATTCTTCCATTATCACTTTCTATTTGTAATGATTCATATTGTTTTTTTGGTATATATAATTTTAATGCTGAACCTTTAGAAAAGAAGTCAAAGCGAAACAATTTCTTTTGATTCATATCAACATGAACTTCAAGAGTTGAATTCTTTACTTCACTCGAAAAATTATAATCCGAATAATTGGTTCTATATTCCAATATCGCATTCTTCTCATTCGTAGGAATCAGTTCTATTTTTGCACTATCTACTGATATGTTTATCGTATCAAATACTGTATCGATAATTTTTTCTTCTTTCATTTCTTTGTCTGAATATAATGTTTTAAAATTAAATAGGCTCCCAACAATACCAATAATTAAGAGGACAGAAGCTACCATTACTAATTTTTTAAGCATTTTTCAGCCCTCCTTTAACAAACTTAACATTCACTTGTAAATATTTTGTAAATCCACGAATCAATAGACGGGTAGCGAAGTACATTCCAATGGTTATAAATAAACCTACACCCGAAAGCACAAAGGAGATAAAGAAATCAAACCACAGAAATGTATCGGGATAGATGAATAAATTGATTAACACTAAAAGAGGAGAAATAGTAAATGAAATACCAACAGCCCATCCTCCAAGTACCAAACCTGCAATCGCAATAAAAGGTCCAAGTACAATAACGAGGTTGAAGAAACTTAATCCAATCACTGCCCAAACAGCTCGTAAAACATCACCAGCCGATGCATTCGTTTCTACCTTTTCAAGATGATAGGAAGCAATCATTTCCTTCGCTATTTTATTCGGTGAACCGAGTGATTCGGAGATTTCCTTCTCAGACTTACCTTCCATTTTTCCAATTTCAAAATGTTCCTTGAAGTCATGTAGTATGTCTTGACGCTCTTCTTTAGGAAGCTTTTTTAAATATTTATCCAACGTACCCAAAAACTGATCTTCATTCATCATCAATCCCCTCCTCAATTAATTCATTCACTGCTTTTGAAAATTCCTTCCATTCCTGCATCTGTTGATGAAGGTGCTTTTTCCCCTTTTCAGTTAAAGCATAATACTTACGTGCAGGTCCTTCTTTTGATTCTTGAAAATATGTTGTAAAATAATCTGCTTTCGTCAGTCTCCTTAATAAGGGATATATTGAACCATCAGAGATTTCAATTTTACTTGAAATTCGTTGCACTAGTTCATAACCATAACAGTCTTTTTTATCTAATAAAACGAGAACACAGAGCTCTAAAATACCCTTTTTAAATTGAACATTCATATTTTCACTCCATCCTATTATCAGCTACCTTGCAATGAACAATACTCAATATTAATATAGCATATGGTACTGTTCATTACAAGGTACCTATTTTTGTGTAAAAAGGGCATTATTCATAGATTTAATGGACTGTGTTGGAATTAGAAGAAAAAAGAAATGAATCTCATAAGGGGTAACATGTAATGGACAAGCATTTATATGTCATGATATTATGAATTATGAAAATATTAATTTAGTGAATCTTTTAAAACTAATTAGCCATTATAACTAGGAGGAATTTGCATGTTTCGTACGATGATGAAAAGTAAAATTCACCGTGCTCGTGTTACAGAAGCTAATTTAAATTATGTAGGAAGTATTACCATTGATCAAGATATTTTAGACAAAGTAAATATATTACCACATGAAAAAGTACAGATTGTCAATAACAACAATGGTGCTCGCCTTGAAACATATGTAATTGCTGGTGAAAGAGGTTCAGGTATGATTTGTTTAAATGGTGCCGCAGCAAGACTTGTGCAAAAAGGAGATGTTGTGATTATTGTTTCTTATGCACTTGTTTCAAATAAAGAGATTGCCTCCCATCAGCCAATTATTGCCCTAATGAATGAGAAAAATGAAGTGAAACAATTGATTCATGAAGAAGCTCCTTTAACAGATGGTGAAATATATAATATGTAAAGAATATTTGGCTGGGCAGAAATTTTAAATTCAACTGAACCAAAAACATGTAATCTTTGAGACGAAAGTTTTCTATTTCAAAAGGAGTTATCCAATTTATAGAGGTAGGTGAGGAAAATGGAAATTTTCGATTCACATTTACATATTATTGACAAAAGATACCCACTTATTGAGAACCAAGGATTTATGCCCAATCCTTTTACTTCTAAAGATTACTTACAAATAGTAAAGGATATAAATGTACGTGGAGGAGCAGTTGTATCAGGTTCTTTTCAGGGATTTGATCAATCCTATTTAATCGATACACTAAAAATACTTGGTGATCAATTTGTTGGTGTGACTCAATTACCCCACAACGTCCCGGATGAGTATATTATAGAACTTGATAAATATGGCGTAAAAGCAATCCGTTTCAACGTAAACCGTGGAGGTTCTGAAGATATTTCACGGTTAGACTATTTTGCAAGAAGAGTATATGAATTGGTAAATTGGCATACCGAATTATATATTAATTCGAACACTTTACCAGAAATAACTACAATAATAGAAAAGCTCCCCGCAGTTTCCATCGACCATTTAGGTCTATCTAGACATGGATTGCCTAATCTTCTATATTTAGTAGATAAAGGAGTAATGGTGAAAGCAACCGGTTTTGGAAGAGTTGATTTTGATGTTGCAAAAGCGATAAAGAAAATCCATTCCATAAACCCAGATGCTTTAATGTTTGGAACAGACTTACCTTCTACAAGAGCAAAATGGCCTTTTCGTTTTTCAGATATTAAGCTAATTAAAGATGCACTTGATGAAGAAGCAGCTAAAAAGGTTTTCTATAAAAATGCGCTTCAATGGTATTTGAGCAAGTAAGTATTTTTATTTTATTCTTGGAATTTTTTTATTATATTTAATAAATTGAAAGGATGTTGAAGATGGTAATTGCAAAACCACTCTATCGACCATTAAAACTAGAAATATTATATTATTTAAGCATTCGGATAAAATTATCCTCTAATGAAAAGCAATATTATTTAAATTTGAAAAAGGGCTATGAAGGTGAGCGGGAATTTGCATCCTGGTTAAAGGATTTATCAGATAATTATATTATTTTATATGACGTACTACTCGAACACAATAACAGCCTGTTTCAAATAGACGCATTAGTACTTACCCCAACCATTGTTTACCTGTTTGAAATAAAAAATTACGAGGGAGATTTTTACATCGAATCAGACATATGGTACACCTCGACAGGAAACGAAATCAAAAATCCTATCCTCCAACTTAGGCGATGCGAATCCGCTCTTCGAAGTTTCCTCCAATCCTGCGGTTACACCCTACCAATCAATAGTCACGTAGTCTTTACTAATTCTGAATTTGCTTTATTCCAAGCTCCTCGAAACCAGCCCATTATTCTTCCAGCACAACGAAATCGTTTTATCAAGGATTTAAATATGAATGCCCCTCATTCCAAAAATTATACACTTGCTAAACAATTCATGTCTGCTCACCTACAACAATCACCATACAATCTTGCACCAAAATTTGACTATAATTCCCTAAAAAAAGGTATCATCTGTGCGACATGTGGAGCTTTTTTATCACCAACTAAAAATGTGCAATTTGTATGTGAACATTGTGGCCATAAAGAAAAAATAGATACATCTATTTTAAGATCGATTCGTGAATTTGAAATTCTTTTTCCAAATAAAAAAATAACTACCAATATCATTTACAATTGGTGCAAAATTATCTACTCAAAAAAGACGATTAGAAGAATACTATCAAAAAATTATATGATTGTAGGGCATGGCAAAGCAGCTCATTATGTGCCAAAATGAGCTTTTACATCTCCAGTTGGGTGACCGATTTTCTGACTTTCTCGCTTTTTCGGGCATCCATTTTCGATTGGATGACCGATTTGCTGGTTTTCTCGCTTTTTCGGGCATCCATTTCCGGTTGGGTGACCGATTTGCTGCTTTCTTCACTTTTTTGGGCATCCATTTCCGGTTGGATGACCGATTTGCTGCTTTTCTCACTTTTTCGGGCATCCATTTCCGGTTGGATGACCGATTTGCTGCTTTCTTCACTTTTTCGGGCATCCATTTCCGGTTGGATGATCGATTTTCTGGTTTTCTCACTTTTCCGGGCATCCATTTCCGGTTGGGTGACTGATTTTCTGACTTTCTCACTTTTCCGGGCATCCATTTCCGGTTGGATGACCGGGTTTCCGACTTTCTCACTTTTCCGGGCATCCATTTTTAGCTAAATGATTGATTTTTTGGTAGAAGAATTAATAGTATCTTAACAATAATACAATATATTGCATATACCAATGCTTACCTTTTTATAGTATAATTGAATTTATATACTATTTTAGAAAGGGTGAGTTGTCATGCCAATTCCAAGTGACCATCAAAAACCAATTCGTCAATCAGCGAAAGAGAGTGCATTTAACCAACTCCAGCAATGGATTATTGATGGTACCATGCAACCTGGTGAAAAATTAAATGACTCTGAAATCGCCCGTGCATTAGGAATTAGTAGAACTCCAGTGCGAGAATCATTGCAGTTACTAGAAGTACAGGGCTTTGTAAAAATGTATCCGGGTAAAGCAACTCAGGTTACCGAAATAGATAGAGAATCAATCCACGACTTGCTACCACCTTTAGCAGTTTTGCAAGCGCTATCTACCGAATTAGCTATTAATCACTTAAATAATAAAGTGATCAACCTGCTTGAACAAACAAATAAAAGATTTGCTGAAGCAATTCAACTAGAAGATTACTTCTCTGCATTGAAAATTGACGAAGAGTTTCATGAAATCATTGTTGATACAGCAAAAAATCCATATATTCACTCGATTGTAACTTCACTTCAAGCACATGTAAGGAGATTATTTTTCCATAACTCCATCATATTAACTAAAAAATCAATTGATGAACATACAGCTATCATTGAATTAATGAAAATAGGAGCAAGAGCGAAGGCTTCTGAGGTAATGAAGGAAAATTGGCTTCGTGCCATTGAAGAATTCACCCGAATTTCCTCACCATCTTAAGCGCTTGAACCTCTCATGACTGAAGCGATGAATATTCCCAGCTGACTGACAAAACGAATAAATCGCATGAAATCAAAGTTAATAAAATTGATTTCATGCGATTTTACTTTCATGATTTGTATGAAATTATAGCATTTTTTAATGTACTTCCATATTTTCCTTTGTATTCGTAACAAATACTTTTTGGATAAGTACGATTAAACTAGAAACTGCAATAATGACTAGTGCTGGGATAAACCAGCCAAGCCCTTTGGTATATAATGGCAATGCTTGTTCATAAAACGACACAAATGGAGTCATCCAAGCAAAGTAATCAATACCAATGGAATCACATAATGCCTTTAAACCATCAAAAATACTAATCATAAACGTACTAAAGGTTGCTAAAATGTACACGATTCGTGAATGATTAAACAATGGTGAAAGAAATGTCAAAAGCATTAGAACAATAGCAAGTGGATAAAGAAACATTAAAACAGGTACAGAATACGTAATAATGTTCGTCAATCCAAAGTTAGCAATTACAAATGTTAGTACAGAAAAAAATATGGCAAATTTTTTATAGCTGATTTTTGGAAATAATGTCTGAAAGTATTCTGCACAAGCAACGGTTAATCCAATACTAGTAGTTAAACAAGCGAGTGTCATAATAATCGCTAAGATAACTGAACCAAATGTTCCTAAATAATGGGATGCAGCACTACTAAGTACTGGGCCACCGTTTGAAAATATACCAAACATTTCCGTACTCGTTGCACCTAAATAGGCAATTCCTATATAAATAATTCCAAGCAATACAATCGCGACAACTCCTGATTTTGCAGTTGCTAAGAGAATCCCATTTCTTGAAGTTACACCAAATGAACGAATTGCCTTAATGACTATTATTCCAAAAACAAGCGAGGCAAGTGCATCCATTGTATTATATCCTTCTAGGAATCCTTGTATAAATGGACCATTCAAAAAGGCTTCTTGTGGTGGTTGAATTGCCCCCATCGGTTTCAAAATAGCCAAAATTAAGAGAATTCCAAGAAGAATAACGATACCTGGTGCTAAAATCCTTCCTATATTATTTACTAATTTATTAGGTTTCAATGAAAACAAAAGTGTAATACCAAAGAAAAACAATGTAAAAATGAATAAACCACCTTGCTGAAAACCCTCACCTACAAATGGTGCAATACCTACCTCATATGCAACAGTCCCTGTCCTTGGTGATGCAAAAAAAGGACCAATTGTTAAGTAAAGTAATGAAGTGAAAAAGACTGCATAAATTGGATGAATCCTACTTGCCAGTTCCTGTAAATCATTACTTTTAGAAAAACTCATCGCCAAGATTCCAAGTAATGGCAATCCAACTCCTGTAATCAAGAATCCAAAGATAGCTGGCCAAAGATTCGACCCAGCATTTTGACCAAGTTGTGCAGGAAAAATCAGATTCCCTGCTCCAAAAAATAACGCAAATAACATCAGCCCTATAATGATGTACGATGAAAATGATAGTTTGTTCTTCATAGAATGCTCCTTTGGAATATATATTCGTATTTTATCTGATATGCAATATATTAGTAAAACCTATCATACTATCATTTTTCGCAAAATGCAATATATTACGACATAATTTTGTGAAAATTATTTAAACACTAAAAATGGTGCTTCTATTTTAGAAGCACCTCCACATATTTTTTTATAAGGGGAAAGTAACATAGACTTATTCTATCATTTAAACTGTCCTCTAAATTCTCCTTCCAATAACATACTATAATAGAAGAAAAAAGATTTTAGATTTCAGTTCTGTATTAACCAATTTGTAAGTATGAAGCAGACGGTACAGTAATCAATGGATTCGCTTAAGTATCCAAGCAAATGCTTGTTTTTTTCGAGTATAATGGCATAATGGTTCATTTTGAATACTTGAAAATCTAAAGTTGGTTGGAAGATGGTTTATTTTCACATCTGCACGCTTGACTTGCCAGCGATCATGATGGATATCTCCGCGATAAACCTTTTTATGATGAACGACAAAAAAGCAATAACGCTCAAATAGCCAGTTTTCCAAACTATTTAATGAAGGAGTGTATGCATTTGAAACTGGATGATATAGAATATCAAGTTTTTCCTTATCTTGATTGAGTTCCCTTGAAACACTCTGAAAGTGGATTCCATCTTTTCTCGTTGTCATTCTCATGCTCGCTTTTCGATATGGCAAGAGAGCCCCTATTCGTGCCCCCCATACAGCCAAACGCTTATTCGCATCTATTGTCAGAAAATAAATACCTGATATTCCCTTATAAGTAACATAGGTTCGGATATTTACTTGAAGAACTGTATGAAGATAAGGGACTCTAGGCAGTCCTCTCATTCGCATATTTTTCACTTTAAAAGGTACTACTCCTAGCCACGCCTTTCCTCGATATGTATCCAGTTCGAGTTCGGGTGGAAGGAGCTCTTGAATAACTTCTTTTTCTATCGGTCAATGGCAAAAAAGTAAATGATGCCAAGTTTGTGTCATCACCCAAGGTCGTTCTGGTAAAGGAAAAGGACGCCGCTTCGTTTCTAAAAATGCCTTATGCATAATAAAAATCTCCTTTAATCACGACTTTGAATTTTAGTATCCCCTGACACGGCCCATATTATTTAATACATTCCAATCAAAAAGTTGGATGCCCGATTTTACATGTTTTCTTCTTTTGCGGGCATCCATTTCATTTTGGATGACCGATTTTCATGATTTTCCACTTTTGCGGGCATCCATTTCATTTTGGATGACCGATTTTATATGTTTTCCTCTTTTGCGGGCATCCATCTCATTTTGGATGACCGATCTTACATGTTTTCCTCTTTTGCGGGCATCCATTTCATGTTGGGTGACCGATTTTACATGTTTTCTTCTTTTGCGGGCATCCATTTCATTTTGGTTGACCGATTTTCATGATTTTCCTCTTTTGCGGGCATCCATTTCATGTTGGGTGACCGATTTTACATGTTTTCTTCTTTTGCGGGCATCCAATTCATGTTGGGTGACCGATTTTCATGATTTTCCGCTTTTGCGGGCATCCATTTCATTTGGTTGACCCGTTTTACATGTTTTCCACTTTTGCGGGCATCCATCTCATTTTGGTTGACCGGTTTTACATGTTTTCTTCTTTTGCGGGCATCCAATTCATGTTGGGTGACCGGTTTTACATGTTTTCTTCGTTTACGGGCATCCATCTCATTTTGGTTGACCGGTTTTCTGCTGTATCATCTAATATGGGCGACCAAAATCCTTATTTCTCGTTGCTAGATTAACCGTCGATATCGCGTTTGTTATATCCAACCATACCCACTATCATAAGAACAAAAGCAATTACTGTTAAAATAACTAGCGGTAACCACTGCATCTCTTCAACAGGGAGCTGTGGAATATATCCAAATGGTGATAGTTTACCAACCCATTCTGGAAAGTCGAATAAGCCACCAAGATATAACACGAGAAAGGAGTAAGTGAGATATGCCCATATGAAACTTGTTACTTTTGGTAATACCCCTATCAAAAATACTGCTAAGCCAATCATGACAAGCATTGCTGGATAGTATACCATTGCAGCACCATAAATCATTCCAAAATTGAAACTCTCATCCATCACTGCATTTGCTGCTGCGAAAAGACCAATTGCTGTTAAAGAAAGCATCATAAATCCATTGATGATGGCGATAATCAAATAACTCCCCATCATTTTATTACGTGAAACGGCTCTGGCAAACAAGTGCTCCAGACGATTTTTCCCCTCTTCTCCTTTCAATTTCAACATAGCCATTAATGGTGGCACGGTAGCAAGTAAACTAAGTACAATCATTAACATTGGAATAAACTGTTCTGTCAGAGAATAGCCTTCTTTTTCTGCAAGTAACTGCTCCAACACGTCATTCCCTTCAAAAAAGGATTCCAAATCACCAAAAACAGATCCATAAGAGATTCCTAATATAAATAATCCAATAGCCCAAGCAATCATTCCAGTCCGCTGGAGTCTAAGAGCTAACCCAATCGGGCTTTTTAAAAAGATGGAAGCATGTTTTTTTCCTGGTTTGGATGGGAAAAATCCTGCACCTAAATCACGAATCGCATTCAAGTAGTTTGCTAGTATAAATAGAATGATAGATACACCAATCATTAAACCGACAGGCCACCAGTTATTAGTAGAATAGGCTTCTGTTTGGCTTACCCAGCCCAATGGAGAAAACCATGATAATGTTTCATTGCTCACATCCCCTATTGCACGAACAAGATAAGCAATCAAAAGTATGGCAATGGAGAAACCTGTTGCTCCCCTGGAACTTTCAGAAAGCTGTGCAAAAATAGCCGTAATACCAGTAAAGACTATTCCAGTTGCACCTAAAGTAGCACCATATAGTAAAGAACCTTCTAAATCCATACTTTCTATTCCTAACGCATATAACCCGAGACCAGAAATTAACGCCAATAGTATATTTATTACTACCAAAACTAGTAATGTTGCATTAACGTTAGCTAGACGTCCTACTGGCAATGAACGAATCATTTCAATTCGGCCATCTTCTTCAGTTGCCCGTGTATGCCTTGTAACGAGTAAGATGCTCATGAGTCCAACGATAACCGCTGTTAATAGAAGCATCTGATGCGATGTCATTGCACCTATCGTATAATTCTCCAAATTTCCAGGGCCTACCATCGCTGTCATGGCAGGGTTCTCCATCGTTTCTGCCATCACATCTCTTTCTTTTTGCGAAGAATACATGTCATCAAACGCAATTGGGACCATGATTGTGAAAAATACGATACCTATTAACCATAACGGAATACGTATACGATCTAGTCTTATGATTAATTTAGATAAAGCGAGTGTATTTTTTGAAATGGCAGCCCACATCAAGACCCTCTCCTTACATCACTATCGTTATCTTCATAATGGCGCATAAATAAATCTTCCAACGTTGGGGGTGCACTTTCCAATTTCACAACACCGAATTGAGTTACATGTTTCATCACTGTATCCAATTCTTCTGTATCCACTTGAAATGAAATGGCCTTGTCTTTTTGAACGACATCGTGGACACCTTTTAATTCATGTATAGAAATAATTGGTTGTTTCGTTTCTACAAGTAGGTTTGTACGTGTTAAATGACGCATTTCAGCTAAAGACCCAGTTTCAATGATTTTCCCTTGACGAATAATTCCTACCTGGTCACATAATCTTTCCACTTCAGATAAAATATGACTGGAAAGTAAAACACTTTTTCCTGCTTGTTTCGCTTCTATTACACATTCTTGGAAAACTTGTTCCATTAATGGATCTAAACCAGAAGTTGGCTCATCTAAAATATATAAATCTGCATCAGATGAAAAGGCTGCAACCAGGGCCACTTTTTGTCGATTTCCTTTTGAATAGGTTCTGCATTTCTTTGTTGGATCCAAATCAAATTTCTTAATCAGTTCTTCCCGTCTATTTTTATTGTTTCCTCCCCTAAGTTTTACAAATAAATCAATGACTTCTCCCCCGGTTAAATTTGGCCAAAGATTGACATCGCCAGGGACATAGGCAAGACGTTTGTGAATTTCCACCGCATCTGACCAAGCATCTTTCCCGAAAATTTCTGCAGTCCCTTCTGTTGCTTTTAAAATCCCAAGCAATACTCGAATCGTCGTGGACTTACCAGCACCATTTGGACCAATAAATCCATAGACTTCCCCTTCATTTACTTCGATATTAACACCATCCAATGCGGTAAATTTCCCAAAACGTTTCGTTAAATTCGTTGTCTTTAAAATAGACATATGTCATCCTCCCCTTCTCTTTTTAATGAATCGGGTCTCTCTCACTTAATAATTATGAACTATTTATACTTATATAGTTCATAATATACAAAACAAATGTATTTAGCAATAGTTTATGAACTATTTACATTGTTTTATTACAAAAGTTTTATTAAACTAAGGTGGAGGTGAAAGGAATGGACGGTTTTGAAAAACGTAAACAACAAAAGAAAGAAGATATATTAAACGCTTCACTTACCTTATTTAAAAAATATGGTGTTCAAAGAGTATCTGTAACAGAAATAGCGAAAAAAGCAAACGTGTCCCAAGTGACGATTTATAATTATTTTGGTAGTAAAAATAATTTAGCACATGAAGTAATTATTTTTTATGTTGATCAAGTTTGGGAGGGATATGAGCAATTATTCGATAGCAATGCCCCCTTCCTAGATAAAATCAAACAAGTTATTTTTGATAAAACAATGGAGGCAAATCACATTAATCAGGAATTCTTTGAGTATTTTATGAAGGAATACACAGACGAAGGTGGAAACAACTATATTGAAGAAATGTACACCAAAAAAGCATTACCCCGTTTTATGGACCTATTTAAGGAAGGAAGAGAACAGGGCTACATTAATCCCAATATATCCAACGAAGCTATCTTACTCTACATTCAAATATTTAAGGAATACATGCAGAAAGGGGATGTAACAAAGGAAATACTACCTTTTACAGAAGAACTTACAAAATTATTTTTTTATGGAATCGCAGGAAAAGAGAAAGATTGAATTTTCAAGGAGTGATATACATGGCCGTGCAAAATATAATCGATAAAGTAAGCAATGAACTAAAAGAAATACCTGGTGTTGTTGGTGTTGTTTTAGGTGGTTCAAGAGCAAGGGGAACTCACTCTAAAACTTCTGACATTGATATCGGTATTTATTATGATGAAGCTAAAGGATTTAATGTGGCTGAAGTCAGTAAAGTGGCTACTAAGCTAGATGATGAACATCGCGAACAATTAGTCTCGTCACTTGGCGAATGGGGTGAGTGGATTAATGGTGGAGCGTGGATTATTGTTTCAGGATATCATGTGGATCTTATTTTTCGTGATATAAACAGGGTCTCAAGTGTTATTGATGAATGCCTCTTAGGTAACGTCACTACACATTACCATGCTGGACACCCTCATGCTTATTTAAATGCCATGTATATG
Organism: Cerasibacillus terrae; assembly: GCF_008039555.1. Taxonomy (GTDB): domain Bacteria; phylum Bacillota; class Bacilli; order Bacillales; family Amphibacillaceae; genus Cerasibacillus; species Cerasibacillus terrae. The sequence goes on from NZ_VDUW01000004.1 coordinate 221,935, forward strand.
GGAGAAATTTCTGTCTGTAAAATATTAGTTGACCCTACAAAAAAAATTGCTCATTTACAAGCGAAAACAAGTCCATTTCCGAAGCCATTAAAAGATACAATCATCAAATACTTTATGTTTGAAGCTTCTTTTTCTCTTATGTTCGCCAAAGATACTATAGATAAAGATGATATTTCATATGTTGCAGGACATTGTTTTAGAACGATTTCTTGTTTAAATCAAGTCTTATTTGCTTTGAATGAAGAATACTGCATTAATGAAAAAAAGGCAGTTCATATGATAGAAAGCTTTCAGATAAAACCTAAAGAATATAAAGAGAACATAGATAAAGTTATTACATTGATTTCTTCTAATATAGAAAACACAAGAAATGGTATTGAAATACTGGGAAGGCTATACTCCGAAACAGAAAAATTACTAGAGAGCCAATAAATTTGTCTTTTCTTATTTTAAAAAAGCCGTCAAGATTTGCTCGACGGCTTCCTCTTAATAAATCACATTTCAATCAGCTTTTTCCCATCAATTTTATACTCTACATCTGCTACATGATCAATAATTTTTTTATCATGCGTGATGAAAATAACGGTGCCCTCATATCCAGTGATAAATTTTTCTAGTGCTTCAATTGCTTGAATATCCAAGAAATTAGTTGGCTCATCTAATAATAAAATATTATACTCCCCTAAAAAGAGTTGACATAATTGGAGACGAATTGCTTCTCCTCCACTTATCGACTGGACATTTTTCTGAATATCAGTTCCTACAAATTGCATCATATGCAAAACACTTCGCAAAAATCCTTCATCATATTCGGAACGGTTTTTCACAAATTGTAATACCGTTTCATCCGTTAAAAATTGATAACTCATTTGCTGAAAATATCCCATTACTGCTTTTGGCGAAATGGTTAAGCCTTCCCCATGATTTGCAATATGATGAAGTAAGGTACTTTTACCACTACCATTGTTACCAGTTATGGCTATTTTCTTACCAAGTGGGAATTGGAAATTGACCTCATCCAACAATTTATTATCTTTTATTTGAAGTGTTAATTGATCTGCCATAATAGGAAACTTATTATGAAGTTCTAATGCCTTCGATTGACGGAACACAATTTTTCTTTCACTTGGAACAGCATCCACTTCTTCTAATTGACTCATTCTCTGTTCAATTGCTTTTGCTGCACGGTGAACCGACTTTTGACTAGTACCTTTTGACTTCGTTTCAAACATCCGATTCGCCTTTGCCTTCCTATCATTTTTAGACATTTTACCAGCCTGGGCAATTTTTTTCGCTTTCTTCATTTTTTCAGCAGCAGCTTTTTCTAGACGTTTCTTTTCTTTTAAAAATTGCTCATGCTCCTTCTCTTGTTTTTCACGTTCGCATTGCTTTTGTGTTACATAATCACTATAATTTCCAGAATAGACATGAATTTCCCCGCCCTGAACTTCCCAAATCGTTGTCACAAGTTCATCCAAGACGGCACGATCATGACTAATTAACACAAGTGCTCCGTAGTAATAGCGTAATTCATCAAGTAAGAATGAAATACCATCTTGGTCCAAATGTGTTGTAGGCTCATCTATCAATAATGCTTCATAGTAATTGGTGAACAATTGTGCCAGTTTCAGCTTCGTTTGTTCGCCACCACTTAAGTTATCAGATTCTTGTGGAACAGTTAATTTACCAAGTAATGCTGCATCAGCCTCTTTTCCTGTAGGAGCTTCCATTTGCTCAAAATATCCATAATCTACATGACGTTCCACTTTTCCTTTTATTGGTTGAATCGTGCCTGCCAACAATTTTAATAACGTACTTTTTCCTGCTCCATTTTTACCTACAATCCCAATTCTGTCAAACTGGTGAATAGCTAACCGATCAATTTTCAAGATTTCTTTATCTAAAAAAGTAACATGAATATTTTCTAATTCAAAACATATTTTTTCCATATTCGCTACCTCCCGAAATAGTTGTTTATTTCGTATCGATAGCTAGGATCGATACGAGCTCTGTTTTACATACAAGCTCGTATCAAAAAAATAGTAAAAACTGCATGATTTTTCCTCCCTTTTAAAATAACAAAATCACAGACATCTGCCTGTGATTTAGAGTAAAAGGAATAAGCACATCCTTAGAAAACGGACCGATCAATAAAGTGAAATTTCAATCTGTGGGAGTTTTCTTCATCTCTCACTGATTATTAGTTGAATGAATCGGACCTTTACTGGCTATTAATCCTCCACTTCTAATTCTTAAAGTATCTCGATCTCTTGAAGTGGAGGTCTATAGCTAGTTAATACGCAATTAATAAAAAAAGAAAGGCAAGTCAATCCACCTTCCTTTACATAATCATATTTAAAATGAAGATAATAAAAAAGGACAGACTAATCCCGTTACTCTGCATACACAAACAGAGTCTTTGAACCTATTCAATTACTAGTTCAAAGTAGGGAAACGAAGTCTCATTCCATGTGTCATTTTTTATAATCCTCCTTAAAATCTAAAAGTATATCACAATGATAATTATAAGTTTCCCCTGATAAAAAGTCAAAAGTAAATAGCAGTTGGTCTAAGAATTTAATTAGTGAAACAAGTAACTTAAAGCCTCATTTGAATGTATTGAAATCATGAGTGTAACATTTAAATTTTTGCACTATTTATTTTTTTACTACATAATCTATGAGTAGGGACAAATATTAATTGGTAAAGGAAGTGGACATTCAAATATGAAAAACTATCCAGACGACTATTATCAATTTCAAAATCTTCAAGAAGATCAGATGTCATTTGATCAAGTTTTTAAACATATTGTACAATTTATGCAATCACACCCTAACGGTAACTACCGGCTAATGGTTGGAACAGATTCTCAAGTTCATCAGAAAAATACCGTTTTTATAACAGGAATTGTCATCCAGAATAAAGGAAATGGTGTTTGGGCTTGTATAAGAAAAGTAGTCATCCCCAGAAAAATGATACATCTAAAAGAAAAGATTTCCTATGAAATGTCTTTATCTGAAGAGATAGTTTCCCTATTTACTGAGGAAAGGAAAAAGCAACTAACCAATATCGTCCTCCCTTACCTTTATCATGGGGCCACATTTACAATGGAAGGCCATATTGACATTGGGGCCGAAAAAAAGAATAAAACACGTAAATTTGTTAAAGAAATGATGACAAGAATGGAGAGCATTGGTGTGGAGCCAAAGATTAAACCAAACGCCCTTGTTGCTTCCAGTTATGCAAACCGTTACACAAAGTAAAGAAGGTATATATATTATTCCATGAAGAATGGGGTTTCTGTAAAGTAAAATACATCACTTCACAAATGGGACCACTCTTTTGTAGAAAAGGATCTTAATTTTTCATTATATTTTCCTTGCTTTTCTTAACTTTTCTTAACAATCCTTTCAAACATATTTACAAGTTCATGACCATATGTTTTCCAATTAACATTTTTAGTAAGCTGTGGGTTAAACATATATTCTCCAATGGATCCTTGAATAATAGTAGCCATGATTTCCACTTGAAAATCACCAAAAACACCATTATCCTGACCCTCTCTTAAAATACGCTTCAGTTCTTCCAAAAGAGGGTTTACATCATCTTCTTCATTTATTTTATAGTATGGAACATTCTCAGCTGTTCTTGCATTAAAAACTATTTCAATTAACGCTGTATTTCTTTCTGAATGTGTATATTGATATTCTAGACTCGCCATAATGAATGCGCTAAGCTGCTTTTCAATCGTATTTTCCTGACGAGTTTTTTTCAAAATAAAAGATATGGAGTCTTCCATCAATTTCACAAGTAAATGATTCATTAAATCAAATTTGTCTTTAAAGTGATAGGATATAAGTGCTGTACTAATTCCTGCTCTTTTAGCAATTTGTGTCAGACTCGCCTTCACAAACCCGATTTCATCTAATGTTTGTATGGCTGCTTCCATAATTTGCTTTCTTCTTGCTTCCGCAATAAAGGTTTGTTTTTCCTTTTTCACGTATGACCACCCTGACTTATTCTTACATATTGACGTTCGTTTTTATCGCGAATATAAACTCCAATATCAGCCAAGTCTTTACGAAGGATTTTCACCTCTTCTTCATCATCTTCTTCTAAGGCCCTTTCTCTTGCTGCAAGTAGTGCATTGACATGATTCGGAAAATCGGGATGATCAGGAACCCATCTTTTGTATTTTTCTTCAAGCGGATCCGAATTCGACCAAGCATATCCATAATCCTGAAAAGTTTCTGAGATTACTTTTTTCTTCTCCTCATGCTCTCCCCGAAATAACTCACGATCATCTTTCCCAAGAATGACAAGGTGTTTTCCATCTAAAAATATAGTCGATATATCCTGCTTCTGGATCACCTTTTCCTTTTGTTTGCTATTCAGTTTAATCTCTTCATCAGTAACAGTGATTGTAAGTGCTTCGTAAAACGCATATAATGCTAAGGCGATTCCAGCAAGAGCACCTACAATTGGTGTAATGATGGTGATGAGTTGATTATCTGTTGTTGCTATCCATTCAAACAGACCTTCCATAGGTATAAATGGTAATTTTAACAACCAACCCGCAATCGTCGGTAAAAACCACCCGATGACACCACCAATAGCTGCGAAAAGAAATATAGTTACCCCTTTATCCCCTTTGGAGAATCCACCAAGAACTGTTTCACTATTCATTTCATGTTCACTCCTTCAAAGTCAAATTACAATGGATGTATTTTGATTATGTAATTAATTTATTGATTAACCAATCAATATTATAACATTTTCCAATTTTAAGGACAATAAAGTGAAACTTCAATCAGGGGGAGGTTTCTTTATCTCCCGCTGATTGTTAGTTGAACAAATCGGGCCTTTACTGGCTGTTGATCCTCCACTTATAACTCTTGGGTATCTCAATTTCTTGATGTGGAGGTCTTACAGCCAGTTAAACTGCGATAAAATTTTTACTTATTTTGTGGAAAATGATTGTAAATACATAATAGGAGTGATATGATTACTTTCTACTAAAATCATGGAGGTTTTTAAAATGGTATACAGCAAATTCCGATTAACTTTTTTGCCAATTAAATAACAAAGGACTCTACTTATGGGTAGGGTATTCGGAATGGGTCTGTCTATTTTAAAAACTCTATAGGAACGGATAGAGAGAAGGAGGCGTATCTCCTTCTTTTTGTATTTTAAAATTCTGCCGTGACACTTCTCTTTCTTTCACCAACATTCCTACTTTCCGCTTACTTTACAGTTATATCTTTAGAAGAGTCCATTGAAAAGGAGAAATTGTATAAATGAATAACAATAACAAACCAAAGAAATATGAATTTTTAGTTGATGACCCCAATGTAAAAGTACTGCCAATCATGCTTTCCCTAATTATTGGAGCCTTTTTTGCGATCTTAAATGAGACATTACTAAATATTGCCTTGACAACATTAATGGAAGAGTTTCACATTACGTTACCAACTGTACAATGGATGGCAACAGGTTTCATGTTAGTGATGGGAATTGTCATACCAGTTTCCGCATTGCTACTACAATGGTTTACAACGAGACAGTTATTTATTGGAACAATGACGGTCTTCACCATTGGAACAACGATTAGTGCACTTGCGCCGACTTTCCCAATCTTATTAGTTGGGAGACTTACACAGGCAATTGGAACAGGTTTACTTATGCCAATTATTTTTAATGTGTTTTTATTAATTTTCCCACCAGATCGACGAGGTAAAGTAATGGGATTAGTCGGTCTTGTCATCATGTTTGCTCCTGCTATTGGACCGACATTATCAGGGATCATTGTTGAATATTTAGGCTGGCGATTTTTATTTATAACGGTCATTCCATTCGCATTGTTCTCCATTGCATTTGCCTATAAATTTTTAGTAAATGTTTCTGAGGTAACAAAGCCCAAAATTGATATATTGTCAATTATCTTTTCAACGATTGGATTTGGGGCAACGATTTACGGATTCAGTGCTGCAGGAGAAAGTGAAGCAGGATTTCTTAGTCCAAATGTGTATATTGCTATTACTGCTGGGGTAATCGGGATTATTTTATTTGCCATGAGACAATTAAAATTAGAAGAACCGATCATGAACTTAAGAGTTTTTAAATATCCGATGTATGTACATGCGGTATCTATGTTTTTAATTATCATTATGGCTATGTTTGCTTCTGAGATTATTTTACCAATTTATATGCAAGGACCATTAGCTCTAACAGCTGCTACTGCAGGGCTTGTCCTTTTACCTGGGAGTATTCTAAATGGAGCCATGTCACCATTTATGGGACATCTTTTTGATAAATTCGGCCCACGCGTGTTAATGATTCCTGCAACAATTGTGTTAAGTGGAACGATGTTTATGATGAGCCGCTTGAATATGGATACACCATTATGGGTTGTTATTATTGGATATATTTTACTCATGTTATCTGTGTCGGCAATCATGATGCCTGCACAGACAAACGGTTTAAATCAGTTACCGAAACAGCTATACCCACATGGAACAGCTGTTATGTCAACACTACAGCCTGTCGCTGGTGCGATCGGTGTTTCTGTTTTCATTAGTATTATGAATGCACGTCAATTACGTTTTTTGCAAAATGCGGATAATCCAACAGACCCTGTGACAATGGATTTGGCGATGGTTGCAGGTGTTGAACTTGTTTATTTCATTGCTTTTGCAATGTCCATTGTAGCAGTAATTCTGGCGTTCTTTGTTTATCGTGCCGTACCAAAAGAAATGAAGGAATCTCCAGAACAAGAAGAAGAAAAATAGAAAAAATTTGTGTATAGGCACGAAGAATAATTTTCATCATCATCATCTAAGGATGATAAGTAAGACAACCTGTGTCACGCATAAAATTAGCGGATGCTTTTTCTGGGATATTTTCCACTACATCATTCACGGCATAGCAGTATCATTTCTTTGTAATTTTATTTCTAAATCTACCGGTAAAACAATTTGATCCCATGGGATAATATTTAAACATAAGGACACTTCCAATAGTTATTATCTCGTAAAATTTTATCAAACTTTACTATAAATTTAAATATTTGGGTTAATTTTCCATATAGTTGACTGGAATGAAAGGCGGCTGACTCCTGCGGGAATAGCACGAGTCTGAAGACCCCGCAAGAAGGGGTTTTCTTCCGAGGAGACTGAAGCCGTGCCCACGGAAACCAGCCGCCTATAGTGCAAGTCAGCGAAGTTGTTAGCAAGACCTAATGTATGGACGGAAGAATGTTTTTCATTGTGAAATTGACTCAGTAAATTAAAATAAAAAGAAGTTCAGTGATTCCATCTTAAGATGGACTACCGAACTTCTTTTTTTACATTTACTGGGGTTTTGTCCCAGACCCTTTTTATTTGATTATGAATACTACTTTTGCACTATAGATAACTGTTTTATAATACAGTTATCATAATTTCGACACAATTTTATAATGAAAATTCGATGGATAGGAATATAATGAATATATAGCTATTGAGAATGATTTTCAATATCGTGAAATTTTGGAGGTAGCAGCATGATTTTATCAGATTTAAAACAAGGTGAAAAAGCTAAAGTAATTGATTATTCCAATGTAGATGAATTAATTCGTTTAAGGTTTTTTCAGCTCGGGATGAAGGAAAATAAAGAAATTTATGTGAAACGAAAATTACCTTTTGGTGGTCCATATGTCATTGAATCATGTGGACAATGTATTAGTATCCGAAAAGAAGAAGCTGAAAAGATTAAGGTGAAAGCAAAATGAATACTTCACAAATCGCATTATTAGGTAACCCGAATACAGGAAAAACATCATTATTCAATGCCCTAACAGGATCCTATGCATATGTTGGAAATTGGAGTGGTGTAACCGTTGAAAAAAAGATAGGAGAAATGCGTAATAAACAAGGGAAGCTTATTGATTTACCCGGAATTTATACACTAAGTCCCCTTTCACAAGATGAAAGTGTTGTGACCAATTTTTTAGTAAATGAATCATTTACAGAGATATTAAATATTGTAGATGCTTCCCAACTGAAACGAAATCTAAATCTAACGGTACAGCTTTTAGAACTCGGAAGACCAATTACTATTGGACTGAATATGATGGATGTTGCCCGGCAACGCGGAATTCATATTGATTCAAATCAATTATCAAAAGAGTTAAAAGTACCAGTCATTCCTATCATAGCAAGAACAGGACAAGGGTGTGAAAGATTAAATAATTGCATTGCTAGTGAAGAGAAAGAAATGATTGATCCATTAAGATTGGATTACGGGCCAATACTGGAAGAGACAATTAAAAAAATGAAAGACTTGATTCCAGAATGTAATGGTATCCCAAAGCGATGGATGGCCATCCAGTATTTAGAAGGCAATTCTGAAATGATGAAACAACTGGAATCTAGTGACAGTGAATTAAAGATAATTGCAAAAGAAGCAGATAGAACATTAAAAGAAGAAAAAGTAGCTAAATCTACACAACATCACATTGCAGATGTACGGGATAAGTTTATTCAAAATATCATAGATGCTTCTTGTGAAGTAAAAATCCATGCGAAGGAAACACTAACAGATATTGTAGATCGTATCGTAACGAATCGATTTTTAGGGATTCCTATCTTTTTAGGACTCATGTATCTGATGTTTATGCTTACCTTTAATTGGCTAGGAACTCCACTTTCTGATGGATTAGATGCATTTATTGGTGGTCCACTTACCAATTGGCTGACAGCAGGCTTAGAGGCTGTTGGAGCAAGTACTTTTATCAAGGATTTAATTTTAAAGGGTATTGTAGCAGGTGTCGGTGGTGTTTTAGTCTTTGTTCCGCAAATATTCATCCTGTTCTTTTTTATATCTTTATTAGAAGACTCTGGATATATGGCACGTGTTGCTGTCATTATGGACAAAATCATGGAAAGTATCGGTTTAAATGGGAAAGCTTTTATCCCATTAATTATTGGATTTGGTTGTAATGTTCCAGGGGTGATGGCAGCAAGGACTGTAGAACAGCCGAAAGAACGGCTATTGACCGTGATGCTGACACCATTTATGTCCTGTTCTGCACGTTTACCTGTCTATGCTTTATTTGCTGGTGCATTTTTTGCTGAACACCAAGCACTCATTGTACTTTCAATGTATGTTTTAGGAATTGTGGTTGCATTGGCATTGGCTAAATTCCTTTCATCAACTATTCTCAAACAGGAGAAATCGATGTTTTTCGTTGAATTACCACCATATCGAATGCCACAAATGCGTACTTTATGGCGATCAACATGGGAAAAAGGAAAAGGTTTTGTACGAAAAGCAGGAACATATATTTTTGGAGGTTCTGTTCTTATTTGGCTTCTTGCCTACACTGGACCATCAGGGATTAATGTAGCAATGGATGATAGTTTTCTCGCTATGATTGGTGGAGTCATCGCACCACTTCTCGTACCACTTGGTTTTGGAACATGGCAAGCCGCTGCATCACTTTTAACAGGTTTTCTTGCTAAAGAAGTTGTTGTAGCATCCATGAGTATTATTTATTTTGTACCAGAAGCACAATTACAAGGTTTTATGGCTGGACAATTCACACCATTATCTGCTTACGCCTTTATGGTTTTTATTCTTCTATATGTACCATGTCTAGCCACTGTTGCGGTAATTCGTAAAGAAACAAATTCCAAGAAATGGATGACCTTATCAATTGTATATGGACTTGTCATTGCTTATATACTCGTTTTTATTATTTATCAGGGCGGAAAAATTCTTGGATTTTCATAGAAAAGGGGTAGTATATACATGCTAATTAATATTTTACTAGGAGTATTGATTTTCGGATATGCTGGTTGGACCCTCTTTCGCTTTGTCCAGAAGAGTAAGAAGGGAAAATGTGCTACATGTGAATTAAAAAGTGTTTGCAATACTCCTTGTGATTCAGAAAAGACAGATATGCATCGCAACAATTACACAATGGATGAACGATAAATAAAGTGTACTCCCTCTAGGTATAAAGATATTACCTTAAGGGAGTTTTTTACTTTTTAATATATGGAGGAAAGTACGATAAAACGAAACAAGACGAATGTTATGTATGTTTTCTTGAATTATATTTAAAATTTTCATACTATTATTGTGATAGCTTACCTGCAAATATAATTTAATAGAAAGGAAGATTAGATGACTATTGAATATTTTACCGCTCCCACCCCACCAACAAAACTTCAAATTCTACAATTTTTAAACCCTCGAGTAATTTTAACTGATCTAGAAAAACGTAGCTATAATAATCTGTATAAAGGATATATGGGTGAACGTAAATTTTGTAATTTATTAAAAAAGGAACTTCCACCGAAGACTATTATTCTTAATGATCTACTACTAAAAGTGAATAATACTGAATTTCAAATTGATAGTCTGCTGATTTACCAAGAAAAAGTCCTCCTATTTGAAGTAAAGAATTATGAAGGTGATTTTTACATTCAAAAAGATAATTGGTATACCGTCGAAACAAAACAGGAAATTAGAGATCCATTGCTACAACTTAAACGAAGTGAATACTTACTTCGACAATTACTTCAAAAACTAAGTTATAATTATAAAATCGAATCTTATGTCGTCTTCATCAACCAGGAATTCACATTATACCAGGCTCACATGAATCTCCCCATTATCTTACCAACACAGCTTCGGCGCTTTTTTAGGAAAATAAATATTCCCACATTCAAACAAACAGAAAAAGATATAAAACTACTTCGGCAATTTTTAAAGTTGCACAATGAAAAATCCTCCTATGAACAATTACCGCATTATGATTATGAACAATTGGAGAAAGGAATCATTTGTAATACATGCAACTCTTTTTTAAGCCTTATTAATTATAAAAAACTAATATGCGCTAATTGTGATAATGAAGAAGCCGTTGAATCAGCAATTATGCGGAGTGTAAAAGAGTTTCATACCCTATTTCCAGATCAGGATATCACAACAAGCACTATTTATGAATGGTGTAAAGAGACTGTCTCTAAAAAAATAATTAGAAATATCCTTTTGAAAAATTTAAAAATGATTAATAAATCAAGATACACCTACTACATTTTCAAATCTGATGATTAATAATTACCATGCTTATATTACAGCCACAATAGATCGCATTGTGGCTGATTTTTTTTGGGAAACAGAAGTGTTTGCGCTTTTTCGGGCATGCGGCAGTGTCCAGCGTTACCGGTTTTCCGGATTTGCGCTTTTTCGGGCATGCGGCGACGGCCACCGTTACCGTTTTTTCGGATTTACGCTTTTTCGGGCACGCGGCAGCGGCCACCGTTACCGGTTTTCCGGATTTACGCTTTTTCGGGCACGCGGCAGCATCCAGCGTTACCGGTTTTCCGGATTTTTGCTTTTTCGGGCATGCGGCAGTGTCCACCGTTACCGGTTTTCCGGATTTACGCTTTTTCGGGCACGCGGCAGTGTCCAGCGTTACCGGTTTTCCGGATTTACGCTTTTTCGGGCACGCGGCGGCGGCCACCGTTACTGGTTTTCGGGATTTCCGCTTTCTCGGGCACGCGGCGGCGGCCACCGATTAAGTCTATATAATTGTGTAAAAAGAGAATGAGCCACCCCAATTCCTGGTACAATGTTTTTAACCCAAAAATATTGTCAGGAGGAATTGGAAATGACTCAAATTAATTTTACATTAGATTTCGATAAAATCAAAGGGGAAGTTGTAAGGTCTGATCTGAATGAAGTAATTAAATCTTCAATAGTCGTTATTTTAAATGAATTCATGGAAAAAGAACGTGATGACTACATGAAAAATCAATCATACGATAGAACAGAAAACAGGCATGATTACAGGAATGGATACTATGAGAGGGAAATGATTCTTAATATAGGAACAATCAATTTAAAAGTACCACGAACTCGAAGTGGAGAGTTCTCTACCAGTATCTTTGAAAAATATCAACGGTGTGACCAAGCGTTACTACTCTCGATGACTGAAATGGTAATAAATGGTGTTTCCACACGTAAGGTAACAAATATTGTAGAACAATTATGTGGTAAAAAAGTTTCCAAATCTCTAGTATCGAATCTAACTAAAAAACTTGATCCCATCGTAAATGAGTGGTCCAGTCAACCATTAAACACTAATAACTATCGTTATATCTATGTGGACGCCATGTATATTAAAATCAGGGAATATGAGAGAGTTGTTTCTAAAGCTGTCTATATCGCATTAGGTGTTAATGATAAGGGAAAGCGTGAAATCATTGGTTTAAGAATTGATCATGCCGAGTCAAAAGAGAATTGGATTAAGTTCTTTGAGTACCTTATTTTCCGTGGATTAAAATCCCCACGCCTAGTAATTTCTGATGCCCATCAAGGTCTTAAAGTTGCGATAATGGAAAAATTTGTTGGTTCTACTTGGCAACGTTGCACAGTTCACTTCATTAAAAATATCTTAGATGTTATGCCAAAAAAGAACTCACAAGACGCACGAGAACTAGTAAAAAGTATATTTAGGGCTCCTAATAGTAAAATATCTTGGGAATTAAAAGAAGAGTTTATTACAACATACGAAGGTAATTCCAAATATCATAAAGCTATTGAAAAATTGGATGAGGGATTCGAAGATGCCATTCAATATTACGTAGAACCCCAAAGTACCCATAAGCATATTCGGACTACAAATGTACTAGAGCGAATTAATTCGGAAATTAGACGACGGGAAAGAGTTGTTCGTATTTTTCCTAATCAACAATCCGAATTTCGTTTAATTGGTGCAGTCTTAATGGATTACGAAGAAACACTAGATACAGGCAACAAAAAATACATTCAATTTTAATATGAATGGTATATCATACACGCCACCATTGCAGGTAGTTTTTGTCCGTGTTTTGAATTACTCGCAGGTTCGGCAGAAATAAAGCCTATAAGGCTCACCTGCTTTTTATGGTAACACGGACAAATCGAATCTAAGCATTCGATGGTGGGGCCCCGCCCCCTTCCATCGAACACTAAGATTCGGACACTACCAGCAATGGCAAGCAGCTCCGCTGTGGCTGATTATATTCCTTTTTATTATCATATTTCTTATTATTTGGTTAAAACATTGAAATGGAATTTACACAGAATAAGAGACTTGACTCGGCCACACCGTTACCGGTTTTCGGGATTTCCGCTTTCTCGGGCACGCGGCGGCGGCCACCGTTACCGGTTTTCCGGATTTACGCTTTTTCGGGTACGCGGCAGCGTCTACCGTTACCGGTTTTCCGGATTTACGCTTTTTCGGGCACGCGGCGGCGGCCAGCGTTACCGGTTTTCCGGATTTTAGCTTTTTCGGGCACGCGGCGGCGGCCAGCGTTACTGGTTTTCGGGATTTGCGCTTTTTCGGGCACGCGGCAGTACCACGCGTTATAGCATTCGTCTTTCATTTGGACCTGTACATATGAATCGCATCTCTACAACCACGCACTTTCTGCTAATATGAGGATATTTTTTAAATTTAAGGGGAAATTAGGAATGTGTTTAAGCATGAAGATGCATTTTGGTGTAGGGGGGTCCTTAATGATTCAGCAATTTCTGGAATGGCTTAGTTCAATTGGCATCCCTGGTTTATTTGTTGTTATGTTTTTAGAGGGGGCATCCTTACCATTTCCGGGAATTATTATTGTATTTTCATATGGATATATTATTGCTCCTGGTTATATAGAGACCATTTTTATAGCTTTAGGAATGAGTATTTTTTATAGTATTGCTAGCCTGATTCCTTATTTTATTGGCTTAAAATTGGAAGAATATTTACCAACCAGATTGAGAAAAGGTATTAAAAAGGGAATCTCTATTTTTCATCGTTATGGGATATGGAGTATTGCTATCTCGCGGCCATTTGGTGTTGGAAATTATATTTCTTATGTGGCTGGTATTAGTAATGTGCACCTATTTAAGTATTTCGCATTAACGTTTTTAGGAATTTTCCCGTGGTCATATCTTGTTATTATTTTAGGTGATTATTTCCACGGTAATTATGAGGTATTACAACAACATCTCCAATCATTTAGTATTTATGGGTATATATTAATTGCTGTGGTAGTGATCATAACTATTTTTTTATTTCTTCGTTTCAATCAGAGAAAAAAGAACAGCGGATAAATAAAAAAAGCTTATCAAATGGGTTCCTATAAATACTTTGACAAGCTTTCAACTCACTCTTATTCACTTAAAATGTCTATGGTTGTGTCTAGATTTTTTACCCCTTCGTATTTTTCGATATCATCTTTACTAAATACAAGCAAAGTAGGTGTTCTGTCCACCCCGTATTTATCTGCTATTTCCTTATTTTGAAGATTATCCATATCCAAATAATAAACACTTTCGTTGTTTGTCTTTTGGATAGCTTCATTCAAAATTGGTTGGAATTCCCGGCAAGCCATGCACGTATCTCTACCGAAATATAGGATCATTTCCTCTTCGTTTGCGATTCGTTGTTCAATCCGATCTTTTGTAGCTTTCGCAAATGCTGTCTCCTTTTTATCCGAATCTACGGTTGTTAAAATAAAGACAATGCTCAGTCCGATAGCAATGATTAATGCAAAAAGGAACAAAGCATGCTTTTTCATTATTGTCACACCTCCAATCTTTTTACTTTTCGAATACCTAGGTAAAGAAAAACAGCCCCACAAAAAATAAGGAGTAAACTACTGTACCATATTGAAACTATATCTAGCGTAAGCATATTTTTTGGTTCCAAATATAAAAATGGTAACTTCTGATAGAATTCAGCCGCTTTAAAATAAGAGTTTAAGACAGGTGTAGCCACATATAAAAGGAGTAAACAACTCATCAGTGATTCTACTGTCCGTTGAAAAATAATGCTAATCCATTGAGCAAATAACATATATACAACCGTAATAATGAAATAAACCCAAAACCTTTCCAAAATCCACTTCCAACTTACGTTATCCAGAAATGCTATTTTCAAGGAAGTCATCCCAATGAGGTAAGATAAAATAAAGATGACGACATATTTTAATGATTGGCTCCGATAAAAGTGACTTCTTGCAATATTGCTTAAAAAAATCGTCCGGATAATTCCAGATTCCATTAGCCTTGGGATTTCAACTGCAGCAAGAACGGTAATAGTTAATGTAATAATGGTTAAAATAAATGTTTCATCCATGTTCTCTGGATTCAATTGTTTTAACAAAAATGGTAATATGATTAACGTTATGAAATACACATAATAAAATCTGCTTTTCCTGTACCTCATCCATTCACTTTTGAGTATTTTTATTTTCAAACGACATCTTTCCTATCTTCAAAATATCTTTGCAATGTTTTTGTGATATCAACAACCTCATAAAAAGTTATATTTTCAGCCATTAATTGCTTTAAAAAAATGGGTAATTTTTCACGCTCTATTTTTATAATTAATTGATCGTTACGATATGTAAGTTGATATTGCTTCTTCAAGGTTTGAATAGTTTGTATTCCTTTATCACCCACTTGAACATTTATTTCATATATAAATTCTCTATCATTCTTCCACGTAATATTCTTTTTTAGTTTGCCGTTTTCTAAATATATCACCCGATTAGATAGTTCAGAAAGATCCTCTAATAGATGGCTAGATACAAGCAATGTCTTGCCTTTTTGGTATAACTTAATTAAGATTTGTTTGATTTCCTCTTTTGATTTAGGATCCAATCCATGAAATGGTTCATCTAAAATGATGAAAGAACAGTCTGTTGAAAAGATTCTCGCTAAGCCTAGTTTTTGCTTCATGCCTAAAGAGTATTGCTTAAATGGTTTATCTTTTACTTCAAAAAGACCAACAAATTGTAAAGCATTGACCACTTTTTCATTAGAATATGCCCCATCTAATTGGGTGAAATAGATTAAATTATCGATACCAGATAAATTCGGATAAAATTGTGGTGTTTCTATTAATGCCTTTGTATCTTTTAACAATGATAAGCGTTGTTCATCGTTGGTAATTTTTTTCCCTTTCCAAACTAAATTACCAGTAAAGTTCGAAATCAGTCCTGAAATTATTTTTAATAATGTACTTTTTCCTGCACCATTTACGCCAATTAACCCAATAAATTCACCAGATTCAATGGATAAATCAATCGCTGATAATGCATCTTTTCCAGCATAGGTTTTACCTACATTTTCCAACTGTAACACGAGCAATTCCCCTATCTTTTAATAAGTCGTATTTTAAAGGATTCATCCCCCTCAACAATGACGATATCTTCTTTATGAATCTCTACTTTTTCCCCTTCTTCATAAAGAACTTGATTTAAAACTTGAGGAGCCCTATTTTGCACATCTATATATAATGCATCGTCCAATGATAATTCCTGTTTCCTCTCCCCTTTTATAAAAACATTTCCATTGCCAGAAATGGCAATAATCGCATATTCTCCCTTAATACCATTTGCTATCGCATTATAATTCCCGACACCTAATTCTATTTGTTCTTTTTCCCCAAAACCTATTCTCACTTTTCCTTGATTTACTGAAATAAATAAGACGATAAGCATGGTTCCACATATAATGGAAATAAATAAAAGCCTTGTTTTCCTTTTATTCATACGACGTTTCTCCTTACTCCTAGATAACTAGTGTTCTACTTCTTTTGAATCTTCCATCTGTATGACCTTGTCACAATGATCCAATAGGAATGAATCATGTGATACGACAACAACTATTTTATTCTCCTTCTTGGCTAAACGGTTCACATTTTGAATAAATATCTCTCTTGTTTTCATATCTAGGCTAGCAGTTGGTTCATCAAATAAATAAATATCTCGGTCCACATGTAACGACCTGCTTAATAATATTTTATTCTTCTGTCCAAGCGAAATATTCCTTGCATCGGATGAAACGACATAATGATTCGGTAACTCCAATGGAAAATGGAATTCCCGCTGATTTACTCTAGTATCTTCCTTGGAATCAAAAACATTGTAGAGGTAATTATTTTCAACAGTGTTGTTGTACACGTGAAATTCTGGATGATATAACATAACATGATGAAGGATTGTTGTATCTTCAAGGGTGGAGAGCTTTTGTTCGTTATTAATAATGATATTCCCGGAATCTGGAGTTATTAATCCTGCAAAAATTTTTAATAATGTTGTTTTCCCACTGCCGTTATTTCCCTTTATGCCAATGATTTCACCACTAGATAGATGTAAATGGATATTTTCTAATACTGGATTGTCAGCGAATTTTTTCGTGATATTTTCCAGTTTAATATCCCTTATGTTCTCCATATCTATTCTAGTTTCCGACTTTTTCGTAATATGGCTCATTTCCTTTCTATCATGTTGTAAGTATTCAATCGAAACTTTACTTTTTTCATGTTCCAACCATATGTTAAAAGTGCTTTTGGAATTGGCAGCTAACATAAACAGTAAAAACAATCCTAGAAATAACAACATAATTGACACATTTAAATGAAGCATAAACGCAATAAGATAAAACATAAATCCACCGATGATCATGAAATAAACAAATAAATCATGTATGATGGAAATATTTGATTCAGCTTTTTCAATTTTCTTTTTGGCTGTGGCATAATCATTGACACTATTTTTAATAAATTGGGCAGATTCATCTTTCTTTTTAAACACTTGTATATCAAGCAAGGAGTGAATGGTTTCCATTATGGAGGCACCAAATCGATTCACTTCCATCACAAAGCCCTTTTGAAACTGATGAATCTCCTTCATATTCATTTTTAACATAAAAACAAAGATAAATAACATCAAAAGCGAAAAAAGAGCTAAATAGATATTTATAAATCCAATAAGCAGAAAGAAAATGATCGTATTTATAAAATCTACTTTAAAGTAGAATTTCTGTACAATCCCAGGTACAGCTAATAAAATATTCCAAAACGAACCGATGACTTGATTTTCATCTTCATATTTTTCTTTATTTAAGAGGATATTTTGATAATACATGAGCACCATGGTTTCTTGCATTTTCTCTTCTATATTCCGTTTTATTTGTAAATTATATTGGTTGACAAAATAATATATCGTAAGGAATGATAACGAAAGACTCATATACAGTAGAAGCCGGTACAGCGTAATTTCTTCTACTTGGAATAAGATAATATATTGAAAACCAATAATAATTAAGATTGGAATCATAAATTTCAACAGGGAAAAAAGAATCACTATTAATTTTGTCTTTAGTGGCACATGTTCCATCACTTGGTCATAAAATGATGTTAGAAAATCTTGTTTTTTAGGTGTTGGTGGTTCTTTCACTTTTTCTTTATCTTCTATCAAAACAATGTAATCTAAGAAGTCCTTGAAGAATTCCCCCTTTTCCAAACTTATTACTTCTGATTTTGCAGGATTGGATATGGTTATATGGTTTCCTTTTATTTGATGAACCACCACATAGTGGGGTAATCCTTTATTCCGGACCATCGCAATAAAAGGTGTTTCAAGTTCTTTAAATACTGCTTGATTTTCAATTTCATATGCCCCAGTGGTTAATGAGAATTCACTAAAAACATCTATAATATTTTTTAAAGAAAGTCCTTGTTCGATATCCTTTGTTAAATAATCTTTTATTGTATTTAAATTTACTTTTTTCAATCCTAGTTGTTGTAAAACAGTGATAATCACTGCCAATCCACAATCATTTTCCCTATCCTGCATATTATGGTAAAACATGAAATCCCCCCCTATGATAGAAAGAATTGGTTGTGTTTGGGCTAAACACAACCAATCCCGATCATATTATCCCCAGCAAATAAAGCCCCATCCAATACAAACCCAACCAGCCTTCACAGACTTAGCCTTGTTGTTTGTGAGCTTTTTCATTTCATCTTCCCTCCCCAAATAAGATATTTATAATAAATTTGTTCATTCTGTTTATCCCCATGATAAAATGAACAATTTATTATCTTGTTTTGGCTTTAGGATTTTTCTGAAGTGGTGTATACGCTTTCATTTTAGATGAAGAGTAAAGTGTTATTTATGGATGGCGATATGAATCACAAGAGAATTGATGATGAAAGGAGATTGTGGAGTAAGTATTTCATTTAATTATTCTTGTTACTATAGTATATAACTCATACAGGGAATTAAGAACAGGTAAATAGACCCATTTTTTCGATTATTATTAAAATTTTACCTACATATCGAAGTAGCCACGCCTTCTTCTAGATAAAGTGAAACTTCAATCAGTGGGAGTTCTCTTTATTTCCCACTGATTGTTAGTTGAACGAATCGGGCCTTTACTGGCTGTTGATCCTCCACTTATAAGTCTTGATTATTCCTAATTCCTGATGTGGAGGTCTTACAGCCAGTTAATCTGCGATAAAGTGAAACTTCAATCAGAGGGAGTTCTCTTTATCTCCCTCTGATTGTTAGTTGAACGAATCGGGCCTTTACTGGCTGTTGATCCTCCACTTATAAGTCTTGATTATTCCTAATTCTTGATGTGGAGGTCTTACAGCCAGTTAATATGCGATAAAGTGAAACTTCAATCAGAGGGAGTTCTCTTTATCTCCCTCTGATTGTTAGTTGAACGAATCGGGCCTTTACTGGCTGTTAATCCTCCACTTATAAGTCTTGATTATTCCTAATTCTTGAAGTGGAGATTTTGCAGACAGTTAATATGCGGTGAGCGATTTATTAAACAAACATTTTATTGTTACACAAACGGCCTTTCGCCTATACACCTATAGTCTTTCATCCATATAATAATGTGAAATAAATTATCCATGTATGTGTTAGTGTTCATAAATTGTGATAAGTCGAAATCACATGTATGAATAAAACAGATTTAAGAAGAAGGATGGCTAAAATGCTTTACTATACAGGACTTTTATTATTAATTATTGCTGTAAGTATGGATGGTTTCGGGGTTGGGATGACTTATGGCATGCGACAAACAAAGGTGCCAATTCTAGCAATTAGTATTATTATGTGCTGTTCGGGAATCATTGTTTTCTTATCGATGTTTATTGGTGATTTCTTAAAACAGATTATGAGCCCAGTTTTTGCAGATATATTAGGTGGAATGATCCTAATTGGCCTAGGCTTCTTTTCTTTAGTTAACACGATCCAATCGAAAAAAAAGGCAGTATCTGAAAAAACGGAAACAGTGAAAAACAGTTCACAGATGAATGGGAAATTCGTTCATGTTAAAACGGTCTTTACAACACCAGAAAAAGCCGATTTAGATCAATCTGGGGTTATTTCTTCTGGAGAGGCATTTTTATTAGGGCTAGCTCTTGCGCTGGATGCATTCGGTGCAGGTATCGGAGCAGCAATGATTGGTTATCCACCCTTTTTAACAGCGTTTTCAGTCGCCATCATGAGTGGCTTGTTTTTACAATTTGGTATCCATATCGGATTTTTCTTAACGAGAAATCGATATCTCAAAAACCTCTCCTTCTTACCTGCAATTTTTTTAATTTTAATTGGACTTTCTAATATACTTTTATGAAATGAAACTTCAATCAGTGGGGGTCTTACAGCCAGTTAATACGCGATAAAGTGAAACTTCAATAAGTGGGAGTTTTTTTCATCTCCCACTGATTGTTAGTTGAACGAATCGGGCCTTTACTGGCTGTTGATCCTACACTTATAATTCTGTGAGTAGATTGAATTCTTGATGTGGAGGTCTTACAGCCAGTTAATCTGCGATAAAAGAATACTAAAAAAGGAGACTTCATTTCTTGTAAGTCTCCTCTTTGCTGTTTTTATTAACTATAAAACATCATGAATTAGAATCAGTTGTTTCTTCCTCATAGGGGGTCCCATTTAACTTTACTGTTTTATCAAATTGGCCAATATCATATTTATTTCCTCCGACATTAACGACGATATTATATATATTGCATTTCGCCTTTCTTGCACCACAATCAAAGGAATCATAGCCAACCTCATTTAAGGAGGTCTTCATAACATCATTAATTTCCTCAATACTTAAATCAGAAAATTCTTCTTTCACATTGGCATAAATTGTATAATTCAAATAGTAATAGTCTCCATCTCTTCGTGTGTCTTTCATTTCAAAACTGACATCCCCTAAATAGGTTTGTAGACTAGTTTCTTTTATCTTTTCTACCTCTTTTGCAACCAATTCTTCATCTGGGTCTGTTCCTGTACAAGCCGATAAAATAAGAGCAATGAAAATACTTATTAAAACAACGAATCGCTTCATAAAATACCCCTTCCCTAAGCTTCTGTCACTATCTTCTATTTATATGTATCATAGACGAAGACTTTTTTCATATAGATTATTTCTATTTTCCTTGTAAGAAAATATAATCTTTAAGTTATTCTTCAAAAACAACAACTTTTAGAAAGTAGCCCTTTATTTACTCGTAAAAATGAACTAGCCTATAACAAATTTAGTAAAATCGTTAATGTCACTACACTCATCAAGGTCGTTATTAACGTAATCGTTGATACCAAATTTGGTTTTGCATCAAATTCAACAGCAAAAAGTGTTGTCGTTACTGCCGTTGGCATAGCAGAAACAATGATCATCACAGAACCAAGCATTGGATCAACTGGAAATACAGTAATAAATAATACGGCTAATAATGGTGAAATAAACATTCGCATGACGACTGATGAGGTAACAACTTGCCAATTCATCTCCAATCCTGTAATAGAAGCAAGTTGCATACCAAGAACAACCATCATCACCGGAATGGAACCATCAGCTAATAGATCAATCATCGAATAAACAGACTCAGGTATCGAAATGGATGATACTTGAAATAAAAATGCAGCAAGCATGGCATACGTAGCTGGCATCTTTAAAATCTTTTTCAGTGCATGAAGAAAGGAACTAGTCCCCCGCGATGCATAATATACACCGAAAGAATTCATTAGTAAAGATTGAATAACCATAAAAAAGACGGCATATGGAAATGCTGCTTCCCCCACACCAAAGTAAATAATTGGTATTCCATAATTTCCTGAATTCATAAATACAGATGATAACATGGAGGCACTCTCTGTTGCTTTCGACCATCCAAATAGTTTAGCCAACAACATGTTCAATACAATCAATGCAAATAAAAGGAATATCGCAAACACAAACAAAATTGCAAATGCCCGATTAAATGTTGCTTCATATAAGTTTGTAAAAACAAGCGCTGGTAAGAAAATATAAATGGCCATCGTCGATATAGACTTTACATCAAGAAACCGCAACCGTTGTAAAATATATCCGATGACGAACACTGTTGTCGTTGGTAAGACAACATGGAAAAATACTTGCATGATGACAACTCCAATATTTTTCTTAATCTGACATTAGTCTACCATATTTTTAATTAAGGTAGTCTGTTAAATATGTAAATTAAAACATCTTGACAGGCATATATTTTTATGTTAAGATACTATTCGTTATAAATAACATGCATAAGAGCTGGCATTCTAAGCTGTTTTTGAGAATGCTTATTCGGACTGGCGCGACTAAAGGGTCGCAAGGACACAAGAGTAGGAAGGGCTTGTGTTGCTTAAGCTAGAAAATAGGGTAAAAATTTTACCGCGGAAAAAAGATAAGAGACTATCAGTAAAAAATTTGTAACACCCAACAAACAAAGAATTTAAATTAGATATTTTCGTTGTCTATATAAAATATGCGTTACTTGTAACATTAAAGGGATACTCAGACTTGAGTATCCCTTTCCCAATTTCAACCATTAAAAAAGAGCGATTTACTCGCCCCTTTTCAAACTTATGCCACTGCTTCACTTTTGTAAGCATCAACAATGGATGTCAAAATAAGACCAATTGCTGCTGCGAACATAAATGCAATGCCCCAACCGCCAATACCTGCTCCCATAATGACGATTTTTCCGTTTCCAATGATAGCTGGAAGTGTAGCCATGACTACCCCAGTTGCAAAAATAACTACACCTGGATAATAAGGTAGGAATGTTGCTTTTGAAGATGCTTTTAATAGGCCAACTCCAAGTAGAACCATGATTATTGTCATAACAGCTCCAATAATGACCACTGATTGTACCATCGAATCACCTCTAATTTACGTATATTATAGATAATCTCACTTATGATATTTTATCCCTAAATATTTAAAAAGTCAATCAAAACAATATTAACACAGTGAAAACAGGGAGCTTAAATCTGTCATGTTTTTTAATTATTCGGAATACACATTAAACAAATACAATCCATTTCTTAATTCCTGTAAGTAAAGACAGCCATTTAAAATGCAGTATTATTCTAAAGAAGGGAGAGGCTTTGCACTGGGAAAAAATCAAAAACGGCTCCATCATTTTTTTGGAAGGAGGATTTTTCATGAAAAAAAGTTTTATTTGGCAAATTATGGTCGCATTCATTCTCGCAATCCTTGTCGGACTACTCTTCGGAGAAAAGGCCACCTATGTAGAGCCGCTTGGCAATCTATTTTTAAGGCTTATTAAATTTATTATTATCCCGCTTATTTTAGCAACCATTATCGTAGGTGTTACAAGTAGTGGCAATATGAAAAAACTTGGCAGACTTGGTGGGAAAACCATTACATTTTATCTTATCACCAGTTTTATTGCGATATCCATTGGAATCTTATCTGGGATTATATTTTCACCGGGAAGTGGTACTGATATTCAAGTAGATAACCCAACCGTCGAGGTAAATGAAACAGAAGGTGTCGTTCAAACAATACTAAATATCATTCCTACAAATCCAATCGAATCGTTAACAAATGGGGATATACTTCAAATTATATTCTTTGCTATATTTATTGGTATCGGAATCACCATTGTTGGTGAAAAGGCAGAGCCTGTAAGACGTTTTTTTGATGGCTTAGCAGAAATCATGTACAAGATTACCGAAATTATTATGAAACTTGTTCCACTTGGGGTGTTCGGACTTCTTGCGCCTGTCATTGGAACCTATGGCTTATCTGTTTTATTACCTCTCATTAAATTGATTACCGCAATGGTTATCGCTGGTATTATTCATGTCTTACTTGTTTACACGTTTGCGGTAAAAACATTTGGTAAAATGAATCCTCTCCTTTTTCTAAAAGGAATCTTTCCAGCAGCTACAGTTGCATTTAGTACATGTAGTAGTTCCGGAACTCTCCCTGTTACGATGAAAAATACGCAAGAAAATCTGAACGTTTCCAAAGAAACATCGAGCTTTGTGTTACCCCTTGGAGCCACTATTAATATGGATGGTACTGCCATCTATCAAGGTGTTGCTGTTTTATTTATCGCTCAATACTTCGGCATATCACTTTCCTTTACACAATTGTTAACAGTTGCATTAATAGCAACACTTGCATCAATTGGTACAGCAGGAGTTCCAGGAGCAGGTATGGTGATGCTGACGATGGTATTAGCAGCGGTTAATTTACCGTTAGAAGGAATTGCACTCATTGCTGGGATTGATCGGATTCTTGATATGATTCGAACAGCAATCAATGTCGTTGGTGACGCTTCTGCAAGTGTTGTTGTTGAAGAATCGGAAAGAAAATGGATTTAAAGATTAGGACCAAAAGCCTTATTAAAAGTGCTTATAAGCCCAATTCACCACGGATTGGGCCTTCATTATTTTATTAAAATATTCCCTTTTCCTAATTTTTTGATAAAATAGAAAGGACGATATTTTTTCGAAATAAAGGAGGAAAACAATGCTAACATTTTCAGAATACAAATATGAACGGCCAGATCCTAAGGCTGAAAAGGAAAAAGCAACACAATTAATAAACCAATTGGCAAATGCTGGGTCACTAGACGAAGAAATCCAAGCAATAGAAGCCATCAATACAAATCGAAATCGATTATCTACTTTAAATGATCTTGTCTATATTCGAGCTTCTATTAATACAAATGATGCTTTTTATCAAGGGGAAAGAGATTTTTGGGATCATTTTTTACCAGAAACTCAAGACTGGGATACTAGATTTTATAAAGCATTATTAAACTCTCCATTTCGAAAGCAATTGGAAGAAAAGTGGGGAACACAATTATTTAAACTAGCAGAATATGAGTTAAAGGCTTTTTCACCAGAGATTATTCCATTATTACAAGAAGAAAATAAATTAACATCGGAGTATTCCAAATTAGTTGCATCTGCACAGGTTGAATTTCAAGGAAAGACATATACACTTGCCCAATTGGGGCCTTTCTCACAACATCAGGATCGATCCATTCGAAAAGAAGCGATGGAGGCAAGAACAAGCTTTTTCGAGGAGCATAGCGAAGCATTCGATTCCATATATGATAAACTTGTTCAATTACGACACAAAATCGCTACAACATTGGGATATAAAAACTTCGTTGAATTAGGTTATATCCGCATGTCACGTGTGGATTATAATCAGGAAATGGTTGAGAATTACAGGAAACAAGTAGAAGAAGTTGTCGTTCCACTTGTTAGTAAATTATATGAACGCCAAAGAAGGCGAATTGATGTACCTACTCTGAAACATTATGATGAAAACTATCATTTTAAAACAGGAAATGCAACACCAAAAGGTTCACCTGAATGGATCATTGAAAATGGGAAAAAGATGTATGAAGAACTTTCCCCAGAAACAAACACATTCTTTAATTTTATGCTTGATAGAGAACTCATGGATTTAGAAGCGAAGAAAGGGAAAGAAGCTGGTGGGTATTGTACTTTTCTCCCTGATTATAAGTCGCCATTTATCTTTGCAAATTTTAATGGGACATCTGGAGATATTGATGTATTAACACATGAAGCAGGCCATGCCTTTCAATTCTATTCCAGTCGTGAACATAAGATTCCAGAATACCTCATGCCAACATACGAAGCTGCTGAAATTCATTCCATGAGTATGGAGTTCTTTACATGGCCATGGATGGAGCTTTTCTTTGAGGAAGATACGGAAAAATATAAGTTCTCTCATTTAGCTAGTGGATTGATTTTCCTACCATATGGGGTTGCTGTTGATGAATTTCAACATCTTGTCTATGAAAATCCAGACTGGACACCGGCCAAACGAAAAGCAGTTTGGAAGAAAATGGAAGAAAAATACTTACCACATCTTGATTATGATGGCCAGGCATTTTTAGAATCTGGTGGTTATTGGCAACGACAAGGTCATATTTATGAAGTACCATTTTATTATATTGATTACACATTAGCTCAAGTCTGTGCCTTTCAATTTTGGAAAAAGTCCCAAGAGAATCAAGAGCAGGCATGGAAAGATTATCTCAACCTTTGTAAATTGGGCGGGTCTAAATCCTTTTTAGGCCTTGTTGAGGCAGGAAATTTACAATCCCCATTTGAAGATGGGACACTTAAATCGGTTCTAGCAGTAATTGAGGAATGGTTAAATAAAGTGGATGATGAAAACTTATAAGTGAAAGTGGAGGTCTTACAGCCAGTTAATACGCGATAAAGTGAAACTTCAATCAGTGGGAGTTTTTTTTCATCTCCCACTGATTGTTAGTTGAACAAATCGGGCCTTTACTGGCTGTTGATCCTACACTTGTCATTCTGTGTGTAGCTTAAATTATTGAAGTGGAGGTCTTACAGCCAGTTAATACGCGATAAAGAAATATCATTTAAAACAAAATCAAAGGACGCTCATATCCAATACAATGAGCGTCCTTCTATTTTTAACAATAGAAATTATGCAGCATCTTGCCACGTTTCTGCTTGTTCGTCCAATGGAATTCCAATCCCACGTGTTTTTCGAGCATGGTAGAAAAATAGGGAAACAAGAATAATCGAGATAATCGCTGCTAATACATATGAAATATTTAGTGGCAAACGAAAACCGATTGGTGCATTTAAAATATACGTCGTTGTCGCCATTAACATAAAGACCCCAGGAATTAAAGATATCCAGTAATTTTTACGAGCTAGATATAAATACATGGCTCCAACAAATAAAGCAATAACAGCTGTTGATTGGTTTGCCCATGAGAAATAACGCCACAATAACGTAAAATCAATTTGTGTTAAAGCAATGGACGCTGCAAATAACGGTAAAGCAATCCATAGGCGGTTTCTCACTTTTAATTGTGGCAAACGAATATAGTCAGCAATGATCATTCGTGCACTACGAAATGCAGTGTCTCCGGATGTAATTGGTAATATAATAACACCTAATATCGCCAATGTTCCCCCAATTGCACCAAGCATTAGCGTAGATACTTCACTAACAACAGCAGCAGGTCCTCCAGCAGCAAGTAATTCATTTAATCCAGTAGAGCCATTAAATAAACTCATTGCAGCTGCAGCCCAGATCATTGCAATAACCCCTTCTGCAATCATCATACCGTAGAAGATTTTTCTTCCTTGGGATTCGCTCTCAGTTGTTCGTGAAATAATTGGTGTTTGTGTCGCATGGAAACCAGATAACGCACCACAAGAAATCGTTAAAAATAGTAATGGAAAAATGGGTGCACCATCTGGATGGAAATTTTCTAGTGTTAATTCTGGAATTGGCGCTTTGTTAATAATTAAACTGACCCCAACTCCAACAGCACTAATTAATAATAATAATCCAAAAACTGGATAAAAGCGGCCAATAATTTTATCAATTGGAAGTAATGTTGCTAATAAATAATAAGCAAAAATAACAGCCAAAATGATTCCAAACGATCCCCAACCATTCATCAGATTATGCAATAATTCTGCTGGTGCTGATACAAAAACGGTTCCAACCAATAATAATAATAAAATAGAAAATGCGTTTACAACATGTTTCATAAATTTCCCTAAAAACTTTCCAGCTAACTCTGGTAAGTGCGCTCCACGATTACGAATGGAAATCATTCCAGTCAAATAATCATGAACGGCCCCTGCAAAAATTGCCCCAAGCACAATCCATAAGAAAGCCACTGGACCATACAATGCCCCCATGATTGGTCCAAATATAGGCCCTACCCCTGCAATATTTAACAATTGAATTAATGCATTTTTCCGCGAATTCATTGGTAAATAATCGACACCATCACTATTTGTATATGCTGGTGTTTTACGTTCTGATTTTACCCCGAAAGTTTTTTCAACAAATTTACCATATGTGAAATAACCAACAATAAGTAAGACGATCCCGAATAAAAATGTGTACATCCTTCTCTCTCCCTTCTGTTATATAACTAAAGTAGTGTTTTTGCGAAAATGTATTCCATCCCCTTGGAATGCCTGTTAAATCGCTTACAAGTATTTTATCGCAAATTATCGAATAATTCAAGTGTTATATAACAGAGGCTTATGCATTGAAATTTTATCGCAGACAGGTTAACTAACTGTAAGACCTTACTGATTGAAGTTTCACTTTATAATCTGATGATTTGCCGTTTTCATATTCATATCAAATTTTGTTCCGGGTGAATTTTTATGGAATCAAGTAGATCGAAATTCTATTAAAGTAGATTTTTCATCAATAGAATGATTGATTGTTTAACGAATGAAAACATCTAGCTGATTTAAATCAACATTTCCACCCGAAATGACACAGACAATCTTTTTATCTTTTGCTTTTATTTTTCCAAACATAGTTGCTGCAACTGTAACTGCACTAGACGGTTCAATCAATTGCTTCATTCGTTCAAGAACGATACGCATCGCTTGTTTAATCTCTGCCTCACTCACAAGGACAATATCATCAATATATTTCTGGACAATTGGAAAAGTCACATCTCCGGGTTGAATAGTTCGTAATCCATCAGCAATTGTAGTCGTTTCCTGGATGGCCGTTATTTCACCCTTTTGTAATGATAAATACGTATCATTGGCACTCTCTGGTTCTACACCAACGACTTTCACAGATGGATTCGTTTCTTTAATTGCTGTTAAAATCCCCGAAATAAGCCCACCACCACCAATTGGAACAACGACAATATCCGCGTCTTTTACTTGTTCTAAAATTTCTAAACCGATTGTACCTTGACCAGCTATAATAAGTGAATCATCATATGGTGGAATAAAGATACCATTGTTTTGGTCTGCCAATGCCTTGGCACGTGGTATCCGTTCTCTTGAGGTAAATCCACATTTTTCTACCTTTCCCCCATATGCTTTAATTGCTGCTACTTTACTTGGATTCGCGTCCTCAGGTACAACTATTGTCGCTGGAATTCCTAATTTATTTGCAATATAGGCAACTGCTTGTCCATGATTACCAGATGATGCTGCCGTAACAAGTTTGCCTCCATCTTGCACGACTTGTTTCACTTTATTTGTTGCACCACGAATTTTAAATGCACCAATTTTTTGTAAATGTTCTCCTTTTAAAAAGATGTGATTTCCACATAATCCAGATAATTGTGTAGAAGTTAGTATTGGAGTTTGATGGACAATATCTGCAATATTCTCCCTTGCTTGTTGTATATCTTGTAATGAAATCATAGAATCTCCCCCTCGTATAGTATGTTTAGGCATTATTTTTTTCGCCTTTTTAACTTGACTATTTCATAAAAGTTGTATTTGCAAGTACACCCGTTACTTTCCACTGCAGGCGGACGCTTTCCTTAGGGCATGGCTTGAGCCTTCCCACTCAAAAAAAACGCTTACTCTAGGGGTCTCAAGGCTCAGGCTTTTCCCAGAGGAGTCGCCATCTTCCGTTCCCAAGTAACTTGATTTGGACAAATCCATGAATTAGTATTCAGACTGCTTCATCCAACCCTTTTCTTTGTAATAGGATACTGCTTCAATCCGATTACTTACATCCAATTTATCAAGAATCACGGAAATATAATTACGAACCGTGCCATAACTTAAATGTAATTGTTTGGCGATATCTTTCGTGTTCTTTCCTTCTGCAATTAAACGTATTACCTGCTGCTCCCTTTCTGTTAATGGATTCCCCGCTTCAAAAGCCATATCAACCAGTTCAGGTGCGTAAATACGGCGCCCTTTCATAATACTTCGAATGGAATTAGCCAATTCCTCGCTAGGGCTATCTTTTAACAAATAGCCACTTACCTTGGCATTTCGCGCTCTTTCGAAATATCCTGTTCTAGCAAAAGTCGTTAAAATAATCACTTTACAACGATCATCTTTTAATTCTTCAGCCGCATCTAGTCCACTTTTTATCGGCATTTCAATATCCATAATACAAATATCAGGCTTTAGCTGCTTTACTAGTTGTAACGCCTCTTCACCATTTTTTGCCTTACCAACCACTTCCATATCTTCTTCTAAATCAAGTAATGCACCCAATGCACCAAGTAACATGGTCTGATCTTCTGCTATTACAATCCGAATCATGGATATCCTCCTTTCTAGTGGGTTTGAGTTCATCATCGTAACCGATTTTGCACAGTGTCCTATTTTACTTTCCTTGAAGCACTCATCGTAACCGTTTTTGACAGTTTCTTCTTATTACACGTTCATTAAAATGGCAAGGTTTAATCATCTTGTTTGATCACATTTGGTACTCGAATCATAATTTTTGTCCCTTTATCTGACATAATATCTAATGTCCCATTTACAAATTCTAATCTTTCCCGCATACCTCGTAATCCATGTTCTTTTAAGGTATCTTTTTTATGTGGTATACCGATACCATCATCTATGATTTCTAGTGTCCATTCGTCTTTAGATTGTTTGATGGTTATGGTACATTTCGTTGCTTGACTATGTTTAACAACATTTGTCACAGATTCTTTTAAACACATGGCCAATGTGTTTTCTACTAGTAGTGGTGTATTTTGTAAAGCTGCATTTCCCTTAATCTCACATGTGATTTGTGCTGCTTTTAAAATCTGTTGAACACGAACAATTTCATCTTGTAATTTTTCACCTTTCATGTTGTAAACCATTTCACGTACTTCTTTTAATGCAATTCGCGCTGTTTGATGAATATCAATAATCTCTTCTTTAGCTTGTTTTGGCCGCACACTTACTAATCGTGTGGCAAGATCGCTTTTCAAACCAATTAACGAAAGCTTTTGCCCTAATGTATCATGTAAGTCTCTGGCGATTCGTTGTCTTTCTTCCAAAACCATTAATTGGGAAATTTTTTCTCTTGCTGCTTTTAGCTCCGCTTCTAAGCGTTCGTGTTTATTCCTATTATACATATTCACCGGTAAAAGAATGACACCAAGGATACTAAAAATAATGAACGGCCATTGGGATAAAATGATATCTGTTTGATTAAAAAAACCAACCCCAACAGCGAGCACTGTCGTTACAAGATGTACAACATATAAACTAATAAATCCTCGTTTACTTTGAATATTCCCAATATAAAAGGCAAGAAATAACGAAAAATATACATACCCTAAAAATACCGTCATAACAACACTAATCGCCATTTCAATACTTACAGCTGTGTATGCTATCCATCCTGTCGATAAAAAAGATAGGCGGTAGGCAGTAAAAAATAATAAAATCATGATGATTCCGAAAATAATACCGACAGTCGAAGCAGTCTTAAACACAAAATAGAAAGGCAAAATACAGAAAATAACCCATACATAAGCACTTAGCCCTGTACTTTTAGGGATAATATGATACCAACTCTGTTTTTCCATGATTGCCCTCCCTTGAAAATCATTGTATTAAGTATAGCAAATTGTTTCTATCTGGGGAATTTAACTCCGTATTTCTATCTATGATGGATTCTGAATATATCTGTTGAAAATCTGAGATGTACGTGCAAATATTGATATATTCCTCTGAATACCGATTTATTCCTCTGAATACCGATTTATTCCTCTGAATACCGATATACTCCTCTGAATACCGATATACTCCTCTGAATCCCGATATATCCGCTTGAATCCCGATATATTCGTTTGAATCCCGATATATTCGTTTGAATCCCGATATATTCGCTTGAATACCGATATATTCGCGCGAATCCCGATATATTCGTCTGAATACCGATATATTTGCTTGAATACCGATATATTTGCTTGAATACCGATATATTCCTCTGAATACCGATATATTCGTCCGAATCCCGATATACTCCTCTGAATACCGATATATTCGTCCGAATACCGATATATTCGTCCGAATACCGATATCCTGCTCCGAATACCGATATCCTGCTCCGAATCCCGATATCCTGCTCCGAATCCCGATATCCTGCTCCGAATCCCGATATCCTGCTCCGAATCCCGATATCCTGCTCCGAATACCGATATCCTGCTCCGAATCCCGATATCCTGCTCCGAATCCCGATATCCTGCTCCGAATCCCGATATATTCGTCCGAACCCCGATATATTCCTCTGAATACCGATATATTGGTCATGTCCGAATAATTGTGTAAATATTAAATGGACCAAGTAACATGAGCGAAAGAAATATACGTAGACTCCTGCGGGAAAAAAGGCCTCGCTTAAGACCCCCGAGAGTGTAGCTCGAGGAGGCTCAGCAGCCGCCCGCGGAAAGCGGAGTATATTTCTGTAGCGATAACCATTATAAAGTTATCATTTTACACACAATTCCGGACAGAATCTATTTGAATTGAAAAAACCTCCTTCTTAAGATTAAGAAGAAGGTGGTTGTTGTTATTTTTCTTGTATTGTGGGATTTGATTGTAATGCCACATCCAATTTTCTTTTCTTTTGTAATGCTTTTATTTCTTTAAAGCCGACAAATGAGCGATTCACTTCATCATATAAACGGAAGCGGATGGCTCGTAAACTCGATTTCAATGTGATTGTTGTTGCCTCTTTTAATGGAGGAACAGACTCATGTGCCTTTTCAAGATGATAGTTCGGGACTTTCGGACTTAAGTGATGCACATGGTGAAAGCCGATATTACCTGTCATCCATTGTAACACTTTCGGTAATTTGTAATAGGAACTTCCATCGATTGCTGCCTTAACAAAGCTCCATTCCGCCTCATTTTCAAAATAGGAGTCTTCGAATTGATGTTGTACGTAAAACAACCATATTCCTAACGAACCCGCAATAAACATCATTGGCAACTGAATAATTAAATATGCCTGCCAGCCAATCGCCCAAATTAGAAGTCCGTGCACGATGACAATCGCAATGTTAGTAAAATATGTGTTCAGGCGTTCCCTTTTATTCGCACCTTTTCGATTAAATCGATTCGAAACAAGATATAAATAAAGTGGACCAAATCCAAACATGATGATTGGGTTTCGGTATAAACGATAAGCAAATCTTTTCCATGTTGATGCGGCTAGATATTCTTCAACCGTCATAATCCACACATCACCAGTTCCAAGTTTATCTATATTACCACTTGTCGCATGATGGATGGCATGGTTTCGTTTCCATTTTTCAAAAGCAAAAAAGGTAAGAATACCAGTAAATGTTCCGACATAGCGATTTGCTTTACTGCTTTTGAAGAAGGATCCATGTGTACAATCATGAAAAATAATAAATGTCCGGATTAAAAATCCTGATGCTAAAACAATAAACGGTACAGTTAACCAAATAGAAACAGCTAAACTTTTATAGGCTAAAAACCAACATAGTAAAAAAGGTAAAACAGTGTTTATCATTTGAAAAATACTTGAAGCGTTATTTGACTTTGTAAAAGGAATAATGCTCTTTCGAAGCTGTGCTTGTTTCTTCTTTTGATCCATCTCATTTCCTCCTAAACGGAAACATTGATAACTCTATATTTAGCTTAGGAAAAAAAAGAGTAAGTTATAAGTCATAAATGTCAGATGTTTCAATGACAAATGTCATGTTTTTTGGTCGGTGCCTGTCACTCCCCGAAATACCTCGAATTTTGTCGATTTGATCATTTTACATGTATCCAGTTAAATCTCCAGCACTTTCCTCTATATGAAAAGCCACGTTAAAAAAGGCACTCCCCTATAAGAGGAGCACCTTTCTTTTGGCCCGTGATTCCTGGTTGGCCGTCGTTTTTTCAAACATAATTACAACCAACCTACTTCAAAGATAAACTTAGTTCCTTCTCTCTCTCATTGTTTCTTCGGCGATTCGAATCATTCTTTTGACCATCTCGCCACCCACTTTACCGTTATCACGTGCAGTCGTATCAGCGCCTAATTCAACATCAAGTTCATTTGCAATTTCATCCTTCATGTTGTTGATCGCATCTTCCGCTCCAGGGACAAGTAACTTATTGTTATTGTTCCTGTCTTCTGCCATGTGTGATCACTCCTTGTGGGATATGAATAGAAAAATCTATTCCTTATTAAAATGTGAAATCTATGTTTTTTTATACGTGGTAAATTATGAGCATCCTGGTCGATTATTTAAAAAGTTTTGATAAGCAAAGCCTCGTACTTCCTCTTCTTTATAATGTTTTAAAAGTTCATTTATTAAATTCTCATAGTGGGCTGCATTTTCTAATTGGTCTACATAATAAAAAATTCCATCAAAATCAGAGCCAAATCCGATTTGTTTCACTCCACCTAATGAACATAAATAATCTATATGTTGGATGACATCGGTAATCGTGGCTGTTTCACTATCCTTTTTTAAAAATGGTGGATTAAACACCACATGGATGAGCCCGTTTTTCTTAAACATTGCTTCAATTTGATTATCATATAAATTTCGTGGATGATCACACAATGCGCGAACATTGGAATGGCTTGCGATTGGGTATTCCGATAATTCAAGTATATCCCAAAAACCCTTCACCGTAGAATGAGACACATCTGTAAACACTTTATTTTCATTATTTAATTGTACGACTTCTTTACCAAGCAAGGTTAAACCTCCACCTCTTGGCTCCCCTGCCCCATCTGCACAAAGGTTCGCATTATTCCATGTCAATCCGATATAAAGGACACCTTCACGGTAGAGCTGTCTTAATTTAATTAGGTCATTTCCAAACGCATCTGCACCCTCTAATGCCAAAACAGCACCAATTTGTCCATCTTCTAAATGATTAAAATCATCCCATTTTTTGATATGAACCATTTCCGGATTTTTCGCTAAAACCTCGGAATGAAATAAATCAATCTGTTCCATAAGATAACCCCATTTTTCATAGGAAGGAATATCCGGTTCTAAAAATAATGCGAAAAACTGTGCAAAATGATTTCCCCTTTTCAATCGATTAAAATTTGTATCTAATTCATCGCTATTTCGAAAAGTTAGTGGGAGAGATTGCTTTCCCCTTTTCGCTATTTGAAGTTTATATAATGCATCACAATGTGTATCAATAATTTTCATTCTCTCATTCCCTTCTTAGTAATATTCAAGAACGCACATTCCACGGTCATACTCGCAAATATTTATGCCAAGAAACACACATCACTAGTCATCCCTTCAATCCCATCAACAAACTCACATTTTCATTTCCCACAAGCCCTTATAAATGCTCTAAAAATTTTCCAAGATGCTTCATCATCGGCTTCTAGCATATTTTCGGGATGCCATTGAAGTCCGAGTGCGAAATGATGTTCTTTATTTTCGATTGCTTCAATTATACCATCACTCGCTGTTCCACTTACTTGAAATGGGGCAACTACATTTCGGTTTGCTTGATGATGACGGCTATTTACTCGCAGCTTGTGTGTATTGGTAATTTTTGCAAGTAAGCTTCCTGGAGTAACGTTTACATAATGAGAGCCATGGCTTAATGGTGCTTTTTGTTGGTGTTGCAATAATTCATGATCCTGATATTGTGTATAAATATCTTGATACATGTCACCACCTGTGGCAATGTTTAATACTTGGCTTCCCCTGCAGACACCAAGAATTGGCTTGTTATTAGCCAACATTTCCTTTATCAAAGCTATTTCAAACGTATCACGCTTCGGAATAATCGTACCAAGTTTAGGATGTGGTTCTTCGCCAAATAGCGTTGGATCAATATCATAACCACCAGTTGCTAAAAGGCCATCTATTTTTTCGGCAATCTGCTTTATATCTGCCTCACCATTATAATAAGGTAGAACAATTGGGATTCCACCTGCTTTTAGAATTGCTTTGATATTTGCATTTGCTATCATATAATACGATTCATCTATTTCCATTGATGGTGTTACACCAATAAATGGTTTCATATGACTTCTCCCCCGTTCGCTTTTGATTAAACGTTCACCATTTTTTACTGCTTGCAATTGAAAATTTCGTTTTAATCACTCCGATTTTTTCATCACGTCTATTTAAAATAAGTTCTTCTTAATATGTATGCAACTTCTTAAAAATGGATTCATTCCCTATTACTAATTCCTGAGCATACTTTTTTCTAATATCCAGGAGCAGATTTTGCACGCAATGTCGGGATTAAAATGAAAAATAATGCATGAAAAAAGTAAAAGTAGTCCCATACAGTGGAGACTACTTTTAAATAAAAGTTTATATATTTTTTATATGTAAAACTTCTTTCGTATATTTTTCTCCCCATTGTTTCATATCTACAATAATTGGTCGCAATGTTTCACCAAATTCTGTGAGAGAATATTCTACTTTTGGTGGTACAACAGGGTAAACTTCACGATGAATAATTTTTTGTTCTTCTAATTCACGTAACTGTAATGTCAGCATTCGCTGTGTAATGGTTGGAATTAGCAGCCGAAGTTCATTAAATCTTTTTGTCCCATCAAGCAAATGATACAAAATAATACCCTTCCACTTTCCACTAATTAATTTTATCGTTGTTTCTACTAAGCAGGGAGATGTATCCGGCCACTCTTCACAATGATTTTCACCTGTTTTAATATCAATCATAATGATTCGCTCTCCTCTATTTACTACCATTTTATACTTAGGCACAAAAATGTGCCTTCTTGTTTGATTGATGTTTATATTTTATCATGAAGTGGAAAACATATAAAAGGAAATGATTTAAGTCATTTCATTCATATCTCACCTCCCATAGATGTGAGATAAAGTGAAACTTCAATCAGGGGGAGGCTTCTCCTTCTCCCACTGATTGTTAGTTGAACGAATCGGGCCTTTACTGGCTGTTGATCCTACACTTATAATTCTGTGAGTATCTCGAATTCTTGATATGGAGGTCTTACAGCCAGTTAGTCTGCGAAAAATCTACTAGAAAGAAGGATGTAATATGTATGATTTTTTTATGCCTAATGTGAACTTTTTTGGACGCGGTGCTGTGAAAGTTACTGGAGAGCGTTGTAAAATTCTTGGAGGTAAAAAAGCACTTATCGTTACAGACGGATTTTTACGTTCTTTACCAGGAGGTCCTGTAGAAAAAGTAATAAATTCTCTAGACGAAGTTGGAATAACCTACGCATTTTACGATGAAGTGGAACCGAATCCGAAAGACACGAATGTTCGTGATGGATTAAAAGTATTTCAAGACGAAAACTGTGATTTAATTGTTACAGTTGGTGGTGGAAGTGCACATGACTGTGGGAAAGGTATCGGAATTGCTGCTACACATGAAGGAGATCTTTATGAAAATTATGCAGGTATCGAAACATTAACAAATCCATTACCACCAATTGTTTGTGTTAACACAACTGCTGGTACTGGTAGTGAAGTTACTCGTCACTGTGTAATCACTAACACAGAGAAAAAAATCAAATTTGTTATCGTTAGCTGGAGAAATACACCACTAGTATCCATTAATGACCCAGAACTTATGGTTGGAAAACCTGCTGGCTTAACTGCAGCTACAGGAATGGATGCATTAACACATGCGATTGAATCCTATGTATCATTAGGTGCTAATCCAGTAACAGATTCCATGGCCATTCAAGCGATTAAATTAATTTCAACGAACTTACGTCAAGCAGTAGCTTATGGTCAAAATATTGAAGCACGTGAAAACATGGCACATGCATCCCTTTTAGCTGGTATGGCATTTAATAATGCTGGATTAGGCTATGTCCATGCGATGGCACACCAATTAGGTGGATTGTATGATATTCCACATGGTGTGGCAAACGCTGTGTTACTACCACATGTTGAAGAATTTAACATTATTTCTAATCCGAAGAAATTTGCTGATATTGCAGAATTCATGGGTGAAAATATTGAAGGCCTATCTGTTCGCGAAGCAGCAGATAAAGCAATTGCTGCCATTCGTAAATTATCCGAAGATGTCAATATTCCGTCTAACATGCGTGCATTAGGTGTGAAAGAGGAAGACTTTGAAAAAATGGCCAAGCTTGCTTTAGAAGATGGTAACGCCGTAAGTAACCCAATTCAAGGAAAAGAACAAGACATCATTGACATCTTTAAAGCGGCATATTAATATAAAAAAGTAGCATTCCCAAGTGGGTTTGCTACTTTTTTTATTTACTTTATTCTTCCTTTTATACTAAGTAACATAAATGTGCCCTCTTGTTTAGGTGGGAGTTCTATTTTAACATGAATATTGGAAGGGCTTTTGAACTACTTTCACACATCAAAAGGAGGACATCAAAATGAAAGTTTTAACCATTCTTTCTCATCCACGAAAGGACTCCCTAACATCGAAGGTTGCAGAGCAATTTACAAAAGGCTTAACAGATGCGGGACATGAAGTGGAATTTCTAGATTTATACCAAGAAGAATTCAATCCAATTGTTTATGAAAAGGATGAACCAGATTGGACAAATTCAACATACAAGTATTCGCCAATTGTTCACCAGGAAATAGAACGGATGAATAGAAATGATGCACTTGCATTTGTCTTTCCTGTCTGGTGGTATAATATCCCAGCCATGCTAAAAGGATATATTGATCGAGTATGGAATTATAATTATGCCTATGGAAACAGTAAGCTTCCACATGAAAGAGCTTTATGGATTGGACTAGCTGGGGGAGAAAAATCACAATTTGCTAAGCGTAAGTACGACACCATGATAGACCATTATTTAAATGTCGGGCTAGCAGGTTTTACAGGTATTTCCCATTCTAAAGTTGAAATTCTTTATGAAACATTATCCGAACAAGCTTTAGATCCTGCACAATTTGAAGCCTATCAGCAAGAATTATTAACAAAAGCCTATCAATTAGGGAAAGAGTATAGTGATTGGAAGTAAGCAAAAGCATTGCATATCGAGATTTCTAAATATATAATAAAGGAAATAAATGATATGTGGTGAATAACATGGAGCTAATTCGCGTTTATAAGGCTTTGTCCAATCCAACTCGGGTACAAATCCTACAATGGTTAAAAGAACCGAGTAAATACTTCCCAGAAGTGTATCCAGATGGTGTATGTGTTAGTGATATTCAAAAAAAAGTACAACTATCCCAATCAACCGTATCTCAGTATTTATCTACACTGCAAGATGTCGGTTTAATTGAGTCTACACGTAAAGGACAGTGGACATATTACAAACGAAATGAAGTTCAAATAAAAGAAATAAAACGATGTATCATGGATCATATTTAAAGCGATTGGTTTCATGTATTTGTTATCAGATAGAGTCTACACATATTTATTTATCTTTTTTTATATCCTGTATATTATATATCGATATTTCCCGATATATAGAAAAGTTAGAGGAAGGGAAATGAATGAAATCTTAGCTATCCCTTTCCTCTTTCTATTTCAAAACGACATGAAAAGGAGAGATTTCATGAAAGTACTTATTGTTGGCGCAAATGGTCAAATCGGTCGTCACATTGTTCAACGTTTGGCAAAGCAAGAAAAACATCAGGTCACAGCGATGATTCGTAAACAAGAACAGGCCGATTTTTTCAATCATTTAGGAGTCGAAACAGTAATCGCTGATTTAGAAACAGAAGACGGTGTTTTAAAAGCAGCAGAGGATGTTGATGCAATCATTTTCACAGCTGGTTCTGGCGGACATACAGGTGCAGATAAAACAATGCTTGTTGATTTAGATGGAGCTTTTAAATCGATTGAAGCTGCCGAAAAACATCACATCAAACGTTTTATCATGGTAAGTGCCCTTCATTCCGATACACCAAAAAATTGGAAAGAAGGAATGGAAGCCTACTATACAGCTAAAAAACGAGCAGATGAACGACTTCGCAACAGTTCATTAAACTACACGATTTTACGTCCGGGTTGGTTAACGAATGAAAAGCCATCAGGAAAAATAGAAGCAAAACTTGATTTAGGAAAAGACGGCAGCATATCTAGAGAAAATGTAGCTGATATCGCTGTTCAAGCACTTGATATAGACGCAACATTTAATCAAACAATTGAATTAATCGATGGGGATACTACCATTAATGAAGCTTTATCATCTATAAAGTAAGCATAAACGGAGTGAATTACAAATGGAAACATTCCAACATAAAAATGGATATAAACGAATCTTCAAAGAAAACAAACTAACACTTGGGCTATTTATTCCAATTGAGTCATACAGTGGAGATACTCCCACCATGGAAAATCATATCCAAATGGCTCAAAAAGCAGATGAATTGGGATTTGGTGCTTTATGGGTACGAGATATCCCACTTCATGACCCATACTTTGGTGATGTCGGACAAATTTATGACCCATGGGTTTATTTAGGATTATTAAGTGCCTATACTGAAAAGATTGCATTAGGAACTGGAAGTATCGTTTTTCCACTAAGACACCCAATTCATTTAGCAAAAGCAGCAGCATCTGTTGACCAATTATCAAAAGGAAGACTCGTCTTAGGGATTGCTTCTGGTGACCGACGTGTAGAATTTCCAGCTTTTAATATTAACATTCCATCTCGTGGGGAAGCTTTTCGAGAAACATTCGGTTATTTCAAACAAGTATTACATGAAAACTTCCCAATTATTGATAGTAAAGTTGGTAAAATCCAAGGGAATGCAGGAGTTATACCAAAACCTTATCAAAATGACATTCCAATCATTATTACTGGGTCCAGTCGCCAATCATTTGACTGGGTTAGTGAACATGGGGATGGCTGGATGTATTATCCAAGAGGTTTAGAGCAGCAAGCGCAAACTGTTCAAGCATGGCGTAATACAACATCAACGTTCAAGCCGTTTCTACAATCATTATATATTGATTTAACAGAAGATCCCGATAGAGAACCAAGACCAATTCATCTCGGTTTTCAATTGGGCAGAAACTACCTTATCCAGTTTTTGAAATCATTAGAAGCAATCGGAGTCAATCATGTCATGCTGAACTTAAAATATGGACAACGTGATGCAGAAGATGTGATGGAAGAATTAGCCGCAGAAGTGCTCCCACACTTTCCATCCATTACATCTTAAATCTAGTTAAAACATAAAAAATCCAAAACCGCTGTGAGTGCGTTTTTGGATTTTTTTATGCTTTATTTCCCAAGCATTAAGCGATGATTACGGAACATTTTATTTGCAATGAAAAAATACCTGCAATAAACTCCCCCACCTAAAACTTTACGTTTTGTTTGAAGTGGAGGAGTTTTAAATACGAAGCAGGAATGAAGAAGTTTTTCTCTCCTATTCTTCTATTATACTAGATGTGTTTACATACCATGGTTGTTTTGTCACTGCATCATATGCATGTACTGCTCCTTTTCCATCTGGGAACCGCTCGACATACCCTCTTTCGAACACATGAATGAAGTCGTCTTCGTATTCTTCATCTTTATAGCTTGGTGCAATGTGAAAATCAAGTTCTTTGTATAATGCTTTTCGTACTTCTTCTTTTGTCATAACTGGTGATGCACTTTCTTCAATCTCCGCATAAAGCGAAACATCAAGTTCCGCATGAATGACGCGTTTGAATTCTTTTGAAAAATGAAGGGTTGACCGATCCCCTACTCGGATGCCTTTATACATACGAATGAAAGTGACTTCCACTGAATTCGGGCCAACATCATCTGAATCCACAGTACTTACTACCCTGATATCAACTGGTGCGATATGTTTCTCTATAAAGTCTTTTGTAAGATCTGCCCATTCCGGATCAACATCATTTTCTTCCTCTTCTTCTTCAAAAAATTCTAGTTCCCCATTTGGATGAACAAGCGGGCTTTCACTTATGACATCATAAACAAGATGATACGTATCATCTCCTCCAATATATTCTTCTGCATCATATTTCATAAATCTAAGTGAAAGTGGAAGGGATGCAATATAGTTTTCTTTCAATTCCTCTTTGGTGAAAAGAAGTTCTATATCTTCTACGCGGAATGTCCCTTCTGGCGATGTAATACTTTCTACCATGCCATCCAAATACATGGTAACGGATAATGCATATATCGGTAATTCCTTCCCAGTTTCATCAACAGGATGCAAGGATACCGTATACATTCCAAGTTCCACACCCGTTGCCAGTGGAAATTGTTTTGCTCGTTCTTCGAATACATCATGTAAAATCATTTTTCCTCGCTTAAATAACTCCTCATTCGATAACCGTTCGTGAACTTCTCTGTCATCATATGTTTCATAAGATTGAAAGGACCCATCCCCGTTCAATTGAATCATTCCAATTTCTTCATCATCTAGATATACAGAAAACATCCCGTCATCATCATCTTCTGTAAAAGTACATGTCGTATTTGCAGTCTCTAACCATTTCTTTAATGTTTCCAAACTCATTTTCGCACACCTTCCTTTATAACACGATCTGAGCGAAGAATAAACGGTTCCCCACTTACCGCATCCATCGCATATGGTGCTTCAATATCCCAAAAACGGGTAAGACGTGAATCTTCCTCTTCATCGTACGTCCAGTTTGGAATGACACGAATGTTATTTAGTAAATGTTTCTTTGCCTCTTCTTTTGATAAAAATTCTCCTTCAGGTAATGTCCCAAGAGCATAACAATCTTCATTAACATACAAACCTGTCATGACACGTTCCTTTTTATCAATTGTCACCTGAACATGTAGATCAAGGGAAACATTTTCTAATAATCGTTCAAAATAAATCGTCATATCTTCATCTGTCTCATCTTTCCCTACTTCACTTACACATATATCCGGCATGATTTCCTTTAATTTCTTCCGTGCAATTTCAATAAATACGGTATCATCCGTTGTAAGTGATGATTCAAACATAGAAATCTCTTCTTCCTCATCCATTTGCTCGACCCCATCGTTTCCAATAAATGGAGCATTGTTTCCAATTTCATACACATAATGGAATCTATCATCCCCATTTTCATACAATTGATGATTGATATATTGAAGTTTTATTTTTAAGGGAAGACAATCCACATACTCTTCTTTCAATTTCATTTCATTAATCTCTGCTAATGTCATATTAAACGATACATCTCTTGTCGGAAAATCAAGTTGATATAATATACC
This sequence comes from Cerasibacillus terrae, assembly GCF_008039555.1. Lineage (GTDB taxonomy): Bacteria > Bacillota > Bacilli > Bacillales > Amphibacillaceae > Cerasibacillus > Cerasibacillus terrae. The sequence goes on from NZ_VDUW01000004.1 coordinate 264,973, forward strand.
GTCCTCTCGAAAATACGCATCAATCGTTTCGATAATTAGTGGATGCCCGTCAATCATTTTCCGATATTCAACATAAAAACCTCCGTCTAAATGACGGGATACCACTCTATAACAATAAGAATCATCAAACATATCAATGATTTCTTTCTCAAATTCACGAAGACGAGCTAGAAAATCCCCCTCCGTCATCGCGGGATACTGATTTGCTTCATAGTAAGAATAGTAACCACTCGGAAAACCTTCCTCATCCAGATGTAATGTACCTATCACTTCAGCCCCATAGAAAAACTCTATTATTTCCTCACTAGGCTGAATGGTTATATCTTTTTCATATGTAATATAGGAAAGCCACTTTCTCCCATCGGTCATGTTAACGACCTCACTTTCTATTAAAGTGATTTTATTATAATGTAGAAAATTTTCTAACGCAATTTTTAACCAAAAGTATTGCATGGTGCAGCGTAAAGATTCGCTGATTAACCATTTGCCGTGATTGATGCTTCATTCGGGCTCTGAGCAGCGGCGTCAACGACCGTTGTGCGAAATTGACTATTCGCTTGGGCTCTGAGTGGCGGCGTCAGCGACCGGGGGGGGCGAGATTGGCTATTCGTTCGGACTCTGAGTGGCGGCGTCAGCGACCGTTATGCAAAATTGGCTATTCGCTCGGGCTCTGAGCAGCGGCCTCAATTAATAAAAAAGTCCAAAACCCTTTTCACAAGGGCTTTGGACTTCTGCTTTCCTCTTTTTATTTATCTTCTATAATAATATCATTTACTTCCATTTTCGTTGAATGGGCGATTGTGTCTCCAACTGGACATGTTTTTTCAATAAATGCGACAAATTCTTCTACTTTTTCCTTCGGGGCGTCAGTTTGGATATGAATATCATATTTAATAGATTGAAAGCCTGGACGGGCATCGCTTTTATGTAAGAAACCATCTGTGTCTAATTCACCGGTAAGCTCCACCCAGAAATCATCAAATTCAATATCAAATTGTTTCGCAAAGATTCGTGCAACGATTGATTGACATGCTCCAAGTGCACCTAACATTAATTCAACTGGATTCATTCCTGTGTCTGTTCCACCGAGTTCTTTTGGTTCATCAATGGTAATTTCAAAATTCCTTGAAGTTGCCTTTACTTGAAGACCTTCCTGTAACTGTGCTTTAGCATGAAACAATGATTTTGCCATTTGAATTGCCCCTTCCATTTTTGGTTATTACTTCCTTACACACCAAGTATACTAAAAGATAACAACATCAAATTTGAACATTCTGTGAAGCTATTCACACAATGTTCATTAATTACCTTAAACGTTGTTATATCAATATATATAAGCATATTTTCTTATTTTTCCCCGAATTACATGTTATAAAATGTTATATTCCTGTGATATTATGTGATTGAAATCATTGACAACAAAAAAGCGAATTTGTTCAATAAGTTGTCAATAAATAGTCAAATGACTGTAACAGTTTGTGCATTCATGAGCATTTATTTCCTTTATACTATAAGTAGTATAGTTATTACTATGCTCATGTTGGAAACTGGAATATATAAGCTGTGACAGGAAAAACATCAAAAAAAGGAGAGAAAACATCATGGATCCACTCTGGTTAGCTAGACTCCAATTTGCTTCCACTACTATTTTCCATTACTTTTTTGTTCCGATGTCCATTGGACTTGCATTAATTATTGCGATTATGCAAACCATGTACGTTGTAAAAGATGATGAAAAATACAAGCGGATGACAAAGTTTTGGGGAACCTTATTTTTAATAAACTTCGCTGTTGGAGTTGTTACCGGGATTTTACAAGAATTTCAATTTGGAATGAACTGGTCAACTTATTCTCGTTTTGTCGGGGATGTGTTTGGTCCATCACTAGCTATTGAAGGACTGCTCGCTTTCTTCATGGAATCAACGTTTATCGGATTATGGGTATTTGGGTGGGATCGCCTATCCAAACGTGTTCACCTTTTATCTGTGTGGCTCGTCTCAATAGGTACGATTTTATCTGCATTTTGGATTCTATCTGCTAACTCATTTATGCAATCTCCTGTTGGTTATGAAGTAGTAGATGGTCGTGCACAAATGGCGAACTTCTGGGAAATTATAGCAAACCCACAATTATGGGTACAATTTCCGCATGTGCTAACTTCTGCTTTTGCAACTGGTGCGTTCTTAATTGCTGGAGTAAGTGCTTGGAAAATTTCCAAAAAGCAAGATGTAGATATGTTTAAACGATCATTTAAAATTTCTATTATTGTCGCAGCTATTTCATCTTTATTCATTCTTGTAACAGGACATAATCAAGCACAGAATTTAGTAGAAACACAACCAATGAAGCTAGCTGCAGCGGAAGCACTTTGGGAACATAGTGAAGATCCGGCACCATTTACTGTTATTGCAGGGATCAATTCAGATGAAAAGACAAATGATTGGTCATTAGATATTCCATATGTACTCAGCTTACTTTCATATAATAAGTTTAGTGGTTCATTGCAAGGGTTAAATGAATTACAAGACCAATATGTCGAAAAATATGGTCCAGGGGATTATATTCCGCATGTCCCAACAATATTTTGGAGTTTTCGTGCCATGGTTGTTAGCGGAACACTTATGTTAATGGTTGCCATTTATGGTTGGTATGCTGCACGAAAAGATAATCTCGAAAAGCACCCACGTTTCTTAAAACTAATGGTTTGGGCAATTGCCTTACCATTTATTGGTAATACAGTTGGATGGATTGTAACAGAATTAGGTCGTCAGCCATGGGTCGTATTTGGCGTCATGAAAACAGAAGATGCCGTATCACCAAGTGTTACAGCAAATGAAGTCCTATTCTCGCTTGTCACGTTTAACCTCCTATACGCTATTTTAGGAGCAGTAATGGTTTACCTATTTGTAAAACATATTAAGAAAGATAGTACGAAAAAGAAAGAAACACCAATGACAACCGATCCATTTAGTAAGGAGGGAACCGAAATTGTCTCTCAATGAATTATGGTTTTTACTCATCGCTGTTTTATTTGCCGGATTTTTCGTCTTAGAAGGTTTCGACTTTGGGGTTGGAACAGTTGCTAGATTTTTAGGAAAAGATGATATCGAAAAACGGGTTTATATCAATACCATTGGGCCATTTTGGGATGCAAATGAGGTTTGGTTAATAACTGCAGGTGGAGCCATGTTTGCCGCTTTCCCACACTGGTATGCAACAATGTTTAGTGGTTTCTATATTCCACTAGTCTTCATGCTACTTGCATTGATTATTCGTGGTGTTGCATTTGAATTCCGTAGTAAAGTAGAAAATAAAAAATGGAGGAACATGTGGGATTGGGGAATTTTTATCGGGAGTTCCTTGCCACCTATTTTATGGGGTGTCGTACTCGCTAATTTCATGACTGGAATGCCAATTGATCAAGATAAAGAAATGGTTGGTGGATTTATCCAATTCCTTCATCCATTCGCACTCCTTGGTGGTGTTATGTTCCTATTTGTTTGTATTGTTCACGGATTACAATTTATCACCTTGAAAACAGAAGGAGAATTACAAGAGCGTGCTCGTAAAGTAGCTAAAAAGCTTGCACCAGTTACATTAATTCTCGTTCTATTATTTGCTATAGTTGGGTTTATCAAAACAGATATTTTCACATACCATGGAAACCTCTGGATTATTTTACCAATTTTAACATGGGTAACTCTGCTTCTAGGAGCAATACTAAATAATAAAAAACGAGATGGTTGGGCATTTACAATGACAAGCCTCACCATCTTGCTCTTAAGTGCTAGCATTTTCATCGGGATGTTCCCAAGAGTGATGATTAGTTCCATCAATGAAGCGTATAGTTTAACCGTATATAATGCCGCATCTGGTGCGTATACACTGAAAGTAATGAGTATTGCTTCTCTTGTATTGCTACCATTTGTATTAGGTTATCAAATTTGGAGTTACTATATCTTTCGTAAACGTGTTACGAAAAAGGATGTCACATACTAATGAAACGTAAAAAGGGTCTTCCAACATATCCAGGAAGTAAAAAAGTATATTTATTACTAGGTATTCTGTCTATTTTGGAAGCAATAGGTACGGTTGCCCAAGCCATCTTTTTGGCTCGGGCAATTACCTTTTTATTCCAAGGCCAACAAGTTAGTTATGTCCTATCAGATATCTTTTTCTTTTTCATTGCCTTTATGTTCAAACATTTCATAACCACCTTACAACAATTTGTTTCCGAAAAATTTGCCGAACAAATTGGAAAGAACCTTCGCAAACATTTAATTCAAACCTATTTTAAAAATGGTCGTGCCTTTGTGCAACGCCTTGGTACTGGAAGATTAGTCACCCTTCTTGTCGAAGGTATTAATGATTTGAAAAATTATATCACGATTGCGATTCCGCGTATTATTCGCACATTATTCATTCCTACCCTCATTGTTATTTATGTTTTTACATTGGATGTAAAGTCAGCCGTAATATTAATCGTGACCGTACCAATTGTTATTATCTTTATGATTCTACTTGGACTAGCTGCGCAAAAACAAGCAGATAGCCAATACGAAACATATCGAATTTTATCTAATCACTTCATTGATTCATTAAAAGGATTAGACACATTAAAATATCTTGGCCAAAGCAAACAACATGAAACAAAAATCAGCCATGTAAGTGAACAATATCGGAAAGCAACCATGCGTACATTGCGAATTGCCTTTCTTTCTTCCTTTGCACTAGACTTCTTTACGAGTTTATCGATTGCCTTTGTTGCAGTTGGACTTGGATTTCGGTTAATAGATGGGACAACGGAGTTATTACCAGCCCTAACGATACTCATTTTAGCGCCGGAATATTTTTTACCGATTCGTCAAGTAGGAAAAGATTATCATGCGACATTAGATGGGCAAGTTGCTATGGAGGAAATCGATTCTATTCTTGATGCAGAGAATCATGAAAATTCATTGGAAAATAAAATAACTTGGAATCAAACGAACAACACGATTCAATTAAAAGATATCACGCTAGAAACAGATGGGAAAACTCGATTACATGATATTTCCTTTTCCCACACAGGAAATGGAATGATTGGAATTGTTGGTGCAAGTGGTGCTGGTAAATCTACTTTCATTCATATATTAGCAGGATTTTTACACCCAACGAAAGGAACGATTTCAATTAATGGGGAGAAATTAGATTCTCTTCACCGGGATGATTGGCTTGAGAAAATTGCCTATATCCCACAACATCCATATATTTTTCCATTATCACTAGCAGATAATATTCGCTTTTATGAACGAGATGCAACAGATGAGGAAGTTCGAAAAGTTGTTGCTGAAATTGGTTTAAGCTCTTTTGTTGAGGAATTACCAAATGGCATTCATGAACAAATCGGAGAAGGTGCTCGGACTTTAAGTGGTGGCCAAGAACAGCGAATTGCCATGGCTCGTGCCCTATTAAGTAAAAAGCCGATTTTATTATTAGATGAACCAACCGCACATTTAGATATTGAGACAGAATATGATATCAAACAAGTCATGCTAAAGCTTTTCAAAAATAAGCTCGTCTTTTTCGCGACACATCGATATCACTGGATGAAAGATATGGACCAACTGCTTGTGCTTCATCAAGGTGAATTAGTGGAACATGGAACACATGAAGAATTACTTCAAGGTAACAGCCATTATGTCAATATGATGAAAGGTATAGAGAGGGAGGATAAACAATGAAAGACTGGGTACATCCATATGTCAAACAATATAAAGGACGACTCCTTCTTGCTTGTTTATTTGGTTTCTTAGGTATTGCATCAGGTGCCATGTTGCTATTTACATCCGGTTATTTAATTTCAAAATCTGCCTTACGACCAGAAAATGTGATGCTTATCTATATTCCTATTGTTGCCGTAAGGGCCTTTAGTATTGGTCAAGCAGCTTTTCCATATGTCGAGAAATTAGTGAGTCATGATCTCGTACTACGGATTTTAGCACATATGCGAAAACGTCTGTATCATATTGTCGAGCCACAGGCATTATTCCTTCGTTCCAGATACCAAACTGGTGATTTATTAAGTGTTCTGTCTGATGACATTGAACATTTACAAGATTTATATTTACGGTCGATTATTCCAGGTGTTTTAGGGGTATTTGTCTATACTGTTTTAATAATCGTCCTTGGTGTGTTTGATATCGTATTTGCATTTATGATGGTCTTTATTCTTGGTATACTTGTTTTTCTAGTCCCAATGATATCTTTTTATCGGACGAAAAAAAACCATGTCCAATTGAAAAAGGAACGCCAAACTCTCTATGAACAAGTAACAGATGCTATTTTCGGTTTAACAGACTGGCAAGCTAGCGGCCGTACCGAAGAATTTTTACAAAGACAACAACATAATGATGAAAAATTAATTAAAACTGAGCGTAAAATCCAAAATTGGACACATCTTCGGAATGCCATCTTACAATTCGTTATCGGCATTGTTGTAATTTTGATGCTTCTATGGGCAAATAAACAGGCTGATTTAGGAACCATTACCCCGACACTGATTGCGGCTTTTACATTAATGGCATTGTCTGTTACCGATGCTTTAACACCGGTATCGGATGCGGTAGAACATCTGCCAATATATAAAGATTCCATCAAACGAATCCAACAAGTGGAACAAACGGAAGTATCACTTGATGTTCCAAATAGAAATACATGGGAATCAAATCAACATCCAGATATCGCACTTCAAGGTGTCGATTATCAGTACCCTCAATCAGAGAAAAAGGTCATTCATGATTTAACTTTTTCTATTGAGGCAGGGAAAAAAATTGCCGTACTCGGAAAAAGTGGAACAGGTAAATCCACATTATTGAAGCTAATCGCCGGGGCCTTACAACCGACAGACGGAAAAATTTTAATTGGTAATGAAGAAATGCACAGTGATTTACTAGGTAAAGCAGTCTCTGTTTTAAATCAAAAACCACATCTATTTGATACAACCATCGAAAATAATATTCGGATTGGAAAACCAGATGCAACAGATGAAGAAATTATATCCGTAATCGAACAAGCACAATTATCTGAGTTGATCGCTTCGTTGCCAAAAGGAATGGCGACATCGATGGAAGAAATGGGAAATCGTTTTTCAGGTGGAGAACGCCAACGAATTGCATTTGCTAGAGTCCTTTTACAAAATACTCCCATCATGCTTGTTGATGAAGCGACAATCGGACTTGACCCGAACACAGAAAAAGACTTAATGGATACCCTATTACAAGCAACAACAGACAAAACCGTTGTTTGGGTAACCCATCACCTAGCCGGTGTAGAAAAAATGGATGAAATCATCTTCTTACAAGATGGAAACATTGCGATAAGAGGAAATCATGATGACTTACTAAAAACAAATACACATTATCAAAAACTATACCAAATGGATCAAGGAATATGGTGAAAAGACAGAATCGTGAGTGGCATTCGGGATATACTTGGGTTTAGGGCACGATTAGAGACTATTCGTGACGGGAGTTCTGATATTCTCGGGTTTCGGGTACGATTAGAGACTATTCGTGACGGGAGTTCTGATAAAATCGAGTTCCGGGCACGATTAGGGACTATTCGTGACGAGATTTCCGATATTCTCGGGTTTCGGGTACGATTAGGACCTATTCGTGACGGGAGTTCTGATATTCCCGGGTTTCGGGCACGATTAATACCCATCCTCATTTTTCTATACCAAATATTTACATTAAAATAATGTGACACATCCTTCTATACGTGATACAGTTTAGATGTACGAATCATGATATGATTTTGATAGGAGTGACCAATTTGAAACTGATTGCGACGGATTTAGATGGAACATTATTAAATGAAATGGGAAAAGTTAGTAAGGAAAATAGTGCAGCAATTCAACATGCACTTAACCAGGAGATTGAGGTCGTCGTTGCTACTGGGAGAGCCTATGGAACAGCCGCTAAGGAATTGAAAAAAGTAGGATTAAATCTTCCAATTATTGGACTAAATGGTGCGGTACTTTACACAACAGATGAACAAACAACCCAATCGATTCCGCTAGATAAAAAGACGGCAAGGGAAATTGCCAATACCTGTCAAAATCTCGATGTTTATTTTGAAGTTTTTACAGATAAGGGTGTTTTTTCAACAAGTAAGGAATATTTCACCCAAGTTATCATTGATATTGTTCAATCATCCAACCCAGAAGTTTCCGAAGAGGCAATTAAACAGCAGATTGAAGCAAGGTTTATTGATGAAAATGTCCAATTTACAACTGACTATGATACCGTTTTTAATAAACAAATGATTCAAGTATATAAAATTCTTGTTTTTTCTCCGGATGAAAAGAAATTATCCGAAATAAGAGCTCTGTACCAACAGGACGAAACACTTGCTGTTACATCTTCGGCAAAAATCAATTTGGAAATCAATCACATCGATGCTCAAAAAGGTAAAGCCATCGAAAATTATGCACATTCAAAAGGAATTGACATGCAAGACGTATTGGCAATTGGAGATAATGATAACGATATTTCCATGTTAAAAAAGGCAGGAAAAGCCGTTGTCATGGAAAATGCCGCGGATGAAATCAAACAGTATGCTGATTTTATCACTAAGAAAAATGATGAACATGGCTTCGCATATGCTATTCAGAAAGCTTTGAAAGGCCAAATTTAAGTTTTTTTCAATGCTCTCTTCAAAAATTATAATCCAAATATGTAAGACACAAAGGCTCCTTGAACGTGTACGCGAACGTATTTCTTACAAATCCTAGTCTTGCTAAGGAAAGCTCAAACAAATAAGAAGAGGATCATAGGCTCGGCTATTTCGAATCAAGATTACGAAAGATTCGTTACCACTTTTTCGGGTTTCCAGGAATTCCAAGCTCGATTGTATTGGATTGGATTGGATTCGTTACCGGTTTTCATGATTATGGAAATTTCAGGCATGATTAATCAATATTCATTACCCTCTTCTCCATTTCTGAGATTTTTAGGATCGAATATGGCCTATTCGTTACCTCTCTCTCAGATTCAGGGATTTACGGGCTCGATCAAGTTCTATTCGTTACCACTTTCTCGGATTCAGGGAGTTTACGGGTACGATTAAACTCTATTCGTTACCACTTTCTCGAATTTGGGGAGTTTTGGGTACGATTAAGCCCTATTCGTTACCACTTTCTCGGATTCGAGGAGTTTTGGGCACGATTAAGCTCTATTCGTTACCACTTTCTCGGATTCGAGGAGTTTCGGGCACGATTAAACTCTATTCGTTACCACTTTCTCGGATTCGGGGAGTTTTGGGCACGATTAAGTTCTATTCGTTACCGTTCTTCAGGATTCGGGGAGTTTACAGGCACGATTAAGTTCTATTCGTTACCGTTTTCTCGGATTCGAGGAGTTTCGGGCACGATTAAGCTCTATTCGTTACCGTTTTTCAGGATTCGGGTAGTTTACGGGCACGATTAAGTTCTATTCGTTACCACTTTCTCGGACTCGGGGATTTACGGGCTCGATTAAGCTCTATTCGTTACCACTTTCTCGGATTCGAGGAGTTTCGGGCATGATTAAGCTCTATTCATTACCGTTCTTCAGGATTCGGGAATTTACAGGCTCGATTAAGCGTCGCCGATTACCGTTTCCCGCAAATTCATAAATTTACAGATGGGACTACGAATTGATTCGTCTGCGATATTAAAAGGAGTAAACCACATACAACTATACAAATAATACGAAACAAAAGAGATGTCTCCATTCACGGAAACATCTCTTCTTTTTCCTATTTTATTTTGAAACTTCAACTGCAAAGTCGGCGAGTAGTCTTGCACCAAATCCGGTTGCTGAATTACCGTAATATCCTTTTTCTGTACTGTCCATCACACCAGCCATATCAACATGTGCCCATTTTACATTTTCTGGTACGAAATGACGTAAGAATAATGCAGCAGTAATGGCGCCTGCTTCCCCTTTATTACTAATATTACTTATGTCTGCATAATCACTCTTCAAGTAACTTTCGTATGCATCAACAAGTGGCATTGGCCAGTTAAAATCACCGTTCTCATCACCTAGTTGTTTCATTTGGGTTAACACTTTTTCATCACCAAATACACCAGCAAGTTTAGAACCTAATGCTCTCGCAATCGCACCTGTTAATGTTGCAATATCTACAACATAATCGGCTTCTAATTCACCTGCCCGGATTAACCCATCCGCTAAAATGAGGCGACCTTCTGCATCTGTGTTACCAATTTGAACGGTTTTACCATTTTTATAATGAATAACTTCTCCTGGTAAAACAGATTCTTGATCAATATTGTTTTCTACCATTGGAATAAGTGCCACAACATTTACTTTCGCTCTAGATGCAGCGAGTAGTTTGATAGCACCTGAAACAGCTGCAGCTCCTCCCATATCCATGCGCATATCACTAATATTACGGCCACCTTTTAAGCTAATTCCACCTGTATCAAATGTGACTCCTTTACCTACAAGTGCAACAAGGGGTTTAGAAGGATCACTACAATATTTCAGTTCTACGAAGGAAGGGTCATATTTACTTCCTTGACCAACCGTTAGAACCCCATTCATTTCCCTCTTTTCAATTTCTGCTTTATCAAATACCGTAACCTCAACATCCGTGTCTTTCAATTCTTCTTGCAAACGTTTTGGGAATGTTTGTGGGTTTAACACATTGGATAATTCATTTGTTAAATCACGTGAGAAAGCCATTGCTGCTGCACGGATTTCCCCCATGGTAATCGGTGCTTCTACATCATCTCCTGTAATGGATAATGCGGCTTTTACAGGTTCTATTTTTGTTTTGTATGTATCGAATGAATAGTTTCCTAGATTCCAACCTTCTACAAAAGCAGTAATTACTTTTGCTTCTTCTAGTTGATTGTATGCTTTTCCTAACACTTCTTTAGATACATCAACTTCTTTCACTTTACTTTTTCCTAATTCACGTGCAATGGAGCCTGCAGTCATTCGAATTGAATCTGTTGACTGTTTATTTTCTTCCACTGATTTTAAAACGATAGCTAACGCATCTGGGAGAACAACAGATACATAGTCTCCTTTTTGTTGGTTTACATATTCACTTAGTTGTGAATGGTTTTGAATTTGCTGATCTTGTTCTAAAATAATTGTCGCTTTCATTTATTTATTTTCTCTCCCTTTTTTTATATAGCATCATATATTATATACCCAGTATATACTATTTCGTTCCCCGAATAAATAATTTCTATTCAAAAATTTTGAAAAGAGGGAAACGTGTAATTTTATCTCATCCTTTTGACAAGATTTATAATTTCATCCATATTGGTGATGGAATGCCCCATATTTAAATTGTTTATTTTAAAAAAGTTAGGGTAGTAAATATTTTAAGAAAATGGTTGCAAAGAAGGTATATTAACTATAAAATAACCTTTTGTAGTGACATTTTGCTAAATCGAAGACCATAGGAGGGATGATGTTGGCAAAAACTGTAAGAGATAGTTTGCTTGTCATTATCGGTTCATTTATATTCGCTTTCGGTGTGAATTATTTCGCTATTCCAAACCGATTATCGGAGGGTGGCGTAATCGGGATTACCATGGTCACCTACTATTTATTTGAGTGGTCACCAGGTATTGTCAACTTTGTATTAAATGCTTCACTCTTGGGAATTGGTTATAAATATTTCACAAAACGAACCATGATCTATACCGTTATTTCTGTTATATTTTCTTCTCTATTCCTGCATATCACTGTAAATATCGGACATGAAATAAATAATGATACATTATTGGCCGCATTATTTGCTGGAATAACAGTTGGAATTGGACTCGGACTCATCTTCCGTGCTGGTGGAACCTCTGGTGGATCAGCTATCTTAGCTCAATTAGCAAATAAATTTCTCGGTTGGAGTATCGGAAAAGGGATGCTGATTATTGATATCCTTGTCATCTTCGGATCTGCCTTTATAATTGGTCAAGAAAAGGCTATGTACACACTTGTCTCTGTCTATGTCGGGGCAAAAATTATAGATGTTGTTGTTGAAGGGGCAAATGTACGTGTTGCTGTGTTAATCATCTCCTCCTGTCCAGAGCAAATTTTACAAGAAGTTACCGATAGAATGGCCCGTGGACTGACTGTTTTAGATGGACGCGGTGGTTATACAAAAGCAAATAAAGAAGTGCTTTATATTGTGATTAACAAACAAGAAATCGTTCAATTGAAGAAAATCATTGAACTGGTTGATCCAAATGCATATATTACAACACATAATGTTCAAGAAATTGGTAGAAAAGGCTATAAAGGAATGAAAACAAAAAAATTACGTAATTTTTAACTCCCGTAACCCAGTGAGGTACGGGAGTTTTTTCAAGAAGCAAGAATAGGCCATTTTCTTTGGAAAGCAACCGTTTTTAAATCAGCTTTCGGATTTACAACAACAGGATAATGAACAAATTCAAGTAAAGGAATATCACTTTCACTATCTGCATATGCCCAAATCATTTGTTGATCAGCTTGGGGTAAATAACCTTTTTTCTTATTGTGAAATATCCATTCTTTTACTTTTTTTACCTTTTCATCCCCATTAACGATAGGTCCAATTTCTCCAGTACATATTTTATTTGGATAATACATTAATTCCGTCCCAATAATATGCACATCCAAACCTAATTTTTTAATAAATGCTTTTAAAAAGGGCTTCAGAGCACCAGACAATAAAATAATTTCGTCACCTTTTGCTTGGTGATCCTTTACTTTTTCCAATAAATCATAATGGACATCTTTTTCACCTAACTCGACTAATGTTTCAAAAAAGTAATCCAATTCTTCTTCTGTTTTCCCTTTAAATGTTTTCGCAAATCCTTTAAAAAATTGATGCCGAAAAGCTTGTTTTCCTTTCACAGTACCAAGGAAAGCAGCTTTTGTTAAATTGCCATAAACTGTTCTCCATTGTTTATAAGTAAATTCCCTTTGTCCTGCTTTGAACATCACATTAAAGGAATTCCCTTGAAATAAGGTTCCATCAAAGTCTACCGTAACAATTGCCATCGCTCTACTCCTTTTAACATCAATTTTTACTACATGAATTTACTGTTTTTCCCAGCATATCAATTTCAAACGATAATCGCAATAAAAGTGTTTAATATTCAGAATTGTTCACGTAAAAAAAGAGAGATAGATTTAATCTACCTCTTCCCCATATTAAAACAGCGAAATAATAATCATCATACCAAATAATATCGTTAAATATTGTAAAGATGATCGAAACATCATATTCGCCCATTTGATGTCATCTTTCATAAAAAATCCTCTAATAGCTAGAATGATCCATAAAATATTTAATATCGTCGCGATAATTACAAACGTTTTTCCAAGAGAAAATAAGAAAAACGGAATTGGAAATAACGTAATAATCCATACAAGCATTTGCCTTTTCGTTACTTCAAACCCAGCAACAACTGGAAGCATTGGCACGCCAGCCCGTTTATAATCGTCATACCGGCGCATTGCAATAGCGAATGTATGCGGTATTTGCCAAATAAATAATATGATAAATAACATAACTGGAACAATATGATAGCTTGGAGCAATAACTGCCCAACCGATTAACGGTGTAACCGCTCCAGAAACACTTCCAACAACTGTATTTAATGTGTACTTTCGTTTCGTCCAAAAGGTATATAAAACAACATACGTGAACCAACCGATAAACGCGTATAATGTTGCTTCCCATGTTGTAAACATTAAAAACACAAAACCGATGATAGAGGAAATAATTCCCACTTTTAAAACCGTATGGAGTGAAAAATTCCCTGTTACAGTTGGTCGTCTCTTCGTTCGCTTCATGTGTTTATCTAAATCTGCTTCATACCAATTATTTAAAATAAGTGCACCCGCAATAACAAAAAAACTACCAACAATCGTTATAATAAAAGAAGCTATATGATTTGTTAAAGATTCACCTGAGAAGTGTAGTGCTAATAAATATCCTGTAACTACAGGCATAACATTTATAATTAAAACAACTAATTTTAATAATGCCTTTAAATCCGCAAAAATAGAGGCGATTTTCGATGGAGTTTTTGTTTGGGTATTATTTTCATGTTCATGTAAAATAAACTTTTGTCTTGTCTCCATTGCCATACATCCCTCCCATTCAAATAGTATTTTTATTATAGAAAGACAAATTGACATATAGATTTAATTTTACCACGAATAATATGGATATTCTACTATATTTGCTTTCAAATTCCTTTGAAAATATTTCCCTGGCAATATTCGACATAAATAAGTCAAAAGTGAACTAGATAAGGAGAGTATTCAATTAATAGGAAGTCCTCACCTCTCAACTTAAAAATCTTGGTTTCCATTATTAAATCTTTAACCTATCATGACTGAAACCGCAAGTATTCTCGGCTGACTGATAAAAATAAAAGTGAATTTGTTCTAATAAAACTGGGCAGTACATATAAATAAGAGGTCGCATAAATAACCGTTTTTATTCACACGGGTTCTAAAATTAGGAGGAGATTTTCATGACAGCTGGGACACATCAGATGAAACTTGCTTTACCAATTGAACATGTATGGTCATTTATTAGTGATGTTAATAATTGGGCTTACTGTATAGATGGATACATACATCACCAAATGATTAATCCAAAACAATCCAATTGGAAAATAAAAGGAGATTTAGGGGTTGTACAAAGAACTGTACAAATAAAAGTGCATATTATGGAATGGAAAAAACCAAATAAAATAGTGTTTCGTTTCTCAGGATTACAGGGAAAAATTAATGGAAATGGTTATTTTAAAGCCTTTGATAACAATCAAACCACAGAAGTTTGTACACACATTTCTATTCAATTAAACGGATTGAAAGGATCGCTAATTCGCCCTGTGTTAAAACCACTTATGCCAAAAATAGTAAAAAGATTAACAGAAAGAGTTGCTAAAGAAATTACGCAAAAGCACCCTATACCACTGGCATGAAAATAAAGTTAAACTTCAATTAGTTGGTCTTACAGCCAGTTAACTTGCGATAAATTCATATGGAACATCTAATTTGCAAAATAGCACAACAATAGGATGAAGAACAATGAAAGACCTTTCCAGTCCTGGGATGGTCTTCATTTGCTTGATGAAGGACAATTAGGAGACATTCTAATCATATTGGGCCTTCATTGTTTCTTTTTCTCATTAAAAATAGAACTTACTATCAGACCTTTTGGTAATAATTGATTATACCTATGTAAGTATTGTTCGTGTTTATAGTTCAACATCACCAATTGATGCGCTTTCATTTCCATTTTTTGATAATTATACGCTATAATATTGAACGATTTATCATAAAATGATATTATTGTTCGTGTATTACATATTTATATTTGGATGCTTTGTAAAAATTGGTTGCTCTTTGAAAACATTTACTTTCCAAAAATGAATCACATCGCATGAGTAGCATATATACAAAGTCAGCCAATGTTATAAATTGATTCATAAGATTGGGGCAGGTTTTTTATGCAAACATATGAAATAACAATAGCTGGAATTACGCGTCATTTACCGATAGTAAAAATAAAAGATGAATTACAATTAGCAAGTTTTGTCATATTGGGAGATACGGAGTTGACGACAGTTGCTGCAAATGAATTGAAACAGCGATTGCCAGAAGTAGATATCCTTGTCACCGCGGAAGCGAAAGGAATTCCTTTGGTGCATGAACTTGCAAAACAAATGAATATGTCACATTATGTTGTTGCCAGAAAAAGTGTCAAAGCATATATGCAGCAACCTTTCATAAGCCAAGCAACATCCATAGCAAGTCAAACAAAACAACTGCTTTGCCTGGATGTAAGTGATGTTGCCTTAATAAAAGGAAAACGAGTTGCTTTAGTAGATGATGTCATTAGTAGTGGAGAATCTATCCGAGCATTAGCTGATCTTGTTGAAAAAGCTGGTGGTGATATAGTAGTAAAGGCATCTATTATCGCTGAAGGAGATGCTAGTGAGCGAGATGATATTATCTTTTTAGAAAAACTACCACTTTTTTGTACGTCATCATGATAGATATATGTTAAAAGATCGCATGTGTAGTCCAAATATCATGCGATCTTTTTTTATCCTATATGATAGAATTCTTAGACTTTCCCAAACTATGATAGGATATCACTAGAAAAAAATTAATCCAGAATTACTATCACTCAATCGGTTTAATCACTAACCCATCGGCTTTCTTCTCAATCATCCAATTAGCCGATACCATCTGTCGTAATCTGTTCTCCTCTTCTTCATCCAACACTAATTTTGACAGAACAAATTCATTTTCTTCATAATCCGTACCCTTTTCTTTCTTAAATTTCATTTCTAATAGATTAATCAATCCATGAATCGTTAGAAACTTAATTTCGTAGCCATCTTTAAGAATTTCTTGTAGCTCATGTTTAAGCCCATATAACAAAGTGAAATCAAATTTTTCATGGACATGTTGAAATTCTTCTACCTTCCCCTCTTCCACTTTCTCCATTATTTCATCATCAGAAATTCCTGATTTTCTCAATGTTTCAACGAGATAAGCATCCATTAATGTAACTTTATGTACCATTAGACACACTCTCCTTCATAATATTATCTTAGCTGACGTATCCAAAAGGAACAACTATAATAATCTCGTTATTTCTATTATACTAGTATGTACGCTACAAAAAGGAATGATTATATGCGAGAACAAATCTTACAAAATGATTGGGCACCACTACTTGAAAGGGAATTTTCAAAAGAGTATTACCAACAACTTCGGCAATTTCTAAAAAATGAATACGAAGCGAATACGATTTTCCCACAAATGAATGATGTTTTTAATGCGCTTCATTACACTCCTTTTGCTGAAGTGAAGGTTGTTATCTTAGGGCAAGACCCGTATCATGGGCCAAATCAAGCACATGGATTAAGCTTTTCCGTCCAATCTGGAGTGAAACAACCTCCATCTTTAGTTAATATTTTTAAGGAGTTGCAAGATGATCTAGGGATTGCACCACCAAATCACGGATGTCTGATTGATTGGACGAAACAAGGTGTTCTTTTATTAAACACGGTGCTCACTGTCCGAGCTGGCCAAGCACATTCCCATCGAAATAAAGGATGGGAACATTTTACAGACAAAGTTATTACTACATTAAATAAGAAAAGCCACCCGGTCGTCTATATTTTATGGGGCAATGCGGCACAAAAGAAGAAAGCCCTTATTGACACAACGAAACATTATATCATTAAGGCACCACATCCTAGCCCACTATCTGCTTATCGTGGTTTCTTTGGTAGTAAACCCTTTTCTAAAACAAATGAACATTTAAGAAATGAAAGCTTGAAAGAAATTAATTGGGAGATAAAGTAAAAACGAATCCGAGGAGATTCGTTTTTTATGTGACAAAGAAATGATGCATACAGTAGGAGATGTTATTTTGCTTGGAAGATCCTGAATAGGAGTTAATCGTGCTTAAAAATGTGGATTAGCGGAATTCCGGGCACGAATAGAGGTTAATCGTGACCAAAAATCAGAGTAAGCGGCAATCCGGGCACGAATAGTGATTAATCGTGACCAATAATCATGATTAGCGGAATTCCGGGCACGAATAGTGATTAATCGTGACCGAAAATCATGATTAGCGGAATTCCGGGCACGAATAGAGGTTAATCGTGACCAAAAATCAGAGTAAGCGGCAATCCGGGCACGAATAGTGATTAATCGTGACCGATAATCTGGGTTAGCGAAAATCCGGGCACGAATAGTGATTAATCGTGACCCGTAATCTGGGTTAGGATTAAGTCCATATAATTGTGTAAAAAGGGATAAACAAAAAAGGGCCAAATTAATTCCTATGGTACAATGTTTTCAACGACGATAAACATAGTAGGAGGAATTAATAATGACCCATTTACAGTTTAA
>NZ_VDUW01000005.1 GCF_008039555.1 Cerasibacillus terrae
AAAAACATGTTAGAATCTTCCGAAATAAATACCCGAACATAAATATCACAAATAATCTTTATTAAGTGTTTGAGTAAATGTGAGAAAACAAGAGAAAATGAAAGATATTTAAAGTATATAGAGGGAGGATTTTATAAACATGTATAATCAAGAGCAATCAGATTATCAGCCTACGCAACCACAACATGGGGATATGAACAGAAACCCGTCAACTTCAATGTATCAAAATTCAATGATGGATGAAGGACATAAGAAACATTTGCAGGATTTTTGTAAATCTTATAAGAATTATTACGTTGTGATGGAGATGAATGATGGGAAGCAATATGAAGGAATCATCGTTAATATGGATAACGATAATGTATATCTCTTAATGCCTATTGGAGAAGGCCCGGATGACAATTCGCATCATTCGCATCATAACAGACAATATGGATATGGACCTGGATTTGGAGGAGGTTATGTCCCACGTCGATTTAGAAGATTCCATCCATTCTTTTTCCCATTCTTTGGAATACGTCGCTTTTTCTTCCCATTTTTCTATTGATTCATGTTTTTTTATGCCTACTACAACATATGAAATCTGTTTCTTAAAAATGTAGGACTTTATCCAGTTACTAAAAATATGCTCTCGCCCTATGTATACAAATCCGGCACATTTGCTGGATTTGTATTTTTTTATCGTACACAACCTCCATCGTTAATACCAAATACCCATTTCAATCATTTTTTTCAAATATCATGAGCTTAGGGACTGTACTATGTTTTCTTTCCTACCTCCATTCCAAAAATTCAATTCGATTTCCAAATGGATCAGAAAGATAAAAACGTTCTGCATTTGGTAAATTCTTATCAACGGTATAAAAATAGCCTTGTTCGTCTAAATATAATTTCATAGCAGATAAGTGTTTCACACGAATGGCTGGATGAGCTTTTTTAGCAGGAGAAAAAGGATCCTCAATCCCGATATGAAGCTCAACATTGCCACAACGAAACCAAACACCACCATTTTTCCTTAATGGATCTGGCTTTTCTATTTCTTTAAATCCTAATAAATCCCGATAAAACTGACGGGCAGTTTCCTCACTATTTGCCGGTGCTGCTAATTGAACATGATCCAATTTTTCGTAATGAAATTCCACTTCATCACCATCTCCTTCATTTTTTTATCCACCCTTATTTTATAAGATTCTAGTTTATAAGTATAATATCAAATTAAAATAATTTAGTATAACTTTTTATTATACTTACTAAATAAAAAAAGAAACCAGTTTTTATGTAACCGGTTTCATTTAGATTCAAAAATATAGCCACATTTGCCGTATTTGCTATAAAAAAGTTTTAAACCACCACTTCAACTAAGTGGGTGTTCGCAGAAACCTGACTGCCTTCCGCTCAAAGGCCGGCGTGACATTAGGGTCCCGATTTAAAACTCCCTATATTCACATTAGAGGTTAAAACTTAAATAAATACGTACAATGTAGCCTGTGAATATATAATACACCAGCCTTTTAAAAAATGCAATGTAAAAATTTCCCTTTTTAATCAAATCCCTCCCTTTTTTTCATTAAATTCATTTTTTCATAAAGAACAAAATCATTTTGACGAACCAAACTTTTTTAAAAAATCCTGTATATTTTCCAGTACATTATAGAAACTAAAATTAATAAAGGATTTGAGGTGAACATATGAAATTAAAGAAATTTGCAGTTGGAATATTTGCTGCCATGCTTTTCACAGGGCTAGCCGCCTGTAATACAGCAAACGACGAACAGGAACCAGATCCAACGGAAGAACCATCTGAACAACAACAAGAGAACCAGGATAATGCCGGCTAAATAAAAAATTCCTCCTTTGAATTCCCTCATTCTTTTTCATTGCAAAAATGAGGAAAATTTTTTGTCTATATCGGGGTTTCAGTCCTTTTATCGTAAATTAACTGGCTGAAAGACCTCCACATCAAGAATTCGAGCTACTCAAGAATTATAGGTGGAGGTCAACAGCCATTAAAGGCCCGATTCGTTCAACTAACAATCAAGGGGAGATGAAAAAACTCCCACTGATTGAAGCTTCACTTTATTAAAATACCTACTTTTATATTGGAATTTCCTATTTCTTTTCTCCATGGAGCATACGCCATGTTTCTTCAACACCGGGAACGGCTTTATCGAGGACGGCACTTTTTTGATTATGGTTCCACCAATTTCCCCATTTTCGGTTGGTTTCCTCTTGGGAGTCCTCTGGATCAAAAATCATGACACTTTTCATATCTTTAAACACTTCAATTGCCTTTTTCATAATGCACTCTCCCTCTCATTCGATAATCTACTCCATTCATATGAACCACTTCTGTACCATCCATGATTCGTGAAAGATTACGTCCATTTACCTTTTTCTTCAATTGTTCTCCATTCAAATTTGTCGTGTAAATGGTCGGCTTTCCTTGACGACTATCTAATACTTCAAAAAGTTTCGTATGTGTCCAGTTATCATCTGATTTCTTTTTATTCGTATACTCTGTTCCTAAATCATCTAGAACAAATAAATCAACACTTTCAATTAATTCAAGAATCATCGCTTCATTAAAATTGGTTGTTCCACTATATGTCTGTCTAATTTTAGTTAGTAATTTAGGAACAGATAAAAATAAGCAGCTATAACCCTGTTTCATCAATTCTTTCGTAATTGCAACGGCTAGATGGCTCTTACCAACTCCAAAGCCCCCGACAAATAATAGATTCGTTGAAGTCTCCGGATGAAAATCCTTTGCATATTGAATCATATCTTTTTTTACCTTTTTCAAACTATCTGTCCGCACTTGAAAAGTTTCGAAAGCAGCTCTTTGTAGAGACGTATTAATCAATGAATGTCCTTGAAAAAGTTTTGCTAATTTCTTTTGTTTTTGTTGTTTATTAGTTTGAAGTACTTTTCTCACAATTTCCATATCCTTACATTTACATCCTTCATGGACAGCAACTTTCCTTCCACGATATGGACCGAATGGAATCACCATCTCCTTTTGGATCACGGGATGTTGACACGTTTTGCAAATGAATTTCTTTAATACTTTTACGGATTGTTTTCCCATCATTTGTTGAATTGATTTCACATGACATCCTCCTAAAATCCAAGATTATATGTGTAAACATGATTTTTAATCTTTGTAATCTGATTCTTTTTGTTTTCATGTCTTTTTTTTAATGTATTGTTCTTCCCTTCTTTTCTTCTTTCTTTCTTATTAGTTGTTAATTGCCTGTTATCAGCCTGTTGTTTATCTGCCTTTTTACCTGTTTTTAATCTATACTGACCTTGATAAGACTCCCAATTCACAATCGTGATTAAGCGATTTCTGTTCGTTGATTCATCTGTTAAAAATTCATACTTTTTAAATCGTACTAATGCAGTTCTTACCTTTTGAATCGTAATTTGCTTTCCTGCCTTTTCCGCAATCCGTGGTAAACTAGTCACAAACTGTCCTGGCAGCGCTTCATATTTCTCCCCTTTCCATTCCCATTCCCTTCGTTCATGATTTGCCATTAATAGAAGTGTAATGAGAATGGTTTTTTGCTCTGGTGTTGAATCTGTCCAAATCGGCTTATGTAATAATTCTCGATATAATTTGATCCATCCATACATATGGACACACCCCTTTTAAAATAAAATATTCCCTTCATTTAAATAATCGAATAAATATATAAAAAGGGGGCAAGTTTTGTAAAAAAATCTTTTCATATCATTTGTTACTAATACCACCAACAAGCTATTCATTACCGAAAACACTCGTTTCACATAATAAGGGAACGATTAACCCCTATTCATTACCAAAAATCACTGCAGCACAAAATACGGGAACGATTAGCTCCTATTCATTACCAAAAACACTCGTTCCACATAATAAGGGAACGATTAGCTCCTATTCATTACCAAAAACACTCATTCCACATAATAAGGGAACGATTAGCTCCTATTCATTACCGAAAACACTCATTCCACATAATAAGGGAACGATTAGCTCCTATTCATTACCAAAAACACTCATTCCACATAATATGGGAACGATTAACCCCTATTCATTACCAAAAACACTCGTTCCACATAATACGGGAACGATTAGCTCCTATTCATTACCGAAAACACTCGTTCCACATAATAAGGGAACGATTAGCTCCTATTCATTACCGAAAATACTTGCTGCACAAAATATGGGAACGATTAAAACATAATTACACGAAATACTTGTAGGATTTCTCATAATTCATGTATATCGACTGCAAATAACAGCAACATATTTATGCTTTTCTGTAAAAGCTCAACAATTCTCCGAAAAAACAAAAAAATCCCTCCGCATCTGCGTGAGAGATTTAAGTTTGTAAATCATTTTTTTATAAATTTTTCTTTTGAACATACTCTAATTTAAAAAACATCTAACCAAATTTTTACCGCTGTTCCTAAAATAAGAATAGCAAGAATCCATTGCAAAATTTTTGTATTCATTTTTTGTCCTGCTTTTGCACCAAGTGGGGCTGCAATGAGGCTTGCGACAATCATAATAAGTGCTGGAACATAAAGAATTTGTCCGGTTAAAATTTTCCCAGCGGTAGATCCAATCGATGATATGAAGGTGATAGCTAATGATGTTGCAATTGTCATTCGTGTCGGTATTTTTAATACAACAAGCATGATTGGAACAAGAATAAATGCCCCGGCTGCTCCCACAATCCCTGCACCAATTCCGACAATAAAGGCTAACGATGCTGCTAATCCTTTATTAAAAGTCACTTGATCTAATGGGATATCATCGAGGCCTTTCTTCGGGATAAACATCATGATAGCCGCAATAGTTGCAAGCACACCATAGACTACATTCACCCCTCCAGCACTCATAAATTGAGAGCCATATCCACCGATGAAACTTCCAAGCAAAATACTAGTTCCCATATATATAATCAAATTTTTATTTAAATAGCCACCTTTACGATAGGCCCAAACTCCACCAATTGTCGCAAAGAAAACTTGAATCGCACTAATTCCTGAAACTTCATGGGATGTGAAAGTTGAAAGTCCTAATAATCCCGGAATATATAAAAGCAAAGGATATTTAATAATGGAACCACCAATTCCAACCATTCCAGAAATAAATGATCCGACAAATCCAATCAGAAAAATAACAATGATAAATATCAAACTATATTCCATTTAAAACTCCCCCTAAAGATAAGGAGACCTTTTAAGCGAAGGACACCTTACTAGCTTATTCCGTTTTATAAGAAGGATCTGCTTTCAGATCCTTCCCTCTTCATAGCAAACCAATTGGGAGTTCTTTTACCTTATGCTTCAATCGCACAGCGGTTTGGTCCAGATTCCATTTCTCGTTGTTTTTCTAATTCTGGGTCCATTTTCCCCATATTTGTTTGGCGAATTTCTTGATATGCATTCGGTTGTGGTGGAAGATCATCTGTCACTAACTTACGAAATGCTGTCTCATCTTCCACTTGAAGCCCAGAATTTTCCTTGTATAGGTCACCTAAATGAGCGGAAACCGAACCATCTTTACTTAATTCCTCAATAAAGGAAAAATGTGCTGGTAAAACCATTAAATCATCTGATAATGCTTTATAGCGACTGTATAATGTTTCCCTTAAATCACCAACCCAATCTTCTGCCATACCAGCTAAATCAGGTCTACCAATCGATTTGACAAATAAAATATCTCCCGTTAATAAATATTTTCCGTCCACAATTAAAGAAGTACTTCCGATTGTGTGGCCTGGTGAATACAGTGGTTCCACACTTACTGTCGTATTTCCAACCGTAATATCATTTCCTTCTTCTAGAGGTGTATAATCAAATGTCACTTCTGTCGCATCTTTTGGTGGTAGATGATATATTCCACCTACTTTTTCAGCCAATTTTCTTCCACCAGAAATATGGTCTGCATGTAAATGGGTATCAATGGTATGTTTGATTGTTACGTTTTTTTCCTTGGCAAATGCTTCGAAAACATCTGTCATACGAACCGGATCAACAACAGCCGCTTCTCCATTCGATTCAATAAAATAGGACAAGCAACCTTTCCCTAAGCGAACAAATTGGTATAGGCTCCCCCCATCTTTTAAGTCGCCAATTTTAACTGGCTCGAGGTGCTCACTCCAAGCCTTCATTCCACCTTTAAAATCATATACATCCTTAAACCCTATTTTTTCAAGCTTTCCTACTAGATTTGTAGATCCACTTCCTTTAGCACATACCACGACGATTTCTTGTTCTTTAGCAATTTTCCCTTCCAATTTTTCTACATTGTCAATGATTTCTGCATAGGGTTCATTTCTATAAGTCACATGAACCCCCTCTATTTTCCACTTTTCAAACTCTTCTCGTTTGCGAAGATCTAGAATAAAAATTTCTTCCTGATTCATAATTTTTTTCGCTAATTGATGAGCTGTCATTACTTTTGGCATTTAAAAATCCCCTCTCCTTTAAATCTGTTTAACCCTTGATTACCTGCCCGCTTCAATCACTGTTTTAACCTCTTATTCCTTATTCGGTATACCTGTGTCCACTGGTCCATCCCAAGAAATCATTCCAGGCACAATATTAAAAACATGTTCATACCCAGACTCCATTAAAATTCTTGCTGCGAAATCACTGCGATTTCCTGTCCGGCAAATGATATGCACTTCCTTATCTTTCGGGATTTTGTCCATGTTCGCCTCTAATTCCCCTAGAGGAATTAAAACAGCACCAGGAACATGACTAACTGCATATTCAAAATCCTCCCGAACATCCAGGACATATAAATCATCGTCTTTTTCATATTTTTTTGTAAAGTCTTCTAAAGACATAATGTAGTTTCGTTCCATGGTATCGCTCTTTTCTGTTCTAGTTTCTTTTCGAATATAATGTTTTCCACTTACTTCTCTGTCACCAAAATACGAACTACGCATGTCATTTGCCAATACTTTTAGTTCTTTAGCAAATTTTTTATCTGAAGTAAGTATCTCTAGTACTTCCCCCTTATTCATTTTCTATACCTTCTCTTTAATATGTAAAAGAGCCTGCTCATTTGTATCTTGTGTAACATCTAATTGTTCATTTACTTTAAAATCCATCATAATTCCTCCTACACCCTTAAAAGTTAACACTACCTATCCAGTATAAACGATTGATTCACTAGAAGAGAATGTTATGATTGGATTTTTATTATCATGAGATTCGTTTTGAAGTGTACATTTTTTAAAAAATTATGCAGCACACAAGCTCTTTTACATACCTATATGGGTATTATTTAATGTAAAAAAATAGGTTATTCCTATGAACAACTTGTTTACGATATTAAACCACAGAAAGGTTTTTGTCAATCATTAAAACTTACCAAAAATGATCCATTCAAAAATAACAAAAGCAACATCCGTATAAGAACAGGATGTTGCTTCATATAATACATTTTTCTAATACGAAAGTTCCCCTACAACTTCATTGGATGCTTCATGAACGACAATCGTATCGGCGATCATATCATGGATTCCTCTTTTCTGTTTATCAAAAGCAATGATAAGATACAGGATTTTTGCTATTCCAAACACACGGTAGAAAAATCGTCCAATCACTTCCCGAAAGAGAACATCATTCCATGTTAGTGGAGTCCCATCTTTTCGCATGACCTTTAAACCAAAAATCATTTTTCCTAATGTCTGGCCAAAATATTTTGTCATCAAAACAAAATAGATAAAAAAGATAAGCACAGCAATTATCCCTGTATATGTCCAGCCTAATGGACTTGCCGTATCCAACGCAGAAAATGGATTTAATAGGATCGTACTGATGCTTGATGTTACGAGTACATCCACCATATATGCCCAGAACCGCATCCAAAAACCTGCATAGCGAATAGTACTGGGACTGGATACATGGGAATTTCTTTTATCTTCTTGAATTTCCGTCATATCATTTCCTCCTCATTACCATACTATTTCGCATATAAATACATCGGCCTTGGTGCATTGGATTGTCTGATTAAATCATTTAACTCAAACAAATCCACCTCGGAACCAAACATGTTTTGGACTTTTGAGCCGATAAATTGATCAATTCCTAATCCTGGACCGTTTTTATATTCGACAACTTGTGCACCTTTTAATTGATAATCCTTTTTTAAAATGCTGATGGTATCATCCAAGGAACCTAACTCATCAACTAATTGAAGTTCTTTTGCCTGGTTACCAGAATAAACACGTCCATCTGCCAATTGTTTCACTTCTTTTTCAGGCATGTCACGACCATCGACAATTACTTGAACAAACTCTTCATACATATCATCCACAATCGATTGCATAATATCTCGTTCTTCATCTGTCATTTTACGTGACGGAGATAAAATATCTTTATGTTTTCCACTTGTAATGGTATTGGTATCTAAGCCATGCTTTTTAGCAAATTCACTATAATTAAAGGATTCGACAATGACACCAATAGATCCTGTTAATGTGGATGGATGTGCAATAATTTTTGTAGCGAGTGCAGAAATATAATACCCACCAGAGGCAGCAGTACTTGCCATTGATATGTAAACAGGCTTTTTATGCTCTGTTTGAAGTTCCATTACTTTTTCAGCTATTTCAGCACTTTCAACCACACCCCCACCAGGTGTATTTACACGAAGCACGACACCTTTGACTGATGGATCTTCTCCTGCATGTTCCAGCTGTTTTAAAAAGCGCTGATGATCATACGCACTCCCTGCTAATAAACTTCCTGCACCACCGTCCATAATCACACCATCTAAACGGAGCACCACAATTTTATCGGGACTTGTCCCTTTTTCCCGTACTTCCTCTTTAATGTCTGTCGAAATGCCAATCATTTCTCCCCAATCTGTTGTTTTAACTGCTGATTGTATAGATGAAACGACTGAAATCACAAATAACACAGCAGCAATTCCTAACGCAACCCAACGTTTCTGACTCATACTTGTCCTCCTTTTTTATTCACGTATTCATTTAAAATTATGTATGATTTAAATATAACGTACCTAGGAAAAA
The DNA here is from genome assembly GCF_008039555.1 of Cerasibacillus terrae. Taxonomy (GTDB): domain Bacteria; phylum Bacillota; class Bacilli; order Bacillales; family Amphibacillaceae; genus Cerasibacillus; species Cerasibacillus terrae. The sequence continues at coordinate 9,039 of NZ_VDUW01000005.1, forward strand.
TTTAACAGGGAGTTTTCCTCTTTTTCGTAAAAAAAAGAGGGACCTCCCTGTTGATTCTATTATAGCCAACTATTCACTTTTCTATCGTCTGTATATCATTTTCTCGCATATATTGTTGATGTGCTGTCCCCCACTCTTGCATGGATTGTAAAATGGGTATGATTTTCTTTCCATACTCTGTCAGGGAATACTCTACTTTCGGTGGTACTTGCGGATATACTTCACGATGTACAATTTTATGATACTCTAATTCACGTAATTGGGTGGTAAGCATTTTCTGTGTGATATTTGGAATGGATCGTTTTAATTCGTTAAAACGCATCGTACCTGTTTCCATAAGTTGATATAAAATGATCGGCTTCCATTTCCCTACTAATGCGTGAACTGCTGTTTCCACGCCATGACATGTTTTGTCTTCCATGAAAATAACCCCTTTCTTTCATCGAAAAATCTTTCATAATCCAAATTTATTCACCACAGTATCTTTAAGGATACTATACCACTTTAAAGTGCCTTCTTACAAAAATATACTATGTGGTCCATAATAGAAGATGAACAATAATAAAAGGAGTGAATGATTGATGCATATAGTTGCAATCATATTACAAATTATATTAGGTTTGGGATTTATCATGTTCGGAGTAATGAAATTTACTTCTGAAGATATGGTGAAGGGATTTGAACATTTTGGACTCCCACAATGGCTTCGAGTACTTACAGGAATCTTAGAACTTCTCGGTGCAGCTGGTTTAATTATTGGAATCTGGGTTCCGACACTCGCATTTTTGGCAGGAATTGGCTTAGCAATTATCATGTTTTTCGCAGCACTTGCCCATATCCGTGCGAAAGACCCTATCTCCACAGCAGTAATGCCGACGTTATTACTTGTGTTATCTGTTGTTGTGGCTGTGTTGAATTAAATAATCAAAATGAAAAAACGGTGCTCCCTTTGTTAGAGCACCGTTTGCTGTATTGATTTCCCAATTCGTTCAGATAAAACACATCTAGATAAAGTTTATGCTATGACATTGTTCGGTTCTTTATATCCCACTAAGTTCAAACAGACGATACATAATTTTTAATTTAAATCCTTCAATTCATTACACAACTCATCTATACTGGAAACAATTTTCCCATGGTTTTTAATTCCACCAATAACATACAAGTTACGATACATAAACTGATTTTCTGTCCCGTCTTGAATCAAGGCATTTATTTTCTTTTGGTTATCTCTTCCTTGTTGCCTAACATCTGTATATAAACCAATGATGTATTTTGAAGTGGGGTTAAATTCTTTTAAAGTAATAAAGCGCCCTACTTCTGCAGCCACTCCCGAATCAATTTCTACACCATCTAATACAGCAATTAATATATCCGCCTTATCCAAATATTCATTGTCCCCATTGAAAATAGAAACAGAATCAGCATATCCTGATTTGTCATTTAATGCTGCATTTTCTTGTGGAACATACAAATCAATCCCAGGCAAAGCGAGACGTATTTCCTTTGCTAATAATTTATTGTACAGTTGATCTGCCTCACTAAATAATCCATTTGCTAAATATGCTTTCATTTATCTTCTCCTAACATGTATTACAAAATAATCATAAATTCTTTTAATCTATTATAACATCCTAAATAAATAAAATCAGAAGCACTGGCATTAAATGTGCTTCTGATTTTATATCTCTTGTTTTACATTTTTGTATGTGAAGATGGTTTATCAGGAAATAACAAACTGAATACAATCCCGAAAATTGCAGCAATGAAAAACGTCGTAAAACGTGAGGTAATAATGGAATCAAGAGGAGTACTAATCCAAAGTACAGTAAAAATAAATCCTGAAGTGATTGTTGCAATTAAGCCAATGCTAGAATAGCGCCGCCAGAAAAAGGTGAGTAATATTGCTGGAGATAGTGTTCCACCAACTCCTGCCCATGCCCAACTAACAACTAAATATAATAAAGAATCAGAAGTTAACGCAATGACCATTCCTGTTAAACCCGCTATGAGAATGGTTAATCGAGAAATGAATACTAATTGACGGTCACTTAGTTTCATACCAAGTGTTTTATGAATAATATCTTCACTAACCGAACTGGTTACAACCATTAATTGTGAATTTGCTGTGGTGATTATTGCAGCCATAATCCCTGCTAGTAAAAGTCCCGATATCCACGGAGGCATTAAATCAATAATCATTTGTGGTAAAACGGTCTCCACATCACTAAATGAATCCTGTTTATAAATTGCAATAGCAGCCAAGCCGATTAAAAATGCTCCTGTATATGCAAGTAAGGTCCAAATAACACCAACAACAATTCCTTGTTTCGCTTCTTTTTCATTTCGCATTGCCATAAAACGAGCACTTAATTGTGGTTGCCCACCTAAATATCCAAAGAACCAGGAGAAATTATTGAAAAATAGGATACCAATTGCAAATCCAGTTGTTCCGCCTAACCACGAATCAAATTCTGGTCCTGCTTGAACTAATGAAGCACTAATGGATAAATCATTCGTTGAAATATAAATGAGTGCAACAATCGGTAACACACATAATGTAATTAACATCATGATGCTTTGGATCATATCTGTCCACACCACAGATAGGAATCCTCCAAAAAATGCTGTCGCTAAAATAACAACTGTTGCGATTAGTATACCGACATTCTCACTGATATCAAATGTCGTTAAAAATAATTTCCCAGCCCCTGCTAATTGTGCTCCAACATAAAACACAAAGAAACTTGCAATTAAAATGGTCGCTAACCAGCGTATGATATTGGCTTTTTCGCCGAATCTAGCTGCGAGGTAATCTGGCAATGTGAGTACTTTATATCGATCCGCTTCTCGCATAAATTTCCGTGATAGAAAAATCCAAGCAAACAAAATACCTGAAGCAATTCCAGCTGCAACCCAAACACCAGATAGACCAGTTGCAAACACAAACCCAGTAAATCCTAATAATAACCACGCAGACTCTCCTGTTGCTCGTTCAGAAAAAGCAAGGACCCAACCAGGTAATCTTTTTCCACCTAAAAGAAATACATCGTGACTCATCTTCGTCCGACTCATCATGTATCCTACACCAATAATCACAAGAAAATAAATAATAAACTCCGCTATAATGATTGTATTCATCATTCGCCTCCTTTTTACTTTCATCAAAGTAAGCGTTTACATATTCTTGGATATAAAAAAACACCCCCATGTCCCTTTTTAATACACTATGAAATCAGCTATTAAAAAAGAACATAAAAAGGGTGTTTATTAAAGTGTCGTTTCACAACTCATTCTACCTATCACACATTTAAACCAACCCAAACAATACACGATCCAACTCCCCAGATATCTCTCGAACTTCCCGTAACTGTTCATATGCTGTACTCATATTGCCCTTTTTCATCCATTCATTCATTTGTTTTAGTTGAACGTGATAGGTATGGTGTAATTTCTCTACCTTTTTCAGTTTCAAATTTTCCCCTGTTCCAGCCTGTTTCTGCTCATGCAACCAGTGTTCTAAACGACAAGAAGATAGTTCGATGTCCTGATCAATAGTTGGATAATCATATCCTAGAAATCTATTATAAAGCCACCATTCGAGTAAGTGATGTTCGGTTCGTACACTTTGCAATAATTCTGTTGATGAAAGACTATTAATCTCATTCATTACCTTTTCCCGGAGATCAGATATTTCCACACTAGCATCATAGATTGACTTTCCTGTTATATGTGATTGATCTTTTATTTTCTCCGTTTGTTCATAAATATTGGTAATTCGATCCGTAATATTCCCAGTTGAGGATGATTGTTCTTGAATGATATCAGCCATATTTGTTGTCGATTCACCAATTGTATTCAATTGCTTCGTTATTTGTTGCATCTGTTCCATCGCTTCTGTCGCCTGTTTGACACGATTATTTAGAACTTCAGCCATTTCCTTTGTCATTTGACCAACATGGACGGAATCATCTTGCATACTTTCTACGGTATGATTGATTTGTTGTACAGAATCCTTTGTTTGTTCTGCAAGTCTTCGAACTTCACTCGCAACAACGGAGAATCCTTTTCCATATTCCCCTGCCCGTGCTGCTTCAATCGACGCATTCAAAGCTAAGAGATTGGTGTTTTCCGCGAAATTCTCAATCAGTGACATAATTTTTGTTATCTCTTCTACATTTTCCAATAAATGGCTTAATGTGTCATTCATTTCCTTGAAGTCTTCCGTCATTTTCAAAAATCCATGAAGTGAATCTTGAATCAAATTCAGTCCAGTTTTGGAATCTGTAATCATTGTCTGTGTCTGACTAGAAACGCTAGTCGTATGTGATGCAACTTCTTGTATAGAATCACTTAGGCTGGTTGCTGCTTCATTAATATAAGATGTTTCATTCACTGTTTCATGAACATCATTTAGAAGATGATGAACCTTGTTAGCACCCAAAACACTTTCCGTTACTTTATTGATATTTCCTGCCATCTGAAAATCAGTAGCTTCTTGATAAGAACGTAATACGAGAAGAGAATCGAATGTAATGATTCGGTTGAAGGCAATCAAAATTTCAGCTAACTCACTAGGTTTAGATTGAAATTTAGAGATGATATATGGTAATAAATATTCATATACACGTACATACGAACCAATATACCACTCATCTGTTAAATGAATCCGACTATGTACCTGACCAATTTTCTTCCGATAGTCAATATATTCCTTGTTAATTGTCGGTTTTGTTAATTGTTTAAAATACGCTGTAATAATCGTCGTATATGTTTTATAATCTGTATGTTGATTAAAAATATCTTTTATTCCTGAAATAGACATAATCATTTCGTAATGTCTGTCAGCAATGATTGCTGCATGTTCTTCCATGATGTCATCTATCTTTAACAATGCCTCTAAATCTTTCTTCGTTAATTGGCATAATTGCAGTAAATCAGAAATCGAATCCATGCTATCTATTGAAAAATCCACGCTTTTAAATGAATCAATATACTGTTCTGGTTTGAATTTACGTCCCAAAAGCATCCTACCACTCCTCTTTTATAGTTATATAGTCCCAAAATAACCTATAAATAACAAGTGATATGAATGACTTTTTACCTGTTTTTTTATAAAAATAGTTGTTCCATTTTCTACTCACACACATCAATCGGTTGATTCTACACAAATTGAAATTTTGATATATATGCTGAAATACCGATATACCCCTTGAAACACTGATATACCTCTCGAATTCCCGATATTTATCTTACTTCCTTTTTACCCAACACTTTTAAAAACATCTCGACAAACCGCTCAGCATCGACATCTAAACAAATTTCCACATTAGGTTCTTTCTTTAATAAATTACGAAAGTCACAAATCGTTTGTCCATAACTTAATTCACCTTTTGTTTCCACATCGACATAATATTTCGCTGTTTTAACGAGTGTTGGATCAAGGACGACCCCCACGGTTAATGGGTCATGCAGTGCACAACCATCCATTCCAAGTTTTTCTTTCGTATACTTCCGATAAATTTCCGTGCTTTTTAAAACAAAATCATAATAATAGGTGCCTTTTAACTGCTCGATATGCTCGCGGGTTAAAAATGTCTGTGTCGTCACATCCAAACTAATTAACTTCACAGGTAATCCGGCATGAAATACGATCCGTGCTGCTTCTGCATCGGCGAATATATTAAATTCAGACGTTGGCAATGTGTTACCAAATCCTGCTTTCTGTACCAACCCGCCCATAATGACAACCTGCTTCACTTTTTTTAAAGCTTCTGGTGCTTTTTGAATAGCTAATGCCAAATTCGTTAATGGCCCGACCATAATCAAAGTTACTTCACCGGGGTATTTTTTCACCTGTTCAATGATAAAATCAGGAGCAAAGAGCTGTGGGTCACCCGGCTCTACTTCCATTCCAGCTAATGCCCCACCTAATCCGTCCCTCCCATGAACGAGAAATTCATGAAAAGCATCTCTAACAAGTGGACGACTCGCTCCACGATAAACAGTATAGCTGTCCTGTTTCATCAATTGAATCATTTTCTTCGTATTTGTCATCACCGTATCTACTGGCACATTTCCATTCACAGCTGTAATTCCTAATATATCTAGTTGTCCACTTTCTTCTGCTAAAATAATCGCCAATGCATCATCAATTCCAGTATCCACATCTAAAATAATTTTCTCCATCTGCTCCACTTCCTTTTTAAAATATCTTCATAATTTTATCTAAATCAACACTGTATTTTTTAGTACGATTTTAACTATGTCATCACAAAATTGGAGTTATGACAATCATTGTAATCGGAAATAACATTGCAGCAAAATAATGTCTATTAAACTCCCCATCGTGACCATCCAATCAAACAAAAGATGTTATCACTTATTTTAACATCAACCATTCCAAAAGTATCACACTATGCAACCAATCTTTAACTTCATTTTAATCATCACCACAATATATTTCCAAAATTACCCAATCAATGAATTTCGTTTTCTTGGGTAGGCTAAAATAGACAATCTTTTTTAACCAAATGTAAGAGGTGGTCTTTCATGTATAAAAAACAGGAGAAAAAACTTATCTGGTTATCGTTTACGGTGGCAGCAATCATGATGATTTCAATTATTCAGCGCCTTCTTAGTGGATAAGATGTTCCTCTTATTCCATCCATCACTGAACACAAAATAAACTTTTTCTTGAGAGGAGCTTCATCTTGATTAATGAAGAAGCAGTACATTATAGTCGTATTCTTACGGAGGTAACCCTTTCCTTTCATATTATTTACGCAACGATTGGAGTTGGGATTCCATTATTTATAATGATTGCCCAGTGGGTCGGGATTCGCCGCAATGATGAACATTATATTTTACTAGCGAGAAGATGGACACGTGGATATGCGATTACTGTTGCGGTTGGGGTTGTGACCGGAACAGCTATCGGACTCCTTTTATCCTTATTATGGCCTAACTTTATGGAAGTTGCTGGACATATTATCGCCCTTCCCCTATTTATGGAAACATTCGCTTTCTTTTTTGAGGCAATTTTTTTAGGGATTTATCTATATACATGGGATCGATTCGATAATCAATTCAAACATTTACTCTTATTAGTTCCGGTGGCAATTGGTGCAGCCTTTTCGGCGGTATTTATTACAACGGTCAATGCATTTATGAACTCCCCACAAGGTTTTGAAATATTGAATAATGAGCTCATCAATGTTAATCCCATCGAAGCAATGTTCAATCCATCCATGCCGACAAAAGTTTCCCATGTGGTGGCAACTGCGTTTATGACAGCAGCCTTCATCCTGGCATCTATTGCAGCTTATCGAATGGTAAAAGGTTCTAAACATATCTATCATAAAAAAGCACTCCATCTCACCGTGACTGTTGGACTTGTTTTTTCGATTGCATCTCTCATTATTGGAGACTTTTCGGGAAAATATTTAGCCCAATATCAACCAGAAAAATTAGCTGCAGCAGAATGGCATTTTGAAACAAGTGAAAATGCTCCACTTATTTTGATGGGACAATTAACAGATGATAATGAAGTCCGTTATGCATTAGAAATTCCTTCTATGTTAAGTATTTTGGCATATGGAAATCCAAGTGCGGAAGTAATTGGGTTAGATCAATTTTCTGAAGATGAAATTCCGCCTCTCTACATTCATTATTTGTTCGATATTATGGTTGGAATCGGCACCTTGCTTATTATCGTCGCAGCAATCTATTGGCTTGGTATAAGAAGAAGGTGGAAGTTTATTAAAAGTAAAGCTTTCCTGTGGCTTCTTGTTTTCAGTGGACCATTATGTATGATTGCAATTGAATCTGGCTGGTGGCTGAATGAAGTCGGAAGACAACCATGGGTACTTCATGGCATTATGAAAACGGCAGAAGGTGCAACATCTAGTAATCAAGTCGAATTAATGTTGTGGCTATTTACCGGACTTTATGTCGTGTTAGGTATTGGGTCTGTCATTGTCTTAACACGGATGTTTAAGAAAAATCCGATTGAACGTGAATTAGCCGAACGGAATCAATAGATAAGTGAGGCATCTCGCGTAAATCTTCATTCGCAATTTCTTTTGAAACACCCGTTCAACATTTCATAAAAAAACAAGGTGGTGTTCAGTATGGATTTAGAAATTATTGGAATCCTTGTACTATGGACCTTTTTATTTGGTTATGTGATGATAGCATCCATTGATTTTGGTGCAGGATTTTTCAATGCATATAGTGAATTTACACATAAAAACCATATCATTTCAAATATCATTCAACGATACCTTTCACCCGTTTGGGAGGTAACGAATGTGTTTTTAGTATTCTTTTTTGTTGGGATTGTTGGCTTTTTTCCTAGTTCCGCTTTTTATTACGGGACAACCTTACTAGTTCCAGTTGGAATTGCGGTCATTTTACTCGGGATTCGTGGGGCTTATTATGCCTTTGCAACTTATGGAAAAAATCCAGCCAAACATTATACTTTTTTATATGGCGCGACTGGATTATTACTTCCTGCATCTCTTTCCATTGTATTAACCATTTCAGAAGGTGGATTTATTACAATGGTTAATAATGCACCTGTACTTGATTATTGGAAACTATTCACTAGCCCATTAACATGGAGCATTGTTTTATTAAGTATTACCTCACTTCTGTATATTTCAGCAGTATTTTTAACTTGGTATGCTAATAAAGCAAATGATAAAAAAGCGAGTAACCTTTTACGTAAATATGCACTCATTTGGGCATTTCCAACGATGATTACAGCACTTGGGATTATGGTTGAACTACGGGCACATAACCCAACCCATTTTGCAAATTTACTCAACCTGTGGTGGATGTTTGCCATCTCATTTTTATTTTTTCTTGGAACCGTTTGGCTCCTTTGGAAAGGGAAAAAATTCGGAATCGCATTCAGCCTCTTAGTTGGTCAGTTTGCCTTTGCGTTCTATGGATATGGTTTCTCCCATTATCCTTATTTACTTTATCCATATTTAACCATTTATGACGGATTTACCAATGAAGCGATGGCCATTTCTCTCATTATCGCTTTTATTTTAGGACTTGCTCTACTACTACCATCCTTGTACTTATTAATGAAACTCTTTCTATTTAATAAAACATATATAGAAGGAAAAAATCCATCATCTAAAGGAGTGCCATCTAAATGAATGATTTTCTGATTACTTATGCCCCTTTTATCGTCCTGATTTTGGCCATTATCTTGTCCTTTATCATTGCGTTAAAAGACCAAACCTTATTTAAAGAATAGTTAAAAACAGTGCCCCCTTTCCTAGCACTGTTTTCTTATTTCCATCACCAAAATAACGAGTAAACCGGAAAAGTTCCCACCCCCTTGCACTAGGTTAAATCAAAAATACGGTCATGAATAACCCCTATTTATAACCATCCCAAATTTCCGAACATAGTTTTAACTTCGAGCATAAATAACTCCTTTTTTCATCCAAATCCCGAACATAAAATGCTTTTAAGCATAAAAATCCCCTTTTCCTCTTCAAAAGACGAACAATATATGTTATGCTTTTTACATATTATGCTACTTTAAACAATATCATCCGTAATATTCACATTATTTTACCGTTTCAATCAAAAATTTGCCACATTAAAGTGTTAACATATATACTATATAATATATTATAAATTTACATATTATTTTATAAAAAAACATTAGAGGAGAATGCTAGTCATGTTACCTGACCAAAATCTTTTACGTATTCCAGGACCAACACCTATTCCGCCAAGTGTCAAACAAGCAATGAGCAGACCGATGATTGGACATCGGGACCCAGAAGCAGCGAAACTTTTACAAGAAATTAAACCAAAACTAAAAAAAGTATTCGGCACAAAAGAAGATGTACTTCCCCTTGCAGGTAGTGGAACATCCGGTCTCGAAACAGCTGTTGTTAATACCGTTCAACCAGATGACGAAGTTCTTGTTGTTGTTACAGGTTCATTTGGAGATCGTTTCGATAAGATTTGTGAAGCACATAACATAAAAACACATCGTCTTGATATTCCATGGGGCGAAGCTGTTACACCAAAACAAGTTAAACAAGAATTAATCAAACACCCAAACATTAAAGCCGTCTTTTTAACCTATTGCGAAACATCCACAGGCGTTCTCAACCCAATTCATGAAATTGCTCAAGCAGCAAAAGAACAATCCGATGCTTTAATTATTGCTGATGGAGTTTCTTGTGTTGGTGGTGTGGAAACAAAAATGGATGATTGGGGAATTGATGTTCTTGTTACAGGTTCTCAAAAAGCGATGATGCTACCAGCAGGACTTACCTTTTTAGCTGTTAGTGAAAGAGCGTGGAAAGTAATTGAGGAAAATAAACGTCCTCGCTTCTATTTCGATTTACGAACCTACCGCGATAAGTTAGCGGATGACTCAACACCATATACGCCTGCTTTATCCTTATTATTTGGATTAAATCAAGCACTCAATTTAATGGAAGAAGAAGGCCTTGATAATGTGTTCAAACGCCACACACTGATGAAAAAAATGACACGTGCTGCGTTTAAAGCACTTGATATTCCATTACTTACAACAGATGAATCCGCATCTCCAACCGTTACTGCTGTTAAACCAGCTGATTTTGATGCCGACGAATTTAGAAAAATTGCCAAAGAGGAATTTCGCCTATCCCTTGCTGGCGGGCAGAAACATTTAAAAGGTGAAATTTTCCGTGTTGGCCATATGGGATACTGCTCACCTGCTGATGTTTTACAGTTCTTAAGCATTATTGAGATTGCATTAGTTAAAGCTGGCAAAGATATTGAACTTGGAAAAGGTGTCCAAGCCGCCCAAACTGTTTACTTAAATAATTAATATACTAAACCATCAAAAAAACAAAAGAATAAACCCTAATGGAAAAAACACATTAGGGTTTATCAATTTTTAGGAGGAATTATCGTGTCTTATAAAATTTTAATCTCAGATCCATTAAATGATGATGGAATTCAACCCCTGCTAGACCGTGATGACATGCTCATTGATATTCAAACAGACTTAACAGATGAACAATTGCTAGAAATTATCTCAAATTATGATGCTCTACTTGTACGAAGCCAAACACAAGTGACTCGCGAACTCATTGAAAAAGGAGTCAACTTAAAAATCATCGGCCGTGCTGGTGTTGGTGTCGATAATATTGATTTAGATGCCGCAACAGAAAATGGAATCATCGTCGTAAACGCACCAAATGCAAACACAAACTCAGCAGCAGAACACACAATGGCGATGATGATGTCTTTATCACGAAAAATTCCACAAGCATATGCATCATTAAAAAGCAAAAGATGGGAACGTGGTAAATTCCTTGGAACAGAACTAAAAGGAAAAACACTAGGAATTGTTGGTCTTGGCCGAATTGGTGCTGAAGTTGCTTTTCGTGCAAAAGGACAACGCATGAACGTGATTGCATTTGACCCATTTCTAACTGAAGAAAAGGCAGAACAAATGGGTGTTCAATATGGAACATTTGAAGAAGTCATCCAAGCTGGTGATTTCATTACCGTTCATACCCCACTTTTAAAAAGCACGAAACATTTGATCAATGCCGATGCTTTTAAACAAATGAAAGATGGCGTCCATATCTTAAACTGTGCTCGTGGTGGAATCATTGATGAAGAAGCTCTATATGATGCAGTTGTTTCTAAGAAGGTTGCCGGTGCAGCACTGGATGTATTTGAAGAAGAACCTGCAACAGATAATCCATTACTAGAATTACCAGAAGTTATTGTCACTCCACACTTAGGTGCAAGCACAGTTGAAGCACAAGAAAATGTAGCCGTTGATGTAAGCCATGATGTGATTCAATTTCTTGAGGAAGGAAGCGTTCAAAATCCTGTGAACCTCCCTTCTGTACCAAAAGAAATTTTAAGCAAAATCGAACCATATTTCCATTTAGCAGAAAAGCTTGGAAGATTTTTAAGCTATCTAACAGAAGATGTTATCCGTGGAGTCAATATCTCTTATTCTGGTGATCTAACAGATGTGGAAGTTGCACCATTAACAAGGAATGCAGTAAGAGGTTTATTAAGACGTTATCATGGTATTCATATAAATGATGTGAACGCCTTATATCTTGCAGAAAGAAAAGATATTACAGTTAATGAAAACAAAACGATGAATGCAAAAGGATTTACAAACTTGATTAATATTGAAGTTACTACAGACTCTGGAAAGCACCAAGTAGCTGGTACACTATTAAATGGACTAGGTGCAAGAATTGTGAAAGTAGATCACTATCGAGTGGATGTCACACCAGAAGGGCATATCGTATTTATATATCACAATGACCAACCAGGTGTTATCGGTAAAATGGGTAATCTACTTGGCGAACATGATGTTAACATCGCAACCATGCAAGTAGACCGTGCCGATGTTGGTGGAGATGCTGTCATGCTTCTAAAAGTTGATAAAGATATGAAAGAAGACACATTAACAGTTTTAGAACAATTGGAAGAAATTAAAGCGGTAAGAACGATTAATCTATAAAGTAAAACTTCATTTAGTGGGAGTTTTTCTTTATCTCCCACTGATTGTTAGTTGAACGAATCGGACCTTTACCGGCTGTTAATCCTCCATTTATAATTCTTAAAGTATCTCGCATTCTTGATGTGGAGGTCTTACAGCCAGTTAAACTGCGATAAAAATGGAAAAACGGAGGGACCGTAAGTTAGTCTCTCCGTTTTTTATGTTAATAAAGCACTGAAAATAATACGTTTCTACGTGCTATAATATAAATTACAATAGACTGGCTTTACATGAGGGGTTGGCGCACCTATACTCTTCTGGGATTTTTCCCATGAAGGGAGGTGATGCCTATGGATATGAAAGATGTGTTAACGCTGATGATTTCTTTCGGCATGTTAATCGCTTTTATCATGTCCGATAAAGACAAAAAATAACCCCTCATAAGCTTTTGCCAGAGCAATGAGGGATTATTTATCCTATCTGCGCCTTCCCCTCTTGATGGGGTTGGTCTATTGGAACCGTTCCATGTTATCGCATGGGACGGTTTTTCATATTGTATGTTTTTCTAATTTAATTATACCATGATTTGGGATTTTATACACTATTAAATGTGTATGAAACTTCCTATTGATTATGCCCTACTTCATATGCGAGTATCTACAATCTTCTTCCAAGCATTGTTAAATACATCCCCTATTAGGCGTTGAAATAATCAGAAATATTTGTTACTTTTATGTAAGCGGTTTATTTTTTTAGAAAGGTGGGGAAAAATGCTCAAACCAATTACTACACTTTTTGATCAGATGGTACGAAGATATCTTCCCGATGCATTTTTATTTGCTATTATTTTAACATTTTTTGTATTTATTCTAGGAGTTGGCTTTACGGATAGCTCCTCCATTGATATGGTTCAATATTGGGGTGATGGTTTCTGGGATTTATTAGACTTTGCAATGCAAATGTCTCTTATTGTCGTTACAGGTTACATTCTAGCAAATACTCCTTTGGTTAAAAAATTACTAACAAAATTGAGCAAACTTGCAAATACACCTGGTCAGGCCGTTTTACTCGTAAGTTTTATTGCTGCAATTGCTTGTTTAATTAACTATGGATTTGGGCTTGTTGTAGGAGCTCTTTTAGCAATCCATGTTGCAAAAAGAGTCCCTTCCGTCGATTACCGTATATTAATGGCGAGCGCGTATAGTGGATTTTTACTGTGGCACGGTGGATTATCAGGATCTATTCCGTTAACAATTGCTACCGAGAATCATTTTTTAGCAGATTTAATTGGAGTAATACCTATAACTGAAACGCTTCTTAGTAACTTTAATCTATTTATTGTTATTACATTACTTATATCACTGCCAATGGTTAATAGATTGTTAATGAAATCAAGTGATGATATAAGTAAAGTTGATACAGAATTATTAGATAAACAAATAAGTGCTATAGTCGAAACAAGTCATGAAAATTCTATTGAAAATAACACACCTGCAGAACGATTGGAAAACAGCAAAATCATTTCTTTTATCATTGGATTGCTGGGCTTATTTTATGTTGCCTTACATTTTATACAGAATGGGCTTGATTTAAATATAAACATCGTTAATTTTATATTTTTATTTTTAGGAGTTATTTTTCATCGGACACCACGTCGTTTTCTTGATAGTGTAATAGACGCGGTTAAAAATGCTGGAGGGATCATTGTACAGTTTCCTTTTTATGCAGGAATTATGGGGATGATGGTTGCTTCAGGTCTATCTGAACAAATGTCACTGTGGTTTGTTAGTATTTCAAATGAATTTACACTACCATTATTTACATTCATAAGTGCTGGCATTGTCAACTTCTTCGTTCCTTCCGGCGGTGGTCAATGGGCAATTCAGGGACCGATTATGATTCCTGCAGCACTTGAAATTGGAGTTGATACAGCAAAAACAGCTGTCGCAGTTGCCTGGGGAGATGCGTGGACAAATATGATCCAGCCATTTTGGGCATTGCCATTACTTGCAATCGCTGGCTTAAAAGTAAAAGACATCATGGGTTTTTGTGTCATGATTTTAATTTGGAGTTTTTTCCCAATATCTATCGGCCTATTATTCTTTTAATATATTAAAATAAGTTAATGAATAGCTCAAATACCTTTACACTCAATTACTTAACAAAAGAGTATTCCCATGCGTTTACAGGATAAAGTCGTACTTATTACTGGGAATTGCAGGCGGTATCGGTCATGGTTGGCGAAAGAAGGAGCAAAACTCGTAATTATTGATTTAAATAAAGCAACGGAAGGAGAAACATTGAAAGAATTACAAGAAATATACAGAAGCAATTTTTATGGAAGCTGATTTAAGTGAACATACAAAGTTAACAGAGCTTGTGAGTCTTGGTGCAGTGAAGCGATTGCAAGATTCAGAAGATGGACGCGTCGTGCGCCTCTATATTACTGAAAAAGATAAGCGGTGCTTCAGAATGCGAAAAAACAGGGACGGCATTATCCGAACGAATTTTAGCTCATTTAACAGAAGAAGAACGCCTTTCCTATTACACGCCAACAAAAAATGATCCTGGTATTGGAGGAAATGATGAATGGATTAGAGAATAAAATAACATGCATTTTACATTAAAAGGGTTCAGTTCATAATATGACGTATGAGAATTAAAAATTTGACAAAAGCACAAAGATAATAGGAACATACGTTCTTTTATGTTATAATAGATTACAATAGACTGGCTTTACATGAGGGGTTGGCGCACCTATACTCTTCTGGGATTTTTCCCATGAAGGGAGGTGATGCCCATGGATATGAAAGATGTGTTAACGCTGATGATTTCTTTCGGCATGTTAATCGCTTTTATCATGTCCGATAAAGACAAAAAATAACCCCTCATGTGCTTTGCAAGGACCTTGAGGGATTATCTTTTCCTTTAGTGCGCCTTCCCCTCTTGATGGGGTTGGTCTATTGAAACCGTTCCATGTTCCCGCATGGGACGGTTTTTATATTGTATGTTTTTCTAATTTAATTATACCATGATTTGGGACTTATTACACGGATATAAAGTGAAACTTCAATCAGTGGGAGTTTTTTCTTCATCCCCCACTGATTGTTAGTTGAACGAATCGGGCCTTTACTGGCTGTTGATCCTCAACCAGTTAAAACGTGATAATCCACCATTTTAAACTAGATATCAACTTTTCACACCCAAAAATCTCATACTTGTTCAACAACTTTTTCTCTATCTCGAATAAATAATGCAAGAACAAGAGCAATGAGAACCAACACCCCGGCAAAGATGAAGGATACGTTAACACCGTGAATGGCACCCTCTACCCCTAATTCTGGTTTTGCTTGGTTCATCATAATCGTTACAAGTAAGGCGGTTCCGACAGACCCGGATACTTGCCGCATCGTATTGTTCATCGCTGTTCCATGTGGGATGAGATCATTTTTCAATTGGTTAATCCCAGCAGTAGTGGATGGCATCATAATCATGGAGATTCCGACCATCCGAACCGCATTGACAACCGTTAAGTAGGTTAACGTCGTTTCTTCTGTTAGAAATGCAAACATAAAGGTAGTGACCAAAGCAATCGTTAATCCAGTAATTAATAACCATCTGGCACCATATTTATCAAATAATCGACCAGTGACAGGGTTCATAATTCCCATTAAAATTGCTCCAGGTAAAAGCATTAATCCTGATTCTAATGCCGTATACCCTAACATTTCTTGCGTTAAAATGGGTAAAATCACCGCAGCACCGATCATGGACATAAATGCGATCATTCCTAATATCGTTGTTAAGGTAAAGATTTTATTTTTAAATACACGGAATTCCAAGATTGGTTGTTCCAAGCGAAGTTGTCTGCGGATAAAGAAAAAGAGTGTTATAGAACCGATGATAATGGATACATACACATGCGGGCTTGCCCAGTTCAATGTCCCCGCCATACTGAAACCATATAATAATCCACCAAATCCAAGTGTTGATAAAATGATCGATAACACATCGACTTTTACATCCTTTTGCTTCGTAATGTTCTGCAAAATGAAATAAGCTAAAATTAAATCAATCACTACAATTGGTAGGACGACATAGAATAGACTTCGCCATGGAAACTGTTCTACTAACCAGCCGGATAATGTCGGTCCAATTGCTGGAGCAAAGGCAATGACTAAACCAAACATCCCCATGGCGGTTCCTCGTTTTTCAATCGGAAAGATTAAAAACATAATCGTCTGCATCAGTGGCATCATAATTCCCGCACCAGCTGCTTGTAACACCCTTCCTGTCATTAGGATTCCGAAACTAGGAGCAACTGCTGAAATGAGTGTTCCAATTCCAAATATTCCCATCGCTAATAAAAATAATCGTCTAGTAGTAAATCGTTCAATTAAAAAGGCCGTTATCGGAATCATGATCCCATTCACAAGCATAAAACCTGATTGCAACCATTGAACAACACTTGCATCGATATTTAAATCACGCATAATATGTGGGAGTGCTGTTGCTAATAAAGTTTGATTTAAAATCGCAACAAATGCACCCGTTAATAAAACCGCGATAATTGGTATTTTTTTAATCGATTTTTGTTGTGTCATACTTCCCCTTCCTTCTATATGTTTTTCCGGAGTAATACGTCATTTTAGCACCTAACCTCTTCTAAAGCTAGGGAAACGTATACCATAGATGAATTATTTCATCATTTGGTATACGTTTATTAAATCACCGTATTATTTTTCAAGAATCGCTAGTAGTTCTTTTAATTCCTTAACTTCATGGGTTGGAGTAACATCTGTTAATGTCCGATCATGATGATTAATCCAAACGGATGTCATACCGATTTTCTCTGCCCCCAATATATCTGTATTCGGATTATCACCTACCATAATCGCATCCTCTTTTTCCACATTCAATAAATCTAATACATGTTGGAAAATGGCCGGTGATGGTTTACCTTCACCAAAATCACCCGAAATAACAATCTGATCAAAATATGGCACAAGTTCTGGCGACATTTTTAGTTTTTCATTTTGTAAATGCGGAGAACCATTTGTCAGTAATGCTATTTTATACTTTCCTTTTAAAGCATTCAACACATCTAACGTATCATCATATAAATAAATATGTTTTCTTCTTTCTTCTGAAAAAACCTCTGCCAGATGATCAGCTAATGCCGGATCATTTACACCAAGTTCCTCTAATCCTTTTGTCCACACAGCTTTCCGATAAGTAGGGATAATTTCTCGTAATGCTTTAGCATCTTCCCCTTCATCTTGGAAATTCCCCCAAAAAGCTTCAAACACACCAATTCCAATATTTTTAACAAATGGATATGTATCATAGGTTGGAAAAAGTGTTTCTGCTTCTTCTCGAACTGCTTCTTCTAATTTTTCCGGTTCAATACCATGTTTCTTCGCTGCAATTCCACATGTTACCTCAAAAGCTTCTGCCACACTTCGATAATCCCATAATAATGTATCATCCAAATCAAAGATAACTGCCTTTACCATATCTATCTCTCCCTGTTATTATTGAAATTTCTGATTTCCACTTTAATATTATGTATTTCACCACTCGTTAGAAACCGTGTCAATTATATCTCTTGGTGTAATGATTCCTAATAATTTTTCATTTGTTTTCGCATGTTTCGTAATAATTAGTGCATCCAGCCGCTTCCCCTTACCAATCTGACTGGTAAATAATTCCTGTGCCTCATAAACACTTGCCTGTTGATGAATAAATGCTGCTGTATCCTTTTCTTGATATGCTAACACTGCACCAACAGTTGTTTCTTGTAGTTGAACTTTTTCCAACTTCACCTGATGTCCTAACCAGATTGCAATCCCTTTTTCCGATAAAACCCCTTGAAATTTTCCCCCATCATAAATGGGGAATTTTGAAAGATTATTTTCCTTCATTACTTGTAATAATGTAGCCAAACAATCCCTCTTTTGAAAAGTAATCACCTTTTTTGCAAACATCGGATAAACAAGTTGTGGTTTGGTAATTTCCTCTTCAATCCATTCAATTTGTTCGACAACCGAAATATGTGGCTCAGCAATTGCATATTCCGTATCCACCCGATTATGAACAATCGCATTTCGTAGTTGTGCAAACTCTAATAAGTCGTCTCGATATCTTTTCAATATTGCATGATGTTTACTAGTAATCTTCACCAATCGTGAAAATCCTAGATCCTTTTTTTGCACCATACCTCTTAATTCTTTTTCGATTCTATTAAAAGCTATCAAAAATCGGTCTGAGTTTTTCACCATAAAAATCCCCCTGCCCCCAGAAACGAATGAGAGCATTACTCTAATTTTCTATTATTACTATATTAGCATATTATCATTCGTTTGGAATAGATATAGGTTTTGATTATGTTTAATTGGACTGATTCGCAAGTTAATAAGGTAGTGTTCGCCCTTATTGTTGACTAATCGTTTTAAAATTTCCTGCATTCGGTCGCTCATTAACCGTATGAACGACCGTTTTCTTATTTCGCTTGATTGTTCAAATCTTCATTTATCCTACCACTCCATATTACACAACTACCCGATATAATCTTTCCACTGCCTCCTTCATGTCTTTTTCTTCAATATTGGCAAAACCAAGAACCATTTCAATCCTTTGTTGATCTTTATTTACTTTTTGAAGCATAAAACGTTCCATTGTATATAATTCTAACTTTTCTTTTTTTGCAGCTACTTCAATTTCTTTATACGTCTTATTTGTATGAAAGGAAACGAAAATATGCAATCCAGCTGGGACATCTATAATATTTATATGAGATTTGAATCGTTTTTTTAAAAGTTTAATGAGTTTTTTTCGTTGTATCTTATAGAAATGATTCATTCTTTTTATATGTTTTGCATATTCTCCACTTTCTATAAAGTAATGGAGAGTAAATAAGCTTAATGTATCATTTCCTTGTATTAAATCAATATGATACTCCCGATATTTTCGAAGTAACCATGGTGGAAGTACCATATAACTGATCCGGAAACTCGGTAACAATGTTTTTGAGAAAGTTCCAACATAAATCACACGCTGATTACGATCTAGACTTTGCAAGGATGGAATGCGGTCGGCATCATAGATAAATTCACTATCATAATCATCTTCAATAACACATCTTCCCTTAGCTAATGCTGCCCAATTAAGCAACTCGATGCGACGCGTAATTGGCATAATGATACTAGTAGGAAATTGATGTGAAGGTGTAACAATGACCGTATTTGCCTCGGTCTGATGCAGTTTATCCATTTGAATTCCTTGTTCATCCAAATCCACTGGTTTTACCAGAACATTCATCTGCTTTAATAATGTATAAAAACGGGCATATCCAGGGTTTTCTAAAGCAATTGGTCCGCTGTTCGGATCTAATTGGACGATTCGCTGGATTAATGTTTGTGTTCCTGGACCAATCACAATTTGTTCGGGTTCACAGACTACCCCTCTTGTTAATGCAATGAATTTAGCAATTGTTTTTCTAACTAAATATGGTCCTTGCGGATGAGCGATATCCGCTAATTCTTCTTTATGATTTTTAAGTGCTCGCTGTTGACATTTTAACCACTCCTGAAAAGGAAAATGACATACATTTGCCGTAATATGTGAAAAAGAAAGCCATCCTACTCGATCAATAGGCTCTTCTTTTAAATCACTTGTTAATGTACTTCCTCCCTGTTTTTCTCTAATCAATTCCGTGAGGTTTTCTACATAATATCCACTTCGTTCAATCGTATAAATATACCCTTCCGCCAATAATTGTTCATATGCGTTCGTCACCGAATTAACACTAATATCGAATTGATTAGCAAGTTTCCGTTTGGATGGTAGCTTGTCATTTGCTTTAAGCTTATGATCCAATATCATTTGTTTAATATTTTCATAGATTTGTTGGTAAATATAATTTTTTCGATCTTTTTTGTCAATTTTAAAAAATAACATCCCTTTCCTCCCCTGATATATACGTTTTTTCACAATCTGGTACCTTATACTTTTCAAAACTGGTACTTTATATTATACCAAAAAATTGTCATACTAATTTATAAATTTCAAACATACTTTACGAGGGGGCTTTATAATGATCACAACATCATTAAGTACAAAAGAATTACAAGATAAAAGAGAGAAATATATACCTAGAGGAGTTAGTAATGGTAATATGCATGTTGCAGAACATGCTAAAAGTGCAACAATAACAGATAAAGATGGTAGGGAATGGATTGACTTTGCTGGAGCAATAGGAACATTAAATGTTGGACATAGTCATCCGAAAGTAACTGAAGCAGTAAAAAAGCAAGTCGATCAATTTCTACATCCTGGCTTTAATATTATGCTTTATGAAGGATATATCGAACTAGCAGAAAAGTTATGTAAAATTACACCGGGTAATTTCGACAAACAAGCATTATTACTGAACTCCGGTGCAGAAGCAGTAGAAAACGCAGTAAAAATTGCTAGACGCTATACGAAAAGACAAGCTGTTGTTTCATTTACACGTGGTTTCCATGGTCGAACCAATATGACGATGAGTATGACAAGTAAAGTAAAACCTTATAAAACTGGATTTGGACCATTTGCACCAGAAGTCTATCAAGCACCATTTCCATATCTCTATCAAAAACCAGCTGGAATGACAGAAGAAGAATATATTGAACAAAGTATCCAAGACTTTAAGGATTTCTTCATTTCCACAGTGGACCCAGAATCTGTCGCATGTGTTGTGATGGAACCAGTACAAGGTGAAGGCGGATTTATTATTCCACCAAAAGCATTTGTGCAATTTGTAAGCGATTTCTGTAAAGAACATGGAATTGTATTTGTGGCAGATGAAATACAAACTGGATTTGGTCGAACTGGTAAATTATTTGCCATTGAGCATTTTGATGTCGAACCAGATTTAATGACTGTATCAAAATCGCTTGCAGCTGGTTTACCATTAAGTGGAGTGGTAGGTAAACGTGAAATATTAGATGCCTCAGATCCAGGTGAATTAGGTGGAACGTATTGTGGTAACCCAGTAGCATGTGCTGCAGCTCTAGCAGTAATTGATATAATGAAAGATGAGAATCTATTAGAAAAATCCGAACAAATCGGAGTGAAAATAGAAAACGTATTACAAGAACTTAGCGAAACACATTCCTATGTCGGAGAAATTCGTCGTCTTGGCTCTATGGTTGCTGTAGAAATCGTGGATAATCGTGATAATAAATTTCCAAATAAGGAAAAGACACAGAAAATCGTTTCCTTGGCAAATGATAATGGATTATTATTACTTTCTGCGGGAATTAAAGGAAACGTCATTCGCTTTCTTACACCATTAGTTATTACAGATGAAGAATTAGCAAGAGGATTTTCTATTTTAAAGAAATCATTTCAATAAAGTGAAACTTCAATCATTGGGAGTTTTCTTCATCTCCCAATGATTGTTAGTTGAACGAATCGGGCTTTTACTGGCTGTTGATCCTCCACTTCTTACTCTTAGGTAGCTCGCATTCTTGATGTGGAGGTCTTACAGCCAGTTAATCTGCGATAAAGTGAAACTTCAATCATTGGGAGTTTTCTTCATCTCCCAATGATTGTTAGTTGAACGAATCGGGCTTTTACTGGCTGTTGATCCTCCACTTCTTACTCTTAGGTAGCTCGCATTCTTGATGTGGAGGTCTTACAGCCAGTTAATCTGCGACAAAATGTAAGTACACGAAGATAACAAGGGGGAATTTGTTTAGTGAATGGAAATTTTAAAAAATCGATGTCCATTTTTGATGTTTTATTTTTAGCAATGGGAGCCATGCTCGGGTGGGGTTGGGTAGTCCTATCCGGGGAATGGATCTCCAAAGCTGGCTTTTTAGGAAGTATTACTGCATTTATGATTGGTGGATTGCTTGTTATTTTTATCGGCTTAACATATGCAGAACTAGCAGCAGCTATTCCAGAAACAGGCGGAGGGTTCATCTTTGTGTTACGATCCTTTGGTGAAAAAACAGCGTACATCGCTGGCTGGTCTGTCTTATTTGGGTACATTTCTGTTATTGCCTTTGAAGCAGTTGCCTTACCTACTGTTATTAATTATTTGATCCCAGTGGAACATGTCGGTTATCTATGGACCCTAGGTGGATGGGATGTTTATTTTACATGGGTATTAATTGGTTCAGGCGGAGCAATTTTACTAACAGTAATGAACTACTTCGGAATTAAGCCAGCTACTATTCTTCAATCTATATTTACCGTTTTCATTGTAGCCATTGGGATATTACTTGTTTTAGGAGCCTTTAAGAATGGAAACACAGCAAATTTACAACCATTGTTTATCGATGGTTTTGCAGGAACGATGTCCGTATTAATTATGATTCCATTTTTGTTCGTGGGTTTTGATGTCATTCCGCAAGTAGCAGCAGAGGTAAAAGCACCACCTAAACTAATTGGCCGAATTCTTGTAGTATCCATTATTTCATCCATCATATTTTATCTATTTATTGTATATGGTGTAACTACTGGATTACCAAAAGAACTACTAGCAGTATCTGAACTAGCTTCGGCAGACGCAATGGCTCGTATTTTCGGGAATCAATGGTTTGGTGTGTTACTTGTTTTCGGTGGTGTAGCAGGTATTATCACAAGTTGGAATGCCTTTATCATCGGAGGGAGTCGTATTCTTTATGCCATGTCCGTTCGTAATATGATTCCGAAATGGTTTAGTTATATCCACCCTAAATATAAAACACCATCCAATGGGATTATCTTTTTAGGGGCAGTAGCATTTTTCGCACCATTTTTAGGGAGACCTGCTCTCGTATGGATTGTAGATGCAGGAGGAATTGGAATCGTTATTGGCTATTTACTCGTATCGATTTCCTTTTTAAAATTACGAAAAACCGAGCCAAATCTTCCTCGACCATACAAAATAAAAAACTGGAAATTGGTTGGTGTTTTAGCGATTATATTAAGTATTGGCTTTATTGCTTTGTATCTTCCAGGGATGCCTTCTGCACTTATTTGGCCAGCTGAATGGTTTATCGTTGCTATTTGGTACCTGATGGGGATGACTTTATTTCTATTCCGGTCTAAGGATAAACCTGTAACAAACCAATCATCTATTGCAAAAAAAGGACTTTAACATGATACGATAATATATAGATACAATTTTTTTAATAAAGGAGCGAAATCATATGTCTATGATTCAAGTAACAAACCCAGCAACAGGAGCTATCATTAAAGAAATTAAGAAAAATACACCAGAAGAAATTGAATTAGCACTTGAAAAAGGACAACATGCTTTTAAAAAATGGTCTAAGATCAATGCCCATGAACGTTCCAGACTATTACAAGCATGGTCAGATAAAGTTCAAGCACATAAACAAGAAATTGCCGAAATCATGACATTAGAAAATGGGAAACCATTGTCTGAATCCATTGGAGAAGTGGATTATGCAACAAGTTATATTGACTGGTATGCAGAAGAAGCAAAACGCATTTATGGTCGGACGATCCCTGCCAATACCGAAAATAAACGTATTATCGTTAGCCGCCAACCAATCGGTCTTGTGGCAGCGATTACACCGTGGAATTTCCCAGCTGCAATGATGACAAGAAAAGCAGCACCAGCATTAGCTGCCGGATGTACATTTGTCGTAAAACCAGCAGTCGAAACACCATTAACAACTATTCGACTCATCGAGCTAGCCCATGAAGTTGGAATTCCAAAAGATGCTCTACAATATGTCAATGGTTCTGGTAGAGAAATTGGAGATATATTTACTAAAAGCCCACTTATTCGTAAAATCACATTCACCGGTTCCACACCTGTCGGAAAGTCATTAATTAAAAATAGTGCAGACACCGTCAAACACGTCACGATGGAACTTGGTGGACATGCACCATTAATTATTCATGAAGATGCAGACATAGATTTTGCTGTTGAACAAACGATCGCATCGAAATTTAGAAACGCCGGTCAAACCTGTGTCTGTGCAAACCGAATCATCGTCCATGAAAATATTGAAGAGGCTTTTTCAAAAAAATTGGCTAAAAAAGTAGCAGAATTAAAAGTCGGAAATGGAATAGAGGAAGATACAGATATCGGCCCAATCATCAATAAAAAAGGCTATGACAAAATAGCAGAACAAATTAAGGATGCAGTAGGAAAAGGCGCAAATGTCCTAACAGGAGATAAATATGAAATAGATGCGGATAAAGGATGTTATTTCGTTCATCCAACTGTATTATCAGGTGTCACAGAAGATATGACCATCATGCAAGAAGAAACATTTGGACCTGTCGCACCGATTACTACTTTTAAAACATTAGAAGAAGCAGTTGAAGTTGCAAATAGTACGCCTTTTGGATTAGCCGCTTACTTCTTTACGAATGATTATCGTGTCGGAACATACTTACACGACCATTTAGACTTTGGAATCGTTGGCTGGAATGACGGCGCTCCATCTGCTGCTCACGTCCCATTTGGTGGAATGAAAGAAAGTGGACTTGGTCGCGAGGGTGGAATCGAAGGAATCGAACCATATTTAGAAACAAAATATATGTCGATTGGAAATTTGGAATAAACATTTTTCATAACTCAGAAACAAATACGCGCAACCTTTACACTAGAAAACTAGCTAAGGTTGCGCGTATTTATTTGTGGCAGATATGTAACCTGCGATGTGCACTTATTGATTAGGGATATGTGCTTCTCACGCGAGGATGTTTACTTCCAGCTTCCTACTTCCTTCAAAGCGTCTACTCCACCAACGCATCATACACACCTTTTTTAAACCTTAAAAATTCTTCCGTCAACAATAATTCTTCGCGGCGCGGTCGTTCAAATGGAATCACAAACTCCTTTTTCACAGTCGCAGGCCGCTGTGATAACACAATAATTCGGTCAGATAAAAAAATCGCTTCCTCTATATGATGCGTGACAAACAGAATCGAACGTTGGTATTCAGTCCAAACATTTAATAGCCATTTTTGCATGTCCACACGAGTGAATTCGTCCAATGCAGAAAATGGCTCATCCAAACACATGAAAGCTTGCGGACTTAATAATGCCCGAATAAAAGAGACACGTTGTTTCATTCCTCCAGATAACTGGTGCGGATAAGCATGTTCATACCCTTTTAAACCCGCTCGCTCAAGCATGTTCACAGCCTTATCCTCATCTATTTTTCCATTTAATTCAGCTCCAAGCAACACATTTTTTAAAATAGTTCGCCATGGAAATAAAGACGAGGATTGTGGCATATAGCTGATAGAGCCACGCTGACCATTGATTTTCGCATCATCCAAATAAATGGAACCAGAATCCGGCAAACTAATTCCTCCAATTAAGCGAAATAACGTACTTTTTCCACTTCCTGAAGGACCAAGAATAGAAACGAATTCCCCATCACTTACGGTAAGTGACATATCTTGTAATACTTGGTTTTTCCCAAAGGATTTTGATACATTTTCAATCAATAGTTTACTCATTAGCATTACCTTCCCCTTTTGGTTTCCAACGAATGACGAGTTTCTCGGCATAAACAATACACCCAATAAATAATAAGCTTAAAATAATGACAAGAACAATAGCAACAAATACGCGGTCCGTGCGAAATGATGAGGAGGCAAGCGTCATATAGACTCCAATTCCCTTATTCGCACCTAGCCATTCGGAAATAACTGCACCCATCACACTATATGTAGCAGATATTTTTAATCCAGAGAAAAGGGCTGGTAATGCATGAGGCCACTCTAGTTTCCAAAAAATTTGTCTTTTATTTGCACCTGCCATTTGCATGAAGTGCATTAATTCTCGATTAGTCTGGCGAAAGCCATCTAAAGCTGCAATTGTGATTGGGAAAAAGCAAACCAAGGTAATAATGATAACCTTCGGAAGCATCCCAAATCCGAACCAAATAATAAGAAGAGGCGCCGAAACAATAACAGGGATATTTTGCGAAATGATTAATAATGGATAAAAAGCCTCTCGTAAAAATGGAATTAAATGTAAACAAATAGCAACAAGAACACCGACACTTGTTCCAACGAGAAATCCAATAACTGCTAACTGAACAGTTGAAAAAATATGATGTGAATAGCTACCCCATCCACCAATTGACTCCTCGAAAATATCACTTGGTGCTGGTAATAACCAATCTGGTATATCAAATAAATGACAAACAACTTCCCAACAGATGATTAAAAGGATGATGACCAGTAGTGGCCGCCATCCTTTTGATAGTAATTTTTTCATTAGCGATATTTCTCCGTTAGTTTATTCATAGAAGCACCGCTCGGTTGATATAATATTTTTACCTGTGAAATCACATTGGTACTACCCATTTCCGTCATTTTTTGATTCATTTTTTCAACAATAGCGAGTAATTTTGTTAAGTCCCCTTCCATCGTCGTCTCTAAGGGATTTACTTGATATTTTACACCTGACTCTTCAATCACAGCAATGGCCGCATCCACATAAGGAATCACGTCTTCCCCGTTTTTTGTTTTTGGTATAATTTGAATACTAACTAGTGCATTTGCCATTTTTCCCACTCCTTTATTCTGGTAAAAACTCATTTGTAAATGCTTGTTTACTATCCAGCTTTTTATCTAATAAATCATGCTCAAGCATCCACTCTGCATAATCTTCCCATACTTCTAATTTTTGTTCGCCCCACCGGTCTGCATCATCTTGATACTTATCTGCTAACCATTTCTGACTTTTCTTCACCAATTCCGGATCCAAATCTGGAACTGCATCAATTAGAATATCTGCAGCTTCTTCAGGATTTTCAATGGCAAATTCATATCCTTTGGAAACAGCATGCGTGAATTTTTCCACCATTTCCGGATTTTTTTCAATTTGTTCTTCACTTGTCGCAATGACTGGTGTGTAATAATCGAGTTTATCCGTATAGTCAGTGAGGTAAATCATGTTCAATTCCTCATCACGGAGTTCTGCCTCAATACCTGTCCATCCATAGAAAATCCAAGCAAAGTCAACATCACGTTTTACCGCTGTAAAGTAATCAGCTGTCCCCATATTGACAATATTCACCTTATCAATATCAGCATCTTCTTCTTTCATTATGGTTGAAATAACTGCCTTTTCTGCTGGTGCACCCCAACCACCATATGTTTTACCTTCAAAATCTTTTGGTGATGTAATATTTTTATCTACAGGAGCAGCAAATCCGGATGTATTGTGCTGAATCACTGCTGCAATAGATACAATAGGAATATCCTGTACCCTTGCCTCTGTAATATTCTCTTGAATACTAATCCCAAATTCAGCTTTTCCAGATGCAATCAATTGTTCCGCACTTGCCTCTCCTGGCAACATGATTTCAACATCTAAACCCTCTTCTTCAAAATACCCCTTTTCCTTTGCAACATAAACACCTGTATGGTTCGTATTTGGTGTCCAATCTAAAACAAATTTAACAGACTCTTTTTCTTTCTTTTTCTCGTCTGTGTCCCCTGCTTTTTCTGTTGTATCCCCATTATTACAAGCAGTTAGAACAAGGATAAGAGCTGCGAATATAGTAAAAATCTTTTTCATGTGCCTATATCTCCCTTTTGATTTTTCCATTGTAGGTGAATTAACTTGTCGTCTTGTCAAAAGAAAAAGCCCTAGGAAAGCCTAGGACCATGTATGTCTGATTTTAAATATTTTCATCAAAAGACATGTTCCCTACGCTGGTATCAACCAGATCAGGTTTTAAGAGTCCGCATCTTAAGGATACAATCTCAACCAGCAACACTGGTCCCCCTACAATGAATCTATGTATTTTGTGTTTCTACATTGTAACTATGCCACACAGAAGTCTTTTTATCAAGTTTAAATAGATACGCGATTAGTCGTTCTTCCATGAACTTCCATCAGAGAACATTATTATTCTTTTCAGGCACGTGGCAGAGTCCACCGTTACCGATTTTACATTCTTTCACTATTTCGGGAACGCGGCAGAGTCCACCGTTACCGATTTTACATTCCTTCGCTATTTCGGGAACGCGGCGAATTCCACCGTGACCGATTTTACATTCTTTCACTGTTTCGGGAACGCGGCAACGTCCACCGTTACCGATCTTACATTCTTTCACTGTTTCGGGAACGAGGCAGAGTCCACCGTTACCGATTTTACATTCTTTCACTGTTTCGGGAACGCGGCAGAGTCCACCGTTACCGATTTTACATTCTTTCACTGTTTCGGGAACGCGGCAGAGTCCACCGTTACCGATTTTACATTCTTTCACTATTTCGGGAACGCGGCGAATTCCACCGTGACCGATTTTACATTCCTTCGCTATTTCGGGAACGCGGCGAATTCCACCGTGACCGATTTTACATTCTTTCACTGTTTCGGGAACGCGGCAACTTTCACGCACATTTCCCAGTACAAAAATTTGCAAGTCAACATTCATCATCTATCGCTCACACCACAATGGAAATACCGCCCCCTATTCTTTTTTGTTATACTAAAACAAAGTTATCCTGGGAGGAGTGTTCTACATGACATTTACAAAAGAGGAAATAAGTTGGATTCGCAATGAAACAGAAAACGCTGAACAAATAAAAACAATTACGAAGGATCTCCTAAATTTTATGATCGATAAGCAATTATTTAAATTAATTGTACCTCAGGCTCTGAATGGAAAAGGCTTGTCCCTACCAGATGCAGCCCAAATATTTCAAGATGCATCATATATTGACGGTAATTTCGGGTGGCTTGTTACAATCGGAACTGGTGGTGGGATGTTTACAGCGAATTTCTCTAAAAAAGCGGCAGAAGAATACTTCACACCAATAGAGGCTGTCATTGCAGGAAGCGGATTTCCAGCTGGGATTGCCGAGAAAACAGATGGTGGATATATCATTAACGGAGAATGGTTTTACTGTAGTGGTTCTGACTATGCTTCCATGTTTACGGCAACATGTAAAGTAACAAACAGCGACCCTAACAATCCAAAGTTTCTGTCATTTGTCTTTGAAAAAGATCAAGTAGAAGTTATTCCAGATTGGGATGCATTTGGATTAAAAGCAACAACAAGTAACACCATTCGCATCACCAATCAATTTGTTCCAGAAGAACGTGCTTTTTCTATTTTCGAAATGAAAAATGAATACAAAACGAAAGTGCATGATTTTCCTTTTCTAGCTTTTTCAGAAGCATCTTTTGCTGCTATGGTCCTTGGAATTGGAAGACATTTCTTAGAAGAAGTTCGTTCCATTACCGAAGAACGAAAAAAAGATTGGCAACAACAAGGAAACCGTTACACATTTATGATGGAAAAAGTCGAGCAAGAAGAAAAACGCTGGGAAAAAGCAAATATCATTTTCCATAAAAAACTAGCCAGATTATGGGAAAAACATACAGCAAATAAAGAATTAACCGAAACAGAACAACAAGCTTTCCGAACAATCTCTAAAAAAATAGCGACAACGATGCTAACATGTGCCAATCATTTATTTCGCTTTATCGGCATGCAAGCTGTTATGGAATATTCGACACTTAATCGTATTTGGCGTAATCTACATACAGCAGCACAACATACTTTTCTTACACCTACTAACACGGAAGAAACAAACCATTTACAATAAGTTCCCAAATAAGGAGGTAAAAGTTTTCACATTTTAAAAAAGACTGCTACTAGTCGAAACACCGACTAATTATGCAGTCTTTTTTTACTTTCTACTACTGTCCTTAAGCGGATAATCTTCTTTCTGATAAAAATAATTTGGTGTAAGAATCGTATTATCATAAGGTTTAAAAAACATATGCGTTGTTGCAGGAGAAACAGGAGGAATAAGCCATGACCATTTACCAGTAACCTCGCGTCCGGCTTTTGTTTCCTTCGTTTCAAATAATTGGAATTGCTGTGAAGCAGTATGATGATCGACGAGCGTTACACCATGCTTTTTATACGAATCCAATACAGCTTGATTTAATGCAACTAAGGCTTGGTCCTTCCATAACGAGCGATTATGACTTGTATTTAAATCAAGCTGTTTAGCAATCGTTGGTAATAAATTATAGCGTGATTCATCTGCCAAATTTCTCGCACCAATCTCTGTCCCCATATACCAGCCATTGAATGGAGCAGCTATATAATCCAAACCACCAATTTCTAAGCGCATATCAGAAATAATCGGAACGGCATACCATTTCACTTCTTTATTACCGAAGATATCATATTCATCATGTTGAATACGCACTTCATAAATCAAATTTTTTGGTATTTCTCGGTATTCAGGTGTATCATCATCTATCTGCACAACAAGTGGCAAGATATCAAATGATGTCCCCTCCCCTTTCCAACCAAGTTCCATACAAAATTTCGTAAAGTTTACCGAATCCGGATCACCAACTACACCATGATCTGTTTCATATCCAGCATAACGAAGTAGTTGGTGATTCCATATTTTTATTTTCCTAATACCGCGTATTTTTGGTTTAAAAATTGTTATTAAAGGTTTTATCTTTCCGTTATTCGTTGCAATTCGAATATGTTGGAATAAGTATTTAAATACTTCATCACTAGTTTCTATATGACGTGCATCAATCACCTCTAATTTATCCCAAAACAACCGTCCAATACAGTGATTCGAATTACGCCAAGCTATTTTTGCTCCATAGGATATTTCTTCAAAGGTATGTTCATAGTAGCCATGCATTTCTATATCGTGCTTTACTTTTTCACGTCTTGCATCTGTTTGTGCTTTTGTTTTACCAAGTTCTTTATATAATGACACAATAAATTTATCTGCTTCTTGTGTTAATTTTGTTTTATCCATTGATGTTAACCTCCAGTCTATATCTTATATATAGTAACAGAATGGAGTAAGAAAGGTGTGACGATTAATTGACAAATAAAGAAGACCAATGTCCAGATGTATTTTTAATCCGTCTGCATCTGAATCACACTTATTTCGAAGCTTGGCATTAACTTATCTTGCCTAAAGAGATAGGGTATTCGTAACACTGCAAAGATACATAGTTAAAAGAGATTTATTCCTTATTACCTATTTCACAACAAACTTCGTCTTACTATAGCCTTCTTTTGTTTTCTTCACTTCTAATACAGCTGGAAAGATTGTTTTTAATTCTTTAACATGGGAAATAACTCCAATCATTCTACCTGATTCTTGAAGTTCCACTAATGTGTCAATTGCTTTATGCAATGATTCTTCATCTAATGAGCCAAATCCTTCATCAATAAACATCGTATTAATGGAGATATTTCCTTGAAAGCTTTGAATGACATCTGACATTCCTAGTGCAAGACAAAGGGAAGCATTAAACTTTTCTCCACCTGATAATGTCTTCACATCACGATTTTGTCCAGTGTATGCGTCGTATACATCCAGTGCTAGCCCGCTTTGGCGTCCATGAGATTCTTGGCGGTCACTCCGCATTAACATAAATTGACCATTAGACAGATGGCGTAAACGTTCGTTTGCTGCATCAATAATTTGCTCTAAATATTCGATTTGTAAAAACCGCTCAAATGATATTTTATGATCATTTTGCCCACGAATTAAATCATGTAAATCAGAAACTATACTATATTCTTTTTCTTGCTTTTCTACTTGTTTCTGAGATGCTTGAATATTTTCTAATAGTTTCTTAGCATCTTGATAATATGCTTTGGAATCATTCCATATTTTAAATGCTTTTTCATAGTTTTCTTTTAACTCATTGACTAGGCCTTCTAATGCAGGTAAATCCTTTCTTTCCTTTCCTTGTAAATCCCTCTTTAATTCTTCCACACGCTTAGAGACAGTAATTACTTGTTCTTTATACTGTTCAATAGCCTGTTTTAATTGGAGCTGTTCTTCTTCGGCTCGCTTTGCTTTGTGATATGCATCTTCTGTTAAAAAATCACCCTTAGTCAAGGCAGCGTGAAATGCTGTTTCTGCTTGGTCAAATTTTTCTTTTACTTCTTCCACCTGTTTGTTTGCATGGTTTAAATTCGCGCTTATTTTGGTCATGTTTTCTTTTCTCGTTTGTAGCTCTCTTTGGGCCTCTTCCCATGCTTTTTCAAGTGTTAATTTCTTGTTTTGAACTTCAGCAATTTGTTTTTCTAAAGCTTCTAAGATACGGACATCTTCTGGAATAACCCGAATCCGTTCTTTATATGTAGCTAAAGCATTGGAGTAGTTCATCTGTTCCTCTTGATAGGTTTTCTTTAATTTTTCCTGTTTTTCTTCTGCTTCTTTCATCAAGTTGCTCTCTTTTTCTTCAGCCACTTTCAATTGTTTGACTTGTTTACTGATTGCTTCAAACTGCTTTAATTCATTTGTAAGTTTTATTCCTTCGTCAATCCGCAGTTGGATGTCATTTGAAATGTCCGCTATATTTACATCAAATTCAACCATTTCTTGTTTCTGTTCTTCTAAAATTTTATGATTGGATTTCCAGTCTGCAACAACATTTCGGTATGCATTTTCTTTACGTTCTAGTTCTTGTTTTGATGTTTCCACTTGCTCTTTTGATATTTCCGCTTCCGCATGGGACGCTTTTTGTGGGTGATGTGTGCTACCACAAACAGGACAAGCGTCCCCATCATGTAATTGACTTGCCAGAACACTTGCTTGATTTAAAATAAAGGCATTTTCAATTTGTTCATACGTTTCTTTTGCTTTCAAGTATGCTTGTTTTGTCGTTTTTCCTTGTTGTTCTAATGTAGTCTGTTTATCCAAATTTTCCTTATACTTCTGCATTAATTTTACTTGTACACGAAGCTCATTACGCTGTTTCTCTTTCTCTGGCCATGAACTTAATTTCTCATCCATCTGCTTGATTTTCTCTCGAAGCTCTTGAATGTTCTTCTCGTTCTTAGTCATGACTTCTTTTCCTTGGTTGACTTGTTTTTCCGTTTGTAATGCTCTTTCCTTTAAACTTTGGATATTTCTTTTTATTTGATCCAATTCCTTTACAGTCGGTAAAAACTCTTCCAAGCTATTTACTTTTCTCGTAATATTTTCTCTTTCTACCTGTTTACTTTCTTGTTCCTTATATGCCTTTTCTGCTTGTTCCAAAAAGGCTTTCCCTTGTTGCATTTCTTGTTTTGCCTTTTCTAACAGACGTAATTTCACTTGTACCTCTTGCTTTTGATTAATCATCTGTTGTTCATATGGCTTAATTTGTGTGGCATGTTCACTAAGTCGTAATTCTTTTTCTTTTGCTTGAAATACTTCTTCTTGTGCCTGTAACTGTTCCCATTTGGTTTCTTTTTCTGCTAATTCTTCAAAACGCTCATTCAATGCTTTTGCTGCATAAAACTTCTCACTTGCTTGTTTATGTTGAATTTCCAATTGCTTATAGATTGTTGCATCTTCTACCATCTGCTTTTCATAAAAGGAAATCTCTTTTTCTAAGCTAATTAACACCTGGTTCGTATTATAATTCCCCTCATTTAGTAGTTGAAAAAGCATGCTTTCTTCACGTTCTGGTAATGTCGCATATACATGTTGGATATAATGATTGAGCGTATCTTTTTGCCGTTGAAAATTTTCTTCTGCGGTTTTTTTTCGAATGCGTAGTTTTTCACCGATTTGTTTATAAGGTTCTGTTTTAAATAATCGGCGTAATATAGCTTCTTTATTCTCTGTTTCTGAGGTCAATAGTTTCCGAAATTCACCCTGTGGTAGCATGACAATTTGCTTGAATTGATCTTGAGTAAGCCCAAGCAAACTTTCTACTTTGGCATTAATTTCTGAGACAATTTGTCTGTCCACACAAGGAATTTCATCACCATCAATTATTTCGTAAAATTCATACCGCTCTCCTGTTTTCGTTTTATTTCCCTTTTTCACATGACCTAATTGCCTGAGAATGCGGTAAGTTCTTCCTTTTAATGAAAATAAAAGTTCAACTGCCGTATGAACACTGTCATCAGCAAATTGACTTCTTAGCATTGCTTGGTTTTCCCGATCTTCTCCACTTGCATTTCCATACAACGCAAAGCTAATCCCATCAAAAATCGTCGTTTTTCCTGCTCCGGTATTCCCAGAAATAGCAAATAATTGCTGTCCTTTTAAATCATTAAAATCAATCACTTCTGTATCACGATATGGACCAAAAGCGTGCATGGTCAATTTTAATGGTTTCATTTTTCACCCCTCCTAATTCTTCACATGCTCTTCTTCACGCTCTTCTTGTAATAATTCTTCTAATACATCTTGAAAAATTTCCTCTGCTTCTTCCGTTGGTTTTTCTCCTTTTATTTCTTCATAAAATGCTTGAAACAACTCTATATTACTCATTTTTGTTCGTTCTGCTTGTTTCTCTTTATCTTTCATAAATGCTCTTTGAAAATGTTTCCGCTCGACATGCATCGCATTTGGAAAAACAGAGCGCACTTTTTCCATTGGTGAAAGAATTGGGGTCTCATCTAATAATTTAACAAAAACATAATCTTCATTAACCGGATAAGTTAATAGATCTTCCATTTCAGCTTCCACTGTTCTCACATCACGTTTTGGCTCCAATGAACGCTTCTCGACAGATACATCTCCATTCCCATCCAATTCCACCATAAAAAAACCTTTCTTATGATGTTCCTCTGAAATAGAATATTTTAGCAGCGAACCAGAATAACGGATTTTCTCATTTCCCACAGCATGTGCCCGGTGTAAATGGCCCAGTGCTGTATAATGAAATGGAGTAAAATGGTTTGCTTCCACATATTCCGAACCACCAATAGAAAGTGGACGTTCCGAATCACTCGTGTTCTCCTCTTTTTCACCGTATGGGGTCACAAAAGCATGTCCTACAAACACATGACGTGCGTTTGGATCCATATTTTCTTTAATCTTTATAACAATATTTTCCATTGCTTCATTGTGGGAACGAACCTCATCTAACTGAAGTGCATTCCTCACAACACTTGGGTCTGCATATGGAATGAGATGAAAATGAACCTCCCCATGTTCATCCTCTAATACCACAGGTTCTAATTCCTTGGAAAATCTCCCTACCATATACAATCCATTATTTTCCATAATTTTACTCCCAAAATGTAGCCGACTTGGACTATCATGGTTCCCCGCAATTGACAATACCGGAATTTTTAACCCTAATACAATTTTTTCCAAAACCTCGTCTAATAGATGAACAGCCTCTGTTGGTGGTACAGCCCTGTCATATAAATCCCCAGCTATGATAACCGCATCTGGACGCTCATCATCAACCATCTGAATAAACTGTTGTAATATGTGCCGTTGATCCTCTGTCATGTACACTCCTTGCACTAATTTTCCTAAATGCCAATCACCTGTATGGAAAAACTTCATCCATCATGCTCCTCTCTTATTTAAATCATTTTATCAGTTGTGAAATTTTATATGGGAGGTATAACGAAATGGGGAATGATTAATGGGGGTTCGGCTGTTACCTATTATACCATGAAACAATGTTGATAAAGATGAAAATTTCTTTTAAATCTAGTAAAATTACTTTAGAAATAAAGTGAAACTTCAATCAGTGGGAGCGTTTTCTTCATCTCCCACTGATTGTTAGTTGAACGAATCGGGCCTTTCCTGGCTATTGTTCCCCCACTTATAATTCTTGAGTATCTCGAATTCTTGATGTGGAGATCTTACAGCCAGTTAATCTGCGATATAAAGTTTTCCCTTAACCAATTTTATTTCACTATGGAAACTTTAATATTATTTAGGTATACTTTTAATAGGAAAATAAACTAAGGGAGGGATAATGATGGCAAAAGTTATCTTTCATCATACAGATGGTAAGAATGAGGAAGTGACCATTCGAGATGGTCATACTATCTTACGAGCAGCAATACAGGGCCGGGTTTCTTTAAGGCATAAATGCGGCGGCAGGGCATCCTGTACCACTTGTCGTGTTCAAATACCTAATCAAGACGGTGTTTCTAAACCAAATCTGAAAGAAATTCAAAAGCTTGGCCAAGCTGGAATTAATGAGAATCTTCGTTTAAGCTGTCAAACAAAAGTATACAAAAGCGTTGATGCACATATTCCAGAAGACCCTTATAAAGCAAGAATTCGATCTCTATTAAAAAAACAACAAGAAAACTAGCATTGATTCATTGGTCCAGTGCGGATATATCGCCCCACTGAACCAATGGCTTCATACCGTTCTACTTTCCTTTTTCAATCCAATTCTACATCAAGCACTTCTCCACTATTTGCATCTATTCTCACTTCGTACTTTCTTCCATTTCGAGCAATAACATCTACTTCATAATAAAGTCTGCCATAATCTCTTTCTAATTCTGCTTTCACAACTTCCCCATCCAGTTGTTGCCTTGCAATTCCAATGGCATCTTCAATAACTAATTGACGTTGGTATTGCTCTGGATGTGCAATAGGTCTTTGTACAGGTTGTGTTACCTGGTGCGGTTGATTAAATTGACTCGGGTGCATCTGACCATGATGATTTGGATGCCCTTGATTGGGATGTATTGGCCCTTGATTTGGGTGCATTTGTCCTTGATTCAATTGCATTGGCCTTTGATTCGGGTGCATTGGCCCTTGATTCGGGTGCAAAAAATGTTGTTTCATACATCTTCCTCCATTTTCTTACGATTCTTTTCACGATAACATCTTATGCATTCACCTAGGTGGCGTGCATGAAAGAATAAGTATTTCAACACACCCTATCATTTCAAAATACTTGCTAATCGAAGTACACCCACTACATTCTAGCCCAACGGATCATTTATTTTCCCTAAAAACAACTGTACATCTAATTTTTCATCCATAATAATCAGATAAAACGGGCGATTGACTTCCATCACAAACGGTTTATCCGTCTTGATAGATGTCTCCACTATTCCAATGGAAGTAACAGCCGCTGCTTCTGTTCCTTTTTCATCCACATCAAGATACGTCTTTTGCTTAACCCAATCAATCATTAAAGAGTGATTATCTTTAATCATTTTGGACAAATTTGCTTCTCCTGTAAAAGCTGATACCAATCCTAATCGTTTTAAAACCTCATTTAATTTAACTTCATATTCCACTTGAAATCGTGGTAATTTCAATGTTCCTTGTTGTATGTCAAAATCCTCCTGCCACTGTTTCCATTTTTTCATTATCCACTTCTCATCCCATTCCGTAGTTTCTACCCCTTCTTTTGGTAGATATATATGCATATACATATTTTCCTTTTCTCCATAAGGTAGTTTCACAGCCTGGAACAACTTATTTTCCATATAGCTTATTTCTTCATCCAATTGCATCATTGGTACTGTTTTTTCTGTTCCATCAGCTAGATAAAACGTATCATCGGTAGTTTTTTCTTTATCAAAGGGAAGCGTCCAATTTCCCTGGAAATAAATAGCATTTATTAGAATAGCTACTAATTGAGGATTTAATGGGGTCTCAACAATCTGTGTGATTTTTTCATTCGTTGCGTTTGAAGCCCATTTATTTATTTTATCGGCTGCTTTTGGGTCCTCCGTATCAATATTTTTGGTTTCCGCATTGTAATAGGTTTCATTTTGTTTTTTAAAATCATCTTGAAACTGGAATTTATCGTTTAGCCAAAGTGAATTTGCGATATTTAGTTGAATTTCGTCTTTTTCCATATGTTCATGTAGTTTCACCATTAAAGAAGCATTTGCTTGATTTATTTCTTCTGCTTCCATGTTATTCAAATGTAAAACACTAGCAATTTCTTTCTTTGTTTCTCCCTCTGCACTATTGTATAGCATACCCATAGCCATCAATAAACTAGTTGGAGAAATAAATATATTTCCGTCTTCTTCTAAAGCAATTTCTTGCAATAAATCAAATCCTAATGCATTATTTGCTTCTGTAATTTTTTTATAATCATTATCATCATACACAGCATCTTCCCCCACCTTCAAATTGGAATTATTTGATCCACATCCACTAACCAAAAACAATAACAACCAACCTACCATTCCAGTCCATAGTATTTTTTTCATCTCAGTCCTCCTTGATTTTTCCATTCTCTTTTGTCGAAAAAAAGTTGTATATTCGTTATACTAGTACTATCACAACTAAAATTGAAACAACGGAGTGTGGACAACTTATGAAGAAACTTTTTACAGCAATGCTTGTCACATTATTAGTATTATCACCAATTGGTAGTTATGTTTTTCAAGATCAGACAACAACGGTTGACGCCAAGCGCTATAAATCTGGTAAAAAAGGATTTCAAATGAATCCAAATCGTTCCAACAATCCTTCCCAATTCCAAAAGAAACAAAATCAAAAACCAAAATCCAATCAAACAGCAAAACAAAATCGAAAAGGTGGTCTCATGAAAGGCCTTATGTTTGGTGGATTAGCTGGTCTTTTATTTGGTAGTTTGCTAGCCAATATGGGAATGCTTGGTTCTCTCTTTGGTTTACTCATTAATCTAGGAGCTCTTTATCTATTATTTGTGATCATCCGAAAGGTCGTTCACATGTTTAAAGAACAAAAGAAACGTAAGGATGCAGATCCATGGAGTCATTAATTATCCCTGAACAAGATATAATCAATGCCATTTGTTTGGATGTAGCCAAGAAAACACAAATCCCACCTGAAAATGTGGAAGTCGAACTTTTCTATGATGATGAACAAGAAGAAACCTTTACAGGAAAAGCTACCATAGATGGGCAAGCCTATTCACTCCAAACCATTCATATCATTGAGGCTCTTCGCTTATGGTTAGAAGAAATCATCCATACCAATCCAAATAGAGGTATTCAATTACAATTAGATGATGAAGAAGGAATTGTCGCCTTGATTCATTAAAAATAGTCCAAAGTAAAACAACAGCAACTAGCCGTTTTCAGTCTCGTCTAGTTGCTGTTGTTCTTTTTATAGAATACTTCTTTTTTTGTTTTCCACATCTCGATTAATTTCTTCAATTGAACGGTTTCCATTTCATACGCTGGAAGAGTTTCTAAATCACCATACAGCCCTTCCCATAAATCATCAATCACCGTTTTGTCTTCCTTGATCGTTAGTGCACAGCGATTTCCACTGAATTGTTTTTCGTCAACCTTTTTTGCTAACACATCGTGGATATCTTTTAATACAGTATAATCTAAAAGTGACGCATCTGCCATTAAAAACTCACCAACAATTTGCATCGCTGGATTTGTAAATTCAATGACAAGCACTTCTTTTGTTTGTTTCCCATTTTTTAATGTTACGGTTCTGAATTGATACATTACGAGTCCCCCTGGTACACCGGAAAAGCAGAAATAATTCTTTCCTCTTGATCGAAGTACATACGAACAATCATTCCAGCAGAAGTTAGTCCTTCATATGTATTCCCTGAAATATACTCCCGATTTTCATATGCTTCATGAATGGCATCAACAACTTCTTGGGTATCCCATTCATCCGGGAAAAAGCTTGATTTTCCATTATTGGATACTTTTTCAACATCACTGACAACCACTTCCGCTTCATAGACACCTTCATCATCTACTTCTGTTTTTGTCCCAGAAATAATCTCGCCTTTTTTCGATGGTAACCGGTCATAATGAAACCCTACTGCCTGGCCTTTTCGGTTAATTTCTCCTTCTAAAATATGTTCCAATGCCCCTTTACGAAAAATATCTATATTGTTTAAATCTGTTATCGCTGTTACTTCATCATCTGCCAATTCTTTTGAAGTATCCAAATCCTGATCCGTATTGATGAATGTTCCACAACCAGCAAGTAAAACAATACTAATCAGCAGAAAGGCAATACGTTTTATTTTTCCAATCACTATAATCCCACCTTCCATTTACTTAATATATCATACAAAATTAAATGAGAACAGCGAGGAAAGTGTATGAAAATATCAATGTATTTAGTTTTCTTATTAAACCAGCAGAAAATGCTAAATAAGCATCTATTTTAAAAAGGAATGATTCAAAATGGGATTTTAAAAAACTGAGGAATTTTATCCTGATTTGTTGAAATCATAAAACGCCACTCCAGTATCTTCTACAATCCTGGTTCGCTTCCTTTCTCGTTTTTGCATCCATAAAATGACAGCAACAAACAAACATCCTATGACATGGCTAATACGATTCGGATATAAAATCAAAATTCCTACAACAAAGAAAATCATTCGATGCAGTATGGAAAGTTTTGTCACAAAGTAACCAATCATACTGCTACTAAGTACGATAACTCCAAGTGAACTAACAAAAAAACTTCCTACAATCTCCCAAAAATTCCCCTCCATTAACAAAGCAGGATTGAACACAAACACAAACGGAATAACAAATGATGGAAATGCCAAACGCAATGCTTCTAATCCAACTTTATTAGGATTGGCCCCAGCAATTCCCGCAGCTGCAAAGGCAGCCACAGCAACTGGTGGTGTAATTGCTGATAAAACAGCGAAGTAAACAATAAACAAATGACTTGCCATCACACTAACACCTAAATGAATTAAGGTTGGTGCTGCTAACATGGCGGTTAACACATATGTCGCCGCAACAGGCATTCCCATTCCTAAAATAATCGATATCCCCATAATTAAAAATAAAGTGGGCACAAAATGACCAGCAGTAAGCCCAAGCACCATACTATTTAATTTTCCACCTAGACCTGTTGTCATAATACCTGCAATGATTATCCCAGCAACAGCACATGCCGTACTTATTGGAATAGCTGATTGTATTCCAATTTCAACTGCCGAACGAAACATCCGAAATGTCTTTCGAAAACCATAACGTAGCAAATAGATTAAAACAATCGCTATAATTCCATATAATCCTGCTTTAGAAGGACTAGCTCCTTTCATTAATAAGAAAACAAGTATGATAACTGGAATCAGATGGTACCAACCTTTTTTCATTACATCTAAAAATTTCGGAATTTCCTTTTTATCCATGCGTGGTAAATCCAAGCGCAGTGCCTCAAAATGAACGACAGCGAGTAATGATATATAAAAGAGAATGGCTGGTAACAGTGCTGCGACAATAATCATAGAATAAGAAATACTTGTTACAGCCGCCATTAAAAAAGCAGCAGACCCCATAATTGGTGGTAATAAACTACCACCTGTAGAAGCAATTGCCTCAATCGCAGCAGCAAATCGGGAAGAATAGCCAAGTTTTTTAGACATTGGTATTGTAAATGAACCTGTTGTGACGACATTTGCAGTTGGGCTACCAGAAATCATCCCAGAAAAAGCACTCGCAAGAACGGCTATCTTCGCTGCTCCACCTTTTGAACGACCAGCAATGGAAACAGATATATGGTAGAAAAAATCACTTGTTCCAGAGGCCTGTAAAAACGCACCAAATAAAACAAATACAAATACAAATGTTGCCGCCACAGAAATAGGTGAACCCCAGAGTCCATTATAACTAAACGCAAATTGCTCTAATAAATCTGTCCAAGACATCCCATGATGATACCAAATACCAGTAAATATATCTCCATACAAAGCATACATGCAAAATCCGATTGCCAAAAATACTATCACATTCCCAATGGTTCGACGCGCTGCTTCTAAACTTAATAATACAAAAATAAGTCCAAATATAATATCCAAGTTAGTTAAAGGATCTACCCCAACAATTCTTGTCGCAAATCGCTGTGCATGAATCGTATAGTAAATCCCACTACTCGCAGCTAACAAGATAAACAATCCATCCATCAGCGAAATCCATTTATTGGTCGAAACATGATTAAGGAAAAAAGTTAACACTAGAATAAATGAAAGATGGACAGCCATTTGTTGCATGGGATCTATCGTAGAAAAAGCAACAGACCAAATTTGATACATAACCATCACTAGACTAATGCTTAAAAATACAACTTCTCGCCAACCTGTTAAGGTATGTCGGTGACCAGAAACTCGAAAAACACGAAACACCTGTTTTAAACGTTGCATGCCTTATCCTCCTCTCACATCCGCTCATTTTTATAAAGTGAAACCCTATTCAGTGGTAGGTTTTACAGCCTTTTAATCTACGATAAATTTCTAACCAAAACATTCCACTTTAGCTAGTCCTTTTGATCAGTAAGCAGTCCTTTTTCTTTATAAAATTTCTCTGCCCCTGGATGAAGTGGAACCCTACCAACTTCAACAATAGTCTCATCTGTTACTTCTTTAAATCCTCGATGTACATCATATAAATAATCCAATTGATTATAAATTGCTTTTGTTACTTCATAAATAGTTTCTTCAGACTGATTTGTATTTGTAATTAGAATGGTTGGACTAGTGACTGTCTCATATGCATCCTGTTGAAACTCATAGCTGTTTTCTGGTATTGTGTAAGGTTTCACACCAAATTCATCCACTAAATAATTAATTGCTGTTTCTCCTAGTGAAATAAATTTCAAATCTATATTTGCAGAAGCTTCCATAATATCTCCTGCTGGGATTGGAGCCATTTTTCCAAGGCCATCCACCCGATTATCACGCATTAGTTCAAATGTCTTACCTCCAGATAGAAAATGAATCTGCCCACCATTTGCTGCCATATCTTCATATGTCATATCATACGATTGAAAAATAGAAGCAGAAACAATATCACCCAATGCATTTTTTTCTCCTGCTGAATAGCGAAGTGGTAATGTTTCATTCACAATTTCTTCTACAGAATCAAATTTTATATCTTTTGG
This sequence comes from Cerasibacillus terrae, assembly GCF_008039555.1. Taxonomy (GTDB): domain Bacteria; phylum Bacillota; class Bacilli; order Bacillales; family Amphibacillaceae; genus Cerasibacillus; species Cerasibacillus terrae. Next base: position 52,133 of record NZ_VDUW01000005.1, read on the forward strand.
TGCAACAAATTGAAAAACATTGATAGGCATAATCGCTGCCACGGCGCGAATATTTTCATGTTTTTCAGTAAAAGGCTTTTTCCCTTCATAAGCAAACATCGTTGTTAACGATTCTGCTATCGCAAAATCCGTCTCATTTCGATCAACTAATACAGGATTTCCCGCTACCGTACCAGGAACGGCACTAATCATTGTTCCCGGATGTTCCCTGCGAACCGCCTCTGACACACCTTCTGTAAATAATGACCACACGCCACCAACACTTCCACCGTGGACGGTTAAATTACCGGGTAAACTCTCACCATCCTCTGTTTTCGTTTCTGATTCCTCACAACCAAAAAGTCCAATGCTAAGAATAAATAATAATAGAGCCATGCCCGTGATTTTCTTCTGCATATCGATTCCCCCATCATTTTGTCTATTTTATTACTAAAGCTATCCCGTTAAAACACACTTCACTTTCCTCAAATACGTAGGTGAACACAAAGGTGTTATCACCAGATGTGCGCCTCTCAACATTTTCTTTATTAATTTAGGGTATACCTTCCGCATGCTCATTCATTCACAATATAAATACGATAGGGCAACCTATTCAATCAATCAGTGCCCCATCATTTCGAATCCAGAATTATATTTCCACTTGTAAACTGATATCAAGGGCAGTAACAGAGTGAGTTAGATATCCTAGTGAAATCATATCTACTCCTGTATTTCTATACTGAGATAATTTATCTAGTGTAATTCCACCAGATGCCTCTGTCACAACCGTCTTCGGTACCAGCGTGGAAAATTCCTTTACCTCTTCTGGTGTGCGATTATCAAACATAATCACGTCTGCTCCAGCTTTTATCGCCTCTATAACTTGTTCCTTTGTTTCTGTTTCTACCTCCACTTTCACCATATGTCCCGTCTTTTCACGAACCGCTTGAACAGCTTTTGTGATCGAACCAGAAAATGAAATATGATTATCCTTAATCATAACTGCATCATATAATCCATAGCGATGATTTTTCCCACCACCAACGGTTACAGCATACTTTTCAAACATACTTAATCCTGGTGTCGTCTTTCTGGTATCACAAATTTTTGTATGTGGATCATTCAAAGCCTCCACACTTTTTTTCGTCATCGTAGCAATCCCACTCATCCGTTGTAGTAAATTCAGTATGACACGTTCCCCAGAAAGCACTGTAGCTACAGTTCCAGAAACTTCTGCTAAAACATCGCCCTTCTGAACAACATCACCGTCTTTCATAAAAAATTGAACATTAATTTGCTGGTCAAGAACGCGATATGCCTCTTCAATAATCGTTAATCCCGCAACAACCCCGCTAGCTTTCGCAACGAATTTCCCCTTACCGACCTGCTTTTTTGGAAAAATGGACTCACTTGTTAAATCCCTTTCCCCAATATCTTCCATAAAAAATCCCTGTAATTTGCTCCGTAACATGAGTTGATTCATTTTTAGCTCCCCTTCTCTAGCAATAAAAGATATGAATCATTATTAGCATCTAAAAAAATCGCGTATCCTTGTGTTTAATTTATAATATTACTATGTGAAACATTGAACATGTTAGATAAAAGAAGATAAAAAACTGATTCATAACTCTAAGTCATTTTATATTCTAGTACTCAATTGTCTTGTCATCTATCTTTACATATTTTTAACATAAAAACAAGACTTTTATAAAGAGGATTTCGTTCGAAGCTTGGTGTAACTTATCTTGGGCTAAAGAGATGGGAGTATTTGTACAACACGAAGAAAAAAAGGCGACCATCTTAATGTATCCTAAAAATACATATAAACAGATTTTCTTGTGAAGAAAGAAGTCTTTGTCATGGTGCAAACAACTTACAAAATCCCCATCTTCAACAGCAAAGTGAACTTTCATTTATTTGTAATTAATATGTTTCCTCTTAAAGATTTGATGAATTTACAAATCTTTATTCTTTCCTCTAAAAATCTCTTTAGCATTTTGATATACTAAAGCATATAATCAATGTATATTACATATAGGGATTCATTATATATTGATTTGAATAGTTTTAAGGAGCGATTATTTTGGTAAGAGTTGTAGGAACAGTTTCTAGAGGGCTTCGTTGCCCAATCATTCATCAAGGCGATAACATTGTAGATATTGTTGTAGATAGTGTCATCAAAGCTTCTGAAGTAGAAGGTTTTTCATTAAATGATAAGGATATCGTTTCAATTACAGAATCCATCGTTGCTCGTGCACAAGGGAATTATGCAACAGTCGATCACATTGCTACCGATGTTCAAGAGAAATTTCAAGACGATACCATTGGGGTCATATTTCCCATTTTAAGTCGAAATCGTTTCGGTGTTTGTCTTCGCGGGATTGCAAAAGGTGCTAAAAAGATTGTACTAATGCTTAGCTACCCTGCAGATGAAGTTGGTAATCATCTCATTGATTTAGACACATTAGATGAAAAAGGTGTCAATCCGTGGACAGATACTTTAACTGAAAAACAGTTTCGTGATCTTTTCGGCTATAATAAACATGCTTTTACAGGTGTTGATTATATTAATTACTATAAATCCCTTGTGGAAGAATATGGTGTGGAATGTGAAATAATCTTCTCGAATAATCCCAAAACAATTCTAGATTATACAAAAAGTGTGCTAACTTGTGATATCCACTCAAGATCTAGAACAAAACGAATATTACGAGAAAATGGTGGAGAAAAAATTTACAGTCTTGACAAGATTTTAGCTACATCTATTGATGGTAGTGGCTATAACGAAGACTTCGGACTATTAGGATCAAATAAAGCGACAGAAGATAGTGTGAAGCTTTTTCCACGTGAGTGTCAGCCAGTTGTAGAAGCCATCCAGAAAAAATTGAAGGAAAAAACTGGGAAATTAATTGAAGTTATGGTTTATGGGGATGGTGCATTTAAAGATCCTGCAGGGAAAATTTGGGAATTAGCTGATCCGGTCGTTTCACCAGCATACACATCAGGACTTCAAGGGACACCAAATGAGGTGAAATTAAAATATCTTGCTGATAACACCTTCAGTGAATTGGAAGGTGAAGAATTAAAAGAGGCTATTTCCGAATTCATTCACAATAAGGGCGAAGATTTAGTTGGTGCCATTGAATCACAAGGAACAACACCACGACAACTAACCGACTTGATTGGCTCTCTTTCCGATTTAACTTCCGGTAGTGGTGATAAAGGAACACCAATTGTATATATACAAGGCTATTTTGATAATTTTACCGATGAAAAATAACGATTGAGCAATAAAAAGGTACTAAAAAATACCGATTACAAGGTGTTTTTTGGTATCTTTTTTAACTACTCATTGAACTTTTTTCGTAATTATCTGTATAAAACAGAGTCTCCTCACCGATTATCTTTCATCACTTTAAATCCACTTATAATAGCTATTCCAATAAGAAACCCAAGTGGCACACCCCAATTCATCTCACCTTTAAACAAATAAACAATAACAGATCCAAATGTAGCACCTGCTAATATAGCACCCATCCTGACCCAAAAACTTGTTCTTCGTTTATTCCTTTGCATGCTATTCACCTCTTTGGTTCACCCTACATTATTCTTACTTCTCAATCAACTCCTTTTTTCAAAAAAAGACCTCTTTCCGTTCTATTTTCAGAAAAAGGTCTTTCAAAAAATGAAAGAATCAATCATCCATCCTTCCAACAATCACCTACGCATCGACCGAATAACATGTCCATTTTTAATCATATATGTCACACCATACTCTGGTAATACCAATCTCGCATGGTCTGGAACTAATCTTTCTGGATGAAAACTATGCATTGGAATAAATGTATCCGGATTAATTTTTTCTAAAACATATTTCAAATGTTGTGCCAAGGCATGCCCACCACTTCCAACATAAATCCGTTTAAGGCCAAGATATTTTAACAATCTTAATTAATGCTGATAAGATGGATCGTAATTGCCTAATGGCGGAGCATTGGAATGCAAATATACTCCATCTTTCACTTGTAAATCTAATAGTTCCAAAACATTTTCATAAGAGTTTTGTAAAAAATATTTCCTTGGATGCTGATTTATTATCGTCGCATCAATCGTATTGTATTTTTGTAAGAGTTCTTCTTTCCATTTTGACATCTTATTATTCATCGATTCCTCTTTCGTCTCACTAGACAAATAAATGCTAAAATCTGTAGCATCTATCAACTTATCCGCAATATATGCTGTTTCTGGTTCTAAAACAATCGTGCGGTCCATTTCTCCATTTAATGCCAAAATGCTTTCCAATCGTTCGACATTCCGATGATACATATTAAAAATCCCAATTCCCTCAAATTCCTCCAATATATCCCGCATCTTCATCGGAACATCTGCTTCTGTTTTCATTCTATCAGGAATACATGGATCAGGTACAAGAGGCCTTCTCTTCTGTTCCAAATCACTTAATGTTGTCCCTTCCATCATAAAAATATCAACACCACGTTCTTTCACAGGCTGAATTGCAGCCTCTACTCTTTCCGGATGGTTTCCATGCATACGAAAATCTCCCATGTAAAATAAATTTCCATCTGGTGTTTCAATATGAAATCCACAGGCACCAGGAATATCATGATCCACCTGAATCGGAGTCACAATAAAACTTCCTACCTGAAAAGATTCCTCATATGTACACGCTTGTAAATTCGGCTGATAGCCACGAACTCCCTCCCCAATCACTTCCAATGCCTGATACAGACGGAACGAATCCTCCGTTAAAAAAATGGGAATCTGTGGTGAGAGCATCCCCATGGAACCAATATGATCTAAATGTAAATGGGAAACAAGAACAGCTGTCTTTTTCCCATCTTCTTGAACCGATTGTAAATCTTGGAGTTGTTCCACATCTTCCTCCTCATAAATGCCATCAATTGCTGGGGCCACCTCCAATGATACATAGTCATGGACAAATCGAGAGGTGCGAGTTTTCACCTTTTCACCTAATATTTCAGAGTTCGGATGAGGTATGAAACCAAAATCAAAAATCAACCGGGAATCTTGATATTCAAGGGATACGATATTTCCACCAATCGTTCGTAAACCACCCCACCATCTCATCGTTGTTTGTTCTTTATTATTTTTCATTTATTCATAACCCCTTTCAAAATAAAAAAATGGGAACTCGCCTTTTTAAAGTCCCCATTTAACCTTCTTTTTATTTATTTTTCCCCATGGCATATTTACCCCAGCCAAATTCCCAATGCCATTAATAATCCAAATGCCCAATGATGTCTAGCGGCCCATGCCATCGATTGAATGATTTCTTCTTTACTTGCATCTTTTCGAAAACATTTCCGTAATTTAAATGCTAGAAAAGCTGCAAACAAGGCGAATATCGTGGTAATTGGTAGTACTCCAATTCCAATCAACACAATAACCAATATATAAATAGAAAATAAAATTCCAGTCAATAAACGCACAGCAGCATCATAACCAATTCTCATCGCAACAGTATTTCTAAATCCGACATCCTTTTTAATATCACGTATATTATTTGTTAAAATCATGGTGGAAATGAGCAATGCAAAGGTAAAGGCAACTACCATAATTTGTAAATTTAATGTATGACCTTGCGTAACAAACCCTAGAATGGTTGTCACAAATCCTAGAAAAATAGCCGCAATGACTTCTCCTAATCCTAGAGCAGAAAACGAATATTTTCCTGCAGAATAAAAGAATCCACTAATCATTCCAATAGAACCAATCACTGCCATCCACCAACTTGTCTCCGCTGATATCCATACCCCTAAAATCATTGCAAATATAATAGCACTTCCTGCGATATATGGTAATTGCTGATGTTTAATTGCATAAGTTGGTGCTTCTTCTCTATAATTTGTCCATCTTTCCCCATCTTGGCCGTGTTTAAAGTCAAAATAATCATTGAACAGATTAGCAGAAATTTGTACGAATAATGACGCAATCAATACAATAAACAACATGTCCCAACGAACTTCCCCATTTAAAGCTGCAAAACCCGCTCCAACCAAAATTGGACTGATTGTTCCGCTAAATGTTAGTGGTCGAATCAGTTGAAAAAAGGACATCCGGCAATAATAGGTATCTTCTTCCGTGAAATCATGTTCACAAGTTTCCATCTTGCCCCTCCTCCTTCAATATTTATTTGCACAATCTGCTTATATGAGTCCTAAAATAAAACCATCAGCACTACTAAAATCACAAATCCAATCACTTCAATAGATTCCATTATCGTTAAACCGATCAACCCACGAATCAATGGCTTTTTATTACCATTTTCAGCTTCTTTCCAAATAAAATCATCTTTAAAAACACGCATCATTCCTCGATATCCAACAAAAACTCCCCATAATAATGCAAAAACACCTATAATAAGTGCAGTTAACCATATATTTCCATACCTCGTATGAAAAAGAACATCAAATGATCGAATCGGGCCAAAAATGGTCCCCAATAAAATACCCGTATAAATAACAAATGAACCAATCAATGTAAATAAAAGATGTGTCCAGTCCATTAATTTTATAAGAAACTTTCGTTGATTCCCTAGTGACATACTACTTAAGGTAGCTGGAAACACTCCCCAGCCAATAAACATAATGCCTCCTACCCAACTAATCCCCAATAAAATATGGATCACGAGTAGAATATCCCGCATGTTTTTCACCCTTTCCCATACCGTACTTCCAGTGTATCGCGTTAGAAAAAGTGAACCGTGATATATGTCATATAAGACATAGAATTTGTGTATATAATGTGAACAAAAATGAATGACTTTGCAAGAAAGAAAAAACAATAACAGAACGAATGTTTATAATAACTCGCTTACAGCTCCTTTTCATGATATAAATCTATCTCCATACAATTTTATTAGGAAATACTATTTTAAATCTCGTGATACATGTCACGTTTTATTTCGGTGCAATATGTTCATGTAAAAAGAATTAACTATTCAAATTTACACCATATCTTATGGTGACCTTCCACCACAATCACACCACATCACTAAAATTTATTCATCCAAGGTTTAAGTCCTTACCTAGCCACCACATCTTATTTTCGGTTTGCCCAGAAATGTACTATAATAAAGAAAATAGACATACTTTGGAGTGGATATTTTGACGAAGAAACGTAGAGGAATTAAAAGGCATGAGACATTGAAGCCATTGTCACGACATCATATGGTTGCTTTACATACAGCACTAAAATTAAAGCGAGCTGGAAAAGAAGAAAGTAGATTAACAATCGAGGAAATTCTAGCAGATGTGAAAAACTTTTGGGTTCCAGAAGGTCAGGAGCATTTTCGTGAAGAGGAAGAGATTTTACTCCCAGCATTTGCCGAATTTGCCGAAATTGACAGACCTGAAATAACGGAAATGCTCTTAGAACATGTCAAAATTAGATCACTTATTCATTCCGTTTTATCGGATACAGAGGCCCCTCTCCCAACAATGCATGAATTAGGAAAGCTTTTAGAGACACATGTACGAAAGGAAGAGCGGGTCATTTTCCCAATGATTGAGAAAGCTTTACCTGAAGAAAGACTAAAAAAGTTAGAGCCATATTTTCATTAATTACAATAAAAAACTGTTAAATGATCAAATTGCCATTTAACAGTTTTTTTGTATCGGAAGCAGCTTATCTAGTAAACTATTCTTCTATATCATCCGCTTCTTTTGTATCTTCTGTTTCTCCCATATTTTCCAGATCTTCCGGTAGTATTACTTCTTCAAACACTTCACCTGATGCTTCATCTTCTATATTAAGTTGTATCTTAATTTTTTCTGGATTTTCCCCATCAAATACGTGATAAAATGTGCTTGTTAAACCAATGCCAAATATAGCAAAACCATCAAAGCTATTTTCATACGCTTCCTTATCAACTACTAACGTAATATCCGAAAAATCTTTATTATATGTAATATCCTTTATCGATGTAAAAGCATCGTCTTTTTTTATTTCATCTAATGATTCTGCCACATCTTCTTTCATTTCTTCCATCATTTTCTTGTGGTCCTTTTTTGACATTTTAAATGTCACGGAACCATCGTCATTCTTCTTCACTTCTTTTGCTCCATCTTCTTTTGCTCTTTCGACAACATCATCCATATTGTCTTCTTCAAAAAGCATTTCTGGTAGCGTAATTTCAACATTTAATAACCCTTTATCAACTTCAATTCCTTCTTCTTTTTGTTCTGTCTTTTCTACTGAATCATCATCTTTTTTCTCTTTAGACACTTCTTCATCAGATGAACAAGCTGTTACAGTAAATAAGAACAGAATCATTATTCCAATGATCATTTTCTTCAACATAAAATTCCCCTCCCAAAAAAATCATATGAAAACAATAGCACATTCAATATAGCAAATATTTAATTCGAATCCTAGTGCATTTTTAATAGATACACATATATTTGTACACCCTATTGTTTATACATAAAAAAACTTGACTTATAAAGTGAAACTTCAATCAGTGGGAGTTTTCTTCATCTCCCACTGATTGTTAGTTGAACGAATCGGGCCTTTACTGGCTGTTGATTCTCCATTTATAATTCTTAAGTATCTCGAATTATTGATGTGGAGATCTTAAAGCTAGATAAATTTGTGTCAAGCTCACTATAACCACGAAAAATATAAACCTAACGCCTTCTAATCAAACAAATACTTATCTCTTCCCGCTCCCATTCCAGCCAATAAAACAAGTACAGAAATAATAATAAGGGTAATGAGTGGTGCGGTCCAAGAATGGGTCATATCTTTTAAATATCCAATTAGGACTGGCCCAATTGCAGCTAGTAAATATCCAATAGATTGTGCCATCCCGGATAACTCAGCAGCTTGTGGAGCAGTCTTTGCCCGTAGTCCTATTAAAGTTAATGCTAATGGAAATGTTCCTCCTAATGTAATACCAAGTAACACAATACTAGTAACTAGTATCAATGTCGATGTTCCGAATAATAGACCACTAAATCCTAAGATGGAAGATATAAATAAAGCAACAACAATCTTACGTTGCGATTTCATTCGACCAGCCAACACAGGGACAATAAAACTTGCTGGTAAACCTAGAAATTGTAATAGTGATAACATCCATCCAGCTGTCGCCATACTTAATCCATTATTTGTATGTAGTATCTCTGGTAACCAAGAAATCGTGACATAAAATAAAAAAGACTGTAATCCCATATACATGGCTACTTGCCATGCAAGGGATGAGCGCCACATTTTCCGACTGGATGAAACATACTCAATTTCAACATTTTTTTCGGCCTGGTTTTTTCTCGATAAATAAAACCAAATAAAGACACTGATAATAGCAGGAATAGCCCAAACTGCCAAAGCGAACTGCCATCCCAAATCTAATCCACTAGCTAATGGAACACTTAAGCCAGACGCAGTCGCTGCAAATAACCCCATAGATGTAGAATAAACACTTGTCATGATTCCAACTTTTGATGGATATTTTTCTTTAATGATTCCTGGTAAAAGAACATTACAAATCGCAATTCCGACACCAACCAATGCTGTTCCAATAAATAACAGGATGACATTGGAAAATGACCTAGCCCCTATACCAATAATTAGAATAAAAAGCCCCCATAATAATGCCCGTTCATTTGTAAACCTGCGCGCTATTTTCGGTACAAGTGGTGAAACCCCCGCAAACGCAAGTAAAGGAAGGGTAGTTATTAACCCGACACTCCAGTTTGCTAAACCCAAATCACTCCGAATCATTCCGATTACCGGACCAACAGAAGTAATTGCTGGTCGCAAATTAAAGGCAGCAAACAAAATACCAACTAATAATATAACGCGATATGCTCGTTTTGTTTGATTCTTCATTTCTACTTCATCTAACCTCAATCACAACTCCCCTACCTTTCTACTATTAGAATAACATAAAAATTCTGTAAACAGTAACCTCAAGACGGAATCATAAATAATGAGGTCACAAAATGGAAGTAATTGCTTCATAAATGATATAAATATATAATTAAATTAGGATCACAGCATGAGCCTAGGAGGTCTATTTATGTTTATTGTGGCAGTACTATTAATTCTCCTTATATTAATAAACGCTTTTTTTGCTGCATCTGAAATAGCCTTTATTTCATTAAATGATACAAAGGTAAAGCGAATGGCTGAAGAAGGCGATCATAAGTCCAAAAAAATTTTTTATCTTATTTCGGAGCCCGGTCGTTTTCTAAGTACGATTCAAATAGGTATTACCCTTGTCGGTTTTTTTGCCAGTGCCTTTGCAGCGGATGTATTTGCTAGACCACTTGCTACAGCATTGTTTCAAATTGGAATTCCTCTTCCAATTGATATCCTTCGTACAATATCCGTCATTGTAATTACGCTAATTTTATCATATTTTACATTAGTTTTTGGCGAACTAGTGCCTAAACAACTTGCCATGCATAAAACTAAAGAAATCGCTCATTTTGCTGTCACACCACTTACTTGGTTGTTTAAACTCTTTTACCCTCTTGTAAAGTTATTAAATTTCTCAACCAACCAAATCGTAAAATTATTAGGAATAGATCCAAAAGCAAAGCCAGAAGAAATCACCGAAGAAGAAATTCGCATGATGATAGAGATAGGCAGTGAAAAAGGTACGATTGAAAAAGATGAAAAAATAATGATTACAAATGTTTTTGAATTTAATGACAAAACCGTTGCAGATATTATTACGCATCGTACGAATTTAGCCACTTTATCTATTGATGCTACTTTTCAAGAAGCCGTTCAACTAGCAACCTTAAAAAAATTTAGCCGGTTTCCAGTTTATGATGAAACAATCGATAATATTGTAGGAATATTACATGCAAAAGATTTACTTCATTTATTTACGAATCAAAATGAAAAAGCTTTTCATCTAAAAGATATCATTCGAGAACCATATTTTATCATGGAAACACAGCGAGTGGATACATTATTTAAAGAAATGCAAAGAAACAATGTTCATATTGCAATTGTCTTGGATGAATACGGAGGAACAAAAGGAATCATTACGGTGGAGGATGTAATAGAAGAAATTGTTGGAGAAATAGATAGTGAAAGTAATTGTATAAAATTAGCAGATAAAGAAATTAAAAAAATCGCACCAAATCAATATTCATTTGAAGGAACAGTCCATCTTCTTGACGTTGAAAATACTTTAAAGATCAAACTACCTACCAAACAATTTAATACGTTAAATAGTTTCCTTATTCATCAACTTGGCTATATTCCTTCGAATAAAAAACAACAAATTATTAAGTTTAAAAATATTGACTTTGATATCATAGAAATTGGCGAAAATCGAATCGAAAAGGTAGTTGCAACGATTAAACCCGACTAAAATTTCATTCTCTACCCGATTTTGAATGGATAGAGAATGAATCCGATCTTCATTAAAATACGTCTTTTCATCCAAAAATAGCAGCTTTTAAATACTGAACCTTTTTCTTACTCCTCCAGCACCTTCTTATTATATTCTTCTGACATTCCTTTTGGGATACTTAAATTGACCCAGTCCTTGCCTTTAATTAATTTTCCAATGAATACGATTTGTCCAACATGAGAAGCATAATGGGCAAGTTGTCTTTCAATAGCTTCAATGACTGTAAGTGTTTTCCCACGAACAAATACTTTCCGCAGTAAATCTTCTTCTGTTAATCTATGAAGCGTTTTAAATAGTATCTGCCAACCTTCCTCCCATATAGTAAGCAGTTCTTCTTTGGATGATACATCATCGATAAATTCCTGGTCTCGATTCCGATCTGGTTTTTCCCCATCACTCGTTAAAAAGTCTGTCCATCTTGACATCATATTTCCACTTAAATGCTTTACTAATATAGCAACACTATTTGTTTCCGAATTACCTTTCCAATGAATTTCATCTTCTGAGATTTGTTCCATTGTTTTTTCACCAAGATCTTTTAAGCTATAGAATCTCTCACGAATCACTTTTAAGTATGTCTCACCAATATTCAATATGTCTCCTCCTTGAATGTTTTAATGGAAATCCACTCTATTTTCCTTTTTCATCTATACGGATATATTACAATAAAAGTTCTTTTTTACCTACATTTTCAGACTTATTCAAAATAAAATTCAAAATAAATGAGCCAAATCCTACTAAATTTTTTTAAAAAAACTATTCCTTTTTCCCCCATTTCTAAGTATAATTATTTCGTTAAAATTAAAGTGAATAAAATCCGTCATAAATTGGCTATAAAATATAAGATTTCATACCATAATAAAGTGAAACTTCAATCAGTGGGAGTTTTCTTCTTCAACTGATTGTTGGTTAAACGAATTGGGCCTTTACTGGCTGTTGATCCCCACTTATAATTCTTCATTTTTCCAAATTCATGAAGTGGGGGTCTTACAACCAGTTAATACGCGATAAAATAAGGGGGCAACATATGGAAAATACTACAATTATTGAATTTCATCATGTAAAAAAGAAATACGATGATGACATTGTTTTAGATGACGTAACTTTTGAAATGGAACGTGGGAAATTCTACACATTACTTGGTCCATCTGGATGTGGTAAAACGACCATCTTACGATTGATTGCCGGCTTTACAGAAGCAACATCGGGAGAGATTTTTTTAGATGGAAAAAAAGTGAATACAATACCTGCTAATAAAAGAAAAGTAAACACCGTATTTCAAGATTATGCGCTCTTTCCACATCTAAATGTGTTCGAAAATATTGCATTTGGCTTGCGAATGAAAAAGATGAAGCAAGCTCAAATCGAGGTAAAGGTGAAAGAAGCACTTCAATTTGTCAATCTGGCTGGTTATGAAAATAGAGAAATCGAACAGATGTCAGGTGGACAACGGCAGCGTGTGGCCATTGCCCGGGCAATTGTGAATGAGCCAGATGTGATTTTATTGGATGAGCCACTTTCTGCATTAGATTTAAAACTCCGTACACAAATGCAGTATGAGCTTCGAGAATTACAGAAACGTCTCGGTATCACCTTTGTTTTTGTCACACATGATCAAGAAGAAGCACTCGCTATGTCAGATGAAATTTTCGTTATAAATGAAGGTAAGATTCAACAAAGTGGGACCCCAATCGATATCTATGATGAGCCGATTAATCGTTTTGTAGCAGACTTTATTGGGGAGTCTAATATTGTTCAAGGAAAAATGATACAAGATTTTCTAGTTTCCTTTGTTGGACAAACATTCAACTGTGTGGATCAAGGAATGAAGCCAAATGAAGCAGTTGAAATTGTTATTCGACCTGAAGATTTAGAAATCACTCCCACAGAAAAAGGTAAATTAAAAGTTGAAATTCAATCAGTGTTATTTCGTGGAGTACATTATGAAATAAATGCGATAGATGATGCAGGTAATAATTGGCTTATCCATACGACGAAAAAGGTAATAATTGGTGAAAAAATTGGCCTTTCCTTTACAGCTGAATCGATTCATGTGATGCGCCATGATGAAACAGAAGAAGAATTTGACAAACGACTTGGGGCATATATGGAAGGTGAATCTAATGCATAATAAGCATATCCGACGTATTTATATGATTCCGTATGCCCTTTGGATTACCTTATTTGTTATCACACCAATTATTCTTGTCGGATACTATTCTTTTTTTGATATCGAAGGGAATCTATCCATTGTGAATTACCAGAAATTTTTCACACCGGTTTATTTAAAAATGACATTAAGTTCGTTTTGGTATGCATTTTTAATTACCTTGATTTCATTAATCATTGCGTATCCGACGGCATTCTTTTTAACGAAAACAAAACATAAACAACTTTGGCTCTTACTAATTATCGTTCCTTCCTGGGTTAATTTATTATTAAAAGCATATGCCTTTATCGGTATCTTTGGTAAATATGGCCCAACAAACTATTTCTTAGAATGGATAGGAATTGGAACAAAACAAATTTTATTTACTGATTTTAGTTTTATATTTGTAGCTGTTTATATTTTTATTCCGTTTATGATTTTACCCATTTTTAATGCATTGAATGAACTCTCACCTTCTTTCATCGATGCTGCTAATGATTTAGGTGCATCCAGATGGGCGACATTTAGGCGTGTTATTTTTCCATTGACATTAGATGGTGTAAAAACAGGATGTCAAATTGTTTTTATTCCGGCACTTTCATTATTCATGTTAACCCGCTTAATTGCTGGGAACCGTGTGATTACATTGGGAACGGCGATTGAACAGCATTTCCTTGTAACACAGGACTGGGGCATGGGAGCGACGATTGCCGTCTTTTTAATGCTTATCATGTTTATATTTATGATTCTAACAGGAAAGGATGTATAAAGTGCATAATAAATCTTCCTCCTTTGCCAAAATATACTTGATTCTAATTTTTCTTCTCCTTTATACACCAATCCTTTTCTTAATTTTTTATTCTTTTAATAGTGGTGGAACCATGGGGAGTTTTAAAGGTTTTACATTGGATTGGTATAGAGATTTATTCAAGGATATGAGACTTTTTCTTATTGTTTTAAACACATTTGCAATAGCCATTTTATCTTCTCTGGTCGCGACAATAGTCGGTATCTTCGGGGCGTTAGCCATTCATTCTTATAAACAGAGGAAAACGAGGAACACCCTCCTTTCATTGAATAATGTCTTGATGGTTAGTCCAGATGTTATTATTGGTGCATCTTTTTTAATCTTATTTACAATTGGCGGAATCAAACTCGGCTTTATTTCTGTACTTTTATCCCATATTGCTTTCAGTATTCCGATTGTCGTCCTACTTGTTTTACCAAAACTAACAGAAATGAATCCAACATTAATGGACGCAGCTCGAGATTTAGGTGCAAATAATTGGCAAATTTTAACGAAAGTCATCTTACCTTATATCACACCAGGAATATTTGCTGGGTTCTTTATGGCGCTAACCTATTCCTTAGATGATTTTGCAGTTACCTTTTTCGTTACAGGAAATGGTTTTTCTACACTTTCTGTAGAGATTTACTCTTTAGCACGGCGCGGGATTTCCTTGAATATCAACGCATTATCTGCTGTTTTATTCTTATTTACAATAGCACTCGTGATCGTGTACTTTCTTTTACAGCAACGAAGTAATCTCAAAACAATGGGGGTTCGTAAATGAGAAAATTACAGATTCTTTTCCTATCAGGCCTCCTTGTATCCGCTGTAATCTTGTATTTTATTTTTCATTTTAATCAATATCAAGGTCATTCCAGCCAAAATATCCTCACCATTTTTAATTGGGGTGACTATATTGACCAAACATTGATTGAGCGTTTTGAAAAGGAAACAGGAATAACAGTTATCTATGAAACATTTGATTCGAATGAGGCCATGATGACAAAAATTGAACAAGGAGGAACGACCTATGACATTGCTGTTCCGTCTGAATATATGATTGATAAGATGCGTCAAGAAAAATTACTAATGCCTTTAGAACATGAAAAATTGCCAAATTTAAAATATATTGATGAACGATTTATGGACCTTCCCTTCGATCCAGGAAATAAATATTCAATTCCATATTTTTGGGGAACGGTTGGCATCACTTATAATACAAAACTTCTTCCTAACAAAGAATTTAACAGTTGGAATGATTTATGGGATCCGGCTTTAAAAAATGAAATCATTCTCATTGATGGCGCTCGTGAAATAATTGGCATGGGATTAAATAGTCTTGGATATTCTTTAAATGATACAAACCCGAAACATTTAAAGGAAGCATATGAAAAATTAAGTCAACTAACACCGAATGTAAAAGCTATTGTTGGCGATGAAAATAAATTACTCATGCAAAACAATGAAGCAGCCGTAGCTGTTATTTGGTCAGGAGATGCTGCCGATATTATGTTTGAAAATGATGCGATTGATTACGTCATCCCAGAAGAAGGATCTAATCTATGGTTTGACAACATCGTCATACCTAAAACAGCTAAAAATGTGGAAGCAGCGCATCAATTCATTAATTTCATGCTTGACCCAAAAATAGCAGCCCAGAACACCGAATATGTAGCTTACTCCACACCAAATAAGGAAGCATTAAAATATATCGATTCAGAAATGGTGGAAGACGAACGCTTTTATCCACCACCAGCACTAACTAAGAAGTTAGAAGTATATGAAAACCTCGGGAAAAAGAATCTTGCAACCTATAATGATTTATTTTTAGAATTTAAAATGTATGGAAAGTAATGATATTTGATGTGCGGTTCTTCATGGGGGATTGTTAGCTGCGGTAAAGCAGCTATCAATCCACTTCCTTTCTCGTTTCATGTATAATCACAGTATATAGCCAGCCAAAGGAGTTCGAATATTAATGATTGAAGTATATACGGATGGGGCAGCGAATGGAAATCCAGGGATAAGCGGTGCAGGAATTTATATCAAGGCAAATAAAAAAGAAGAAAAACACGCGATCCCTCTAGGTAGTTGTTCTAATCATGAGGCAGAGTTTCATGCTGTGATAAAAGCCTTGGAAATTTGTAAAGAAAAATTTCCTAATGAAATCCTTTCCTTCCGTTCTGATTCTAAAATTGTTGTGGATACGATTGAAAAAGATTTCACAAAAAATAAAACTTTCCAGCCATTACTTGAAACAATCAATACAGCTAAAAAGGACTTTCCTTATTTTTTTATCAAATGGATACCAAATCAGGAGAACAAACATGCAGACATATTAGCAAAAGAAGCAATTCAAACACAACTTCATTAGACAAATAAGACTAAGATTCCAACGATTTTCCCCATCAGAATCTTAGTCGCACATATTTTCTCCACGGATTTATTTGTTTCATGTAATATTTAAGTTATTCCAGCTTATTGCTTTTAAGCAACTGATAAAGTGAAACTTCAATCAGTGGAAGCTCTCTTCATCCCCCACTGATTGTTAGTTGAACGAATCGGGCTTTTACTGGCTGTTGATCCTCCACTTATAATTCCTCAGCATCTTGAATTCTTGATATGGAGGTCTTACAGCCAGTTAATCTGCGGTAAAGTGAAACTTCAATCAGTGGGAGCTCTCTTTATCCCCCACTGATTGTTAGTTGAACGAATCGGGCCTTTACTGGCTGTTGATCCTCCACTTATAATTCCTCAGCATCTTGATTTCTTGATGTGGAGGTCTTACAGCCAGTTAATCTGCGGTAAAGTGAAACTTCAATCAGTGGAAGCTCTCTTCATCCCCCACTGATTGTTAGTTGAACGAATCGGGCCTTTACTGGCTGTTGATCCTCCACTTATAATTCCTCAGCATCTTGATTTCTTGATGTGGAGGTCTTACAGCCAGTTAATCTGCGGTAAAGTGAAACTTACATCATAAAGAACTCAGCATTCTCTCAAGAGGAGTACCTTCACGAATTATATCTTCTAGCTCATAAACAGAAATCGGGAACATTGGAATTCCTACATAGTACGGTGTTATTTCATAAAGTTGATAAAATAATACAAGTGCTTTATCGGCTATATAGTAATCTTGATTCGACGAAACCATAACTTCCTTATCTTCAAACACATCAATATTTCTCTCTTGAATTTGTTGTTTGACATTCCTTGTTAACACTTTTTTATAATCACTATTCGACTGAAACAGTTCATGTAATTGATAGTTTTTGCCTGTCTTTACATCAAAATTAAGCGACTTTACCAAAGTCAAACCATGTGCATGGTAAGCGGCATAAGCATAATTAGTGAACAGCAAACTAAGTACATTCCGTTCATTCGTCTTTATTTCAAACGTCCCAAGCATTTCTTGAAATTTATCGGCACCTTGTTGATCAAATTGATCTTGCCATAATGCCTGGACAGTTTCATATATTTTCTTATTTATTTTTTGCTGAACAGCTAAATTAACTAAACCAACAACTTGTGGGTAATAAATTTTTATTCCATTATATTGAATCACCATTGTCTGAATGGATACAGGTAATACTGGTTGGAACATGTTATTCCCCCTTTTTTCACTATGTAATAGCATATTCACATAGGAGAAAAATGTCCATATTATTATTTAACAGCAAAAAAATACAGACAGGAATCCCCATCTGTATCTTGAAGTTTATTTTTCTAAAAAATGATAAATCCTTATCAAAGATAATCTACTGTAATTCAATAATCCGCTGATTCCTACTTCCACGAAACAATAATGACAAATCCCTTTCTGCTAAAATAAATTTACCATCCACTAATACATCGCATATTTCAAGCAATTCTTTTTTATATGGATCTCTAGAATTGATAATTTCCTCATATGTAAAACCACTATAAATCCAAATGTTTTTACCAAGATCCTTAATTTTTTGTGCTAAATCCACTAATTGTTTCGCCTGAATAAATGGTTCTCCACCGGAAAAGGTTACATCTGTTAGTGGGTTACTTGCCACTTCCTCAAAAATTTCATCAATAGACATTTCCTTTCCATTCGTCATTTTCCAACTAGATGGATTATGGCAACCTGGACAATGATGTGGGCAGCCGGCAAAGAAAATAACGGTACGGAGTCCTTCACCATCTACTACGGAATCATGTAAAATGTTCATCACCTTCATTGATGTTTAACCCTTTCTTGTTCTTCACGATATTTTGCAGAATTCCACTTTGTCATATCTCCGACCAAGTATCCGGTAATACGTCTAATTCGTTCAATTAAATTTTCATCTTCATTTTTACATTCTGGACATGCATTATCAATAATTCCCACATGTCCACACGCTTTACAACGGTCAACTGGGTGATTAATGGAGCCATACCCCATATTCGCTGTTGCCATTGCTTTTACAATTTGATCAAGGGCTTGGGTATTTTTCGAAACATCTCCATCACATTCAATATAAGAAATATGTCCTGCATTACATAATGCATGAAAAGGACCTTCCTTATTGATTTTGTCAACTGCTTTAATTGGATAATATACAGGGACATGGAAAGAATTTGTATAATAATCGCGATTGGTGACACCAGGGATTTTACCAAATTCGGCTTGATCTCGTTTTGTGAATTTCCCTGATAACCCTTCTGCTGGTGTTGCAATCAAAGTGAAATTCAAATGATGCTTTTTGGTTGCGTCATCCATCCGTTTTCGCATCATACGGATTATTTCTAGTCCTAATTCATAGGATTCTTCATTTTCTCCATGATGTTTTCCTGTTAAAGCAACTAGGGCCTCTGCCAGTCCAATAAATCCTAAACTTAATGTCCCGTGTTTCAACACTTCTTCTAATGTATCTTCTTCTTTTAGGGTTTCACTATCTTTCCACACATGTTGACTATATAGAAATGAGAAATTCTTTGCTTGTTTCTTTATTTGAAAATCAAATCGGTCCAACAGTTGATGAATGCCGATATCGATATAATGATTTAATTGATTCATAAACATGTCCACTGTATTGGATGTCAAAGCGATTTTCACTAAATTGATAGAGGTAAACGATAAATTTCCGCGGCTAATACTATTTTCCTCTCCATGAACATTAGACATCACCCTTGTCCGACATCCCATATAGGACACCTCTGATTCTGGTGTGCCATCATAATACTGTGCATTAAATGTGGAATCAATAAAACTAAAATTAGGAAATAATCGTTTAGCAGTTGTTTGTAATGCTAATTGATATAAATCGTAGTTCGGATCATTCTCTGAAAAATTGATACCTTGTTTCATTTTAAAAATTTGAATTGGAAAAATTGGCGTCTCACCATTTCCCAAACCAGCCTGTGTTGCAAGCAATAAATTTTTAACGAGAAGACGTCCTTCTTTCGATGTATCTGTTCCGTAATTAATTGAAACAAATGGAACTTGCCCGCCCCCTCTTGAATGCATGCTATTACAATTATGAATGAAAGCCTCACATGCTTGATACACATCTTTCTCCGTTTCTTTCCAAGCCTGTTTTGTTATTTCTTCATCTGTCCATGTCGTTGGATAAGAACGTATTTTTTGTAAATGCTTTTCAAATGTCTTGCGCACATATGGTGCCAAATCAAAATCAAACATCGGATAACTTTGCCCACCATGTTGCATGTTTTGATTCGCTTGAAAAACAATTGACGCCAATGCCATAGCACTTGTAATATTTGCAGGTTCTCTCATATGACCATGCCCTGTATTAAAGCCATCCTTTAATAATTTTCCCAATGGTATCTGACAGCATGTCGTTGTCCCTGTTGTATAAAAATCCAAATCATGTGGATGTAAATAGTTTTCTTCAATTGCTTGTCTTACTTTCGGATGTAGTAAAAATTCCTTTGCATAATACTTACTACTTTCGGATGCGAATTTCCCCATCTGTCCCATTGGTGATTGACCATCTACATTCGCATTCTCTTGAAGTAAATCTTGATTTTTCACCTCAACAATTTCTGAAAAGGTAGCAACCAATTCACTCTCTTGTTGAATATTCTCTGCTAATTTTGCCATCCCTTAATTCCCCTCCAAATTATCTTCACCGAATATCTAGATACTATATGTAGTATTATAATAATGAAAAACACTATATATTGCATATGAATTAATGGTAACATAAAAAAGAGGGAACAAATGTGAGGGAATAGTGAAGTTATAAGTAGGTTTTTCCACTATTTTCATTACTTTTGTGAGATATGTAACGAATCGAGGAAAATGGAGAAATTGCTAATAATTCATGAGATCCCTTTTCTATTTCTATACGGTTTTGAGAATGTAGGATATCCTATCATGACCAAATCTCGGATTCTTTCCTGTATCGGGAACGTGGGGACTGCGCCGCGTTACCGTTTTTCGCTTTCTTGGCTGTTTCGGGCACGCGGCAGCATCCACCGTTACCGTTTTCCGCTTTCTTTACTGTTTCGGGCACGCGGCAGCATCCACCGTTACCGTTTTCCGCTTTCTTTACTGTTTCGGGCACGCGGAAGCATCCACCGTTACCGTTTCCCGCCTTTTTTACTGTTTCGGGCACGCGGCAGCAAGCACCGTTACCGATTTTCGCCTTTTTAGATGTTCCGGGCACGCGGCAACGCCCACCGTTACCGTTTTCCGCTTTCTTTACTGTTTCGGGCACGCGGCAGCGTCCACCGTTACCGTTTTCCACTTTCTTTACTGTTTCGGGCACGCGGCAGCATCCACCGTTACCGTTTTCCGCCTTTTTTACTGTTTCAGGCACGCAGGAACATCCACCGTTACCGTTTTCCGCCTATTTTTCTGTTTCGGGAACGCGGCAGCATCCACCGTTACCGTTTTTCACTTTATTTACTGTTTCGGGCACGCGGCAGCATCCACCGTTACCGTTTTACACTTTGCCCACGACATAATCTGCTTTCTCATCAGGACAACATTGGGAAACATATATATCTTCAGCTGGAAAATAGCGATTCTCGTATTTTTCTAAAATCATGGACCAATCTCCAATATACGTATCCCTTTTAAGAACTCGCTTCAGCCTTTTTTCTTTTGAAACATGTAAATATATAACATAATGAAAATAATCTCTTAATAAAGGGCGCTGGATAAACACTCCTTCTATAATGAGGATGGTTTGATTATCAATATCTAGCTGCTTTAGAAAATAGTTATCTTGAAATTTATCATAGATTTCAACGGTACAATGGATTTCCTCGCCAAGCTGAATTGGTTTTAAGATATTTTTAAGTATATAATCATAACGCCATTGTAAATAATAATAACAATGCCAATCAGCTTTCTCATGATTGTATCGAATACGCTTTGGATGAATAAAATCGTCCATATGTAGTAAAACCACTTTCATCCCTTTTGATATCAAGGCATGCTGCAAACACTTAGCGCACGTCGTCTTCCCTGCTCCACCAAGTCCGTCAATCCCAATAATAAATGGTTTGTTTTTTTCTCGTTGATGGACAATATCACGAATAATCGTTTCCATATAGAGACCTCCACATTCTCTTAAAATAAAAAGCAGTCACAGTCTCAATACAATTCCTATTTTCTTCAAAATCATCTAGCTCATATTTTTATCAATATTAAATCCTTCTCTTTTCCAAGAAATTACCAATCATACTCCCATTCTTCTCTAACTATTTCATACAAAGCCAATAAACCATTTTCCAAATCTTCATTTGTTTTTCCAGTGATATCCCAGCCAACTTTTGGAAAAACAATTTTCGCCACGTCTCCGGTTAATGAATAGCGCTCAGAGATAGACAGGCTAGGGAACCGTTCACTATAAGTTTTTAGTAGATTCCAGTCCTTTTCTTCAATAGATTTTAATGCCCAATCTTCTACCGGGTAATTCTCTGTAACGATACCACGTTTTTCTATTTCTTTTTCAATTGGGGTCATTTTTTTCTTCCCTTTCTTTTTCCTTTCATGAACAACAATGGTTCCTCCAACTAGATCACCAATTCGCTTATGTTTCGGATGAAAGAACACCATGACCATCCCAATAAAATAACCAAAAGGAAGTATGTCTATGATACGAAGAAGATTACGAATGATACTTGATAAAAAAGTAATGCCATGGCCATTTTCGCGAATAACACGAATTCCGATAATCTTTTTTCCTATTGTTCTTCCGCCAGTGAAATATTCCATGAAAACAAAATATCCCCATTGAAGCAAAAATAATATGATGATAACAATTCCAGAAAAAACCGATTCTGCATTAGGTGAGAAAAAGAAGAACGATTCTGAACCTCCATGCATCATAAAAATAAATGATAAAAAAATCACAATGTTTACGATTGTTAAAATAGAATAATCAATGATAACTGCAGCTGCCCTACTCCCTAGACCAGCTAATTGGAATTGTAATGACACAAATTCCGGTGTTTTAATACCAATTTGGTCTTTCCCCATTTTCATCCTCCCATTTCTAAAAATTTCCTAAAAGATATTTCTATTTTCCGAAAATGCGATTATAATAGATAAAGATGCATTCACTTAAAATTGCATGCCATTAAAGAAAAACTAACACCAGGAACGGAACATGTTTTTTCGCTTACACAATTTTTGAAACGAATCATACAGATTAAAAGAGGTGTTTTATGAATATCAAACAGTTTGTTCTTCAACATAAAGATAATTGGGAACAACTAGAACATTCGATTCAACATTTACATAAAAGAAAACGACGAATTTCTGGTAAAGAAATTGATCAATTTCATCAATTATACCAACAGGCGGCCCAAAATCTTTCCTACTCACAAACCTATTTTCCAAACAATGATGTGACCGCTTATTTAAACGGACTTGTTGCTAAATCACATAATCTATTATATAAAGACCAGGTTACAAGCACGAGGCAAATAAAAGTTTTTTTCACAATGACTTTTATAAAACTACTACTCGAACAACGAACAGCCGCTATTATTGCTATGCTTTTATTTACACTTGGTGCAGCAGGGGCCTTTTTCGCGGCTCTTGAAGACCCTAAGAATCTTACGGCCATTCTACCACAAGAAATTTTACAAGGAGTTGATCCCGAAAGCCTTGGCGAGGGAAATCAACAAGTTCCCGCTACTATGATGTCAGCAAGTATTATGACAAACAATATTCAGGTTGCCTTCTTAGCTTTTGCTGGTGGAATCACCCTTGGCTTATTAACTGTCTATGTAATGATTTATAATGGCATTATTATCGGTGCTCTTGCTGCGATATTTTGGCAACATGGGAAATCATATGTATTCTGGGCGTATATTTTACCACATGGTGTCATTGAATTAACCGCCATTTTCATTGCTGGTGGTGCAGGTATACTAATGGGTTATAAATTCTTTGTACCAGGAAATTACTCTAGAATGTATCAATTAAAAGTCCAAGCAAAGCGCTCTGTTCAGTTAATCATCGGTACGATCCCATTATTTATTATCGCTGGAATCATCGAAGGATTTATTACACCGGCAAACATATCACTAGAATTAAAATATTTGGTTGCTTTCCTAACCCTCATTGGCCTTATTCTATATGTATGGATTGGGAAAAGAAAATTACTAGCTAAAACAGAAAATCCATAAAACAAGAGGATAACTCCTTCTCATTCTAAGTAAGGAGTTATCCTCTTACTTAAATCAACTGCCGATTCAATACATCCATATAAAGAGAAACGGCTGTTGCTGCTAATTTTTCCTCACGCGCCTCAATCATTAACATGCCACGTCTTTCCCACTTTGCCTTTTCGTTTCGCTTAAAAAGTATTTGCTTTTGGGCCATGCTTTTTTGCATTGTCTTTTCAATATCAGTTGGTTTAATTTGTACAATCCGTTGCAAAACATGGTCCTGAATCCCAATCATTAAAAATAAATGGCGTTGTCTTAAGCGTTGTAAATAGATAAGAGCATTTCTTTCATATAAAAAAGTACGGACATCACTAAATAATAATAGTAAACTACGCTTTTTTTGATGGGTTTCCACATAGGATAACACTTGAGCATAATTTGATTCCACTGGATCAACTTGAAGGTCATAGACTGCATGGAGAATGGTTTGTAGATGATTCATTCCCTTTCCAGGTGGAACAAAAACTTTCACTTCTTTGGAAAACGCAACAACAGATACATAATCCCCTTTTTCAAGGGCTGCAGCAGCTACTGTCATTGCTGCTTCCAATACCTTTTCCAATCGATTTCCCTTAGGTAATTCCGCGCCCATCATCCGTCCACAATCAATTAAAATCGTTACATATTTCCCATGTTCTGGTTCATAATCATTTGTCATCACTTCTTGGAGTTTAGCCGTTTGTCGCCAATTAATTAGGCGTGGGTCATCCCCAACAACATAATGGCGAATTTGTGCGAATTCACCCATACCACTTTGTTGTTTACGAATGACTGTTCCTTCATATAATAGATATTTTTGGGTATCCTCTAAATATCTTTTTGTCTCGGTTAAATCAGGAATTACTTTCACTTCTTCGGTCATATCGAATGTGATTTGCCTTTGCCACAATCCAAGAAAACTTCGGATTCGTACATATAATTTCCCAACCTCGTACTTACCTCTTTCTGCTGCCATTGTTTCGTAGGTATGTATTACGGTTGATTTCGCTTGACATTTCCCCTTTACTGGAAAAACTCGTTTAAAAGTTTTCGGTAATCCATCTACCATCAGATAGGAAAAAGGGTGTCGAGATTTATTGATCACACTCACTTCAATGGGATAGACAATACCTCTTTCCATATCCTTGGGAAAGTTTCGCTCGCATATCACATCTTTTCGTTTCGGTAAATAAAACAAATCGATGAAAGTTCCTAACAGAAAAAGAATATTAATAGAGAAAATCAAATACCAAGGAATCTCTATCCATATTCCGAAACCAATGAGTACAATAGAGAAAATCCCGTATAAGAGTAATAAACGTGCTGAAGGGATGATTCCCCTATCTTGGAACAGGAATCGAGCCCACCATTTCTTCAATAATTTGGTCAATGGTCGCTCCCTCCAATTCTATATGTGGGGATAATTGAATTCGATGTCTTAGAGCAGGCTTTACAACCACTTTCACATCATCTGGTGTCACATAGTCTCTCCCTTCTAAATACGCCCATGCCCGGGCCGCTTTTCCAATTGAAATTCCAGCTCTTGTACTTGCACCAAAACGAATCTCCTCTGTTTCCCGTGTTCTACGGACAATTTGTAAAATATATTCATAGATAGAATCTTGTATCATTACTTTTTCCATCTCTTTTCGTATCAATAAGAAGGTATCCATATCAAGCAAGCTAGAAAGTGATTCCTTTTGAAAATCATTTGTAATCACTTTTTCTAACACCTTTTTTTCTTCTTCAAATGATGGAAAGTCTATCAATAATTTAAATAAAAATCTATCTTGTTGGGCCTCCGGAAGAGGATAAGTCCCTTCAAATTCAATTGGATTCTGTGTCGCCACAACAAAAAACACGTCTGGTAATGTATATGTTTTCCCTTGAATGGTTACTTGCTTTTCTTCCATCGCTTCAAGAAGAGCAGCCTGTGTTTTCGCAGGTGTCCGGTTAATCTCATCTGCTAGTAAAACATTCGTAAAAATAGGTCCTTTCAACGTTTCAAACGAACCCTGTTTCATGTTATAGATCATACTTCCCGTAATATCACTTGGTAGTAAATCCGGGGTAAATTGAATTCGCTGAAAAGAACCTCCCAAAAGGTCAGCCAATGTGCGAACCATCTTCGTTTTCCCTGTTCCTGGCACCCCTTCTAATAACACATGACCACCCGAAACAATGGCACATAATAACAACCTTAAATTCATCTGTTGCCCTAAGATACGCTCTTCATAGCGCTCTAATAATGTATGGATTTCTTGTTTCAATACTCCTCCACCTCTATTCGTAATTGGTCTAATCTTTTAGACCATAATAAATATTCTTGTTTACTAATATTTTTCTTATTTAATACATCTGTTAACCTAACTAGGAAAGATTGAATAGCCTGTTTATCCTCTTGTTTCCATTTTTTCTTTAGCACATCCTCCATATCAATCCATTCCTTTTGATATGGAATATGCCAACGATCTTGAAGTAATGTTTTCACATAATCTGCTTGAATCACGAGTGAATCATGATAATTAGCCCCGCGTACATACCAAGCAGCTAACGCACGGATTCCCTCATCACTAAATCGAACCGTATCTTCTCGCACCGTATAAATTGGTCCAAAGCGTTTTCCGCGATACCATAGGCCTAAAATGGTAAATATTCCACCTTGAAGTAACACAAGTAAGAACCACAGTGGATAGCTCTCATAAATAGATAACTCTTCGTCTGCCTTATGTATATATTCATCAAACAGGATTTTATCTACTGCTGCTTCATTGATTAATTGAATAATGAGCGGAATATGATCATGTTTTGTGATCATCCCGTTTTGTAACCAGTTTGGAGTAGTAGCCACAATTAACTCTCCTGCTCCAAAGTTACGCTTTAAGGCAATAACACCATCCACATCATATAATAGTTCCTTATCACTCACTTCAGTCAGTAATCGATATGTTGGAAAATCAGCGTTAAACTCCTCTTTATTTTGATTAAGAATTTCTTCACCGTTCGATACAGGAACCAGCTCTGTATCTAATTCAAATAAATCTTCCGGATTCTTACTAAACAGAAGAATCGTATTTCCTGTTTCCATAAACTCGATATATGCTTTCTTCTCGTCTTCGTCTAGCATGGAAACTGGTTCAACCATCACCAATAATTGATCCTCTTCAGATACTAATTTATCTGGAGAACGTGACCATCTCTTCACATCTTTTTCTCGATGCAAATATGTATAAAAAGCTTTCACACCAGTGGGAGAAGGAGATTCGGAAACATATGCAGGATATTCCTTTGGTTTACTCGGTTGTAGAAAAAAACTTCCGATGAAAAACAATGCAAGTAGAATCACAAAGCCGATCCACAATCGTTTATTTCCTAATGGTTTCACCCTTTCATAACACTCCCTTCTCCCTCCCCTGATTTCTGTAACCTCTTCATTACCTGTTTGCGATAATCCATATATTCCTCTTTCGTTAATTTCCTTTCTCCATAGGTTATTTCATCAAATACTTTTGCCATTCGATAAAAAGCCTCTGCCCACTCTTTATGAACACTTTTTAATTCTGCATAATATTCCCAATTTGTTTTCCAAATACGCCTTTCAAGCCATTCTTGTTCATGAAAATATAAAAGTAGTGCTAAAAACAAATGTCGTGCTGCCAATGTATACGCTTGTATATCTTCTGTTCTTTTAGCTTCTTGAACATGCATTTGATATGTCCAATCTTTCTCAGCCAAATTTTGTAAAGGAGACCGGTCACGCAATCGCTTATTCTTACCCCGATATCGTATGAAAAAGTAAATTCCAATCCCTATTAAAATAATAACTACCAAAAGAATGATAACAATAATGAAGTTCGCAACACTGCCTGCCGTCTCTGCAGATGGAAACAGCTTCATGAGCTGTTCAACCAGCCATTCTTTTGCTTTATTCCATAAGGAGGCCAACAAGCCTTCATTCTGTTGATTATATACACGGTACTCCTCTTTACGAAGTATATCTGCTATTTGTTCTTTCGCCTTTTCCGCATCAAGCATGCACCATCACCCAACTTATTCCGTCTTTTCATCATAATCTGCAATCATATCTTTTAAGTCATCTGCATCGTGACGGATTTTTAAATCAAAGAACATGACAGCATAACCTACGGAGAAAATCAGAGTTGTAAACATTAAAGCGATATTAGTAAGAATGGAATATAGGACACTAGTTCCTAAAACAAGACCAACCGTCATTTCTAAAACAGCAGTAATCACCATGATAATTAATATGAAAACAATATAAAGCCCGAATGTCTTCCATGCTCTTCCCTTTGTTAATCTCCAGCTTCTACCAAACCCAGGTGTTCCTTCACGAAAGACAACCGAACCAAAATAAAAACTCCAACGTGTAAACAATAGACCAAACCCAATCACAGCGCCAAGAATAAATAAAATACCAATGATAAACCCTAGAACATCTGCATTAGCTACTAAAACGAAAATTAAAACAAACCATACAATCAAAACAACAAATGTAATAGCAAACACTATTAAACCAAATAAAAGCGTACTCCCTAACATTCCACCATAACGGGAAAAAGTTTGCTTAATAATCGCTTTTAAAGCAAATTCCTCACCTTTTCGAATCCGGTCAACCATCAATAGGATACTTCCACTAACCATTGGTCCAAGGAAAATGGTTAAAAACCCAGCAACTGTGTCACCGGCCCCTATTTCTGTTTCAAGAGAGCCGTCCTCCAAATTCATAAAGATATCAGAGAAATTTTCAGAAACGGTCATATCCCTTATAAAATTCACTCCTGATGATAATTCAATCAGTGCCTGCAATAGATAAACAGGACCCATAAACAACAGCATGACCATAAAGAAATCCTTGAAATGCGTTTTACTTAAACGAAACGTATGATCTAAGATTTCACCAAACGATTTCGGCCTATTAAACTTCGAATCTCGCATACATTAACCTCCTAATTTTTGTCTTATCTTAAGATTATCCTATTTGGGTATTTTCTGTCTATAGGGATTTAGCAATATTTTCCTTCCCATCCAGAAATAATCACCCACTTATATTCATACGATAAGGAATATGATTAGATTCATTTTATTTTTCATTTTAAAAACTTGATTAAAGCAAAAAGAGTAAAGGGTTCATTCATTGTCCCCTTTACTCTTAAAATTGTATGGATTTACATCAATTGATTACACCTTTACTTCACGACATCCATATCGAATTTATCGATAGCTATATCCATATTGTCATCTGTTAATTTTTTAAAGGTTTCTCCTTGTTCTGATGAAATTTCGAGGAAAACTGGAATCGAACTATCTGATTCTAGTACACCAGCTAGTTCTTCAGGTAAATCTACCTCTAGCCCTTTCCATATGTATTCCCCGTTCTTTTCACCAAGTGTTAGTTTAAATGACATATTCTTTATTGGATCATCTAGCCGGTTTACTCCTAAAAAAAGAATGGCATCCCTACCATCTTCATACGTTACAATGTCAAGTGGATATAGAGTAAAATCATTCGGATAGCCTAACTTCGGATCTGATTCAACCAAATCCTGTAACTCACTGTAAATGGGGGAATTTTCAAAAGTCAAACCAGCCTCTTCATCTGCTTTTAAAATTTGTAAATTCAAATCTTCCATTGTCTCTTCATCCGCTTTTTTCCCAATTGACATACTACATCCCGATACAATCAGCATGAACACCATGATACTTGCTAAAAGCAACCTCTTCATCGTTCATCTCTTCCTTATTCTTTTTAAATTCTTAAAAAGCATAAAACTGAAATTATAGTAATGCGGCACGATACCGCATGACCGAATACGCTCAAATTCAAAATTTCGGGAACGCGGCCCGCTGTCACATACTCAATATATAATGTATGTAACAACCTTCAAGTCGTGCCCCGTATTTTTAATCTGTTTGGATTTTCTTAAAACACCTTTATTAAAACTTATTCCCCCAATATCTCCCTCGTTTTATTTAAAATTTCTTCATCTTTTAACCGAAACTTAAATTCTACTCTTCGTGATGCATCTGCTGTATAATTCCCTTTTTCATCTGTTCGTTCATCAGCATATGACTTACTATTTACGGTCAGCTTTTCTTCTAGTTCTTTTTGTATTTTTTTATCTGGAAAAGAATCTCCTAAAACATATTTCGCGACACCTAGTGCACGTTCTTGTGCTAATTCTAAATTGTATACATAAGAGCCATCACGGTCTGTATGTCCTTCGATAATAACTTCAGCAATATAATCCTCATAACCACTTTCTAATAAGACATTTAAATACTTTGGGATAAATGCATCCAATAATTCATATGCGTCTGGATGTAAAGTAGATTCATTGTAGTCAAATAAAATTTCCGTCTGAAAGATAATCGCACCAGTCTTTTCATCTACTTCAATACCTTTATCCAAATCACTAAATTCATCTTTTAAATCATTTACCAATTGGGAGCGTACACCCATGATTTGATCCAATGTCTTTTTCATATCCTTAATTTGTATCGATTTGATCACCATCATAATTATAAAAAACAGCATAAAACATAATAAAATCGTCGTCAGTAAATCGGTAAATGACGGCCAAAATTGCCCCTCTTCCTGATTAGTTTTGAGTAATCGTTTGTATTTAGAATTCATCTCGGTTCATCCCCACTGGATTATCGATAGAAGATGTTAGCTGACGAGCTGATTGCAACTCTCGGTGAAGTGATTGAAACTCACGACCTAATTCTTGCAAAAGTTGCTGAATAGAGCGGAAATAATTCCGCTGCATTTCTTCTGTCATCCGGCCTATATCCATCACTTCCCGCTTCATGCCTTCCCCTGTTCTGTCCATCGAATCACCAAATTGTCGTACTACATGATCTAACCGGTCACCAAGCGTTCCTTCTAAACTACTGATATAGTTAGAAAGGCTATCCTTCAAGACTCCAACACTTACATCTAACTCTCTTTCCCGATTATGAATGGATTGATTTGCTTGAGATGTAGTCGTTTGAATCTCTTGGATTAACTGATTATTCTTCACCCCTAGTTGCTCATAAGTATTAGAAGCCTCTTGGATATGCTTTTCAAGCGCAATAGACTGTGCTCGATGATTTTCCAAATGACGGCTAAACTTCCGATTAAATTCCTCTAATTCTTGAAAACGATTGGACAATAAATGCTTATATTCCGCCTGTGTTTGATTAATTACCTCTAATGCTTGTGGTAATTGATTAACCGCACCTCCAAGCTGATTGAATCCTTGACGGAGATCTCCTAAATGAGAGGAAATTCCACCAAGTTTCGCACTAACATCATTTCCAAAAATACGTTTAAATTCTTGATTATGCTGATTCATCATATCGACAAGTTCTGTCTGTTGGCTTAAGAAATTGTCATATGATTGACGAATGGATTCCTGTTCCTCTTTTACTGCCGTCACAAAGCCCTTTAAGTCCTCCATTGATTCCTCGAAATTTATAAAAGCCTTCACTTGTTTATCCACAGTGTCTTGCACCTTTTCATTCGTATGTTCAAAAGCCGCAATCATCCGTTCGTTTTTTCGGTCCGCTTTTTTAAAATATGTAAACAAAGAAGCGAAATTTTCATTTAACTTATTTGTCCCTGCACTAAAACCCTCCGTCACTATCTTCATCTGCTGAAATAACTCTTGGAAATCCTGTAAATTTCCCGACAATCCTTCATTAAAAGCGGCCAAATCCTTTGCAGATTGTTCTAGACCCGTCGTATAATCACGAAATCCTGTAAAGGAAGCAACCATTTCTTGAAGGGATTGTTGATTCGTCTCTTGCAGACTGTGGATTGCCTGATGAATCGTTTCAGAAACATCAATCAAACGATTCATCCCGTGCTGTTCATCCCCTTCTAAAAGAGACTCTACCACAAGCATAATATCTGTTAACATATATTCCGTATTCAATATTTTGATGAGCAAAGTCGTGACCAATGAAAATGACATCCCGACAATACTTGTATAAAAAGCAACATCAATCCCCGATAAAACACCTGCCACATTTTCAATCATTGCATCCCCGCTAATGTCCATCTCACTTAATGAGATTGTTAATCCGATAAACGTTCCCAATACACCGAGTAAAATAAAAACAGAAACCATACTCTGAATCATTTTAATCAAATGAATGACAGGGATATGAAAAACTCGCCAATCCGAAAACCGCTCCTGAACAAACGTCTCCACATTAATAGATTCTTCCTGTTGTCTATTATCAAATACTTTTCTAAACTCCTTTAATGGTTCCATGTCCATTCGCCCTGTTTCTTTTACATACTGTCTGATTTTTTTCAGTTTCACAAACAAAAGTAAATGAATAGCAACCGTTAATATAAACACAACAAATAAAACGATAAAAATCAATTCAATCATTGGACTCGTTAAAATCGCTTCTGCCTTTTCTCTACTTGTAAATAGTTCAAGGATTCCTTGCACCATTTATTTGCCTCCTCATTCTGACCTATTTTCACAACAGCAATCGTACCCTCATATATGTATATTCACAGCTTGACTAATCATGTATATTTAAAAGGTGAAACCTATATATTTTAAAAACGTATATATACTAATAAGCAAAAGGGGCTGGGATGATGAATAATCACGAAATTGACTACAAGTTATATGGAGATGACATGCAATTTGTAGAAGTTGAATTGGACCCACAGGAGACAGTTATTGCTGAAGCAGGAAGTTTAATGATGATGGATGATCACATCCGGATGGAGACAATCTTCGGAGATGGTTCGAAAAAACAAGGTACAGGATTTATGGGGAAACTTCTAGGTGCGGGGAAACGTGTGATTACTGGCGAAAGCCTGTTTATGACAACATTCACAAATGAAGGAGCTGGTAAAAAACACGTATCCTTTGCCTCCCCTTACCCCGGAAAAATTATCCCGATGGATTTAAGTGTATTAAATGGAAAATTAATCTGTCAAAAAGATGCATTCTTGGCAGCAGCGAAAGGTGTTTCCGTTGGCATTGAATTCCAACGTAAAATTGGAACAGGCTTTTTCGGTGGAGAAGGTTTTATCATGCAAAAACTTGAAGGTGATGGTATGGCTTTTGTCCACGCTGGAGGTACCATTCACAAAAGAGAACTCAAAGCAGGAGAAACATTACGAGTTGATACAGGTTGTCTTGTTGCGATGACAGGTGGAATAGACTATAATATCGAATTTGTTGGTGGAATCAAGACAGCATTGTTTGGTGGTGAGGGACTGTTTTTCGCAACACTTCGTGGACCGGGAACGGCTTGGGTTCAATCACTGCCATTTAGCAGACTTGCAAGTAAAGTATTTGCAGCAGCTCCTGAACGAGGAGGTTCCAAAGGAGAAGGAAGCATCGCCGATGGATTGTACAACATTTTTGGTGGCGATCGAAAATAACAACTTTTTTATCATTAAATGAAAATCTTTACACATACTAAGCCAGTAAATATTTTTATGAGGTGATAAATATGGGTAAAGACGAACATAAGAAATCAAAAAACAGCTTTCTTGCACAAACTCCGAAAAATCAAATTGCTGACGGAAAGGATATCGAGTTTTCAGAGGAACTCGCTGACCATGATGACAAAGAAGCACAGGCAAGGGCAAATGCTGCAGGTAAACGCAGGAAAAAGAAATAAACAAATAAGAGTGGTTCATGTAAACAAAAGATTTCACGTTTATATGAACCACTTTTTTTATAATGTATTTCTCCAAATAATATTAGAGTAGTCCCCACTTTAGATAAACTGCCCAAATTTTATAACCTTCATCTAATCCATAAATTTTCATCTACACTGTAGCTTTTAATGACCCCTTCTCCCTTTTTGAAATATCTGGTTTAAACCAATACTTATTCGCTAATTTTCCATAATAAGTAATGCTTTGTTGTTGAACAATAAAGGCAAGTGTCACAATTAATGCTGCCTCTGCCCCAAATGATGTTGCAGCAAGTCCAATGGCAATCGATAAATTTCGTAACACGGTACCATTTACAAGTGCAATTCCATCCTCACGATTCAGGAATTTCTTCGCAACAACCGTGCTAATGACATAGTTTAATAGATAGAAAACAATCAGAACAACAAGTGCTATAGCAATAAGTTGTAAGTTTTCAATAATCATCTTTGCCTTCATACTAATGCTTACGAAAATAACATACAACATCGCCCATATGCTTAAAGGTGCAAAACTTGGTTTTACTCCTTTTTTAAATTCTTCAGGGGTATATTTTTTCAACATGAATTTATATGTGATATGGCCAAGTAGCATCGGTAAAAAAACGACAAAAGCAATCGTTTTAAATGTCTCTAGAATATTCACATCTACATATTGACCAACCATCGCTAATAAATACCATGGGGTTAATAAAGAACCTAAAATTAAGCCAAACACGGTCAACTTCACCGCTGCTGGCACATTCCCTTTATGAATTGCTGTCCATGAAATCGTCATCCCACTTGTTGGAAGTAAAGAAGACAAGGCCAGTCCAGCAAACATGATTGGATAATCCTGTAAGAGTCCTTTCCCTAAAAGAAAAGCAACAAGCGGAATAATAGCGAAATTAATAATCAATGACAATACAAGTACTTTAGATCCCTTAAGCGAAGTAAGCTCCTTTAATTGAAAACCAACCATCGTTGCATAAATCATAATAATTGTTCCATACAGAATCGTTGGTTGTAAAAAACTCGTGTCAACAAACGCACCAATCACAAATCCCGCAACTAATACAAGCGGAACACTAATAAGCAAATTTCGCTTTGGAAAAGTATACAACTTTTTCATGTTCATGCTGAATGATTCTTCTTTTTTAATCTACACATAATACTATGTAGGGTATACCAAGAAATATAATCATTCTCCTTAAAATTGTCAATAAATTAGTTTGTAACAAGTCAAATGGATTTGCGGTATGCATTGAACCAAGCTTATCCCCAAGCAGCTTCTTCGCTTTAGAGTTTCTTATTCAGCTGTACTACTCCTAACTGTATCAACTCATCTCCATACCTCTATTGCCTTGATTTAATTCCCCTACCCTCCCCAAATCCAACTTCTTACACATCATTACACTAGTAAGATTGCATTTTTTATGATGAATCTATATACTATTCATAATATTAATTTAACTGAAAACATATAATTTATCATAAAGTGAAACTTCAATCAGTGGGAGTTTTCTTCTTCTCCCACTGATTGTTAGTTGAACGAATCGGGCCTTTACTGGCTGTTGATCCTTCACTTTTAATCTTGAGTAGCTCGAATTCTTGATGTGAAGGTCTTACAGCCAGTTAATACGCGATAAATTTAAATTTAAATACATCAATAAGAAACTTAGAAGGAGTGGACATATTACATATGACAACTAAACAGCTAGTCGAAAAATTAAAACAAATATTACCAGAAAAAAATGTATCAACAAATGAAAATTTGCGTCAATTGCATGGTACAGATGAATCTTATCATAAAGAAAGCCTACCGGATGTCGTTGTTTTCCCAGAGAATAGGAACCAAGTTAGTGAGATTATGAAAATAGCTAATAAAAACCATGTACCTGTTGTACCGTTTGGACTTGGAACGAGCTTAGAAGGGCATGTGATTCCCTATCATAATGGAATCTCGATTGATTTCTCCCTGATGAATAAAATAATAGAAATTAAAGAAGATGATTTCCTTGTTCGCGTAGAGCCTGGTGTGACAAGAACACAGCTGAATAAGGAATTAAAAAAATACGGCCTATTCTTTTCTGTTGATCCTGGTGCTGATGCAACATTAGGCGGGATGGCGGCAACAAATGCAAGTGGAACAACCGCTGTAAAATATGGTGTCATGCGTGATCAAGTACGTAACTTAGAAGTTGTGCTCGCTGATGGGACGATTATTGAAACAGGGAATCAAGCTGCAAAATCTGCTTCAGGACTACATCTAAATGGACTTTTTACAGGATCTGAAGGAATTCTTGGTTGTTTTACCGAATTAACATTAAAAGTTCATGGCATTCCAGAGCACGTTTTAGCAGCAAGGGCATCTTTTCCATCGATAAATGATGCGACAGAGGCTGTTGTTTCTATTTTACAAGCAGGAATTCCCGTTGCCCGAATCGAACTAGTCGATGAAGCCTCTATTCACCAAGTAAATATACATAGCGAGACAGATTACTATGTTGGACCTACGTTATTTATGGAATTTCATGGAAATGAAGCTGGGTTAAATGAAGACGTCGAGTTTATGAAAGCAATTGTCCAAGAACATCAATGTCAAGAAATAATTTTTGAAAAAGATAATCACGAAAGGCAAAAGCTATGGGAAGCACGTCACAATTTAGCATATGCATTTATTCATGGATATCCAGGAAGGAAATCGATGGGAACGGATGTCTGTGTACCCATTTCTGAATTAGCAAACGCCATCATGTATGCACGTGAAAATTTAGATATTACCGGATTACCTGGTGGAATTGTTGGACATGTTGGAGATGGAAACTTCCATGTGTTACTTATGATTGATATGGATAATGAAGAAGAACTGAAAAAAGCAAATAGGTTCAATGAACAGTTGGTTATGTATGCATTGAAACGCGGAGGAACATGCACAGGAGAACATGGTGTTGGTATCGGGAAACTGAAATATCAAGAAAAAGAACATGGAGAATCCTACAAAGTAATGCAACAAATAAAAAAAGTACTTGATCCAAATAATATCTTGAATAAGGGGAAATTAATAAAAATCGATGAAGAAGAAATTATCATTTCAGAGAAAAGCCACTCATTAGATAACAAAATTTAAATGCTAGCTGTTTCGTGGGGATTAGATGCAAATGATAGAACCATTCATTATTTTTATCATCAATGTATAAGAATCCTAACTAAAGACCTAATAGGAAAAAAACGCTTGACATTCTCTTACTTTTTCAGCATAATATTATAAATAGTATGAAAATAAAAAAACATGAACATTGACGGTGGACTAATAAGCGATTCATTCTGTGTTAGAGAGCAAAGTTTATTAGCTGAAAGACTTTGTCACGAGAATCTCGCTGAACCTGCCATCCGAGTCCTATAAACATAGGCGCTATCTAGCGTTATAAGAAAAAGTGGAGTGTATCGCACACTCAATTTATGGTGGTACCGCGGAAGTAAAGTTCTTTCGTCCTTTATAAAAGGATGGGGGAACTTTTCTTTTTTTTATAAAAATTACTTTTACAGGAGTTCATTTCATGCAAAAACAACGAATTGTTATCAAAATCGGCAGCAGCTCGTTAACCAATGATTATGGAGAAATTGATGTGATCAAATTACAGGATCATGTTAATGCAATAGCAGCACTTAAAGAGGAAAAGCACGAAGTTATTTTAGTTTCATCCGGAGCAGTCGCAGCAGGTTTCACCAGTTTAGGATACCCATCTCGTCCCGTTACATTAAAGGGAAAACAAGCAGCAGCTGCAGTTGGGCAGAGTTTACTCATCCAATCTTATACAGAACTATTGCATGAATTTCACATCACCCCTGCTCAAATTTTATTAACAAAACATGATTTTTCTAATCGTTCACGTTATCGAAATGCATTTCAGACCATCACAGAACTATTAGACCGGGGATTAATCCCAATTATTAATGAAAATGACACCGTTTCAGTCGATGAACTCACATTCGGAGACAATGATATGCTCTCAGCTCTTGTGAGTGGATTCATTCACGCAGATATGCTAATTATTTTAACAGATATCAATGGACTGTATGACCAAAACCCACAAATCTATCCAACAGCTAAAAGGCTTGACCACATAGAAGTGATTACAGAAGATCTACTAAAAAACGCAGAAGGATCAGGATCTAAAGTCGGAACAGGTGGAATGAAATCCAAGCTTCTGGCAGCCAAAACCGCTTCCTCTTTAGGAGTACCAGTTTTTATTGGTATTGGCCAAGGTAGGAATAAATTTTCGGAAATCATGAAAGGAAATGGTGATGGTACATATATCATGAAGCATAGACTAGGATCCATCAACACAAAACGTCAATGGATCGCCCTCCATTCCGAAGCAGTAGGAAAACTATATATTGATGAAGGTGCAGAAGATGCCATTCTAAATAGAGGAAAAAGTTTACTCCCAGCCGGTGTTTTTAAAGTAAAAGGGACATTCGAAAAAGGAGATGTCGTGGAAGTCCACAGTGTCAACGGGTTATTAGGCAAGGGTGTTGTTACCTATTCCTCAAACGATTTACAAGAATACGTTCGAAAACTCCATGATAAACAAGTTAAAAATAAATTTGTACCTAGTATTGAAATTATCCATCGAGACCATTGGGTAGAAGTTTAAACCCAGTAAAATTTTAAAATTAGGAGGAATTATAATGAGTGAAGTAAAAATAAAGGGAAAGAAAGCATTACAAGCTAGCCGGAAAATCATCAATTTAACAACAGAAGATAAAAATGAAGGATTAGAATTCATTGCAGACCAGCTTTTAAAAGATCAGTCCTCCATCCTTGCAGAGAATAAAAGAGATTTACAAATTGGAAAGGAAAATGGCTTATCTGAGGCTATATTAGATCGCATCATGTTAAATGAAAAGCGAATTCAAGATATGTCTGATGCCATCCAGTTATTAGTCGAACTTACAGACCCTGTCGGTGAAGTCATCGAAGAAATCAATAAGGAAAATGGATTAAAAATTATAAATAAACGTGTACCAATCGGTGTCATTGGCATGGTCTATGAAGCAAGACCTAATGTAACAGTGGATGCTGCTACACTTTCATTAAAAACAGGAAATGCTGTTATTTTAAGAGGAAGCTCTTCAGCGAAATACTCAAACATCGCACTTATTCAGACCATCCATAAAGCACTTAAGAAAAGTTCCATCCCTGCTGATGCTGTTCAACTACTAGAAGACACCAGTCGAGAAACAGCAAAAGAACTTTTCCAATTAAATGAATATCTAGATGTGTTAATTCCAAGAGGTGGGGAAAATTTAATCAAAACAGTCTCACAAGAAGCGACTGTTCCAGTAATTACTACAGGTGCTGGGGTTTGTCATGTGTATGTGGATGAATTTGCTGAGAAAAACATGGCTGAACAAATTGTGTTAAATTCAAAATTACAACGCCCTTCTGTTTGCAATGCCGCGGAAACTATCTTAATAGATAAACAATGGTATCAAAATCACGGGCCACAACTTCTGGAAAAACTAGTCGAAAATGGAGTTGAAATTTTCGCTGATGAAACTGCTCAATCAGGATTTTCAAAAGCAAAACCAGCAACAGTCGAGGACTGGTCTACCGAATATCTTGGACTTTCTGTTAGTGTAAAAACAACTGATTCCATTGACGAAGCTATCGACCATATAAATCGTTACGGAACCTTACATTCCGAAGCAATTATAACCGATAATGAATCACATGCTGAAAAATTCCTAAATCAAGTCGATGCAGCCGCAGTTTATCATAATGCAGCAACCCGTTTTACTGATGGATTCGAATTTGGTTACGGAGCGGAGATTGGCATCAGTACACAAAAACTACATGCCCGCGGACCAATGGGACTAAAAGCACTTACATCTAATAAATATGTTATCTATGGCCAAGGGCAAATTCGTGAATGATATTTAACTAGGAAAAGAAAAAGCAGGGATGCAAAAGCATATCCTGTTTTTTTACTATTGTATGGAAATTCCCGGATTTAGATGGTGGATGGATATCAGGGTTTTGCGGGCGATATCCGGATTTCGGTGATTATATCAGGGTTTTGCGGGCGATCATCAGCATTTCAACGAATACTAAGGCAATGTTGCTATTTAATAATCTTATCCAAATCAAAAAAGAGCAACAAACTCAATAAGTTCGCCACCCCTTCAATTAACGACTTAAATCTATTTTCTTACTTAAGAAGTAAATTACAATACCACCGATTGTCATGGACAATAACTCACCTAATCCTACGATTAACCATGTATGGAAAAATGGAAGATCAAGCATCAATGTCAATTGACCTGCTACGGTGAACATGGAAAATGCAAAAATCACTGCAGTAATCGCTATCTTCATAATTTCATTTTCCATATTTTTCGTTACCGCGCGACAAAGAATTAATACAAGAAATGTAGAAACACCGCCAATAGGTACGTCAAGTGCCCAAGTCGGTGACATAAAATTAACTATTACTACACCTAATGTTACTGCATATACATAACGTTTATGGTATAACGCTAGATAATTCAACATTTCTGATAAGCGAAGTTGGATTGCACCAAAACTTATCACAGCTAACATGGCAGTTATAACAACATATAATGATGTTACAATTGCAATTTTCGCCATTTCAACTATTGGCATACTAGATGATTTAACAACTGATTTATTCAAAGTAAAATTCTCCTTTGTAAAATAGCTAGTTTGCTATTTTAGTAATAACTACGACCAAAGAAGATGAAGTGTCGTAGTACAAGAATCACTTGCATATTTATTGTATCATAAAATACAGCAACCGGACTACCTCTATTTTATAATCCATCCACCATCAATTGGAATAACTGCACCATGAATATAACTTGCAGCTTCTCCAGCAAGATACAAAGTTAAATCGGCTACTTCCTTCGGTTGTGCCCAGCGCCCTGCCGGAGTTTCATTTGCTACCCATTTCGCCATTTCGCCACTCCCTACAAAATCTGCTTTATTCATCGGAGTCTGGATGGCTCCAGGTGCAATAGCATTCGCACGAATACCTTCCCTACAATAATCTAAATCCAGTTGTTTCGTATATCCAATAATGGCATGTTTAGATGCGGTGTATGCTGCACCACCGCCTCCTGCAACTAGCCCTGCAATCGATGCCATATTCACAACAACACCTGACTTTTGCTGAAGCATATATGGAAGTATCGCGTTTGTCACCAAATAAGTTCCTTTTATATTCGTATTCATGACCTTATCCCACAATATTTCATCCGTATCCAATGTTTTGGCATAGCCATCTAAAATTCCAGCTGTATTTAGCAAAATATGTATCACTGTAAAAGAAGCAACCGCCTCTTCCACCGCTTCCTCTACCGCTTTTTTTTCGGATACAGAACCAACTTTATATTTGAATTTCCCCTTATATTTCTTTGCAAGTTCCTGTAATCCTTTTTCCTGAAGATCCATTCCAAACACATTCGCACCATTTTCTAAAAAAGAAATCGCCTGTGCTTGCCCAATTCCAGACCCCGCACCAGTTATAAAAATAGTCTTCCCTATGTATTCGTTAAAACGCATAAAATCCCCCTAACGGAAATAGACATTTCTATTCCTGCCTACTTAACCACTTGCCAATCTTCCGCTAATATATCACATACGGTTGGCGTAAACATCGTATACCCTTCTCCTTCTACATTGATTAAAAAATAGGGGTTTAACTTTTCTTCATCATGTGTTCCTTCACCAACAAGTTTCACATATAGTTCTGCACCACCCCACCCATCGCGAATAACCTTCTTTCCAGATTTTAATAATGGCAATACCTCTTCAAAAGTCATCTAACAACATCCTTTCCTTTAACAAATATATTTTTTTACATATCCTTATTCTACCACGCTTTAAAAGTTTTCCAGAAGCAAACTTCTTCATCCACCCTCCGTTTTTCTCTCCAACCAATTCAAGCTCAATTCTGTCGATTCAATTAATGAAGGAACTGCTTTCTTTTTTCTTATCTCTAAAACCTCTTGAAAACATTGCTTTGCTTCATCCCATTTTCCCATCTCCATCAAGCACTTTCCCTGATGTTGAAGTACAAAATCCTTATATTTTCCTAATTCATTTTCACTGACAATCTTCATAGCAACAGTAAACATATCCATTGCCTTTTCATGTTCATCATTATATTTCCACGCTTCGCCTAGTCAGATATATGTAACGACTTTCTTAGAAGAATTTTCCTCTTCCCAGGCTATTTTAAGTGCCAATGTTAAATAGTGGATCGCTTTCTGTGGTTGACCAACTATTCGATAACAATTCCCCAGCATCCCACACAAAGAATATTTTTCTTCTTTATGGTCCTTGTCGTCATTCATTAATGTTAACAAATGGTTCTCAGCTATATTGGTAAATGGTGGAACTTTCGAAGGTTCTCAGAATTTCTCGCGAAGATAATCCGCCTCATCAAAATAAACCGTTTCTGCTAATCTTAAGAACTCTTGTTTTATATGATTCATTTCATTACACCTCTTCTCTACGAATGTCAATGAAAATCCGCCGCAATTAAACGGTTTTATTTTCCTTTAAATCTTGTTAATATTTCTAAATTGTTCACATATTTAATTGTAATCCCATAATTTTAAGAGGTATAGTAGAATTATAGAGTATTTTGTCCAATTAAAGTGAAAATTACTTATCTAAACTAAAGGAGTTGCAAAACATGAGTGGATTCAAAGACAAATTGAAAGGGAAAACATATCAAGTTAAAGGTGAAATTAAAGAGAAAGTCGGAAAAGCAATAGATGATCGTTCACTACAAGTAGATGGTAAAATGGATCAAACAAAAGGAGCTATATTTGAAAAAGTTGGCGAAATAAAAGATAAAGCAAACGATGTGATAGATAAAGTAGAACATAAAATTAAAGATTTAAAAGAAGAACAAGATGACTAATTAAAGAATACAATTTTTACTTACAAAAGAAATAATGATTTGTAGAACAACTAAATTAGTCAGTAAGCCACCCTTTAACAGCCTGTAAGAGAGTGGAGTCACCCCAGCTCACTGTCAAAAAGGGTGGTGGTTTACTTTATTGTCATAGATTTACTAAAAATTATTATGAAGCATAAGGAATCTTTATTACTCTTCATGATATTTATCTGCTACATCATAATTATAGCTACCGCTTCCTCTGCTAGTGTCAATGCATAAGAGTTTTCGACAAATTTCGGGAAGTGACAGGCACCTCTCTACAAAACGCTCAGCTCCTCATCTTTTATATCGCTAATAAACATACAGCCTGGTGCATGTGTGATCATGATTGATGGTTTACTTTTCATGGCGACAGCTTGTGGTGTTACACCGCAAGCCCAGAATACCGGAATTTCACCATTTTTGATGGAAACCTCTTCTCCAAAATCGGGCTTGGAAAGATTAGTTATACCGATTTCACTTGGATCACCTACATGAATTGGTGCACCATGAACTGCTGGAAACCTTGTGGTGATTTGA
The DNA here is from genome assembly GCF_008039555.1 of Cerasibacillus terrae. GTDB lineage: Bacteria > Bacillota > Bacilli > Bacillales > Amphibacillaceae > Cerasibacillus > Cerasibacillus terrae. Next base: position 95,308 of record NZ_VDUW01000005.1, read on the forward strand.
GTTGCACGTATTGCTTCTTCATGACGCATTGGACGCATACTGACAACCATTGGGCCTTCAAAGACACCTGCTTGTTCACAAGGAATATTTGTTTTATACATCGGTACATTTCGATTTTCTTCAATATGCCTTATAGGAATCCCACCATTTAATAAAGAATTCTCAAAAGTAAAGCTACATCCTAATAAAAAGCAAACCATATCATCTTCCCAGTATTCTTTTATGTCTGTAGCTTCTTCAACAAGCTTTCCGTCTCTATAAATTCTATATTTCGGAATATCTGTTCGAAAATCTGCTCCTCTTGCAATTTTTTTGGACCTATAAACACCCACATCTGTTACTTCTAATAATGGACAAGCTTTAGAGTTTCTCTGGCAAAACAGAAGAAAATCATATGCATATTCTTTTTTTAAAATAACTAGATTTGCCTGTGCATATCCTTTGGCCATACCAGCAGTAGAATTTGTTATTTTTCCTTTTCTTATTAAATCCCGAATTCCCTTTGCATTTATCTCTGCTAAATTTTTCACATAATCTCCCTTTCGTTCATTTATTTTGTTGATTTTTCTGATGCCTAGAACACATCTATACAAACAAAGGTTCAGGTGAAATATAATATACCTGAACCAAATTTTCTTTTATCCTAGTAATTTCGGGATTTGTTCCATTACCGTAAGAATGGCAAGATATCCCATTCCAATCGCAACAATTGCTCCTGTTATCGTTAACCATAATGGGTGTTTATAATCTCCAACAACATCTTTTTTATATGCTCCAATTAGGATTGTTCCTAGTGCAAGTGGTAAAATCAGCGCATTCAATGCCCCTGCTAAAATTAACACACTTACAGGTTGTCCAACAAATGCAAATGTTGCTGATGAAATCACAATGAACAAAATAATAATATAATTGTGATATTTATCAATCATTGGATGAAACGAACGAATAAAAGATACAGAAGTATACGCTGCTCCAACAACAGAGGTAATTGCGGCTGCCCACATAATAACACCAAATATACGGTATCCAATATCCCCTGCTGCTAATTGAAAGACGGATGCAGGTGGATTAGCGGGATCAATTGTTAAACCTTGTGTAACGACACCTAAAACTGCTAGAAAAAGCGCAATACGCAAAATTCCTGCTACACCAATTCCAATCACAGAACTTTTTGTCACCTCAGGCAGAGATTCAACCCCTTTTATTCCTGCATCTAATAAACGATGTCCCCCGGCAAATGTTATATATCCACCAACAGAGCCTCCAACAAGCGTAACAATTGCAAATATGTCAATTGTTTCGGGCTTCACTGTATTAATGAGGGCTTCTCCCACGGGTGGAGAGGTTGTAAAAGCAACATAAAGCATCAGAATAATCATCACACCACCTGCGATTTGAGTGATTTTATCCATTACTTTGCCTGCTTCTTTAATAAGAAATATCATTATTGCAAAAATTGCGCTAATAATAGAGCCAGCTATCGGATTAATACCCAACATCGCATTTAGTCCAAGACCAGCACCAGCAACATTCCCAATATTAAATGCTAAGCCACCGATAACTATGAAGACGGATAATAATATTCCTAAACCTGGAAAAACCTTGTTAGCGATTTCATGACCTCGTAAACCTGACACCGCTATAATTCGCCACACATTAACCTGTGCAAACACATCCAAAATAAGTGAAATAAGTATAACAAAAGCAAAACTAGCAGCTAATTGCTGAGTAAAAACCGTTGTTTGCGTTAAAAATCCAGGTCCAACAGAAGAAGTTGCCATTAAAAAGGCAGCTCCTAGTAAAATACTTCTTGATTTATTTTTGTCTTTTGAATTTTCAACAGATAAATCTTTCAATGGGGCTTTTTCTGCCACTTAAATCAAATCCTTCCAATTTTGTACAGAACTAACTGCAATATTTTTTTGTTCTAATGTTTCCTTAATCTTTCGTGCAAACATAATTGCATGTGCCCCATCACCATGAAGACAAACGGTATGTGCCCGAAGATTGACTTCCGTATTTTGCTGAGATAAAGCCTTACTTTCTTTAACCATTTTAATTACTTGATTAATAGAAAGATTTGTATCAGTTATTAATGCATCTTTTTGTAATCTCGATGTTAAAGAACCATCCGCTTGGTATGTTCGATCTGCAAATACTTCATGAGCAGTTGGCAAACCAACCTTCTCCCCTGCCTTTGTTAATTCACTTTCTGAAAGGCCAAATAAAATGAGTGATGGTGAGATATCATAGATTGCTTTTGCTATCGCTTCTGCAAGTGCTTTATCTTTGGCAGCCATATTATAGAGTGCTCCGTGTGGTTTCACATGTTGTAATTTTTCATTAAATGTTGATAACACTCCCTGTAAAGCACCAATTTGATAGACAACCATATCATAAGCTTCTTGAGGGGAAATCTTCATTTCTCTTCGACCAAACCCTACCAAATCAGGCAAACCAGGATGTGCCCCAATTTTCACACCATGTTTCAGTGCTAATTGTACAGTTTCACGGATCACACTAGGATCACCACTATGAAATCCACAAGCCACATTTGCTGAAGTCACATATTTTAATATTTCTTCTTGATTAACAAGCTGATAAGGGCCAAAGCTTTCTCCTAAATCACAATTTAAATCTATTTTGTACATATTGATTCTCCTTTTTCTATACTTTTAATGTATGGGAAGCGTTTTCAATTTTGTTTGTTCCATTTAACGGAACACGAGTTTTAATTAGATGAACAATATAGTACCACAAAATAAATAATGTGTGAAGGGTTAGAAAATATTTTAAACTAAAAAATAAAAAAATTTCTATTCAAATTAACGCATCACCTCGCACCACGACTATCTTTATTACCTTATCATTTTCTATTTTCTAATTATTTTATACTTGTAATTCTATTTAAATTTAATACAATAGAAAATATACCGTTTTACAAAACCTTGTTACCGAATTACGAAACTGGAGATGTTGCTATTGTCTAACTTACGGAAAATAAACATGCGTTCTTTAGGGGACTCCGCAATTGTTATCGAATTTGGAGATGATATTAATCCCCTTATTCATGATAAAGTGATCCAATTGATAAAAATAATTGAACAGGATCCTTTCGAGGGATTTATTGAAGCGGTTCCATCGTATACAAATGTGACCATTTATTATGATTTTGTAACCGTTTATAAAGCCTTTTCTAATAAAAACAATCAAACTATATCGAAAATAGTTAGCGCTTTCATAGAAAACTATCTTCATAAACTAACAATTGATGCTAAATTAGAACATCGAACAATAGACATACCTGTGATATATGGTGGAAAATTCGGACCGGATTTAGAAGAAGTTGCAACACATAACGCGATTTCTTCTGAAGAGGTTGTCAAAATTCATTCTTCCAAAGAATATCTTGTCTATATGATTGGCTTTGCACCTGGATTTCCTTTTTTAGGTGGAATGGACGAAGCGATAGCCATCCCGAGGAAAAACACACCTCGCCCTGCTATCCCAAGTGGTTCTGTAGGTATTGCAGGAAAACAAACCGGAATCTATCCGTTTGAAACACCAGGTGGATGGCAAATCATTGGCCAAACACCACTTGAATTATTTCTTCCGAATATGTCTCCTCCAACACGATTGCAATCTGGGGATAAAATTCGCTTTGTTCCAATCACGCAGGAGGAATACGAACACTACAAGGAGGAACACCAATGAGTATGAAAATTCTCCATCCTGGCCTAATGGCAACCATTCAAGATTTGGGTAGGTATGGTTCTCAAAAATATGGCGTCATTGTTAGTGGTGCCATGGATATCGTATCACTTAGAATTGCAAATCGATTAGTCGGAAATGATGAAAAAGAAGCAGGAATCGAAATTACTTTATATGGGACAAAAATAGAATTTCAAGAAGATCATCTAATTGCCATCACTGGTGGAGATTTACAAGCTACAATTGATGGAAATCCAGTAGCCATGTGGCGGCCAATTTTTATTCAAAAAGGATCTATCCTTCACTTCACTTCAGCAATTAAAGGATGTAGGGCTTATCTTGCCATTGCGGGAGGCCTTGCAATTCCAGAAAAAATGGGAAGTAGGAGTACCTATTTACGTGCTAAGATTGGTGGATATGAAGGGAGAACTCTACAAAAAGATGATGTTTTACAAACGAGAGACATATCGAAAACAAATGAAATGTTTATAAAAAAAATGCAGAGTTTAACAGAACCCCTTTCATGGTCTGTAAATTACAGCGCATTCTTTTCATTTAAGAAAACACAAACCATTCGTATATTACCGGGATCTGAATATGAGCGGTTTGACACAAACAGCCAACAGCACCTTCTACAAAAACCATATACCGTCACAATGAACGCAGACCGAATGGGATATCAGTTAAAGGGGAACAAATTACAGCTTACAGAAGAATTTAACCTATTATCAGAGGGAGTTACTTTTGGAACAATTCAGGTCCCAACAAATGGCCAGCCAATTATATTGATGGCTGATAGGCAAACAACCGGTGGATATCCAAAAATAGCTCAAGTTATTTCTGCCGATTTACCTAAATTAGCACAAATGCAACCAACTAATCAAATTCTTTTCGAATTAACTTCCATAGAAAAAGCAGAGCAAGCATTACTAAAACGAGAACGTAAATTATACGAATTATCTATCGGAATTCGTTTAAAAACATTATAGACTAATTGGGGGAACAACATATGAATACAACAGAATTAAAAGAAATTATTCAAATTATTGAACAATCCAATGTTGACGTATTAAAACTAGAGAAAGATGGTTTTAAAATATACTACCAAAAATCAGGTGCTATTTTATCCAACCCAGAGCTTGAATTCACAGAAAAAGAAGCACCACCAAAGGCAAAAAAGTCTGCTGATGAAATAAAAACTGAAGTTCAATCAAAAGAAAAAAAAGAAAGTAATGTACAATTAATCAAGTCCCCGATGATTGGAACTTTTTATAGACGACCTAATCCGGATGCCGAACCACTTGCAGAAGTCGGAACAATGGTTAATATAGATGATCCTGTCTGTGTATTAGAAGCAATGAAATTACTTAGTGAAGTAAAAGCAAGTATTAAAGGAGAAATAACTGAAATCCTAGTCGAAGATGGACAATTAATCGAATTTAATCAACCTTTATTTCGAGTAAAGGTGAGTGAATCACATGATTAAAAAGGTACTCATCGCCAATAGAGGAGAAATTGCCGTTCGGATTATTCAAGCCTGCCAAGAACTAAACATTGAGACAGTGGCAGTTTTTTCCGAAGCAGATAGAGAAGCACTTCATGTAGAACTTGCCGAGGAAGCGTACTGTATTGGACCAGCTCCTTCCAGTCAAAGCTATTTAAACATCGAGAACATCTTAAAAATTGCAACACTAACAAATGTCGATGCGATTCACCCGGGGTATGGATTTTTAGCAGAGAATGTGGAATTCGCATCCCTTTGTAAACAATGTGATATCACATTTATTGGACCATCCCCTGAATCTATTAAACAAATGGGGATTAAAGACGTAGCACGACAAACTATGAAGGAAGCAAACGTGCCGATAGCACCGGGATCGGATGGAGTGATCCAAAATAAGGATGAAGCCATTCAACTAGCCGAGGAAATTGGTTTCCCAATCATCATTAAAGCAACAGCCGGTGGCGGCGGAAAAGGTATCCGTGTTGCAAGAGATGTAGATTCACTAAAAAAAGGAATCGAAATCACAGAACAAGAAGCAAATACAGCCTTCGGTAACCCTGGAGTATATCTCGAAAAATATATAGAAGATTTCCGGCATATCGAAATCCAAATCTTAGCTGACACCCATGGAAATACCGTGCACTTAGGAGAAAGAGATTGTACCATTCAACGAAGAATGCAGAAGTTAATCGAAGAAACACCATCACCTGCTATAACCACTGAAACACGTGAGAAAATGGGCGAATCTGCTATCCAAGCAGCAAAAGCTGTAAACTATGTAGGTGCTGGGACAGTCGAATTTATCTATGATTATGTAAATGACATTTTCTATTTCATGGAAATGAATACAAGAATTCAAGTAGAGCATCCGATCACAGAAATGGTAACAGGAATTGATATTGTAAAAGAACAACTCCGTATCGCATCTGGATTAGAGTTGCAAATCAAACAGGAAGATATCGAGCAATCCGGTTGGTCCATGGAATGCCGGATTAATGCAGAAGACCCGGAGAATAATTTCATGCCTTCCCCTGGAGAAATAAAACAAATCATTCCCCCTGGTGGATTTGGTATTCGCGTTGATACCGCGGTCTATCCGGGGTATACGATTCAACCATTTTATGATTCCATGATTGCCAAACTCATTGTCCATGGGAAAAATCGAGAAGATGTAATTACGAAGATGAAACGAGCACTTCAACATTATACAATAAAGGGTGTCAAAACAACCATTCCATTTCTTTACCAAGTTTTGCAGAACGAAGATTTTATTAGTGGGGAATATAATACAAACTTCCTTAAAATTTACAGTGAGAAACAAGAAGTTTGATAGAGACGAGAGAGTCTTATATCGCCTATAATCAAGCGATATAAGATTGTCTCTCTTTATTTTACAAATCCCAATTTCTCTGATATCGCATCAGCAGCTGCCATTACTTTTTCTGCAAATACTGGAATATTGTCCCCTTGATAATTTGCTTCCACTCCAGCAATGCTAATCCCTGCAATGACTTCTCCCTCATGATTAAAGATTGGCGCCGCAATGGAAGTTGTATAATTTTCCAACTCAGAATGGCTTACGGTATATCCATTTATTCTCGCTTCTTCTATCATTTGATATAATTCTTGTTTATCCGTGATTGTCCCATTTGCATATGGTAATAATTCTGTTTTCCGTACATATTCCTGAATGTCCTGTACAGGTAAGAAAGATAAAATAATCCGTGAACAAGCCCCCGCATATAATGGACTCTTTCTACCCACTGCCGTATACAGCCGAACCTTCTGCTTAAGGTCTAATTTTTCAATATAAACCGCTTCATCCCCATGCCTAATAATCAAATTAATCGCTTCTTCTACATCATCATGCAATTCTTTCATGATTGGATATGCAATGCCCCTTAAATCTAATCGTGAAGAAACTAATGATCCAAACCGGAGAAAAATAATCCCCAAGCGATATTTTAAATCATGCCCTTTTTCTAAAAATCCCATCTCTTCGAATGACTTCAGCATCCGATAGACTGATGTTTTCGGAATTCCAGATAAATCAATAATTTCCTGGAACGTCAACTCCGGATGATCAATAAACAGATTCAAAATATCCATCGAACGAACAACCGTTTTATTTTTATTTTTCATTATCATTATTGCTCCTTATCCCCTGTTGGTAAAACTATATTGATATGATTCAATTTATTCTAATCCTAACATAAATAATAGAACGAAAGAAATTTCGGGAAGTGACAGGCACCTCTATTTCCTAACTCCTGCTAAAACGGATTTCAACTGTGTTGGATCATGTCTTGCGATGTATGCTTTTTGAAAGTGATTTAAGTACTCATTTTCATGGCCTTTTGGAGAAATAATGATTAGTTTTCTATCGAGCATTTTCGCATATAGGTCAAACACCTTTGCTTTTCTGCCCTCATCAAGTGCACTATCAAATTCATCAAGTACAATAAAACTTGGGTTAATATCTAGCTCTTGCAATAAAGCTAATGCAAACAATAATGAGCTAAGGGATTCTTCTCCCCCAGATACACCTTTTCCTACCTTTCCAGCCCGTGCCTTTAAACTAACATCCTCCATTCTTCCACGATGGCCTTGTTTACGTACTTTAATGAATAAACGGAAATTAACTCTTCCATTCTTCTCTTCGTATTTATCAAAATTAATATCACATTCAAACTGAAAATGTGTCATATAGTTTTGAAAAAGTTGATGAATGCGAAGAACTTTCATTTGAATGGTCGTTACTAGATTCTGTTCATTTTCTTCTGCTCGTTTTTGGTTTTCTTCTAAAAGTCTTTTTAATTGATTAAACTCTGCGCTTTTTTCATCATAGTTTTCTTTTGCTTTATGATAAATATTTCCAGCTTCAGGATTTATACCGGTTTCTTGACGTGTGAAATCAAATTCCCTTCTTGCATGTAAATATTTATTTTTTAATGTTGATTCTGTTTGCTTTTTTAAAGGTTCTAAGGTAAGTGTTTCTTTATATAATTTTGGTACAAACTCTTTCATTTCAAGTAATTCTTCTTCATTTTTTATAATATTACTTTGCAATACTTCCTTTTCCTCTTTTTTCCTTGTCATTTGTATTTCCATACTATTTTTTTCTCTGATCATATCCTCTATTCTTCGTTCACCCTGAGAGATCTGTCGCTGTCTCTTTTCTTCTTCATCCTCTTTCTTACGGAACCGTTCTTCAAGTTGGTCGGTTTTTTCTTGTAATTGCTGAATACTATTTTGCAATTTTTTATGGTACTTTTTGGATTCATAGAGTTCCTCGAATTGACTTTTTTGCACACCTAGTTGTTCATATACTTCTAAATCATGCTCTAAATGTTCCAAATCAACTTCTATTCTAGCAATCTTACCTTTAATTTCATCCACCATCTGTTCGAGTTTTTCCTTTTCTTGCTTTATTTCTTCTAAGCGACTATTGTATTGCCATAATTTAGTCTCATTCCGTTGATGTTGATGGATTTGTAATTGAAATGCTTCCGCTTCTGCCACCTTTCCAACAACACTGTGGAGTTGCTGAAGCTCCTTTATAGCCATATCGTTCTTTTCTTTCCATTCATTAAGTTGATTGGATTTTTCCAATATTTCCTTTTTAAGTTTCGCTTTTCGTGCTTGAATTGCTTTTTCACTTAAAATATATGTTCGATATTCCTGTTTTCCTCGAATACCTTGAGAATCAATGAGCTTTCCATCACGAATCATTGGATATTCTTCTGATAGAAATTGTTTCACCCACCATAAAGCTTTTGCTGCAAATGTTTTTTCTTCCTTATTTAAACCCTTTTTCATTTGCAATTGAAGTTCTGGAATAGCATCAATATAGTATTCCGGAATAATTTTCATTAAAGAAACATGATATAAATCATTAATAGGTAAAACATATTTAGCATCATAAAAGATAGTATATTTTATTGCATCAAGTTGATGCTCTGCTTCAACTGGCGCGTTGTCCTGTAATTCAATCAATGATTGTAAAGGATATGCTCGTACATCAGCTTGTTTCATTTCATTTAAAACTTCCTGCTGCCTTTTAGAAACAACCTGATTATTTTCTAAAGCGGATAGTTCATCCCTTGTTTCTTTCATATATTCCTTTAATTGATCGATACGCTTATGATGATTAGAAATCGTCTCATCTAAAAAGGAAATTCTCTCTTCAACTATATGTTTACTTTTATACTGCTCTAAAAGTTCTTGATGCCCCTTTTCCTTTTCTTTAAAAACATCTATATCATTTTGTAGTTTAGCCCGTTTATCTATAATTTCGATGTTTTCATCCTGAAGGTTTTTTATTTTATCTTTATAATTATTCAATTGATTTGTTTGATCTTTTAATAATTGTTCCCTGTTTTTATAATATTCTTTCGTTTCTTTTTCTGTATAACGGAGCCGTTTACTTTTTTCTTCAACCTCTTTCAATTGATTCTCAAGTAATTTTATACTTTCTTTTAGGGAGCCAGCTTCTTCCTTCTTTTGTTCAAGTTCCTCTGCCTTCCTATTTATTTCTTCTATATAGTGCTCTTTTTCTTCTGTAATCGTTTGTAAGCTTCCTCTTTTATTAGCTACTTCTTTGTCGACTAGATGAAGTGATTCAGTTAAATCATCACGTTGAATGAGTAAATCTTCAATTATTCCTTCTGTTGTATTCAATCGTTGTTTATATAATACAGTTAATGCACGTAATGATTGAATCACATCACGACCATTTATTCGAATTGATTCCTGATGGGCTTTAAGACGTTCATACATTTTCTCAGCGTCTAACATTCTTAACTTATCATTATTTACAGATACTTCTGCTTCCACAACTGATGACTTGATCTCTTTTACTTGTTCTAAACTTACTTCCCAATTCTTCTGGATGTTGGAAATTCCATGCATTTCACTAAACACACGGAAGCGTTCTTCTGGAGACATCACTGCAAATTGATTTACTTCTTGTTGATACCAAATTAAATAATAATAATCCGGATAAATTTTATATTTATCTGTTAGTTCTCGGCGATAGTCACCGAAATTCGGCTGCCCACCTGAACGAAAAGTAGCCTTGTTTGTAAGTTCGTTTATTTCATCCCCATCTGCTATTTTATAAATACGTTTGATTGGTGAACTCGGTTCCTGCTCAAAATCAACAGAAAACTGAATGTAAAGTGGTGCATCAATTCGTGTTGGCCCCTCATTTTTAAATAAAAAATGAATAGATGCTCGCCATGTTTTATCTTCTTGAATATTTCTTGACTTTAATCCTTCCACATCTACTTTGCTTGAATAGAGTACAGCTCCCATACAAAAAGTAATCGTTGATTTACCTGATCCATTAGGCCCTGCAATGAGAATATGTTCCCCAGCCCCAGATAAATCGATAGATGTCGGTTCATAATCCCGTATTCCATGAAATCTCAACTCATGTGGTATCATTCTGTCTCACTCTCCCAGTGCTGAACATGGTATCGTTTGAAAAATTTAAGCACTTCTTCCTTATTAAACTGTTGGGAATGGCTAAATTCAATGGTTCGTCTTAAAAAGGAATCTGAAAACATATGAGCTCCAATGGCAGTCAAACTATATGCTTCTTCATTAGAATCAGATTGAAATTCCTCAACAGCACCTATCTTTTTCAACGTATTCATATTTACTTTAATTTTTTGACTTGCTCTTAATTGTTCATGCCCAAATGCATCAAATATTTGAGAGAGTAAAGTAAATTCATGTTGAAGTACTTCCTGTTGATAAAACATAAGTAGTAGAATGGCTAATGCTTCTTTAGACAACGTTCTTTTCGCCATACGTGCTGTTGTTCGTAACATCACGACGACTTGATCACGTTTTTTATCATAAATTAACTTATAATAACGACTTAATCCTTGATTCACACGATTGATAAAGGAATAAAACTGATCATCATCCTCACTAATATTTAATTGTTTCTCCACTTCATTTCTTGATAAGCCGAAATTTCCTGCACGTATCGTTGCTGAGGATGAATATAAAATATGCATAAAAGCTAATTCTTCATTTTCTGTTAAATAAGACTGTATAGCATTCATATTAGCAAGTGGTTGTTTATTTGCGTTTTCGTTGTCTGACTTTATATTCTCTGTCTCCATCTTCTACCCACTCCCATTCTTTTTCATACGTTTTATTTACTTCCGCTGGCTCTATATCTACTCTTTTATTAGCAACTAAAGCGGATATTGCCATTAAAGAGCGAACAGCATCACCGAAATGATTAGAACTTGATTCAATAATTAGTTCTTCGAGTTCAGTTTCCTTCTGTACCTCCACATATTGTTCAATTGCTTCCGTATCAATTACTTCCTTTGTCATTTTCCACATCGCATCACCAAAAATTTCATCAATATCCGTAGCTTCTATCATTTCTGTACTGTACGTAATCGACTCCTCTTCCTCAATATCCTCTCTTACATATGGCTCATAATTTTCCAAAAAGTCAATTCCATCATCAATTGCCTGTCCATTTAAATAAGGAGCCATTTTTACGGGAATCCACATTCCGTCCATTGATTCGTTTTCATAAAGATTCTGTTCCATGAAACTAAAAATTTGATGTGCATTCGGTATATCCGATTCAACTGGAGGATTAAACATTTTCTCGATAAATTGTCTTGTTTTTTCAGGGGAAATTAAAGAACCAATGTCCGTTGTTTGCATACTAATAAATTTTAGGTATTTATTGATCATCCCAAGACTTAAGCTTGTCCCTTCAGATAAAGCTTCCGTACTTTTATGAATTAAATCTGCCATCATTAAGCCATCTTCTATGGTAGGTAATTTCTCTAATCTCTCTTGCATTTTAACATCTATCTCATTCATTAATACGTGTATATGTCTTAATTGAGGTAATGCATCACGATCTGCTAATAACTCTAATTCCCGTTCTTTCAACAGTTCAATTGCATCATTCAAATGGCGAACCATACTTGCCACAACATTTCCACCTGAGATACCGTAATCATCATATGCCTCACTAATTTCAGCATCTCTTCTCGCTTGAAACAAGGAACGACCAATTTCATCTTGCATGTAATATGCTAAGGAATCATTTGCAGCACGGATAAGTGCATCCATCATTCGTTTACCTGTGTTCCTCATTTTTAAGCGTTTTGCCTGTTTCGTTACCCAATTGAATTTGATTAAAATATTTACAAATTGTTCAATACGTTTCTTCGTAGGAGGTTCCAAATCGTCATATGTGTTCAAATAACGGTAATAAATTGTTTCTGAGTTTTCAATTGGTTCATCTAGCCCTAGAGCCTCTCTATTAAAAAATTGAATGACTCTTAAAAAAATAAGTATTTCTAATGGAGATTCAAAGGTCTTTGCATTCCCCAGTGCACTAAACACGCCCGCCAGAGATACAAAGTCACGCATTGTCTGGTGGACTTCTGGGCTATTTGCTGATTTATCGAATACAGAAATTATTGATTGATCCATTTCGTCCATTCATTTTCATCCCCTAATATTTCTTCTTGTTCTCTTTTTGTTGTCTGTAATTCTTTTTGTAACCAATTGGAATATTGTTGATAATCAAAATAAACTTGTCCATCTCTTGCAATCCATTTAACTAATAATGAACCGGGAAGAATTTTATATGCATCATAAGCAATCGATAACCCTGATTCATCATAATCCGTCCATATAATTACTTGTTCTACACTTGAACAATTACTTAATTGCTTAATAAATTGTCGGTGTGCTGACCGTATATGACCATCTAAACAAATAACAAGTGAATCCGAGTGTTGCATGAATTTTGGAGAGGCAGCCATTCTTGTTAATATGGCACGATTTTCTACAAGCCAAATTGTTTTATTATCCGTTTCAAATCGATCCTTTAAAAGCGAAACATCTGTCACAGCATGTAACGATCCAATGTGATATGTCGCGAACTTTCCTTTTATACTTCCGGAAAAATAAATCGGTGTAATACTACCGAGACTCATCAACCCTAACGTCTTCGGGGAGTCATGCAGTAAAGTTTCTAATTGTGTAATAAATTCATCTTTATATCTATCAAATACTTTTGATCCACCAATTTCTTTAAAATAAAACGCCCCTATTTCTTTAAAGTCAAATGTAGATTTACTTCTCCTTAATGTTAGAATAGCTACTAAAAACTCAAGAAATCGCATGCGTTTTGAAACTGGCCAATCCTTTAAAAAGGAATCTTGTTTAAATGTTTGATAATCTATAGAAATCAAATAATCAATATGCTTTTGGAAACGATTGAACTCATTTGGTAGGACAACTTGGCGAAGCTCTTGTTGATAGTTTTTAAATCGATTTTCCTGTTGTTGGATTTTTAATTGTTTCTCATTTTCAAGATAGTTAAATAAGGCAGGCCCCATTAAATAACCTTCTGACACAGGGGTCCTTCCATCATTAGATAATACAACTTTTCTAACAATCCATCCCGCTAATAGCCAATCATGAATAGCATTTGAATCAGCTGAAATACGCTTTATTTTTCTAGTAGACAAGCGAGTTTTTATTAAAATATCATCCGGTTTGGAAGTTGTTACATTAGTTCTTTTAGAAACCCATAATCTAGCAATTCTCCGATATGTTCGGGGAGTTCTTTTTACGATATATGCTTTAAAGACATCATCTTCTTCTGCATCTATCCACTCTATTTCCTCATGCTTTTTCAGCAGATGTTCTTCTATATATTGTTTCCATTGACACAAAGAAATCCCTCACAATCTAGTCGTTATTATTTTATCCATGTGGTTGGATTTGAACAATTAACGTCATAAAAACTATAACCTCAATTAATGGAGGACATCATTCATCTTGTTATGCGCCACTTTATTCGAATACTTATATCATATCACCTTTTAAATAGGACGTCAGTTTGATATATATCTTTGTACCTATACTTAAAAAGGAATCCGTTCAAATGGAAAAGAAAATATCCTAGAAATAATAGATACCTTTAAATTCAAATAAAGAACTAGACAAAAAGCCGTATCTCAAATTATGAGAAACGGCTTTTTGCTGTGCTCTTGTTTTCAAAAAAATTTCGACAAAATCCGGGAAGTGACAGGCACCTCCCTAAAATTGTTCCAGTACCGTAAGAATGGCAAGGTATCCCATTCCAATCGCAATAATTGCTCCTGTTATCGTTAACCATAATGGGTGTTTGTAATCCCCGACAACATCTTTTTTATATGCTCCAATTAGGATTGTTCCTAGTGCAAGTGGTAAAATCAGCGCATTCAATGCCCCCGCTAAAATTAACACACTTACAGGTTGTCCAACAAATGCAAATGTTGCTGATGAAATCACAATGAACAAAATGATAATATAATTATGATATTTGTCAATCATTGGATGAAACGAACGAATAAAAGATACAGAAGTATACGCTGCACCAACAACCGATGTAATCGCTGCCGCCCACATAACGACACCAAATATACGGTATCCAATATTCCCTGCTGCTAATTGAAAGACAGATGCAGGTGGATTGGCAGGATTGATAGCTAATCCTTGGGACACGACACCTAATACCGCCAGAAAGAGTGCGACTCGCATCACTCCTGTTACAGCAATACCAAACACAGAACTTTTTGTCACCTCAGGTAGAGATTCAACGCCTTTTATTCCTGCATCCAACAGGCGATGCCCACCTGCAAACGTGATATATCCACCGACAGATCCACCAATAAGAGTAACAATCGCAAGTACATCAATCTGTGTAGGCTTTACTGTATTAATAAGAGCTTCACCAACAGGTGGAGAAGTTGTATATGCAACATAAACCATTAAAATAATCATGACTACTCCAGCTAATTGGATCACTTTATCCATCACTTTGCCTGCTTCTTTGATAAGAAAAATCATGATAGCAAAAACTGCGCTAATAATAGAACCGGTTATCGGACTAATGCCTAACATCGCATTTAATCCAAGTCCTGCACCAGCGACATTCCCAATATTAAATGCTAAACCACCGATAACGATGAAGATGGATAATAATACACCTAAACCTGGTAAAACCCTATTCGCAATTTCATGCCCACGTAATCCGGATACGGCAATAACCCGCCATACATTTACCTGTGCAAATACATCTAAAACTAATGAAATTAAAATAACAAAAGCAAAACTAGCAGCCAATTGCTGGGTAAAGACCGTTGTTTGTGTTAAAAAACCAGGCCCAACAGAAGATGTCGCCATTAAAAATGCTGCCCCAAGTAAAACACTTCTCGTTCTATTTTTATTTTTAAAATCATCCTTTGATAAGTCCTTTGCAATAGCCTTTTCTGACATTGCAATCAGCCCCTTCTCATGTTGTCAAATTTATTATTCAAAACCTTTTTCATATACGATTAATATATATTTCCATAGAAAATATAGAGGATTATTTCACTTCATTCATAAAGTTTTCCTACATCCATATGGATTTGGCAACCTTACACCAAGATTATCTTTTTATTTCCCTTTTATTTTCATGTCAATTAATACCGAAAATATAGTGAAAATTATGATAACTTTTCACGCCCATTGGCTAATAAAGTGAAACTTCAATCAGTGGGGAATTCTTGAAGTGGAGATCTTACAGCCAGTTAATCTGCGATAAAACAATAGTATTGTTGTTAGGCCAAAATAATGTAGTGACCTTTTTCCTCGCGTAATATTTGGAATATTCCGACATAAAAACCTGTACTTTCTCCAATAAAGTCAACCACATACAAATAATCATTATATAGTATTATGATTCAATCAATTTATTTTTAACAGTAACAACCTGTTTTTACTTTTTCTTTATAAAATAATTCATCAAATTTCACTTAAATGATGCAGTCAAGTATGCAACACTACACATCTATTCTTCCCATATCATTAAGCGAAATATTTTTATAAACTTTTCATTTATTTTTCAGTGAGTCTATTTTTGTTTTTTTAATTTTATGAAAATTATAAGCGGTATTTATTTATCCAAATGAATAAAATAAACCTTGTTCATGTTGTGAATGTAAGCAGGAATTATCTTTTAATCAATATCCTCAGCATTCTGCCATCTTAATAAATACAATGCTTATGAATTATAACAAAATAAAATGGTAATGTATACAGTTAATTATAATTAAGATTAAAGTTTAAATCTTCCACAATATTCTTATAGATAAATCAAAAGAGATGTGATTCTTGATGATTATGTTATCACTTGAAAGAAGGTCAGGGATTATTTAAACCATGTTAAAAAGCCTTTGATATCTATTTCAAAGGCTTTTTAACGCATTGATTTTATCTTATCCAAAACTAAGATTCTATTTTTAATTGATCATTCCATACAGGTGTTCTTTTCTCGAAAAATGCCTCTATCCCTTCTTTTGCATCCGGATGTTGAGTGTTAGCTGCAATTACCTCCGTTGAATAATTCAAAGCTTGAAAATCCTCCATATTAAGTTGCTGGTAAAATTGTTTTTTACCAATTTCAATGATATCCAAGCTCTGCTTCGTAACGTCTTTCGCTAATTTTTCAGTTTCCTTTTCTAATTTTTCACGAGGAACAACTTTATTTACTAATCCATGCTGTAATGCCTCTTCGGCTGACATCATATTCCCAGTAAATAATAATTCGGCGGCTTTTTTTCTACCTATATTTCTACTTAAAAATACAGCCGGTGTACTACAGAATAAACCACTATTGATTCCTGGCGTAGCAAATCTCGCCTCATCGCTAGCCACTGCCATATCACTTATGGCTACCAACTGACAACCAGCAGCAACCGCAACACCCTGGACCTTTGAAATAACGATTTGAGGAATCTCTCGTATCGTACGCATTAATCGATAGCAAGTTTGAAATAAATCAAGTGCTTCTTCGGAGGTACTAGCTTGTACTTCTCTTAAACTATGTCCAGCCGAAAATGCCTTCGTAGAACCTTCGATAATAACAACTTTCACCTCTCGCCTTTTAGCAATATCCTTTAATAATTCATCTAATTCCTGCATTAATTTCAGCGATAAAGTGTTAAATTCTTTCGGGTTTTCTAATTTTATATACGCAATGTCTTCATTTTTTCGAAATGATAAAAATTTCATCTGATCACTCCTCGTATATTATGTTTAGGCGTTATTTTTCCGCCTATTTTATTCTAACTAATTTATAAAATTGTATCTGCTAGTGCTACCGTTACTTTCCACTGCAGGCGGACGCTTTCCGCGGGCATGGCTTGAGCCTCCTCACTCGCAAAAAACGCTCGTTGCGGGGTCTCAAGTCTCATGCTTTTCCCGCAGGAGTCGCCGCCTTCCGTTCCAAGTAACTTGGTTTAGATAAATTCATGAATAAGTAAAGACCCTAAATAATATGCCAAATGTCTTGGACGTTCCGTGATGTTCCTAGATAATGGTCTTAGGATCATTTGGGACAATTCTTTCACTCCTTGCGGATTGTACCGCATTAAAAAGACTGTTTCCCAGTGTGTGTTTCGACCTTCAAACACGCAGGCTGTACACCTTGATATTCGAACCTAGATGTTAGTAGCTCTAGGGCGGCTTTCGATACAAGGATAGTACTCATAAACGAGGTTGCTGATCAGCGTTCACACTAGGGATATCCCGGAGCGTCCAAGACTTTAGTTCCAATGATTCTAAATCGAAAGGAGTGTTTGCCCCTATGAAATTATTTGTCGGTTTAGATGTTAGTTCTTTTGATATCAAAGCTTGTTTTTTAAATGGTGAAGGCGATCAGTTAAATTCCTTCACTGTTTCTAATGATTTACCTGGTGCTACGCAGCTAAGAGATGAAATTTTAAAGACGACCCAAAATCAATCTGTTAGTGAAATGAAAATCGGTCTTGAATCTACCAGTGTCTATAGTTTTCATCCATCCATGTTTTTGCACAACGATGAGTCACTTCGTGCTCTAGGTGGACAAGTGTTAGTAATGAATCCAAAACAGATAGCTAATTTTAAAAAGAGCTATAGCGATATGGATAAGACAGATGAAATCGATGCCTTTGTCATTGCTGATTACCTTCGGTTTGGCCGTTTGCCTATGTCAATTGTCAAAGAGGAACAATATGTTGCCCTTCAACAATTGACACGTGCACGTTTTCAAATAGTGCGCCAAACCACTCAGGAAAAACAACGTTTTCTTCAATATTTGAGTTATAAGTGTAATACATTTACAGAAGAGGTTGAGTCTTCTGTATTTGGTAAAGCGATGATGGATCTTTTTCTTGAAAGCTACAGTTTAGATGAATTATCCAGTATGCCTTTAGAAGAGTTAGCTGATTATTTACGAACTAAAGGCAAGAATAGATTTCCAGATCCAGAATATGTCGCCGAATCAATTCAAAAAGCTGTTCGTTCTTCCTATCGATTAGACAAGGTCGTAGAAGACTCCATCGACACCATGCTAGCGACTTCCATCACGTTGATTCGCACATTTGAAAAGCAGATTAAGGAACTTGATAAATCTATTGAGCGAATCATGAAAGGTGTGCCACAAACACTGCAGACTGTGCCTGGTATAGGACCAGTTTTTGCCGCTGGCATCATTGCTGAAATTGGACAGATTGAACGCTTCGAAAATGAAGCAAAAGTTGCTAAGTATGCAGGTCTATATTGGCGAAAACATCAATCTGGTCGCTTTACGGCAGATGATACAACTTTATCGCGAAACGGAAACCAGTATCTCCGATATTATCTAGTTGAAGCCGCTAACTCGATAAGAAGGCAGATCCCTGAGTACTCCGATTACTTTGCGAAGAAGTACCAAGAAGTACCAAAGCATCAACACAAAAGAGCCCTCGTCTTAACTGCAAGAAAATTTGTTCGTTTGGTGGATGCGCTACTACGCAAAAACCAAATTTACACGCCCAAAAGGAGCGTAATAAATGAAGCATAAATAGCTTCAAAATCCTTTTAACAATAACCAGTAAATTTTTACATGAAATTGCTGGTTTAGCTTAGAGTTGCCTTTTTTAAGCAAATTGGACCTTGATAATCAAATAATTATTTATTTTACTCTTGACATATTACCGCAGGTCTTCATTAATTTAGGTAGATTTGAAAATGAAAGTATAAATAACAGTATGTTTAATTTACTTATTTTTGTTATCTATTAATATTAGATAAATTAAAATCTTCCGTCAAATAAAAACAAACTAAAAGGAAGATAGCTTTTACTACCTTCCATAATTTCGACAAAATTCGGGGCGTGACAGGCACCTATCTAAAAAGGCCCGTATCCAGTCAAGACTGCGTAGGCAATGGCGATTGCGCCTACAATCATCCACATGATTAGTAATGGGAAGGCAAAGCGTACCCATTTGATCCAGTTAATTCCACCTACTGCAAGAACGGCCATGAGTACACCGGAAGTTGGAGTAATAATATTGGTAAATCCATCTCCTAACATCAAGATTAGGGCACCTGTCTGTCTTGTAATCCCTAATAAGTCAACAATTGGAACCATCAATGGCATGATAATTGCTGCCTGCCCTGTTCCAGAAGTGACCAACAAATTAAACAACAGATTAAATACATACAATAATTGCGCACCAATAAATACAGAAGTTAACTCTAATGGCACAAGTGCATAATGAACGATTGTATCTAAAATAGCTCCTTCATTTAAAAGAACAATGACTGCTCTTGCAAGACCGACAACTAGAGCACCATAAGCAATCGCCTTTGCCCCTTCAATAAATTTGTGAACAAATTCATTCGGACTTATTCGAGCAATGAAGGCGATTACAATTCCCATCATTAAAAATATCCCAGATAATTCATTGATTCCCCAACCGTACTGAAATGCTCCGTAAATAAAACCAATAATAAATATTATAAAAGTCAATAAAATGAATTGCTGTCTTCCCGTAATTCGTGATGTATCTTCCTTCACATCCGCTTTTTCTGCGAGACTACCAAACGGTTTACTCCCCATATAAGATTTCTCAGGATTGTTTTTGATTCTTTTCGCGTACCAATTGGTGTAAGTAATCGTAATCGTAATTAAAGCTAGAAAAAGTACGATACGAAGAGGCATTCCTGAAAAGAGTGGTAATTCAGCGATGGTTTGTGCCAACCCTAAAATCGTTGGATCGAAAATTCCCGCAATCATTCCAGAATAATATCCTAAATAGACAGTAGCAACTCCAACAATCGCATCTAATTTAAGCGAACGAGCTAATGCAATACCAATTGGTACAAATGCAATCACAGCATTTGCTGCTATTCCCATTGATGCTAATACACCGAAGATTCCACTAACCGTTGCAATTAACAGCATATAACGTCCTTTTGTCTTTTCGATTAGTGTATTAATTCCGGAGTTAATAGCACCTGTTGACTCGATAATGTGGATAATACCACCAATCGTAAAAATAAGGAAAATAATACCTGCTGATTCAATCATCCCTAATTGAATTGAACTAAATAAATCTAATATACTTGCTGGATTTGACTCTGTGGTTGAAAAACTCCCTGGAACTACTTTCGTAATATCATCTACTGTCTCCCTTTCATAGGATCCAGCCGGAATAAAATATGTTGCAAGAGCTGCAATAGTCACAATACTAAAGATAATAATAAATGCATCTGGCATCACAAAGCTTCTTGACTTTTTAAGTTGATTCCTTTCCATAAATACCTCCCCATTTATTTATTTTCTTTTTAAAAACATATCCATCTTTTCAAACTAAAAAAATTAAAATCGAAAATTATATGCTTGTATTGGATTACAGGGCTGTCCTTCCATGACATGCATCTTCCTATCCGTCAAATTCATAATCACCGCAAAAGCTGTGATCGAATCCTCATAATCAGATAAATGATGATTCTTATGTCGGCATATAGAATTTGGTGTATTTGCATGATCAGACAACCAGCCTTTTATATCACTTTCTGTTACAGACTCACGGGCATGTGCTTCAATCAAATCTTTCATTCTATCTTTTCTAATAAAGCTATTTTCTTTTGTGTGGGTATGAAGTTTTTTATTTAAATGTGTGGAACAAAAATGATTCGTGTGGTATAAATAGGATGATTTCGTTTCACGAGTATCGAAGTGTTGTGGGGATAGTTCCATATTTATTGCGCGTTTTTGATTGATGTTATCTTGTGCAATTAACATATTTGCTGAAGAGGCAATTTTTCCATTGGCAACTTTATCTTGTGCTTCTTCTAGTGTCATAGAGTTTAAAATTTCTCTTAATCCTAAATGAATTGGTAATTGATCTGTTTTCACTTCCGAACGTATCGCATTTAAACAAACACCGAGCCCATGATTATTGGATCCAATTTTTCCAATGATTCCCCCTTCCGTAATCATATTGATTTTTACACCATTTTCCTTTTTTATTCGAAGTGCTACTAAACTTCTAGATTGGGAGGAACGCCAATCCCATGTTTGAGCTAAATATGCTTTCTGACCTAAGGGTGGCATGACAGCTACACTCGTACACCCATCATGCTTATTTCCCGTTAACGCAATTTCACTCCTTGCATTTAAAGCTAAAATATCCTCAAATCTTACAGATGCACCTTCCGCAATCCCCTCTATCTCTTCCAGAAGCTCTACGTTCGTTTCTTTAATGGCATCCACATGAGATTTCGCCAATTCAACCGCTTCATCCCATTCGATATTCCTTTCATGCCAAAATAACTTTTCATACGAATCTAAACTAAACTCAATTTCTTCCTTCGCTAATTGTCCATGCTTTCTTCCCATTTCATGCGCCGAACCATTTAAATTTAATATTTTGATGGTATCACTCCTCCATTGTGTACAGTAGTTTAAACTACTGCTTTGCATACAGTTTATGATAATGGTGGAGAATTATGCTTTTTTAATTCATAATTACCCCATCATTCAAAAGGAGGTTTAGACTCGACTTTCTTCAAAGTAGAACTTAACATCCATTCACAAGCCATTCTATAAATAGTAAAAAATAAGCTTTAGGTTTTTCAATTAAAGGGTTTAGCCTTTTGGCGTTGTATACAAAATGGTACCATTTGGAAAAACGACTGTTCTCGCAGAAATAATCGATCATGAACAAGATCGAGTGATTAGTCCGAAAACAGTTATATTTACATATACTTTCATTTATCAGTATAAAGATGAAAATGGTAAATTGTATAAAACGAGAAAAAACGTATCATCAGCTACATATGATATGTACAAAGATAGTAAGTTTATTCCAATTAAGTATCGAAACAGATTTCCTTACGATACATTTATCGATAATCATTCGATTAGAGAGTTTTTTAGCCCGATTTTTACCGTTCCTACATTTATATTTGCTTTTATCGCTTATTTCATATATTTTTTTATAAAAAAATATATAGAAGTGTGGGGAATTCCATTTATGCGGACACAAGAATAAGAGTCATAGCGAACGATATAAACCTTAACAATGATGCGAAAGTAATGATACATGTCATTTGTATTTTACCTTTTTATCTTGAATGTATAATAATTTCCTGAAAGTATGTGGTCATTATTTTCTACAATGATATTATAAATAGTAACAATCCTATTATATTGTCTTTTCGGAGGTGAAAATTTGTTTAAAATAATCATTTTAATTGTCTTTTTACTTTTTATGTATATGATCCTCAAGAACGAGAAAAAAGCTGTAAAATTTACTATTCTCACTTATTTTACGTTGTTATCTATTGTATTTATCACTGGTCATTATTATATTACAACCAATTATCAGCTAAACGATGCCCCTGTTGAAGGTGGATTCATGAAACTAGGAAGCTGGGTAGACATCTTTTCTCATTTATTCATTATCCCGACATTTTTAGCGCTTTTTTATAAGCTGTTTCAATTTGTTCGAAAATCAATTGAACAACGTTGGGTACGCATTGTCTTGTATATATTTTGGTCGTTGGTCTTATTAGGCATTTACTTTTTATCCTACTTCTTTTTCATTCTAACCTTCTATGGATTTGCTCCATAGGGGAATGACAAGCAGCAGTTTAGCTGAAATATACAATCATAGATATTTATTTTATTGTAAAAATGCGGTATAATAAATTTAGAAGAACATAACATAAAAAAGACCGCCCATGCTAGAACATGGAACGGTCCTTCGTGTGAAAGCCCTTCAAGGGGGTAGCTCACATTTTAGGTTAGAAAAAGTAACCAACCCAGATGCGTGCTAGGCGAAATGGGTGGTTACTTTTTTTGTTGTGACAGTATGACAATAACCAATGTTGCAAAGGAAATCATCAAAGTTAAAGATTCAAATACTGTCATTCTTATCACCCCCTTTCATTTAAAAGGGAGTGAACTACCACCCACGAAAGCCCTATCACACGTATTATGATTATATCATAAAAGTAATTTATTCGTTCCCCAACACTTCTTCTTTATACTCTGCCAAAACACCATCTTCCATCTGATATACTTTATCAAAATAGTTGATGAGTCGCATATCATGTGTCACGACGATGGTTGTTGTGTTTTTACTTTTTGTTTCCCTTTTTAAAATATCGGTCACTTCAAAAGCTAAATTCGTATCTAATGATGCAGTTGGTTCATCCGCCAGAATGATAGATGGATTACTGTACAGTGCTTTTGCTATTGCCACACGTTGACGCTGACCACCAGATAAATCAGCTGGATACTTCGCACGCAAATCCGCAATTTCCAAATCTTTATACAAGCCTTCTAATTGTTCCTTTGTCATATTATTATTTTTCACTTTATCTAGTAACCTCAGCTGATCTGCTACGGTAAGAAATGGCACTAGATTCGATGCTTGTAAAATAAAACCAATTTCATTCAACCGGAGTTTCGAACGATTCTTTTCATTCATTGCTGTCATCGTTTGGTTATTAATGATGACCTCCCCAGAAGTTGGCGTGAGTAACCCACCAATTATCGTTAAAAACGTACTTTTCCCTGAACCAGAGGGACCGATTATTGCAATAAAATCCCCACGTTCAGCCGTAAAATCAATTTCCTTTAATGCTTCTACTTTTTTATGACCTGCCCCATACGTCTTCTTTACTTTATCTAACTGTAATATCGCCATTCCTCACCCTCCTATCGCTTGTAGTGGATCAATTTTTACAATGGTACGTACAGAGAAAACAGCTCCCATAATAGCAACGACCACGAAAATAAGTCCATATATTATCATTGTTACCATATCAAACGATACGGGAACAGCACTTGGCAAGAACGCCCCTGTCAAAAGGGTCAATCCAAAACCAATCACAACCCCAATAAAGCTAATCAAAAATGTTTGTGCTATCACGGAATTAGCTAAATAACGGCTCGAAATCCCCTGTGCCTTCAAGACACCAAACATACTCATCTTTTGCACGGTCAACACATATAAAAATATGGCAACAATAATTGCTGATATCACAATTAAGAAATAAATCATTAAATTTAACGTAAGATTCTGTTCCGTGTATCCCGGTAAATTTTCAATAAATGTATCAATCCCAATTACTTCTATTTCCTCTGGAGTTTCAATGGCATCCACATTATCCGTGCGAATAACAACCCCATTAATACGATCACTATTTTGTTCAGCTAGTTCTCCAAATTTCACACGGTGGAATGTATCTAAATCTGTATAAAGAACTGGTGATCCATGAAACCGTGCATTATCCGTAAAGCCGACAATCGTTAATTCAGCCTCTGTTCCGGATAAGCTAAGTGTATCTCCGATTGCAAATCCATCCTCTTTCAATTTATCTCCAGCGATAACCTCATTTTCCTTGGTAAACTTCTCTCCATCCGTCACTTCAGGCATCAAAAATTCATCTTCATTGATCCCGAACACAGAGATATTCGCTTTTTCATCATCATTATTCGCAATCGCACTGAACTGTCCAAGAATAGCCGTTTCATCCGCATCGATGCCCTCATGATCCTGTACGGTCATGGAAGAAAGACCTAAACTTTTATCCGATTCCTCTGTCAATACAATAGCATCCGCATCCCATTTATCGACCGCTTCCCGATTCAGTTGTTGAAGCCCTGTTGCAAGGCCGGATAAAAAGAAAACCAAAAAGGCAACAAGCATTAATACACCTGTAATTAATGTAAAACGCAATTTATTCTTCTTCATTTCTTTCCAGGCTAAGAACATCCAGACACTTCCTTTGACATTGGTGTTTTTTGACTTTTGATATTATCATAGCATATTGGGGGCGGTGTTGAGGGTGTTGGTTAGTTATCCATCATAATATTTAAAGGTAACCACTTGTTGCTATAATACATTAACAGAATCCACCATGCCTCTTCACAATGCGACCATGGTGGGTCCTTTTATTTATAGAGGAGACTCTCTAGGGATCAAAGAATCAAAAATATACGAACAGCAATTAGATATTCTAAAAAGCGAAATCTTACTATAGATAATATAAATAAAAAAATGCTAAGAAACGATAATTCAGATTTTTACCCAAAATAGGTAACAATATATCTTATGATCTCATTTATGTATAATTCTTATGCTACAGGCAACTTATGATACAGATTATTCAAATCCCTAACATTTATTAATTCATACAATCAAAACATAAGGAAGACTATGCCGTATAAATAAACAAAGGCACAACGACATAATCTTCCTCATATAGTATTCATTGAACCCCCAACGCTTTAAACACTGCATCTATCGGATCAGAATAGAATATAGGTTGTACTTTTACTAATAAATCTGATGGAACAGTCTGTAAATCTGCGACAGATGCTGCTGGAATTAATACCTTTTTTGCACCAGCATCGACACAGACTTGTAGTACATTTGCAAAGTCCTCTACCTTAGCAATGGTTCCACCTACTGTCATATTTCCAATTACAGCCATACTATCTAAAACCGGTTTATTCATTGCTGCCGAAAATAATCCAATTAATTGCGCAATACCCAGTTCTTCTGTCAAATCAATCCCTTGTAAATCGCTAATATGCATTAAATAATCCCTCGTTTTTGTGCTGATAGAATTACTAACGCTTTTACTATTAGCAGTAAAATAACGAAATGCTGTATCAAGGCTTTCACGGGCACCACGGTGAGAGCCTACACCAGACTTATCGTACTTCCCTGTTCCCGGTACTACTTGGTTTTCTAGTTTATACACTCCAATCATACCGGTATTATTTTGACCAGCTACATATACATGGCCAGGTTTCCCCATTCCTTCAGGTATTAATTTTCCACCACCTTGTTCAGGAACAGAGACAATTTCCTCATCCATTGTTTCTTTATCAATATAAGAGAACATTACATCGTAAAATTCCATTCCACCGATTTTTTTCAACTGTTCCTTGACTCGCCGCCTACCTTCAAGCGCATATTTTAAAATTTCTTCCACATCTTCCTTTGTAAAATCCCCATGTGGATATATTAGTTTAATCATACCGGAAACAGTTTTGCGAACGGCAATAGTATCACGTTGATTAAGATGCGTTCCTAATTTAAAAAAGTTTTCAATTGAATCTGTATATGATCGTTTTCGCATTTCTCTAAAATATTCTGCAATGTAATCCACAATAAATCCATATCGATTCGTAAAAAAATCTGGTCTCATTTTAGGAATTTCCCAACCGGGTAAATAATAATGCATTCGATCAAAGAATGCCGAATCATTTGCCATCTCTTCTGGAAACGGTGCAAACAAATGTGACGTTTTTAAAAGGACATCTACACTTTGGTTAATATTCCCCACAAACACCATAGAGGCACTTGCGTTTTTCTCTTCTTTTCCTCTAGCAAATGAACCTGATGCCATAAAATCCTTCATGATTTGAATACCATCTTTATCTTTAAAACGAATTCCAGCTACCTCATCAAATGCGACACAATCCCACATACCAACTAAACCAATTTTTCTAGACGCCATATTATAAAATAAATTGGCTACGGTGGTTTGTCCACCTGAGACAAGAATAGAATTTGGTGATAGTTCTTTATACACATGGGATTTCCCTGTTCCTCGTGGTCCTAATTCACACATATTGTAATTATTTTCCACTAAAGGGACTAATCGGAGCAATAAATGCCATTTTACTCGTTCTTCCAGCTGTGTAGGTTCCATTCCAATGGATCGCATTAAAATATCAATCCATTCATTTTTTGTGAAATGGGTACGTCCACTAAATATTTCTTCCATATCCATATTCGGCATTTGAATAGGTTGTAATGTATTCACTATGAATGGGCTATTGTTCCGTTCTTCTTCATCGTAATAGTAATCCATTTTTACCATACACCAGATACCACCAACCAAAAGCTTGTCATATTCCTTCACATAATTTGCTGGAACAGGAACTGCTTTCAAGCCTAAATTAGAGAATTCAGCTTCATAGCGATCTACTTTTGGATTAAGTGCCACCGTTACCTTATCAATAATTGAATATTGTCCAAGTTCGCGAATTCGTGATTTTATTTTTTCTGCTTCATCTGGACGAACAAAGTTTTTAGAGAGAATTTTTTTAACTCGGTTTACTCCTTCTTGAATACTTGCCTCATCATCTGTAGCAGCATACATCCCTAACAAATATTCTAAAACATAGACAGGTACATTTGCTCCTTCTTTAATCAATTTAGTTAAGTCTTTTCTAACTACTCGCCCAGCAAATACTTCATTTAATTTTTTATCAAGTTCTTTATTTACTTCCATTCCTTTCATTTTCACCTCCCCTTTTTTTAAAAATCAAAGTCACTTATAATTCCTAAATTAATTGTAAATGGAATTTTATCTATGATAACATCTGTTTCCGTATCTTTAATCACTAGATAATATGTCATATTTCGGTCATAATCTAACCTTTTTAATGCAAATTGGATGTTAAATACTCGTTCTTTTGGATCACTACTTGTCAAATCTCCAATAATAATTTCTTTATTCGATAAAGCTTGATCCTTTTCATCCGTTATATACACCACTACTTTACGAGGGGTTATTTTATCTGCTATTTTTTCAGTTTGAAAAAAGTCTAACGCAAAAATACTATTTGTGATTTGACGTGTTGTGCTTGTTAAATGGATATCTACCTTTTGTGATGATTCTGCTCCACGTTGCCCTGCCCGTTTATTTTTAATCTTTAATAATGGCACGGAAACTTCTTGTAAGCTTGCACCACCATGGACGAATTTCGATCCTGCACCTTGAATACGATAACGAATGGTCGCATTCGGAACATAAGCATACAGATTCGGCTCATTTTCAATGATACTAGATAGATCAGTCGTAAATTGACCTGGTAATTCCTTTTGTTCTCGAGATAACATGTAACGGCGTTTTATTTCAAGCGCATCAATGGACTCTTTTTGCAATAAATCACTCGTCCTTAAATCATCCTTTTGAAATAAAAATCCATGATCTGCCGTTATATAGAGATATGTACCGCTTAAATCGTTACGAATAATTCGTACTAAATTAGATAATTCGTCCAATGCTTGTTCTACTGCTTGGAACGTACCTGATTCTGTCGCAGCATTATCCCCAATGGCATCAATAGCATCGTGATATATATATATTAATTTCTTACCTTTAAATTTTTCTCTTCGCCCTGTCTTGTTCATCGCAAAAACATCTTCAAAATGGATAGCAATACTATCTTCTGAATAGGACTTAAGGATATTGTTTCTATTTTCCAATCCGGATGAATTCTGTCCATTTACTAATACTTGTCCTCGTTCATTTATTTCTAGTTGATTATGTGGTAATAAAGCTGCCATTCCTAGCTTCGTTACCGATGGGACGACACTTATCATTGATTCCATTTCACAGTCGCCCATAATTTCCGTATTTAATCTTTCTTGCAATTCTTTTCCTACTTCATAACGCATTGCGTCCGAAATAATAACAAATACTCGTTCATTTTTATGCACATGTGGTGCGATAAACGTGGTATAAAAATGTTGTTGATTCCGAACTCCTGATAAGGACCAATCATTTGTCATTTCATTTTTAACGGCTTGTGACCAATTTGTACTTAATTCCCCATGAAACCAATTTGTATATAAATTTTCTATAAGTGGCTTCAGTTTGGATAATATATCACTTGGACCTTCAGCATCATATGCAAGATAGAATTTACGGTAATATGTATCCATTAAATAATATTCTTTTACATATGCTTGATATAATGAAACAGCTTGACTTTCTGGGATACCATATGCGTACTCTTTTTTAAATGCCTGCATCTTTACCGCAAAAAATAACGCTTCGTAGAGATATCGATACTTATCATAGAAATGTTTGGTTCTTCTTCTGTTTATCAAGCCAAGATGTGACTCATAATCTTCTTGTTGGTTTAATAAACTATTCGCAATATAAATAATTACTGCTCGATCAATATACGGGAAAATATCTCCTTCTTGAAAAACCTCAATAGGTAACTGATTCAATGTGTCAGCTAAACGAATTTCTTCCTCAATTTCTTCCATGTAATCATTAAATTTTTTATAATCTTCCTTATGGTTCATCCAATGATCAATAAAAACAAATGCATTCGTTCGATTATACTCTGCAATAAATTGCGAGAAATTCGATAAGTACTTTTCATCTACCGAACGACTTAAGGCAGTAAGAGATAAATGCATACATAAAGTGCGTAATGTCTTCTTTTCACGCGTATAATTGTACTCTTTTTCAACGTAGTTCCAAAATGTATCAATATCGAAGTAACGCTCTATATCGTATAAATAACGATTGTTTTCATCATCTAATGTATCCATTAGTACTTTTCTTAGAACCGTTTCAAAGTCAAGTGATTGTGTTTTACATATGACATTCATTATTGCTAATTCGATTAATTCCTTCGTATATGTTTGAATAGCAAAAGACTTCAATCGCTTCGTTCGGTCTTTGCTCTTAAAAAATTGCGCGTACTGTTGAACCATAGCACGAAAAGAATAATCGATTTGTAAATCACTCATAATTAAAGACAAACGATCAGCATAAAATACCTTTGAGTATAATACCGTATCATATAGCCAATTCTCTCTCGATTGTAAATCCATATTAGTATATATTAAATACGAAGATGTCGGATCTTCTTCCTCTAATAAATGTTTTGCATAAAATTGATTATGTTTATGTAAATGGATGGTTTTTACATTCTCTATTTGTACATTGTTGAAATCATCTACAAATTCTTTATCAATATCTGTCCAAAATACAAGCTTTCTTTCCTCCCCATCTTTTAATGGTTCATTGAAAGCTTCTTGTAAAGAAGACATAATTTGGTTTGATTGCACTAGGTTCACCTACTTTCATATTATATAAAGGTACATCTAATACTCGATGCACCTTTATATTAGCTTATCACTATTTTAAATAATTCCTAAACAACCTCTTCTAAATTTTATAGAACTAGTCCTTTCTTCTTTGACCTTCATATAATCTTTTAAAGTCATCAAACAACTCATTTTCCCAAGTTTCATCATCAAATGTCTCATATGACACAACTATTGCCTCAAATTCCTCTATTTGATCCATATTTTCTGAAATTGAAAATCCACTTTCTTCACCATATGTTGCTCCATCAATTAAATTAATATCTTCTGCATTAGCTAAAGGAATATATTTGCCAGAATCAAGTGGTGAGTCGGATTGAATTTTCAGTGGTAGTCCATTTTCATCCCAAGCTGCATAAGCGATTACAGCATTTTTTATATCTGTACCACTATTATTTTCAATAATAACCTGTAGCATATCTGGATAAAGGGTTTTATAATCTTCATCTTGAATAATATAATCTTTTGAAATGACCTTCAAAGATTGTTCTTCGATTTTTCGTTTCATCTCTTCTTCTGTTAACATCTTTGGTTTTTCTTCTACTTCTTTTATTTCCTTTTTTTCATCGGTACTCGTTTTTGATTGATTACTTTCATTCTCAGTAACATTTTCTACACTAGATTCACTTGTTTGCTCTTCATGTGAATTTTCCTTTTGCTTGGTATTGTTACTTTCATTACTACAAGCTACCATCAACAATATACAAATAATAATAAAGTTCACTTTAAATAATTTATTCATCTATTTTTATTCCTTTGCTTATATTTTAGCCACTAATCCTTTAAATTCCTCATAATTTACCTTTACACCATCATCTAAATCAATTTCAATTTGCATATCTGCCATATGGTGGAGTTTTTCATCATATTCTTTTAGTTCTGCAATTTTCTTTTCAATTGATTTTAGTTCTTTTTTTGCATGACGTATTTCTGATGATGTTGCATCACTAGCAATCAATGAAAGTAAATCATTTCGTATAGTTTCATAACGTGTTTGCACGTCATGTAAATAATCTGTTCGAATCCGTGATAGTGTTGTTTTATCATAACGATGCATATAAATAAGACAATTAAATGCCTTTTCTTTTCCTGATGTGAACAACCAGTAAATCGGTCGTTTCTTGTATGTTTTGACATGATCCTTATAAAAGTTATTTAGGACATAACGTCGTATAGATTCTCTCGCTGTTTCATTTTTCTTCCGTCCAATCGCATCAGCAACAAAATTCAAATTTTCTTCTAATGTTTCATCTCCATAAGTAACACGAACAAAATCAATAAACCGTGTCACGATATCATCTTCAAAATACGCACCAGGTAAAATTGGTAAAATATTGTCCTTATCAGCTGGAAATGTTTTATAGCGTGATCCATCAAATTCCCCACCAGCATAAACAAGCCCTTCTTCATCTAAAGAATACCTACCAAAAGAACAACCAATTGCATACGAAATAAAACTTCTAATATCCCGTTCTAAATCTGCTTTACGAACTGTAACATCTTCCTCAGCGACCTCTGGTGTCAGCTCATCTTGTAAACCATAGATTTCTATGAATATACGGTTTAATTCTTCTTCATTTTTTTTCAATCGATAGAACTGATTTTCCGCAAAATCTGACCATTGTTTAAAAGATGACTTAATTGTAGAAGCCGGAAATTTTAGTAACGGGTGTTTTGAGAAATCCCAAGAAGTTTCAAAAGAATCCCAATCAAAAATAGATAATTTTATATTATCTTCCATCATTTCAACAATATCTCTTTCTTTATCCTTGTCAAAAATCAATGGTAAAGTTTCAATATCTCTTATTTGATAATTCAATGTAGGATTTATAAATTTTAATAGCTCATTTGTAACTTTACTAACTAAAAATGCCAATATATAAATCCTTTCATTAATATTTTTTATAAAAATTATTGGTCCAGCATCCCCAAATAAAGTTCCAGCTTCATTAACCCTAAAAGCTATTTTTGATGAAGAAATACGAGACCACGTAATACCACTTTTAAAATAATATTTTTTGTCCCTTAATCTAAAATTTTTAGAGTTTTCTTTAATTTTTTCTCCATTTTTTTCTAAATTAATAACGTACTCATTGTTTCCATAATACTTCTTATACTCTCCTCCTTTGTTAATCGGAAACCAAACATAATCTGCCATATCTGAAGGATATTTACATCTAAAATTAATTTTTTTCTGATTAACTTCAAACCAAATTCTTAAATGCAGAGAATCATTTCCTGTCATTATTCCCGATCTAACTTCATAAAAGTCCATAATACTTTTTTCTTCAAAATTATTTATGAATGCATTTCTTGCCCAATACGCAATCGGACTTCCAGGAATTTTGCTGAAATTTTCTTGATTAAATGAATAACGATAAGGAACAGATGGATCTTGTACAGCTTCTAATGTTTTAATTGGTTGATTAGCTGCCCCACGAAAATCTGCTAGACGTACATACTCTCCATCTGTGCCACTATTATAGTTTCTTAAAGTAAATGTACAGATTGGAACGGTTGCTCCATCAAATCCCGAGTATTCAAGTTGAACTAAGCTACTGATATTACGATCTTTAATCATTTTCCTTCGAAGTTTTTCATAAGAAGAAATAAACATCCATACATATGGTGTCATAAAGCCCATTTGTCCATTTTCTTTTGTCACACTAAAACTATACTCTATAAATGAAGAAAATAAATCTGATTTTACCTCAGGATAGTATTCATCTAAATAAGCTGTTACTTCTTTTGTTACATATCTTCTACCAGCATATGGTGGGTTTGTAACAAATACATCATACTTTTCATTCATGATTTTTGCTTGTTTTATTAGCTGTTTGAATAACGGTAAAATCCGATCTTTTTGTTCAACAGCAAATAAATCATCAGATTCTTTTTCAATGATAGATAAGCGTCGTTGTAAAAAGTCTAAATCAAGTGATTCTATTTTAATTAATGATCCAATAGCTTTCGCATCTTTAAATTGGTTTACAAACTCACTCATCAAATCATACGTTTCACCTAATGACTCGCCGGCTAAGAATGTGATATCATTTGTATTTAAATGACTTGTTTCTTGAATAGCTGATAAGTTTAAGGTTAAACCATCCCTCTCAATATGACGCAAAAATCGTTTGTTATATTCCAGTGCTTTCATAACAACAGAAAAGCAAGCCAGTTGGTAAGCACGATTATCAATATCTAATCCATATAAGTTGTTTTCTATAATTAACCTCGGAATGTCACGCTTAATATAACCACATTCACTATAAATCTCGAATAATACATCAAACATATATACCAGAATATGGCCACTTCCCATTGCAGGATCAAAACATTTAATGTCTTCTACATTTAATTGTCTATTCATATATGGTTCCAATT
Organism: Cerasibacillus terrae; assembly: GCF_008039555.1. Taxonomy (GTDB): domain Bacteria; phylum Bacillota; class Bacilli; order Bacillales; family Amphibacillaceae; genus Cerasibacillus; species Cerasibacillus terrae. The sequence continues at coordinate 129,196 of NZ_VDUW01000005.1, forward strand.
TCTTTTCAAAATTTTTTTCACGGGGTTCAAGATAGTACTCCCAATTTTTAATTAAATCATATTGTTCTGGATGCGCTTCAATCCAATAACGTCCTAATGAGTTTTGAACCATATAACGGACAATCCATTTTGGTGTAAATAACTGTGTAGCATAAGGAATTTCTTCTTTTTTATAACGCTTTTTTGCACGAATTACCCGTTCATTTTCAACAGCTATATAATACTGGTACATCCACCCAATGATTTCAACTTCTTTCCAGTCCTCTTCTAGAATCTGATCTGTATCAATCATTTCTCTAACAAATGAATCAGTTCCAAGTAAGCCTTCTGGAAAAAGGATAAGCATGTAGTCTTCAATGGTTTCAAACATAAATGGCATATAACGGTTTAAATCATTGCAATGAAGTGTAATTAAATATTTAAATAATTCCTCAGTATCATTATTCATTTTCAGTTCATATACGTATTCTTTATCGATATCTAAATCCAGTGAAAGTACTTCTTTTATCATATCAGGCACGTTGCTTTCTCCATCTTCAGATGACAGAACACGTACTTTTGTTGGTAAATAGTTATTTACCTCCATAAAACGAAGTGCAACAAACCGGTTAAACCATGTATAGGCAGTTTCTTCCATCACACGATTGAATCCAATTTCTTTTACACGTGCAATCAAGTTATCTCGTTGCTTTCGTTCGTCATCATAAAGCAGACGTCCATCAACATAGATGGCGTCTGAGCTTTCTAATGTAGCATCTTGAATACGGTCTTCTGAGATTCCGATTTTCCGCGCTTGTAATGCTACTTTTTCTAATAATTCTTCACGAGCTTTTATTGCAAATGTCTTGAGGACTGATTTATTCAATGATCTTCATCCTTTATTTAATAAATTCAATTTCTTTATTGGCTTTAATCATTTGTTTTAATTTATTGGACAATGTATTGACATATCTGTCCACATCTTCTTCCGTTTTTAATGTTGTAGCAGAAATCAAGTCAGATAATTTCACTGATTCTCTTTGAATGACTGGTTTTACTTCAGTTGATTCTACAATTTTTGCATCTTTTCTTTCTTTTTGTTCTAATTCCTTTTTACGTTGCCAATCTCTAATCTCGTTATTCATATCTTTAATGGCACGGAGTTTGTAATTATTACTTTGTGTAATGGCAGCATCGACTTTATAAATGTCTTTATAAACATCAATGTCAGCTAACAATTGTTTATAAAAAGAATGGACTCGCGCTTTTGTTTCTTTCGATACGCCATATTGATTTGCTTGTAAAGATGCTTCATCAAAATCAATTTGTACTTTTTCTTTCGTATCTCCTTTTTTCGTTTGTAATACGTGTTCTACTTCTTCCTCAAACACATGAATCAGTTCTGGAATATCTTTAATTTTCCCATACGGAATTGGATCGTAGATAATAGAAGTTAATTGATCCATTGCCTCTTCTACTTTATCTGTCTGAACATACGCTTTAATATCTTCATATTTTTCTAATGTTGCTAATCCGTTATCAAAGATGTCTTTCTTATTCGAATTAAAGAAATCCTTCACATACTGCACATCTTCCAACCAATCTCCTAAGGCATCTTCCAACTCTTCCATTCTCTTAAAGAAAGTTACATTATCAATTCCTCTATCAAACTGTGAAAAGTATTCGAGACCTTTATCCAATATACTCATCCCTGGATATTTCCGACCCTCATATCGACTTTTATAAGCAGTAATTTCTGCTTCCGTTGCATCAATTAGGGTGCGTATATCCTTAATGAGTCCATCTTCGTCTTCTGCTAGATCACGATTATCAAATAAATCTCGTACAATTCGCCGAACAGAGCGAATCAAGCTTTCATCCACTTTTTTACGGACGATAATTACTCCACGATCTGCTTCAATTGCTTTTGTAAAGACAGTCATTAATGTTTTAGCGTTTTCTGCTGGTTCTAGATATTCTGCATTGTAGCGAATACGAATATGTTGTTCTTTTAATAATTCAGCAATAATCTTAGCGATATCAAGCTCTCGCCAACCATAAGGTGCATGACCAAAACGGTCATATAATGTTTTTACACGAACCTGTTTATTAAATTCCTCCTGTAGACGAAGAAATTGATCAATTTCTTCTTTTGCTTTTTCATTTGGACTTTCTAGCGCCGTTCCATCCAACGTAATTTGTTCTTCATTTGCTGTTAAGTAAGCCTCTAAATCACCCTCCTGATGGGTAAATTCGTTTATATATGACAAATGATAGTAGATATTTTCAATTAACATTTTGAATGCTTCATTAATTTTTTCCTTTACGGTTGAGCCTTTAATATCGACTTGATTGCCGTTAATAAAGAATGTGGCTTCTTTTAATGCTTGTTCTAATAAATTTCTACCACGCCGACGACGATCTTTCATTTCTACTTGTTTGTTATTCAAGATGTTCTGAATATTTTCAGGAAGTTGTGTAATATTTCTGGAACGTCGGTATTCTTCAATTTTCAAAGCCTCTTCAATTTCCTCGATAAACGTCTCATCTCCACCAAGGCGAACAACAACTTCATTACTACCACTTGTTAACATCATCAATTCTTGTTCGGATTGATGGTATCTGCTCGATAATGGAGACAAGATATGAATACCGATGCTAGATGTTTGATTCCCATAATTCTTTTCATCCATCTTTTGATTAAATGGAAAATCATACATTTTCGAGTAACTGTATTTTTTTACATCATATAAATCTTGGAAGATGTATTGGGCCAATTCGCGTTTGACTAGTTCTTCTTCAACAGATAATGATTTTATTTCACGATTTACATCTTGCTCATCATCCGTTAAGAAAATATATTCTTCTCCGTTTTTTTGAATCAATGTCTGGTTGATTAATTTCCGTAATGATAGATTAATTTTTTCTTTTAATTGCAACTTATCTTCATCCACATGAGATACCATTAATGTTGCTATATTATCTATATTCGCCGGTATTTCTTTGACATACTTAATCATAAATAATACTTTTAATAAATCATTATTAAAACGGTCATCTGCTAGAGCTGGATTACGACCAGCATTTTCGATTACTCGTGAAACAACTGGTTGTAAAAATTCCTGTATCGTATCATAGAAGGCATGGAAAGGAATGAGTGTTCCCTCGTTTTCTTCCATATAACGCATACCTGCTTCACGATACGCAGAAAGCATGGATCGTTCACCTTCGGAAATATGTTTTTCGGATGCACTATGTTTTCTAATTTGTTCAAATACTTTTTGTAGCAACATAAACTGATACGGGATAAATGGATAAACATCAGCAAATTCTTTGGCGTCTTCAAATCCCCTTAAATCAGCTGTACAATCTCGAAAACTGATTAAGTTTTTCAGAATAGCACTTTTATCAGGATAGGAGGCTTTTAATCTCTCTCCTACATATTCTTTCTTGTCTAAGATTCTTTTTTGAATAACTTCATCAACAGAAACTGATGATAAAGATAGACGAGTATCAAAACGTCCTTGAATCCTAGAAAAGTCATCTCCTTTTACTCTAACAACCGTATCAATACTTTCTTGAGAAGTAACCATCACCCATGCTTGTCCTTGACAAAACGCACCTAGATTTTCTGTAACAGTTTGTAAATTTAACATGAGATCACGTCTATCACCAATATATTGTCCAATCTCATCAATTAAAAATACTAAGTGAAAATCGGGACCTTTACTATCTATGTATTCTTTAACTTCCTTGGCAAATCCTTCAATACTAATATCTACATTATGTATACCATGATTTAGTAGATTATCTACAGATTCCTCCGTCATATTAGTAGATTGAAGTAATGCCGGTTTAATAAAATGCCCATCAAACTTGAACACATTTCTTCGGCTTTCCCAAGGTTCGTTTGCTATTTTTTCAAATTCCTTTTTATATGCTTCTAAAAATCCTTGTTCATCCAAATACTTTTCCAGTTCAGCTACAGCTGGATTATGTCCATAATAACCACGATGATTATTAAATTCTTTTAGTAGTACACGTAAGATAGCATCTTCATTTGATTTATTTCCCATTTGATTCTTAGAATCGATATTAAATAAAATTGTTTCAGTAGGAACATCTGCGGTGCGTTTCATATTTGCATATACAATTGGATCTAATATCTTATCTTCGAAGAAATCAACTGGGTACTTATCCTTTACCTTTTCATTTTTTAATAAATAAGATAAAATTTTAAGAAAATGTGATTTACCAGATCCAAAGAACCCGGAAATCCAAACGCCAACTTTATCTGTTTTTCCATCAGTGCCCTTTAAATAGTTTTGGTAGAATTTAGAAAAGTGTTTATGTAACTCCCGTGTAACAACATATTCTTCTAATTCCTGATAGACATCATCCTCATTCGTTTGGTCTGCTTTAATGACACCACGAATATCCCGATCAATATCTTTATGAAACATATCTTTAATTATCATGGTTGTCTAACCTCCTATTTATGATCAACAAGTTGGAATGCTCGATAATAATTTTCATCTTTAAATTTACCGAATAGATTTAAAGATTGACCATCATATTCTCCCGGATAAAACATAATAACTGGAATACGATCTATTTTCTCTTGTAAGTTATTTAAAATCGTATGGGAACGTACAAATGGATAAATCTTTCCAACACCTGTAAGAAAAATAACATTGTGATTACCTATATTTTCCATTATATAATCCATAAAAATCTCAGGTATCGCAAAATCTGTTAAAGCTCCGAAGAGAAATTCATTTCCTTCTGTTTTTTCCATTTCAAATATTTGTTGATAAATTCGCTTTTCCTTAGCAACTTCTAATAAAATTTTATATAAATCAAATTCTATGATGTGACGATTATACATTTCATGACGAAATGTTCTTTTTAAAGACTTTATTTCATCACGAACAATTAATTCATGTTTTGGGTCGTAGTCAAAAATGTAAAAGCTTATCTCATTTCCTAATCCACGCCCTTGAATAAATGCATCATCTTGAATTTTTTCTCTAATTTTTTGGAGTCTGCTATTGATAGTCATTGCTGTTATTCTCCCATCGCTTGAACATATTGGATATCCCCTATTTGAATAAGATGATTTTTTACATCCCCATCCATTAAAAGGTGCCTTAATTCTCGACTTTTTAGGTCTTTTATCATTCCAACCTCAAGCAATACTTTCATGAAAGCTGACTTTAATCTAGCTTTTGTTGAATCTGCTAAATTTGCTATAAACTCTGATTGTTCTTCTTTCTCTACAAAGAACACGTTCACATCTTTTTTTTCTAATATAGTTTTATTATTTTGAAGTGGTTCCTTCACTACTTCATTCATAAAATCAAAAAATAAACAATCTGTTTTCATAATGGAGTAAAGATTAATTACCTTTCCCACTTCAATTGGTTCATCCACCATCATCGTCATCAAAGTATCATCTAATGAATTAACACGTTTTAAGAGATAAGGAAAGGATCTTTTTAAACTAGACATCTTATTATATTGAAAAATATTTTCCTCAAATACTTTTTTACGAACTTCTTCATCTGTCATTCCTTGTAATTTCAATTTACAAACCTGTCGCATTTCATACATCATAAAACCTGCTCCAGTTAGGACGGTTGAATATTTCAATTAAATCACCTTTCATGGACATTTTCTTCGCTAGTCTCTTCTATATATTTTATAGATGTTTTATGATATAAGCAATTCTATCCATTTAACAGGCAACACCTTACAAATGATGTATCTTTTGGCTGTTATCAAATAGTTCCTATCCCTACCTTTTTTAATAAAACATTTGTTAATTTTAATATAACAAATATGGTGTGCATATTTTTGAATATATTTGAAAAAATATGGTTCTAATACTCACGAATGAATCATCATCCCGTACTTCATTTTTCCTAATCTTATATTTCGAAATATACTTTTTTAGTTAATTGCTCCCCTAACGAAATTGACCCTTATTAAAATTACTCTCATAATCATTTGTATTGAAATCTTTTATAAAACGTGATATTCTTCTTTCTTTTTTATCACCGCAATATATAAATAATCCTTCTTTGGCTCTAGTACACGCAACATAAAAAATCTTTTTTTCGTCATTAATAATTTGTTTGCGATCTTTTTTATATTCAGGTCCTTCCCAATCCATACCTATATATTTTTTATTCAACTCATCTAACCTTGCTTTTAATGGATAATGAAATATATCAAAATGTATGATGAAGACATAATCAAACTCTAATCCTTTAATTTCGTAAGGAGAAGTGAAGAAAATGGGCTTTTTTCTTTTATTATAGTCAAAACGATATCCATATTTATTAACACCAATGACATCAAATTCTAAATCGAGTCTTCGTTTCAAATTATCTTCTTTGTTTAATTCTTTATCTGAATAACGATGAACAATCGCAATAGATTTTCCTGGATTGTCTCTGTGAATTCTCCTTATATTTCGAATGATTGTAGAAGCTAATCGGCTATTCGAGGTATAATAATTAATTTTCGGACGTGGCCCTTCCCTAAAGAAAACTTGATTGTCTTCCCTAACATTTTCCACATCATTAAATTTAATCTCACTCGCTAAATCCATAATCTGCTTTGTTGAACGGAAATTTCTTGTTAATCTCTGACTTGTTCGGGAATTAACCTTTAAATTCAATTCTTTGTAGGAAATAGGACTCCTTTTATAAATTCGTTGCTTTTCATCACCAACTAATGTAATTGTACCTTTCGTTAATCGGACTAAGCTTTTTATCTGCATCGGTTGTAAATCTTGGAATTCATCCACTAAAATATGATCGTACTTAAAGGATGCCCGTTTATTTTTACTAAGTTCATTCAATAAATGTAGCGCATAATCTTCCATATCCAATTGCGGTATGTAATAATTTCGTCGCATAAACTCATTATACCTTTCAAAGAGGTAAAATATTGTTGGACGCTGTCTCATACGGACACTTGGGCTATTTCCTCTACCTGTTCTTTCCTTTTCCATATATTTATTAAGTGTTACCAGTCCATTTGCTTTCATCCAGAAAAATTCTTCTTGGAGAAATTTTGCTGTATGCGTTTTAAATAATTTCTCCATATGTTTATATTTAGGTATTTTTTCCACTTGTGCTAGCACAGCATGAATTCTTGAAACAATATCAGCCTCATGTTTTTCAATTGATTGTTGGGTCATCGGGATTCTTTTAATATTTGAATACCCACAGTCTTTCATTAAAATTTTTCTAACCAAATCATGGTATGTCATAATATCTACATGATGCTTCTCAGATAACTCTAGATATGTTTGCGATTGGTTTAAACGCTTTCTTGTATCTTGTATTAGTGTTTGATTAAATGTCACATATAATATGCGTTGGGGGGAGTTTGCTTGTTCCATCATTTTTATTAAACGATATACTAGCATTAAACTTTTTCCACTTCCTGCAGAACCTCTAATAATCAATTGTTTTTCACTAGATTGGACAACCTGCTTCTGTTCCTTTGTTGGATTAATCCCCGGCAGTAATCCTTCTAATGAGAAGTAATTTTTCCATGTCTTAGCAAATCGTTTACTAAAATTCTCCAATTGCTTTTTTCTATCATCTAATAATATTGTCAATTGCGTATACTCCCTCTCTACAACTATTTAAGTGAGGACACATTTTACAATGATTTCCTGGTTCTGCTTTCACTTCATATCTAGTAATATTCTCCCTGAATTGTTTTAGTAGATCTTTTTCATGGTTCGAACTTTTTTTCCTATAATAGTTCCTTGCTTTTGTTCGGCGATTTTCGCGATACATACTCCGTAATATATGAATCCCCTTTAATGCTTTAGGGTAGGATATATTTTCAAATTCCTTATAATTCCTTAATTTAATTTTATATTCTACGTCAATTAAGTTTTCCTTTTTTGAATATGTCCATTGCGGGAATAGAGGATAAATGAGTTTCCTAAATTCTTCTCGTTCCTCATTAGAATAACCGAGTATTTTTCCTATTTTACTGAAAACAAATTGTTGATGGAACTCCGACTCATAAATTGGTTGCATCTCGAGAATTGTCGTTAAGAAAAACTTTTTAGAACAAAAATCATGGTTAAGCCAGTATAAATCCGGAATTTTACCTTTTAACCTATCCACATCTACATTAATCGTAATTGGGGAATTTCCCTCTATTTTCTTTATAGAAACACCTATAGAATCTGTAGGTTTATACTCCATAATAATATCTGTATACAAATCAGACAAAATATCCAAATAAACACTACGCATATCATCTTCATGAATATGATGAATCCAACTAAATGTTACAGGTCCTGGATAATGAGCTAAGGTATTATAGATTTGATATATTCCTAAATCTTCAAAGTTTTGAAAGACCATATAGTCAACCCATAATGCATGAAGCAGAATCGGTTGAATAAAACCATTAGTTATTCTAGCTAATTCTTTTAATTCACTATGACTAAAGAAATCAGACAGAGGTGTCTTATGTCTTTCTGGAAAATTTAATTGTGTTAAATTTGTTATATGTAATCGTTTATCTGTATTGTTCTGGATGATATATTCTTGTAATCTTGAAATGTCATACACTTCTGTTTTACCATTCACTTGACTACTAGCTAGTAAAAAGATTAAAGTAAATAATTCCTGAATCGCAAACTCCCATTGTTCAGGTAATTTTTCTTGAAATATCTTTTTCCAAATAGTTTTCTGTTCTGATTCATCCACTTCTTCGAGAAACTTTTCCCATCTTTTGAAATAATCATTTACTTGTATTGTTTCATATTCTTCTAATAGTATAGACTTACAAATTTTTTCTAGTCGGTCTACCAATTCAATTAATTGATGAATAGTCACGTCATATCTTTCTTGATGCAAGAATGAAAATGTTCGAAATGGATTTAACATATATCGTTTCATGTAGTTTTTACCAAAGTCTTTCGCATTTTCTCGGTCAAATGTTTTACTTACAAATTCTAGCTCTTGTAATCGTTCTAATCTATCTCTCACATCTGAAATTGTTTTAACTCCATACATATAGTTTCTTAAATCAATCAAATAAGATAAAGCATCTAATCCAGAAACTTGATTTGTTTTTACCCATGCCGAAGTAATGAGTTCTACAATGACATCATAAGTAGCAAATATCATGTCATTTTCTTTTTTACAAAACTGTAGGTAATATAAGAATTTCCCAGTTGAATTTTCATATAAATGGGACATATTATGATTAATAATGCGATTAATTTCATTCGGCCTAACCGCAATAATATTGTCCCTGCTCCTTTTCTGATAATGATAAAAATCAGCAGGAGAGGAAAATTCCATTATTTGAATATCTTGTCGATCTCTTATCATTTCACGTTCAGGTGTATTTTCATTAAATAATGCAAAGCGATTTCCCTTCATATTATGTTCATGAACCAATGAATCGCAATTGTTTAAATTCTGCCTTGATGCAACTTGATATACCTTCTGCCAATAACTGAATGTATGTGGATATTGTTTATTATATGGAACGCGAAATTCAATGGTAAATCCCTTGTTTTTTAACCAATGAATGAATGTCATACGGAAAAAATTCAAATATTCAATTTCATATAAATAAATGATTTGTAATTGTGTATGTTCACAAAGTATGAACGAAATTTCTTCTTTTGATAATTTATCTTGTTTAAAGTGATACTCTTTTACCAAATCCTCGGTCAATAAATAATTGATAAGTTGAATTACTTCATTTTTCCTAGAATCATGAAAGTCGACTGAAATCTGATCCACTTTGAATTCTGCACAAATATAAAATGTCCTAACAATTGAAGTTAAACGATTCAATAAATATTGCTGATGTTTATAATTACCAGTCATGATTTCCTCTCGCAACTTCGATTGTAAATAAATTTCTGTTTTTGCTGAATGAAATAGCGGAAATGTCCTTTGATTTATGTCATCAATACTATTTATTTGGAAATGATAAATATCCTTTATACGGTGCGCCATAGAACCTGTACCAAATATATGTATTTCTTCTTCTATATTATCTTGTGTGCTAAGCACATCTTTTAAAGAACAGTATGTTTTTATATTAAATAAGTGCTTTGTCTCTCTGTTCTGTATAACCTTTTGCAATTAAATCACCCCAATTCCTTATTTGATGGTTATTCGTATGTGTAGGAGAGTCAATAAAAACTTTCTCCTTTGCGCGTGTTAAAGCAACATATAAAAGTCTTGCTTCTTCTCCGATATTCTCTGTTTTTTCTTCCCTTAGCAATTGTTGATAATGATCATTTACATATGTTTTTCCTTTTTCAATAAATGTTCGATATCCTATTTTATTTCCGTTAATCAATATTTCTGTCTTTGTAAAGTTATGAAATAATCGATCTGTTCGTGGAATAAACACATGATCAAATTCTAAACCTTTGGCCTTATGTACCGTCATAATGGTTAATCGTTTTTTATCCTTAGACATTAACTTAATTTCGGATAATGATTTATCAGTGTGCATTTTTAAACGTAATATTTTTTCTAAATTATATAAGGTTGGTACTGTGTTAGCTAATTCCGTTTTCAATACATAAATTAAATAGTTCAGATTTGAATCGTATTCTTGTTGAATAATTTGTGCTTTATCCAATAGATATTGTTTTTTATCTTCTTGATACAAGGTAATCCGATCAGCGATATATCTTTCTGCATAAACTTTTGCTGGGTTGATTTCTTGAATGATATCATGAATAATCTCAAATAATCCTTTATGCAGAAAATCTTGCTCATATTTTTCTAACTTTTGATCCATATTTTTAAATACACGATTTATTATTGTTCGGTCCGGTGAAAACTCTTCCAACATTTTTGCTACTTCAATTGTACGATCACCATATGACGACAAATGCAATAAATAACGATTTCTCCATAATGATGGATGTGTAAAACGCATGATGAGTTGATAAAACTCTCTGACAGGAACAGAACGATAAAATTGACCATCTTGTTCAGAAGTGAAAAATATCCTTTTTTCTTCACAAAGTGTGGATAATTCATTTACTTCTTTATTCGAACGAACTAAAATGGCTGTATCTGTATCTTCTATTTCCCTTAAAAATTCAGTTAATTTAACTTTTGTTGAAAATGTTTTATTTATTATCATTGGTTCTTCATTAATGCTTTCTTTTTCTACTCCTGGTAATAAATAATCCTTTTCTGTATACTTAAACGTTCGCAAAGCTCTTGGCCAAGTAGAAAATAGTTCATTAAAGTTACTCAATAATTCCTTATTTGAGCGATAATTTAGTTGCAAATGATAATGTCGATCAACTGAAATATGCGTACTTAACTGATCAAATGCCGTGTAATCAGCTCCTCTAAAACGATAAATACTTTGTTTTACATCACCAACTACAAACAAATTTAAAGGATAATGATTTGCTAAGTATGAAAAAAACTTTGTTTGTTGTCTATCCGTATCTTGAAATTCGTCAATAAAGATATATCGATAAGGAATATTAAGTTCATTACTACCAGTCACTAAATCATCTAGCTTTGCAATTAAATCATGGACATCCATGTACTCCAGTTTCTCTTTGAATTCTGATAAACGTTGTAATGACTCTTTAACAACGTATTCATATAAAACATGGGAATTATCGTCATCCTCACCGAAATCCAATTGTTGAACTTTATTTATAGGGATAGAATAATTATTTATTTGTTCAATAATTGCTTCTACAGCCTGCACAATTTTATACTGCTCTATATATTTGAACCTACTAAATTCTTGTGGGTTTATTTCATGGAAGTTATTGATTACATCCTCAATAATCTTCTTTCTTTCAAAATTAAATTGTGAGATTGGAAGATTAATTCGATCAAATAAATGTTCTTGATTTATCTTTAAAATTTCATGCCCAAATGAGTGAATTGTTCCGATAAACATCTGCTTTAATTCACGCAACCACCTTAAATACGTAAAATCATTTGTAAAATAAAAATATGCCTTAAGTTTATCAACCAGTTTTTCCTTCATATTAATTGCAGCTTTATTTGTAAAAGTTATTAATGCTAAATTGGCTAAGGACATATCAGGAAATTTATACTTTAGAAAGATGATACGATTGATCATAATTGTCGTTTTACCAGTACCAGCACCAGCGGACACACTAATATTTTGCTCCACTAGCGCATGTTCAACTAAATACTGTTCCTTATTAAATCGGACATTTGGAGTGTATTCTTCTAGGATATGTAAAATACCTTCTGTAACTTCACCGTTATAAAAAGAAAAATCATCCTTCAAAGCTTCATTAAATACCATTTCATATATAAATAAAAATTGTTTATCCACAGCCTTTTTTATCAAAGCATCTTCTAATAACGGATTAATTGGATCATATGTAAAAAAATAGGTCTTTACACCATTTTTTATTAAGGTTATAAGCTCTTGTAGAGTTTCTTCATTGATATCTCTTTGAAATTTTAAACATGAATAATTCTGCATAGGATTCTCCCCTAATTCTTTAATAACCAATTTTATCTATAGAAAATTAACTTCCAACTTTAAAGCGCTTTCCTTTTAGAAATAAATGTAAATAGTTCTTTATCCATAGCATACCACTTTTCGTTCAGAACTAGCATTCGGTATGCATAAATTTGTACACAAGCGAGCGAATATCTTGACAATCGGATGAACTTACGCAATAGGGTTATTAACTATCCCAGCCTCCTTTCTACTCCCCCCTCACTATCTCAATAATTCCATCCCCATACTTTGCAACTTTCTTTTCTCCAAAACCCTTTAATTTGAATAACTCCGCTTTTGACTGAGGACGATTTGCAATAAGTTCTTCCATTTCTTTATTTGTGAAAATCATAAATGCTTTCAGTCCTTCTTTGTGAGACAATTCTAAACGATAGGCTCGGAGCAATTCCCTTAACTTTTCATCTGATGACTTTGTTTGACTCGATTGGGTGTGGGTTTGAGCTTGGGTTGTAAATTGTACTTTCGTTTGAATTGAAGATTGTGCTTGATTTCTTGTTTTAATCTGATTTTTCGATTCCTTAACACTGCCATTAAGATAGTCATGTTTTTCTATAGAGTATATTCTTTCATAATCATATATTTTCGGCTGATGATTTTCTTTTAAGAAGTTTGCAATTTCGAATAAGTATTTTTCACGCACATCTAGTTTATTAGATCTATCTTGTAGTTCTTTTTTAATTAAATTTGTAACCTGGTCATAACGGTAAATATTTTCTTGGATATGTTTTGGACAGTTATTTTTATGAATAATAGTCTTTGGGTTAGCAAGTACAACATATGATTTCACTGACATTCGCTTCATTAACTTTTCTTGCTTTAGTATTTTTTCTAAAATGCGAACATGGCGTTCATTCTGGGAAATTGGACTGTACATTCCTTCCTTTTTCAAAACTTTACCATATTTATTTTTAAATATTCTTATGAAAGCACCATCTCTAGTAATTTCGATATCTCCATTTAATTTCTTTGTTTCTAATAAAATGATAGAGTTTTTGTAATGATAATATAATCCACTTGAATCTGATATCCGACATAATCTAAACGAATATCATAAAGGCATAGCATTGGCTGAAGGGAATGTGCTAATTCATATGCTACATTTGCTTCTCCTTGGATTCCTTTTTTTATGAAATGGATGTCTCTTTCAATTCGCTTCTTTATGGAATTTGCCAATTTCTCATGAAGTTTTTTTAATTGATTTAAATGATGACTCTCTTTTATAAATTCTTTCATAAAAATTGGCTTTGTTATTTTTCTTTTTCCACCATTAATGATAATGTCCAGTAATGTCTATCATCGGATATCTCTCCTATCCAATATAATAATATGCTTGTGATAGTATGTATGATTAAAATTCTATAATATACGGGTAAAAAGTCCTTATTTCATATCATACCAAACTATTATTATATTAGTAGATTATTGTGTTAAAATATGGGATAAACACCAAATTTCGTTATGAAGATAGGTGAGGTGTTATCATCCATTGGATATAGAAAAACATCTTATATTCATGAGAGGAGAAGATAAAACAGAGCAGATTGCTTATTGTAAACAAGTTCAAGATAAATGGTTTTTTGAAAATTAAAGGGATTTTTCTACGGATACCAACCATAGAAAAATCCATTCTCTATTTCCCCTTCAACATCCCAAACATCTTCTCCACCGTTCCTATCCCTACATTCTTGTACTTCGCTAGAATGACCAGTTCTCTTGGGAGTTGACCTACATAATGGATATCATCTTCATTGAGTTGGCGCAAGAGGCTTGGGATTCCTGGGAATTCTTCAGCGGTCAACGGAATCCGTGATAGTTTTTCAGTGACAACGATATAATCTGCATGGTAGAAAAAGAATAATTCACCTGGTCTTTCGATTGTTAATTGCCGGCGTTTCTTTTCTTCTTCAATAAAAACCTTCAGTTCCTCGAAAAAGTTTTTATCATTTGTTTCGTTGTATCGTTTCACATGTTGATGTAATCCTTCCAAGTTAGCTGGTAATTCACTCATGATTCGTGCTTGTTCTTCCGCTCCTAGCCTGACAAGAAATCGTTCAGATTTGGCGTAACGCTGTGGAAGAAGAAATGCATCCCGCAGAAAGTAAGGAACATCAACCGTTTCTCCTTGATAAGATATTTTCCGAATGGTTGTCATTCCTGGAGTTTGGGCTGCCGTCTCTTCTATTTCCATGGTATCGGTTTCATTTGTTGTCGTTGCTGCGTTCTCTGTATTTTGTTCAACCGTCTCGCCTGTTTCTAGTTTTTTTATCGAAGTTGTTAATAATTGTTCTAAATTCTCCAAACGAATCTCTAATTCGCCCATATCATAGGTTTGTTTTTGATTCGGTTGTGGATCTTTATATGTTGGCACTTCCAATTCTAGCGGCCCATATACCTCCACATACCATGTCACCACTGTGTGAATCGCTTCCCATGATAATAATGCTTCCGAGTAACGAAATGGCCGTACATCATGGGCTGCTTTATTTCCCCTCATGCGAATGTCATGAAGCGCATCACGAACTTGATCTGGTAATAAGTGATGATGATCTAATATATCGAGTTGTTCAACCAATGGCATGTATGCCTCATAGGCTAACTTCTCTATAATAAACACTTTCTCAATGATGGCTTCCACAAATGCCCGCGCATGCGTTAGCATTGTTCGTGGACTTGTAAAAATACTGTTCTCTAATTCACGTGCAACATATGCTAGTTCTTTTGAAATCGGTTCTAAAAACTGATAAAAATAAGCATCTTTCTTTTGCATGTTTGTTCCCCAATCTATATTTCTATTTATTAAATGAATCCATTTTATGTAAAAAGTCCTATAAACATATCATATCAAATTTGTACACGAACTGGTATTTGGTGTGCATTTTTTGTAGGTAGATTTTGTTCTTTTTACACAAAAAAAGTGAACCGACTACCAGCGGTTCACTTTTGAGTTTCCGACATTTACATTTTAAATGGCGAACAACTCTTCCCTCGACAACACTCGCAGAGGATTATCAACACAGGAATCCATGTCTATGCCTTTTTCACAAATTCTGATTTCAATTTCATAGCACCAATTCCAGTAATTTTACAGTCAATGTCATGACCATCAGTAGCATCATGGATTAAGCGAATACCTTTTACTTTTGTTCCCTGTTTAACTGCTGAGGAGCTACCTTTGATTTTTAAGTCTTTAATAACAATAACAGTGTCGCCGTCTTTTAGAATTTGGCCATTTGCATCTTTGATTTCTAGTTTGTCATCGTTTTCTTCCACTTCATTTTCCATCCATTCATGGGCACATTCTGGACAGACGAATAAATCTCGGTCTTCATAAGTGTATTCTGAGTTACATTCTGGGCAATTTGGTAATGCAGTCATACTTTCACTCCTAACCATATTAATAGTCTCCTATATATTAGCATGTGGGGTTGGTTCTGAGTAGCTTAGTGCTTAGGCCGTCACTTATATATTTATGTAAAAATCCTATTATCCTATCATATATTCAATTTCTACACGAATTGGCATTTGGTTTGCATACATTCGTACACCATATGTAATAATTTCATCCCCGACGTTCTTTACATAATTTGTACAAAATGAAATAAGCAAAAAACGGAGAAGATAGGATTACCCTTTTCTTCTCCGATTATTTTCTATTTATTATTTTGTTAAGTAAGAACTATTCCATAGCGGAAGCTTCGTACCAATATTATTTTTTAATGCATTTTGGTATACTTTATATCCCCAAGCAACATCTTCTGTTGGAAGTCCTCCAGTAATACATATGATAACTTCATCGTCCGATTTTCTTCCTTCTTTTTTTCCGGAAATAATATCACCAATGTCATCGATATTGCTATCATCATATTCTCCGTTATGAATCATTTCCAGTAATTGTGCTGACATAGTCCAGTCAATGCTTTCAATACCGTTAGGATGGTCTATACCGTCTTGTAACCATTTTTTATGCATCGACCACAAGTCCGCGACTACTCGATGTTTTTGGTAAGATTCTTTGGAAAAATTCGCTGATCCAATAAGTATAATTAAAGCTCCTGGTTTCAGACTTTCTTCCTTTATTTCTGGTTTTGTTTTTCCGGATGTTGCAACAGTCACTATATCCGACTGTTTAACACATTCATCTATATCGCCAACCACTTCGACAGGTTTATGAATCTTTGCTTCAAGTTTCTCTGCAATTTTCTTTCCTTTTTCAATATTAATATCAAAAAGGACAACCTTTTCAATATGGTTAACAGACTTCATTACTGCATCAATACAGGATTGGTTGATTGCTCCTCCACCAATTGCTCCTAGTACTTTTGCAGATTTCTTTGCCAGGTGTTTAGAAACCACACCAGGTACTGCACCAGTTCTAGCTGAGCTAACAAGATTTCCAGCCATAATTGCAAGTGGGGAGCCTGTATCCTTATCATTAAGCGTAAACGTATGGATTGAACGTGGCATTCCTTTGTTTATATTTTCAACATTAGAGCCATACCACTTATTACCTACGACATCGAATTCTCCACCAAGATAGGATATCAATGACATAAATCTTCTATCTGGGCCTGCTTTTGGCATATTTCGAAACTTCTCTTCTTCATTAAACCAGAGCATAAGTCCATGATCATTTCGATTTGGACCTCCCATGATATAATCGCCTGTTCCTAGCAATTTAAACATTTCTTCGATTGTATCAATGCATTCATTCATATTCAAAACCCCAGCTTCAATAACGTCTTCTTCTTGAAGATATAGAAATTCTAGTTTTTCAGACATTTTTTATTCTCCTTATAATTACATTTTATCAAACAATACGAATTACTAATATTGGACATTATTTTCTCCATACAATAAGCAGGCTCTTTCAATTCAATCGTTAATTCTACTAAGAAAGGAAAAGATAGCTTATCCGTAAAGTTTCATGAATGACACCTCTTTTATTTTTATTATGTATACTATAGCATCAAAATAGGAAAAAATAAACCTTGTATTTTATAAAAGGAAAATAATTTCCTTTATTTCTTTTAAAACTTCTATATAATAAGAATATAAGAATGAGGAGGAATAGATATGGAGCACAACCTAAAAGATAAACTCATTGAAATCCAACATAATTTACCAAAGCAACAACAAAAAATTTGTAAATTTATGATTAACCATATAGATGAAGTAACGACAATGACAATCACAGAGTTATCAGAAAGAAGTGAGGTCGGAACAACAACCATTTTACGATTGATAGAAAAGATTGGCTATAATAGTTATCTACAATTCAAAAATGATTTAATCAAATATAACTATAATGATAAAAAAAATACATGGTGGCATTTAAAAAAGTCCCTAGAAGAACTAGATGAAGCTGAAACCTCCCTAGTTAAGGCAGCGAGAAATAGTGTGGAAGATATAGAATCGATGGTAAAAAAAGTAAATATGGATGAGTATCATAAATTCATAGAATTATTGCTCCATGCTAATCAAGTACACTTTCTTGGTTTAAGAACATCTAAATCAATTGCTCTATATTTTGAAATAATGTTAAAAGGAATACTTGATCATGTAAACCAATTAAGTTTACATCCCGACTTTCTATATGATGATTCTTTATGTTTTAATAAAAATGATGTATTAGTCATCATTGCCTTATCACCCTATACTAAACAAACGATAGATTTTATAACATATTGTAAAAAGCATACTGATGTATCGATTGCTTTAATTATGGACCTTGAAACATCGCCAGTTCTTCCATACAGTGATGCCCATCTAATAGTAGGTCAAAGTAAAAATAGATACAGCATTATTCCTACCGTCACATTAATCGAATCACTAATTATTGATTTAGGTAAAAGACAGTTATCATCTGTGCAAAAAATATCAAAACTGAATGACATCCATCGTAAAAATAATATCACTACAATATAGAAAACCAGCTTCATTAACAAAAGTGTACAGCATGAATAATTCAATAAGCCCTGAAATATTGTAAAGAGTCTATTGTTCAATAACATAATAAACGTCGAAATGTAAAATACTCATTCAAAAATAAATATGATCACATTCATTTACTAATATAGTGGGGTGGAGCATTGCTAAAATAAACAGAGAGGTGAGGACATGCGAAAACTAGCAGGATATAGCATGGTTATACCATCGATTATCATGACACTTATAGCATACACCGAACCCACTATTTCATTTTACATAAAGATCTTATTCATCATAGTTTTATGTTTACCATTGTACATATGGGGGCAAATTACAATGGATTAGAGTAAACGATTGCTCTGAAACAATTAGCGCAAAAGCATAATATTCCATTTATCGTTGGGGAGATGGATCAGGAAAAATTAAAATGGCTACAATTAGATTTAGAACTAGAAGAGCTTGAGGATGATGAATGGTATTATGAGCTGTTTGGGGTAGGATTGAAATAATAAATAACAAAATTTACCAAAATTCCCTTTTAACCTGATGTTTTGTTATGTACTATAAGGGTGAGTTGAAAAAGAAAAGTGGTCAAAAATGGATAGAACAATGCACTTACGTGACATGATGCCCTTTATATTGACGGGAATCAATGTCTTACTCATCTTACTCTTCTTGTTCGTATCAGGAAGCGATTATTCAGAACTAGGGCAACTTGTTTATTTAGTACCTATTATTGCACTACTTACTATCATATATATAGCCATTACGAAAACCAAAAAGACAATCCCAATCAGAACGATACAGGTAATATCTTGGGTACTTGTTATCTCACCTCTTTTATGTTTTATTATCGGATTGTTTTATTTTGCTTAGGGAACTAAAAACCGACTGATTTTATCTACAATCATTGCAAAAAAGTTACCGTATTTTTTTAAGCGAATACTATAATAATGAAATACCAGGCACTTCGTTCACCGAGCCTGGCTTCTTTTTTTCTACCGGTCAAAATCCCTTTGTTTTCAAATAATTCATATGGTGTGGGAAACGATCTATGCCCCCCCGCACATTTCATCAATCTTTTCAATGGATACGATATCTTGCACATTCGCAATAAAGTCGATTGACCAATCTAAAGTGGTAATTTCAAAAGCAAACAAAAAAATACAAAAAAGTGAACCATCCCATGATGATTCACTTTAGTGTTTGCATTATATACATGAGTAAGTCTATTTAAGTTTTTATTCGACAAAATTCGGGTAGTGACAGGCACTCTTCTTTAATTTCGAATGAGATAATCAAATGCGCTTAGGGCTGCGTTTGCTCCTGATCCCATGGAAATAATGATTTGTTTGTTTTTCGCATCTGTGCAGTCTCCTGCAGCAAATACACCAGCTACGTTTGTATTTCCATCTCGATCTGTAACAATTTCACCGAATTTATTTCGTTCAACACTATCGCCTAGCCAATCTGTATTTGGTACAAGACCAATTTGAACAAAGACACCTTCCAGTTCAACATGTTTTTCTTCTTCGGATTCGCGATCAATATAAGAAATACCATTTACGTTGTCTGTACCGGTAATTTCTGTTGTTTGTGCATTTGTAATGACATTAACATTTGGTAGGCTGTTCAGTTTATCTTGGAGTACAGAATCAGCCTTCAATTCGGAAGCGAACTCAAGAACTGTTACATGTTTCGTGATTCCTGCAAGATCAATGGCAGCTTCAATACCTGAGTTACCTCCACCAATAACAGCTACACGTTTTCCTTCAAATAATGGACCATCACAATGTGGACAGTATGCTACACCTTTATTTTTGAACTCTGCTTCACCTGGAACGCCAATATTACGCCAGCGTGCACCTGTTGAAAGGATAACAGATTTACTTTTTAAAGTAGCACCATTCTCCAATTCAATTTCTACAAAGTCATTTTTTCGCTCTAAGCCTTTAGCCATTTGTAGATTCATCACATCAACATCATAGTCTTTCACATGTTCTTCTAGATTGTCTACAAATTTAGGACCTTCTGTACGCTTCACACTGATAAAGTTTTCAATAGCTGCTGTATCATTTACTTGACCACCAAATCGGTCTGCAACAATCCCTGTACGAAGTCCTTTACGTGCTGAATAAATGGCGGCACTTCCACCTGCTGGTCCACCACCAACAACAAGGACATCAAATGGGTCTTTATTTTCAAATTCAGAAGCATCTGGTCCGCTTCCTAATTCAGCTAAGATCTCTTCTAATGACATTTTTCCACTACCAAATGATTCACCATTTAGAAAGATAGTAGGTACTGCCATGATGTTATTCTTCTCTGCTTCTTCTTTAAATGCAGCACCATCAATCATCGTATGCGTAATGTTAGGATTAATAACACTCATAACATTCAATGCTTGTACAACATCTGGACATTTTGTACAGCTTAAGCTGACATAAGTTTCGAAGTGATATTCACCTTCTAATCCTTTGATTTGGTCAATTAATTTTTCGTCAACTTTTGGTGTTCTTCCACTCACTTGGATTAGTGCTAATACGAAAGATGAAAATTCGTGTCCAAAAGGAATACCAGCAAATGTTATCCCAGTATCCTCACCAGGACGGTTCACACTAAAGCTTGGTGTTCTTTTGAGAGTTGTTTTCTCTACTTTTATATGGGAGGACATGGAAGCTAGTTCATCGACTAGCTCTACCATGTCATGGGATACTTTATCATCGCCCACACTAACTTTAAGGAGAATATCCCCTTCCATCAGTTGTAAGTACTGCTCTAGTTGTTTTTTTATATCTGCACTTAGCATGACTTTGTTTTCCCCCTTAAATTTTACCTACAAGGTCAAGTCCTGGTGCAAGTGTTTCAGAACCTTCTTCCCATTTTGCAGGGCAAACTTCGCCTGGATTTTTACGAACATATTGTGCTGCTTTTAATTTACCTACTAATGTACTTGCATCACGGCCAATTCCGTCTGCATTGATTTCAGCTGCTTGAACAACACCATCTGGGTCAATAATGAACGTTCCACGTTGTGCAAGACCTAATTCTTCATCTAATACGTCGAAGTTTCTAGTAATTGTTTGAGATGGGTCACCAATCATAACATATTCTATTTTACTGATTGCATCTGAATGATCATGCCATGCTTTATGAACAAAATGGGTATCTGTTGAGACAGAGTAAACTTCTGCACCTAGTTCTTTTAATGTTGCATATTGATTCTGAAGATCTTCAAGTTCTGTTGGGCAAACAAATGAAAAGTCTGCAGGGTAAAAGCAAACAATGCTCCATTTCCCTTTAAAATCTTCTTCTGTTACCTCGATAAACTCATCTGTTTTAGCATTGTAAGCTTGTGCTTTAAATGTTTCTACTTCTTTTCCAATTTGAGACATAATAAAATTCCTCCTAGTGTATTTTTTAGAATATAATTATTAAAGGCATTACGCCCTCAATAACAGATATTTTTTTATAATAATTCTAATTACGTATTTATTATTACATGGAATTAAGTATTA
Organism: Cerasibacillus terrae; assembly: GCF_008039555.1. Taxonomy (GTDB): domain Bacteria; phylum Bacillota; class Bacilli; order Bacillales; family Amphibacillaceae; genus Cerasibacillus; species Cerasibacillus terrae. The sequence continues at coordinate 151,179 of NZ_VDUW01000005.1, forward strand.
GTCAAATAAAATACTATCTTTTCTAATGACTTTTTTATAAACTCTGTCATTCCGTACTTAATAGATAGTTGTTGTCATAAAATTTCCCATGATATTCTATGTTTCCACATCAGCTCAGGAAATATTCATTTTTTTCATCGGTCTTTCTTTATCAATTAATATTTATCGCGTATTAACTGGCTGTAGGACCTTCACTTCAAGAATTCGATACTCCCACTGATTGAAGTTTCACTTTATACTTCTCGATAATGTAGGCTTTTAAAAATATGCAATACTATCAGAATCTACATTTAAATAGGATGAAAAATAATCTTTCATGCTTTTAAATGGTTTTATCTACCTAAAAAGGAGTGAGCCATTTATAACATGACTCACTCCAACTAAGTATCTTTATTCTAAACTTAGACAGTAAATTTATGCTTGTTTTTCTTTATCTGTAGCATCTTCTTCTTTTTTCTCTTTTTCATCATCACCCATTAAATCACTGGTTGATTTCTTAAATTCACGTAAGGTTTGGCCTGCCGCTTTTCCAATCTCTGGTAATTTACTAGGTCCAAAAATAATTAATGCTAATACAACAATTAGAATTAATCCAGGTATACCAATGTTTGCGATTCCCATGTAATCCACCTCCAATGCTACATATCAGCATCTCTTTAGCATTTTCATCCTAAAAGAGGTGTGCATGTGCTTTTAATTTTTCGGTTTAATTAATAAACCACCATCACCTTTTAAGTATTTTTCTATACCTTCAGCTGCACGATATGCAAGGGCACCTACTGTAGCTGTTGGGTGACGGTCACCGAAATGAGGCATTGCAGACGCACCAACAACAAATAGGTTTTCTGCATCCCACATTTGTAGGTATGTGTTTACTGCAGATGTTTCTGGGTCTTCTCCCATTGTAACACCACCAGCATAGTGTGCGCCATTGTATACATGGTCAAATTCTTCCGGAACTTCGTCAACATCTACAATGTCTGCTCCCATTTTCTCCATGATTTCTTTACTTTTTTCAATACCGTATTTGGCAATATTACGGTCTTGATCTGTGTATTTATTTGTTACACGTAGTAATGGATCACCGAATGTATCTTTATAAGTTGGGTCTAAGTCTAGGTAGTTATGCCACCATGGTAAAACACCTGGTGTGAACCAAACCGTTAAATGACGGTTTGCGTAGAATAGAGATTTCTCTTTCCATTCTTTCCCCCAAGACGGTGTGCCTTTTGGTACCATATTATTATTGATTGGCGCATCCCCGTACTGTCTAATTTCCACACCACCACCGTGTAGAAAATCTGTTTTCGAGTTATCGATATGCTCACCAGTTAAATCACTAAACGTAGCACCTAATGCTCCTCCACCCATATGTAGATTAAATTTCTTATCATTAAAGAAACCATGGGCTCCTAAGAATGTGATGTTAAATTGTCCGGTAAAGTTACGGCCAATAACACCTGTTTTTGTTTTAGGATCATATGGCTTTCCAATTTGTGACATCATTAAAAGACGGTTATTTGCTAATGTGAATGCACCGAGAACAACAACATCTGCTGGTTGTTCATATTCTTGACCTGTCATCATATCAACATAGATAACGCCTGTTGCTTTTTTACCATCATATGTCACACGACGTGCATAGGCATGTGTTCGTAATTCGAAATTACCTGTTTCTTTTGCTGTTGGAATCACCGTTACAATAGGGTCAGATTTTGCACCGAAGTCACAGCCATAATGTGTACAGTAAGAACAGTATTGACATTGGTTAATCATTTGTCCATCTGGGTTTTCATATGTTTGTGTTACGTTTGCAGAAGATATTTGGAATGGATGGTATCCCAATTCTTTTGCCGCATCTTTAAATAGACGTAAATTTGGTGTTTCAACAGTTGGTGGGTTGGGATATTCAGATGAACGTTCTGCTCCTATTGGATCCTCTTCTCCAGAGATACCTGCTGTTTTCTCCCAACGATCATAATATTTCTCAATCTCATCATAGCTAATTCCCCAGTCACGTAATAGGGAGCCTTCAGGGATTCGATCTTTTCCATAGCGTTTTTCAATTTCTGAACGAATTTCAAATTCAAATGGATTCCAACGATATGTAGCTCCTGCCCAGTGAACACTACTGCCACCTAAGTTGTTTCCAACCATCATTTCATCTTGCGTTCTTACAGGTAATGCTGTTTTATCCATATCCGTTCTTGATGTAATTGTTTCTAAACTTAAATCTTGCATAATATATTTACGAGACATATAACGCAACTCGTCTTTTGCTCCGATATAGTCCTTGGTTGATTTATCTTCTCCACGTTCAAGTGCAACAACTTTATAACCAGCTTTTGCAAGTTCTGCTGATACAACGCCGCCAGACCAACCTGTCCCAACAACAACGACGTCTACTTTATCTAATTTCTTAGGCATTCCTTAAATCCTCCTTAATAAAAATCCAGTACTGAAAAAATCTCTTAATCTATTATTATCTATCATTAAGTTCTTTCATTTATGGTTGATAGTCTTTTAAACTAATCGGATCATGCTTCACAAACTCTTCTGATTCAATTTCATTGATATATGCTGGACGTGGTCCTGGGAATTCACGCATTTTCCAGCCCATCATATCTCTATTTCCACCATAAAGCGGATCAGCATATGCTCCTTCAATTGTCATTTGACGAAGTAATTGGAAGAATGATTCTGTTGAAGCACCTTTCATCTTCACTTTTCCCTCTTCAAAAGCAGCTAAAATTTCATCTTGCTTTTCACCTTCAATTTTGTCGAAGGATTCGTTATTCTTTTTTAGGCTAACTTGATTCATTGTTCGTAAGCCCTCTAACATCATGTCACCACGATTTAGTCGTGACTGATATCTCTCACTATTATTAATGTCTTTGAAAGGTCCTTGCATATACTCTTTTCCATTGTTACCAAATTCGCCCGCTAATTGGCGGTCAATAAAATATGGCACACCTAGCCATACTGCCCCTGGTCCATTATCGTCTTCTGGATAGATGCGTTCAACAGCCGCACTTAGAACATCAAAATCTTCCTTACGGTTGAAGAAAATTCTAGCATTTTTTCCGTCATCTTCTACAACTGTTTCTTTTGATGCTGGTTCAGATTGGAATTGGTTTGTTAATAATCCCCCAAATAAAGAACCACCAATCACACCACCCATAACAAGACCGGTGTTTTTTATGAATTTACGGCGGTCCATGCCCTTTTCGTTTGGATCTTGTCCATTTTTGTTTAATGTATCTTTTGTATGTTTTTCTGTCACGGTGCCCCTCCTCCTTGTGCTATAAATCATCAAAACAATTCCACATAATTTATATAATCTAGTACTCTAAAAGTATAGTGGAATATTTTCACTATATTCACCGTAATAATAGGTATTATATATAGGAGTTTTAGGAATATCAATTAAAAAAATCAAGCGAATTTTCTATCATTATCACACAATTTACTTTAAAGGTAGATTTTTTACATTTTTCTATTGAATAGCCTTGACATCCTCCACAGCTTCTTCCTGTCCTTTATCCCCGACACCATCATATTTTTTCACGATTTTCCCTTTTGGATTCACTAGAAAAAAACTCGTCCCATGTGCTATTTGATCATTTCCTGTACCAGGGCTTGCTTTTTGTAAAGATGTTTTAAAAGAGTTCACCGACAAATTCCGAATCGTTTCAAAGTCATATCCCGTTAAAAATGTCCAATTACTAAAATCCACTTGATGTTCCTTGGCGTATTGCTTTAGAATTTCGGGTGTATCAAATTCCGGATCCACACTAAAGGAAACAATTTCAATATCTAGTTGTTTATCTTTAAATTGCTCTTGTAAGTGAACCATATTTTCCGTCATCACAGGACAAATCGTTGTACAGTTCGTATATACGAAACTCGCGATCCACCATTTTCCTTTCAAATCTTCCAAACTTAATTTTTCACTATCTTGTGTTGTATATTCAAAATCTGGCAATTGCTCTGACATATTTTCATCTATCTTTCCACCCATACATCCCACTAGGAAAAATGGAAGAAAGAGTATAATGATAAAAAGCAAATGCAAACGCCTCATTGTTTCACCCTTCCTTCTTGTAAAAATTTTAATGTAAAACATAACTACACCACTTTACCATAAAAAATATATAATTTTAAAAGATTATTTTAGATAGATGGGGAATAATTGGGTGAATTTATAATAAGGTGAAATATTGATTGAGGTAGGAAAAACAATACTATTCTATTTAGATAAAATGGCAATTACAATAGACGATATTTCCAACATAATGAAGTAAATAGTAATTTGTAACACCTACTTAAATGATTCAAATAGGAACATGATTAGATAGAAGAAAATCCGAATAATGTAGTACTAAAACAGCTCCACCTGTTTGCAGTGGAGCCGTTTCTATGTCTACTCTGATTATTAGTACTTCTTTATTTTGATGAACGACCATTTGGGTATTATCGCGTTGGTTTGGGTCTTCACCAACCTTATGAGTTACCATCTCTGGATATCACCAGATCATTTGGGCATTCATAATCCTTATGAGTGACTGTTGCAGGAATTTATTCAATCATTTAGGCACTCATAGCATCTATTTAATATCAACATCAAACACAAATGGTTTGAATTCTAATTCATAGTTTTCTGATGACCCTTCTGCATGGTATTTCAATTCTTCAATTTCCTCATCAAGTTCTGGGAAAATGATTACCCCTTCTGTTTCGATCCCTGGCAATATTTCAGACTGGATTTCAGGTAGTCCAGATTCATATACATCTATTTCTTCTAGTTGTTTATTTCCTGCGAGAATTTTTGAGTTAAATGAGTAAAAAGAAATTGGGTCATCCGATTCATTCGCAACCTTCAAATATACCCTTGTTTGATTTTCAGCTAATTCAATTTTTTGTAACTGTATATCATATCCATGTTGTGTAATGTTTTCATTGACTTCAATTGTTTCTTTAGTCGGTGCTACTACAGTAATATAATCTACTACTTCCACTTCAGTTGCTAAAATTGCCGGTGCTTCAATAGTTGCTCCAAAAGCATTTTCTCCGTCATAGACATCTTTGACGACTCCGGTTACTTTCACATAATCCTCACTTTTTACTTGAACATTTGAATCTTCTATTCCAACAATGGTGTTTTGTTCACTGTTTTCCGGATCAGCAAACATTTGAAAATAAACACCATCATCATCTTTTTCTGTCTCACTAAATACTTGGCCTGTTAATTCTACCTCATACCCTTTAAAATCTTTTGGATTGGTATACATTTTATCGATATCTTCTGCTTTTACAACACCTTTTGCTTTTGTTTCTTTAGTTGTAGATTCTTCACCCTTGGAGCCATCCGCTTCCTTCGCACTTCCAGATTCCTCTGTCCCACAAGCTGCTAATGCAAAAACTACACTAATAAGGACAATCAACATTCTTCTAAGCATAACATCCAACCCCTTTTTTATTTTATGATTACATTTTCACTATAGCATTTAGGGTGGACAAAAATATGTATTTCAATTTTCATAAAAAAATGATTCATAATAATTAAAGAATAATGAATAAAAATCCTTTTTGTGATAAAATATTTACATTAAAGAGAAAAGACTTTCTATTTCAAAATGTGAAAGCGTTTACCTCTTTTGGTTTATTTTTAAACGGAAGCTACTTAAAGCTCTTATCCAACAAACAAGAAGTGTCAGAAGTTTCCTTACACACAGCATGCTCGAATGTTCTCACCACTTCATTCATCATTGCTCTTCGTAAAGATTCGTGACATTCGAAAACCCATTTTAGGAGGAAGCACATGCAGAAAAAATTATCTTTTGGACAATTATTAGCGATTGGTTTTATGTTATTAGCGATGTTCCTCGGAGCAGGTAATACAATATTTGCCCCAATGGTTGGGCAATTAGCAGGAACAAATACATGGGTTGCGATGGTTGGTTTTTTAATTACTGGGGTTGGCTTAGTTTTATTAGCTATTATTTCTCTTGCTATTTCTGGTGGTACGGTAGAAAATCTTGCAAGTAGAGTTGGTCCGAAATTCGGTGTTCTATTTTCAATCGCATTATTTCTAACACTCGGGCCGATATATGTCATCCCAAGGACAACATCTGTAGTATATGAAGTTTCCATTGCACCAATTCTAGATTCAACTAATTCTGGTAGTCTCATTCTATTCTTATTTTCTACTGTTTTTATTGTCTTAACCGTTCTACTGTCGTTAAATCCAAGTAAATTTGTTGACCGACTAGGTAAAATTATTACACCTATTTTCGGAACATTGTTAGCTTTACTAATTATAAAATCTTTCATTACACCGATGGGATCACCAAATACACCAAAAGAACCCTATTTGGATAATGTATTTTTCAAAGGATTTGTAGAAGGGTATTATACAATGGATGTACTTGCAGCATTTATCTTTGGTGGTATTTTTATAAAAGCGATTCAAAATCAAGGTGTGACAGGTAAAAAGGAAACATCGATTGTTTTTATTAAATCTGGAATTATTACGGTGATTGGACTAGCCATTTTACAACTATCACTCGCATGGATTGGTGCTTCAAGTGTAGATGCGATTGGATATGCAAATAATGGTGGAGAAGTACTAGCATATAGTTCTCAATTTTTATATGGTGACATTGGTTTACTTATGATTGGGACAGTTATTTTCTTAACAGGAATCACAACGAATATTGCTTGTCTATCTTCTGTAGCAGAATATTTTAGCCGCATTTTCCCAACGGTTTCGTATCGAAAGTGGATTTATGTTTTAGCATTGATCAGTCTAGGTATCACTAATTTCGGACTAGCAACCATCCTTGATATTGCTTCACCTATTTTATTATTATTGTATCCGCTTTCTATTGCATTGATTGTTCTATCTTTTACAAATAATTGGTTTAAAGGCCGCCAAGCTGTCTATGTAGGAACAATGATTGGTACTGGATTTGTTGCACTTTTAGACGCCATAAAAGAAGCTGGATTTTTCGTAGATTCAATCAATCACGTATTCTCTTTCATTCCTTTATTCTCCATTGGGGCTGGGTGGATTGTAACAGGTCTTATCGGTGCTATACTTGGCTTTGTATACACCTTATTTAATCAATCAGATGCTGAAATATATCAAATGGAGGAGAGTAAAGAGGGGTAATCAATCCCCTCTTTTTTCATACTTTATTTTTCCGTTAGCTTGAATTTCAATCCCACAATATCCTAGTTTTAATAACTTCTCCTGCAACTTCATGTTATCAATGGGAACAAGCCTTTCATCCTTAACAGGTAATTCCGAAGTCTTATGTACATGGCGGTACAGAATAAATCGTAATTTGCCGCCATATTTCTCTTTTACATGAACGATTCTCATTCCTAATGCGAATTTGTCTTTCAAACTCGGAATATTATTCGGAGCAACAGTTGTTAATACATACTTAAAATTCGATTGTTTAACGAGTTCTATCAATATTTTCCCCATAAATGTTTGTAACCGATTCCCTCTGTAACTAGGGTCTACCATCGATATTTCAGAATAGATAACTTCTGGAAATTCCCCTTTTGGAATTCGCGCATCATAGCCTAAATGTTCTGGATCATCAATATCTGGAATTAAAAATGCTCGACAGGCAATTAGACGTTCTTTTATAAAAACACCGATAAATAACCCGCCATCTAATAAAATATGTTGGATTTCGGAATCAGATAATGTCACAAGCATGTTCGAGTCATGTAATTTTTCAACAACCGTATCTTGCAATCTGTTAATCTTTGGAATATCGTTCATGGTCAATCTTTGTATATGGAAAGATTCCCCACTTTTCAACTGCCCTTTTGTCAAAACTTCTCTCAACTGCATCACACTCCCGTTCTATTTATTGTATCTGCTTCCCACTGGAATTTCCTTTGTTTTTTCAAAGCATAAAGCACCCATAGGTTCATGCAAATAAGGTATGATAGAGAAAATCTCAAAAATCCGCCTCTTCGTTAGTGATGTGAGCTTGTCATCCTGGGATGTACGCTTGTCGCCTGAAGATGATCTGCGGTTATCGGTCCGAGGATGTGCGCTTGTCACCTTGAGATGTGCGGCTTCCTGAAATAGGTACTTATTTTCTATTATTCTATAAATGTGCATTAGAATAAAGAAGGAGGAATTTATTTGGCAAAGCAAATAGCAAAAGAAAAACCTATATCTACAGCAAAAATATGGCTCGTTCTAATCCTTGGTTCATTAACTGCTTTCGGTCCACTTTCCATGGATATGTACCTACCAGCATTACCAGATGTGGCTAATGACCTACAGGCTTCCACATCACTTGTTCAATTGAGTCTAACAGCAACACTTCTTGGGCTTGGTGTCGGGCAATTATTTTTCGGACCATTAAGTGACATTCATGGAAGACGTCACCCATTACTATTTACTTTATTTAGTTATGGTGTTGTTTCTTTACTCATTGGTCTTACTTCACATATTATGTGGTTCATTGTATTACGATTTTTTCAAGGTTTTACCGGGGCTGCTGGTGTCGTGATTGCCCGTGCATCCGCTCGTGATATGTATTCTGGAAAAGCATTGACAAAATTCATCGCACTTTTAGCATTGGTAAATGGTGCAGCACCAATATTAGCACCTGTTGTCGGTGGTTTTGTTCTTCGTTATACAGAATGGGAAGGAATTTTTTATATCTTAGCAAGTATCGGTTTTATCATGTTAATCGCTGTTTTGTTTCTTTTACCAGATACATTGCCTGAAGAAAAACGTGCGAAAGGTGGATTGTTTCAGACTTTAAAGACATTTAAAGGACTATTATCTGACCGCTTTTTCATGGGGATTTCTTTCACACAAGCCTTTATGATGGCTGGTATGTTTGCCTATATTGCTGGTTCACCTTTTATTTTACAAAATTTGTATGGTGTGTCCCCACAAGAGTTTTCTTTATTCTTTGCACTTAATGGGCTAGGAATTATTGCGGCTGCTCAACTCACTGGGCGCTTAGCAGCGAAGTTTGAAGAAATTAACCTACTACGTGCGGGGATTTTCTACGGGGCAATTGGTGGCATTGGACTTTTATTTGTTGTATGGATGGAATTGTCCATTGTCTATATGGCCATTGCCTTGTTTATGATCGTATCAAGTGTTGGTATCATTTCTACCACATCCTTTTCACTCGCAATGGAAGCACAGGGAGATGCTGCTGGCAGTGCTTCTGCCTTTCTTGGCTTACTTCCATTTATTGCTGGTGGAATTGTTTCTCCACTTGTCGGTATAGCGGGGGATACATCTGCATTTCCGATGATGCTTATCATCGTCATTTGTCACCTGTTCGCGATTGTCTGCTATACATTTGCTAGAAAAAATCAAGCATCCTGACTAATTGAAAGAGGTGCTTGATTTTTCATGTGTATAATTAAAAGATTGTATATAAAACGACAACTAATGCGAGGACAATGGTTGGCATCACGACACTTAATATAAAAATTGGTTTATAGGCCCTTTGATGAGTTTCTTTACACACCCCTTGAACGGTTGTGACGATATAGCCATTATGTGGCAAGGAATCCAATCCACCTGATGCAAAAGCAGAAATCCGATGCATTGCCCCTGGATCCAAACCTTGTGCTTGATAAATCGGTGCTAATATTGGTAAAGCAATGCCTAGCCCACCTGCTGCTGAACCAGTGATACCGGCAATAATGGTTACAGCAATTGCAAGTCCTGCATATTCTAAACCAGGCATATTCGTTAATTTTTCAACAATTGTAGAAAAGGCAGGAACCTTTGAAGCGACAGCACCAAATCCGACAACCCCACAAGTATTCGCAATCGCTACCAACGCATTCTCTGTTCCCTTAGTTAGAACGGTCATATGTGTATGCATTTGTTTAAACATGAGTAACCATGCAACTAGTGAACCTGCAACAAGAGCAACTAGAACCGCTTCTTCCGTAACAATAAAGCGTGCCAATATATTCAAAACAGTAACAACCATTATTAATGGAATAATAGCAAGTAATATATTTGGAAGATTTTCTTCTGCTTCATTTTCCAATGCTTCATTCTTATATGGAAGTTTAAATGTCTCTCCATTTTTTACAGCTTTAGAAACCATTCGATTAATTAAAATTCCACCAGAAATCATAATTAAAAATGCACCTAGAAACCCAATCCATCCCCCTGCCATTGGTGTTGTTCCAAAATGTTGTGTTGGGATAACATTTTGAATTTCTGGTGAACCAGGTGATGTCATCGTAAAGGAAATCGAACCAAACACCAATGCCGCTGGAATAAAACGGTGTGGTAAATTGGCACTTTTAAATAAAGACACTGCAATCGGGTACACACAAAAAGCAACAATATACACACTCACTCCACCATATGTCATGATGGCGCTCGCTCCAACAACTGCAAAAACTGCACCTTTTGCACCTGCTTTATGTTGGAACCAGTATGCTATGGATTTCGCTGCTTTTGTATCTTCCATTAATTTTCCAAAAACTGCACCAGCTAAAAAAATGAGAAACCAAGACTTGAAAAAATCAGTAAACCCAACCATATAATATTCTGTCAATGCTTCAATGATATTCAGCCCACCTGTTATTGCTAAAATAAATGAACAGAAAACAGCAGCAATGATAATATTAATTCCACGCATTGTGAAGAAAATTAATAAAGCAAGACTAAGAATTAATCCAATGACACTTATCATATGTAATCACCTCAATGTTTGTATCAGAGTTTAAATAATATAGAATAAGTTTTACCTAAAATGTAAATGATGCTGGCCGTGGTGGTGCGGCTTTTGAGTTGGGATGTGCGGTTATCGGCCCGTGATGTGCGCATCTCGACCAGGGATGGGATTTGTTTATTTTTTTGTAGCTAACATACATGCTTCCACCAAAACTTCTACCCCATTTTTCAATGACTCATGGTTAAAGGTCATATGCGGGTGGTGCAAACCTGGTGAGACATTTGCTCCTAATGCAAGCATGGTCGCTTTTACTTGTGGGCGATTGGCTGTATAATAATGAAAATCATCTGAACCCGGAGTTTCAATTGTCGATACTAGGGCATTCTTGCCTAACGTATGAATAATTGCTTGTTCCATGATTTTCTCTGCTTCCGGATTGATCATTGCTGCGGGTACATCATCGATTAATTCATATTCGATTGGAACATTATATATATTAGAAATATGCTCTAATAGACGAGAGATTTCCCCTTTTAAAAATGTCATACCTTCATTTGTTTGGGAACGTATATCCAATCCAAAAGTCGCCTTTCCTGGAATAATATTAAAATTATCAGTTCCAGCATGAAAATTGGTCATCTTAATAGATGCTGGAATGAATGGGGAAATGTGAATATTTTTCAAATGTTGTTGAATAATTCCACCCACTTCAATGGCATTTATCCCCTCATGTGGGCGGGCGCCATGATGATCTTCTCCTTTTATTTCACCTTTAACAAAAAGACATGCCCCATGTTGAATTCCAGGGGCACAGTTAGGAAAGCCAATTTCGCTTTTTGGACGTAAATGTATACCGAATAAATAATCCATATCATCAATGATCCCCTCTTCTACCACACGATTTGCTCCATTCCCTAACTCTTCAGCAGGTTGAAATATAGCTCGAATTGTTCCGGAGAAATCTCCTTCCATTTTCTTTAATAGATGCATTGCTTCTGTAACAATTGTCATATGTGCATCGTGCCCACAGGAATGATTAGCCTGGTGTTCTCCATCCACTTCTTGCCATAATGCATCCATATCTGCTCGAAGTCCGACAACTGGCTTATCATTACCAATTTCCACATAAAAACCAGGAATATGCTGAAAGCGGACAGGATGAAATCCAGATTTTTTAAATAACGCTACCAAGTAATTTGTTGTTTCCACTTCCTTCCAACTTATCTCTGCATGTGTGTGAAGATGATTCCATAATACTTCCATCCGTTTTCTATCCATTTTTCCATCCTCCATTCTTGTTTCGCTAGCAATTCTCTCGACAAAATTCGAGGTATTTCGGGAAGTGACAGGCACTACAAAACTGCTACAACTAATGCGATGGCAGCTATAATCCACCAATAAATGATTAGTTTCCAGATGAATTTCACCCATTTTTCATAGGGGATTTTTGCTACAGCTAAAACTCCCATTAAGGAGGCGGATGTTGGGATAATCGAGTTACTAATGGAATCGCCATATTGATAGGCGAGTACTGCTACTTGACGTTCAATCCCTAATAAATCTGATAAAGGAGCCATTAGTGGCATCGTTGTTGCTGCTTGCCCACTGCCAGATGGAATGAAAAAGTTCATAGTGATCTGAAAGATATACATTCCGATAACATTTAAAGTTGCTGGTAAATGAGAAATTGCATTTGCCAAATACTGAATCATCGTGTCAATAATGGCGCCATTTTCCATGACAACAAGAATCGTCCGTGCAAATCCAACGATTAATGCTCCAAACACAATCACTTTCATACCATCAACAAAAGAAGAAAACGTTTTATTAATGCCAAGTCCACCGAACGCACCAGCCAGTAAACCAATTAAAGTAAAAGATGCAGCTAGTTCGGTTAAAAACCAATCCCATTTAAAAACTCCATACATATTGATTAACACGCCAATAATTAAAGATAAAAGAACGAGAAGATGGCGAAAGGTGAAAATAACTTTTTCATTAGTATTACTCTTTTCCTCCGCTGCTGCCGATTGTTCTAACTCATATACAATAGAAGACTCTTTATTGTTTTTTACCTTTTTGGCATAACTCATGACATAAATAATTCCAACAGTTAAAACGATAATATAGACGACTGACCGAAATAAGATACCAGAAAATATCGGAATCTCTGCAATTCCTTGAGCAACTCCTACCGTAAATGGATTCATCATTCCACCAATAAATCCACTTGCTGCTCCTAATGCGACCATTGCTGTTCCAACCAAGGCATCATACCCAAGTGCACGGGCAATCGCAATTCCAATCGGTACGAAAATAATAGATTCCTCCGACATTCCCGTTGTAAACCCTAAAATAGAGAAAACAAACATGACAACTGGAATTAAAAATCGTTCTTGTTTCCCCATGGCTTGAACAAGACGATGGATTCCTGCATCAATGGCACCAGTTTCACGAATAACACCAAAAGCACCACCCACAAGGAAAATATAGAAGATAATTTGCGCACCGCGTTCCATTCCTTCTGGTAGCGCCGTAAATATTTCAAAAAATGATACTGGCTGTTGTTCGATTTGTTCATAACTTCCTTGAATTACCATTTCTTTCCCATCGATCACTTCTCGTTCGAACTCACCAGCTGGAACAATATATGTTAACACAGCCATCAATACAATAATTGCGAAAATAATCGCATACGTATGCGGGATAAAGCGTTTTTTCTTCTTCGTCGTAGGAACATCCATGAATGAAATTCATCTCCTTATATTTGTTCACTTTTCCAAAATATACAAATCAATGGCATGAACTTAGGAAAATAACCATCCCCTTTTTTAGTAATCTATCGCGGAATATATACTTAACCTTTCCATTCCTTATAATGAATGGTTAGATTTTCTAGGACGGTCTCATCTATCTCTATTCCAAGTCCTGGTTTTTCCGTTATATTGACAAAAGGTAGGTCATAAGTGAGATTCCCAGGTTCTTTTGAAAACTTCAACGGTCCTGATAATTCCGTGGATATTATGTTTGGCCGGGCTAATGCAACATGAAAACCCGCCGCAGAAGCAATGCTTGATTCAACCATAGAACCAATTTGGCACTCGATTCCTGCAAGTTCTGCTTGGATTGCTAACTGATGAGAACGATAAATTCCACCACTTTTCATCAGCTTAATATTGATATAATCAACAGATTGGTGTTCCGATAAAATTCGTAAATCTTGAATATCTACTAGACTTTCATCTGCCATCAGTGGTATGGAAGCGTTTTCTTTTAACTGTTTAAAAAAACCAATATCTATGGCTCGGATAGGTTGTTCCACCCATGTTACATCATATGGTTCCAACTGCTTCATCATTCGTTTGGCTTGTTGGAAATTTTCCCATCCTTGATTGACGTCCACTCGTATTAGCATTTTACCCCCAACAGCTTCTCGAACTTTATGAACACGTTCCACATCTTTTTCATAATCTGTTCCAAGTTTCATCTTTACTTCCTTATAACCTGCCTCTTTCGCCTCAAGTGCTTGCTTTGCCAATACTTCTGGCTCTAAAATACTTAATACTCTTGGGATTGTAGGATTTTCCTTCTTTCTCCCACCTAGAAGACTATAAACTGGTAGATTACTTGCCTTACCTAAAATATCGTAACAAGCAATATCAATGGCAGCTTTTGCTGATCCATTCCCAATGAGGACAGCATCCATTAATTGATGGATATGTAAAAGATTACATGGGTCTTCATTCGTTACCGCAGGAAGTAATTGATTCTGTAATGCATGATAAACACTTTTGACGGATTCCCCTGTCACATGTTCATCTGGAACACTTTCCCCATAGCCAACAATTCCTGTGTCTGTATGTAACTTCACAACAATAGCTGGCATCGTATGAAATGTTGCATATGAAATGATAAACGGTTCCTTTAAAGGATATTCCACTTGATATATTTCTGCTTTCTTTATTTTCATGTATCCATCTCTCCTATAAATTAGTTGCCTATTTGGAATTTACTGAAAAATAAATATACTTTATAACCTACCGTAAATTGATCCTTTTGTCAATATTTTCTTTTCACTTTCATATAAAAAGATGTGTTTGTATTGCGCCCCAAAGATTATAATTTTCATCTAACTTTTGGGAGGGATGTCATTAATTCCTAATAAAAAAAGTCAAAGAAGCTTTCTTCTCTGACCTTTGTGATGACTATTAAACTCTTATACTAAGATTTATTAACTTTTTCGCTACATTTTTTAAAGAAATCTGATCCATATTACATAATAAAACAACACCAATGGATTGTTCTGGCTGAATGGCAACATAACTACTGACACCAGGATAACTACCTGTTTTTTCCATAAGTTGATTATTCCGCTGCCACCCCAACCAAGACTGTTCACCCGCTGTCGGAAACAATTGTTTCATACTTCTATTAGAAAGAATTTTTCCTGTTGGGTGCATCATTTCGCTGAGCAGTTTCATTAGATCATTTGCTGTTGAATATATAAATCCCATAGGTATTCCAATTTTATTATTCGGAGTTGGTGCAGGCATTGGCTCTCCAATTGTATGGAGATAGTAGTTTGCCATTTTTTCATCTGTCTGCTTCGGAGTATTCATGAATGTTTGCGTCAATTTTAATGGCTCTAGAACATATTTCTGTACATACCTTTCATAAGTCTCCCCACTAACCTTTTCCAGAACATCTGCTGCTATAACATAGCCATCTGGAAAATAGTGCTGCACTTGGCCGGGTTCATTTTCAAGGTCAATTGTAGAAAAATATTTACTTACATCTTCCCGTGTTTTGATATGAGGAATTTTTTCTTCTATTTCCGAAAACTGTTCATACATCACTCGGTATTCTGGCATATCTTTTGTAAATTCCACAAATGCTTCATCTAGTAAAGTTGTAAGCCACTGGTCGCCTGGAAATCCGGACATATGTGTTAATAGATGACGAGATGTAATAGAAGTTTTATGAAAATATGGCAAATGTTGCTTGATAGGTTCATCCAAGTTGAAATCGGTAGTCTCCTGTAAATGAAGAAGTGCAAGACTCGTAAATATTTCGGATAGCTGTTGTATGGAAAATAAGCTATCCGGCTTCATCATTACTCCATCCTGCTCAAGTGATGTTCGGCCATATCCTTGTTGGAAAATAATGTTGTCCCCTTGAATAATACTTGCTACAATTCCTGGAATTTGATGATGATACCGATACATATTCAAATAGTCACTAATTTGTACCATTGGATTAGTCATAATCTCGCTCCTTTTTTGCATGTTATATCTAGTGTAACAACCACGATTTCACTATATTTTCTCATTATTTTATGGTGAAATTGCAAGCAACAAAAAAGCACCTACATCAGGGTGCAAAGCTCAAATCATACAAATTTATTACGTTACATTCAGTCCCTATTCATATCAATGATATCATAATGTACTGTAATATATTGAAATCTATTCCCATTGACTCGTTGCTTTCTTTTTCATCAATATAATATTCAGAATGATAGATATATATTTCAGCATCAAGTTTAATCCGCCAAATTATTTGTTCATTTAAACCCTTATATTCCAATTCTAAAGTACGAGTCACGCAATAACTCATCCGATAGTACTTCTTTCTGGTTGGACAATTATATAACCACCTATCAATCCTCATTTATAAACTCAATTGAATTCATCAGTTTTTTTACATGTTGTTCAATGAAGTCCATATCATAGTTACAATTCCCCTGCTTATCATTACAATAAATCTTATATAAATAACTCACGGCCTGATTACTAGTTTTCGATTTAACAATTCCAAAAAATCGATATGAACTACCTTCCATATCTTCTGGTGCGAACTTCATGGTTGCAAAGTAGATTATTTTATCTTCAAATTCTGTTTCTTCATAATCACCTTTATATCCAATCATGTCTGATAAAACACTGAATAATACTTCCACATCATTTGTTCTTTTTCCTGTTTTATAAATCACTCTAACAGAATATGTATCTCCTGTTATTTCTTCATGATCTGATCCAAATCTAATGGACTCAAAATATTCATTATTTATTTCATAATATCTAGGGCTCATTTTTGCATCTCCTGGATACATCATCGTGTATCCACCTGTTTTCGATTGAAATACATAATAACCATCCCCTACTTCTTCCGTTGATGCCATAAATTCTCGTGTGAAATCATCCTGAAAAGCAGGAACATCCGGTAAGTCTTTTGGATCCATTTCAGCTATGTCTTTTTCAAAGCTCAACAAATTACATCCTGCCAAAAGAAAAATAATTGAAATGCATATAAGTAGGATTTTTCGCATCAATGAGACTCCTCTCAGGTAGATATTTCTATTATTGTATCATTTTTTGAATTTTATTTATTGTAGATAATAAAATAGCTGACCTTAACAAAATATTAAAGTCAGCTTTAATCATATTTTTAAATGAGAAGTAGTGTATAATATTTTTATTTAATCGCTTGTTGAATTTGTTTTGTATAAAAGTAACGAACAATAAAGAAATACGCAATTTGAATGAGCGCAAATCCTCCAAGTACCATTGCCGATTCCTTAACAAGATTGTAATCAAACAGATGCATTAATGCCGTAAGAGCTACAGCACCATGAATAAGGGCAACAATAATTGGTGCGAAAAAGAGAATCGCTGTTTGCCGGTTAATCACTTTTTTCAATTCATTATTTGTTAATCCCAATTTCGCAATTGCTTGGAATTTTTCCTTATCATCATCTAAATCCGAATACAGGCGAAAATATAAGAAACTACCTGCTGAGACAAAGAAGACAATTCCGATAAACAATCCAATAAATAGAATCGGTCCATATGCTTTATCAATTTCATAGATTGTGTAGTCCATAGAAAATGCATTATGATATTCATCAAAATGATCAAACACCTTTTCTCCTATGGCTACTAGTTGTTCTTCATCTGCTTGTTTCGTCATCCAAGCAGCAAAAGTTGTTTGTTTAACAGCTGAAGGAAGTTGCTTGAATACTTCATCACGGACAATATAGTACGCATTCATTTCTTGAAGAACACTGGTAGAAACTTCCGAATAAGCTTGAACTTTTTCACCTGATTTTAATGGAATTCCTATTTCCATAAGCTTCTGTTCATTTTGGAAATTACCAATATTTGCTTGATTATCTGAAACAACTACTGCTTTATTTTTTAATTTAATTTCTTTTTCATTTAATAACTTAGCAAATCGATTATAGTCTGATTCTTTCACGATTAATACCGGGTAATCGATACCAATTTCAAAATAATTCATTTCCACAACTTCTTTATTTGCTGTTACGTTTTCATCCGCTATTATCTGATCAATTGCAGATATTTGCTTTTGAACATCTTCATCTTCAACAGATTCATATACAACAGAATATGGATTAGCATCTTTTAATCCTTTCATCAAATAGGAATGAAAACCAAATAAGGTTCCAATCGCACTAAACGCTACTGTTGAAATAATGGCTACTAAGAAAAAAGTCCTCGCGTTATCTTTCATACGAAATGATAAATCAGAAAAAAGTAACATATTTGTCTTTTTCCAAAAAATATGTTCATTCTTTTTCAGACGACGAATGAGATAGACACTTAATTGGGTAAAAAATAAATATGTCCCAATCGTTACGACAATCACTACCGGAATCAATGCCATAACAACCTGTATTCCTTCAACATATAGCGCTGTTCCATAACCAGCTGCAAGGAGTAAAACAGCTATGATTGTTAAAATAATAGACGCTTTCGGTTCGCCTTTTGATTTCTTATCTGATTTAATAAGATCTACTAATTTATTTGTACGCAAGATAAACGTTACAAAAATAGAAATAACGAAAAACAATAGAATAAAGGATATAAATGAAAGTCCAATTGCTTCTAATGGAAAATAAAAGTTCAACGTCTCATCTATCACTAATACTTTCTCTGCAATTAACAAGATAACTTTCGCAAACACTAACCCAATTCCAATTCCACTAATAGTTGCTAAAAATCCAATTAACATGTTTTCCAAAAATGTCATCCGTCGTATTTGCCGTGACGACATTCCGAGTAACATTAAGAGACCGAATTCTTTTTTCCGAGATTGCAAGAAAGAACTCATAGAATAAAGTACAAAGAAGAAAGAAAACACATAAATGATACCACCAGAAACGAGCATTCCTTTCATAGCACTTGACGGCATATCTCCTGTCTGAAAGGCGGGATGAAATGCAAATATAGAAAATGTGAAAAATACCATTACAGCAAACATACTACTTAAAAAGTAAGCTACATATAATCGTTTGTTACGAAGAACATTATTAAGAGCGAATTGACGAAAAGTCATTGTCATTCCCTCCTAATAAGGAAAGTGTATCAATTATTTTTTGGAAAAATCCCTTTTGACTTTCCCCACGATGAATCTCCGAGTACAATTGTCCATCCCGAATAAAAATAACACGATCACAGTAACTAGCAGCTTGTGCATCATGTGTCACAAGTAGCATAGTTGTTTCTTCTGTTTCATTAATGTTTTCGAGCATCTCCATCACATCTCTGGACGATTTTGAATCTAGATTGCCTGTTGGCTCATCTGCTAAAAGCAATTTCGGTTGGTGAATCATCGCTCTAGCAACTGCGACACGCTGTGCTTGACCCCCAGATATTTCAAATGTACGTTTTTTCATTATATGGGAGATACCGAGTTTTTCAGCAATTACATTTGCCTTTTCTTTCATTTCTTTTACTTTTTTGCCATCTAAAGTTAATGGGAGAACGATATTTTCCTCTACAGTTAATGTATGGAGTAAGTTAAAATCTTGGAATACAAAACCTAATTGTTGTCTACGGAATTTTGCCAATTTATTTTTACTAAGTTGGTGTGGATCCTTTCCTTCTATTAATATTTCACCAGAAGTTGGCTGGTCGATTGTTGCAACTAAGTTTAATAATGTTGTCTTTCCACTTCCAGAAGGCCCCATAATACCAACAAATTCTCCCTTTCCAACTTCCATATTTATATCTGTCAAAGCACGATAAGCGACCTTACCTTCATAGACCTTATTTAAATCATTCACTTGAAGCATAGCAAGCTCTCCTTTTATTAAAGTTTGAACATTGTTAGATAGTAGGCAAGACGAAAACAGTCAAGGAAATATGTTTCTTCTCTGAAAAAATCAACTTCACCGAATACTAACTATCCATCAATGTTTTATTTAATTTTCGATTTTCTATTATTAGTGTAATTTATTTGAGGCTTTAGCTTCTATCGATGATTCTTTCATTAGTATTACATCTATGTAAGGTTAGTATTGGTTTCAAAAATAATTCGAAAAGTGGTGCCTTCTTCGACGACACTCTTCATTTCAATGGAATGACCTAAATAATCCAGAGTTTCCTTTACTAAATATAATCCCATTCCTGTTGATTCCCTATATTTTCTGCCATTTTCACCGGTGAAAAAAGGCTGGAATATTCGTTTTTGATCAACAACTGGTATACCAATTCCGTAATCTGTTATTTCCAAAACAATCGCTTCTTCCCTTTCATATAATGACAAACTTATTTTATTCGTCTTTCCCGTTGAATATTTCACACCATTATGGATGAGTTGTGTAATTACAAAAAAGAGCCATTTTTCATCCGATTCGACTATCCACTCGCCATCACCCTTTTCTAGTTTCGGATATACTTTGTTTCTGATAAAAAAACGTTTATTTTCCTGGTTTACCTCATGGATGAGTTTTTCTAAATAAACAGGCTTAATGTGAAAATCATCTTTAATAGTGCGAAGGCGTGCCATTGAAAGCACAGTATGTAATCCGTTACTTATTCGTTCTGTTTCTTCACGAATGCTGGAAGAATCCGGCTCATCTAGGTTTTGTGCTGTTAATTCAATGACAGATAACGGTGTTTTCATCTGGTGAACCCAGCGATCAATAAACTCCAGATGCTGTTCTTTCGTACTTTCTATTTCCTTTATTTTTTTTATATACATTCGATATTGGGAACGAATTAGTTCATCAAATGCCTCTGAAACTGCCGTATGACCTGTTTTTTCTAATGATTCATCAAGAGATAAGAACTCTCTTTCTAATCTTTTATAAAATTCTCTATGTGTCATATATTGATAAATAAGATAACCACTTAAGAAAAATAGCCCAATAAAAAAGGCATAAAGTAATATTTTCCAATCATCATACCCATCAAGCCAAATAATTAGTAATATAATCGAAAACTGGAGACATTGTACCATGATTAATAACAAATGTTCCTTTATGAAAAGTTTCATACCACACCACCTCCACCCGATAAAATTTATCCATTGGTTAAAAATCATTCCATCCATGTAATACGCAAACGATACCCCGCTCCACGAACGGTTTCAATAGCATCTTCTATTCCGATTTCAGAAATTTTTTTCCGAACACGAGCAATATTTACATTTAATGTATTTTCATCAACATATGCTTGGTCATCCCATAATCTTTCCAAGAGATCTTCTCGGCCTGCGATTCTAGGATGTCGCATCATTAAATATTCCAAAATATCGGCTTCCTTTTTAGCTAAATAAACTATCCTTTCTTTATATTTTAACTCCAATCTTTCTAGATATAGCTTCAATCCTTCTTTTACAATAATCCGTTCTTCTTGTTTAGCTGCATATTCTCCATAGGCACGTCTTAATTGACTTCGGATTTTCGCCATTACGATATCGGGATGAAATGGTTTAGATATAAAATCATCCCCGCCATTTTCTAATGCCATGACTTGGTCCATTTCTCCAGTTCTTGCCGAGATAAAAATAACCGGACAAATGGATTCTAAACGAACTTGTCTGCACCAATAATATCCATCAAAACTCGGTAAATTAATATCTAATAAAACGAGGCTTGGCTGAAAAAAGCGAAATTCACCCATTAGGTTTTCAAAATCATCTGCTACAAATACTTCATACCCATATTTTTCAATGTACTCCCGTAAATGCTCTGCAATTTTAGGATCATCTTCCACTATCATTATTTTCTTCATTATAATCCCTCATTTCAATCTGGAACTTTATGACATCTATTCTTTCAAATCAAACAAAAAGGATGTACCGAAATTATAGCATAGGACCATCACATCCATTTATTAAAGTATGTGTAAACAAAAAATACAGCGATTCTTTTGAAGAGAATCGCTGTATTTTTTAATAACTTACTGTCAGTTTTTTTGTAACATGATTCGTTGATAAGTCTTGGGCGAGTTGTTGAATTCTTGGCATCATACTCACATCCATGTTCCCACCACTAATAATGATTCCAGTATGACGTGAAACAATTTGTTCATGATAGGCGAATAATGCAGCTAAAGCAGCAGCACCTGCACCTTCTACAAGCATTTTATTTCGCTCTAACATATAAATCATAGCAGAAGCAATCTGTTCATCTGATACGGTGACAACATCATCCACATATTTCGTAATAATTGGTAATGTCTTTTCCCCTGGCTCCTTCACTGCAATTCCCTCGGCAATAGTAGGTTTATCTTCTCCATTTCTCGTCTGATGATGGAAACTATCATAAACTGCGGAGGAATTTTCCGCCTGGACTCCGATAATTTGGATATGACGATTCACATGTTTGGCAGCAGTAGCAATTCCACTGATCAATCCACCACCACCAATTGGAGCAATAATTGTATCTATTCGATCTTCTTGACGTAATAACTCCAATGCAATCGTTCCTTGGCCAGCCATGATATCCACATCATCAAATGGATGTACATAAACTGCTTTTGATTCTTTTTGCCTTTCAACAGATGCTTCATATGCTTCCTGAAACGTTTCACCAGTAATCACTACTTCTGCGCCATAATTTTTGGTTGCTTCCACTTTTGCTTCTGGGGTACCAACTGGCATAAATATTGTTGCTTTCGTGTCTAATTTAGTGGCCGCATATGCAAGGCCTTGAGCGTGATTCCCAGCTGATGCCGTAATTACTCCCTTTTGTAGTTGTGATTTTTTTAATTGCATCAATTTAAATGTTGCTCCCCTAAATTTAAATGCCCCTGTTTTTTGTTGATTCTCCATTTTGAAATAAACTCTTCTTCCTACCAGACGATTTGTTGTGTTGGATGTTAGGATTGGAGTACGATGAACAATCGGACGTAATTTTGCAAAAGCTGTGTGTATTCTTTCTCCTGTTAAAAAATTCCCAAGCAAACCACTCTCCCTATTATTTTAAAGTCTATTCTTTCCTCTTATAGATACCGATTTTCATAAGCTTTTATTTTCTCTTCATGTTGCAATGTTAATGCAATATCATCCCAACCATTTAATAGTTTCTTTTGATGGTATGTGGATATTTCAAATGGGATAATTTCCCCGTCTCTCTTTAATATATTTTTTTTCCTTAAGTCAATTGTTAAAACTAGCTTTTCCTGTGCTGCTTCATCCATCCACTCTTTTACCTGTTTTGCATCCATTTGAATTGGAATAATTCCATTTTTTAAGGCATTATTATAAAAAATATCTGCAAAACTAGGAGCAATAATAATGCGAAATCCATAATCTAATAAGGCCCATGGTGCATGTTCTCTTGAGGAACCACAACCAAAATTTTCTCCAGCAAGTAAAATAGTTGCACCTTCATATTTTACTTCATTTAAGCTAAAATTCGCTCGTTTCATTCCATTGTCATCAAAACGCCAATGGAAAAATAAATATTTACCAAAACCGGTTCGTTCGATTCGCTTTAAAAATTGTTTTGGGATGATTTGGTCTGTGTCAACATTTGCACGGTTTAATGGATATACGAAACCTGTATGTGATTGTATTGCTTCCATCATGGCACCTCCATTCCATACTAATCATATGTTTTATTGCTAATGCCGTTTATTCACTTTTTCAAAAGGCTTTTGAAAGGAACCAAATTCACCGATTCATTCGTTCCAATACTTGATTATATTTCCGTACATCGATAAAATGTCCTTCAATCGCAGCTGCTGCGGCCATTTCTGGACTAACTAAATGGGTACGTGCTCCATTTCCTTGTCTTCCTTCAAAATTCCGATTCGATGTGGATGCACATCTTCCACCTGGTGGAACGATATCATCATTCATCGCCAAACACATACTACAACCCGCTTCACGCCATTCAAAACCAGCTTCTTTGAAAACTTGATCTAATCCTTTTTCTTCTGCTGCTTTTTTCACTTGGAATGAACCTGGAACAACAATTGCACGTACTTCTTCATTTACTGTTCTTCCTTTGACAATGGCAGCTGCTTTTTGCAAATCACTTAGACGTGAATTCGTGCATGAACCGATGAACACATGATCAATTTCAATTTCTGTCACAGGCTGATTTTCTTTCAATCCCATATATTCTAAAGCACGTTGTACATCTGCTTTTTGATCTACATCTTGTAAATTTGGAGTACGTCCACTAATTGGGACACACATTCCTGGATTTGTTCCCCATGTTACTTGCGGTTCTACTTCATCGGCATGGATCGTCACTTGTTTATCATAAACAGCTCCTTCATCGGTTCTTAAGGAAAGCCATTCCTCAGTCTTTTTATCAAAGTCTTCTCCCTTTGGAACATGCCTTTTTCCTCTTAAATATTCAATCGTCTTTTCATCTGGGCTAATTAATCCTGCTTTTGCACCAGCTTCAATCGACATATTACAAATGGTCATACGCCCTTCCATGGAAAGATTACGGATTGCTTCTCCTGTATATTCAATAACATGACCCGTTCCAAACTTTATGCCAAACTTGGCTATGATTGCTAAAATAAGATCCTTCGCTGTCACACCAACCGCAAGATTACCTTCGACATGTACATTCAATGTCTTTGGTTTTTCTTGCCATAATGATTGTGTTGCAAGAACATGTTCTACTTCACTTGTGCCAATTCCAAAAGCAATGGCACCAAATGCACCATGTGTGGATGTATGACTATCTCCACAAACGATTGTTTTTCCAGGTTGTGTTAAACCAAGTTCCGGGCCAATTACATGTACAATACCTTGGTCAGGATGATACATATCTGCTAGTGGAATTCCAAATTTTTCACAATTATTTTTTAATGTTTCCATCTGTTTTTTCGCAATTTTATCCTTAATCACGTCTCTATTTTTCGTTGGGACATTATGATCTACTGTTGCATATGTTAAATCTGGTCTGCGAACTTTGCGTTGATTTATTCGCAATCCCTCAAAAGCTTGTGGAGATGTTACTTCATGAACTAAATGTAAATCAATATAAAGTAAATCTGGCTTTCCTTCTTCCCGATGAACGACATGTTTATCCCATATTTTTTCAATAATCGTTTTTGGTTGCTTCACATTTTACCTCCTCACTACACATAAACACTGCAAATACTATCGCTAATGCTTTTCAATGTAATATGATCAACAATTAAATCAGTCATTTCTTTTGTTGTGATTGCTTTCTGACCTATTTTCGCTAGGTCTGGTGTATGATAACCTAAATCAAGTACATAATTAACTGCTCTTTCAATTTCTGTTGCTGCTTCATCCATTTGAAAAGAATGTCTTAGCATCATCGCTGTTGATAAAATCATTCCCAAAGGATTTGCAATACCTTTACCAGTAATATCTGGGGCTGAGCCGTGTACTGGTTCATACAATCCAACATGATCTTCTCGCATACTTGCAGATGGAAGCATCCCTAAAGAACCGGTCAAAACAGATGCCTCATCACTTAAAATATCTCCAAATAAATTTTCCGTTACAATGACATCAAAAGCATTTGGTTGGGTAATTAACTTCATTGCAGCCGCATCAACAAGTAAATGTTCTACTTCGACTTCAGGATATTCTTGACGTTTTTCCTCTACAACTTCTCTCCATAGACGACTTGATTCTAAAACATTTGCTTTATCCACAGAGGTGAGGTGTTTACTTCGCTTCATAGCTTGTTGGAAAGCTTTATCAATGATTCTCTCCATTTCATCACGACGATAAAAAAGGGTGTCTACAACGCTATTTCCATTGTCACGTCTTTCACTTGGTTCACCAAAATAAAGACCACCTGTTAACTCACGAATAATGAGGATATCACTATTTTTAATGAATTCCTCTTTTAATGGAGAGGCAGATAATAACGCATTGATCCCTTTGATTGGTCTTAAGTTGGCAAATAATCCCATTTCCTTTCGGATCCCCAGTAGTCCCTTTTCCGGTCGATTATGAGCAGAAATATTATCCCATTTCGGACCACCTACCGCACCAAGCAAAATCGCATCTGCTTCCTTACATGCTTCTACTGTTTGTTGTGGAAGTGGGACGCCATATTTATCAATGGCATCCCCACCAATGGAGTGTTCATGAAAAGTAAATGAATAGCCATATTCATTACTGATCGCTTCTAAAATTACCTTCGCTGACTGCATAATCTCCTTACCGACCCCGTCACCCGGAAGTAAAACAACTTGCTTACCCATGCGATACCCTCCTAATTTTATTTTGTTTCGTTTCATTTATTTCCAAAATATTACCCCAGTTGAAATAGCTAATTTTCCTCCTGTAAACTATCATCAATTTTAACTATTTTTAACAAGCTCTTTTTCTGATGTATTTTCCTTTATAATATATCGATTAACAGCATTTAAAAATGCGTGACTTGATGCTTTTAGAACGTCTTGTGCTGTTCCTCTTCCATTGACAGTTGTTCCATTCACCGACAATTGAACATAAGATTCTGCTAATGCATCTTTTCCACTACCAACAGAATTCAATTGGTAATCAAGCAATTTTAATTCTTCTTCTATAAGATTATCTAGTGTATTATATAAAGCTTCTACACTTCCTTGACCAGTGCATGCTGCTTGAATGGATTCTCCTCTTGGTGTGCGTAAAGAAACGGTTGCTGTTGGGATATTTGAAGTACCATATTGTACTTGAAAAACATCTAATTCATACTTAGAAATGGCCTTTGTATCAATCTGAACATCCATTAAAATCGTAAATAAATCATCATCTGTTACTTCTTTTTTACGATCTGTTAGACTCTTAAAAGCTTGAAATGCTTCTTTTAATTTTTCTTCTGAAAGTTTATAGCCCATTTCTTTTACCTTTTCCTTAAATGCATGGCGCCCAGAGTGTTTTCCGAGGTATAGATTGTCAACGTTTACGCCTACCATTTCTGGTGTAATAATTTCATATGTTTCTTTATTTTTTAACACACCATCTTGATGAATTCCTGATTCATGTGCAAATGCATTTCTACCAACAATAGCTTTATTTGCTTGCACATGCATTCCTGTTAGTTTAGCCACAAGATTACTAGTTCGTTTGATTTCGTTTAATTTTAATCCCGTTGTGTATGGGTAAAAATCTGAGCGAATCTTTAGAGCAACAACGATTTCTTCCAGAGAGGCATTTCCTGCTCGTTCACCAATCCCATTGATTGCTCCTTCTATTTGTGTTGCACCATTTTCAACAGCAGCGATTGAATTTGCAACAGCCATTCCTAAATCATCATGACAATGACAAGATAGACATACTTGATCAATATTTGGTACATTTTCTTTTATAAAGCGAAACATGTCACCGTATTCCTTTGGTGTTGTATAACCTACTGTGTCCGGTAAATTAATAACAGTTGCCCCGGCATCAATCACCTTTTCTATGATTTCGGCTAAAAAGTTTAAATCAGACCTGGAAGCATCTTCTGCAGACCATTCAATTTCTGAAAAACGTTCTTTTGCATAGGAAACCGTTCGTACAGCTGTTTCGATAACTTCTTCAGGTGTTTTTTTTAACTTATATTCCATGTGAATAGGGGAAGTAGCGATAAATAGGTGTAGGCATGGATCCTCTGCATTTTTTAATGCTTCCCATGCTGTATCAATATCTGATTGAACAGATCTAGATAAAGCTGCCACAGATGTTTCTTTGATTGTTTCAGCAATTCGCTTTACTGCTTCAAAATCACCTTTGGAGGAAGCGGGAAACCCCACTTCCATCCGGTCCACTCCTAGACGTTCTAGTTGTCTAGCAATCTCTAGTTTTTCGACTGCATTCAGATTCACACCGGGAGATTGCTCACCGTCTCGTAGTGTTGTATCAAAAATTTTAATTCGTGACATGTTCTTTCACATCCTTTTGTTGCTTTTGCTCTTCTTCATTTACTGGCTGTTTAACAAAAGGCATTAAACTACGTAATTCTCTACCCACCTTTTCAATTAAATGTTCATTTTCTTGCCTATTTATTGCATTGTATTGCGGTCGGTTTGCTTGATTTTCAAGTATCCACCCTTTAGCGAACTCTCCTGACTGAATTTCTGCTAGAATTTCTTCCATACGCTCTTTCGTTTCGTCATTAATCACTTTTGGCCCAGAAACAAAGTCTCCCCATTGTGCAGTATCAGAAATAGAATAACGCATATTTTCTAAGCCACCTTCATACATCAAGTCAACAATCAACTTCATCTCATGCAAACATTCAAAATAAGCAACTTCTGGCTGATAACCAGCATTTGTTAATGTTTCAAAACCTGCTTTTACAAGACTTGTGAGCCCTCCACATAGTACAGCTTGCTCGCCAAATAGATCTGTCTCTGTTTCTTCTTGAAATGTCGTTTCTAGAACTCCAGCGCGTGCAGCTCCGATTCCCTTTGCATAAGCAAGTGCAAGATTCTTAGCATTTCCTGTTACATTTTGATAGACACCATACAAAGCAGGTACCCCGGCACCTTCTTCATATGTGCGACGAACGAGGTGTCCAGGTCCTTTCGGCGCAACAAGGAAAACATCCACATTTTCTGGTGGAACAATTTGATTAAAGTGAACATTAAATCCGTGTGCAAATACGAGTGCATTCCCAGCTTTTAAGTTAGGTTCGATACTTTCTTTATACACTTTCGTTTGCAGCTCATCCGGTAAAAGAATCATAACTACATCTGATTCACTTACAGCTTCAGAAACAGGCTTTACAGTGAAACCATCATTTTCTGCCTTTACTTGCGATTTTCCTGGTCTTTGCCCAACAACAACATCAAATCCACTATCACGAAGATTCAGTGCATGTGCATGCCCTTGTGAACCATAACCAACCACCGCGATTTTTTTGTTTTTTAATACCTCGTTTTGAATATCACCATTATAAAGTACTTTTGCCATCATCCATTCCTCCCTAATTTTTAATTGTGTAATTTCTACACATATATGGAAAATTTAATTACTCACGTGTTTCATTTCTTCTTATACATGGGTACCTAAAGAATAATTTACTGAAAAATTAATGAATATAATATATTCCGAAAAATAACAGTAAATTTTTTACCGTTTATATTGATAATGCTGAATTTATTTCTGTTACATGAGATGGTTGTTGTCCTCTTAAAAAGGCAACCATTCCTGTCCTTGCTAACTCTTTAATTCCATATGGTTTTAAAAGTGTGATTAATGCATCTACTTTTTCTTGTTTCCCTGTTACTTGAATGGTTAGATTGTCTTTACTTACATCGATTATTGATGCCCGGAATGGTGCGATAATTCCTTGAATTTCTGCTCGGAGTTGGCCGCTACCGACAACTTTAATAAGTGCAAGTTCTCTAGCAACAATTGCTTGATCAGTTATATCAGACACCTTTAATACATCAATTTGTTTATTTAACTGTTTGGTTAGTTGTTCTAGTTTTTGATGATCATTCACATCTACAACAATGGTCATTTTAGAAATACCTTCTATTTCAGAGGCACCAACTGTAATACTTTCAATATTAAATTGTCGTTTATTTAACATCCCTGTAATACGGTTGAGGACACCACTTCGATTCTGGACAGTGGCTGTAATGATTTGTTTCATCTTTTCACCCCTAACATTTCATGTGCTCCTTTTCCAGGTGCTATCATCGGATAAACATTTTCTTGTTGACAGACTCTAAAATCTGCAACTACTGGACCATCATAGGAAAAAATTGCTTCTAACGTAGCCAAAACATCTTCTTCTTTAGTAGCTCGAACTCCTTTTACACCATAACTCTCTGCTAATTTTACAAAATCCGGATTTGTTGCAAAAACGGATTCAGAATACCGTTTTTCAAAAAACTTCTCCTGCCATTGGCGAACCATACCTAAAGCCTCGTTATTTAAAATTATTACTTTTACAGGGAGATTCTTTTCATGTATTACTGATAGTTCTTGACATGTCATCTGAAAGCCACCATCCCCAACAATAGATACAACTAATTCTTCGGGATTTCCTAATTGAGCTCCAATTGCTGCTGGGAAACCAAATCCCATGGTTCCAAGTCCACCAGATGTGACCCATTTATTCGGGCTATCTAAGGTGTAATATTGTGCTGCCCACATTTGATGTTGCCCTACATCTGTCGTAATAATTGCCTCTCCATTTGTTACGGAGTGAATTTTTTCAATTAATCCTTGTGGAGAGATGTATTCTTCTGGATGGTCATACCAAAATGGATACTCTTGTTTATTATGTGCTAAAGTTTCACACCATTTATCATGTTTAGGCGTTTGAATTCTTTTTTGCAATAATGCTTGTAATGCCTTTTTAGCATCTGCAACAATCGGTATTTCTGTTTTTACATTTTTTCCAATCTCAGCTGGATCAATATCGATATGAGCAACTTTTGCTTTTGGTGCAAAGTGATGTAGGTTTCCTGTTAGGCGATCATCAAAACGGGCTCCAATATTTATCAATAAATCAGATTTATAGATAGCCATATTTGCTACATAATTTCCATGCATTCCTGCCATTCCAAGTGATAATGGATGTGTTCCAGGAAAACTCCCTAAACCAAGTAATGTTGTTGTAACTGGGAGTTTATATGTTTCTACTAGCTCTTTTAATTCATCTGTGGCTTCCGCAAACAATACTCCTGCTCCAGCAACTATAACTGGTCTTTGTGCCTGTTCTATGGAATCTGCTAATTTCGTAATTTGTAATGGATTAGGACGAATTGTTGGTTGATAACCAGGCAAAGAGAATGAACAATCATACTCACCTACTGATAATTCTTGTGTCACATCTTTCGGTATATCGATAACAACTGGTCCTGGCCTACCTGTAGTTGCAATATGAAATGCTTCTTTTACGACCCTTGGAAGGTCTGATAATTCTTTTACTTGATAATTATATTTCGTAATTGGTGTTGTAATCCCCATCACATCTGCTTCTTGAAAAGCATCTGTACCAATAACCGTCTTCGTTACCTGACCTGTAAAAGCAATAATTGGTAATGAATCCATCATCGCATCCGCAATTCCTGTAATTATGTTCGTTACCCCTGGTCCAGATGTAGCAAAAACGACACCTGGCTTTCCTGTTGTTCGTGCATAACCTTCAGCTGCGTGGATGGCTCCTTGCTCATGGCGTGTTAAAATGTGTTGGAAAGAGTGTTTCTGACGATACAATGCATCATAAATAGGGAGTACTGCTCCGCCTGGATAACCAAAAATTACTTCAACATCCTCATCAATTAATGATTGAATTAATAAATCAGCACCCGTCACCACATTTTGAACAGCCCTCATTTCTGATTCTAACTTAACCTTCAATGTTTTAACCTCCTCAATAGTTTGTTATTATAAATCTCTTTTAGC
This sequence comes from Cerasibacillus terrae, assembly GCF_008039555.1. Taxonomy (GTDB): domain Bacteria; phylum Bacillota; class Bacilli; order Bacillales; family Amphibacillaceae; genus Cerasibacillus; species Cerasibacillus terrae. The sequence goes on from NZ_VDUW01000005.1 coordinate 182,480, forward strand.
GGATATAGCCAAATAGAGAAAATTCACAAAATAGAAGTTACAATGGGATTCTACAAGAAACACTCTTTTTACTTCTTGGTCCTCAAGAGATCTATCAAATTACTGTTTACTTATTTGGTAAACTAAAAAAGCTCTCTTCACCCTATAAATCTGCATTACAACAGATATAATGGGGTGAAAAGAGCTTTCTTTCCACGGTACCACCCTAGTTTTTTAGCATTCTTTCGAATACTAACTCACCGGCATATTAGAAGCCTTTTTGATAACAGGTGAAATGTTTCACCTGGCTATGCCTAGTCGTATTTATCTTTCAGCATAGCACTCAGGGATGATGTCAGAACAAAATTGTATTTCCGAGCTTTCAGCAACCTCGGATCTCTGTGAATACAATCTACTTTGTTCTTTTATTCCCGTCAACGCATTTTTTTATTTTAAGTTGAATGATTTATCTCTCTTTGGTTCTAATTGATATTGTCGTATATCATATAACGTTTATTTCAATTGGTCAATACCTTTTTTGTAAAATTTTTAGATACTTTAGATAAGTCTTTTTTCTGTATACGCTTACACATGCATGACGATAAGGGAATTAGGTTTGAATTTTCTTTCTTTACAAATTTGTTACAAAATATAAAAAACTCATTCCCAGCAGGACAAATGTTTATTTAGGGTGTACAAAATAAAAAGACCTCAAAAAATTTCGAGGCCTTTTCAATCATTTTATTTAAAATCCGTTACCGCACCTTTGGATGAACATGAAACGATATGAGCATATTTTCCGAGAATTCCTTTTTTGTATAATGGTGGGGCTTCCCAGTTTTGACGGCGTTTGTCCAATTCTGCTTCAGATACTGCAAAAGATATTATTTTTTCTTCTGAATCAATCGTTACTTCATCCCCTTCTTCTAACAAAGCAATTGGCCCACCATCCTGTGCTTCTGGTGCAATATGCCCAACAACAAGTCCATGCGTACCACCGGAGAATCTACCATCTGTTAGTAGAGCAACTTTTTCTCCAAGCCCTTTTCCAACAAGTAAACTAGATATTGAAAGCATTTCTGGCATTCCTGGCCCACCTTTTGGACCAATAAAGCGAATGACAAGGACATCTCCTTCTTTAATATGATCTTGCTGAATGGCGTCTGCTGCTTCTTTTTCTGTATTAAAAACACGGGCAGGTCCTGTATGTCTTGTTACTTTAAGCCCAGAAACTTTAGCTACTGCTCCACTTGGTGCAAGATTTCCCTTTAACGTAATTAAAGGTCCATTTTTACGCTTCGGTTTATCCAAAGGCATAATGACTTTTTGGTCAGCCTTCAATGATGGTGCATCTTGTAAATTCTCAGCAACGGTTTTTCCCGTTACTGTAAGACAATCCCCATGTAAAAATCCTTCTTCATATAAATATTTCATAACTGCCTGTACACCACCAGCCATATGTAAATCTTGCATTACATATTTTCCACTTGGCTTCATATCTGCTAAATGTGGAACTTTTTCTTGAATTCGGTTAAAATCTTCCAATGTTAAATCCACATCAATCGCATGTGCCATTGCCATCAAGTGTAATACAGCATTTGTTGATCCACCTAATACCATAACAACTGTAATTGCATTTTCGAATGCTTTTTTCGTCATAATATCTTTTGGATAAATACCTTTTTCTAGTAAATTATATATGGCTTGTCCGGCTGCCTCACAATCCTCTCTTTTTTCGATAGATTCTGCAGGATTTGATGCACTTCCAGGTAAACTCATCCCCATCGCTTCAACAGCAGATGCCATCGTATTTGCGGTATACATTCCACCACAAGCCCCTGCTCCAGGACAGGCATTACATTCAATTGCATATAATTCCTCATCATCAATATCTCCCTTATTATGCCTTCCAACCCCTTCAAATACAGAGACAAGATCAATATCTTTTCCATGAAGTTTTCCGGGAGAAATAGTTCCACCATAAGCAAAAATAGCCGGAACCTCTGCATTAGCAATTGCCATTAAACATCCAGGTATATTTTTATCACATGCCCCTATTGCTACTAGTCCATCTAAACTTTCTGCACCGACAACAGTCTCAATTGAATCAGCAATCACATCACGACTTGGTAATGAATAGCGCATTCCATCTGTCCCCATCGATATCCCGTCAGAAACGGTAATCGAGTTAAACATGAGTGGAACAGTCCCAGCTTCTCTTGCTCCTTTTTTCGCTCTTTTAGCCAAATCATTTAGATGAATATTACATGGTGTTACTTCACTCCATGTACTTGCCACTCCTACCATTGGTTTTTTAAAATCTCCATCTGTCACACCTACAGCTCTTAACATCGCACGGTTTGGTGCTTTAATTGGCCCTTCACTGAATACTTTACTCTTGTTGCGTAGATCTTTTTTCATCGTATTCCCTACCTTTCTTTCGGATTATTATAGAATGATTCAACCTACAATTCAATATTTTTAGACTTTTTAAATTAAAAAGATATTAAATAATGTCTCATTTTCAACAAATACTTCAAAAAACAATAATACATTCAAGCTAATTTTTTATTTGCATCTTGTATTATCTCTCTGGCATTACCTCTTTTTCCCCACCATGTCGCTAATAATGGTCCTGAAATATTATGCCATACACTAAATATGGCACTTGGCACAGCTGCAATTGGAGCAAAATGTGCTAATGAAAGTGCAGATGCAAGGCCTGAATTTTGCATGCCTACTTCAATGGATATTGCTTTTTGATCGGCATAATCAAATCGGAGTAGTTTTGCTAATAAAAATCCAATTAACAATCCAAATAGATTATGTAAAACAACTACAGAAAATATAAGTAATCCTGATGATGCAATTGATTCTTTATTAACTGCAACGACAGCTGCTGCGACAGCTACAATACCGATTACAGAGATTAGTGGCAATGCCTTTACACTTTTTTCTACTTGCTTTGTAAAAATAACTCGAATAACAATACCAAGTACAATTGGAATAAGAACGATTTGTACAATAGAAACAAACATGCTTCCCGCCGAAACAGGTAACCATTGGCTTGCTAAAAGCCAAGTCAATGCCGGGGTGAGAATAGGTGCTAAAACAGTTGATACCGCTGTAATAGTTACAGATAATGCGGTATTTCCTTTAGCTAAATAGGCCATTACATTCGATGCTGTACCACCTGGGGCACAACCAACTAAAATCACCCCAACAGCTACTTCTGGAGAAAGTTTAAATAAATGAGCTAGTCCAAAGGCAATTAAAGGCATAATTGTGTATTGCGCGAGAACTCCTACAAAAACACTTTTTGGTGCTTTCACAATACCCTTAAAATCATCCAATGAAAGCGTCATCCCCATCCCAAACATAATAATTCCTAGCAACAAGGATATGTGAGGAGCAATCCAAGTAAATCCATTTGGGAACAAAAATGCTAGAATTCCAAATAATATCACCCATAGCGCAAACGTATTTCCTGCTAGTCTACTAATTCTTTCTACTGCTTTCATGTAAGCCCCCCTAAAATAGTTTTATTCTTTATTTTATGAGGAAGATTCCGAAAAGTCAATCCCATTTATTTTTATTTAACTTGTAATTCCCCTCCATTGCACATATAATAAATTCTATTTATATTAAAAAAAGAAAAAGGCTATCTTAAAAAAGCAAATCGAATATTATGTAGAGGAAAAGGATTTTGACGGAGTTGTCATCACACAAGGAACAAGTACATTAGAAGAAACGGCCTATTTTCTACATCTAACCTTAAATACGAACAAGGCCGTCGTATTAGTTGGTTCCCAACGTCCAATTACATCTTTAAGTTCTGATGCTCCGTCCAAACAACGAATCAGCATTTGATAGAAGAGGTAAAATAATGAAAGGTATTAAAATTGCAAAAGTTACATATTCTGTAGCTATCTGGTATTCTTTACACCTTTTTTTTAAAAAAACTTACAATGAAAGCGTAAGTCCCTTTATTTTACACTTTTTATCAAAGTAATTAAGTTAATATATATTACATTTATTTCTCATATGCTCTGAAATCTTATCAGTGGTGATAATCTGACTCTAATAAAAGCACGGATTTTACTTATGCTTTCCTTAAAATCCTATCGAAAAACAGAAGATATTCAGTGGACTTTTGATACATATTAAAAATCAAAAAACAGGCATTTTAGGATGCTTGTTTTTATCTTTTATCTTTTATCTTTTTTTAATAAAGCAATTTCATTTTCTAACTGACTAATTCTTTCTTCTAATTCATGCACGGGTGACTCTTCTAATTTACGACTAATTTTTTTCAACATATTACTAAGAAACCCCATAAAAGCGATAAGTATAATAGCAATACCTATCATACCTACACCATAAAAAATCATTATTTCCATTCGTTGCATCCTTTCCAATTGGATATTTTTTCTAACTAAACATTACCATAGTATTCGGAGGAATAAAAGTGGAGCTAAGAACAAAAAACACACAGCAGGGCCTCCCCTACTGAATGTTTTTATGTAAAACGAGCTCTAACCTTACTGGAAATAATATCGACAATGGTTACCATAACGATAATACCTAGTAGAATTATCCCAACTCGCTCCCAGTCTCTAACACTTAAGGCGAAAATAAGTGGTGTTCCAATACCTCCTGCACCAATAACCCCTAGGACTGTTGCAGCACGCATATTAACTTCCAAACGATACATTACAAAGGAAAAATAGTTTGGTAGAACTTGTGGAACGATGGCAAAAATAAATGTTTTTATTGGGTTAGCACCTGTTGCTATTAATGCTTCTTTTGCACTTAAATCAACATTTTCAATACTCTCTGAGATTAATTTTCCTAACATTCCGATTGCACCAATACCTAAGGCTAATACCCCTGCAAATTCTCCTGGACCAACAGCTTTAATAAATAATAATGCAAGCACAATATCTGGAAAAACACGAATAAAGCTCAATATAAACTTATTAATTCCTACTACTGCCTTATTTTTCATAATATTATTTGCTGCCATAAATGCAAATGGGATACAAAGAATTCCAGCAATAAATGTACCCAATATAGCAATTGCAACTGTATCTAACAATCCACGGAGTAAGTCTTCTCCACCAGGATCATATACATATCCCCAATCAGGTGAGAATATCCCTGCAAGAATTGCTGATATAACTTCTATCGAGGTTTCTTTTAATTCTAAAGTAGGTAATCCTGCAAATGCCCATATATATATAGCTAATACGGCGAGTACAATGACAAATCGGCGAATATAGACAAGTCCTTTACTTTGTGTCATGTTAATTTCTCCCTTATTTTCGTACTAAAGTAGTCAATAATCAGAACGACTATCAGTGTATATACAATAATGGATGACGTTTTTCCATATTCAAAAAATCCGAGTGTCTTTTCATAATACAATCCTATTCCACCTGCACCAACTAATCCTAATACTGCCGCAGCCCTGATATTAATTTCGAATGCATATAAGAAAAACGACATAAAAGAAGACATCACTTGTGGAACGACTCCAAAAATGATCCATTTTATTTTATTTGCGCCAACTGCTGTCATTGCTTCCATTGGACCTGGGTCAATTGATTCAACAGATTCATAAAATAATTTTGCAATAATTCCTAGGGAAAATAACATTAACGCAAATATTCCTGGTATTGGTCCAATACCAAAGATGGCAACAAATAACGCTGCTAATAAAAGTTCTGGAAGTGTTCGTATAAGGTTTAAAATAAATCTTGCTGGTCCTGTTATCCACGAAGAAAAAAAGATGTTTTTTGCTGCTAACATGGATAAAGGAAAAGCTAAAAGCCCACCAAAGGTTGTACCTACCACGGCCATACGTATTGTTTCTAACATTGGAGAAGTCACTTCAGAAAAGTAAGCCCAATTAGGTGGCACTAACTGAACAATTAATTCCCACATATTCGGAAGACCATCGATTAACTCAGTGAAAGAAAAATTAATTTGCCATCCACTTCCAAGGACTAATAACATGATAAGAATCATTGTTAATATAGGCTTTGTCTTGGAAGGAGGAATAGAAAGATTTTGTGGTTGTTGTTGAACTTCTACTTTTCTCATTTCGCAGCCCTCTTCCTCACATTTTCTTCATCAACTTTTCCATATATTTGTTCAAACGCTTTATCAGTTGCTTCTGATACCGAACCATCAAACACAACTTTTCCTTCCTTAAGGCCGATAATCCGTGTTGCATATTTCTTAGCCAGATCAACAGAATGTAAGTTGACTATCATTGTTATCTTTAATTCTTCATTGATTTTTGCTAAGTCGTCCATTACTTGTTTCGTTGTTAATGGGTCCAATGAAGCGACTGGCTCATCAGCTAAAATAACTTTCGCTTCCTGTGCTAATGCTCTAGCAATCGATACTCGTTGTTGTTGACCACCAGATAATTGATCTGCTCGTACATATGCTTTATCTTTTAAACCAACACGTTCTAATGCATCTAAAGCTAGTTCCTTATCATGTTTGGGAAACAGCCCAAAAATCATTCTTAATGTAGAATGGTATCCTACTCGACCTGATAAAACATTTCGCATCACAGATGAACGCTTCACTAGGTTGAAATTTTGAAATATCATCCCGATGTCACGTCTTATCTCATAAAGAGCTTTTCCTTTTGCTTTGGTAATCGATTTATTGTTTACATTAATTTCCCCTTCCGTAATTTCATGAAGCCGATTAACAGAACGTAAAAATGTTGATTTCCCTGCACCGGATAAGCCTACAATAACAACAAATTCGCCTTCTTCAATTGTTAAATCAATATTTGTTAAACCGCGTGTACCGTTTGGATATACTTTAGAAACATTTTTAAATTCTATCAAAATACTACCCACTTTCATAACAATAGTAAAAGAATAAAAGGAGGCTAACCGAAAATAGCTAAGCTACCGGTTGCCTTTTCCCTTTATCCTTTATTAGGAACTTTATTCAATTAAAAATTTAATTAGTTCACTTCTTTGCTGACTTTTTCTTCATATTCTCGAACGATATCGAAGTTGCTATCCTGTGATTCTACATAACCTTCATGTGAATAGATATCGCGAATAATTTCTTGACCTTCTTCATCTTTTCCTATTTCAATAAACGCTTTTGTGATTTTTTCTTTCATATCGTCACTAATTTCTGGACGAACCGTGATTGTATCGTTTGGAATTGGTTCTGTAAATTCTATAACTCTTGTTTCTTCAAATACGTCCTCATAGTCACCTGCAACAACATTACGTGCATCTTGGAAAGTTACAGCTACATCTATGTCACCATTTAGTAAAGATATAATCGCTTGGTCATGTCCTTTTAACGTAACTGGCTCCATGTCTTCTAACGGATGAATACCTGCATCCATCAATGTTGCAGCTGGCCATACAAATCCTGCAGATGAAGTAACATTTTGATATCCAATTTTCTTTCCCTTTAAATCTTCTACCGATTGAATATCGGAATCTTCCCTAACAATAAACATAGATTTATAAGAATCTACTAATTCATCTGTTGGAGATCCATCCTCATCATTTACACCATAACGTTGTGCTTGAATAATAACTTCTGCTGCATCTTGTTCTTCAGCAAGGACATATGCTGTTGGTGGCAAGAACCCAACATCTACTTTATCCGATTTCATTGCTTCAACTATTGTATTGTAATCCGTTGAAACACTTACCTTTACCGGAATACCTAATTCATCTCCTAGTAATTTTTCCAATGGCTTTGCTTTTGCCTCTAACGTATCTGCATTTTGTGATGGTACGAATTGGACCGTTAATTCTTCCATTTCGTCTCCTTCTTCACTATCAGAACCAGATGCCTCTCCATCTGTTTCCTTTGAACCACCATCACCACATGCAGTTAAAACTGCTAATGATATAACTAGTAAAAATAAAACTGTTCGTAACCACTTCTTCATCGCGAGTAACCCCCATTAAATTTAATATTTATCGTAGAAATTCATTACTACACTTTTTATTTAATATCAACTGGTTTGTCCCAAAAATGAATATAATCTGTTTTAATTTCTTTGCCAAGTTGTGCATGGATTTGGTTCATTAATGCATTCCATTTTCCATTTCTAGCATTCTCATTTTTGGCTGTTTGTACATCTTTCGCTTTTTTCAATAATCTTTTTTCTATTTTTCCATCTAAATAAGCTTGTTCTCTTCCCAATTCTACTAATTCATCTAATTCTTTTAAACTTAAAACAGCCTCTACTGGAAATGATTCTTCTACAACATTTCCTGCTGAATCACTCGCAATAATTTTAATTTCATAACTACCAGGTTTATATTCTAATGGTGAAATAGAAATATAGTCTTTCATTGTTTTACCGTCTAACTCTATCGTAACATCCTCTAAATCGCCATCTGGATCATGTACAACCACAGGTAGTTCATACTCTTTCGTAATTTCAAAAGTTGAAAAATCGGAAATGTCCTCTATCACTGGGGAGGACGATGTTAACTTTTCAATATGAATTAAATCAACGAGTAATAATTGATACGTACCTTTAAAAATAGAAGCTATACCAGAAACAGAAACATTATCACCCTCGTGGAATTTCTCTTGGAAGGCTTCTAATGTAATATCTGTTCGGTTATCGATTCGAACCCGTGTTGTTTGCGAATCTTTTCGTAAGTCAAATTCAAATGCATTCCAATATGATTGAATGTTGTCAATTTCTCCTTCTAATGTGACACGTTCTCCCTGTTTTGAACCATCTAATTGATCAACTGGAGAAAATGTAGGTAGTTCACTCTTTCCATTAACTTCGATTTTTTCGACATCCGTAATTTCTTTCATACCTTGGAATGTTGTTAATGTTCCTGTGATGGTAACTTTATTGCCCAGCTGAAAATTTTCTTCATGTTGGAACACGTAAATTCCCGCACTATCATCTTGGATATAAAAACCCTTTCCTCCAAAAATACCCGGGTTAGTTGTAATAACACCCTCCACTACTACTTTTTGTCCATCAGCGGTTTCACGTGCTTCTTTAATAGATATTGTTTGAGATGGTTCTTCTATATCCTCGCCTGCTTTTCCAACAACGACTGGCTTTGTTAATACATTTGTTTTTTCTTGACGCAAACGAATTTTAGCCTTTCCCTCAACATTGCCATTAACTAGAATAGTTAATTCTTTTGTTGCTTTTCCAGAGCTATCTGCTACAAGTGAAAATGGTTCACTATAGCCGAATGTTTTAGGCCAACTTCCATCATCATTTTGTACTTTCGCAATTTGTTGACCACCATCTAAGTAAATACCAAGATTGTAACCGTTGATAGTTTGTCCTGGCTTTAATCCTTCCGCAATAATCTCTATCGTAAACGGTTCATCATTCGGGATTACCGAGTCATAATTCAATGTCAACGCTGGTTCTGGATTAGGATCTTCGGTCGATCCAAATGAACCAGGAGCAAAAGTAACTGAATCAAACCAATGATAAGTATCTAACGGTGTGGACCACGGTTCATGCTGTGGCTCAGTCGTATTTTCCGGAATTTCTTTATCCAATATTGGTGATGGTTCATCTAAAGGGATATCTGCATTAGTAAACGTCTCGTACGATTCTTGTTCTGCCAACCAATCAATCGTGTTTAATAATAATTTCCCATTATCTGCATCAATAAATCCGTCATAGGTTCTTTTCTTTTTACCTGTTTCTTCATTACGATATTTCGGGGTTGCATCTTCAACTGGTGAAGAATCTCCGATAAAAGCAGCTTTTCCCTTACCTAATTTTGAAATTGCTGCATATGGGCCTTCTTCCACTCCGCCACCATGGTAAATGCCTTCATCTACTGCTGGCCCCCATTTATCACTTTCATCTAGATTATCAGGTAAATAGAGAATTCCTTTGGCTATTTCTGGATTTGTAATAGCGAGTGTTGATCCAGCATGCATCGTCACTTTACTAACTCCATATGTAATATCAAATGTTTCAGATGGTTCAACAACGTGATCTGCTACAATATTTCCTGGTGCATTAAAACGAAAACGAATACCGAAGTGATCACTTAACCAATCTGAACTTTCTACACCCTGCATTACTTCTGAATTCTCCTCTAGTGATGACATACCTTTCGTTGGGTCATCATATGCTCCTCGACGAAATCCATTCATGATTTCGGATGAATCCCAGCGATTTTTATTACGATCTGCATTATAGTGATCAGAAATAAAAAATATACTACCACCATTTTCCACATATTCTACCATTGCATCCTGTTCTGTCTTTTTAAAGGGAATATTTGCCTCAGGGATAACGAAAACATCCGATTTTTCTAAGTCTCCTATTGTAAATGGACGTTTTTTTCGTAATTCTTTCACTTGATACCCATTGGCTGCAATTCCTTCTGCAAAGTCAGAAAACGCACCATCAATTACCCAATCTGCTTGTCCAGCCGTTTGCCCATGCATATTATCAAATAATACCGTCTTTCCATTTGGTTCTTCCGGAACAATGATTGGAGCTGGGTCATCTATTCCTTCAGCTTGGAATGCAATTGGAAACACAATGACACTTAAAATAAAAGCTAAAAAGATGGACCACAATTGATTCTTTTTTCTATTCATATTCAACCTCCTTCTAAATGTGGATATATCCTATTTTACCTATCAATTGTTGATTTCATTTTAATTGATTGTAAAGTTTATATTAACCTTTCCAATGATTTAGTGAATGCGGCTATATAGAATATATCTTTTATACTACCTTAGCTATATTCAAAGTTTTGTGATAAAATTAAAAAAATTTCACAAAAAGTGATGCCCCTTCTTACAATTCAAGGAATTAGATTTTATCTAGTTATCTTTATCTCGTTGTTTTCTAAGCAAGAATCTGTTCTTCATTATAGGTATGATTTTTTTCTGATGCATCAACAACAACACTTGCGGAAGCATCCCCTACAATGTTTACAGTTGTTCGCATCATATCTAGAATACGGTCCACACCCGCTACAAGTGCAATACCTTCAAGTGGTAAATTAACTGCAGTAAGTACCAATGTCAACATGATCATTCCAGCACCTGGAACACCTGCTGTTCCAATGGAAGCAAATGTAGCAATTAAGGCAATCGTTGCTAATTGAGAGAATGTCAATGCTTCCCCGTAATATTGAGCAATAAACATAACGGTTAGTCCTTGATAAATTGCAGTTCCATCCATATTAATAGTTGCACCTAATGGAAGAACAAAACTACTTGTCTCTTTGGAAACCTTCAAATCATCTTCTACACATTTCATTGTTACTGGTAATGTACCAGAACTGCTACTTGTACTAAATGCTACCATTGCTGCTGGAAACATAGCTTTTAAGAATTTAATCGGACTTACTCTTCCAAAGGTTTTTACAGCAATAGAATAGACTACAATCACTTGAATGATACATGTAATTAGCATAGCAATAATCAACTTCAACAATGGAAGCAACACTTTCGCTCCATATTCACCAACAACCGGTGCTAACAATCCGAAGATACCGATTGGTGCTAATGACATGATAATGCCGGTAATTTTATACATTATCTCTGCTAATCCATCAAAAAAAAGTTTAACAGGTTCTGCTTTCTTACCGACAAGTGTAATTCCAACCCCAAGAAAAATAGATAAAAATATAATTTGTAACACATTCCCTGTTGCCAATGATTCGATTGGATTGGTTGGTACGATGTTTAAAATCGTATCAATAACACCTTCAGATTCCTGTACTTCCACTTTATCCTTACTACTTAATTGAATATCTGTTCCAGCACCTGGTGTAAAAATATATCCTGCAAATAAACCTAATGAGATCGCTATCAAACTAGTAATTAAATAATATGATATTGTTTTTCCACCTAATCGTCCCAACTTTTGAACATCATCTGTACTAGCTACCCCTACAATGATGGTCGATAAAATTAATGGAACAATAATGAACTTAATTAAACGTAAAAACAAGTCCCCAAGTGGTGCGACAATATTTATTTTTTCTCCAAAAATAACCCCTGTTAAAACAGCTAAAATAAATGCAGCAATAATTTGCCATATAAGACTTTTCTTCATATCTGTTCCTCCCTGTGTATCAGTCTCTTTCTATTTATATGTCCAATCCCCCATTTTTCAACTTTTTTCTGTTATATTACACTATTTTAAACGAAAGTAAATGAAAGCGCAATCATTTACAAATAATAAAATATTTGTGAATTATCGCTCGAATCTATAATAGAACATGACTTTTTAAAAAATAAAATAATGGAAAGATCCTTATCCTATGAAAGTTGTATCACTTTAAAAATATTTTTCTAGGATGGGGACCCTTCCACATATCTTTATTAACCTTTTTTTATTTTATCCTTATTGGCTTCACGATGTTGCCAGCGGTGTATTTTTCTTAAAAGCCCATAAGATATTTGGACATCTCTTTCTCCCAGAGTACTTCCAGGCTTTGCACGCATCCAAATGGATTTGGAGAAAGCAATAAGTTGATCAGGATAAACACTGCGATGACCAATAATAATATATGCGGAAAGACACGCACCGACCACATATATTCCAATTGTGCTACCAAATAATTCAAATCCCATCAAAATGGCTGCCACAGGTGTATTGGATGCGGCTGCCACGACAGCAACCATCCCAACACTTGCACCTAGAATCGGATGAATACCAAATATACCAGCTAATGCATTGCCTGCTAATGCCCCAATAACAAACTGTGGGGTCACAATTCCACCATAAAAACCAGAGCCAAGTGTAATAGCTACAAGTAATGCTTTCCAAAAGAAGCCAAAAAACGGAATATCTGCTCCACTAAGCGCTTTATCCATCAATGGTAAACTTAATCCAAGATAGTCAACAGGTATAATTAAAATTAAAATAGATAAAGTCACCCCACCAATCACAGGCATCATTGGTCGCCATATATGGAAACGCTGTTGTATATAACTAAAAAAGAGACGAATCTCTTCAAACATAACAATAAACAATAATGCAGCAAGCCCACATAAAATACCGATTATGATAATTTTTAAAAATAACATGTATGAAAAATCTGTTATAAAATCAATCGGATAATAAGTATAAGAAATACCCCAAAACTTACTAATTTGTGCAGAAGTTATTCCAGCAATAACAGTGGCAAATAAATAATCATGACGAACCCTACCTAAAGACATGATCTCTATCGCATAGATTGCTCCAGCAAATGGTGTACCGAAAACACTTGCAAATCCAGCACTTACCCCACATGCAACTATTTTCTTTTGTAACTCTGGGGGCAGATGAATCAAACGACCAAACCAAGATGCAATGGTACCACCAATATGAGAACAAGGTCCTTCCTTTCCAGCAGATCCACCAGATGCAAGGGTTATGATAGCTGCTATTGGTTTAATTGGCATTGTTTTCATAGGCAAAATCCCATCTTGCTTATGGACTGCTCTTATAACAGAATCATTTTCTGCCTTCCTTTTCCGGTAGCCGAAATAAATCAATAACCCATTCAAAAGTCCTCCAATAGGGAGTAGAATGAGTTGAAACCAAAACGGTATATGTGCTGTTTGATTTAAAGAATAAAACAATGCTAATAAAAATATACTTGTACCAGTACCAACAAGAATCCCGGTTATTGATGCTAAAAAAAGCCACCTTAGAAGGGTAGCTAGCATTACAAATGGTTCAATATAATTTATGCGAAACAAAACATACCACTCCTAATTCGCTCTTTATTAAACATAGCACTCTTTAGGGGGCTTGTCATCTGACCGCCACTTTTTAAAACACCGAGTTAATCAAAGGTCCTCCACATATTTAAAACGATACTCCAATTTCTCTATCCTATTTTATCTTCCGATTAATACTTATTTATAAGAAAAAAATACATCTATACAATGCTTTTCCCACTCGAAAGCAATACATATGACCTATTTCTTTTGACTCATGTATTTCAGAGTATTTTATGGAATAATAAATTTCAGATATTTATTAATTAGGAGAGGTTGGTTTATTTGAGAAATTTCACGAAACTTTTTGGAGTGTTCCTATTGATTCTGTTTCTACTAATGGCTTGTGGAAAGGAAGAAGCAGGTAAAAATGAAATAGAAAATGTTTCAACAGAAGATGAAAAAGAAACAAAAGATGAAGAAAAGGAAAATAAAGAAACAATTGAAGAGGAAAAAGAGAAGAAATCGGAGGAAAATGACAACAAGGAGTCAGCAAGTGAAATCATGAATCCAGCAATTGCAGAGGAAACGGATGGAGATGTAGAAGTACTGTATACGAATGTAAACCCTGAAGTCGAACATAATATGGATGGATTCATTGTAAAGGTAAATAAATATCAAGTGACACACGTAACAGATATGAAACAAAGTGAAGAACACCGATTTGAAGATTTAGAAGGATATGTTATCACAGCTGATATAGCGATAGAAAACACCTCAGACCATGATATATATTATACTCCAAATTTACGAATTCAAACGGATGATCGGTATGATTATATCCCTTCGAAAGATATATATTACGTAGCAGAGGATAACAAACTTAAGTTGGAGGAAAATTTCAAGTCTGGATCTGAACATAATTTTTTCCACATATTTATCTTAACAGAAGAAGAATATATAAAGGCGCTTTCCCTTGATCCAAAACTAATTGTAGAAGCTGGTGCAAGTAAGAACAAAGATTTTTCTGACTCCTACCGTGAAGAAGGATTTTTTAGCTTTCCTTTGAATGAAGAACAATCTGAAAAAGCAGCAAATGCTACTGATTTTTATCAAGATAAATTAACAACAAATGGAATCGCGACAAAGGAATTGATTTCCGAAAAGAAAGATATCAATGAATCTCAAGAAATTGATAAATTTAAAATTACGATTGAAGGTGTTCAATACACGGATATCGTACCAAATGATTCTAGTAAAGAGAGATTTAAGAATTTTGGTGATAATGATCTTGTCGCAATGACCATTCAAGTTTCTACAGACAATCAATCAGATGTCATGACTTATAATGATAGTAGCGCTAAATTAATTGTAAATGATGGTGAAGAAAGATTTCTTTCTCAAGGAATGGTCGAAAATTATAATCCACGTGAATTAAACCCTGGTGATAGCGGGGAACGACAAATTGTATTCATTTTCCAAAAGAAATACTTTGAGCTGTATGAAAAATTCGATTTAGAAATGGGACCATTTATGGGGAAAGACGGATATGAATTTAAAGAAAAAACAATGGAATTTGAGATACCTGCACCTTAATCAAAATACCCTTCCACCCGTAAGGAGGGGTATTTTATTTTATAATCGGAAGTATTTTTTTAAATAAACTTGTATCAGCAGCTTTCATTAATTCATAAAGAACCATTTCAACAGATGTGACTCTCATTCCATACGACTTCATTTTTTCTAAACCAATTTGTTTGTTTTCCTTTGTACGGGAGGATACAGCATCTTGAACAACTTCCACTTCATAGCCTAACGATGTTAAACCAACTGCTGTTTGATATACACAAATATGTGCCTCAATTCCAGCAATGATGATTTGCTTACGATTCATTTTCGATAGTTCTTGTACTAATTGATCATTCTCACATGCATTAAACGTCATCTTTGGTATTGGTTGCATGTTTTCTGGCATATGTTTAGCGATTTCTTTAGATGTTTGTCCAAGACCTTCTGGATATTGTTCTAACCAGACCATTGGTATGTCTAGTAACTTAAGTCCCTTAATCAATTGAATTAACCGTTCTCTTAATTCTTCATGTTTGTAAACAATCTCTGCTAATTTTCCCTGGACATCCACTAGAATAAAAACTGTATTTTCTTTGTTGAACATGTCTAATTCTCCTCTCCACATCTCTACCCATATTATAATTTGTATTCTAGTCTAAACTAAACTATACATACTTAGTTTAATACAAATCTATACTTTTTAGAATATAAAAAATATAATAAATTGGTAAATAATAATAAAATATGTTAACATAACCTAATAACTTTATATACTAGATAAAATAGACTCAGGGAGTGACTTTATATTGGATATGATAAATAAACGTGCACAAGAAATTGAAATTACAGGAATTCGGGTATTTGCAAATCAAGTTGAACAATATGCAGATGGAGTCAATTTAACAATCGGTCAGCCTGATTTTCCCACTCCTGAAAGAGTAAAACAGGCTGGTATTAAAGCCATCGAAAATAATTTAACCGGATATTCACATAGTGCCGGGATACTTGAATTAAGACAAAGTGTTGCTCGCTTTTTTGAAGACAAATATAATTTTAGTTATAATCCTGAAACAGAAATCATTATCACATCAGGGGTAAGCGAGGCAATTGATTCTGTATTAAGAACGATATTATCTGAAGGAGATGAAGTCATTCTCCCTGCACCTATTTTTTCTGCATATGAACCAATCGTTCATCTTTGTGGTGCAAAGGTAGTTTATTTAGACACATCTGATACAGATTTTATTCCTGATCCAAACAGATTAAATGATCTAATTACGGACAAGACAAAAGCAATTATATTCAATTATCCAACCAATCCAACAGGTGTAACCATCTCTAATGAAAAGATGAAACAACTTGTGGATGTACTTAAGAAACATGATATTTTTATCCTTTCTGATGAAATTTATAGTGAAAATTCATATGCTGGAAAACATCAATCATTTGCTCAATTTCCAGAATTAAAGAATCAATTGTTTTTACTACATGGACTATCCAAATCACATTCAATGACAGGTTGGAGAATTGGTTATGTTCTAGGGCCTGAGGATATCATGGAACATGTGGTCAAAGTGCATTTATATAACTGTATTTGTGCATCTGTTCCAGGCCAATATGCTGCAATAGAGGCTTTAACAAATAGTTTAGAAACACCGAACGAAATGAATAAAGCTTACATAGAACGTAGGGATTATGTTTACGATCGCTTGAATAAAATGGGCTTACATGCGGTGAAACCAACTGGAGCATTTTATATTTTTCCTTCCATAAAAGATACTGGCCTTACTTCTTTTGAGTTTGCAACAAAATTATTAGAAGAAGAGCATGTGGCAGTTGTTCCGGGAGATGCTTTTACAACATATGGTGAAGGTTTTATTCGTATTTCTTATGCAGGTTCCATTCAATTATTAAAAGAAGGAATGAATCGCCTTGAAAGATTTATGAATAAACTAACAAAATAAGTTCAAATCACAAAGATATGTAGGAGTACATGTCTTTGTGATTTTTTTAATTCAATTTCTTAAATAGAGTAAAATGCTTTCGTATTTTCATAGATTTGTTGATAAACAACTGCTTCTTCTATCTGCTTTATTTCTGCAATTTTTTTAATCACCAGATGTACCATTCTAGAATGTGTCAGTATATTCTTAAAAGGACCATCAAACGGCCATGGTCCATCTGTTTCCACCATCATTTGGGTTAATGGATATTTCTTCACAAGCGCATCACGTTTGGGTTTATAGATAATATCAGGGGTGAAGGAAATGAAATAACCATTTTGAATCATTCTCTCGGTCGTTTGCTCATCCCCTTTAAACCAATGAAAATGTGCCTTTTCTATGGAATATTCTTCTAATAATGAACAGACGATTGGTGCATCCTCATAAACCGCATGCAGGATTATCGGTTTGGCTAATTGTTTAGCCTTTCGGATAAAAGTTTCTAGAAGTCTAATATATGGTTGTCGTGGGAGTTCTTGATTTTCTTTTCGTAAATAAAAGGGAAGCCCTACTTCCCCAACCGCTACCATTTGTGAATGATAAGTATCCATCATTTTTAAAAGCATTTCTACCTCAGCAATATCTGGAAATGTTTGTTCTGGGTGAAACCCGAAAGCTGGTTTGACTTTCGAATTTTCCTTAGATAATTTCAAATTATCTCTTGCAGATGATGCATTTATTGAAACAGAAATCAGTGCATCTATGTGATACTTATCTAGACTTTTTATAATTTTTTCGCGTGTTATTCTTTTATATTTATCAAAGTGGATATGCGCATCAATTACTGAGTTATCCATTGTTCTCCCTACTCTTCTTACTTTTTCTTCTTGCTAGTACCTTCTTTATAAATGGATATAGGATTACTCCTATTCGTATTAATTTTCGAAGACGTTTCATGTTATTCATCCTTTTTTATATGTGTTAGTCTTATCTTCCCACAATCTCTTCATTTGAAACAAGATTTTTATATTTGATAAAAAAGGTATCATCGTTTTTTAAATTTCATACTCCTTAAGTAAACTTCTCTAATAATACGTATAATATCATACAATGATGGAAGTTGCGTGTATCTAAAGAGGTTATTGTTTCTAATTTCTTCATCCGATAAATCAATGTGTTGCGATGAATATACAATGCTTTTGCAGCCTTACTTAAATTCATGTTTTTATCACAATACATCATAAAATCACGCTTTAATTCCATAAATGATTCATCTTCAATTAATGGTGTCATCCGAAATCGCAAATGTTCTGTTAATGTAGGACTAATATAATCTGGTAATTGTTTTAATAAAACATCCCAATCATAATAACTATAAATATGTGACTTCATTTTTCCCCTTTTAGCGAATGCAAGCAATCTCTCTCCTTCATGATAAGAATAATTAATTTCTTTTAGTGACTTACTTAATGAACCAGCTACAATTAAAACATCTTTTACATGGTAAATCATAAATAATTTCTGTAATTCCTCAGCACGCTCTTTGAACCGTTTCATTTTCTGAAAGTATTCCTGTTTAGAAGATATGGATTTCATTACAATGATTTTTTCTGTATTAAAATAGGTACATATGTCATTTCGATTCGTCATAAATATTTTTCTAGTACATGTTAGAAGTGATTTTTTCAAAATACTAAATGTATGTGTTTCATGATTTGTTTTTAAATCATGCATTAATGTATCCCCTATATCAATTAGGATACAAAAATAATGGGAATGCATATCAATCTTCAATAAATCACAATATTGCTTTATACGATTTTGGTCAACTTCTTCATTTAATAAAACATACTGAACAAAGGTATCCAATGTTTTTTCTTCTAATTCTTCCAATTGTTTATAAAACACCTCTTGCCACATCAATTCTACATATTTTTTAATTAATTGTGCGTGTGGCATGACTTGACTAGGTGGACCAATAATTCCTAAAACACCAACAACTTGTTGATTAAAGAATAAAGGGACAGCAACACCTGGAAAGACATCATCAAATTGGGCTACCTCCTGCTCTTCATAAAGAATATAGTCATTTTTTTCGATGACTTCTTTGGATGGTAGATGAATTTTTCCGACTCGATTATATTGGGAATCTGCAAGAATAACACCATTAACATCTGTTAAACTGATCGGAAATGGCAAAATTCTTGTAACCGCTTTCATTACCTTTTGTGCATATTGTACAAATGCTTCCATAAACAGCTATTCCCCCTTCAAACAAGAATTAATTGATGATAATTATACCATATTTCTAAAATTTTTAGAAAAATTAATAAACTTAATGCTGTTTTTTCGTTTCTTTAACCATAGTTTTTTATAAGACTTCCTAATAAAATATATTACTAAGAATAAACAAAATAAAAGGGTGATTGATATGATGAAAAAAACGGATATTATCATTGTTGGTGGCGGCGTAATTGGATCAAGTATTGCCTATCACCTACTTCAAGATGGATATACAGGAGAAATCATCATTTTTGAAAAGGATAAAAAATATGAATTTGCCTCTACCCCGAGAAGTGCTGGTGGTATTAGACAATTATTTACAACCGCTGTAAATGTCCAAATGGGTAAATACGGGATAGAAAAGTACAAAACCTTCCCAGAGGATATGGCTGTTGACGGAGAAAGAGCAGAAATCGATTTCAAACAACATGGATATCTTTTTTTAGGAAAATCAGAACAAGAGATGAATCATTTTGAAGCACAATCTGCTCTTCAACAAGCACAAGGTGTGCAAACAGAAGTATTATCTAAGGAAGATTTACTATCAATCATTCCTGAATTAACGACAGATGATCTAGTTGGTGGACTTTATTCCAAAGACGATGGGTACTTGGATCCTTATTCGGTCATGCAAGGCTATGCTAGAAAGGCTAGACAATTGGGTGCAGCTTATATTTATGAAGCCGTTGATGAAATTTTATATAACAGAGATGGCGTAAATGGAGTTAAAACGGAAAATGGTGATGTTTTTAAAGCACCTATTGTTATTAATAGTGCTGGCCCTTGGGCACCTGTTTTAAGTGAAAAAATTAATTTGCCTATCCCAGTTGTTCCACTTAAAAGACAAATTATCCAATTTAATACGGAAAAAGAATTAATCAATCAATTACCACTTACTGTTGACCCAACTGGTGTTTATTTCCGTCATGAAGGAGATTCCATTATTACCGGATATGCAGAAGATGTCAAGCCTGGAATTAATTTCACATGGAAACGTTCTTTCTTCCTGAAAGAATTATGGCCTGTTCTGGCTCATCGAATTTCCAATTTTGAACGTGCGAAAATTCAAAGTGGTTGGGCTGGAATTTATAGTCATAACACGATTGATCAAAATGCAATTATCGGAATGCATCCACAGTTAAATGGATATTACCTAGCTTGTGGATTTAGTGGTCACGGCATGCAACAAGCACCAGCAGTTGGGAAAGGATTGGCTGAACTAATTCAAAAAGGAAAATATGAAAATATTGACCTTCATGCCTTACGTTTTGAACGATTTGCTGAAAAAGAACTTGTTTTAGAAGGAGCAATTGTATAACAAAACGCTTAAGAAAAGAGGTGGTTCTAAATGAAGGGGAAAAAGAAATCAAGAGAAAACTGGGGCTCTCGATTAGGTTTCATTATGGCAACGGCTGGATTTTCTATTGGTTTAGGAAATATTTGGCGATTTTCCTATGTAGCTGGACATAATGGTGGGGGAGCATTTCTCTTAATCTATCTTCTTATTATCGCTGTTATCGGTATTCCCATTTTTCTAGCTGAAACAGGTTTAGGTAGAAAAGTACAAACAGGGATTATAACAGGACTGAGACAATTAACACGAAAAGGAAGTCCTTGGGTATTATTCATTGGTTGGTTAGGCATTTTGGCAGCAGGACTTATCATGTCCTACTACCTTATGATTATGGGGTGGATATTTGCCTATATTTTCAAAGTTGGTCTTGGTACATTTAATGGGGCCACTACCGAACAAATTGCCAAGATATATGAAGACTTAGTTTCTAATCCTTTAGCTGTCATTGGATATACACTCATTCCAACTTTGATTATCGGGCTCATTGTTTCCCGCGGAGTAAAAAATGGGATTGAAAAATTCGTTAAAATAAGCATGCCCATTCTATTAATCATGCTTATTTTACTCGCAATTTACTCCCTATCATTACCAGGATCAATGGACGGTGTTGTTTGGTATTTAAAACCTGACTTTTCCGTCATTACTCCGAAAACCTTTCTAGAAGCGTTAGGGCAAGTCTTTTTCTCTTTAGGTATAGGATTAGCCGGGGCGTTTACGTATGGAAGTTATTTAGATCCGCAGAATTCAGATTTAGTAAAAGACAGTGTTTGGGTCATTTCCTTTGATACAACAATTGCCTTCTTATCTGGCTTAGTTATTTTCCCTGCATTATTTGCCTTTCAAATTGCTCCAGACTCTGGTCCTGGATTGCTTTTCCTCACGATTCCAAACATCCTTGATAAAATGCCAGGTGGTACCATTTTCGGAATGATGTTCTTTATCCTAGTCATCATTGCTGCCATTACAACAGCTGTCGGATTAATTGAAACTGTATCAGCTAATACTGCTGAACTTCTTAATCTCAAGCGAAAGACCAGTGTATGGCTATGGCTAGGTGTCATGTTTATATTAGCTATTCCATCGATTTTATCTCATGGACCGTGGGCACATATCGAATTATTCAGCAAAAACATCTTTGAATTGATTGATTATGTATCTGGGAATATCTTATTAGTTTTGAGTGGGTTATTTATTTCTTTATATGTTGTGTTCAAATGGAAATTCCAAAACTTTCAACATGATATTAATATCGGAGCGACTTCCATTAAAATAACAGCTATTTCTAAACCAGTTATTCAATTTGTTATTCCGATAGCTATTTTGATTATTTTAGTATCTGGATTGTTATGATTTTAAAAGCATGTAGTGAAGAAGCTTACTCACTACATGCCTTTTAGTTTAGTCATTTAATTTTCGTTTTTCTATTAAAAGCCGCTGAAATTCTCTTTCTAGTTGTTCACATGGTTCAATACTTAATCGACTTAAAATTTCTGCTATTTTTGTTTCGATGACAAGTCGCTTTTCTTCCATACTATCTTGTTTATTTATTTGTTTGCTTTCTTTGAACTGTTTATAAGTTCCTTCAAAAAGATTAATTTCGGGATGAACAAATTCTAAGATACTTGTCGCAATTGTTTCAATAAAGCGTCGATCATGGGAAACAAACAAAATCGTCCCATCGTATTCTTTTAGCAAACCCTCTAATGCACGAACAGCTTCAATATCAAGGAAACTGGTTGGCTCATCTAGAATAAGTGTGTTGATATCACTGACAAATATTTTCGCAAGTGCTACTTTTACTCGTTCTCCGCCACTTAACACATCTACCTTTTTATGCACATCATCCCTGAAAAAATGCAGTCTTGCAAGTACTGTTCGGATCAATGTCTCACTTTGTTTCGATGAAAAAGAAACATTTTCTAAAATCGATTTGTTTACATCGAGTATGTTTAGATTTTGACTAAAATAACCAACTTTTACTGTAGGAGAAATCGTTATCCCATCATCTTGATTGATTATTTTTTTCACAAGGGTTGTTTTTCCGCTACCATTTGGTCCAATAATTGCTAATTTCTCTCCACCCCGAATATAGAATTGAGTCTTTTCCCAAAGAATACGCTCTCCTATTTTTCCTTCAACACCTTCCACTCTTATTACCATTTTATCTTGATTCACATCTACATGAGGCAAATCCATTTTAAGTGGTGGCATTTCTTTTATCTTTTCGACTTTTTCAAGTTTCTCGAGTCTCGTTTCAAGTGCTTTTGCTGTTTTTTGTAATTTCTTTTGTTTTTTCGCAAAATATGGTTTTGCACCAATTATTTTCGCTTCAGATTTACTAACTGTTTTAGGTGTCTTTGTTGCTCGATTCGCCTTTTTTTCTTTTAGTTGCATAGCATCTTCTAATTGTTTTTTCTTCTTCTCGTATTTTTCATATTCTACTTTCTGGTGTTGCTGCTCTAATTCCTTTTGATTCACATAGAAACTGTAATTTCCTTTGTACTCCTTTATTATCCCTTCATCAATCTCCCATATAGTTGTACAGATAGCATCTAAAAAAGCACGGTCATGTGATACAATGACAAAGGAACCTTTCCATTCATGAAGTATCTCCTCTAACCATTCCATATGTTTTGTATCAAGATTTGTGGTTGGTTCATCTGCAAATAATAGACCAGAATCCTTAACAAGTGCTTTGGTGATATAGGCTTGTGTTACTTCACCACCACTTTTTGTAGTATCTGTTCTTTTTAATTGTGGTAATAGCTCACACATTACATGACATGTAACCCTTCCTTTTTCAGGGGAAACCTTTCCGGCTAAAATATGTAATAATGTCGTTTTACCACTACCATTAGGACCAACTAGACCAATCCGATCATTTTTATAAATTTTTAATTGTTCTATATTTAATAGTAGGCGACTCTTCACATAATGTTTTATGTGATCTGCTTCTAATAAAATCATCCAATCATCCCCATATTCATTTTTCAGGGACAAAAAATGCCCCTATCTACTTCAGAATAGGAGGCATTAATAGGCTGAACCGACAAGCTTTTGTCAGTTTCAGGCCTTATGGTGATATCTTTTATTGCAATAATACAGTAGTTCACCCACAAGACAAAGACTACTGATTTTTGACATTGCAAACATAAAAATACCAATCCTATTCTGAAAACAGTGATTGAAGGCATCAGAAATAAAGCAGAATTTTCATCTGCCAAAAAACACCTTCAATAAAAAGCCTTAGTAAATAGGATTAGTACTTCATGCGTTTGGTTCACCCTTCCGTTCATTCATTTAATTTTACTGTAAATGATAGGAGGCTAATTGTCAAATTTTTTGTTTTTTTATTAATAGGATGATTACACGGTACATCATAATGGAATCATCGTGACTACTTTTAGATAAAAAAACGGGCATGCTGGAAGATCCAACTGCCCGATTTCATAGTAACTTTTGCGATTATTATTTCTTCTTCCGCATCATATCATAAGGTTGAACTGGTGCATCGACTTTCATTTTGAATTTCATCAAAGGATGTGGTGCGCGATCAATTGGCTCTCCTTTTTCATCCCACATTTGTTCTACTTTCTGGTAATGGTGGGTGAATCCTGGGCCATAAAATTCTACTTCATCACCAATTCCAAAATTATTCCGCTGTTCAATTGTTGCGATACCTGTCTCTTCATCATAGTCAAGTACTTGTCCAATAAAACGATACACAGGAATTTTTCGGCGTTTCCCAAATAATTGCTGATTTTCATCAGGTGTTCCATAATAAAATCCGGTTGCTAATTCTCGTTGGGCAACTTTCCATAGTTCTTCTTCCCATGCCGGGTTAAATTTATAGTTATCTGGGTCTTTGCAATAAGTATCAATTGCTTCACGGTACACATTAGAAACAGTCGAAACATAATGAATGGATTTCATGCGCCCTTCAATTTTTAAACTTTCCACCCCAGCTTCTACTAAATCTGGAATATGGTGGATCATTGACATATCAACCGCACTCATTGAAAAATCTTCTGTCGGTTCCCCACCAAGTAATGATTGGCGGTCATTTTCCCCATCCACTTCAAATAAGTCATATTTCCAACGACAGGATTGGGAACATCCACCACGATTCGCATCTCTCATAGACATATGATTGGATAATACACATCGTCCGGAATAGGAAATACACATGGCCCCGTGAATAAACACTTCTAATTCAACATCTGTCTTCCGGCGAATTTCCTTGATTTCATCCATCCCTACTTCACGCGCTAAAACAACTCGTTCCAAACCTTCTTCTTTCCAAAAATTTAATGTTTCGTAGTTTGTTGCTGATGCTTGGGTAGATAAGTGAATTGGTAATCCTTCTGCTTCTGTTGCACAAATTTCAATTAATGCCGGGTCAGATACAATCACAGCATCAATCCCTATATCACGGACAGAACGAAAGAACTCTCCAGCACCTTTTGCATCATTTTCATGTGTGACCATATTTGCTGCAACATATATTTTTGCATTGTGCTCTTTAGCAAATGCAATTCCCTCTTTCATTTCATCTATTGTGAAATTCCCTGCACGCCTCCGTAAACTAAATGCATTTCCACCAATGTAAACTGCATCAGCGCCATAACGAATGGCTGTTTTTAATTTTCCCAAAGTCCCTGCTGGTGCGAGGACTTCTGGTTTTTTTGTAATTGTTCTCAAAGCTTTTCCCCTCCAACAATATGAACAAAAAATTTCCCAAAACAAACTATATGTTTATTTCACATCTGATGAATCCATTGTAAAAAATCCCGCATCCAATGTTCGTTCCTTTGGATGTAAAGAAAGGAGTTTCTCTTGTAGCTCATTCATCAACTCTTCTGACCAACACTTTTCTTTGAAAGCCTGTTTCGCTTGAGCAAAGATATGGGCGATTTTTACAAAGTCATCCCCTCTTGTAAAAACCCCGTCTAATTTCCATGTTGTTAATCCCACTTCAACTAGTTTTTCCAAATATGGTAGTAAATTTACATCATCTGTTGCAAAGATATGTGTACCATTTTGGTCTTCATAAACAGAGTAATGGGTGTCCGGGTCTTTCTTTTCAGACAAGAATAGCCCTCTTTCTTTTTCTGTTTTCGTCTTTTGTTCTGTGAAGTTCACGTAATTTTCAACAAGTGGCCGCAATGATTGATGGATGCATGTTGCACCATAGACAAGTATTTCTAATGGTATTGTCACTTGTTTCGCCATTTTTTCTAATTCCTCATATGGTATTTCACGGGCTAAAACGGCTCCTTTTGCTCCTCGCTTCACCCAAAAATTAATTTGATTTGCACTAGTTACCATTGTTTGTGCATCATAAATATACGAAAGCTTGATATCATTCTTCTTCATTAAATGAATAACCCCAGGGTCACCAACTGTTATTTCATCTACAGTGATTTTTTCTAATTCTTTTAAATAAGGAATCACTGTTTTAATTCGGTCATTATGCATGATTGCATTGACAGCAACACAAACTTTTTTCCCTTTGTTATGGGCTATCTCTGTAATTTCTGCAATTTCTTCCGTGGTAAATGAAGCGGGTAAACGTAGTCCAAAATCATCTTCCCCAATATATAGCTTATCAATCCCAGCATCTACCAACTGTTCTGCTTGCTTTACTGACTCTGCAGTTGCAACTAGTTCAAACATTCACAATCCCCCTTTTCAAACATCCATGATAATTTTATCACAAAAGTATTTCCGTAACGAATGAATTATTTATGACAATCTTGTAGGATAGCTATTATAGGGATTAAAATGATGTTATTATGATTTTTTTATTATACTTAAAATCCCTTTAGGTATAAACAAGAAGGAGAATTCGCCTTCAACCATAAATTTAAAATAAAATATCCTTCTAGGACAGAAAGCCCAGAAGGATATGAAAAGAATCCTATTAATTTTGTTTTGATTCTTGAAAATAAAGTGTTGCTTCTTCTGTCACTGTATTATCTTCAGCGGGGTAAAACAACACCTTCCCCAATAAAACAAGTGCTGTTAAACTTAGAAATGCATCCCCGAATGTTGCCTGCCCCACAACACCATGCTGTTCTGCTAAAATTCCCACTTGATAAAATGATATAATACTAAAAATCCATGCTAAAAAGGAAAAAATAAAAGTAAGATTTTTTATTCCAGATACTTTCTCTTTTATCATATATAAAGCAAACATTAGAAAGTAAGCAAAAATGGATGCTACTACAATAGAACTTAAATATGTCATATGAATCTCCCCCCATCCATATTACATTCTATGTATATTAAAACAGTTTTTTTACATTTTGTCAAAAAATAGACACACTTTGTTCATCTTTTGTTCACAATTGTTTTTTAAAATATCGATTCTAGATATTTTAGTAAACATCTCCATTTCACTTCCAAAACATTATCCTAATATTTAATAAGCGTATTTCACTTCAACAGTAGCCTGAACTGTGATTTGTCCTGGTTGGATTGGCGTGATTGATTTCTCCATGGTGGCAAGGTATGGTTGGGGTACTTGTTTTGTTATTTCTGTAATTTTGATTGGCTGGGTATGAAGTGACAATTGTAGTGTTCGGGCGATTGTTTCGGCTTTTCTTTGGGCATTTTCTAAAGCTTTGATAAGTGCCTGTTGATAAATCACTTGTGGATGTTTTACTGTAAAGTCGATACCTTCTATCCGATTTGCACCACTTTTAATTGCTGTGTCAATGACTCTACCTGTCTCACCGATATTTTCTATCTGAACGGATAAACCATGGATTACTTCATATCCTCTAAATACTTGTTTTTCCTCAATATAATCATATTGAGGATGAATATCATACACTACAGTTTGGATATTTTCTCTGGAAATCCCAAGTTGCACAAGGGACTCGATAACCTGATTCGTTTTATTAGCATTTTCCTGTTGAGCTGCCATTAGTTGCATATTTTCAGTTTGTATACTAATGCGGATTCTCGCTATATTTGGTGCAACAGATATAGAACCCTCACCAAAAACAGTGATTATTTGATTGAGATTACTTCTTACTTGATTTGTCATCATATACGGATATTGCATAATAAACCACCCTTTCTCGTTTATGAATATCTATGCGAAAAAGGGTTGTCATTATGTCTCTTCAAGTCCATTAGCCAAAATTTTTAATAGTTAGCTTTGTGCATGTAATCTTTCTCATTCGCAGTAAATTGTTTTATTTGATCCTGTTTATAAACGAGATGATAGGTATAAAGTTTGTTATCTCGCAGCATATATGGTAGAAAATATTTGATATTACTTACAACACCTTTATTTTCCTGATGTAATATCCACGAAATATCCTTCCATTCAAGGACTCCTTCCCGTGTTTGAATAGGAGTATCATAGGAAAATGTTTCAGGTACATTCGCAAGATAAGCATACATGCCACTTAATGGTGAGTCATCAACATTCCAAGTAATGGTTCCTTTATAATCCACATGGGAAAGTGTGATACCAGTTTCTTCTTCTACTTCTCGTATAACACATTGCTCATGTGTTTCTTCTTTTTCCACTTTACCCCCTACTCCATTCCACATTCCCATTAATGGTGATTTATTTCTATTTAATAGTAAAATTTCATTTCCTCTTTTGATAAAACAAATTGTATATGGAAGCATCATTAAACCCTTCTTTTCCTTTATTTTTCATTTACGACAAATAAATGTGGAGGTATTACAGCGCAAAAAATATAAAAATCTCGCCTCTAAATATCTATAGAGACGAGATTGTTCCCGCGGTACCACTCTGATTTGTTCCTAAGAACCAGCTTGATTCATGATAACGAGCATGATCCCGGCCTGTTTTTCAGGCATCTCAGAAGTGCGTTTCATAATGACTGGATTATTAGGCTTACACCATCCCTAACTCGCTTCCATCCCTTTCCATTACTACTCTCTTCCTCATTGAATTTCCGTATAATTTTTATTTATTTTATCCAACTTTTAACAAAGAGTCAATAACTTTCATTCTATTCATCCAACGATACTTTCATTTTCTGTAATGACGGTGGACAAATATAATTATACTCTTTTATTTTCTTATTTATTTCTTTGATTGCTTTTCGTTTCTTTATCTTGTCCGTATAAGTTGATATGACTTCTTTTAAATGGTCAATTTCTTTTCCTAATTCAATCCATCTCGGTAAAACATGATTATCTTTCATTGTTTTATATAGTTGTGCTTCATAGGGATTTGAAGCCTGTCTGCCTAGTTCTAATGGCTTTCCTTTTCCAGGCAAATCATCAAAATGACCATCCTTCTCGGCTTGTTCTATAATTTCCGATAAATGATCCTTATACTCTAATTTTTCATCGATTTCATACCGCTTTTTTGACAATACATTCTCCCCCATCCACTAGTAATCTGACACCTTTTTCCAAACAACAGCTAAGTTAACGACTATCCCTATTCTAAATTGATATCTTATGTTATACATATAGTATGATGATTTTTTTTAATGAAATTTTGATATTTAATGTGAAGGAGTCAAAATAATGCTGTCAAACTTTCTTTTCACTACTATTATTTTATTTATTGTTATATTAAGTATAAGCTTAATATTAAAAAAAAGGAACTCCAAACTCCAACATTTAATCCCAATTACTGGGGCTGGAATTGGACTTATTTTCATTGCTATTTCTCTTTTTCTAAAGAGCTCAGATGAATTAGGATTGACTGTCTATGCTTTTAGTTTATTTATTAGTTCGGCAATTGCTTTTATGGTATCTGCCATGGTAGACAATATGAAACAATTAAAAAGCCATTATCGACCAAAATAATAAAATGATGAAATGAAGAGTTCACCTCAAGTAATATTAGGGAAAACTTATTCCCAGTATCTTGGATCACTCATCTGCCATTCTAAGACGGCATCCTCTAAATCAGCTGGGGTAAGAAAATAGATGGGATAATTATCCTTTTTCTTAGCCTCTTTGTATAAAAATCGATTACTGCCAGGGAATTCTTCATCCATTAAAAAAAGGGACCCTTCTGTTTTTTCAACCAACCATTTATTCATTGCCTTAAACTGAAAAGGTCCTTTATAATCTCCTTTATAAAGTGGTTTATAAAAATCAGCCTGTACCATGATATCCTGGTATAAAAACTGGATTGGTTCTGGCCAGCGATTATCCTGATTTTCAAATGGGGGAATCATACCTAAGTTAATATCGTATATTTCTTTTAATTCAAGAACAACTTCCGCAGTCCATAATTCTACTCCCATTTGTCCAGAAACAATAACCCACTCGACACCTTCTTCAATAAACTGGGTTAATCTTTTTTTTAACGCATATTTTATAAATTGTATCCGCCCGTCATCATGTTTAAAAATATTCATTTCCATTGGTTTATAACCCGTAACAGCCAGTGTTTTCATCCAATATACCTTCCTTTAAATCCGCTACATATTTTGATTGAACAATTACCTATATTATACATGTCAATTGTTTAACAGTAAAAGAGCATATCTGCAAATCCTTCGACTCATATATCGGGATTTCGTCCTCATTTGGAATTGTTAAAAGGAAAAAGGAGCTGCGAAAAAACAGCCCCTTTTGGTTTTATCTACACCAATTGTTCCCCCAGTGGTGTCCACATTTTTTAGCTCCGCCACCTTTTCCACCGTATCCATTTCCTGTTCCTGGATTCATTGCCCCACCGACCATTCCAGGGTTCATTGCTCCACCAACCATTCCTGGATTATTTGGAACTTGGTATGATCCACCATATACATCAACACTATTTACAGTATTCTCGTAAGATGTGGAATGTGGATAAAGATGTGTATTTTTAACTAAATGATGATTCATTACCGTTGTGTGTGATGGATGGATGTGCTGAACCTCACTTTGAGTGCAATGGTGAACGGTATTGCATTTTGTCGGATAAACAATTTGTTTTGGACCACATCTAGGTGGTCTATGATGAAATCCCATATAAATCCTCCTTTTGTGATATATCACTATTAATCTATGTTAAAAGCTGAAGGTCTGTATAAGACAGTTACCTAAATTTAAGAATTTATATGGTAAATCCCCATATCATTTATTTAACGTCAACTTAATAATGGGCCAATAAACCTTTTCGCATTGCAATTCGTTCACAAAGAATAAAAATAATTAGCCCTAATACAAAATAAAAAATTGCGTTTCCAAATAAAATACCAAAATCCGCTATCCCAATTTGACTTAACGAAACACCATTAATCATCACATCACGAACTAAATCAACACCCTTTACAAATGGGAAATAAACAAGAAATGGTGCTTGTTTTACAGATATGAATGTCAATCCTGCAAGAACAAATTGTAAAATTTGTAAAAACGCACTTACCTGCTTCCAAATTATCGAAATGCCTGCGATCATGAAGCCTACTCCCATCATACTTATAATCGTTAGAATCAAAATAGGTATAATGGTGATAATATCAATATTTAACCACTGTCCTGTTGTAGCCATCGTTACAAATAACAAAACAGTAATAATCATGATGTTGAGTACTACAGATGATGCTAGGCGGGCTGCCATAATCCGCCATACGCCCATTGGTGACATATATAATTGTTCCAATGTACCACGCATTGCTTCATTGGTAATCTCCCAACCAATTGTTTGAATGACCATCAATCCTAGGAACCAAAACACATAGTTTACAATTAAATATTGTGTATTCGCTTCTGCACTACTAGGATCTCCAATGAATTGAATCCCCGCAAATAAACCTAGAAAAATGAAATAAAATGTAGCAACCATTGCGATTGTATTTGGTAAATAACGTTTTAATTCAATATATTCCTTTCGTAAATTAGCATGAAAGAGATTTATCCAACGCATATTTTTTCACCACCATTAACAATTTTCATAAACACTTGTTCAAAGTTCACTGTTACTCTATCAAACGATTCAACAGGTGTGTTTTCCATTTTAAGAATGTCAAATAACTCATAGATTGCTTCATTTTGGAAAAGGTCTACCTCAATTGTTGAGTAAATAGTATCTGGAGTGTAAGTCATTTCAGTAAATCGATTTTGTAACAACTCTAATTGTTGATCTGTTAATAAACCACCAAGATTGAAGATATATGATTTTACTTCAAATAAACGCATCAAGTTTTCAATTTTATCATCAGTTACTACTTTTCCTTTGTTAATAATCACCGTTCGGTCACAAATATCTTGGATGACATCCATATCATGGGAGCTAATAATAACTGTGCGTTCATACTCTTTTACGATGCTTTTTAAAAGTTCCCGTACTTCATAACCTGTTTCCACATCTAGACCTAGTGTTGGCTCATCTAATAAAATGACATCACTTTCAGCAAGCATAGAAACAGCAATTGCGAGCTTTTGTTGCATTCCTCGAGACAGACGATTGACAAGTTCCTTTTCCTTTTCTTTTAAGCGAAAATCATGGAGTAATTGTTCCACCCTTTCTTTCACTTCTTTTCTCGACTTTCCACGGTTTCCTGCAAAGTATTCTAAATTTTCTCGAACGGTTAATCTCCAATATAAATTTCGGTTTCCTTCTAAAACAGCACTGATATGTTTTAAAGCACGTAAACGATGTTTTGTATTATCAATTCCACTTATTTCAATAGTTCCACTATCTGGGACCAATAATCCACATATCATTTTAATCGTTGTTGTTTTTCCTGCACCATTTGGCCCTAACAATCCAAGTATTTCTCCTTTTTGAACAGAGAAGGAAACGTTGTCAACAGCTTGAACACATTCTTTAGAACGGCGCTTTTTGTAAGCTTTGTTCACATTTTTCACTTCTATAATTGGTTTCATTCCATTCATCCTTTCTGATAATTCCGAATGATTATGTATTACTATACCGGATAACCTGCTCCATCACAATACTCTATAGCTGTATTATTCCTTCCGTTCTTAGATTTTTTTGATTTTTTCCATAATTTTACTTGTAAGTTATTTAATGATAAAATTTTAGTAATAAAAACGTATTCAAAGGAGGTAAATACAGATGTTACTCGATTTGATAAGTGATTTAATGTATGATATTTCGCCATTTTATCTATATATAAGCATCATTATTTCGGTTATAACTACACTTAAGATTTTCAAAATAAACATGCATTATGTTTCCCAACAAAATATCGGGTTGCACAGAGATATAATCACGAATATTCAATCTCTCCCATCGATTGAAATCATAGGGAAAATTCTACGTTCACAGACCTTGCTAACAAAAACTGTTAAACGTTTAGAAGCTCCTGAAGATGATACAGATGATTATCACTTCTCGTTTTATCTAATATATCGAATAAAACGAGGAGGAAGACGATGGAACAAAAATCTGTATTCACTTTTCTTAAGAAATATAAATGGATTGGTATAGCCTTTGTTATTCTTTTATTAGCAGGGTGTGGCGGAGGTATCAATCAACCAATTAATGAAAATACTTCAGGGTGGTTCAATCATTACTTTGTTTACAACTTTTCATTAATCATTAAAAAGATTGCTAGTATTTTAAACGGAAGTTATGGACTTTCCATTATTGTAATTACATTAGTGATTCGTTTGGCTTTACTACCTTCTATGTTGAAACAAACAAAGAATAGTCTTGTTGTTCAAGATAAAATGAAGGAACTCAAACCAGAATTAGATGCACTGAATGAAAAATATAAAGGTAAAAAAACACAAGAAGCGCAAATGGAAAAACAGCAGGAAATGATGAAAATATATCAGAGCCACCAATTCAATCCTTTAGCATCTTTTTCTGGCTGCTTACCATTACTGATTCAGATGCCGATTCTAATTGCCTTTTACTATGCTATTCGAAGAACTCCTGAAATTGCAGTACAATCATTTTTGTGGTTTGACTTAGGACAGACGGATTTGCTTTTAACAGGTATTGCAGTTGTTATTTACTTTATCCAATTTAAAGTTTCACAAATTGGGCTTGATGAAAAACAACGTAAACAATTTGCCGTACTTGGTCTAATTTCTCCTATTATGATTGGAGTGATTTCCTTAAATGCTCCCGCAGCATTGCCATTATATTGGACAGTCGGTGGACTGTTTATCATGATGCAAACACTTATATCCAAACGAATCTATTTAGCACATAAAAATAAGTGAGGGAGTCCCTCACTTATTTTTATTTTTGTTGTGCTTTTAGTAAGTCGCGAATTTCTGTTAATAATTGCTCTTGTGCGTCCACTTCTGGCTCTTCTTCCTCCTCTTCCTTTTTAAACTTCATGATCAATCGTACAAATAAGAAAATAGAAAAGGCAATAATAAGAAAATCTAATATACTTTGAATGAACATCCCATATTGAAGTTCCGCACTCCCAACTTTTATAGCTAAACTGCTAAAATCTACTCCTTTAAGTAAAATCCCTATTAAAGGCATGATTACATTGTCCACTAAAGAGGAAACAATATTTCCAAATGCAGCTCCGATAATGACCCCAATTGCTAAATCGAGCACATTTCCTTTCATTGCAAATTCCTTAAATTCTTTCCACATCACAGTAACCCTTCTTTCTTGAAATTATCTTCTACCCTATAATATAGAAAATAGATAAAAAAACAAGCATCTGGATGCTTGTTTTACAAATAATATTTAAATTTCCTCTTCACGATTACAATTACAATTTGAATTCGGGCGGAGCTTCTCAATTAAAAGATATATTAGCACAGCGATCAATACAATTTGATAGATTTCCACCACATTTCCTCCTTTATACCCTTATCGGCATCATAATAGAATTTGTAATCTACTGTCAACGATGTTAACTTATTTAATCCAAGTATTTTCATTACAGGCAAACAACTTTGACAAGCAAGGAAATAAATCATTAGAATAAATCAACAATTTTACCGAAGTTTGCATCCAAGTGAGATGTATTTTTATACAATATATGCTATACTATATACACATATATATAATGTTGTTCTTTTTTTGTTTTTTTATATCAAGAATTTTTTTGAAATGAGGATATCCCTCATTATTATTTTGTCTAAAAATAGAAGATAGGAGTGATTTAAAGAGTTGTTCCATGATGAACGTTTTAAAGGATTGTCCCCTGATAAAATAAAACAAGATTTGATTGCAGGTATTACAGTAGGTATTGTAGCTATTCCGCTTGGGATGGCTTTTGCTATTGCATCAGGAGTAAAGCCTGAATATGGATTATACACGACGGTTATTGCCGGAATATTAGTTGCTTTATTCGGTGGATCAAGGTATCAAATTGCCGGTCCAACAGGTGCATTTATTCCTATCTTACTTGCCATTGTCCTTGAACATGGGTATGAGAATCTTTTAATTGCTGGATTTTTAGCAGGTATTATGCTTATTGTAATGGGGGCATTTAAGTTAGGTAGACTCATCCAATATATTCCTCGCTCCGTAACAATCGGATTTACTTCAGGAATTGCTGTCATTATTTTCAGTGGCCAAATTGGGAACTTCTTAGGATTAGAGGATTTAGAGAAAAAGCAATATTTCCATGAAACAATGATACAACTTTACCACCATTTAGCAGAAGTAAATATATATAGTGTCATCACAGCGGTTATTGGACTACTTCTTATTATATTTATTCCAAAATTTTTCCCTAGAATACCTGTCCTGTTGGTTGCTTTAGTTATACCAACCATTATTACCCTTCTATTCTTTCCAAATAAAGTCGCAACGATTGGGAGTGCATTTGGTGGAATTTCACAAACTTTACCCGATTTTAAGATTCCTAACATAACATGGGAAAAAATAAAGATACTCTGGCAACCGGCTTTTGTGATTGCAATGCTGGGGGGAATTGAGTCGTTATTATCTGCAGTTGTTGCAGATGGCATGACAGGAAAAAGGCATAACTCCAATCGTGAATTAGTTGGGCAAGGGATTGCAAACGTGATTACACCTTTATTTGGTGGTATTCCTGCAACTGGTGCAATTGCAAGAACGGCTACGAATATAAATGCAGGTGGCTTTAGTCCATTATCAGGTATTTTCCAAGGGGCCTTTGTTCTTCTTACTATATTATTATTTGCTCCATATGCATCAAGTATTCCCTTAGCAGCAATGGCACCGATTTTAATGGTTGTTGCCTATAATATGAGTGAAATGAAGTCTTTCATCCACATATTGAAATTAAAAACAGGTGATTCCCTTGTTCTAGCAACAACCTTTTTATTAACTGTTTTCGTCAATTTAACAGTCGCTGTTCCTATTGGATTAGGTTTAGCTGCAGTGTCCTTTATTAAGCGTATGAGTGAAGTATTTGAAGTAGAAAGAGTAATCCCTTCCCGTGCAAAAAGCCAAAATGACATGGATTACGATATAAAATGCCAAAAAATTGCTTTTTATACGGTTCAAGGACCTCTCTTCTTTGGTGCGGCTGACAAGTTTGAATCTGTTATTAATAGCATTACATGGCGGCCGACCGTTTTGATTTTAAAAATGAAACATGTCCCTATTCTTGATGCAACAGGAGCTTCAAATCTTCACTCCTTAGTAACAGACTTTAAAAAACGATTCAAAGGGGCTGTACTCATTTCAGAAGCAACAGAAGACGTATTACAAATGATGAAAGTAACAGGTCTTTACAAGAAAATAGGTGCAGAACATTTTTTCAAAGAATCACATGATGCAGTTGATTTTGCTTTAACAATGATTTACCCAAAGCAATGCGCCTTATGCTCGAAGTTAAACCGAAATAGCTGTCAAGTATTCCAAAAAAGTAGTCAGATGGAAAAAATTATTTAGATTTGAAAAGAAGGTTTCTTGCTTTGGAAGCCTTCTTTTTTTATAGATAGTTAAACGAACACTTTCAACAAAGATGGTATACTAATAACAAAAGCAGAAAGGAGTTACATCATGAAGCAATCCATTCAAAAAATTATTCTACATCGACTACATATGCGCTTAAATAACCCGTTTACAACCAGTTTTGGAACGATGCAAGATAAGGACTTTTTTATCATAGAAGTAATTGATCAAGATGGACATCAAGGATTTGGAGAGTCGGCGGCATTTTCTGCTCCGTGGTACACGGAAGAAACAGTGGAAACAACCTTACATATGTTAAGAGACTTCTTAATTCCACTTATCCAAAAACATGATTTTAAACATCCACAAGAGCTAACAAAGATTTTCCAAGCGGTCAAACGAAATAATATGGCAAAAGCGGCGATTGAAGGAGCTCTTTGGGATCTTTATGCAAAACAACAGAATATTTCCTTAGCAAAAGCCCTTGGTGGAGAGAAAGAAACGATTGATGTTGGAATCAGTATCGGGATTCAACCATCTATACAAAAATTACTTCAATCCATTGATAATGCCCTACAACAAGGATTTAAACGAATTAAATTAAAAATTAAACCTGATCAGGATATCGAACTTTTAAAAGAAGTGCGCACAGAATTTCCAACAACACCGATTATGGCTGATGCTAACTCTGCGTACACTCTAGACGATATAAATTTGCTGCGGGAATTGGATCAATTTAATTTAATGATGATTGAACAACCACTTGCACATGACGACATCGTGGACCATGCTAAACTCCAACAACACATCCAAACACCTATTTGCCTTGATGAAAGTATCCATTCTTTTCAAGATGTTAAAAAGGCAATCGAACTTGGTAGTTGCCAAATCATTAATGTAAAAAGTAGCCGTGTTGGTGGTTTAACAGAAAGTGTTCGTATTCATGATTATTGTAAAGAGCATCATATTCCAATATGGTGTGGGGGAATGTTAGAAGCTGGTATTGGCCGTGCCCATAATATTGCCCTTACCTCTTTAGCCAATTTTACACTACCAGGAGATACAGCTGGTTCCAGTCATTATTGGCAAAGGGATATTATCCAACCAGAAGTAACTGTTGAAAATGGAACAATTCAAGTTCCAACCAAACCAGGAATTGGTTATGAAATCGACCGTGAAGCATTACAATACTATACTGTAGAGCAACAAATATTTACATTATAAATGAAAAAATCCCAGATAATAAATGTCTGGGATTTTCTTTATTTTATATTTTTACGCCTTAAATGCATCTGTTAATGGTGGGACAATTTGTTTCTTACGTGACACAACACCTGTTAACATGGCACGGTTATTATCTAATGTCACATTAAAAGCCTTTTCAACTTTTTGCGTTTCTTTTCCAATTGCTAAAACATCGGAATTACTATTCAAAATATCTGTAACAACTAATAAGTATAAAGAAAGTCCTTTTTCTTCCACATAAGCTTCAATTGCTTTTTCAAATGCTTCTTGTTTTTCATATACTTCATCGATATCAACCGCATTAATTTGGTTAACCTCTACATTTTCCCCATGCATATCAAATACTTTTGCATCATTTGCTAATAGCTCGTCCATTGATTTATCTTGTAAATTGGTTCCTGCTTTTAACATTTCCAAGCCATATGTATTTAAATCAACATTCGCTATTTCTGCTAGTTCTTTAGCCGCTTCTACATCTTGTTCTGTACATGTAGGTGATTTAAATAATAAAGAATCCGAAATAATCGCTGAAACCATAAGGCCCGCAATATGAGATGGAATCTTCACATCATTTTCTTTGTACATTTTATTTAAAATTGTTGCTGTACACCCTACTGGCTCCACCCGGAAATAAAGTGGTGCACTTGTTTCGAAATTAGCAATTCGGTGATGATCAATAACTTCTGCAATATGTACGTCACGAATATTATCCACACTTTGTGGGAATTCATTATGGTCTACTAAAGCAACTTCTTTTACATCATCTTCCACACGTTCAATAAAACGTGGTGCCTCTACTTTAAAATAATCTAACGCATATTCTGTTTCTTTATTTGGTGTTCCCAATCTCACTGCTTCTGCATTACTCCCTAGCTCTTTCTTTAAATGGGCATATGCTAATGCAGAGCAAATTGAATCTGTGTCTGGGTTTTTATGTCCAATGACAAGTACTTTTTCTTCCATGCTTTCCTATCTCCTTTATTACTAATTCTATTAAAATAAAGATATCTACATTATTAAATTTTTCGTTTTGATTATATGCAAATTTTATCATACCCATTACATTTATTCAAAGCAATCTCCATGTCGTTCATCATCCATTGAAAAGAGGTTCCTGTTTTTTCTTTCAACCGTACTCTCTATGCTAATTACCCTAAAATGCATCTGGCTAATATTCGTGTGATTTGCTTAAGCACGGAGACGTGAAGTAATCATAGTTGATTCGGATGACCAATTCATTGCTTTTTTCTCCTTTTCGGGCATCAATATCCATTTGGATGACCGATTTGGTGCTTTTTTCTCCTTTGTGGGCATCAATATTCATTTGGATGACCGATTCATTGCTTTTTTCTCTTTTTCGGGCATCAATAATTTTCCATACTATTACAGTCATTTTTATTTACTTTTTCCCTCTTTGTTCTTATAGTGATATAGTAAGAATTGGATAAGATTTTCACTTTATGTGAATCAAAATTATATGAAAAGGGTTTTTACATGAAAAAAATAATTATTATCGGTGCAGGAATTTTAGGAGCATCTACAGCATATTATCTTTCAAAAACAGAAGCAGAAGTTATCTTAATTGACAGAAATGATATCGGTCAAGCAACAGAAGCAGCCACTGGTATTATTTGTCCATGGTTATCGAAACGAAGAAATAAAGCATGGTATCATCTGGCGAAAAATGGTGCAAAAATTTACCCTAAATTGATCCGAGCATTAGAAGAAGACGGTGAAGTAGAGACGGGCTACAAGCAAGTTGGAGCAATAAGTATTCGGGAGAAAAAAGAAACACTACTTGAAATGAAGGAAATTGCTTTAAAACGCCGAGAAGATGCACCAGAAATTGGCGAGGTTACCTTATTAAGTCCTAAAGAAACAAGAAAACTTTTCCCGCCCATTGCAGATGGTTTAGGATCTGTTCATGTAAGTGGTGCAGCCCGAGTGAATGGGCAACAATTACGACGTGCACTCATTCAGGGTGCAAAAAAGAACGGCGTGACATTTATAGAAGATACGGCTACATTACAATATGAAGATTCTTCCATCATAGGTGTCACCCTTTCCGATTCTACTCAGATAACAGCAGATATTGTAATTGCAACAAATGGTGCATGGATGAAGGAATTGCTAAGTCCGATTGGAATTTCCCTTTATAGTTATCCCCAAAAAGGACAGCTCATGCATATAGAAATGCCTGAATATGATACAAGTAAGTGGCCTGTTATTATGCCACCTAGTAACCAATCGATTGTACCTTTTGATGATCGGGTAATTATTGGTGCAACACATGAAAAGAAAGGCGTCGGATTTGACCATCGAATTACCGCTGAAGGATTACATCGGGTCTTATTTACTGCATTAAAGTTTGCTCCAGGTCTTGGAAATGCTACAGTTATAGAGACAAAAATGGGCTTTCGTCCCTATACACCAGAATATTTACCTGTGATTGGTCCTATTCCTGGCTATAAAGGTCTTTTAGTTGCCAATGGACTTGGTGCATCTGGATTAACAACTGGGCCGTATCTCGGTAGCCAATTAGCGAAACTCGCCATGGATGAATCAATTGAGATTGACCTTCATGATTACGATATAAAAGAAGCCTTAACAAAAGCTTAGTTCATATAAAAGAAAGAGGAGATGAAATGAAAGGAAAAAATGTAATTTTAATTATCATCATCACCGTTATTATCGCTCTCATTTTAACTTACTGGTTATTAAAAGAGATGGTTTAATAAAAAACGAGATACCATTCGAATCAGAATGTGTATCTCATTTTTTTAGATATTCATTTACCTTTTTCTTTTTTCCAGCTCTTTTCTTCATCATCTTCAATTATTCCAAGAACGACATCCGTAATATTCGGTTCTTTTAAAAGTTGATCCGTTAATCTAAATTTGATATCATCTGCTTCTGCAAGTGTCAATCCTTTTACTAATTCAACAGTAACATCAACATGATATGCTCTACCCTCTTGCATTACACGCATATCATAAATATCAACAACATATTTATCACTTAATAATTCTTTACCGATTTTTCCCTCAACATCTGCCGGAGCAGCTACCCCAATCAAACCAATCATATTATCATAACCAACGCGAAAAGCGACAAATAACATTAGAAGCCCAATTAATATCGATACAATCCCATCTGCCTGTAAGATACTGAAAAATTGGGCCAAAATAATTCCAATAATAGCAAATAATGCCCCTAATGTTGCTACAATATCTTCATAAAATACCAATTTAGTTGCTGGAGATGCCTTTTTTGCATTTCGAAACGCTAATATAAACAAATTTCCTTTACGCTTCATTTTCGCCTCTTCTAAAATTAACTTCATTGTTTTATATAAAATGAAGCCATCAATCAAAAATGAAAATACTAAAACAATAATATTCAATAAAAAATCACTAGATTCTTGCGGATGTTGCCATAATTCCCAACCAGTCTTTATTGTTTCATATGCCATTACTGTTACAACAATAACGGCAACCATACAAAAGATATTAATTAATCTGCCAAACCCAGTTGGAAATCGTTTGGAAGGCTTCATCTCAGCCAAAACACTGCCAGCATACACAAATGACTGATTCACGGTATCTGCTAGTGAATGCATTGCTGTGGCAAACATTGTTCCATTTCCACTTATAGCAGCTACAATTAATTTCACAATCGCAATCACAAGATTTCCCAATGCAGCTAATCCAGATGATGTATTCCCTTTTTTAAGTAATTTTATGATTCGCATTCATGTTCACCCCAAGACATCGCTTCTTTTTCTTATTTTTGTTTAAAATAAGAAACATATACATGTTTTTCATAAACTTAATTTATGACGATATCTTTAGGCGTGTTATTTTTTAAAAATATCATTCTCTCATTCGTTTTAATGGGTTCGCATATCTTGATATAAATGGTGCATTAATCCCATAAACACAGCCAGCCAGATAGCTAATGCAATATACACCATAACATCTGGAATTATCATTAGAAATGGAAGTTCAAGTGCTTTAGATAACTGTAATGTACTTGTTGTATACATTGCAATTGGAAACGCCATTCCCCAGAATTGTGGGTCATAGGTTAATGGAAATCGGTGAATCACATGTCTCCAAATGGTAAGTATAAAAAGTAATGGTATCCACCATGTTCCGGTAATCCAGAAAAACAACGTAAATCCTTTTAGAAATGGTGTAATCTCTGATAGTAATGAAAAATTATCTCTATGTAATATTAATGTTGAACCAGCTAATGTTGTAATCGCAACAGCACCCATATTAATCCAATAAGGTGGTGTCAATTCAGAGAGTTTTAGCTTTAAAAAAGTAAAACGATAAAAAATAAGCGTAATAATATTCAGGTATAGCATACACCCTAGAAAATACATACATAACGTGAAAAATAAAAGTATTTCCTTACCATCATGGATATGTGGTGAAAGCAATGTACCAAGAATGGAAACAGATTGTGTAGCAACAGCCGCAATCAACCATGCTCCATTAATTCCTTCCTCCATTGTTGGTTTATTCTGCCGAATGGTAACGGAAGTAAAAAAGGTATACATGACAATAATCCACAGGAAAATTGCTAAAAACCACAATATATAAGGAAAGGAATAATTACCAGTAATTGTAATGATTTGGCTTCCAAAAACGGATGTTCCAGCAATCAACGTAAAAAAACCTGGCCCCTTCTCATGGCTTGTCATATCACCAATTAAATTAGGAAAGAAATAAAATAAACGTATGAATGTTAATATCCACAAAACAAGATACGCGACAATATTGATTCCAAGTAATATTTTTGAAATAACTATCATTTCTAATAAATGTGCACCAATTGATAATGCTCCTGTAGCCATTACAAGTGCAAAATAAGCAGGAAATAAATTTTTGGATTTAGATTTCAAATAATCAAGCATTGCTTCACTCTCCAATTAGTTAAAATTACAGCAATAACATCTTTTTTTACTTGCTATATCTATTACCTCACCGCGTCATGTCCTAAATATGTTTCTTTAATAGTATTCCTTTTATGCTCCCTACTATGAATGAAGTGAAAATAACAGAAATCCTGGGACAAGAAATATTTATTCTAATATATTTTTGTGTATTATTTAATAAAATAGATGCTTTGGAATCAATCCATACTAAGGCTAATATTTGGCAATTAAATAATACACAAAATTGCCAAGACCTTTTA
Organism: Cerasibacillus terrae; assembly: GCF_008039555.1. GTDB lineage: Bacteria > Bacillota > Bacilli > Bacillales > Amphibacillaceae > Cerasibacillus > Cerasibacillus terrae. The sequence continues at coordinate 225,519 of NZ_VDUW01000005.1, forward strand.
CACAGTTTTGCATCGAAAAATACATAAGCGTTTTGTTATTTAACACTATTTTACACTTTATAAAAGCACCCTTTTTTATTCTATATATAAAATAAATTACGTAACAGATTGTCATGCCGAAAATTATATACAATCCTGTTGCTAAGATTAGATAAGAGATTTCAAATCCTGCTCTCAAAGTGCTAAAGCAATTACCAAAGAAATACAACATACATTATACTCTATTTAGATTAATCAAGGGTAATATAAAAAGCTTATTTTTTGTGTACAATATTGACATAGGTTCATACAAAAAATAAAATAGTGTTATAGATTAAAATGTTATTTCTTTACATGCTAATGACACTGCATTTTTTTCAGAATATTCTAACATACGGCTTAATATTATGGTTAAACTGATTCATCCTAGTATATAATTAATTTTTTTATCTGTTTACTATAATTATTTTTGGGATGTTTCCATTGAAAGCGAAATTAATTACGACAGTATTTTTCAGTATAAGATTCCTTATAGGAGGATGTAATAAGATAGGATTATCTGATGATAAAAATAAACAAAATAATAGCTCAAAATTAAATGATTATGAATTAGAAAATTATGTTCCCATCCAGGAATATAATGGGGAAGGTTATATACTTAGAGAAGGAAAGGAAGAAGTTGGTGAAGTTGCTGAAGAGCATTGCGATGTGGTGAAAAAGACTGTCCATTGATTCCTAACTTTTTCTTGCAAACGAATGACTTTACATTTTTGCCTCTGATTGTTTTTCGCTTCAATTAAGTTGATCCCACTTTCCTTGGCAACTAAAGCGAATCTTGATAACTTACGTTAAGGACTTAGGCCTAGATGCTTTACTGTAAAAAAAGATAGAGACTGGATAATATGTATTTATAATACTCAATTTTTATACAAATAAAAAAACACTTATAAATCTATATTTATCAAGTGTTTCAGCTAATTCAGGAAAGTATTATTTAGTTATTAAAAATAGCTTAATTCATTCTAAAATACCAGTGGCCGGGATCGAACCGGCACTCCGTGAGGAACGGGATTTTGAATCCCGCGCGTCTGCCAATTCCGCCACACTGGCAATTAATTTTAATTTGGAGGCGGCAACCGGATTTGAACCGATGATAGAGGTTTTGCAGACCTCGGCCTTACCACTTGGCTATGCCGCCATCGTACTGGAGCGGAAGACGGGATTCGAACCCGCGACCCCCACCTTGGCAAGGTGGTATTCTACCGCTGAACTACTTCCGCAAATGGCTGGGCTACTAGGATTCGAACCTAGGAGTGACGGGACCAAAACCCGTTGCCTTACCGCTTGGCTATAGCCCAATAAATGGGGCGACCGGTGGGATTTGAACCCACGCATGCCGGAGCCACAATCCGGTGCGTTAACCACTTCGCCACGACCGCCATGAAATAATAATGGCAGGGGTAGTAGGAGTCGAACCCACATCAAAGGTTTTGGAGACCTTCGTTTTGCCATTAAACTATACCCCTGTTTTTCATATTATATTTAGATGGTGGAGGGGGAGAGATTCGAACTCCCGAACCCAGAGGGAGCGGATTTACAGTCCGCCGCGTTTAGCCACTTCGCTACCCCTCCACAATATGGCTCGGGACGGAATCGAACCGCCGACACAAGGATTTTCAGTCCTTTGCTCTACCGACTGAGCTACCGAGCCGTATATGTAATATATCTATTTATTTGATTTTATAATGGCGGTCCGGACGGGACTCGAACCCGCGACCTCCTGCGTGACAGGCAGGCATTCTAACCAACTGAACTACCGGACCAAGATATATAATATTATATTGGTTGCGGGGGCAGGATTTGAACCTGCGGCCTCCGGGTTATGAGCCCGACGAGCTGCCAGACTGCTCCACCCCGCGATATAAGTATATATATTTAGATGGTGGAGGATGCAGGGCTCGAACCTGCGACCCCTTGCTTGTAAGGCAAGTGCTCTCCCAGCTGAGCTAATCCTCCAAATTGGTGACCCGTAGGGGATTCGAACCCCTGATACCGCCGTGAAAGGGCGATGTCTTAACCACTTGACCAACGGGCCATATATTATTTTAAAAGTTGAATGGCGGAGAGCGAGGGATTTGAACCCTCGAGACCACTTGCGTAGCCTACACGATTTCCAATCGTGCTCCTTCGGCCAACTCGGACAGCTCTCCATGGCTCCACAGGTAGGGTTCGAACCTACGGCCAATCGGTTAACAGCCGATTGCTCTACCACTGAGCTACTGTGGAATGGAATCAAATAACATTACCAAGTGATCTTCTATAGTAACCAAACAATATTATAGCAGTTTTTCAAAATAAATCAAGTGTAATCTATCAAAAAAATAATAGTTTATACCTTGAAAACCAAATAAGAAGTGTACCACTTATCAATAACAATGTATCTAGTCAAGTCCTCGATCAATTAGTATCCGTCAGCTCCACGTGTCACCACGCTTCCACCTCGGACCTATCAACCTCATCGTCTCTGAGGGATCTTACTCACTCGAAGTG
>NZ_VDUW01000006.1 GCF_008039555.1 Cerasibacillus terrae
GAGTCCTCTCCTTGGTATCTATAATTTCAGGGTCAATGCGCATTGACACCTTGTACTATACCAGGAGAGCTCTTTTTTATGCAAACCTCAAATTCCCTCAAATATCTTCATTACAGGAATGCTCCTCAAATAATGATTATAGAATTTGGCAAGATAGTGATTATCTTGCCTTTTTGCATTATTATCCTATGTTCATTTTCCTCTTTGGTGCTATCTTCAATGGAATTCAATCAAAAAAAGCTACTGCTTTAACAACAGAGCTTAGAAAAATGTTATAGTATCCAATTACTTATTTTTTGAAATAGCATATGTAAATAATTATGTGGTACTAACAATCAATGGGGGATAAAAATACCCCCATTGATTGAAGATGGAAATTCAGTCATAACCTTATAACATGCATATGAAAGTTACTATAAAGTTAAATTATTTAATTTTTAATTTAATGACATATGCTTCTTCATAATCGGTTGCTGCTTTTAAATCTTCTTTTGATTTAATTTCATTGATTGAGGTAGAGGAATTTTTATTTGTTCGCACAAACACACCTATAATTTTTTCCTCTCCAATATTAATCGCTAGTGGTAAATTGGTTTGATTATGCGCAGTAGATGCATATTCGGTTACTGGAAATGGTCCAGCAACAGTGCTAGTATATCCATTTTTACTCATGATTGAACTAATCCATTGTTCTGTTTCGTCCTCGGATTGTTGCCTTGCAACGAAAATTCGTAATGGTTCCTTTTTGTCCTTTTCACTAATACTGGAGCGGAAGTAAGAGATTTCTTCTTTAAATGCTCCTTTTTCGTAATAGTCAATTGTTAATTCCATTAAATGGATGTCATCATTTTCGATGTCGACTTCATATAAAAATGAAACATCTGTCAGCAAATCTGTTAAGTGACTTTCAAATTCATTAATATCTGTTTCAGTGATATTTGCATCGCCTTTTTCATCATTAGAACAGGCGGTTGTCAAAAGCAAAATAAGTATGATCATTCCAAATGTAAATCGCTTCATGGTGATGCCTCCTATTTTATTTTATCGCAGATTAACTGATTGTAAGACCTCCACATCAAGAATTATAAGTGGAGGATCAATAGCCAGTAAAGGGAAGAAAACTCCCACCGATTGAAGTTTCACTTTATTTCAAGGGAGATTGTTAAATAAGCTATGACATCGTTATACCGGGAAATAAGTGGGTATATCAGTATTTCTACAGATATACCAAGTTTTTTTGTCCACAAATTAAGATTTTTACATGTAATGGAAAACTTATTATGGAAATAATTACTATAAATCATATCATTTTTCTACATATTAACCAATTTTATATAAAGATTCGACAAATAAGCTCGTTATGGAATGGGATTATATTCGCTGGAGAGCTTCCTTAAAATAAAAAAACATGCCATTTTTATCAAGATAATGGCATGTCTATTTTAATCAATTAATTTTTTGAAATTGATTTTCTTATCCATTGCATACATCAGCGGCATTCCAATCGCCATAATGATAAATTCACCAGCTGCAGTTGTCAACCAAGTTAATAAAAATGGAAGTTTAAAAGCAATGTTTAACTCATATGCAATGATGAACATATTAAATGTAAAAACAAATGTGTTCGCAAATAAGAGAATCCACTTATTTTTAATCACACGGGATAGTAGGATAATGATTAATAAAGATAAAATCGAATGAGCTAGTCCAAAAATTAAATCCAAACTACCTAGTTCCGAAAATAAGTTGGTGATAAATACACCTACTACAATTCCAAAGAAGTATTTTTTATTAAATACAATTAAATGGTTAAAAATTTCAGGAATCCGAAATTGAATCGGACCGAATGCAATCGGAATAATCAAGGTGGAAATCGCTATATATAGTGCAGCAATTACCCCATTGATGGCAAGTACTTTTGTTTTCATTTTTATACGCTCCTTAGTTTTTTTGCGTGGGATGGTTTCGAACCACGTTATGAATTTTGAATGTAAAATTCATGAGATATATTATAACATAGGAACAGAAATCAGGATATAGGGGAAAATGGTAATGCTATTGTATTGTTTTGTGATAAAAAAGAAGGGAATAATAAAAGAAAACAAATACAAATGCGCATTTGTATAAAAAATAGTACCAGGTATCAATCCCATGTGATAAAATGGAGGTAACAATATAAATAAGGATGATTGATCATGATATATAATTTTGCTGCTAGATTGTTAAACATTATTTTAAGCATGTTTGGTCGGATAAAAGTAAACGGAAAGGAAAATTTACCTAAATCAGATGGATATGTTATCGCATGTACGCATACAGGATGGGTAGATATATTGTGGCTTGGAATTTCTGTGTTCCCAACAAAACTACATTTTATGGCGAAGAAAGAACTGTTTGAAACAGCCTTTACCAAATGGCTTATGGAACAATTAAATGCTTTTCCAGTTAACCGTGAAAATCCCGGACCAAGTGCGATAAAAATACCACGAAATTTAATAAAAGAAGGAAAGGTAGTTGGGATTTTTCCAAGTGGAACAAGAACAACAGAGGATGTTCCATTAAAAAGGGGAGCAGTGACAATTGCAAATCTCGCTAATGCACCAATTGTTCCAGCAGCATATATTGGACCAAATAATTTTAAAGATTTATTCAAAAGAAAAAAGCCATCTATTATATTTGGTGAGCCGATATATATGGAAAAAGACCTCCCAAAAAAAGAAAGAATCAACCAAATGATGCATGAATTAGAAGGAAAAATGAAAGTATTACAAACGGAATTACGAGAGCATACCTAGGAAGAGTTTATGCGCTTGGTAGGATTGGAGCCTGGTGATGATTGAAGAAAGATCGGTTGTTTAGAATGGCGTTGGTCCGCACATCCCCAAGCGACAAACACACATCCCAGACCTTGGACTGCACACCACATATTATCATTTTTTTTAGAAAAAATCACAGCGAAATAAAAAAGAATAAACTGTTAGGAGATTTGCTACCCAACAGTTTATTCTTTTTCTCGTTGATGATTACGAAGCTTTTACAGGATTGTCCTTATCCCCTTTTGTTTTTGTGAACGAATTCCACGCTTCAAAAATGAGGAAAATACATAATACAAGTAATGCAAATGCTGAAATAGCAAGGAAGTAGTTTGGTGATCCTCCGGTAAAGATATTTTCATAGATTAAGACACTTAAAGCGGAAAGTGTAATAATAAACATTAAAATCATTGGGATGATAGTAAACCAAGCATTAACACCTTTTTTCATCAACCAAGCACTTACAGCGAGTAACGCAATGGCACCGAGCATTTGGTTTGCGGAACCAAATAGTGGCCACACCTTATTCCATGTTCCTGAAACAGCTAATGCACCTGCACCGATTACGATGATCAATGTTGCGATATGTTGATTGGAAAAGAATTTTGATTTTCCTTCAGCAAATTCTTGTACGGCATATTTTCCTAAGCGGGTTGCTGAGTCTAATGTTGTCATTAAGAAAGCGGATGCGACTAAGGCAACAAAAGTTGTTCCGACAACCTCTGGAATTCCGAAATGACTCATTAAAAATCCTACACCAGCAGAGAATGTGGGAATTGGACCACCAAGTTCTGCAAGCTTTGTCGTAAATTCGGCTTGTGTTAAATACCCTACAGAACCAATCGCGATGACAGCTAGAAATCCTTCCAGTAACATCCCACCGTAAGTAATGAATTTTCCGTTTTTTTCATTATCAAGTTGTTTGGCTGTTGTCCCAGAAGATACTAGGGAATGGAACCCAGATACGGCTCCACAGGCAATGGTAATGAATAAAATAGGAAACATATATCCTAACGTTTCATTGTAAAATCCTGTATATCCATCCATTTTCATCACAGGGTTTGCGAAGATAATTCCAATGACAGCCCCAAGAATCATTCCATACAGTAAAAATGAGTTCAAATAATCACGTGGTTGTAACAAAATCCATACAGGTAAAACAGATGCAATATAAGAATAGGCAAGTAAAATGATTACCCATGTCGTACCACTTAAATGTAACGGAAAAACATTTCCAAACCAAACAGCAACAAACATTGCGATGACACCTAATGCACTTGCTAGTAGGAAATTCATCCGTAATTGATTGACTAAAATACCAAATAAAACAGCGAGTCCAATAAAGAGTAAAGAAGATGTTGCAGCTTCTGGTACATTTACAAATGTATCACGAACTAAAATAATAAATACACCAACAATTAAAATGAGAGTAGCAACTGAAAATGCTAAGAATAACGTTTGGCCACGCTTTCCGATGTATTCTTTAATAATTGTACCAATTGACTGTGCTTTATGCCTAATGGATGCCTGGAGAGCTGTATAGTCATGCACACCACCAATGAAAATACTACCAAGTACAATCCAAATAACAGCAGGAATCCATCCAAACACAGCAGCAGATACTGGACCAACAATCGGACCTCCTCCTGCAATGGTTGCGAAGTGATGGCCCAAGAGAACAGGCTTTTTTGCTTCTACATAGTCAACACCGTCTGCCATCTCGACAGCTGGTGTTTTGCGGTTTGGATCAACACCCATTTTTTTCTCAAGAAATCTTCCGTATGTGAAATATGCGATGATAAAAATAACGCCAACGATTAGTAATAAAGAAATAAGTGTCATTGTGCTACATTTTCCCCCTTTAAAAAGTTGTCTACCCCAGATACGAATTGCTTTCCTTTTGAGTGAATAATAATGTTTTTCTTTTTTGGATTCACAATTGCTAAATATATTTCCGCCCATCCATGTAATCCAAACTTCAAAAATTTAATTTTCCGAAATTTTTTGGCGTCCTTAAGAACCTTTTGATCTATATCATGATTTGTCACAATCATTCCTAAAATAATGGTAGACATATGTTCTTCATGTTTAATGATGTAATTATCAAGATTGGTCTCAATTTTTTCATAGAAATCTTTTAAGAAATTTGAAGTGATTGCCTTTTCGCAAGCTGTTGCAAAAATGATTTGTTGATTTTCAATGCCATATATTTTTATTTTTTTGGATAACATATAGCGTTCATCCCGACGGCGGTATTGAGCTAAGAATGATAATGGCAATCCATCCAGTTGCTCATTTCTATATACGTCAAAGTAAGGTGTGTATAGATTTGCCAAGTCGTTGATAAATGTATGTAGTACGTTATCTTTAACCATTATTGTTCAGCCTCCAATGCGATTGATAGATTCTCTTCACTAACTTGGCTCTTCATAAGTGAAAGTAGATGTGGAATTAAAATCTGATTAACCCTTCGACACGAATAGTTTTAAAGGGTTTGATACCAAAAGTTTTTAATTCGACTTGATTATTCCTAAAATTCAGTCCCCTTTGGATAAAAAAATGACAGCTATGATCTTTTACAACGTAGTAATGATTGAGATTTTCAGGTGCTTTGTATTCCGTCCATAATTCGTCTGTTGGGACACAACAATCATTTAAATCAAGCCTAGAAACAGTTAGAACATTACCTTTTCTTTTGATTAATTCTCTAACTTTTTCATCCAATGAAACAGAAATTTCCATGGTGTCACCTCTCTTTCATTGATATTTTGTAAAAAAAGCGTAGAAAGATTTTCTATCCTTCATTACAATATATTATTCAATTGCTATAATAAATACAATATACTGAAAAGTTAATATTAACAATAATATATAATAATTTTGAAAAGTTCAACCCCATTGCTTAAAATTTTTTATCGTAGGTTAACTGGCTGTAATACTTCCTGCTTCAAGAGTTCAAGAGAATCAAGAATGATAGGTGGGGACGGGTGGCGAGTCAAACGCCCAATTCGTTTAAGGGCCTTTATTGTCATACCCATGTGGTGCTAAGAATCGATGGAAGATGAAAAAACCCCGCTGATTGGGGTTTTACTTTTAAAGTAATGTATGGAGTAGAGAAAATTAAGAAAATTTTGAAGAGATTTTACAAGAGGTTACTGGGCAGTATCTTGTAGATAGCTTGGCTATATTATTGGGGATGGTAAGTGAAAAGAGGAATAGGGTTTGTTGATATGAAATAGAGCTCACACAATTTAAACAAGGTTGTATAATTATAAACTAGCAGTTGTATAATTCTACTTTAAAGTCGCACAATATCAACCCAACACCTCCCATCCTCGTGTTACTGGCAAAAGGCTCTAAGCTGAAATCACGTCTATTCTTTTATCTTTAATCCGAGTAATTTGGAGAATCCGATAGCTTGCTCATTGGAGACGGTACATCCATTTAATGTGTTCCATGTAACAGTTAAACGTTCGAATCTGTTGGTGCTTAAGTCGATATTGTTTAATGGGGTGTTGGAAAAATTTGCTCCGTTCAATTGGCATTCTTGAAAATGGACATTTTTAAATTGGCATTCATAGAAATCACTGTTTTCCAGAAAACTATCTCTGAATCCGATTTGTTTGAATCTAGAAAATCCATAAGAACTTAATCCTGCTTGACATGTATCAATGGCGACATTTTCTAGTGTTGTTTCTGAAAAATTTGCCCCGAGCATTTTACAATTTATAAATTGTACGCGATGCATCCTTCCACCACTGAAATCAATATTTGATAAATCACAATGATCAAAGACAACGTCCATTAAATCGATATTGGGAAATGAAATGTTTTCAAAATGTATCTGTTTAAATTTAACTTGTTGGAAATAAATGGAGGGCATCGTGATATTTTTAATTGAATCACTTTCAAACACACACCTTGCATAATAGGGATTTTCAGATGGTTGGAATGTTTGTTTTGATAATTCATTAGGCAGTCTTGGAAGCTGGATGGTTTTCATTTTCTTCAACGGTTTCTCCCCCTTTTTCTGGAATTTTACCATACCAATGGCTGTTCTTCCATGGTTATTGTCTGAATACATCGATTTGCTTCTGGTGATCATCTTTATATTTACGATAAAAATCAACCATTGGTGGAAGCACATTTTTCAAATCAGGGCAGGTGATTCCTGTGCCACTCAAATCTTTGAGGGTTTCAGAGCAATCATAAGATGAAGGAATGGTGAAATAATCCATTGCCTCCTTTTCTACCTTAATCCATTTGCTTATCATTTTTTCTTGGAGTAGCGCTTTTGTTAGGGGGATAGGGATGTTTCTTTTTGGTCTTTTCCCTAAAAAGACTTCTGCAATCATAGTTTGGATATCACGCATTGTATATGGATTTGGATCTGTTAGATGATATGTTTTTTCAATACTTTCTTCTTGCATCACGAGAAAACTCGTTGCTTGTAAAACAAAATCAGATGGAACAAAATTTCCCTCCACTTTCACTTGGCTATCGCCGAAATAGGGGATGAGGGAGGGGAAATGTATTTTATCATAAAAATTCAATAAAAAATAAAGACCATCGAATTTCGGAATAAACCCTGTTTGCGAATTTCCAATAACAATGGATGCGCGAATAATGGTTGTCGGAACAATGTTCATGACTTTTCGTACACTTATTTCTGCGAGATATTTAGTATGCTCATAATGATTGCGAAAGCTTTGCTTCTTCTTTAGTTCATGTTCGTAAATTTTTCCTTTCCGAGTCCCAGAAACATAGGCCGTGCTAAAGTAGACATAACGTTTTAAAGAAGGAAGTGTCTGTACCCACTGATTTACCTGCTTTGTTCCTAAAACATTGGTTAGGTGGGCTAGTTCTTTTGGTACAGCTAAATCATAAAGAGCAGCAAGATGGAAAACATGTGTGACTTGATTGTTCACCTTGGCCATGGTTCCTTCATTCATTGCTAGCTGTTTTTTTGTAATATCACCTGGTATGATGGTGGTGAAGTCTTGGTCCAATTGATATGCTTTTTGAAAGTGGAAGATATCTTCCTTTGCTCGATTCATTTTTTCAGGGAGAACGAGAAGATAAATATGTTTTACTTGCTCCCGATAATCTTTTATTAATTGTCTAATTAATCCAGATGCCAGAAATCCCGGATAACCTGTTATAAAATAAACATGTTGCATGATTATTTCTTCCTTTGTATTTTTTTATCGATGTGGGAAGGCCATTTTGAAAAGAGACACGTATTTTCAGCCGAAGAGCACGCAGCTCAAACTATGGACAATACATCTTCATGTGAAGATGCTTATGTCAGGTCAATAATTGCTTCACTAACATCCCTTAAATCCAACACAAATCATTTATATTTCTTAAATCTACAAAAAATCAGTAGTTATTTGTGATATTCCACTTAAAATGATATATAAAGCGAACCTTCATTCGAAAGGGTTAGCATCCAGTTAATCTGTGATAAATAAAGGGGGAATATGTGTGCGGATGTTTTGGTTTCAGTTGTTCTTATTCTGTGGTTTTTGGGTATTGCTTTTAGCAGAGAATCATCATTATACGTATATTAGTTTAATGTTTTTCGCTATTTCACTCGCTATTTGGTTTTTATTGTCTTTAAAGCGTCATTTATTGGTGCTGTTTGGTGTTTTGGGTGGTTTACTTACATTACATGGATATTATTTTACAACATCATATACGAATACGGTTTTATTTCTGTTATATGTTTTCCTTGTTGCCGTATTTTATTTAGATAAAGGGAATTTTCGTTTATATGTCATCATTCATAGTATGTTTGTTTTCGTGCTCTGCCTTCTAAAAATGGAGGCGATTTATGGGGTCATCTTTTTTCATCTCATGCTTTATTATGTGCTCTACCAATTCAAGTATTTACATCATGATAGACTGGAACAGCAAGAAAAATATAACCAATTAAAGACACGTTATCGACAGATGAAGCGGACACATTTAAAAGCGGAAAAAGCGGCGAGATTAGAAGAACGAACAAGGATTGCACGCGATATTCATGACTCAGTTGGTCATCAATTAACAGCTTTAATGATGAAGTTGGAGATGCTTGCCATTCAGGAAAAAAATGATACGTATCGCGATTTAAAGCAAATGGTGACGGAGAGTTTGCAAGAAACAAGAAAAGCAGTACAAGCATTACAATTGGATGAATATGAGGGTATCGCTGCGGTTATTCAACTGATTCGAAAATTAGAGGCAGAAAGTCATTTAGAAGTGCAATTCACATTAAAGCGTGGTGTCTTAAATCTTTCTTTAACAAATGAAGTAGGAGTCGGGCTTTACCGTGTCATACAGGAAGCGTTAACGAATGCAATGCGCCATGCTGAAGCTCGCGAAGTCCAAGTGATATTAGGAACAACAGCAGATAATCAGCTATCATTTACCATTCAAAATTCTATCCTTGATACGAACTTATGGGAATACGGATTCGGCCTCAAAACAATGAGGAAACGGGTAGAATCATTAAAGGGGAAAGTGAATATTTATCAAACAGAAAATATGTTTATTGTTAGTGGTATGTTGCCTAGTACATAAGAAGGAAAATGGAACTTATTGCCCCTTCCGAGGAGGAATATATATATGTGGAAAATTTTATTAGTGGAGGATCAAGCAATTGTCAGGCAAGGGTTGAAAGTTATTTTAGAACAGGATAATAATCTTCAAGTCACACATGAAGCAGAGAATGGAGAAGAGGCAATCGATATAGTAGAAAAGCATCTCATTGACCTTGTGTTGATGGATATTCGTATGCCTGTAATGAATGGAATTGATGCTACAAGAATCATGAAAAGAAAATGGCCACATGTAAAAATTCTTATTTTAACTACTTTTAATGATGAACAATATGCAATGGAAACATTACGGGATGGTGCAAATGGATTTTTATTAAAAACAGCCGAATCGGATCGCTTAATTGAAGCGGTTTATAGTTGCATGAAAGGGGCCATGCCTTTACATGATGAGGTTGTTGCAAAAGTAATGCCACATCTATTAGAACAAAAGAAAACAAAACAAGAACTGCCTGTTACATTAACGGAACGGGAATTAAAGGTTATTCAATTGGTTGGAGAAGGGTTAACAAATAAGGAAATTGCAGCGGGGTTATTTTTGTCTGTTGGGACGGTGAAAAATCAAATCACACAAATTTTACAAAAAAACAAATTTACGTGACCGCACTCAACTAGCATTATTTGCGGTGAAACATGGGTTAACATAAGAACCGAAAAATAAATTTGAAGCAGAGTGGTGTAGACGAAAATAAGTAATTAACCAAAGTAAATGGATGAAGTCCAACCCACGAGACCTTCTATATAGGAAAAATTCAAAAACATCTATGAAAAAAATCACTGTTGCAACGTAAAATCATCTATTTTTTCAGAAATTCATGATTTTGTTAGATTTGTACATGTTTCACAGTAGTTTTATTCGGTAAACTTAGATATGGAAGACGAAAGGGAGAAGGTGAATTCATTGATTGAAATTTTATTAGATGAATTACATGTATCATCTGTATGGAATGGCGGAATATTGTTGCTGGCCTTTTTTACATTAATCCTCTATTTTTTTATTTTACCAACTGGGAAAAATCATACATGGTGGAAATCCATTATTTTTATTATTGGAGTATTCGTTGCCTATATGGCAATTGGTAGTCCATTAAATATTGTTGCACGGATTCAATTTAGTACACATATCATTCAATTAATTTTGTTTTTACTTGTAGCACCTCCACTATTGATTATCGGATTTAAGACAGAAATCATCCATAAAGCATTGAAATTTCCGATTGCAAAAAAAATCGCCAATATTTTAACAAAGCCGTATGTGGCATTTATTTTGTTTTTTACCTTTTTAACGATGCTACATGTTCCAGCGATTTTCGATGCAGCAAGAATGGATATTTATACGAATTATTTCTATATGTTTGGATTACTTTTTATTGCGATATTATATTGGATTCCGATTGTTACTGATATTTGCTTTGAAAGAAAGCAAAAATTATTATATGTTGGTTTAAGTATTTTTGCATTAATCCCGGTTAGTTTATTTTTAATGTTTTCAACAGAAGGTATGTATGAAACCTATTCTGATTTAGGGGTATTCGTGGATGCATTAGAAGCTTGTTTTCCACCCGATGAGGAACCATTACCAGCCTCTTTTTATGAATCATTATTACCAAGTAAACCTGTTCAATTACAACATGTAGGTGGACAAATTTTACTTGGTGGAGGAATTGTTGTATTCCTAATCACGATGCTTCTTGTGCAAGTTTTTGAAAAAAGAAAAGCAACGAAAAAATAAGAAGAATGGAGACTCACTGCTGTTGCAGGGGGTCTTTTTATTTTGAAAAAATGACCTTAGTCACTCTTATTTTATAAAAGCAATGACTCTAGATAGTGTTTGCATGGTATTTTATCTTCTATACTATAATTAAGCATGAAGAGATTTTGAAATATGCGTCTTCACAAGAATGGGGGAATTTTATGATTGAGTTAGTCAATTTAACGAAAAAATACAAACAGAACAATGCTGTGAAAAATTTAAATATGTTTATAGAAAAAGGAGAAATGGTCGGTTTATTAGGTCCGAATGGGGCAGGGAAATCAACTGCCATTTCGATGCTATCATCCCTGATTGAACCGAGTGAGGGGGATGTGTTGTTTCAAGGAAAGAGTATATTGAAAAGGCCAGAAGCCTTGCGAAAGATTACTGGGATTGTACCACAAGAAATTGCGTTATATGAAGATTTAACAGCACAAGAAAATATGGAGTTTTTCGGAAGACTTTACCAGCTACGAGGAAAGCAACTACAGGGGAAAATTACAGAAGTACTCGAATTAACCGGTCTTATCGAACGACGAAAAGAAGTAGTGAAAACATTCTCCGGTGGGATGAAACGCCGATTAAATATCGGTGTTGCAATGCTTCATAATCCTGAATTTTTAATTATGGATGAGCCGACAGTTGGGATTGATCCTCAATCAAGAAGTTATATTTTAGAGACGGTTAAGCGTTTAAATAAAGAAAGGAATATGACGGTTTTATATACGAGTCATTATATGGAAGAGGTCGAATTTTTATGTGACCGGATTTATATTTTGGATAAAGGAAGTTTAATTGCTTCGGGTACAACAAATGAAATTAAACAAATTCTATCAGCGGAAAAAACGATTCAACTCGAAGTAGAGCAAGTAAAAAGTGAATTACTAACTTTACTAAAGGAAGATCCGTCCGTTAACCGCCTATCTGTACACGAAAAGACGATTACCTTGATTTTGCCAAAAGAAGTAGATGTCTTTGCCAAGTTAACACATTATGCGGAACAGACGAATACGAATTTAAAATCAATTACAACGGAAGTACCAACATTGGAAGATGTTTTCTTACATCTTACTGGCCGTGGGCTTCGTGATTAAAGGAGGCTAGTGGGTATATGGTTTGGACTATTGTAAAAAAACAATTGCTCTTATTATGGCGTAATCCGTTACATTTACTGTTATTACTTGGTCTACCTATCGTATTGATTTTTATCCTTGGTACTGGTTTATCCGGATTAATGAATCAAGAAACACCAGATGTTGACATTCGTGTTGCGATTTTAAATCATGGGGATGAAAAACAAGAAATAGCTCGTTTTTTAAAAGAAATGGAAGAGACTGTAAGAGAGCAAGTTTCCATTACAGAGATAGAAGAGTCAATGGACAATGTAGCACCCATGAAGATGCTAGAAAATGAGGTACTTGGTAATGATGCATTGAAGGAAATGATTGAAGTCGGGTATATAAAAGAAAAAGACAAAGAAGCCGCTTTACAAGATTACACAGCAGTCATTGAAATACCAGAGGACTTTACGTATCATTTCCTGCAAAACATGTTTTTAGAGAATGAAATAGATTTGGAGCTTGTCGTTCATGGAAATAAGGAGTCTTCTTTAGGGTTTTCGATTGTTCAATCATTATTACAACGCTTTGAGGAAAATTATGCCTTAGGGCAATTGAGTGCTAATTATGATTTGGATGAACATGTTTTACAATCAGACGGGGAAGAGGTATTTGGGGAAATAACATCTGTAAATCAAGAAAAACCGGTACAGGCAAAACATTACTATACGGTTGCAATGGCTGTTATGAATGTCTTATTTATTGCTAGTACGATTAGTTTTTACACATTTGAAGAAAAAAGATTATTAGTTTTTGACCGCATTTTATTAGCGAATGTTTCTCGATGGAAGTATTTTTTCGGTATTTTCTTATCAGGTATCATTCTTGCTTTGGTGCAATTAGGGATTATTTTCGGTTTTTCTCGTATTTTCTTTGGAGTAAGTTGGCCAAATCCAAGTGACATGATGATATTTACTTTTGCTTTAAGTATTGCAATCGGTGGATTAACCGTATTTTTAACGTCAATTAACTATCGCCTTCATTCAGAAGTTGTTACAACGATATTTTCATCCATCATTATTTATGTAATGGCATTATTGGGCGGGAGTTTCTTTCCAATTGGGCAATTTTCCGATGTTATTAGTAGTTTGGGAAATGTCACACCAAATGGGGCAGCACTTTCTGCTTATTTAAATTTATTACGTGGTAATTCTTTAGCGAGTGTGTCCAACTATATATACTTTTTAATCGGATTTGGACTGGTGTTCTTATTGCTTGCCATGATGACCTTTCCAAAAAGGAGGGAATCACGATGAATGGTATTTTATTTGGTAAATTGAAATTATTTTTCCGTACTCCGTGGACATTTCTTCTCATGACAGGACTAACAATCGGGTTTGTTTTGGTGATGGGGACAGGTGATATTAGTAAATTATCTGTTCCAATCTATGCAGAAAATGAGAAACTACAAGATTCTGTTATTGGAAAGACTTTGATGGAATCGGAAGCCTTTTCCTTTGAATGGGTCGATCATGAAAAAATATATAAAAAAGTCGAAAATGGAAGAGCAGAATTTGCGATTATTTTGAAGGAAAATGAATTTCAGATTGTGGAAGGAATGGAATCATTTTACACGCTAATCGCAAACCAACTACTAATAGAAGCATATGAGGAAAAATGGAAACAAGAGCAATTACTCGCACAAGTCCATTCAAGTGTTCAAGCGGATTTTAAAAAATCATTAAATGACAAAGAAGCTTTTGCACCTTTTTCAATTTCATATGAACAATTTAAAGGGGAGAATACATGGATTTATAATGATCAATTGCATAAAATTTTTGGAATGACCTTATTCTTTGTCATCTATACCATTGCCTATAGTGTTGTACAAATATTGGTGGAAAAACAAGCAGGAATATGGGATCGGATTATTTTATCACCAGTGAAAAAATCGGAAATGTATACTGCAAATTTACTCTACAGTTTCTTTTTAGGGTATGTTCAAGTCGTACTGATATTTATGTTGTTTCGATATGGATTTCAAGTTGATTTTCATGGGAAATTGGTCGAAATCTTAGTCCTGCTTATTCCATATGTTTTTACGATTGTAGCCCTTTCCCTATTGGTACTTTCTTTTGTAAAAACGGTACAACAGTTTAATGCAATCATGCCATTTATTGCAATTGGGATGGCGATGATAGGTGGTGCCTATTGGCCACTTGAAGTAGTTGAATCAAAAGGGATGCTTTTTTTAGCAAACATCATGCCAATTAAGTATGGAATGGATATGTTAAATGGAATTACTATTTATGGAGATACTTTTATTGAAATTATGAAACCTGTGAGTATCTTACTTCTGATGGGAGTACTACTGATGGGAATCGGTATGCACTTGATGGAAAAAAGGCATGTATGATAGAATTTAAAAAACTGGTAGAGATGCCGGTTTTTTTCATGCGATAATACGCTAATCATTCCGGAATTGGTGTTCATATGTCAAAGAGGTAATGAAATAGTGTTTATCGTGCCTGGAATCGGAAAGAAAGTGAAAAGAGGTAACGAAATATCTCAATCGTGCCCAGATTTGGAAAGAAAAGAAAAAAGATATGTATTAAAAAACTCATTCTACTTCTACCCTTCGCTTCTAATTATAAAAAAATACAGACTAATTATTGCTAAATCGGTGAATATAAGGCATGCTAAAATATATACATATACAAAAAAAGATAGGAAGGTTCAAATGAAGAATATTTGGAAAATATTTACAGGTGATGTCCGAAATATTACAACGAATTGGGTCGTGGCAATTGTCATTGGTGGTTTAATTTTGCTTCCGTCTCTTTACGCATGGTTTAATATTAAGGCCTCCTGGGATCCATATAGTCAAACAGACCAAATTCCGATTGGGCTTGTCAATGAGGATAAAGGGGCAGATGTACGTGGAGAGGATATCCATGTTGGGAATGACCTTGTGGACACATTGAAGGAAAATGATTCATTTGAATGGCATTTTGATAAAAGAAAAGAAGCCTTAGACGAATTAGAATATGGAAATTATTATGCGGTTATTATTATACCAGAGGATTTTTCGGAAAAACTAGGTTCGGTAATTACAGATATTCCGGAAAAGGCTACCATTGATTATTATGTCAATGAGAAGATTAATGCAATCGCACCGAAAATCACCGGAAAAGGCGCTAGTGTGATAGTTGAAGAGGTTGGCAGTCAATTTGTTGCCACTGTTAATGGTGTTATTTTCGAAATGTTTAATGATATTGGACTAGAGTTGGAAAAAGATTTACCGGATATTAAGCAGTTTGAAGAGTATGTGTTTACATTGGAGAAAAAACTCCCAGGAATTAAAGAAACACTAGATGATAGCCAAAAAGATGCCAACAAGGCAGAAGATGTTTTAGGTAAGGCGAAAAAGGCCATCCCTGAAGTGGAAAAGATTACAGCAAATAGCTTACAACAAATTAACGAGGCGAATGATGTCTTACAAAAAGCTGAAAAACGTTGGAATGAATTAAATCCAATTATTACAAATGATCTACAAAAGGTAGATAAAACACTGAAACACGTTGATGATTATTTAGTAAAAATCAATAATTCCGAGATTGATTTAGATAAAGGTAAACAATTAGTAGAAAATGTAAATGGAAAACTAACCAAAGCCATTGAAACCATTGATACGATTGTTCAAGGGTTGGAACAAATAAACAAACAAAATCCTGCTAACCAGGAACAAATTAATTCTACACATGAAACGGTTGAAAAGAAATTACAAGATATTTCTGAGCAAATAGGTCAAAATGAAGCACCCGGACAACAAGATGCAAAGCAAACAGTTGATGGATTGATTTCTCAACTTGAAAACAGGGACCCATCTCAAACACCTCAAGTATCTGTCGAAAAAACAATTGAACAATTACGTGCACTACAAAAAGAATTGCAAGAAATTCAAACGAAAACAAATGAATTAGCTAACACATTAGATGAAAAACAGGAAGATATCGATAAAACATTTAGAGAGATAAAAGAAAAGACAGGTACAACGATACAACGTTTGGATAAGTTTAATAAAGAATTCAATGAAAAAGTAATCCCTACTGTAGATCGTTCTGTAAAAGAAGCGAAGACAACGATGGCCAATGCAAAGAATATTTTAACGGATGTTAACAAGGCAATTCCAAAAGTTAAAGAAATGCTGGCTGAGGCAACGAAAAAAATAGAAAGCGGTCAAAAATCATTAACAAAAGCCTCGAATAGTTATCCTGCTGTTCATCATAAAGTAAATGAATTAGCTAAACGGATTCGAGAATTAAATGAAGAAGCAGATATTAATGAAATTATTACGCTCCTACAAAACAATCCAGAAGCTGAAGAGAGCTTTTTTGCAGAGCCTGTTGTGTTAGAAGAAAATAAAGTCTTTCCAATCGAAAACTACGGAACTGGAATGACACCTTTTTATACGGTTCTAGCTATTTGGGTAGGAGGATTATTATTAATCTCTATTGTTGCAACAGATGGACACCATCTAGAGAATTATACATTTAGAGAGGCATATTTTGGCCGACTATTTACATTTTTGACGATTTCTTTATTACAAACCATCATTGTAACAGTCGGTGATTTATATCCGATAGGTGTAACGGCGCAAAACCCAGTATGGTTTGTTATTTTCGGGTTATTTATCAGTCTTGTGTTTATGACGATCATCTATTCTTTCGTATCTGTTTTCGGTGATATTGGAAAAGCAATGGCGATTGTGCTGCTTGTTTTACAAATTGCTGGGTCTGGAGGAACGTATCCTGTTGTTTTACTTCCAGAATTCTTCCAAAAAATCAATCCATTTTTACCGTTTACGTATGCTGTAGGACTGATGCGAGAGGCAATAGGTGGAATCGTTTGGGAACGTGCTATTCATGATTTATTGTTCTTATTTGCCTTCGCTGTGATTATGATTGTCTTTAGTGCTTTCCTAAAAGGAATCATTAATAAGCAGTCAAAACAAATCAAGGAAAAATCAAAAGAATCTGGGCTATTTCATTAAAATATTACATCTTAAAAAGGGAGCTAAGGTGGAATCAATCCATTTTGGCTCTGTTTTTTCCGCAGATTAACTGGCTGTAAGACCTCCACACCAAGAATCCAAGCTACTCACAGAGTAATATATGTAGGATCAACAGCCAGTAAAAGCCCGATTCGTTCAACTAACAATCAGTGGGAGAAAAAAACTTCCACTGATTGAAGTTTCACTTTACCGCAAAGGTTAAACCTTGTAGTTTGTTGCTAGTGAGAAAATATAGGTAGACTAACACTACCACATTTGACAGATGGCCTTACAGAGTTGAAAAAACTACCATCTCCATGAGCCCTGTTTATTTTGTATAATAGAATAATAGACTTTTCCGCAGATTAACTGGCTGTAACCACACCAAGAATTTGAGATACCCAAGAATTATAAGTGGAGGATCAACAGCCAGTAAAAGCCCGATTCGTTCAACTAACAATCAGTGGGAGATGAAGAAAACTTCCACTGATTGAAGTTTCACTTAATAGTAAAGGGGGGAGTGGGATGAGTAAAAAAAGAAAATTAGGACGGTTTTTTCTTGGATGTGTAGGATTTATATTTATCATTATGGTTGGTCTTAGTTTTTACTTTTATCATTTAGCAATAGAGCGTGGAGAAAAGCGATTTCTTGAAGGAAATGAAGATTTGAAAGTATCTGCTGAAGTGATGACAGAGTTTTTAGAAGGTGGTTGGCGAGCCTGGGTTAAAGAGCAGGACTTTGAAACAATGTCTATGGAATCATTTGATCATCTACTTTTGAACGGATATTTTCTAGAAGCAAAAGAGCCGACAAATAAATTAGTCGTTTTCGCCCATGGTTATTTAGGGAATGCGAAACAAATGGGTTTATTTGGCCAATATTATTATGAAGAACTTGGATACCACATATTTATGCCAGATTTAAGAGGGCATGGTCTAAGTGAAGGTGATTATTATGGGTTTGGTTGGCATGATCGGCTAGACCTTATTGATTGGACAAATCAACTCCTTAAAAAACTTGGTGATGATACGGAAATTATTTATCATGGTCTTTCGATGGGAGCGGCAACAGTTTTAATGGCCAGTGGAGAAGAATTGCCTCAGCAAGTAAAAGGGATTATTGCGGACAGCCCGTACTCTGATGTTTATGATTTATTTAGTTATCAAATGAAGCGAATGTTTCATCTGCCAGCTTTTCCATTACTTGATATGACAAGTGTTGTAACGAAAATAAGAGCGGAGTATTCCTTAAAGGAGGCGTCAAGCCTGGTTCAAGTAGAAAAAGCCGCTGTTCCTATTCTATATATTCATGGAGAATCAGATACATTTGTCCCGACAAAGATGACTAAAAAATTATATAAACATACATCAAGTCCTGCCGATATTTGGACGGTTCCAGGGGCAAATCATGGAGAAGCATTTGTAATGGAAAAAGATACCTATATCCAGAAATTAAAAGTATTCTTACAAGAAACCATAGGAAAATGATGTCATAAAAGCTCCCTTTAAGGCGAAGCTGATTTTTAATTTTAAATCAGTCTACCTTAAAGGGATTTTACTTTATCGCGTATTAACTGGCTGTAAGACCTCCATATCAAAAATTCGAGCTACTTTAAGAATAATAAGCAGAGGATCAACAGCCAGTAAAGGCCCGATTCGTTCAACTAACAATCAGTGAGAGATGAAGAAAACTCCCACTGATTGAAGTTTCACTTTATATATACTTTTTAAACCAGCGTAAAATATGATTTAATCGTTCTATTCGCATATTTGGATCTCCACTACGACTTAATTCATGGTTTGCATTTGGGAAACGAACGAATTCTACTTCTTTTTGTAAATGTTTTAATGTAATAAATAGTTGTTCGCCTTGTTCAATTGGGCAACGGAAATCTAATTCACCATGTAAAATAAGTAATGGGGTTTCTATATTTTTCGCGTATTTTAATGGGGAGAAATTCCATAATTTCACTGGGTCATCTAATAAATGATAGCCGTGCTCCCATTTCGTAAAGAAGAACCCGATATCACTCACCCCATAAAAGCTAAGCCAGTTACTTATCGAACGTTGGGTAACGGCTGCTTTGAAGCGGTTTGTATGACCGACAATCCAATTGGTCATAAATCCACCATAGCTCCCACCAGTAACTCCCATTCGATCTTGATCAATGAATGAATAGTTTGCAAGCACATAATCTACTGCATTCATCAAATCCGTATAATCTTTCCCACCATAATCCCCACGGCATGCATCAACGAATTGTTGCCCATATCCGTGTGACCCTCGTGGATTCGTATATAGAACGACATAGCCTTTCGCAGCAAGCAATTGTAGTTCATGGAAATAGGTTTGCCCGTACATAGCGTGCGGACCGCCATGAACTTCTAATATGAGGGGATACTTTTTCCCTTTTTGAAATCCGTATGGACGAAGAAGCCATCCCTGGATATCCCATCCATCATCAGCTTGGAAATTGATTTCTTCCGGTTTACTTAAATGAACTTCATTTACATATTTCTCATTTGCTTTAGTTATTTGCCTTACTTTCCCGTCCTGCAAATGATAGAAATTACAAGGATTTACTGGAGTGCTTATTCCCATGATAAATGAGTCTGTATTTTGGTCATAATCAAAGCTGAAAATATGGTGATTATCCGTGTAAACTATTTTTCGATTTCCAGTTAAATCTGTTTCGAATAGATGAGTTGCGCCATGTTCGGTACCAAGGAAGAAAATTTTACTCCCATCATTAGACCAGACAGGACCTGTAAAGGATTCGCCTAATTGTGTATCTCCAATCATTAAATCCCCTAGCTGTACATCCCATTTTTTCGAAAGCCATCTTTCTTTACCGGTTTTCACATCAAAGACAATCAATTCGTTTAATGTTGCACCATCATATTGAAATGTATTTCCGTAGCAGACGATTTGTTTTCCATCAGGTGAGAAATGAGCATCATAGTATTGACCTTTGTTATTTGTAAGTTTATGAATCTCTTTTGTTTTCATATTTAATGTATAAAGGTCAAGATATAACTCTCTGTCTGCCGTTTTATTTAAATTAGCTGCAAAGAGGAGAGTTTCGCCATCTGGTGAGATATCTTGATAATAGTAATCAAGTTTTCCCGAGGTTAACTGTGCGAAAGAATCTTGTTCCAGTTCATAACGAATAATATGTACATTTTTATCATCATGAAATCCTTGTGCATCCGATTTATATTTTAGTCGATTAACAATAAGTGGTTTTTCCGCTTTTTCTTGTTTTATCTTTTCTTTATCTTCTTTTGTTAATTCCTTTAGTTCATAAATATCATCATCAGCTTCCAATCGAGCAGTGAAAAGAATGGTTTTTCCGTCTTTTGACCATTCTGGACTAGTAGCTCCATATGGAAATGTGGTAATTTGCTTTGCCTCTCCGCCAGCAAGTGACATAAGCCAAATTTGCATGGTTCCAGAACGGTCTGATTGAAAAACAAGGTATTTTCCGTCTGGTGAAACACGGGGATGATTATTTTTTTGACCACTAAATGTCCATCTTGTTGGCTTTTCTTCGGTTAATACTTGTTTATAAAGATGTGATTCATATTTTCCTTTATCATTAATTTTGGTAGATACATAGAAAAATGCATTACGATGGGTATATTGTGGATCACTGTAGATGGATAGCTTTATAAAATCTTCTGGTTGAATAGGGCGTTTTTCTTTAGACATATAATTCCTCCATTTTTGTATTTTTTGTAATGTTTCTATTAGTGTAATCTATTTCGGGTTACGAATCAATTAAAAAATAAAAAACTACCCTGAAATGGTAGGGTAGTCTAAGAATATTTTATCGCGGATTAACTGGCTGTAAGACCTCTACTTCAAGAATTCGAAATACTTAAGAAATATAAGTCAAGGATTAACAGCCAGTAAAGGCCCGATTCGTTCAACTAACAATCAGTGCTAGATGAAGAAGACTCCCACTGATTGAAGTTTCACTTTATCACTTTTTAATCACTTCGGTATGAATATTTGCATCTTGCTCATATGCTTTTTGTAGTTTATTACTAATTGGTCCGGGCTGTCCATCAGCAATCATTTTCCCGTCTACCTGTATGATTGGAAGAACTTCTGATGTACTACTTGTTAAAAATAATTCATCAGCCTCATCGATATCATCTAGTGTAAATGCTTTTTCGATAAATGGGATTTCAAGGTTTTTAACAAATCTTTCTACTGCCATACGGACACAGCCGTGTAAGATATTTTCGGTTGTAGGATGGGTATAAATACTTCCATCTTTCACAAGATAAACATTGGATGAGCTGCATTCCGTAACCCGTCCATTTTTATGCAGAATAGCTTCATAACAACCTGCTTCTTTTGCTACTTGCTTTGCCATCACATTTGGCAAAAGATTTAAACTTTTAATAAAGCATTTTTCCCAACGGATATCGGCTTGTGTAATGGCACAAACACCATGTTGAATGTTCTCGATGTTACGATGTTGCTTTGTGATATAAGCATATATATTTGCAGTTGTATGTTCTGGAAAAGCATGATCTCGTGCTGCTGAACCCCTTGTTACTTGTAAATATACCTTACCATCTTCTGTCACTTTATTTCGTTTTAAAAGATCAAGTAGCAGATTGGTTATCTCCACTTTTGAATATGGTATTTTAATTTTAATGGCTTTTAAAGAACGAAAAAGTCGATCTACATGCTCTTCTAGTAAATAATATTCCCCTTGATAAATACGAATAACTTCATAAACACCATCTCCAAATTGAAGACCCCTTTCTTCAAATGGATATTTCAGACTATCACGGTGAACGAATTTTGTTTGTGATAATACTACTGGATAAACTCCCATCGTAATCCCCCTTTACTTATAGGCTATTATATATGGATATATTTAGAATGTAAATAAGCTTGTTATAGTGTATTCCGAACAAGGGATGTCATGTGCAAAAGGTTCGTTAATTTGTGACAAATCGAATGACTATTCGGTGGTATAGTTGAAGTAGGATAGGAGAGGGTGAACATAAATGGTGGCAATATTACAACGATTTGACCCATATGAACGCGAAAAAATTCTTTCTAAAACTAAATTATTTATTGTAGATAAAGGGCAATTTGTCTATAGAGAAGGTGACTCTGCTAATCATTTATATTTTATTCACTCTGGCGAAGTGAGACTTTATAAAACAGTGGATGAAAATAAAGATATTACTGTATTTTTGAGAAGACAGCAAAATGCATTTGGTGAAATTGGTGTTTTCGCTGGAAAGAAATATTCCAATACAGCAATTGCAACAAAGCGCTGTAAACTATCAGTTATTCAAAAAAAGGACATCCTTCAATTAATGAAAGAAGATGGGATGATTGGAATTAAATTTACGAAATGGATTGCTGAAGAATTAGAAATGAGTAAAGCAAAAATTCGTGATTATCTTGCATTCGGAACAGAAGGTGCCATTGCTTCTGTCTTCATTCGCTATTCCAATATGTATGGTGTTGTTTCATCAGAAGGTATTTCGATTATGGAAGCCATTAAATTAAATGACGTAAGTAAACATATCGGTGTTTCCAGAGAAACGGTTAGCCGGATTGTGAATAAATGGAAAGAAAAAGGAATTATATCAAATAGTAATAAAAATTATATTATTAAAGATGTCGAGTATTTAAATAATTTACTAGGTTGTTATTCATGTTCCGTTAAAAATTGTATACTTTAAGGAACTTTTTTAAGCCCCCTTTGTAACGAGATTTATGAAGGGGGCTTTTTATTTTACGTTTTAATTACGTTTTATTTACGAATTGTATATCCCCATTGATATCTGTTACATAGTTTCGTAAAATATAGTGATAGAAGGAAATAAGAAATGGTCTATATAATGAAAAATGGGATGGGGATGTTGGCCCATTTTAATAGTAACTTCTTAGGTTTAAAAAACAAAATGAACAAATGAAACAGTTTAAATAGCTAGATGGTTTTTACTAGCAACTTTTTAAAAAAAGGATTGTTGTGGAATTAGAATAACTTGTGATTTGTCTTCACAAACATTACCAAATGAATTTTGTGAAAAAACAATAAATATAATTTAATGATCCAACATATGTAAACGGAAAATACTAGATTTGAAAGATAAAAATAGCACTTAAAAAGTCTATTTAACATAGGGAGTGGACATCTGTGGAAGAGACAACTTTATACTATGCGGAATTCGAGTCGCCAATTGGCCCTTTATTAATTATAAATGATGGAAATTCAATGCTACGAATTGACTATGGAACATTAGAAGAACTTGAAAAAAAGCTTTTAAAATGGGCAAATCGATATTTTAAAAAAATCCATTTTTTACATTATCCTGAAACATGTATCGAAGTAATCGACCAGCTGAAAGAGTATTTTAAAGGAGAAAGAAAAACATTTACATTTGAAAAAACAATATATGGAACGGATTTTCAAAAAATGGTGTGGGAAAAGTTAAGTGATGGAATACCATATGGGGAAACAAAAACATATAAAGAAATTGGAGAAATGATTGATAACCCAGCTGCAGTACGTGCGATTGGACGGGCTGTAAATAAGAACCCGTTTTCCATTGTTATTCCATGCCATCGCGTAATTGGCTCCAATGGAAAGTTAATTGGTTACAATGGTGGACTAGATAAAAAGAAATTTTTATTAAACCATGAACAAACATATAAAAATGTTTTAAATGAAACAGATAAATAACCATTAATTCTATCCCCTTTCCATATAGTTATAATGGAGGGGATTTTTTTATGGAAGAATTAAAAAAAGACTGGTTATTACGTCTTGATTTGAATGATATGAACGATCAGAAGAGACCGCAATGGTTCGAGAGGAAATTAGAATTATGTAAAAAACGTCAGGTAGAAATTGTGAAAATAACAGGAAAAGGGCATATGTTTCATCACTTTAAAGAACGACAGTACGAAACATACCATTATTTACTTCATGTTGCATTTTTAATGAAGCAAAGGGAAGATTTTTATATCGAGGAGATAGTTATTCCATATCAATATAAAACAGAAAATGGTGCAGTCATATCCCATGAAGAATTGAAAAACAAAAATATAGAACAAGAAAATAGTGAGACATTGGACTTAATAGAAAAAAGGGATGGAGAAAGAGAAAGGTTTACCTATGATCGCATGAAAGCTGTTCAATATGCAGAACAATGGTGGAATAGTTATCATCCAGATTTTCGAACATTTGATGTAGATTGTACGAATTTCGTCTCTCAATGTATATATGCTGGTGGAGCACCAATGTGGGGGAGTCCAAATCGGGAGCGTGGCTGGTGGTATGGAGGAAATAATTGGAGCTTTAGTTGGGCAGTTGCACATAGCTTACGCTGGTATTTAAGTGGTGCAACAAAGGGAATTAAAGGGGTGGAAGTTACAACAGCTGAACAATTAATTCCAGGTGATGTGATTTGTTATGATTTTAGAGGGGATGGGCGTTTTGACCATACAACAATTGTTGTTGCGAAGGATGCGGATGGTATGCCACTTGTCAATGCACATACAGATAATAGCAGACATCGTTATTGGTCATATGAAGATTCAACTGCATGGACTCCAAATATAAAATATAAATTTTTCCATCTAACCGAATCATGATATAATAAAAAGGTTATTTTTTAAAAAAAGTTGTAGATAGAGGGAGGCGATCAAGTGGGTTTACACATCGTTTTATTTGAACCAGAAATACCTGCAAACACAGGAAATATTGGTAGAACTTGTTTAGCGACCAATACTACATTACATCTTGTTCATCCACTTGGTTTTTCATTAGATGAGAAAATGGTTCGACGGGCAGGACTGGATTACTGGGAAAAAGTCGATATTGTAGAACATGATTCCATGGAAGATTTATACAAGAAATATTCAACAGGAATTTTTTATTATATAGAAAACTTTGGAACGAAATATTATACAGATTATGATTATAGTAATCCGGATGAGGAATTGTTTTTTGTATTTGGAAAAGAATCAAAAGGAATTCCTAGAGAATTATTAAAAGGGAAAGAAAAGTACTGTTTACGCATTCATATGAATGATCATGTTCGTTCACTGAACTTATCGAACACAGCAGCGATTATTATTTATGAAGCATTACGCCAACAAGGCTTCCCTGGTGTGGATTGATAGGGATATTTTAGCATAAACTAACTGCTTATCTGCTTATGTAGATGTTTTTTCAAGACAACGGTTTTTTAAGAAGACACCCAATAATAAAAACCGCCATCTATGTTAAAGGCGGTTTTTACTATTATTGATTATCTTTTGGTACTCCAGGTTTTGCTTCATAGCCAGATGTAAAGATGGAGATTAGAAATACAACAATAACTCCCATTAGTAAAACTATTTTCATTTGTATATCCTCCTTTAAAACTATGTATGAATCGCTTCAACTGGAATCACTTTAAAAATACCTAATTCTTCATTTCTATTATAACGGAAAAAGCTCCACTTGTGAACTAGAAGTGATAAAATGACTTTTTTTGGAGGGATAAGAGTCTGGTTGAGAATTCAGTCGGTATTATGCTGTTTTTAACGGAAAATTTCCTAGGTTAAACAAAAGAGCTTTTATTTAGAATAAAAAGACTAATATGCATTTTTTGTAATGATTGTATCCCTAAATAAAATAAGGTATATTAGTTGATGAAGATACACTCTATATCTATAATAGACTATGGAGCGTGAAAGCCGTAACATTACGGTGAAAGTTAACTTCTAATGGGGGTATAGGATGTGGCACAAAGTGATGAATCTACACTAAGATTCTGGGGAAGATTTCATGGACCAAACATGGGGTATATTGAAGAACAATATGAATTATATTTGGAAGATGCAACAAATGTTGACCCTTCCATCAAGGAATTATTCGAAAAACATGGAGCCCCTGAATGGATGTACCAAGATGACAACATGGTGCAAAGAGACACAACAGGGACATCAATCGATGATGTAAAGAAATTAACATCTGCAATGAAATTAGTAGATGCTATACGTCGCTACGGAAATTTAGAAGCAGATATCTATCCGGTTGGTCGTGAAAGAGATCGTCAATCAAATTTAGTAGATCCTAAAAATTACGCCTTAACAGAGCAAGATTTAAAGAATATCCCAGCAGAATGGCTTTGGCAAAAGTCTCCAAGTCATGTTCGAAATGGGTTAGACGTTGTTCACGAATTAAAAAAATTGTATTCTGGCACCATCACATATGAATATGATCATGTAAATAGTGATGAAGAACGTCAATGGTTATTAGAGCAAATTGAATCCGGACAACATCAACTTGAACTATCAAAGGAAGAAAAAGTGCAACTCTTAGAGCGTCTTTCTCAAGTAGAAGGTTTTGAACACTTTTTACAAAAAACATTCGTTGGGCAAAAACGCTTTTCAATAGAAGGATTAGAAGCAATGGTTCCGATGTTAGACCACATCGTGAAATATGCGAACCAAGATAAAGTTGAAAATATTATGATGGGAATGGCACACCGTGGTCGTTTAAGTGTATTAGCACATGTTTTAGGAAAACCACTAGATGCTATTTTCTCTGAATTCGTTCATTCACCAAATAAAGAACTTGTACCTTCTGAAGGCTCAAGAGGAATCAATTATGGCTGGAGTGGTGATGTGAAATACCACTTTGGTGCGGTGAAAGATGTAGAGGGTGGAGATGAAACAACAACACGAATTACGATGGCACATAACCCATCCCACTTGGAATTTGTCAACCCAATTGTCAATGGTTTCGCTCGTGCTGCACAAGAAGATCGTTCAGAACGTGGCACAACAAAACAAGATATGAATAAAGCGATTCCAGTATTGATTCATGGGGACGCAGCTTTTATTGGTGAGGGAATTGTTGCGGAAACATTGAATTTAAGTAACATCCCACATTATACAACAGGCGGAAGTATCCATATAATTGCAAACAACCTTGTAGGATACACAACAAATCAACAAGATGGTCGTTCTACAAGATATGCAAGTGATTTAGCAAAAGGATTCGAAATTCCGATTATTCATGTGAATGCAGATGATCCAGTTGCTTGTGTTGCTGCCGTTAAATTGGCATATGATTACCGTCAGAAATTCAATAAAGACTTTTTAATCGATCTAGTTGGTTACCGTCGTTACGGTCACAATGAAATGGATGAACCAAGAGCAACACAACCAACTTTATATAGAAACATTGATGAACACCCAACAGCTGCAACTGTTTTTGCAGAAAAATTAGAAGAAGCTGGTATTGTAAATAAAGAAGAATTTAAAGCAATAAAAGAAAAAACTGAAGCTAACCTTCGTGAAATTTATGACAACATGAAAGAAGACGATATTAAACCAGTGGAACCTGAAATGCCAGCTGTTTTAAAGGCAGATTTAGAAGAAGTAGAAACTGCTATACCTTTGGAAACATTACATGCTTTAAATGAAGGTTTATTAGAACGTCCAGAAGGCTTTAATCAGTTTAAAGGATTAAAACGTATTTTAAAACGTCGTAAAAATGCCTTAGATGAAGGAAATAAAGCAGACTGGGGTGCTGCTGAGGCACTAACATATGCATCCATTTTAAAAGATGGAATTCCAATTCGGATTATGGGACAGGACTCCGAGCGTGGAACATTTGCTCACCGACATCTTGTACTACATGATTCAGAAACTGGGGAAACGTATTGCCCAATGCATGGATTGGAAGAAGCAAAAGCATCCTTCTATATTGGTAATAGTGCCTTGTCAGAAGCAGGTGTCTTAGGGTTTGAATATGGATATAGTATTCATTCACCAGAAACACTTGTTATTTGGGAAGCGCAATTTGGTGATTTCGCAAACGTTGCTCAAGTTATTTTTGACCAATTTATTTCATCAGCTAGAGCAAAATGGAATGATGTGTCCAATATGGTCATTTTACTTCCACATGGATATGAAGGCCAAGGACCAGAACACTCTAGTGCACGTTTGGAACGTTATTTACAATTGTCAGCGGAAAACAACTGGTTTGTTGCAAATGTTACATCAACCGCACAGTTCTTCCATTTAATGCGTCGTCAAGCAGCACTAAAAGGAAGCGAACAGGCTCGTCCATTGATTTTAATGACACCGAAGAGCTTGCTTCGTAACCAACGAATTGCATCATCAGCTGAAGAATTTGCGAATGGTCATTTTGAAACAATTCGAAATCAGCCGAATTTAAAAGTAAGTAAGAAAAATGCAAAACGTTTACTAATTGGTAGTGGGAAAGTTATGGTAGATATTGAACAAGAACTTGAAAAAACAGAAGAGAAACTGGATTGGTTACGTGCTCTTCGTCTTGAACAAATTTACCCATTCCCTAAAAAAGAGCTAGAAAAAGAATTAAAACAGCTACCAAATCTTGAAGAAATTGTATGGGTACAAGAAGAGCCAAGAAATATGGGGGCTTGGAGCTTTGTCAGTGAACATTTAAGAGACTTGCTTAAAGACGGTCAAACACTTCGCTATGTTGGACGTCCTGATCGTTCATCACCAGCTGTAGGTGATCCAGATGTCCATAAATTAGAACAAAGACAAATAGTAGAGCAAGCAATCAACCCAACAATAGGAGGAGAATCCAAATGAAAGAAATCATCGTACCAGAATTAGCAGAATCGATTACGGAAGGTACCATTTCCGAATGGCTTGTGAAAGAAGGCGACAAAGTAGAAAAAGGTGACCCTGTTTTAGAATTAGAAACAGATAAAGTAAACGTAGAAGTAAATACAGACTACGCTGGTGTGATTACAGAAATTTTAGTTGGTGAAGATGAAGACGTTGAAGTTGGCGATGTGATTGCCAAAATCGATGAAAACGCAGAAGCTGGCGCAGCACCTGCTAAAGAAGAAGCACCAAAAGAAGAAGTAAAAGAAGAACCTAAGAAAGAAGAAAAAGTAGAAGCAGCACCTGCATCTGCTGAAGAAGATGAAGCATCTAAACTAGATGTAATTGCATCTCCTGCAGCTAGAAAACGTGCACGTGAATTAGGTATTGATTTGGCTAAAGTAAGTCCACGTGACCCATTAGGCCGTATTCGCCCAGAAGATGTAGACGCAGCTGCAAAAGGTGCAACTGAAAAGAAAGCACCTGCTAAAAAAGCAGCACCAAAAGCAGCAGAAAAAACAGAATTTGATAAACCAGTTATTCGTGAAAAAATGTCACGCCGTCGTCAAACAATTGCTAAACGTCTTGTAGAGGTACAACATACAGCAGCAATGTTGACAACATTCAATGAAGTAGACTTAACAAACATCATGAATTTACGTAAAGAACGTCAAGAAAAATTTGTTGAAAAACATGGTCTAAAACTTGGTTTCATGTCATTCTTTACTAAAGCAGTTGTAGGTGCGTTAAAAGAATTCCCACTACTAAATGCTGAAATTCAAGGTGACGAACTAATTATTAAACAGTTCTATGACATTGGTATTGCAGTAGCAGCAAAAGAAGGACTTGTTGTTCCAGTTGTTCGTGACGCAGACCGGTTAGACTTCGCTGGAGTGGAAAAGGAAATTAAAGAATTAGCTGTTAAAGCACGTGATAATAAACTTGGTCTAAAAGAATTACAAGGCGGATCATTTACAATCACAAATGGTGGAGTATTCGGTTCAATGATGTCTACACCAATCCTAAACGCACCACAAGTTGGTATCCTAGGAATGCACACAATTCAAAAACGACCAATGGCAATGCCTGATGGTTCCATTGAAGTACGTCCAATGATGTATCTTGCATTATCCTATGACCACCGTATCGTTGACGGAAGTGAAGCAGTTCGTTTCCTAGTACGTATTAAAGAAATGCTAGAAGATCCATATGATCTATTATTAGAAGGCTGAGTCTAATTAGATAGAAAACTTCGTCCAGTAAGTAGGACGAAGTTTTTTTATGGAATGCTTTGGTCAGTTGATAGGATAAACCTTCGTAGGCAAATGCTCTTGGCAGGTGATATAAAATAATTCCAGCCAGATTGATATAAAAAATGCAAACCAGATGTAGTTATTCCGGATTCATGCCCGTAATTGGGAGAAACTAGAAAACGAGTAACGAATAGCTCATAATCGTGCCCGAAATATGGGAAAACTGGAAAACGAGTAACGAATAGCCCATAATCGTGCCCGAAATATGGGAAAACTGGAAAACGAGTAACGAATAGCTCATAATCGTGCCCGAAATATGGGAAAACTAGAAAATGAGTAACGAATAGCTCATAATCGTGCCCGAAATATGGGAAAACTGGAAAACGAGTAACGAATAGCTCATAATCGTGCCCGAAATATGGGAAAACTGGAAAACGAGTAACGAATAGCTCATAATCGTGCCCGAAATATGTGGAAACTAGAAAACGAGTAACGAATAGCTCATATTCGTGCCCGAAATATGTGGAAACTAGAAAACGAGTAACGAATAGCTCATATTCGTGCCCGTAATATGGGAAAACTAGAAAATGAGTAACGAATAGCTCATATTCGTGCCCGTAATTGGGAGAAACTGGAAAACGAGTAACGAATATTCCCTAATACAGCCACAATTAAAAATCTATCAAAACAAACAAAAAATCGCACCGCACCTGAGGATTTCACTTGCAATTCACGCAAAAAACGAATATTATATGTCATGTTGTACATATTATTCGGATTTAAGGTGGTTAGCATGGGAAAATATTTTAAGCTTAAAGAAAACCAAACAACCGTTCAAACAGAATTAGTTGCAGGAACAACAACCTTTATGACAATGGCATATATTATTTTTGTCAACCCAGCGATTTTATCTGCTGCAGGGGTGCCATTTGAACAAGTGTTCATGGCAACCGTTATTTCTGCTATTGTCGGAACATTAATTATGGCGTTATTTGCAAATTATCCGATTGCAATTGCACCTGGAATGGGGTTAAATGCCTATTTCACTAGTGTTGTATTAGCCAACGATTTATCTTATCAAATTGTATTTGGTACGGTATTTTTAGCTGGTATATTATTTTTACTTATTAGTTTTACAAATTTACGTGAAATGATTATCTATGCCATTCCAGGTCCATTAAAATATGGGATCACATCTGGAATTGGCTTATTTATTGCATTTTTAGGTTTGAAAATGTCTGGGATAATTGGTCCAAATGAGGCGAATTTAATTGGTTTAGGAAATCTCTCTGACCCTGTTACATTATTATCTGTTACTGGATTATTAATTACCTTAATCTTGTTAGCTAGGAATGTTAAAGGAGCATTATTTCTTGGTATGCTAATTACAGGGGTAATTGGCTATTTTACAGGTCAATTAGAGATTACGAAAGTAGCATCTCTTCCTCCAATGCCTGTGTTTTTTGATTTGGATATTGCGGGGGTATTTAGCCACGGCCTGTATGCTGTTGTTTTTGCATTTTTATTAGTAACGATGTTTGATACAACAGGGACATTGATTGGTGTTGCGGAACAAGGTGGTTTTATGAAAGATGGAAAACTTCCGCGAGCAAAATCAGCCTTTTTAGCTGATGCATCTGCCACAACAATTGGTGCGATGTTTGGTTCAAGTCCATCAACTGCATATGTTGAATCAACATCTGGGGTGGCTGCAGGTGGTAGAACCGGCTTGACTTCTTTAGTTGTTGCCGTATTGTTTGGATTATCGATTTTCTTCACACCGATCATTCAAGCCATTTCCAATTTACCAGCAATCACGGCTCCGGTTCTAATTATTGTTGGTTGTTTTATGATGTCTGGTTTAGCAAATATTAAATGGAAAGAATTTGATGAAGCATTCCCAGCTTTTGCGATTATTTTAATCATGCCATTAACTTCAAGTATTTCTACAGGAATTGCGGTTGGATTTATATTATATCCGTTTATTAAATTTATGAGTGGAAAAGGAAAAGAAGTACACTGGTTGATCTATTTATTCGGACTTCTGTTTTTCATTCAAATGATTTTCTTTCCAATGTTTTAAATAAGAAAAGGCAAGCACTAATCACGGTTAGTTGCTTGCTTTTTTTATTTTTGTTCTTGCATGTTTTTGAATATAGAGAAGACGGAATAAAAGAGCAATTGCACCAGTACTTAGTCCAACAATAATTCCAACCCAATATCCAAATGGTGAAAGACTTGTATAGTTTGCTAATATCCATCCAGTAGGTAGACCAATCAACCAATAAGATACAAGGGCTATGATTAATGTAGTATTTACATCTTTATAACCACGTAACACCCCTTGCAGTGGGGCACCAAAAGCATCGGCAAATTGATAAATAATTGCATAGGAAATAAATTGAGTTGTAAGCTTTACTACTTCTGGATTGGAATTATATAGTCGCGCAACTGGCTCATCAAATATATATAAAACAAGCCCCGCAAATATAGCAATAAACACTCCACCACTGATTCCTAAATATCCATATGTACGTGCATGGTCTAAGCGTTTTGCTCCAACTTCAAAACCAATTGCAATGGTAAGTGTCATACCAACACTAAGTGGAATCATATATAATAATGAAGCAAAATTCATTGCTGCCGTATGTGCTGCAATGGTGTAGGTGCTATACACACTCATAAACAATGTCACCGCTGAAAAAATACTCGTTTCAAAGAATATTGCAAAACCAATTGGTACACCGATTTTAAGCTGTGCAAGCCATTCTGAAAAAACAGGTTTCATCCAATTGGAGAAAATTTGATACGAATGAAAAGGGCGGATGTTTGTAACAACAGCAATGGCGATGAAACAAACAAGCCAATAAGTAATTGCAGTGGCAATACCAGAACCAATTCCACCAAAAGCAGGAATACCAAATTTCCCAAAAATAAAAATATAATTAAATAAAATATTAAGAGGGAGGGAAATAAGGATAATCGTCATGGATATTCGTGTTTTTCCATGTGCATCAATGAAATTTCGTAAAGTATTAAAAATAAATAATGGAACAACACCTGTAATTAATGCAAGTAAATAATATTTTGCTATTCTGCTTACTTCAGCTTCTAAATCCATTTGATTTAAAATTGGTTCCACGATAAAGAAAATAGCGACCATTACAATCAAGGCCAAAACAGTTGCTAAATAAAGGGCTTGCTGCATTTTCTTCGGTACTTCTGACTCTTTCTTTGCACCAACTAATTGGGCAATAATCGGTGTTACTGCTAATAAGATACCATTAATTCCTGCAAAAATTGGCACCCACAGGCTAGAGCCGATAGCCACACCAGCTAAATCAGTAGCACCAGCTTGACCAGACATAATCGTATCAAAAAAGTTCATCAAATACATGCCTACTTGTGTAACTAAAATAGGTATTAAAATATAGAAAAATAACTTTATCTTTTCTTGTAGTGTTGATGTCTCATACATGAAATTCTTCCTTTTCCCATTGATTTTTAATATGATAAAGTAAATGATTAAAAAAGTTTTCAACCCTATCTTACAATACGTGAAAAAACATGTATAATATATGTTTAGGGTATGAAGAAAAGGGGAAGCGCGTTATGAAAAAGAAACGAATCTTATTTACCGGTGGTGGAACAGCCGGTCATGTGATTGTTAATTTAGCTCTCATCCCAGTATTCCAACGAGAGGGATGGGAAATTGATTATATTGGATCTGAAAATGGAATTGAACGAAAACTAATTGAACCTTTAGATGGTGTTACATATTATCCAATTTCTACTGGTAAATTACGACGGTATATGTCGATTGAAAATATAAAAGATCCATTTAAAGTATTAAAAGGTACATTTCAAGCGTGGCGAATCATTGGCAGTAGAAAACCACAAATTATTTTCTCAAAAGGTGGCTTTGTTTCTGTCCCTGTTATTTTTGCCTCACGTTTGCGCCGTGTCCCAGCAGTGATTCACGAATCTGATTATACGCCAGGTTTAGCAAATAAGCTAGCCTTTCCTTTTGCTAAAAAGATATTAGCTACATTCTCTGAAACAATGGCATATTTACCTGAAAAGAAGGCAGAACATGTTGGTGCGGTTATTCGTGATGAACTTTTTCAAGGTAATAAAAAAACAGGACTAGACATATGTGGATTTACCGCTGAAAAACCAGTCCTCCTTATTATGGGTGGAAGTGGTGGTTCCGAAAAGATCAATCAAGCTGTAAGAAATAGCTTACCGAAACTGTTACCTCTTTTTCAAATCATCCATATTTGTGGACATGGGAAAAAAGATGATTCAATTCAGAAACAAGGCTATATTCAATTTGAATACGTACAGGATGATTTAAATCATCTATTAGCAGCAACCGATTTTGTTTTATCACGGGCAGGGGCAAATGCAATATTTGAGTTTCTAGCCTTACAAATACCAATGCTACTTATCCCACTTTCAAGAGAAGCAAGTAGGGGAGATCAGATTGTTAATGCTCATTCCTTTCGCAAGAAAAATTATGCCCTTGTACTAGAGGAAGAAGATTTAACAGAAGAAACATTGATCCAACATTTGTCTCAATTAAAAGAGGAAGCTACATTTTATAAACAACATCAAAAAACATATCAAAGTGAAAAAACACGGGATAGAGTGATTGAAATTATTAAAGAAAATAGGAAGGACAGATAGAAAAATAACGCCCGGGATTCCGGACGTTATTTTTGTTTATTTTTTAAATGGCCACCAATTCACTTTTCCAAATAAGCGTACCATGATTGGAATAAATAATGGTAATATCACAAAGGCATACAGGAATAGTCCAGTTAAAACTACGGTAGCAATTTGTAAGATGGACAGTACACCAGATGGAAGCATAGCTGAAAATGTTCCACCAAGTATAATTGCTGCTGAAATAATGACAGTTCCCATGTTTTTCATTGCTTTTAATAAACCTTCTTTTATCTCCATGTCCTGATATTCACGGAAACGATCCATTAGGAAAATACTATAGTCGATTCCAAGTGCAATCAACATCACAAAAGCAAAGAAAGGAACAGCCCATGTTAATCCATCAAAACCAGCTAGATTAACAAAAATAAACTCTGCAAATGCCATGGATGTAATATAGGTGATTACTAATGAACCAATTAAATAAATTGGCATGACAAGTGAACGTAAAAGGACTATCAGAATGATAAAGATTCCAATTAACATGAGAATAGCTGTTCTTGTATAATCTTCATCAGAAATATTTTGTAAATCATAATTCGTGCTTGTTACGCCACCTAGTTTCGGATCACTGTCTTTAAAAATAGATTCATCCGAGGCTTCCGTTGTTTTATTTTTTACTTCTTCAACCATCTGTAATGCATCAGTAGAATATGGGTTCATTTCTAGAACAACATCCCATTTTATAATGGTTTTATCCTCATTCATATAAATTTTTGTTGCATCGATAAAATCATCATTTTCTAATGCTTCCTCTGGTATATAAACAAGTGGTTGTGATTCAGGACTGTTGAAGTCTCCTAGGAAATCTTTCAGTTCTGTTAATCCATCTTGAACTTGCTCAAGGCCATCTGCACCGTCCGTTAGGCCATCTGTTAACTCATTAAGCTCCTCGTGCATATCACTAAATGCTTTTTTTAGCTCTTTTTGTCCACCGTAGATTTCAGAAAGTCCATCGGCAAGGGGGGACATCTCTTTGGTTACTTGTTTTTGGGCCTTGCTTGCCTCGTTTAACCCTGGTTCTAATTCCGTTACACCAGCTAATAATTGATTTAACCCGTTTAGAAGTTGTTCTTCACCATTAATTACTTCTTTGAAACCACTATTTAATTTTTCTAGTGGTGTAATGACTTCTTTGTTTAATTGGTTACCTACTTGACCGAGTTTACCTAACTCTGTTTGAAAGGTTTGTAATTGTTTTTTGGTGAGTTCAACAGCTTCCATTGTTCCTTCAATGTTTCCAACTGCTGTTCCGTATGCTGTGTTGTATGCTTTATCTTGCTGTAATTCTGGATTTTCCTTTATAGCAATTTGATAGAGTTGATCTACTTGGTCTTTTGCTATTTGTAATGCCCCAATCATTTCATCCAAATCTTTTGGGTCACCTAACTGGTCTGTATTGATGTCTAATGAGCCAACATCTCGTAATCCAGAAGCAATCGCTTCATATCCTTTCAGTAATTCCTTATTATTTTTAATAATCTCGTTGAGGCTATTTGTGATTGTTTCTAAATTTGTTTTTACTTCACCAGCACCACTAGCACCAGATTGAATTCCT
The DNA here is from genome assembly GCF_008039555.1 of Cerasibacillus terrae. Lineage (GTDB taxonomy): Bacteria > Bacillota > Bacilli > Bacillales > Amphibacillaceae > Cerasibacillus > Cerasibacillus terrae. The sequence goes on from NZ_VDUW01000006.1 coordinate 36,463, forward strand.
TCCTGGATGGTAGAAAGGGCATTTTTCAATTCAGTAACACCATTTCTTGCTTCATTTGTGCCAGACATGAGAGAATCTACTCCGTCTGTTGCATCATTTAACTGTGGTTTGGCACTATCTATTTCAGTGGAAGCTTCTTTTAGGCCATCTTGAATTTCCTTTAATCCATCTGTTGCTTCTTCCAAGCCGCTTTCGGCAATTTGTGTTTGTTCATCAACTAAAAATTCCTCTATTATAGTTCCACTTGGGCGTGTTGCACTACGAACTTCATCCACCCCGTCTAGCTTATTGATCTCTGCACTAATGGTTTCAATAGCTTGATAGTCCTGCCTTGAATCAATTTTTTCATCGGTTTCCATGACGACCGTTACAGGCATTGCTTGGCCTGGACCGAAGTGATCAGAGATAATATTGAATCCTTTTACTGTTAAGTAATCATCACCAATCTCATCTAGATTGTTGTAGGATTTGACACCATCATAGGAGACAATTGCGGGAACTACAATAATAAGAACAATTAGTAGTGCCCATCCAGGTCGTGTCCAAGAAAATTTACCAGCAGCTCCCCAGATTTTACTTTCTTTATGTTCTACCTTTTTGTTAAAAGGCCAGAATAATCGTTTTCCTAGAAGCATAAGGAAAACAGGAACGAGGGTAAATAAAGCAATTAATACAACTAAAACACCAATAGCTACAGCAACTGCAGATTTATACAATGAAAATGTGGAAAGGCCAATGGTAGAAAAACCGATTAATACAGCGATTGCTGCATAAAATATTGTCTTTCCAGCACCTCTGTAAGTAGCAATAACCGCTTCTTGTGGTGATTCATGGATAATTAATTCTTCTTTAAAACGACTAATCATTAAAATACAGTAATCCGTTCCAATTCCAAACATGACTGCTACCATAAATATTTGTGTGTAGGTAGATAGTGGGAAATTGATGGTATCTGCTAAAATAGAAACAATTCCTTGAGCAGCGAGGTAACTAATTCCCACGGTTAATAACGGAATAAATGGTGCAATAAATGATTTGAAAACCAAAAAGAGAATCACAAGAATTAATCCAACAGTGATGATTTCCGTTTTCTTTAAACCTTCTTCTGAATTGGTAATAATATCTTGGTTAATATAGTCCTCTCCAGTCAAATAATGGGTAACACTTGTATTTTCTAATGTTTTATAAATGTCTTCCTTTGATTGTTCTACCTCTTGATTTTTAAAAGAAACATTAAAAGGAACGAGGATGGTTGTTCCATCTTTAGAAACGGTTTGGGACCGGATTTCATCATGTTCTCTAAAATCAAGGATATCGGAAATAGCTAATGAGTCTTTTTGTTTTTCTAAGCGATCGATTGTCTGTTTTACTTCATCTACTTGTGCCCCTGTTAGTTTATCATTCTCATGAAAGACAATAACAGCACTTGACGTATCTTCATCATGATCTGCATTCATTTGAGATAAGAGTTCATTAGCTTGTTCGGAAGGGGAACCTTCTGGAGTGGTAATCTGTCCTTTTTCACGTACAAGTTCTTGTAAATTGGGAGCTAAGAAAAACAATCCAACAGCAAAAAGTATCCATATAACTACAACCGCCCATCGGAAACGTAAAATTTGTTTCATTATGTATTTCCTCTCTTTCTATTTTAAAATCCCCTATTATCTTCCTTATTGATTGAAATCTTTTCCTTCTAATAGATTGGCCAATCTCTCTAATGAATGAATAAAGGAATAGATTTCTTCTTCTTTAAATTGAGACAGAAGTGGTGTTAGTGCGATAGTCAGTTCCTTCTCAGTAAATTCTACTATTTCCTTCCCATCTGCTGTGACATGTAAGAAAATATTCCTTCGATCTGTTTCATCTTGATTCCTTATAATCAGACCTTTCTTATGTAATCGATTAACTTGGTTGGTGATCGCACTTTTTCCAACCCCAAACGCATGAGCAATGTCTGTACTTGTACAAGCTTCTTGCTGATAGATATATTGAAGTGTTGCAAATTGGTCTGTTGTAATATCTTCATGTACCTTTTCTTTCATAATCTGATTAACTTTCCGGTAAACTGTACTAATACCAATTTGATAGCGATTAATAAGTTCCTTAAATTCCATATAAATAGCTCCTTTTATCGCATATTAACTGACTGTAAGATCTCCACATCAAGAAATCGAGATACTCAAGAATTATAAGTGGAGGATCAACAGTAAGTAAAGGCCCGATTCGTTCAACTTACAATCAGTGGGAGATGAAGAAAACTCCCACTGATTGAAGTTTTACTTTATTATGCGAAAAATGATTCAGATAGTAAATAGTTCACGGGGTGAATAATTAAACTATATCAGGATATAAAAGATGTAGCAAGTGACATGAGGTTTTATGCATTAGACAAAAATCGATTTCATCTTTTATGTTTGTCGTAAATAGACAAAGAAAAATACAGGGAATTGTGACAATTGATGATGCGATTAATGGTGTAAAACAAAAACAATCATTGGAAAATATAATTTGTCATGATTATATGAAGGTAGATAAAGAGGAATATATTAATGATTTGATCCCAAAAGCAATCGAATCAAGATATCCTTTAGCTGTTGTTGATCAAGATGAAAAATTATTAGGTATTATTTTACGTGTTCACGTGTTAGCAGGTCTAGTTTCAGAAGACATAGAATAGAAGAAAGTGAAGTATACCATGACTAATGAATAAAGCAGGAAATCTTCTAGAAGGTTTCCTGCTTTTCTATTTCTATTCTCTTGTTACAACATCTACTTTCCCTGTTTTCGGATCAATCACTAGTCCGTGTACTTTAATATGTTTTGGAAGGAGTGGGTGATTCCGAATAATCGATACACTCTGCATCACAGAATCTTCCACATGGTCAAATCCATGAAATTCTTCTTCAAAATCAATGCCAGCATGTTCCAACGATTGAATCAAATCTGCTTCAATCCCATCATCAATCATTTTTTGCTTTAATTCACTTGGAACGGTATGTGACATACCACAATCATGATGGCCAATGACGGTTACTTCTTCCGCTTGTAATTCATGAACAGCAACTAAAATACCTTTCATAATGGAATCAAATGGTTTCCGGATAATTGCACCAGCGTTTTTCACCATTTTAACATCACCATTTTGAATATTTAATGCTTTTGGAAGGAGTTCAACAAGTCTTGACTCCATACAAGTAAAGATAACCATTCGCTTGTTTGGTATACTATCTGTTTCATAGGCTTCATATTGTTTTCCATCTACAAATTTCTTATTATATTCGAGCATGTCATTTAAATGCATTTGTTTTTCCTCCAACTCAAAAAGTGTCTTATAAAATCTTATCTATTTTAGTATACTATTCCTTTTCCCGTAAAACTATTAAAAACTCATTTATTTATGCAAAAGGTGTAAGATAAATAATATTTACGGAATTATATTGACTTTAAAAATTCAGAATAATATAATTGCTAAAGATTAAGAAAAAGGTGATTACAAATGTGAAATGATCTTACACTGATTGAAGTTTCACTTTATCGATCAAGATTGTGTGATAAAGGTGTCCGGATGGATACTTTCATGTAAGGAGGAAAGACATGTTTTCTGTTTTTAAGAAATTAGATTGGTTTTTTAAATATTATTGGAAGCGGTATTTATTTGCGATTATCGCTTTAATTTTTGCTAGTTTGCTTTCCTTAATCCCTCCCAAATTAGCCGGTTTTTTTATTGATCAAATTCAATACGATACATTAACAATGAAATTATTAACCATACTGATTGTTGGTTATCTCCTATTAGCATTTGTTCATTATACCGTGTCGTTTTTTTGGGATTATACATTATTTAGTGGTGCTGTTATTTTAGAGAAATGGCTGCGTAGTAAACTAATCGCCCATTTTCTAAAAATGTCGCCACCTTTTTTTGAAAAAAATAAGACAGGAGAATTAATGGCCAGAAGTACGAATGATTTAAAAGCCATTGCCTTAACAGCAGGTTTTGGAGTGTTGACATTAGTTGATTCTACTACCTTTATGCTGATGATTATTGCTGTGATGGGGTTTACCATTAGCTGGAAATTAACTGTTGCAGCATTAATTCCATTACCAATCATGGCATTCATCATGAATAAATATGGTTCTGTCATACACAATCGATTCACAGAAGCTCAAGCAGCATTTGGAGAAATGAATACAGGAGTATTAGAATCTGTTCGTGGTATTCGTGTTGTTCGAGCATTTGTGCAAGAAGATGAAGCGAAAGACCGTTTTAGAAATAAGACAGATGAAGTCTATGAGAAGAATATGGCAGTTGCTAAAATTGATGCATTGTTTGAACCAACTATCCAAATTCTTGTCGGTTTATCTTATACGATTGGGATTGGTTATGGAGCATTTCTTGTGTTTAATCAAGCTATTTCATTAGGTGATTTGGTTAGTTTTAATGTGTATTTAGGAATGCTTATTTGGCCAATGTTTGCTGTTGGCGAATTAATTAATGTGATGCAACGTGGGAATGCATCATTAGATCGTGTAAATGACATTCTCCATTATCAAGCAGATGTTAAAAATAGGGAGAATCCGATCATGCTTACCGATGTGAACACGATTTCTTTTGATAAAGTGACTTTCACATACCCTGGCAGTAAGCAGCCAAGCATTGAAAATGTTTCAATTACAGTGAACAAAGGGGATACGATTGGAATCGTCGGGAAAACTGGTGCAGGAAAATCGACCTTGTTTAAATTGTTATTACGTCAATATCCGAGAGTGGAGGGAACAATTGCTTTTTCTGATGTTCCAATAAAGGACCTTGACTTGGAAGAACTGCGTCAATCTATTGCATATGTCCCACAAGAACAAATATTATTTTCTAAAAACATTCGAGAAAACATTCAATTTGGAAAAGAAAAAGCAACAGATGAGGAAATTTTCCAAGTGATGGAGCTTGCTCACTTTTTAAACGATATTAAAGAGCTTCCAAATGGATTAGATACGGAAATAGGGGAAAGTGGTGTGACCTTATCTGGGGGACAAAAACAACGTGTTTCCTTAGCTCGAGCATTTATAAAAAATCCAGAAATATTAATTTTAGATGATGCTATGTCTGCTGTAGATGGCAAAACAGAGGCAAATATTATGAATCATTTAAGGAAAACAAGACAAGGCAAAACAACATTCATTGCTTCCCATCGTCTTTCTGCTGTACGTCATGCGAACCAGATTATTGTTTTAGAAGACGGGAAAATAATGGAACAAGGAACACATGAAAATTTAATCGAAAATAATGGTTGGTATAAAGAACAATATGAATTACAGCAAATGGAGGAGGGAAGCACTTCATGAGGAAACAATCAACGGAAAAGCGTTTATTTCGTTATGCCCTCCCATTTAAAAAAGGAATTATCATTGGGATTATTTGTTTAATGATTGCCACTGCCTTTCAATTAGCTGGTCCACTTATTGCAAAAAAGATTATTGATGATCATATTGTTGGAATTGAGGGGCTTTGGTATGAGGTAGAAAGAAATCAAGACAGATTTACCGTGACATTTCAAGAACATTATTATAAACGTGGTGACCGAATTACAAAAGAGGATGAAGTCATAGGGACACACACCTTATTACAAGTTGATAAAAATTATTATCTTATCAATGGAGAAGCTCCATTAAGTGGAAAAAGGTCAGTAGAAAATCAACAAATAATCATTCAGAATACCGGGGAAAGTGTGGAAATATCTGGGGATAAATTAAGTCTGTCAGAACTTGCCATGTTTGTGAAGCCAGAAAAATGGCCTATTTTTAAGCTCCTTGGTATATATGTGTTATTTCTATTGATTGCAGCGATATTTCAATTTTATCAAACATATATTTTGCAAAAAGCTTCCAATCAAATTGTAAAGGAAATGCGTAATGATCTATTTTCCCATATTCAAAAATTACCAATTCGTTATTTTGTGACAAAACCAGCAGGGAGTATTGTTGCGCGGGTGACCAATGATACAGAAGCAATCCGGGATCTATATGAGCGGGTTCTATCAATCATTGTCACTAGTTTTGTCTATATTCTAGGAATTTTCATTGCGTTATTTATCTTAGATGTGAAGATTGCCCTCATTTGTCTATTTGTCATTCCTTTATTATATGTATGGATGAAGCTGTATAAAAAATATGGGTCTAAATATAATCGTGTCATTCGTTCAACGATTAGTAAAATAAATGGAAATATTAACGAATCAATTCAAGGAATGCCAATTATTCAAGCATTTCAAAAAGAGAAACAAACAAAAGTGGAATTTGAACAATTAAATGAGCAGCACTTTACCTATCAGCGAAAATTACTGAAATTAAATGCACTTGCTTCCTATAATTTAGTGACATTTTTTCGTAATATTACGTTTGCTATTCTCATTTGGCATATGGGATCATTTTCTTTGGAACCTGGAAGTGTTGTGTCAATTGGATTATTCTATGCACTGATTGATTATTTAACACGGCTTTTTGAACCAATTACGAATATCGTCAATCAACTCCCATTAATCGAGCAAGCAAGAGTAGCAGGAACACGCGTGTTCGAAGTCATGGATGAGGAAGCAGAAACGGTGAATCATGAAGCAATTGTACGCTACAAGGGAGATATTTCGTTTGAAGATGTATCTTTTGCTTATGAAGAAGATGATGTGCTAAAAAATATTACCTTTTCAGTTCAAGCTGGAGAGACAGTTGCCTTTGTCGGACATACGGGTTCTGGTAAAAGTTCGTTAATGAATTTGTTATTTCGTTTTTATGATCCACAAGAAGGGGAAATTTCCATTGACAACCAACCAATTCAACAACTGTCACGTCAACAAGTACGAAGTCATATGGGAATTGTTTTACAAGATCCATTTCTGTTTTCTGGGACGATTTTAACGAATGTAACAATGAATGATAAGCGTATTTCGAAAGATGGAGCAATCAATGCATTAAAGGCAGTTGGTGCAGATCAATTTATTGAAAAATTACCGAAAAAGTATGATGCCACTGTAACAGAAGGGGGAACAACATTTTCATTAGGTGAACGCCAATTAATTTCTTTTGCACGTGCATTAGCTTTTGATCCAACCATTTTAGTTTTAGATGAAGCAACAGCAAACATTGATACTGAATCAGAGAATCTAATCCAAGATGCATTACATGTCTTGCAAGAAGGAAGAACAACACTTGTCATTGCCCACCGCTTATCAACCATACGAAACGCAGACAAGATTATTGTGCTAGAACGTGGTATGATAAAAGAAACAGGAAATCATGAGGCATTAATTGCACGAAAAGGAATCTATGAAGAAATGTATCGCATGCAACAAAAGGGAGTACAACAAGTCATGTAAAGAAAATGATGGTGGTTTCATATGAATGATGAACAACATAAACAAGATATCATTGATACCGATTTATATGAAGAAATCGATGACGAGGAAATGTATCGACTTGTGAAAGAAGCACAAAAAGAAGCATTAGAAAAAGAACAAGAGGAAAAAAACAATAAACAGTCAAAACGCCCATTTCCAAAATGGATGTTTTGGCTGATTGCTTTTGCATTAGCATTTCATGTGATGGCGTTACTACCACAAACATTTTCTATTCCAGCAATCGATTTTTTAATCACCTCTGCAAAATTATCGACAGACGATACAATTAAAACCTATAAAAAGGGCGTTGTTGTGATTGAAACAGAGGATAGCCGTGGAACTGGTTTTTCAATTGATGAAAAAGGGACAATTATAACGAATGATCACGTGGTAGACAATGAAGAACAAGTAACGGTAGCTTTTTCAAAACATGGTTTATTCCGAGCAGATGTCATAGAAACCTATCCAGAAATTGATTTAGCGATTTTACAAGTAAGAGAAGGGGAAAATCTTCCCTATCTAACACTTGCAGATAAAACAACTTTTACAGAAAAGGAAAAAATAACCTTCATCGGAAATCCACTTCGTTTTCAAGGGATTGCCAATGAAGGCGAGGTGTTAGAATATATACAACTAGATGGTTGGGATGACCCTGTTGTCATGATTGATGCTCCGGTTTATCGGGGAAACAGTGGCAGTCCCATTATTAACGGGAAGAAAGAAGTCATTGGTGTTGTGTTCGCTACACTTGATCATGAACAACACGGCAATGTTGGACTGTTTATTCCAATTGATTATTTTTACCGCTGATTAACTGGCTGTAAGACCTCCACCTCAAGAATTTGAGATATTCAAGAATTATAAGAGGAGGGTCAACAGCCAGTAAAGGCCCGATTCGTTCAACTAACAATCAGTGGAAGAAGAAAGCTTCCACTGATTGAAGTTTCACTTTATCGCTGATTAACTGGCTGTAAGACCTCCACCTCAAGAATTTGAGCTATTCAAGAATTATAAGTGGAGGGTCAACAGCCAGTAAAGGCCCGATTCGTTCAACTAACAATCAGTGGAAGAAGAAAGCTTCCACTGATTGAAGTTTCACTTTATAAGAAACAATAAGAGGGAATGCCTGTTAAAAGGCATTCCTTTATTTAACCAAAAGTTTTACAAGCCTTATATATTTAAATATGTGGAAGGTGTTGTATATTTCATGGCATGATCTAAATAATATAAGAGGTTATCATGTGAAACTACGATTGTTTGTTTGTCTGATGCGTAGTGAAAGGCATGTAAGAAATCTTGGATTCGTTTTGATAAAATATCATCGTTTGTACGTACCATTAATACAAGCAGATTGTCCCATTCTCCGCACAACATATAATACAGTGCTCTGTCATAATCCGGTATAGATACATCCATTTAAACATCCCCTCCTTAACGTAAGGGTATCTTTATCTTTACCTGCTTTCTATAATATATTTGCAATGTAAAAATGATGTGTATGCCAATTAAAGGTATTTATTTTGAGAATAAATCATTTAGAGGGAAACATACTAAAAGCAAAATGGTAAAGGAGGATGTCAAAATAAATGAAACGAAAAATATTGACTGTTGCAGCAGCATTAACATTATTAAGCGCATGTAATATGAATGATGATGCAGCACGAGACAGAGATGCAGATCCAAATGTGGAGCAAACTCGTTATAATGATAACAATACCGGTATGACAGATGATCGTAATTATAATATCGGTGGAAATTTAGAAAGGGATAATGTAAGAAGTAATGATAATGAGCGCGATAACGATCGTAACGGCGATAATAACCAAGTCGCTGATAATGATAACCGCTATGAAGTTGCCGAGGAAGCAGCAGATAGAATTACGGATAAAATTGCAGAAATCGATCGAGCGTATGTTGTAACAACAGAAAATAATGCGTATGTCGCTGCGCAATTAGATAACGATGATCAGAACGGGGATAGAAACAACGAAAACAACGGAAACAACAATGCCCGTGATAACGATCGTAATAATAATCGTGACAATGGAAATGATCAAGGCCAAGAGTTAACCGATGATGTCAAAGACGAAATTTCCGATATTGTTAAAGCTGTTGATAATGATATTGATAATGTGTTTGTATCAACAAACCCTGACTTCTTTGATTTAACAAATAATTATGTAGACGATGTCGATAATGGTCGTCCAATCCGTGGATTCTTCGATCAATTCGGGAATATGGTTGAACGCTTATTCCCACAAAATAAATAACCAGACTTCAAAAAAAGCGAGTACTTTTTCACGGTGCTCGCTTTTTTGTGATAAAATATGGATATATTCAATGGTAATGGAGGGATTTTATGTCACAGAAAGTATTAGACTATTTACAAACAAATCGAGATCATTTATTGGAAAAACTTACTAAATTCCTATCAATTCCAAGTGTAAGTACTGATCGAAACTATCAAGAACAAGTCCGAGAAGCAGGGCAATTTATAGTTACATATTTAAATGAAATTGGTTTTGATAAGGTTGAACTACAAGAAACCAAAAAACATCCAATTGTTTATGCTGAATACAATCAAGCAGGACCAAAAGCACCGACCGTATTATTCTATGGGCACTATGATGTGCAACCAGCAGACCCTTTAGAAGAATGGGATAGTGAACCATTCCAACCAGAATTACGAAATGGGCGTATTTATGCCCGTGGTGCAAGTGATGATAAAGGGCAAGTGTTTATGCATTTAGCTGTTTTCGAGGCATTTATGAAAACAGAAGGTAAAATTCCACTCAATGTAAAGCTGTGTATTGAAGGGGAAGAAGAAATCGGTAGTGAAAATTTACATCAAATTCTACATGAGAAAAAAGAACAATTTGCTGCAGATTTTGTTGTCATTTCAGATACAGGTATGGTTCAAGACAATCAACCGACAATTATTTATGGATTAAAAGGTTCCACTGGATTTGAAATTACAGTGAATGGTCCAAATCGGGATCTCCATTCTGGTATGTATGGTGGTGCGGTTCGAAATCCAATTATGGCACTAGCGCATATTCTAACATCGATTAAAAATGAGGATGAAGTGATCACAGTTGATGGATTTTACGATGGTGCAGAACAATTATCTGAAAAGGAACGTGAGTTGATAGGAAAAGTAGAAGGAGAAGATTATGTTACTTCAACAGGTGTTCCTGCTACAACCCCTGAAAAAGGTTATACTGCCGAAGAGCATACGATGGCAAGACCAACATTTGAGGTGAATGGAATTTATGGTGGGTATCAAGGAGAAGGAACAAAAACAATTATTCCTTCAAGTGCTACTGCGAAAATTACTTGCCGTTTAGTACCAGGACAAGATCCTGAAAAAATTCAACAATTAATGGAAGAACATATCCACAAAGTTGCTCCAACAGGTGTAACGGTAGAAGTAAAGAAAGAAGAGTTTTCTGCAAAAGCATATAAGGTAGAACCAAACCATGAGCTTATTTTACAAGCAGCAGAAAGTTATAAAAAAGCATTTGGTAAAGATGTTGTCTATGCTCGAATGGGAGGCTCCATCCCTGTTGTAGAATGGCTTGATGCGATTTATAATATCCCGATTGTTTTATTAGGATTTAGTACACCAGAAGACAGACTCCATTCTCCAAATGAAAGCTTTCCATTAAATAGTTTTGATAAAGGAATGGAAACAATCGTTTATTACTGGGATTCATTTCGTAACTAGAACAAAGGAGAGATGTTTCTAAATGGAGAAAATTGCCGTTATAACTGGTACCTCACGGGGATTAGGAGAAGCAATTGCATCTAAATTTTTAGAACAAACAATTCCTGTTATAGGTGTAGCAAGAAATGAAAACAAGAAACTAGATCAATTGGCACAAAAATTTGGCACAACATATCATCATGTAAGATGTGATTTACGTGATTTGGAAGATATGGAATCAGCGTTAATTGATATTTTTTTAGAAATAAATCGTAAGCAGAAGAAGTGTGTATATTTAATAAATAATGCTGCAATGATTGATCCTATCCATCACTCATCCAAACTAAACCATGAGTTATTAGCTGAACATGTCCAAGTCAATGTTACGGCACCAATGGTTTTTACGAATCAATGTTTAAACGAGCTAAATAAAATGGATGGAACACTCATTTGTTCGATGATCACATCAGGAGCAGCAGAACGGGCTATCTACGGTTGGAGTGCATACTGTAGTACAAAAGCTGCCATCAATATGTATACGAAAACGGTAGGATTAGAGCAAGCACATTTAAAAACAAATCATAAAATTATCGCATTTAGTCCAGGGGTAATGGATACAAACATGCAGGTAGAAATTCGTTCCAGTTCCCCGGAACAATTTGCTGATATTACGACATTTAAACAGTATAAAGAAGAACAAAAACTAAGGAAACCGGAAGAAATTGCCAAGGCTTTGATGCAAATTCTACACGCAGAAAAAGAAATTGAAAACGGTAGAATTTATTATGCAAGAGACTATTTATAAGTTCGGAAAAAATCTGCCTGCTGACGGGCAGATTTTTAACTTAAACAAGAAGACATGCAAGATGCATCGATCTATGGTAAACTTTTAGTTGATTTCGTAATAAGATAATAATTATAGAAATGCTGTTAATAGATAGTAAGGAAAGGAAGTAAACGATGATTACGAGAAAAAGCAAACGTGAAATTGAAAAAATGCAAAAAGCAGCAGATTTGCTCGTTTTAACACATAAAGAAATTGCTAAAATGATAAAACCTGGTATTTCCACTATGGAAATTGAACAATTTGTTGATGACTTTTTAGCAAAACATGGAGCAACTGCTGAGCAAAAAGGCTATCAAGGTTATAAATATGCAACATGTGCATCTATCAATGATGAAATATGCCACGGATTCCCTCGCAGTGAACCATTAAAAGATGGGGATATTGTAACCATTGATATGGTCGTTAATTTAAATGGGGCACTTGCTGATTCTGCTTGGACATATGCAGTTGGAGATGTAGATGAAAAAGGGAAACGATTAATGGAAGTAACGAAAAAAGCATTGTATAAAGGTATGGAACAGGCTCGCCACGGAAATCGTCTAGGCGATATCGGTCACGCCATCCAAACTTATGCAGAGGGAGAAGGATTTTCTGTTGTACGTGATTTTACTGGACACGGAATTGGACCGACTATCCATGAAGAACCACATGTCCCGCATTTCGGTTTGAAAGGAAAAGGTATACGCTTAAAAGAGGGAATGACAATTACGATTGAACCGATGTTAAATGAAGGTGCATGGGAAAGTAAAATGGATAAAAATGGTTGGACGGCAAGAACCATCGATAAAGGTCGTTCCGCACAATATGAACATACACTTGTGATCACAAAAGGTGACCCAATTATTTTAACTGATCAAGACCGTGATGTCCCACCGATTGCATAAAAAATGGTTCAGATGGATAAAAAAGACCATCTGAACCATTTTTTTTGACTGTGAAGCTCCCACTGATTGAAGTTTCACTTTATCGCAGATTAACTGGCTGTAAGCCCTCCACATCAAGAATTGGAGATACTGAAGAATAATAAGTGGAGGATCAACAGCCAGTAAAGGCCCGATTCGTTCAACTAACAATCAGTGGGAGAAGAAGAAAACTCCCACTGATTGAAGTTTCACTTTATAATTTAGCATGCTTCGTTTTTCCGCCAAAGATTATTGTAATAACAGGACTTAATAAACAGAAGAATGCAAATGGTAAGTAGGTTAATACTGGAACACTAAGTACATCGGCAATAAAGACCCCACAAACACTCCATGGAACAAGCGGGTTAATGACTGTCCCAGCATCTTCTAGTGTCCGAGATAATGCTTTATTCGATAAACCGACTTTATGATATAAACTTTTATATGTTTCACCTGTTAGCATAATCGATAAATATTGTTCTCCAATTAAAACATTAATTCCAATTGCTGTAAGTGCGGTAGAGACAATGATGGAACGGACCTTTTGTAATTTAGCTTGTAGACTCGATAAAATGGAAGGAATTACACCGGTTACAAATAATAATCCTCCAAAACCAAGGGCAAGAACCACAAGTGAAATCGTAAACAACATACTATTAATTCCGCCTTTTGATAGCAGTTCATTCACTGGTTCAAAACTTGTAGTAGCTGTATAACCATCAAACCAAATCCCCCAAATATCTTTAAATGCAATTCCGCTTGTCCATATAGCTAAACCTGTAGCAACAATACTACTAATGGCAATGGCAAGAAATGCCGGTATTTTGAATATAACACAGATGATTAATACAATTAATGGAATCCACGATGTCCAATGGATTAGTCCTGTTGCTTGTAATGCTTGTAAATAATCATTTGACCCCACAACGGAGTCAGTAGATTCTGGTGAAAGAATTGCAAACAAGATAAATGAAATAATAAATGCTGGAATAGTTGTTAAACTAATATGTTTAATATGTTCAAATAAATCTACTTCAACAATCGTCGAAGCAAGGTTGGTTGTATCGGATAATGGGGACATTTTATCTCCAAAAAAAGCTCCCGATACGATGGCTCCAGCTGTAATAGCAAGAGAGGCATCCATTGCATGCCCAATTCCAATAAAAGCAACACCAATTGTTGCGGTCGTTGTTAAAGAGCTACCGAGTGATACGCCAATAATTGCTGTAACAGAAAAAACAATCGCATAGAAAAAGTGCCCACTAACAATGGAAAAGCCCCAATCAATTAATGCTGGAATGGTCCCACTAATAATCCAACTACTCATTAATACTCCAATTAAAATAAATAAGAATAATGCACCTAAACTATTTCTAGCTCCTTCAAGCATACCACCATGTAAATCTTGAAAAGGTATTTTCTTTAATAGCCCGTAGAGAAATAATAAAAAGATTCCTAATAAAATCGGAATATGTGGGGCAGTCCCAATCCCGATAATATAGTAACTTATCATCCCTACTAAAAAAATGAATATTAAAATTGCTTCTAAAACATGTGGCTTGTGTTTCACTTGGATTGGAAACATTCATATTCCCCCTTTATTTTTTAATTTTTAATATAAAAAAAGCCTCATCCCATAAAAGGGACGAAGCTTGCTCCGCGGTACCACCCTGATTGCTAATGAAAAAATTTCAATAGCCACTTCACTGGTTTATCCTACACATGAAATATGTACTTCCATTTATGCCTGCCAAGACTTGCACCATCCGTCTTGTCTCTACCTGCTGCTCCGACATGCATGTACTCTGTATTTCAGGATATGTATATACAATTAAATATTAGAAATAAATATACACCGTTTTTGGAAATGTGTCAACCGTTACTTGTGAAAATAATCTTTTAAATTTTCAAACAATCTGCTATAATATATGGAAATTTACTCTAAATATATGTTTGATTATTCGAAGGAAAGGGGAAAACATCCAATGACACCAACCAAAACCCAGTCCAATTCCATGATGAAACAAGGAATAAAAGCAGGATTTCCAATTGTTATTGGTTATTTACCAGTTGCGATTACATTTGGTGTCTTAGCAAAACAGACTGGTTTATCCTTATTTGAGTTAACAAGTATGAGCATATTTGTCTATGCTGGAGCCAGTCAATTTATGGCAGTGAATATGATTGGTTTAGGTGTCAGTGCGACGGAAATCATCTTGGCTACGTTTATATTAAATTTTCGTCATTTTGTCATGAGTTTTTCTTTCATGAATCAATTGCGGATGATTCCACTTCGCGTAAAAGTACCATTAACCCTTGGATTAACAGATGAAACATTTGCTGTTTCTTCTATGTATACAGAAGAAGCAAAGAAAGAAAAAGGTGATATATTTTATCTCACTTTATTAATTACTGCTTATCTTTCTTGGATTGGTGGATCCTTTTTAGGTGGTTTACTTGGGAATATTATTCCGGAGAAATTAAGTCAAAGTATGGGAATTGCTCTTTATGCGATGTTTATCGGTTTAATTATTCCTCCGATTAAAAAAGAATTAAAACTCGGACTGATTGCCCTTGTTGCGATGATTACAAATACCATTTGTAGTGAAGTATTTCTGTTAAGTAGCGGATGGTCTATTGTCATTGGCACCATTATTGGTGGGCTAAGTGGTGTATTCATACAGAAAGAAGGGAATATATGATTTTTCTTATCATCCTTGGCATGGCCCTTGTTACGATGATTCCACGTATCATTCCAGCATTTATTGTTGATCATTTAATATTTAAAGATTGGGTCAATCGGTTTTTAAATGCGATACCATATGCAGCCTTAGGAGCGTTAATCTTTCCTGCAATATTATATGTCATACCAGACAAACCAATCATCGGACTTGTTGGTGGAGTCATTGCCATTCTTTTATCTTTAATGAATTTAAATATTATTTTAATAGTGATTGGGGCGATTTTGACCGTCTTTATTTTATCGCAGATTAACTGGCTGTAAGATCTCCATATCAGGAATTCGAGATACTTTAAGAATTATAAGCGGAGGATAAACAGCCAGTAAAGGCCCGATTTGTTCAACTAACAATCAGTGGGAGATGAAGAAAAATCCCACTGATTGAAGTTTCACTTTATCGATATAAAAAATTTTGAAAAATAATTAAAAAATCATTGCAATTATTCAAAAAATTTGGGATAATAGATAAAAGATAATATCTATTTTAGTAAGATGGACATTTTTACACTTTTATTACTAAACCGAGGTAGATATTAGGAACAAGGGGGTACGTTCCATGAATAAAGAGAAGGTGGTATATCGTTTTAAGCGACACCAGGGGAAGGTTATTCAAGCTAAACGAGAAGTTTCCTATGAAATCATGCTTACGTCCCGACTTATTTTAGATGAATTATGTTTCCAGTGGAATAAAGAACAATTAGTCGATGCCATTAATGAGTCCATTGAAAAGAAAGATCATGAAGCATTTAAAAAATACAGTGAAGCATATCGACAATTTGTTTGGGAATAGAGTATGTACGCTGATAGGGTCTTATCAGATGATGATAAGACTCTATTTAACGCGCCTTACTGGAAAAAGTTCACCTTCTTTACAAGAATTTTACAAAAAACGATGCCTACTTCTGCTATGCTACAAGTAAGGAGGCTAATAAAAAATGAAGAAGAAAAAGAAAGGTACCTTTAGTTGGATTCTGTATGATTTTGGTAATTCAGCTTTTGCTACGACAATCATGGCCGCTGTTCTCCCTACTTTTTATTATGATGTTGCGGCAAAGGGTTTGGATAGTAGTTTAGCAACAAGTTATTGGGGCTATTCCCAATCGATTGCTGCATTAATTGTAGCGATATTAGGTCCAATTTTAGGAGCCATTAGTGACTTTTCGCATGCTAAAAAGAAATTCTTACGTTTCTTTTGCTATATGGGAGTGATAGCAAGTATTTTATTAGCTTTTGTAGGTGAAGGGGACTACATATTTGCCTCGGTTCTTCTAATCATTGGTACGATTGGTTTTTCTGGAGGAAATGTGTTCTATGATGCTTTTCTCCCGGAAATTGCAGAAGGAGATGAGATGGACCGTGTCTCTAGCCACGGATTTGCTTGGGGTTATATTGGTGGAGGAATTTTACTTGCCATCAATTTATTAATGATTTTAAAACATGATTGGTTTGGTATTCCAAATGCAACAGTTGCGAGTCAAGTTTCATTTGCTTCTGTCGGTGTTTGGTGGTTTATTTTCTCTATTCCGTTATTTAAAAATATCCGTGAAGAGAAAAAAACTGTTGTCAAAAGAAATCAATCTTATGTTTCCATTGGCTTTTCAAGGGTAGCGAATACATTTAAAGAGATTAAGCAATATAAGCAATTATTATTATTTTTACTTGCTTTTTGGTTATATAACGATGGGATATCAACCATTATTAAAATGGCAACAATTTACGGAAAAGATATTAATATCGGTACGAATGATTTAATAGCTGCACTTTTAATTACTCAATTTATTGGAATTCCATGTACTTTCTTTTTTGGCTGGTTAGCTAAAAAGTTGTCGGCGAAATCAGCATTAACGATTTCATTATATGCGTATTTAGCAATCGTTGTTTTAGGGTATTTCATGTCCTCTGCATTTCATTTTTATATTTTAGCTATTTGTGTTGGCTTTGTTCAAGGTGGAGCACAGTCTTTAAGTCGGTCCATTTATGGAAGGATGGTTCCAGCGAATAAACATGCTGAATTCTTTGGGTTTTACGGAATTTCATCGAAGTTTTCTGCTGTATTTGGACCATTCTTATTTGCTTTAGTTGGGCAATTAACTGGTTCCAGTAGATTGGGAATCATTTCACTCGTTTTCTTTTTTATTGCCGGTATTATCTTATTGAAGTTTGTCAATATTGATCAAGGAATAAAAGAAGCACAGGGAGAAACTAAAGCATCTTAAAAATAAGAAAATCAGGCTAACCCTACATAGCCTGATTTTTCTATTCAATTAAAGAATCACTATATTGATTCACTACATTTAATGCAAGGTCTTTTCCAGTATCATAAGATATATTCCCAATCATTAATGTTAGCTGTGTTTTTAAAGATTCATTTGGTTCTACCCAGTACTTTATTACATTTGCCATGATATCACAGGCCTCTACTTTACTTTTATTATAAAGATCAATAAAACTTTTAGTAGACGGTTCTTTTGTAGCGGGGTGATACCAAGTGTGGTGGTTTAAGTTTAGGTAGTCTTTATCATCTGTTACCGGACGGTGGGAATACGCAGAAATGATGGATTTAAATACTGTATTTTTCCAACCATATGGATCATACAGTAATCTCTGAGCAAACTTCATATCTCGATATGATTTTTGAATATATTTTACTAAATTGAAAGTCAAATCAGGATAATGTTTTTGGATGTTTTTTTCTAATAATGTCCCAATATCTTTAGGTAAGAAAAAGCCAACATCGATCTCTTTATATACTGGTAATTTCCATGTTTTCAAATGATGATATTTTTCCATGATTAAGGTATCAATGATTACTTCAAGTCTTTGATGATTATTTCCTTTATATCCTGCACGGTAATGAATGTATGGATGTGTATTTCGATCGAGAATATGATGTGTTATAAAACCAAATACATATGCTTGAATCTGTTCATCCATTGTTTTTGCTTTATCAATTAAATCCATGATAAAAGGTCCACAATGTTTAGTGTGAAGGACAGTTCCAATCTGTTCATCTGGATTATGCTTTATCCATGGCCAAAATTGATAATAAAAGAATAAATCAGGTCCCTGTGCTCCTAATTTCATGAATCTTTCATTCAGAAAAAAGGGTGTATGTGTTTTAGAAATGGAATCGACAACCTCTTCACAGAAAAGGATGTGTGTCCATATATTTGGCATGTCTATCTCTCCTTACATGATCATCCAAGTAAGTGGAATACATTCGTTATTTTTTTGTAAAAGAACAATATACATCTTATTCTTATTATAAGACATTATGAAGCTCATTTTGGCTATTCCGTAGATTGTTACTTGTTTTGTAACAATCTACATTTTTTAGGATGTTATTTTCTAAAAAATTGCCGCGCATTAACTGGTTGTACGACCTCCACATCAAGAATTTGAGTTACTTAAGAATAATAAGTGGAGGATCAACAGCTAGTAAAAGCTCGATTTGTTCAACTAACAATCAGTGGGAGATGAGGAAACTTCCCACTGATTGAAGTTTCACTATATCGTATGTGAAGAAAATATTAAAAACGATCTAACATTAAAGGTTGATGTGTATGGCTCGGAGCCAACAATAATCTATTCAAAAAGAAATCTTAGTAAAGATATTTGAAGAATATATAATCTTATTATCTATATGAGAAATTTGGTACAATATATACTGGAAGTTAAAGTAAAATTATAAGGAGGAACGAGAAATGGAATTTCGTATTGAACATGACACATTAGGGGAAATAAAGGTTCCAGCTGATAAGCATTGGGGAGCACAAACACAAAGAAGTAAACAAAACTTCCCAATTGGAAATGAAACAATGCCACAAGAGGTAATCCGTGCATTTGCTATTTTGAAAAAAAGTACAGCAAAAGCAAATCATAAACTTGGTCTATTAGAAGAGAAAAAAGCACAAGCAATTGCACATGCTGCAGACCTTGTATTAGAAGGAAAATTAGATGAGCATTTTCCGCTTGTTGTATGGCAAACAGGTAGCGGTACACAATCCAATATGAACGTGAATGAAGTATTAGCACATGTTGGAAATGACTGGCTAAAAGAACAAGGAAGTGATTTAGTATTACATCCAAATGATGATGTTAACAAATCACAAAGTTCGAATGATACATATCCAACGGCATTACATGTATCTGCTGTGTTGAAATTAGAAGATACAGTATTACCTGCAATTGAACAAATAAAAGCAACTGTAAAAGAAAAAATGGAAGCGTTCATGGATGTAGTTAAAATTGGTCGTACGCATTTGCAAGACGCTACACCATTAACATTAGGCCAAGAAATTAGTGGCTGGCACCGCATGTTAGAAAGGTCAGAAATGATGGTTAAAGAAAGTGCCGATCATCTAAAAGAGTTAGCAATCGGTGGTACTGCTGTTGGAACAGGATTAAACGCACATCCTGACTTTTCCAAACTCGTTTGTGAAGCAATTAGTAACGAAACAGGAAAAACATTTACATCTGCACCGAATAAATTTCATTCTTTAACAAGTTATGATGAATTAGTATATGCACATGGAGCATTAAAAGCATTAGCAGCTGACATGATGAAAATTGCTAACGATGTTCGTTGGTTAGCAAGTGGCCCACGCTGTGGTATTGGAGAAATTACAATTCCATCAAATGAACCAGGAAGTTCCATTATGCCAGGAAAAGTAAATCCAACCCAATCTGAGGCAGTGACAATGGTTGTTGCTCAGGTGATGGGAAATGATGCAACAATTGGTTTTGCAGCAAGTCAAGGTAATTTTGAATTAAATGTGTTTAAACCAGTTATGGCTTATAATTTCTTGCAATCATGTCAATTATTAGGTGATTCGATGCGTTCATTTGACGAACGATGTGTTCGTGGAATCGAACCAAATCATGAGCAAATCGAGAAAAACTTAAATGATTCTTTAATGCTTGTAACTGCATTAAATCCACATATTGGCTACGAAAATGCGGCTAAAATTGCCAAAACAGCTTATGAAAATAATGCAACATTAAAAGAAACGGCTGTTGAATTAGGTTTACTAACAGAAGAACAATTTGATGAATATGTTGTTCCAAAAGAAATGACACAGCCGAAATAAAAATGATTTCTGCCGAAGAACGTGATTGTTCTTCGGCTTTTTTAATGAGTTTAAAATTTTAGCAAACTATACACAAATTACCAACGTTTTTTTATGATAAGTTTTTCTATCTAGTCAACAATAAGGGTACAGGAGGTGAACAACATGCCAAGCAATAATTCAAATCAATTAGTTGTTCCTGGTGTACAGCAAGCAATCGATCAAATGAAAGTTGAAATTGCTCAAGAATTTGGTGTAAACCTTGGAGCAGATTCAACTTCTCGTTCAAATGGTTCTGTGGGTGGAGAAATTACAAAGCGTTTAGTTCAGACTGCACAACAACAAATGGGTGGCCAATCACAATAAAATAAGATGGATTCTAAGAGGGATGTACCTCTTTCATAATAAGAAGGAAAGTCAGCGGACTTTCCTTCTTTCTGTTACTCTTATGTTTTTTAAAAAAATCAAATACATAATTTATCGCGTATTAACTGGCTGTAAGACTTTTGTTTTGTTATTCTTTAAAACTGTTACAGTATAAAAAAATTTTAAGCTGTTGATACATGTAGAAAAATATCTTTTCTGAAGGGATTTTAAATTTTTAAGCTAAATAGCAATAGAAATGGGCAATTTTAGAAAATCCAGATTATTCCTTAAGGGTATACATTGTGTAAAACGTCTGTTATAGTTATTTCAAGATAGAAATTCAATTAAAAAGATGAGTGAACAGATAAAAAAGGAGGGCTAATCATGCCTAATATGTATGATAGTGCATATGAATTAGAAAAGTCTATTCGCAATAGTATGGAGTTTAAGGAATTAAAGGAAAGTTATGAAAAAGTCATAGGAAATCCTGAAACAAATAAATTATTTACTGAATTCCGTGATACACAAATGGGGTTACAAGAAAAGCAAATGAAGGGCGAAGACATTGATGAAGCAGAAATTGAGGAGGCTCGAAAAGTTGTAGAGCAAGTTCAACAAAATGAACTAATTTCGAACCTCATTGAAAAAGAGCAACGTCTATCTTTGTTAATCAATGATATTAATCGCATTGTCACAAAGCCATTGGAAGAATTATATAATTTTGAAAATGGTCAGTAATTCTATATAGGTTTGCTGGACTCACAATTTCAT
Organism: Cerasibacillus terrae; assembly: GCF_008039555.1. Classification (GTDB taxonomy): domain Bacteria; phylum Bacillota; class Bacilli; order Bacillales; family Amphibacillaceae; genus Cerasibacillus; species Cerasibacillus terrae. Next base: position 58,249 of record NZ_VDUW01000006.1, read on the forward strand.
ATGTGGGTCTATTTTTTTGAGAAAATCTACGAATGAAATAAAAGTAATTTAGCATCTGGTGAGACACAACGGTAAGTGTGATCTTGATATCCCTTTTCCGTCAATGTTTTTTCTCCAATTTCTTTTGCTTTTTCATCATCTGCTGCTTCGAATGTTTCGTCTAGTAAGTTTTCTCCGTTTTTTTCGTAAACTGTTAATACATATGTTTTCATCATGTTTTCCCCCTGTCCTGAAATCGCTTACCAATATTATAGTATAAATTGTAATAATTTGAAATGTTTTCGCACACTTACGAACGTGCATTCGTATATAATTTTTGGTAAACTAAATATAATGAAATATAAAGGGGAACGAATATGGAAAAAATTTCTTTTATTCATGCAGCAGATTTACATTTAGATACGCCTTTTCAAGGATTGGCACATGTACCTGATCATATTTTAGAACAAATTCAGAAAAGTACATTTCATGCATTGGATAGGCTAGTCGAAGTAGCCATCCGAAAAGAGGTGGATTTTCTTCTTCTTGTTGGTGATTTATTTGATCATGAAAAACAAAGCTTAAAAGCACAAGTACAGCTAAGAAATGCCTTTACGAAATTAAAAGAACATGAAATAACCGTATATATCTCCTATGGAAACCATGATTTTATTCGTGGCAATCCTCATCCAATAACATATCCGGATAATGTCGTTATTTTTCCAGATGAAACAGTTCGTCATGCTATTTACAAGAAAGATAATAAGCCAGCTGCAACCATTTATGGTTTTAGTTATGAAAACAGGGCGATTGTTGATAATAAAGCAACTGAATTTATGGTAGAAGAAACGAGTACACCTTTTCACATCGCTATGTTACATGGAAGTTTATTAACGAATACAGATCATGATATGTATGCACCATTTCAAATCAAAGATCTTATAAGAAAACCTTTTGATTACTGGGCATTAGGACATATCCATAAAAGACAGCTATTAAAAAAAGAACCACCAATTATTTATCCTGGTAATATCCAAGGAAGAAATCGAAAAGAAACAGGTGAAAAGGGATGTTACCATGTTCAATTAACAAAAAATGGAGCAACACTTTCTTTTATACCATTGCAAGCGATCCAATTTGAAAAAATGCAAATTGAAGTAGAAGGTATGTCAACTATTCATAAGCTTGGTGAGAAAATAATGACTGAAATAGATAAACAATTTACTGGATTTTTGCCATATCTCATAGATCTTACGATGATTGGAAATCAAGTAGAACTCATTGAATGGAAAACAGATAACAGGCTAACTGAAATGATGGAATTAATCAATGAGCAGAATAGTGAGAGAACGGATTGGCGCTATATTTTTAATTGGAAAATAGAGGGGAATCAAGCCATTCGTCTGTCTACAGAAGGGGAACAATTTATAGATCAATTAGAGCATGTTACAAGAAATATTCATTTAGAAGAATACATTGAACCTCTTTATCTACACCGTGAGGCACGGAAATATTTATCATCACTATCTAAAGAGCAACAACAAGAACTAAAAAAGGAAGCAGAAGAATTACTTTACTTCCAGCTAAAACATCGACAGTTCTGAGGTGAATTCGTTGAAAATAAAACAAGCCTTTATCTATGGATTTGGAAAATGGGTTGATTATTCACTTGACTTTACTGATAACAATTTTGTCTGTATTCATGGAAGAAATGAATCTGGAAAATCAACTATACAGAAGTTTATTTTATTTATGCTCTTTGGATTATATCCGAAAGAACGAGCATTTTATCGTCCGAAAACAAGCAGTAAAATGGGGGGACGTCTAACAATAATCGACCAAGAAATTGGCGAAATTATCATTGAGAGATTAGACAATGTTCAAAATGGAAAGGCAATTTGCTATACCAAAGAAGGCGAACATGATGAAGAATGGTTAAATACGTATTTACAGGGAATGACTGCCAAAACGTATCAATCCATCTTTTCCTTTTCTGCTTTAGATTTACTCTCCATACATAACATACACGAAGAAAATATTAATGAGATTTTATTAAGTATTGGCCTAACAGGTTCCACACATATACATACAGTTGATAAAAAACTGGAACAGGAAATGAACGATTTATTTAAACCATACGGGACGAAACCAAAGATTAATCAACAATTAACATTGCTTAAACAATTGGCTGCAAAACGGATGGAAGCGGAAAAAGAAATCAACCAATATCGTGAGCAAAAAGAAGCACTTGAGCAAACAAAAAAAGAAATCATCGACTTACAACATACCCTACAAAAAGAAAAAGAAAAATTATTATTGATAGAAAGAAAACAGCAAGCATTACCATTTGTTCATCCATATAAACAAGCAAAAGAAGGGCTTAAAGGTTTAAGGCAGCATATTCCTTTTCCAGAAGATGGTTTGAATCGTTTTCAAAATCTAAAAGAAAAAATCATACCATTACAAAGTGAATTATCCATTTATAAAAAGAATAAACAAGAATTAAAGAAAAAGATAGATCAATTACAAAGTGAACAAAAGAAAATGTCATTGATTAACGAAATGAAATTACTGCTTGGAAAAACATCGCAATATGATTATTTGCTACAAGAAATAAATGACTTGCAAGAAATCATTCAAGAGCAACACGTACGTTTAGAAACGGAAATCAGTTATTTGAATTTGTCTATATCAAAAGAAGATTTATTCACACTAACATTTCCATTCCAAACAGAAAAAGCGTGGGCAACCATTAAAGAAACTTTTGAAAAAATAACTGCAGAAAGAAATCAATTGTTACTAGAAAAACAAGCAATCACGAAAAATATAAAGCAACTAGAGCAAGAAAAAGAACAATTAAAACGAACAAGTTTAACAAAAGAGGAGAGAGTATATCTCGAACAGAAACTCCAAAGAGATCAAGAAACAGCTCTTCTCAAACAAATGGAAAAAGAATATGGTAAACAGCAACAAAAGTTACAATATCAGAAAAAACATCTAAAAAGGAAAAGTCGTTTTGCCATCAGTCTTAGCCTCTGTTTCGCATTGATTAGTGGAATAATTGCTCTTATTAGTCATTCTTTTATTTTTATAACTGGGGCAATTGTAGGAGCTGTTATTGCTATCTTCTTTTGGGTAAGTGGTAAAAATTCTGTATCCAATTTAGAAGAAATATTTACATGGAGTGAGAATCCATCTGAACCTCCATTAACGAAAGAGAAACGTCAAGAAATTGGTTATCGTTTAACACAAGATGATGAGAATCAATTACGTTTAACAAATCTTCAAGAAAGATTAAACACATTAAATATTAAATACCAATTACTGCAAGAACAATATACGAACTGGAAAATAAAAGAACAACAATTAGACAAACAAATTGGAAAAGAACAAGAAACATACCCGTTTTTAATGGAAGTAAAAGTAGAAGACTGGCCTACATTATACCACTCTATTAAGCGTCTCATTGGAGAGGCTTCTGAAATAGAGAAAACGGAAGAAAAACGAAAGAAAAAAGAGAAAGAAAAACAATACTTTGAAAAGAATGTTAGGGAACTTGGATTTAAAATGAACCAAGCAGAGAATGAAACAGTTTCCAACGCTATAACCTTTTTTGAAAAAATCGTGGAACAATATGAAAAAAATCAAACAGATTTAGAAAATCATCATCACACTATGAAAGAAATGGAAAAACAAATCCATCATCTTCAGGAACATATTTTGCACTATGAAGAAGAACAACGGAAATTGTTTAATCTTGCCGATGTTCAAGATGAGGACGAGTTTTATAAATGTGCAAAGGAAAAAGAAAATAAACAGGAGTTTGAAAGTACGATTCAACAAATTCATACCCAGTTTGTAACTATTTTTTCCAAGACGGAATGGGAATTATTTCTCTTAGAAAATAAGACAGAACAAGGGCTTCTTGTTTGTCAACAGGAGCAAAAAGAAACCATTCTAGTAATTGAACAAAAGCTCAATGAAAAAAGGCAAGCCGTTGCAACCTATCAAGCACAGCTGGAAAAAATAGAATCATCTGAATCATATTCGAAATTAATCCACCGCTTGCAGATGGAGAAAGAACAATTATCTGTCCTTTCCAAGCGATGGTCAATTTTAAAGACGGCTCAAGCAATGTTACGTGAAACAAAACAATTATATAAAGAAAAGTATTTACAAGATGTACTTGAACAAGCAACTAACTATTTTTCTTATATAACAGATCATAAATATCAAAGAATCATTGCTCCAACGGATAAACAGCCATTTTTAGTTGAAACGAGCCAAAGAATAAAATTTTCTGTTCATGAATTATCTCAAGGTACAATTGATCAACTTTATGTTTCCCTACGACTGGCTATTGGTGAAGTCATGGGAGAAAAGCATCAACTCCCATTTATTATTGATGATGCCTTTGTTCATTTTGATTCCACACGTTTAAACCGTATTTTACCAATTTTAACGTCTATTTCGAAAAAGAAACAAATTATATTTTTCACATGTAAACAGGAAATTTTGGAAAATATAGCGTCCGAAAATAAGGTAGATTTATTAAATGTGGTTCGCGTTACACCATAATCCATGATAAACTGAAGAGTAAAGTAATAGGTGAAAGGAGGTGGAACCTGTTACAGATTGATATAACCTTAAAATTCTGTAATGGGATTTCTTTGTTGCAACAACAAGAATGGGAGAAATATGAATATATTTCAGAAAAATTTATTCGAGCAATTGCTAAAAATATGAAGCTTTATGACATAACTCCATCTGTTGGTAGACTATTTGGAGTGTTATATTTTTCAGATGAGCCGATGACATTAGATGAATTGGGACAGGCCTTAGATATGAGTAAAACAAGCATGTCTACTGGTGTGCGCTCATTATCTGATATAAATATGGTGGAGACAACATTTAAAAGAGGGATTCGTAAAAACTTGTATCAAGCAGAAGAAGATTGGTATAAATCATTTACTTCCTTGTTTGGAATTCACTGGCGCAAACATACGGAGATGAATATACTGGAAGCAAAGGAAACGATTCAGTCACTGCATGCATTACAAGAAGAAATAACAGATGCATCTCTCAAGGAGAAAATAGATAAAGATATTGAACGAATTCAATATGCAAAAAAATACTATCAATGGTTGATGCAATTTATTGAAGTAATTGAAACAGGAAAGATTTTTGACTTTATCCCGAAAGTCAAGTGATGTGTTATACGGATAAACGAGGGAGGAAGAGAATGTGCAAAACGGAATTAAAAACTATCAAGTAGGGGATAAATTCTCTGGATTCATGTTAATTAAGGAAATGACAAAGGGAGTAACAAGTACCGGAAAAGATTTTTTAACATTAATTCTTCGAGATACATCAGGGGAAATAGAAGCGAAATTATGGGATGCAAGACCAGAAGATATGAAACTATATCAAGCAGAAGTTATCATTTATTTGACTGGTGAAATTACACAATTTCGCGGCAAAGCACAGTTAAAGATTTACTCCATTCGTCCTTCTGAAGAAACAGACGGTGTACATATTGCAGATTTTGTAGAAAAGGCACCAGTTGAAAAAGAAGTTTTGTTTGACAGGTTAAAGGCAGCTGTTCTTGAAATGCAAAATTTGAATGTGCAAGAAATTACTCGAGCTTTTATAACAAAATATAAAGAGGAACTTTTAACATTCCCTGCAGCCGTGTCCAATCACCATGCATATGTATCTGGTTTAGCACATCATATTACGAGCATGCTAGCATTAGCACGAGAAATTTGTAAATTGTATCCAGAGCTAAATAAAGATTTACTATATGCAGGAATTATTTTACATGATTTAGGCAAGGTGAAAGAATTATCTGGTCTTGTTACAACATCGTATACATTGCAAGGGAAATTGATTGGCCATATTCCACTGATGGTAGAGGAAATCGGTCAGATTGCCAATGAATTAAACATAGAAGGAGAAGAGGTTATCATTTTACAACATCTTGTACTTAGTCATCATGGGAAAGCGGAGTGGGGCAGCCCAAGACCACCACTAATTCGAGAGGCAGAAATACTCCATCTGATTGACTTGATGGACGCGAAGATGAATATGTTAAATCGTGCATTAGAACATGTGGAGCCAGGTGAGTTTACCGAACGACTATTCCCAATGGATAATCGCTCCTTTTATAAACCGACATTTGAACCTAATTATACGATTATGAAGAAATAACAAAGGGTGAATTCACTTTCATCCTTTTTATTTTCCCATTTTTATGGTCATCTTTTCTTATTTCATACATATATTTAATAGAAAAGAGTGGACAAGGGGTGTTTACTGTGGTTTTAGGTGTACCTTGGTGGATTATTATTGTCATTTGCTTCATATTTATTAGTGGATATATGGCATTTCGGGCAATGCAAGCCGAAAGAAAATTAGAACAGCATTTCATTGAAGAAGAGGGGAATATTTATATGGAGCGATTGGAAGAAGAAAGAAAGAAACGTTCCTAAAGGTTTAATAAAAAAGCAGGTATGTAGATGGATTCATCTACATACCTGTTTCTTTGCATTAACCTTGTGCATCTTCTTCCATTTCTGGGTCTGCTGTATCGAATAGTCCTTCGAATTGCTCGTCTTTTACTTCGATTTTAGCATTATCTAGTAATTCTTTTAATTTTGCTTCGGTGTCTACTTTTTGATTTCTTAAGTCGTTCTTAATCATTTCTTTATTATCTTCAAATGAACCAATATCTTCTTCTTTATCACGCTTGTCTTCTAAAAGGATAATATGGTAACCGAATTCAGATTTAACCGGGTCACTAATTTCGCCTTTTTTCATATTGAATACGGCATCTTCAAATTGTGGGACCATTTCTCCAGTTGAAAACCAACCAAGATCTCCACCATTTTCACTAGAGCCATCAGAGGAGTGTTCTTTTGCTAATTTAGCAAAATCAGCACCATCATCTAATTTATTTTTAATATCTTTTGCTTCTTTTTCATCACTCACCAGAATATGACTTGCTTTTACTTCTGTTTTCATGCGTTTATATTGTTCTTTTAATTCTTTATCAGGAATTTCTACATCACCGAACATTGCTTCTTCATATAGCAAACTAACATGAAGTTGTTCTTTTAGTTGTTCTTCATCTTGAATACCTTGTTGCTGCAGAACCATTTCAAATTGTTCGCCCAATTCATCTTTCATTTCTTTTACTTGTTTATCTACTTCTTTATCTTCCACGTCATATTCTTTTTCCAAAATTTTCTCAAGCATCATTTGTTGAAGAACTTGATCCCCGATGGAGTTTTTCATCTCTGTATAAAATTCATCCTTTGTAATATCTCCAGCTTTTGATTCGATAACGACATCACCTGAACCTGTATTACATCCAGATACAAGTAAGCCAGCACTGATTGTTGCTGCGATTGCTATTTTCTTCATTTAAACACTCCTAATCATCTGTATAGCTTTATCCAAATTGCTACCATTAAATATAACATATTTTTACGTAAAATCATACTTTTCGATGGTTCGTATATCTCATTATTTTATATGGAAACATGCTACATCATTCATAGCAATAGATGAATGAATTCAAATCATTGCATTAAGTACCTTTACATAAGAAGTTACTAAAAGAATTAGAACAATAATATTCGTAAAACGAAACATCTTATCCTGTCGGTACTTTGTTAACTTTAATTTGGTACAAAATTTATATGTTAAAGCATTGAAAATAAACAATATAATAAAGCCATAAATAGGAAATATAATGTTCATAATCTATCCCCCCTAAACCAACGCCCCTTCGTCTTGCGTAAAATGAACTCTCTTTAACTGTAACAAAGTATTGGCATACTGAACAGAGAAAAACAATAAAAAATTTCAGAAGACTGTATTTAATTGAAGAAATATTCGGCATGGAGTTTGGTCATCACTTTCTATGTATAACATGTTATACTATATAGTAACATTACTTTTTGTAAATTGAAATAACTGATGAACGGTGGGGTGATTTGATGAGGGATAGGACGGCATTTCATTTACAATTAATAAACAAATTAATTGACATGGATAAATACCCACTAACAAAAATTATTATTGAAAAAGACCTATCGGAAATCGAATATCATGAATTTATGCAATTTGTTCATAGATTAAATGACGAATATGAAAAACAAAAAGCAGAAGGTTTATTAGATTTCTCCTCTTTACTTATTCAATTTGCTGGTATGCTAAACGAAAAGCTAGATCCCAATCAAATGATTGATGCCCTACATAAAGAAGGGTATTATCCGAATCTTATGAATGAATTCCTCTCACTTCTTCAAAGGAAATAATATAGCGAGGAAACGGACAAGCCCTCGCTTTAAACGATTTACTTCTACACGAATGGATAAAAAACCATTTTCACCCATTATTTATGAGATGCCCTCAAGAAAATATGCCCTTTTTCCACATATTATATGAAAAATAGATAAAAACCCTTTGAAATATAATTGTAATAAAGCATATGCAAGTAAATGAAAGCATTTATAAGAAAACAGTACATAAAGTTTGTACAGAATAAACTTTACGTAATAAACAAGCTCTAATTACTTTATATACAGTTTGATAGATTACTATAAAACCTTTATAGTTTTAAAGTAGCTAATTTTTGTCGGACAAATGAATGTTTTTATTGTGGAAAAATGATTTCTTTTAATTAATATAGAATAATCTATTTAGGATTTATCATTTTTGATGGCACGATAAAACATGAAAGACTATTAAAGGAGTGAATTACGTGCCGATTATTGAAGTAGAAAATTTGACTAAAGTATTTGGTCGGCATCCCAAACAAGCAATAGAGCTATTAGATCAAGGGAAGTCAAAAGAAGAAATATTACAAGAGACAGGACAGACGGTAGGTGTAAATCGGGCAAGTTTCTCAGTTGAAGAGGGAGAAATCTTTGTTATCATGGGGTTATCCGGAAGTGGTAAATCAACCCTTGTTCGTTTATTAAACAGAATAATCGAACCAACACAAGGAAATATTTATGTTAACGGTGAAAATTTATCAGAAATGGATAAAAAAGCCCTTCGTGAAGTACGCCGTAAGAAGATGAGTATGGTTTTCCAAAAATTTGCCTTGTTTCCAAACCGAACAATTTTGGAAAATGCTGAATTTGGTTTAGAAATTCAGAAGGTGCCAAAAGAAGAACGACAAGAAAAGGCAACAAAAGCACTAGAGTTAGTTGGGCTTGGTAGTTATTTAGAACAGAAGCCTGAACAGTTATCTGGTGGGATGCAACAACGTGTGGGACTAGCACGTGCATTAGCAAATGATCCAGAAGTGCTATTGATGGATGAAGCCTTTTCAGCTTTAGATCCTTTAATTCGTAAAGATATGCAAGATGAATTGATTGATCTTCAATCAACTATGCAAAAAACAATTATCTTCATTACACATGATTTGAATGAAGCATTAAAGATGGGTGACAGAATTGCCCTAATGCGGGATGGTTCCATTGTACAAATTGGAACACCAGAAGAAATATTAGTCAATCCTGCAAATGATTATGTAGAAAAATTCGTGGAAGATGTGGATCGCTCTAAAGTGTTAACTGCAGAGCATATTATGAAACGTCCAGAAACAATTAATATTGAAAAACATGGTCCACGAGTGGCATTGGAAAGAATGAGTAAAGAAGGGATTTCTAGTATATTAGTAGTTGATTCTAAACGAATTCTACAAGGTTATGTAACAGCTGATGATGCTTCACAAGCTATAAAAGATGACATAAAAGATTTACAAGAAATACTCCGTACAGATATACCGAAAGCAATGAAAGATACACCAATGAATGAAATATTTGATATTATTAACGGTTCTCCCATCCCGGTAGCTGTTGTAGAAAATGATAGGTTAGTAGGAATCATTGTACGTGGTGCTGTAATCGCAGCATTAGCCGGAAATAGTGGGGTGAATGAATGATGTTAGATTTTATACCAGAAATACCTATTTCAGATTGGACAACAGATTTTACAAAATGGGTGACAGACAAATTTGCATTCTTATTTGATTTTATCAAAGATAATTTTGGTTCTTTGATGGAATTTTTGACCGCGCAATTGATGGTTATACCGCCAATTATTTTTATATTAATTATAGCAGTTTTAGCTTTCTTTTTATCAGGGAAGAAATTTGGTTTAGCTGCATTTTCAATTGTGGGTTTATGGCTAATTTATAACCAAGGTTTATGGGAGCACTTAATGAACACACTAGTGCTTGTTTTGATTGCCAGTGCATTATCTGTTATCATTGGAATTCCGGTGGGTATTTTAATGGCTAAAAGTAAGATAGCTGAGACAATTATTACACCTATTCTTGACTTTATGCAGACAATGCCAGCCTTTGTTTATTTAATTCCTGCCGTTGCATTCTTTGGTATCGGGATGGTTCCGGGGGTGTTTGCCTCTTTAATCTTTGCTTCTCCGCCAACTGTACGATTCACAAATCTTGGGATTCGTCAAGTTTCTAAAGAATTGGTGGAAGCATCGGATGCCTTTGGAAGCACAGGAGCACAGAAATTATTTAAAGTAGAACTTCCAATGGCAAAAGCGACGATTAGTGCGGGGATTAACCAAACGGTTATGTTAGCACTATCCATGGTAGTTACCGCTTCTATGATTGGTGCACCAGGATTAGGTAGAGAAGTATTATCTGCCCTTCAACGTGCTCAAGTTGGACCAGGATTTGTAGCAGGTATTGGTATTGTTATTTTAGCGATTATTATTGATCGTTTGACACAATCGAGTTCTAAAAAGGAAAACATGTAAGGTATCTTTTCCAAGAAAAAGGGAAAGTTCCTATATATTTATTATGATTAAAAGGAGAGTATACATTTTGGTTAAATTTAACTGGAAACGTTTAGGAATAGTAGCAGGACTATCTTTATCACTAGTTGTTGCAGGTTGTGGATCTGATGATGGTGAAGCAACAGAAAAAACAAAAGATAATGCTGATAATGGTGACGTGAACTATGGTGAAGAAGTAGATTACGCTATAACAGGTATTGAGCCTGGTGCTGGTGTATTTAAAGCTACAGAAAAAGCTGTAGAAGAATATGAGAACTTAAAAGGTTGGGAAGTACAAGCATCTTCTAGTGGTGCAATGGCAACTGCATTGGGAGAAGCTTATGATAAAGAAGAACCAATCTTTGTTACTGGTTGGACACCACACTGGAAATTCGCTAAATATGATTTAAAATATTTAGAAGATCCAAAAGGTGTTTATGGTGATGAAGAAACAATTAATACAATGGTTCGTGAAGGCCTAGAAGAAGATATGCCAAATGCATATAAATTACTTGACCAATTCAACTGGACTACGGAAGATATGGAAGAAGTTATGCTTGAAGTGTCAGAAGGTGCAGACCCAGCTGAATCTGCAGCTACTTGGGTTGAGGACAATGCAGATAAAGTAGAAGAGTGGACAGACGGTGTAGAAGAAGTAGATGGAGAAGAAATCGAACTTGTTTATGTGGAGTGGGATTCTGAAGTTGCTTCTACAAATGTTGTAGGACATGTTTTAGAAAACCTAGGATTCGATGTAACACTTACTCCTGTCGATAATGCCGTTATGTGGCAAGCAGTTGCAGGCGGCGAAGCAGATGGTATGGTTGCAGCTTGGCTACCAGGTACACATGGTGATTTATATGAACAATATCAAGACGATTTAGAAGACCTTGGAGAAAACCTTGAAGGTGCAAAAATTGGCTTAGTTGTTCCAAAATATATGGATATCGATTCCATTGAAGATTTAGAACCGAAAGAATAATTGAAAGTTAAAAATCCGGTAAGCGGGAGTGTTCATCTCTTGCTTACCGGATTTTTTTTGATGTTGAAGAATGAGATTCTGTGCTCCCGCGTGCCCGCAATGGCGGCAAAATTGTAAAAACGGTAACGGTGGATGTTCCCGCGTGCCCGCAATGGCGGCAAAATTGTAAAAACGGTAACGGTGGATGTTCCCGCGTGCCCGCAATGGCGGCAAAATCATAAAAATGGTAACGGTGGATGTTCCCGCGTGCCCGCAATGGCGGCAAAATCATAAAAATGGTAACGGTGGATGTTCCCGCGTGCCCGCAATAGTGGTAAAATCGTAAAAACGGTAACGCTGGATGTTCCCGCGTGCCCGCAATCGTGCAAAATCGTAAAAACAGTAACGCGGGATACTGCTATTTGCCCGATTTCTTTAAATTGCCGAACAGATGGTTTTGGTTTCGAATAAGCAATAAAACTAACCTAAGGAAAAATACTATTTCATCCTTGAATTCATCCTCGAATAATTTGAAATAAAAAATGACTAATCAATGGAATGATTAGCCATTTTTTACTATGCTTTAACGTTGTTGTTTTTGACTTTATCTTCTAGCTCTTTTAAACTTAGCTCGATTTGCTCTAGATAGTCTTTAATATTTTTCTGATGTGGTTCGACTGATTCTTTCCACGCAACCACTGAGTTTTTCATATCTTTCGTTAAATCTTTAATTAGTACTGTACTTTCTTTTGATGTTTTTGCTAATTGATTTTTTATACGTAAACCATCACGCTTTAAACCTTCTAAAAGTTCCTTCCACTCCATTGTTTGGTTACGAATTTGCATACGAAGGTTTTTCCCTGATGCTGGTGTACTTAGTAGTGTTGCACTAGCGCTCACTACACCGCCAACAAAGAAACCAAATAATACTGCTTTTCCTCTTGACATTAAAAATGCCCCCTTCCAATGGTCTCTATTTTAAAAATACCATGTTGTAGTATACATGTTCAACTTTTTTCTCATCAAAAAGTGCAAAGGGAATAAAATCTAGAAAAACCTCTGACAAAATAGTCAGAGGTTTTAAATTTACCAAACCTCTTATAATTAATATATCACAGGTTAACTGGCTGTAAAACCCCCACTTCAAGAATTTAAAGTGGGGGATGGGCAGCAAGTCAATTGACTATCCTACTAGATTATACTTTGTAGATATGAACAATTATCTGGGGATATAGCCCCCTGTATTTATTGAACTGTCATCGGGTTCATGCGCTTTTGAATACTATTAGCGATAGGGTAGACAATGACCATAATGATTGTATTAACTACTGCTGCAGGTAGAACAATTCCAATAAGCAGTGGAATAAATGCCCCTTCCATGACATTCAGAATAAACAATACAACAATTAAAAATACAGAACCACTCACAATTGTTCCAATACCAGTTAATAGTGGTGCACTAATATTGATGTTTATTCTGTTTCTAATAAGTAAAAACAATCCTAAAAATACAAATGCTGTAACTGGCTTATCAATTACATTTGCAATTTGTCCCCCAGGCATGCCTGTTGTTAAAGCAGATACAGCCCCAGTAACAAGCGACAGTACCAACACATAATTCGGCTTAGGAAACAGTATAATCCCTAGAAACATCATTGATAATAGCATATCTGGCTTCATCCCGAATAAAATAGGTGGAATGACAGCATGTAAAACCGCACCAATTCCTACTAATAATGATAAAATAACCAAATCTTTTATCTTCATTTGACTCATCTCTCCTCAACTCTTCTAGCTCTTTTTATTTGTTTCCAATTGTACGCTCATCGTCAATTGCGAAACATACCTTAAGTATAGCAAAGTTTTCTAAAAATAAAAAGTACATATTTTCAGAAAATATGTGAATCCTTATTATCTTATATGCTGTTTAATTTCTTTCGCGATTTCTTGTAAGTTATCAGCTGAATACTCGTCACTATGGGATGTCCAATTTGATTTAAACCCGTCTTCATCCCCATAACGTGGTATGAGATGAAGATGTAAATGAAAAACAGTTTGATCTGCGATTGGTTCATTATTATTTACTAAATTCATACCAAGAGGTTGATAGGTTTTTTTAATAGCATTGGCGATTAGAGGAACTTTGGCAAATAACTCTTTGGCGACATCTTCTGGTGTTTCATAAATATTTTTCGTATGTGTTTTTGGGATGACTAATGTATGGCCTTTTGTTACTTGACTAATATCTAGAAATGCGTAAACGTGTTCATCTTCAAATACTTTTGCGGATGGTAGTTCACCATTGATAATTTTACAAAAAATACAATCCTTATGTTCCATATACTTCATCTCCCTTTTGATTATTATATATATTGTAATCATGTAAGGGAAGCATGTCAAAATCAATAAAGTGAAACTTTAATCAGTGGGGTCTTAAAAGTCAGTTAACCTGCGATAAAAATAAAACAGGTATGACACGAGGCCATACCTGAGTTGTGAAGAATGTAGATGTCAACAAAGAGAGTGTTTTTTTTGTAAAGATTCTTCTTTCATTACAAATCAAACATTAAAATTAACCGTTCTAACAGCATCCTTTGCGGCAGGATGATTTCTGTAAAAAGGGTTAAATTAGTAGCTTGTCGATGGGAATCACCTCATTTTTAAATTAGGTGAATATTCATCTGCATTCTTCCTTATGTATTATTGGCCAAGGGGTATGATTTTATTCATAAGAAGAGGTTATTGTTATCTAATAAACAACTGAATGGGATGTATAAGTGAATATATTAGAGTAAAATAAACAACGAACCAATGTTCAGATACTTATACAAACGAGCAGTTCAAATTCATCAACTTATCTTCTTTTGGTGTTTTTATGTTGATAATGGTAAAATTTGATATAGATATTCATAATCGGGAGGGATTTTTTTGGATTCGTTATTGCATATTGAGAATCTGCATGGTGGATATACACATAAAAATGTATTGCACGGACTATCATTTGATATTTATCCCAATGAAATTGTTGGATTGATTGGCTTAAATGGTGCTGGAAAAAGCACAACCATTAAACATATAATTGGCTTGATGCAAGCAAAACAAGGAGAAATTACGATCCAAGGAAAGACACTACAGAACGATCCAGAAAACTATCGAACAAAAATGGCTTACATTCCGGAAGTTCCGATTCTTTATGATGAATTAACATTGTATGAACATTTGCGACTAACAGCAATGGCCTATGATATTCCCAAAAAAATCTTTGAAGAAAGATTAGAACCATTATTAAAGGAATTTCGGATGGAAAAAAGGCTCCACTGGTTTCCAGTTCACTTTTCAAAAGGAATGCGACAAAAGGTGATGATTATGTGTGCCTTTTTAATAAAACCTTCTTTATATATTGTTGATGAACCATTTGTTGGTTTAGACCCACTTGGTATTCGTTCCTATCTGCAGTTAATGACAGATATGAAAGAGCAGGGGGCAGGGATTTTAATGTCTACCCATATATTGGCAACGGCTGAACGGTATTGTGATCGTTTTATTATTTTACATGATGGAAAAATTCGCGCCCAGGGGACATTAAAAGAGTTACAAATGGAATTTGATATGCTGGATGCAACATTAGACGATATTTATGTTCAGTTAACAAAGGAAGATTCCAATGTTTGATGCAGCGTCTTTTTTTAAAGAAAGATTATCACAACATATAAAAGAAATGTCGCGCTATTTACGCTACATTTTTAATGGGCATATTGCGGTTGCTTTGTTTTTCTTTATTGCGGCATTTGCTTACTTTTATCAGCAATGGTTATTAGAATTACCAGAACATTTTCCAACTGCTACCATTATGGCTATTGTGTTTGGCTTAATTGCTAATTACAGTCCAGTTCGTACATTATTAAAAGAACCTGACCTCGTGTTTCTAATTGTTGCTGAACATAAAATGGGGGCATATTTTCAAAGGGCATTAATCTATAGCTATCTTGTTCAATTATATGTAGTGTTTATTCTTGTTGCGGGTTTTGGGCCACTTTATTTTGCGAGTTTTCCAGAAAGAAGTGGAAAATCATATCTTCTATTCTTAGTTGTATTACTCATTTTTAAAGGATGGAATTTACTTAGTAACTGGTGGATCCAAAGCATTCAAGATAAAACCATTCGTATCATTGACTATATTACTCGATTTTTATTAACAGCAGTTACTTTTTATTTTGTGATTGATGGAGAATTACTACTTGCTAGTGTTTTTACTTTCTTATTTATTGGGGTATTTTTATATGACTTATCCTTATCACGAAAATATTCCAATATAAATTGGCAATTATTAGTTGATAAAGATCAACATCATATGCAATCATTTTACCGCATTGCGAATATGTTTGCTGATGTCCCACATTTAAAAAATCGGATTAAAAAACGGCACTGGCTTGTATCAATCTGTCTCCAAATGATTCCGTTTAAACAACGCTATACGTATGATTTTTTATATCGGATTACGTTTCTGCGTAGCGGTGATTTCTTAGGAATGTATATTCGATTAATTATTATTGGTGGTCTTTTTATTTATTTTGTCCCAATCAATTGGCTAAAACTTATTTTTGCCTTTTTATTTTTGTACATGAATCTTTTCCAAATGATGGCATTATATCGCCATCACCGAGTCAATATATGGCTTGATTTATATCCCGTCAAACGGATTGAAAAGAAGCAAGCTTTATTACGGTGGATGAATCGATTGGGTATCATTCAAACCGTTATTTTTACGATTATTTTCCTTTTCATGAATAACTCCCCAGAAGCTGGAATCATGATAGGTGGGGGAATGATATTTCATTATTTATTTGTTTATCATTTTGTACGTCGAAAAATAAGTGTATAAAATAAAAAGCTCCGCCCGTAAAAAAATGAGGCGGAGTTTTTTATCGCAGATTAACCGGCTGTTTGATTGAAGCTTTACGTTATACATGTTGTTCTTGGTAATTTAAATACGCTTTTATCAATGTCTTTGCTGCAATAGGCATCGCTCTTTCATCAAAGTCAAATTTAGGATGGTGGTGTGGGTAGATGTCCTTTTCTTTCATCGCACCGGTAAAGAAAAATGCACCTGGTTTTTCCAATAGATAATAAGCGAAATCTTCGCTAGCCATTTTCGGTTCAATTTCATTCATTTCTGTAATGTCTTCTACACTATCCTTTGTAGCTAAAATTAGTTCTGCTTCTTTTTCGTGGTTCATTAATGGCGGATATCCTTTATTGTATTCGAATTCATAGGTGATATCATTTGCTAAACAAACTCCTTTTATTGTCCTTTCCATTTCCTCGATAACTTTATGTTGCATAGAGGTATCTAGATAGCGGACGGTTCCTTGTAATAATGCTTTATCTGCAATCACATTGAATGCACTTCCAGCTTGGAATTTACCGATGGAAATGACAGCTGTTTGTAATGGATTAATTTTACGACTTACAATGTGTTGGAGTTGTGTGACAAGCTGTGCACCGATAGCAATCGCATCTTTTGTTTCATGTGGTGCAGAACCATGGCCACCTTGACCTTGTAATATAATTTGAAAACGATCTGCACCAGCCATGAGAACATTTTTCGATGTTTCAATATGACCAAGTGGGGTAACAGACCATAGATGTGTTCCAAAAAAAGCATCTACATGATCCAGCTCTCCTGATTCAATGATTGGCTTGGCTCCACCTGGGCTGAATTCTTCTGCGTGTTGATGTAAAAATACAACAGTCCCCGGAAGTTCACTTTGAAAATCATTTAACACTTTTGCAAGCATCAGAAGGGTTGCGGTATGCCCATCATGTCCGCATGCATGCATGATTCCATCTACTTTAGAGCGATATGGAACATCTTTCTCATCATGAATTGGAAGTGCATCAAAATCTGCTCTAAGGGCAATCGTTTTACCTGGGTTCCCGCCTTTTAATGTTGCAATAATACCGTTTCCACCCACTTTTTCTTTGAAGGGAATATTTAATCTTTTATAAAAGTCAACAATATATGCTGCCGTTTTTACTTCCTTAAAGGAAAGTTCTGGATGTTGATGTAAATACCGGCGAATTTCTACCATTTCATTATAGGCCCGATCAATCGCTTGTTTTATATTCTCAAACATGCTGCCTTTCCCCCTTTAAAATTTGTATATATTAAAATATAATAAATTCCCTCTATTATAACATTATTCAAACAATAGGGGAAGTGTTATTTTATCTTAGGTTAAACTGGCTGTAAGACTTAACTTCCCCTTTAAAATACCCTTCCTCCTTGTATAGAAAAGAAAGAAGATATATTGTAATAGATAATCATTATTATTAATATGCGGAGGATAAGATGAAACGATTATTCTATGGGATCATTATTACTTTTATCTTTTTAATTAGTATTTGGATGTTTGAAATCAAAAGTGGTATGTTTCCTTATGTGGATCAATGGACACGCTTTATTGTGGAAATGACAGAGGACACGATCGTCTATGATTTCTTTTATTACATAACAAATTTTGGTTCACGTCCGTTTGTCGAACCATTTACTATCATCATGGCATTTTTCTTATGGTGGCTTTATCGAAGTATTCTACCGGCAGTGTTTTTTGCTGGAGGTACTTTGGGAAGCCATATGATCAATAAATGGATTAAATCAATTATCGCTCGTGAACGCCCGAGTATCGTAGAAGAAGCAAATGCACTTGGATATAGCTTTCCATCTGGTCATGCCATGATATCGATTGTTTGCTACGGATTACTTCTTTATTTTCTTTTGCAAAAAAGTAAGACCCATAAACAGAAAATATCACTTCAAATTGGTCTGATTTCACTTATTTTACTCGTTGGGATTAGTCGATTTTTTATTAATGTTCATTATTTAACAGATATTTTAACCGGATATTTCCTAGGGTTTCTTCTTTTAACAGGATTTATTTATCTATTTAAATTCATTCAACATAAAAAATATCAGACTTAAGTCGGAGAAACGAGCAATCTGAAGATGGTTTTCTTCCATTTATTATTTGATACACTTAGATTACAGGCTAAACAGATTTTGTTAAATTTGTCTGGGTGAGTATATCGGGATTTAGGAGGGTATATCGGGATTCGAACGGATATATCGGGATTCAAGCGGATATATCGGGATTCAAGCGGATATATCGGTTTAAAAACAGTTAAAACATATGTCAGTAATATCCTAGCGAAGCTTGAAGTAAATGATTGCACACAAGCTACAGTTTATGCACATCTTAATGGATTATTAGCGGATGACAAAAAATAATTCAGATTTATTAGATGTTCTTTTTTGAAATTTATGTGTTATGCTTGTATAATCAATAAAGCATGATTGTTAAAGGAGTTATCCCTTATGAATATAAAGAAAACACATGAAAATACATTATTATTTATTTGGAGTGTGTCTTTAATCGCAACATTTGGAAGCCTATTCTATTCTGAAATAATGGGATTTACTCCATGTGAACTTTGCTGGGTTCAGCGGATATTCATGTATCCACTAGTTATTATTTATGGTATGGCTTTATGGAAAAAGAGTGTACAAATGGCACTGCCGGGACTCATTTTAAGTGGAATTGGAATGTTTGTTTCAGTCTATCATTATCTTACACAGAAAATACCGATGTTAAGGGAAGCAGGCGGGTCCTGTGGGATTATTCCATGCCATACGGAATATGTGAATTACTTAGGCTTTATTACGATTCCTTTTTTAGCAGGCGTGGCGTTTATCTTTATTTTTGTCTTGCATATTATTATCGTTTATTCGAATAGAGGTGCATAGTATATGAAAAAAAAGATGTTGGCAATTGTTAGTGTGATTGTTGTCTTATTTCTGGCTTTGGTTCTTATTAACCAATTGAAAGATAAGAAAGCATTAGATGATGCGGGTAATCCAACGGGAAGTAAACAGACGGAACAATCGAATGAAGAATCGACCGTAAAACAAACGGATGAATCTTTATATGATAATCAAATAAAACCAGAAGAATTAAATAAACTGTTAGATGAAAAAGAAGATGTCACCGTCTATTTTTATAGCCCAGAATGTAGTTATTGTTTAGAAACGACACCAATTTTAGTACCATTAGCAGAAAAGCTGGATATCGATGTAAAAAAAATAAATGTACTCGAATACCAAGAAGCTTGGGACAAGTACAAATTAGATGGCACACCAACATTAATCCATTATAAAGATGGAGAAGAAACTGGCCGGATAGATGGATATCATGAAGAAGAGGAATTTCAAAGCTTTTTTGATGAATATGTTTTAGAGGAAAAATAAACATCAAAAAAGGCTGCCACACTGAGCTGTACTCCGAAAGTTAGATCGAAAAAATTCTACCTTTTGGGGTTTAGCATATGTGACAGTCTTTTTTGCTTTTGGGTTTCTTCACTAGTGTCTGTAACATAAGAATTTTCGGAACAAGTCTTTTTTTAATCTTGTTCTTCTTCTGTAATTAAATGGTACGTATGTAAAAAAGGACGGTCTGCAAAATATGCTGGTTGTTTTACTGTTTTTTGTTGATGTGCTTTTTGAAAGGATTTAGATGTTTTCCAGTTTTCATAATGCACTTTTGTATCCCATTGCGTAAACACAATATACGTATGTCCCTTTTCAGGCTTTAATAATCGAAACGCTTGAAAGCCTGGCATTGTCTCTACATTGCCTTGTCTTTTAGCGAAACGATCTTCAAAAACAGGTTGCCCCTCAACTGTTACGGGAATATGGTTCATCACAACAAACCCTTTTTCTTGTAATGTCCCTTTTGAAAATAGGATATCATATGTTCTTCCAGCTGTGAAAATAGATTTCCCGGTTCCTTCATAATATGCCAATGTATTTATATCACGCATGAAGTGAAAAGTAATCTGTGGATGCTTCGATTCCAATTTTTTCAAAAAATCATATGTTCCATTTGTCATATATGCTTTCAATCTATATCTTCCTTTCTTTTTTTGTTTAAGGTTGTATTCATATGTGTAACAATTCAAAACAAATTTAAACAATAAATTATTCTTTTCCTCATAAATAGAGTATCTTATAATAAACGTAATAGGCATTTTTGAGTATGCTTGAGGTGAATATATGAAAACATGGATAAACAAAATCGTACAATCTATTCCAAAAAAATTAAGGTGGCCTCTTTTAGTAATTAGTGTGATCCTCTTCATTAGTATTACTGGATACACGCTTATTTTATATGGTGGTAAATTATTAGTAGATGAAGAAAAGTTGATTTTACCTGCTACAACAACACTAGAGACTGCTGATGGAGAAATCATTCATCAATTATATGAAGAAAATCGTATTCCAGTTACAATTGATCAAATTCCAGAACATGTAAAAAAAGCATTTGTGTCTGTAGAGGATCGACGCTTTTATGAACATGCTGGTGTTGATTTCAAATCAGTATTACGAGCTATTATAAAAGATATTATTGCAAGAAGCAAAGTAGAAGGGGCAAGTACGATTACACAGCAAGTGGCGAAAAATATCTTTTTCTCTAATGATAAAACATGGATGCGTAAAACAAAAGAAGTGATGGTTGCTATTTATCTAGAGCGTCATTACTCTAAAGATAAAATACTTGAATTGTATTTAAATGTCGTTTATTTTGGTCATGGTGTATATGGAATTGAAGCCGCTTCACAAAAGTTTTTCACGAAATCAGTTGAAGAATTATCATTGACAGAAGGAGCGCTTTTAGCCGGTCTTGTTAAAGCACCAAATGGGTATTCGCCTATTAAACATCCTGAAAAAGCAAAAGAACGAAGGAACACAGTGTTAAAAACGATGGATGTAAGTGGGGTTCTCACGACAGAGGAACGTGTTCAAGAACAAGGAAAAACATTAGGACTTGATGTGAAAGAACATAGCCAAAGACCATGGAATGCGACCTATATTGATCTTGTAACGAAAGAAGCAGCTCGAAACCATCAATTAACGATGGATGAATTAAAACGTGGTGGTTATCGAATGGTGATTAATTTGGATGAAAAAGCCCAACAAATTGCCTATGAACAATTTCAAAAAGACTATTATTTCCCAGGTAATGTAAAAGATGTAGAAGGCGCCTTTGTCATGACAAAGCATGGGGAAGGGAAGGTTGTTGCTGCTATTGGTGGGCGGAATTTTCAATTTGGTCATTTAAACCGTGTGACTGTGAACCGACAACCTGGTTCAACTATGAAACCTATTGCGGTATATGGTCCAGCAATGATGAAAGAATATCAACCTTTTACCATCTTACCAGACCAAAAAGGAATAGTAGGAAAAAATACACCAGTAAATAGTAATGGAGAATACGCTGGCTATGTTTCTTTATATACTGCTTTAATGCAATCTAAAAATACATCTGCCGTTTGGACATTAGATCAAATAGGAGTAGATTATGCGAAACAGTTTTTAAAGAAGATGGAGATTGAATTACCACATGATAAAAATCTTTCCATTGCACTTGGTGGTTTACATGATGGGATAAATCCATTGCAATTAGTAAATGCCTATGCAACATTTGCGAATTATGGTATCTATACTCCAGCAGAAACAATCCAAACGATTTATAATCGAAATAATGAATTAATTTATGAAAAAGAGATTTCAGAAACAGAAGTGTTCACACCCCAAGTTAGTTGGAATATGATAGAGATGCTTTCAGAAACCGTAAATCAAGGGACAGCAAAAGCAGGTACATATCAAAAAGCATTAGCAGGTAAAACGGGAACAGCAGAACATCCACATGTATCGGGAAAAAATAAAGATATTTGGTTTGCAGGATTTACACCAGAATATACGCTGACAACATGGATTGGGTATGATCAGTCAGATAAAAATCATTACTTAACTGGTGGGAGTAGTTATCCAACTGAACTGACAAAACAAATCTTAACCAAATTGGATAAACAAAAGGGACTCACTGAAACATTCACAAAGCCTGAAGAGGTAGCTTCTGTTCCTAAACCAATTATTTTACCAACGATAACAGACGTAAAAGCGAGTGTTGAGTGGGGAGGAATCACCCTTTTGCAAGGAAGAATATCATGGGAAGGAACTGACGATAAACGAATAGAGTATCGAATCTATCGTGTAACACCTGATATTGATGAACGAGTTGGTGAAGTAAAAGGGAAAAATGAATTTATTATTCGAGATTTTTCGTTACTACAAACACATGAATACTATATTGTACCATACGACCCATTAACAAAAATGGAAGGAAAACGCTCCGAAATAGTTGAAATTTCACGGTGATATGACAAATTGATGACAAAAAGAACAGAAAACTATACACGTATGACTGAAATCGTTATAGTTAATAATGATGGATAATCAGAATAAAGGATTCATGTACCATTATTGATGCAAATAAAAAGGGTGAAATAATAATGACAAAACAGTTTAATGATACGATTATACGGGCATATAAAGGGGAACAGGTGAATTATACACCTGCATGGTATATGCGCCAAGCAGGACGTTCCCAACCAGAATATCGAGAATTAAAGAAGAAATATTCATTATTTGAAATTACGCATCAACCAGAAACCTGTGCATATGTTACACGATTACCAGTAGAAAATTATGATGTCGATGCTGCTATTTTATATAAGGATATTATGACACCACTCCCTGCAATGGGCGTTGATGTAGAAATTAAATCAGGTATTGGCCCTGTGATTGACAATCCTATAAAAACAATAGAAGATGTAGAAAACTTGAAACAGCTTGATCCAAAAAAAGATATTCCGTATGTATTAGAAACGATTCGTATTTTAACAGAGGAACAATTACAAGTACCATTAATTGGTTTTAGTGGAGCACCATTTACATTAGCAAGCTATATGATTGAGGGTGGTCCATCTAAAAACTACGGAAAAACAAAAGCCCTTATGTATAGTAATCCAGATATGTGGTTTGCTTTAATGGATAAATTAAGGGATATGATTATTACATATGTAGGAGCACAGATTGAAGCAGGCGCGAAAGCGATTCAAATTTTTGATTCATGGGTTGGAGCATTGAATGTACGAGACTATCGCAAATACATTAAACCAATTATGACAGAAATTTTTACTGAACTTCGTAGATATGATGTGCCACTTATTGTCTTCGGGGTAGGAGCAAGTCACTTACTGATGGAATGGAATGATCTTCCAGTAGACGTTATTGGTCTGGATTGGCGAACATCTATTAAAGAAGCACGCGAATTAGGAGTTACGAAGGTATTACAAGGAAACTTAGATCCTGCCTTCCTTTTAGCTGATTGGGAAACAATTGAAGCAAGAACAAAAGAAATTCTCGACCAATCGATAGAAGATGGACATCATGTGTTTAATTTGGGCCACGGTGTGACACCAGATGTGAAACCAGAGACATTGAAAAAACTAACAGAATTAATTCACACATATTCAAAACGCTAAAACAACAGATCAATAGAGGTGTTGGAAATGGAAAGAAAAAAATTAGGACTTTTAGTGATGGCATATGGAACACCATACAAAGAGGAAGATATAGAACGGTATTATACACATATTCGTCACGGAAGAAAACCATCTGAAGAAGCATTACAAGATTTAAAAGATCGCTATCAAGCAATTGGTGGTATATCTCCACTTGCAAAAATCACCGAAAATCAAGCACATACACTAAAAGAAAAATTAAATAAAATGCAAGAAGACTATGAATTTGAAGTATACATTGGTCTAAAACATATTGAGCCATTTATTGAAGATGCTGTCGAACAAATGCATGGAGATGGGATAACAGAAGCAGCATCTATTGTACTTGCGCCACATTATTCTACTTTCAGTGTGAAAGCATATAATGGTCGTGCCCAGGAAGAAGCAGCGAAATATGGGATTACCCTTCATTCTGTTGAAAGCTTTTACAAAGAAGAGAAATTTATTCAATATTGGGCAAGAGAAATCAAAAAAGAATATGCTAAAATGACAGACAAAGAACGTGAAAATGCTGTTTTAATTGTATCTGCACATAGTTTACCAGAAAAGATTTTGCAATTTAATGATCCATATCCAGATGAATTGAAAGAAACTGCAGCACTTATTGCTGATAAAGCAGACATTTCGAACTATGAAATCGGCTGGCAAAGTGAAGGAAACACTCCTGACCCATGGCTTGGGCCAGATGTGCAAGATTTAACTCGCGATTTATTTGAGCATAAAGGGTATCGTGCGTTTGTGTATGCACCAGTTGGCTTTGTTGCGGATCATTTAGAGGTTCTATATGATAATGATTATGAATGTAAAGTGGTCTGTGATGATGTAGGAGCTAGCTACTATCGTCCAGAAATGCCAAACACAGATTCATTATTTATTGAATCAATGGCAAATGCCGTCTTAAATAAATTGAGAAGTGATTTATCATGAGTCAAAAAAATATTTTAATAGTAGGTAGTGGAATTACTGGCTTAACCGCTGCCTTCTATTTAAAAAGGGAAATCAAAGAAAAAAACTTACCCTATAAAGTGAAATTAGTAGAAAAAGGAATGCGCCTTGGTGGGAAAATTCAAACTGTTAAAAAAGATGGATTTACCATTGAACGCGGACCAGACTCTTTTTTATCACGGAAAAAACCAGCTGTAGAGCTTGTTGAAGATTTAGGAATGTCGGATGAACTCGTTCGTAATGGTACAGGCCAATCTTATATATTAGTAGGTAAAAATCTACATAAGATTCCACCTGGTTCATTTATGGGTATCCCTGTTCATGTTCGGCCATTCTTATTCTCTGATATATTTTCTACAAAAGGAAAACTACGAGCAGGAATGGACTTATTTATTCCAAAAGGAAAACCTAAAAAAGATCAATCATTAGGTATGTTTTTTAGACAACGATTTGGTGATGAATTAGTAGAAAATTTAATTGATCCACTTCTTTCTGGAATCTATTCTGGAGATATGGATGAAATGAGTTTGATGGCTACTTTCCCGAACTTCTATCAATTAGAACAGGAGTATGGAAGCTTAATCAAAGGACTCCAAAAGACGATGCCAAAACCGAAAAAGACAAAAGAAAAAAAACAGGGCATATTCTTTTCATTAAAAAATGGGTTGGAATCACTTGTTGACCAGTTAGGAAAACAAATAGGACCAGAAATCATTGAAATGAATAAAGCGGTGGATCATATTGAGAAAAAGGCCCATCACTATCATGCTTTAATGAATGATGGGACAGTCTATAAAGCAGATGCAGTCATTATGGCTACTCCACATAACACATTACCGAAAATCTTTAGCCAATATGACTTTTTCCGTACATTTGAGGATGTCCCAATGAATTCTGTAGCAAACGTAGCACTTGCCTTTGACAAATCTGCTATTAAAAAGGATATTGATGGAACAGGATTTGTTGTGTCACGAAATAGTAAATTCCGGATTACTGCTTGTACATGGACACATAAAAAATGGCCAAATGCTGCTCCAGAAGGAAAAGCACTCGTCCGTTGTTATGTAGGACGGCCAGATGATCCAGAGGCTGTTAATTTAACAGATGATGAAATGGTAAAACTTGTTTTAAAAGATTTGAATAAAATTATGAGAATCAAGAAAAAACCATTGTTCCATGTTGTCTCTCGTTGGAAAAATATTATGCCACAATATACTGTTGGTCATGTGGAGAGACTTCAAATAATAAAAGAAGAAATGAATACCCATTTACCAGGGATTTATTTAGCCGGTAGCTCGTTTGAAGGTGTTGGTTTGCCGGATTGTATAGACCAAGGAAAAACAGCAGTAAGCCAAGTGTTGGATCACTTGAAAGAAGAATAAAGAAAAGACAAGGATTGTTTCCTTGTCTTTTCAGTTTATGCAGCCGTAGTTTAAAAACAACTTCGGACATACATCCTGTGACCAGAAATGTGGAAATCGGCGAACCCGGTCACGAATAGTAGCTAATCGTGCTTGGAATCTAGGAAATCAGCGAACCCGGTCACGAATAGTAGCTAATCGTGCCTGGAATCTAGGAAATCAGCGAACCCGGTCACGAATAGTAGCTAATCGTGCTTGGAATCTAGGAAATCAGCGAACCCGGTCACGAATAGTAGCTAATCGTGCCTGGAATCTAGGAAATCAGCGAACCTGGTCACGAATAGAGGCTAATCATGCCTGGAATCCGGAAAAACAGCGAACCCGGTCACGAATAGCAGCTAATCGTGCCTGAAACCTTAGAAATCAGAAAATATGGTCACGAATAAATGCTAATTGTTACTAAAAATAGCAATATCACACAAACCGGTCACGATTAACAGGAAAAACACATTCTTCCTCGAACATTAAACCCAAGATTTCGATTATCCTTCATAACTTTTTTCTAATTCATCAATCAATGATCCAACATAGCTAACAGCTTTTTGGATTGACTCGGCTTTAGTCATATCTATTCCTACTTGTTTAATGAGTTCAAGTGGGGCCTTTGTACCTCCAGCTTTTAGAACATCCAACCAGCGATCAACAGCAGGTTTTCCTTCTTCTTGAATCATTTGTGCTACAGCAGTAGAAACGGTGAGTCCTGCTGAATAAGTATATGGATAAAGTCCCATATAATAATGTGGTTGGCGCATCCAAGTAAGCCCTGCACCATCATCAAATTTGACTCCATTCCCCCAGAAGTTTTCCAGCGCCCCTAACTTTTGTTTAGATAAAACATCGGCCGTAAGTGGTGTGCCTTCCTCAGCTAATGCATAAACCCGACGTTGAAATTCTCCCTCTAACAAGTGTGTTACAAAATTATGGTAATAGGTATCTAATAATTGCGTAATCACCCAACGCTTCATTTGTTTGTCTTTTGCTTGTTTTAATAAATAATTTCCAAGTAATAATTCATTCATGGTGGAAGGAGCTTCAACAAAATAAGTGGAAACTTTTGTATTGAATAAGGATTGGTTTTTGTTTGCTAGATAGAAATGTCCAGCATGTCCAAGTTCATGTGCTAAAGTAAATGCACTAGCCATAGAATCTGCCCAAGTAAGTAAGATATATGGATGTGCACCATATGGACTGGAACAAAAAGCTCCAGTGGATTTTCCAATATTATCGGATAGATCTACCCAACGTTCGGTTAATCCTTTTTCCATGATTTCATGGTATTCCGGTCCCATCACTTCTAAAGCATTTAGAATAGTTGTTTTTGCTTCTTCATAACTTGTTGTAGGATTGTAATCTGGGTCAAGTGGTGCTTTTAAATCACTATAACGCATCTCTTCTAGCCCGAGTTTTTCCTTTTTCAGTTTGGCATAGCGTCGCATATGGGGTGCGAGTTCTTGTTGAATCACATCTAATTGATTATGATACATTACTTCTGTTACCTCTTGCGGCTGAAGAAGCATCTTTGTGACAGAATCATAACCACGCAAACGTGCCATGGTCACTTGTTTAGTTACTTCTGTTGCATAGTTCGCAGCGAAAGTATGTTTATATTGATTTAATGTTTGTGTATATGATTGATAGCTATTTCTTCGTAGTGCAGTGTCCTCAGACAGTTCATATTTTTCCTCATGAAGTGCTGCTGACATTGGTAATTCGTTGCCATTTCCATCCTTTACAGGGGAAAACGACATGTCTGATGACTTACTTCGTTCATAAATCATATATGGGGCAGCATGAACTTCTTCTAATGCAGCTAATGTTTCCTCTATATCAGGTGCTAAGGTATAAGGTTTCTTTTCTAATATATCTTCTAATGTTTTCTTGTAATTAGTGAGTTTAGGTTCTTCTTTTAAAAATTGCTGTATTTCTTCTTCAGACCGTTCGAGAAGTTCAGATGTAATAAAAGTTAATTGTGCTCCGATTTTTGCAAAAGCACTTGCTACCTTTGCTTGATTTTGTTGGTGTTTTGGATCACTACCATTTGTATTTAAACGAAGGTTTGCATATGTAGCAACTTGAATGAGACGTTCTTGATAATTTTCGTATATGGTTAAACACTGTAGGATTTGCTTTGCATTTGTGAGTTTTCCTTTAAAAGCAGTGATTTTTTCAATATCTGTTTGAATGAATGATAATTCTTTTTCCCATGCTTCATGAGAAGGAAATAAAGCAGATAAATCCCAGGTTAATTCTTCTGGTACCTCCGAACGCTTCAGGCGGTTTGTTGTTTGTGTAGTCATTTGATATGATCCCCTTTCTTGTTATAGAAATTATTTCGATTCTCAAAATAATTATAATACATAACAGAAAAAATTAATAGCATATTTCAATAATTCATATAATTCCCCAAAAAAAAGAACAGCTATGGGAGATAGCTGTTAAGAGGAAAGGAAGTATCATGTTACAAATACAGTAAAATAGGTCTTTTGGATTTGTTATGACTATCTTGCTGGATGATTGCATTCATCACAAGTATTACCATAACAATCCGCTTGTTCATACATTGCATTGCCACATTCTTGGCATTTTTTCTTTGGAAGATTTCTAAAAAACTCTAATACGTTAACCATTTATATCCTCCTCCACGTGCAATTTGTAATGCAACAGTTTTAAGAACTTGATACTGTGTTATAACAATTTCAAGTGTTGTTTATATTGTATTACAACAATAGGTAAAATGTCAACACTGTTTTATAACAAATTTTATTTTTTGAAGATTTTAATGAAAAAGTCTACTATTTAAGTAATTGTTTGGAAAATTAATTATTTGGTTACCCAATTTTTAGTGATTTACACACTTTCATAATCAACCACCTACATTTATTTTACTTAAACTCTAACACTTACAGATTAACCTGATAAGTTGCGATGTATAAAAATATCCATTAAACTTAAAGAGGAGTAAATATACATATATTTGGAGGTAAAGCTATGAAATTTATTGATAATAAAGGAATTACAGATCCAACCGTAAACTTAGCTTTTGAGGAATATATTTTACAAAATTTTGGAGAAAAGGATACTTACCTCTTATTTTATATTAATGAACCTTCCATCATTGTCGGAAGAAACCAAAATACAATCGAAGAAATTAATACCGATTATGTAGAGAAGAATAATATTAAAGTTGTTCGCCGTCTATCTGGTGGTGGTGCGGTTTACCATGATCTAGGGAATATTAATTTTAGTTTTATTACAAAAGATGATGGCGATAGTTTCCATAACTTCGAGAAATTTACGAAACCAGTTGTACAAGCTTTAAAAAATATCGGTGTGCCAGCTGAATTAAAAGGTAGAAATGATCTTGTAGCAGGGGGCAGAAAGATATCTGGAAATGCAATGTTCTCTACAAAAGGGCGGATGTTTAGCCATGGAACATTAATGTTAAACTCAGAAATTGATCATGTTGTAGATGCTTTAAATGTAAACAAAGCGAAAATTGAGTCTAAAGGAATCAAGTCTATTCGTAGTCGTGTTGCAAATATTGTTGAATTTATGGACGAAGCCATTCCAATGGATGAATTCAAAAGCATGTTACTACGTTATATTTTCGATGTGGAAGATATAAAAGATGTCCCTCGTTATGAACTGTCAGAAGAGGATTGGAATAATATTTATGAGATCGCAGAAAAGCGTTACCGTAACTGGGATTGGACATATGGAAAATCACCAGCATTTAATATTCAACAATCACATAAATTCCCGTCTGGCTTTATTGATGTTCGCTTAGATGTTAAAAAAGGAATCATTGAAAACTGTAAAATCTATGGAGATTTCTTTGGATTAGGGGAAGTCAATGTATTAGAAGATGCTTTAAATGGTGTTCGACATGAAAAACAAGCAATTAAAGAAGCATTAGCAGATATCGATGTTCCACATTATCTTGGAAAAATTACAGAAGAAGAATTTATCGACTTAATTTATTAAGCAAAGAAAATCACTTAAAGAAAAATTTCTTTAAGTGATTTTTTTGTATATTTTTATTCTTCATCGTTCAAACTAAAAGTAGGAGGGATTTCACATTGAAAAAAGAAGAGAGACAACCCGAATTTAATGCATCGACATTTCTTAATCCTGATTTTGAGCCTTCATTTCTCTATCCAATTATAGGGGAAGAAGAGACGGAAACAAATCAAATAATGAATTCAAATCAGGAAAATAGTAAAAAATAACTAGAAAAATTCAAATTTTTATCACTTTTCTATATACTTTTACCTAGTTTTTTGATAAATTAGTATAAAGCCTCTTTCTTTTCATTCATGAAAGGAAGAATGAAATGATAAAAAATTTATATACTTCATCACATGAAGTTACTCCTTTGACATTGGCAATTGTTGCAGATCACGATGAAAATGGCAATCCTGGATCTTGGATTTTAGATGAGCAGGAAGAATATTATGTGAGTGGTATCTCACCAAGCAAGATGATTGACTATGCTTGTCGTTTTTTCGGATCGAGCCTAAAAGGCAGACAAGAAGGGACTCGCAATATTTGCGGAATCACCCACAAAGCTCCCATTTCCATTGATCCATCGAGTGGCATGTATTTTTTTCCCACCCTTTCACCAGTAAACCCCGAATGTTCCTGGATTGCTCACTCCCATATTGAACTGGTGAATAAAGCATCAAATCAAGGTTCAGAAATAGTTTTCATAAACGAAAGAAAACTACTTTTAGATGTATCCGTCGGTTCACTACTCAACCAAGTACAACGCACAGCGCAATTTCGTTATTTGTTAGATAGTCGGATTAAGAATTTGCAGAAGCATATGGTGGAAATTGTTGCAGAGCCCTAATCATTAATTCCTGTAAGATGTTCTCTACCTTTTTACGAATTGCTGGATGAAAATAACTTCGTATTTCTTCCCGACCTTGACAAATGAACAAATAGGATGTAAACATGCCATCTTTCTTTTCTAAATGTACTTGAATCTTTTTATCTCTCATGTCCTTACGCAATTCTTTTCGTTCATTCAATGCTTGCAGAAGCATTTTTTCTAATAAGTTCAAATAAGGCTCCTCAATCTTAACACCTAGATTGATTGACTTCATGTCTTTTCTAATGACAATAATTGCCATGGAAAGGAAAAGAAAACGAGAAGCTATTTGCAATTCCTCTCTTTTTAAGTACCGCATCATGATAGCCCTCCAATAACGAACATTTGTTCTATTATATCTTAAAAAAGAGACATTATGCAATAAAAATAACAAAATCATAAAATATGAATAGAAAGAGGCCATTTTCTACATTCATACTATACATATGACATGGGTTACTTTAAAATAAAAGAAGGACATGATTTTTAATGGGGACATTTTCTAAAAGGCAGTGTGTTTAAGGAGACTTGTAGGGATGTATGTTTACAATATTTTAACCGACTGGAAACAGTTTTATAAAGAAGGTAATTTAGATGAGTATATTATTGAGTTACTGGACCAATACCAAAGTTTAGGTCCCTTACCAGGTATCTTTTTACCTTTTATCGAATCCTTTTTTCCGTTCTTACCTTTATTTGTATTTGTTTTTGCAAATGCTGCGGCATATGGTCTATTACAAGGGTTTATTTTTTCGTGGATTGGATCTATTCTTGGGGATATTACCGTTTTTATGATTATTCGTAAGCTTGGTAAGAAGCGTATTTTTAATAAACTCCGAAAGAACAAGCAAGTACATAAGGTAACAAAATGGGTAGAACGTCATGGGTTCGGACCATTATTCGTATTGCTATGTTTTCCTTTTTCTCCGTCATCTGTTATTAATGTCGTGTCAGGACTATCGAAAATCCGTGTTTATCAATACGTTCTTGCCATCCTGTTAGGAAAAGCAGTTATGATTTTCTCGATGGCATATGTTGGTTCAAGTATTATTGAATTTGCGAAAAATCCGCAAAAAACAATTTTAATTGCCATCTTTATCGGGATGTTTTGGCTGATTGGTAAATATATTGAAAAACGCCTACATAAGAAAACAAATTACGACAGTATGGAAACATCTGTGAAAAATGAATAACACTATATGAAAGCTTCTATCTTTGATAAAATAATAAATAAGATAGAAGCTTTTTTAATGATGAATATAAAGGAGAAAAAAGAATGGGACTACGATTTATCTTGGGGAGATCAGGTACAGATAAAAGTGCAGCCATTTTTAAAGAAATAAAAGAAAAATCCATTCATGATCCACAAGGGCCACCAATCTTTTATATCGTACCTGACCAGATGACCTTTGATCAAGAATATACATTGTTTCGTGATCCTAAATTTACGGGAAGTATTCGAACACAAGTAGCGAGTTTTTCTCGCTTAGCTTGGCGAGTACTTCAAGAAACAGGTGGAGGAACAAGACAATTTATTAGCTCCATCGGTATTCAAATGTTGCTTCGAAAAATCATTCAAGAAAAACAAGGGGATTGGCTTGTTTTTCAAAAAGCAACGGAAAAACAAGGATTTATTGAACAATTAGAAACGATGATTACCGAATTTAAACGCTATCAAATTACCCCTGACATGCTTTCACAACAAAAAGAAGTAATTGATCAATTTGTCCATAAAGAAGCTGGAGAAACTGCTTTAATGAACAAATTGGATGATTTAACTTATATTTACGAAAAGTTAGAACTCCATTTGAAAAATCAATATATTGATGGAGAAGATCAGCTTCAATTATTAGCAGAGAAAATACCTCAAGCAAGCTTTTTACAAGATGCGGAAATTTATTTAGATGGGTTCCACCGATTTACGCCAATAGAATTACATGTAGTAAAAACGTTAATGCAAACATGTAAACGACTAACCATTGTATTAACAACAGACGATCCTGAAATAGATGAAGGGGAGATCCCAGAGCTAGATTTATTTTACCAAACAAAAACAACCTATCATCAATTAAAGCAATTGGCACAAGAAGATGGTATATCGATTGAATCACCTGTGTATTTACAGGCAGAAGAAGGGAAGTTTCAAGACCATCCTTATTTTGCTCACTTAGAAAAACACTTTCATGAAACGCCTGTTCCAACATATGATGGACAAGTACCAATTAAAATCGCAGAAGCAGTCCATCCACGTGCTGAAGTAGAAGGGGTTGCACAGGAGATATTACAACTCGTTCGGGAAGATGGCTATCGTTTTCGTGAGATTTCTATTCTGATGCGAGAGTCGGAAACCTATCATGATTTAATTGCAACGATTTTCGAAGATTACGAGATTCCGGTATTTATTGATGAAAAACGATCGATGTTAAACCATTCTCTTGTCGAATTTATTCGTTCCTTATTAGAAGTTATCCATGGGAATTGGCGTTATGATGCTGTTTTTCGTATGTTGAAAACCGGATTTATCCCAATTCAAGATAAAAAATATCCTTTAACAAGGGATGCGATAGACGAGTTGGAAAACTATTGTTTGGAATACGGAATTCGTTCGCGAAGTAGTTGGTTTTCTGAAGAAGAATGGACTTATGAGCGTTATCGTGGGTTTCAACGTAAAGCACAAACAGATGATGAACAATGTGTGCAAGAGCGAATCAATCGCTATCGAAATCAAGTAACACATGCCTTGCGTCCGTGTGATGAGGCAATTAGAAATGCAACGACTGTTCGTGAATATTGTGAAATTATCTATACCTTACTCGAGAAACTCCATGTTCCGAAAAAATTAGAAGAACTTCGCTCCTTGTATGACGATGCTGGACAAATTGAAAAGGGCCGTGAACAAGAACAAGTTTGGAATGCACTTATTCAATTATTTGATGAAATGGTGGAAATGGTTGGAGATGAAAGTCTTTCATTTACTGTGTTTCAGGAAATGTTGGATGCTGGTTTTCAAACGTTGAAGTTTGCCCATGTTCCACCAAGCATGGATCATGTGATTGTTGGTTCTGTAGATCGTTCTAGAATCAGTGGGAAAGCATGCACCTTTTTACTTGGAGTAAATGAAGGATTATGGCCAATGAAGCCACCAGCAGACAGTGTGATTAATGAACAAGAACGTGAATTGCTTGCTATTCATGGGATGAAGTTAGCAGATACAAGTAAACGCCAATTATTAGATGATTGGTTTTATATGTATCTCGCATTTACATCAGCCGAAAAATACTTATGGGTGAGCTATCCGATTAGTAATGAAGAGGGTAAAGCAAAAATGCCATCTCAATTAATTCGGAAGTTAGAACAGTTATTTCCGGTTTGTGAGGAACATTTACTCCTACAAGACCCCGATGAATTGGTTGATGCCGAACGATTTATTACTACACGAGAAAAAACAAGGGCAGCTTTAACTGCTCAGTTATCACGATATGTAAGGGGTTATCCGATGAAACCGGTGTGGTGGCATGTTTTAAATTGGTATATGACAAACCACCCGAAACAGAGTACATCCTATAATGTCTTGCAAAGTTTACGATATGAAAACAAACCTGTGTCATTAACAAAAGAAACGGTTACGAAATTATATCCGAAACAGATTAAAGCGAGTGTTTCTCGTTTAGAAACATATTACCGCTGTTCATTTCAGCATTTCGCGAAATACAGTCTAGGGTTAAAGGAAAGAAAAACATTTAAATTGGATGCACCAGATATTGGACAGCTTTTCCATGAAGCATTAAAAATTATTACAGAATGGATTCAAGAAGAAGGAACAGATTATGCAAAATTAACAAAAGAGAATGCGAATGGCTATGCGAAACGAGCTGTTCATCAATTAGCTCCCGTTTTACAACATCGTATCTTATATAGTTCCAATCGTTATCAATACATTCAACAGAAATTACAACAAGTAATCGCTAGAGCGACCTTTGTATTAAGTGAACAAGCACGAAAAAGCGAATTTTCACCCATTGGTTTAGAACTAGGATTTGGACTTGAACAAGATGCAGACCTTCCACCGATTACATTAGAATTACCGAATGGGTTTGAGCTTGTTTTACGAGGGCAGATTGACCGTGTAGACCGTGCATCACAAAATGGTCAACTGTATTTGCGAATTATTGATTATAAATCTAGTGCCCATCAATTACGTTTATTGGATGTCTATTATGGGCTTAGTTTACAAATGTTGGCTTACTTAGATGTAGTATTAGCGCATTCAGAGCAATGGCTCGGTATTAAAGCATCTCCAGCAGGAGTTCTGTATTTCCATGTTCATAACCCGATGATTTCTGGAAAAATACCTTTAAATGAACAAGCCATTGAAAAGGAAATATTTAAACAATATAAAATGCAAGGATTACTTGTTCGTGATGAAGGAATTGTTCAATTGATGGATACTTCTTTAAGCTCAGGGACAAGCCAGATTATTCCCGCTGGTTTAAAAAAGAATGGTGGATTTTACAGCCACTCTAAAGTAGCGGATGATGAAACATTTTCAGTTTTACAAAATCATATCCACCAGCTAATGACAAAGGCTGGAATTGATATTACAACAGGTGAGATTGATTTAAATCCATTCCAACATAAACAGCAAAATGCGTGTACATTTTGCCCATTTAAATCTGTTTGTCAATTTGATCCAATCATTGAAACAAATACGTTCAAAAAGATACCAGATATAAAAGATGATGATATTTTAACAATATTACGGAAGGAAGGGGACAAGTAAATGGTGAAATGGACACAAGAACAAGAAAAGGCAATTTACACATCAGGTAGTGACGTACTTGTGGCTGCAGCAGCAGGTTCCGGGAAAACGGCTGTATTAGTAGAGCGCATTATTCAAAAAGTTCTTAATCAAGACCATCCAGTAGATATTGATTCTTTACTCGTTGTTACCTTTACCAATGCGGCAGCACAAGAGATGCGTAATCGTGTAGGAGAAGCATTGGAAAAAGCATTAGCGAATCACCCAACATCCAATCATTTAAAACGTCAATTATCTTTATTACAACGGGCATCCATTTCCACGCTTCATTCTTTCTGTTTGGATATTGTGAAACAATATGCATATCTTTTGGATATTGATCCACGGTTTCGGATTGCCGATGATATGGAAGCAGATTTAATCCAACAAGAAGTAATGGAGGATTTATTTGAAGATTGGTATGGAAAAGAAGAAGCTGTTCGTGAGCGTTTCTTTGCAGTGGTGGACCGGTTTTCAAATGATCGTAATGATATAGATGTAGAAACATTAATTCTAGAACTATATCAATTCGCGATTCAAAATCCATGGCCAGAAAAATGGTTGGATGAATTAGGCATTGTTTATCATGTGCCAGAAAATTGGACAGAAGAAGAACTTCCGTGGTTACAAATTTTAAAGGAAGAAGTAAATGACCAATTTATAGCGATGGAAGCAGAAATGAAGCGGGCAATGGAAATTGCAAGGGAAAGTGATGGACCATACACATATATGGAAACAATCGAGTCTGATGAAAAAATGCTTCATGAAGCAAAGGAATTTTTAACATCATGGACAGACTTAGAGACCTTCATGCAAACAAGTAAATTTGTACGCTTGTCTAGTAAGAAAATGGAATGTAACGAAGATAAAAAAGAACAAGTGAAAAAGTTACGAGATCAATATAAAGACCGTTGGAAAAAGCTAACCGAGAAATTTTTCGTCCGTAACTTAGAAAGTCATGTAGCAGACATGCAAGAGTTACTCCCAGTAGTTGAGCAGCTAACTGAATTAGTAAAGGACTTTAAAAAACGATTTACAAAATTGAAAAAGGAAAAGGGAGTAGTCGATTTTTCCGACTTAGAACACTATTGCTTACAATTATTAATCGGTGAAGCATCTACACCAGTTCAAGTGATTCCGTCCAATGTGGCAGAGCGCTTGCAAGATCAATTCAGTGAAGTGTTAGTGGATGAATATCAAGATACAAACCTCGTTCAAGAGACGATATTACGCCTTGTTCGTAAACCAGAGGAATTAGGGAATATGTTCATGGTTGGGGATGTGAAACAAAGTATTTATCGTTTCCGTCATGCAGAACCAACCTTATTCATTGAAAAATATAAACAGTTTTCTAATGCAGATTACCCTGGAGAACGAATTGATTTAGCTAGAAACTTTCGGAGTCGAAAAGAAGTTTTAGCCGCAACTAATTTCATATTCAGGCAAATTTTAGATGAAAAGCTTGGAGAAATGAATTATACGAAAGATGCAGAATTAATTTATGGAAATAAGACATATGATGAATTGCCATTTCCGGAAGCAACACCAGAACTGATTATCATTGATCGAGAAAAGCCAGAGGAACAATCTATTTCTCCTGA
The DNA here is from genome assembly GCF_008039555.1 of Cerasibacillus terrae. GTDB lineage: Bacteria > Bacillota > Bacilli > Bacillales > Amphibacillaceae > Cerasibacillus > Cerasibacillus terrae. The sequence continues at coordinate 96,134 of NZ_VDUW01000006.1, forward strand.
TGAAGAGAGTTATCTAGATTTAGAAAAAGCACAATTAGAAGCACGTGTCTATGCGGAGAAAATCAAACAATGGATTGGTAAAGAAGAGAATACAACTCCATTACAAGTTTTCGATAAAGAAAGAGGAGCACAGCGAGATGTTCAATATCGAGACATTGTTATATTACTACGTTCTATGACAGGTGCACCAACAATGGTGGATGAACTAAAAAAACAAGGAATACCGGTGTATGCGGAATTATCCACTGGATACTTTGATGCAATCGAAGTGAAAGTGATGATTAGTTTTTTAAAAACCATTGATAATCCAAGACAGGATATTCCACTAGCTTCTGTTTTACGTTCGCCAATTGTTCAACTCAATGAAGAAGAATTAGCGAAAATTCGTTTAGCAGACAACAAACGAACCTATTATGATGCCCTTAAAGCATATACGAAACAACATGATGATGAGATGACAAGAAAAATAGCATTGTTTTTAGAACAATTAAAACGATTTCGGATTGCTTCTAGACAAGGCGCGCTCTCTGAATTAATTTGGAAGATTTACAGGGAAACAGGATTCTATGATTTTGTCGGTGGAATGCCTGGTGGAAGACAACGCCAAGCAAATCTTCGTGCATTATACGACCGTGCTCGAGGGTACGAAACAACATCTTTTCGTGGTTTATTCCGGTTTTTACGATTTATTGAACGAATGGAAGAAAAAGGGGATGACCTCGGGGCAGCAAAGGCGCTTAGTGAACAGGAAGACGTTGTTCGTATTATGACCATTCATAAAAGTAAGGGATTAGAATTTCCAGTGGTCATTGTCGGAGAAATGGCTAAAGAATTTAATTTAAAAGATACCCAAAAGCGGTATTTACTACACAAAGAACTTGGATTTGCAAGTAATTATATTGATCCAATCAAACGTATTACGTATCCAACATTATTTATCCAAGCTGTGAAAAATGAGAAACTACGAGAATTATTAGCAGAAGAAATGCGTGTTCTCTATGTTGCATTAACACGTGCAAGGGAAAAGCTTGTCATGGTTGGAAATATCCCTTCATTTGAAAAAAAACAAGATAAATGGGAACAAATGCTAGATCATTCTGACTGGGTATTTCCTGCTTATTTTCGTGAACAATTTAAAACATATCTTGATTGGGTCGGAATTTCGCTGATGCGTCATACAACATGTGACATTTTAAGGACAGAAGAAGTAAATGAGCATGTTCTATCCGAAATCCAAAAAGACCCTTCGAAATGGAAGATACAGATTTTACATGGAAGTGAATTAGAAAATTTAGAGGATGCAGTTTTGGAAAGGAATGAAGAGATAAAGGAACATCTTCATGAGTGGCAAACCGTTCAAACAGAGGATAAAGCATTAGATGAGTTTGTGGATGAAAGACTTACCTTTAAATATCCACACCAAGCTGCTATAACAACACGAGCGAAACAATCAGTAACAGAAATCAAACGGCTATATGAAGAAAAGGATGCGTTTAGTGCAGACCAAATCATTGTTCCTTTTCAAGCACCTATTACAAAACGGCCAGCATTCATGCAACGTGAAAAAACCATTTCGGCAGCAGAGAAAGGAACAGCCATGCATACCGTAATGCAACATATTCCATTTAGAAAAGAAATGAATCATGCGGAGATAGAGGAATTCATCGAAAGTTTAGTAGACAAAGAGATATTACGAAGGGAAATGGCCGATGTAGTAGATATCGATGCCGTGGAGCGATTTTTCCATACAAATATTGCTGAATATATGAAAACTGTACCAAAAATCTACCGAGAAATCCCGTTTAGTTTAACACTCCCAGCAAACGAAGTGTATCAAACATGGAAAAGTGATGAAGAAGAACAAATTTTAATTCAAGGGGTATTAGACTGTGTAATTCCACAAGAAGATGGATGGATCATCTTAGATTACAAAACAGATACCATCAATGGTGAGGTAACAGATGAAGTAAAACAGCAACTAGAAAAACGATATACTACCCAATTAAATCTCTATCGGAAAGCCATTGAAACGATTTGGCAACAACCTGTCAAAACAACTTATTTATATTTCTTTTCGAAGGAATTATTGCTTGAAGTAAAAGGACAAGAAATAGGGGCGAAATTAAACTAGTTATGTTAGGATAAATATAAAAGATATTAAAAGGGGAGAATATGATGAGTAAAACCGATGAAGGATACAGGAAGATTCAGTTAGGCTTTCATTTAATTATTCTCCTTTTTGAAACAGGTATAAAACAAAAGGCTAACACACTAAAAAACCTCCTAAAAATGTGCAACTATAGGATACTAGCATTAGAAAAAAGGTCGGAAATGGATCCGATCTTTTTCTCTGTCATTTTAGTTCAGAAATTTTTGATTTCATATATGGAACATTATGTTAATATTGAATGGATAGTTATATGAATGAATCTGTATTCATAGATAAGTTAAAGTATTTTTATGAAAGAATGAAAAAGGGGGCGGATTTCAAATGCCCATATCAAACGAATAGGTGTATTTAAACAATAAGAGATCAAAGGATTTGTACATAATGGAATAGAGATTATGGAGTGATAAAATGAAGTTCCATCTGTTAGGTGACAAAACTAAAATAGAAATAGATATTTTATCCCGTGAATATCCGAATAGTTTTGATTATTGGGATGGAAACTGGCTTGTTTCAAATGTTAAAATTGAAATTCCTGGATATTATGTTGACTTTAATGCAAGTTTAAGAACAGATGATATTAGAGATTTTGTAAATGAATTGAAGTTAATGAATAGAAATTTGTCGGGTAAAGCTATACTGAAAAATTTAGACAGCTTTATACACTTTGAATGTGAAATAGATCGATTAGGCCAGATAGATTGGTCTGGAGAGACTTGCTATCCAGCAGGAAGTGGTGCTGTACTTAACTTCACCTTTATATCAAACCAATCATATTTACATGATTTAATAAAAGAATTAGAAGATATTATTCATGCATTTCCGGTTATTGGTAATCCATAGATTCCTTGAATAGCGGTTACAAATGTAGAAATAAGAAGATCGATAATGGAAAAGGGATGATTGATTTGTTTAACATTGGAAGTCTTGTATTTGGACTCATTGCTTGGATGCTACCTATTGTTAATCTTATGCGATATAAAAGGCCACCTAATAATCGGAATTGGGTAGCTCTTTCTATTTTAAGCATCAGTGCTTGTGCTATTTCACTATGTTTGCAGATTTTTAATATTTATCATCTGGTAAAAATAGAGGATTGGTCTGCTCTTTTGGACACAATGGGTACTGTGGTGTTTATTGCAACAATTCTTCTTGTCGTTACCATTATATTAAATATAATTACGTTGATAATATATCGTAATAGAACAGCAAAATAATTATTATAGTACTGTGAAGGTGGAAAAGGGCTTGTGTTAGATCATTGAATTTCTAGTCTACTTTTACAATTAATCGAATATCATATATACTGGAAATTATTAGAATAGTTATTGAGAGTGACTAAGAGACTTGGCTCGATGACGTCACAGCAACCTACTAAGAGAAAGGTGCTACAACCAACAAAGCGGCTGCTTTGAGTGATAAAAACGGAGAAATTCCTTTTTGCAATCAGAGCAAAGAGGATTTTTTATTTGGAGTGTAATGAATAATCAATTCCATTAATCCAATTAAAATAATCAAAGGAGAGGTTACCATGCCAATAAACATACCAAGAGAATTACCAGCAGGGGAAATCTTAAAGCGGGAAAAGATATTTGTGATGGATGAAGATAGGGCTAGAACACAGGATATTCGTCCGTTGAATATATTAATTCTAAATTTAATGCCTGAAAAAGAGAAGACAGAGCTGCAGTTGTTACGATTACTAGGGAATACGCCAATTCAGGTAAATATTACTTTTCTGAGAATGGCAACACATCAATCTAAAAATGCGAGTAAATATCATTTGGATAATTTTTATACAACGTTTGAAATGGTTAAAGAACAACGTTTTGATGGCATGATTATTACTGGTGCACCAATTGAGCTCTTGGAGTTTGAAGAGGTTAATTATTGGGATGAATTGAGCAAAATAATGGATTGGACAAAGGATAATGTCACTTCTGTCATGCACATTTGTTGGGGAGCACAAGCAGCATTGTATCACCACTATGGCATTGATAAACATGCTCTTTCTAAGAAATGTTTCGGTATATTTAAGCATACCCTGGCTGATCCAAAAGAAGATCTTGTTCGTGGTTTTGACGAGGAATTTCTAGCTCCACATTCTCGTCATACTGGAGTGTCTAAAGAGGCAATAATAAATCATCCAGAACTATTTTTACTGTCCAAAAATGAAGAAGATGCACCATTTATTATTATGTCCAAGGATAAAAAGCATATTATGATTACAGGACATTTGGAATATGATGCAACAACATTAGCTGATGAATATCATCGTGATGTAGCGAAAAAATTAGATATTGATGTACCAAAAAACTATTTTCCGAATGATGATCCAAATAAGAAACCATTGAATACATGGCGTTCCCATGCACATTTACTATTTTCCAATTGGTTGAATTACTATGTATATCAACAAACACCGTATGTTTGGAAATAAACCTATATTTTTTGTATAAACTTCGGAAAAATTATTAATGGATACTGTATTGTAAAACACTTGGGATTTGTCCAAGTGTTTTTCTATGAAATTGAATCTTTTTTGTTCTTCATCTCGTATGTATGAAAAGAGAGGTGAATCAACATGAAAAAAATACTGGCATCGTTTTTATTGATTTTTTTACTAGGGGTATTGTTTTTCCCAATACAAGCATTTGCCCTTGATTATTCGATTGATCAAACAGATATTCATGCCTATTTAAAAGAAAATGGCGATGTGAAGGTAAAGGAAAGTCATACATACCATTTTGAAGATGATTTTAATGGAATATCTAGGACATTAATTCCGAAAAAGAATACAGAGGTTAAAAATTTCCAAGCAACAGAAAATGGAAAAAAATTAAAAATAGAAAATGATGATAACTTGTATAAAGTCCATCGTACAGGTGATGAAGGAGAAACCTTAACGATAGAATTGACGTATGATATTAAAAATGGTGTAGAAGTATATGAGGATATGGCCCAATTTTACTGGCCTTTTTTCGATGAAAGTAATGAGACGGATTATGAAAATATGACAATATATGTTCATCCACCACACGTAACCAATGATGTGCTATCCATTGGCTATGATGCTGCATTACAAAGTGATACAGTAAAATCAGATGGTGTCGTTCAGTTTGATTTAGGATATGTAGGTAGCGGAGAAAATGGGGATATCCGTGTTGCTTATGACACACAACTATTTCCTGCAGTAACAAACCACATAAATCAATCCATTCGTAATGAAATACAAAAGGAAATCGAAACACAAAAGGAAGAAATTGCGACATTTGAAAAAAGACAAACAATGTTAAACAAGCTTGCTCCATTTGTAATCGGGATTTTCGCCATTTACTTGCTTATCCTAATAGGAAAAGCGTGGATACAAAGAAGAATGCTGAAGTACGAAGCAGAACGGTTGTGTATATCAGATTCTTTCATGCCGAAAAATGAAATGAGTATGCCAGCAACGATTCGATATATGAGTAATGGTTATTTAACTGTGGATGCCTTGACAGCCGCTTTATTAGATCTCGTTCGTAAGGGATATGTGAAACAGACGGAGGAAGGAAGCGTTTTTGTTGTACAAGAAGAGACAGAACATGACCATGAGAAAAAATTAATCGACTGGTTGTTTTATGAAATTGGAGATTCAGGTAAATTTACCATAAACGATCTAGAAGATTATACAGAAAATGAAGAGAACCATGAATCTTATCAAGAAGATTTTGATGCATGGCGAGATGCTGTGAATGATGAGATGAAAAGCAATCATCTTTTTGAGGATAAAACGAAAATGAAATGGATTACTGCCGGAATCATCTTTTTACTCCTACCATTTATCATTGTATTTGCTGTATACGAACTTTTTAGCTGGATGACGTTTGGGATAGTATTATTTGTCATGGGCTTATTATTTTCAATCTTTTACAAGATGAAGACAGTCAAAGGAGAGCATATAACCATACAATGGAAGGAATTTCAAGATAAATATGAAGCAGTTACACCAAGTGAATGGACAGAATGGTTAGATGATGATCAAATGCGCGCATTTATTTATGGATTAGGCATGAATAGTAAAAAGATAAGAAACAAATCAGAGACACTTGCAAATGAAGTCCAAGTATATAATACCAGTAATACAGATATATGGATGATGATTCTTCTAGCTAGTGCCATATCAGACCCATTTTCTAACGCGGAGAAAGTTTCTGCTGCAACAATCACAAGTGATGGAGGAGCTGGCGTTGGTTCTGGTTCTGGAGTTGGTGGTGGTGGCGGTGGTTCTGGTGCGTTTTAGAAGCATCTAAAATTAGTGTTTGCCCATTCCTTTATGTCAGTTGTTTAAAGGAAGTAACAATTGAGTCAGGTTATCGAATAAGGAATTATGATTTGTAAAGTTCAAGATGAAGAATGGATGTGTGTTTTCGAATGGATAAAAGAAAGATTTTGACTTATATTTTATGGCTTTACGGATTGAGTTTTGGCATTTCTACTATATTTTTTCTTAGTGGTCTTGGAAATAACCCGTTTTTAATATATATATTCATGCTAGGGTATATGTTTATTCCATTAATTGCCGTATTGATTGTTCAGAAAATAATCTATAAAGAAGCAGTCGCTCGACCCTTATTGCTTACGAGACGGCCAAATTGGTGGTGGCCTTTCGCTATGATCTTTCCGTTGTTACTAATTGGACTAACTGCCTTGGTCGCTATTTTGTTCCCAGGTGTAACACTTGATTTAAGGATGGAAAATTACCTAAGTACCGTAGATGCAACAACTGCTGCAACAATGAATAATTTATTCCAGATGCTGCCTTTCCATCCACTGTGGTTACTCGCTGGTCAAAGTTTTATTGGCGGAATTACCATCAACGCTATTTTTGCCTTTGGAGAGGAGATTGGCTGGCGCGGTTTTCTTCTTCGGGAGTTTCAAGCACTCGGCTTTTGGAAAGCATCATTTCTCATAGGACTCATTTGGGGGCTATGGCATGCACCACTAACAATCTTTGCAGGACATAACTATCCAAGTACTCCTATCTTCGGCGTATTGATGATGACTCTATTTAGTGTGCTTATGTCCCCGATTTTGTCTTTTATTACAATAAAATCACGTTCCATCTTTCCAGCTGCATTTTTTCATGGCGTTATCAATGGTAGTGCTTCCATCGGTATTATGATTGTAGCTGGCGGGAACCCAGAATTACTTAACGGATTGACTGGACTTGCTGGATTCATAGTTTTATCGGCTGTGAATGTAATTATTTTTATTCGTACACGAACCACGATTAACACCAATTACGCTGCAGTTTTTGCGCAGTCGGAAATTCGTTCTAATTAAATCATTATTTCTAGAGTTTTTATAAAATAGTACTTCCAATCGAAAATAGCATAACAGGAGACGAGAATAAAAATGGGGATTGAAACAGGAATCGGTCTTATTATCGGTGTATTTTTTATTTGGATCGGCTATATTGCGCGGACAAAAGGGATATATTCCTTACTAGCCGGATTCTGGATAACGTGGGAGCCGGTTAATAACGATAAATTGGGCAACAGTATTGGTATTCTTTTTATCGTTTTGGGTGTTATCGCCCTTTTAACAGCTATATTCACCGTATGGTTTGGGGCTGTGGTTGGGAAAATCTCTGCAATCCTAGCCCTTATTGATGCGATTATGATTTTTATTGTAATCGGATTGGATCAAATGGGGCGTTGAAAGGATTGTGATATTACCCTCTAATACAATCGGGAACAGTTGCCAAATAAGCATTGTTCAAGAATAGGGTAAAGTAAAGTTGTTGAAGATGGAGGGACACCATTGAGTAAGAAGGTGTTTCACATATATAACATTATTATTTTGCTTTTGTTATTATCATTTAATTTCTTCGTCTTATTTGGGGCAGGAATGAGTTAGGGCGAAGTAGGTTCCGAGACTTGGTTTGCTACTGCTTCCTCGATTGTATTTTGGGTATTTTTAACTTTATGCAATTTTTACGTTCCAACAAGGCCTGGAGAATTTCTTGGTTTCTTATTGTGGTGGTATGCTTATTCTTTTGGGAAACAAGTTTCGGTGTAACGGTTGGTCTAAAAATTGGTTAGATTTCGACTTTAGGATATGTATTATCGTGCTATCATCTGTGCACGTTAGTTAAATATAAATTCAAAGATACCTTCCACATTATATGGTTGTAGAAGGTATCTTTTTTCATTCCATTATTTTTTCATTACTTCACGAATTTGTTCCAATGCCCAATCTAAATCATCTTTCTCGATAATGAGAGGTGGGGCAAAGCGGATGACATTTTCATGTGTTTCTTTACATAATAATCCTTTGTCTTTCAATGCTTCACAATACGGACGAGCTGATTCGGTTAATTCAACCCCAATAAACAGTCCTTTGCCACGCACTTCTTTAATAATCGGATTATTAATTTTCCTTAGCTCATCCATCATATAGTTTCCGAGTTTTAAAGAACGTTCTACTAGATTTTCTTCCACGAGAACATCTAATGCTGCAATAGAAACAGCACATGCTAGTGGATTTCCCCCGAATGTAGAACCATGTGATCCAGGATTAAAGACACCAAGAATATCCTCATTTGCAATCACGCAAGAAATTGGCATGACACCACCACCAAGGGCTTTTCCTAAGATAAGTACATCTGGTATTACATCTTCCCAATCACAAGCAAACATTTTTCCACTACGACCAAGGCCTGCTTGGATTTCATCCGCCATATAAAGGACATTGTTTTCTTGGCAAATTTCATAAGCTTCTTGTAAGAAACCTTCTGGTGGAACATTGATTCCTGCTTCTCCTTGAATTGGTTCAAAAAGAAAAGCTGCCGTATTTTCTGTGATAGCTGCTTTTAATGCGTCAATATCGCCAAAAGGAATTAATTTAATCCCAGGTAACATCGGACCAAATCCTCGTTTATATTCTGCTTCAGAAGATAGGGAGACAGCTGTCATTGTTCGGCCATGAAAATTGCCTTCACAAGCTATAATTTCCGCTTTGTTTTCCGGTACGCCTTTTACATCATAAGCCCATCTTCTGGCAGCTTTAATGGCGGTTTCAACTGCTTCTGCTCCAGTATTCATTGGTAGTGCCATTTCTTTATTTGCTAATTTACAGACTTTTTCATACCATGGACCTAATTGATCATTATGAAACGCTCGGGATGTTAACGTCACTTTATCTGCTTGTTCTTTCAGTGCTTGAATGACTTTTGGATGCCTATGTCCCTGGTTTACCGCAGAATACGCACTAAGCATATCCATATAACGGTTACCTTCAGGATCCTCTACCCAAACACCTTCTGCCTTTGAAACAACAACGGGAAGTGGATAATAGTTTCTAGCTCCATATGTTTCGGTTTGCTGAATTATATCTTTACTATTAATTGTCAAAAATATCCCTCCGATTCTCTTTAAAAAAGTAAAACGCTTTCATTATTTATTATAGCAGGTATATCGAAATGTTACATATCATTCAATTATTTTTTCGTGATTAAATAACATGAACATGGTATGATTAGTAATAAATAAAATATGTAAACAAAAGCAAGGAGGAATTTGATAGATGAATACACATTTACATATTACTTCATGGGTACTAGCCCTTATTTTATTAATTGTTGTTTTAGTACTCCATAAACAAGGAAAAGCAAAGGGTGCTAAAATCACTCATATGATTATGCGCCTGGATTACTTACTAATCTTATATTCTGGTGGAGATTTATTTGGGGCCTATGCGAAAATGGGTATGAGTGGATCATTACTTGGAGAGGTAATCGCAAAAACAATTGCTGGAATATGGGTCATCGCTGCAATAGAGATGATTGCTGTCAAAACGGCCAAAGGTAAATCAACGAAAGGCGCTTGGATTCAACTAGTTATCGCCTTTATTATTACATTGATTTTAGGTTTTACTCGACTTACATTTGGTCTTGCTTAAATAGAAAAGAATACAACAAAATAAGGCTATTCCAAGATGAAGGAATAGTCTTATTTTATTGTTAGAGAAGTCAAAGAGACATGGAGGAAAATATGAAGAAAATAATAAAAATAGGGATGATGATGGCGTTATTTTTTGCTTTCACCCCAATCGCTATATCTGCTGAAGCAAATGAACATCTAGAAGATGAGGTCATTTATGATATTGTTGTAGATCGATTCAACAATATGAATCAGGAAAATAGTGAAAAAGTCGATGTAGATGATCCTTATGCCTACCATGGTGGAGATTTACAGGGGATTACGGTTAAATTAGATGAATTGAAAAGTTTAGGATTTACAACGATTTCTTTATCTCCTGTTATGGAAAATGCAGATAATGGATTTCATGGTTATTGGATTGAGGATCATTTTAAGGTCGAGAACGAATTTGGAACAATGGAAGATTTACAAGAGTTAATTGACAAGGCACACGAACGGGAAATGAAAGTGATTTTAGAGTTTGTGCCAAATTATATAGCAGCATCTCATCCAATTACAACAGATAATAAAGCCTGGATTGATGAATCAGAAAAGATTGATAAAGAAGTAGCTCCATGGTTAGAAGAAGCTGTTGCACTGAATCAAGAACTACCAGAAGTGCAAAACTACTTAAAAGAAGTTGCAGATTATTGGATAGATGAAACGGAGATTGATGGTTTCAAGATTCATGAAGTGGACAAGGCAGAACCTTCCTTTTTAGAAAATTTCACAGGGCATTTGAAAGAAAAAAATCCAGATTTTATTTTAATTGGAACATTATCTGAAGCAAGTGTTGAAATGAACGAGAAAGCAATGGCAGGACTAGACTTTGTGGAAAATAATAAATTACAAGAAGTAATGGCTCATGTGTTTGCAAATGAGGATGAACCTGTATCCCATATCTATACAACTTGGGAGGAAACCGGAAAACAACCTGGCTTAATAAGTATTGATGATAAGTTTAAAAAAAGATTTACACATCAATTTACAGAGGAAGGTCGAAATCTCGTTACAGCATGGAAACTCGCTTTAACTTATATATATACGACCCCAGGAGTGCCGTTCATTTATCAAGGTTCAGAAATTCCAATGTACGGGGAAAAATATCCTGAAACACAAGTTCTTATGCAATTTAATAGTGGGGAACCTGAATTAAAGGAATATTATACTCGAATTTCTTCATTAAGGGAACAGTTTTCTGCATTACGTTTAGGTGATTTTGAAGTAGTTGCAACAGATCAAGGAATGAGTGTTTTTAAACGAAGCTATAAGGATGAAACAGTTTATGTAGCAATAAATAATGATACGGAATCACGTGTTGTAGAATTAACGGACATTGATTCAAATGTTCAATTAAGAGGTGTATTAGAGGATAATCTCGTCCGGGAGAATAAAAATGGTGAATATAAAATCGGCATTCCTCGAGAGTCATCGGAGGTCTATGTTGTCGAAGATGAAACAGGATTGAATTGGATATTCATTCTTCCAATGGTTGTTGTATTTGTTCTATTCGTAGCAGCGGTTATATATTTAAGTAGAAAGCAAAAGCAAATCAATCAACAAGAAACAAAATAGTATAAGGGGATCCCTTATACTATTTTCGTATTCTTATATGAAATCCATAAATAGAGGACCCCAATTCCTAAAAGAATGGCTGCTAAGAGCAATCCTTCTAAGTAGAATGGCACAGAGGAAAAAGCTAACCATTCTGTTAAACCTTGTGTAAATAAGAGTACTTCATTTAATAAGAATCCTAGGAAAAAGATCCAAGCCCCTTTGATTGCTAGGTGGCTAGGACTAAGAATTTGAATCATTGTTAACTGCACTAAAATAAACATACTAACAAATCCAAGCAGAGTAAAATGTAAATAACCAATGACAACAGATCTTGTGTCATATACGAGACCTGCTAAACCAGGAATAATCATACCTAATTCAAGTGAATGTTTGATGACTAACAATGCAAGAACAAATAGGATACTATTTTTAATGAATTTCCCGAAATGCTTGGAAATAGCAGGACTGATTCCTTTTAAAGCATAGACAATACAAATAATAGCAATCCATTGACCGACTACACCTATTGCAGATACAATCGTTGCAGCAGTACCTAAGTCAACCCATAACACGGAATGAAGGTATCCTGGGAATAAGGAAATGAGATAGAGCCAAAATGCACGCTTCATAAGTAACTCATTAACTTTTATTTTTTTAGATTGGATAATAGTAATAAATAGTCCAATTAAGAATAATAGAAACCAACCATTGTATTGGAAATGCAAATAGAAATAAATAGTCATCTCAAAAAGATAAGAGTCCTGTAAACCTTTAGCAGCAATAAATCCTAATAAGAATGGGCCTATCGAAGAAATGACCAGCGCAATTAGTGCCCCTTTTATATAAAGACTTGCTGTTTTAGAAAATAGTCTAGACTTTTTCATTTGTAGATAAATAAACAAAGCAACCCAATATTCTACAAAGATATGAAGAGTAGCCATGATAATTGAAAATACATCATATCCTTGATATATATAAGCAAAAAACATTAGAATGGTTACTATAATCACGGTAATAATCATAAAATGCACATGTTTCTTAGATTTGATGTTTGTCCATGTTATTTTTAGGAAGATGAGTAGTAAACCTAAAAATACCCATCCCAGAAATGCTACATGGGAGTGTGCATGTAATAGATGATCATATGGCACACGAGAAGGGGAAAATGGATAGATTCGCATCCAAATTCCTGTTCCAACAACAAAAGCAAAAAATAAGAAAGTAAAATGTGTGATGTACTTTGGCATGATGTCATCTCCCTATTCAATATCCTCTATACCTATGATGCTTAACTAAATAAGAGGATGCAAGGCTGTAATAAAAATGTCAAAAGAAAATAACAAGTATATGACGAATTAAGAACAAATGTCACTATAATTTCTATCATTTTGAAATAATTTAAGTTACTTATAGTCATTATTTAGGAAGAAAAGGGCAATCGTTCCTGGGCCTGAATGTGCACCAATAACAGCTCCTACCATCTCGATGAGCACATCTTGAACAGGAAATTTTTCTTTAATCATTTCTGCCAATTGTTTCGCTCGTTCGATGTCATCTCCATGGCTAATACCAATTATTTGGTTTTCGAAATCTGTTCCACGTTCTTCCATGATTTCCAACATTCGTTTTAGTACACGTTTGGAACCACGGACTTTTTCAATAGGGATTAATTTACCTTCATCCACATGGAGAACGGGTTTAATTTTAAGTAAAGAGCCAACAAATGCAGCTGTTTTGCTCACACGTCCACCACGGTATAGGTACTTCAAATCATCTACCGTAAAAATGTGCTCCATATGTTTGGTATGATATTGTACGGTTTCAATGATTTCTTCCATACTCTTTCCTTCATTAGCAAGCTTTGCAGCACGAATTGCGACAAGTCCATAACCTATGGAGGCACATTTTGTATCAAGTACATGAAGTTCCGCTTCTGGATATTCTTCTAAGACTTGTTGCTCCATCATTTTTGCCGTTTGATATGTGCCGGATAGTTCAGATGAAAATGATAAGTATAATAAGGCATGTTTTTCTTTAGCATATGTCGTAAAAATAGTTTGAAATGTCTGTAAGGAAACTTGAGATGTAGTTGGACTTTCTCCACTTCTCATTGCATCATAAATTTTTTTAGGAGTAATATCAATCCCATCTCGATATTCTTTTTTAGCTAAATGAACAGTTAATGGTAGCCTTTCTATTCCATATGTTTTATACTGTTCTTCGGTTAAATCACAAGCAGTATCAACAAGAATCTGAACATTCATGCTTTCACCTTCATTTCTATGTAATGTATTATAATAAGTTTATCTCTAGTATACTACTTAGTCAAAATGTTTCGTTGGAAATAAGGGAAACATAGAATAAAAAGGGAAATAGTTGTTTTAAAGGAGGACTTTATGTAATGGTAAAAACAGAATTGAAAAGAACGCTTATAGTCATTTTTGGTGCATTTTTAAATGCGATTGCTTTAAACTTTTTTCTAATTGGTGCGAATGTTTATGCGAGTGGTTTTACAGGTGCAGCACAATTAGTTTCGAGTATATTTAATGATTTTTTTAATATTGGTATTGGAACTGGAATATTACTTCTACTGTTTAATATTCCTGTAATTATAATAGGCTGGTTGAAGATTGGAAAAGCATTTACTATTTATAGTTTAGTTTCTGTTGCATTTACATCATTCTTTCTAGAATTACTTCCAGTCCTCCATTTATCTGATGATATTATTTTAAATGCAGTATTTGGTGGTTTAATTGGTGGTGCGAGTGTTGGATTAACATTGAAAATAGGTGGTTCCACAGGTGGTATGGATATTATTGCCTTGATTTTATCGCGAATCAAAGATCGGCCAATTGGGATTTATTTTTTAACGTTAAATGCGATTATTATTGGGACAGCAGGGATTTTGTACGAACCTGAAAATGCGCTATACACATTAGTTTCACTTTATGTAAACACTCGTGTTATTGATACAATACATACACGCCATACAAAAGTAACAGCCATGATTATTACGAAAAAAGCAGAAGAATTACAAAAGGCAATTCACCACCGTTTAGTCCGCGGTATTACTATATTACCTGCAAAAGGGGCTTATTCGAATGAAGATAAAAATATGTTATATTTAGTGATTACTCGCTATGAATTGTACTATTTAGAGGAAGTGATTCAGGAAACAGATCCAGAGGCATTCACGAATATTGTAGAAACGGCTGGCATCTTTGGATTATTTAGGCGAGATGATTAATATGAAATCTGTGTTCAAAGGGGAGAAAATCAGTGTGAAACAACGTTTTATTTTTCTATTAATAATTTTGTTGGCATTCTTCTTAGTTAGTTGTGAAGCGGGGGAGGAAAATGAAAACTCCGATCGCCAAGAATCCACGGAAGAAGAGAAAGCAGACGAACAAACAAAAGTAAAGTTTAGGGGAATACATGTAGATGTTCAAGCAAAAGAAGTGGTGATTCGGGGCAAGGTAAAAACAAATCAATATGAATTTTACTATGAAATGGAACAGGATGGCAAGAAGATTGTTGAGGAAACAGCCTATTCTGTAGATAATCCAAATGAAGAATGGGAAAGTTTCGAAATCATGTATGATACCCCAAAAGAAGTAAAGGAAAATGGGGAGTTAGTTATTATTAATATTTACGGAAAAAATATTCATGGAGATAAAATTAGTTCCAATTATATTACAGTTGATTTCTCTTATTTATAAACTTCTCTTCTTACTGAGAGGGGAAGTTTTTTTATGAATTAAAAAATCCCAAAGGATAATCCTTTGGGTATCTTTATGTATTGAATTAATATCCGTGTTTTTGGATGATTTCTTTTACCTTTTCGATTAATTCATCCCATTCTGCATCAAAATCTTTATTTACGGTAATAAAATTTTGGTAGCCAAATACATTTGCTACACCATCTAATTTCATTAAATCATTCATAATTTCATGTTCACTCGTATCTCCAGGCATTACCGAAACACTTGCAGTCCCTTCAAAAATTAGGCTTTCTGTTGTAAACTTAATAGCATTTGGATTTGGTGTTTCTTCCACACGAATACCCATAACGATCCCTCCTACATATACTTACCCTTATCATACCAAAAATACATAAAAGGCGAAAGAAAAAGGAAAAAAGGTGCTCCAATTTTAGAGCACCTTTCCATCCATTCGCTTAAAGTAACCCATTCCCATTACATAATGGTACCGTAATCACCATCACGAATGGTATGATGTTTAGGAATTTCTAAGTGAGAAATACTTGACCGACCATAGAGAGCTTCGTTAACTCAACTGTTGGTTTTGTTCCAATTGTTGCTCCAATTGCTGTAAATGTTGCTTTTCCTCTGGAGTACAGTTTGTATATGCCGCTTGGATAGCATTTTTAGCTGCTTGTTTATCTTGTTCATTTGGATTACTTGTCATAAAATTATTAACAGCATCTTTAGCTTGCTGAAATAAGTTATCGTTAGCCATTAAAACCCTCCTACAGTGTGGTTGTCAACTTCTTTTTGTTTCCGTTTTTTGTCTGTAAAATGCTGGTCTGAATGTGGTGTCTGTTGTTTCTTAGCTGGTTTGGAAGAGAAAAGTTCTTCTGTTTCTTGCTCTTTTGACTTTTTTTTCATCAGGTCAACCCCCTAAGAAAAAAGGTGAACGCTTTTTGCGCTCACCATTAGTATGGATATTGAATTATTTTTTATAAAGGTAATTTCCGGTATCGAGATTATTTCATTCATGCAAATGAATATTTAGATAAGTCTTGATAAAATTGCCAATACCATCTTCTTCATTTGTATCTGTGATATGTTTTGCAATGGACTTTAATTCATCAATACCATTTCCCATAGCAACACCAACACCAGCATAGTCAATCATTTCCAAATCATTATCTTCATCACCAAATGCAATAATTCTTTCTTTTGGTATATTATAATACTGAGCGATTTTTTGTAATCCTACTGCTTTATTCATTCCCTTTTTAACAATTTCAATGATATTCCATGGTGCTCCCCATTTACGATGTTCGATGAGCTCTGCATGTTGGTCATCTAGAAGATTTCTTAATTCATCAATATGTTCTTCACGTGGGTAAATGAGAAGGGAAGTTGGATCTTCTTTTAGTTCTTTTCGTAAACTTCCGATCTTGTAAGGTAGTTCTTCTGAGCTATGCAGGAAAATATCTAATAAGGATTTGTCATATTTATCTAAAAAAACATTATCTTGTACTTCTGCCATCAAATTATTTACAGACAAATCATAACAAGCATCAACAATATTCAAAGCTGTTTTTTGTTCAAGTGGGTTATGTGAACCTTCCCACTTTTTATCTTGTGGGTGGTGGATAAGGGCACCATTAAAATTAACCATTGGAGTTTTAAGACCAAGCTGTCTATAGTACAAGATACTTGAGCGATGTGGACGACCTGTTGCAATGACAACAACATGTCCTTGTTCTTTCGCTTTTAGTATGACATTTTTTGTATGTGAACTTATTTTCTTCTCGTTTGTTAATAATGTTCCATCTAAATCTAAAGCAATTAAATGTCTTTTCCTCTCCATTTTATTCACCTCATTTTAACCAGTTTATAAATAATTAACTAAGAAGTAAAGGGTTTTTTCTTTTCAGATGCCTTAAAAGACTATATGATAAATGGACAATAATAATTTTGAAAGAGGAGGATACTTCGTTGATTAGTGTTTCAAAAATAAAAATAGACAACATACCGTGCCTTGTAATCGTTGAAAACGAGAAGGCTATGGAACCTTTACCAATTATTACATATTTTCACGGCTTTACAAGTGCGAAAGAACATGATTTACCAATTGCCTTTTTATTAGCAGAGGAAGGTTACCGAGTAATCCTTCCAGACAGTATTCACCATGGGGAACGAGAGGGGAATATTTCTTCCCTTAAAAGACAAGTAGCATTTTGGGATATCGTCATGCAAAATGTGGAAGATTTACAAACCATCCGGGCTTATTTACAAGCTGAAAATCTTATTGAAAATGATAAATTTGGTGTTGCTGGAACGAGCATGGGTGGGATTACAACAGCTGCAGTTATGGTTAAATATCCGTGGATTGATGTGGCTGCTGTTTTAATGGGGAGTCCAAAACCATCAGAATTTGCCACATTCATGTTAGAACAATATGCAAAAACAGATAATCCAGAAATACCTCAAAAGGAAATTGATAAATTATATCAAGAACTACAATCCATTGATTTATCGAAAAATATGGAGGCATTAAATAACCGCCCATTATTATTCTGGCATGGGGATAAAGATCCGGTCGTTCCTTTTGACCACTCTTTTACTTTTTACCAAAAAGCAAGAGAAAAATATGATCGGAATAAGGACATCCATTTTATTAGGGAAAAGGGCCGGGATCATAAAGTAAGTCGATTCGCTATTTTAGAAGTAGTAAAGTGGTTTAAGAAACATCTGTAGAAACTTGGATTTGCATAAAATATGAAATTCAGTCATGATGAATCTCTATTCGTGACCAATATAGTTTTAAAAAACATTAAAATATGTTTTAATAATGATATACACAAAAAGAGGGGGATAGACATGGATGAAGCATTAAAAGAAAACTATTTAGGTGCTCTAGAAAACGTTATTGACCCAGAGTTAGGTATTGATATTGTCAACCTTGGTTTAATATATGATGTAGATATGGATGAGGAAGGTTTGTGTACAGTGACAATGACACTAACTTCCATGGGATGTCCATTAGCTGGCCATATTGAGGCAGACGTACGTCGTGCATTGGCAGATTTTCCTGAAATTAAGGAAATACAAGTTGATATCGTATGGGATCCACCATGGGGAAAAGATAAAATGTCACGTTATGCAAAAATCGCTCTCGGAATTCCAGATTGATAAAATAATTCCTTTTGAAGAGGTTCGTTCTTTTTTAGAATGAATCTCTTTTTAATTGGCTTTTTTGTATAGATACCATTACGGTAGATCTTTCACGAAGCGAATTAAAGGCTAACAAAAAAAGGCCGTGCTATATTACAGCACGGCTTCATCTATTGATTACATAAATAAAATGGCTAGGGCTCCAACAATAAAACAATAATAAGCAAAGTACTTTAAGTTTCCTTTTGCCATTATATTCATAAACCATTTTAAAGCAAAGAATGTTGCGACAAGCGAAGCAATCAATGCAATGGTATTTGGAACCCATTCAAAGTTCGCATCACCTATTATATCTGGAATACCTAAAATGGTAACTCCAAGGCTAACTGGAATATATAATAAGAAAGAGAAACGTAATGCTGTTTCCTGTTTCATTCCAAGAAGCATTGCAGCTACAATCGTTGCTCCTGAACGACTAATTCCAGGGATAAGTGCTGCTGCTTGAGCTAGTCCAACGATAAGCGCATCTTTCCATGTTAAGTCGCCATCACTTTTTCTACCACGTAAATTACGAATGATCCATAAAGCAATCCCCGTAATAATTAAGGTAAATCCAACTGTCGATGCCTTACTAATATCCCCGATTTTATCTTCAAATAAGACACCAATGACACCAGCTGGTATTGTTGCAATAACAAGATATATAATAAAGCGGAAGTCGTCTTTTGCATCTGCTTCTCGAGTAGTGATATATCGTAACCCATTTTGAATTAAACGAATAATATCGTTTCGATAAATGATTAATACAGCTATGAGTGATCCGAAGTTCACTAAAATTTCAAACGATAAACCTTCAACAACAACTCCAAATAAATCACGGAAAATGATTAAATGTCCACTGGATGAAATTGGAATTGGTTCTGTAAATCCTTGAAGCAGTCCTAAAAATAAGTATTTCATGATTGTGAGTAAATCTGTTGTAATATTCACCAGAGTCTCCTCCTTAAAAATAACATGTTTAAATAAAATGATACCTCTCAATCACTCTCTAATGGGCAAATGAATAGTCTAAGGTGAGGAGGTAATCAATATGAAAGACAATAAAGATAAAATGTATCATCTATGTAAAGACCATTTACATTCATATGTGATGGCAGAGACGAATGACGGATATAGTTTTGACGGAATCATTACAGGACTGGACGATGAATATGTTTATTTTGCTGTGCCAATAGAACAGGCCAACACACCGGAAAGAACTCCTGCAAGTGTAAATGAATTACGTCAATATGGTTACGGATATGGGGGTTATCCGGGTTATGGTTCCCCATTTTATGGTTATGGGCATCCCCCAAGAAGATTCAGGAGGTTTATTTTGCCCTTAGCAGCTTTAACAGCCATTTCATTATTGCCTTGGTATTAACCTGAAAAATAAAACATAAAGGAAAACCCTTGCCTACCAATCCAATCTCAAGAAGGCAAGGGTTTTTCATGCAAAATTTTACGGCGTTTTACTCTTGGCTATTCCCTTTTAGAATTCCGTCACCTAATACAAAAATAACAACTGCAATGATTGCAGAAATGATTAAGGAGGTATTTAGGTTGAAAGGGTCACCCGCCATACTAGTTAAAACGTAAGAAACGACTCCACCAATTAAAAGAGCCCAAATAACTGTCATTATGTAGCGCAATTTCAACACCTCGTTCATGATTTTCTCATTATCGTTCTTATAAAAACAATCATACCTTTTATAGTTTATCAGAACAAATCACAAAATGAAAGCATTTGTTAGAAAGGAAATAATATAATATAAATAGGGAGGGCTAACATGCGTATCTTTATAGAAAATTGCTTTCATTGGATTGGTTTTCATATTGTAAATAAATTATTGGAAGAAGGCTATGAAGTTGTTGGTGAAAGAAGTAAAAATAGGGGAGTAAAAGAGGAATATTTATTTGATTTTTTCGGGAGAAATGCAGCTTTTTCCCTCTCCGAATCAAAAGAGAATAATGATTATGACTGCTTTATTTCCGTAAACAAAAAAATACCCGAGTCAAATACAAAAACAATCATTCAAATTAAAAAATATAATGAAGAAGGTTTTCTTGTACAGCAAATAGAACTTATTGTATCTTTATTGGTAGGTGAATGGATGCCTATAAAAAAGGATGGTGTTCTTGTACAAAATAAGTTAATCCACTTTCATTCAAAACTTTTCACTGAGGCAATTTATATCGGTGATTTTATAAATGCTTGCATGCAATTATTAAAAAGTACAAATGTATCACCGATAATAAACATAAAGTCATGTAAAACGGGGAAAATGGAGAAGGAAAACCTTGAAAAATATATTTATATTCGTGACAATAGGTCTAAGGATGAAATCATTGAATTGTTAAAAAAACATTATCAGCGACATAAACATTTTTATGAAACTTAAAATAAACAGCTTGACAGAAAAAAAGGGGTGCAGAAATTGAAAAAAGCTATATTTATCTTCATGATAATCATCATATTGTCTAGCTGTAGTAATCCTGATCGAGGTGAACTTTATAAAGTTGGTATGATCACAGAAAAGCCAAAGAATGCATCTGCTTGGGAAATAAAAGGTTATGAAGGTCTCGAGCGAATTAAAGAAACTTATCCAGATGTGGACGTTCTTTATGAAACAAATATACAAACAGAAGAGGAAGCAGTCGATGTGATTGACCAATTTGCCAAAAAAGGGGTTAATTTACTTTTTGGGCACAGTAGTCATTTTGAAAAATATATCGTTGATCTTGCATCCCACTATCCAGATGTTCATTTTGTTTATTTTAATGGCGGATATACAAGTGACAATGTATCGAGCGTGAATATCAATTTATTCCCAATAGGATATTTTGCAGGACTTCTTGCAGGTGAAATGACCAAAACAAATGAAGTTGCCATTATTGCGGCATATGAATGGCAAACAGAAATAGAAGGCTTTTTTGAAGGGGTAAAACAGGCAAATCCTAATGGTAAGGTTCAAATTGAGTTTATTCAAGATGTTGCAGATGAAGAATTAATTGCCGAAAGCTATGAAAATTTAAAAGCAAAAAATGTGGATGTTTTTTATCCTGCAAATGATGTTTTTAGTGAGACAATTATACATAAAGCAAGCAAGGATCACCGTTATTCAATTGGATACATGATGGATCAATCTGAAATTGATTCTAGCTATGTTTTATCTAGCACTATTCTTAATGTAGATACAATTTATAAAATGACAGCTGAAAAAATGGCCAAAGGTAAATTAGAAGGAAAAATCTATTCCTTTAATCATGATAAAAAAATCATTACATTAGGTCCATACAGTGAAGAAGTTCCTCTAAATGTTCAAAGAAAGATAGATAATACATTAGAAAATTATTATTCAACAGGTCTTCTGCCATATCAAAAATAATAGTTTAATCTTGAACAATTTGTTTATATCGATTAAAATTAGTACCAAGTCATAATGTTTGATATTAATTTTTGTTTTTATAAGGAGATGTCGTTATGGGTGTTGGAGTATTAGGTGTTGGTCATTTTGCTCCTGATAAAGTAATAACGAATAAACAATTAGAGCGAATGGTTGATACGTCAGATGAGTGGATTCGCACAAGGACGGGAATTGAAGAAAGAAGAATTGCAGAAGATAGTATGGATACATCTGATATGGCTTTTGAAGCAGCAAAAATTGCTTTGGAAGATGCGAAAGTTCAGCCAGAGGAAATTGACTTAATCTTAGTAGCTACTGTTACACCAGATACACCATTTCCATCTGTTGCATGTAAGATACAAGATGATTTAGGTGCAAAAAACGCGGCAGCGATGGATTTAAGTGCAGCTTGTGCTGGATTTATGTATGGTATGATTACTGGGAAACAGTTTATTGAAACAAAAACATACAAAAACGTACTTGTTGTCGGTGTAGAAAAACTATCTAAAATTACTGATTGGTCAGATCGTAGTACTTGTGTGTTATTTGGAGATGGGGCAGGTGCCGTTGTTCTTGGAGAAGTTTCAGAGGGAAAAGGAATTCTCTCGTTTGAATTAGGAGCAGATGGTACTGGTGGAAAACATTTATATCAGAATAAAGAGCAACATATTTCCATGAATGGTCGAGAAGTATTTAAGTTTGCTGTTCGCCAAATGCCACAATCATCCATTAATGTAATTGATCAAATTGGTCTTTCCAAAGAAGATGTCGATTATTTGATCCCGCACCAAGCAAATATGCGGATTATGAATGCGGCAAGGGAACGTTTAGGTGTTTCAGAAGATAAAATGGCAAAAACCATAAAAAAATATGGAAATAATTCTTCAGCATCGATACCAATCGCCCTATCCGAAAGTGTCCAAAATGGTAAAATTAAAGACGGTGATCTTATCGTTTTAGTCGGTTTTGGTGGCGGTTTGACATGGGGTGCAGTTGCCTTACGTTGGGGAAAATAATTACTTTGAAACCTTTATATATATGAGGAGGATCAAAACGAATGAAGAACAGACGAGTTGTTGTAACAGGAATTGGAGCAATCAGCCCTGTCGGAAATAATGTGCAAACAATGTGGGGAAACCTAATTAAAGGGAAGTCCGGCATTGATTTTGTAACAAAAGTAGATAAGAATGAATTTCCTGCAAAGGTTGCAGGTGAAGTAAAAGACTTTGATATCTTACAATATCTAGAAAAAAAAGATGCTCGTAAAATGGATTTATTTACCCAATATGCAGTAGCAGCGTCTAAAATGGCTGTAGAAGATGCGAAGCTCACTATAGATGAATCAAATGCTGAAAGAGTTGGTGTCTGGATTGGTTCTGGAATTGGCGGCATGCAAACATATGAGGAACAATTTAGACGCTTCTTGAAAAAAGGATATCGTCGTGTTAGTCCATTCTTTGTTCCAATGATGATTCCTGATATGGCAGCAGGACAAGTATCCATCCAATTAGGAGCAAAAGGGATTAATTCTTGTACTGTCACCGCGTGTGCCTCTGGTGCAAATTCCATTGGAGATGCTTTTCGTGCGGTACAACGTGGGGATGCAGACTATATGATTACTGGTGGATCAGAATCTCCTATCACGAATATGGCTTTTGCAGGATTTTCTTCCATGCGTGCATTATCCTTTAATGAAGACCCAAACACTGCTAGCCGACCATTTGATAAAAATCGTGATGGTTTCGTTATGGGTGAAGGGGCCGGGATACTGATTTTAGAAACATTGGAATCTGCCTTAGAACGCCAGGCACCAATCTATGCAGAAATTGTCGGTTACGGCTCAACAGGTGACGCCTATCATATTACAGCACCAGCTGAAAATGGGGAAGGTGCTGCTCGTGCCATGAAACAAGCGCTTGAACATTCTGGATTAAAACCAGAAGATGTCGATTATATCAATGCGCATGGAACAAGTACAGACTTAAATGATAAGTATGAAACAGAAGCAATTAAATCTGTATATGGTGAACATGCATCCAAACTTGCTATTTCATCAACAAAATCAATGACAGGGCATTTACTTGGTGCTGCAGGTGGAGTGGAGTCAGTCATATCTGTAAAAGTGATTGAGGAACAAATCATACCACCAACCATTCACTATGAAACACCAGACCCTGAATGTGATTTAGACTATGTCCCAAATAAAGCCCGCAAACAAAATGTCAATGTAGTGATGAGTAATTCACTAGGTTTTGGTGGACATAATGTCGCATTACTATTTAAAAAATATCAATAAAAAGAAAGATTGGTCAATGTAAATCGACCAATCTTTTTTTTCGCAGGTTAACCGACTGTATGACCTCAACCGATTGAAGTTTCGCTTTAGTCCATCTAGAAACATCTATCTTATCATTCATGATTTCACTAGAGGTGCATAAAATAGAGTAATGGACAAGTATGGAGGAGTAATGTATGGGGTATATTTTTTTATTTCTAATCGGATTTGGTTTATCAATCACCGGAGGAATATCCATCATTGCTTATTTAAATTTTTTACCTGCTGGAGTGTCTTGGCTTGAATATTTTCAATATATTACTGGTCGTTTGGAGTGCTACTTTTTGCCCTTGGGTCTTATTTTTATGATGATTTCCATCCATCGTTTTCCCAATAAACTATGATGTAAATATCGAATAATATTCATCAAATTGGTCATAATGAATGATAACGACAGACATATTTTGTTAAATATGTTGATAAAAAAAGTCGTTGGAAAGGAATCATCTATAAAAGTGAGGGTTGAAAAAATGTTATATTTACATGATGTTTGGGTGAATTGGTTTGAAGGAGAAGAAAATGCTTATAATGTACCATTTTTCCATGAATGGCGCCGACAAGATAAAATTGAATTATTGGACCAAATTCCACTTCTTTACATAACAAAACCACTTTATGATTATATTGAAAATGATATGCATGATATACCGAAGCAATTTCTAGAAGTGATTTATCAACAAGCATATATGAGGCGAGGCATGGAAAGAAAAGTGTTAGATTACGCCTGTATTATTACAGATGGCACCGAAATTATAGCTTTTGATACTATTGGTTATGATATTCCAATTCGAAAAAGTCGGTTAATCCCAAGACAAGAACAGATGGTTTACGATATGATAAAAGATGCACGACAGGAAAACTTTCAATTTGATCCCAAAAAGTACAAAAAAGAATATCATATGTTATCTATGCACCCACAACTTGTTGTTGGGCTTACTCGTCGGGAGAAACAATTAAAACAATTACTTATGATGGCTTTAGACCAACTAAGAACAACAAATAATATCGAGGAACTACGTTATTGGCTAACAGAATGGGACCCTAAACTATATCCATCTATTCGTTTTATGGACGAACATAGAGTATGGGAGAAATTATATGATGGTGTAAAACAGGGTTGGAGTATAGCACATGAAGATTTATGTCAAAAGTTAATTAAGGGACAACCATTTTTAGAGAAGTTATGGGAATTAGAAGATGTTAGTAACACTTCCAAAAGGAATCAAAAAATCAGTGAATAGCTTTTGCTAGACACTGATTTTTTTGGTTTATTTTCTTACACGGCCAAGTCCCATTGCTTTTTTAGCTTTTTTCAGCATTTTATTTGCCGTAAAGGATGCTTTCTGTTGACCCTCATCTAATATTTCATCCAGTTCAGGTGAATTAATTAATTCATAATATCTTTTTTGAATTGGTTCAAGTACTTGAATGACGGCATTTGCGACACCTTGTTTAAAATCTCCATATCCTTTACCAGCGTATTTTTGTTCTAATGATTCTATGGATTCTCCTGTACAGCTCGAATAAATGGTTAGTAGGTTAGAAACACCGGCTTTGTTTTCCTTATCGTATTTCACAATACCCTCTGAATCTGTAACAGCACTTTTTATTTTCTTTTCGATTTTCTTCGGATCATCTAACATTGAAATAAAACCTTTTACATTCTCATCTGATTTACTCATTTTCTTTGTTGGATCTTGTAGAGACATAATGCGTGCGCCTACTTTAGGTATATGAACTTCTGGAATTGTGAAAATATCATTAAATCGATTGTTAAAGCGTTGTGCCAGATTACGGGTTAGTTCTAAATGTTGTTTCTGGTCATCTCCGACAGGAACAATATCTGTGCCGTAAAGTAAAATATCAGCTACCATCAAGGATGGGTAGGTAAATAATGCAGCAGAAACAGCTGATTTACCTTCTGATTTATCTTTAAATTGTGTCATTCTTTCTAACTCACCCATATAACTGATGGATTGCATCATCCAACCTAGCTGAGCATGTGCTGGGACTTCAGATTGAATAAATAATGTTGACTTCTCCGGATCAATTCCAGACGCCAGATAAAGTGCTGCTAATGAGCGAATATTTTTTCGTAATTTAAGGCGATCCTGTGGAACCGTAATTGCATGCTCATCCACAATACAAAAGTAGCATTCATGATCATCCTGTAATTGTTCAAATTGTCGTAATGCCCCAAGATAATTTCCAAGCGTTAATGTTCCACTCGGTTGAATTCCTGAAAAAATTGTTTTCATATGAAACCCTCCAAATATTTATTTGCTCGTTGTTATATGTGGTGATATTCCGTCTGAGCCAAATTACTTTGGGAGGATGAATATTTATTTTTATATACAAAAAAATCACCCATCCCATAAAATTAAGGGACGAATGAATCCCCGTGTGCCACCGTACCACTAAACTTTGGGTATGCTAATTCCTCATTCGTCCTGTTAAATTCCTCTAAAGCCTCAATTATAAACTTTATTATACTAGCCTCATCTTTCCCTAATTTATTAGGGTCTTTATCCCACAATGCAGATAAGAGACTGAATAGGACTATTTGATTTTGTTCTTTTACTTTCTTTTTACTTACTCTACCTCTTTCGGTTTTTAGTTCATCTTTCAATTTATTAAATTTTTCAGTAGGTACGGTGGTGATACTCATTGCCTTTTTAGCAAACTTTAAATTAATTACAATTTCCTTATTTGGCTTATACTCAATTGATTCTATCACATGTTTTAAATAATTTCTTACTTGTTTAGTTGATTGATTTTTATAAAAGATTTCAGGCTGAAGCAATAAACTTACAACCTCTTGTAACTCAACCTTTTTCATGCTCTGTTCTTCTTGTTCCTCGTTTAAATAGTTTTTCTCTTTTCTTAATTCTCTCATCTGTTTTGTTAATTCTTCACCTTGTTTTATTAGTTCCATTTTAAACTCTGGGTCTGATGCTTGACCAATACTAGAAATAATACCATCTCTGGATTCCTCAGTCTTTTTTATTTTATTATCTAATTCGTTTATTTTCTCAAGATATGCAGTATTATTTTCTAGAGCATCTTTTTGATAACTGTATAACGTCTTTAATACATTTAGTAATATAATTGCATTACCAAAGATGTCAATGATTAAATCATCAACCTTTTCACAACGTACCATTTTCTTATTACTGCAATTTTGGCCTTTACTTTTTATAGCTACATCACATTTGTAGTAATAAAACTTAGAACGCGTGCCATCCTTTTTAACTTTTCCTAATGTATAAGTGCCATTCATGGCTCTCCCACATTCGTTGCACTTCAACATACCGGAAAGTAAATATGGGCTATTTTCTCTCTGAGGATCATAATGCTTTTGTTTGGGCTTTCTATCCTGTAGCTTTTGTTGTACTTTTTCCCATGTTTCAAATGGAACAATTGGAGTGAAGTCTGGCTCTTTTCCTTCTCTATAATTTTTACTCCAATACCATTCTTCAATAGGGTTATCTGTTCTTTTCTTCTTTGTTATTCTTTTTCTCCTATTCTTAACCATATAACCTGTATAAGAAGGATTTCTTAGAATTCTCCAGATTTTTTTGCTATTAAAGAATACACCGTTATAATTGTCTTCAGTTCCTTTTTTTCGATACTTTTTTAAATCATTTTCATTTAAGATATCAGCATATTGTTTGTCCGCTAATCGTACGATTTCACTTTGGCTCTTATCCTCTTCTAAATACCACTTAAAAATGTTTCTAACCAAGTCAATTTCTTTTTTATCACCTAAACAATATTTTTTTCTCTTCTTACCGTCTATTTCAACTTCTTCTACTGAGAGTCCAATCGGAATAGGGCCACCTATATAACAGCCCATATCAACAAGTTCATTCATATTGGCTGATACTTTTGTTCTGACTTCTTCGCGCATATTCTGATCAAAAATAGACTGAATTAAATCCATCATAGTATTACTATTCCAGTCAAGGAGGTTAAGCTCCTTACTATTATTTGCAAAGAATATCTTTATTCCTTTTTCCTGCAAATCTGTAGTCATATTAATAAAATCCTTAACTACACGAGTATAGCGGCTACTATCGTAGCAGATTAGATACTTGATGTTGAATTTATCAATATCATTTAATAATTGTTGGAAAGCAGGTCTATCTTCAAAGTTTTCACTTGAAACATCTTCATCGTAATAACCTTGATTAATAAGGGTAATAGATTTCTTATCAGCAAATTCTTTAATTGCATTATACTGTTGTTGTGGGCTTATTTTATTTCCTGTTTTATCTACACTTGTTCGTATATAAGCAGCCCCTAGTTTCAATTGATATCCTCCTTTCAAACCGAATAATTCAGGTAAAAAACCTTCTGTATTAAGAGTTATAGCTACCGAAGGGTGTTTACATATGTATAAATATAAGTACGATTATAGGTCATTTATAGAATTACCCTTTTCTCTTATATACAGAATTATAACATAGACATACTATAGTCAATAATCAATTATACTACTATCCTCCTCCCTAATGAATTAACAAATCAGTATCCTGATTAGAAAGAGTGAGTTCATAAAAATGAAGAAAATGCAGAGGATGTTAAAATATAGCATGCTTTACTAAGGTATGAATCTAGACATAACCCTTGACTAAGAACGGTATATAGCCTAGTTAGGGTTTTGTTTAATCAACAAATATATTCAGCTTCCGTAACTATTCGAGTTTCTCAAAATGACAAGTTTTTTTACATATTCATTCATGTGCCCATAAAAGCGGAAATATTTTAACATCTACGTTAAAATTATAAAAAAATGTAGAGGTGAGCACAGTTGGGGAAAATAATTGAATTTGCCTGGCATAAGATTGCTATGGTTGCAATTATGTATTACTATTCGTTATGTTTTACTACCTTATGTTTGCCTTTAATTTGGTGGCACTATAGATTACAAATCACAAATTACTATATAATTTCTATTTCCACGTTACTTCTTGGTGCATTGATACTTAATACTATTCTCGCAAAGACATATCCTATAAAAGCAGATGAACTAAATAAGGGTTTTCGAAAAAAAATGATTCTAAATATATTTGTAGGTAAATTTCCTTTAGACTTATTATTCTTTACTGTCATTTTAGTTTTAACTGATAATGTAGTTCTAAGTTTGTATTTTTTGTTGTTTTTAATATCAGGCGCATATTTTTGGTTTTGTATTCTTCGGGGCTATATTTTAGCAAGAAAAAATCATAAAGGTAGTGAAATTAATAATAGTATTCCTTTGAAAGGTAAAGTGCTAGTTTTTTGTATCCCTGTTTCTTTGTTACTAGGATATTTAATATTATTATAAGATTTTTGCTTAATCACATTGAGCAAATGAAAGGGGAATGATTGTGGAAAATAGCATGAAAATGAAGCCCAAAATATCAATAGGTGATAAACTTCAGCATTTGCTAAGTATTAATGGTTTCGATACTAGTACTATTATTAGAGGAACCAATATTAATGAATCGACTTTTCAAGGTTACTTAAATAATGGAAAAAGTCCAACATTAGAGGATATAGTAAAACTGGCAAGTTTTTTTAATACTTCAATAGAATACATGATAGGAACTTCAGATTTTCTTTTGGATACCTGGGACTACGATTTCATAGAAGAGTTTCTTCAATTCTCATCAAGAAAAATAAGAGAACATTTTGAGCATAGACAGAATATAAAAGTTCCTGATGGAGATGAAGTTGATACAATTTTATTTGGAATTTTAACTTATATTGCTCTATCAAGATCCGGGAGGTCATTTGAAGATCTGAGCGATGATGAAATAAGTATTAAGAGAGAATCCTTTGTAGAGATAATATCAATTTTACATTCATGTGTCACGATGAGCAATCAAGATTGTTTTGATATAAAAGAGTTGAAATCGTTAAATAGAAATATTACAGATTATTTGTTTGGTGATTTCAGTTTTGTTAATGAGAGAATACTAAATGGCTTAGAAGATAAATTAGGAAAATCGGATGTTAATAAAATCCTATTACTAAAGGATTATATTAATCAAAATATCAGACGTAGTGAGAGGGCTCTTAAGATAATAAATGACCTGTTTGAAAACGAATGGGAGTTAGGAAGGTGAAAAAATATTACCTCATCTTTTATCTTCATTAGAACCGAGCGATATTCTAATTTAATGATTAACGTAAACGATAATGCAGTTAATGCTTTTATTCAAAATATTCGGAGAAAGTTATCTATATTAGAAAGACCTTTAATGACAGCTCGTGAAGATGGTAAAAGTTATATTTATTCAAACTTCAATCCAAAGTACGCTCAAATGGCTCTAACAATCCTTAGAACGCATTGATAACTTTTGTGCGCTTTATACAACTAAGGAGAGGAAAGAGAAAATAGTGAAAACATCTGCACAACGCTTGGGGATTACCGATAATGTCTTTGATTTAAAAGATATAATTTATCTGAGATAGTTATCTCAAAAATATTCTGAAAAACTATTTTAAGGTAAATGGAAATTTTATGTTAAAATAGTTTTAAAGATTGTGAAATATTGTTCTTAAACTAACGGGCAGGATAGTGGAAGAAGCAAATTTTCTGAAGAAGGAGATTTAATATGGCAAAGCGATGGGGATTTACGTATCTATTTTGTAACGATTTGAAGAAAATGAAGTGGTTTTACTCAGATATACTACAGTTAAACCTCATATGGGATGATGAAGGTTCGATTGCATTTAAGATTGGTGAACACCAATTAAGTATAGATTACAATGAAGATTTTAATCCACCATCAAATAAGTTTGCCATTCAACCAGGTTGGCAAGGAGGAACAGAACCTAGGATAGGTTGGTCTTTAGAGTGTGATAGAGAAGATTTTAATGACATTGTCCATTCCATATTAAGTAATCAAATACCAAGATATTTTATTGAGCCAAAATGGAAAGGGTATTGGAGTTTTCCTGTTTTAGATCCAATGAATCATACGATAGAAATTACTTGTACAGAAAAGGATCTTCACCTATAAATCTTTAAGTGAAACAAGCTGTTTAACTTATTTACATTTTTCATAAACGGGTGCTTTAGTTGAACAAGGGATAATAAATTTTATGTAAAAAAACGCTCCGAAAAGTCTGAGCGTTTTTGCTTGCTATTTATACTGTGAATTCGCTTGAGAAATGCTTGTTAAATAGTATGCGTTTAACACTCTTATTACTGTTTTTCTCCCCCGTATCTGAACCCGTTAGTATACATCATCCAATGCTTTTCTCAACTTACGTAATAGTGACTTCAAGTTTGAGATATAACGGCTTTATGTTCTTTGTCTTCTTGCATTTTAGGAGATTCTACTATGTCCCAGCCCAAATCAATAAGTTCTCCTTCATGACCTTCTAATGCTTCCTCTCGTATTGCAACACACAATAAATGAGATGGACGTGACATACCTACATATGCGAGTTTTAACATTTTCTCTTGTATTTTCTTTGGCTTTTTATGATTTCTTTTTAAATAATCAATAATTTTGCTTTCATCAAATTCATAACCGTAAGAAAATGTTTCTAAATATAATGTAGCCGTATGGGTTTCACCTTTGACACCATGAATTGTATCAATATTAATTAGTACATTTTCTCCATTGTCGGAAATATATTGGTAATTACTTTGTTTCTGAAAAATTTCTTCCTTTTTTAATTCGGCATTAGAACCATTAAAATCAGTATTGAAAAAACTAGAAAACATTTCTTCTGATACTGTCACATTAAAATGTGGTAGTAACTCATTACATAAAAAATCCCTAATGTCCGTTTCTATGTTAATACCTGAATGTATTTTTAATGTCCATTCTGTTATTAATTTCTCAATACGAATAAATCCTTCTTGTGAGTTACGGTCGAGATAATCAATTAGACTTTTTTCTGTAAAGTAGCGAGATTCTATTTTTATATTTAGATGTCGTAAAAAGTTTAAAAAGCATTTAATGAGTATTTCTCTATAGTCGTTTGCTGATATAGAGTTTAGATCATTTAAAAGACTTATATATTCGTGAAAAGTATTTGCTTTCTCAGAAGGAGACTTTTCTCTTTTTTTGAACGATGGATAGTAACTAGGAATTACTATTTTTTCACTATCACTGTTAAATGTAACTCTGCCTATGGCTTTAAATGTTCTATTACCCTCTTGTGTTAGTTCGTTTTTAACAATTAATTCTCCAAAGATGGGAAGAACACCATTAATATTTTCCTTATTGAATTTTATAATAGTAGGTCTTAATTCACGAATGGTTTCATTGCCTTTTAAATCTTGTGGGCTAACACACATGGTTTTAATTGAATTTGCGATTGACTGTGAAAATCTTAAACTATTGTCCAATGAGAGGTGCTCTTCTTGTATAAAGTTTTCCGCTTCATTTGAACTATTACCCTCATATATTGCTTGATTGCGATCACCATAGTATTGGGTAACAACCTTGTCGGTATCAAACAGACTCTGAATAATTAATTGTTGATCATATGATGTGTCTTGCATTTCATCGATAAACAAATACTTAAATCTAGCAGAGAATAATCTTTTAATCTCAGGAAATGTTTTAATATATTCTTGTGCTATAGCTAATGCCTCTTGGAATGTTAAAATGCCCCCATGAAGTAATCTTTTTTTAAGCGAGGATAGAATTTTATATGTATCAGTTTCCTTTCTATATATCTGCTCTAATGGCGTACTACCCCACATTATAACTAAGTTATCTTCATGATAGTCCAAGCGTAATTGAGTATGTACAGGGGAGTACGCAGCTCTCTTAATAATATTAACTCTGTATCTTTTATTAACTTTATTAAATTCTTTATAAAATTCATTTTTGTAATACTCATTGTCAATGATATGTATATCTTTTTTAAAAAAGTATTGATAAGCAGGGATTGCTAAATACCTATTTACAAAAGATTGTATAGTTGAGAAATTATTTGGGTAATTAAATAACCTGGAATTAAGATTACCTATTTTATCTTTTATTTCATCAATTGCAACGTTAGTATGTGTGAGAACACAAATCCCCTTATTATTTTTTAATGGTAATTTTCTTTCTAATATTAATAGTTTTGCTAAAAGGGTAGTTGTCTTACCACTTCCGGGACATGCTAAAATATCTTTTGATGTTAAACATTTAATAACTTGTCTTCTTTGTTCATCAAAACTTGAACCATGCGGAAGAAGTACTTCTTCGGCCCATTTAATATCTTCATCAGTTATATTATGCATTATTCAGTCACCTCACTAATTCCTGCAGCATATTTAATTGCGTTAATGATATATTCTAACATCGGATCAGAGAGTATTTGTGTTTTAATGGAATCGGGGTTATCTTTAAATTTCTCCAGTAAAATATCGGAAAGACACTGTGCAATTATTGCTTTAGAAACTTTATCATTTTTCTTTGTTACGATATTTTCATAAATTTCATATGCAATACGTTCGGTTGAATAGTTTTTGATTCTGCAGCTTTGGATATATTTAGTTATATCTTCTTCAACTTGTTCCTTTTTATTAACAGTAAGCCCTATAGTATCGCTGTTCTGAATTTTTTTTGCCCATAGTACCGCTTTAAGTAAGTCCTCTTGAAAAGAACTCCTTGCAAAGTCATGTTCTAATGTCCATATTGGAGAAATGAATGCTTTTACATTTTGTGAATTTAATCTGGTTGTTATCAAATTCCTTTTTTCTTCAATTTGTCCTGGGGAAGGGCTAATTAAATTATCTTTTTCATCGATGAGTGGTTTAACATCCAAATCTGTCACACAAGAAACCGGAATGTTTATTGTTCCATGTTCGGGGTTAGCTCTAATGAAGATTCGTGAATACCGCAGAAATGCCGTACTTCCAACGTTAAGAACGGTTATACCATTTTTAGATAAAGGGATCCCTATTATTTTTGCGATTGTTGGAATTAATATATTCTCTGCATCACCTTCAACCATAATAACTCCCTGTGCAAAAAATAAATCTGCTTTTGTAGAATCTAAGAACCTTTCTAAGAACAAATAATCTCCTTTCAAAAGTCTAGTTTGATTGGGATTAAGAGAGAATACTTTATCATCTTGACATATAAACATAGTTTCTAATGGTATTTTTGAAGCTAATGATGTACTATGCGTAGTGAGTATTATTTGTATGTCACTCTCATCTGAGCGTTTTTGAAGGAATTCAATTAACCTCATTTGTGCTTGGGTATGTAAATGTGCCTCAATTTCCTCTATGAGTGCCAATTTTAGTCCTTCATATTCTTTTTGTTGAAGAGATAGTAATTCTGTCGCAATAAATAGTATGTTGTGTGAACCTAAGCCAGGTTTTGTATCTTCAAGATTTAACTGTAGCCGTTCTAAAATGCTTTTTAACTTAATATCAGAAATATTGAAGCGCGATTTTAAAATATTTCTATTACTAGAGAAGTTTTCGAGATACTCATTAATATCCTTTAGTATTTGTGCACCAGTGTTTTCTTTAGTAAAGTCATCTTTAACAGTTTCATCTTCTGTCTCTTCCTTTTCTTTCTCAATAAAATAGTCCATTATCCTAGCATTAGCATCTTGAATAGCATTCACCAATTCATGTTCTTCTTCATTTTCAAATGCTGAATGATTTATAAGTACCTGCGAAAGTCTTGAGTTTCTTCTAGATGTCATTTCAATTTCTGCATCTCTAAGTGGTTTGAGATAGGTGGTTTTTAATAGATTTCTAGCTTCACCGTTTAAATACTTACCTGTATTAGTTCCTCCAGCTGTTACATCGTAGTATATTTTCTTATTCTTTCTTTTAGCAGAAAAAATAACTTTTAGACTGTATGTTGTTGTTTCTTCATCTTTTTCAATTTTTAGCCACTCTAAAAAGTTTTTTGCTTCGTCAACTGAAAAACCTTTGAATACACAAATAATCTCAATTTCAGTTGCTCTTTCTTCCTCCCTTGCTCCCTTTGTCAAATGGAAGTCTTCTGTATCAAGTCTGACATAGTCATTATTATGTGTAGAAAGGGCAAATTTAATGGCATCAACAATTGTACTCTTTCCTGAATCATTCTCCCCAACAAGTACATTTAAGTGTTGATTAAATTTTAAGTTTAGTCCAGGATTTCCGTATTTACGAAAGTTTTTGATATAAAGTTCTGACAAATACATTTGATCGATCACTCCCCGATGAGATAATATTAACTTCATAATTATTTGCTTAACCGTTTATTAATCTTTCAAAAATATTATTATGTTATTGACAGAATATCACAATCTAAAAATTATTACATAAATTGTTGAGAATTCATTGAATGATGATCCCAATGAGTGATAAATAAAATAATTGGATTATGGTTTAATGAAGGCAGTCCATCAAAAAAATAAAACTGCCCTCAGTTTATAGAGGCAGTTTTATTTTTAATTCAAGACGTGACATTAAATAATTGGTAAGTCACTGTAAAGCAAGTCGTCCAGGACGTTAGGTTGTTTAATTCTATTGATTAAATAGTTTAGATTTATATCTACTTTTGAAGACTTTTCTATGGTTTTAATCAGTTGTACACAATCTTCTATAAATTTATCCCAAGTAAAATTTTTTAGATCTTTGAAATCAAGCAATATGTATAATATAAGCGAAGTATATGAATCAAAATATAAAAATTCATTTTTTCCCTTTCTATATTTATAGCATTCCTCCTGATAATTCCACTCTACTATACATTCAATCATTTTATTTCCATTGCTAACTTTAAAATTAAATCTATGATTATAATTACAAGTATATTTTCTAGTTATAAACGGTTCTTTAAAGTTACCTTTTATAGTTCCAATAACTAATGCTTCAACTTCTGGAACTGTTATGTTGTTAAGAAAATCGTAATATGCGAATTCTGTATAAAGATAATCGGTATCGATATGCATATTCAATAAATTCTTATCAGATACTTCAATATCTAAATTAAAATAATTAATAACATCCGCAATTCTGACAGCAGGATTTACTTGATAAGTATCAGTATTCTGGTCGAACCTATTCTTTCTATTTTCTGGATTTAGTAATTGTACCTCGGTTTCTGAAGTGATAATATCTTTATCAGTATCCGAAGTAGTCTTATAATAGTATCGTTGGAAATTCCTTATTTCCTCACAAAACTGTGTGTAAAAATCGTATTCTGTAATTGTCAAAGACTCTTCTAATAGAAACATTATCAAATCGTAGAAATATGTATATCCGTATTTGGCATTATTAAAAATGATATAAATTCCTTTTTTGCTATCACTCCATTTAAACGAATAAGAGAATTCATGAGTGTCATTATATATGTGAAAATCATATGAGTGAGATAAACTCTCTAGAGTTTTTTCATTTAGCACAGTGGAAATGTCGTTATTTTCTTCAGATCTTAAATAGTCTTTGAAACTGATTCCACTGTTAAAAGGGGACTCATCGTATAAATAATAGAGGTCTAGCAATTTGAGAATATTCAAGATAACGTTTTCTACATTTTTGTCACCCCTTCTAATATTTTCTTTAGTAAGGGTAAAATGTGGAGATATGAAGTCATTTGGGAAACTGTTTCCTATACTTCTGTACATCCAATTTTCATCTAACCAAAATAGAATTTCCCCGTTCTGAACTTCCGTAAGAAGTTGCCTTAATTCCTTAACCCTATTCAAAGTCACCATCCATTTGTTCTTGCATAATTTTTCTTCATGATTTGTCATAATCATCAACCTCCTTTAAGTATGTGGTAGGCTGATTATAATTTGTATTGTGATTGATTTTTATGATTGTTATGGTAATGCCCTACAATCTATTTATAAAACAAAAAAATAATATAATCAAATCTATAGAGTACTAATTTTTAACGATTGTAATGGAATCATTTAGCTCAACTATATAATCATACGATCCATTATATAAATTTGATTTAAAAGGCAATTTACCCCCAAATTTTAGGGTGTTTTAAAGAGTTGTCCACCCCAGCATGGAAATATTATCATGAAAAACTTCTTACGAAAGAGGGAGTGGATTTGAACAGAAGAATTGAAGCAGGAACTGTCTATTCTGAAGAAAAATTGAATATGAAAAAATGTGACCAATTAATCTCAGCTTTAAAATGAAGAGTTTCTTTAAAGAAAGTAATAATGTAGTAATGTTAGTGAGAGAAGTCTAGAAGGCTGACAGAGGGAGGTTTAAAAAGTCGCTTGCTAGGTTTTATATTCTGTAGTTCTACAATACTTGCAAAAGAATGGATAAAAAACAAGGGATGATACTTGTTATAGATAAGTTAATAGTGTATATAATTTTACTCAAGAAAGGAAGATTTTATTGGAAAATTTCAAGAATCGGGTACTACAAGAAGACAATTTGGTTTACTCATTTTTTAACGATTACAACATAGTCGTTTCTAAAGAAATTGGTTATGGATGGATGGGGAAAAGTTCATCCGTACCGCTATATTTTGTAATGATCGAAAAGGATAATGATTCAGCAGTACGACAAGAATTACTTCATTTAAGGGTTTTTACAAGTATTGGTCAAACAATAAGGTACTTGGCAGTTATCTTACAAGACTATGTTTTCGATGAAAGATTAATAGAAAACATAATTAAAGCCACAAATACACTTGAATTTGTACAAGTAAGCTAGGGATACTCCCTTGCTTACTCTTTTTTTGATAAATATAAGTGAGTAGGAATCAACATTATCCTGTATTTTAGAACTTGGTAATAAAAGTAATAGATACTTTAAAAAATCTTGGGTAATAAAAAGGAAACCCTCTCTTAATGTTTAATTCAATACATGGAAGGGGGGATTTCATATGAATAATGAATTTTTATGGCAGGAAGATATTGATTTCTCTGGTATTGTTATTAGATTTGCAATTATAAAACTTGACGAGTCTGGTAAATATGGTGCTTGTATTGCACAAATGTTTGATGATGAATTTATTATGGTTGATGCAGTGGTATGTAATAACTTTATTAGTGCAATAAGTTATCTTTTAGAGAACGCTATAAATAAAAATTTAGAAAAGTTAAGAGCAATTAAGGATAATTTGATTTCGTTATAAAAAGCGGCAGAAGAATGATTAATTTATTGTTTTTTCTTAGTTTCTGAATATGTTAAAATATCGGTGAATGAATTGACCTGATTATAATGACGCTGGAGAACTTTGTAGATGAAATACGAAAATTTAAAACACTCTAAGGTGAAAAACGAAAGGGTAATTTCTTTTAAGAAAGCCCTTTCGTTTTTTACTTATAGAACT
Source organism: Cerasibacillus terrae (assembly GCF_008039555.1). Classification (GTDB taxonomy): domain Bacteria; phylum Bacillota; class Bacilli; order Bacillales; family Amphibacillaceae; genus Cerasibacillus; species Cerasibacillus terrae. Next base: position 134,733 of record NZ_VDUW01000006.1, read on the forward strand.
TATCGTGATTTTGGTTAGAGAACGATTATTCGGACAACCACAATCTCGAAACCGCTTCTGCTTTATCTTCTGCACTTGGACTAGAGTATCTCATTACCATATCAGCATTGGCATGTCCTGACAAAGACTGTATTAAACTAAAATCTTCACCATTCCGGACTAGTTTGGTAATAAAGGTATGCCTCAATGAATGGACATTAATTCCTTTTTTTCCAAAAATATGTTGAACTGTCCGTTCTGATATTCTTTTATTTCGATTGGAAAGAAACAATGCCTCATGTGAATCATTTCTTGTTTCTAAATACATTGAAATTGCTCTTCTTGTTTCTGATGATAATGGGAGTTGTCTCTCCTTATTTCCTTTTCCGAATCGCACTTTTAAGGTTCCTTTTCTTTCACTCATTACAATGTCATTGCGATCAAGGTTAACTAGTTCATTGAGTCTGATACCTGTATTAACCAAGATTTGTGTAATTGCCATGTTTCTTGTACTACCTGATCTATCAATTTCTCTTATAAGTTTGTTAACATCATTTCTTGAAAGTGCTTTAGGTGCCTGGTTCAGCATATTTGGTGGTGTAATTACAGAGATATCTTCTATGGCATACTCTTTTTCTGCCCAGCGACAGTAGTGTTTTATTGAACTCCAATATTTATTGATTGTTGTTGCAGAGTACCCCCGGCTAACGAGATAGTCAATATATTGCTGAACATCTGTTCGGGAAAACTCTTCTAAATCCGCTCCTGCACCATCAAGCCACTCAGCAAATTTTGATAAACAAAACATGTAGGTTTTTATAGTCTGTTTTGATTTACCTATAAGACCTTCCTCTTGATATGTCTCTAACATAAAATCACCTCTTTTAAATAATGAATAATTCCACGACAAAATTCTCTTGAGTTAATGGTCATAATTAGACGTTAATTTAATCCAAATCAAGCCAATTATTGCGTAGAATAATAGTTCCACGCAATTTTTCTACGACATCTCCTTTTTTGTCTTGAGTAAAGATTGTATCATTCTCACGATTCAATACGGAAGGTTGATTTCCTGTTAAATATTATTTAATACTAAGATTAATTTAATGGTACAAAATTTGTACGAACAACTCTTAACATACTTTTATAATATTAGATAAAAGTTTAATATAGACAGTAATACAATAAGAAGTGGAGTGGCTTATTTATGATTATTGATTTTGGAAAATTAAATGGTAACAATTCGGTTGATACAGTTATTAATCCAAGAGAGTTATTTGATGTCTTACCAGAAAAGGATGATAAATATGAAGAATATTTAAGAGATGTCCAGACAGAGGTGTTGAATAAATGGTTTGAAGATTACCGGGATAAAAAAGACGTTATTATTAAAATGAATACGGGGAGTGGTAAGACCGTTGTTGGACTATTGATGTTAAAGAGTTGTCTTAATGAAAATAAAGGCCCTGCAGTTTATGTTGTGCCAGATCCTTATTTGGTTAAACAAGTTATTAATGAGGCCATGAGCTTAGGTATAGATGTCACGGAAGATACAGGTGATCCTAGTTTCTTGAAAGGTGAATCAATCCTAATTATAAATATATTTAAGCTAATAAATGGAAAATCAGTTTTTGGAACTGACAATATAAAAATCAATATTGGAAGCATTATTATTGACGATGCTCACGCATGCCTTGATATTGCAGAGAATCAATTCTCTATAAAAATACCGTATGACACGGTTGTGTATACGGAATTACTTAATTTATTTAGGGAAAGTATTAAACAACAGTCAGAAGTAGGATTAATTGAATTAGAAGCAGGAGACCCTAACGCAAATAGAATAGTACCATTTTGGAGTTGGATTGATAATAAAAGCGACGTTATCAGAATACTACACAGTTATAAAGATAGTCCTGATGAAAATTTAAAATCATTAATGTTTGGCTGGCCATTAATTAAAAATAATATAGAACATTGTTACTGTGTAATAGGTAGTGATGGCTTAGAGATATCACCTAAGTTTTTACCAATACATAACATACCTAGTTTTCAAAATGCTCATAGAAGGATTTTTATGAGTGCGACAATTTCAGATGATAGTATTCTAGTATCCCATTTTAATATTGATCACACCAAAATATCACAAGCTATAACACCTAATAGTTCAAATGATATTGGTGAAAGAATGATAATTGTTCCACAGGAATTAAATCCTGATATTTCCGATGATCAATTAAAGACATTTTACAAAGAAATTTCACAAACTCAAAACCTCGTGATAATTGTACCATCTAATTATAGAGCAAAATATTGGGAAGACGTAGCTGATATGATATTAAACTCTAAAAATTTACATGCTGGTGTTGAAAAGTTAAAAAAAGAGCATGTAGGTTTAGTTGTAGTTATAAATAAATATGATGGAATTGATCTTCCTAAAAGTGCTTGTACAGTGTTAGTAATAGATGGACTTCCTGATGTTAGAAGAAAGATAGACAAAATAGAAGAGTCTGCCTTACAGGGAAGTGAATTAGTCTTAAATAATAAAATACAAAAAATTGAACAAGGAATGGGTAGGGGAATTCGATCAAAGGATGATTATTGTGTTGTCTTTTTAATGGGACGCTCGCTAGTAAATCACCTTTATGTAAATGGTGCAATATCTAAATTTACTGCTGCAACTAGAAAGCAAATGGAACTCTCATCCCAGTTATCAAAACAACTACGTGGTAAAGAACTTGAAGAACTTAAAGATGTAATTAATTACTCATTAAATCGAGATAAGAACTGGATTAAAACTTCAAGAGGTGCATTAGTTAAAGTTAAGTATGATCCAAGTGTTAAATTTGATGAAAGAGTAATAATAGAACGTGAAGCATACAACCATGCACTTAAAAAAAATTATAGAGAATCGACTAAATTATTATTGAATATAGTTAACGAAGAGGAAAATGAAATTTTGAGAGGAGTAACGAAGCAAAAGTTAGCAGAGTACCTTCATTTTTACGACCCTATTGAAGCTCAACAAACCCTTATGTCTGCTGTAAAGGATAATAGTCAAGTTATTCATCCGATTGAAGGGATTCAATATGATAGACTTATACCAACAGATGTTTCTCAGGCTCAAGAATTAGTAAATTACATTAATCAGAAGTTTAGAGGCCCTAATAAATATATTTTATTTGTTAATAAATTAATAGAGAATTTAGTTTTCTTACCCAAAACTGCAAACGCTTTTGAACAAGCAATGATGGATTTGGCATTTGTACTAGGATTTAGAGGGCAACGACCCGAAAAACAGTTTAGAAAAGGCCCGGATAACTTATGGTCTATTGGACAATCAAACTATTTTGTGATTGAGTGTAAAAATGGTGCAGTTACGGATTATATTAGCAAAAGTGACTGTAATCAATTAAATGGATCAATAAATTGGTTTTATGAAAAATATGATGAGGAGAATAGTCATGTACCAATTATGGTGCATAGGTCTAATAAGTTTGAATATGCGGCATCGCCTAATAAAGATATAAAAATTATAAATGAAACTAATCTTGAAGATATAAAAACAAATTTGAAAAGTTTCGCTCAAGGTATAGCTGCAAATTCGAACGATGTTAATAAAGTGGATGAATTATTGAAAAGGTATTCTTTTAAGGAACTGCAATTTGTAGATAAGTATACATCGAACTATAAATAGTTTTTTAAAGCATCTGAATGCATATTACAAATGTGTTTTAGATGCTTTTTTTATGGGAAACATCTTAATCGAATTATCAAATGTATTTAATAAAACTTATATCATAAAATACCTACCCTAAAAATTTGATAGGAAATTTTAAGTGACATATTATATAGCTGTAACCATTGAGAATAATTTATTGAGGAGTTGATTTAGAAGAAAAAATATAGAATATTATCATACTACTATTAAAAATACCATGCTCCTCCTTTTTGAGAGGAGGGATACGATGGTTAGTAAGAAAGGATTTTTAGAAGAGAGAATTAACGTTTGTTTGGATCAAGAAGGTTTTAATCAAAAACCTAGCAAGAATGAAGTAGTGAGGATATCAGAAAGAATAGCAGGGCAGGTTACTCGCGTTACAATTAAGGAGTTAATGGAAAATGTAACTTTACCAAATGCAAAGTCATTTACACCTGCTACCTTTGCTAAAGCAAAAAGATTAAATCAAAATTGGAAAAGTCAACAGATATTCGCATTAGATATTGATTCAGGACTACGGATTGAGGAGGCAATTAGACTTAGTGAAAAATGGAGAGTTAAACCTACCTTCGTTTATTCAACCTTTAGTCATACGGATCAATACCACAAGTTTAGAATGGTATTTGTTTTAGATGAGGAAATTCAAGATATTCGGGTCCGGAATGTAATCCAAACTGCATTAACTACATTATTTCCAACCTCTGATAAAAATGCTAATGATGCTGCAAGGGTACTATTCGGGGGGAAGAAAATTGAATTTCTACATAAGGGAGTTGTGAGTATACCAGATATATTAGATGGGGTTGTACGTAAGATAAAATCTAGTTCCAATTCCACAAGAGAGATGAAGAGATTCTGTAAAGCCTCTGGACTGGCTTTTCATAAAGGATATCCTCATTATAAGAAAGTTGAGGAACTGGAATTGCCAAGTAAATGGGAAAACCTATTTATCTCTAAGACTAAAAACCGCACCAACACTATTAATTACTATAGTACGCGTGGAGAAAATAGTCATTTTGACTATTACTTAGTCTTCTCTAAGGATTTCTATCAGGATAATGAATCTTTTTCCTTTGAATCAAAAACCTATGAGGAACAAGTGATGAAACAGGTACGAAACTTTCCATTTGAAAATTTACAGAAGAGATGCAAACTCTATCGGGAAGGAATCTCTGGGGACTATTGGTTATATCATAATGAAATGTTTGGTTTGATGACGAATCTGTTAAATGTGGAAGGTGGAAAATCCAAGGTAGTAGAAATTATTAATTCTAGGAAAGAATATCTTGAAAAGCGAGAAGAATGGTCATTAATGATGAACCAGATTAGGAAAATGAATTATGCTCCAACAAGGTGCAATACATACTGTCCTTTTGCTGATGAATGTATCCATGCCAAAAATATGATTGAGCAAGGGAAGTTACCACGTGGTAGTGTGCAGGTTATTGAGGAGCCCCAATTTCAAGATGTTGATGAAGTATATAGGAAATTAGAAAATGTATTGGGGGATTTGTTAAAAAGTACTGAGAATGGTGTCTATGTAATAAAAGCCCCTACTGGAATTGGAAAAACGGAAGCAATTGTCAATTTTGCAGCAGAAAACCATTTTAGTATTGCTTTTCCTACACACAGGTTGAAAGAGGAAGTTTCACAGCGTTTAAATTCTAAAAAGATAAAGCACATAAAAGTACCGGAATTACCTTTACTTGAAGAGCCATTCTCAGAAAAGATTGAGCATTTATATAATATTGGTGCGTATACGACAGTTAATAAGTATCTCAGACAGATTTCCAATGAAAATGAAGATGTGTCAATATTTCTTGAGGAATTAGATAAACTAAAGACTTCAAAAAATGAGTTGTTACTAACAACGCATCAACGTTCAATCTTCACTAATGACGATTCAAATTCAACCGTTATATTCGATGAAGATCCGATACCAAGTCTTTTTCCTATATCTCAAATGAAAGTATCCGATTTAGTTTTTGCATTCACGAAGTTACAGGACAACGAAGTGAACAAGGATGTTATCATTACTTTTCAAAACATGATATTGAATGCTCCGTTTGATATTGTTCAGGAACGGTCGTCGTTTTTATTACCATCTGTAAAAGATCTAGAACAAACAATAGTTGAGGAGAGGACCATAAGTTCAAATGTATTAGGGTTTCTTAATTGCGATTATTTCTTAAAAATGCGAATTCATAATACAGATTACATATATTTTATACAAAGAAAAAAACTATCTAAAAGTAAAAAGACTATCATTCTAAGCGCAACTATTAATGAAAAGATATCTAAACTAGTATTTGGAGAGGATGTTACATTTATAGATTTGGGATTGGTCAGACCTGCTGGCAGTATTCTACAAGTAACATCGAAGAGTTTTAGCAGATATACAATCAAAGAAAGTCATAAGGAGTTAAAATCTCTAGCAGAAAACCTTATGGAACGTTATAATCCAGAAAGTGAAATTATTACATATAAGGACTTCTCCACAGGTGGCAAACATGAAGAAATATATTTTGGTAATACTGAGGGAATTGATAATCTTAAAGGAGAAAATATCACAGTAATTGGAACACCGCATCTTAATCCAATTGCATATCTATTAATAAGTGTTGCTTTAGGTTATAGAATGGGTCTGGAAGAAAGTAGAATGGAGTATAGGCCTGTTGAAAGAAATGGCTTAAGATTCTATTTTACAACATATAGCAATGATATTTTATTGAAGGAAATTCAATTCTATCTAGTTGAAACCCAATTGTTGCAGGCAATAGGGAGGGCGAGGGTAAATAGATTCCCTGCCAAAGTTCTTATTCTTAGTAATTTACCTGTTGTTGGAGCAGAGTACATATCATTGTCACAAAAAGAATTAATAGATCTTATGAAATAATCCTAGTGCAGTCAGCTTGAAAAAGTTGGCTGCATTTGTCTTTGGTTGTTAACCATTAAAACTGTTGTTCTTCAATAATAATGATTATAATCTTTATATTGAATACAACAGTTACTAATGACAATTAACGATTAAAAATATTAATAAGAGTTATTAATCGTTAATTTTTTTCATTTTTTTCGGGCGTATTTATTATTTTCAATTTATTTCATGTTATACATATAGGTTTTACTACCATGTACACTAGTGAAAAAAATAAGAAATTAGCATAAGCCCGAATAAATTCGTCTTTTAATTATAAAGTGGTTAAAACCCTCCAAAAATAGAGAAAACGGCATATTCATAGCTTTTTTGAGAATAATAAACGTTTGATGACATTATTGTGATGGTTGGATGTATCATTTCCTCAAAAAGGGATGTCGCAGATTAAACAATATAGACAGCTTATCAGACTGTATTAAGAATTACCTTCTATTTTATATCTATCAATGTATTCTTTTTCTGACATAATTTCTATGATGTCTTTTGGTTCTATTTTTACTTTTGGATGTACATAAGAAAATAATTCATATACTCCGTATCTCAAAATATAGAGGGATTTTTGAATCAACCACCTTTTTACTTTTACTTCAATAACTTCGTTCGGTAAATAATCTAGATTATCTTTCGTAATTCCGTAATAATTATCCTCATATTCAACCTCAAATGTCCAATATTTATAATTGTTAAGGGGTTGCTTGAATTTAATAATAAAATGTTCTTTATCTTTATTTTTAACCCAATCACTCTCAATTGTAGGATCGCTTAGAAATTGGGCTAAATCAAAAAGTATTTCAGGTCTATCTCTTGTATATCCACCATATGAAACTACATTTGAATGACATAGAAATCCGTTGATGTGGAAATCTCCATAAATCTTGTGTATTACACGGTTTCTGTACTCTTCTTTATCGGTTAATGAGAAACCATTTGTTTTCTCAAAGATTTCAATTTTGTTACCTTTATACAAAATGTATTTTTCCTTAACATTAATATGGATTTCTTTTGCACTTAAAAAATTCATTAATGGTGTTTTTTCTGATACTGCTTCTTGTAAATTAATGATCCCTAGCTCTTTAATAGATTTACATTTATCTATACTAGTAGTGCTGTGTAGACTTACCAGTTCTACATCCTTATCAAACAAATGTTCATCTTTAATTTCAAATGATTCTAGAAAGTCTTCTACATCTGTACTTTCAAGGTAAACAAAATTGAATATATTTTCTACATCTTCCTCATTTAAGCTTAGAAACTCTAATAGTGATTTTAAAGTGCTATCATAACCACTCATATCAAATATCAAATTTAAAGCACCTCCCAATAAGATTTCAATAACCATAGTTTATCATACAAAATATCCCCAAAATCCATTTTATAAGTTCCGTGGAGACTAAAATTGTAAGTTAGGACAGTTATAGGATGTACTTGATTACTATTCATCGGACTATGTATACAGGAAAAATTTAAGAAAAAATAATAAATACGTCTATTTTAGAAAATAGTCTTATACTCTGTGTAATCGAATAAGAGTTATACCAAGAAGATTTCATTTTTAGTTCTTTATGCAATTAAAGAAGTTATTTTTCATTGTTTTTGTAAATAAATTTATCTATTTTTATTCTTAAGTCTTTGAATTAATTTTTTTAAATAGGACAATTTATTATAACGAAAGGAGGATGGTTATGAATCAAAATCTAACTGAATTAGAGGTAGAACACCTACGTAGTTTAATCGGGGGACATGGAAATGTAGCAAAAAAATTAGAAGCGTATGCACAAAGTTGTGCTGACCCTGAGTTGAAAGTAATTTTTGAAAGAGATGCACAAGCAGCAAAACAAGCTCAGCAAGGTTTAATGTCATATTTAAATTAGGAGGTTAAAAAATGTTACAAGATAAAGAAATGGTAAATGATTATCTAGCTGGGATAAATGCAAGTTTGACAGGCTATGCACATATAATCGCTCAAACGAATAATTCAGATTTAAGGCAGACTTTGATTCAAATGAGGGACCAGGATGAGTCCCGTCAACGAACTTTATATAGTTATGCTCTTCAAAAGGGACATTATAAGCCGGCTGCTCCAGCTTCAAAGGAAGTAGTTGAGCAATTGAGAAATCAATTAATGTCTGAATAATGAAATATTAATTGTGAAAGGCCGAATATTGTGTTCGGCTTTTTATATTTTCGGAAATCATTAACTGATTGAAAATAGATGATGTTTTTTTGAATTATAACACTCACTTTTGAAACGTTTATATCTTCTCCTAAAATACCCCTCACTCCATTTTTGAAGGAGGGGTTGTGTTGTATCGATTTTGCTTGTTTCACAACATCAGTTAAACAATCTTTCTATCCCAAAAACGATGGAGGGCAATAGCATTTATAAATTCGTCTGAGAATTTTCTCATATTATCTTTCCCTATGATCACGCCTTGTTTTCCATCCAACTTGTTGATGGTTAAAGCTGGGATTCCTCCATGAGTTGCGCCTATTGGTTTATAATGCCTAAACGCTTCATCGATGAAATACACGGCATCTTTATTGAATTCCCTATTTGTTTGACTTGCATTTGCAATATAAACTGCGTCGTACTGGACGGATTTTGCAGTTTGAAATGTCTGATTGGCATCTATAGAAATTCCGTTTGATCCTGATACTTTCCCTTGATGTTCACTAATGATATCAATAAACAGGTTGGCACCTTCCAATTGGTCTAAAACATACTTTACTTCCGGGCCATGAAAGCCCTTAGTAAGAATTACTGCAACTCTCCTTGTATCAGGTATAAATATTGTATTTTGTTGACTTAGGGCTGGAGAAGAGGCAGTTACATTAGAACCACCTGATGTTGGGGGATTCACACCAATTCTCTTTGCAATTGTTTTGGCAAGTTCTAGGTCCACGTTTGCAAACATATCAACCGACTGTTGTTTCACAGATTTACTTTTCACTTTACCGAGTTCAAAGCTAAAAGCATCGGTAATATGTTTTTTCTCCGCTGGGCTCATACTATTCCAAAAAAGTGTGGCTTGTGAGAAATGGTCGGTAAAACTTTCACTTCTAGCTCGAATCTTTCGGCCTTCGACTTTTTCTTGATAATGCTCATATCCACCTTCTGCAGGGCTTACTGGTGCAGGTGTATTTCCTGCAAGTGAGTTGCGATGATAGTTGTCTTTTCCAACATTAATCGTTTGTCTATGATATCCATCCCGCTGATTATTATGAAAAGGTACAACGGGTCTGTTAATTGGAATTTCATGAAAGTTAGGACCACCTAGTCGAATAAGCTGAGTATCAATATAGGAAAACAAGCGTCCTTGTAGGAGTGGATCATTTGTAAAATCAATTCCGGGCACCACATGTCCCGGATGGAAAGCAACCTGTTCCGTTTCTGAAAAGAAGTTATCGACATTGCGATTTAATGTCATTTTTCCAATGATTTTTACTGGAACAACTTCTTCAGGCCATATCTTTGTTGCATCCAAAATATCAAACTCCATATTAAATTCGTCTTCTTCCTTGATGATTTGGAAACCTAATTCAAATTCAGGATATTGGCCGTTCTCAATGGCATTCCATAAATCATTACGATGAAAATCAGGATCAATACCTGCTAATTTATGAGCTTCGTCCCAAACCAACGAATGGACTCCTAGCTTTGGCTTCCAATGAAATTTAACAAAATGAGCTTGCCCTTCTTCGTTGATCAAGCGAAAAGTGTGTACACCAAACCCTTCCATCATGCGAAAGCTCCTTGGAATGGCCCGGTCTGACATAATCCACATAATCATATGAGCACTTTCTTGGTTATTTGCTACAAAATCCCAAAATGTGTCATGTGCAGTAGAGGCTTGTGGTATGTCATTGTCAGGCTCCGGTTTAAATGCATGAACGACATCAGGAAATTTTATGCCGTCCTGAATGAAAAATACTGGGATATTATTGGCAACTAAATCATAATTTCCTTCTTCGGTATAAAACTTGGTAGCAAAGCCTCTAGCATCACGAACCGTATCAGCAGAACCTCTTGCACCATTTACAGTAGAGAAACGCACAAAAACTGGTGTCTTAGTCGATGTATCTTGTAAGAACTTTGCTCTTGTATATTGACTCATATCTTCATATAATTCAAACTCTCCATGTGCTGCGAACCCCCGTGCATGAACGACCCTTTCTGGAATTCGTTCGTGATCAAAGTGGGTCACTTTTTCACGAAAATGAAAATCCTCCATCAATGTAGGACCACGTTCGCCTGCTTTTAAGGAAAACTCATCTTCAGACATTTTTAACCCCTGGTTTGTGGTAAGCGCCTTACCTTTATCGTTCACCTTAAAAACATCAAGCTGCTTTTGCTTCTTGTTCTGACCTTGATTTCGCTTATCAGTCAATAAATCTCACCTCCATAATAAAGATATGAATGATATACTAGATTATTCCAAATTACGAAGGAAGCACTGTGGAAAGAATCCACTAAACATGCTTTGTTTGCAGCCCTGTAGATATTTTCTAATTGGAACAAATTGTTTAAAGAGTAATACATATATATAGAGTGTGTTGAAAATAGGTGATTGCTGTGAACAGATTTGAAGGAATCAATTCAAATAAAAATGATATCACTAAATATGGTTCTTCAAATAATCAATTTGCAGGTTTATCAAGAGGAGAACTTTTAGGATTAATTGGAGGATTCACAACTATAGTTGGTGATTCGATAGCACTCTATGGTGCACTTGCTTCTATTATGGAAGCTAAACAAGCTGATCAACAACAACAGCAAGAACAACAACAAATGCAAAATCAAATAGACCAATTACAACAGCAGTTACAGCAACAAAAGCAAGATCAACAACAAAAGGAGAAAGACTTTCAACAACAAATGGACCAACTTAATCAATGGCAGCAAGAACAGCAAAAGAATCAAGAAATGGATTTGATTGACATATTTCAGTCATCAAATCAAACGAATCTTCCTTTGAGTAATGGAACCTATAAACAAGATACTGAAATGAAGCAGCAAATTCTAGAATTACAAAAGCAAATGTGCATTACCCAACAAAACCAGGAAGATCAACTTAAACTTTTACGGGAACTTCTGCAGGAATTTAAGAATGAAAAAAAATCCAATTAAGTAATATTTTGAATAGAGGTCTGTTTCTTAAATGAAACAGACCTTTTTACAAGTGTAATGAAAAATAATGACCAATTATTATGATGTATAAATTATTCTTAAATTAACAAATTAAGTACGAAGGTGGTGATGATTTGGATTTTCCAACGATTCATACAAATATTTGGGATGGTCTTTTAGCCGTTCCAGCAATTGTGTTATTAACGCAATGTTTTAAGTTGTTACCAATACCTCGTCAATTTTTTCCTACGATAGCGAGTATCCTTGGATTTTTGATTTCCATTTTTATTAGTCATAGAGGGGATCTAGCAGCTGGCATTTTTATGGGGCTGCTGCAGTTGGAACTTACTCTTCCTTAAAAACTGCATGGTTAACTTACCAAAATAGAAAAAAATAAGGTTGGCTACTGCCTAAAATAAAAGGTTTATGTGTTAACATTTAGTAAAAAGAGCTATAGACTTTTATGAAAAATGTTATTGGTTAATTGAATTTTGATGGCCTGCCTGTAGTAGGTCATCGAATATTCACTTTTATAGTTGATGTATATTTGTCCAAGCAAGATGGAAATAAGAAGGAGAGATTGCAAAACTTTTATTTTATAAAGAATAAATATCTTCAATATGCGTGTGTATAACACTTAATTCCAATCTTATATTCGTACGGTCTTTTTCCTCTATAGCAATGATTAACTTGTTTATACTTTCATATAGAGTTTCGTATTCTTCTTCGTCTCCAAGTAGTTGTAATTTCCATTTATCTTTTTTGTACATTTCTTTTAGTTCTTCTGCTTGGAGAGTTATCTTATCCCAGTTTGGATCTTCCAATGAATTCTCAATTTCGTTAATTTGGTTAAAGAAAGCATGACCACCGACATTGTTTTCACAACCTACAAGAATTAGTAAGATGCAAAAGCAAAATAAGATAGTTGTTTTATTCAACTAGTTTTCCTCCTTTGAATGGATTAATATTCTTATTTTGTCCAATAATATATATAAATATTATTGTAAAAGGTGGAAATAGTCGATGCCGGAACTTGTTTTAATCCTGTTACGATCAATCGCAGCTTTCTTAGTATTATTTCTTATGACGAGAATAATGGGGAAGAAACAGATCTCTCAACTTACTTTTTTTGATTATTGTGTAGGGATAACAATAGGATCTATTGCTGCAACAATGTCAGTTGATCAGAATGTCAAAGCTCTAAATGGAATAATATCTTTACTTATTTGGGGATTATTCCCAATCTCATTGGCATATTTAGGGATGAAATCGCATACCTTTTCAAAACTGACAGATGGAAGAGCAACGATTTTGATTAGAGAAGGGAAAGTACTTGAAGGTAGTATGAAGAAAAATCTCTTGAATGTTAGTGAATTAATGCTTTTATTGAGAGAGAAGGGAGTCTTTAAAGTCTCTGATGTTGAAATGGCGATTCTAGAAACGAATGGTAATTTAAGTGTTATGCTTAAAACAGATAAACAGCCAGTTAATGCAAAAATGTTGGGAATCCAAGTTCAACAAGAACATAGCCCAACCATTTTAATTATGGATGGTAAAGTGATGAAGCAAAATATTGAAATATTAGGATACACGAACGAGTGGCTTTTAGGTGAGATTCGGAAGCAAGGGGCTAATAAGATCAAAGATGTCTTTCTTGCTCAAATTGACTCAAATGGAGAATTGTATATCGATTTATATGAAGAGTAATTACATCTCTTCTTTTTCGTAGCAGGAACTGAATAAAATAAGATGGTTAAAAGGGTGATTCTCTGAAATCATCCTTTTTTAATGATTATATAAACGTAACTAGGACCTTTAGTGAGAATTACGCATAGGATACTTATGACAATAATTTAGGAGTGGTAAAATGTATTTTTCACCTTATACGGGTCCGAATTACTATGTAAATGTTCCAATGCCTTATATTCGTCAACAGCCTATATATTGGGGTTACCCACAAACAACAAATATAGAGAATTGGTATCAACCCATGCAAGTAGAAGACAGAGCAGATAATATGGGATTCAAAGATCAAGGGAAACAGCCATTTGTAATCAATATAGAGGATGCCGCGGAAAAGAACCGTACTTTCCGCACGGCAATGTGGACTGGAAACCATTTGCAAGTCGTATTAATGAGTATAGGTGTTGGGGAGAGCATTGGTTTAGAAGTCCATCCAAATGTGGATCAATTTCTACGTATTGAAGAAGGTCAGGGGCTTGTTCAAATGGGCGAATCTGAAAATAATTTGAACTTCGAAAAGAGAGTTTCTGAAGATTATGCTATTATGGTGCCTGCTGGTACGTGGCATAACTTGACTAATACTGGAAATAAACCGTTAAAGTTGTATACGATTTATGCACCTCCAGAACATCCATTTGGAACGATTCAACAAACGAAAGCAGATGCAATGGCTGCGGAAGAAGATCACAATTCGTCCAATCAAACTTATTTTGGTAGAACACCAGATGAATGGGTACAGTACACAGATTTTTTAGTGAGACAAGGATTAGAGGACGTTAAGAGAGGGATAAATCCTACACATATCCTTCAAGAATTTATTCTCATGGGAGTTCTCGTCGGAAAAGGTTATTCTCCCGAAACAGCATATGAAACAGTAGAAGAATGGGAACGTACAGGAGAATCAAAACTTCTTCAGCAAAGTAAGAATATGTAACGTAACTCTTAGTGAAAAAAGGAATTTCTCATTTGTTTGATGAAATTCCTTTTTGGTTTTGTTTTAAAGGAAAATGAAAATGGATAATAGATTAAAATAAGTACTCGACTGGACATGGCATCAGACCCTCGTATTTATTATTAATTTTTTGTTCATATTACTATGAGATAATAAACGAGAGGAGTAATTGTATGAAACGGCCTATTAAAGTTTTAATTATAGAAGACGATTCAAATATTGTAGAATTAATTCAGTTATATATGGATAAGATTGGATTTTCATCTATTTCTGCTTCTGATGGAGAAGAAGGACTGGACCTTTTTTTTAGTGAGTCGCCTGATTGTATCCTTCTCGATATCATGCTACCTAAAATGAATGGCTGGGAAGTTTGTAAAACGATCCGACTAGAGGATAAACAGGTCCCCATTATCATGCTGACAGGTAAAGGAGAGACCTACGACATTATTAATGGATTGGATATAGGGGCAGATGATTATGTTGTTAAACCGTTTGATCCAAACGAATTAACGGCCCGTGTGAAAACCATATTACGGAGAACTATCTTATCAGAAAGTGATAGTGACACACTCCAATTTAGTAATATTGTAATTCATATGAAGGAATATCGTATCCTGATAAATAATGAGGAAGTACTAATGGCACCAAAAGAAATGGAATTGTTTTATTACTTAGCAATGAATCCGAATCAGGTTCTCACGAGACAGCAGTTATTGGATAGGGTATGGGGATATGAGTTTAATGGAGATTCTCGTACCGTTGATGTTCACATTAAGCGAATCCGAGATAAATTAGCTGTACATTGCGCTGATTGGTCTATTGCTACGATTCGAGGAGTCGGGTATCGGTTTGAGGTGAATTCGAATGCTTAAGAAAAACTCTATTTTTTCAAGATTGTTTATCAGCTATTCGTTGATTATTGTACTTTCATTTTTATTATTTATCGCTGTCTTTTTTTATTTATTTCATTTAAATCTTTACGAAGAATATGAAGAAATCTACCAACACCAATATGTACAGGTCGAAAAACAGCTTTCTAATCAAAAGGAATTCAATTGGAGTCACAGCGAAACTGCTGAAATACTAAGTTATTCGCTCTATCAACCAGGCTATCATATTTATCTTGTCGATGAGAGGGGGGACCAAATCTTTGGACCGAACTTAAATCAAGCCTCTACGTATATCCCAATCCAAAATGACATTTTAAACGAAGTCATGATGGGTAATAAAGTGTCCGAGGGAGGGTTTGAAAATGGAGAGCTGCGATATACGATTGCCACTATGCTTTCCACGAGTATAGATGAAGTAGAGCAGCCGATCATGGTTATGATTTTCCATGAATTAAACCATGAATATCAGCAGGTTATTTGGATGATTTTAGTTACATTCTTCATTGCAATCATGTTTGCGGGAGTTGTTTTATGGTTTATGTCAAAGAGAATAACTGCTCCACTAAGAGAAATGAGTGAAATTGCAAGACACTATGCGAAAGGTGATTTTTCAAATTCTGTCCGTTATCAATCGAATGATGAAATTGGCCAGTTGGCGAAATCTTTTACCCATATGGCAGATGAACTGAATGATTTAGAAACAATGCGGAGGCAGTATATTTCTAATGTGTCCCATGAATTACGCTCACCTTTGACATCTATAAAGGGATTTATCATAGCACTTATGGATGGTACCATACCCAATAATAGACACGACTATTATTATCGTCTCATGAAAGAGGAGACCGAACGAATGATTAAACTTGTAAATGATACATTGGATATGAATCAATTAGAGGAAGGTCATCATAAATTATTGAAAACGAATTATAACTTAACGCATCAAATCAATACAATTATTGATAAGTTGGAACCGCATTGTACGGAAAAACAACTGCAAATACGTTTACACACTAATCGAGATTACTATGTTAATGCAGATAAAGAGCGGATAGAACAGGTAATTGTGAATCTCCTACATAATGCCATTCAGTTTTCAAGTTCACAGTCGGTTGTTGACATCAAACTTACTGAAGAAAGACCATATGTGTACGTCTATATACAAGATAATGGAATTGGTATAGAAGAGAAGCAATTAGATCTAATATGGAGGAGATTCTTTAAGGTTGATGAGGCTCGCTCGAATAAATCAGGAGCTGGACTTGGATTAGCAATTGTTAAATCTATTATAGACCTACATGAAACGGAAATAAAAGTTCAAACAAAGCCAGGTGAAGGGACGACTTTCTCGTTTAACCTCCCGCTAAACTAAGCTTTAGGCCACTATGTATCCCGCATAAAAAAATGATGCTTGTTAACATATTGTTCATATTCGCTTGCTATGATAGACCGCAGCACAGTAGACAAAGAGGAAAGGATGTAAGTATTGTATTCTTTAAGCTATATTCTTCACATTTTTGGTGTTGCAATCTGGATAGGTTCATTTTTTGCACTTGGCTATCTATTAAAAGGTTTAGCAAAAGATGAAAGGAAATTAGTGGATTTAGCTCCAGTTGTGAAGGGAATTCAAAGATGGGTGATGGTGGGTGTTCTTCCTAGTTTAGCACTGATTCTATTATCAGGTGTTTACATGGTTTTACAATTTAATCGAAGTTCAATGCCGCTTTATATAACGATCATGGAACAGGGCGGGACGTTGATTATCCTGCTTACAATTATTTTAGTATCCATGTACAGTGTGAAATTAACTAGAAAGCTGGAAGGTATCCCACTAAAAAAGGAAAAGGCGCTTGCAGAACTTATGAAATTGTATGCAAACTTTCTATTAATCTCTACAATACTTGGTGTTGGTATTATTATTGTTGTTGGCTTACGTTTGGTTTAAACAGAGTTACATATAAGAGGTTAAAATAAGCAGTCTACGTGCTAAAATACAACTTAGAGGTGAAATTATGTTTCTAGCATTAAGAGAATTTAAACATGCCAAATTACGATTTATTATGATTGGTATGATTCTAGTTTTAATATCTTGGCTTGTTTTTATATTATCGGGACTAGGAAACGGCTTATCTGCACTTAGTGCGGCAACGTTTAAAAATATGGATGCGGATTATGTTATCTTTGAGGAAGGCTCCCGGCATTCCATGTTAAGGTCAGTTATATCGGAGGATTTATCCAAAGATCTAAAAAGACTAGAACATGTGAATGAGGCTGCCCCAATGGGTTCTCAAACGGCAGTGGTTCTAAGAGAAAATGCGACGTCGGAGGATGAAAAAATTGATGTTTCTCTACTTGGTATCAATCCAGGGACATTTTTAGAGCCTGAAGTCATTGAGGGGGAAAAACTTGTACAAGGAAATGATCAAGAAGTCATTGTCAACGATGTATTAAAGAATCAAGGCATTGATTTGGGTGATACTCTAGAAATTGAAGGTACAGATGAGATAATTAAAGTTGTTGGCTTTGTTGAAAATGAGTCATTTAACCATTTGCCAGCAATTTTTATGACAATGGACGCATGGCGTAAAATCCACTTTGCAGCACCAGGTTCAGATATGGGAGTAATTAACCCGGTAAATGCGATTATGCTTCAAGGGGAAGATATTATTCTGGAAGATATCAATCAATCAGTGGAAGGAATTGAAACAGCAACGAAACAAGAAGCCATTAATGGAATACCAGGTTATACTGCTGAAAATGGAACAATTATGATGATGCTTGGCTTTCTTCTCGCCATTTCTGCATTTGTCATTACCGTTTTCTTCTATGTTATGACGTTACAAAAAACAAATCAATTTGGTATTTTGAAAGCGATTGGAGCAGGTAATGGATTTCTAGGACGAGCAGTAGTTTCCCAAGTATTCCTCCTAGCTGTTATTAGTATTGGAGTAGGAATTTTACTTACATATGGAACAGCTATGATTCTTCCAGAGGGGATGCCTTTTGCACTTGACCCTAAGCTCGTAATTAGCTATGCGATCGTATTGTTAGTTGTGTCTGTATTAAGTTCGCTTCTATCGGTTCGAAAAATAACGAAGATAGATCCACTTCAAGCGATTGGGAGGGTTGAGTAATGAAAGGAATTCAGTTTGAAAATGTATCTAAATATTATCAAGAAGGAGAAAGGAAGTTTACTGCCTTAAATCAAGTTTCTATTTCGGTTAAACCTGGGGAATTTGCAGCGGTCATTGGTCCATCGGGTTCAGGTAAGAGTACCTTTCTTTCCATTGCAGGTGCTCTGCTGCAACCATCTGAAGGTAACGTAATTATTAATGGAACCAATCTATCTGATTTGAAGCCCAGGGAACTTTCAAAATTACGACTCGACCAGATTGGCTTTGTTTTGCAAACTTCGAATCTTGTGCCATACTTAACCGTTTTCGACCAGCTCTTAGTTGTAAAGAAAATGAAGGGTTCTATTACAAAGGAAGATAAACATTTTGCTAAAGATTTATTAGATGAAGTAGACTTAGCTGATAAATTAACTAAATATCCTGATCAGCTTTCAGGGGGAGAACGGCAGCGAACAGCGATTGCTCGTGCATTAATGAATAATCCAAACATTATTCTTGCTGATGAACCTACAGCTAGTCTTGATACACAACGTGCCTTTGAAATTGTTGAACTGATGGCTAGTGGATTGAAAGCTCGAAATAAAGCTGCTATTATGGTCACTCATGATGAACGCTTATTGAAGTATTGTGATAAAGTATATCAAATCATAGACGGAAATTTAACATTACTAGATGAGCAGATTGCTATTCGGTAACTAATGGAGTCAATGGAATAAGAAGGGCAATGGAATTAGTGTTTTGTTGGAAGGGGATTAAGTTCTTTAACTAACAGGATTTTAGTAAAAGAAGAATATATTACTGAAACAGAACTTCCACAAATTTGAAGTTCTGTTTCTTTATTATTTTCAAAATTAATTTTAACAGAGTCTCAATTAAAAAATCTAGATAAAAGGGGTTTATCTACTTTAGTGAATTCTATTCTAATGTTGCCGTCTTCTGTTCTGCCATTGATTTTAAAGTAGAAATCAGATTTTAGTTCTTTCTTGAATTTTTTATAAACTGGTGACAAACTTAAGTAATCGTAATCGTCAAGTTTAATATTGTGGAAATCTAGATCAACTAAAAGGTATGAATTTCCTTCATCTTGTTTCTTAACTTCAATATAATTTTGATTAGTTCCTTCTTCCAAGCTTGAGCGTAATAAATAATCACATGAAAATGATGGTAATCTTTCTTTATTTATTGCTTCCTTGATTTTATTTCTAATGTCATTAGGGGTATGAATGGAGAAGAACTTTTCGATAACTTGATCTCTTATTATAGTTTTCTTTTTTACTTCTTCCCTCTGTTTCTTGTCATGGAATTTTTGAATATCGTTAAATACCATTGACTTTCCTCCAATCTTTGAATAAAAAGTTACCGGTTACTCATAGATATGGCTTAATTAGTAATTTAATGACTTTTAGGAAAGTAATAAGAGTTACTTTATACTTTACAGTTAAATAACTATTACTTCCTTTTCTTGTTGTACTAATGAGGGATTTAGTGAATAAGAATGCGATTTAATTCATATGAAAAGGAGCTTGTCTAATCAAGCTCCTTTTTACTATCCTGTTTTTGCTGTTATTTTATTTTTTAACGATAGTTGCTAACCATTTAAGAATTAATTCCCGCTGTTTTTAGTACTTATAACCTCATAATCAGCTGTTTCTTATTGTAAATTCTAAAATAATGTAATCTATATTATCTTCTTTAATTGAAAAGTTTTGTAGTTTCATGACACACGCCCCGCGGTGCCACCCTTATTATCTTGCAAAAAACAAGATCACTTATTTTAAAAAAATATAGCTCCAAAGCCCAATTCCAATTCACCTTGATACTTGTTTTTCACCATCTACAAGCTCTCTAAAAATCAGCGGGTAATTGTACTTATCTTTTTCATAGCTATTATGATTGATTTTAAATCATTATATAAATATTTTTGGTGGAATGCAAGAAAAAAGTTAGAAAATGTCGATTATAGGTGTTGTGAGAGCCCGAATGGTGAGGGGAATGCGTGAAACAGTAACAATAGTTGAAAAATGTATAAGGTTTACAAAGTACGAAGATGAGATTACTCAGATAGAAATTGGGACGGTGGCCACGTTTTATCAATTAAAAGCATGCCACCGTCCCAAATTCCTCCATACCAAGATGGGAGATTTCCTAAAATACAGCAGTATTGATACTTTCTTGTAGCAAACTCTTTATTTCAGTAGTTTTTCCTTGATGAAATAAATCTACTATTTTACTCCCAACGATGACACCATCACATGCACTACCTAATTCTTGTGCTTGTTGTGGATTAGAAACACCAAATCCAGCTAGGACGGGAACATCCGTCATTTTTTTCAATTGATTTAGATAATCTTTTACATTATTTTGGTGTGTAGATCTTGAACCAGTTGTACCGGTAACAGAAACGGCGTATAGAAAACCTTCCGTTCGCTGAGCAATTTCCTTTAGCCGTTTTTTTGAACTAGTTAATGCAGCTAATCGGATAAAGGCGATACCATAATTCTGTAAATGATTCAATACCAGATTTTCTTCTTCCAATGGCAAATCTGGAATAATGACACCTGCTACACCAGCATCATTGCAATCTTCCGCAAACTTGTCGATACCATATGCATAAATTGGGTTTAAATAAGTCATTAAAATAATTGGGATTGCTCGGCTCTCTTTCATATTTTGTAATGTTGTTAAGACTTTATTTAATGTTGTACCGTTATTTAATGCACGTTTTCCTGCTGCTTGTATGGTAGGGCCGTCTGCGACAGGATCGGAAAACGGGATACCCAATTCGATAGCAGTTGCCCCACATTCCTTAAGAAAGTGGATTCGCTCAGCCAGACATTCCAAACCACCGTCCCCAGCCATGATATAGGGGACAAATATTTTACGATTAGCACATAATTGTCTTTTTAAAGCATCCTCTAATTGTTGTTTACTCATTGATTTCTTTCCTCCAATGCAGTTTTTACTTGTTCGACATCTTTGTCACCACGTCCTGAAAGACAGATGACAAGTGAAGAATGTGAATCCATTTTCTTAGCAAGTTTCATGGCAAAGGCGACAGCGTGAGCACTTTCTAATGCGGGAATGATTCCTTCTACTTTCGATAGATATTGAAAAGCATCTAATGCTTCTTTATCTGTAATTGATGTATAAGACACACGTGATATATCTCGTAAATAACTATGTTCTGGACCAACTCCTGGATAATCAAGTCCAGCTGAAATGGAAGAGGCTTCTTGGATTTGGCCGTTTTCATCTTGCAATAAATTTGTCATTGTGCCATGTAAAATACCGACACGACCGTCTGTTAGGGTTGCGGCGTGTTTCTTCGTGTGGATGCCACTACCACCGGCTTCGACACCATATAGCTTAACCTGTTGATCGTTAAGAAAAGGGTAAAACATTCCCATTGCATTACTACCCCCACCAACACATGCGACAATCGCATTTGGTAATTGATTTGTTTGTGTTAGTATTTGTTCTTTCGTTTCCTTTCCAATAATTGTTTGAAAATCACGAACAATTTTTGGAAAGGGATGTGGGCCTACAACAGAACCAATAATATAATGAGTATCTTCCACATGGCTGACCCAATAACGTAAGGCTTCATTTACAGCATCCTTTAGTGTGCCACTTCCTTGTGAAACACTTTTGACTTTGGCACCAAGTAACTCCATTCGAAAGACATTTAGTTTTTGCCGGCGAATGTCCTCCTCACCTATAAAGATAATACATTCTAATCCTAGTAAAGCACAGACGGTAGCTGTTGCCACACCGTGCTGACCAGCCCCTGTTTCAGCAACAACTTTTTGTTTCCCCATTCGACGTGTTAATAACGCTTGACCAATGGTGTTATTAATTTTATGTGCACCTGTATGGTTTAAATCTTCACGTTTTAAATAGATATTTGGTCCACCAAGTTGTTTGGACAGATTTTTGGCACGAAATAATGGAGTTTTCCGTCCGATATAATGATGCAGGTAATAATTAAGTTCATTGATAAAACCAGGATCTTTCATTGCCTCGTCATATGCTTTTTCTAATTCGATTAAAGCAGGCATTAATAATTCAGGAATAAATTTACCACCGAATTTCCCGTAATATCCTGCTGTGTTAGGCTTAGTATATGTGGTCATGTTCATCCGTCTCTCCTTTTGCATTTTTAATAAATTGCTTCATTTTTACAGGATCTTTAATCCCGTTTGTTTCCACTCCACTTGAAACATCGACAATTGCTGGATGGACAGTGGCAATTGCTTGTTGTATATTTTTAGGAGAAAGTCCACCAGCAAGAATCAATTTTTTATGGTCTAAATTAAATTTTTTTAAAATACACCAATCAAATACGGTCCCATTTCCACCACGACTTTTTCCTTTTGGACTATCTAACAAATAAAAATCACAGGGGAAATTCCTTACCTTTATAAAATTATCTTCTGTGGCAGGAAAAGCCTTAATCACAGGGTAGGGTAGTTGTTTTCGAAAACTTGGTGATTCATCCCCATGCAATTGAATAAAATCTAGGTTGACTTGTTTTGTAATTTTTTTTATGTTTTCTACCGTTTCATTAACAAAAATGCCAACTGTTTTTATGAAAGAGGGTAGGGTATTAGCTATACTTGCTGCCTTTTCGGGTGTTATCTGTCGTTTACTAGGGGCAAAAACAAATCCTAAAAGGTCTGCTCCAGCTTCCGTAGCTTCTTTTGCTGCTTCTTTACTTGTAATGCCACAAATTTTAACGCGCATTGGGAATTTGTCCTTTCAAAACTTTTAAGTTCTCGAAAGTTTCTTCTAAGTTAGATGCTTGCATAAGTGTTTCTCCAATTAATAAACCACTCACACCAGCCTTACTTAAGCGCAGGGCATCTGTACGAGTTTTGACCCCACTTTCACTAATAAGTAATGTAGATGGATCCTTGATTGTAGGGGCGAGTTTTTCTGTAGTACGTAAGTCAACCTCGAAAGTTTTTAAATTTCGATTGTTGATGCCGATAATTTCGGCACCAATTGTGAGCGCTTTTTGCATCTCTTCTCCGTTATGCACCTCACAAAGTACATCCAAATTCAACTTTTTTGCATAATGGTAAAGTTCCTTTAGTTGAGTTGTAGAAAGTGCAGCAACGATGAGCAAGATGATATTCGCACCAGCTACTTTTGCCTGGTCGATTTGAATGGGATCAATAATAAAATCCTTGCATAATATCGGAAGATTGACTGCTTTTCTTACAGCATAGAGATCATCGATAGAGCCTTTGAAAAAGGTGTGATCTGTTAAAACAGAAATGGCACTAGCACCAAACGCCTCATATTTTTTTGCCTGTTCAACGGGATTGATATGCATGTTGATGGCCCCTTTAGATGGAGACGACCGCTTAATCTCGGCTATAATTTGTAAACTTTCGGAAGAAGAAAATGTTTGTTTAATAGACATAATAGGATTCTTTGGTTGATATATGTGTGTAAAATTCCTTTTCTTTAGTACTGCAACTTCTTTTTCTTTTTGTTTGATTATTTTTTCCAAAATAGTCATTTACATCACCTCATTTTGAATCGTGTTACTATAGTTGATTAAATTTTGTAGTTTTTCCATTGCTCTTCCAGAGAAAATACTTTCTTTTGCCATAGCGATACCGTGATTAATAGTTGTTGCAGTACCATGAGCGAATATTCCTAAACCGGCATTTAATAAGACAGTATCTAGATGTGGGCCTGGCATTCCTTTTAAAACATTGCATAAAATTTCTGCATTCCTTCTTGCATCACCACCACGGATTTCTTCAATCGAATGAGTAGGTAATCCTACTTCAGATGGATGTAATGTAAAAGATGTAATTTTTCCTTTATCAATTTGAGTGATATAATTTTCACCCGCAAGTGATGCTTCATCCATATAACCAGCACCATTTATAACAAGTGCTCGTTTCCTCCCAAGTTTCCTCAAAGTTTCTGCCATCATTGTTAAAATATCCCGGTGATTAACACCTAGTAACTGTGTTTGTAATGTAACAGGATTTGTGAGAGGCCCAATTAAATTAAATATAGTTGGTATTTGCAAATCCTTTCTAACCTTTGAGAATCTCCCCATTTTAGGATGGACATGTGGTGCAAATAAAAAGGCGATATTGTTTTGTTGTAAAATTTCCTTTACTTGTTCCTTGGATAAGGTTAGTGAAACACCTAAGTGCTCCAATACATCCGCACTCCCTGTTTTACTCGAGATACTACGATTTCCATGTTTTGCGATAGTAACACCGGCACCTGCTATCACAAAAGCTGCTGTTGTACTGATGTTAAAGCTACCCGATCCATCGCCACCTGTTCCGCAGTTATCCATAACATTGGTAAATTCATTTGTTGTTTGTAAAGATTCATTTCGCAAAATCTCTACGATTCCTGCAATCTCATCGGCAGTTTCTCCTTTTGTTCGAAGCCCGGCTAGTAGTGCTGCAATTTCACTATCTGAAGCTTGTTCTGAAATGCAATGGGTAATTGCTTTTTTCATTTCTTCAAATGATAAATCTTGATGCTTCATGATTTTTTCTAGATAATATTTCATTTGAAATTCCCCCTTATAAAATTTGATGATTCAATAAGGCCATTTTTGAAGCAATCGTTATTCATGTGCAGACTGGAAATGACTCACCTCCATTAAGCTTCTTGCTTTGTGTAATGTTTCCTCATATTCTTTTTCTGGTATAGAATCTCGAACAATTCCGGCACCAACTTGGAGATAGGCAGTGTCATTTTTAATAATGAGTGAGCGAATGGCAAGAGCCATGTTAAGATTGTGATTAAAATTGATATAGCCAATGCCACCACCATAGACACCACGCCTTTTTTCTTCTAATTGGTTTATGAGTTGCATTGCTTTCCCTTTTGGTGAACCGGAGACAGTTCCAGCTGGTAAACATGCTTGTAGTGCATCGATGCTGGTACATTTTGATTTTAATTTCCCATGAACTTCTGAAACGATATGCATCACATGTTGGTATTTCTCAACTGTCATGTAGGTTGGGGTGGATATACTACCTACTTCACAGACACGACTTAAATCTTGTTTGCTTAACTCCACTAACATCTGGTGCTCATCGATTTCTTTTTTGTCTAATAAAAGATCTTTTGCCAATGCATCATCTTTTGTGTGGTTATGCGATCGTGGTCTTGTTCCAGCAATTGGATTGGTAATTACTGTGTCTTGATTTGTTTGTACCAAGCATTCTGGTGATGCTCCTAATATAAGGTAATCCTCAAAGTCGATATAAAACATGTAAGGAGATGCGTTTGCTTTTCTAAGGTTTTGATAGAATGAAAGTGGGTCTCCATTCATTTTTGCTTGTAGTCGTTGGGATAGCACAACTTGGTCTAAATTTTTTTGTTGTAGAGCAGCTTTTGCCGTCTTTATTTTCGCTATAAATGCTTCCTTTGTTTCTTCAGGTTGAAAATCGACTTTTTCAACTTTGTGTACGAGTGTATTTTTGTTTTCTTTTAATGCATGTTGTAGTTTTTTAAGGCGTTTATTTAATAATGTCTCTGGGTGATTGTCTAGATTCATGACAATGAGATAAATTAAGTTGTTTGTGTGATCGAAAACAATCACATCTTTATAAAGCATGAAATGAATGTCAGGCATGTGTTGGTCATCTGTTAATGTTTTATTCATATGTGTAAATTTCTGAATGAAATTATAGCCAACATATCCGATTGCTCCACCGTAAAAAGGGAAGGGCAGGTCAAAATTCAATTTAGGTAAATGTTTTTTTAAATATGATAGCGGTTTTTGTTGTAAGTTTTCTTTCTTGTTCTTTTCATGATGGAATACGGTAGTAGTGTTTTCTTTCCCGATAATTTCCTGATAAGGATTTGCCCCAATAAAGGAAAATTTCCCTTTTTGCTCGTGTTG
This sequence comes from Cerasibacillus terrae, assembly GCF_008039555.1. Lineage (GTDB taxonomy): Bacteria > Bacillota > Bacilli > Bacillales > Amphibacillaceae > Cerasibacillus > Cerasibacillus terrae. Next base: position 161,115 of record NZ_VDUW01000006.1, read on the forward strand.
AAAAGCACTTTCTAGTAGAAACTTTTTCTTACCTGATAATTGTCTGTAAATTTTCGTTGGAGATAGGTTCTTAGCTTTTTGTTTGAATAGCTTATACGGTATCGTCATTTGATGTAGCTCCTTTTTATTTTTGATTTATAAAACAAAAAAATCCTCTACAAACACATGGATTTGTGTTTATAGAGGACGAATGTGACCGCGGTGCCACCCCTGTTGAAAGAAAATAATCTTCTTTCATCTTCATTCAGATACGCAATCATGAGAGCAATCATGATTTTAATATCCTATCCGTATAACGTCGGAGCTCCGTGTTTCCCTACTTTATGTTCGGGAAACCTCTCGTAAGGCCATTCAGCATTCATCATTGTACCGGAATCCCACCATCTCCGGCTCTCTGTAACAACTCATGAATACTTACTCTTCTTACTCGTAGATTTTTATATTTACTTGTATGGATTCGATGAAATGAATACTTGCATTTCTAGCCGACTCACGATTTTCTTGAGTATAAAAAAGTCCCTCCATCCAAAAAGGACGAGGGACCGTGGTACCACCTTTATTAGCTAATAATCAGCTGACTCTAGCGATATGAAATGAAGTTATTTCATATCTATCTCTTATAACGGAGAGACATTCGCCAAAGCCTACTGCAAATATGGTTCGGTTTGGAAGTTCAGAAGTCCATTCATCTATCGTTCAACACTGGTTTACACCAACCACCAGCTCTCTAAAGTTGCTCCATAGATTACTATTCTTCATCATCACTTTTTACAATTAACTTGTTGAAAGTAATCATAGAGGACTTCAAATGAAAAGTCAAGGGTAAATTTAAAATGATTTTGAAAAATCACAATTAATATTGTGAATGCTTTTGTAATCAATTCTTGGAGCATGCGGGTGAATAGGAGAAGGAAAATGTCGCTGATAGCTGGTGTGAGAGCCTATAAGAAGCCATAAATCAGTACATCGGTCACTGATGACACGGATGTAAACTTAAATCAAGATAGATCTTTTTAGAATCGACGTTTATTGATACGGGGAGGAACCACATAAGAAATCTAACTATTAAAAAAGTCCTTCATCGATATGGATGAAGGACCTTAAACCTGGCAAGACATACATTATTCATAATATGTCCATCGATGGTTCCAGTTAGTATGGAAATGATTAGATAAAATTCTCCTTACTACTTTTTTTGAAGGCACGATTTGACACCAATCGTGTATGAGATTTGTTGTAATCTTTTTATTTGGGAAAAGTACTTTAAATTCCTTAACATTTCTTAATACGGCATTCGTTACTGATTCTTGAAATCCACAATGACGACAGACACATTTTCTTTTCTCAACATACATCGAAAATGAAACACATTTTAGACAGGTAATACCTTTTCGTAATTGATTATATTCGTAGGAAGGTACTTGAGATATTGGAGGATCGTTTTTGTGTAAGGAAAGTAACAAATCTGCGAGTTTTCTATGTTTGTTTGTTAATTTTGAAGGAATGGTATTTAGATTTTTCATATATTGATTCACTTGGGTTGGAAAAATGATTGGTTTGTTAAGCGGTGCTTGATATAAAGTAAATGTTGGATTGATAAATACAACAAAGGGGTTAATTTGCAGTTTTATTCCATGATTGAGGAGTAGTTTTCGTAGTAAAGTTTCGCTTCTACTAAGTTGGTTCAATGGATTCATAATTTCTATCTTTGTTTTTTTATAAAGTTGATCCGTTTCATAGTAATAATCACCCTCATAGTTTTTTACTTCATAAAAGTAGATTTGTCCTTGAATGATAATTAGGGAATCAATTTGAAACGTTGTATGATTCACTTCTAATAATAAATCATTTAATATAAAGCATGGACACTGAAGTTTTTCTGTTAACTGATCGAATAACACCTCTCCTTCATAGCCTTTTTTTAGACTTCGATAGTATAACAGAGCTTTTCTAGAAAAAATCATTCGATTGTTTAATAATTCTAAAGTAATTAATTCTTTTGGTTTTGTACGTGGTTTATAAAACATGTTTCACATCCTTTTTTCGATATTTCTAAATAGAGATTTAATAGATTGTAAAATGTGGCTTGTAATTCTAAACCTATTTAGGAGAATTTCACCTCTTATAATTTGATTATATATCTATTTCTAGAGCAAAGGCAAATAGTGCCAGTTGTTGTTCCTTGTCGAAATAAGTAATTTTGCTTATTTAAAGTTACCTAGTCTTTCGTTATAATAGAAAGGTAGTTAATAGATGAGAAAAAGGGGACTGACTAAATGGGACGAAAGCTTGTGTTTATATACATATGTATGCTTTTATTACTATTGATGCTGCCAGTAACGATAGGCGCAGAGGATAAGTTAGAGGTTAGTTTCCATAAGGAAAAGGAAACAACCATTAAATTACTAGATACAAAACAGCGTTTCAAACGCTATACATTTCATTCCGGGTATACGTTTGAATATCCAGATGCTGTGCGGGGAATCTATGTGACTGGTAATTCGGTTGGTGGGGCTCACTTCGATTCTTTAGTGAATTTTGTCGATAAGACAGAATTAAATACAATGGTAATTGACATAAAAGATGACTTTGGAAATTTAACATTTACTCCTAAAAAAGGATCAAAATATGAATCCATCGGAACAGATTATATTGAAAATCCAGAAAAAGTGATGAAAACATTGGAGGAAAAGCAAATTTATCCCATTGCACGTGTCGTAGTATTTAAAGATACGCATTTAGCGAAGGAGCGTCCAGACCTATCTTTTCTTGATAATGGGGAAGTGTGGGTAAATGGGCGTGGAGAAGCCTTTGTTAGCCCATATCAAAAAGAAGTTTGGGACTATAATATTGAGATAGCAAAATTAGCAGCTGAGATGGGTTTTAAGGAAATTCAGTTTGATTATGTCCGCTTTCCAGAAGGATTTGAAACACGTGATGAACAACTAGAATATGGTTTAGGAGATTACGAGAATTCAAAGACAGACTCTATCCAACGGCGAGTGGAAGCAGTTACCGATTTTGTCGAATATGCTAGAAAAGAATTAGAATACTATGATGTCGATATCGCTGTTGATATTTTCGGTTATGCAGCGACAATACCAGAAACTCCAGGAATTGGGCAAAACTTCTCGAAAATATCTGAAAATGTCGATGTCATTTCATCGATGATTTATCCGAGTCATTGGGGAGATGGTAATTTCGGTATCCCAAAACCTGACAAGGAACCATATCGATTGGTAAATGAATATGCAAAAGTGGAGAACGAGGTATTGGGAAAATTAGATGCACCACCGGTTTCTAGACCATGGCTTCAAGATTTTTCTGCCCCATGGATATATAGTGGTGAGCCGACCTTTCAATATGGAAAAAAAGAAATTGAGGATCAAATTAAAGCATTGAAAGAAAATGGGATCGAAGAATTTTTATTATGGAATGCAGGAAATAGTTACACACAAAAGGTGAACTATACTCCTTAATCATACAGCCTTAAAACAATATAGAAACATGTTTAATCTTTCAAAAAAAGGTTAAACAAAGAGTAGATGATCATTTCTTTTTTTACGTATAGGGATGATAAATAAGGAAATAATGTATATGTATGGGAAATCAACCACAACGGTAAATAATAATATGGGAGTAGATGTATGGATTGGTATCAAAAATTAAGTGAATATTTTCCAATTGAAGAAATGAAATCAAGGGAACATATGGAGAGGCTCTTACGCGAAAAAGGTGATATTTATCACAAAGATGAAGGAAAGTATCATGTGCTTATGTATGCAGAATTTCCGACGTTCGTATTTATTGATTATATATGGGTCTCCCCGAAATCGCGCGGTAAAGGCATTGGTAATCAATTGATGGAGAAATTAAAGACAAAGAACAAACCGATTATCCTAGAAGTAGAGCCAATTGATTACGATGATTCTGATACGGAAAAGCGATTACATTTTTATAAAAAGGAAGAATTTAAACATGCAAAATCGATTGGATATAATCGTCGATCCCTTGCTACAAATGAAGAAAATCAAATGGAAATTCTCTATTGGTCACCTCAAAATGAAAACGAGGATGTTATTTTTGAACAAATGAAAAGGATGTATGAAGCGATTCATACGTATAAAGATAAAGAAATTTACGGAAAGTCCTATCAACCAGTAGATAAAGTTCTTAAGTTTCATCAGAATCGTAAAGAGAATAATTTATTCGATCAATTGTAGTGTGCATAAATGGTCAACATACGGCCATACTGATCATTTATGTTATTTTCTATTTTTTATGAATGCCATGTTTAATCCTTCATATATTCGGGAATGTTACAAATATGTGAAGATAAGCAAAAAAAATTGGAAAAAATAATAATTCTTTTAAATCCCCCTACCTTTTACTTGACAAGTATAGTATACTTATACATAGGGTTATTTAAAGTAATTCTTATCTAATAAGAATAGGTCTTTTCATACAGAAATGTAAATATAGATATAAAATGAGGAGTGACGTATCATATGGTGACACTTTATACATCACCAAGCTGTACATCATGCAGGAAAGCAAAGTCCTGGCTAGAGGAGCATGACATTCCATTTAAAGAACGCAATATTTTTTCAGAACCATTGACACTTGAGGAAATAAAAGGCATTTTACGAATGACGGAGGACGGAACAGATGAAATCATCTCCACTCGTTCCAAAGTTTTTCAGCAATTAGACGTAAATATTGAACAACTTCCATTAAAAGAATTATTTACTTTAATTCAAAAAAATCCTGGCTTATTAAGAAGACCAATAATCCTAGATGAGAAGCGTTTACAAGTTGGATATAATGAGGATGAAATTCGTCGTTTTCTACCAAGAACAGTTCGTACTTTTCAATTACGTGAAGCTCAACGAATGGTTAATTAATGAGAAAATATAAAATACAAAAGCGAAGATCACATGAAAATGGGTCTTCGCTTTTATTATAATATATTTAGTTATTAGGAAATAATTAATAAAAAGTATTAATTTAATGACAAAACGAACTATATCAGGTAAAATAATAATCCAATGTGAATAGATAGGCATTTGAATTTTCAAATTTGCTTTTGTTTCATACAATAGAAGTAAGGGTAGTATGGAAGCAATAATCACATGGGGTAAATTATTATTTAAAATAAAAACACCTGATCATAAAATCACTATGAAAAGGTGCTCCCCCCGGAATATATATTGAAGGGAGAGATTCACATGGATATCGAAAGAATTAATGATCATACAATAAAGTTTTATATAACATATGGAGATATTGAAGATCGTGGTTTTAAGCGGGAAGAAATATGGTATGACAGAGAAAGAAGTGAGCAACTTTTTTGGCAAATGATGGAAGAGGTAAATGACCAAGAGGACTTTGTTATGGAAGGTCCCCTATGGATTCAAGTGCAAGCATTAGAGAAAGGCTTGGAAATCATTGTTACGAAAGCCCAGATTCCTCAAGGAAAGGAAAATGTAATTTCCATCGATGGCCTAAAAGAAATTGAAACATCTATCCATCATGAAAATGTAGAGAAATTATTAGAAGAAAAGTTTGGAACCAGTGCTGATGCTCAGCAAGAAAAAGATGGCAATGATGAAGATTCAGAAGATTACTTTTGGATGATTGCTAGCTTTAAAGACTTTGAAGATGTTATCCAATTAAGTCATTACTTCGCTGATGTAACAGAACCAATGGAAAGTGTATTGTACGCCTATAAAAACAATTACTATATGTATATAGAATTTGCTGATGATATAGTAGATGATGCTAAAAAAGAAGATTTAATCAGTCGTGTGCTAGAATTTGGAGTAGATTCTGATAAAACAATCCATGTTCTTGAAGAATATGGAAAAGAGATATTTTCTGATGCAATTTCACAAGTCCGGACATATTTTTCAGTATAATATTAAAAAAAGATGCACTTCAACATTGATGCATCTTTTTTTATTTTCTTAAATTTGCAGGAAAAACGACTTCTAATATAGAATTTTTATATATGGAGGTGATTTTTCTGCATGCTACAAGCCAAAAATAAAAGAGGAAAGATGATTAGTCTTGTTTCCCTTTCAAAAGCAGAAATAAAAGAGTTGAAAAACCAAGATTCCTTTTTCTGTCCAGCATGTAAAGAACAGGTCATGATTAAAGCAGGATTAAAAAATATCCCTCATTTTTCTCATCTTCCTGACTCAACATGTCCAACGAATCATGGTGGAGAAGGTAACTACCATATGAAAGGAAAATTAAGTCTGTATGAATGGTTAAGAGGGGAGAATCAAGCTGTACAATTAGAAACCTATTTAAGCACCATTCAGCAACGTCCTGATATATTAGTCGAACGTAATAGACGAAAAATAGCCATCGAGTATCAATGTGCTCGCATTACAAAAGAAGAAATAATAAAACGCCAAGTAGGATATCAAAAACTAGGAATCATCCCCATTTGGATCCTTGGTGCGAAATTATTGAAGCGAATTGGTAAGAATCATCTGCAACTAGATCCGTTTACACGTCATTTTATTCATCAATTCAACAAAACACTTCCCCCAACACTTTATTATTTTTGTCCTCATACAGATTCACTAACGATTGTTACAGATTTTCATATGACAAGTTCAACACGTGCATTGGCAAAGTTTAAAAAAGTATCTATAAAGAAACTAGTCTTTTCGAATCTTTTCCCGGTCAATTATTTTACCAAACAAGAATTACTTTATTTATGGAAAAAAGAAAAACGATATTTTCGAATGCGCCCCCGACACCGCTTATCAGGAACAGAATTAAATTGGCATCATTGGTTATATCACCAGCAAACCCATTTTGAATACTTGCCCTCTATTATCTATCTTCCTGTTTATTCTTCTTATTTAATGAAAACCCCTTTAGAAAATTGGCAAAGCCGCCTATACTTGCAATGTATTCACCCTTTGTCAAAAGGAGAGACCTTTTCATGGCAGGAATGTATTTATTTATTGCAGAACCATATTCATGATTTTTCAAACTATCCTTCGCTTGCTTCACCAAGACACCCCGTTCAGCAATATTTACAAATCCTAATGAAGCTCAGTATCCTTGAAAAAATATCACCAAATAACTACCGAAAATTAAAAGATGTTCATATGTATTCTCATCTGGAAGAGGCACTGAAAGGTGATAACATGTTACTAAATTATCTTACCTCCATGTTAGAACATGCATAAATCTAGAAAGATAAATCATACTATGGGAAGAGTGTGTGGTTGTTAATGGTGAAAAATATTCGAAGTTCGAAGGGTAATATTTTGAAAGAATCTTTTGAATGCAGTAAAATTAATAAATAGGTAATAAAGGAGGAATTTGAATGGCGGAGACTACTAAAACATTGCAAAAAAGAAGTGAAGTTCCTGCAGAAAGAACATGGCGTCTAGAAGACATTTTTGCAACAGACGAAGCATGGGAAAAGGAATTAAAACAATTACAAAATGATTTACCGAAGATGAAGGAAATGCAAGGTGAGCTTACAACAGCTGAGAATGTATATAAAGTACTCCAATTACAAGACGAACTCTCAGAAAGATTAGGAAAATTATATACATATGCACATATGCGTTATGACCAAGATACAACTAATTCTTTCTACCAGGCGATGAATGCGAAAGCGGATAATGTATTAACGCTTGCTTCCAGTTTAATGAGCTTTATTGTGCCAGAATTATTAAGTATGGATGAAGCGAAGTTAAAAGAATTTATGGATGAGAAAGAAGAATTAAAACTATATGAACATACCATTGAGCGTATTTTAAGACAAAAAGAGCATGTGCTAAGTGAACGAGAAGAGGAAATTCTTGCAGAAGTGTCTGATCCATTATCCACTGCATCCCAAACATTTGGTATGTTAAATAATGCAGACCTAAAGTTTCCTACGATTAAAAATGAAAAAGGGGAAGATGTGGAATTAACCCACGGACGTTTTATAACATTCATGGAATCAAAAGATCGCCGGGTACGTAAAGAAGCCTTTCAAGCAATGTATGACACATACGGAAGTTTTAAAAATACATTTGCATCCACACTTACCGGTAATTTAAAAGTAGATAATGTCAATGCGAAAATCCGTAATTACGATTCTGCAAGACATGCGGCATTATACGGTAATAAAATTCCAGAACAAGTTTATGATAACTTAGTAGAAGCAGTGAATGAAAAACTTCCCTTATTACATCGCTATGCAAAACTGCGTAAAGAAGTCCTTGGACTCGATGAATTGCATATGTACGATATCTATACACCACTTGTCACAGATGTAGATATGAAAGTTACGTATGAAGAGGCTCAAAAATATGTCCTAGAAGCTGTTCAACCATTAGGACAGGAGTATGTCGATATTATCAAAGAGGGTTTTGAAAATCGTTGGATTGACGTAGAAGAAAATGTTGGGAAACGTAGTGGTGCATACTCTTCTGGTGCATATGGAACAAACCCATATATTTTATTGAACTGGCAAGATTCAGTGAATGACCTCTACACATTGATCCATGAATTAGGTCACTCTGTCCATAGTTACTATACACGAGAAACACAACCTTATCGTTACGGAAACTATTCCATTTTCGTTGCGGAAGTTGCATCCACGTGTAATGAGGCATTGTTAAGTGATTATATGTTAAACCATTTAGAAGATGAAAAACAAAAGCTATACTTACTTAATCATTTCTTGGAAGGTTTTCGTGGAACAGTTTTCCGTCAAACGATGTTTGCTGAATTTGAACATGATATCCATAGACGAATGCAAGAAGGGGAAGCCCTTACCGCTGATAAATTAACAGAGATTTATTATGAATTAAATAAAAAATATTATGGCCCTGATGTTGTTTCAGATGAAGAAATTGGTTTGGAGTGGGCGAGAATACCTCATTTTTACTATAATTACTATGTATATCAATATGCAACAGGGTATTCTGCTGCCACAGCATTAGCAAATAAGGTTTTATCAGGAAATAAACAGGATGTAGAAAGTTATCTTAACTTCTTAAAAGCTGGTAGCAGTGATTATCCAATTGAAGTTCTTAAAAAGGCTGGTGTCGATATGACATCTAAACAGCCAATTTTAGATGCCTTACAGGTGTTCGAAGATAAATTAACCGAAATGGAAAATTTATTAAAAAAATAATCAAGTGAATCAATTTCATAATAGCTCATTTTTAAAAATAGAAAAACTTGCAGAATTTTAGATGCGAAATTTTAAAATAAAATATTTTCATTATAGGTGATACTAAGACCCTTGCATCTGAGATACACTTCGCTTGTCCTTTGGCGGTCTCTCGAACCCCATTGACGTTTGTTCTGTGGGGTCTCGCTAGCCTTGCTTTTCCCGCTGGAGTCTTCGTGTATGTCAGATGATAAGTTGTACTTTAAAAGGAGATGAACAGATTGTTCCTCTCCTTTTTTATCGAATTCTTCCACGATATACATGACGATGTGCAAAGGAGAAAAGAGTGAAGTAAATGGACACAAATAACAAGGGAATGGTGAAATAAAGAGGGATGAGTTTCATTAATCCTAAAACATTCAAAAAAAACGCGACAATTGTAAGGAAAAGGAAGAGAAAAGGGAGTAAGTCTTTCATGAATTTTCCTCCATTCATCATGAATCTCTATACTATTACAGCATATGTGAACAGGATTTAATTTAGAAGTGACGATTTTGTGAAATGTTACACAAACATATTGAAACAAGAAAAAATCCTTGTTATTATATAATTGTAAGATGAATCATAAACAAAACCCCTTTGTTTAATCATGAATCTTTCTCCCACCCCCCTTGTGTTAGTATACAAGATCGTGAGAAATAAAAAAGAGATATACGCTGCCCCGTATATCCCTTTTTTATTTGTCTTGATATTTCCAAAATGAATCATATTTAATTGGGATTCGCTTTACAATTTGTTTTAATTGAAGTTTTTTTAGCTCACGTTCTGCTTTATCTAGAGTCCATTCATATACAATCGATACTTCTTTAGAACTAACAACTCGGTAAAACTCGATAAAGTTTTGCAATGGTGGCTTTTCAGAAGGGATTAAAGCAGTTTTCATAATCTCTGTTAAAATTCGTACATAAATATCATACGGATAAATCCCTGAAACCTTTATTCCCTGCTCATCTACTTTTTGATTAAAGAAGACAATAGAGGGAATGTAGTCAATTTCCATTTCCGTTGTTAATTTAATATCACATTGGAGTGCTTTTTTAGCTGGTGAAGAATGTAAATCGCTTTTAAATTCCTCTAAATCTAGACCAGCAGTTTCTGCACAATTCATTAAAACAGATTTCTCTGTGATATTTTCTTTTTTTAGAAATAACGATTCCTGTATTTTTCTTAGAAAGATTTTTCCCAATCGCTTTCCTTGTAACTCCGCTGCTTTAATAGCAAGAGATGCAATCCATGGTGTTTTTATTTTTGATTCATCCCAAGTATCTGTGTGACAACTAATTCCAGTTCTTTTTGCAGTTCTCTCGTATATTTTCTTTAACTTTTGAGGAGTATGAAATGTATGCCGATCGACCGGGCTTAAATAATTACTTAAAATAGGGCGGATAGTAAAAAAACGTCCATATTCAAGTGAAAGTTTCCGTAGATAAGGCTCCAATGACCAACATTCAGGGCATAAGGGATCGACAAACACGTACATCTCAATAGGCTTTTGAACAAAGTCAAAATATCTAAATGGCGAAGATGTGTTTGTATCATTTGAATTAGCTAACCCTGTATGATTCCAAATCACATTGAATCTCCTCTCTTTCTATTCAGGTGTATTCACCATGTGGCTTGCAGTTAGAGATAATCTTTCAAAAATGGCTGTTCGGTAAGGTTCTTCAATCTGGGTTTCTTCTAGTGCTTCTTTCATACAACCAACCCAAGCATCCCTTCTTGATGGGGTTATTTCAAAAGGAAGATGTCTTCTACGCATCATTGGATGTCCTCTATTTTCATTAAATAGTTTCGGACCTCCAAAGAATTGCGTAAGAAACCAATACTGTTTTAATGCTGTTTCTGTTAAATCATCTGGGAAAATTGGCGTTAGTTTCGGATGTTTTCCAACACGTTTATAGAATAAGTTTACAAGCCTTTGAATCGTTTCCGCTCCACCAATCGCCTCATAAATGGTGCCCGGAACATATTCTGTACTTTTTTGTGCCATGGAGTATCCCTCATTTATTTATTATTTCGTCCATTATTTTATGGTAAAAAGACAAATAAAAAATGTATGTTTGCATACATAGTTATATTGTAGCAATGTCATAAGTGTTCGGCAAATGTTCTGCAGATTGGCAGTTATCTTTTCGTAGCAAAAAAACGTTCAATTTTATTTGCTGTTTGTTTTCTTGTAATATGATATTTGTTTAATACTTGTAAAAATACTTTTTCACCAGACTCATAATCTGGGGCCTCAATCTCTATTTCATAATCTGTAATACCGTTATATATGCTTTGATCTAATACATAAATAAAGCCGTTATCTGTGAATTCATGACGGATGGTCGTTAATTTTCCATAAAAAACTAACTCCTCTGGTTTAATCCCTAACTGGTTGAGGCGCTTTGTAGTATTGGTTTTTGGAATAATATTACCATTAATCCATGCATCCTTTTCTTCCTTTGTTATCTTATCATGTGTTTCTAAAAGACCTTCTTGTAATGGCTCTTTTAAGGTTAAAGAAAAATGATTTGCCTTTTCGCGTATTCGTAATGCACTCCAATGTTCTTTTAAGGAAAAGTCCTTTGTTTCAAAATAATAATTGACTTGTTTAATACCGTCTTTCGGAAAAGGCAAATGTTCTAGTAAGTGATGAAATTCTTGTTTTGTTAACATATTTTTAAATTCTATTTCGATTTCTTGTGTCATATGAATCCTCCAACATAAAGAATGTTTCCACCCTGAACAGGATGCTTGTTCTACTATTGATTATGAGGAAAAAGAAGAAAATATGCAAAAGTTATTCAAACACTAAGAATATGGTAAAATGGATTAAGAATCCTAATGAAAATAGGTGATGTCAATATGAATTGGGGAGTAATCCTAGCCCCTTATAAACAAGTTGTTGAGGAGCTAAAAGTAAAACTAAAAGGAATGCGTATACAATATGAATATGAATGTAGTCATTCTCCAATCGAATTTATTACTGGGCGTGTCAAGCCTGTCCAAAGTATTTTGGAGAAAGCAGAGAAAAAGAAGATCCCATTAAATAATATTGAAGAAGAAATACAAGATATCGCAGGATTACGAGTGGTATGTCCATTTGTGGATGATATATATATGGTTGTTGATATGATACGGGAAAGAAAAGACTTAACAGTCATTGAAGAAAAAGATTATATCGAAAAAAACAAAGAAAGTGGTTACCGCTCTTACCATATGATCATTGAGTATCCAGTTGAAACCATCCATGGAATGAAACATGTCTTAGCGGAAATTCAAATTCGTACCCTTGCCATGAACTTTTGGGCGACGAATGAGCATTCATTAAATTATAAATATAAAGGGAAAATCCCCGAAAAAATTAAAGCACGTCTAAAATTAGCTGCTGAGGCAGCATTTATGCTTGATGAAGAAATGTCGAAAATAAGGGATGAGGTACAAGAAGCGCAGCGCATTTTTCACAAAAAATAAGACAATAGGGAGATGAGACAAATGAAATTCACCACAGTCTCAAAAGGTGACAAGCGATCAAATGATATCCAAACAATGATGCAACAGTATTTAACAGAATTTGATTTAATCCATGATGCGGAAGAACCAGATTTAGTGATTTCAGTTGGTGGAGATGGAACTTTCCTAGAGGCTTTTCATCGTTATGTCCATCGTTTAGACCAAACGGCATTTATTGGGGTTCATACTGGTCACCTTGGTTTTTATGCTGATTGGCTTCCTGATGAGGTAGAAAAATTAATTATTGAAATAGCTAAAAAGCCTTTTAAAGTGGTGGAGTATCCACTTTTAAGAGTGAAAGTTTGTTCCAAAACAGGTGATAAAGATGAAAGCTTTTTAGCATTAAATGAAGCAACAATTAAAACACCAGATGGTTCTGTTGTATTAGATGTAGAAATAAAAGGAGAAAGATTTGAAACATTCCGGGGAGACGGATTATGCATATCCACTCCATCCGGAAGTACGGCCTATAACAAGGCACTAGGTGGAGGTATTATTCATCCATCTCTAGAGGCGATTCAATTGACAGAAATGGCATCTATTAATAATCGTGTATTTAGAACAATTGGATCACCACTCATTTTACCAAAACACCATCCATGTATTTTAAAGCCAATGGTGGATAGAAGTTTTCTGATTACGGTTGACCATTTTACAAAAACGTATATGGATGTAGACTCCATTCAATGTCAAGTAGCAAATGAAAAAATTCGCTTTGCTAGATACCGTCCAGTTCCTTTTTGGAATCGTGTTCGCGGCTCCTTTATTGCAGAGGGAAAAGGATAAAATGCAATGGGTGATAGAAGAGAAACAGAGTGGAATGACTATTCATTCTTTTTTAAGATTGGAAAAACAGTTTTCCCGCCGTATTTTAAAAGCTGTTAAATTTGATGGTGGGAAAATAACAGTAAATGGGACTGAAAAAACGGTAAGATATGTGTTGAATACGGGGGATTATTTGCAAGTTCAATTGCCGAAAGAAGAAAGAGGGACAATTAAAGCGGTAGATCTTCCATTAGATATTGTTTATGAAGATGACGCCATTCTAATTATTAATAAACAACCAGGAATTGCTACTATCCCATCTTTTAATCATCCGACAAAGACGATTACGAACGGTGTTTTGGCATACTATGAAAGAAATAATATTCCATACACGGTACATATTGTTACAAGACTTGATCGAGATACTTCTGGTTTATTATTAATTGCTAAACATCGCTATAGTCATTCTCTTTTAGCGAAAGCACAGCAAGAGGGAGCTGTTCAGAGATACTATACAGCAATTGTTGAAGGGAAATTTTGTAAGAAAAAGGGAAAAATAGATGCAAATATAGGTCGTAAAGAAGGCTCTATTATTGAACGAAAGGTAAGAGCAGACGGTCAGTACGCGATTACAAATTACAAGGTCATGAAAGAAATGAAAAATATGTCCTTAGTAGAGATAAATCTTGAAACAGGGCGAACACATCAGATAAGAGTTCATATGGCTTGGTTAGGTCATCCGCTTGTTGGTGACGATTTATATGGGGCTTGTGCACAATTAATGAGACGCCAAGCATTACATTGTTCTAAACTAGTTTTCCCACATCCAATTACAAAGAAACAAGTTGAAATAGAACTGCCTTTACCAACGGACATGGAAAAACTAACCAGCGAATGATGAACTTAAAAAAATGGCGACACGTCTAGGTGTCGTCATTTTTCATCTGTAAAACTCCGAAACCGATCACCTTGAAAGGGTTGTTTAGATGGAACAGATACCGTTGTTTCTTCTGGTAGTTGAAAGGCAGTTAGTTTATTTCCAAAAACACAACCCGTATCAATGTTAATTGTCTGATTGATTTTTCGAGGCTTTAATACAGGTGTGTGACCATAAACAATCCATGTATCTCCTGTATAATTTTGTGCCCAATCTCTTCGAACAGGTCTCCCGAATTCATCTTTCTCACCCGTAATATCTCCGTAAAGAACAAATGTTTTTGTTCTTTTTGAATGTGTCCCAATCAGTGATTGTTTAATCCCAGCATGAGCAACAATAGCGTTTACTTCTTTTATTTGTGTATATAGGTCTGCATTTTCATATAACTTCATAAATTGTTGTTTAATTTGCAGTTGTTTTTGTTTATCTAAATTCATGTATTCTTCCACTGTCGTTTCTAGTCCATGTTGGATTTTTACATTGTTTCCTAAAAAATAACGATATAGTTTATCACAGTGATTTCCGGGAACATATTTTGCATAATTTCTTTCAACAACCATATGATAAACAAGTTGAATAACGGGGAGGGATTTTGGACCACGGTCTGTTAAATCACCTAAAAAAACAGGAATTCTCCCATTTGGGTGAATAAAAACATTTTGTTCTCTCTTATATCCTAACGCTTTAAACAATTCACAGAGTTCATCAAAACAACCATGTATATCACCAATAACATCGATTTTCATAATAGCACCTACTTTTTTAACTTATTTACCATTCCTCTAATCATGCCCATAAATAAAGAAAACGCAGAAAGAGGTTTAGAATAATAGATAATCGCGACCAGCAATTAAGAAAAATAAAAAAGGTTATGAATAAAGGATAAACGTAACCAGAAATCAAGCATACGCAAATAATAGAGACGAATAAGAAGAGAAACACTCCTGCTGTGAACTGAGAGTACACGGCATACGTTATAAATTTTTTATCGGAACATGTGTATTCTTGATGAAAGATGTACAATCGTATACCATAAGAGAAGATGTAAAATAGATAGTTGTTATTTAATTCTCTTCTTATTATAATCGATTATCTAATAAGTATTTAGAATTTGGTTTTGAAAAGAGGTTGTTCAAATGGATAAAGCATATATCGAACACATAAAAATGCTAAGCAATGCACTTCATAAAGAGGAAATGGATGATTTTCGTTTTCATTTTTTAGATATGCATCCATATGATCAGGCGGTTTATTTTTTGAATCAACCGAAAGAAAATCGAATGAAAATCTATTCTTATTTATCTCCATTGGAAATGGCAGGGTTAATGGAACATATTGAACTCTACGATACTGAGAAATTTTTAACAGAGATGGATCCGAGATTTTCTTCAGCAGTCTTAGCGGAGATGGCAACAGATGATGCTGTTGACGTGTTAAATGAAATGGAGAAAGACATGGTTGCGAGCTTTTTAACAATCATGGATAATACGGCAGCAAATGAAATAAAAAAATTACTCCATTACGAAGAAAAAACTGCTGGAAGTATTATGACAACAGCATATGTTGCAATTGATAAAACACAAACCGTTCGTGATACATTAAAACAATTGAAAAAAGATGCACCAGAAGCAGAAACAATTTACTACTTATATGTGGTGGATAAGGATAAACATCTTGTTGGTGTGTTATCTTTACGGGAATTGATTATTGCTGATGAAGATGAGCGAATTGAAGACATTATGGGTGAGAAGCTTGTTTATGTATCGGTTGGAAAAGACCAGGAAGAAATCGCCCAAATGTTTAAAGATTATGATTTTTTAGCACTTCCAGTAGTAGATTTCCGAAAGCATTTATTAGGTATTATAACAGTAGATGATATTTTGGATGTTATGGATGAAGAAGCAAGTGATGACTACTCCAAGTTAGCCGCTGTTATGGATGTGGACCGTCCAGAAGATAGTCCCATTGCTGCAGCAAAAACGCGTCTCCCATGGCTCATTATTTTGTTATTTCTGGGGATGTTTACAGCAAGTTTAATTGGTATGTTTGAAGATACAATTGCCCAGGTTGCTCTTTTAGCTGCATTTATCCCGGTAATCGCAGGAACAGCTGGAAATACAGGAACACAAGCCTTAGCCGTTGCTGTCCGTGGATTAGCAACAGGAGAATATGGAAAAGGCGATAAATTAAAATTAATGTTAAAAGAAACAGGGACAGGATTAATTATTGGAATTGTATGCGGGGTTGTCATTTTCGGTGTCATTACAATATGGAAAGGAAACTTTTATCTAGGAGTACTTGTTGGTGTCACATTAATGATTACACTAACTGTTGCGACATTAGCAGGTTCTTTAATCCCGTTGATTATGGAAAAATTTAAAATAGACCCTGCTGTTGCATCTGGCCCATTTATTACAACAATCAATGATATTATATCAATCGTTATTTATTTTGGAATTGCAACAGCATTTATGAATTTACTAGTGGAATAAGAGCATTTCGGTGCTCTTTTTCTATTGGTTAAAAGCACATTTTATATATAGGCTCATATAATAAAATGGATTACATGCTTGAAAGGAGTTATTTAATATGAAGAAAAAAACAAGGTCACCCTCTCCGTTATTATATGTACATCAGCCCAAGTTAAACACCCCAAAAGCACATATGCAACAACGGGACTTTTCCAATAAAGTGCAAAGCCAAGAATACCCACAAAAGACGAGTAAAAAGAAAATCAATCAAAAAAAACGTATGCCCATCAATCGTGTATTTCCGACACAGGAAGATGTAGATGATGAAGATGAGGTAACTCAACAGGTTAATGCATCAGATTCAGAGATAAGTGAAGAACAAAATGAAGAAAATAAATCATTTGATAACCTGTCTATTCAGGGAAAGATAGCTTATTTGGCAAGGGAACCGAGGTTTATATCTAAAATCCGTTGCGAGATCAAGACGGCCGAAAAAACTTTCCGTGGCACTGTACACACATATGATGATGACATAGTTTATCTACAGGCCGGAAGAAGACAGACGAAGCTAAAGATTCGATTTGAAGATATTAAAGAGATCAATATTCTTGGTTTAAAAAGGTAAGCAATAAAAAAAGGCCATTAAGAAGGAGGTTCCTCCTTAATGGCTATTCATTACTAATTATTAAATAATGAAACTGCTGGTAAGCAAGTGACATGACAGAAACATTTCAAATCAACAGTGATACAAATTCCAGTTGCTTCTAAATTTTTTGTTTTTTGATCACATGGATCGTCAAATTTACATTCATGATCATCACTTGAACGAACTAGTTCAATGACTGCACAGCAATCATCAAGCATCTTTTTCGGGCGGAAAATAAAGCTTCCCTTCATCTTACCAACACTATCTGCGTGCTGATGTGGCAGGGCACCAAATCCTTGGAACGGTTTGCAGTTTCCTTCACAGTACAAGATCACCGGCACAGTATCCAATCCATTACCTGGATCTTCTTCACCTAATAAATCATTAATTGACTGCTCACAACTTGTTGTACAGCAGTTTTCAGTAATATCATTTTGTGCCTCAATGATTTCTTCAATAATTTCACATACACAGTTTCTTCCTTCTCTTTTTTCACATCCACAACCCATGAATGAAAACTCCCTTCTTTTTTAAGTGATTACTCCATATTAGAATATGTCGCAAGTGTCAGTTGGTGTGGGCATATGCTGAAAGTGTGTTGTTTTATGTTGTTTTCATTGGAAAAGGTATACTCACATAGAACATGAAAATAAAAAAGATTCCTTTCATAATGATTAAGACAAGATTCAAAAAGTGTCAAATAATTTTGATTATAGTGTAAAACCAAGTATAATAACAATAGAAGGATGTATAAGGAGGGGAGAGATAATGGGCTATATTTTGCCGATAGAAAATCATGTTGGAAAGGATTATCAAAAGAGAATACATCAGGAAAAGAAAAACAAAATGTATATTGAACAACCTTATAAAATTATATTAAACAAAAAATATGACGAATTTAAAAAAGCCCCTCTCCGAAAGAGAAAGGCTATGAAACGAAAATATTATGTTCCTGAAAAAACACTCAATACAGACAAGCACAATGTTGGTGGTGCATACTTAACGGAAAAGGGTCAGTTTGTTAATGATATCATTTGAAAAATAGGTTTTGACTACCATCTGGTTCCCTAACATATGGTTGAACTAGTAATGCTTCATTTTCCGTATACTCAGCGTATAGTACATCTTCCACCCGATAAATTTCTTGCTTCTCTAATTCGTGCTTTAACCACTCCTTTGTGAGGTTGGCTTCTTTTAAATTATCTTCTAATATTTCACCATCACTAATAATAGTGAAGGGAAGGAAAGAGGCAGATTCATACATTTGGAAGTCTTTCTTTACTGGCTCTTGGTACCCCGACTTTTTTAAAACAGATATCTCACCATTTGTTTCCATGATGGCATATTCTACTTCACGAATAGTGAAAATATCTTTTAACCGTAATAAATGATTCAACTCATCCATATCAATTTTATTTTTCTTTAATTCTTCATAAATAATATTCCCCTTATGGATAACGAGGGAAGGTTTTCCTTCTAACAAAAAGCGAGTCCCTTTAAATTTTTGGGTAGTTATTTCTACCAAATATAACAGTGTTCCCCATACAATCACAAGAAATCCAATTTCTGTTACACCAACATTTTTATCAAATAAAGCATTTCCTACAAGCTCACCAAGCACAATGGCTGCAACAAAATCGAACGGTGTTAATTGTGACATTTGGGTTTTTCCTAATATTTTCGTTAAAATAAATAAAGCGACAAAACCAAAAACGGTATCTAGTAACATAAATAAATATTTCATGTTTTCATCCCTTTATCTAGTAGCTAGCTGTTAGGATAACCAAAAGGAGAATTGTTATACAAAAAAGCAACAAAATCAGGTATGTTCTAATTTTGTTGCTTTTCTTTATCATTTAAAGTTGTTTTGACATCGTAACATGTGGAATACCCGCATCTTGGAAAGGTTCGGATACCCCGATATATCCTAGCTTTTCATAGAAACCAATGGCATGAACTTGTGCGTTCAAGATGGCTGTTTTAAACCCTCGTTGTCGGATGTGATCTTCCATTAATTGAATGATTTGTTTTCCATATGCACTATTACGATGTTCCTTTAATACACAAATTCGTTCTAATTTCCCATCACCATTTACAAAACGTAATCGACTTGCTACTACTGGTAATTGATCTACATAGCCAATAAAATGAAGTGCATCTTTTTCATATTCATCGATTTCTAGCTCAATTGGGACTTTTTGTTCGTATACAAACACGGTCTTACGAACTGAAAAAGCATCCTCTTGTTCTTGAGCTGTTTCGACGAGTTTTAAGTTTATAATTTTTCTTCACCAAATACAAATGTTTCGTAGACCGTCCAAGAACCGTTTTCTAATTGATACAGTAATTGGAAACGATCAATCCGGTCTTCCAATTTAAAACTCTTCATTCTACAGCTGCTATATACATCTGAAAATTCGTCGTCTTTTAAGTTTTGTCCGATTGTAATATGAGGAATAAAAGGATTTCCCTGAAGCGTAGGGAATTTTCCGGAATGTAATTTTTCATGTAGTTCCATCAATTCTTCCACAGGTTCAACTTTTAAATAAATCGTATTGGATAGTGGCTGAAAGGAACTTACCTTATGAATTGAGATAGTGAATGGTTTCATGTTGTTTGCAAGCTTTTTCATTTCAGGGATTAAATCTTTCATCTCTTTTTCGGTCATACGAAATGGATCTTTTACTGTGATATGTGGTGGAATTAATGAATAATGGGAGTCATAGCGTTTACGGTATGAATTTGCTTCATCCTGAATTTCTTTATTTGGAAATAAGGCAATACCATATTTCATATGCAAAAAACCTCCTTTTATTAATATAATATAAGAAAAACACTTATTTCTTATTATAACAAATTATCGAATAATTACAGTAGTTAATTTAAGATTTAATAAAAAATATAAGAATTGTCCAATGAATGAAATAAAAATCCCCGTGGATATGATTCAATTTGCCCTTAAAAAGCGCAGGATAAAGAAAATAGTAACGAACGCGGCGGCTTCCCGCGTGCCGGAAAAGCCGTAGAATCGATAAATCGGTAACGCGGCGGTTTCCCGCGTGCCCGAAAAACCGTAGAATTGAGAAAACGGTAACGCTGCAGATTCCCGCATTCCCGAAAAGCCGTAGAATCGATAAATCGGTAACGCGGCGGCTTCCCGCGTGCCGGAAAAGCCGTAGAAACGATAAATCGGTAACGCGGTGGTTTCCCGCGTGCCCGAAAAGCCGCGGAAACGATAAACCGGTAACGCGGCGGCTTCCCGCGTGCCCGAAAAGCCGTAGAAACGATAAACCGGTAACGCGGCGGCTTCCCGCGTGCCCGAAAAGCCGCAGAATCGATAAATCGGTAACGCGGTAGCTTCCCGCATGCCCGAAAAGCCGTAGAATCGATAAATCGGTAACGCGGCGGCTTCCCGCGTGCCGGAAAAGCCGTAGAATCGATTAACCGGTAACGCGGTGGTTTCCCGCGTGCCCGAAAAGCCGCGGAAACGATAAACCGGTAACGCGGCGGCTTCCCGCGTGCCGGAAAAGCCGTAGAAACGATAAACCGGTAACGCGGCGGCTTCCCGCGTGCCCGAAAAGCCGTAGAATCGATAAATCGGTAACGCGGTAGCTTCCCGCGTGCCCGAAAACTCACAAGAAAAGGGAGGCCTCAAGCACTCCCTTTTCCTTATTCAAACATTGTGCGTAAAGCGTGTGGCATATCTTGTTGCCAATATTTCCATGTATGTTTTCCTTCAGGGATTTCTTTATAGGTATAGGTTCCACCATTTTCCTCTAAAAATTCTTTTAGTTTTCTATTTGGTGTTAGAAAATCAACATCTGATTCGACGAGTGTTTGTACATTTGTTTCTAAAGCTCCGATGGTATGGTAAATGTCTAATGTGTGTAATTGTGTTGCTTGTTTTACGGAAGACATGACCACTTCATCCACATATGGGGATTGCATAATTACTTTAGAAAATAGGTTTGGATACTTGATTGCTGTGATTAAAGCAAGGGTCCCAGCTAGGGAGTCACCCATCAATGCACGTGATATTAATTGCTGATTCGGTAAAACTTGATCTAGTTTTTCAATAACTTCGTTGGCTAAAAATTGAATATAAGCTTCTTGTTCTTCACCACTTGGATGATATTTTCTTCTGCGGTCATATTTATCTTTATAATGAATACCTACAAAAACGGTGTCTTCAATATCAGCATCATCATGTAATCTGTCACTAAATGTTGCTACTCTTCCAAGTTGGTAGTAATCATCTCCATCTTGCATAATGCAGAGATGAAATTCATTCATTGGAGAAAAAGCTTCTGGTAAATAGATAAGTAATTTCATTTGTTCATTTAAATATTTACTGTCTATCATTTCTTCAATCATTTTTCCTTTACGACTCAATTTCTTCACCTTCTTGTATTTTTTATGACTGCTTTCCTAAAATCTTATGCCGCCGCTGATGACACACACTTCGGTTTCCAGGGGTGAGTGGCAAGCCTACTCGTGCAAGGTACCGCGGGGTCTTGCCTAACTCTTACTTCCCGCTGGAGTATCCGCGTATGTCTTCTGCTGACTTTATCTTATTTTTTTGAAAAAAATTTATATGACAAAACTTTCTACTCTTCAAAGTTTATCATTTCTTTCACCATTCATCCATTTGTTAGGCTTCTTGTGCTTGTTGTTGATGGAGATTGTAGTAATCTCCTTTCTGAGCAAGTAATTCTTTATGATTGCCTTGTTCTTTGATTTTACCATTTTCTAGAAGAATAATCTTATCCGCTTGTTGAATGGTATTTAAACGGTGGGCAATGATAAAACTTGTTCTTCCTTCCATTAACCGTTCCAGTGCTTGTTGGATTTTTAACTCTGTAATTGTGTCGATATTACTTGTTGCTTCGTCCAAAACAAGAATCGAGGGTTTGGAAATAAAGGCACGTGCAATAGCAAGTAATTGTTTCTGTCCCTGACTAATTCCACTACCTGATTGATCAAGGACGGTATCATAGCCATTTGGCAGGCGCATGATAAAATCATGGGCATTCGCGTCTTTGGCAGCTTGAATGACTTCTTCATCGGTTGCTGCTAATTTTCCATAACGAATGTTTTCGCGAATTGTATCATGAAAAAGGATTGCATCTTGTAACACAAATCCCATATGGGAGCGTAAACTAGAACGGGTAATTTGTTTCATATCTATCCCATCAAGTGTGAGATTTCCTTTATCATAATTATAAAATCGAGCAATAAGATTAATAATGGTTGATTTTCCAGCACCTGTATGCCCAACAAAAGCAACGGATTCTCCAGGTTTTGCTTCAAAAGAGATACCTTGTAAAATAAGTTCTTTTTCATAGCCAAAAGAAACATCGCAAAAAACAAAATGACCATTGGTTTCGGTAATATCTGTCGCATCATTTTCGTCACTTTCTTCCTGTTCTTCATCTAATACTAAAAAGACACGCTCTGCACCTGCAACAGCTGATAATAAAATGTTAAATTGATTCGATAATTCATTTAAAGGACGAGTAAATTGGCGTGCATATTCAGCAAAAATAACAATTACTCCAACTGTAACACCAAAATCATAAATATAAAGAATCCCACCGATAAAAGCAATTAGGCTAAAGCTAACATAATTTAACATATTCATCACTTTAGGAATAAACCCTGCAATCGTTAATGCCCAAAATCCTGTATTTTGTAATTTTTTATTTCTTTCATCAAATCCTTGAATGACACGATCTTCTTGCGAGTATGTTTTAATGACATGTTGACCTGAAACAGATTCTTCCACAAAACCATTTAATTCCCCTAGGTCTTTTTGTTGCATTTTGTAAAGTGGTCCAGTCCGTTTCGTAATCCAGCGCATCGCAAGGATTAGTATCGGAATAGTGGTCATTGTTACAACCGTTAATATAGGGCTAAGAGATAACATAACAACAATTGTTCCGACAAGGGTTAAGACACTAGAGAATATCTGAATGACGGATTGATTCAAGGTATTGTTCACATTATCGATATCATTTGTCACTCGACTCATTAATTCCCCGTGCTGCCTTTTATCGAAATAGGAAATAGGGAGTCGATGGAACTGATGGAAAATTTGTTCCCTTAATCGATAGACAATGTTTTGCGCGATTCCAACCATCCAGAAATTTTGTAAGAAAATACTTAATGAATGACTGAGGTAAATAAAGACTAGCCAAATGAGTAATGATTTTAACCCGGTATTTGTTTCCGTCACAATATATAAATCAATGGCTCGACCAATTAGATAGGGACCTAGTAAGCCGAGAACTGTACTAATTAGGACCATCAGGATTACGAGAAATAGTTTTGCTTTTTCGGCTGTTAAATATGTCCAAATGCGTTTAATAGTACCTCGCGTATCTTTTGCTCGCTTTTTATTTTGTGTTTCTGCGCTCGTTAAATCTATTTTTTCATATTGAAAAGGTCGTATGAGTTCTTTAATTAGCATGGCCATACTCCTTTCCGTATTGAGACATGACAATGTCACGATAGAGTTTTGAGTGTTGCAACAGCTCTTCATGTGTCCCAATTTGCAAGATTTCTCCTTGCTCCATAAGCATAATCCGATCTGCACTTCTAGCTGTAGATATTTTCTGTGTAATCATCAGCATCGTACTATGATAAGTATCCAGTCTTTCCAATAATTTCGCCTCTGTCGCTAAGTCAAGGGCACTCGTACTATCATCAAATAAAAGCAATTTTGGTCTTCGGATTAATGCCCTTGCAATCGAAATCCGTTGTTTTTGTCCTCCAGATAAATTAACACCTCGTTGTCCAACCAGTGTCTCATATCCATCCGGTAAGTTTATAATTGTATCATGGATTTGCGCATCTTTTGCTGCTTGGATAATTTCTTCTTTCGTTGCATTCTTTTTTCCCCAAGCAATATTATCAGCCAATGTCCCACTAAAGAGTATAGGACTTTGTGGAACATAGCCAATACTGTTTCGTAAATGCTCTAATGTGAAAGCCGAAATTGGTTTATCATCCATGAAAATTTCGCCATTTGTAACATTATAAAGACGAGGAATTAGTTGGAAAAAAGATGTTTTTCCTGAACCTGTTGCACCTAACACAGCTAATTTTTCCTGAGGGTGAATTGTAAAGGTTAGATGTTTTAAGATATTTTCATCTGTCATCGGATAGCGAAATGATACATCTTGAAATTCAATTTTTCCGTTCATAATCATGTTTTCCTCACTTGCATCAGGATGATCCACTAGATCCACTGTCTCTACAAGTACCTGGTCCAGCCGTTCAGCAGATGCTTTTGCACGGGAAAAAGCCATTATGATAAAGGAAAACATGGAAATGAACATCGCCACACGCATCGCATAGTTGACAATTGCCACAACATCCCCAACATTAGTCGAACCCGCGAGAACTTGTTTATTTCCGAACCAAAGAATAAAAATAAGACTAAGATTCATAATGAATAAAAGAACAGGCATAGATGATTCCACAAAACGGAATGTGAATCTTGTCGTGTCAGCTAAAGCTTTATTTGCTTGATGGAAACGTTTTTCTTCAAAATTTCTTCTGAAAAATGCTTTAATCAAACGCATTCCAATTAAATTTTCTTGCATGACTCGGTTTACCGTGTCAACTAGCTGCTGTAGCTTATTAAATAGGTTGGATGCTATTTTTAACACCCATAAAAGAAAGCCAACTAAGAGTGGCACAGTCACTAAGAAGATAAGTGCAAGTCTCGCATTTACAACAAACGCCATAATGACTCCGCCAACGATTAATAAAGGGGCTTTCGACATAATTCGTAATCCCATAAAAATCGTATTTTGAATTTGTCTGACATCATTTGTAAATCGGGTTACTAATCCGGATGTAGGGAAACGTTGTAGGTTTGCAAATGAATAGGATTGCACTTTTTCATATAATTTCTTCCGAATATCATAAGCAAAGCCAAAACTTGTGTGAGATGCATAAAAGGAATTTATGATTCCGGCTATAAAGGAAAGGAATGCCATTCCAAGCATGATGGATCCCCACATAATGACAGTCTCTATATCTTTTTGCATAATTCCTGAATTGATCATTTTCCCAAGAAAGAAGGGAAGTAATAGTTCCACAATTAATTCAAATACCATTAAACTAAAAGCAATAATCATGGATAATTTATATGGTTTTAAAAAGGAAATAGTATTTCGCACAAGAAACCTCCATTTTTATGTATAAATATAATATTCATTCTATTATAAGCGATGGAAGAGGAGGATTCCATAGATATACTTCGAAAGTGGAAATAATCAGAAAATAATAGAGGGATGAATATGCCCACATCTTCATTATTAATGTAGGCATATTGATGTGGGAAATACGCATTCGCTAAGGCTATTGGCAATCACGCATTGGAGCACAAGTTGTGGGAATACAGCAACTCGTAGAAAATTTGGATCAATACTTGGATTTGCCTCCAATATACTTTCCATTGTGACTTGAAACATTCTTGAATAATATATGGCCTGTGGTTTGGGGGACATGCTGGGATACAAATGATTTGCCCTATTCTTAGATTATAGGGGTCGATACCCGGATTCGCTGCAATGACTCTTGACAGAACAACCTCAAGCCGATTCGCAATAAATTGTAATGTATCATCAGGTTGAATGATATAGGGGTAGTGCCCTTCAGAGCAGGGGTTGTGATGGTTGGTCATATAACCCCTTCTTGATAATGTTTTTAAAATAGGTTATGTGTGGATTATAGAGAATGTCACAAGAGTCAACTAGGAATAGCGGAATAGCTGGGGAATTTTTACAAAAAATTAGAATGTCCATTTTGTCTTAATCAAAAAAAGCTTGTATTTCTTTACTTCCAGGGGATACGGTTTTTTTCATATATGTTATAGGTTGCCTGTGAATAGCTATTTCTCATAACCTTTCAATGACTCTTCACACATGTACTATAAAAAGCAAATTTCCAATCTGAATATGTACCTGTTATTTCTGCACTCTCCTTAGCAATTGGATCTGCTGTACGAATTACAATCATGGCAGAATTACTAGGAGCAAGTTCTGGAATGGGATATTCAATCGCACTTGCTAGGGTTAATATTAATACAGATACTGTATTCGCATGGACGATTGTATGCATTATTATCATTCTAGTCGTTGATACTTTCATTATTCAACCATTAAAGAATTATGTATTGAGGTGGAATGTGGGGTGAGGAGGGGTTTCTAAAGTGGGGAACAACTTAAATCTTTCGATGTATTTACTTGACTTGATCAAAGGGGAAACGAATATTGGAAAAATAGTCTTATTATTATAGTAAAAATAAAGGTCTATATCCACAAGGGATACAGACCTCTGTTACATAGTGATTCCGATTGGGCTCGAACCAACGACCTCTACCCTGTCAAGGTAGCGCTCTCCCAGCTGAGCTACGGAATCGTATGTAATTTCAACAGTTATTATTATATCCATGATTTTACAAAGTGTCAAGTTAAAAGTTCTAAGTCTAGAAAAATTGAATAGTATATAAATGGTATTAAATTTTCTAACATAAGGGTGAATAATTACATGGATGATAAGTCATCAAGAAACCAAAAGCCTGTTGAAAAAAATTTGAAAAATGAACAACTGGATCAGTTCCGCGTACAAAATACTGGTAAACCAATGACAACCAATCAAGGTAGAAAAATATCAGATGATGAGGACCAATTAAAAGCTGGTGAACGCGGTCCTTCATTACGTCAAGACTGGCACTATTTTGAAAAAATGACACATTTTGTCCGTGAAAGGATACCGCCAAGAGTGGTTCATGCAAGAGGTTACGGAGCCCATGGGGAATTCGAATGTTATCAGTCGATGAAACAGTTTACAAAAGCCGGATTTTTGCAGGAAGCTGGAAAAAAGACTTCTGTATTTGTCCGGTTTTCTACCGCTCAAGGGGACAGAGGCTCTAAGGATACGGCAAGAGACTTACGTTGCTGGGGCACGAAGTTTTATACAGAAGAAGGAAATTACGATCTAACTACGATTGCAATGCCTGTATTAATTAATGTGGATGCGATGAAGTTTCCGGATGCAATGCATGCGTTCCAATCTGAGCCGCGTACGGATATGCCAACAGCTTCTGGCGCACATGACAATTTCTGGGATTATGTAGCCAATAACCCCGAAGCGCTTCATATGGTGCTATGGATTATGTCTGATCGAGGCATTATAAAAAATTATAGAATGATGGAATCTTGGTCGATTAATACCTACCTATTTGTCAACGAACAAGAGGTACCAACCTTTGTAAGATTTGTTTGGAAGCCTGTCCTCGGTGTCCATTCCCTTCTTCAGGATGAAGCACAGAAAATCGGAGGAATCGATCCGGACTTCCACCGGCGTGATCTCAGAGAGGCGATTGACCGTGGGGCTTATCCTGAATATGAATTAGGTGTCCAACTGATTCCAATGGAGGACGAATTCAAATACGATTTTGATGTTCTCGATCCTACAAAGTTTTGGCCGGAAGAAATTGTCCCTGTTCACCTTATCGGTAAGATGACATTAAATAGAAACGTTGACAATGCCTTTGCAGAATTAGAACAAGTAGCATTTAATCCGGCAAATGTCGTTCCGGGAATTGATTTTTCCAATGATCCCGTCCTACAGGGAAGGTTAATTGCTTATCAAAGTGCACAATACCATCGGCTTGGTAGTGGGAATTTTCAGGATTTACCAATCAATCGATCAATTTGCCCGTTTCATAATAACCAACGGCAAGGCTATATGAGGTATCGAATCGATGTTGATCATGTAAACTATCATGAAAATTCGCTAGCAAATAACACACCATATACGACACCTCCGGAAAAAGGTGGTTATGAGCATTATCCAAAAAAAGTGGAAGGATATGTCACACGTAACCGTAGCGAATCGTTTACGGATTATTTTACGCAACCGAGAATCTTTTGGAATAGTATGACACCTGTTGGGAAGCGGCATACCATTGAAGCTCTTAGCTATCAACTCGGAAAAGTAAAAAGCGAATCTGTACGCCAGCAAAACGTCAATTTGTTGGTTAATGTGGATAGGGAAATGGCCTGCATCATTGCTGATAATATCGGTGTCGATCACCCAAGTGGATCTCATGTACCTATTTCTACAAGTTATCCTTCTCTAAGTCAGTACAATACACCTAGTTATGCATATACACAAAAAGTAGGTGTACTGATTGGGAATGGTTTTAATGGTAAAGAGGTAACGAATGTACTCAACATATTAAATCAATACGGGGTTTTTGTTGTCATCATAAGTGAAACGCTTGGTATTGTCACAGCTGCTGATGGCACAAAGATTAAAGTTGATGAAACATTTCTTACATCAAGTCCATATTTACTTGACTCGCTTTATGTAGTTGGTGGCCATTCTAAAAGTCAAGAAAAATTCATTCAAGATATTATTGAATATGTACGTGTAGCATATCAACACTATAAGCCAATTGGGGTT
The DNA here is from genome assembly GCF_008039555.1 of Cerasibacillus terrae. Taxonomy (GTDB): domain Bacteria; phylum Bacillota; class Bacilli; order Bacillales; family Amphibacillaceae; genus Cerasibacillus; species Cerasibacillus terrae. Next base: position 190,115 of record NZ_VDUW01000006.1, read on the forward strand.
GCCTCGACTGGACAGTCTTATATTCAAACATCAGATAAAAATAAATTAGCTGGTGTCGTTTTTGCCAAAAATAATCCAGATTTCGGAAAGGATTTTGTCTCTGCAATCGCACAACAACGTTTTTGGGATAGAAAATAAGATGAAATAATTAGGTGGAAAGAGTATTTTAAGAAAAATGTTCTTTCTTTATTAATACAATAATTCAAAATGGGTTTTACATTCATTGAAATAATCGCTACTGACCATGGGGAATAACATTCGTAGTTGCTGGCTTTGAACCATTGCAAACAAGGGATAAAGATAAGTGCAATGTCAACGCCATTACCACCATGTCCTATTATGTGGAATATTTTTAAATGAGATGAAACCTTCCTATATCCATAAAAACACCCCAGAAATTAGATATTGCTCTAATCTCTAGGGTGTACTTTTTTATAGGCGTTCATTATTCAGGAGATAGTTCAATGAGAAAGGGAACTTTTAAACTAAGGGTGGAGTGGGATGATTATTTTTCTTATAAGAGTAGAGATGCTAACAATACGATAAAAAGAATGGGATGTATAATCCAGAGTTATTGGTGAAGGTAAATACCTCTAGGTGTAACATCTTTAATAACTTCACGATAACGTTTACTATATCGATTTACAACCCTTAAAGGTTTTCCATAATATTCACATGTTTTATGAAAAAGTGGAGGTATTGATATTGTTCTTTCCCTCTTAAAAGTTATATGGAGCGGTGGGAAGCCATTTCTAGTAATTCACAAAACTAACGCCTACTATAATAAGAAGAACAAACAAAACGACGATAAGCGCAAATCCGCCTCTGTGTCCGTATCCACCATAGTCAGACATATATATCCTCCCTCTATATACTTTAAATATCTTTCATTTTCTCTTGTTTTCTCACATTTACTCAAACACTTAATAAAGATTATTTGTGATATTTATGTTCGGGTATTTATTTCGGAAGATTCTAACATGTT
>NZ_VDUW01000007.1 GCF_008039555.1 Cerasibacillus terrae
GTGAGTAAGATCCCTCAGAGACGATGAGGTTGATAGGTCCGAGGTGGAAGCGTGGTGACACGTGGAGCTGACGGATACTAATTGATCGAGGACTTGACTAGATACATTGTTATTGATAAATGGTACATTTCTTATTTGGTTTTCAAGGTATAATTCTTAAAAACCTTATAGTTAAATAAGTATTTACACAGACAAATTTGTCTGGTGACGACAGCGAAGAGGCCACACCTGTTCCCATACCGAACACAGAAGTTAAGCTCTTCAGCGCCGATGGTAGTTGGGGCATAGCCCCTGCAAGAGTAGGACGTTGCCGGGCATTTTTATTTGATTTTACATAAAACGTATGATAGTATATCTTTATACAATGATTCAAAAGAATAATTTCATTTCTATGATTCCACAGTAGCTCAGTGGTAGAGCAATCGGCTGTTAACCGATTGGTCGTAGGTTCGAATCCTACCTGTGGAGCCATTTTTATGCTTCCATAGCTCAGCAGGTAGAGCGCTTCCATGGTAAGGAAGAGGTCGCAGGTTCAAATCCTGTTGGAAGCTTATTGATGGAAGGCTTGTATCCCAAGGGGTACAGGCTTTTTTGTTTGTTTAAAATTATTATAATATAGCTTATTTTGTTGTCCTATTGTTGTCCAATTTAAAACAAAAGAAAAAACACCATATAAATATGATGTTTGAAATCGTTTGTCGGCGAACGATTTAATTTTTCCGACGTTGAAAATTTTATATATAATCTTCATCTAACATATCAGCTATTTTTTGATCTGCTTCTTCCAGGTAATACCGTATATATTCATGGTGGCTTTTATATTGGCATGTCCTAAACGTTTTGAAATGGAATGGATGTTTGCATCTTTATTAATTAAATAAGTTGCAGCAGTATGCCGTAAATCGTGAAAACGCACCTTTTCCTGTATATCAGTCTTTAATTAAGAAAAATCCTTTTTATATTGAACAGCTAGGTATATTCCTGAAGCGATAAATGCAATCCCATATTTAAATAAGAAGAAAATTTGCCACATATACTCTTTCGGGAAGATCAGGTCGCAAAATATTATTCCGAATAACATAATGACGAGACTTTTTGATTCTATTTGTTTTGTTCTTTCGTCAGCTTCGCCTATTTTTCTTAGAAATCCAAACAGTAGAATCAATCCAACTAAAAGCAATACAAAACCACTACCAAGAAGCATATTCCAATTACCAGGTGATGCTTCTGCCCAAGTTTTTAAAGGATCAAAGATAGCACTTGATATTTTGGATGAGAAAGATTCATTTTTCATTTAGATCATTTCCTTTCTTATAAGTAAAAATATCGTTCACATCTACGTTAAAGAAGTCAGCTATTCGAAAAGCTAAAATAAGAGAAGGAGAGTAATTATTTTTTTCCATAACATATATGGTTTGTTTAGATACTCCTACAGCATCAGCTAAGTCCTTTTGAGACAGCCTTTTTAAAACTCGATGTTCATAGACTTTATTTTCAATATAGTCCCTATTCCTTTTTTTCAAGATTAGCACCTTCCTTTTAAACTACACTTATATATTAAATTAATATTTGATAAAAGTAAAGTAAACTTATACAAAATAAATAATAAATTAGATTAGACCCTGAATTATTAGAATCTAATTTTATTTCTTTCGCTCATGTTACTTGGTTCATTTAATATTTACACAATTATTCAGACATGACCCTTTTCCTTCTGTATATACAATAATAGATAAACTTTTATTGATTACATGTAACTGCTCCCTGTTTTAGTTTGAGTGACGAGACAGTGGCGACTTCTTGGTTATAAGCCGCTATTTTTATCTATAAATGCCGACATTTTGACGGCAAATACGGTATTATTAAGTTTCTTTGTCAAAAGACGTTGATGACGAATGAAAGAAGCAACGCCGAATTATCAGCATTGCTCTTCATAGTTTGTCGGTTTTGTATTTTTATATCGTTTTCTGATTTTTATTTCCTTCGAACAGGAAGCCAAATTTCACTATAAGCATAATCTTTTTTATTCTCATCCATTTATGCATGGAGATTTTTTCTTAATTCGCCTGTCTTTCTTTCATCCGCCTCCAAATAATGATAGCAATTAATAAGATTGCCAAATATGTTCCGAGAAAGCCGAGCATTGCATAACTGGAATAGGCCACAATGATACCAGATAATAAACTACCAGCGGTTCCACCTAAGGCAACCCAAACATCAACAGATCCTTGTGTTTTTGCACGGATCCGCATATTTGTTGAATCCACGATAATCGCCGTTCCACTAATTAATCCGAAGTTCCAACCAATACCTAATAAGATGAGGGCAAATGCCATCCAAAATAGAGACTCGCCTGGTGCAAAAGCTGCCATTAATCCAGAAATTGCTAGTGTTATACCAGAAGCGACGACCATGACATGACGACCGATTGTATCAACTAATCGACCTGTCAAAATAGAAGGTAAGTACATTGCTGCAATATGTAACCCGATAACAATACCGACTGCTGTTAAGCCAGTACCATGTTCCTGCATATGAATGGGCGTCATTGTCATAATTGCGACCATCACAACATGTGAAAGCACAAGTACAAGTGCACCTACAATAATTCCGACGCGGTTGATTGCGGATTGTCCCCCTTGATTTGCTTCTTGTACCATATTATTTGTCTGTTTTTCTTGTTCCTCAGCAATTGCCTTCGCTACTAAAAATGGATCTGGTCGTAAATAAATGAATAATGTCAGACCAGCTAAAATGTATGCTGCTGCCGCTAATATAAACGGCCCTGCTAATGGAGGAATACCAATTGCCACTGCGACATTTCCCATAGGTGTTATTAGATTGGGACCTGCCACTGCTCCTAGCGTTGTTGAAACCATGGCGATACTTACTGCTGTTGCTCGTTGTTTTTCACTTGCCAAATCAGCACCTGCATATCTTGCCTGTAAATTAGTAGAGGTACCGGCTCCATAGACAAATAATGCAAAAAAGAGGAGCCAAATATTGTTGATAGCAGCTGCAACGATGACACCAATTGCTCCTATCCCACCAGCAATAAAACCTAAAGACAATCCTTGGCGCCGACCAAAATGCTGTGAAAGTCGTCCTACTAAGAATGCGGATAAAGCAGATCCAAGTGTAAATAAAGCGGCTGGGAGTCCTGCATAACTTGTCGTCCCTAACATGTCTTGGGCAATTAATGCACCAACGGTAATTCCTGCCGCAAGCCCAGCTCCACCAAAGATTTGTGATATCACTACAACAATCAGTGTCCGTTTATATAATTTTTCTTGCATTTCTGTAGAATGTATATATTTCGCAAACGTTGGCGAACTATTTCCACGCACCATAATCTCCCCCAACAATTCAATGAAGTTATATAACCAATTTATCCTATTTCAACATAGAATCATATGTATTTGCTTACTATATGGGGATTACTTTCATTTTTGATGATAGTTCATCTCTACCATACGGAACCCGGGGGATGGAGTCATTTTTTGATATTGAAAAGTGTAATTACCACGACTCAGCGCATGATTTTGGACCAGAAGATAATAAACATGTTATTGAAGATTCCTTTTTTCTTTTTGTATGTACGAATCTTCCTTTTACTTAAATGAGCCTTTTCACCTAAACAATTCGTACGAATCACCGATAAATAAAGATGGATTATAGAGGCCCTTTGAGTACATTAGTAATGTTTAAGTTAATAGGTAATTTCCTTCATAAGAAAAGCACCTATTTTAAGGTGCTTGTTCGTTCTATCTATGATAATTGCATTGTCGTAATACATGTGCCATCGTCTTGAAAAGTAGAGATTTCTGATTCCACTTCTTTTCCTTCATGTGTGATTTTTACACGAAAAGCTTTATCACGTGGGAGCCATAAATCAATAAATCCGTTTTCAAGGGATTGCTTCGTTTCATCAAGTACGATATTTCCTTCTGTGTCTTCAATATAAATATCAAAGTCTTGATTAATCATTTCTCCCTGACAACCTGTTAAGCTATGATTTGTGCATGGATGGGTTTCATTGACAAAAGGAGCAATGGAAACAAAAAACTCATCCTCAGGCAATTCATAAACTGTCTCTTTTTCTTTATCATCTGTCACAATAAGTTGTGTGGAAGTGATAGAAGCCGATTCGTCCTCGATATTCCCTACACTATAATCATGCACTAATTCTTTAATATCTTTTACATCATTGTCTTTTGCTGTGGATTCTTCGTTGGTATTACCATTACAACCGATTAACAAAACAGAGGCTATTAAAGCAATGATAGCCATTTTTAATTTCATAAAAATCAACTCCATTTTATATTTCTAATTTGTATTATACCATTACTTTTCGAAAAAATATTTAATTAGTAAAATCCAACATCTATATATAAAAAATATAATCATTTGACGAGCTTGATAGAGAATCAGTAGAATATTTTTTTGTTTTTTTCAATACAAAAAAGCTGCACAAAAAAATGTGCAGCTTTAACAAATAACATGTTCACGCAGAGGTTAGACTTATACTAGTTTATATTCACCAAAACCGAATACGCTTTTTACAAAATCTAACTTAGAGTTTTCGAAATATGTTGCTTGACCTTTGTCAACAGCAAACTTTATACCATCAACTTCTGTAACGGAATCATTAGGGTTCGTTGACTCTACCAGAGCCAATTGTAGTCTTGGGCCCCCTCATCCAAAACCCATATTAATGCGAATGTAAGATTCTTTCATTTCTGGTGACAGATCTTTTAATTCTTCTTTAATTCGTTCGATTGCTGCTTCTGTAACTTGAATCATCAAATATACCACCTTTCTGTTATGAATTAATTGTATTTGTTTTTCGTATTAAGAGCATATTTATGATGTTATAGTGTATGAATCATCATCGTATTTATGATTTAGTCTTTTCCCATAGCAACAGTCTTATCCTTGTGAAAAATGTCTTATAGGAATAACTTTGAAATTAAAATGACGACTCCTACCAGGAGCCAAATAAGTACCCCAGGTCATATCGGAGGAAATTTCCTTTGCGAGGGGTCCTTCTTATTAATCCCTCATCCTCCATTAAGATTACAATCTTTTTTATTCTCTTCCACCTTCATCACGCTCCTAATACACCATATTCCTAGATAAAGATAATACATATAGGGCTATGAGTATTATAAGATGTAAAAAAATATTGGTCAACTAATTGATTCCCAAATTTTATTCATTCCCATTTTTCGCATAAAACCTGGAATCGGTCATGATTAACTTTTTTTGTCCCCGTTTTCCCTACGAAACATGGAAATGGTTATGATTAACTTATATTCGTTCCCACTTTCACGCAAAATCTTGGAAACAGTCACGAATAGCAGTTATTCATTCCCATTTTTCGTATAAAATCTGGAAATGGTTATGATTAACTTATATTCGTTCCTACTTTCACGCAAAATCTTGGAAATAGGAACGAATAGCAGTTATTTGTTCCCGTTTTTATAAAAAATCATGAATACGGGCACTTAGCATATTCATCTTTCACTTTAGTCAGTCATAAAGATGATTCAATCGCAATTCTAGTGATCAAAGGTGTAAAGGGAGTTATTCGTTGACATAGATTGCTTTTTCTTTCTTCTTAATTACTTCTCCGATTATACTTGCCTGGATAGAATGTTGCTTTCTAAGATGGTGAATAAATGCATCTGCTTCTTGCTTTGGTAAACTTATCAGTAATCCACCAGATGTTATCGCGTCGCATAAGATAACTTGCTCGACAACTGAGATGTTTTCTCCATATTCAACAACATCTTCTAACCAACGATGATTTTCCCATGAACCTGCGGGGATGACCTTTTCTTCAGCAAGTTCTTTCGTTCCAGGCAAAATTGGGATATGTTTATGATCAATAACGAAGCTGACATCGCTCTCTCTTGCCATTTCATATGCGTGTCCGAGTAGTCCGAACCCAGTTATATCTGTTACAGCGTTTGGGTGGAATTTTTTCAAGCTTTCGGCAGCATATTTATTTAATGTACACATGACTTCTGTAACTTGGTCAATTATTTCCTTTGGTAGAAGACCTCGTTTTATTGCTGTAGTGAGAATTCCGACTCCGATAGGCTTTGTTAGTAAAAGGGTATCACCAGGTTGTGCACCACTATTTTTAAAAAATTCATTTGGATGAACAATACCTGTGACAGAGAGGCCGAATTTAGGTTCACGGTCATCGATAGAATGACCACCAACTACATGTGCACCTGCTTCTTTCACTTTATCACTGGAGCCTTGTAAAATCTTTGCTAATACATCAGGGCCAAGTTCATTAATCGGATATGCGACAATATTTAACACGGTTTTGGGCGATCCTCCCATGGCATACACATCACTTAGTGAATTGGCAGCCGCAATTTGGCCAAATTTGTAAGGATCATCTACTATAGGGGTAAAAAAATCAACAGTTTGTATCAGCGCGATGTCATCTGTCAGTTTATACACACTGCCATCATCCGCATGATCTAACCCAACAATTAAGTTAGGGTCACTACTTTCTTTAGGTAAATAACGCAAAACTTGCGCTAGGTCTCGTGGACCGATTTTGCATCCTCATCCAGCTTTTGTAGACAACGCTGTTAGTTTAAGTTGATCTGCCATAATGATACCCCCCTTTGTATAATAAAAATAAATATGTCATAATAAAAGTATAGTTTGTCTGATTGAAAAAAGCGAATAAACGAATTTGGATGGTGTACATGATGAACATACTTCGCCATTTACCAGCTATTCATCAATTAAAAGCACATGCACGTTTTTCTCAAATAGCTTTAAAACTACAAATTTCTGAAGATGTGCTTACTGAATGGCTGCATGAACAAGTGGACATGATTAGAAATAAAATAAGAAACAAGGAATTAACGGATGAAACATTAGATAGAAATAAATTAATGGAGCTTATTATGGATGAGCTTGAGAAAAAAGCACTTAGACTTTATGAAGATAATTTACAGAGGGTAATCAATGCCACTGGTGTTGTTTTACATACGAATCTTGGCAGGGCACGTTTGAGTAAACAGGCGATCAATCAGATTACCAATATAGCTTCTTCCTATTCTACCCTTGAGTATAATTTGTCAACTGGTAAACGGGGATCAAGACATGATATTGTAGAGGATTACTTGAAACAAATAACAGGTGCTGAAGCAGCGATGGTTGTAAATAATAATGCGGCTGCTGTCTATTTAGTTCTAAAAGCGATTGCTACTGATAAGGAGGTTATTGTTTCTAGAGGGGAGCTCATTGAAATTGGTGGTTCTTTTCGAATTTCTGAAGTTATGGAAGAAAGTGGAGCAACATTAGTAGAGGTAGGAACAACCAATAAGACGTATGCAAGTGACTTTGAAAAGGCAATAACAGAAGATACAGCATTACTAATGAAAGTTCACAAGAGTAATTTTTCATTAGTTGGATTTACGAAAGATGTGGATACAGATGATTTGGTTGAGATAGCAAGGAAACAACATATCCCTATTTATGAAGATCTCGGTAGTGGGACATTATTTAATTTTAAAAATGAGCAAATCGGCACAGAACCAACTGTTCAGGAGAAAATAAAAACAGGGATTGACATTATTTCTTTTAGTGGGGATAAACTACTCGGAGGACCGCAAGCAGGGGTCATTGTAGGGAAAAAATGCTTTATTGACAAAATGAAGAAAGATCAGCTTGCAAGAGTTCTACGAGTCGATAAATTCACCTTGGCTGGACTGGAAGGAACATTAAAATCCTATTTAAAAGGCCAAGAAAAACAGGAGATTCCGACTGTTCGTGATATTATAGAACCGCGTGAATCTGTATTAGAAAAGGCAAATGTGTTTATAGAAAAGATGAGATCGAGTGATACAGGTTTTGTCTTTTCTATAGATCTTGGTAAGTCCAAAGTTGGTGGTGGAACGATGCCTGATGTAGAGATTGATACTTATGTGGTGAAAGTAAAACATAATCAATATACAAGTGCGGAACTAGCTGAAAAACTGCGATATTATAAAATACCTATCATTGTTAGAGTGAAGAACGAAGAAGTAATACTTGATTTTAGGACGGTTCATGGTGATGAATTGGATGTAGTCATAGAGGCATTTTTGCAAATGCAATAAGAAAGGGAAGGTTATACCACTTTTTAATAGAATTGGCGGGATCGTGTGGGAATCGAACCCACCGAAGACGACACGCGCCTCCCAGTTGGTTTTGAAGACCAAGGAGAACACCAGTACCTCATCCGACCCCGTGTAAGTATAAAAAGTGCTAAAACTATTATATAACTATATTAACTTTTTAAGCAAGAGGTGAGCTTTTTGAGTAATTATTTCACCATAGGAATGGCAGGACATATTGATCATGGAAAGACGGCTTTAACAAAAGCATTAACAGGAATACAAACAGATCGATTAAAAGAAGAAAAAGAAAGAAATATCTCAATAGAGCCTGGATTTGCTCCATTTATTCAGGAAGATGAACTTGAAGTATCCATTATTGATGTACCAGGACATGAAAATTTTATCCGACAAATGATTGCAGGTGTGGCTGGGATTGATATGGTACTACTGGTTATTGCAGCAGATGAGGGAATCATGCCACAAACAAAGGAACACTTGGATATCCTTACATTATTAGGAATTAAAAATGGATTTGTCATCATTACAAAAGTCAATCAAGCTGAACAAGAATTGCTTGAAATTGTTCTAGATGATGTTAAAGAAAATATAAAACAAACCTTCCTAGAAGATGCTCCGGTTTATTTTGTGGATAGTCTATCTATGAAAGGTATCCCTGAATTAAAAGCCGCTTTACGAGAGAAGTTGCTAAATATCACCAAAGAGGAAAAAATAGCTTCCTTTCGTTTACCTATTGATCAAGTTTTTACTGTGAAAGGTCAAGGAGTTGTCGTGCGTGGCACAATTTATGATGGAGAGGTAAGACAAGGAGAGCGTTTAAAACTACTACCAATTAATAAGGAAGTACGTGTGAGACAAATTCAGAGGCATCATAAACAAAAAACGGTTGCTTCAGAAGGTCAGCGTACAGCAATCAATCTAGGGGGAATTTCTTATGAAGAAGTTTCCAGAGGTGATGTTCTCGTAGCGGATGACTTTTTTTCTGTTTCTGATCGGATCGATATAGTGTTTAATCCATTAAAAGATGTGAAATATAAAATAAAACAGCGACAGCCAGTTAAAATCCATATTGGAACAGCAGAGGTTATGGGGAAAATTATTTTTTTCGATCGGAATGAAATTAATATAGGAGAATCTGGAGAAATACTTTGTCAACTTCAATTGAGTGAAGAAGTTGTTGTAACTAGGGGGGATCGGTTTATTGTAAGAAGACCGACTCCAATTGAAACCCTTGGTGGTGGCTGGGTGATTGAGCCAAATGCGACAAAACATCGCTTCGGAAAACAAACGATGGAACAGCTATCCCTTAAAAAAGAAGGATCAGCGAAGGACCGGATTCTGTCCTTGATAAAGGAAAGTGCTATGTTAACCCATGCTGAAATATTAAAACAAGCTGCAATTTCTGAAAAGGAATTAATGGAAGTTAAAGACAATTTATTGGAAGTGGATAGAGAAATCTATACCCTTCCTTCTGTATTTAAGCATGTGAAGGATAAAATAACTCTTTTAATAGAGAACTTTCATAAACAATTTCCAATGCGTACTGGAATAAATAAGGCGGGAATTCTATCTGAATTAAATCAGTATCCTGTAAAGTTAATTGAATTCACTTTAGAAGAATTAGGAAATAAAGAATTGATTAAGAATACCGACCAATATATTTCATTGTATGATGTAACACCTTCACTGCCATCCGAATGGAAGAAGCGACTAGAACAGGTGGAGAAGGAATTAATTATGCAAGGTACAGAAACGGAAAAATGGGCTGACCTGATGAATAAGCATAAAATTCCTTCAGATATTCAACATGAATTTTATTATTTTTTAATTAACACACAAAGAGCACATATATTTGATGATGATAGACTTATATCCAAAACAGCAACAAATCAAGCTGTTAGAAAGCTAGAAGAGCATACCAGTTTTGAGGATTTCAACCTGCAAACTGCAAGAGAGGTTTTACAATTGACTCGGAAAAATTTAGTTCCTTTACTGGAATTATTTGATACTTTGGGATATACAAATAGAGTAGGAAATTCTAGAACTTGAATGAAGAAAGAATAGGATAGTTTCCATACTATAAGATGGCTAGATTGCACTGTCATTTAGTAAATCGCATGAAAAGGAAAAATTAAAAATAACAAAAACCAACTTTCCAAAGGTGGCGACCCCCAAAAGTTAGTTTTTCAACTCTAACTTTTGGGTCAGGTCCAAATCAAGCAAGTTGGTTTTTGTATTTTGGTTAAGAAAAGCTAGGCTCTACTTTATATATCCTTTTCCGGTTTCAGCAACTTTCATCGTTTCCTGAATATACTTTGCTGATTTATGTAGTAGTTCTAATTCTCTCTCATCTAATTCTATTTCCAGTTGTTTCTCTACACCATTTCGTCCAATAATGCATGGCATGCTCAAAGCGACATCTCCATGATAGCCGTATTGTCCTTGTAAGGTGGTGGAGACAGGGTGAACACTCTTTTCATTAAGTAGGACGGCTTTCGTTAACGTGATTGCCGATTGGGCGACACCAGCATTTGTCCAGCCTTTTCCGTTTAAGACATCATAAGCAGATTTCACTACTTTTTGACCAAATTTTTCCCTATCTAAAGGTTCCTTTCCTACAAAAATGCTGTCTAATTCTTCTTCGCCAAAACCTTGCACATTTAACCGGCTAAAAACTGGAAAAGCAGTAAGTCCATGTTCGCCCATCATATATCCGGTTACACTTTTAGGGTCGATATTGTAATTATTAGCGACAACATGACGTAAACGTGCTGAATCTAACATCGTTCCTGTTCCGAAGATGTGTCCTCTTGGATAATTAAATTCATTTTCTGCAATATAAACTACAGTATCTAATGGATTTGTAATGAAAATGATAATCGCTTCTTTAGTGTATTCAGTAATGCCCTCCATCACTTCACGAACTACTTTCCCATTTTCCATTGCAAGCATGGCCCGATCTGGGGTTTCGTTGTCTTCTGTCTTTATTATACTCGGTCCTGCTGCACAAATAATCACATCAGCATCTGCACAATCCGCATAATCTCCTGCGTATACATCAATATTCGTCATATAGGGAAGGGCGGTGGCATGTGCCTGGTCTAAAGCCTCACCAAATGCAATGTCTTTATCCTTATCAATTACGACAATTTCTGAAAAAAGCCCAATCTTCATGGCATCAGCTAATACGTAAGAGCCAACATGTCCAACTCCGATAACAGCTAATTTGTTTGTTTTCATTTCTTTTCCTCCATTCATTTATCATGCAATATTTTTACGAATACTTCCTCTAAAGTAACACTCAGCTTGTAAATATGTATGAATAAGCTCTATTGAGGTAAGATTTTACCTGAGCATCTTATTTATATATTTTATCATAATAGATGGACTATTCGATAATGTGGATATCTATACTATCTCTTTAAGAAAGATATTTAACGGAATTAAGCAAAGTAAAGGTGATAGATAAGAAGGAAAAAATTGGATAAGAAGAATTGGTCCGTTTTAATAGGTGCTACCGAAAAAGTAAAGTCTCGATAAAGTAAAAAAAGGTTGGCAAATGAGTGGGAATCGTTAATTGACGTCATTTTCATTCAACAAAAAAGTGACACCCCCATGAATGTCACTTTTTAATCTGCCTTATCTATTTTAAGCAGGTTGTTGGCTGTCTTTCTTCCTTTTTCCTTTAGGTTTTCTAGAGAACAACCGGAATACAGCTGGAATTAGTATAAGTGTAATCAATGTTGAAAACAATAAGCCTGAGATAATAACGGTTGCTAGTGGTGCCTGGTAATTAGCTGATTGTCCGGATGCTAGTGCTAATGGGAGCATTCCCCCAGCTGTTGTGAATGTTGTCATGAAAATCGGACGAATTCTATCTTTGCCAGCACCTAGCAATGCCTCTGTAGTTGATTTTCCTTTAATTCGTAATTGGTTGGCGCGATCAATTAACAAAATAGCATTGTTTAACACAATTCCAACTAACATAATAATTCCCATTCCAGACATCATATTTAATTCCATTTGCGTAAGGAATAGTCCCAAAATGACCCCGATTAATGTTACTGGAATAATCGCCATAACGATCAAGGGTTGACCAAAATGGTTAAATTGGACAGCCATGACGAAGTATACTAAAAGTATGGAGAGGATAAAAACAAAGCTTAGATCCATCATTAGATCCTGTTGCTCTTCTAAATCTCCTCCTAGACTGATGGTATATCCTGCTTCTGTATCGATGTCTTTTATTGTATTTTGTACTTCACGGTTGATGGCTCCTAAATCTTTTCCTTCTGTATCAGCAAGTACAGATATATATCGCTTTCCATTTTGATGTGAAATGGTTTCTGGTACTTTTTCAGTGTCAAGTGTAATGAATGAAGCAAGTTTCTTTTCACCATCGGTTGTTGGTATTTTCAAATCAAGTACAGACTTTTTACTGTCTATTTTCTCTTTCCACATGGCAAGCATTGGAATTTTTTCATTTTGCTCTGTTGTTAGTTCACCAAGTGGTATTTCTGTAAATGCAATATCAAGCCGGTATTTGACATCTGTTGGGTTTAGCCCTGCCTCTTCTATGGCATCGATTTCTAGTGAAAGGTATTCCACATTGGACAATTGATCCATATCTGTATTGATACCAACAATGCCCTCTATTTCTTCTAATTTTTCCGTCGCTTGATCTGAAAGCTCTTTAAGCTTAGTAAAGTCTTCACCATTAATTTGTAATTGGACAGGATATTGCGACTGGCCATTCATGATACTTTGTACAGAGAGAATGGGTTCGTGTTTTTCTAATGCTCGTAATTTTTGCATGATTTTATCGGTTACTTTTTCTTGTTCTTGGTGGATATCTTCTCCTTTTGTCATCTTGATAATGGCAATAAAAAAGTCGCCTTGGTCTAAGAGATAATTGGTGTCAACATCTTTAATTGTTTGTAGTTCTTTATTAATCTTTTTGGCAAGTTCCTCCTTTTCTTTACTCGGAATATGATCCAATTCAATCATGATTTCGGTATAGCGTTGGAACATTTCCGGCATGGTGTTCATTGGAATTTTCGCCACGAGTGCAATCGAAATACCAAAAAGAACAACAAATACGCTAATCAATGCCAGGGAACGTCTTTTTTTCTCAATAATCCAACCGACTGTTTTTTCGTAAATATCCAGCAGCCAGTTTCCTATCTTACTTTCCTTTTCTTTACGCTTTCGTACTTTCATAAACTTCTCGGCAAGGGTAGGAATTAGTGTAAAAGCGACTATAACCGAGCTAATTAATGTGATAGCGACTGTCATGGATAAGATGATTATATATTTTCCTATATCGCCACCGATAAGTCCGATGGGTACAAAGACGACGATTGTCGTGAGCATGGAAGCGATGATTGCAGTTGCTACTTCTTTTGATCCAGTCAGAACAGCATCTACACTAGGTAACCCATCTTTTTTCTTGCGGAAAATGGATTCTAATATAACGATGGAAGCATCTACCATCATTCCAATTCCTAGCCCAAGTCCGATTAATGTTAACATATTTAAACTATAATCTAAGAGCCAGATAGAGAGAATAGTTAGTAAAATGGATGTTGGTATGGATAAACCGATGATGAATGTTGCTCTAAAGTTTTGTAACATCAGTAATAAAACGGCAATTGCAATGGCCCCACCAATCAATATATTCATCGATACATCATCTATCGCATGTTTTACGAAGTCACCATGTGCAAGGAGCTCATTTATTGAAAAGTCACTATTATGTCCACTAGCACGTATTGCATCAATCTCCTTACGCACCGCATTTGCCATGTCAATTTGATTGACATTCGATGCCCTTCCAATTTGGATAAAAACAAAATCCTTCTTCCCGTCTTTCCATACGAAAGTTTTGTCTTGAGTTTCGTTCCGTGTGATATCTGCAATTTTCTCTAAATGTATTTCTCCAGATTCAGTTGGGATGTTTAGTTGTTTTAAATCATCGATATTTGTAAGTGGTGTCTGCCATCTCAGCGATGGGCTTGTTGCTTCTGATTTCAGTTCCCCAAGTGTGATATCTGTGTTCATTTGTTGGATAAGTTCGGTTACTTGAGTCATATGTAACCCGTGTTTATTCATTTCCTTTTGTTTGAAGTTAATATCTATGGAGGGTTGTATCATACCAGTAAGTTCTACTTGATCTACTTCTGGAAGTTCTTCTAGGCGGGGTTTTATGATTTCTTTAGCAAAAGTGGACATTTCCTTCATATCGCCACCAGAAATATCAAGAAAAAATTCATACTCCGATTCTCCACCCAATTGAGCTACATACGTATTGGTAATATCGGGTATACCACTGGCAAAGGCATTCGCTAGAGTATCTATTTCTCTTGTCAATTCACCCCCACGATTACGTTCAAATGTTACGATAATGGTACTTGCTCCAGGGCTTGTTGTGGAGTCTGTTTTCTTTACTCCTTTTATTCCATCAATTCTTTGTTCTAATGGGGTGGTGACTTCTTTTTCTACCTCAAGAGAATTCATATCTCCTGCATCTAATGTAACAATTGCCATGTCAAGCCCTACACTTGGGTTCAGTTCTTTATCTAATTTAGATAAGGCATATCCCCCAAGTACCATAATGATGATCATCGTCAAAATAATCATTACTTTTCTTTTTAAAATGAATTTCAGCAATGCAGTAATCATCCTCTCTAAAATTAGTAATCAGGTCAATTGTATGTACGTTCTCGTATAACATTCCAAGATTTAAAAAATACTGAATCAAATTATATGATGTGTAAACAAGAGGGAGTATATATGGTGTAGTGGAAGTTCTAAGGAATTATAAAACGTATCATTACCAGACCTATTTTACTTACGTGTAAAGTTTATATAGGTTTCAATTTTAGTGAAAATATATATTTTTCAAAAAATTATACCCATTAATATAAAAAAGTCGTCTGATTTACTCAGACAACTTTTTGAAAATCTCATGATTTTATCGTCTGTCCCAAAAGCGTTGCTGGGCAATGGCCTTGACAAACTCTTTCCCAAAGTTTGGGTTGTTTTTGGCAAAAACCACTCCGGCTAAGTTGTTTGCATCAGATGGTTGGATATACAAATCAGCTGTTGTTGCAATACCAATTGGTTTATAGTGTTTATATGCCTCATTTAGGAAATTTAGGATATTAGAGCGGATTTTTCCTTCGCTTTCTGGACCTCCTCCAACAATATAGATGGAGTCATACAAGACTGGATAAGTCGAAATAAATGGTGTATCAACTTTGAGTTTTGTACCATCTGTTCCTGTGACCGTCCCCATATTTTCACTGATGATGTCCATAAAAACACCGTAGTGTTCTAATGTCTCTAGTGCATTTTTAACCTCTTGACCATTAAAACCGTCACCAATTAAGACAGCGACTTTTTGTGTATATGCATAATGTGGTGTGTTATGTGGATTAAGGGATGGGGAGCTTGCGGTTACTGGAACATTTGCTTTGGTTGGTGGTTTTACTCCTATGCTTTTGGCGATGGCTGTTGCCATTTCTTTATCCACATTGGCAAACATATCGACAACTTGCTGGCGTACAGATTTACTTTTTACATATCCAAGATGAAAATTAAATGTCTCTACAATAAGCTGTTTTTCAACAGGTGGCATACTATTCCAGAAAAGCCTTGGCTGTGAAAAGAAGTCAAAGAACGATTCACCTGGGCGCTCCCTTGTGATATGCCCATCTACTTCTTCAGGATAATGCGCATAACCACCTTTTTCTGGTGGTGTCTCTGAAGGTGTATTGTTTGCTAAAGAGTTTTTATGATAGTTAACGGAATCTACATCAATTCGATATTTGGAATAACTGTCTCTTAGATTATAGTTCGTTTCTACAATTGGCTTATTAACCGGTATTTCATTAATATTTCCTGTACCAAGTCGGTGATAATCTGTATCTCGATAGGCAAATGATCTACCTTGTAAGACGGGGTCATTTGTAAAGCCGATTCCTGGGACAACGGTTGATGGATCAAAGGAAGCCTGCTCTTCTTCAGCAAAATGATTATCGACCAATCTATTCAATGTCATTTTACCGATGATTTCCACTGGTATAACTTCTTCTGGCCACAGCTTTGTATCATCTAAAATATCAAAGTCATACTTGAATTCATCTTCTTCTTCAATTAGTTGCACACCTAATTCATATTCTGGATAAGCCCCCTTCCTAATTGCCTCATGTAAGTCACGTCGGTGGAAGTCTGGATCAACCCCTCCGATAATATTTGCTTCGTCTAATAATAATGAATGGACACCAAGTACAGGCTTCCATACAAATCGAACAAAAGTTGATTTACCTTGCTCATTAAGAAAACGGAATGTATTGACTGGCCAAGCTTCCATCATTCGCCAGCTTTTTGGCCGGCCGCGACTGGACATTAGCCACATAATAAAATGCGCAATTTCTTGGTTATTGGCGACATAATCCCATGCATTATCATGTGCAACAGTAGCTTGCGGGACAGCTGTTCTCGGATTTGGCTTCACTGCATGCACAAAATCGGCAAATTTCATTGCATCCATAACAGAGAAGACAGCAAAGGAAAGTGCCAGCATGTCATAATTTCCTTCTTGTGTGTAAAATTTAGTTGCGAAACCACGTATATCGATAGCCGTATCCTTAGATCCCTTACTTCCGATGAAGTTGGAAAATCGAACGAATACAGGTGTTTTGGTACCAGGTTCCTGCAAAAAATGAGCTCTTGTGACATGATTCATAGATTTATATAATTCAAATTCCCCATATGCCCCGTCGCCTCTTGCATGAACTACCTTTTCGGGTATTCTCTCTCGATTAAAATGTGATTGCTTTTTATAAAAATGAAAATCCTGAAATAATGCTGGCCCTCGCCTTCCTGCTCGTAACGACCATCGATCATTGGAAATTTTCATTCCAGCATCACTGGTCATTTTCTCGCCAGGGCCCGTGTTTTTTTCATAGTATTTTTCTAACTGCTCCTCTTTCTCATCTTCATTAATATTCTTTTGATGTCTCGACGATGATTTATCTTTATCCATATAATCACCCATCCTAGTTGTTTTTTAAACTCCATTTATATACTTATGATTGATTTAGGAATTTAGAACATTATGTTTCAAAAAATGGATGATGGTACACATTTCTTCTTGAAAATAATATAGGAAGGGAAAAATAAACTTGTTATAAAATAATGAACAACTATTATAAGTCCCGTCCTTTTTTAGGATAGACCTAAAAGGTAGTCATTTACACCCATATGATATTTGTTTATCTGGGTATAAAGTGTTATATTTACTCATATGTATTTATTTATATTGAGCGAATAGTTCTAAATTTTTTAAAAGAAAGGATACAGATAATGGCTAGGAAAAATGCAATTACATTCAGATTAGGTATGATTATTATGGGAATTCTTCTATTCTGTATTATCATTATCTTTTTCTCGATGTATAGGGCAAATTACAAAGAAATTTCTAAAGCAGCTGGGGTAGAAGCCTACGGATGTGCGAATATTACAACGGCACTTGTTAATCCAAGCGATATTGCTAAAATTAAATCCGGTGATAAAGAAACAGCTGCAAAAGTTGGGGAAGACATTAGTTGGACCATTCAACATAAGGGAATATTTGAAGGACAATATGTGATGGATCTTGACCGTACTCTTTTGGCAGTAGATGAAAACATGCTGGAACAAGGATTTGAGGTTGGTGATACATTTCATATGAGTGAAGAGGATTTGGAAACACTGAAATTAACCAAGGCACCTGTTTATTCCGATGTTTATGAGTTTGGTGGAATGAAGCGTTTGACAGGTTATGCGCCAATATTTGAAGACCATGATCCAGATAAAGATATTGTAGCCATTAGTGCGATTGACTTTGAGTCTAGCATTCTACAAACCCGCACATGGGATATGATTAAGGGGAGCTTTTTTGTTGCAATCATTCCTATTTTGCTTGCAGGTGTGATTACGATTTTTCTAATCAGGAAGACAACCGCACCTTTACATAAAATTACTCAGTTTGCCAATCGCGTTGCAAAAGGAGATTTAACAGTAGAAAAACTGCCTGTTAAAGGAAACGATGAAATAACTCAACTTTCAAAAGACTTAAATATGATGACAGATAATCTAAAATCTATCATTGGAGATTTAGCATCAAGTTCTTCACAAGTAGCAACAACGTCCGAGGAATTAACTGCTAGTTCAGAAGAGATTTCTGCTTCAGCAGAGAGTAATTTAACTGCCGTTTATCAAGTTAAAAATGGCTCACAAAAGCAAGTGCAGATTATCCATGATACCAATCAAACCCTTTCAACAATCGCCTCCAAGACAGACGTGATTAGTGAAAAAACAAAAGAGCTAAATACACAGTCACATACTGCAACAGAAAAAGCTGCATACGGGGGCACAATAGTTGACCAATCTATTAGTCAGATGGATACGATTAATGAGAAATCAAGACATTTATCTGAATCTGTAAATCAATTAAATAAAAAATCAGGAGAAATCAATGATATTATTACAATCATTACGAAAATATCAGAAAAAACTAATTTACTTGCTCTAAATGCATCTATTGAAGCTTCCCGTGCAGGTGAGAGCGGAAAAGGGTTTGCTGTTGTTGCTGCTGAAATACGAAACTTAGCAGAACAATCATCTGCAGCAACTCAGAAAATTAGCAATCTCATTCATGAAGTGCAGCTCGGTACAAAAGAGGCGGTAGAGGAAACAAATGAAAGTATCGAATCTTTAAAAACAGGTACAACATTAATTCGAGATGCTGGAAATGCGTTTTATGAAATCAATGATGCGATTGATGAAGTGACAACAGACATAGATACAATCAATAGGGATCTCCTGCTCATTGCTGGTGAGGTAGAAAATATTGTTCAATCCATGGAAAGCATTGAGATGATTTCAACAGAAAGTGCTAATAATACAGTAAGTGTATTAACTCAATCAGAAGAACAGACAGCAGCAATTGAAGAGATGAGTACATTAATGGAAACATTAACCGAGATGGCTGAGGAACTGAATAAGCGAACATACCAATTTAAACTTCCAGATGCTTAAAAACTATGGACGGATGGACAGAATTTGCCTTTCCGTCCTTTTGATATATGCTTAATCCCTGATTTCAACTCCCCCAAAAGCTGCTAAACAATTTATTTTTAATAGGGGCAGGTCTTCGTGATTATCGTTCATACGATTTTTTAGTTTGTTTTCCCATCCTCCAAAAATAGGGATACCAGTAGTTTCTACACGTACATTGTCAGGTATGGTAATAGAAATCCCTCCGAATAATGCTGTACAATCAAGGTGAGCACCATCATCAGAAATAATTATATCTCGCAAATCAAGCTCTACTCCACCAAATACTGCGGTAACACTACCACCCTGGAAACTTTCTGACTCACTTCGAATGTCCACTCCTGAAAATAGAGAAAAGGTTTGAATAGTACGGTTTGCATGGTGCTTTGCCTTATGGTTAAATTTGGAGAAAGTAAAAACCAAACCGATTAAAATTAAAATGACTGGCCATAGAAACGCAGTTAAGTCGATTTCAATCCATTGGTCCACCAAAATAAAACTCCCAATAAAGACGAATAATAATCCGGAAAGATAGGAGTAAGTAGAACGAAAAATATGAATGATACCAATGATGATAAAAATAAGTGGCCACCATATCTTTAGAACAGTTAAAAAGTCCCATATATTCGCTTGCTGTAGTAAAAAGCTAAAACCAAACACAATCAAAAATAGGCCAATCCAATGTTTTCCTGACAAATATATAACCTCCCGTCCCTCATATGGATAAAATTAAAAGCACAATAAGTGGAGGATCAACAGCCAGTAAAGGCCCGATTCGTTCAACTAACAATCAGTGGGAGAAGAAAAAACCTCTCACTGATTGAAGTTTCACTTTATGAGTTTTAATGCACTTTCAGTTGCAAAGACATGTTCTACCGTTGAGTTTCTCTCTTTCTATTAAAAGAGCCCTAGGGAATTTTGTTTGTAGTTTGTCAGAACACTTTTAGTTTCTTGATAGAGTTCTAATGTTTTTGCATGGGTTTCGCGACCAATACCTGACATTTTATAGCCACCAAATGTAGCTCCTGCTGGAATTTCGTTATAGGTATTTGTCCAAACCCGTCCTGCTTGAATAGTACGACCAGCACGATACGTAATATCTACATTACGGGACCATACGCCAGCCGCTAGACCATAAGAGGTATCATTTGCAATCTCCATTGCTTCATCGAAATCTTTAAATGTTGTAACAGCAAGAACAGGTCCAAAGATTTCTTCTTGGAAGATACGCATTTTATTATTGCCTTTGAAAATTGTTGGTTTGATATAATTACCATTTTGCAAATCTCCATCAAAATGGTTTTCTCTACCACCAATTAAGCATTCAGCACCTTCGTCTTTACCTAATTTAATGTAAGAAAGAATTTTTTCTTGTTGTTCACTAGAGTTTTGGGCACCTATCATGACTTCTGTGTCTAATGGGTTCCCAACTTTAATGGATTTCACACGTTCAAGTGCACGTTCCATAAATTGATCATAAATTGATTCTTGGATTAATGCACGAGAAGGGCATGTACAAACTTCCCCAGTATTTAATGCGAACATAAGGAAGCCTTCTATTGCTTTATCTAAATAGCCATCATCTCTATCCATCACATCTTCAAAGAATATGTTCGGTGATTTACCACCAAGTTCAAGAGTGACAGGGATAAGATTTTCTGTTGCATACTGCATAATTTGCCGACCGACTGCCGTGGAACCTGTAAAAGCAACTTTAGATATACGTGGGTTAGTAGCAAGTGGTTTCCCTACTTCGACACCAAAACCATTAACTACGTTTAGTACGCCTGCAGGTAATAAGTCATGAATAATTTCCATAAGAACCATAATAGATGCTGGTGTTTGTTCAGCTGGCTTTAAGACGACACAATTACCCGCTGCTAAAGCTGGAGCAAGTTTCCAGGAAGCCATAAGAATAGGAAAATTCCAAGGGATAATTTGTCCAACAACGCCTAATGGTTCATGAAAGTGATATGCTACTGTATCATGATCTATTTGAGTAATCCCACTTTCTTGTGCACGAATAACACTTGCGAAATAGCGGAAATGGTCGGCAGCCATTGGAATGTCCATATTTAATGTTTCACGTACAGCTTTTCCATTATCCCAAGTTTCAGCTACGGCAATAGTTTCTAGATTTTCTTCCATGCGATCTGCGATTTTATTCAAAATAAGTGCACGTTCAGCTGGTGAAGTTTTACCCCAGGCATCTTTTGCGGCATGTGCTGCATCTAATGCTAATTCAATGTCTTCTGCAGTGGAACGTGCCGCTTTCGTAAATACTTCGCCGGTTACTGGTGATTTATTTTCAAAGTATTGTCCTTTTACAGGCGCAACCCATTTACCACCAATAAAATTATCATACTTTTCTTTGAAGTGAACAATAGCTCCTTCGGTATTCGGATTTGCATAAATCATATTATTACTCTCCCTTTTATTATAATGAAAGCTTGCATTACTGTATGAATATGTTAGCATTTCTGAAGTTATTCATATAACCTGTTTTATACTTTTGATTATTCATCTTAATAAAGTAATTCAAACAATATGCTACACATTGTATAAATCAGAAAAAGTGGAAGTAAAACATGAATCTATTGTGTGGTTAGATATTGACAATGACGCTTGTTAAAGGGAAAAAGTCTCTATGTTGGTTATTCAGTAAGATATAAAAACTTGTTAAGAATTAGGATGTTACAAAGGACTGTTCAAAAATAAAAAAGATGTCTCAATATGCTTAATTTCTTAGCATTTGAGACATCTTATATCTTATAGGAGTTTTTTTATTTCTTCGTATTCTTCATCTGAGAAAACACGAGATCTTGTTATAAAATGGCGTTCTTCTACACTATCAAGTGAGAATGTTGCACCTCGTCCTTCGACAGCATCAATGATTAATTGGGTGTGTTTCCAGTAATCATATTGACTTTTATGAATATAAAACGGTACATCACCGATTTTTCCAAGAAGAACGTCAGAATCTCCTAGTTTGAAATCCCCATCTTTATAGCACATTGGGGCAGAGCCATCACAGCAACCACCTGATTGATAAAACATGATTTCGCCGTGTATATTTTTAATCGAATCAATTAATTGTAGTGCTTCATCTGTTGCAACAACACGTTCTACCATAAATGGACCTCTCCTTTCGATTTAGAAGAATCCTTGAGGTTTTCGATCGTAACTGACTAATAATGTTTTTGTTTGTTGGTAGTGTTCCAACATCATTGCATGGTTTTCACGGCCGATACCGGATAATTTATAACCACCGAATGCTGCACCTGCTGGATATTGGTGATACGTATTTGTCCAAACACGACCAGCTTGGATTGCACGGCCAGCACGATAAGCAATATCTCCGTTACGTGACCATACACCAGCACCTAAACCATAAAGTGTATCATTTGCGATTTCCATTGCTTCGTCAAAGTCTTTGAATGTTGTAACAGCAAGAACAGGTCCAAAGATTTCTTCTTGGAAGATACGCATTTTGTTGTGTCCTTTAAATACGGTTGGTTCGACGTAGTTACCATTTTCAAGGTCACCATTTAGACGGTTTTCTCCACCACCGATTAGACATTCAGCACCTTCTTCTTTACCAAGTTTCATGTAAGAAAGGATTTTTTCTTTTTGTTCATTAGAAGCTTGTGCACCCATCATCACTTCTGTATCAAGTGGGTTACCGATTTTAATTGCTTTAACGCGTTCCAATGCACGTTCCATAAATTTATCATAGATAGATTCTTGGATTAATGCACGAGATGGACACGTACAAATTTCTCCAGAGTTTAATGCGAACATAACTAAGCCTTCGATCGCTTTATCTAAAAATTCATCATCTTGATTCATCACATCTTCAAAGAATACGTTTGGTGATTTACCACCAAGTTCAAGTGTAACAGGAATGATATTCTCTGTTGCATATTGCATAATTTGACGACCGACTGCAGTTGAACCAGTGAATGCAATTTTTGCAATACGTGGGTTTGTAGCTAGTGGTTTACCAACTTCAATACCGAAACCATTGACTACATTAAGAACACCAGCTGGAAGTAAATCTTGGATTAATTCTACTAATACCATAATAGAAGCTGGAGTTTGTTCTGCTGGTTTTAATACAATACAGTTACCTGTAGCAAGTGCTGGAGCGATTTTCCATACACCCATTAAAATAGGGAAGTTCCATGGAATAATTTGTCCAACAACACCTAGTGGTTCATGGAAGTGATATGCTACAGTGTCATTATCTAATTGTGTAGTACGTCCTTCTTGTGCTCGAATAGTACTAGCAAAATAGCGAAAATGATCAATCGCTAAAGGAATGTCTGCATTTAATGTTTCACGTACAGCTTTCCCGTTGTCCCAAGTTTCAGCTACTGCAAGCTTTTCTAGGTTTTCTTCTAAACGATCCGCAATTTTATTTAAAATGAGGGCACGTTCAGCTGTGGAAGTTTTGCCCCAAGCATCTTTAGCTGCATGTGCCGCATCTAATGCTAGTTCTATATCTTCTGCTGTGGAACGAGCAGCTTTTGTAAATACTTCACCTGTCACCGGTGATTTATTTTCAAAATACTGTCCTTTTACAGGGGGAACCCATTTTCCACCAATAAAATTATCGTATTTTTCTTTGAAGTTAATAATGGCCCCTTCAGTATTAGGATTTGCATAAATCATAGTTGTTTCTCTCCCTCTTGATGTTAGTGAAACAAAGGATATGAATGCGTGTACATTGCTTATATAATCATCCACAAAGTTTGTTTCCTGTTTTATAATGCTCCTATTTTTTTGAAAAAACAAGTGATATGTTTTGATAAAATGAATGCTGAAATACTATATTATTTGTGTTTGTAATGGCATTAAATTCATATATATCAATGAATATGGTAATTATAAATTTTAACTTTCATTGTTTCGTTTTACAATAATTACCTGCTTCCTTATATTTAGCTTTTAATTATTTAAAATTATTACTCTTTAGGTATTGTTTCAAACCCTATTTAATCTCCTAGTTTATTGCTGAATTATATGAGGATTATAAAAATTTATTGTGACTATGATATTATATAGGAAAGTTTGACATAATCTTTGAGTAGAAGATGGTGAAAATATGGATCATATGAATCAAAAGTTACAAAAGCGCATAATCAATCTGTTGTAAAAGAAATAAAAAATAGAATGGGAAAATTACAGAAGGAAAGTGAATAAATGGAGATTTATAGTTTTGAAAAGAAGGTAGGGAAAAAGATTACGAAATATGATTCCGACTTTGTGATGAACAAGATTCTACATACAGAAAATAAGACACATATTGCTTGTATGCACCTAAAAGCGGGAGGAATTGTTGGCCTGCATGAGGCGATTGTTCCGCAACTTTTGCTTGTCGTACAGGGTGAAGCAACTGTAACTGGTAAGGACAATCAAAGCAAACAAGTATATGAAGGAGATGCTGTCTTTTGGGAAAAGGGTGAGCTCCATAAAACAGTGTCTAAACATGGAATGATGGCGATTGTAATAGAAGGGGAATCGCTTAATCCAGGTCTCTATATGCCAGTAGATTCATGAACAATAAAAACTACAAATTTTTTGACAAACATCTTTTACTATGTTTAGCTAGATAGTAATTGAATATACGAATCACTAGGGGAGCAATTTATTGCTGAGAAAGACATGTCTTGACCCTTTGAACCTGATCTAGTTCATACTAGCGTAGGGAAGTGTAGCTATCAGTACGTGATGTAGTATCCGTCAACTCTATTATTCTACCATCCCCTATTTTTAGTGGATGGTTTTTGTTTTAATTCTGTATAAGACTGTCTGCCTAAGCTATTCTCCTCCTTTGATTATGATATTCAATAATACATAGAAGGAGTGGTGTATGATGTTATTCACAGATCGATTATTTAAAAAGGTTGAGCCTGTTTGGAATAGTTATTTAGAACACCCTTTTGTAAAAGGAATTGGGAAGGGTACGGTTGATAAAGATAAATTTATTCATTATATGAAACAGGATTATGTTTATCTTATTGAGTATTCCCGTGTCTTTGCAATTGGAAGTGCGAAAGCGCAAGACTTAAAGACGATGACTATTTTTGCAAACCTACTTCATGGTACGATGAATTTTGAGATGGATTTACATCGTGAATATGCTGCTAAATTTGGTATATCAAATGAGGAATTAGAGGCAACGGAACCATCTGCAACCATGACCGCATACACCAGTTATATGATTAGCCAATCCCAGCTTGGCGGCGTAGAAAATGCAATTGCCGCTGTATTAGCTTGTGCGTGGAGTTATAATTTTATCGGTAAAGAGCTAGCTACATGGCCTGGAGCAAAAGAACATGATTTGTATGGCAATTGGGTAAAAATGTATTCATCTGATGAATTTACGAAAATTGCGGAGGACTGCAAGGATTTAATAAATGATATTGCAAAAGATAAGCCAGAACATGAATTAAAAGTATTAGAAGATATTGTACTTAAAACGAGCTATTTTGAATATATGTTCTGGGACATGGCAGAGAATATTTCCATGTGGCCTGTGAAGGAATTAAACACACATATGTAAAAAAGTCCTTAGTGGATAGACTTCCCATGGTGTGCCTTTAGTGAATAAACTTTAAATACTTGTCTTTCTGAGGCTGAGACAAAATGTTATGAACCATAAATAAAACCGGACGTTTTTCGATGAACGTCCGGTTTTATTTGTTTTTTACTTATCTACTTTAATGGAACGCAAACATCTCCTAATATGTCAGCTTTCCTCAAAATTGGTGAGGATTAGAGCGTAAGCGTTCCCTAATGTCCCTGTTTCCTCCAAAATGGGTAAAGAATAGAGCGTAATCGTTCCCACTTTCTTGATTTCCCCCAGAATAGGTAAAGAATAAAGCGTAATCTTCCCCTGATATCCCAATACTTTCAAATGGAGTAAAGATACGCGTATAACATCTCTAATGTTCGGCTTATTTATTGTGACTCCGATTTTGTCCTAACTTTTTTTATGATACACAGTTATTCCCTTGTCATGATTTTTAACTAATTAGAATAAGTATGGTGAGGAAGGATTGTCCATGGTTTAAATGTATACCAAAGGAAAGATATGTATTAAAATGAGGTGGGTCCTTATGAATGAATTTCTAAAAAAAGGAGTAATTGTATTATTAGGTGGGATCATTCAAGGTTTGGGAATGGGGTTGTTTTTGTTTCCCCAATCCATTCCATCTGGTGGTGCGGGAGGTATGGCGATATTATTCAATCATTTTTTCAAGCTCCCAATGGGACCTGCTTTATGGATTGTAAACTTTTCTTTACTGTTGTTCGGAATCATGTATCTTGGTAAGCGGTTTGCTGTATGGACTGTGTTTGGTATGACAATTACCTCGCTCTCTATTCATTTTTTCGAAGTTTATTTAATTATCCCTGAAAGAAATCTTCTGTTTGATCTTATTATTGGCTCGGTTACTCTTGGAATAGGAGTAGGTCTATTGATGCGACAAGGAGTTTCTAATGGTGGGGTTGGTGTACTTGCTTATATGTTAGCTTTTAAACGGAATATTTTACCAGGAAAACCATTGTTTTTCTTTAATTGTTTGATTTTTTTTATAACTGCAGCAGTTATTAGTTGGAAAATTATCTTTCTCGCCTTGATAAGTCAATGGATGTCAACGAGGATAGTCGATATCATTTATAGTTATCCATCTTATGAAGTATATACGCTTGATTGGCGTAATAAAAAAGCATGAAGTTGATCATTACTTAGATTATGATGACTTTATGCTTTTTTTGTTATCATTTTCCTTTTACCTCATGGATTAGCGAAATGTAGTCTCTTTCCCTCAAATAGCTTTCTTCTACAAAGAATGCCATCCTATAAGGCATGAATAATGTCATCTATTTTTTTAGGTCTATCTTATTTAATTTCATACAGACAGGAACCTACCTCTTATTTATACATAGGCTAACATCAGTATTGTTTCTAATTTCTGAAAAAAGGATGGGAAGAGGTAGTATGAGGAAAAAGTTCACTATAGTATGTTTTAGTTTATTATTATTCTTCGTGGTAAGTCTAACAGCTTGTAGTGAAAGTGAATTACAATCTGCTGAAGCAAATGAAGAAAAATTAGTTCGTATAGGATATCAGAAAAATGGTCAACTTGTTATTTTAAAAGGACTTGGCATGCTGGAGGAAAGGCTCGGACCTTTGGGGTATAAAGTGGAGTGGAAGGAATTTCAATCTGGTCCAGCTTTAATGGAAGCAATCAATGCAGGAAGTATTGATATTGGTAGAACTGGAAATACACCAGTTATCTTCGCTCAAGCAGCAGGATCCCCTTTTGTGACTTTGGCAGCAGGGAAACCAAAATACTATGGAAGCGGTATATTGGTATCGAAAAATTCCTCGATTCAATCTGTAGAAGATTTAAAGGGAAAAAGAGTAAGTTTTGCGAAAGGATCTAGTTCGCATTATTTGATTGTAAAGGCTTTAGAGAAAGCTGGTTTAATGTATTCTGATATTACTCCGTCTTTTTTACAACCTGGGGATGCACGTGTTGCATTTGAACAAGGGAAGGTAGATGCAATGGTAGTCTGGGATCCTTATACTGCTTCTACAGAACTTCATTCAGACGGCGTATTACTTACAAACGGAGAGGGATTGACAACAGATCGTGATTTCTTTATTGCGACAGAAAAATTTATTACAGCTCATCAAGATATCCCAGAAATCGTCATCGAAGAAGTAGAAAAATCGTCAGATTGGGCTAATGAGAATCACGAAGAATTAATTGCTATGCTTGCGCCAATTCTTAATCTCGATGAGGAATCTTTAAAAGTTGCAGTGGAAAGACGTGTATATGGGGTAGACGATATAACTGAAGAAATTATCAATGAGCAACAGGATATTGCAGATATGTTTTATGACTTGGATATTATTCCTGAAAAGGTGGATGTTAGGAAAGTCATGGAGGAATAAAGGAGTGATGAACGGTTGAAACAATGGATAAATAAATTTTCAATAAAAATTATACCGTGGCTTGTTCCGTTATTGTTACTAATCAGTTGGCAATTTTTATCATCGATTGGAGTAATCCCAAAAAGAATCCTGCCCGCACCAATGGAAGTTATCCAAGCTGCACAGACCCTTATGTCTACAGGGGAATTATATGAGCACATCACTGTTAGCTTGGGGAGAGCACTTTTTGGATTCTTTATCGGAGGATTGATTGGATTTTTGTTAGGAATATTTAATGGGATATCCCGCTATTCTGAACTTCTTTTTGATACTTCTGTGCAAATGTTAAGAAATATACCACATCTAGCATTAATTCCTCTCGTTATTTTATGGTTTGGAATTGATGAAACTTCTAAGGTGTTTTTAGTCGCATTGGGTGTGCTATTTCCAGTATATATTAACACGTACCACGGAATTAAATCGGTGGATAAAGGATTGATTGAGATGGGAAAGGCATATGGCCTTAAAGGTAGGGCGCTATTTTTTACGGTTATCTTTCCAGGAGCCATGTCCTCCATTCTTATAGGTATTCGATTTTCGTTAGGGGTTATGTGGTTGACATTAATTGTAGCAGAAACAATTTCTTCCCATTCCGGAATAGGTTATATGGCCATGAATGCTAGAGAGTTTATGCAGATGGATGTCATTGTTTTAAGTGTTGTACTTTATGCATTGCTTGGTAAATTATCTGATGTCATTGCCAAATATTTTGAAGGAAAATTACTAAAGTGGGATATTTAATGAAAGTGGGGGAAATAAATGCCGATTGCAAGAGAACGAGAGATTCACATTCGACTAGAGGGTGTTCAAAAGTCCTTCTCAGAGTTGGAAGTGTTAAAAGATATTAATCTTGAAATTCAAAATGGAGAATTTATTGCCATTGTTGGTGAAAGTGGTTGTGGAAAAAGTACACTTCTACGATTGTTAGCAGGTCTGGAAAAACCTAGTAGTGGGGTAATAAAAATAAATGAATCCCCTTTACAACAATTAAATACAAATGCACGGTTAATGTTTCAGGATGGCCGATTGCTTCCATGGAAACGAGTGATTGATAATGTTCATGTAGGAATTCCAGATGGAAAAAAAGAAAAGGCAAGGGAAGCTCTGTGCAATGTAGGACTTGAAAATCGTGCAAAAGATTGGCCGAGAACACTGTCCGGGGGTCAAAAACAGCGAGTGGCCCTAGCACGAGCATTAGTAAATGATCCGAATTTGTTGTTATTGGATGAACCATTAGGTGCACTTGATGCACTTACTCGGATAGAAATGCAAGATTTAATTGAATCCCTTTGGCAATCAAGTGGATTTACTTCCATTCTTGTTACCCATGATGTAGAAGAAGCTGTCGCCATTGCAGATCGTGTCATTCTAATAGAAAATGGGGTTATCCGTTTGAATCGACAAATTGATTTAGAAAGGCCTCGTCAGCGTACAAATTTAGAATTCAGGTTGTACGTGGAAGAAATTATGGATAACATAATGAAACGAAAAAAATCTAATATACACCCTTTGAAGCAACGCATTCTAACGGCTAGTATGTAAATGTTATTCATTAAATCCTTCATTTAGTTATATTTATCAAACACCTGTCTTTCTGGTTATTCTGTTGGTACAGAATAAGATTAAATTTATTTACTTCGCTCACAAGGAACATTATAAATTCCTGATGAAGGTATTCATATTTATGTGATTCTACCGATAAAGATACTAGGATAAATTTTAAAAGTATTATAAGAATTAGATGCTTACGGTCATTTAGGAGAAGTACTACTAGAGGGAGGTTAACATACAGCCATATTCATTAAATCTTCTATAAAAAGCATCTTAGAAAGAGAACGTACATGAGAAGGGGAAAGTCATTTTTATGAACAAAACAAAAACAAAACAAAAACAAGGAATTATTTATAAAATAAGCTCTTTTTATAAGAATTCCCTACGAAATCAAATTTTAATACCTTTTATTATTCTTATTCTATTCACTGGTGGAGTTATCTCCTTTGTTAGTTTTAATTTTAGTGTGAAGAACACAACAGAAGAATTATCAAAGAATGTTGAAGGGCAAATGGTTAGTTTGAATGATACGTTTGAAACTTTCTTTTCAAATATAAGCAGCACATTAAATCGTTATACATCAAATGAAATGATGACAGGATACAATTCGAAAAACAGAGCCAAAGTGGAAGAATACATCCTAGAGACACAGGATGCACATGATGAAATAGGTTTTTTATACGCTGGTACGGAAACAGGAGATACACTTCCACAGGGTGATTTAGGTGAAGATTATAATCCGAAGGAAAGACCTTGGTATAAAGATGCTGTAGGAGCGAATGGAGAGATAGTGTGGTCTGAGCCATATAAAGATGTTGAAACAGGTGATCTTGTTGTTACCGCCTCAAAGGCATACTA
Source organism: Cerasibacillus terrae (assembly GCF_008039555.1). Classification (GTDB taxonomy): domain Bacteria; phylum Bacillota; class Bacilli; order Bacillales; family Amphibacillaceae; genus Cerasibacillus; species Cerasibacillus terrae. The sequence continues at coordinate 30,676 of NZ_VDUW01000007.1, forward strand.
CAATGGTGACAAATTAGTTGGAGTTATGGCTGCTGATGTATTCATCGATACACTTATTGATATGGTTAACAAGATTGAAATCGGAGAAACTGGTTATGCCGTCATATACGATAAAAATGGAAAATGGATTACACATCCTGAGAAAGAGAAAATAGGTAGGGACGAATCACAAACGAGTTACTATCAAGAAATGGTGGAAATAGGTAACCAAGGAATCGTTGAATATAATGTGGATGGAAAGGAATTTACCATGGGGTTTGTTAAGAATCCTACGACAGATTGGTATTTACTTGGTGCCGCAAATAAGGTGGACTTTAAGAAACAAGCACAAGCCATCTTTATCCCAATTGCTATCACATTAATTATCGTGACCTTGATTGCGATAGTTGTGACTCTGTGGATTACAGGAAAAGTTACAAAAGCAATTAAAACAGTAATGGAAAGAATGAAACTTATTGCCAATGGCGATTTAAGCCATCCTCCGCTTGAAATAAAATCAAAAGATGAAGTTGGCCATCTTGTTCAAGCAACAAATGGTATGAATGAGCATATGCGTCATCTTTTACATCAAATTAATACAGTAGCAGAAACTGTTTCTAGTCAGAGTGAAGAATTAACCCAATCGGCTGGAGAGGTAAAGTCAGGATCGGAACAAGTCGCTTCTACAATGCAGGAACTGGCGTCTGGTTCAGAAACCCAAGCACATAGTACAGGTGATTTATCTGCTAATATGCAGTCTTTTGCCAATGAAATAGAAGATCTTAGTGAAAATGGCGATCAGATTAAACAATTTTCAAATGAAATTATTGGTGCTACAGCAGAAGGAAGTCAGTTAATGGATGCTTCGAAAGAACAAATGGAAATCATTGATGAAATTGTTCATGATGCTGTGAAAAAGGTGGAAGGGCTAGATGTTCAATCCCAGGAAATTTCCAAATTAGTTAACGTCATTCAAGATGTTGCAGATCAAACAAATCTTTTAGCACTAAATGCTGCCATTGAAGCTGCAAGGGCAGGTGAACATGGGAAAGGATTTGCAGTTGTTGCTGATGAAGTGAAAAAACTTGCTGAGCAAGTATCTGATTCTGTAACAGATATTACTGGTATTGTTACAAAGATTCAACAGGAATCAAGCCTAGTAGCAAACACATTACAAAATGGTTATCATGAGGTGGAGCAAGGTTCAACTCAAATTGAAACAACCGGTGGGAAATTTAGTGATATCAATACATCCATTTTAGAAATGGGAAAAAGCATAGATCTTGTTGTCGATAATTTAACAAGTATTTCAGCAAGAAGTCAGGAGATGAATCGTTCTATTGAAGATATCGCAGCAATATCGGAAGAATCAGCTGCAGGTATAGAAGAAACATCAGCATCCTCGGAGCAAACAACTGCTTCGATGGAAGAAGTAGCACAAAGCTCACGAGGTCTTGCCAAATTAGCCGAAGAATTAAATGAATTAGTCCTTAAGTTTAAACTGTAATAAAGTATACTGAAAAATTATATACATTTTATCGCAGATTAACTGGCTGTAAGACCCCCATTTCAAAAATTCGAGATACTCAAGAATTATAAGTGGGGGATCAACATCCATTAAAAGGCCCGATTCGTTCAGTTCAACTAACAATCGGTGGGAGATGAAGAAAACTCCCACTGATTGAGGTTTCATTTTATAAGAGACAGTCCCGTATGTTGTTAATCAACGGGGCTGTCTTTTTTTAACCTTTTAAAGTGAATATATTCATGCTAAGGAATGATACGACCTAACTTTATTGTTTTTTAATGAGAAATAGGTATTTATACCTAATTCATTTGTCGAAAAGAACATAAATTTGTCGAAGTGAGCTAAAAGTCTCTTTAAAGAAGGGACGTTTGGCACTTGTTAAATTATTACGGAATATATAGTATTTATTATAAATTGTGAAAATTATACATAATTAATATGAATATTGGTCACTGTACAACAGAATAAGACAAAAGAACTCTTTTAAGGGACGAGCATTGTCACCTAAAAAAGTAGTCAGTATCCCAGTGAGGATATATCCCGTGTTTAGGAGATTTTCTATTCACCGCAGATTAACTGGCTGTAAGATCTCCACATCAAGAATTTGAGCTACTCAAGAGTTATAAGTGGAGGAGCAACAGCCAGTAAAGGCCCGATTCGTTCAACTAACAATCAGTGGGGGGGTGAAGAAAATTCCCACTGATTGAAGTCTCACTTTATATACTTTGGGAGGTGATGGTAAAGGATAGAACAATCAATAAAAAATAAGAAATAGGAGGGAATATGTTTGAAAAAGAAACATTTTGCTAGATTAATTAGTAGTATTTTAGTTTTCGCAATGATTTTTTCTCTTGTTAACCCTTTATTTGCTTCAGCCGAAACTAGCACTGATCAACTTACTAAAAAATTAAATGTTGATAAGAGAATTTCAAAATTGAAAGAGTCCATGAAACAACGTGAAAGACAACTTGCCAATGCCCCAATGATAGATTCTAGTTTAGAAAAGATTAAAGGGGATAAAAAGGTGGACGTTATTGTCCAACTTACTGAAGTACCAGTAGCGTTTGAAAAAGGAAAGAATATTATTCAGGGGAAATCACTTTCTTCTGCAAAATCTACAAATCTTAAAAAGAAAGTCATCTCTGAACAAGCCAGATTTGAAAAACTATTAAAGATGGAGAAAATTTCATTTAAAAAAGGGTTTACATATAACCAAGCTTTTAATGGAATGTCTTTAACGGTAAAAGCGGATGACATCGAAAAGTTAGCAAATATAAAAGGTGTTGTAAGTGTTCATCCGGTAGAGGAAGTTCATGCACTTGAAGTTAATAATGATGATACGATGACACCGAACATGGTTGATAGTGTTCCACATTTGGATATTCCTGCACTCTGGGAAAAAGGTGTCGAAGGTGAAGGAGTTAAAGTAGCTGTTCTTGACACTGGAATTGATTATGAACATCCAGATTTGAAGGATGTATATAAAGGTGGATATAACTTTATTCCACATAATAGTGACTATGCTCGTGATCGTGCTGATGATGATCCATATGAGACTACACCAGAAGACAAGCCAGAACATATGCCAGAGTTTCTCCCGACTGGACAATCATTCTATACTTCTCACGGAACACATGTAGCTGGGACAATTGCAGCACAAGGAACCACTGAACATGGCATTAAAGGAATTGCACCAAAAGTAGAATTGTATGCCTACCGTGTTTTAGGTGCCTATGGAAGTGGTGCGACAGACGGTATTATGGCAGCTATTGAAAAGTCCATTGAAGAAGACATGGATATTATAAACTTATCGCTAGGTGGGGGTAGTAATAGCCAAAATGCACCTGATGCGATTGCGATTAATAATGCAACAATAGCTGGTATTACGGCAGTTGTTGCTACCGGTAACAGTGGGCCAGGACGTGGAACAATAGGTAATCCCGCGACTGCTCCGTTAGCGATTTCAGTAGGAAACTCTACCTTACCTGAAGTAACGTTACAATCAACTGTTGCAGTGGAAGCAGGAGATTATAGCAATGAATCAGATGTGAACCTAATGGCTTGGACTTATGGTTCTAATCCGAAAGATGCATTGACTGGGGAATATGATGTTGTTGCAATTCCCGGTGTAGGAAATCCTAATGATTTCAAAGATCTTGATGTCGATGGAAAAGTAGCACTAATCTCTCGGGGAGAAATTCCATTTGTTGATAAAATTGCTGCTGCCAAAGAGGCTGGTGCAGTTGCAACAATCATTCATAATAATGAAGGCGAAGGTCCTGCAAATGTTAGTTTAAGCACTGCATTTGATTATATTCCAACGTTTGATATGGCAACATCTGAAGGTGAAGCACTTCGAGAAGCATTAGAGAAAGCAGATAATCAAACTGGAAAAGTAATATTTAGTAATTATAAGGAATCCCAAACAGCCGGTGACGAAATAAATGACACCAGTTCTCGTGGACCATCTACACCTAATTTTGATATTAAACCAGATGTATCTGCACCTGGTACTAATATCATGTCAACGGTTCCTGCATATGGAAAAGATAATCCAGATGCAAATTATGAACATGCTTATGATCGTTTTACAGGAACAAGCATGGCTACACCCCATGTAGCAGGGGTTGCAGCATTACTATTATCTAAGAACCCAGACTGGACTCCTTTTGATGTAAAAGTAGCGATGTCCAATACGGCAAAACAATTGGATACGAATAAGTATGATGTGTTTGCCCAAGGTCCTGGTTTAGTACAACCATTGAAAGCAGCAAACGCTGGAGCTTTAGCATATGCACTAGATACAACCGTTTCTGGTTCAGAAGAAGTTGAACACGAAAAAGGAACTGTAACATTTGGTAGAGTTGAGGCAAATCCAGAAAAACAACAAACGATATCAAAACAAATTGTCGTAAGAAGTATGAATGGTCAGTCTGATAATTTTGATGTAAATGTTGATGTTATAAAGGCTGGAACCGGTGACATGGCTGATGCTAGTGTGAGTGTTGACAAGTCGTCATTTACATTAAATGGTACAGAGACACTTGATGTTACTTTAGCTATACCTGCCGGTGAAGGAGCACCAGGAAATGAATTGCTCGGGTACATCCAGATTACGGGTGGAAAAACAGAGATGCTTTTACCATTTGCTGCTGAATTTTCCGGGGCTTCAACAGAAGATCCGTCGGGATTAGAGTATTTTGAACTTCAAGACTATGTAATTTCACCAAATGCTGATGGGAAGTTTGATGAAACCGAATTACATCTTGGACTATCACAGGATGAAGACTTAATGTCCATTGAGCTGTGGGATGCTGCAAATCCATTTGGTGGTGAATTCGGAGATGGATATATTGGACTCTTAGCCCTACAAAGTTTAACAGCTGGAGATTATATCCTACCGATTGATGGGACATATGTTGATTGGGGTACAGAAGAAGAAACTGATATTCCTGAAGGTGTATATACAATTGATTATAATTCATGGGATTTATCAGGTGGGACGATTGAAAACCTTGCTTATGATGGGCCATTTTTTGTAAAAACATCTCAATCTGACGTTTCATTTGCTGAAATAGAGGATGAAATTGAAGGTGCGGAATATGAAATAACTGGTGCTATCGATGATAAGTTTATCGACTTCAAATCAACTGTAGAAGATGTGTTTGGTGTTGAATATGATGTTAATGATTATTTAGAAGTTGGCTATGAATTAAAAGATGAAAACAATGAAGTGGCTGAAAAAGAGGCTGTAGTATTAGAGCAGGATGGGGCATTTACTATATCTCTATCTGATCTTACAACTGGTGACTATACATTAATACTAAGTGTTAATGATATTGCGGCAAACGCTGTACAAGAAGAAGTGGAATTGAAAATAAGCAACGAACCAGAAGATCCAGAGGAACCTGAGGAACCGGAAGTGCCAGAGGAATTCACGATTTTCTTATCTAAATCAACGAAAGAACCAACAGAAGGTCCAGTTACAGTAACAGTTGAAACAGATAGTAAATCAGAACTTAAGGAATTAAAGTGGTTAGAAGGCGAAAAATCTGTGGAAGACTTTGCAGAAGCAGGAAGTGATATTGATATAGAAGCTATGTCATTTGATATTTCTGAAAATGGTGTATACACAGTTTACGCTAAAAATAGTGATGACGTAGAAGCAGTTCAAACGATTGAAATTACCAATATTATAGATTCAGTCCCTGCTGAATTTACAGTTTCATTATCCAAATCAACGGAAGAACCAACAGAAGGTCCAGTTACAGTAACAGTTGAAACAGATAGTGAACTAGATCTTGTAGAATTGAAATGGCTGGAAGGTGAAAAAGCTACGGAAGATTTTTCAGGTGCAGGAAATACCATTGACTTAGACACGATGTCATTCGATATTTCCAAAAATGGGATATATACAGTTTACGCTAAAAACAGTGATGATGTGGAAGCAATTCAAACAGTGGACGTAACTAATATTTTAGATCCTGACCAAGGAGATATTGACTTTTCATTAGAACTTTCTACAAAAGAGCCAACAGAGGATCCTGTTACCGTAACGGTTCAAACAGATGAAGAACTTGTTGCACTAAAATGGCTAGAAGGTGGAAAGACAATTGAGGACTTTGCTGAAGGAGGTCATGATATTGACCTAGAAACAAAGTCATTCGAAATTGATGAAAACGGAATGTACACAGTTTATGCGGAAAATAGTGACGGTGAAAAAGGTGTTATATCCATTACAATTAGAAATATCACTGATTCTGCTCAAGAGGAAATTAATGTAACGTTGACTCCTTCTGTAACTGATGAGACAGAAGGTCCAGTTGCAATAACAGTTGAAACAGATAGCGAATCAGAACTTGTAGAAATGAAATGGCTAGAAGGAGAAAAGGCTGCTAAAGACTTTTCTAATGCAGGAAATAATATTGACTTTGATTCCAAGTCATTCAATGTAGCAGAAAATGGCATCTACACAGTTTATGTAAAAAATAGTGATGGTGTTGAAGCGGTACAAACAATCGAGGTAACGAATATTGTTGATCCTGTTCAGGAGGAAATAAATGTAACATTGACCCCTTCTACAACAGATAAGACAGAAGATCCAGTTACAGTAACAGTTGAGACAGACAGTGAATCAGAACTTGTAGAGTTGAAATGGCTGGAAGGAGAAAGATCTACTAAAGACTTCACTGATGCAGGAACTGATATTGATCTTGATTCCAAGTCATTCAATGTAGCAGAAAATGGCACCTATACCGTTTATGCAAAAAATAGCGATGGTGTTGAAGCAGTACAAATGATAACCATAAGTAATATTACAGAACCAGATCAGGAGCAACCTGGAGATGATGACGAAGAGGAACAACCAGGTGACGAAGACAAAGGCGATGGAGATAAAGAACAACCAGGTGATGAAGATAAAGACGATGGAGATAAAGAACAACCAGGTGACGAAAACAAAGACGATGGAAATAAAGGCCAACCAGGTGACGAAAACAAAGATGGAGCAGCTGATGATGACCAAGTAGGAAATGATGTTACTGAAAGTACGGATAACGGAGAAAAACTACCAAACACAGCAACTTCAACTTACAATCATCTTGTATTAGGAGCAATATTAGTTATGGTCGGTCTTCTTGCAGCATATATTCAATATAGAAAAAAGCAAAAAATGAATATGTAAAATATCAATCCTGCCATTATCATTGGAACATGATAATGGCAGGTATTTTTATGAAATAATATGGCAAGGGAAATTTATCGCAGGTTAAATGGCTGTAAGACTTCTATCGATTGAAGTTTCACTTTGTATTATTTACTCTAATTTAAATATTTTCCGTATGATGGAATTGCAATCGTATCAAATTCGCGTACCAGTTTTTGTAAATCATTTGTAAGTTCTTCCCCACTCATTGGAAGCCCATGTCCTGTTACGGCAATCTGAGGGTTCAAAGTTACTAACTTTTTCACGGAATCCCAAGCTAGTTGCCAATCCGTAGTTAAATATCTAGGTGGCCCATTAATTTCTTTATGTTGAGTTAAAACTTGAAATAAAGCATCTTGTTTCACGGTGATAAAAGCGTCTCCAACGATTAGAAGCTGATCTTTTTCTCTGAAAAAAGAAACATGTCCAGGGGAGTGTCCAGGAGTATGAATCCAGTGGAAACCATCCATATATGGAACACTGCCATCAGAGGGTAATGCTTGAACTTTGTTTCCTAGTTGAATCGGTTCGGTAGGGAATATGGGTGACATTTTTGCAACAAGCCCACCTTCTACACTGGCATCTGGTTCTGGATAGCCTTTTTCTCCTGTCAAATAAGGTAACTCTAATTGGTGTGCATAAACAGGAACGTTCCAATATTCCACTAATTCAATAATTGCTCCAACATGATCAAAATGACCATGCGTTAAAATGATGGCATTTGGCTTTGCGTTTGCACCAAATCGCTCTTCTATAACAGAAATAATTTTATCTGCAGAATGAGGCATTCCGGCATCAATTAATACAAAGTTATTTGTTGCAGGATTACCATACAAATAAATATTAACAATTTGAATGGTATACAGATATAAATCAGATAATACCTCAATTCCAACACCGCTTCCGATGGACGATGCTGGAATATATTTGTGATCCTTCCCATAATGCATTTGTTTGTCCATGTAGCTTATCTTCCTTCCTAATTTTATTTTAACAGTTTTATTTTCTCTACTTTTGAAAAAAATAATCAGAGCAGTGTATTATATTCTTCACTTGAAATGGGAACAAATGTTCTGTATGATAGAGGAGGGAGGGGAACAAACGTGCATATTCAGGTTGCTAAATGTATAAAGTATAATAAGGATGCAAATATGTTATATATGTCTGAACAGGGAAAAATCACAAAAAGGAGAATTAGAATTGTTTGTATGAAGGGTGATTATTTTAAGGCCTATTGCTATTTACGTAAATCCAATCGTTTGTTTAAAACAAACAATATATTAGCTCTTTTACCCATTATGAATAAAGAGAGAGGGGCTGTATAAAAATGAATAAACATATAAAAGACCGTGGGACAAAAAAATGGACTTCTTTAATGTTGCCAGAGCATGTAGAGCAATTAAAGCAGGTATTTGCTGAAGAGAAAAGAGAAGCAAAACCTATTTTAGATGAGCAATATAAAATGGATATAAATAGGAAACTACAAGATGCCTTTGTTTTACATGATGAGGTGGAGATTACGTATTATGCTCATTTTAAAAGAAAAAAAACAGTTGGGAAATTATTATCTGTAGGGCAAGGGTATATTCGTTTGAATAATGATGAACGAACAAAAATAACTTTTGATAATATATTAGACGTAGAAATATGCTTATAATTTACGTAAGTATAAAGAATAAAAAAAGAGCAACAAACGAAAAAGTATTGTTGCCCCATTAATAGCTTATCCAATAATATGGTATCCAGAATCAACATGAAGTACTTCGCCAGTTACCCCACGTGAAAGGTCACTTAAGAAGAAGAGGCTGGCATCACCGACTTGATCTTGGTCAACGTTGCGACGAAGTGGTGATTTCTCCTCAATAATGGAGTTGATTTCATTAAATCCAGATACACCTTTTGCAGAAAGGGTACGAATCGGTCCTGCTGAAACAGCATTTACACGAATTCCATTCTTCCCAACATCTTCAGCTAAATACCTGACACTTGCTTCAAGGGAAGCTTTTGCAACCCCCATAACATTGTAGTTCTTTACGGCACGCTCAGAACCTAAATATGTCTGGGTAACGATACTTCCGCCTTCTGTCATTAGTGGCTTGGCTGCTTTAGTAACTGCTACAAGTGAAAATGCACTTATTTCTTGTGCTAAAAGAAAACCATCTCGTGATGTATCGGAAAAGGCACCTTTTAGATCATCCCGATTAGCAAAAGCAACGGAATGAACAACACCATGAATCACACCAATATCGTCTTTTATTTTTTGAAAAGCATTTTGAATACTTTCATCGCTTGCAACATCACAGTTGACCATTTGTTTTGCTTCAACATTATGCTTTTCTAGTAGCTTTGTTAGCTTTTTATAGGATCGTTCTTGTCTATTGGTGAAGATTAAGTTTGCCCCAGCATTATGCAGAGATTTCGTAATTCCCCATGCAATACTTCGTTCATTGGCAACACCCATCACAACAATATTTTTTCCTTCTAATAGTTTCGTCAATTAAATGACACCCCCAAAAATAATTTCCTTTATTAATTATAACCTAATATTAGTATCTACAGAAGGAAATATCACTAAAATACTTTTGATTTATAATTAGGGAAGCATTCACACCTTATATGGATAGAGGAAAGGGGGAGTTATATAAATTAGGACCTAGTCTCAAAAAGGGATATAACATAGTATTATAGTATAGATAAAAAAATAAGATTGATCCGGCTGGAAGCTTTGATTTATAGCTATTTTTAGGGATGGATGTATATTTTTATAAAAAAATGTCAAAAAACCCTTTACAAATTTTAAAAACCTGTATATAATATAAATCGTTGACTTTTTAAATTATACATACGGCCCGTTGGTCAAGCGGTTAAGACATCGCCCTTTCACGGCGGTATCAGGGGTTCGAATCCCCTACGGGTCACCATGCCGGCCTAGCTCAATTGGTAGAGCAACTGACTTGTAATCAGTAGGTTGGGGGTTCAAGTCCTCTGGCCGGCACCATTTAGATTTAAAATGTATAAAATAGATGTTATAGTTACAGAATATATATGGAGGGGTAGCGAAGTGGCTAAACGCGGCGGACTGTAAATCCGCTCCCTCTGGGTTCGGGAGTTCGAATCTCTCCCCCTCCACCATAATATTTCATTGGGCTATAGCCAAGCGGTAAGGCAACGGGTTTTGGTCCCGTCATTCCCTAGGTTCGAATCCTAGTAGCCCAGCTTTTTTTTATTGCAAAAAATAGGTGATGTTATCGAGTAACCCCGATGCAACAATCATCATTGAATAAGCAATAAGAAGCAGGGGTCATCAAGAATAAGAATCAAATAATAAAAGATTTATTTCATTTTTAATCCGAGCCATTAGCTCAGTTGGTAGAGCAACGAGCAAAGCATCTACCGAATAAGCTACGAGTAACCCCGATGCATCAATCATCATTGAATAAGCAATAAGAAGCAGGGGTCATCAAGAATAAGAATCAAATAATAAAAGATTTATTTCATTTTTAATCCGAGCCATTAGCTCAGTTGGTAGAGCACCTGACTTTTAATCAGGGGGTCACAGGTTCGAATCCTGTATGGCTCATCGTTAATTTTAATATGTTTTGAACAATAAACAAGGTGTAAAACCTTGTTTATTTGCATTTTATGGTGTTTTTTTGCATAATTGAAGAGTGATTATAACTTTAGAATTAAAATGCGTGGTCTCTACTGCGTAAAACTCCTTTTTGTATTATAATTTAAAGTAGTATACAAAATCTAAAATAGAAATATATTTATAAGGAAATAATAAAGCCAAGATGCTCGAACTGCAAGGATTCGATAGGAATGATAAACACAAAAAAAGGATGAGTAGATATGAAATCTTCCAGAATTCCCGGTTTTTATAATAAAACCATCCAAGAACGGAGGGAGATTTTACGAAATCTGAATAGTTTTAATGAAGAGGAAATAATAGCTCTTGATTCCAATCAGTCTTTACCAGTAGAACTGGCTGATAAAATGATTGAGAATGTTGTTGGAACATACCCTTTACCATTGGGTCTTGGTTTGAATTTTTTGATCAATGGAAAAGACTATGTGATTCCTATGGCCATTGAAGAACCTTCTGTCGTTGCATCAGCAAGCTTTATGGCAAAGATTATTCGCGATGCAGGTGGATTTAAAACAGAATCAACAGGCAGAACGATGATTGGTCAAATTCAAGTAGTTGGTTGTGCAGACTTCCAACTTGCAAAAGAAACATTACTAAATCATAAAGAAGCATTAATAGAAGCTTGTAATATCTCCTATCCAAGTATCGTCAAACGTGGTGGCGGTGCAAAAGATATGGATATCCGTATATTAAATGAAACATCTGAATCTAAATATGAACAAATGCTTGTTTTGCATATGTATATTGATACGTGTGATGCAATGGGAGCAAATATTATTAATACAATGGTGGAGTCAATAGCTCCAACTGTAGAAGAGTTAGCAAATGGAAAAGTTTATTTGCGAATTCTGTCAAATTACGCGGATCGAAGTGTGGCCAAAGCAACTTGTGTGATACCGCCTCATTTATTGGTCGGTGATGGATATTCTGGTGAAGAAGTGCGGGATGGTATTGTACATGCTTATGAATTTGCAGCATCTGATCCATACCGTGCGGTCACGCATAATAAAGGAATTATGAATGGAATAGATCCAGTTGTTATTGCAACAGGGAATGACTGGCGTGCAGTTGAAGCTGGTGCACATGCCTATGCAGCACGATCCGGAGTATATACATCAATGACAACCTGGTTCATTGATGAAGTAGGAAATTTAGTTGGTGAATTAGAACTTCCAATGTCAATTGGTACGGTGGGAGGAGCGACACGCGTACATCCAATGGCAAAACTTTCTCTAGAGATTCTTGGTACAGAATCAGCAGAAGAGTTAGCACAAATTATTGTGGCAGTTGGTTTGGCGCAAAACCTTGGAGCATTAAAAGCGCTCGTCACTGATGGTATTCAAAAGGGACATATGGCATTACACTCACGCTCTGTTGCGGTTGCAGCAGGGGCTACTGGGGAGATGATTGACATGATTGCAGAACAATTAGTTGAAGAAAGAGAAATCCGTGTTGGTAGAGCAAAAGAACTGGTGGAACAGTATACAAAATGAGTGCAGAAAGAGTAGCAGCTACGGAGCGATTAGCAATAGGGTTGGCTCATAGTAAACTTATTTTGATAGGGGAACATGCAGTTGTACACGGACAACCTGCAATCGCGCTTCCCTTTCCATTAATTGGAGTCGAATCAGTTATCGAATATGTACCAGGTGCCTGCCAAATGGACAGTACCTTTTATCATGGTCCATTACATTCTGCGCCAAACTCACTAAAAGGAATCGTAAAAAGTATTCAGGCTACATTATTACATCTGAATCTACCAGAGAGAGATTTATTAATTCAAATTAAATCTTCTATTCCACCAGGAAAAGGGCTCGGTTCTAGTGCATCTGTAGCTATCGCTGTTGTTAAATCACTATTTGCTTATGCAGACCAGCCTTATTCGAAAGAGGAATTGCTTTATTTAGCAAATATTGCCGAAAAACATAATCACGGGGCACCTAGTGGAATTGATACATTAACAATTACTTCAGAATGTCCTGTTTGGTTTGAAAAGGAAAATCCTGTAGATTATATTAAACTTAATGATGATTTCCATTTTATTGTCGCAGACTCAGGAAATATTGGTGACACACGCACAGCTGTAGAATCTGTAACCAACCTATTAAAGGCAGCGCCAAAGATGATTCAAAGTAAAATCGAACGCTTGGGAGAATTGACGTATCAAGCGAAAGATGCACTAGAAAAAGCTGGCAAGCAATTCTTAGGTCAGTTATTAAATGAAGCACAGAAAGAGCTGGAAGCTTTAGGGGTAAGTGATGAAGCATTAAATAAATTAATTAATTTTGCTCGTCAAGAAGGAGCGTTAGGGGCAAAATTAACAGGTGCAGGTTATGGTGGTTGTATCATAGCTTTAGCACAAAATGAAGTACACTCCAGACAACTTGCTGAAAAGCTAAAAAAATTTGGTGCAGATGCAGTATGGCCTTTTGTATTAAAGAAAAAAGATTAATATGATATATGAAGTAAGAAAAAGCAGGTGACGATTCCCCTGCTTTTTCCACGAATAAGGGTGTAAAGGAGATAGGAAATGAAAGCGACAGCTAAAGCGCATACAAATATCGCTTTGATTAAATATTGGGGAAAGCGTGATGAAGCATTAATTTTACCAACAAATAATAGTCTTTCCCTTACACTTGATGGTTTTTATACAACAACAACTGTTGAATTTCGAGAAGAATTGACACAAGATATTTTTTATCTAAATGATGAGTGTATCAGTGGTATTCCATATACCCGTGTAAGCCAGTTTTTAGATTTGATTCGGGACATAGCTAAAAAGCCTAACCTTTTTGCACAAGTGAAGTCTACAAATCACGTACCAACTGCAGCAGGCTTTGCTTCTTCTGCCTCTGGTTTTGCAGCTTTAGCATCAGCAGGTTCCCAAGCAATTGGTTTAACATTAAATGATCAGGAACTATCACGATTGACAAGACGTGGTTCAGGGTCTGCTTGTCGTTCTATTTATGGTGGTTTTGCCGAATGGGATAAAGGAGAAAAAGAAGATGGATCTGATTCCTTTGCTGTACCAATTGCTCCCCAAGATTATTGGGATATTCGTGTTGCTGCAGTTGTGCTGCATGCCGATATGAAGAAGGTCTCTAGTCGTGTCGGGATGAAACGAACAGTAGACACGTCACCATTCTTTAAAGGTTGGGTAGATAGTATCCCTCAAGATTTAAAGCAGATTAAATCAGGAATTTCAGAGCGTGATTTTGAAAAAGTTGGTTCTGTTGCAGAAGCAAATTGTTTAAAAATGCATGCGACAACGTTAGGAGCAAACCCACCATTTACATATTGGCATGATACAACATTTACTGTGATGCAACATGTTCAAATGTTACGGAAAAAAGGAATTCCAGCCTATTTTACAATTGATGCAGGTCCAAATGTGAAGGTACTTTATTTACCAGAAAACGAAGAACAGATAAAGCAAGAATTAGAAAGTATTCCTGGTGTAACAGATGTCATTCTAAGTAAATCAGGTCAGGGAATAACCTATATATAAAGGGTGAAAGAGTTTGTCTACATCAATTTTGACGATTAAAACTCCTGGGAAACTGAATATAGCAGGAGAATTTGCGGTCCTCGAGCCGTATAAAAAGATGGCTACAATGGCTGTTGATCGGTTTGTTTATACGACAATTTTATCCAATAATAAATGTCTATTATCATTGGATAATTTCGATCTTTTAAACGTGGAATGGACATTTACAAAACAAAATGTTCATATAATGTCAGAAGATAAGCGAGTTTCTTTTGTAGAGAGTGCGATGTCGATTGCAATTCGCTACTTAGAAGAAAATAAATTTTCTTGGAGTCCATTTAAATTATCCGTAAATAGTGAGCTTGCTGACAAATCTGGGGTAAAGTACGGTCTTGGATCAAGTGCCGCTGTTTCTGTGTCTGTCATTACGGCAATTTTACATAAATTTCTACAAAAGAAGCCAGACCCTTCTTTAATTTTCCGTTTGGCAGCTATTTCCCATGCAAAAACACAGGGAAACGGCTCGGGGGCAGACGTTGCAGCATCTTCCTTTGGTGGGGTGATTGAGTATTCTTCTTTTCAAGCATACTGGTTAAATGAAGTATATCAATCAACAGATCAAGTAATTGAATTAGTTAAAAGAGATTGGCCATTTTTGTCGATTCGTCCCATTCAAATTCCAGATCATGTTTATATATGTATTGGCTGGACAGGAAAGCCTGCATCAACACCGAAACTTGTCGATAAAGTGCTCCAATTAAAACAAGATAATCCGACAAAATTTGCCCACTTTTTAACCGAGAGTGAGCAGGCTGTGGAGAAATTTATGAACGGAATGCAGGCAAGTGATATTCCACTTATTCTAGAGGGAATTAAGCAAAACAGAATGGCGCTCCGCACAGTAGGACAAAATGCAAATGTGGAAATAGAAACACCATCATTAAGTAAATTATGTGATTTAGCTGAATTGCATGGTGGAGCCGGAAAGCCTTCTGGGGCAGGTGGCGGAGATAGTGGAATTGCATTTATGCCATCTGAAAGTAGTGCAAAAGCACTTATGAAAGCATGGGAACAAGAAGGAATTAAGCCACTAGATTTAAAAATAAGTACTTCTGGCTCAATAATCTTGGAATAATTGTTTATTTCATACTAAAAATCAGGGGAATTCAGCCCTGATTTTTTATTTTCAAAAAAAACAACATGTATATATATACAGAAAATTGTAGAGTTGAGTCAGTCCTATTAATTCCGCTAAAATAAATGAGAAGGGGGTATTTTCTATGAATAAAAAAATATCAATCATTGGAGTTCCGATTGATTATGGACAAAGTCGTCGAGGAGTTGATATGGGTCCGAGTGCAATTCGCTATGCCGGGGTGTCTGATCGACTTGAAAAATTAAATTATGTTGTCAATGATTTAGGAGATGTACCTGTAACGCAATTAGAACAGTATAAGAAAAAGAATACGGATAATCTAAATAATTTAGAACAAGTTATTGAAATAAATGAAAACGTTGCCAAAACGGTGGATCAAGAAATGCAAAATGATTATTTTCCTCTAATCTTAGGTGGGGATCATAGCATGGCATTAGGAACCATAGCTGGAGTGGCGAAGCATTATCAAAGTCTAGGTGTTATCTGGTATGATGCACATGGTGATTTAAATACAAATGAAACATCACCATCTGGAAATATTCATGGGATGCCACTTGCAGCCACATTAGGAATCGGTCATGATAGATTAATTAATATTTATGGATATACACCAAAAGTTAAACCAGAGAACATTGTAGTTATTGGAGCACGGGATTTGGATGATGGTGAAAAAGAGTTAATTAAAAAGGAAAATATTAAAGTATATACTATGCATGAAATTGATCGAATGGGGATGCCAAAAGTAATAGAGGAGACCATTTCCTACTTGAAAGAACGAACAGATGGAGTTCATTTGAGTTTGGATTTAGATGGGTTAGACCCAAGTGAAGCACCGGGGGTTGGCACACCAGTTATTGGCGGCTTATCATACAGAGAAAGCCGTTTAGCAATGGAGATGCTCTATGAGTCTAATATAGTCACTTCAGCTGAATTTGTTGAAGTAAACCCGATTCTGGATGAAAAAAATAAAACCGCTAGATTGGCGGTAGGTCTCATCGGTTCTCTATTTGGTGAAAAATTAAAATAATCAATCTCTTATTTAAAAAACATCTGGCTAACGGATGTTTTTTTATATGAAAAATAAAAAGGAAGTCAGTATTCTATGTTTCCTTTTTGACTTGACATGTTTTCTTGTAATTGGTTTAATAGTTTATCGAGCTCTTTGCTTATTTTTATAACAGTATTAGAAGTAAAAGCGTGATTTGCACTTACAGCAATCATCTTTGCGCGGCACTGTTCAATTTCTTTTAATAATATTTGTGTCATCACACTGTCCCCCCTATCCAATATCATATATTATGTAATTATCCGATTTTTTTCAAGAATAAACACTTTATTTTATAAAAAGATTTAAAATCAGTGATGTTCGTCACATGTTTTAGTGTTAAAATTATACTAAAGACTTATTTAAATTGAATCAATGTAAAATATGGCGGTAGATATCATCCGTTTATTAACTTTCATAAATCATTATTTTTTTGAAACCTTTCAAGAAGGTAATTCGTATTAATATTACCGCATGATAAGCGGAGGTACTTTAAATGGACTATATGATTAGAGATAAGATAAAAAAAGTAAAAAAAGGTGATCAATCTGCTTATGAAGATATTGTTGTCCTGTTTCAAAGCAGAATATACCATCATTGTTATCGAATGTTAGGTAATGCACACGAGGCGGAGGATATAGCGCAAGAAGCATTTATACGAGCGTATGTAAATATTCACTCGTATGATGATAAACGAAAATTCTCAACATGGTTGTATCGTATTGCCACGAATTTAACCATTGATAGAATCCGAAAACGAAAACCGGATTATTTCCTGGATGCGGAGATTAAAGGAACAGAAGGATTAAACATGTATTCGCAATTAGCAACGAAAGACCGTTTACCTGAAGAGGAAGTTCAGGGAATGGAATTACAACATCATATTTATCAGGAGATTGCGAATCTCTCACCTATTTATCGTAGTATTATTACATTACGTTATTTAGAGGAGTTTTCACTAAAAGAAATTAGTGAAATTATGGATCTCCCACTAGGAACTGTTAAAACGCGAATTCATCGAGGTAGAGAAGCTTTACGGAAAAAGCTTCGTCACGTGTAAAGGAGTGATCCACTTGGATTGTAAAAATGAAGTGGTTGAATTAATGCATGAATATTTAGATGGGGATATAACAAAAGAAGATGAAACCAAGTTAGGCAAGCATTTAGAAGGATGTAAAGCTTGTCAACAACATTTTCATGAGCTAAAAAACACGATTACCTTAATTAAAAGTACAGTTGAGACAAAAGAGGTACCACCAAAATTCACGGAGAATGTCATGAAAAATCTCCCAACAGAGAAGAAACGTGTAAAATATATGCGTTGGTTCCGGGCACATCCAGTTCTTACAGCAGCTGCCATTTTTTTCGTCTTTTTATTTAGTGGGATATTATCCACATGGCATCAAGATACTAGGTTAGTTGTTTCAAAACAGGAAGATTTAATTATTAAGGGAGATACCGTTATTGTACCAGAGGGTGTAACGGTCGAAGGTGATTTGGTTGTGAAAAATGGTAACTTAAAAATAGATGGAACGGTAGATGGAAAGGTAACTTTAATAAAAGGAAAATTAATTCAAGAGGACTCAGATGAAGTATTGGATGGGGAAAACCTTATGGCCTCTGCAGGAGAAGTGAATGGGGAATTTGAAAGTGTTAACAAAGTCTTTGAGTGGATTTGGTATAGTTTCAAAAGTCTAGTTGAAGGTATCTTCTCTTTTGATTCTTAGATTTGATGATGTGATAAGTGTCTAATAATGTATGTCAAACCTGGTATGTATCATACCGGGTTTTTTTCAATAAAAGCTAGATGCGCACTGGTCTTCTATCGGCTAAATGAATCCACATTCCTGGTTTTCATCAATTTTAGGTATTCATACCATCAAAAGGTCATATATACATAAAAGAAAAAGAATTAGAAATTAGCTTTTTATTACGTTCATTTTTGTAAAGAAAAAGATAATTTAGGTAAAAACTTCTTATTGTAAATTCCTTAATTTAGGGAAGTAAATGAAAACTTAAAATTTCCCGTATGAGGTTAGTCATATAGGCATTTTGTGGTATAATAAGTAATATTACATATGAAAATACAAAATAAAGGATGTGTGAACATGCTTGATGGGGAACTAAATATATTAAACCTATTAAAGATTGTAATTGATATCGGCCTCGTCTGGTATGTTTTATATAAATTAATCATGCTAATTAGAGGTACGAAGGCAATTCAGTTATTAAAAGGGATTGTTGTTGTCATTATTGTACGCTTAATTAGTATGTTTTTTGATTTACAAACAATTCAATGGTTGACAAAGCAGGCATTGGAATGGGGTTTTTTAGTTATTATTATCCTATTTCAGCCAGAACTTAGAAGGGCATTGGAACAGCTAGGAAGAGGTAATATTTTTGTAAGAAGTTCCAAGTCAGAGGAAGAGATTTTAGACACCATTATTGATGATATTGGTAAAGCTTGTAGCTATATGGCCAAACGGCGAATTGGTGCATTAATTACGATTGAAAGAGAAACTGGAATTGGGGAATACACCGAAACAGGTATACCAATTAATGGGAATTTAACCCATCAGTTATTGACGAATATTTTTACACCGAATACCCCATTACATGATGGTGCTGTTATCATAAAAAACGAGAAAATTATAGCTGCGGCATGTTATTTACCATTATCTGAAAGCCCACTTATTTCGAAAGAATTGGGAACGAGACACCGGGCCGCAATGGGTATTAGTGAAGTAACAGATGCTTTAACGATTGTTGTTTCTGAAGAGACTGGCCAGATTTCTACGACGAAAAATGGTGAATTAAATCGGGAATTAGATGAAGAACAATTAAAAATCATTTTACGAGATAATTTATTCTTGAATTTAAAATCCCCTGAAAAGAGCAAAGCATGGAAATGGAGGGGAAAAAAGGATGGATAATTGGTTCCAAAGTAAATGGTTTGTTCGGGCAGTAGCTTTAGTAATGGCTGTTTCCTTGTATTTTGTTGTTTATACAGAAGAGGAACCTACATCAAGGGATGTTGACTTTTTTGGTAACACGGACGAGACAGAGATAATGGAAGATGTACCTGTCAATGTTCGTATCGATACGGAAAAGTTTGTTGTAAGTGGTGTTCCAGAAACCGTTTCTGTAACTGTCGAAGGCTCAAATAGTGTCGTAAAAAGAATTATTAAACAGCGAAACTTTGATATATATGTTGATTTAACAAAGCTTGGAGAAGGTGAACATACGGTTGAAATAAAGTATGAAAATATTCCAGAAGAATTAGATGTATTTATTGAACCAAAAACAATTGACGTTATTATTGAGGAGCGTTCAACGAAGAATTTCAAGGTGAATGTTGACTTTATTAATCAAGATCAGTTACCAGTGGGTTATGAATTAGGCGAATATAGTGTCGAACCAGAAGAGGTCGCGATTACAAGTTCAAAAAGTGTTGTTGATAAAATTTCCTTGGTAAAAGTATTTGTAAATGTTGCTGGCTTAGAAGAATCAATCAAAAATCGTGAAGTACCAATCAAAGTATATGATAGTCAAGGAAATGAATTAAGAGTTCGAATTGAGCCGGAAAGCGTGCTTGTCTCTGCTGATGTAATTAATCCTAGTAAAGTAGTGCCTGTCATGGTTAAAACAAAAGGGAAACTTCCAGATGGATATACGCTTACATCGATGAAGGCAAATGTAGAAGAAGTAGAGATATTTGGTACAACAAAGAAACTATCGGAAATAAATGAAGTCGTCGCAGAACTCGATTTATCAGAAGTAAAGAAATCTGACACTGTCCGTACAAAATTGAATTTACCAGAAGGTGTAGTTGCCCCAGAATTAGAGCAACTAGAAGTTTCTATTGAATTAGAACAAGAAAAGGTCATTAAGGAAGTACCAGTGAATGTTCTTCATTTAGAAGAAGGACAAACAATTGAGTTTAATCAACCAAAAGAAGAAAAAATAAATATTTCGATTGAAGGTAATGAATCAGCTATCAGGGAGATTACGAAAGAAGATTTACGTGTCTTGATTGATTTAGAAGGTCTAGATGAAGGGGAGCATCGTGTTCCTATAGAAGTAGAAGGGCCAGAGAAAGTGACGATTAAACCAGAATATGATGATATTACAGTTGAAATTAAATAGGAATTGATTTACTTCATTCAAACCAAGGAATATTCCCTGTTTGTTAAAGAGGAAAGTAAAAAAAGGAGAGGAAGAAATGGTTAAATTATTTGGTACAGACGGCGTACGAGGTGTTGCAAATGATGAATTAACGCCTGAGCTAGCTTTTAAATTAGGACGTTTTGGCGGATATGTACTTTCGAAGGATTCGACAAAACCGAAATTTTTAGTTGGTAGAGATACACGTGTCTCTGGACATATGCTAGAAGCTGCGCTTGTTGCTGGTCTGCTATCGATTGGTGCCGAAGTGATGCGACTTGGAGTGATTACAACACCAGGAGTGGCTTACTTAACGAAGGCTACAAGTTCACAAGGAGGTATTATGATTTCTGCCTCTCATAATCCTGTAGAAGATAATGGTATTAAATTTTTTGGCCCAGATGGCTTTAAACTACTTGATAATCAAGAGGATGAAATTGAAAATTTAGTGAAGGCTGAGGAAGATAGTCTCCCGCGCCCTGTAGGTGAAGATGTTGGTATTGTAGGTAATTATTTTGAAGGCAGTCAGAAGTATCTTTCTTATTTAAAAGATACAGTCGAACATGACTTTGCAGGTATGAAAATTGCTCTTGATTGTGCACATGGTTCAGCATCAAGTCTTGCAACACATTTATTTGCTGATTTGGAAGCAGACACATTTACAATTGGTTCATCACCGACTGGCTTAAATATTAATGATAATTGCGGCTCAACACATCCAGAAGCATTACAACAATTCGTCCTTGAAAAAGAGGCAGATATCGGTCTAGCTTTTGATGGAGATGGGGACCGGCTAATTGCTGTGGATGAACAAGGAAATCTGGTAGATGGCGATAAGATTATGTTTATTTGTGGAAAATACATGAATGACAAAGGTTTCTTAAACCATCATACGGTTGTTTCTACTGTTATGAGTAATATCGGGTTTTACAAAGCCTTGGAAGAACATGGTATGAAAAGTGATCAAACTTCTGTTGGAGATCGTTATGTAATGGAAGAAATGCGAAAAGGTGGATATAATCTAGGTGGAGAACAATCTGGGCATATCATTTTCCTAGACCATATTACAACAGGTGATGGCTTATTATCTGCATTACAACTTGTTAATGTTATGAAGGATACGAATAAATCTCTTTCTGAGCTTGCTTCTGAAATGCAAGTATATCCACAAGTATTAAAAAATGTAAAAGTTGTAGATAAACACGAAGTAATGAATAATCAGCAAGTATTGGAAGCGATACAGGAAGTTGAGGCAGAACTAGGAGAAGATGGTCGAGTACTTGTAAGACCTTCAGGAACGGAACCACTTCTACGTGTTATGGTAGAAGCAGAAACAGAGGAACAATGTGAGAAATATGCAGACCAAATTGCAACGATTATTGACAAATTATTTGGTTTTAAATAATGTTTTAAAAACTGTCCATTCGTCTACTAGACATGGGCAGTTTTTTTAACTAATATGAAGCATGTAAAGAAACAAACCCATCATAGGAGCTGATAGTCATGTTAACGATTTTGGTTGTTGATGATGATCAACATATCCGTGAGTTATTGCGCTTTTATTTACAAAAAGAAGGTTATAAAGTACAAGAAGCAGAGGATGGACTACAAGCAAAAGCAATTTTGGAAAAAGAAAATATTCATGTTGCATTAGTAGATATAATGATGCCGAATATGGATGGGTATACTTTATGTGAAGAAATACGAAGCCTCTATAATATTCCAATCATGATGATTACTGCAAAAGGAGAAATTACAGATAAAGAAAAAGCTTATACCCTAGGAACAGATGATTATATTGTAAAACCGTTTGAACCAAAGGAAGTTTTGTTTCGTATAAAAGCATTATTACGTCGATTTCAAATGGTTAATGAAGATGTGATTCGAATTGGAAAAATCATTATTAATCGTCATAATTATGAAGTCGAAGTAGGAGAAAAGACAATGGTTCTTCCCTTAAAGGAATTTGAATTACTTGCTCAATTAGCAAATTATCCAAATCGATTGTTTACAAGGGAACAATTAATCGCTTTGGTCTGGGGGATAGATTTCACTGGAAATGACCGAACAGTAGATGTGCATATTAAACGATTACGAGAACGATTTTCTAGCAAAGATCATGGATTTGTTATTAAAACAGTAAGAGGTTTAGGATATAAATTGGAAGAAACGAATTAGGAGGTCCATATGCGTACCCTATATGTTCGGATTATTATGATGACAATGGTGATTATGATTGGAAGTGCAATCATAGCCTTTGTCGTGACAAATCTGTATTATCACCATTCTTTAAAACCTAAAAATGACCAAAAAATCACCAAAATTGCTGAAAATGTGGCAGAAATTTATGATGAAAGTCGTTTTGAAGATATTCGTGATTATTTATCCACATTAACAGTTTTAGGTTACCAATTTTATATAGTAGATGATCAAGGAAATGGTGAGCTTTTAGGCGCACCATTTCGGAAGTATAATATAACGAAAAAAGATGTGGAAAAGGTTATTTCTGGGGAAACATACCATGGAATTCGGGATAACTCCTGGAAATTATTTGTGACTGGTTTTTTTGATAATGAATTAAAAAATACAATCGGTGTCCCTATCCAGCGAAAAGGCGAAGTGTTGGCCTTGTTTGTTCGTCCAAATACGGTCCAGCAATTTGGAGAGATGCGTTTCTTTTTAGCAGTGGCAGTAATAGTCATGTTAATTGTTAGCTTTTTATTAATTCTTACGAGTACTTCTTTTATTGTACGTCCAATAAAAAAGCTTACAGAAGCAACAAAGAAAATAGCAGCTGGAAACTATCATGTAAAATTAAATGTAAAACGTCGTGATGAAATTGGGCGCCTTGCGAATGATTTTTCTAAAATGAGTGATAGTTTGGCTAAAACGGAAGAGAGTAGGCAGGAATTTGTTTCTAATGTATCCCATGAGATTCAATCACCATTAACATCTATTCAAGGGTTCTCACAGGCATTGCGAGAAGAAGATTTACCAGAAGAGATGCGTCACCATTACTTGTCAATTATAGAAAAAGAAAGTAAGCGTCTGTCTGCCTTAAGTAAACAATTATTGACTCTTTCTTTTTTAGATAGAGAGACAGATCACAAGGAAAAAATACCTTTTGATATTGCGGAACAGATAAAAGAAGCCGTATCTTCGACAGAATGGCAATGGCGTCAAAAGGAAATAACCATTGAAATGGATATTTCAAGGTCGATTATTGAAGGAAACCCTCGTCTCATGCAGCTTGTTTGGATTAATTTAATAACCAATGCTATTCGTTATACAAATAACTATGGAACAATTGAAATTATTACAATGAATGATAAACAGAATGTCACCATTCTAGTAAAAGATACTGGAATTGGGATAAGTAAACAGGATATCCCTCATCTATTTGAGCGCTTTTATAAAGTAGATAAAGCCCGAACACGTAAGGATAATAGTACAGGGTTAGGTCTTTCTATTGTGAAGAAAATTATTGAAATCCATCGTGGTACCATTATGGTGGAGAGTGAACTTGGGAAAGGAACGGTATTACAAGTGACTTTACCGAGAGAATAACATATAGATAACAGACTTATGGCGATTATTCCATAAGTCTTTTTTATGTATAACGTATCTTTTTTGAAGCAACCTAACGAGGAATATGGATTTTAACAATGGGGGTACTTACCTTGCGTTTCTTTAGAAGAAAAAAATATACTAAATCTTTTTTATCCAACCAAAAGAGAAACCAAAAAAAGGTAAGCTCTTTTCAGTCATTGGAAGAAATTAAACAGGAATTTAAACAATATTTTGGTGAACAAGAGGGGATAATTTATAGAAAAATTATACTTCCACATATAAATCAAAAGAAATGCTTACTTATCTTCATTAGTGAAATTACAAACCAGGACTATATTTCCGACCAAATAATTCAACCAATAAAAACAATGAAAAAGCATGAGGTAACTTCTTTTATAGCATATTTGGAAGAAAATATATTGACAACAGGAGATATTTCAACATCGAATGAAATTACGACACTTTTTGATAATTTATTAATGGGTAAAGCACTTTTATTTATTGAGGAGGAACAAGAGGCCTTATCCATTTCTGTTGATGAATGGAAAGGTCGTTCCGTAGAGGAATCCCCAGCAGAAACGGCTGTGAGAGGTCCAAGAGAAAGTTTTACAGAAAATATGAACGTAAATAAGGCATTGATTAGAAAAAGAATAAAGTCAAATAAATTACGCTTTAAATCAACCCGTGTGGGAAAATACACGCAAACAAATGTTAGCATTGTTTTTATTCAAGGAATTGCGAAAAAATCTTTAGTAAAAGAAATAGAAAAAAGAATAAATAAAATTGATTTAGATGGTGTGGTTGGTAGTAATATAATTGGGGAAAAAATAATAGAACAACCGTATGCCATTTTACCAACTGTTGGAAATACAGAAAGAACAGATTCAGCTGCTGCATTCTTATTAGAAGGAAAGGTTCTTATTATTGTTGATGGGACACCCTTTTTGCTGGTCTTACCAGTTGCTATGACGCATTTTTTCCAAACAGCTGAGGATTACTATTCACAGTCCATTTCTGCAAGCCTCATCCGTATATTACGCTTTTTTGCATTTTTAATTACATTATACGCTCCTTCTATTTATATTGCCTTAACTACTTTTCATCAGGAAATGATTCCAACAATGGCTGTCTCAAATATTGCGGCACAAAGGGAGGGAGTACCGTTTCCAGCATTTTTAGAGGCATTTATGATGGAAGTAACATTTGAGATATTACGAGAAGCTGGGGTAAGGATGCCAAAAATGGTTGGCCAAGCGGTATCTGTCGTTGGAGCTATCGTTATTGGTCAGGCCGCTGTTGATGCTGGATTTGTTTCAGCTGCAATGGTAATTGTTGTTGCTATTACAGCAATAGCTAGTTTTGTAATACCTAGTTATAATATGGCTAATTCTGTTCGTATATTACGTTTTATTATGATGATTTTTGCAGGGAGTTTCGGTTTTTATGGCATTATGATTAGTACATTTATGATTGTTATCCATTTAAGTAGTTTACAGTCATTTGGAATGATTTACACAGCACCAATTTCTCCCTTTTATAAACGCGATCAGAAAGACACATTTATTCGACTTATACGTACGACCTTTTCATCAAAAGGAAAGGCATTAAAAGAAAATAAAGAGTAATCCTTAGGGGGTGTTCATCATGAAACGATTATTTTTCATTTTCATTTGTTTATTTTTGTTGACAAGCTGTTGGAGCAGAAGAGAATTTAATGAGCTTTCCATTGCATATGGCTTAGGTATTGATAAGGAAGATGGAGAATATATAGTATCAGCACAGGTAATTAATCCAGAACAAATATCAGGCCAAAGCCAGCAGTCACAGGGTGGTGGATCCAGTTCCCCCGTTCTTTTATATGAAGAAAGAGGTAAGACATTATTACATACCATTCGAAAAATGTCGAAAACATCTCCAAGAAAAATTTATGTAGCCCACTTATATATTTTAGTAATTGGAGAGAAACTTGCTAAAGAGGGATTGGGTGACACACTTGATTTCTTGTATCGAGATGAGGAATTTCGTAATAATTTTTACATCATTATTGCAAAAGATAGTAAAGCAAGAGATATTTTATCGACAGCAACTCCATTTTCTGTTTCTCCATCGGAGGAAATTTTTAATCGACTTCAATATTCTAACAAGAATTATAGTCCTACAAAAGCAACATATATAAAGGAATTTATTACGAAAACTTTAACTGATGGAGTAGAGCCTGTTGTTCCAAGTATCCTATATAGGAAGCCAAATCAGTCTGGAGAAAAGGATAAATCTGTGCCGGAGCCATCCTTACCAACAGGTAATGCAGCCGCTTTCCACAATGATAAATTAATTGGTTGGCTAAATGAAAATCAAGCGGATACGTATAATATTATTACGAACAATGTAGAAAGTGGTATTTATGAAATTAAATGTGATGAAGAAGAAAAGAATAGTAGCTTAGAATCGTATTACACAAAGACGGAAATAAAACCAATATATAAAGAAGGGCCAAAAATAGAACTTCAAATAGAAATGCGCGGAACAATTTCGGAATTAAATTGTAATCGAGATATAGATACAGAGGGATATCGTCAAATGGAAAAGAAATTTGCTGCTGATTTTGAAAAACGGTTATCGGATAATATAAAAGATATTCAAGAGGATATTGGAGTCGATATTTTTGGTTTTGGTCGTGAATTTTATCGAAAAAAACCAAAAATATGGAAGAAGTATAAGGATAATTGGAATGAAGTTTTTAAAACAATGGAAATTGATGTGAATGTTACTCTACAGATTACTAATACGGATACAATAGAGAATTCGTATTTAAATAAATTACGTGGGGGAAATTAATATGCCATTGTTTATAGCGATTGTATCAATCAGCATTATCCTCTTTTTTGATACGGATGAATTAAAAAAGGAAGGGATAAAAGAAAGGAAGATCTACTTTGCTACTCTATTTCTTTATTCCATCTTGAGTATATTAGAGTGGGTGGTTGGGATGGAGAGGATTCAGTTATTGAGATGGATTTATGACAAACTTGCTTTTATTGAGCAAATTTATTTGTTCTTAGAAAAATAAGGAGGGATTTATTTGCAGCTCGAAAAAATTGGTTCGCAGCAATTCTTTGTTATGGCACTACTTTATACGGTGGGGAATGCGATTCTTCTGATTCCGCATCCAGTCATTAAATTCGCAAAACAGGATGCATGGATTTCCTCTTTATTTGCATTGTTGTTTGGTTTATTTTTAGTTTATATATATTTAAAGATATACAGTTTTTTTCCCGGATATACTTATACACAAATACTGGAACATACATTTGGATTGTTTTTTGGGAAATTACTTGCAATTTTTACATTGGTTAGTTTTCATCTATTACTACTGATTGTTATTATCCGAGGGTTTGCAGATTTTATTGTTGCTCATCTTTTGAATGAAACACCGGTAAGGGCGATTATCGTCTTATTATTTATTACGATGGCATATGCGGTGAAACAAGGTATGGAAGTGATTGCTAGAACAGCACAAATTCTTGTTCCTATTGCAATTTTTTTCTTCTTATTTTCAATGATTTTTCTATTAAAGGAGGGGAGTATAGAAAATTTCCTACCAGTAACAGTGAATGGTTGGATACCAATTGTTAGAGGGGCAATACCAAATCTCGGGTTCCCTTTTATGGATGTATTTGTACTAGTGATATTATTCAACTATGTGACACCAAGAGAAAAGCTTGGAAAATCGCTATATTTAGGTGTTTTTATAGGGGGAATGATGGTAGTTATTGCCATCTTTTACTCTATTTTTGTGCTTGGGGTGGAATATTCAGCAACAAAGATTTATATTCCTTATGTATTAGGTGCACAAATTAAAATAGGTGATTTTATTCAGCGGGTTGAGGTTATCATTGCAAGTATATGGATTATTTCAACCTTTATCAAAATATGCATTATACTGCTTACACTTGTTATTGGTACGAAGCATGTGTTTCGGACGAAAGGGTATCGAATTTTCGTATTACCGACTGCTTTACTAGCTATTTCCCTATTAGATGTTTTTATAGCTGATAGAAGTTATTGGGATATTGTTGAAAAAATCTGGCCATTCTATGCATCTATATTTACAGTGATTATCCCAATTGTTGTTTTACTTATAAATGGAGTAAAAAAAGTTATAAATGGTAAAGAGTCTACATAATGGTTTTTAGAATGGAATGAAAAAAACCATTATGTAATTGATACAAAATGGTTATTAATGTGGTTATTGAATTTGATTATATTGATTGACATCAAATAAATCAATCAATTCTATTTTCGGATGCTTATCTTGAAACCATCTTAATGAAAAGTCATTTTTAAATAATACAAGATTATTGTCTTCCCGATCACGAACAAGCATATTACGTTCATCAAATAGAGAATCATCTACTTGTTCTTTCTTTAACCATCGTGGGATTCTTTCACCAATGGATTCAAATAATACGTCTACATGATACTCCTCTTTCATGCGGGCTTGAAATACTTCAAACTGTAATTCACCAACAGCCCCAAGGATGTATTCTTCTGTTCGATTCCTTTTGAATAATTGAATGGCACCCTCTTGGACAAGTTGTTCGATCCCTTTTTTATATTGCTTTGATTTCATGACATTTTTTGCAGTTACTTTCTTAAATATTTCTGGTGGGAACTTCGGTAATTCATCATATTCGAAAGCTTGTTTTCCTTCAATTAGTGTATCACCAATTCGATAAATATTTGGATCATAAATTCCAATAATATCTCCAGCATATGCCTCTTCAACTGTTTCCCTGGAAGATGCAATAAATTGTTGTGACTGTGATAGTTTCATGTTTTTACCAGTTCTTGCTAACTGTACACTCATTCCACGTTCAAATTTCCCAGAACAAACGCGAATAAATGCAACACGATCACGATGTGCTGGATTCATGTTTGCTTGAATTTTAAAGATAAACCCGGAGAAGTCCGAATTGTTTGGCTGGATAATTCCCTCTGTCGATTTTCTTGGTCCTGGTGGTGGGGCCATGGTAAGAAATGTATTGAAAAATACTTCTACACCAAAAGGGGCGATTGCACTACCGAAAAAGACCGGTGTTTGCTCCCCGGCTAAAACATCCTCTAATGAAAATTCATTTCCTGCTTCCTCCACCAACTGAAGTGTTTCCTCTGCTTCTTGGAACGTTGGATTGGAAGATATATCCTGATATTCATTTAGTTCTTCAAAAGGAATGTATGTTTCTTCTTCATTTCCTTTAAATTGTACAAATTGTTTACCATAGCGGTCAAACACACCTAAAAACTGTTTACCCATTCCGGCAGGCCAATTCATTGGATATGTTTGAATGTTTAAGATGTCTTCGATTTCATCTAATAATTCAAATGAGTCTCTTCCTTCCCGATCCAATTTATTAATAAATGTAAAGATGGGGATACCTCGCATCCGGGCAACTTTAAATAATTTAATGGTTTGTGGTTCAATCCCTTTTGTCGAATCTATAATCATGACAACACTGTCTACAGCTGTCAGTGTTCGATACGTATCTTCACTAAAATCTTCATGACCTGGTGTATCTAAGATATTAACTTGATAGTTCTTATATGGAAAATTCATCACACTAGATGTAATGGAGATACCTCTTTGCTTTTCAATGTCCATCCAATCAGAGGTAGCGAATTTTCCTGATTTTTTTCCTTTCACTGTACCTGCTGATCGAATAAGATTTCCATACAGAAGTAATTTCTCAGTTAAGGTCGTTTTTCCGGCGTCTGGATGCGAAATAATCGCAAATGTACGCCGTTTTGCAATTTCATCTTGAATTGTCATTATAAAAAATCCCTTCTTATTTTATATTATTTTGTATGATTGGTTTTAATAAGGGACTTTGTATCACATGGCACTAATTCTCCTTTATTGATATTCTTAACGAAGGAATACTAAAAAAATAGCATGATTCTTATATACATGTCAATAAACTGTTAATATTCTTCCCGTTTTAACAGGAACTTATAGGGTAATATGGTATGTGAAGGTATAAATAAATATATTCATTGTCCAAGTCATTATGTTTGACTATATACCGGGTGGTGTATATACTAAAGTTGTTAATTAAAATAATTATTATTTAGGAGGAGTTACAATGAGTGAAATAAACAATGTATCAGAAGAAAAAGTAGAAGTAAGATCCTTACCAAGGATTGGTTCGAAGGCGCCTGATTTTGAAGCAGTGACAACACATGGTACGATTAAACTTTCAGATTATAAAGATAGTTGGCTCATTCTCTTTTCTCATCCTACAGACTTTACACCGGTATGTACAACTGAATTTGTTGGTTTTCAAAAGATATATCCTCAATTACGCGAAATGAATACAGAATTATTAGGTTTAAGTATTGATAGTGTACATTCCCATATTGCCTGGGTACGTAATATTAAAAAGAATTTTGATGTCGATATTGAATTCCCAGTCATTGCAGATTTGGACATGAATGTTGCTGGAAAATACGGTATGATCATGCCTGAAGAAAGCTCTACAGAAGCATCAAGAGCAGTATTTGTGATTGATGATAAACAAGTAGTTCGAGCAATTATTTATTATCCACTTTCAACAGGTCGTAATATGGACGAGATGGTTCGTCTTGTAACAGCATTACAGGCTACAGACAAACATAGTATTGCAACACCAGCTGACTGGAAGAAAGGCGATAAGGTAATTGTTCCACCTGCAACTACAACAGAATTAGCAGAAGAACGTGCGAATGATGACAGCTTGGAATGTATTGACTGGTATCTCTGTAAAAAAGATTTATAAGGAGTTGGACAAATGACCTGTGTAAATGATAAAGGACAACTCAGTCCCACACAACGGAAATTATTAGAGGTAATTGATAATAACTCCTTATCCATTGAGAAAATATCTGAACAAACAGGACTTCCAATGTTTAAAGTGCGTAGTAATTTACGTGAGATGAACCAAAATGGTATTATTTTGGAACAAGATGGGTTGTATCGTATAAATCCATAATTTATATAAAGTAATGAAATGAATTAAGAAAGGACTGCCCTTTTGATTTGCTTCAATTGGGCAGTCCTTTTTTTATTTCGCCCATAGCTGCATTAATATTCTCGCAGAATGAAGTTTCTTTTTAGAAATCTATTGTTTAGCAATAAGTATGATAAAATAACATCATAGAAGAAAGGGAGATAAATATGGTTAACAACATACCACGAGTAGGTGTTGGTGCTGTTATTCTTAATGAGAAACAAAGTCATGTGTTACTTGTATTACGTAAAAAAGCCCCAGAAGCAGGGTATTGGAGTTTACCTGGTGGGAAAGTTGAATTTATGGAAACCATTGAACATGCTGTTAAACGCGAAATAAAAGAAGAACTAGGAGTAGACATCCATCTCGAAAATCTATTATGTGTAACGAATCATTTGTTGCCAAATGAGCAAACGCATTGGGTCGCGCCGACTTTTATTTCAACGATTCATTCTGGGATAGTTCGCAATATGGAACCAGATAAATTAGGCGATGTCCAATGGTTCCCCTTGGAAAATTTGCCACAAAAGATAACCATGACGACAAAAAATGCCTTCAAATATATATAATAAATGAAGAAGAATAAAAAACATACTTATTTGAAAATCCATTTTGACGAAAAAAGCAGTGGTAATATCATTTTTGAAGTTATAGAAGGAGAACGAAAAGCCAATGAACCAGGAAAAACAAAACCAAGTATATTTACATTTTGAATTTGCTGATGGTGAAAAAACTATCACTCCCGTCATTTTTACTCAACCTAAGGAAATTATTGTAGCAAATAAGGTGGAGGAAGTATATCAAGCACTGGAAAGGGTGCAGCAAGCTGTAGACTCTGGTTTCTATGCTGCAGGATATGTGGCATATGAAGCAGCAGCTGCATTTCATCCTACATATAACACAATTAATAGCAATTTACACCAGCCACTCGTTTGGTTTGGTATCTTCGATCGAATTACCAATCAATCGTTACACTCAAGAATGGATTATCGTTTAAGTAATTGGATCCCTAATATAAGTAAACAAGTATATAAAGAAAAATTTTCAACCATTCAACAACACCTTCGTAAAAAGGCTACCAATCAGGTGAACTATACGATTCGAATGCACGCTCATTTCGAAGGGGATGCGTTTTCATTTTATGAACAATTAAAACGGGCACAAGCAGCAAATTATACTTGCTACGTCCAAACAGAGGAACATCATATTGTATCCGCTTCTCCGGAATTATTTTTCCGTATAAAAGAAGGAAAAGTCATTACCCGACCTATGGCAGGTACAGCTAAACGAGGAAAGACACATGAGGAAGATAAGAAGAATCGAGAAGCTTTACGCCAATCAGAAAAAAATAAAGTAGAAAATAAATTGATTGTCGATTTATTATGTAAAGATTTGGAGCATGTTGCTAAGAAAGGTACAGTGAAAATACCACAACTATATGAAATCGAACAATACCCAACCGTTTTTCAAATGACTTCTACAGTAACAGCAGATTTGAAAACAGACTCCCATCTAACAGATATTTTCCAGGCCCTATTCCCTTCAGCATCTATGACAGGGGATCCGAAAGATAAGACAATGGAAATTATTAGGGAAGTAGAGACTTCCCCACGTGGTGTCTACAGTGGTGCGATTGGATATATTACCCCTCAACAGGAAGCGGTATTCAATGTACCAATTCGAACAGTTGTTATTCATGATGAAACAGGTCATGCGGAATATGGAGTTGGTGGAGGAATAACGATAAATTCTACATCGGATGATGAGTATGATGAAATTTTGACAAAAGCAGCAGTGCTGAAAGACAAACGGTCAACATTTCAATTACTAGAAAGTATGCGATTGGAGAATGGGGAGTATTTTCTTTTTGAAGAACATTTGAATCGGCTTGTTAACTCTTCGCAATATTTTAAAATACCAATAGAAATGAAGTATATAATAAACGTCTTAGATGATTACGCAAATAAACATACAGTAGGTGTTCAGAAGGTTCGGTTACTTGTTTCAGAAACAGGATCTGTTCAAGTAGAAGGCGAAGAAATTAGTTTGGCTAAAAGCACCTCACGTCCTGTAACAATTGCCACATCACCAATTATGAAAGAGGATATTTTCCTATATCATAAAACAACGAATCGAAGTGTTTATGAAAATCATAAGGTAACAGAGCAAGATATCTATGATACGCTACTTTGGAATGAAGAGAATGAATTAACGGAATTTACGAATGGAAATCTTGTTGTCGAATGGGGTGGGAGCTATTACACCCCACCTGTTTCATGTGGTTTATTGCCAGGTACATTTCGCTCCTATTTGTTAAAAGAGCAAATAATTGAAGAAAAGATTTTGAAGAAAAACGATTTAGGAAAATTTACCCGTATTTGGTTTATTAACAGTGTAAGAAAATGGGTTCCGATACATATCATTGGATTGTAGAAGTAGTCGAGGTCCTCTAATTAAAAAGGAACGAACCTTTATGGTTTCGTTCCTTTTACTATGTCTATTATATCATAATATTCCTACTATTTATAGACTGTTTCTTATCTAGGGTAGGTGCTAACATAAGGTTTATAAATGGAGAAAGGGTGTTGTAAGGTGGAGTTAGGATTAAAGCGAGATGAAGTGCGATTAGTAGATTATACCCCCAAGTGGAAGGATGAATTCCAAAACGTAAAGAAAGAGATTATTGAAAGTTTGCATCTAAAAGAAGAGCAGGTGGAGCATATCGGAAGTACATCGATTCACAACATGCCAGCAAAACCCATTATAGATATTGTGGTAGGGGTAGACGATTTAGCAGGAGTTGACGACGATGTTATTACAGGATTAAAATGTATTGGTTTTTTGCGACTTCGAGTAGAGCGTCCCAACGAAATTGTCTTTGCTAGATTTAAAGATGATACGTATATGGAAAAAACACATTATATACATCTAACGGACTATCAAGGCGAACTTTGGCATAATTTACTTTTTTTCAGGAACTTTTTAAATGAAAATGAACTGGCGAGATTAGAATATAGACAGTTGAAAGAAGCTTATGTCAGCCAGTTTTCTACGGGAATAAAGCAATATACAGATTACAAAGAGAAGTTTGTTAGGGATATCTGTGCAAAAGGAAAAAGATAAAATCAGTAAGTCCATTATGAACACTTCTAAAATCGGTCTGATAATCTATGTTATGATGGAGTTATTATCATGAAGGAGATCGTTATGTATGGATATTCCAATTATTTATGAAGATAATCATTTGTTAATTGTAGAAAAACCTGTTAATGTACCTGTTCAACAAGATCGGTCGAAGGATAAAGACCTGCTATCTCTATTGAAGCAGGACATTAAAGTACGCTTTAATAAGCCTGGAAATGTTTATTTAGGGCTTGTTCATCGATTGGATAGACCAGTTGGTGGAGTGATGGTATTTGCGAAGACTTCTAAAGCGGCATCCCGACTATCTGATGTAATTCGGAGGCAGGACTTTGGTAAGAAATATTTGGCCATTGTACGTGGAGCACCGAAGAAAAGAGAGGATACATTAACCAATTATTTAGTAAAAGACCGGCGCAAAAATATTGTTTATACGACTTCTGCGAAAAACAAAGATGCAAAAAAGGCAGTATTAGATTATCATGTGCTTGGTCAAAAGGATGGACTAAGCCTTATTTCTATTCAGTTACACACAGGAAGGCCACATCAGATTCGTGTTCAATTTGCAGAAATAGGATGTCCACTTTATGGTGATCAAAAATATGGACAACATGTCAATCAACCAGGGGAACAAATCGCTTTATGGTCAGCTTCCATTTCATTTGACCATCCAACAAAAAAAGATAGACTGGAATTTACATCCAAACCACCAAAAGCGTATCCATGGATCATGTGGTCCGATATTATTTCATGAATATGTACAGGGTGGAAAGTTGGGGTTAAATAAGGTCAAATAAATTCTGCAATGGAATTTATTTGACTCCTACTAGTATATCTAAATCAACAGTAATTTTCTTTTCATTTATTTCTTTTAAAAAAGCATCCATTCTTTCTTTTGAAATATTCCAAGTTAGTGGTGTCATATGAAGAAGTGACTTCATTGTTTGACGGGAAAGGATAGTCGTATAAGTAAGTCTAAACCGTTCATTTAAATGGAAATGCTTTTGAAAATGGTTGACCGTCTTTTCATTCGAATATGTTTTTAAATTCTCTTTCTCTATAAAAGCTTCTCTTAATTCTTTTAAGTAATTACTCTGTGGGATGACTTTAATTAATAGCCCATTTGTTTTTAATAATCTTTCAAACGCTTCATAATTTGACGGTGACAGGATATTTAAAATAACAGCAAATTGTTCATCTTTAAATGGTGCATTTGCGATATCTGCAACAGCCCAAATGTGATCTCTTTCTTGTTTTGTTGCTTCAATTATTCCCTCTTTCGAAAGATCAATTCCAATACCTATTAGCTCTTTCTTGGTTTGCGATTGAATAATTTTACAAATTGAGGATAAATGAGAGCCTTCTCCACACCCCATATCGACTACAGTGAATGTTTCTGGATAATCATTCAAATGGTCTATAATAATTTCAGAAACCTTCTGTAGCAAAGGATTAAAAAATTTGTTTTCTTGCATTACTTCTTTCCTGGCTTGGAAAAGTTGTTTATCGTATTTTGTTTTTGCTTGTTTTGTTGCTAAATTTACATATCCCTGCTTTGCGATATTAAAGTCATGATTGTTCAAACAGACAAGGCTTTGTAAGTTCTTTACCTGGATTGAAGCATGACATATCGGACAACGAAATAAGCGTGAAAATTTGTCCATATATGTCGCAGCTTTTACACGCTTACTTTGTTTTTTCATAGGAAATTCCTCCATCTATTTGTAATATAAATACGCCTCAATAAGAAGCGCATTTATATTTTAAGTTAATTGTTGCTCTGAAAATTCACGGTATAGTGGATGCTTTTTTATTAATTCGTCATGTGTACCTGCACCAGTTATTCTACCCTGATCAATAAAGATAATTTTATCTGCATCGATTATCGTTGATAGCCGGTGTGCAATAACAAATGTAGTACGCCCTTTCATTAGGCGAGATAAAGCCTCTTGTACAACTCCCTCTGATTGACTATCTAAACTAGCTGTTGCCTCATCCATCATTAAAATTTTGGGGTCTCGTAAAAAGGCACGTGCAATTGCAATTCGTTGTCTTTGACCACCAGATAGCTTAACACCACGTTCTCCAACTTCTGTATCGAGTCCTGATGGAAATTCTTTAATAAACTGATCAGCATAGGCAGATTTCGCTACTTTCCACAATTGTTTGTCTGATATCTGTTCATCCTCTAGACCGTAACATAAATTATCACGAATGGTTCCAGCCATCATCGGACTATCTTGGGAAACATAGCCGATTTGACTACGCCATGATTGTAATGATAGTTGATGAATTGGCGTGTCGCCGATTAATATATCCCCACGCTCTGGTTCATAATAACGTTCTAATAGACCGAACATGGTTGTTTTTCCACTTCCACTAGGACCTGCAAAGGCAATCATTTCTCCTGGATTCGCATGAAAAGAAATATCTTGTAATACAGGATTTTCATCTTGGTATGAAAAAGAAACATGCTTTACCGTGATTGGCTGATTTGAAATGTCCAAATCTAGACCATCTTGTCCATTCTCGAGTGGTTTCTCGAGAATTTCAATAATCCGTTCTGTTGCTCCTTTTGCTTTTTGGAGATTGGTAAAAAACATGGCAAAGGATGTTATTGGCATAATAATTTGGAAAAGATATAGTAAAAAGGCAACCAATTCTCCAGTTGACATCGTATTACTAGCAACACGCATGCCGCCATATGAAATGATAATGACGATGACAACCATCATGATTAAGTTCATGAGTGGTCCAATAAAGGCATAAATTTTCGCTTCTTTAAAACCGAGATTTAATAATTTACTTATTCCTTGATATCCCTTTTTCTTTTCCGTTTTTTCTGCATTGGAAGCTTTCATTAAGCGAATTTCTCCAAGTGTTTGTTGGACATCTCCAGTAAATACCGCTGTTTCATCTTGCATTCGTCTCGATATTTTTCCCATCCTTCGACCAAGCGGGATCATAATAAAAATGGTTACTGGAACAGATAAAAGCATAATCAGCGTCATTTTCCAATCTAAAACAAATAAAATAATGACCGCACCAATGATGGAAATAATCCCGGAAATAAATTGTGGGAAATGATCGGAAACTAAATCCTTCACAACACTTGTATCATTAACAACGCGACTAACCGTTTTTCCACTGGATGTCGTATCAAAATATTTAACTGGTAGTCGAATGAGTTTATTCCACATCTTTTCGCGAAGCTGGGCAACAATTTTATGTCCGACAGCAGCTAACCAATACATGGAAAGACCATTTATAATGGCTTGAATAATAAATATGATCCCAATAGCTATAATCATATTAACTTGAAGCATATTAATTGAAAAATGATCAACTAAGTTTTTCGTTAACAAAGGGACAACCAGACCGGTTAAGGTAGTTATCACACTTCCAATTAACCCACCAATCAACATGAGTTTGGGAATTTCTGTTGATAGTATAAGTGAGAAAAAAGGTTTTAAACTCATATTTTTATTGTTTGATTTTGCTTGTGTCATATGTAAATACTCCTAAAAAATATATTTCTCATTTATGAATAGTATACTATTTTAGCTGGTATTGCGAAATTATATGGTTCATTTCGTTGATTATTGCGAAGATATTTTTTTTCAAAACTAGGGTACATCCTCTTCACTTTAATTGTTCCTAGAACTCCATGCAATCACAAAACAGGTAATGAATAGCGTATAATCATGCCCAGGATTCCATGAAAAATCAAAATAGGTAACGAATATTGCTTAATCATGCCCGAGATACCATGAAAAGTCAAATCAGGTAATGAATATCTTTTAATTGTTCCCAAAATTTCATGAAGAATCGAAATATGTAATGAATAGCCTAAGTTATGCTCGAAATCAGGCATAATGAAAAAAGGCGAACCTCCCGTCATATGTATGTACGATGAGATTCGCCGGATCTAAGTTGAAATCATAGAATTCTATTTTTTTCGATGTGTCCAGATTAAAATACTTGGAAATAGAAAACCTCTAATAATAAAGGTATCTAATAAAATACCAAAAGCCATAGCAAACCCAAACAGAAACAATTCTTCCATTGGTTGTGTCATTAGTACGGCGAAGGTTGCAGCTAGAATTAACCCCGCGGATGAAATGACTCCACCAGTCATGGTTACCCCTTCTGCGACAGCTTCTTTCCACGGTTTATCTTTTGCTATTTCCCGGATTCTAGAAACAAGCATAATATTGTAATCAATCCCGAGTGCTACCATAAAGACAAATGTATATACTGGTAAACGATATCCAATGGATTCATAGTCAAGTAAATAGTGAAAAATTGTCCAACTAAAACCTAATGTTGCTAGGTAGGATAAGAGAATAGTTCCAACCATTAAAACAGGTAATAATATAGAACGAGTTTGAAAAGCAAGTACAATAGAAACTAGAATAATCACAAGGGAGAACAAGACAATGATATCTCGTTTATTCATCTGTTTTATATCTAATTGTTCTGCAGTTTGCCCTCCAAAATGTAGTTCATAATGACTTGATGAAAAGCCACTGCTAGTAAGAATTTCATCAGCTTGGTTACGAAGCGATTCTATTGTCTGTAATGATTCTAGCTCATAAGGGTCATTTTTTAGTGTTAATGTAAACTTAATTGCCTTTTTCGTTTCAGATAGGAAATTTTGGGCAGATAGATCCTCATCTCTCATCTGTTTAGTTATCTTGGGACTGACATCATTAATGTTTTCCATATCCAACAGCTGTTTGTGTAGTTTTTCGCTATTATTTAAGAATGTGTCATCCATTTCTATTTCTTGTTCTGATTCTAAAATAATCGTAACTGGTGCAAGCATCCCCGCAGGATAATTTTCTTCCAATAATTCAAAACCTTGACGTGATGACATATCATCTGGAAAAGACTTTAACAAATTAAAGGAATACGTAATATTTGTTAATTGAAAAGCACCAACTAATAAAATAGTAAGTAGCATCACTGCAATTGATCTTGGATATTTTTTAATCCAGCCACCTATACGTTTCCAAAGTGTGACAGTAGACTTTTTATCCATTTTTACTTTCGGAATAAATGGCCAAAAAGCACGACGACCCATTACAGCGAAAATACTTGGGATGAGTGTTAAACCAGCGATGGCAATAATAAACACTGCAATAGAAAAGACAGGTGCAAAATGATTGTACGGTTCAAAGACAGTAGAAAACAACGCCAACATCGCTAAGAATATGGTTCCACCACTAAAGAAGATTGGTTCAGAAACATGAGTCATTGCTTGAACCATCGAGTCATATTTTGATTGATGTTTAGTTAATTCCTCACGATATCTAGAAAAGACAAATAAACTATAGTCTGTAATAACTGCAAACAATAGAACAAGCATAATAGAAGTTGCTTGACCATCAATGGTAAACCAGTTCAATTTACCAGAAATACCTAATACGCCATCAACAACCACATACACGATACCAGCAATAATAAGTGGTGTAATGGCAAGTAATGGTGAGCGGTAAATTAGGATAAGAATAATAAAAATAAGAATGACCGTTGCAATCATTAAAATAAAATCACCGTTTTTAAATAAGGTAATTGTATCAGCAGAAATTCCAGCAGGTCCAGTAATTTCAAACTGTAAATCACTCATAGGGATAGATTCTACATATGTTGTTATAGCATCTAATGTCTCATGTATTTCATTTGATTCAAGATCTTTTTTCAATGTGACATTAAATAAAAGGGTTGTTCCATCCTCTGAAAACATTTGATTTTGCACTTTTTCTGGAAAAGAGTGGAATGGTAATGCTTTTTGAACATTTTCTGGTTTGTCTGAAGAAGCAAGCCACTTACTCAGTTTTGTAATGTTTTCTTTATTTTTGTCTGTTATCTCGTCATCACTGTGAAATACGAGTAAGGCGGTTAAACCATCTTTTGACGGAAAATATTGTTCATCCAATTCTTTG
Organism: Cerasibacillus terrae; assembly: GCF_008039555.1. GTDB lineage: Bacteria > Bacillota > Bacilli > Bacillales > Amphibacillaceae > Cerasibacillus > Cerasibacillus terrae. The sequence goes on from NZ_VDUW01000007.1 coordinate 71,090, forward strand.
GCAATTTCAGATGGTGTATCACCTTTTACACTTCCGGATGAACTGCTTTCTTCATAGTCTTTAGCAGATGGAGCGAAAACACTAAAAAGAAGAGCAGTAATAATCCAGATAGTGAGTGTCCATTTTGCCCCTTTTTTACTACTTGTAAATTGAACTATCTTTTTAAAAGGGTTTAGCATGTTGCGTCATCTCCCATGTATTAATATTTTTAAAGGTGTTGTTAGTATAAGTACTAATAACTTTGATTCAGTCTTATTATAGAAACTGGTTGTGAATACAAAATGAATATAAAATGAACGGAATATGAACGGAGTATTTCAGATCTTAAAAGTTCGTAATGTGTTGTATTTCGTTGGTGCGTTTATGGAGAGTAGTATAATGGAGATAGAAACTGTTTTCTTTAGGAGGGAACGGTAAAATGGCAAAACAAGCAACAGTATTAAATTTTGATGATACGTATGTGGAACAACCCTTTCTAAGAGGAAGCGATATGGAATGGATTGATCTAAGAAATATAAACGGTACGAATTTAATGTGTGAAAAGGAAACATTATTCAAAATTCAAGCTAAATTACAAGCACGAAACGAGAAGGGGATTACGTTTTTTGGTAGTGGAAATTATCATTATGTCACGTATTTATTGTTAAAAGAAATCCAGACCCCGTTTCATCTTGTCTTATTTGACCATCATTCAGACATGCTTCCTAGCTTAGATGCTTTCTTAATTTCCTGTGGATCTTGGGTATTAGACTCACTAAATCATATTCCCCTTTTACAGAAAGTATTTTTAATCGGTGTCCATGAAAAATGGAAGAAATATATTCCAGAAAAATACAATGATAAAGTACATGTCTATTCAGATTCTGAAATAATGGACTGGAAAACTTTTTTCTGGGAATTAAAGGCATATCCTGTTTATATCAGTATTGATAAAGATGTTCTTCATCCATTAGAAGCAATGACAGCATGGGATCATGGCCATGTTAAACTGAAAGAATTAGTAGAAGTAATGATAGAAATTTCTACAAAAAGTCGCATAATCGGCATAGATGTTGGTGGAGAGTATCCATATAGATTGACAGATAGTTATTCCTATCATGTAAGAGAGGCAATAAGGAAGAATGAATTTGCCAACCAAGTAATTTTTAAAACTGCAAGGAAATGTTTGACAGCCTCTTAATGCATGGGATAAGGATTTTGAAAGTTGATTATTCGTAAAAAGTACTTGAAATTCATTGATAAACAAAGTCTCTTCCTTTTATTTAGAAAGAGACTTTTTGCTGTGATTTCATACGCTCCATACCTTTGATGTATAAATGTAATTGTATATGAAATAAAATAAGGGATATTTTAAAGGGGAGAGAATCATTGTAGAAAACATAACGGAAAGGAATTGTTTATCAATGGGTTATCGAGAACAAATACCAATTGATCATGGATTCGATCATAGTGTAGCGCTTTTATTGGAAGGGTACCAATTTATATCCAATCGTAGGCATCGCTTTCAATCGGATATTTTTGAAACACGTTTACTAGGGGGCAAGAAGGCAATCTGTATTGCTGGGGCAGATGCGGCAATGGTTTTTTATGATGAAGAAAAATGTACTCGTCATCAAGTTGCACCGAAAAGAATACGACAAACCATTTTTGGTGAAAAATCGGTTCAAACGTTGGACAAACAGCCACATGAACACCGAAAACAGCTGTTTATGGATGTGATGAACCCGAAACAAATGCAACAATTAGAAAAAATAGTAGAGAAACAATGGAAGGTATTTCTTAAACAATGGGAACAAAAGAAGACAATCATTCTGTTTGAAGAAGTGCAAAAGTTATTAACCATTAGTGCGTGCCGTTGGGTCGGTGTACCATTAAAAGCAAAAGAGCTCACATTACGTACAAATCAACTGGTATCCTTATTTGATTCCGCAGCCGCAATTGGTATAAGACATTGGCAGGGAAGAAGAGCGCGTAATCAATTAAATTTATGGATAGAGCAAATGGTGGAACAAGTAAGAAAGGGGAAAATACAACCTAATGAAGAAAGCCCTTTATATCGATTTGTCTGGCATCGGGATGAACAAGGAAAATTATTACCTCCTCGAGTGGTAGCTGTGGAAATAATTAATTTACTGCGTCCTATTGTTGCTATTTCTGTATATATTGCTTTTAGTGCATTGGCCATTCATGAGTACCCAGATGAAAAAGGGAAATTAATGGAGAAGAACGATCAATATTTACATATGTTCGTTCAAGAAGTTCGGCGTTTCTATCCCTTTTTTCCATTTGTAGTGGCAAAAGTTAGGGAGGATTTTTTATGGAAGGGGCATGATTTTCGAAAGGGAAACTTAGTATTACTTGATCTCTATGGTACAAATCACCATCCGTCATTATGGAAAAAGCCAAATGAATTTAATCCAGAAAGATTTAAAAATTGGGAAGGCGGGTTATTTGACCTCATTCCTCAGGGCGGAGGGAATTTTGTTAAAAATCATCGCTGTCCAGGAGAATGGTTGACCATTCTAGTAATGAAAATAAGTATGGATATGCTAGTTAATTACATGGAATATGATGTTTTAAAGCAAAACTTAAAATATAGCATGATCCGGATGCCTACCTTTCCGAAAAGTGGTTTTGCCCTATCTAATGTCAGGAGCAAATAGTGTCTATCGTGCCCAAAATCCAATGCACCATGAAAAGCGGTAACGATAAGATTTTAATCGTGCCTAAAATTCAGCGCACCATGAAAAGCGATAATGATAAATTTCCATTTTCTAGTGCTGTTCTCTCCAACTTCCCATTATCATTGATGATTAAAAATATAAAGGCATTTGTCACATGGACAAGTGATACATGAATAACATGGGATGAGAAAGAACCTAAAATGGAGGAATAGAACATGCAAATTCATGTCGTGAAAAGTGGGGATACACTGTGGCAAATTTCAGAGGTGTATGGTGCAGATTTGAATCAAGTTATCTTAGCTAATGAAATCAACAATCCGAGTACGCTTGTTGTTGGGCAAACATTGGTTATTCCAGAACCATCTCAAGAGTATGTTGTTCAGAGTGGTGATCAATTATGGAGAATTGCTCAAATGTACGGTGTTTCTGTTCAAAGATTGGCAGAAGTGAATAATATTTCAGATTCAAATCTCCTATTTGTTGGTGATGTGTTAGAGATTCCTAGTGTCGAACATGTTGTTCAAGCAGGAGAAACATTGTGGCAAATTGCAAACCGTTACGGCACAACTGTAGAAAGTCTTATGCAAATAAATCAAGGTATCTCTCCTTCGCAATTATTCATTGGCCAAATAATACAGATTCCAGCAAATAATAAACCTGTGGCAGAGGTAAATGCCTACATTACGGATACAACAGAAAGTGGCAGGGAGGAAGTGTTAAGATTAGGTAGACATTTTACGTACTTATCCCCCTTTATGTATGCCATTACAGAACAAGGAACGCTTCAAGGGTTGCAGGATGAACTTATTTTAGAAGCGGCAGATCGAACAAATACAGATAGCTTATTAGTTATTACGAATTTGGATGAAGCCGGTAATTTTAATTCTGACTTGGCTGCGACGATTTTAAGAAACCCTGATTTACAAGACCGATTAATTACAAATATTTTGGAAATCATGAATACGAAAGGTTATTCCGGGCTTAATATTGACTTTGAATATGTTTATCCAGAGGACAGAGAAAATTATAATGCCTTTTTACGACGTGTTGTCGAGCGTTTACATCCACAGGGATATGTCGTTTCGACCGCGGTTGCGCCAAAGGAAAGTGGTGATCAAGAAGGCCTCCTTTATGAAGCACATGACTATGAAGCACATGGAGAGATTGTTGACTTTGTCATTCTAATGAGTTATGAATGGGGCTGGGCTGGTGGTCCACCATGGGCCATTGCTCCAATCAATAAAGTAAAAGATGTGTTAGATTATGCAGTAACCGTTATACCACCTGAGAAAATCTTAATGGGAGTACCCTTATATGGTAGAGATTGGGAGATTCCACGTCAAGAAGGTACTTTTGCTCGAACAATAAGTCCGGAACAAGCGATTGATTTAGCGAGAAAATATAAAGTGGCTATCCAGTATAATGAAACATATCAAGCACCATTCTTCCATTATGTAGATGAAAATGGCCAAGAACATGAGGTTTGGTTTGAAGATGCTCGGAGTATGCAAGCAAAATATGATGTGGTGAAAGACTATAATTTACGTGGAGTTAGTTACTGGGTACTTGGTCAAAATTTCCCACAAAACTGGCCAGTATTGCAAAAAAATTTTCAAGTAAGAAAGTTGTAATAATGAGGGATAGAAGCACCTCCTGATATGAGGTGTTTTTCTTATCTGTTTTTTTCAATATTTGAAAGAAGTGTGTGCAATCGTTCTTTAAAGACTTTTTTGTCCTCATCTGTAAAGGGTTTCGGTCCTTTTGTTCGCTGCCCAGCTCTTCTGGCTTTGGCACTAAGATGACGTGTTTGTAGGAGCTGATTGATATTATTTGTTGTATATTGAAAACCTTTGTGATGTAATACGATACAATTTTTGCTTAGTGCAAGGGAAGCGAGTCCGTAATCTTGTGTAATAATGATATCATTTGCGTTAGCAAGTTCTATAATTTTGTAATCTGCAGCATCTGCCCCAGACTCAACGTAGATGGTTTTAACGTAATCTGGATATTTTACATGTGAGTAATGGTCGAAACTTTTAACAAGTGTAACAGGAATGGAAAATTTAGCTACGGTAGAAATTACAATATCTACAACTGGACTAGCATCAGCATCAATATAAATTCGCATAGTATGTTATCTCCTTATATTTTTTACATCATCAAATAGCAACATTATTGTCATATTTAGTCTGAATGGATATATATACCTTCTAAAAAGGTTTTGTTTAGATTATTATATTGGTAAAATAAGGGTATTACAACAATGATGAATTTTAATAAAAAAAGTAGGTGGAAAGATTGAGTGAGTCTGAAAAGTTACATACAAATGTAGAAACAGGACTTACAACAGAAGAAGCACAGAAGCGTTTAAAGGAAAATGGCCCGAATCAATTTGATGAACATCAAAAGGATTCTATTCTTGTCCTTTTATGGCGACAAATGAATAGTATGCTGATTTATATTCTAATTGCAGCCGCAATGATCTCTCTTTTCGTTGGTGAAATGGCAGATGCCATCATTATCTTAGCGGTGATTATTTTAAATGCTGTTATTGGTGTAATTCAAGAAGCAAAAGCTGAAAAGGCATTAGAAGAATTAAAGAAAATGTCTACACCAAAAGCAGTTGTAAAACGAGATGGTGTGATCCAAGAGATTTCTTCTGAAGAAGTGGTTGTTGGCGATGTTGTTATTTTAGATGCAGGTAGATTTGTCCCAGCAGATATTCAATTAGTGGAAACGGCTAATTTAAAGGTGGAGGAATCATCTTTAACAGGAGAGTCGGTCGCGGTTGATAAAGACGCAACATGGGAAAGTTTAAATAAAGATGTTCCTTTAGGCGACCAAAAGAACATGGCCTTTATGTCCACACTAGCAACATATGGTAGAGGAATAGGAATTGTCGTTCGAATAGGAATGGATACAGAAATTGGTAAAATTGCCAAGATGCTAGCCAATAAAGAGAAAGAAATGACACCACTTCAGAAAAAATTGGATGAAGTAGGAAAAGTCCTTGGTATTGGTGCGCTTGCCATTTCAGCAGCATTATTTTTAATCGGTTTTTTACAAGGGCGAGAAATTTTAGATATGTTCCTAATTGCTGTTAGTCTTGCGGTTGCTGCTATACCAGAGGGATTGCCTGCCATTGTAACGATTGTACTAGCTCTTGGTGTCCAACGCATGATTCAACAAAATGCAGTTATCCGTAAACTTCCAGCAGTTGAAACACTAGGTGCTGTTAGCGTGATTTGTTCTGATAAAACAGGAACATTAACACAAAACAAAATGACCGTAACAAATGTGTATACAAATGATACGTATCATGATATAAAAGATATTTCTTTACAGAACCCGACAGTCGAACGAATGATGCGTGCGATTACACTATGTAACGATGCAACAGTGGAGGCAGACAAGCAAACAGGGGATCCCACTGAAATAGCTTTAATTGAAGTAGCTGAAAAACTAGGGATGAATAAGGATGAAACGGACTTAGACTATCCGCGAATGGATGAACTTGCCTTTGACTCGGAAAGAAAAATGATGTCAACCGTACATCAGGAACAAGACATGAAAACAGTTTATGTGAAAGGTGCAATTGAATGTTTATTACCGAAAATAACGGAAATAGAAGTTGAAGGAATCCGACGGCTGATAACAGATAAAGATCAGGAGAAAATTGAAAAACAAGTAGATGAGATGTCGGAAAAAGCACTTCGGGTATTAGGGGTTGCCTATAAACCATCATTGAAAGAAATGGATAAAGCAACATATGAAAAAGATTTGGTTTTCCTTGGGTTAACAGGAATGATTGATCCACCACGTGAAGAAGTAAAACCATCTATCGAAGAATGTCATGATGCAGGAATACGGGTTGTCATGATTACTGGTGATCATCAAAAAACAGCACTTGCTATTGCAAAGGAGCTACATATTGCAGAACATGAAGATCAGACAATGACAGGTGTTGAATTAAATGAACTGAGTGACACTAAATTAGTGGAAAAGGTTGACTCTATTCGCGTATTTGCAAGGGTTTCCCCCGAGCATAAAGTCCGTATTGTTCAGGCATTAAAGAATAGGGGTAATATTGTTTCTATGACAGGGGATGGTGTAAATGATGCCCCTTCATTGAAAGAAGCGGATGTTGGTGTAGCAATGGGGATTACAGGAACAGACGTGGCCAAGGGTGCAGCAGATGTTGTGTTAACAGATGATAACTTTTCAACGATTACCCATGCTGTTGAAAAGGGGCGAAATATTTATAAAAATATTAAAAAGTCTATCCTATTTCTATTATCATGTAACTTAGGGGAACTAGCAGCTCTCTTTATCGGTATTTTACTTGGTTGGCCAGCACCACTTACTGCTGTTCATATTTTATGGGTAAATCTAATTACGGATACAATGCCAGCAATTGCGCTTGGTGTGGATCCAGATGACCCAGATGTGATGAAGGAAAAGCCGCGTCCAGCTACTGAAAAAATATTTTCTAAGCGAAATATATCATTCAGTATTGGTAATGGATTACTTATTGGTGTTTTAACATTATTTGCTTTTATGGAAGGGTTAAAAATTTATACAGGATCAAGCACCATGTTAACGATGGATTTAAAACATGTATCAGATGAAGCACTAATTCATGCACAAACAATGGCATTTATGACGCTTAGCATTTCACAATTATTCCATTCTTTTAATTTAAGAAGTGAGCGGAAGTCGATTTTTCAAGTTGGTATATTCAAAAATCGTTTATTAGTTTTCGCTTTATTATTCGGTATTTTGATTCAAATGGCTGTCGTTTATACACCATTATTTAATACATGGTTCCATGTTGTTCCGTTATCATGGGAGGATTGGCTATTTATTCTTGGATTATCTATCTTACCGATTGTATTTAATGAAGTTGTAAAAGGAATTAGAAGGGTTTTTGACTAAATTTAAAACCTGACACACCGGATTTTTGGTATGTCAGGTTTTTATATTGGGAAGTACTTATAAAACGCGTAACCCGTCGTAATCGATTTGTAATGCTTCCACTTGATAATTTGGAAGGACTTTTGCCATTCTACGGGTGATTTCTTTGCTTTTATTTGGTGATACAAAGGAAATCATCGTTGGTCCTGCTCCACTAATGATAGTTCCATAAGCACCATTTTGTTTTGCTTCGTAACGAATCATATCATAGTCTGGTAGTAACTTTTTTCGAAAGGGTTCATGAAAAATGTCCTGTTCCATAAACTGACCAGCGCGTTCATAGTCTTCTATCATTAAAGATGCAATCATCATATTACTGATTCCACTTCCTAGAGTTGCTACATTTCTATCGTAATGGGATGGTAGAACAGAACGAGCTTGTTCTGTACTTAGCTCAAAACTAGGAATATATGTAACGACATCAAGTGGGATTTTTTGTAATTGTAATGCTTCGATTGTATGATCTTCTTTTTGCAAGCTAAGAACAAAGCCTCCGAATAATGCAGGAGCAACATTATCTGGATGGCCCTCAATCCCCGTAGCAAGTTCTAGTTTTTCATTCTTTGTTAAATGTAAATCTCCTATTTTATTGACTAGTTCAATACTAGCTAGAATAGCAGATGCACTACTTCCTAGTCCTCGAGCTAAGGGGATTTGGCTATTAATTGTTAGTTTGCATGGCGGTAGTTCCAAATCATATAATTCACTTATTTGCTTGATTGTTTGATAAATAAAATGTTCCTTGTAATGAGTAACCTTAGGTAAAAGGGAGGAAGTCTGTATCAATTCCCATGTATCATTTCGTTCGATTTGTAAAGTTAAATAGCGATTAAGGGATACACCGATTGAATCAAATCCTGGCCCCATATTTGCAGAAGTAGCAGGAACAATGATTTGAAAAGACCTCATTTCAATACCTCGTTTTTCAAAAATGAAGTAACTGTTTCTTCATCATTTGGTAACGAAAAAGATTCGATATGTGAGGAATCTATTGCTGTTTGTGGGTCTTTCAAACCATTTCCTGTAAGAACTGCAACAACTTTACTGCCAGAAGGGATATTTCCTAATTTACATTGTTCGATTATCCCTGCAATGGAAGCACATGAAGCAGGCTCCGCGAAAACACCTTCCGTTTTTGCAAGTAATTGAAATGCTTCTTGAATCTGTTCATCTGATACAGCGTCAATCATTCCGTTTGATTCATCTCTTGCATCTACAGCTAAATGCCAACTTGCTGGATTACCAATTCGGATGGCGGTTGCTATGGTTTCAGGTTCTTGAATAACGGTATCTTTTGTAATAGCTGCTGCACCTTCTGCTTCGAAACCGAATATTTGGGGAAGACCAGTGTTATTTTTCTCGTCATATTCCTTAAATCCTTTCCAATAGGCACTAATATTTCCCGCATTACCAACTGGAATGGATAGGATATCTGGGGATTTCCCTAGCGTATCACAGATTTCAAATGCAGCTGTTTTCTGACCTTCTAACCGATATGGATTCACTGAATTAACAAGTGTAATTGGTGTTGTTTTACTTACTTTTTGTACCATTTGAAGGGCATCATCAAAGTTTCCCTCAATTTCTACTATTTTTGCTCCATACATAATTGCTTGAGCAAGTTTCCCCATGGCAACTTTTCCTTTTGGAATAACAATCCAAGCATTGATTCCAGCTTTTGCTGCATAGGCAGCAGCAGATGCAGATGTATTTCCGGTAGAAGCACATATAACTGTTTTACTACCTCCTTCAATTGCCTTAGCAACGGCAAGAACCATGCCACGATCTTTAAAGGAGCCAGTTGGATTTATCCCTTCTACTTTTCCATATAGTTCAATTCCTAGTTTATTAGATAGATTGGAAAAGTGGATTAGTGGTGTATTTCCTTCATGTAAAGTTAATATTGGTGTATTTTCATTTATTGGTAAATAGTCTTTATAATATTGTAATAATCCGGGCCAATTCATTCTTCTACCTCTCCTTCTACGCGGTAGTAACTTTCAATACTTCTTAAGACATCCATATCTTGTAATTTCGAAATAGCATTCATGAAGTTTTCTAAAGATGTATGATGTGTTACTAAAATGATTTCAGCACTTTGTTGTTTCTTCATGGGTGTTTGTAAAATGCGTTTAAAACTAATATCCATATCCTGGAATAACTGTGAAATATGAGCGAAGCTTCCGACTTCATCTTTTACATGCAATCGAAGGAAAAATTGACTATATTGTTCATTTGGTGGTGTCATGCCTTTCTTTGAAGGACCTTCGATAATTGTTTTTCCATTAACACCTAGTTGAATGTTCTTTGCTACCTCTATTACATCAGACATAATGGCGGTGGCAGTTGGTAGGCTACCAGCCCCAGGGCCATAAAACATCGTTTCTCCTACAGATTTTCCTCTTACATAAACTGCATTATATTCGTCTTTTACTCCGGCTAATGGATGACCTTTAGCAATGAAAGTCGGTTGGACACTTATTTCTATCGTGCCATTATTAGACTTCGCTAATCCAATTAGTTTCATTGTATATCCTAATTGTTTTCCATACTCTAAATCGACTAAAGATAAATTATTTATCCCATTTGTTTCTATGTCAGAAAGCTTGACATTCGTTGAAAAGGCTATTCTGGATAGAATTGACATTTTCCTTGCTGCATCAAGTCCTTCAATATCTGCTGTTGGATCTGCTTCTGCAAATCCAAGTTCTTGAGCATCAGCTAAAGCTTCCTTGAAGGGAACGGCTGATTCTTCCATTTTCGTTAAAATATAGTTTGTTGTGCCATTAATAATTCCCATGATTTCTTTAATTTCATCTGCCGCAAGTCCATCGTTGAGACCTCGAATAATCGGAATACCTCCTCCAACACTTGCTTCATAAAGGAGATCACATCCATTTTGTTTCGCGAGTTGGTGTAATTCTGGACCATAAAGTGCAATTAAGTCTTTATTAGCTGTAACAACATGTTTTTTATTTCTTAATGCCTGCTGAATATGAAGTTTAGCTTCTTCAACACCACCAATTACTTCAATAATAATGTCAATATCTGCATGATTTAACACATCGTTGGCATCAGTTGTCAGTACTTCAGAATCAATTTCTATATCCCGTTCTTTCGCCTTATCTTGCACTAATATACGTTCAATGGATAGGTGGTTCCCTGTTTTTTGGTAGAGTGATTCTTTATTTTCCATAATCATTTTTATTACACCAGAACCGACTACACCTAAACCGAGGATACCAACCCCTATTGTTTCAGACATTCTTCACATCCCCTTTTTGTTCCCGTTATAAATACAAATGTTTACCTATAAAGGACATTATACCGTTAAATAGCTAATAAAAGCAATGGTTATGGAAAAAATAATACATTTCTGATTAAAAAGCAACTTATTTTTGGAAATTGTGTAAATTTTATCGCAGGTTAACTTTCTGTAAGGCCACATTTCAAGAATTCAAGGAAATCAAGAATTATAAGTGGGGGTGGCAGCAAGTCAAACGTCCGATCGTTCTAGGGCCTTTATTTTCATGTCTTACGGTACTAACAATCAGTGGGGACGAAGAAACTCCTCACTGATTTAATTTTCACTTTTGTATAAGTTATAATTTTCCTGTTTTTGTTCATACTAATACAAACTAGAAATAAGGATGGTATTGTATGGAACATATGAAAATATTAGGTATTAAATTTGCGGTTATCTTTGTTATTGTGTTATCCATGTTTGGAATTTTTGACCATATGCCAATCGTAAACTTGTTTTGGATTTCTCTGTTAACAACAGCTGTTTCCTATGTTATTGGCGATCTCTTCCTTTTTAAATGGTTTGGAAATGTCGTAGCACTAGTATTAGATTTCGGTTTAGCATTTGTGATGTTTTGGTTTTTAGGAAATTTCTTTATTGGAACAGGGTATCCCGTTATTCCAATGGCATTTTTTGCAGCATTCTTCTTCTTTTGTAGTGAATTATTTGTTCATGGATATATGCTACATTTATTTTCTGATACAGATAAACCTGTGGAAACTCGGGATTTTCGTACACTCAAGGAATTGCAAGTAGAATTCGCAGATGAGGCAGATATAGAAAAATCACAAAGCGAAGAAAACAAATAAAATCCTATTGATTGAAGGTACTAAGCACTTCTATGGTAATTTTGCAAATGAAACATTTTTGAATTTTAACCGGAAAAGATAGAAAAAATATCGAATAATCATGGCTAATGAAAAGCAATCCGATTTGAGGATTGCTTTTTTTATAAGAAGATGTGTTTTTCATTGCGGTTCTATTGTGTGAATTCTGTGTTGTTCGATTATAATAGAATGAGACAATCAGTTTTCTGGGGGGGAATCGTTCGATGGATGAGAAACGGAAGGGGAGTAAATTAACATATAAACAAATAAAAACGCTCATTTTACTTATTCCGACAGTAACGGTTGGATTATGGGAATATATCCGCCATGAATATTTATTACCATACATATCCATGGATTTAGGGAACTGGCTTACTCCGGTTATTGTGCTATTTGTTACCTTTACATTGTTAACACGTTTTTTTAAGAAAATGGAATGTATCCAAGAGGAATTACGAAGTGAAAGAGCAGAACGGGCTATGTTAGAAGAACGAGAAAGAATTGCAAGTGAGCTTCATGACGGATTAGCTCAGTCATTATTTCTTTTGTCGATTAAAGTACAGCAACTCGATCATTTAGAGGTAAAAGAAAAGGATAGGGAGTTGTTTCATGATTTAAAGCAAAACATCCATCATATTCATGATTATGTAAGGCAAGGAATTAATCACTTAAAATTACCTCCACATGTTATGGACGAGCCTTGGCTTGATGCCATTCATAAACAAATTGACACATTTGAGAGTGAATCTGGTGTTAAGGTGACAAAAAAGGTAGATATCGAAGAGGAATATATATCAACAAAAGAAAAGGTAGAAATATCATCATGCCTTGGAGAAGCTTTAATGAATATTCATAAACATGCAGAAGCAACAAACGTATGGATTGATTTTACTATTCAATCAAGTAAGAAACAGCTTCGTATTGTTGATAATGGGAAAGGTTTTATAAAAAGAAATTTACAAAAAAAGGATGGCTACGGAATTGAAATGATGCAAGATCGTTGTGAGCGAATTGATTGGACAATGGAATTAATCCGAAAAGACGATAAGACTATTGTGCTATTTCAATCAAATAGTTAGGAAATAACGAAGGGGTGGAATGATGGGGAAATTAATACGTGTCTTGATTGTTGATGATCACCCGATGGCAAGACAAGGAATTCGTGAAATCTTAAAAACAGATCAATCATTTTATATTGTTGGTGAAGTGGCAACAGGTAAGGAAGTAAGTGCAAAAGTAGCCGAATTGATGCCTGATTTAATATTAATGGATATTCATTTACCAGATGTAAGCGGATTAGAAGTAACACGTCAAATAAAGGCAACTTACCCATATGTAAAAATTGTCGTTGTCACGGTTTCGGATGATTTTACTAACCTTTTTGAAGCGATTAAAAACGGTGCTCAAGGTTATTTATTGAAAACAGTAACAAATGATTCATGGATTACTTATTTGAAAGCAGTTGTAGCAGGTCAAGCGCCTATTTCCAAACGATTAGCCGAGGAAATGTTAAAGGAATTTACAAGTCATCAGGAACGTTTTGAAGTGGAAGGAGATGTATTATCTAAACGGGAACGGGAAATTTTAACATGGGTTGCTCAAGGTTATACAAATCGTGATATTTCTTTAGGACTTGAAATCTCAGAGTATACGGTGAAAAATCATTTGAAAAATCTATTCCAAAAGTTACATCTTAATAATCGTGTACAATTAGCAAAATATGCATATGAAAAAGGCTATGTAAAAGGAGACGAATAATTCCCTCTATCATCCTATACTTTGCGATGATAGAAGGGTACGTTAGTTAGTTTGTTGTAGTAATTGTTGAAATGTTTCATAGAGGCCAATTTCCTTATAGTCTTGAACAAGCCCTTTACTCATGACTTTTCCATTGTATAAAAAAATGACTTCATCGGCTATTCTTTCTGCAACATGTAAATCATGTGTAGAAAAAATGACACCTTGGCCTCTCTGGTTTGCCTCTAAGATCATATCACCAAAGGTATTCACCCAAAAGGGATCTAGGCCGTTTGTTGGTTCATCTAGGACGAGGAGAGGAGGATTGGTTAGGAGGGCTTGTGCCAATAACATTCGTTGTCTCATCCCCTTGGAAAATGCACCCATTTGTTTATTAATATGTTCTGTTAAGCCGACTTGTTCTAGGACTTCCTTTATCCGACTTTGCTTTACTTTTTTCAATGCAGCGTAGAAATTAATCGTTTCTTTTGCTGTTACAGTCTGTTGAAATTGAAAATCATCTGGCATATAGCCAATTTTAGATAAATAATTCTTTTCATTTTTCTTCCTTGTGAGACCATCAATAGTAATATTTCCTTGTGTAGAACGAGTTAGGCCAACAATCATTCGGATTAATGTACTTTTCCCTGCTCCATTCCCACCACAAAGTGCAAGTGTTCTTCCCTTTGCTAATTGAAAAGAAAGTTCGTGAAGAATAGTTTTATTTTTTATTGTTTTTTCTACTTTTTTAACATCTAAGATAAGATTACTCACGTCTATCCCTTCTTTCCCAAAGAAATGCACCAATTAAAATCATGATAATAATCCAAATACTAACAACTCCAATAAATATTGGTGTACCGAAAGCGCCGTTTACCCATGTGACCCATTGATTGTATTCTGGCCCAAATACAGAGCCTGCACCTAGTTTCATCATGGAAAAGATACGTACAAGTTCTGCAGGATTTAGGAAAGTACTAATTTCAAGGATAAAGTATAGTACGGAATAAGGTAATAGACTTAAAATACTAATTAAAAGAAGTGGCCAAATGATAATCGTAATGAACCATATGGCAATTCCACCAATTAATGCTTGCCAACGATTTTTTGCTATTGCTCCTATCGCAATAGAAACTCCTAAATAAATAAGTGCAAGTAGGCTTGAAAAAACCCAAAAGAAAATTAATGTTTCTAAAGGAAAGCTTTTTCCAAATAAAAAGGCAATTAATCCTGCAAAACCAAAACTAAATGCGAGCATTGTTAATAGAATAACTGCTAGTCCAAGCCACTTTCCCCAAAGGAAGGAGGTTTTTGATAAGGCGTATGTGGATAATAACTCCCAATGCCCTGTCTCTTTTTCAACAGCGATGGATACACTTCCTAATAGAAGGGTGATTAATGGGAGCAAGTATAAGGTCATATTCATCATTGTTCCGGTCATATCTGTATAACCTTCTGTAGAATTTACGCCTGATTGTAATAATAAAATAGCAACCGTAAAAATAGATAACAAGATAAGAAAAGAATAGGTCCAAGAATTTCGAAAACCTAGTTTAATTTCACGTTTTGCAATCGTTAATGTATGCAATCATCATCAGTCCTTTATGTTTCATACATATGATAAGTCTATAAAGCTACTAAGGAGAAATGGATTTACCCCTATCGAAATAGGGGTAAAGTTTAACATTTTATTCTTTGTCCTCGTCATCATGGCTATCATGCTCTTCGTGATCATCATGCTCATCATGATCGTTATCATCTTCATGCTCATCATGCTCATCGTGATCACCGTGATCACCGTGATCCATCATATCCATATTCATTTCCCACTTATGTTCTGCTAGTTCATCAGCTGTCATTAATTCACCTTTACCTTCTTTGTCGATTAATTCTTCAGCGTCTGCTTTATCTTGGAATGAATAGACACCATATGCCATAGGTGTTTCAAATTCACTATCATATGCAAATGTTGCATCTTTTATTTCTAGCCATTCTTCTGAGTTGTAATCGCGAACAAATTCTGCTCCAATTTTATCCTCACCGTTTTCATCTTTCCATTTAAATAGACATCCAAGGTCATCAAACTTTAACACTTTACCATCTTCTAGAACAATTTGTGTAGCATGTTGGTTGTCAGGTACAGCCATACTACATACGTCACAAGTATCTTTTTCCTCATCAATTGCTTCAGCTTCATATTTATCAGATCCACAAGCAGAAATAACAAATGTTAATGTGATTAAAATCATTAAAAATATACGAGATTTTTTCATTGTTTTTTAACTCCCATCCATATAATTGTCGTACTAACAAATAATAAAAACAAACTAAAACAAAGAACATAGAGTGAATAGGTCTGTTCATTTGTAACCGACTCCAATGGGTTTACCATTAGAGGTTTGTCATCTGTTAACCATTGATCTGTAGGTGCATTAAAAAGTTGTTCTAAAAAGTGCATACCAGGTGCCTGAAAGAAGATTTGATATGGTGGATATTCCTTCGTTAAGGTCAAATAGAATGGGTCAACCGTATAGCTTAAATTACTAAACCCGTCTCCATTTGTATCCAATCTTGTGTGATCTCCCCAATAATTCTCATTTGTTTTATTATTGGAGCTTCTTTCTGCTTGCCCTTGGACAACATTTGCTAATAAGGCATTTTGGTACATATTATTATCAGTTGATTTTAAAAACTGTGTCCCAACATAATTATCTTTTAGTTTATTTAATGTGATTTCATTGTTGGTAGAGTTCTCGACAAATAAACCAATTTTGTTATTTGTAATGGTGTTATGGGCTACATAAGCCTTTTTTACATCAAATAATAGTAATCCAATGGACTGGATGCTTTTTTGATTATATTGTAGGTGATTATTTTCTACATTTGTTCCCTCTGTGCCCATTATCATCATGCCACTAACATTGAAATAGGAATAATTATGCTGGATATTCGTTCCTGTTGTAAACATTAAATGATAACCATAACGTGAGTTAGTTACTTCGTTATTGAAAATAGCGTTTTCTTCGCTCTTTTCTAAATAAATTCCATCTTGTACATTAGATATATTGGAATACTGGATTGTATTATTGTTGGAGTCCCATAAATCGATTCCATTTCCTCGCTCCGCAAATGTAACTGCTTGATTTCCAGTTATGTTTATATTTTCTAATGTGTTATTTTGTGCTTCATATAATTGAATTCCAACTCCATTGGTTTGGATTGTGAGATCCTTTAGTTCATTATTTTTCCCATTGATATACACTGTTTCATCTGTAGGTGTACGTTGGTCAATGAACGTCATATTCTCTATTACGGCTTGATCTGTTTGAATGGCTAATGCAGGTCCTTTCCCATCAGAAAGAATAGAAACATCTTTTTCTCCTTTGATGTGAATTGGTTGATCAATCGTGGCGCCACCAACATACTCACCAGGTGGAAGTTCTAGAACATCCCCAGGTTTTGTTTGATTAATCAAGGATTGTAACGATGTTTCTCCATCTGCTGCATAGACTGTTTGGCCAAACAATATCATAAGTAAAATAATGGCTGCAGAAAGAAATTTTTTCATAAAAATCTCCTTTTCTTCAATGGGCACAATTCCATCATAGCATGGACCTTCCTTGCCTTCATGACTCTTAAGGGCTATAAAATGTGTTCAAATTTTAACATTTTGTGAACTTTTGTGCTTAAATCACAAAATAAAACATAATTTAGCAAGAGTATACTTAAAAAGCTTTATGCACAATTCTTAATATCACCCATTAAACTTAAACTTTAAAACCCCAATTTATGGGTGTAATCATCTGTATTCCAATCTTGTTTTTCTGTACGACGTTGATTTTCCAATAAATCATCAACAATTTTATCAATATTAATCGGTTCTTCATAATGCCACTGAAGAGCGATTGACATATATACTTCATTTAATTGAGCAATCGAAAGCCCTTTTGTTTTTTGAATCAAATGATGGAGTACACCTTCATCGAGAAATCTCTCTAATCCCTTTTTACGTAAGTATAATTCTCGTAATGTATCATCTGGTTGTTTGATTTCATATGCACGATCAAAACGTCCGGCACGATTAATTAATGCAGGGTCAATTTGTTCTGGATAGTTTGTTGTGCCAATCAGAAAGATACCTTCTTTCGATGTTGCACCATCTAAAGCATTTAAAAATGCGGACCGTGCATAATCTGGCATGGACTCGATATCTTCAATGACCAAGACCATCGGTGCCATCTTCGTTACGGTAGAGAATACTTCCTGAATGGAATAGCTTGATGTATTTTCTGTGATTTGCCAATAAACGGTTGGTGCAGACACACTTCCGGCAATGGATTTCACTAGTGTTGTTTTTCCATTTCCTGGGGTACCATATAGAAGAATACCCCGTTTATATGGAATATCATATTTTTTGAAAAATGATCCACTTTTTAAGAAGAATTCATCAATCGAGCGAAAAATATCTGTTTTCATATCATCATTTAAAAGAACATCCGCACGTGGTACTTGATTCGTTATTTTTTCCCGGTGACGGACAACACCGTCATCCGTATCTGTGAAAATAGTAATTCCCTGTGTCATAGATTGACGTTGTGTTTCAATCATATCTTGTAAAAAGAGGAGCATACTTTCATCATCTTTAGCAAAAATAAAATCCTCTTCGAAGTCTTCATGATTTTGATAAATTGGTATACGAACCATTGCTACACCATGCTTTTTAAAATAAAAGATATTATTTATTAATGAGGGAATAACACGGTAATTTTCCTCAGAGGTATAATAAACAGTTCCTGTACTGACATGATCATAGACACTTGCTATTACCTCTATTTCCTTATCATTTTCTTGAAGCATTTGTTTGATTGTTCCAAAGATTGATTGGAGCTCTTCCTCACTTTGATATTGTTTTACTTCCGTGTTTAAATGTTTCTTTAGAATGTTTTTTACCTTTTTTACAGCAGTTGCATAGTCATGGTAATGTGGGTTCATTTCTCGTCTTTCTGGATAGGTGATTAAAGGATTTTGTTTCATAATTTTAGTACCTCTCATATTTTCAGCATAATTTGACCATATCATATCATATTTTTCTCCATATTTAATACACTAATTTCTAACTTTTAATGAAACTTTTATCAATCTATTACGATAGTATCTGACAACAAACGATTTGGAAATAGCTTAATTTTAAACAGGGCATTTTCATATCGCTTTTATATGAAAATGCCCTGTGTTTATTTTTACGGTGATACTTCTTTTTGAAGTGGATTCTTTTGTTCCCTTTTGATCTTTTGTTTATCTTCCTTTTGCTTTTTTCCATGTAATAAATAGTAGAGTCCTATACTGATAAAAATAAAAATACTAGTATATAAATAAAGTTTACTTAAACCAGTATACCCAGCAACAATACCTAATACAAAGGAACCAACCCCTATTCCACTATCAAAAAAGGTAAAGAAGGTTGCAGTTGCTACTCCTCTGCGACGGGGTTCCACATTATTAATCGCGATTGTTTGAATAGCTGGGCCAATCGTACCATAACCGACACCAATTAAACCACCAGCAAGTAAGAATGTAACAGGGTTTGTCGTTTGACTCAATAAAAGGACACCTATTCCGTAGATGACAATGGATGGGTAGAGGATGAAGTTTTCTCCATATTGGTCAAAAGCTCTACCTGAGAAGGGCCTGGAAAGAATTAATAATGCAGCATATGCAACAAAGAAAAGGCTAGCTGTTTTTTCCATATTGATTTCGATTGCATAAATGGAAAGGAATGATAAAACACTAGCATAAGAAAATGAAAGAATCCCAGCCATGATTGTGACACCAAGCACTTTTCTTTCTATTAAATCATCTAATTTGAAGCCTTTTTTGGTGGCCGGAATTTGATAGGATTGGGGTGCTTTTTTTGGTAATTTCGGAACCATTGCAGCAATAAGAGCAAATAAGGAAAAGAAGGAAGTGATAATAAATAATATCTTAAAAGTTGTAAATTGAATAATGGTTAATCCAAGAAATGGACCGACGACCATTGCTAGATTCATAAACAACGCATAATAGCCCATTCCTTCCCCACGGCGTTCTTGAGGTAGAATATCTGCAACAATTGTTCCTAGAGCAATGGTAGCAATTCCAAAGCCAATTCCATGAACCGCACGCAATATCAATAATAATGTGAAATTATACGTGACTAAATAAAGAATGGTTGCCACAAGATAAAGGATTAAAGAAAAATAAAGCATTTCCCGTTTTCCATAAACATCTAATAGTTTTCCTGTAAATGGACGAATAACAACAGCAGCGATTAAAAATAAAGTTACAATTAATCCAACTTCTGCTTTGTTCCCACCTAAATCATTAATAGTGTAGATTGGTAAAGTAATCATTAAAATATAAAACGGTAAAAATAAAAAAAAGCTCGATAACGAGATTCCTAAAAAGTCTCTCGTCCACAGCTTCGGTCTTGACAAATATGTCACTCTCCCTTACTTAAATTATTATTTATTTTTTGAAGAATATCTAGAATATCTTGTTGCTCCTTTTTTGGAATATTTTCCAAAACACGCGCTTCAAATTTTTCTATTTCTTGTTTCCATGTTGGATACGTATTTTCGGCTTTTTTTGTTAACTGGATTAACTTTTCTCGTTTATCAATTCCAGTCTTCCGCTCGACCAAGTCAGCTTTTTCTAACCTAGAAATTGTGCGGGTAATTGTTGGGGCTTCTACACTTAAGTAATAGCAAATCTGTGCCTGTGTAATAGGTCCATATTCTTTTAGAAGAAAGATAATTGCCCATTGCGAACGATAAATGCCGAGTGGTGCTAGCTGGCGATCTAGTTGTTTGGAAAGTTGCCGATTGATTTGAAAGAAGTGATGGAAAAGGTAATCGTCTAACATAATTGGATTCACTCCAGGGAAACAAGATAGTTACCTAGGTAATTATCTAGGAAAGCAGATTAGAAGTCAATTTAAACTATATGTATATTCTAATAAATTGACGAAAGGGCCGCTCTTTTTTATACTTTAAAAGGATAGAAGGTGATGAAACTGGATTTTAATATACAATTTTTATCATTTTACGTGATTCAAATAGAAGATGACACGAAACAGTTAAAACATTATCAAACACTTGATCATGAAAATTATGAGATGAACTCCTTACGGGATTTCTTAGATGGAGAATTAGCAAAGATAGTTAAGCGAAAGGTCGAACGCCATGGAAAATCAGAATCTAGTCCAACAAAGATAGGCCGATTTGTAGTCGAACCTGGGCATGAATTAACTTCTAATCCTAATTATAATTTATTCTCAAAGGTACGATTCGCCGACTCTGTTGAATCCTTCCGTGAAGCGACAAATAAGATAGCTGAAATGTATTTAGAAACGAGTGCTGTCCGAGGTGGAGCGTTTATTATCACGACAGCAAAATTAACAAAGTTCTTTGATGATCCATTTCTGTTTATTTTAAAATGTGACTTTGAACCGAAAGTAGCTACTATTACAGATGAGGCAACATTGATACATCAGGTGGAAATGGCTATTACGACGAAAAATATGAAATCCATTCAGTATCCATACATGCCAGAAGAAGGGATGATGGACCAGGCAGAAGTAAAAGTACATCAAGCTTCCCATGCAAGGTATTTCGAGGATTTTCTTAAATTTGTTGAATATGAAAAGTCAATGCCAGAAATTGTGAAGACACAAGTAGTTCATATGGTACAAGAACATATTGATGAAACCTATCCAGAAGAAACAGATGAGAAGGTAGAACTAGAAGAAGCTTTGGAAGAATGGGCGGTCACACCAAAACGAGAAATACAAGAACGTTTTACAACAGAGCAAGTGGTAGAAGCAACTTCAGAGATTGTGGAACACGCACCAGAAGTAGAGTTAAAGATGAAGATGGATCATGTTTCTATTAAAGCGATGCTTTCTGACTTCGGTGATATCGTTCATTTAGCCAAAGTAAATGGTCGATACGTGCTTGTTGTCGAAGCAGAAAACATTCATTTTGAAAAAGGGTTCTCTCCAATTGAATTCCATAAGCCAGATGATTTGATGACGGTTATGGATAAGGTTGTTAATAAAAAGTAAAGAAAGCACAAAGTTTCATCAAAAAACTTTGTGCTTTTCATATATCTTTATTTCTCTTTTAGCTTGTAGTGGCCAGAATCATTTCCGTAAAACCGATTATATCGTATTTTAAATTTATCATAGATATATTGAACAAGAACTTTTACTATAGCATAGCCAGGTATACCTAGGATAACACCGATGATACCAAATAAATTCCCTGCTACAAGTAAAACAATAATAATGGTAAGTGGATGAATTTTCATTGTTTTTCCCATAATATTTGGTGAAATGAAATTTCCTTCTAAAAATTGAACAGCTACCCAAACAATCGCTAATTTTAGTAGCATAAATGGGGAGTGGACAATCGCAATAATAATCGCAGGTGAAATGGCAATTGTCGGCCCCAAATAAGGAACAACACTTGTTATAGCAGCAGTTAAAGCTAAAATAATCGCATAATCTAAACCAATAATTAAATAGCCAATATAAAGTAGAATACCAATACAAGACGCGACAATGATTTGTCCTTGGATATAGGATCCCACTTGTTCGTCCATATTTTTCAAAATATAATCCGCATCTTTTCTAAATTTAGGCGGTAGTAGATGTAAGCAGTATTCTTTAAAACGTCCTCCATCTTTTAATAAGAAGAACAGGATAATAGGAAATGTAATCAAGGCGACAACAACATTAGTCACTGTAGATGCGAAGTTCCTAACACCTTCATAGGCTCCTCCTATATAAGCACCAACTTGACTTGGTAAATCACTTAGATTTTCGATAACCCATTGATATCCTTCATCATAGTAATCACCTAAAATGGAAGTTTCCATCCATTCTTGAATTCCCTTTCCCATTTGATTTAAATAAGATGGAAATGTTCGTATTAAGTCTTTTATCTGTGTTTCAATCACAGGAGCTGTAAGCAAAACAAGCCCTGTTAAAATCCCACTTATCCCTAAAATAAGAATAATAATTCCCCAGATTCTTTTAATCCGCAGTCGTTCTAATAAATTAACGATTGGATTTAACAGATAAAAGGCAATAAATGCTAAGATAATTGGTGGTAAAAGAGTAGAAAAAATGGTTATGATAGGATTGAAAATAAAAGATACTTTATGATAAACAAAAATAGTGATCCCAATCAGTATAAGAATAATAAGACCAAATACTAAGTCACGACCACCGATAAATTTCATAAAACGGCTAGAAAATTTCATAAGGATCTCCTTTATATATCTAACTAATCATTTTTATTGTGTAAGTGAGTTAATTACACTTTATTATAAAGTAAATATGTAAAATATTCCATTATGCTAAAAAGAAAGAATGGTCAATGAACCATTCTTTCTAATGTGCATGATATTTATTTGATAAAACATTTCGGCTATACATGGAAATAACAGCAGTAGCTAGGGATAGAAGTACTAGTATCCCACCTATTGTTGCATTATGAACTACTGAAGTTTGCTCAATGACGATTCCTCCAATGAATGACCCAAAAGCAATTCCAAAATGTAAGGAAGAATTATTTAAGCTTTGTTGAATATCGGATGTATCGGGGGATGCTTCAATTAGAAAGCTTTGCATTGCTGGTGAGAGTGCCCAGCTCATCACACCCCAGATAATTAAGACGATAAAAAAGACTGGTAATATTGATGTTGTATGTGGTAGTGCGAAAATAGCTGCAGCAAAAAGGATGATTACTCCCATAATGGTTTTCCTTACCCCGAATGTATCTGCCAATGTTCCACCAAAACCACCACCACTCACAGCGGCAATTCCGAAGATTAAATAAATGGTGCTAATCCAGTTTCCAGAAGCTCCCATTGTAGATTGTAAAAAAGGATTTAAGTATGCATAAATGGCTGTGTGTCCTGCTAAAAATAAAAAAGTCGTAATGTGTGCAAATAGAATTTTTCTATCCTTTAATGTAACGATTTGTTGTTTAATTGGAATAGAAGGCTTTGGTGTAACTCTTTCCATGAAAAAGTGAACCCCGATAATTGATAACAAAGTTAATAAGCTAACTAGTATAAATGGAGCTTTCCAACCGAGTGTATTTCCTAGTATCATTCCAAGTGGTACACCTAAAACTAAAGAGGCACTTACTCCCATCGATACAAGCCCAATGGCCCGTCCCCGATATTTTGGTTCTACCAGCCTTGGAGCCATTACTAAACAAAGAACAATTAGAAGTGCTCCACTTGCTGAAGAAATGATTCTGCCAAGAAAAACAATTCCATAGGAAGAACTTAATATTGTAATAATGTTTCCCACAAGGAAAATATATAGAGAAAAAAGTGTTAATCGTTTTCGCTCTATGTTTGCTGTTGCGATTAAAAGAACGGGTCCTGCAATAGCAAATATAAGGGAGAAAATGGTGATTAGAAATCCGGCTTTTCCTAGACTAACTTGTAAATCTGTAGCAATTAAATCGAGAATCCCACCGATAATTAGTTCCACCATTCCTACAATAAATGATACAATCATTAAAAAATATACACGTTTATCCATATAAAAAATCCTTTCTATTAATAGCTTCTGTTTCCTATCTATCGGCAGTATGAGTTTATAAAGAAGATAAACTTCTCTTTCAACTACTTTCATTGCTATATTAGCATAACTAATATTTTTATCCTTCACAACAATTATAACTAGTTTTTTTTAGGCAAGAATTACTTGAAAAAAGTAATACTTTTAACTATATTTTGTCGAATTTGTCAATTATGATTCTTAATCAGGAAAAACTTCTCTGTTTCTGTTATACTTTATATACCTCGCTATGATTGAAGGAGGAACTTCATTGGATAAAAAATTGGAAAAAGAAGCGATGCATGTTTTAAAGTTAACAAGTCGGACTTTTTATATACCGATCAAATTGTTGAAACCGAAATTACGAAAAACGGTTGGTTCGGCTTATTTATGTATGCGTGCAATTGATGAAATAGAGGATCATATTCAATTAGAATCGGAAATAAAACAGCATTTATTACGTGAAACAAGTCAATTGTTAAAACAACAACCGTTTGATAAAGGAAAATATCAATCACTTATTCAACCGTATGAAAAGTATTTACCAGAAGTAACCATTCGATTAGGGGACTGGATAGACTTTTGTCCAGACGAAATCACTGGCACCGTGACAGATGCAACCAGTGTGATGGCAAATGGTATGGCAAAATGGGTTGACAAAGGTTGGAAAGTAAAAACAGAAGAGGATTTAGATGAATATACGTATTATGTTGCGGGACTAGTAGGTATCATGTTATCAGATATTTGGAAATGGTATGACGGAACAACAACTAATCGGGAACTTGCAATAGGTTATGGAAGAGGGCTACAAGCAGTAAATGTCCTTAGAAATGTTGATGAAGATAGAGAACGAGGTGTCCAATTTTTCCCCGATAGCTGGACAAAAGATGATATGTTTGCATATGCAGAAGAAAACTTACGAAAAGCTGATGCATATATGAAAGATATTAAAACAAAAAACATACTGCTATTTTGTAAAATCCCCCTCGCATTAGCGAAACGAACATTAAAAGCGTTAAAACGTGGACAAGAAAAAATGACCCGTCAAGAAGTAGAAGAGACGGTTGAACAAATTGTAAATGAATAAATTCAACCAACTGAATAGAGGGAAACTTTTGCGGCTAGTTTTGTCACACCCTTTATATAAATGGGAGAAACCTCGATGTATGAGCTGCAGTCCTGATAAATGAAAAAACGTGCTCGTTACAAAAATACGAGCACGTTTTTTTTAAAAACATTGAAATGAATTAATTCGGTCTAGGTCAATTCCAAAATAGACCCATCTAAAAAATGACCATCGATAACCAGCTACAGAACGACGTCCAACAAAGGTTGGGTAGAACCAAAAAGAGTTACCATTATCTAGCCAAATATACGTGAATCGATAGCGACATCCACGGATTGCTCCAGGATCAATCGCATATGTTTGAAATTTCGGCTGCTGTGGAGTGAATAATGGTGGTGGAGTTGTTGGTGGACCATCTGTTTGCGGCTGGTTATATGGATCAGGTCCACCAGGGAAATTGTTTCCCCCAGGAAATCCAGGATCTCCCGAGCCCCCAGGAAAACCAGGTGGGCCAAACATCCCTCCTAGGTTATTAAAAATTCGCTCATCTTGGTTATATTCATCATCATATGGATGAAAAAAACTTGGGTACTTATCATTGTTCATTCTATTTTACCCCCTTAAAAATTCTTTCTCTTTACTATATGGGTAATCGGTCTAGAAGGGGATTAAAAATAGGAAAAATGGGCATTTTTAGCACCTTGATTTAGGATATTATAAAAACTCCCACCTTGAAGGCGGGAGTTGACTTATATTCGCAATCATGCTGTATCACACCGTTTTGGGTTATGTTGGAACTCCAACAAGTTCAGTGTTTTCATATATTTTTAGATTACCAATCGATTGAAAGCCTGCTCGTTCATAGATTCCCTTTCCTTCTGGTGAAGCTTGAAGAACACAGTATTCTCCATTGTTTTCCTTAGCATCATGAAGTAAGTATTGAATTAATGCGGTACCAATACCTTTGCCTCTAACTTCTGGTATTGTTGCAATATCATACATACCAACTGTTGTATCCGTAAACATTAAAGATCCCGTTGAAACAACTTCACCTTGATAGATTCCAACGTATGGTTTGTATGGGGAGGATCTATCTAGTAAAAGATCAGTTATTTTGGAAAAATAGGTTTGAATGTACTGTGGTTCAGGATTTTCATATAAATTGGCAATAATATTTCCAAATTGTTGAGCCTCATTTTCTGTAGATATTTCTTTTAGAATTAAATCATCTCTATCTTGTATCGAAATTTGCTGGTCCTTTAATTCTGCAACCATTCCAATATATGGGGTGTGGTATTCCGTTAAACCAATATCATGTATAATTTCTCTTGTCTCTTTTTCATCTTCCCAGCACCACATATTAATTGGAAAATCTTTATCATTAAAATGATCCATTTCTTTTTTTATAGTGTCTTTGGATGGGGTTTTTCCTTGTTCGGGTAATGTAATAATATTGAAGTTATACGTAGGGATACCAGAATCAACACGCACGAGATCTTCTGTTTCTTTGACATGCATATTGTTCATTCTTCTTGCATTGTGAGTTACCTTTGCTGTTAGATTATTTACCATCATCTTTCGGTACTCTTTTTGTTCTAAATCCACGTTACTTTCATCTCTCCTCATTAGTTTTTTTATGAATAATTATTCCTCTCTTGTTGAGAGAAACTCCATAAATCTAAGTCTTCTTTATCGTATAATGATATTTTTCTTTATGCAAATGGGATTTTAGGGTCTGATTACATGTATTCTATAAGATTTTTGAGGAAATATATTCTTTTAGTAAGTAGAGGTTAAAAAATCCAATTTCTTTCGCTTATATGGACAGAAATGAAACTATTTTCAAAAAACAACAAAAATAATGTTAAAGTATACTGGATGAAACGCTTTTCACCAAGTAACTTGATTAAAAACAGATTTATGGAAGGAGGGAAAGAAATATCTCCTAGTAAAAATAAAAAGTGGGTCATTGTATATTGACCCACCTATACATAATTATTTTATTTCGTAAATTGTTCCTCTTCCGTTGAGCCTTTTAAAGCGATTGTTGATGAAGAACCACCAGAAATAACTTGAGCTACCTCATCAAAGTACCCAGTTCCAACTTCACGTTGGTGACGGGTTGCCGTATAGCCATCTTTTTCGCTAGCAAATTCTGCTTGTTGTAATTCGGAATAGGCAGCCATTCCATGATCTTTGTATTTACGAGCAAGTTCAAACATGCCATGATTTAATGAATGGAAACCAGCTAGTGTAACGAACTGGAACTTGTAACCCATTTTAGCAATTTCTTTTTGGAAATTGGCAATTTCTTGATCGGATAATTTTTGCTTCCAATTAAACGATGGAGAACAGTTATAAGCAAGTAATTTATTCGGATATTTTTCGTGAATAGCCTCTGCGAATTGTCTCGCTTCTTCAACATTCGGTTCAGAAGTTTCACACCAGATAAGATCAGCATATGGAGCATAGCTTAATCCACGAGCAATTGCCTGCTCAATACCAGCTTTTGTACGGTAAAATCCTTCAGATGTACGTTCACCTGTTATAAATGGAGCATCAGCTGGATCAATATCACTTGTAACCATGTCTGCTGCATTTGCATCCGTACGTGCAACAATAATAGTTGGAGTTCCCATTACATCAGCAGCAAAACGAGCTGAAATTAGGTTACGAATAGCATCCTGCGTCGGTAGTAGTACTTTACCGCCTAAATGACCGCATTTCTTTTCCGAAGCGAGCTGGTCTTCGAAATGAACACCAGATGCTCCAGCTTCAATCATTGCTTTCATCAATTCAAAAACGTTCAATTGACCACCAAATCCAGCTTCAGCGTCAGCAACGATAGGAGCAAACCAATCGATTTCATCGTTTCCTTCTGAGTAATGAATTTGATCAGCACGCTGTAAAGCCTGGTTAATTCGTTTTACAACTTGTGGAACACTATTTACAGGGTAAAGACTTTGGTCAGGATACATCTGTCCAGCAATGTTTGCATCTGCTGCAACTTGCCATCCACTTAAATAAATGGCTTTTAGTCCAGCTTTAACTTGTTGCATTGCTTGATTTCCAGTTAGTGCGCCTAATGCATGAACATAGTCCTCATTATTAATTAGTTTCCATAATTTCTGGGCTCCTCTTTCAGCGAGTGTATACTCAATATCAAGAGACCCTTTTAAACGGATAACATCCTCTGCTGAATATGGTCTTTCAATGCCTACCCATCTTAAATCATTATCCCATTCTTTTTGCAATTGATCGATACGTGATTGTCTCATTATTTATTTCCCCCTTCAATTAATTGACCGTATGCCGGTATCGTTAAAAACTCTGTAAATGTATCGTTTTTTACAAGATCAGTAAAAATGGTTGCAGCTTTTTCATAAGCACCTTGTGAAAAAGCTTCTTCACCAACTAGAGATTTTATTTTTTCCATTTCTTTATTGAGAATATTATCAAACAGTTCAAATGTAATTTTACGCCCATCATCAAGTTTTCCTTCTGGATGGCGAATCCATTGCCATACTTGGGCACGAGATATTTCTGCTGTTGCTGCATCCTCCATTAAGTTATAAATTGGAGCAGCACCTCTACCTTCAAGCCATGAAGCAATATATAAAATACCTACATTAACATTTGTGCGTAAGCCTTGTTCTGTGATTGGCCCTGTTGGAATTTCTAGTAAGTCTTGAGCGGTAACAGATACATCTTCCCGTTTATTTGAAATCTGATTTGGTGTTGGCATATTTTCATTAAAAACATCTTTTACAAGTTGAACCATTCCAGGGTGTGCGACCCAAGTTCCATCAAATCCATCCCGCACTTCTCGCTCTTTATCTTGACGAACTTTTCGGAATGCCTCTTCATTAGCAGCTTCATCATTACGAACTGGTATTTGTGCTGCCATTCCACCGATTGCAGGTGCATTTCGTTTATGGCACGTTTTTACAGCTAGTTGTGCATATGCTCTCATAAAAGGAACTTCCATTGTTACAAGTGATCTGTCAGGAAAAACAACATTTTCATCATTCTGAAATTTCTTGATAAAACTAAATATATAATCCCAACGACCACAGTTTAAACCAGCTGAATGTTCTTTTAATTCATATAAAATTTCATCCATTTCAAATCCGGCTGTGATGGTTTCAATGAGTACAGTTGCCTTAATTGTACCTTGAGGTATACCGAGCTCGTTTTGGGCGAATACAAATACACTGTTCCATAATCTAGCTTCTTGGTGATTTTCTAACTTAGGTAAATAGAAATAAGGTCCTGTATTACGTTTTAATAATTCCTTTGCATTATGGTAAAAATATAGACCAAAATCGACTAAACTTCCTGACATTGGTTGCCCGTCAATTAATATATGTTGTTCATTAAGATGCCAGCCACGAGGTCTAACAATCAAAACGGCTGTCTCTTCATTAAGTGCATAAAACTTGCCATTTTCTGCCTTGAAATCGATTTGTCTGCGAATAGCATCCTTTAGGTTGATTTGGCCATTCATCATATTTTCCCAACTTGGTGCGGTTGCATCTTCGAAATCAGCCATGAAACATTTGGCACCAGAGTTTAGTGCGTTGATAATCATTTTCCTATCAACAGGTCCGGTAATTTCTACTCGGCGATCATGTAAATCTTTTGGTAAAGAATTTATTGTCCAGTTTCCTTCACGAATAGTTTTGGTTTCCTCTAAAAAATGAAGTGTCTGACCTTCGCTTATTTTTTGTTGTAGTTCTTGGCGGGTTTGTAGAAGGTTTAGTCGTTGTTGATTAAAATGGTAATGGAGTTTTTTTAGGAAATTTAAAGCATCGTCAGTTAAAATTTCATTAAATCTAGAATCATAAATTCCCTTAATTTCGATATTCATATCTTTTGTTAACATTGTTTAATAATATCCTCCTTTTTTGTTATGATACAAAACCAACAAAATAATAATGTTATATAACAACCTTGGCAAAAAAATTAGTCTTCTCTTTTGGATAGGCAATATTCACATTCCGTTGTGTAGCTTTTTTCATCTATTTGCCCACCGCATTCTGTGCAAACATTATTATTTCTAAACATGATGACACCCCCTTAATATATAACACATTTTAATATATCTTATGCTGTTATATTACAGTATATACCCTTTATTTAAAAATGCAACAGTTTTTATCAGATTATTTATAAATTTTTCAAAAGATAATTAAATCACAATATTCCGATGTGGGTGAAAACCAAGTATATCAAATGGTTGGAGAGGTATTTATTCGAAATTAGAGATAAAAAATACACCCTACCAAAATATTTTGGTGGGGTGTATTTTGTGAAAGTTTCTGTATAGGAGAAAGGTGATTCAACGAAACTTACTGATAAAACTCTTGTTTTATAATTTTTTTACTGTATCCATAATATTTTTTGCTTTAGTAATGGTAGAAACGACAGCCACTCCATTAGCACCAGCTTTCACTATAAGCGATGCATTGTCTGGATTAATACCGCCAATTCCGACCATTGGAAGTTTTGGGTGTTTTTTTCGTAACGTTTGAATCCATTCCAGACCAACGGGAATCTTGCCTGGTTTTGTAGCTGTTTTATAAATGGGACCTGCACCGACATAATCAATTAATTCAATGGGACTGTTATTTAACTCTGTTTGATTGGATATGGAAAGGCCAATGATTTTATTAGGATATTGCTCTCGTATTTTTTCAACAGGTGTATCTTTTTGTCCAACATGAACTCCATCGGCATCAAGAGGCTCAATCAAATCTACATCATCATTGACAATAAATAAAATATCGTATTCTCGGCATATTTCTCGTAGCCTTTTTCCTAACTCAATTTGTTTTTCACCTGTTAGAGAATATTCTCCTTTTTCCCGATATTGAAAAGTAGTGATTCCAGCTTCGGCTGCTTCCGTTAAAATTTCTTCAGGACTTCTATTTTGACAATCTTGACTTCCCATAACAAAATACTTCCGTAATTGTTCAGCTAATGATTTCATTTCAACATTCATCCTTTCAATGTAACAAATGGATAGGATAGTGCATCGACAAAATGGGAAAGAAATGTTCCAGGACCCTTTACATCTCGTTGTGATGCAGCATGTTCGGCGGCAAGTCCGTAGAATGTGACTGCTGTTACTAGCTGTTCTTCAATTGGATTATCTGTTGTTAAACATGCTCCAACAATAGAACCGAGTAAACAACCACCACCAGTTACTTGTGTTAAAAATGGGTGTCCAGTTGTATTTTGGATAACTCTGTTTCCAGTGCATATGATATCTGTTTTTCCAGTTATGACAATGCTAGTGTTATACTTCTTAGCTGCTTTTGCAGCAATTTCTTCCACATTTCCACTTCCAATGGAATCAACACCTTTTACCTTCCACGGGACATCAACAAGATGGGCGATTTCCCCTGCATTTCCTTTAATTACAGTAGGCTGAACTTGTTCTAAAACATATTTAATAGTTTTGGAGCGAAACGGCGTCGCTGCAACACCAACTGGATCGATTACAAGTGGAATATGATGTTTATTAGCAGTTTTTCCGGCGATAATCATCGCCTCAATTTCATCTTTTGTTAAAGTTCCGATATTCAAAAGCACACAGTCTGAAGCTTGGGCCATTTCTTCTGCTTCTTCCTTTTCACTTGCCATAATAGGACTTGCACCAAAAGCAAGCACACCATTTGCAACGAAATTTTTTACAACTTGATTCATGATGTGATGAATTAGTGGATTTTTTTCTCGGGCTTGTTCTATAATTTCTGGATTCATTGTTTTATCTCCTCCATTCTTGGTGCGAAATGGTTGGTTGGACCACTACCATGACCTAAATCAAATGAATGCATGATTGCCTTTGTGATATAATCCTTTGCCTGTTTTACGGCGTTATATAATGAATCCCCTTGGGCTAAATAAGCTGTAATCGCAGCTGATAAAGTACATCCAGTGCCGTGTGAGTTTGTTGTATCAATTCGTTTGGCTTGGAAACGGTGGATAGCCTCTCCGTCATAAAGGAAATCAATCGCATCGCCTGTAAAATGTCCTCCTTTTACAAGAGCAGCTTCGGCGCCATAGGTATGAACAATTAATTTTGCAGCCTCCTGCATAGCCTCTTCCGATTGGATGGTAATCCCTGTTATATTCTCTGCTTCCGGAATATTTGGTGTGACAATTGTTGTTAATGGTAGAAGTTCCTCGCGTAAAAACTTCTGTGCATCTGTTGCAATAAGTGGATCCCCGCTTGCCGCAACCATAACCGGATCCATCACATAAGGAATATGTAAGTCTTTAATTTTTGCCTTAATTGCTTCCATCATATCGATATTGGCAATCATCCCTGTCTTAAATGCGTGAATCGGCATGTCATTAATCACCGAATCTAGTTGTTTTTGAATCATGGAAAGTGGTATATGATGAACATCTTGAACACCTGTTGTGTTTTGGGCAACAACGGATGTAATGACAGACATCCCATATGTTTGTAGTTCTTGAAATGTTTTTAAATCTGCTTGGATTCCAGCGCCACCACTAGGATCTGTACCAGCAATGGTTAATGCACATGCTACATTTCTCATAATAAAAGCCTCCTAATTTTTATTTTAATCTGCTTACTTCGATTTGTTTTAACAGATTGGCAGATTTCATACGGGAAACGATAAACACTCCGATGAGTGCACCAGAAATACTACTTGTTAAAAAGGATGGGAAGAAGAATAGTGCACCAAATGATGTTCCCATAAAAACCTTCGCGAATGGGACAGCAACTAACGAAGCGAAAATCCCAGTGCCAACCATTTCACCAAAAGCAGCCCAGCCAATTTTTCCATATTTTTGATATAAATAACCTGCTAATAATGCACCAATCATCCCACCTGGAAATGCAAGTAGTGATCCAAGGCCAAATAAATTCCGAATAAGCCCAATCATAAAAGCAATTGTAACTGCAGGAATGGGACCGAGTGTAACTGCTGCAAGAATATTTACCGCATGTTGAACAGGATATGCTTTGGCAATACCAGCTGGAAACCAAAGAAATTGAGAACCTAAAACACCAATAGCAATAAGAACTGCCATGATGGTAATTCGTCGTGTTCGGTGCATGCGTGGTACACCTCCTTTATTTTCATAAAAAAAGTCAGGTTCATGTTTATGAACCTGACTTCATTGTCGATTTGAAATAGATAGACATCGCTCGTCTGACCACTTCCCTCCGCTGGTATCATCCAGATCAGGTTCAAGAGTTAGAAAACAAATGGTTTTCCTCTCAGCCCTTCTGTGTAAGGGCACCCCTAGTAGCTTCCATATAGATTTATGAAATTGTCCCCCTTAGCGTATCATAGAAAAATAATTTTGTCATTTCCCTGGAAAAATGTGGTTGTTGGTTTAATGTTTCCGGAAAGTGTGGAAGTAAGTAAAGAGATAACGTTAACCATCTCAATATCACCAGAAAAGCGTTAGATCCCAGAAAAACAATTACATTGAGGAGGAAAATTGCATCATTCAACATTATTTTTGCTCCATTCATCCCAGTATTGGTCGTTTAGTATCCAAAATATATATTACAAAATGTTGCCTAATCAGGTATTATAAAAATAGAGAAAATTGTCTCATTGGAAAGGTGATTTTATGGAAGTATTATCGATGGAAGATGTTGCAAAACATGAAAAAGATACTGTTTTATTTCCTGACTTTAGTTTAAAGGTTTACAGGCAAGGTGTCACAGCTATCTATTCTAGTTTAAATGTTCGTCATGTATTATTAAATATGCTAATTGGGAAGCATTCGGTCACATCTGGTAAAATTTTCGTTCAAAATGAAAGTTACAATATAAATAGACGTGCATATCTTGCACAAATTGCTGTTTGTTTCTTTGAAGAAGGGATGTATGAACGGTTAACGATTATGGACTGTTTAAAATTTTACCAAGGCCTTTATCAGTCCAAACAAACGTTTGAACAAGTATTGCAATGGACCCAATTAGAGGATAAAACACACACAAAAGTAAGTAAACTCACATTTTCTGAACGTAGACGGGTTCAATTTGCTAAGGTCTTATTACAAGATGCCGCACTTTATATCTTTGAGGAAGCAGATTTAAATGTCGATTTGGAAACGAAACGTGTTTTTTCTACTATCATTCAAAAACTACAAGAAAATCAAAAAGCAATCCTTATTCTAACAGGGAATATGGAAAATGCAATCTCGGTAGCTGATGAGGTTTATCGCTTAGATGAGAAGGGGCTTTATAAAGTAGAAATTGATGAAGGTAAAGACGAAGATGTAAAGAAAGAAGTGCCAGATGCAGAAGAGAAGGAACAGACTTTTAAATTCCATAAAATACCTACGAAGATTAATGAAAAGATGGTTCTGTTTGACCCTCCCGAAATTGATTATATAGAAAGTAAGGACGGCCAGGCACATTTATATATAAAAGGAGAAGCTTTTCCAACAACATTTACATTAAATGAATTGGAAGGTCGATTACATTATTTTGGATTCTTCCGATGTCACCGCTCGTATATTGTAAATTTACAAAAGGTTCGTGAAGTAATTACGTGGACGAGAAATAGTTTTAATTTAATTTTAGATGATCAAGCAAAATCATCCATACCATTATCAAAAGGAAAGATGGCCCAATTAAAGGAAATATTAGGCCTGAAATAAGTTCCATTCACCTCGAAAAATGCTCCATTCATGGAAAATATACTGCTAGACCAATGTTTTTCCTCTATTCTAGATTTACAAGCAAATGGAAATCACAAGGAGGAAAAATGATGGAACAAATTATTAAAGTGAAGTCATTAGCAAAATTTTTTGGGAATTATCCTGCATTGGAGGATGTTCATTTTGAAGTAAATAAGGGAGAAACATTCGGATTTCTCGGACCAAGTGGTTCCGGAAAAACAACAACAATTAAAATTTTAACTGGACAGTTGTTGGCTACTTCAGGAGATGCATTTGTATTTAATCAACCAACTGCTTCATTAAATAAGGCAAAATATCGAAGGAAGTTCGGTGTCTTAACAGATAATAGTGGGTTATACGATCGGTTAACCATTTATGATAATTTAAAATTATTTTGTGACCTTTATGACGTACCTGCCAAACGTATCAATAATGTGTTAGAGATGGTGAACTTAGAAAATGAACAGAAAAAAATGGTATCTAAATTGTCTAAAGGGATGAAACAGCGAGCACAACTGGCAAGGGCCTTCTTACATGAGCCAGAATTATTATTTTTAGATGAACCGACATCTGCATTGGACCCTGCGAATTCTAAACATATTTATGACGGGCTTCGTGAGCTAACAAAGGGAGGAACAACCATTTTTTTAACAACACATGATATGCATGAAGCGGAGACATTATGTGATCGCGTTGCATTTCTCCATAAAGGAAAAATCCAATTATTGGATGAACCGAAAAAACTTCGGCGTCAATTTTCAGACTCTTCTTTACAAGTTTTATTAAAAGATGGTCGTGAACTTTTATTACCAGGTGGACCTAATGGAGCAAAAGCTTTATATGAACATATGCAAGCTGACAAAGTTGTATCTATTCATTCAAATGAACCAACTTTAGGAGACATTTTCGTGGGAATTACAGGGAGGGAACTTGTATGACTTTTTCAATGAAACGTGTATTGGCTATATTTAATAAGGATTTAAAGGACTTATCTAAAAATATGTTTGTATCTACATCGATTCTAATGCCTTTGGTGTTAGCAGCAATATATGGAAGAATGGCTGAAGATCTCTCCATAGAATCCTACTATCTTGTCATTAATCTTGCCTTTACAATGACAGCTACATTCATTCAATGTGCAATCATCGCTGAAGAGAAAGAGAAAAACACATTACGTGGTTTGATGTTATCACCTGCAACTATTCCAGAAATTTTTAGTGGAAAAAGTTTAGTAGCCTTCTTGTTATCAATAGTAACAATCGTTGTATCTAGTATATTCATGGAATATTATCCAGAAAATGTCGCCTTGGTTGCTGTTGCAATTGTTGTTTCTACACTATTTTATATTGCATTAGGAACATTACTCGGTTTATTAGCGCGGTCTGTTGTAGAGGCTTCTGTTATTATTATGCCTGTAGTATTCTTGCTAGGATTTGGTTCATTCATAGAAACACTAATGGACAAATATCCAATTCTTCACTTTGCAGAATATCTTCCAAACTTGCAATTGATTGAGTTTGCTACAAAAGTGCAAGCAGGATCTGGATTGACAGATGTATGGTCACATTTAAGTGTTATTACGGCTTGGTTTCTTATTGTATCATTTCTTACTATTGTCATTTTTAAAAAGAAAGAAATCGATGCGTAGTAGTAGGAAAAACAAATGGTTGTTTCATAATCTTAGGGCGTTTATTTAACGCCTTTTTTAATTGGGATTATTCTAACCTATCAAGTATATTGATTCTTAAATATAATAAAAAGTTGAAACTTACGTAACGTCATTTTGTATACTATAAATATAAAAATGATCTATGGAAAGGTGTGTGAATATATGCTGTCCATTAAAGAAATTACGAAACAAACTGGTATCACTGTCAGAACACTTCGATATTATGATGAAATCAAATTATTAGTACCAGCAGGGAAAACAGAAGGAGGTCATCGGTTATATGGGGAAAAGGAATTAAAAAAATTACAAGAAATTCAATTTTTGAAAATGTTAGGATTTAGCTTGAAGGAAATTAAAGAAATGCTTTCAGATAAAACGAGAGATTGGCAGGAGGGATTACAAAATCAGTTGCAATACGTTATAAAAGAGAAAGAAAAATTAGCCGAAATAGAAAAAACATTAATTGGCTTAATGAATGGAATAACAATTGATGGCGATGTTAATCTTAGTGAAGTTCAAAAAATGATTCATCTTTATCAAGGAAGTTATGAAGAAAGAAATGCATACCGGGATCAAATGTTTTGTGAAGAAGAGAAAGTGTTATTAGACCTACTACCAAATATGAATAGTAGAGATTCAGACTCATTGGAATGGGTTCTATTACTAGGTCAGTTGAAACAACATCTGGATAAAGATGTCACTGCACCACAAGTTCAAAAGATTATTCAGCGAATGTACGAAAAGACAATCGAAACATTTGGTGATAATGATGTGTTTTTTAACAAGTTATGGGCTGTTCGAAAATCACCAGAGAAGTCGAAAAAAATGGGGTTTTATCCTATTGAGGATGAGGTGTTGGATTTTTTCGAGAGAGCTTGGCAAGTATTTGAATCGAAACAAAAATAATAATCGGTTGAAGAATTTTAAGTGGAAAGAGGTTTGTTTATGACATTTTTAATAGAAAACCAATGGGCTATTTTTATTACGTTGGAAGTTAGTGCACTCATCTGTTTATTATTATTTGCCGTCGTGCGCTATGCTTTTACAAAAGTGCGATTTAGTTATACGTTTTTATTTTTGTTTATTGTAATGATTTTATTAGAGGCCTTGCTTGCTTATCTGGTGTATTTGGAGACAGGGGAATTTACGACATTTCAAATTGTCATTATGATTTTTATCATATATGCAGGAACATTTGGGGTTAGTGACTTTAAGCGGATGGACCGCTGGGTAAAGGATAAAGTTGGGAAATGGAAAGGAATTGATTTACTAACCGAAAAAGACCGAGAAATCATGGCCTATTTAAAGGATCCGAAAGTGATTGCAAGAAGAGCACGTTATTGGTTTTATGCACATACTGTCGTCTTTATTTCTGCTATTTACGTGTTTTGGTTGTTGTATGGGAATGATAGTTATTCCCTTGATTATTTTATATTGAACTTAGAGTGGTATGGGGATGAATTATTAGAACCGCAACCATTTACAAGTGAATTAATCACAAACATTGTTCGGGTTTGGGCAATTGTCTTTGTTGTTGATTCGATTATTAATTGGTCTTATACATTGTTTCCGAGTAAAAAGTAAATGTATTGACGGTATCTCATTTAAAGAAGGTATCGTCTTTTTATTTACTGAAAATCAGAAAATTATGTTATGATTTATGTGTCTTTATTTATTGAAGGAGTGCTCGAGATGAAGATAGGTTTTATAGGTGCTGGAAAGGTTGGCTGTTCTTTTGGGCTATTTTTAAAGAAACGGGAATTTCAGATAGTTGGCTATGCTAGTCAATCAATGGAATCAGCTAGTTATGCAGCAAATCTGACAGACAGCTCGGCTTTAAGTTTTAATGAGCTTATCAAACAATCGAATTATATTTTTATTACGACACCAGATGACAGAATAGAAGATGTATGGAATCACATGCTAGATTTTGATTTACGAGACAAGAAGGTTTTCCATATGAGTGGTTGTCTATCTTCATCTATTTTTACGAACAGTGGGGAAAATGGTGTTTTAGGTTATTCGCTTCATCCTTTATATTCATTTGCAGATAAGAAATCATCCGATTTAGGGGAAGTCGTCTTTTCTATAGAAGGAGACCATATAAGTGGTATACATGCTTTCTTGGATCAGTCGAATATCCGTTATTTTGTATTGGATAAAAAAAAGAAAGCCCTATACCATGCTGCTGCAGTATTTGTTTCCAATTATGTCGTTGCATTGGCAAAGATAGGAGAAGATTTGTTATTAGAAAGTGGTCTAGACAAAGAATTATCTATTGTTGGGACTCTTCCCTTAATGGAAAGCGCTTTATTTAATATGAAGAAAAAGGGTATTAACCATGCTTTAACAGGCCCAATTATTAGGGGAGACTTAAATACGATACAAAAGCATATCGAGGAACTTCCTACATACAAAGAAATCTATAAACGTTTAGGATTGGTTGCTTTACAAATTGGTAGTGAGACAGGAGATTTGTCTGATAAAAAAACAGAAGAAATATATCAAATATTAAGGAGCGATTGCAATGAAAAAGACGGTAGCGACATTTCAGGAAATGAAAGATAAAAATGAAAAGATTACGATGGTAACTTCCTATGATTATTCGATGGCAAAATTAGTAGACGGTGCTGGAATAGACGGGATACTAGTTGGCGATTCGTTAGGAATGGTAACGTTAGGATATGAGGATACACTATCTGTAACAATGGATGACATGGTACATCATACAAAAGCAGTTAGCCGAGGAGTAAAAGATGCTTTCATTGTGGCAGATATGCCTTTTTTATCCTATCATTTGAATACAGAAGAAACAATTAAAAATGCAGGTCGATTGATTCAGGAGGGACATGCCCATGCCGTTAAATTAGAAGGAGGCATGGATATTTTAGATCATGTAAAAGCGATTGTTAAAGCACAAATTCCTGTTATGGGACACATCGGTCTAACACCTCAATCTGTTAATGTTTTTGGAGGATTTAAAGTACAAGGGAAAAGTAAGGAAAAAATACAGCAACTTATCGATGATGCAAAAGTTTTGGAGGATGCAGGAGTTTTCGCCATCGTAATTGAAGGTATCCCTGGTGAAGTTGCTCGTATCATTACGGAGGAAGTGTCAATACCAACAATTGGGATTGGTGCTGGTAAATATTGTGATGGGCAAATTTTGGTTGTTAATGACATGTTAGGCATGTTTTCTGATTTTGTTCCGAAATTCGTGAAACAATATAAGAACCTGAAAGTGGACATCCATGAAGCTTTTGAAAATTACATAACAGAGGTAAAAGCGGGGACTTTCCCAGAGGAACAACATACATTCAAAATAAACAAAGAAATAATAGATGAATTTAAATAGCAGGAGAGATAAAAATGATTGCAATTAACTCCATAGATGAACTAAAGGCAAATCTAAAAGCATGTAAAGAAAAGGGCTTATCCATTGGATTGGTTCCTACCATGGGCTATCTTCATGAGGGGCATCTTAGTTTAATCAAAAAAGCAAGAGAAGATAATGATATCGTCGTTGTAAGTATTTTTGTTAACCCAACCCAATTTGGCCCGAAGGAAGATTTTGATCAATACCCAAGAGACAGACAAAAAGACTTAGAAAAATGTGAAGAGAATCAGTGTGATTATGTATTTTTACCTCAGGTCAATGAAATGTATCCGGAGGGTTTCTCTACATATGTAGAGGTGGAAAAATTAGGACAAGTGTTATGTGGTGAGTCTAGACCGACCCATTTCGAAGGTGTAGCAACAATCTTAACCAAATTGTTTAACATTACAAAGGCTGATAGAGCATATTTTGGACAAAAAGATGCACAACAATTAATCATTGTTCAAAAAATGGTTAAAGATTTGAATATGGATATTGAAATCATTGGTTGTCCAATTGTTCGAGAAAAAGATGGACTAGCACTAAGTTCCCGAAATACCTATCTAAGTGAAGAAGAAAGAAAAGATGGCCTACTATTATATGAATCTTTAGTAAGGGCGAAGGAATTAATAGATGGTGGAGAGAGAAATGTTTCAACAATAAAACAAGAAATGAAAGGTATTATAAATCGAGGGAAAAATAGTGAAATTGATTATATTGAATTTGTTAATGGCAAAACATTGGCACCTGTTTCAGAAGTAAGTGGAAATGTATTGATCGCAATTGCCGTACAGGTAGGAAATACTCGTCTGATTGATAATGTGATAATTGATGCTTAATAAATAAGGAGTTTAGACAAATAAAAAGCGCACATACATTAACGTGTATGTGCGTTTATACATTATGGAGCATATCGGGCTTGAACCGATGACCTCCTGCATGCCATGCAGGCACTCTCCCAACTGAGCTAATGCCCCGTATGTCAATTTTTTAACCAAATTATATTATATAATGAATCTCAGGGTTTTGCAAGGGGCATGATTATTGGATGTGTCACATTTAACTCAATTATATTTTAATGTATATATAAATCGGGTTTAACTGAATGGAAGTATGTTGGATGCCCGCGAAAGCGAAATCTAGCGAAAATCGGTCAACCAACCGCCGATTGATGACCACAAAAGCGAAACCCAGTGAAAATTGGTCAACCAAACGCCGATTGATGCCCGTAAAAGCGAAATCCGGCGAAAATCGGTCAACCAACCGCCGATTGATGCCCGTAAAAGCGAAATCCAGCGAAAATCGGTCAACCAAACGCTGATTGATGCCCGCAAAAGCGAAATCCAGCAAAAGTCGGTCAACCAAACGCCGATTGATGCCCGTAAAAGCGAAATCCAGCGAAAATCAGTCAACCAACTGCCGATTGATGCCCGCAAAAGCGAAACCCAGCGAAAATTGGTCAACCAACCGCCGATTGATGCCCGTAAAAGCGAAATCCACCAAAAATCGGTCATCCAAAAGCATATAGATGACCGAAAAATTAAAAAAGCGCAAATATTGGTCACCAATCCCACACCGCTACACGACTAATTCACTATAAAATAATAAATGCCAACACAGAAAGGAGCACAGACGTTATAAGCATCGCCATAAAAGGGCGCAATGCCTTGGTACGTAAGCTTTGAAGATTCACACTTAAACCAAGCCCGACCATAGCGGCGGTTAAGAGCCATGTTGAGATAGAGTAGATGCCATTCATCATGTTTTCGGATACTGGAATGGACTTTCCAAAAACGAATGTCCCTAACACACTCATCATGACAAACCCAAGTAAAAACCATGGAAATGTTATTTGTTGTTTTCCCTTAGAAAATCTTCCTGTTCGTTTGACTATAAAAATGATAATAAAAGACAACGGTATTAACAAAAATACCCGACCAAGCTTTGCAAGAAGAGCCATGGCTAATGCATCTTCACCAGCTGGTTCAGCCGCTAAGGCAACATGTGCTAGTTCATGTAGACTCATCCCAGACCATATTCCATATTGAATATCGGTTAAAGGCAAAAATGGTTTAATAAGGATATAGAGAATCGAGAATAGTGTTCCAACGAGTGCAATCATTCCCACACTAATTGCTGTGTCTTCATCCTCCGCTTTAATAATTGGTGCAATAGCGGCAATTGCTGCTGCACCACATACCCCTGTACCAACTCCAGCTAATAGAGAAATGGTTTTATCAGCTTTAAAAACTTTTGCTAAATACATTGTAAAAAGAATGGCAAAAGCAATGACAATCATGTCTTTCGCTAAAAGTCCTAGTCCATCGCCAAGTACGGTATGAATATTTAAACGAAGTCCATATAAAATGATAGCCACCCGAAGCAAGACTTTTGATGAAAATGTAATACCAGGTCGTAAAAATTCTGGGTAACCGAAAATTTGACTATAAATGATTGCAATAATAATGGCGGTTGCTAATTGGCCCAGATAAGAAAAACCAGGGATAAAGGTTAACATAAACCCTAAAAAGGCAATAAAAAAAGTAAATAAAACACCAGCAATCCATCTAAAAGGAAAAGACACACTAGCTTCCTTTTTCGCTCGCACATTCGAATCGTGTTCACGTCCCATTAAAAACACCTCCACTATAATCGTATTACAGTATTTATAATAACGAAAATAAATCATCATTATGATTATCATAAGCAATCTTATATAATAGAACAACAAAGGAGGCGGACGCATGGACCAACAACTACAAGTCTTTGTTACGGTAGCAGAAAAGAAAAATTTCACACGAGCTGCAGAAAAACTACATATGACACAACCAGCCGTTAGCCAGTATATTCGTCAGTTAGAAGAGGAAATTGGTACAAGATTATTAGAACGGACAAATAAATATGTGCGCTTAAATAAGGCGGGGGAAATTGTTTATCATCATGCAAAAGAGATATTAGGAATCTATACGAAAATGCAACATTTGGTGGATGATTTGATCCATCAAACAAAAGGGTCACTTTCGATTGGAGCAAGTTTCACATTTGGGGAATATGTACTCCCTCAATTAATCGCCCAATTACGACATACATATCCAGATATTCAAGCCTCTGTTTTAATCGGAAATACAGCTAAAATTGCTGATTTAGTTATGGCGCATCAATTAGATATTGGAATTGTAGAAGGAGCATTTGAAGGTAAACAATTAAAAGAAAGAAAATTTGCGAAAGACGCGATGTATATTATTGCTTCAGCTAACCATGTGTTAGTCAAACAAGAAAAAGTGACTCAAGCCGATTTGGAAAAAGAAATGTGGATTATTAGAGAACAGGGTTCAGGAACAAGAGAAGCAACGATAAGTATGTTACAAGATATCGGGATTTCACCAAAGGAGCAGATGACTTTTAGTAGTACACAATCTATTAAACAAGCAGTAGAAGCAGGACTTGGTATTACATTATTATCAAAATGGGCTGTTCAAAAAGAATTGAAGGCAGGAGATTTGAAAATCATTTTTGTTCAAGGGCTTCCATTCTACCGTTCTTTCTCTATTATTACGAGATCACCTTTTCAAACAAAGGCATTAGAAGTGTTTGTTACATTATTGGAAAATAATGATCTCTATCAATCTT
The DNA here is from genome assembly GCF_008039555.1 of Cerasibacillus terrae. Lineage (GTDB taxonomy): Bacteria > Bacillota > Bacilli > Bacillales > Amphibacillaceae > Cerasibacillus > Cerasibacillus terrae. The sequence goes on from NZ_VDUW01000007.1 coordinate 114,656, forward strand.
ATTATTCATGATTACTGTTTGGGATAAGATAGGTAAATCTAACCGTTTACAAAATAGAGGATAATAGGATATAGTTATCATAATATAAGAGAAATTAGGGGGAAGAAGACGTGAAAAAACAGAAAGAGGACAACCGATTTAAAATCGCCAATCGGGAGGCACTTATTGGGGTTGGATTAGTCCTTTTTAATTTTATTTGGTGGTTTGGTTTCGCCTATGGAATGGGAAGTAAAGATCCATCACAATATACATATGTTTTCGGTCTACCAGCATGGTTCTTTTATAGTTGTGTCGTTGGATTAATTGTTATGGTAGTGCTCGTCATATTTTTCGTTAAAAAGTATTTTGTAGAAGTTTCTTTTGATGATAAAGGGGATGATGAGAAATGAATTGGCAAGCACTAATTCCCTTAATTATTATGCTTATTGTCATGTTTGGAATTGGATTATGGGCTAGTAGATATGTTCGTACTTCTACAGACTTTTTGCAAGATTACTTTTTAGGTGGTCGGAGTTTAGGTGGATTTATTTTAGCAATGACAATGACGGCAACTTATGGAAGTGCTAGTAGTTTTATAGGTGGTCCTGGAGTTGCCTACACACAGGGCCTTGGTTGGGTGTTACTTGCCATGTCACAAGTGGCAACAGGATATTTCGTGTTGATGATTTTGGGTAAGAAATTTGCGATTATAACAAGACGTTATCAGGCTGTTACATTGGTTGATTATTTAAAAGAACGTTATCAATCAAAGTGGGTCGTTTTACTGGCTTCATTTAGTATTATTATTTTCTTGTTTTCTGCAATGGCAGCCCAATGGATTGGTGGAGGACGTCTAATTGAGTCATTGACAGGTCTTTCATACACAAGTGCGTTATTCATCTTTGCTGTTTCTGTACTAATTTATGTTGTTATTGGTGGTTTTCGTGCTGTTGCTTTAACAGATGCGATTCAAGGATCCATCATGTTTATTGGTACGTTAATTCTTTTAATTGCGGTGATTATTGCTGGTGGTGGAATTTCGAATATTATTCAAGACTTAAATGCGGAGAATCCAAATTTAATTACACCTTTTGGAGCAGAGGGTAATTTAACACCTGCTTATGTTTCTTCCTTCTGGATTTTAGTAGGTGTTGGGGTAATCGCCCTGCCGCAAATTGCTGTTCGAGCGATGTCATATAAAAATTCAAAGTCGATGCATCGCGCGATTATTATTGGAACAATCGTTGTTGGTTTTATTATGTTAAATATGCATTTAATTGGTGTGTTTGCTAGGCCAATTTTACCCGGCATTGAGGTTGGTGACAAAGTGATGCCACTTATCGCCTTAGAAACAATGCCAGCTTGGCTTGCCGGTACTGTCCTTGCAGCACCAATGGCTGCAATTATGTCAACAGTAGACTCTTTATTGCTATTAGTCAGTTCAACTGTCGTCAAAGATGTCTATTTGAATTATGTTCAACCAAAAGCATCTCATAAAAAGATCAAACAAATAAGTATAGGTATTACTGCTTTGTTAGGGATTATTGTTTTTTTATTTGCATTAGATCCACCAAATTTAATTATTTGGTTAAATTTATTTGCCTTTGGTGGTTTAGAGGCTGCCTTTATATGGCCAATTGTAATGGGATTGTATTGGAAAAAGGGAAATAAATATGGTGCTTTCTCTTCTATGGTCGTAGGAATTGGTTCATACATTTTGATGGACTTGCTGAAAATTCAACCATTTGGTATGCATGTAGTCGTATTTCCAGTCATTTTATCTTTCTTTGCTTATGTGATTGGAAGTTTAGCTACCAATAATAAAATGAAACTGCCAGCCACTGATTAATTAATAAAAAGGGGAGCATTCGAATGGAGCATCCAATCATTTTATTTGATGGACAGTGTCATTTTTGTGACCAAAGTGTACAGTTTATCATTAAACATGATGCAAAGGGATTCTTCAAGTTTGCATCCCAACAAGGAGAAATTGGGCAGGAGCTCCTAAATGCCTACGAAGTACCTGAAGAAATAGATAGTATCATTTTATTAAATAATGACAAATATTATATAAAATCATCTGCAGCACTTCGTATATGTTTTCATCTAACAGGGGGTTGGAAGCTTTTTTCTGTTTTCTTGATCATACCAAGTCCCGTACGTGACTTTTTTTATAATATAATAGCCCAAAATAGATATAGATGGTTTGGCAAAAAGGAAAGTTGCCAATTGCCAACAAAAGAAATTAGAAAGAGATTTTTAGATATGAAGTAATAAAATTTCTAAGGTAAAACAAAAGCTTGAGGGATTTCCCTCAAGCTTTCTAATTAACTACTAACGTGTTTATTTTCTCTTGCAAATTGAACAAAATAGTCAAGCATCATCGGATTACTTAAAGAGCCCTTATTAACCACTTGATTCATTTTTTGTCCCATCAATATTCTTTTTACAGGAATCTCAAGCTTCTTCCCATTTAATGTTCTTGGCAGATCAGGTGCTTCAAATATACCTGTTGGAACATGGCGTGGTGAACATTGGGTACGTATATGGTTATTGATCTGTTGCTTTATTTCTTCGGTAAGTGCATGACCTTCTTTCATAATAACAAATAACGGTACAAACGAATCTCCATCTTCTTTCGGAATATCTACTATTAAGCTATCTTCTACTTCTTCTACTAAATCAACTGCTCGGTATATTTCACTTGTACCAATTCGTATACCCCCACGGTTAATAGTGGCATCTGACCTTCCATAAATAATACATGAACCATGCTCCGTAATTTTTAAATAGTCTCCATGTCGCCAAATCCCTGGGAACATATCATAATAGCTTTCTTGAAGTCTTCTCCCATCTGTGTCATTCCAAAAAAAGATAGGCATTGCTGGGAATGGTTCAGTTAACACTAATTCACCAACTTCATTAATTTGTGCTTCTCCAGCCATATTAAAACTTTCAATTTTCGCTCCAAGCCCACGACATTGTAGTTCACCAGCATGCACAGGTAAGATTGGAACACCTAATATAAAGGCAGTACATACATCTGTTCCACCACTAGATGAAGCAATTAACAAATCTTCTTTGACATTTTCATAGCACCATTGAAAGGCTTCTGGTGGTAATGGAGAACCAGTAGAACTAATGTTTTTTAAATGGCTCAAATCAAATGTATTTCCCGGTTCAATTCCATCTTTCATACAAGCAGTAAGGAAGCTCGCACTTGTACCAAATAAAGTCATTTTCGTATCTTCTGCCAGCTTCCATAAAAAGTTTTTATCTGGATATGCGGGATTCCCATCATATAAAATAATGGTGCTTCCAGTTAAAAGACCCCCGACAAGGAAATTCCACATCATCCAGCCAGTTGTCGTAAACCAAAAGAACCGATCACCTTCACCAAGGTCAGCATGGAATGTGATTGCTTTTAAGTGTTCTAAAAGCATACCGCCTTGACTGTGAACAATAGGTTTTGGGACTCCGGTTGTACCTGATGAGAATAAAATCCATAGTGGATCATTAAATTCGACATATTCGTAGGTAAGCTCTCTCTCGTTTGGAGTAACGGCATCTTCCCAATGTGTAACATTTTTTAGTGGTTCAAAATTTGCATCTTGGTTAAGATATGGAATCGCAATTGTTGCCTCCAACATTGGAAGTGCTTCTTGGATTTCTTTAAGCACAGGCAAGCGGTTGAAATCTTTCCCACCATAGCGATACCCATCAACCGTAATCATTACTTTCGGTTCAATTTGCTTAAAACGATCAATGACACTATTTGTTCCAAAGTCAGGTGATGCACTAGACCAGATTGCTCCAAGACTTGCTACAGCTAGAAAAGAAACAACGGCTTCGTAGATATTAGGAATGTATGATACAACTCGATCACCCTTTGTCACGCCCATATTGCTGAGTGTTTCTTGTAAGGCGCTTGTATCTTGATATAATTTCTTCCATGTAACTTCTGTTTGAGGACGTAATTCTGATGTATGAATAATTGCTGGTAAATGTTTTTGCCTGTTTTTGAAAATGTGTTCTGTATAGTTGATTGTTGCATTTTGAAACCACTTTGCTCCAGGCATGTTATGTGATGTTAAAACAGAGGTGTATGGTGTTTTGCTTTTTATATTAAAATAATTCCAAAGCGATTCCCAAAATTCTTCTACTTCGTTCGTGGACCATTCCCAAAGAGATTGATAGTCAGCGAAATCAAGCCCTTTCTTTTTCTTTAACCAATTCATATACTGAAATATATGTGATTGTTTCATGTAATCTGAAGATGGCTCCCACAATAATGTTCCTTCTTCTACTCGCTTCATACTAACCCTCCTATTCTATGATTAATACCATTATATGAAAACGCTTACCATGTGTAAAGGAGCTTTAATAAATAAAGAAGTACAAGATTCTAAACGTGACTCATCATATATATCCAATCTATGTAAAAAGAGAACTTTTATGAATCCTTTTTTAGTATTACACGTATTAGTAAATAAGATAAAATTAATAGCCTAATAACTATACTTTTGTAGTATAATAAATACTATTCATTGTTTATTATTTATTTTCATATGAAAGCGGGAAATACAATGGGAGTATGGCATGAAGCTGTTAGCCAATATGGTTATATTGCAATCTTTACTTTGTTGACAATGGGATTATTAGGACTTCCAGTGCCTGATGAAGTATTAGTTACTTATTTAGGCTACATTACTTCACTAGGAGAAATGAGCTTTACAATAACTTTTTTATCAGCTGTGTTTGGATCCATTTGTGGCATATCGATTAGTTACTTTATTGGGGTGAAATTGGGAGAACCATTTGTTCGTAAGTATGGCTCTAAATTAAAAGTTAGAGCACATACTATTGAACGAACAAAAAGACTATTTTCTAAATATGGTTCTATTTTTCTTATTATATCTTATTTTATTCCAGGTGTCCGTCATGTTGCTGCCTATATCAGTGGAATTACAAAGTATTCTTTCAAACATTTTTTATTTTTTGCTACGATAGGTGCTGTTGTTTGGGTAACTGTGTTTTTATCATTAGGAAATCGTCTAGGTGCAAATTGGGGTATCATTGCAGACTTTATTCGCAAGTATTCCTGGAGTATAGTTGGAACCCTTATCCTTATTATCGTTGTATGTATTACCTATTATCGCTATCGAAAACAACACACATAATTGTTTATTCACTTATTTATTCATCCATTTCGCAATGGCTTGCCCGATGAGCACTTCTGTATTTGGCTTCATTAATGGTTGAAATTGACTGTTTTCTTCAAAAAGGAGAAGAATAGTCGATCCAAAAGAAAAATAACCCAGTTCCTCGCCTTTGTTAAAATGCGAACCCGTATGATGTAACTGAATGGAATTAATATTGAGCGCTCCAATCTTAATCATAGCTATCTTTCCAAACGGGCTAGCTAATTCAGAAATGATACGATAATTCGTGGAAAAAGGCATGTTACCATACTTTAGACCAAATTGATTGACTGGATATGACTTTTCACCTAGAGCGTATCGACTCTCAAGTCTTCCTGTAATTGGATAGTGAAATCGATGGTAGTGGCTTGGTGAAAGGTATAATATGTAGAAATGCCCGTTTCGATACACATTTGCCTTTTCTTTACTTCCAAGAATTTTTTCTAAAGTATAAAGTTGATCCTTAATATAGAAAGTCTGGTTTTCAGCAATGGTTCCCATCTCACTTAATAATGCATCAACGGGAGAAATAAATGTGTCTGAAGAATAATCAATAAGGCGTGCTTTATCTCTTAAACGACGTGTAAAAAAATCGTGTAGTGTTTGGTAATGGTGTATTGGATATTCTGTTTCTTTTAGGTTAATAGAATAAGCTTTAGAAAAAGGACGAATAAGTGGTTTACTTAGACGTGATTGACTAAATGACTTTAATAGTGTGGAGCTATAGGCGTTTCCTGTAAGTTCTACAAAGTACTTTAGTAAAAACTTCATCATGAATCATCAGATCCTTTACGTATTTAATATGTGGTGAAAGTTCATTTAAAAAGGGGGTTGAACGAATGTTTTTATTAAGACATATTAATTATACTAAATTGAAAGAACAAAAAGCGAATGCTATCACATTAATGAATTTAAGTTTTGGTATTATGTCTATCGTCTTTGTTTTAAAAGGGTTTACGAATTTTAGTGTATTATTTTTATTTCTTGCTGCATTATTTGATCGTTTTGATGGAGTGGTAGCACGCAAATATAATATTGAATCAGATTTTGGAAAAGAATTGGATTCATTAAGTGATTTAATATCATTCGGTCTGGCACCAGCTTTACTTGTTTATGAAACAAGTTTATATCAAGTACCAACTGTCGGAGCGGTTCTAGTCGTCTTCTATGTATTATGTGGTGCAATACGATTAGCGAGATACAATGTACAAGAATTTGATGGTGCATTTTACGGAATACCGATTACTGCTGCAGGAACTATTTTAACGTTTTTAGTTTTATTCGCAAATCAGTTACCAGTTCTCTTTTATGCAGTGGTTACAACTATTTTAATGATTCTTATGGTTAGTAATATTCGTATTCAAAAGGTATAAGAAAAGGCGGTCCACTTCCTATATGGAAGGATCGCCTTATTTCATTTATCCTATTTAAACAGTTTTCGAAAAATGGATTGCTTTTGTTGTTCTTTTGATTGAGAAGTTTCTTCCTCTTTTATAAAAATTTCTTCCTTATCGATTGCGTAATCATATTTAAGAACAGCCCCAATACTTGTCTCTGTTTCTCGATTTGTAATAATGGTATAGGGAATATGGTATTTTTTTGCTAATTTTTTTCCTTCATTCAAGAATTTATCAGCTATGTTCCCATTAAAGATAAGAGATGCGTCAGGATGTTTTCTCATTTCTTCTCTTAAGGCTTTTAACCCTTTGTCAGACATTGTCTGCCCAATTGTTAAGGCAAGAACAATTCTCTCACGTAATGTTCCTAGATACTTGTTACGTTCTTCTTGCTTGGGAAGTCTTGTTCCGTAGATACCGTCAGTTAGAAAATCATTTACATTTTTATTTGACATACATGTGACCTCGCTTTTATTTGTTCTTTTACGTTATAATACTTCTTCACTTATTGTAAGAATTTATGGTGGAGGTTTCAATGTAAAGGTGATCTGTTTCTTGCTTTTAGAAAATAGCTAAACAAAAAAGCTCCTTGATTATTATTTCAAGGAGCTTGTTATGATTTTGTTAATCATTGGTCATCTTCTTTTTGGTTTGTTTCATCAGTTGATTCTTTATCTGTATCCTCAATTGTTTCATCGTCTGTTTCGGAATTCTCTTGATTCTGTTCTATCTCTGCATCTTCCTCATCTACACCATAATGATAGATAGAAGGATCAACTTCTTCCCAATCCTTTGTTGGAGTATAGAATCGTAGTAAATCACCGTAAACTAGTTTATCTGATAATTGAAGTTCATTTTCTATCTGTTGTTTCATGTTCTCCATTTTATCTGTGACTTCTTCGATTTCTTCTTCGGTTTCATTATCGTAGTATGAACCTGAAATATAAGAGAAATCAGGAGTTACAAAGTCGCCTCTACGGAATGGAACGAATTGCTTATGATCTTCTGAAAACATATCTGTTCCAAATAAGATGTAATCATCTGCCCGAATTCCCATTAAGTGTAGGAGTGTCGGCATGACATCCATTTGACTAGTATATCGATGGTTAATGCCTTGACTTTCCACTCCAGGTATTTTAATTAGAAATGGAACTCGTTGTAAGTTGGCACTAACAAGAGGTGTTATTTCTTTATCTAAAATCTCCTCCATTGCTCGATTATGGTTTTCAGAGATACCATAATGGTCACCATAAATATAAATAAGGGAGTCTTCATATAGACCAGCTTCTTTTAGATCATCAATAAACTCTTTTAATGATTCGTCTAAATATCTTGCAGTTTGGAAATAGCGGTCAACAGAACCATCACCTGTTTCAGCAGGTTCAATTGTTGCATCTTCTTCATCAATCAAATATGGATGGTGATGTGTTAAGGTCATTAAATGCGCATAGAATGGTTCATCTAATGATTCTAACATTGGGATTGATTCTTCGAAAAATGGCTTATCTTTTAATCCATAATTAATGACGTTCTCTTCGGACATATCATAATAGCTAGCATCAAAGTAGTGATCGATTCCAAATTGTTTATAAATCTCATCGCGATTCCAGAAAGATTTATAATCTCCATGTAAAACAGCAGAAGTATAATTCATCCGTTGATTTAAAATAGCAGGTAGGGCTTGATACGTATTATTTCCTTTCGTAACAAAGGCAGCTCCCTGTGGTAATCCATACAATGAGTTATCTAGGATGAATTCAGCATCAGCTGTTTTTCCTTGTTCTGTTTGATGGAAAAAGTTATCAAAATATGTGAATCCTTTTTTCTGATCATGAACTAATGAGTTTAAGAAAGGTGTTACTTCTTCTCCGTGTAATTCGTAATCAATTAGAAATGATTGGAAGGATTCTAAGTGAATTTTGATAATGTTTTTTTCTTTAGCAGCTCCAAAAAGTGCCGGATTTGGTTTTGCATACTTTTCTTTCGTATATTCCTTAATATCTACAATGTCATTGCTATCTGCAAAAACACGTTGTGATGATGATTTGATATTTTGTATCGTATCATAGATGGCGAAATTATAAGCTCCTAAGTACTTCACAATATAATTTCGATCAAAAGTTCTTTTTAGTAACTGCGGACGATCTGCTTCAGCCATACTTAAGTTTACTGAGAAAGCAATAGCACCAGCCATTAAAATAAGTACAGGTTTACGTAATTGTAAACGTTCATCTGACCAATGATGCTTCGTTTTCATAAATAAGAAGATTAATAGAATCAAGTCAATAGCATAAAAAACATCATACAACTCCATCAAACTAACGATACTTCCACCTAAGCTACCAAAATTGCTTGTTTGTGTAAGAGTTGGTAATGTGATGTAGTCATTATTAAATCGATAGAAGACTACATTTGCATACAGAAAGAAACTCATTAAAAAATCGATTATAATAATCCACTTTCCAGCTTTTTTCCCTTTTGCAAAAAGTGCAATACCAAGGAAAATCAGTACCGAACTAATTGGATTTATAAATAAGAGGAAAGACTGTATACTATTTTTTATATCTAAATTAAACTCAATCACATAAATCAAATACGATTTTAGCCAAAGCAAAGTTGCTGCTACAAAGAAGAACCCCATCTTTGTTTGTAAAAATTTCTTCACTTTGTTTCACCTCATTTTTAATCTAACAAACTATTAATATAAAGTATCAAATGTATATTATACTGTATACATTGTGGGATTGCAACAGGGCAAGAATTTGGTAATTTTTAGGGATTTAAAAAATAATCTACTAAAACAAGCCCATATGTTAAAATATAGCTTGGATTTCTCCATTTATGAATATAAAATAAAATTAACGGTTTGTTAATGATTTGATTCCTGGGAATATATAAAAATAACACAAAATACAATAGAAAACAATGCTTTTTAAAGCAGTCTATAGAGAGAGGGATTTGATTTGGCGAAGAAACGATCAAAATATTATGATTATTTACTAGTAATAATTGGTGCCACCATGGTTGGTTTGGCTTATAATATTTTTTTATTACCAACTAAATTAGCTGCTGGGGGACTATCAGGCGTAAGTACCATTCTGTATGAGCTATTTGAATTAAGTCCTGCCTTTACACAATTTATCATGAATATTCCAATTTTCATTATCGGTTGGATTGTATTGGGCAGGGATTTCTCTGAGAAAACATTACTTGGGACATTTTGGGTACCATTTGTAATCTGGTTATCAGAGGATATTCCAATCATGATAACAAATCCCTTTTTAGGTGCATTATATGGAGGAATTGTTTTAGGGATTGGGCTAGGGATTGTTTATAAAGGAAATGGGTCCACAGGAGGAACAGCTGCCATCGCCCAAATTGTGAGAAAGTTTACAGGTATTTCAAGTGGTTATTCACAATTTATTGTTGATGGATTGGTTGTGGGTGCTTCTTTAATTGTGTTTAATTTAGAATTGACCCTTTTTGCTTTAATGGCAATTTATATCACAGGAAAAGCTATTGATGCTGTTCTAATTGATACATCACGAAGTAAGTTGATTTTGATTATTACAGAAGAGGAAGAAAAAATTCAAACCTTTATTAAAGAAGAAATTGACCGCGGATTAACAACAGTGCGTTCAGTTGGTGGATATACGAAAAGGGAAAAAACAATGATCCTTTGTGTTGCGGACCAAAAAGAAGCTGTTCATTTGAAAAAACGTCTTGAGGAAGAAGAACCATCTTCTTTCGTTATCTTCCTTAATGCATCGGAAATCTTGGGTCGAGGATTTTCCCTTGATAAATATTATGGGCAAAATTTATAAAAGAGCGTTTTATGGGGCACCTCTGAAATTAAATTGAAAATCTAATGCCAGGGGTGCTTTTTATTGAGTAAATACAACTTTGCACAAATGTGTTCGTGTTCGTTACTAAAAACTCAAAAAATGTAGGAGACGGGAACGAATAGGAGCTAATTGTTACTGGAAATCGTAAAATCATAAAAAATGGGAATGAATAGACACTAATCGTGACCGATATTCGGAAAAAGAGGAAAGCTGGGAACGAATATGATCTAATCATTCCCAAAAATTGCAAATCCACAAAAAACAGGCACGAATAAACGCTAATCGTGACCGATATTCGAAAAAAGTGGAAGGATGGTAACGAGTAGGAGCTAATTGTTACCTAAAATCACAAATTCATAAAAATTGGGCATGAATAGACGTGAAATGTTTCCGAGAATGCTAAAGTCGAAAAAATGTAAGCGAAGACTATTCACCTATTGGCAAATATTTTCCTTTTTAATTCATATACTAATAAAGGGTAAGAGGAGTGTAATTGTATAGCGAGGAGGAAAAGGAATGGGGTTTAATGTTACACAAAAATTGATCCAAAGTCATCTTGTATCAGGAGAAATGGTACCAGGAGAAGAGATTGGTTTAAAGATTGACCAAACTCTTACACAAGATGCAACTGGTACACTTGTCATGCTTGAATTAGAAGCAATGGGGTTAGAACGTGCCAAGACAGAAGTATCGGCACAATATGTGGACCATAATTTAATTCAAGAAGATAATAAAAATCCGGATGACCATTTATTTTTATATAGTGCTACTAGAAGATTTGGTCTATACCATAGTCGCCCTGGAAATGGTGTTAGTCATCCAGTTCATATGCAGTATTTAGCAAAACCAGGAAAAACCTTGCTTGGTTCAGATAGTCATACATGTGCAAATGGCTGTATGGGAATGCTTGCGATGGGAGCTGGTGGTGTAGATGTAGCATTAGCAATTGCAGGTGAACCATTTTATGTAAAAATGCCTAAAGTTTGGGGAATTAAATTGACAGGCGAATTACCAGATTGGGTTAGTGCAAAAGATGTTATTTTGGAACTTTTGCGTCGTTATGATGTAAAAGGTGGTGTCGGAAAGGTCATTGAATATTATGGACCAGGGCTAGAAAATTTAAGTGCTATGGATCGCCATGTGATTGCCAATATGGGAGCTGAATTAGGGGCAACTGGAACAGTATTTCCTTCTGACCAAGAAGTAAAAAGCTATCTAAAGGCACAAGGAAGGGAAGACGATTGGATTGAATTAATTGCAGATAAAGACGCAACATATGATATTGATGAAGAAATAAATTTGTCAGAATTAGAACCATTAATAGCAAAACCATCAAGCCCTGGAAATGTTGTACCAGTAAGAGAAATAGCAGGGACCTCTATTTACCAATCTTATGTTGGTTCGTCTGCTAATCCAGGGTATCGAGATTTTGCGATAGCAGCTGAAATAGTGAAAGGAAGACGTGTTCATGACGGAGTTTCCTTTGATATAAATCCAACGTCACGTCATATGTTAACAGACCTTGTAAAAGAAAGTCATATTGCTTCTCTTATCCAGGCTGGAGCGAGAATGCACCAGGCAGGATGTAATGGATGTATTGGTATGGGGCAAGCACCTGCTACAGGGAAAAACAGTTTACGGACAACACCGAGAAACTTCCCAGGAAGATCTGGTACAAAAGAGGATAGTGTTTATTTATGTAGCCCAGAAACAGCTGCAGCATCTGCGTTAACAGGTCAAATTACAGATCCACGTACAATGGATTTTTCTTATCCAAAGGTAAAAGAAATGAAGAATCCAACAGTGGATAAAAATGTATTAGACCATCCGTTGCCATATGAAGAGGCAAAGAATGTCACGTTAGAAAAAGGACCAAACATCGCCTCCATACCTGCTATGGATGAATTACCAGATGAATTAGAAGTACCTGTTTTATTAAAAATGTCAGATAACATATCAACAGATGAAATTCTTGCGGGTGGAGCGAGGGTTCTTCCGTATCGGAGTAATTTACCAGAGATAAGTAAATTTACGTTTGAAATTGTTGATGACACGTATTATTCACGAGCAAAAAAGACAGTTGATCATGGGGGGCATGCCATTGTTGGTGGCTATAATTATGGTCAAGGGTCAAGTCGTGAACATGCCGCATTAGCACCACGCTATCTTGGTTTAAAAATTGCACTTGTAAAAGATTTTGCACGGATCCATTGGCAAAATTTAGTGAACTTTGGTGTATTACCATTAACCTTTGTCCATGAAAAGGATTATGAAAAAATAGAGCAAGGGGATACTTTAGTTGTCTCTGACTTAAGAAATAAAGTAAAAGCAGGTAAAAATTTTACATTAGATGTAAAAGGAAAAGATATTTCAATTGAAGTCATGCATGTTCTTTCGGAAAGGCAGAAAGACATCATGTTACAAGGTGGAATTATAAACTGGGTGAAAAATCAAAAGAAATAAAAGGGAGGTATGTGTCTTGCCTGAAGATACCCTATGTAAAGCATGTCACGGAACAGGGATGTTAGCAGATGATGAAGGTTGGCAATATAAATGTAGTGTTTGTGATGGTCAGGGTAAAGTAGATATGACAAATGGGGTTAGAAATGTAAGAATAATGGCAACCGATGAAAATAATCGGTTACTTGATTAAAAAAATACCGCTCACCATTTGGTGATGCGGTATTTTAATGTGTTAGAAATCGTCTACCTGAATGAACCTTTTATTGCATCATGGTACCACCTTGAATTGGTGCAAAGGCATTCAAATAGTTATTCATATCTTCTTGTTTTAATTGTGGAACTTGATAATAATGGTTTTTGTTTTGGTATAGGAAAGTTTCATATGCCATTTCAATTAAATTTGGAACACTATCAGCAAAAACTCGACGTAGTACAGGGTTTGTTGTTTCCAATGCCGCCATCGTAAAGCTAGATGCATTTGCCTTCATCACACTCATCATAAAGTCAGAAATACATTGGTCGTTTAATTCATTTACCGATTGAGCAGGTGATTTAGGCTGAGAGGCTTGCATCCCAAATAAAACATCATTACTTGTCTGCATTTTGTAAACTTGTGTTTTGACAGCGGGATCTTGGCCTGTTTTCAATGTCTCTACAGCAGTATTATATAGTTGCGTTAAAAAGCTGCGTTGACGCTGTAGGATTGATTTTAATTCCGGATCTTGGATATGCTGTTCATAAAGCAAAAATTGCTCCAAACCACCAGATAGCCCACTAATTGCTTCATGGGAGTCAAATAACTCATGTCCTCCATGGTTCATTTGTGGTGTAACCTGTTCTGATTGTTGAAAGTTCTGGGATTGATTTTGTTGATGCATGCTAATTCCTCCTTCATCATAATCACTTTTATTTTGAACGTTTCCCTATAAATTATTCCCTTATTATATATTGAAAGTAAAAATAAAATACTTTTCCTATTTAAAAAGTACTGTGTTATTATATTATGTTAAAGTAAGACCTGAATAAAAACGGAAGAGGAGTAGGTGTAATGAAATCAAACCATGAAAAAGAAGAATATATTGAAGTTTGGGAAGATGTTGTCCATATAAAAGACCTTGTACTTAGCTTAATTATATGTAGTGTGACAACCATGGGAGCCTATTTACTTGCTCCAGATGATGCAACGAAATCACTTGTTTTTGGTCTGATTGGTACGGTTATTGGCTTTATTATTTGCAGTATCATCATTAAACCAAAACGGACATTTGAGTATGTAGATGAGGAGGAGTAAGTAATGGATGTCACATTAATTGTACAAATGATTATTGCCGCAGTATTAGGAACCGCAATTTATACAATTATAGGTATTGCACCGGGAACAGATGAAACAGCAGTGCTTGCTCCGGTCACACTTGTACTTGTACTAGCAGGGTTGGAACCAATCATTATTTTAACATTTTTTATTGCGGCAATTGTAGCCAAGAAACTAACGGATTCTATTCCAGTTGCTGTCGCTGGAATACCTGGTGGAGTAATGGCTGCACCAATGGTGGAACATGCCATGGTACTAAAAAAATACGGATTACCAGATGTTAGTATCCGAAAAATGGCATCAGGATCTGTTATTGGAACGATTGTTGCTGTTCCAGTTAGTTTACTTTTAGCAAGCTTATTAGCGCCTTTTGGTGAAGGAATTGCAGAGTATGCTGGACCAATCTTTTTCGGTGGAGCGATTTTTTTAGCTATCATGTCTAAGAACAGGTGGCTTGCATTAGCTACCATTTTGCCATTTGCAATTCTTATTCAAGGATTACGTCACTTATATTGGGGGATTGGCATTATCCCTGAGGACAAGACTGTATTTACGTCGTTTTTCTTAGGAATTACAATTGGTCCCATTATTTTAAAGTTATTTGAGTTATTAAATCGGGATATACGGGAAAAATTACCACGACATTCCAAAAAAGAAATAAAGGTAAAGAAACAATCACAAGTAAAGGGCTTTCCTAATCCATTTAAAATATTGGATAAAAAGGAAGTAAAAACTGCATCTATTGCTTCTTTTACCGGAGTTCTTACATTCTTCATGAGTCCAGTTGGGATCACAATTTTCTTAGGAGAGGTATTTACAAAGCATATTAAAGATCCTGTTAAACGAGCTTCAAGAGCAATTTCTAGTATGGATGGTTTAACAAATGCAACCTATATTTCAGGAACATTAATTCCTTTGATTGCGATTGGTCTGCCATTATCACCAACAGCAATCGGTCCTGCCATTGCACTATTCCAAGCACCGCCTGTTTTAACAGAAGAACATAATTTACATCATTTACTTTCCATGAATGAGTTCGTGTTTGCAACTGTTATTGGTGCTGTAATTGCAATTGGGTTAACGTATTATATAACCGTAAAATATTCTCAACAAATATGCGCATTTGTTTTTAAATATATTCCACATGAAGCATTATTAGGTGTTTTCTTCGGCCTTGTGTTAATGTTAGCATATCGTGATGCTGGTTGGCTTAATATTGCAGGTGTACTTTTAATTGGATTAGTTGCAGGAACATTACATCGCTGGGGTGTTAATTATGGAGTCCAGTTTATGGTTTTGTATGCTGCACCTTGGATGTTAGGATTGTTTGTGTAGATATAGTTGTGTTATTTGCATAAAATTATTTCAGAAAAGGGAGTATAAATGATGGAAACCTTTAAAAAAGAACCTGTTCAACTCATGAAAAATGTGTATGTTATTGATGGATTGGATATGAATGTTCCAAACCGAACAGGAATTTTTGTCTTAACAGAAGAAGAATTAACCCTTGTTGGGACAGGCCCAAGCCCATCTGTAAAGCACATTAAGGCTGGATTATTAGAGTTAGGTTATACACTACAAGATGTAAAATACATTATTTTAAACCATGCTAATTTAGATCATGCTGGAGGTGTAGGTATTCTCATGCGGGAATGTCTCCAGGCAAAAGTTGTTGTTCATCCAGAAGCGGTTGAGTATTTGTTAAAACCAAGAAAGGTAGCAGCGATTACTCGAGCGATGTATGGAGATAGTTTTACAGACTTTTTTGATCCAATCGGTAAAGTGTACAAAGAGGATATTTTAGTAAAAAAACCCGGTGAAACATTGCAAATTGGACCAAAGTGTGTATTGGAATTTCTAGATACACCAGGATATGTAACACATCATTTTGCAGTATATCATCAAAATGCAAAAGCAGTGTTTACTGGAAATGTTGCTGGTGTGAGATATGATCAGCTTAGCCAAATAGGAATTGATTTATATTTGCCTTTTACACCACCGAACCAACTTGACCCGGAGGCAATGAAACAATCATTGGGGTTATTACAAGATTTAGATATAAAACACATCTTTTATGGTCATTATGGAAAGACAGATCACCCAAAAGAAGCACTAAACCAAGTAAATGATTGGTTAGATATCTTTTTAGAAGAAGCGGAAGAAGTATTTTTTCATGAAGGAACATACGAGGATTTAACGAGCCGTTTACAAGCCAAGGTAAAGAATTATCTTCGCAAACAAGGTGTTGGAGATAGTCATGAGGTATTCCTGTTAATTAATTTGGATTTATATTTAAGTTCCCTTGGATTGATTGATTATTTTCAAAACGTGAAACATTAAATAGAAAAAGCGGGTCCAAGGTGGATCCGCTTTTCTTAGTTTTCATCTTCTGTTTTCATAAATGTTAGTAAAGCGAAAAATACAAAGCTAATGAGCAAAATGGTTCCCCCAACAATGAAGAGAATCGTTGTCACTGTTTCATTTAAATTAAATGGCTTCACATAGTAGAGCCACATCCCAACCGTAAGCCCAATCGATCCAATGATTGCTGTCCATACATGTGCTGCAGCTAATTTTTTATTTACAGGTGTATATAATTTATAATAAACTGACCAAGCAAATAATGTCAGCCATCCAACGACAAGGATATGGGCATGGACAGATTTAAAGGCATAACTTCCAGCTCCGGCCATATGTGAACCTAAAAAAGCACCTACTAAGGCAAATATCGCTGAAAAGCGCAATAATGTTTTACTATATGTCTTCAAAGAAATCTCTCCTTCATATTCATCATTCATCACTATATTTTCATTCTAAATACATGATAATGGAAGAATATGAACACAATGTGAATAGCTTGTTACAAAGTAAGTCATTATCGCATATGAGAGCCTGTTTCATGAATCTGTTTGATTGATTGGTCACTGAGGGTACCGATGAGAGCCTGTTTCATGAATCTGTTTGATTGATTGGTCACTGACGGTACCAATGAGAGCCTGTTCCATGGATTTGTTTGGTTGAATGGTCACTGACGGTACCGCTGAGAGCCCGTTCCATGAATCCGTTTGATCGATTGGTCACTGATGATACCGATGAGAGCCTGTTCCATGGATTTGTTTGGTTGAATGGTCACTGATGATACCGCTGAGAGACCATATTGGTTTTAAATAAAAAAGCTGTGAAAAAACATCACAGCTTAGAGTTAATTTATAAATTAATGGTTAATTGAATTGGGCAATGATCACTTCCCATTACATCAGGATGAGCGACAGAGTCTTGGAGGTGATCTTTTAATCGTTCAGAAACAATAAAGTAGTCAATTCGCCACCCGATATTACGGGCACGGACGTTTTTCATATATGACCACCAAGTATAAATCCCTTCTGTATCAGGATGGAAATAACGAAGGGAATCAATGAAGCCAGCATTAAGTAATTCTGTCATTCTCTCTCTTTCTTCATAAGTAAAACCAGAATTGCCGATATTTGATTTTGCATTACGTATATCAATTTCTTGATGAGCAACATTTAAATCCCCACAATAAATGACTGGCTTTTTTTCATCCAATCGAGTGAGGTGTTCATATATCTTATCTTCCCAGTCCAAGCGAAAATCAAGTCTTGCTAAATCACGTTGGGAATTTGGTGTATATACGTTCACTAAATAAAATTCTTCAAATTCTAATGTAATAATTCTACCTTCTGATTCACTATTTTCATCAAGTAATCCGTATTGAACAGATTCGGGTTTTTGTTTTGTGAAAATAGCTGTTCCGGAATAACCTTTTCTTTCGGCATAATTCCAATATTGATGATACCCTTCTAAGTCTAAATCAATTTGTCCAGCTTGTAATTTTATTTCTTGAACACAGAAGATATCTGCATCTACTTTATGAAAATAATCTAAAAAGCCTTTCCGCACACAGGCTCTAAGTCCATTTACATTCCAAGATATTAATTTCATTCCGTAATTTCCCCTCTTCTTTTTCTGTTTCAAAATCCATCTTAACACAGGCTAACAATAAGAAGAATAAAGTTTGCTTCAATCTACGTTCATTTTCAAAAAAATATTCTCCAAACGTGTGTCATTTAAAAAATATCAAAAAACTAATTGACTTTTAATGTACTACATGTATAATACACTTAAGTCGTGTGTGATGTCCTTAATACATTTTTTTATGAATACTGTATTAAAGACATAGTACATACAAGATACCAACGTACAATCAAAGAATATCTCTTTTTTATATAATGTGTATGGTGTGTTTAATACGCGTATTAAAAGAGGTATGTAATCAACAGTGATATAGGAGATGTGTCTATGGGACTGAAGTTTAATAGTCGGGATCCTGTCTATGTCCAGGTTGTTCAACATTTTAAGGAAAGAATAGCAAAAGGTGAGTTGGAGCCTGGAGGGGAAGTTCCGTCAAGAAGAGAATTGGCGAATAAATTAAAAATAAATCCAAACACTGCGCAAAGAGCGTATAGGGAGATGGAGGAAGAGGGATTGATTTT
This sequence comes from Cerasibacillus terrae, assembly GCF_008039555.1. Taxonomy (GTDB): domain Bacteria; phylum Bacillota; class Bacilli; order Bacillales; family Amphibacillaceae; genus Cerasibacillus; species Cerasibacillus terrae. The sequence continues at coordinate 133,367 of NZ_VDUW01000007.1, forward strand.
CACGGAAGGTAATTTACCAAGTCGGGTTACGAAAGATGAACAAATATTACGTGCATTAAGAGAAGAATTAATCATGGAGGCGACAAGTGCATTCATTACATCCATGCGTTCAATTAAAGTTCCACTAGATGAAATGCTAGAAAATGTGAAGGAAAATTATGAAAAAACTTCGAATAATGAGGGGAAGGGAGAAAATGATTGAAGTAAAAAACATTACTAAAAATTACGGACGTAAAAAGGTTTTAAAAGGGGTTAGTTTTACTGCAAATAAAGGGGAAATTACTTGTTTAATTGGTATCAATGGTGTTGGGAAAACAACCATTATGAACGCGATTATGAATTTAACCCCAATTAAAAGTGGTGAAATATTAATTGATGGAAAGAAAGTCGATAAAGCAAGTTATGAAAAAATCACCTTTATTCCAGATGAAATTACGATGCTCCAACAAATGCGAATTGAAGAAGCGATGGAATTTATGAAGGACTTTTATACAAGTTGGAACCAAAAACGTGCAGACGAAATGTTGCATTTCTTTCGCCTCGAAAAAACAGACAGAATCTCGGAATTGTCAAAAGGAAATCGGGCAAAAGCGAATCTTCTTCTAGGTCTTGCCTTAGATGTTGATTATGTTTTAATGGATGAGCCATTTTCCGGGATTGATATATTTAGTCGAGAACAAATAGCAGAGGTATTTACCAGTCATTTAATCGAAGAACGTGGTGTGATTATTACAACGCATGAAATACATGATATTGAACATCTAATTGATAAGGCTGTTCTTTTGGATCAAGGTGTTATTCTGAAGGAGTTTGATGCAGAAGAAGTTCGTGAAAAAGAAGGAAAATCCATTGTCGATGTCATGAGAGAGGTGTATCGTGCGTGAAGAATTACTTGAAATTAGTCAATTTTGAAGTGAATCGTTTTATAAAAGTATATCTATCATTAATTGGTATAACGGTGGTTTTGCAGTTAGTCGGAACCTTTTTGAAGTCGAAATCATACTTGAAAGAAGCAAATTGGATGATTTATAAAGAAGGAGTTCCAGTTCAGGAATTTCTTGAGATGAATGGATATATGGATCTTGTACGAGTCTTGGGTTCATGGTGGTTTATATTTCCTATTATAATTTGTATCGCTGTATTATTGATTTATGTATTTCTTATTTGGTATAGGGATTGGTTTGGGAAAAGTACATTTATCTATCGTTTACTTATGTTACCAACAGCACGGATAAATATTTATTTAGCAAAGGCAACAACCATTTTTTTAATGGTACTTGGACTTGTCGCATTACAATTAGTTTTACTACCGATTGAAAATAAAATGATAGATGTCATGATTCCGGATGAATTTCAAATGGCCTTGACTTCAAAGGAAGCAATTTCTTCATACCATCCTTTATCCGTTTTATTTCCAAATTATTTCAGTGATTTTCTGATTTATTATGGAATTGGGTTTATGGTAGTATTTCTTATTTTTACTGCGATTTTATTTGAAAGAAGCTTTCAGGTTAAAGGAATTTTTTATGGCATTATTTATATTGCAATAATGATGGGGATTTTAGTGGCACCTATTTTTACAGTTTTATTTACTGGAAAATCCTATTTATATCCTTTGGAGTTATTTTATTTGGAAATTATATTAGGGATTCTTGTGATGATTTTATCTATTTTAATCAGTCGTTATTTATTAAATAAGAAAATTACCGTGTAAATGGAGGGGAAACTGTTGAAGAAGTATTGGAAATTAATTAGTCTTACCGTTTTGACGATTATTATCATTGGAACTTTTTATATACAATCTAGTCCTAAAGCATCTGTATTTTCAGATATATATTTTAAAAAGCAAGCTGGTGATGTAAAAGAAATTCAAGATGTAATAATAGAAGGAAACCTTCTTTCTGAACATCATTCAAGTTATATAGCCATTACAAATAATGAATCGACATCAATGAACCGATTACCATCTATCTATGAACAAATCAAGTCTGATACAACTCCTGAAATCGAACGCCTGCGCAAAGAATATGGGAGTTTTATGCGAGGAAAATCAAATTCAGGAGATTTTTACGAAAATGATGATTTGCTCATTTATATTGATACAATCCATTCACCTAATATTATAAATGGAAACGCAAATATTGATATAGAAGCTAGTGTATTGGATAAAAAGAAACAAGAAAAGAGGAATTTGGATATCCATTTTCCTAATGAGGAGAAATATGATTATATTGCCGTAAACAGGGTTTGGTTTGATGGTGAAAAGATTAAAGTGGTCGCAACAATTGATAAGCACCCACAAGGTGAATTACACGTATATGCCATTGATTGGAAAACAGGAGAAATAGTGAATGATGAGTTGGCATTTCAATACGCTTATGAAAGCAATAATTCTAATCAGTATACAGATGTACATGTCGTCGATAGTGAAACAACACAAACAGATCCATTTTTCATCTTTGAAAAAAATACGTATGAGGATATAGAAGCGGAACCTGATATGTATGAGAGTCAAGTAATAGAAAAGGAACTTATGAAATATGATTTACAAACAGATAAAATAGTCAAACTAAAATTACCAAATGAATTACAGAACATTGACTTTCCAACGCAAAACGGGCACTTACTAATGTTTACACGTCAGTCGGAAAAGGAAATCGAAATAATTAATTACGATATCCAGTCTGAAAATATTGCCTCTAAACGAACATTTGATATAGCGGGGGATAATTCTGAAGAAGCTCATATCAAAATAAAAAATGGAAAAATATATATTGTCACACCTTATAAAAATATGAATGCAGAAGCAATTCTTTTTGTTGGTGATAGTAAAACAGGAGATACATTATACAGGGGAACATTAGAAGTTGATGGGATGAAAGAATCGAAGAACTATGAATTTTATATTGAATATTTAGGGATAGAGGATGAGTGATTAAAAAGTTTAAAAAGGGTAGTAAAATGCTTGCCAACTTCAACTTGGCAAGCATTTTGTTACCTATTAATACATCTCAAGGTTTTTCCCTGTCAGTGCACCAAGCACACTTTTCTTATATAGTAATGCAGCTTTACTTGCAGGAGCAGGGTCAAATCCTTGAAAATAAGAACCCAGTGCCTCCCATGATTCTTTCATGATTGTTGGGCTTACACTATTAATACGAATTCCTCTTGGCATTTCAATGGCGGCAGCTTTGACAAAATACTTCACTGCACCATTTGCCATGGCGATTCCAGCACCTTCCTTAATAGGGTCATCCATCATAATTCCAGTTGTTAAGGTAAAGCTGCCATTATCATTGACATAATCCATCCCTAGAAGGACGAGATTCACTTGCCCTTTTTGTTTACTTTGAATACCTACTTCATTGATTTCAGGTGTTAATTCTGTAAGTTTTGCGAATTTAGCACCACCGGCTGCATTCACAACCGCATCTACTTTACCTACTTGATCGTACATATTTTTAATGCTTTCTACAGAAGAAATATCAACTTGAACATCTTTTCCATTTCTTCCAGCTTGGATAATTTCGTGGTCTGGGCCAAATGTTTTCACAATTTCACTACCAATTGTTCCACTTGCACCGATAACAAGAATTCTCATTCAAAAACCCCTTTCATTAAATGAAGCTTCTGTTATAATTGTAACATCTTTACGGACATAATTCTGGATAAAAAAATGTGACAGAATATTATTCCGCCACATTCTCATATATTTTTTGGATTTTTTCGTTAAACAGATCCATATGAACAATTCGTGCTTCTCGTACATATTCTTTTCCGTCTACAAAGAGGAGTAGAACAGGTGCCGTAAAGACGGAAAACTTCCCAGCAACCGCTTCTACTTCTGATGCATCAACATGTGCAAGCTCAATCTGGGGATACTTCTCCATTAGTTCTTGGATTTGTGGCAATAAGCCATGGCACACACTACAATTAGGCATACTTACATAGAGAAACGCGAGTTGATTGTTGTTAATAAAAGTGTCAATTTCCTCAATGGAATGTAAGTCTTTAAATTCTCTCATAGGCTATCCTCCGTTCTTTTGTTATCATAGCATGAATTGGTTGTGTAGGCATGTTTTTTGTTTACAGGTTTTTTTTTAGGGCATAAATGAAACAAAAAGGATTCATATTTCGTAATATAAGAAGACTTACTATAGGGAGAAATGTATATGATACAGTTCATCGAAAGACATTCCAATAAAATATTATGGATACTTATCTTGTTAGCCTTCACTAGTTTCTTTTATTCAAAAATCAATTTAGGTTTTGTTCTTGGCTTATACTTCTTAATAGAGGTTATTAAAGAACGAAAAGCTGTTTTAGATTACTTTCATAAACTAAGTTTCAAGGAATATGTATTTCATGTGTTTAGCTTTATCATATTGATAGCAATATTAACACCAATTACAATCTATTCATTGCGATTTTTAAATAGTTTAAATAGCCCGACATGGGTTATCTATGTCTATCTATTTTTTCTTTTAAATATATCTATGTATGTATATGTAGTTTTTTTAGATAAGCGAAAAAGTAAATAGCAAACCTCCCCAATAAGGAGATTTGCTATTATACAAATTTAAGCTGCTGCAAGTGGTGTTGTCGGATCTAGACAAGCGATTCCACAGAAACAGTTAAGGTCTACAGTGATACAAACCCCTGTGCTACGAAGGTTTCGAATTGGCCCTGTACCAGTGCCAGGGAAGAAGTCACAAACTTCATCTCCTGTCGTAACTGGGTTTCCACCAGCATTGACTGGTTGTAGTAATTCAAGAACTACACAGCACTCTTCGTCATCAACAAATTTTTTGGCACGGAATATTGGAGAAGTAATACAGTTGAAACTCACTCCACCGCCACCAGCTGGTCTTTGTACAACACTGCTTGCAACGAATGCGTCACAGTCTCCTTTACAGTAAAGAATAAATGGAATTGTATTATTACCATTTGCTCCGTTAGTTGCAGGAGAAAGAAGGTCTGCAATGGACTGCTCACAACCAGTTGTACAACAATTATCCCCATTAACTTGATCTTGTGCATCGATAATCGCTCTTACAATTTCACATACACAATCTTCTCCAAAATCTACGTGATTACATGACATTATGAAACATCTCCTTTTTTTTATTTGTATTACAATACTACTTTATGTATATTTGGCTTTACTGGTTGTTTAATAGTCTAGTTCTATTAAAATTGAGGAAGTTGTCTATATATCAGCTCAAATGTATGATTTTATTAGTAGATTTGCCAACACTAGTTGGTGTTATTTTCATATAAATATAGTAATCTACACAAGACTTGTGAGATGAAATACCACAACCCAGCCTATATAGAGCCAGCTGATCACTGGCTTCCTTATTTTCTCCTTCTGTGATAATTATTGTTCGGTAAAAATAAAAAGCGAGGCTGGGACAAAACCCCAGTAAATAAAAACTAAGGCGTGGGAGCTTACACTAAAAAAAGTGTAGGCCCCACGCCTTTTTATGTTGTTATTTGAGTAAACAAAAAGGACACCTTTTGATAAAATTA
>NZ_VDUW01000008.1 GCF_008039555.1 Cerasibacillus terrae
GTTACCGCCATAAAGAACAAATCCATGATAGATGATGGAAATAACCATACAAAAAAATGGTTCCGAGCAATTTTTAATGCTTGGAACCATTTTTTATACTATTTTGAGCTAGTTTTGTCCCAGCCTCATCTTTTGTTCTTTAACTTGCCTAAAAAGCTTTGAATAAAATCAACTTTCTCTAGTTAATACAGTTAGGAGTGAGCCAAGGAGTTCAATGAAAACTTCTTTAATGACTTCTTTTTTATTCATCCAAAATCACCTCTCAGTAATCACTAGGAAACAACATCATTTGGTATTCATCGCTGTCCATGCACCAGATTATTCGATTAATAGGTGTCGTATGCTTTAGCTGAAAGATCCATCTCATTCTTCTTTCAGGTACTTCCTGGCGATGAACGATGTGCTGCTTCCCGTGGCATTGCTTTTAATTCAAATACTTGTAAGTAATCGAGCTCTAAATCGTTCTTGCTTTGTTTATTAATTAAATCCCACCTTTTGTATTTCTACGTGAATGACTTCGCCAATCATTCTTGTCATGTATCTTTTCTTTTTGTTTGAAAACATATTTAGTCTCCTAATTTTCTAACCATTTTTCTGTTTTGTAGGGCAGTGTGCCTTCAAGAAAGTAAATAATGAACATTTGATAATCTTGCATGATTACAATGCGAAAATACTTCACTCCATCTATTCGTTCTGTATCGACGTACTCAATGTCATTTACATAGTTTTGTAGCATTCTTGCATCATTTGCATGATTGAAATGATAGATACAAGCCCAAGAAGGTAAAGAGAAGGCTCGAATCTCTTCACCTTTGTTTTCTGCTTCGTACCATAACAGGAATAAGATTTAATACCTTTGTCATTAGTTGGATAGGTAGTTGTTTTCTTTAACGAAAATTGTTTTAACCGATGACGCTCTACTTGTGTTAGCTGGTACTGCATCGGCATCAGACTATCGTTTACTTGTGTTGCAATTTGATAGTAATTATGAATGCCAATAACCATACTGTTATAAATTCGAACGTTCTTGATCAATTCATTTCTGTCAGGAACTTTTTGCATGAGCTTGATTTGTTTTTTGAGTTGCTCCTTAATCCTCTTTCGTTCTTTTTCCGTTATATGTGATTGACAAACATATTTTCTGCGTCTAAAACGGTCATATCCTTTTCGTACCATTTTCAGTTCAAAGCCAAGAAACTCGCTACTTTTCTTTTTCAGATTTGTAATTTGAGATTTCTCTTCAGAAATAGGTAGACTTAACCGTTCTTCCAGCCACCTCCGGCTAGATTTCGGTTACAACATACATAGTACTACGACAACTTTCAGCTGTCTTTATCGAGCTTCACACCCTATTTTTATACATATTCGAATAACGCATGTCGGAGTATCAGAGAAAGCACTTCAAGACGCTACCCTATCATTCTACCTATCGAGTTAAGAGTTCACGATTCTCTTACTTGTCAAATTGACGTTCGGATTCGTGCGTAACTTTTTCAGTTACGAACGTGTCGCACGGTGATTGTGTCCTACAATGATCAAAACGGAATTGGATAGAATTGCTGTTCTCTTGGATGTACAATTGAAGCGTTAAACTTCCCACACGACATTTGTTGGTGGTAGTTGGTTGATTCTTTGTGTCTAGAAAATCACGATGAAATGTTCACGATTAACCTCACCTAGAAAGTCTCTTAATAGTTCATAACTGTCATCAGGACTACGAATGACACAATACTTATACAACATACTGCTTCCTTAAACATCTTTAAGTTGATGACATTTACTCATCTTGCTGGTGTATGCTTTGGTTCCTCCTCTTTCCTGCAATAGTTTCAATTGTTCTTGTCTTACTTGATAGTCTTTCATTATTATTTCCTCCCTAGTTGAGATAGTAGTTAATGAAGGTGAATCACCTTCAAGGAAATAATATATATTTATATTCCAGTTCCTACGTTTCGGTAGAAGGTTACAGTTCAAGCAGGACATTAAAAAAGGAAGCAGGCTCATCTTGGGTGGATGAGTCTGCTTCCTCTTTTTGATTAAAGTAACGTGTTACTTCACGATTCATTTGTATTTGGATTATATCTATCTCTCGATCTTCTGAAATGGTTATTTTATGGATGAGTGCATGTAGTAAGGCTTTCCTTTGTTCTCTTGTAAGTGCTTCCTAATAACTTATAGAAAAGTTTTTCATGACCTATTTTACAGTTTTGTACTCTACTTGTGGAATGTTATCAACGGGTAATTTACCCTCCAATCAATCTACATCCCTATGCACTATTCCATCCCCTCTGTTTGTTTTTTCAATACATTTATCATGAAGCTTGTTTGGTTGCTGGAGAGTGAGCCTGTCACCGTGTTTTTTGTTGTGTTATAGTTATGTAGAAATTAAATTTGAAGTTAGTTTGATTAAGGGTAATGTCAGGAGGTTACAATGAATTTCACACTGAATAATTTAGTACCGATAGTATCTTTTTTACTTTCCACACCCCCAATTGTATATTTAATTGTCAAAGTCATGTCTCGGAACCATATTGAAATCGTTTTAGAAGACAAGTACAAAAATAAAATGAATGAGCTTGCGATAATACTTATTATCTCACTAAGTTTAGCAATTATAATATCTATGTCAGCAAATTCATTGTTTAAAGAGAATGTCAATGATTTTATCACTAATGTTCTCTTAATTATTCTTCCCTTTATATTTTTAGTGTATATTATTACGCTTCTCATATCATCCATTAGTTTAAATGTTAATCAATCTGGAATAATAAGAAATAAACAACGCGTCTCAAAATATTACAAAGTGAACTTTATCATTCAATTTTTATCTATACTTTGTATAAACGCTATGTTATTCATTCTCATAAGTGATCAGGAAGCTGTTGAAGAAAAGGCAATTATAGTGGCCATCATTGCATTAATGTATATGCTCTCTATACTTCTCCTAAATTCTAGTTTGAGTAAAGTAGTTAAAAACAAGAACCACTATGAAATAAGGATTATTGACAATAAGCTGAATGAAACTTTAAAAAACCTTATATTATTGTATTCTTTGAATAAAGAAATGCTTATCATGAGGAACAAAGTAGACGTAGATAAATCAATCAATGATTTAGAGGATTTTTATGTATACTATTTAGATTCAGGTTTTATCCATCGATATAGAAAATATTAGGGACATGGGGGAGAAGTCCCGCGTTTGGTCTTTTCTACAGAACTTTTTTGTTCAGTTTATTCCCAACAAGTTAGCGATTGAATATAATGGGATAAATGGCACGGATCAAACAAATTGGAGGAAGATATGAAACGTCAAAAATTGCTAAGGATATTTTCTACCGAAGTGGTTCAATTTTCAAGTGCGATGGTGATACATGGCGGTAAACTTAAGAAAGTATGCTGCTAAAAATATAAATCCAACAATAGATAATGGAAATAATCCAAATCAAAATGGCTCCAATCATCAAAGAACGATGATGGGAGCCATTTTAAAATCTTTCGGCTAGTTATTTCCAGTCCCTTGTAACTATTCCACAATCGCGCTCCGATTATGAATGAAATTTATTATATTACTTACTGATAAATTGCTAAGACTTCTAAAGTAACTACATCCTCTTCACTTTTGATATTTTCAATACCCTCAATCTCTTGGTCTTCCATTTGTCTCCTCATAGCTCTATTTAATGAAAATAAATCCTTCATTACATCAAATACAATTATAGGAGTATTTTTGACCTCTTTACGAGTCAATACTTTAGCAATTATGGTCACTTCTTCATCTTCAAAGTCCTCTAACTCTGCCAATTGATATTTTAAATTATTTGAATTTAACTTAGAAAAACCAATTCTACTATCAAAGCTATCGCAATCAAAAAACATAGGAATCTTTGTACTTTCCTTCCCAAAGATTTTATTAAATATTTCTTCCTCACCTTCATTTTCTAGATCCATTTGTGCAGTTAACATAGGTCTAAAATCGTTAATTAAATCCATCATATCGAATTGCTCTGGAATATTAAATACACCTTCAAAACGTATAATTGCTGTTTTAGGAACAGTTTCAATATCAAATTCTTGATTTTTTATCATATCAAAATAATTATCTTTACTATTTTTTTCAAGTAGCTCTTCAAATTCATTACAATCCAAAATTGGATTATCTACAATTTCTCCCTCAACTTCATCAACATTATCATAGTTTCCTGATGCAATAGTGAGACCCCCTCGAACAGATTTAGAGGTATTCTTCCTAAATTTCCTAATATCAACTTGTCTTTCACCTTTTAATAAAGCACTATATCCCGCAACTTTTTGTGAATCAAAGTAAATTAGATTCTTAAACATTTGCTTAATATCCCACCTTGTATTCTTTCTTTGCCTTTCCACATCATTTTATCACTCTTCTTCAACAAGCGCCCGATTTTGTCGAATAAACATCATTTAGCAATTATTGTACCATACTTAAATTATGCACACTTATATCCTTATATTAGACTTATCAATCAGTCTATCTAATACTTTCATATGTACTGTGAATGTTTTTTTCTGTTTTACCACTATTTGTGATACGGTTCTCCCCGCATAATCCGAAATCCTCGATACACTTGCTCCAACAGTATAAGTCGCATCAATTGATGAGGAAAGGTCATCTTAGAAAACGACAGGGCATAATTACTTCGTTTCCGAACGGCTTCACTTAAGCCAAGTGATCCGCCAATAACAAAGGCGACTTTGCTTTTCCCATATGTAGCTAGTTCGTCTAGTTTTCCAGCTAATTGTTCGGATGTAATCATTTTTCCTTGCAGATCAAGTGTGATTACATATGTATCAGGGCTTATCTTTCCAAGGATACGTTCGCCTTCCTTTTGTTTTACTTCCTCTTCTTCTTTTTCACTTAATGTTTCTGGTGCTTTTTCATCGGCTACTTCCACAATTTTTACTTTTGCATAGGTGCTTAATCGTTTTAAATATTCATTGATTCCTTGTTTTAAATATTTTTCTTTTAATTTCCCTACAGAAATAATAGTGATATTCATATATTTTCTTCCTTCTTTATTAGCTTGTTTTTATATAGTGTAGCAAATATGCATCGGATTTCTAAGCATTATCAAACATTAAAAAGAAACTGTCATCCTTTTTATTTACTCAGCTTGTCTTTACTCTATTTAAATTCATGCTCTGCCAAAATAGTCACAATTTCATCTTGTATATCTGTCAACGTACTCCCGATTTGGTTATTAAATAAAATAGAAAATATCATTTTTTCGCCATCACGTGATGTTACATAACCAGAAAGGGTGTTTACCCCTGTGAGGGAACCCGTCTTGGCCTTCACATTTCCTTTCACTGGTTCTTCTGTCATACGAAAACGGAGGCTGCCACCAACCATTCGCTCAGGTTCACCTGCAATTGGTTGGGCATTTTCAAATATCGGAAACCATGTTTCATCTTGCACCTCGTAAAGTAGTTGTGTTAGGGAATCAGCTGTGACAATATTTTTATGGGACATTCCGCTTCCATCTCGTAATAAAATATGATCTTCATCCATTCCAAATTCTACTGCCTTTTCTTCCATGACTTCTAGGCCTTTCTCCCAGCTTCCTTCTCCGTGGGCGACTTGTCCCATTTCTTTCACAAGCATTTCTCCGATACCATTATTACTCAGCTTCATGAAAGGAATCATGATTTCCTTTAATGGTATTGATTGTTTGGATGTAAGAAGGGTCGTCTTTTTTGGTGCTTTTCCTCTTTGTATCTTTGATTTCCCAATAATTTGGATACCGTGTTCTTCTAGGGATTGTTTAAAAATATCTAATGTGTAAATGGTTGGGTCTTCCACAGAACGCCATACCTTTGTTTGTTTTGCTTGAAGGGGGATTTCTCCTTCAATAAGTAAATGGTTTTCTCCATGTTGTCTCTCCACGGTTATCGAATGATTTGTATTTGCCTCAACTGTTTTTGCTTTGTTAGTGATTTTCATGATGCTTGTTTCTGGGGTTAGTTTTACAGTAGGGGGAGCATCTTGCTTTTCTCCTGGAAATACTTCGACAATGACAGAACTTGTATCATAATCTTCATCCGGTGATAGGGTTAATGCAGATACTGGAGCACCTGTGTAGTTATATTCATCAGACCAATTTAAATCTTGAGAATAACGAATATTATCATACCAGCTATCATCACCAATTAAATTTCCGTTGATTTTCTGAATTCCTTTTTCTTTGAGTTTTTTCGCAAATTGGTCGAGGTCCTTTTTTAATAATGTCGGATTACCTTTACTAATTAAAAATAAATCTCCTTGTAAAACAGATCCCTTTAGCTTTCCATCTGTTACGAGCTCTGTTGGGAACTGATAGTCAGGTCCGAGTACATCTAATGCAGCTGCTCCGGTTAATAGTTTCATATTGGAAGCTGGATGGAGGTGGTGATTTCCATGATAATTATATATTTTCTCCGCATCCTGTGCTTTTTGAACACTTACACCAATACTGACACCTTCTAATCGCTCATCTGCTAAAACGTCATCAAGTTTTTGCTTTAATGCTTTATCTCTTAGGGGAGGCTTTTGAAGACTTAATTTCCTTATATAACCATTTCCTTTTCCAATTTGTTCTACCTTTTCTCCTATATTTTTCTTTATATCGATATCTTCGCTTCCCTTTACTTGTTCTAAATGATTTCCTTGTAGGCAAATGATGAAAATAAAAGTAAAGAAGAGAAGTACATATTTTTTATAACTTTTTTGTTCAAACACGGATACACTTCCTTCCTAACTATCCATCATAACGGTTAAATATATTTTCATACCTTTAATATTTTAATTGATATTTTATTTTACTATAGCATATATTCCTACAATTGGAATATTTTCCATCCAATTCCTTAAAAATATGGTAAGATATATAAATATAATCATATAGAATAGGGGGTATCGGATGTTTGTTTATGAGGTGGATGAGGAGCTAACATTAAAAATGATGAATACAAGTAATGCGGAAAAGTTGTTTTCTTTAATTGAACATAATCGAGACTATTTACAAGAATGGTTGCCCTGGGTGAATAGTACAACGACAGTGGAGCACTCTAAGCAATTTATTGAAAACGCCTTTCAAACTCATGCAGATCGTGTTGGTCTTACTTCCGGAATTTTTTACCAAGAAAGTTTGGTTGGTGTAATTGGATTCAATGAATTTGATTGGAGAAATAAAATCGGGTATATCGGATATTGGTTATCTAAAGATGCTCAAGGGAAGGGGATTATGACAAGAGCAGCTAGAGCTTTAATAAATTATGGATTTGAAATACTAGATTTAAATCGAATTGATATTCGTGCGGCTGTTGACAATAAGAAAAGTCGTGCCATTCCAGAGAGACTTGGCTTTAATCAGGAGGGAATACTAAGGCAAACAGAGTGGCTGTATGACCATTATGTGGATCATGTGGTGTATGGAATGTTAGCAAATGAGTGGGGAATTTAATACAAAATAAGAAGGGAGAATACTCTTGGAAACGCAATTAAAATTAGATTTAGATCCTGCATGGGAAAAGACATTATCAGGAACACAAAAACAACAATTACAAGGAAAAGTTTCTACTTTAGATCATTCAATCGATTTATTTCATATTATTTGTTTTCATACAAATCAGAAGAAAAATGGTGGTTTTGTCCTGTCCTTATTACTATGCAATTATTTAAAACAATCTCTACCATTAAATCAGGTCAAAATAGACATTACCAATAGGGAAAAGGGGGTATTTATTAATGGGGAATTCACTCCACATATTGTTCTTAAACCTCGCACAGTAAAACCATGGTCCTTTATCTTTGAACCCGAACAAACAACCATCCGTAATAAACACTTCACCGAAGGAACCATTACATTTCAAATAACATCAAATGAAAACCCGATACTTTATCATGACACGTTTATTATGTAGCTAAAAGTGGAGGGAAATGAAATTTATTCTACCATTAACTTATCTGGAATACGTTATTTCATTCAGGAAAATTTCCAGGGAAATATCGACATTTTTTTCAGCCATATAACAAAAGGGATTTCCTAATCCATAGGAAATCCCTTTTTCTAATTCATTTGTACATGATGTAATTGGGCGAATAGACCATTTCGTTTTACTAAATCATCATGTTTTCCTTCTTCTTCGATTCCATTTTCCGTAATAACCATAATTCGATCTGCATTTCGAATGGTTGCTAAGCGGTGAGCGATGACAATGGTTGTACGGTCTTTCGACAATTCTTCTAATGCTTGTTGAATGATTCTTTCTGTTTCTGTATCTAAAGCAGATGTTGCTTCATCTAAAATTAAGATTGGTGGATTCTTTAAAAACATCCTGGCGATAGCAATTCGTTGTTTTTGACCACCAGATAATTTCAATCCACGTTCACCTACTTGTGTTTCATAGCCATCTGGTAGTTTCTGAATAAATTCTTCCAGATGTGCTCGACGTGCTGCTTCTTCTATTTCTCTATCTGTTGCATGTAAATTTCCATAGGCAATATTTTCACGAAGCGTCCCTGTAAATAAAAAGACATCTTGTTGTACAATTCCGATTTGGCTACGGAGGGATTTTTTAGTCATATCGCGGACATCTACACCATCAATAGTTATTTGACCACTATCTACATCATAAAATCTTGGTATTAAAGAGGATATGGTCGTTTTTCCTGCGCCAGATGGTCCTACTAATGCAACGGTTTCTCCGGCCTTTAAATTAAAACTCATCGATTTCAAAATTGGCCCCTGTGTTTTTTCATAACCAAAGGTGACTTTATGGAAAGAAATAAATCCCTTTAATGATTCCACATGTTTGGCGTCTTTTTTATCCACAACATCTGGTGAAATATCAAGCATTTCTGTGAAACGTTTAAAACCTGCCATTCCTTTTGGATATAATTCTAGAAGGGCGGTTATTTTTTGGATTGGTTTAAATAATACATTCGTAAATAGAACGAAACTGACAAGTTCACCATAGGTTAATTGATTCTGGAATACAAGCCACGCACCATAAATTAGCACCACTAACACCATGACACGCATCATCATATAGATACTCGAATTTACAAAAGCCATCACACGGTATGCACCCATTTTGGCAGTGAGAAAACGTTGATTGCCTTTTTTAAATTTCTCTCTTTCAAAAGGTTCATTTGTAAATGCTTGGACTACTCTTGCGCCTGAGACAGCATCCTCTACTTGGGAGTTAATATCTGCTATTTCTTTATACATTTCTTGCCATGCTTTATTCATTTTTATATTACTATAAGCCATCAAGAAAATCAGAATCGGTACTATAATTAATAGAATAACAGCTAGTTGGAAATTAATCGTAAACATAATAATGAATGCACCCAAAAATGTCATCGCAGCAATAAAGAAATCCTCTGGTCCGTGATGGGCAAGTTCACCGATTTCAAATAAATCATTTGTAATTCGGCTCATAATATTTCCGGTTTTTGTGTTATCAAAAAATCGGAAATTTTGCTTTTGCACATGATCAAATAATTCTTGCCTGAGATCTGTTTCTATATTTAAACCAAGTTTATGTCCCCAATATGTTACAACATACTGTGCTGCCGTACTTAATAAGTATATGAATAAAAGCAATATCCCAACTACAATGATTAAATTCCAGTCACCTCGAGGTAATAAATCATCAATAAATTTCTGTACTGCAACTGGAAAAACAAGTTCCAGTAGAGCGACAAATACAGCACATGTAAAATCAATGATAAATAAACGCTTATGAGGTTTATAATAAGAGAAAAATCGCCTAATCATTTCTTCACTTCCTTCTGTCCACCATTTAAAACATATAAAGTTGTTTATCCACAAAGATATCCACATATGCACATTTGTTCTTATCTATATAGTATTAGAACTTATGTTCACCACAAAATATAGTTTTTTTCATTTTCTTATTCACATTATGTGGATAAAGGTTCGAAATTTGTGGATATCTTTGTCTCAGTTAATATTTATTTCTTATACACATGTTGATTATTATGATAAACAAGCTATCTCTGCCAACGAGAGATAGCCTTTTTTAAAAATTTATTCCTGTTTGCCAAGTTTTACTTTTACTTCTTGATGTTTACCATTTCGGTAATAAGTAATTAACAAATCATCGCCAACCTTTTTTTCCTGATACAGTATTTTACGTAAATCTATCATATCTTTTACTTCTTTACCATCTAGATGGGTAATCACATCCAAACGGTCCAAACCCGCTTTATCTGCTGGTGACAATGATTCGATACTCCAAATATAGACACCACCTGGTAAATCCTTTGGAAGATTTAATGTATCACGCCATTCTCTTCTAGGTACCTCTTCTAACGGATAAATTTCTACTCCAAGATATGGGCGTGTGACAGTTCCTGTTGTTTCTAGTTCTTCCATAATCGGAAGAGCTGTATCAATTGGAATAGAAAAACTCATTCCTTCAACAGCAGATTCATTAATTTTCATGGAATTAATTCCAATTAATTGCCCACCCATATTAATCAATGCACCACCACTGTTACCTGGATTAATTGCTGCATCTGTTTGAAGTACTTCTGCTTGCCAATCGGAACGACCATCCTGGTTAAAATCTTGGGGAATCGTTCGCTGCTTCCCACTAATGATTCCCTGTGTGACAGATCCTGCAAACATATGCCCTAAAGGATTCCCGATTGCAATAACTGGTTCGCCTACTTTCACCGTTTCTGATGAACCAATGCCAATCACATGTGGTATCGATTTACTATCAACACGTAAAACGGCTAGATCAGAGAATAAATCACTGCCTAATAATTCTGCACGAATGCTCGTCTCATCATATAGGATAATTTCTATTTCATCGGCACCTTCAATCACATGATGATTTGTGACAATATAGCTATATTTATCCTCATTTTTATAAATAACACCAGACCCTGTACCAGCTTGACTTGCTTCTTCCTCCGGGTTCCATAAGGTTCGATTGCTTTGCAATTGTAAATTCGTTACACCAACAACAGTAGGGGCAACCTCTTCCACAATATTCGTAATTTGTGATGTTATATTTAGCTTAACATTCCTCACAGAAGGAGATAATTGGGATTGATTCGTATTTCGATTTAATCCATCCTTTTGTGCTTGATCAAATAAATAAGGTTTTATCAGAAAGACAAGAACAGCACCAATTGTTATTCCTAAGATTAGTATGAACCAATTCCTTTTCGGTTTTTTATACCGATTGGTTGAGCGTTGATTATCATAATAACCCAAGTTGTCACTCCTCGATTAATAAAAATAATGGGAATATCTTTATTATCGACAAAGTAACTCATCTTCATACGAAAAACTCATCCTACTTCATATAAGCCTGTTGCCTTTTTTGGATCGGTATCATATAGTTCGATATCAATTCCACGTTCTTCAAGGATTTGTCCCACTGTCATTCGGGCCAGGTCCTTCATATTATTTTCTTTACTTAAATGGCCAAGATAAATTCTTTTTGTACGATTCGATATAATATCAGCAAGAGCTAAGGCACTGTCTTCATTCGATATATGACCTGAATCACCGAGAATTCTTCGCTTCACACTCCATGGATAGCGACACATGCGAAGCATTTCTACGTCATGATTCGCTTCGAAAACATAAGCATCTGCATCCTCAACTGTCTTTTTAATTCGCTCAGACACATAGCCTAAATCAGTCACAATAGCGACTTTATTTTCTTCTTGATGAAAAGTGTAGAACATCGGCTCTGCGGCATCATGGGACACACTAAAGGATTCTACATCGATATCAGCAAATGTTTGAACAGAATCAGGATTAAAATGAAACTTCTGATCTAATGTTAACTTTCCAATAGAATGTTCCATTGCTCTCCACGTTCTCTCATTCGCATAGATTGGCAAATTATACTTTCGCGCCATGATTCCTAAGCCTTTAATATGGTCACTATGCTCATGGGTAACTAATATTGCCGATATTTTGCCGGGGTCTCGATTTACTTCAGCAAATAACCGGTCCATCTCTTTTCCACTTAATCCTGCATCAACTAAAATTCTCGTCTGATCAGATTCAATATAAAATGCATTCCCCGTACTACCAGAAGCTAATACACTAAAACGTAAACTCAATCTGTTTCACTCCGATTATCTAAATAAATCATCTTATTTTCCAGCATCTCAACAATGCTCTTTTTCCAAGAAATATCCTTATCATGTTTTATTTTTTCTAATACATTTGATACATGTGTAGCCAAAAACTCTTCATGATCACTAGAAAAAACAATACCTTCTGTTGCATTAACGAAAAAATCTTGCTCTTTATTAACAGAAATATTCCATGTCGGAAGGAAAACTTGTACACCATCCTCTAGAGGGACAACCGTATGATACCCAACTGACATCTTTGTTACAGTATCTCCTGGAACGATTTGTTGACTATTGTATAGTCTTCCTACCGCTTCCACTGGATGAATGAGTGACTTTTTCTCACTGTTAATAATTGCCTCATCCAAGCATGTCTGTGTGTATAGAACCATCTCATTTTTTTCATTTAAATATACGACAATAATTCCACTCGAATTATAATAAATTGGTCTACCATTTTTTACTTGAAAAAAATAAATGACATTTTTCTCCTTATTCCAATCTCCAAATCGATATTCTTCTCCATGAAGCATATTCGCCTGAATTACCTTTTGAAACTGTTCATCGGTAGTCTTATTCGTAAGTGGAACAGGCTCTTTAAATTGTGAAATAACGAGATGATTCTCGTTTGTCACCATTACATCCTGATTCGGCATTTTTTCTAATCTTTTTCTTTCTTCTTTAGAAAATGCCTTTTGTTTTACTTTAATAAAGGATTCCTTTACTTCCTGTTCTGGCATATTTTCAATTGTAATATCATCATCTTTTAATTGTTGTTCTAATGTTACATCTTTATCTTCTAGAAAACCGATATCTGTTGCTTGCTGCTTTTCTAAGAATTGAAAAACAAGATAAACATCCAATATCAAAAAGCAGAGGATAAATAACGTTTTTATTTGGCGCCACTGCATCTTCAGTTCACCTCTTTTTCTTCTTCATTCATGTCTATTTTTACCCATGAATCTTTATAATTTATAAACCAGGATGGTTCTAATAAAATAATATAAGAAGAAATATCTCGGTAAACTAAATCATATCCAACTCGAATATCTGTTATATAGTCTAAATCATATTTTGATTGATTATTTAAGTAGTTAACAACACTAAGACCTGACTCCAGTTCAATCATTTCTTCATCAATCTTGTCACTTATTTGAAATAATGGTCTTTTATATTTAAATAAAATCTGCTTATACCACTCCTGTATAATTTGGGAATCGTTCCCGCCTAATATCGGAACACCATTATTATACATTAGAAATTTAACTTTTTGTTCAGACATGTCCAATGACTCCAAATGAAATTCTTCTGTCCAACCTTTATGTTCATTTATATTTTCAATGCTTTTATCAATTAGTTCTATTGGCTTCATAGAATCTTTCATATCTACTTGACTTGGATTCGTAAACTCCATGCTCATTCGGTGTTGTCCAACCTGCATTTGGCGACGGCCATCCGTATAATTAGCAATATTTCCTTTTGAAAAATTTCTTGTCACAACGGATGGATCACTAAATAGTGCATTAATTAATTTACTTGGTGCCCGATTTAATTCTTCCACATCAACACTTAATGATCTTCTCGCTTTCTGAACAGGATCTTTTAATAAATAAATTGGTCTGACAGAATTCTCTTGAAAAGTTATATATTCTTGAAGATTTCCCTTTTTATTCATATATTTTTGTAATAAAGTAATTTTCTCTGGTTGCTGTATAGTTGCCACTGCTTGCTGTTTTCCGTCAATGGATGGAAAGTGCAAACGCATGGAAGACTGGTCCTTTTCAAAGGTAATAAAAATACGTTCAAATGACCATGTCGGTATATTTCTTACCTTTTCATTAAAATTAAAGAAATCTGACATCGTTTCTAATGGTAATGGTGTCGGAAAACGAATTTCGACTTGTCGATTTCCCTTAGGAAGGCCTGTAAACTCGCCTGCACTAAAATTATAAAGCACCCAGGTTTGCATATCTTTAAACAGTCTTATTTCATCAACGGATTGTCTAAAACCATAATGCTTACCTTCGTCATGGAACAAAATGTTTGTAGGGATAACAACATCATTTACAGTGACTGTTTTTCCATCAAGGTAGAAATCGACTTCAGGCACATATGTTTCACCTTTATCATCATAAAGTTCAAAGTTTGGTTGATATGTCCAAATATTATATGTCAATATAATACTTAAGCCGACTAAAATAAATAACACATATGTTTTAATTACTTCAATCTTCATATGGAACCCTCCGCATCCGACCCATCAATGGCATTAATGGAAGCGTAAAGTAAATGGTTGTTCCTTTCCCCTCACTACTCCTTGCCCAAATTCGACCTTTGTGTGCTTCAATTAATTCCCTGGAAATGGCAAGACCTAACCCACTTCCACCTAACTTACGGCTTCTTGCTTGGTCTGCTCGGTAAAATCGTTCAAATATCTTATCAATTTTCTCGTAAGCAATACCAACACCTTGGTCCGAAATGCTAACCAATAATCCTTGTTTTTGTTTCACAACTTTCAAGGTGACCACGCCACCTTCTGGAGAATACTTAATCGCATTGGAGATTAAATTATCCAAAACTTGCATCATTCTGTCGCGATCGATCCAGACAAAGAATTTCCCGTTTGGAATTTTACGAACAAGAGTAATATGTTCAGGGGTATTCATTTCAAAACGGTCAATAACATAATGGAAATAATTTGTAAAGTTTGTTCGTTCTCTTTCCAAACGAAAATCTTTATGATCCATTTTAGATAATTGTAGTAAATCATTGACCATTCGAATCATGCGTTCTGTTTCATTTTGCGTGACATCTAAAAATCTTGGAGCAATATTTTCATCTTTCCAAGCTCCATCACCCAATGCTTCTAAATAACTGCGCATCGTTGTTAAAGGTGTTCTTAATTCATGGGAGACATTGGAAACAAATTCGCGACGTTCTCGTTCTAAATTCTCCTCTTCTGTCACATCACTAAGCACCGTAATATATCCTGTAACATTATCTTTATCATCTAAGATAGTAGAAAAAGTTGCTCGGATGAGGTAGTCTATCTCATCCTTACCAAAGTCAATAATCATGGAGTCACTTTCTGTTAATGCCGTCATATCCAAAGTAGATTCATCTAATTGAATGATATTCAATAAAGACCTTCCATGACATTCTTCTGGGCTTTTCCCGATTAGAATTCCAGCCGCTTTGTTCATCAATGTGATAACACCATTTTCATTCGTTGCAATAACACCATCTGTCATATTAGATAATACGAGACTCATCTTTCGCTGTTCCTTCTCAACCGTTGCATAGGAAAATCGTAATTGGTCTGTCATATTGTTAAATGAGACAGCTAGTTGGCCAATTTCGTCTGTTCCATAAACATTTACCTTCTGTGTGAAATCTCCTCTAGCGATAGTTTGTGCTTGTCTACGCATTTCTTTGATTGGCTTTGTAATGGTTCGTGCTACTAAAATCCCTAAGAAGGCAGATACTGCTATTGCTAAGACTGATCCTTTAAAAAAGATCTCATTGATGTTTTGTAACTGGCTATAAACTCCCTCCATCGATGATTCTATATAGATAGCCCCTACCACTTGATTGTCTTCCCCATAAATTGGAACTGCTTTAACAAAAACACGACTTTCGGTTTTGGGGTCATACAATGTATCTTCTGGTTTAGATCCATAAATTGCCTTTTGAACAATTTCTCTTGTTGATTTTTTCCCAATAATTTCTGAGTTGTTTACCGTATCATTTGATCCGAGTACACGTCTTTGATTATTAACAACTTCTAATGTCATTATATCTTTTGTATCGATATCTGATACAATCGTTTGGATTTCTTGTTGTAATGTTGGTTCATCGTTGGAGCGATCCTTTTTAAATGCTTGTTCTAAATTATAGCTTAATAACTCTATTCGATCATTTACACTAGATTTAAAGTTGGTTGTTAGCTCTGTCTCCAATTGGCTAGCAAAATAAGCTCCAATCACTTGAACCGCTACAAGTAAAAGTAAGATATAAATAACAGTGAATTTTGATTGGATTGAGCGAAAAAAACCTACTTTATGCATAAGTACCTACTCCTACTCTGGATTTTTCATATAGTACCCAACCCCACGGCGTGTTATGATCCATGTTGGATTACTTGGATTATCTTCTATTTTCTCCCGTAGTCTTCTTACCGTTACATCCACGGTACGCACATCACCCAAATAATCATATCCCCATACTGTCTCTAGTAAATGTTCCCTTGTCATCACTTGTCCAACATTACGTGCTAGATAGTGGAGTAATTCAAATTCTCGGTGTGTTAATTCAATTTCCTCGCCTTCATTTGTTACGGTATATGAATCCATATGGACAATTAAATCGCCTATTTCTATATCCTTTTTCTCTAGTTCCTCTTCACTTGGAACATGATCTTGGCGACGTAGATTTGCTTTTACCCGTGCAACTAACTCACGATTACTAAACGGTTTTGTAACATAATCATCTGCCCCAAGTTCCAATCCTAATACTTTATCAATTTCTGCATCTTTTGCTGTTAACATAATAATTGGCATGGATTGCTTTTTACGAACTTCTCGACACACTTCATTTCCATCTTTTTTCGGAAGCATGATATCAAGTAAAATTAAATCCGGCTTTTCCTTTTCTGCTAATTCAATCGCTTCCTCGCCATCGTATGCACAGATTACATCATAACCTTCTTTTTCTAAATTAAATTTTAATATATCAGCTATTGGCTGTTCATCATCAACAACTAGAATTTTTTGTGCCATATCCCTTCATCCTTTTTTATATTTTATATGATTTCTATCAATTATTTGTAGACTTAAGTTTTTCTAAGTTAGATTAGTTGATTACTATTTACAATCCTTTCGTCTATTTTAACGTACTTTCATGGAAATGTCTTATGTTTAAAAAAGATATAACATCTTACCATATATAAAAAGAGATAATACATTGCCATTTATATAGCATCATATTATCCCTTATTGATAATCACTTATTGATATACATCTTTTACTACAACTGTTTGTGTTCGGTCTGGACCTACAGAAAAAATAGATAACGGTATCTCTGTCAATTCAGTAATTCGGTTCAAATAATTACGTGCATTCTCTGGTAATTCATTAAAGCTTTTCACATTTGTTATATCTTCTGTCCAGCCTGGCAATTCTTCATAAATTGGCTCACACTCACCAAGAACAGAAAGATTTGCTGGAAATTCTTTGATGGTTTCGTCTTTATAACGATATGCAACACAAATCTTTAATGTATCAATTCCTGTTAGTACATCTAAAAGCGTGATTGATAAATCTGTAATTCCACTGACACGGCGTGTGTGGTGAACTGCAACCGCATCAAACCAACCGACACGACGCGCACGACCAGTAGTTGTACCATATTCTCGGCCAACTTCACGGATTCTACTTCCTGTTTCATCATGTAGTTCCGTTACAAATGGCCCATCTCCAACACGAGTCGTATATGCTTTTGTAACACCAACAACACGGTTGATTTTTGTTGGGCCAACACCTGCACCAATTGTTACACCACCTCCACTTGGGTTAGAGGATGTAACAAACGGATATGTCCCTTGGTCAATATCTAACATGACACCTTGAGCACCTTCAAACAACACCCGATGCCCTCCATCCAATGCATCGTTTAATATGACAGATGTGTCACAAACATATTTCTTCATTTTTTGTCCATACGTATAATATTCTTCAAATATATCATCAACAGAAACAGGTTCTGCATCATATAATTTAGTAAATAAACGGTTTTTCTCTTTTACATTTTTCTTTAATTTTTCACGAAATATCTTCTCATCTAAAAGGTCTGCCATGCGGATTCCAATACGTGCTATTTTATCTGTATACGCCGGTCCAATACCTTTTTTCGTTGTACCGATTTTATTATTACCTTTTTCTTCTTGTAACATATCTAATTTGATATGATATGGTAAAATCACATGTGCTCGATTACTAACATATAAATTTTCATCTGAAATATTATGTTCTTGTAAATAAGCAAGTTCCTCTAGAAATGCTTTTGGATCAATAACCATTCCATTTCCAAGTACATTTTGCTTCTCTTTATAAAAAATACCGGATGGGATTAAATGGAGTTTATAGGTTACACCATTAAATTTAATGGTATGCCCTGCGTTATTACCACCTTGGTAACGAGATACTACATCTGCCCTTTCAGATAAAAAATCAGTGATTTTCCCTTTACCTTCATCTCCCCACTGTGTCCCTACTACAATTACTGAGGACATAGCACACCTCCGCTAAGTTTGTCTTCTAATTGTTATTATTTATCACAAAAGCAATTTTATCAATTATATTTTATCAAGTCAACGAAATCATGAACATTTAACAGAAAAACGTACCTATAGTTCGGGTTTTGGGTTTATTTTCACTATCTTTTATTCATTTTACACTAAAACGTAAGAAAAACAGCCTTAGTAGGCTGTTTTTTAAAAAATATTTCTATTAAATAAAAATGACATCATTAGGCCTGAGCTGGTACTGGTGGAATTTCACTGTCATCATAGCGACGGTCTAAATCAACGAATTTATTGTATTCTTTTACAAAGGCTAATTCAACCGTACCAACAGGACCATTACGTTGCTTGGAAATAATAATTTCAATGATGTTTTGTTTTTCGGACTCTTTATCATAATAATCATCACGATACAAAAAGCCAACAATATCCGCATCTTGTTCAATACTTCCAGATTCACGTAAATCAGACATCATCGGACGTTTGTCTTGACGTTGTTCTACTCCACGAGAAAGCTGTGACAGGGCAATTACTGGTACTTCCAATTCTCTTGCTAATCCTTTTAAAGAACGAGAGATTTCAGATACCTCTTGTTGCCTATTCTCCCTTGAGTTCACACTTCCTTGAATAAGTTGTAAATAATCAATAACAATCATACCTAGGCCATGTTCTTGTTTAAGACGTCTACATTTGGAGCGAATTTCACTAACTCGAATTCCCGAAGAGTCATCAATAAAAATTCCAGCATTTGATAGGGAACCCATTGCCATTGTCAAACGTCCCCAATCTTCTGCTTGTAATTGTCCATTTCTTAAACGTTGAGCATCAATATTTCCTTCTGCACATAACATACGTTGGACAAGCTGATCTGCTCCCATCTCCAAACTAAAAATAGCTACATTTTCATCTGTATTAACAGCCACATTTTGGGCAATATTAAGAGCAAAGGCAGTTTTCCCAACAGATGGACGAGCCGCAATGATAATTAAATCATTGCGTTGGAAACCTGATGTAATCCGGTCCAATTCCTTGTAACCTGTTGGAATACCAGTTACATCACTATCCCGGTTATGCAATTGATCAATATTGTCATAAACATCAATTAGTACATCTTTAATTGCTTTAAAGGCTCCGGCATTTTGCTTATTTGATACTTCCAGAATACCTTTTTCAGCTTCATTTAAAACTTCGTCCACATCATCTTCACGATCATATGATGTCGTTATGATATTTGTCGCGGTATGAATTAACCGACGAAGCAATGCCTTTTCTTCAACTATTTTACAATAGAAACCTATGTTAGCAGCTGTTGGAACACTACCAGCGACTTCTGTTAAATAAGAGACTCCACCAGCTTCATCTAAAATCTTTCTATCTTGTAGAGCAGCTGTTACGGTTAAAATATCAATCGGATCTCCACGATCTGATAAATGTAACATCACTTCAAATATTCGCTGATGTCCAGCACGATAAAAGTCTTCCGGTTGTAAAACTTGTGATGCTGTTGAAAATGCCTCAGGTTCAAGAAAAATGGCACCGATGACGGATTGTTCTGCTTCAATATTGTGTGGTGGTATACGATCATATGTCATATCACTCAATCCTGATTCCTCCTTTATGAATGAGACATTTTCATTTCTAAGCTGTTTTCATATTTTTTTGTTGCTAATTGCAATTTCACTCGTTTTTCAAAAGAAACATCTTCCAATAACAGTTTTTTAGAAAACAGCCTTTTTTAATTACTGTTCTGTTACATGTACTTTTACTGTTCCTTGTACGTCTGGGTATAATTTTACTGGAACATTGACATGACCTAATGATTTAATTGGCTCATCTAATTCAATTTTACGGCGGTCTATTTTAAACCCGTGTTCTTTTTTCAAGGCTTCAGCAATTTGTTTATTGGTAATCGAACCAAATAAACGTCCACCTTCACCAGATTTCGCCTTTATTTCTACTGTTGTTTTTTCTAAAGCCTCTTTTAATTGAATGGCTTCTTCTTTTTCTTGTTGTGCTTCTTCATCTTGTTTTCGCTTTTTTGCTTCTAATTGTTTCAAATTACCTGCCGTTGCTTCAACAGCTAGATTATTTTTTAATAAATAATTGCGAGCATACCCTGCAGATACCTTTTTCACATCACCTTTTTTACCTTGTCCTTTGACATCTTTTAAAAGAATAACTTTCATTCTTCTTCTCTCCCCTCATAATATTCATCTATAATATTTTTAAGTAATTCTACTGCTTCATCTACTGTTATATCTTCTACCTGTGTTGCTGCATTTGTTAAGTGGCCACCACCACCCATTTTTTCCATAATTACTTGAACATTTAGTTTACCAAGTGAACGGGCACTGATGCCAACTTTACCATCTTCTCGCTTGGAGATAACAAATGATGCAATTACTTTATCCAGTGTTAAGAGTGTATCTGCTGTTTGAGCAATTAAAACACTACCAAAGGTTTGATCTGGATCAGCCTTTGCAATAGCAATATGACCTCGATATATTTCAGCTGTTTCAATCAACTTACTACGTTCAATATAGGAGTCGAATTCCTCTTTTAAAAACTCTTGTACAAGAACAGTATCTGCACCTTTTGAACGTAAATAGGATGCAGCTGCAAATGTTCTTGAACCTGTTCTTAATGTAAAACTCTTTGTATCTACAACGATACCTGCTAATAATGCAGAAGCCTCTAGAATAGATAGTTTCCGTTCTTTTGGCTGGTATTCAAATAATTCTGTCACAAGTTCTGCTGTTGAAGAGGCATATGGTTCCATATAGACAAGTGTCGGATCTTCAATGAAATCCTCGGAACGACGATGGTGGTCAATCACCACTCGGTAATCTGTTTTTGTAAGTAACTTTGGAACGGCAACCATGGAAGGTCGATGTGTATCAACCACAACAACAAGACTATTTCTTGTGATAAACTCATAAGCATCTTCTGGCTCAATAAAATATTTCCATAGTTCCTCATCTTTCTTAATCGCCTCTAATAAATGATAAACCCCTGTATGCACATCATCAGGATCAATCACTATATAACCGTTAACACCATTTGCTTGTGCAATATGAAGAATTCCAATCGCAGCACCAATTGCATCCATATCTGGTACTTGATGCCCCATAATAAAGACATGATCACTTGCTTTTACAAGGCCTGTTAGGGCATGGGATATAACCCGCGCACGAACCCTAGTTCTTTTTTCCATTGGATTGGTTTTTCCACCATAAAAGCGAACTTTCCCAGACTCGTCTTTAATTGCCACCTGATCTCCACCACGACCTAATGCCAGATTCAAGCTAGAATGGGCCATCACACCAATTTCGGGTAGTGTAGCATCTCCATAGCCAATTCCAATACTGATAGTCAATGGTATGTTTTGCGTTGTGTCTAATTCACGAACTTCATCTAATATAGCAAATTTAGATTCCTCTAACTCCTGTAATATTTGTTTTGTTCCAACAGCTAAGAAACGTTCCTGTGATGTACGCTTTAGATAAAGGTTGTATTGAGTAGACCACTCATTTAAAACAGAAGTTACTCTCGAATTCAGTTTACTCTTGAATGTATCGTCCATATTTCTAGTTAATTCATTGTAATTATCAAGATAAATGACTGCGAGAACTGTTCGCTCATTTTCATATAAAGTTTCCATCTTTAATTGTGCTGTACGGTCTAGAAAATATAATAGCTTTTCTTCTTTTTTAATAAGGACTTGAAATTTATTTTCCTCATGTTCAAAAGCAACCTCTGTTTGGTCTTCATTAATTGCCGGAATAAACGCCTCAGAAATATCATCCAAGGACTTTCCAATCATATTTATTTCAAATAATTCCTCTATAAAAGGGTTGCACCATTCAATTTCATAATCATGATTGTATAAAACCATTCCGATAGGTATTTGTACTAAAACATCTTCACCAGCATGTTGAACGCGATGGGATAAAGAGCTAATATTCTTCTTTATTTGTTCATCTTTTTTACTTTCTTGTCTGACGGTATAATAAATGGACAGCATCAATAATAGTGTCATCACTATTCCTAAGCTTGCCTTCACATACCAAATGACACCTAACATCATGATTGCTATTCCATATATTACCCATAAATGGGCTGTCGATTTAATTGGGTGCTTAAACATATTTATCAGCTCCTTAAATAAAGGCGCATATAGACTATCCATTGATAAAGAAAAACACGGTAAGCAATCAGCTAACCAGTGTTTACTTTATCATACAAAGGGAGAATGAATAAAGCCACTAATATTAGACAGTTAACATAGCCCGTAATACATTTTACAGTACTTACACAATGACACCTTTGTTAATAAATATCAAAAAAATTAGAACAAACGATTTTGATATTCACTTTTTTGCTTGCATTCGTTCACGTAAAGGAAAACCTATATCGATTATACCTAAAATCCTTACGAAAGGAATAAGAATAGGTGACAAAAGGATAAGGAAAAAAGTGACAATTATTGGAATTGCTTTTGATAACCTTTTCTCATGTGCAAAGAAGAAGACAAACGAAACCCCTTGAATAGCTATTAATATACCAATGATAGCCATGATATTCTGCACACCTAGGAAGACAAATCCATTTTGGTTCATATCAAAAAAACTAATAATTAAAGCAAAGAAGTATATCCATACAACGGAAACAGGGAATCTTAATGTTCGGAATGGAGGAAATTTGAAATCTTTCTTTTCCACTCGATTCACTATTTTATATCCAATCCATTGACTTAAAAAGCTAATAAATATACTTGCAGTGACTAACATCATTGGAAATAGCTTTGTAATAAGCAACATTTGTTCTTCTAACAACTTCAACTGGTCATCTGATTTAGCTCCTATATTAAACTGTTCAAATAAAGCCTTACTTTGTTCAAGTGATTGTTGAACCATCTCTTCAAATTCTTGCATGAAATTAATTTGTAGTAATACTTGTGCAAATACATATGCAAATAAAAAGCCAATAATAAAACCAACTGTTCCTCTTGCCCATGTTTCAAAGGGACTTGCGTGATTATGCATGGCAGTTCCTATCATAATACCACCTAATGCTGGGGCAACAACTAAAGGAATCGATAAGTAAGTAGCAAATAGAGTTGTCAATATCAAGACAACTACAAAAAGAAGGATAGATGGTTTCCAATTATAACGATAAGCATACATAATAAATGGTATTGGTAACAATATACTAGCGATTAATGATACAACTGGAACAAACACAGCTATCAACAATAAAACGATAAAGACGGCTGCTAGGAGTGCACCATCTGTTATTTTCTTCGATTGATTCATCTAAATATCTCCTCTTAAAACGTAAATATATACGTATCATATTACCATATGATAACATGATTTAAATGAATTTGGGAATGGAAGGAAGTTAATTTCACATAAGGTAATACAACATTTCCTTATTATGAACTTTCATTGAACAAAACAGTTCCCATCCCTTTAACAAAGCTTCCTTTCTAGTAAAAGACTCCATCTTTATATCATTTTCATATATAATATAGATATATGTTTTTTTACTGCTTACTATATTGCATCAAAAAGGATGGAATCTATGATATTTTGGGAAGCTTTTATTCATAGTTTATCATTACCGAAGAAGAAATCTGTCTTTCGCTTAAATCGAATTGGAATGGATATCGTTGTTTTCTATTTATTTATTTTACTGCTAATTATTTCATTACCAACATTAGTTGATGTCTTAATACATGAATCAGAGTTAACTGCTCGGATGAATACTTTATTTAAAATTATCTACTTCTTTATTTTTTCTTATTTACCATTAACAATTAGCATATTCTTATTGTTTTCCCTTATTGCTTATATTGGTTTAGGTATTTCAAAACTGATGCAGCGGAAATTACATTATGCAATATTATGGAAAATGAGTGCCTTTGTCTCAACAATCCCTTTTTTAATTTATACGACTGCATCCTTATTCTACCCAGTAGATGACCGTTGGATACTAGCATTGATACCATATACACTGCTATTTTTAGTCAAAATCATTTCTATTTATCCAAAAAGGAAAAGTAAAAACGCAAAGAATTAAATAAATCTTTGCGTTATTTTTATTGCTCATAAATTACTTTCCCAATACTGTCTATATTATAACCTAAGCTGATCATCTTTTCTTGAAAAGAAGATTTTTTTAAAATGTTCAACAAGGATTGAATGACTGGAGCCGTCTTTTCATTTTTTACAATGACCAAATCATAATCTTCCTCAACCATAGGGATAAAATCAACATCTGTTACTTTTGCTGTATTTATAATGCCAACCCCGATATCTGCTTTTCCACTTGCAACAGTTGAAGCGACACCTAAATGACTTGTTTGTTCATTTTCATAACCGTTTACTATTTCTTTATCAACACCATATAAACGTAATTGTTCATCAAGTAAGGCTCTTACACCAGCACCTGATTCCCGGTTAATGATTGATATATCATTTCTTTTAAAATCTCCCCAAGAATTAATTTTTTTAGGATTTCCTTTGGCAACATATAATCCAACTTGTCGTTTCATTAACCGAATGACGACAAACGATTTACTCACTAAAATTCTTCGTATATATGGTAAATTATATGTGTTTGTCTCTCCATCATATAAATGTGTACTCACAATATCTGCCTTTCCTTGATACATCGACACAAGGCCATCTAAACTTCCTAAATGGGAGCGAAAAGGGGAATAATTGAGATTTTCCTTCTCTAATTCACGTGTTAATAAGTCTAAACTATGGTCTTGCCCACAGACAACGATCGAATGGCTATTTTCCTCTTTATTTAACGTTTTTTGTACTTCTGGTATCGAAGGAATGACTTGAACTTCTTTTTGACGTAATTTATAATTTTCCAATTCACTCGCATCGACCCGCATTTGGCGGCCAACTCGGTATGCCTGAATTTCCCCTTTTTTTATTAAATCATACACTGTCAACTTGGAAACTTTCAATAATTTAGCAAGTTCTTCTGTTGTATAAGATATTTCATGATTTGTCACTTTTGACCACCTCTCATTATATTGTAACATTTTTATATTCACATAGAAGACAAAATAATATACAATTAGATATAATTAGTTATATCCAAATATAACTAATTATAATTAGGGGGTATAAAGATGAACATAAAAAAACTCAGTATCTTTTTTGCTATTTTACTTGCAGCCTTTCTTTTTACAGGCTGTAATCAAACAGACAAGCAAGAAGAAGAGGGTAATATTAATGAAACAGATAGTACAGAACAAGAGGAAAAAACACCACTTACTATTTCTGCTGCCATTAGTTTGACAGATGCGCTAGAAGAAATGAAAGCTATTTTCGAGGAAGAACATCATGCTGAATTAACATTTAATTTAGGTGGTTCTGGAAAACTTGCTCAACAAATTCAACAAGGTGCTCCTAGTGATGTGTTTATTTCTGCAAACCAAGATTGGATGGATATGTTAGAAGAAGAGGAACTGATTTTAGCAGACACAAGAGAGGATGTAACAGGGAATAAAATTGTATTGATTTCTTCTAAAGATGCTGATTTATCCATTGATTCATTAGAAGATATTGATACAGTAGATTCCATCAAACAAATTGCTGTTGGAAATCCAGAGACTGTTCCAGCAGGGAAATATACAGAACAAGCACTTCAATCTATTAAAAAATGGGATGAGTTAGAAGACAAAATTGTGTTAGCAAAAGATGTCCGTCAAGTACTTACTTATGTAGAAACAGGAAATGCAGATATTGGCTTTGTTTATGAAAGTGATGCAAAAACATCCGATGATATCAATATTTTATTAACTGCTGATAGTGATATGCATGACTCAATCATTTATCCTGCTGCTGTTACAAAAGATACGCAACACGAGGAATTAGCAAAAGCGTTTGTAGAATTTCTTGAAAGTGATCAAGCCCAAGATATTTTAAAATCATATGGATTTCAAAAGTAATTAAGGCAGGGA
Organism: Cerasibacillus terrae; assembly: GCF_008039555.1. Classification (GTDB taxonomy): domain Bacteria; phylum Bacillota; class Bacilli; order Bacillales; family Amphibacillaceae; genus Cerasibacillus; species Cerasibacillus terrae. The sequence continues at coordinate 26,437 of NZ_VDUW01000008.1, forward strand.
CTATCCATGAATGATATAAACTTTTCTCCTTTATGGCTATCTTTTAAAACAGCTATCATTGCTACGGTCATTGTTTTTATTGTTGGTGTATTTTTAGCTCGAGTGATATCAAGACGTGATTTTCCTGGAAAGAGTATTATTGAAGCCATTTTTCTACTACCACTTGTGTTACCACCAACTGTAGTTGGTTTTGGGTTATTAGTTTTATTTGGAAAGAATGGTCCGATTGGAAAACTCTTAATCAATTGGTTTGATTTACAAATTGTTTTTTCTTGGTATGCGGTGATAATTGCAGCAGTTGTTGTAGCATTCCCATTAATGTATCAAAGTGCTGCAGCAGCATTTCAAAAATATGATGCAAATTTAGAATATGCAGCATACACCATGGGTGCCTCTAGATGGAGAGTATTTTGGACAATCTCATTCCCATTAGCATGGCCTGGACTATTAGCAGGACTTGTTTTGACTTTTGCTAGAGCACTTGGTGAATTTGGTGCGACACTTATGTTAGCTGGTTATATTCCAAATGTGACAGATACAATTCCATTGGCTATTTATTTTGCAGTTGAGTCTGGAAATATGGAAATGGCAACATTTTGGGTCATCATTATCGTCTCTTTAGGATTTAGTGCTATTTTATGGCTAAACTGGTGGAGCAAACGAAGTATCATGAAGCACTCCATTGAGAAAAATACATGAATCCGTTTTAAAGGAGTTTAATCATGTTAGAATTAGATATTTATAAAAAATTATCCCATTTTGATTTGCAAGTTCAACTTACAACAGAACAAGAAAGAATTGTATTGTTCGGACCATCTGGTTCAGGAAAAACAACCATCTTAAACTGTATTGCAGGTATTGTTCATCCAGACCAAGGTTTTATCCATTTAAAAAATCAATGTCTTTTTGATTCCAAGCAAAAAGGGAAGAAGGGAAAAAGTGGAATCCCTATTCAGGACAGGAATGTTGGATATCTTTTCCAAGATTATGCTCTTTTTCCACATATGACAGTGAAGAAAAATATTTCCTATGGAATGAAGGATCAGCAATTAGTCGAAACATTAATTGATGTTGTTGGAATTAAGCATTTATTAGAACAATATCCAGGGAATATATCAGGTGGAGAGAAACAGCGTGTTGCATTAGTTCGAGCACTTGCTACGAAACCAAATGCATTATTATTGGATGAACCCTTCTCCGCTTTAGATGAAAAGACAAGAATAGAATGTCAAGATGAACTTTTGAGAATCCATGAAATATGGAAAATACCTATCCTTATTGTTACACATGATTGGAAAGAAGCTAAAAAATTAGGTCAGCGTATTTTAAAGTTGGATAAAGGAAAGTTTATAAGATAAAAAGGCTCTATACTGAATGTGATGGTTCCTCTTGATATGATATGTTATACAAGTTTTTAAAAAATAGGCTGTTTAGTTTGGGTTGTTCTAATCTACCGCAGCTCGAATACACAAAAACTCCTAGGGGAGATCGGTTAAGAATTCCACGTTGTGTGGCAACGCCTGTATGACCAACGTTGTGTTGTCCTTAGGAGGCTCACCAGCTCCTAAGGACAAGCGGAGTGTATTTGGGCTGTTAAAGTCAAAAAAAAACCATATTCTCTTTTTTGGTACCTTTAAATTGCGAGATAAAAGGAATTGGAGAGAATATGGATGCAAAAATATTTTATCACAGAGAACCGCATAAAAAAACTCCCTTTAGCAGAGCTTTGAACAAGCCTAGTAAAGGGAGTATTTTTTATTACTCAGATACATATGGTAAAAGTGCCATTTGACGAGCACGTTTAATTGCTTTTGTAAGTTTACGTTGGTATTTTGCAGATGTTCCAGTTACACGACGAGGAAGGATTTTTCCACGTTCAGAAATGAAACGTCTTAGTAAATCAACATCTTTGTAGTCAATATGTGTGATACCATTTGCTGTGAAAAAACACACTTTACGACGTCTACCACGACCACCACGACGACCTGCCATATATACCCCTCCTTTTATATTAATTTATTTCATATACGATACTAAAATGGTAAATCATCATCTGATATATCAATTGGTTCTCCACTGTCTTTAAAAATATCATCATTTGATTGATTTCCACTTTGATTCATTTGGTTGTTCTGATTTCGATTTGGTTGGAAACCGCCACCTGCTGAAAAGGCATCTTGGTTGCCTCTACCTTGAGAGGATTTTGTCTCAAGGAATTGAACGCTATCTGCAACCACTTCAGTTACATAGACCATTTTACCGTCTTGTCCTTCATATGAACGTGTTTGAATACGTCCATCGACACCAATTAAACTTCCTTTTTTCATATAGTTAGCAAGGTTTTCAGCTGGACGACGCCAGACGACACAGTTTATAAAATCTGCTTCACGATTTCCTTGTTGATTTGTAAAAGGTCGATTACATGCTACAGTAAAATTAGCCACTGCTACTCCACTTGCTGTATAACGTAAATCAGGATCCCTTGTTAATCTGCCGACAAGTACGACACGATTCAACATCAGAACCACCCCTTTTTATTGGTCATCTTCACGAACTACGATATGACGAATAATATCATCAGAGTATTTAGCTAAACGATCGAACTCTGCTACTGCTTGTTCGTCACTGCTAAAGTTAACGACTACATAATATCCATCACGATAGTTGTTTATTTCATAAGCAAAACGTTTTTTGCCTTTTTCATCAACTTTTTCGATTTCCGCACCACGATCAGTTAAGATTTTGCTGAAACGCTCCATTAATTCTGTTCGCGCTTCTTCCTCAATGTCTGGGCGGATGATGTACATAATTTCATATTTTCTCATCCGTTGCACCTCCTTTTGGTCTTTGCGGCCCTTAATTTAATTAAGAGCAAGGAGTAATCCAATATAATATTCAATTACTCACGATAATTAATTATATCAAAAAAGTTTTCAAATCACAAGATTAATTAGGGGATCCTATATATTTCTATTTGGTTATACATTAAAACGGAAATGAATAATATCGCCATCTTCAACAATGTATTCTTTTCCTTCTAGGCGAACTTTTCCATTTTCTCTTGCTTGGGTCATTGAACCTGCTTCTACTAAGTCATCATAGGAGACTGTTTCAGCTCGAATAAATCCTTTTTCAAAATCCGTATGAATGACACCTGCTGCTTGTGGTGCCTTCATTCCCTTTTTAAAGGTCCATGCACGAACTTCTTGTACACCTGCTGTAAAATATGTGCCTAGGCCTAATAAGGAGTAGGATGCCTTTATTAATTGATCTAAACCAGATTCTGTAATTCCTAATTCTTGAAGAAACATTTCTTTTTCTTCTTGATTTAGTTCTGCAATTTCCTCTTCAATTTTCGCACTAATAACAATGACTTCTGAATCTTCTTTTGCAGCATATTCTCTTACTTTTTGCACATGTTCATTTGAATCCGGATCAACAATATCATCTTCACTAACATTTGCTACATAAAGCATTGGTTTTGAAGTTAATAAATGAAGGCCTTTTACAATCTTCATTTGTTCATCTGTAAATTCTACCGAACGTGCAGGTTGTTCACTTTCAAAAGCATTTTTTAGTTTTGTTAAAATTTCATGTTCAAGCACAGCTTCTTTTACTTTTTGCTTGGCCAATTTTTCAACACGCTGATACCGTTTATTAACTGTCTCTAAATCAGCTAAAATTAATTCTAAGTTAATAATCTCAATATCATCAATCGGGTTGATTGAACCAGATACATGTGTAATGTTTTCATCATTAAAACAACGAACAACTTGGCATATTGCATCAACTTGTCGAATATGTGATAAAAATTGGTTACCTAATCCCTCTCCTTTACTAGCTCCTTGTACAATTCCAGCTATATCTGTAAATTCAAATGCTGTTGGAACAGTTTTTTTCGGTTGTACTAATGTAGTTAATTTATTTAAACGCTCGTCGGGAACTTCCACAATACCAACGTTTGGATCAATCGTACAGAAGGGATAGTTTGCTGATTCTGCTCCTGCTTGTGTGATGGCATTAAATAATGTGGATTTACCAACATTTGGTAGTCCAACGATTCCTGCTGTCAAAGACATTCCACTTTCACTCCTTAAGGATTTCATTCATATGAATGTATTGATTAACTCAATTATAGATACATCAAATATATAAAACAAGTAATGAAAAAGGAAAAATAGACATATATTACATGTCTATTTTCCTCTTTTCATACACCAGATTATGATTTTTATATTAATTATCTACTATAATTGCTTCATTTTTCTTATTCTGCAGCTTTTTCAATTACTTTTTTCATCTTTTTAGTAAATTCCCTACGTGGCAGGAGTACACTATGATTGCATCCAAGGCATTTGATACGGATGTCCATTCCCATTCGTATAATACGCCAGCGATTTTCACCACATGGATGAGGCTTTTTCATTTCAACAACATCATTCTTAGAATATACTTTCTCAACCAATAGCATTCTTCCCTTTCTTCCGTATTCTTATTTTGAATATTCAGTTTTTAATATCGACCTATCTATTTACATCTATTGTAGATTGTATTTTTAGTAAAGTAAAGGGTGGACCCACTATATATGGTTTATGTGCGTTGCCATATAGGATATAATATCAATTTCGCTAAAATATACAGGTTTAGGATACCATATAAAGGATATGTATATCGTATTAATGTAGAGAAACCTATCATTGTCATAGGAATCATTGTGCACAGTGTAATGGTAACTAAAACCCATAGAGGGAGTTTAAAATAGCTTCTCACTCGTGTTACAATTCCCAGTAAACCCGCAGCTGCTGTTGTATATATAGCAAACCATAATAATACAGACATCCAAATCACCATTTGAAATGGGTATCCCTTTAATATTGCAAATAAAGGTATTTCATATAGGATTAAATCATCAGAAATTTGGATCAGACTTGTATTATATAAATAGGATACAATTCCTAAAATAATCCCACTTCCAAAACTTGCAATCCATATCTCCTGTTTCGACTTTATTTGATGTCCAACAGCACCTAATACAGCTACTAACGGAAGTATATTTAATGCAGTAAATGGAAAGGCTGCTAACCAGTTATGTTGCTCACGCCAATGGGCAAAAAATGTTAATTGTTCATCAATCGAAAATATAATTAATACGTAAACAAGCCCGATAATCATAATAGGCAGTAAGTATTGATTAATATATAATAGACTGCCAATCCCATTAATAAATAAGAGAACGAGTGCAATGACTATAAAAGTAATTCCTGTCCAATAGGATAAATGAAATGTTTGACCTGTTGCACCACTTCCCGAAATCATCACAACTGTTGTTGTATATAAGTAAATAAATAGCATTAAATCATAAATAGGAGTAACTCTTTTACCAACAATTTTTTCTAAAACAGGACGATATTCCGTTGTTTTCCTTTCAAAACTAATTTGCATAATAAACATGCTAGATAAGGAAAATAAAATAACAAAAATAAAGATAGCTAGTCCACTACCATGGCCAAAAAACTCCCATATTTCTCTACCAGATGCATAACCTGCGCCAATTGTTGTTCCAATAATTAAGAACATCCATTTTAATCCCGAATTCACCATGATCTTTCCTCCAATTAATTTATAGCATGGATGTATAAAAATCTTTTTGTTGCCGTATACTATAACAATATGCCTATGGAGGATAAGCTATGAATCCTAAATATCTATTTCAACGTAAAAGTGAATCAACTCGTGCACACTTTGAAAATATAAATGATTGCTATTTATTATTTCAAAAAATCATTTCATGGTTTCCAAAAACTCCCCGAGAATATATTGTAGCTTGCATTGGAACAGATCGATCAACCGGAGACGCTTTAGGTCCTCTTGTTGGTACATACTTATCAGAGAAGAAACCAAAACATTTAACCATATATGGGACTCTACAGGAGCCTGTCCATGCCACTAATTTAACTGAGTATATTGACCATATCCAAAATAATCATCAAAACCCATTTATTATTGCAATTGATGCTTGTTTAGGCAAGCCAAACTCCATTGGCAACCTAATCGCTAGTAAAGAAGCTTTAAAACCAGGAGCAGCATTGAATAAATCTCTACCCCTTATTGGAGATATTCATATTGCTGGAGTTGTCAATGTCAGTGGTTTTATGGAATATGCTGTTTTACAGAATACCAGGCTCTCCTTTGTCAATGAAATGGCAAAGGAATTATCAAATCTATTAATGATAATTGATGCTCAATTGGTTAGTACACAACATATTCAAGCAACAATTCATCCATCTATTGATAAAACAAAATTTTCATCATAAAAAAGACCCTAAAAGTTAGATTTTTTGTCCAACTTTTAGGATCTAGCTCACATACTGAATATTTCAGGTTATTTTCACATAGATTTTTTATAACTTTACTTCAAAACAATATCATCGAGAAAATAGTGATTTTTTAAGCCAAAATGTTTCACGTGAAACATTTTGGCTTAAAGTTCCTTAATCAGCATTCTCCATTAATTCCATTATTCGATTTAAATCATCATCTGTATAAAATTCTATTTCAATTTTACCTTTTCTTTTACCACGTTGAATTTTAACAGCTGTACCTAGTTTATCTTGTAATACAGACTCTCTCTCCATTAAAAATGGATCTTTTTGTTGTTTCTTTTGTTTTTTAATCGGTTTTTCATTCAAAACAGCGATCATTTTTTCTATCTGACGAACATTTAATTTTTCTTTTAATATTTTTTGCACAAGAGGAGTCAATTTTTCCTTATCCTTTAATCCAAGTAATGCACGTCCGTGACCCATAGAAAGTTCTCCATTGTTAATATGGGCGACAACTGGTTTTGGTAAGGCAAGTAAACGTACCATATTTGCTATATGTGAGCGACTTTTGCCAAGCCTTTTAGATAGCTCTTCTTGAGTAATATGGAGATTTTCCATCAAATTATGATAGGCACTTGCTTCTTCAATTGGGGTTAAATCTTCTCGTTGTAGGTTTTCTAATAATGCGAGTTCCATCATTCGTTCATCTGTCATATCTTTAATGACTACTGGAATTGTCTCCAATCCAGCCTCTTTAGCTGCTCGAAAGCGTCTCTCCCCTACGACAATTTCATATCCCTTTATACTTTTTCGCACAATAAGGGGTTGAATTATACCATATTCGATAATGGAGTCTTTTAGTTCTTCAATTGCATCCGCTTCAAATGTTTTTCTTGGCTGATATGGATTTGGCCGACATTCTGTTACTGGTATTTCCTGAATTGTTTCCTGTTCATCTTGTTCCATTCCACCAACGAACAATGCATCCAGTCCCCTACCCAACCTTCGTGTCACTATTCACCACTTCCTTTGCCAATTCAAGATAAACTTCTGCACCTCGCGATTTGGGATCATATGTTGTAATTGGTTGTCCATGACTTGGTGCTTCCCCTAAACGGACGTTTCTCGGGATAACCGATTTATATACTTTATCTTGAAAGTATTTTTTCACCTCTTCAATAACTTGGATTCCTAGATTAGTTCTTGCATCCAACATCGTTAATAAAACTCCTTCAATCATTAATGTTTTATTTAGATGTTTTTGAACAAGTCGGATGGTGTTTAACAATTGACTTAAACCTTCTAGTGCATAATACTCACACTGAACCGGAATTAATACCGTATCAGATGCTGTTAATGCATTAATGGTTAAAATACCTAGTGATGGTGGACAGTCGATTATAATATAGTCATATCCATCCTTCAATTCATCTAATGCCTTCTTTAGGCGTATTTCACGTGAAATAATAGGAACAAGTTCAATTTCAGCTCCTGCTAGTTGAATGGTTGCTGGAATTAGATCTAAGTTAGGAATATCGGTTGTAAATAATACATCTTTTGCTGATACTTCATCAATTAAAACATTATACACACACTGTGGTGCGTCTGCCCTATTTATGCCGACTCCACTTGTTGCATTCCCTTGTGGATCAATATCTACAATTAATACTTTATGTCCTAATTTTGCTAAGCTTGCACTTAAATTTACCGAAGTCGTAGTTTTCCCTACGCCACCTTTCTGGTTAGCGATGGAAATGATCTTCCCCATATTTACACCTACCTGTTTAAACTGTTTTACATTCATGTTGTTAATCTCAAAAAGCGTATATATTCTATTCTATCATTTTTCCTTAGATAAAACATAAATTTGTTTTTATTTAATATAAAAAATAATAGAATCAATTTGGCGCAAATTAAATCAATACTTTTTCCTTAGTTTAGATGTACTTATATGCATTTAATTGTGTGAGGGTATATATACTATGAAGAATTGCAAGATATAATATATGTAAAGTAGTTAATTACAAAATAAATTAAGCCTCTACCATGATGGAAGAGGCATTTGTGTCTTTTAATATGAATGGATAAAATATATTATTTCTTCTTTGGTATTTTAATCGTAATTTGATAGTAATCTTCTAATTCTTCCTCATTTGATTCGACATCAATACCAGTATCAGATACCATATTTAATGATTGTCGAATGGTATTCATTGCAATACGAACATCTTTATTAATTCCTTTTAAACGTGCACGTCGTTTCGGTTTCTTTTCTTTTGGCTGAAGCAAATCTTTTACTTTTTCTTCTGTTTGCTTCACATTTAAATGTTGTTCCAAAATCATCTCTAAAACTTTCAATTGCAATTCTTCTTCTTTTAACTTAATTAAAGAACGAGCATGTCTTTCTGTGATTTCTTTTGCTAATAACGCTTCATGGACTTGTTCCGGTAGTTTTAGGATTCTTAGTTTGTTAGCTATTGTTGATTGGCTTTTTCCAAGTCTTTGAGCCAATGCTTCTTGAGTTAAATCATGCAACTCCAATAGTTTCGCATAAGCAAACGCTTCTTCTACTACAGTTAATTCTTCACGTTGTAAGTTTTCAATTAAAGCAACAGAAGCTGTCTGTGTATCATTCATCTCACGTATGATAGCTGGGATATACTCCCATTCCAATAATTGAACTGCTCTCCACCTTCGTTCCCCAGCTATTAATTCATACTGATTATCTTCTACCTGACGAACTACAATTGGTTGAATCATACCGTGTGTGTGTATGGTTTGAGCTAATTCACTAATTTTTTCCTCGTTAAATAAAGTTCGTGGTTGAAATCGGTTTGGCCGTATATTTTGGACAGGAAGTTTAATGACTTCGTCTGGTTGATATGAAACTTCTTCTGCTTCAGAATCCGATTTATCTTTAAGTCCAAAAATCCGGTTAAAAGGTTGCAACACTTTTTCACCCCATTATTGGATATTTTCCTGGCTATATCATAAACATCCGAAAATGTTTCACGTGAAACATTTTCCGAGATGGAAAATATTTTACTATATTTAAAAAAATTTAAGAGACTTATTGACAATATTTTACCATAATTATCATTTTTTAGCGAGAAAACAACGTAGCATAGAACCTCTCTTACTATTGATATCTCTATCTTTTCACTTTTTTATTCAATTGGTTGACGATTAGGAGTACCTGGTTTTCTAGGATATTTTTTTGGTGTATCTTTTTCTTTATCAATCACAATGATTGTACGTTCACTATCTTCTTTCGGTAAATTGAATAGATATGTATCACTTAATCGACCACCAAGTGTTTTAATTGCCTTTTTTGCATTATTTAATTCTTCTTCACCTTGGGCACCTTTCATTGCAATAAAATGCCCTTCTTTTTTACATAACGGTAGACAAAGTTCACTTAAAACCGACATTCGTGCAACTGCCCTCGCTAAAACAAGATCAAATTTGCCACGGAATTGTTTGTTTTTTCCGAAATCTTCTGCCCGGCCGTGGTAAAAATGTACCCCTTCTAGTTCTAACTCCTCTGCCAAATGATTCAAAAAACCAATTCGCTTTTTTAATGAATCAACAATTGTGATTTCAAGGTGGGGAAAACATATTTTTAATGGAATACTCGGAAATCCAGCACCAGCACCTACATCACAAATATTTATTTTTTTTGTAAAATCATAATAAAAGGCTGCGGAAATAGAATCATAAAAATGTTTTAAATAAACATCTCCTTCCTCTGTTAAAGCAGTTAAATTCATTTTTTCATTCCATTCAATAAGTGTTTGGAAATAAATGGAAAATTGTTTTTTCTGTTGGTCAGATAAAATAATTCCCTGTTTTTGCAACTCCGAACTAAATTCTGTTGGATTCAATTACTTTTCTCCTTCATATGTATTGTTTAAAAACCGACATATACTATGTCGGCTTAATAAACAGTTTTCTTTAATTTGCCAATTTGGCAACTTTCCCATGCTCAATATAAACAAGTAGAATCGATATGTCAGATGGGTTAACACCAGAGATTCTTGATGCCTGACCAACTGATAATGGGCGTACTTGTTTTAATTTTTCCTTTGCTTCTGTCGCAATCCCGCTAATTTGATCATAATCAATGTTTTCTGGGATTTGTTTTTCTTCCATTTTTTGCATTCGTCCTACTTGTTCATATGTCTTCTTAATATAACCTTCGTATTTTATTTGAATTTCCACTTGTTCTTTGACAACTTGTGGCAAAGATTCATTTGATTCAATAACTGATTCCAAATGTTCATACTTTACTTCCGGACGTTTTAGTAAATCGTAAGCACGAACAGCGTCTTTCAATGGAGATCCTTTTACTTTAGTTAACATTTCTTGTACTTCTTTTGTTGGTTTAACAATCATTTTATAAAGACGGTCTTTTTCTTCCTCCACAAGACGTTTTTTCTCCAAAAACTTCTCATGTCGTTCTTCATTAATTAATCCTAATTCAAATCCAAGTTCTGTTAAACGAAGATCTGCATTATCATGACGTAAAAGCAAGCGATACTCTGCACGTGAAGTAAGCAAGCGATATGGTTCTCGTGTTCCTTTTGTAACAAGGTCATCGATGAGAACCCCGATATATGCTTGAGAACGGTCTAAAATAAATGGTTCTTTTCCTCGGATTTTCTGTACGGCATTAATTCCAGCCATAATTCCTTGTGCTGCTGCCTCTTCATATCCAGATGTACCATTAATTTGGCCTGCTGTAAACAATCCTGGAATTTTTTTCGTTTCTAATGTCGGCCACAATTGTGTTGGTACTAATGCATCATATTCGATTGCATAACCTGGACGCATAATTTCTGCATTTTCTAAACCACGTACTGAACGAACAATATGATGTTGTAATGATTCAGGAAGTGATGTCGATAACCCTTGAACGTAATATTCTTCTGTTTTCCGTCCTTCTGGTTCTAAAAAGACTTGATGACGTGGTTTGTCATGAAAACGAACAATTTTATCTTCAATTGATGGACAATAACGAGGACCTGTTCCACGTTTTGCTCCTGAATACATAGCAGACTGTGTTAAATTATCATTGATGATTTGATGCGTGTTTGCATTTGTGTGTGTTAACCAACATGGCATTTGTTCTGTGTTATATTTTTCCGTTTCAAAAGAAAAGCCTTGAGCTTTGTCATCCCCTGGTTGAATTTCAGTTTGTGAATAATCAATTGTACGACCATTGACTCGGGGTGGTGTCCCTGTTTTAAAACGAGTTAATTGAAAACCAAGTTCTTCTAGGTGCTCTGATAATTTTACAGATACACGTTGGTTATTTGGGCCACTCTCATATTCTAAATCACCCATCAGCACTTTTCCACGCATAAAGGTACCTGTTGTGACGATAACTGCATCAGCATAGTAGGCTGCTCTCGTTTCTGTAACAACACCTTTACATACCCCATCTTCAACGATTAATTCATTAACCATTGCTTGACGGAGGGTAATATTTTCTTCTTGTTCGATGATTTGCTTCATTTCCTGAACATACACTGGTTTATCTGCTTGGGCACGCAAAGCTTGTACTGCTGGGCCTTTTCTAGTATTTAACATACGCATTTGAATATGTGCGTTGTCTATAACTTTCCCCATCACACCACCAAGCGCATCCACTTCACGTACAACAATTCCTTTTGCGGGACCACCGAGTGATGGGTTACATGGCATAAATGCAATCATATCTAGGTTCAATGTAAGCATTAGTGTCTTAGCACCCATACGAGCAGCAGCCAAACCTGCTTCACATCCGGCGTGGCCTGTTCCGACAACAATAACATCATAATGGCCTCCATCATATAGCATGTGTCTTCATCCTTTCTTCATTTGTAATTTTATTTTCCTAAACAAAATTGAGAAAACAGTTGATCAATTAATGCATCACTTGCTGTATCCCCAATAATTTCACCTAATAATTCCCATGTTCTCGTTACATCGATTTGAACGATATCAAGTGGCATTCCTAATTCTAAGCTTCTAGATGCATCTAGAAGAGCCTGTTTCGCCTGTTTTAATAATTGAATATGCCTTGCATTGGAAACATACGTCATATCTCCCGTATCTATATCACCAGCAAAAAATGTATCAGCAATTGCCTTTTCTAATTCCTCAATTCCTTCTTCTTGAATTAACGAAGTCGTAATAATTGGCTTATTTTCTGCTAATTTCTTTACTTCTGCTAATGATAGTTTCTGATTTAAATCTGTTTTATTAATTATAACAATATATTCAAGGCCTTTTACAGCTTCAAAAAGATTTTTATCGTCTTCCGTTAGCACTTCATTATTGTTTAAGACAAATAAGATTAAATCCGATTCCATTAGGACTTTTCTTGAACGTTCTACACCTATTTTTTCGACAATATCTTCTGTTTCACGAATTCCAGCTGTGTCCACCAATCTCAATGGAACACCACGAACACTTACATACTCTTCAATAATATCTCTTGTTGTGCCTGGAACATCTGTAACAATTGCTTTATTCTCTTGTACAAGAGTATTCATTAAAGAAGACTTCCCCACATTTGGTCTTCCAATAATGGCAGTAGATAATCCTTCACGTAAAATTTTCCCTTGTTTTGCAACCTGTAAAAGTTGTTCTATTTCATTGGCAACTTTTTTTGTTTTTTCACGCATTAGTGTATGAGACATCTCTTCCACATCATCGTATTCTGGATAATCGATATTTACCTCAACATGGGCAATCGTTTCTAATAATTCTTGGCGGTATTTCTTAATTAAATGAGATAAACGACCATCCATTTGTCGTAATGCAACTCCCATTGCTTTATCTGTTTTAGCACGGATTAAATCCATTACTGCTTCAGCCTGAGATAAATCAATTCTCCCGTTCAAAAAGGCACGTTTGGTGAATTCACCAGGTTCAGCTAATCGTGCTCCACTTTCTAATACCATTTCTAAAACACGATTGACAGCAACGATTCCCCCATGTGTATTAATTTCCACAATATCTTCTCTCGTAAATGTCTTTGGCGCACGCATCACAGAAATCATGACTTCTTCTGCGATTTCTTTTGTTTCTGGATCAATTAATTTTCCATAGTGAATCGTATGCGAATCAACTTGTAACAAATCTTTACCACCGAACAACCCATTAGCAATTTCTACTGCTTCCGGCCCACTTAAACGGACAATTGAAATTGCTCCCTCACCAATTGGTGTCGATATCGCCGCAATTGTTTCTATCTCCATTACGTCGTCACCTCCTAAAAAAATCCATCATAGTATCTATTTGAAATAAACTTATCCACAAAATCATCCTAAGTAAATAGATTACCACAAAATCACTTAAAAATAAACTTATCCACAATAGATTTTTTTAGTAAATCTTATGTAAAAATAACCCATTTATCCACATGTGAATAAATGGGTTATTTTTATCTTTATTGTTGTTAAATTCTACTTGAATCAAGACTTTTTATGAAAAAATATATTAAATTTTTCCTTTATTTTCCAAGGTTTTGTTTAAAAGTTTTTCTTTTTGAATAAATTTGCACCAGAAAGATTTTCCCTGCAGCTCGTATAAAAAAAGCATTTTTAAAAACAAAAAAAGCCCTAGAAAATCTAGGACTTTTTAACTTTTATATTGGTTTAATAATAATATGCCGATATGGTTCTTTTCCATCTGACATTGTTTCCACATCTTTATCTTCTTGTAATGCCGTATGAATGATTTTCCGTTCAAAAGCTGGCATTGGTTCTAATTTGACTTTACGCTTTATTCGCTTAGCACGCTCTGACATACGAAAAGCTAGTATTTCTAATGTCTCTTTTCTTCTTTTTCGATAGCCTTCAGCATCTAAGACAACAACATAAAATACTTTGGCACTACGATTGATCATTAAATGAACTAAATACTGTAACGCGTTCAATGTTTGACCACGTTTTCCTATGAGTAAAGCGACTTTTTCACTGCTTAAATGGAAAGTAACTCTATTTTCCTGTTGTTCCACTTCAATATCAACATCTACTTCCATTTGTTGGCAAATTGTACGAAGATATTTTTCAGCTTCTAAGATTGGATTCTTTCGCAATGTTACTTTTACGATTGCTGGCTTCGAGCCAAACAGACCTAAAATCCCTTTTCTACCTTCATCAATTACTTCAATATCAACATGGTCCTTTTCGGTATTTAACTGCTCCATCGCTGATTGGACCGCGTCTTCTACTGTTTGTCCACTAGCAGTTACTTGTCTCACTTTTTGTCTCCCCCAGTATTAGCATTTTTCATCATCGGTTTGTTAATGAAAATTGTTTGTGCAACCATAAATATATTTCCGACTACCCAATACAATGCTAAAGCAGCTGGGAACATGAAAGCAAATACCCCAATCATAATTGGCATCACATAAAGCATGATTTTAAATTGCGGGTTATCAGCAGCTGGACTGCCAGCCATCATTAATTTTTGTTGAAGGAAGGTTGCACCTGCTGCAATGAAAGGTAAAATATAATCTGGGCTACCTAACTGGAACCATAGGAAACTTCCTTCTTTTATTGCATCTGTACGCATGATTGCATGGTACATCGCAATAAGAATTGGCATTTGGATAAAAATTGGTAAACAACCCGCAAGTGGATTTGCACCATGTTTTTGAAATAATGCCATTGTCTCCTGTTGCAACTTCTGTTGTGTTTTAGCATCTTTCGATTTATATTTCTCTTGTAAAGCTTTTAATTCTGGTTGAATATCTTGCATTGCTCTTGAACTTTTAATTTGCTTCACGTTTAATGGTAAAAGAATCAAACGAATAATAACCGTCACAATAACAATCGCTAAACCATAATTATTTCCTAATAGCTCTGAAAAATATGTAATTAACGATGACATTGGATATACGAAAAATTTGTTCCAAAATCCGGTACTCTCTGCTGTAATCGGCTCGTTAACTTGTGTACATCCAGAAAGAAAAAGAATGACGCCAATCAACGCTAAAAGCAAATAAACTTTTTTCTTTCGCAATCTATTTCCTCCTTACTAAACTCCATATAAAAAAGCTGATTTACCTCATATTTTAACTGAATTTATACAGATATTCTATCGTTAACTATTTTTTACTTCTACTTTTTAATAAATGCTTCTTTTTTAATAAATGAACTAAGCTTTTCTTTATATCATGAAACCCCATATTTTTCGCTGGTTGCCGAGCAATAATAATGATGTCATATGTAGGTTTTATTTCAGTCTCTAATTCATGGAATGCTTGTCTTAAATACCGTTTAATCTGATTACGAGTTACTGCATTCCCTATTTTTGTCCCAACAGAAAGTCCAATGCGAAAATGTTTTTGTTCTGCTTTTTCTAAGTAATAGATCACTAACTGCCGATTCGCAAATGATTTTCCATGTTTGAAAATATATTGAAATTCTTGATTACTTTTAACACGATTTCTCTTCTTCATTCCATCACCTTACTAGGTATTAAAAGTTCTTCCTATAATCTTAAAAAAGACCACTGACTTTTCAGTGGCCTATGCAGACAATACTTTTCTTCCTTTACGGCGACGGCGAGCTAATACTTTTCTTCCATTTTTAGTGCTCATACGTGCACGAAAACCATGAACTCGTTTTCTTTTACGATTATGTGGTTGATATGTTCTTTTCATCTATATTGCACCTCCTCAAGGGAAATTACACTATCTGTAAACAGTCTTTGTAATTATACTTAAGAAATAATACATCTGTCAACTCTATTCTCAAACTCACCTTTTAAATATAACTATATTTTCCGTTTTAGTAATTAGAGATTCTAATTTTTATAAAAATGAGTCAAAAAATCACTCCACTATCCTCACATCATTTTTCTTTTTCTTATTTTTCCCTTTTAATTACTTAATAATACTTATCCACATATTCACTATATTTCATTCACATCTTATGTTATTATTATTTTTCATAGAAATTTTAACCACAACATTTATCTCCAGGTTAATCACAAAATCTAGTGGTGTGGATATTTTTTATCTACAATGGGTTGATTTTGTGGATAACTGTCGAAAAACCTTTGCATACTACATTTTTATCTGGTATGATTATATTGTTTTAGCTTGTGAATAACATTTCTGAAGTTTGGTTTATACACAGATTGTGGATAACTTGTGGACATATTCTTCACAGCCTGTTAAAAAAGTTATTAACATACTTGTGGATGTTGATAATAACTACCAAAAATGAGACTTGTTTTTCTATCTTCTATCAAAAAACAATTAAAATTCCATAACAAAAGAACGTCCATTATTATAATTTAATAAAAATTGTCGCCTTTCCATCTATAAATAATAGACTGGGAGAGGCTTTTTCATCTAAATCTTCTATTTTATATCACTAACATATGAAATGAGGAACTATTATATGTCTATATTTATTTTCCATCACCTATCAGGTAAATGAAAATAGAAAGGGGGATTAAAAACTTGGAAAACATTGGCGATCTTTGGAGTGTCGTTTTAAAGAAAATTGAAGAAAAAGTGAGTAAACCTAGTTTTGAAACATGGTTAAAACATACACAAGCAGAAAAATTAGAAGGTAATGAACTAACCATTACTGCTCCAAATGAATTTGCTAGAGATTGGTTAGAAGAACAATACTCTGGATTAATTGCAACAATTGTAGAAGAAGTAACTGGTTCATTATTACAAATTAAATTTATCATTCCCAAAACAATCTCTGAGGATGAAAATATTCAAGCAACACCAAAGCAGGTAAAAGCTATCCAGCAGGAGCAACAAAAAATTCAAAAAACAATGCTTAACCCAAAATACTTATTCGATACATTTGTCATTGGTTCTGGAAATAGATTTGCTCATGCTGCATCACTAGCAGTAGCAGAAGCTCCAGCAAAAGCATATAATCCTTTATTTATATATGGTGGTGTTGGGCTTGGAAAAACGCATTTAATGCATGCTATCGGTCATTATGTACGTGAGCATAAACCAGATGCAAAAGTCGTTTATCTGACATCGGAGAAATTTACTAATGAATTTATTAATGCGATTATGGAAAATAAAACAGCTGAATTCAGAAATAAATATCGAACAGTTGATGTCCTTCTAATTGATGATATTCAATTTATTGCTGGGAAGGAATCAACACAGGAAGAGTTTTTCCATACATTCAATGCGCTACATGAGGAAAATAAACAACTCGTTATTTCTAGTGACAGGCCACCAAAGGAAATACCGACATTGGAAGATCGACTCCGTTCTCGATTTGAATGGGGATTAATTACAGATATTACACCACCAGATTTGGAAACAAGAATTGCTATTTTAAATAAAAAGGCAAAAGCAGAAGGATTAGATATTCCAAATGAAGTCATGATGTATATTGCCAATCAAATTGATACAAATATTCGTGAATTAGAAGGTGCATTAATCCGAGTTGTTGCCTATTCATCCCTAGTAAATCAAGATATTGATGCTTCCTTGGCTGCTGATGCATTAAAGGATATTATCCCAAGTAAAAAACCAAAAATCATCACAACTCAACATATTATGGAAGTCGTTGGCGAAAAATATAATGTAAAAATAGAAGAGTTTATTGCCAAAAAAAGAACAAAATCAATTGCCTTTCCGAGACAAATTGCTATGTATCTATCGCGAGAGTTGACAGATTTATCCTTACCGAAAATTGGTGATGAATTCGGTGGTAGAGATCACACAACTGTCTTACACGCACATGATAAAATATCTAAATTACTGGTAGACGATACAGTTCTTACTAAGGAAATTGAAGAAATCAAAGAAACATTAAAATCGATCTAGCCATTGTGAACAACGTTAATAACTATTCATACTTATTAACATTCTATCCACATGGGGATAAGTTTAGTTAAATACTATTTAAGCCACATATCCACATACTCACAGGCCTTATTACTTTTATTATTATTTTAAAAATATATTAATATAAATATATACAGGAGGAAAACAGATGAGATTCACAATTCAAAGGGATAAATTAATTACTAGTGTGCAAGATGTAATGAAGGCTATTTCCTCAAGAACTGCCATTCCCATTTTGACTGGAATGAAAATAGAAGCAAAACAACATGGAATAACACTAACTGGTAGTGATTCTGATATTTCGATAGAGTCTTTTATTCCTACTGAAAAAAATGGCGAAATATATGTAGAGAACATAGAAGAGGGATCCATTGTTATTCATGCACGTTATTTTCCAGATATTATTCGTAAATTACCGGAGAATACCGTACAAATTGAAGTAGATGAACAATTACAAGTAACTATTCGTTCTGGAAAAGCAGAATTTAGTTTAAATGGTCAAGATGCCGATGAATATCCATTACTTCCACAAGTTGAGACAGATAACAGCTTTCAAATGCCAACAGATTTGTTAAAATATATGATCAAACAAACTGTTTTTGCTGTCTCATCCATGGAAACAAGACCAATTTTAACAGGGGTTAAATTTACTCTAGAAAAAGGGAAGTTAAATTTTACTGCTACAGATAGTCATCGCCTGGCTTCTCGTGATGTCCCAATAGATGCTGGTGAACTTGAGTTTTCAAATGTTGTTGTTCCTGGTAAAAGTTTAAATGAACTTAATAAAATATTAGATGACACAGAGGAAATGGTTGAAATTAGTGTCACAGAGAATCAAATCCTTTTTAAAACAGAGCACTTAAATTTCTTATCTAGATTACTTGATGGAAATTATCCAGAAACAAGTCGATTAATTCCAACACAAAGTAAAACAACTATTTTTACAAAGACAAAGGAGTTAATTCAAGCAATTGATCGTGCTGCTCTTTTAGCTAAAGAAGATAGAAACAATGTTGTGCGGTTGACAACATTAGATAATAATATGATTGAAATTATGAGTAACTCACCAGAAATTGGCCATGTAACAGAAGAAGTTCCAATCCAATCGATGGAAGGTGAAGAACTCAAGATTTCATTTAGTTCAAAATATGTATTAGAAGGACTGCGAGCAATTCATGCAGATGAGGTGAAAATAGAGTTTACAGGAGCAATGCGTCCATTTATTATTAAACCAATAAATGGCGATGAAATTTTACAATTGATTCTACCTGTTCGAACATATTAATCATCATCTGTCTAAAAAAGGAATTGGCATTAGAGCCGATTCTTTTTTCATTTCTTTTATTTTAATTGCTTTCACAACAATATTTTTTTATAAAACAACATCTTTTTAAGCTGTTTTTTTATGAAATATAGCAAAGTGAGGTAGAAATAACCTGTAAAAATGCAAAATAAGGCATTTTAAGGCGTTTTTAATGCAAATATAGGGTCGGGCCTTTCATTAACTCGAAAACTTTAGTAAAATAGATATATGAGGCTTTTATCGGTAAAAAATAAGGACATGGTGATACAATGCATGAACAAATAGAAATCAAAACAGAATATATTACACTTGGGCAATTTTTAAAATTAGCTAATATTCTTGATTCAGGTGGAATGATTAAACAGTTTTTGCAAGAACAAGGTGTACTTGTAAATGGAGAAAAGGAACAACGTCGTGGAAGAAAATTATATCCAAATGATGTTGTGGAAATAGACAATGGAGAATCCTTTGTTGTGATTAGTGAATAGACTTTTACTCTGCCTGATTAGTATGTATTTTTTTATAGCTGATAAACAGGGCGGATATTTTCATGACGTGTTTGGAGATAAAATGAGGAATATGCATGCTTATTGAACAATTAAAACTAAAAAATTTCCGAAATTATGATGATTTGAACATAACTTTCCATAATAAGGTAAATGTGATAATCGGAGAAAATGCGCAAGGTAAAACAAACCTAATGGAAGCTATTTATCTATTGGCATTTACGAAATCCCATCGAACGACAAGGGAGAAAGACTTAATTCAATGGGATAAGTCGTTTGCCAAAGTAGAGGGAACTATTCAGAAGCGGAATCAATCTATGCCTCTTGAAATTACAATTTCATCTAAAGGTAAAAAGGCGAAGTGGAATCGATTGGAGCAAAAACGTCTCAGTGACTATATTGGGGCATTAAATGTTGTTATGTTTGCGCCAGAGGATTTAACTTTAGTAAAAGGATCCCCCCAAAACAGAAGACGATTTATAGATATGGAATTAGGACAAATTCAGCCAACTTATATCTATCATCTAGGACAATATCAAAAAATACTAAAGCAACGAAATCATCTTTTAAAGCAAATGCAAAAGAGAAAACAACAAGATGAAACAATCCTTTCTGTTTTAACCGAACAACTCATAGGACATGCAGCAATTATTTTGGAAAAACGTTTTAATTTTTTGGAATTACTGAGAAAGTGGTCTACACCAGTTCATTCTCAAATTAGCCGTGGAGAGGAAAAACTAGAAATTGAATATAAGCCAACGATTGAAGTATTAGAAACGGCGAATAAGGAGAAAATAGAAACAACCTATTTACAAGAATTCCAGAAAATAAAAACAAAAGAAATAGATCGAGGAACGACATTAATTGGCCCACATCGTGATGACTTGGTTTTTCTAATAAACGGAAGAGATGTGCAAACATATGGTTCACAAGGTCAACAACGAACAACAGCACTATCTATTAAATTAGCCGAAATTGAATTAATAAAAAGTGAAATACATGAATATCCCATTCTATTATTGGATGATGTGTTAAGTGAACTTGATGATTATCGTCAATCCCATTTATTAAATACTATTCAGGGGAAAGTACAAACCTTTGTTACAACAACAAGTGTGGATGGTATTCACCACGACACACTACAAAAAGCAGATTTATTTCATGTTCATCATGGTATGGTAACAAATTAAATTTATATCAATGTCCATCTAACCATACGATAATAAATCATTTTTATACAGGAGGAATAAATTGTTTATTCATATAGGAAGTGAGCATACAATCCAAGCGGAAGATATTATTACGATGATTGATTATGAGACAGTAGATTCCTCACAAATGATGAAGAGAATGATGCAACATAAGAAAAAGGCCATTATCGGCTCGAAGGAAACTGCGAAGGCCATTATTTTCACCAATGACAGTATATATTTTAGTCCCTTATCTGTTTACACATTAAAAAAACGTGCAAATATTGATTCATTAGTAAGTAATCTTGATGATTATACAGATGAAGATAATCTGGATTAATCATTTTGAAATGGATGTGAAGTAAAGGAATGGAAGAAAAATTAGTTAATGAACAAAAGTATACAGCTGATCAAATACAAGTATTAGAGGGATTGGAAGCGGTCCGTAAAAGACCTGGAATGTATATCGGATCTACAAGCTCAAGAGGATTACATCATCTTGTCTGGGAAATTGTAGATAATAGCATTGACGAAGCATTAGCAGGATATTGTGACCATATTGAAGTCATCATTGAAGAAGACAATAGTATCACTGTCAAAGATGATGGTAGAGGAATTCCTGTTGATATTCAAAAGAAAACAGGAAAACCAGCAGTCGAAGTAATCATGACAATTTTACATGCTGGTGGGAAATTTGATGGGGAAAGTTATAAGGTATCTGGTGGATTGCATGGAGTTGGTGCTGCTGTAGTAAATGCTCTATCAACAAAACTAGAGGTTTCTGTTCATCTGAATGGTAAAATTCACTTTATCGGCTTTAAACGCGGTGTGTTGACAGAAGAATTACAAGTGATTGGAAATACGGATATAACAGGAACGATGATCCATTTTAAACCAGATCCGGAAATCTTTACAGAAACGACTGTGTTTGAATATGATATTCTCAGTCAACGTTTACGTGAATTAGCTTATTTAAATAAAGGAATTAAAATTTCCTTAGAAGATAAACGAACAGACCGTGATATTGAGACATTTCATTATGAAGGTGGTATTAGTGAATATGTAGAATATATTAACCAAAATAAAGAAGCCCTTCATAAACCATTTTTTGCAGAAGGAATTGAAGATGATATTACAGTTGATGTTGCTATTCAATATAATACAGGCTTTACAAGCAATATCTTCTCATTTGCCAATAATATTAGTACACATGAAGGTGGGACACATGAATCAGGATTTAAATCAGCACTCACCCGTGTTATTAATGATTATGCAAGAAAAAGTAATCTATTAAAAGATGGCGATACTAATTTATCAGGTGATGATGTTCGTGAAGGCCTTACTGCAATTGTTTCCATTAAACATCCAGATCCACAATTTGAAGGACAAACAAAGACGAAGTTAGGAAATAGCGAGGTACGAACCGTAACAGATTCCGTTTTTAGTGAAACATTTTCAAAGTATTTATTTGAAAATCCAAATATCGGAAAAATAATTATTGAAAAAGGGTTAATGGCATCAAGAGCAAGAGAGGCAGCTAAAAAGGCTCGTGATTTAACACGAAGAAAAAGCGCTCTAGAGGTTTCCAATTTACCAGGGAAATTAGCAGACTGTTCGTCACGAGATGCTGAGATTAGCGAATTATACATCGTAGAGGGTGACTCTGCTGGTGGATCTGCTAAACAGGGTAGAAATCGTCATTTCCAGGCTATCTTACCATTACGTGGTAAAATTTTAAACGTTGAAAAAGCTCGATTAGACCGCATTCTTTCAAATAGGGAAATTCGCGCGATTATTACAGCGCTTGGTACTGGAATTGGTGAAGAATTTGATATTGAAAAGGCAAGATACCATAAAATAATTATTATGACAGATGCCGATGTAGATGGTGCGCATATTCGAACATTATTATTAACCTTTTTCTACCGTTTTATGCGACCATTGATTGAAAAAGGGTATGTGTATATAGCACAGCCACCTTTATATAAGATTCAACAAGGGAAAAAAGCATATTATGCATATGATGATCGTCAATTAGATGAAATTTTAGCAGAAATTCCAAAAACACCAAAACCAGGATTACAACGTTATAAGGGTCTTGGTGAAATGAATGCAGAGCAATTATGGGAAACAACGATGTCACCTGATTCACGCACATTATTACGCGTAGAATTGATTGATGCAATTGATGCAGATAAGACGTTCGATGTCTTAATGGGAGACAGAGTGGAACCAAGAAGGAATTTCATTGAAGAAAATGCTCAATATGTAAAAAATCTAGATATTTAAAAGCGAAATACATCTATTAGATTGATATTTCATTACCACTATATAAAGACTAGAATTCAAATAGAAGCGGTATTTTATTTGGATTTTAGTCAGATTTTATTTTTTTAGAGTTACTAATGCTTACCAACTGCCTGTAAAGAAAGATATTGTTATAAGGCTGTGTAAATAAAAGCTACGAAAATGCTTTTATACATAGGAGGTTTTTAATAAATGGAAGAACGTCCAAATGTACAGGATGTCAATATTAGCCAAGAGGTCCGTACCTCTTTTCTTGATTATGCAATGAGTGTTATTGTTTCACGTGCACTACCAGATGTACGTGATGGTTTAAAACCGGTCCATCGTAGAATATTATATGCAATGAATGATTTAGGTATGCATGCTGGTAAAGCATATAAAAAATCAGCTCGGATTGTCGGGGAAGTTATTGGTAAATATCACCCACATGGTGATTCAGCTGTTTATGATGCTATGGTCCGGATGGCACAAGACTTTAGTTATCGGTATATGCTGGTTGATGGCCACGGTAACTTTGGTTCTGTAGACGGTGACTCAGCTGCAGCTATGCGTTATACAGAAGCGAGAATGTCTAAGATTTCTATGGAGTTATTGCGTGATATCAATAAAGATACGATTGATTATACGGATAACTATGATGGATCTGAGCGTGAGCCAGTCGTATTTCCATCCCGATTCCCGAATTTACTTGTCAATGGTGCACATGGAATTGCAGTAGGGATGGCAACAAATATTCCACCACATAATCTGGGAGAAACGATTGATGCTGTTTTAGCATTAAGCCATGATCCCGAAATAACGATTGAGGAAATTATGGAAAATCATTTACCAGGACCAGATTTTCCAACAGCAGGAAATATACTAGGAAGAAGTGGTATTCGTCAAGCATATGAAACAGGTCGGGGTTCCATCACATTACGAGCAGAAGTAGAAATTGAAGAACAAAAGAGTGGGAAAGAACGAATCATTGTCACTGAACTACCTTATCAGGTAAACAAGGCAAAACTAATCGAAAAGATTGCTGATCATGTGCGTGAAAAACGAATTGATGGAATTACAGATTTACGTGATGAATCAGATCGTGAAGGTATGCGTATTGTCATGGAATTACGCCGTGATGCAAATGCGAATGTCGTTTTAAATAATTTATATAAATACACATCCCTTCAAACTACTTTTGGTGTCAATATGTTAGCACTTGTAGATGGACAACCAAAAGTATTAAATATTAAAGAAGCATTACGGCATTATTTAGATCACCAAGTGGAGATTATTGAGCGCAGAACAGCCTTTGAATTGCGTAAGGCGGAAGCACGTGCTCATATTTTAGAAGGATTAAAAATAGCACTTGATCACCTAGATGAAGTTATTTCTTTAATTCGTAACTCCAAAACGGCAGATATTGCTCGTACAGGCTTAATGGAACGTTTTGGATTAACTGAAAAGCAAGCACAAGCAATTCTTGATATGCGGCTTCAACGCTTAACAGGATTAGAGCGTGAGAAAATTGAAATCGAGTATAATGATTTAATTAAATTAATTGCAGAATTAAAGGCAATTCTTGCTGACGAGGAAAAAATACTAAATATCATTCGAGAAGAATTAACAGAAATGAAGGATAAATACTCAGATGACCGACGTACAGAAATAGTCCTTGGTGGGGTTGACTTTTTTGAAGATGAAGACCTTATTCCAGAAGAAAATATCGTTATTACGTTAACACATCGTGGTTATATTAAACGATTGCCGTCATCTACATATCGTACACAACGTCGAGGTGGACGTGGAATTCAAGGAATGGGAACACATGAAGATGATTTTGTGGAACATCTTGTGTCAACTTCTACTCATGATACGATTCTTTTCTTTACAAATAAAGGGAAAGTATATAAATTACGAGGTTTTGAAATTCCAGAGTTTAGTCGAACAGCTAAAGGGATTCCGATTATTAATCTATTACAAGTAGAACGAGATGAATGGGTAAATGCTGTAATGCCAGTAAACGAATTTAGTGATGAATGGTATTTCTTTTTTACTACAAAACATGGAATCTCTAAGCGAACAGAAATTTCCCAGTTTGCCAATATACGTAAAGGTGGCCTAATTGCGTTACGTTTACGAGATGATGATGAACTAATTGATGTAAAAATGACAGATGGTACGAAAAATATGTTCTTAGCAACAAAACATGGCTATATCATTCGGTTTGAGGAAGAACAAGTTCGGTCGATGGGGAGAACCGCAGCAGGAGTAAAAGGAATTACATTACGCGGTGATGATGAAGTAGTTTCCATGGGGGTTATTGAAGAAGGTGTACAAATTCTCCACGTAACAAATAAAGGGGTTGGAAAACGTACACCTGAGGATGAATACCGTGTAACGAATCGTGGTGGAAAGGGTATTTTTACATGTAAATTACATGAGGATACAGATTATGTTGTCTCTGTAAAGGCAGTAAATGGCGATGAAGATATTATGCTAATAACAGTAGATGGCGTTTTAATCCGAATCCCTGTTCAGGAAATTTCCCAGACAGGTCGAAATACACAAGGTGTACGCTTGATTCGAATACAAGACGATGAAGAAGTTGCGACAGTTGCCAAAGTAGAAGAAGATGAAGAAGAGGCTGGGGAAGAAATAGAAGAAGAAGGTATACAGACACAAGAAACAGAGTCTGAAGATGATAAAGAGTAATCGGCTATAAAGCTGATTACTCTTTATTAAAAGAAAATATTTGTTTGTGAAAAATATATTTCAGGGAGGAAAACCATGCGTGTTCACCCATCACAATTGCGAGTAGGTTGTGTCGTTCTGGATGATATAAAAGGAAAATCAGGGCGTCCGATTATACCGAAGAAGACAATATTGACGGAAACCCATTTAAAAGTCTTAGAAAAGTTTCTCGTAAAAGAAGTAAATGTTTCTAATCAACTTCAAGATAAAAAACGTTTCATTCCACTGCCAATCAGAAATAATGAATAAGTATCAAGTGTTTATCGCAAATGCGTTTGCTCAATGAAATAGGAACCGAACAGATTCGGTACATTTTGTGCTGCAATTTGTAAATATTCTACAATAAAGGGATAATCAATTTCTGCTTTGGTGACCATTAAATCACCCCACCATCCAGCCTCATATCTACTTAACATACTGAGATTATATAATAGTAAATAATGCACAATTAACTTAGATATGGGAAAGA
Source organism: Cerasibacillus terrae (assembly GCF_008039555.1). Lineage (GTDB taxonomy): Bacteria > Bacillota > Bacilli > Bacillales > Amphibacillaceae > Cerasibacillus > Cerasibacillus terrae. The sequence goes on from NZ_VDUW01000008.1 coordinate 53,107, forward strand.
AAATATCACGAAAACGAGGGAAATATATTCTTCGCTTTTGATCCATAAAAAACGGGTGATTGTTTATATCAGTAAATGGTTGTGCTAACTCAATTGAAATATGATTCTGTTCAATTTCTATCGAATTCATTTTAGGTAGAAAGGTCTTGATTCGCTTTATAAAAGCTTGTGCTGTTATATGATATTGGTCTAAAAGAGAATTGGGAAAATGTAATATTTCTCCATGAACATGTCCAACAGGAACTAACTGTTCATCGTGATTTAATTGAAATAACATGTGTAGTTCTGGAATAAGGGAAAACATTGATTTCATCTTCACTTTTTCAAATGGCCATCGCTCCATATTTAAAATATGTTTGGCATAATACGGTAGAAGTCCATGATGTTGTATTTTAACTTCATCATCCATAAATGTATATGCCTTCTTTTTCCGTTTTCTACTTGAGACTCCATGGGCTAGCATTTTTGTTGATTCTGGATAATAAGGTCGTTTCGTTAATAAAACAGCTTTCATAAAATGGCTCATTCCATAAAAAAATAAGGTAGGTCGGAATAAGATATCTACTTGTTCCCCTGTCTTGTATAATTTTCTCCCGTGATCTAAATAGTACATAAAGGATTGACAATTTTCGTAGCTTTTTAATTCAATATCTGTTGTCTTGATACCTGGTAAATTTTGATAACATTGATAGAGGAATTGTTGAGCTGTTTCTTGGGAAGTTAAGAAAGTAAAAATAGAGTTATGCATATGTTGATCCAATTAAATCACCTCACCTTTCTCAAGTATTAGAAAATTGTGAATGTATTTACTTTATGTAATTAGCTAAATGATGTTGAAAAAAAGTTCTTAATCACGTATTGTAATTAGAAATAGATTTACCGCTTAGCTTGGCCTAATTCATAAATTTTATTAAAAATAGGAGGATAATCATGCGTGAGGATAAATTTTCCAAAGAAGCTTTAACATTTGATGATGTTTTATTAGTACCTGATGAATCAGCCGTTTTGCCGAGGGAAGTGGATATAAGTACGGTTCTTTCACCTAATTTACAATTGAATATCCCACTTATTAGTGCTGGAATGGATACCGTTACAGAAGCTGAAATGGCCATTTCTATTGCCCGACAAGGTGGTTTAGGAATTATTCATAAAAACATGTCTATTGAAGAACAAGCAGAACAAGTTGATCGTGTAAAACGTTCGGAAAGTGGAGTTATTACGAACCCATTCTTCTTAACTCCAGAACATCAAGTATATGATGCAGAGCACTTGATGGGGAAATTCCGCATATCAGGAGTTCCTATTGTTAATTCTACAGAAGAACAAAAATTAGTCGGAATCTTAACAAACCGGGATTTAAGATTCATTGAAGATTATTCAACTCCGATTCATGAAGTAATGACAACTGAAAACCTAGTGACTGCTCCTGTTGGAACGACATTAGAAGGAGCAAAGAAATTACTACAAGAATATAGAATTGAAAAATTACCACTTGTAGACGATGACTTTGTTTTAAAAGGGTTAATCACGATTAAAGATATTGAAAAAGTAATTGAATATCCTAATGCAGCAAAGGATGAACAAGGTCGATTACTAGTTGGAGCTGCAGTAGGTGTTACAAAAGATGTAATGACACGAATTGAAAAGCTGGTAGATGCAGGTGTTGATTGTATTGTAATTGATACAGCACATGGTCATTCCAAAGGTGTTATAGAGCAAATTAGTCAGGTACGTAAAGCATATCCAGAACTTGACATCATTGCTGGTAATGTAGCAACAGGTGAAGCAACAAAAGCGTTAATTGAAGCTGGTGCAACAGTAGTTAAAGTCGGAATTGGACCAGGTTCTATTTGTACAACACGCGTTGTAGCTGGTGTCGGAGTTCCACAAATTACTGCTGTATATGATTGTGCAAAAGAAGCAGCTAAACATAATGTAGCTATTATCGCTGATGGTGGAATTAAATATTCTGGTGATATTGTAAAAGCATTAGCAGCTGGTGGACATGCTGTTATGCTTGGAAGTCTTCTTGCAGGAACAAAAGAAAGCCCTGGTGAAATGGAAATTTACCAAGGTAGAAGCTATAAAGTATACCGTGGTATGGGTTCTTTAGGTGCAATGAAAGCAGGTTCTAAAGACCGTTATTTCCAAGAATCAGCAGATGTGAAAAAACTTGTCCCTGAGGGAATTGAAGGTCGTATTGCTTATAAAGGAACATTAGCTGATACCGTCCATCAACTTGTTGGAGGCTTACGTGCTGGTATGGGATATTGTGGTACAGAAAACATTGAGTCTTTACGCAATGATAGCCGCTTTGTTAGAATTACAAATGCTGGTTTACGTGAAAGTCATCCACATGATGTACAAGTAACAAAAGAAGCACCAAACTATTCTTTATAAAATTTGTACGTATAAAAATAAATACTACTGATGGATAACAGGTATATGGAGTCTTTTTCCTATATCCGTTTTCTTAGTAATAGAATAAACCCGTCTTCCAATTTTTCCCTTTTAAAACTTGTCTATTTTTTTATGTATTTTTATGATAAAATACAAAAGTGTCTATCTATAATATAAAATCACCGTAAATCAATGAAAATACATATATTCAATGAATGATTAAAATAAAAGGGGTAGGAAAAATTGAAGAAAACATATAAAATACTGTCCATTACTTTAGCGTTAGTGTTTGTGATTATGATTGCAGGACCACATACAACAGAAGCCAAGGCAATAGATTTAAAAGCGGAATCTGCTATCTTAGTTGATGCGGAGACAGGGAAGATTTTATATTCTAAAAACCCCGATGAAGCTCTTCCACCAGCCAGCATGACGAAAATGATGTCAGAATATCTTGTTCTAGAGGCAATTGATTCTGGAAAAATAAGCTGGGATACAACAACACAAATCAGTGATTACCCTTATAGTATTTCGGCAGATCCATCTTTTTCTGGTATTGGTCTAACGCAAGATAAGGATTACACTGTGGAAGATTTGTACAATGCAATGGCAATTAATTCAGATAATGCGGCAACCATTGCACTTGCTGAGTTAGTGGCTGGTACTGAAGGCGAATTTGTAAAAATGATGAATGAAAAAGGAAAGGAAATGGATCTTCCTGATTTTGAATTTGTAAATTCTAGTGGTTTGGAAAATGATTCATTAAAGGAAAATCACCCAGAAGGAACAGATCCTAAAGGAGTAAATCTATTATCTGCTAGATCTGCTGCTTTATTGGCGTATCATCTTATTAATGATTACCCAAAAGCACTTGAAATTTCTAGTATCCCAGAAGTAGAGTTCGATGGAAAGACTATTACAAACTGGAACTGGATGTTACCACATAATAGTGTGAACTTTAAGCAATTCCATTATGAAGGTATTGATGGTTTAAAAACAGGCTTTACTGAGATAGCAGGATATTGCTTTACAGGAACTGCTGAAAGAAATGGGAACCGATTGATCTCTGTTGTAATGAAAACAAAAAGTGAAGAACAACGATTTAAAGAAACAATCAAATTAATGGACTATGGTTATAATAATTTTGAAAAGGTAGAACTTTTTCCAGCAGGATACCAAATAAAAGGTGAGTCTACATTACCAGTTACAAAAGGAAAAGAAAAGACAGTCGATATTGAAATAAAAGATGCTATTAATATCCCAATCAAAAAGGGAGAAAAAGATAAATATCAAATAAAATATCATCTAGATAAAAAAAGGTTAACAGAATCTAATGAATTGGTCGCTCCTATTAAAAAAGGTGAAAAAATAGGCACAGCAGAATTGGTTTACGAAGGAGAAGACCTCGGATTTATTACTAGTAATGAAACAAAACAAATAGACATAATTACATCAGATTCCGTAGATAAAAGTAATTGGTTTATACTAATGTTACGAGCAATTGGTGATTTTTTCTCTAACCTTTTCTCAAGTGTTGTTGATATGGTAAAAGGTTGGTTTTAATTAAATAAAAAGGAGAAATGTATAAGATGCAAAAAAAAGATCAGAAACAAATTGTTATGCCATACGGTGGCGTTATTATGGATGTTGTCAATGCAGAACAAGCAAAAGTAGCAGAAGAAGCGGGAGCAGTTGCTGTTATGGCACTTGAACGTGTTCCTTCTGACATCCGAGCTGCAGGGGGTGTTGCCCGAATGGCAGACCCTACAAAAGCAGAGGAGATAATGAATGCTGTTTCTATTCCTGTGATGGCAAAATGCCGTATTGGTCATATTGTGGAAGCACGTGTATTAGAATCCTTAGGCGTAGACTATATTGATGAAAGTGAAGTTCTTACACCGGCAGATGATGTATATCATCTAAGAAAATCTGATTTTAAGGTACCATTTGTTTGTGGTGGGCGTAATTTAGGTGAAGTTGCTCGCCGTATCGGTGAAGGTGCATCTATGATGCGTACAAAGGGTGAACCTGGAACAGGAAATATTGTGGAAGCAGTTCGTCATATGCGTCAAATACAAGCTGAAATCCGCATGTTGACAGGAATGTCAGAAGACGAAGTAATGACATATGCTAAAAACATCGGTGCACCTTATCATATTTTATTAGATATTCGTGATAAAGGGCGTCTTCCTGTTACTAATTACGCTGCAGGCGGTGTTGCAACACCAAGTGATGCAGCATTATTAATGGAATTAGGAGCAGATGGTGTTTTTGTTGGTTCTGGTATTTTTAAATCAGAAAACCCGGAGAAATTCGCCAAAGCAGTTGTCCAAGCAACGAAAAACTATCAAGACTACGCTTTAATTGCAGAGTTATCTAAAGACTTAGGTACAGCAATGAAAGGTATTGATATGAATACACTAGCTCCAAATGAACGTATGCAAAACCGAAGTGAATAACGTATTGATCTTACTTGCATCTTTGAAAAAACTTCGATATGATAATGAATAATAAAGTAAGTAAAAGTATGGAGAGGAAATAGTAGCTATCTATTTTTCTTATAGAGAGTCGGTGGTTGGTGAAAACCGATGGAAAATATAGTGAATCCATCCTTGAACTGGTTTGCCGAAATATTAGTAAGTGAACCCGGAACATGCCGTTATCATGTTAAGCAGGAAGAATTACTTCTTCAATTTGGGTGGCAACGCGGGAATTATAACTCTCGTCCCTATACATAGGGATGGGAGTTTTTTTATTTTTTAAAAAAGCTGTTTTCTAAAAAAATTAGGAGGTAAATAATTATGTTAGATATGAAATATTTGCGAAATAATCTCCAAGAAATAACGAAAAAGTTAGAACATCGCGGAGAAGATTTATCTGACTTGGATCGCTTTAGTGATTTAGATGAAAAACGACGAGGATTAATTGTAGAAACCGAAAAACTAAAATCAAAACGAAATGAAGTGTCTAAAAAAATCCCTCTTTTGAAAAAAGAAGGAAAAGATGTTCAACCAGTTATTGCTGAAATGCGAGAAGTTGGTGACAATATTGCTGAATTAGATCAACAATTACGAGAAATAGAAGAACAATTACAACAAGTGATGTTATCCATACCAAATATTCCTCATGAAAGTGTTCCGGTTGGGGAAGACGAAGAAGATAATGTAGAGGTACGTAAATGGGGTGAAATTTCTGAATTTGATTTTGAAGTAAAGCCACATTGGGACCTTGGAACAGATCTTGGAATTTTAGATTTTGAACGAGCCGCAAAAGTAACTGGGAGCCGCTTTGTTTTTTACAAAGGATTGGGTGCCCGATTAGAACGTGCGCTATGGAATTTTATGATGGATTATCATGCAGAGCATCATGGATATGAAGAAATGCTTCCACCATATATCGTAAATCGTACGAGTTTGACAGGTACAGGGCAGCTTCCTAAGTTTGCAGAAGATGCCTTTCATATTGAAGAGTGGGATTATTATTTAATACCAACTGCTGAGGTTCCTGTTACAAACTATCATGGTCAAGAAATCTTAAGTGAAGAAGACCTTCCACAAAAGTATGTAGCCTATAGTGGCTGTTTTCGCTCTGAAGCAGGTTCTGCCGGACGAGATACACGTGGATTGATTCGTCAACACCAATTTAATAAAGTGGAATTAGTTCAATTCGTAAAACCAGAGGATTCTTATGAAGCTTTAGAACAATTAACTGGTCACGCAGAAAAAATTCTACAATTATTAAAACTGCCGTACCGTGTGATGAGTATGTGTACAGGAGATTTAGGATTTACAGCTTCTAAGAAGTACGATATTGAAGTGTGGGTTCCAAATCAAAATACCTATCGTGAAATATCTTCATGTTCTAATTTTGAAGATTTCCAAGCAAGACGTGCAAGTATTCGTTTCCGTCGAGGTGCAAAAGGAAAACCTGAATTCGTCCATACTTTAAATGGATCTGGTCTTGCGATTGGACGTACAATTGTAGCTATTTTAGAGAATTACCAACAAGAAGATGGCTCTATTGTTGTTCCAGAAGTACTACGTCCGTATATGGGTGGACTTAAAGTTATTAAATAAGAGAAAAGATTGTAGCTAGACTATTTAAATGAAAGGCTGTTTTCTAAAATATTTTGCTAGTGGAAGGCTTATTGTCGAAAAGTAAATAAAAGACATTACCAACAAAGTATATGAAAACAGCCTAAAAAAAGTTGGCTACATTCTTTTTTAACTTTACCTTTTTTTAGAAAATAATAACATTTTTCTTTTGAAAATATCTAGCTATTTTGTATTGACAAGAAGTATAGATTCATGTATATTATTAAATGTTGTTATAAAAATGGAGGTATACCCAAGTCTGGCTGAAGGGGTCGGTCTTGAAAACCGAAAGGGGTGTCAAAGCCCGCGGGGGTTCGAATCCCTCTACCTCCTCCATATAGTTATTAGCGCATAAAAATTTGGAGATATAAATAAAATCGTTACATTTTGTAGCGATTTTATTTTTTTATGAATGAAATTTGTATTTAATATATAATTTATGTAATATTATGTTAAATTAGATAATAACCCCTTTATTAAACAAAGGGATGGACCGGGGTATAAAATATATCGAAAAGAGGCAAATAATTTATGGATCAAAAGATTGTTTTTATTGGTGCTGGTTCAATGGCAGAAGCAATTATTGCAGGATTGACGAAATCTGATTCCTTAGCACATCAGCGAATTTTTGTTACAAATAAAAGTAATCAAGATAGATTAACTTATTTAGAGGAGACATATGGTATTAAACAGGTCAATGATAAAGATAAAATAATATCAGAATCGGATATTGTTGTGCTTGCGATGAAACCAAAGGACATGAAGGACGCTCTTTCGTCCATTAAATCATTGATTCATTCCAAACAACTTATTCTTTCTGTTCTTGCTGGAACTTCAACAAAAGCAATCTTGAAGGAAATCAATAAAAAAGTTCCAATTATTCGTGTGATGCCAAATACGTCTGCATTAATTGGGGAATCTGCAACAGCTATTTCTAAGGGGAAATATGTTGAAGAATATCATATGACAATAGCGAATAAACTACTTCATACAATTGGAAAAACAGTTACTGTAGAAGAAGATAAGATGCATGCGGTAACAAGTATTTCAGGAAGTGGACCTGCCTATATTTATTATTTAGTAGAGGCCATGCAAAAAGCTGCGATTGATGCAGGACTTGAACAAGATATAGCAGAGCAATTAATTAAACAGACCATTATTGGTGTAGGAGAAATGTTAAGAACATCTAGCGAACCGGTACATATTCTTAGAGAAAATATTACAAGTCCAGAAGGAACGACAGAGGCTGGATTAAATGCTTTGAAAAAGCATGGATTTGAAAAGGCAATTACAGAATGTGTAGAAAGTGCTCGTAAACGCTCCTTAGAATTAGGAGAAGAAGAATAAGAGATAAGAAAAACGCTTAGGTTCAAAAGTGACCTAAGCGTCTTTTTATCGCAGGTTAACTGGCTGTAAAATCCCTACTGATTAAAACTTCATTTTATTGCAATTTAGAATGATTGTTTTGTTTTCCAACGTCTAGATTGTTGGATGGAATGGCTCATTTTACTAATTATCGGTTCAATGGATTGTTCTTCCTTTATTAAATCATAATCGGCAATATCAATTCGTAAAATCGGACAAGAATTAAAACTATTAATCCAATCTTCATAACGTTGATGCATTTCTTCCCAGTAGGAAACGGGGGTAGTTTTTTCCATATCACGACCACGTATTTGGATACGTTTTAAAATATCATCCAATGAACCTTCCAGATAGATTAGTAAATCAGGATGTGGAAAATACGGTGTCATAACCATAGCGTCAAATAAATTTCGGTATGTTTCATAGTCATCTTTTGTCATTGTTCCTTTTTCATAATGCATTTTTGCGAAAATACCTGTATCTTCATAAATAGAGCGGTCTTGAATGAATCCACCACCATATTCAAATATTTTCTTCTGTTCTTTGAAACGCTCGGCTAGAAAATAGATTTGTAAATGGAAACTCCAGCGTTCAAAATCATCATAAAACTTTTCCAAATAGGGATTATTATCTACTTTTTCAAAGGATGTTTTGAAATTCAGTGCCTTTGCAAGAGCAGTAGTCATTGTTGATTTACCTACCCCTACTGTACCAGCAATCGTAATAATGCTATCATTTGGGATATTGTATTTTTCCCTTAAATTCATTCTGTTTGACCTCCTGTTTTTATGCTTTTAATTTCTATTAGTTTGTGTATAACTTTTTAGATGGACGTCAATTTCATTGATGATAGATGTTAAGTCTTCTGGATATGCCATAAAATCATACTTATCTCCATCTATACGAATAATAGGGATTTCAGGATGTTTTTTTTCAAACTGATCCATAAATACATCATAATCCTTTGATAGTTGGGCTAGGTATGTTGGTTTAATATTCTGTTCAATTTCCCTTCCACGAAGTTCAATCCTTTTTAAAAGTGTCTCTAGACTAGCATGAAGGTAAATCATCATGTTAGGTAATGGCATATCTTCCGTTAATATATGGAATATTTTTTTATACTTATCTAATTTATCTGTTTGTAATGTTCGTTTGGCAAAAATCATATTTTTAGATATATGGTAATCAGCAATAACAGGTTTGTTTAATTGTAAATATTTATATTCAATATCCTCTAATTGCTTAAAACGATTGCATAAAAAGAACATTTCCGTTTGAAAACTCCACTCATCAATATTCTCATAAAATTTCCCGAGAAATGGATTTTCTTCAACTATCTCTTTTAATAAATGAAAATGATAATGAGTAGACAATTTAGTGGCTAGGGATGTTTTTCCTACGCCAATTGGTCCCTCAATTGCTATGAAAGGAACACTGTCCACGGCTACTCCTCCTATCGACAAAAGCTAAATATATACTTATTTATTTTATCATAGAAGAGGTAGTTGTACATATTAGATGTGTCACTTATTTTACGTATAGGCTGTTTTCGAAAAGTTTATTTCTATTGCTGCTATAGCAATCGTCATTTCACTTTTCATGCAAGAAATCAACAATCCTATTAGAGGAAAGTTTCATAATATAACCAAGGTGAGAACTTAATATTAGTGTTACTATCTTTTCATATATCAATATATCATGTATAATATTATTTATTCATTTTTATTCCATGCCTCCGTAGCTCAGTGGATAGAGCATTAGCCTCCTAAGCTATGTGCGCAGGTTCGACTCCTGCCGGGGGCGTTTTTTTGTATAGAAAAAGGCTTAAGGGAATCCTTAAGCCTTTTTAAAATGTATTCATTTTAAGCTGTTAATTCTTTTGCAGGTCCGAAAAATTCAAAATGACTATCAGATGCAACTACACCATATTGTATTAAGTTACGATTTATTGCATCCATAAATCCTTCTGGTCCACAGAAATAAAAGGCAGCATCATTTGTTGGTAGAATGGAAGATAACCATTCATAGTCCACATACCCTGTTTTATCACATTGAACTGTTTCTTCTGCTTCACTATATACGGTAAAGCTAGTAACTTGGTTATGTTCTTTCACGATTTCTTGAACACGTTCTTTCATGGCATGTACTTTCTCATTTCTTGCTGCATGGATAAAGAACACTTCACGGTTTGGTTGTTCTTTAATGACGGTCTCTAACATACTCATCATTGGTGTTAAACCAACCCCGCCGCTTAGTAAAACAAGTGGTCTTGTATCTTCCAAATCAAGGACGAAATCACCAGATGGTGCACTAATTGGAAGAATACTACCCTCTTTTACATGTTCATGTAAGTAGTTAGATACAATGCCAGCTGGGCTGTTATCTGTCGCATCTTCTCGTTTTACACTAATACGATAGAATCCTTCTCCAGGTGCACAAGAGATGGTATATTGACGTAGATGTGTAAAAGGCTCTCCTTCAATATCAGCTTTTATTGTTAAATATTGACCTGATTCATGATTTGGGAATGGGTTTCCATCTGCAGGCTCTAAATAGAATGATGTAATCACATCACTTTCAACAACTTTTTTCGTTACTTTGAAGTTTCTAAAGTCAACCCATCCACCTGTGTTTTCCTCTACCTTTTGGTACATACCTTTTTCTACAGAAATAAAAACGTTTGCAATTTCATTATAGGCTTTTTCCCATGCTTCAATTACTTCTGGTGTTGCTGCTTCACCTAATACGTCTTTCATTCCTAGTAAGAGGTGTTTTCCAACAATTGGATAATGTTCTGGTTTAATATTTAGACTTCTATGTTTATGAGCAATAGGCATGACATGTGGTAAAATGTCCTCAAGACGATCAATATGCGCCGCAGCAGCATAGACAGTATTTGCAAGTGCGTGGGATTGATCTCCTTTTCGTTGGTTTGTTTGATTGAAGATATTCTTTAATTCTGGATGATTTTTAAACATTAATTGGTAAAATCGAGCAGTAATTTTATTCCCATGTTCTTGTAAAACAGGAACAGTTGATTTGATAATATCTCTTGTCTGTTCGTCTAAAGCAGATGTAACTTGTTTCATAAAAAAACTCCTTTTTTTTGGAAAATAATAGGTAATTTTTAAAGCAGTATTTTGAATACATGTTTATTATATAAAACATATAAGCAACTTATCAATAGGGAAAACACTTTAGGTGTTACAATATTGTGAAGGATATATAGAGGTGATGTCGCTATGCAATTAAAAAAATATACAGATTATGCATTACGAGTATTAATTTATACAGGTATGAAGCATGATGAACTTTCAAGTATTAAGGAAATTTCAGAAACATATTCGATTTCTCAGCATCATTTAGGGAAAATTGTTTTTGAATTAAATAAATTGGGTTTTATTGAAACGATTCGTGGAAGATATGGTGGAATTCGTTTAGCCAAAAAGCCAGAAGAGATTAATGTAGGTCAGATTGTACGGATAATGGAGAATGATTTTACTTTATTAGAGTGTTTTGATAAAGGAACGAATCATTGTGTCATTTCTCCTGCTTGTAAATTGAAACATGTATTAAATGAGGCATTACAAGCTTTTCACCAGGTGCTTGATCAATACACATTAAACGATTTAATTATAAATGAAAAGGAATTGCGTCATTTTATGGGGATTAATTAGTAACGTGTTTTTTTATGTATTGTTTCAAGACGAAGGAAGTTGCAAAAGTTTCTTTTAGTCAATTTAGAATGGCTGAAAAATCATTGTATTGACATTTGTTTTGGAAAGATTTAGTATATTTCTAATATAACCAAAAATAATAAGGAGGAGATTTATCATGCCACTTAAATCTATTAAAGTTCTTGATTTAACACGGCTTCTTCCAGGACCTTATTGCACAATGCTTTTAGCTGACTTCGGAGCAGATGTCATAAAGATAGAAGAACCTCATATTGGGGATTATGCTCGTTTTTTCGAACCTAAAATTGAAGGTAAAAGTGCCTTTTTTCATTCATTGAATCGGAATAAACGGAGTATTAGATTGGATTTGAAATCAGTGAATGATAAAAACAAATTTCTCCAAATGGTTGAAGATGCGGATGTAGTCGTTGAATCATTTCGCCCGGGAGTGATGGAACGTCTAGGATTGGATTATGATACCTTAAAAAGGAGAAATCCACGTCTTATCTATTGTGCCATTACCGGTTATGGACAGACAGGTCCATATAAGGATAAACCAGGCCATGATATCAATTACTTAAGTTATGCAGGATTACTGGATTTGATGGGTGAGAGAGGTGGACGACCGGTTATACCAGCGACAACAATAGCTGATATAGGTGGTGGTGCACTTCCAGCAGTTATTGGTATTTTAATGGCTCTACATGAAAGGCACGAGTCAAAAAAAGGACAGTTTGTTGATATTGCAATGATGGATGGTGTGATTTCCTGGCTTCAAACTGTTTTGCCTGCTTATTTAGCTACAGATGTTTTGCCAAAAAGAGGGGAACAAGTATTTGATGGTGGTCGCGCAAGCTATAGTGTTTATGAAACGAAAGATGGCCGTTACCTTGCTGTAGGGGCTGTAGAAATGAAATTTTGGGAAGTGTTTTGTCGAACTATCGGACGTGAAGATTTTATTAATCAGCTAGATGAACCATTACATACTCAATATCAGATGAAGTCTGCTATACAGGAAGTGATTTTTCAACGAGACCTAGAGGAATGGGTAAGTGTTTTTTCAGAAGTAGAGGCTTGTGTTTCACCAGTTAATAATTTAAAAGAAATGATACAGGATCCCCATGTCCAAGCTCGCGAAATGATTCAAACAATGACAGATGATACACTAAAGCACATCGGTGTTCCGATAAAACTTTCAAGGACACCAGGTGTTTTGAAAACAAAAGCACCTGAATAACATATATATGGAATCACGAAAAAATTGCATCAATAGTTATTAAAATCATATTTTCCATTGTAAAATAGAAGACAACAATGAGAGTACGGTGATATAGATAATGGATGAACAGTATATGGCATTAGCAATCGAAGAAGCAAAAAAAGCAGAGAAAATCAATGAGGTACCAATTGGAGCAGTTATCGTCTATAAGGGAGAAGTAATAGGTACTGGTCATAATATACGCGAATCATCGCAACAAACATTATCACATGCAGAACTATTTGCTATCCAAGAGGCAAATCAATATTTAGGTAGCTGGCGTTTAGAAGATTGTACATTGTATGTTACCTTAGAGCCTTGCCCAATGTGTGCTGGTGCCATTGTACAGTCACGAATTAAGCGGGTTGTTTATGGGGCGGTAGATAAAAAGGCAGGTTGTGCAGGTACATTGATGAACCTTTTACAGGAACAGCAGTTTAATCATCAAGTAGAGGTGACAAGTGGTGTGTTGCAAACAGAGTGTCGTGCTCTTTTACAGGACTTTTTTCGCCATTTACGAAAGGAAAAAAAGAAAACAAATAGAAACAGATAATGAATGATAGGAAAAAGGACAATTAGCTTTTAGGAATGTTTACCAATTAAGTGAATTCTATTGCATTTTTATATAAAAAAAAGTATAATAAATATTACCGTGCTAAGTGGGGAGCTAGCGGCACCCTGTACTCGCAATCCGCTATAGCGAGGCTGAATTCCCAATCGAGGTGGTCAGATTTATGGTCTGCCTTAAGGGATTGGTGTTGACGCTTAGGTCCTGCGCAACAGAAACCCATGAATCCTGTCAGGTCCGGAAGGAAGCAGCAGTAAGTGGTCAATTCTGTGTGCCGTGGGGTTACCGGAGCCGAGCCATGAACTTAAGTAACGCATAGGTCTGTTCCATCGACTGCGGGTGCACGGTATACATAAAAACATCCCCCCACCTTACAAATTAGTAAATGGGGGTTAATTTTTTTTAGATATAAAAAAATCCGTTATTTTACGAGCGGAAGCAAGTGATATAAGTACAATTCCAGGAACAACGAGCATTAATAAAATATAAAGAAAAACACCGTTATATTGTAGGAAGGTATCATTGATTATGCCAACAATTTTATATAATAGCATAAATATAATCATAAAACTTCCTAAGTAAATAATAATCTCCTTTGTCTCCACCTACTTCACCTCTTTATCAATTATTACTTCTAAATAATAGATATATTAAAGAATAGTATATCAAATATATATAAAAATTCCGTGAAATAAGAAATGGTTCAGAAATAGTTCATAATCAATTTTTACTTAGCTATCTAATAGGAAAAGATGGAGGGACATATGAAATGGGTTATCAAGCATTATATCGGAAATGGCGACCACGAACATTTCAAGATGTTGTCGGCCAATCACATATCACAAAAACATTGCAAAATGCGATTATGCAAAATAAGTTTTCACATGCTTATTTATTTTCTGGCCCACGTGGGACAGGAAAAACGAGTGCAGCTAAGATTTTTGCACAAGCGATTAACTGTGAACATGCACCAGCGAAGGAACCATGTAATAAATGTGATGCTTGCCTCGGTATTTTGAATGGATCTATTTCAGATGTCATTGAAATGGATGCTGCTTCCAATACAAGTGTAGAAGATGTACGCGAAATTCGTGATAATGTAAAATATGCATCTAGTGCTGTTCCTTATAAAGTGTATATTATTGATGAGGTACATATGATATCAACGAGTGCTTTTAATGCATTATTAAAAACATTGGAAGAACCACCAAAACATGTTGTTTTTATCCTGGCGACAACTGAACCACATAAAATCCCATTAACGATTATCTCTCGTTGTCAGCGTTTTGATTTCAAACCAATTTCAACACAGAGTCTTGCTAAGCGAATGGAATACATTGCCCAAGAGGAGAATACGTCCGTATCTAAGGAAGCATTACATGCCATCGCATTAGCGGCAGAAGGTGGCATGCGAGATGCACTAAGTATTTTGGACCAAACAATTTCCTACAGTGATGATGAAGTTGAATTAGCTGATGTATTAGCAGTAACAGGAGGAGTATCACAGCGAATTTTAACAGATATCGTAACGGCAATGCATAAGCAAGATATTCAAAAAGGGTTAGAACTTTTTGATGATATTATTCAAGGTGGGAAAGATCCCGGTCGATTTGTCTATGATTTAATTTACTTCTTGCGTGACCTGCTATTGTATAGGAGTGCTCCTAATCTAGAAGATATTTTAGAACGGGCAAGGGTTGATGAGGCCTTTCAACAATTGGCAGATAGCGTTTCTGAGGCGTGGATTCAAGATTCGATTATTAGAATGAATGAATGTCAACAAGAAATTAAATGGACAAATAATCCAAAAGTGTTTATTGAAATTGCCATTATTTCCATTACAAACAGACATACAGAAGAAAATACGGAAAATCAATCAGATGTTTCCTCAGAAGACACGGCAAAATTAATTCATAAAATGACACAATTAGAAAAAGAAATAGCTACTCTAAAACAGGCACCGATACAAAGAGCAGAGTCCACCCCTTCTAAACCAAGAAGAAGACAAACGCATAAATCAAAAAATAGTTATAAAGTACCATTTGAACGAATTCGCTTAACATTACAAGAAGCGGAAAAACAGGCATTAAAACAAGTCCAATCAGAATGGGCGGCATTTTTAAACCAATTGAAAAAGACGAATGCACCAGCACATGCGACTATTCAAGATTCAAAGCCTGTTGCCGCATCCAGTCATACAGTGGTTGTTGCTTTTAAATATGAAATACACTGTTCTTTATTTTTAGATAACCAACCATTAGCAGAATCAATTTTAGCAGATGTACTACAACAAGAGCTAACCATTATTCCAATACCAGTTGATGAATGGAAAACACTACGTAATGAATATGTAAAAAAGCAGGACCATAAACAAGAAGATCAAGGGGATCCCGTTGTAGAGAAAGCAAAGCAGCTTTTTGGAGATGATGTTGTTCAAGTACATGATTAGGATAAAAATTGGATTCCTACTTGAAACTCTCGTATAATTAAAAGTTGTAAATTGAAAATTTAATTATTCAATATAATAACGTAAAAGGAGGCGTTTTCCATGAAAGGAATGGGAAATATGGGAAATATGATGAAACAAATGCAAAAAATGCAGAAGAAAATGATGAAAGCACAAGACGAACTACATGAAATGACTTTCGAAGCATCTGCTGGTGGTGGAATGGTGACAATCACTGCAAATGGAAAGAAAGAAATTACAGATATTAAGATAGAAGAAGAAGTTGTCGATCCAGATGATATTGAAATGCTACAAGATTTAATCCTTGCAGCAACAAATGATGTATTGAAACAAATTGATGATAAAACAGCTCAAACAATGGGGCAGTTCACGAAAGGGTTACCTGGTGGAATGTTCTAGGAGGCCAAAACCATATGTATTATCCAGAGCCAATTTCTAAGTTGATTGACAGTTTTACAAAATTGCCAGGAATCGGACCAAAAACAGCCGTACGTCTGGCTTTTTTTGTTTTAAATATGAAAGAAGATGATGTAATCGAGTTTGCACAAGCACTTGTAAATGCAAAAAGAAAATTAACACATTGCTCCATCTGTGGTCATATAACAGATCAAGAACCTTGTGCAATATGCCAAGATACATCACGAGATGAATCTGTTATTTGTGTTGTCCAAGATTCAAAAGATGTCATTGCTATGGAGAAAATGAAAGAATTTAATGGGAAATATCATGTCTTAAACGGAGCTATTTCACCAATGGATGGAATTGGACCAGAAGATATCAATGTACCATCCTTGTTAAATCGTTTAAAGGATGAACAGGTGAAAGAACTTATTCTCGCAACCAATCCGAATATTGAAGGGGAAGCAACTGCAATGTATATTTCTCGCCTTGTGAAGCCATCTGGAATAAAGACAACACGTATTGCCCATGGTCTTCCTGTTGGTGGCGATTTAGAATATGCGGATGAAGTGACTTTATCTAAAGCATTAGAGGGTAGAAGAGAATTATAGAATATAGGTGACAGCATGAGGAGAAAAAAGAGAAAACAACAAATTGATGGGGAATTATTAGATGCTATATTTGCGGTAGAAAAGGAATGGAAACAAGTTCGATCTATTGTAGAAAAAAGTATTGAGCCATCTATAGAAGGAGTAAACCGTGTTAAAATTGCAGAAGCAAAATATATTTTCTTATTACAAGAAGCTAGACGGAGAAAAATTAGTGCTATTCGTTTATGACCGTTCCTAGAAAGACAAGGAAGAACATCATTTTCCTTGTCTTTTTCCTTATCATCATTTATTTTTCAGTTCTTATTTTCTTTTCTTTTTCATAAGCTTGCTAATAGGAGAAGGAAAAGGGAGTGGAACGATGAATCCTACACTAATTATATCTATTTTGGTCGGTTTAATTATTATTTTATTATTTGTTGGTGCTCCGGTGAAATTAATGCGTTTTATAGGACAGAGTATGATTAAAGTGGGTATTGGAGTCTTGCTTTTATTTTTCATCAATATAATAGGGGGTTCGTTTGGGCTTCATATACCTATTAATCTATTTACAGTAATTGTGTCTGGTTTTTTGGGGTTATTTGGTATTGTTTCTCTTGCTGCAATTCAATTATTTATTTTTCCATAAGTTTATTTCGATTTTATATGAAAAAATCTTACGTTTTCTCGTATAAATTCTATTAGATTAGGAGAAACTAAACTAATGGAGGTGAATATATGGGGAAACAGGCGCTACAATGGGAAAAATGTGGAATATGTGATGAACGAAAAGAACGTGGTATCCATTTATACACGATGTATATTTGCTGTGATTGTGAGCATCAGATGATTCATACAGAACCTAGTGAAGAAAAGTACCGTTATTATATACAAAAATTAAAACATATGAATCAATCAACATTATTTTCATAGATAATTGTCTTTGCATATCGTTTGCAAAGGCTTTTTTGTTGGTTAAAAATGTATCCTTCTATAGATAGATTTATATTTAAGCACAGAGAATTAGAATTTTTTCATGAAAAATAAAAATAAAATAGAAAATGTATAGAACTTCCATGAAATAGGATGGCAATACATGCTACAATGAAAATGAAAGACCGATTAAGGAATCTTCATTTAATCTGTATTATCATAGATAATATTGGAAAAAAATATAGAAATGAATAAGGTATGTATAAGCATCTGATATAAAGGATATAAAGATTGCCTGATTGAAGGAGAAATAAAAGTGAGCGGTTATTTTATTACGTTTGAGGGTGGCGAAGGAGCGGGGAAGACAACAGTTCTTTTTGCCTTAGAAAAGCAATTAACAGAATTAGGGTTTGATGTATTAACAACACGTGAACCTGGCGGGATTGCCATAGCGGAAAAAATTCGTGATATTATTTTAACGCCAGCACATACAGAAATGGATGGTAGAACAGAGGCGCTCCTATATGCTGCAGCTAGAAGACAACATTTGGTAGAAAAGATTATTCCCGCACTAAAACAAGGAAAAGTAGTTCTATGTGATCGTTTTATCGACTCCAGCTTAGCCTATCAAGGGCATGCAAGAAATCTTGGGATAGATGAAGTATTTGCGATTAATCAATTTGCTATCCAAGAAGTGATGCCCGATATGACATTATTTTTTGAAATTAAGCCAAAAGAAGGATTAAAACGGATCTCAGCGAATAAAGATAGAGAAAGAAACCGTTTAGATTTAGAAACATTGGCTTTCCATGAAAAAGTATATGAAGCTTATCATATTCTTTTGGATAAGTTTCCAAATCGGATTCGAAAGATTAATGCAAATCAACAATTAGAAGATGTCATAAAGGATACACTAGAACAAATTACTTTCTTTTTGAATGAGAAAAAAATAGGAGGGAATTACAAATGAAGTTGCTTATTGCAGTTGTCCAAGATAAAGATTCCAATAGACTTATTGAAGCTCTAGGAGAAGGGAATTTTAAGACAACGAAACTTGCATCAACTGGTGGGTTTTTAAAAGAAGGGAATACGACATTAATGATTGGTTGTGACGATGATTATGTGGAAGACGCACTTGATATTATCCGTGATAACTGTTCCCAGCGTGAACAAATGGTAGCACCGATTTCACCAATGGGAGGAAATGCTGACTCTTATATTCCAAGACCTGTAAAAGTAGAAGTTGGTGGAGCGACTGTATTTGTTTTACCTGTTGAATCATTTTTTCAATTTTAATAGAAGAAAGAGGCTGAATCGATGAAAATTACTCAAGAAATGCATACGAAACTAGATACGGCGAAAAAAAATTTCCAAATTACTTCAGATTCAAAGCAATCATTTAACCAAATCGTTCAGTCTCAAGCACAGCAAATGAAACAAAAAGAGCTTACAAGATTAATGGAAAATATCGATGCACAAGGTGAGCGATTACTCCGTCATAGGTCTTTTCGGGATTTAGCCACATTTAAACGTCTTGTAAAGTCTTTTTTAAAAGAAGCAGTTACAAATGGGTTAGATTTAGAAAAGTCACACCATTTTAGTTATACTGGATCTAGTCGCCAATTAGCAATTATCAAAGAAGTAGATCAGAAATTATTGGAGCTAACAGATGAAGTATTATCCGAAGAACAAAAGGGAGTAGATCTATTAGGAATGATAGGGGAAATTAAAGGTCTACTCGTTAATTTATATATATAGCTTTATTTTAAAATAGAAGAGGGATGGACATGAAAACATGGTCTGAGGCAACGGAAGTGCAGCCACTAGTAAGTAAAATTATGATAAACAGTATCCAAAAGGGCCGTCTCTCGCATGCTTACCTATTTCAGGGAGAGCGTGGAACAGGTAAATCTTCCCTAGCACTTCTTTTGGCAAAGACATTATTCTGTGAACATAAAACAGGTGTTGAGCCATGTCATGAGTGCGTAATGTGTAAGCGAATCGAATCAGGAAACCATCCTGATGTACATTGGATAGAACCTGACGGGCAGTCAATAAAAATTGCACAAATTGAAGAGCTACAAAAGGAATTTGCTTATACTGGGTTAGAGTCTAATCAGAAAGTGTACATTATTAAGGATGCAGACACATTAACTGTAAATGCGGCAAACCGAATTTTGAAATTTTTAGAAGAACCTAGCCGTGAGACCACAGCAATGATGCTTACAGAAAATAGCCAATCCATTCTTCCGACAATTCGCTCACGCTGTCAAATGCTTGATTTACGTCCATTGAATCCCGTCCATTTTCAACAGCAATTAATCGAGGAAGATATCCCTAAATCAAATGCTCGTCTTTTAAGTGCATTAACAAATAATTTGCATGATGCACATGAATTACATCAGGATGAGTCTTTTGTACAAGCAAGAAGATTAGTGATACAATTAATAGAAATGTTTACTCGGGATTCGGATGATGCTTATTTATTCATTCATCAAAAGTGGATTCCTTTTTTCAAAGATAGATTAGAACAAGAACAAGCATTGGATTTATTATTGCTTGCTTTTCGGGATTTGTTATATTTTCATATAGATAAAAAAGATTCCATCGTTTTTTTTGAACAAAACGATGAACGATTAGATCAATTCATATTATCATTTACTGAAGAAAGTATGATTTATATTTTGCAATATATATTAGAGGCAAAACGTAAATTAAAACAACATGTCCAACCAACATTAGTAATGGAACAGCTCACATTGCAAATACAGAGGTGATAAAGTTTGATAAAAGTAATAGGTGTCCGCTTTAAGAAAGCGGGTAAGATATACTATTTTGACCCGAACGGATTTGCTATGGAGCTTGATGATCATGTTATTGTCGAAACAGCTCGTGGCATAGAATTCGGAAAAATTGTTCTGCTTGATAAAATAGTAGATGAGGAAGATGTTATTTTTCCATTGAAAAAAGTGCTACGCATAGCAGACAATCAAGATAAATTAACCGTCAAGAAGAACGAGGAATATGCAAAAGAAGCATTAAAAATTTGTGCGGATAAAATAGCCAAGCATGAACTAGAGATGAAATTAATTGAAGTAGATTACACCTTTGACCGTAATAAAATTATTTTTTACTTCACAGCAGATGGCCGTATTGACTTTAGAAATTTAGTGAAAGATTTAGCAGCTCAATTTAAAACAAGAATTGAACTTAGACAAATTGGTGTTCGTGATGAAGCAAAAATGCTTGGTGGAATTGGGCCATGTGGCCGTATGCTTTGTTGTTCAACATTTTTAGGTGACTTCGAACCAGTTTCAATAAAAATGGCAAAAGATCAAAACTTGTCATTAAATCCTGCTAAAATTTCTGGTTTATGTGGACGACTTATGTGCTGTTTAAAATATGAAAATGACCAATATGAAGAAGCAAAACGTGAATTACCAGATATTGGTACATCTGTTGAAACACAATATGGTCAAGGAGTAGTCGTAGGGTTAAATATATTGGAAAAGCTTATTCAAATAAAATTAACAGAATTAGAACGTGTCGTTGAATATACGATAGATGAAATGATTGAAGAAGGAATCATTACAACGCAAGCTACAGAATAGTAGGGTGAAGAAGCGTGAAAAAACGGCAAATATTTGATCAAGTAATGGATATGAAAAAGCAAATTGGTGAGTTTTATGAACAATTAGGTGAATTAAAGGATAAATTAAGTATTCTCCTAGAAGAAAACCATCGTTTAGAAATGGAAAACCATCATTTGCGGAATCGTATGGAACATAAGCAAAAAGGAACAGATGATCCTATTCATGATCACGTTGATGATGAAAATCAGGAAGATGACGATCAAGCTATCCCAGGAGAAGGTTATGATAATCTGGCAAGAATATACGAAGAGGGATTTCATATTTGTAATTTAGAATTTGGCTCTCCTAGGGAAGAAGATTGTATTTTCTGTTTGGATCTTCTCAGTAAGAAAAATGGATAAAAGGCTGTCTTCCTCATATGGGAGGCAGTTTTTATTTCCCTTTAATTGTTTTTAAGAAAGGATTATGAACAATGGAGTTATATGGAGATGAACGTATAGATTATTTATTAGCAGATAAAAGCATGCAAATTATTCAAAGCCCAACAGCATTTTCTTTTTCCCTTGATGCAGTTTTATTAGCTCATTTTGCAAGAGTACCTATTAAAAAGGGGGAGATTCTTGATTTATGTACTGGAAATGGAGTTATTCCCTTATTATTATCTAAACGAACTGTTGCTAAAATTACTGGTGTAGAAATTCAAGAACGGATTTTCGATATGGGAAAGAGAAGTGTTCAGTGGAATGGACTGACAGAACAAATTGATTTAATTCATGGTGATTTAAAAGAAATGCTACCAGTGTTAGGGCATAGTTCTTTTGATGTTGTAACATGTAATCCACCTTATTTTCCGACCCCTGCACGTACAGAACATAATACAAATCAATATTTAACCATTGCTCGTCATGAAGTTTATTGTACATTGGAAGATGTGGTGAAAGCATGCAAATTGCATGTACGACCAGGGGGAAAAGTAGCAATGGTGCATCGACCAGGGAGATTGGTTGACATATTAACGTTATTTCGGAAATATCGAATTGAACCGAAGCGTCTGCGTCTTGTTTATCCAAAGAGGAAAAAGGAAGCAAATATTTTACTAGTAGAAGGAATCCGTGATGGTAAGGCAGATCTAAAAATATTGCCACCCTTATATATTTATAATCAGGACGGAAAATATACAGAAGAAGCGGAAGAAATCATATATGGATAAACATATGGTCTATATATTGAAATGTAAAGATAATACATTGTATACAGGTTATACGAATGATTTAAACGAACGATTAAAGATGCATGAATCTGGAAAAGGTGCTAAATATACACGTGGTAGAGGTCCTTTTGAAATAATGTATGTGGAAACCTTTCTAACAAAACAAGAGGCAATGCGTCGGGAGTATGCGATTAAACAATTATCACGGAAACAAAAAATTGACCTTATTGAAGAATTTGAGAAAGAAGGGTAAACGATGAACAATCAAAAAAGCTTTGTTCCTGTAGATACAGGTACATTATATGTTGTTCCAACTCCGATTGGGAATTTAGAAGATATTACACTTCGGGCATTAAACATTCTGAAAGCTGTCTCACTTATTGCTGCAGAAGATACACGAAATACGAAGAAATTACTTAATCATTTTGAAATAACAACCCCTCTTATCAGTTATCATGAGCATAGTAAAAAGGCGAAGGAACAATTGTTAATAGAAAAGCTGCTACAAGGAGAAGAAATTGCCCTCGTTAGTGATGCTGGAATGCCAGCAATCTCTGATCCTGGTTCTAAATTAATCCAAGAAGCGATTCAGGAGGATATTCCCATTGTGGTATTACCAGGAGCAAATGCTGCATTATGTGCTCTAGTTGGTTCTGGCCTGCCAACAAAACAATTTTTGTTCTATGGTTTTCTTCCGCGTAAAAAAAAGGAAAAAAAAGAGGAATTAGAACGTTTGATGGCCAATAAAGCAACACTTCTTTTTTATGAATCTCCATATAGAGTAAAAGATACGATAAAAGTCATTGAGGGAGTTTTCGGGGGGGAAACACGGATTGCGCTTGTTCGTGAATTAACAAAACGCTTTGAAGAATATATTCGTGGAACGGTGGAAGAAGTTCTTGCTTGGATAGAAGAGCATGAGCTAAAAGGGGAATGTTGTATCGTTCTAGAAAATAATAATGACCAACAAAATAATGGAGATTTATTATGGTGGAGTAATCTTTCCATCACTGAACATGTAGACCACTATGTGAAGAAAGGAAGTACAAAGAAAAATGCCATTAAACAAGTTGCTATAGAAAGAAAACTACCAAAGCGAGAAGTATACCAGACCTATCATTTTGATGCATAAAAAAACGCTTGTTGTCAGAGACATACAAGCGTTTTTTCCTCTATTTATTCTTTTCTGAAAAACCTGCTTGAATTTCCTGAATGAGTTGCTCAGCACCTTCCGGACTAAGAACGAGTTTTCCACCAGCAATTGAAATATTTCGATCAGATACTTCCCCTGTTACATGGCAGGCCATATTTGGTTCATATCTTTTTAATACAATATTTTCCCCGTCAACATAAATTTCAATTGGATCTTTAATTTCAATTCCAAGGGAACGGCGAATTTCAATTGGAATTACAATTCTACCAAGTTCATCAACTTTCCGTACAATACCAGTAGATTTCATTTTACCTCTCCTCCATATTTTAAATATTTCATACGTAGCTTAATAATCCGTGTCATTCCCTAGAAGGGGTCCCCAGCACGTTTATACTTCAAAAATTAGTATGAAAATATTAATCTCCACTTTCTTTAAAAATATTCCAAAAATTCACAGAGTGACAATATACAAATATTTAAGAGCAGTACACAATAGGTTCTATTTATAGGAAAATTTAGTACTATTATACATTTATTAAAAACAAGGATGCAAGTATATAAACTATAATTTATAATTTTTAATAGATGTTTTAACATATTTTGTTATGAATGGTACCATTAAATATAGTTATTAAAAAAGTAACTTTTTTAATAAACATATTGGTATATGAAATATATAATAAGTTAAAAATGAACTGCTAATGGAAATCTACAAAAAAAGTCGATACAATAGGATTAATAACGATTTTTCGATAGTCATTTAAGGAGGAAGGATAATAATGTCGGAAGAAAAGAAAACTTTTTATATTACGACACCAATTTACTATCCGAGTGATAAATTACATATAGGCCATGCCTATTCTACTATTGCTGGTGATGCGATGGCCCGTTATAAACGGCTGCGTGGTTTCGATGTGATGTATTTGACGGGAACAGACGAGCATGGACAGAAAATACAGCGTACAGCGAAGGAACATGGTGTAAAACCGATTGAATATGTGGATCAAATCGTTCAATCCATTCAAGATTTATGGAAAAGGTTAAAAATAACAAATGATGATTTTATCCGGACAACAGAAGATCGTCACAAACAAGCTGTTCAAAAAATATTTGACAAGCTAGTGAAACAAGGTGATATCTATTTAGATCAATATGAAGGATGGTATTGTACACCTTGTGAATCCTTTTTTACTGAAAGACAATTAGAAGAAGGAAAATGCCCAGATTGCCATCGCTCTGTCGAAAAGGTGAAAGAAGAGTCATATTTCTTTAAAATGAGTAAATATGCAGATCGATTACTTCAATATTATGAAGAGCATCCGGAATTCATTTTGCCCGAGAGTCGGAAAAATGAGATGATTAATAACTTTTTAAAACCAGGGTTAGAAGACTTAGCTGTTTCTCGTACGACATTTGACTGGGGAATAAAAGTTCCAGAAGATCCAAAACATGTAATTTATGTGTGGATTGATGCCTTAACAAACTATATTACTGCATTAGGCTATACTACCGATCAAGATGGAAAGTTTAAGAAGTATTGGCCAGCAGATGTTCATTTAATTGGAAAGGAAATTGTTCGTTTCCATACGATTTATTGGCCAATCATTTTAATGGCTCTTGATTTACCTTTACCTAAAAAAGTGTATGCCCATGGTTGGATTTTAATGAAAGATGGGAAAATGTCGAAATCAAAGGGAAATGTTATTGACCCTGTAACGTTAATTGAACATTATGGTTTAGATGCATTACGTTATTATTTATTACGTGAAGTCCCATTTGGTCATGATGGTGTATTTACACCAGAGGCCTTTGTAGAAAGAGTTAACTATGATCTAGCCAATGATTTAGGTAACTTATTGAATCGAACAGTAGCAATGATTGATAAGTATTTTGCTGGTGTCATTCCATCTTATAAGAGCGGTGAGACGGAAGTTGACAAATCCTTAGAAAAATTAATTGAAGAAGCGGTTCAGCAAGTAGAACAAGCAATGGACAATATGGAATTCCATACAGCACTTGCAGCAATTTGGAACGTTATTAGTCGAACAAATAAATATATTGATGAAAACGAACCATGGATTTTAGCGAAAGATGATACGAAGAAAGATCGATTAGCGAATGTAATGGCTCATTTATCCGATTCCTTGCGAATTGTTGGGGTGATGTTGCAACCATTCTTAGTTGATTCGACAGAAGGATTATTTAACCAACTTGGATTAACTGACTCCAAGTATAAAGAATGGGATAGTATTTATAAACAAGGAATCATTAAAGAAGGAACAACCATTCAAAAAGGAAAACAACTCTTTCCGCGTTTAGAAATGGATAAAGAAATCGAAAAAATTGCTACACTGATGGGAAAAACAGGGGAAAAGAAAGAACAAGATGAAAAGAAGGAATCAGAAGGAAAAGCAGAAATTACTTTTGATGAATTTATGAAAATGGATTTACGAGTAGCAGAAGTATTAGCTTGTGAAAAAGTTAAAGGAGCAGATAAATTACTTAAATTCCAATTGAATCTTGGAACAGAGAAACGTCAAGTGATCTCAGGCATTGCCAAATATTATGATCCAAATCAATTAATTGGAAAAAAGGTTGTCTGTGTAACCAATTTAAAACCGGTGAAATTACGTGGTGAATGGTCAGAAGGAATGATTTTATCTGGAGAAGATGAGAAGTCTGGGAAACTTTCCTTGGTATCTGTTGACCAGTCATTACCAGCTGGCTCTGTTGTAAAATAAATAAAAAGGCCAATCTCTTTCGTTAGAGGTTGGCTTTCTTCTAATGGAAAGGTGAGAAAACAGATGTTATTTGATACACATGTACATTTAAACGCAGATCAATTTGTAGAAGATCGTGAAGAAGTGATTGAACGTGCCAAAGATGCAGGCATAAAATACATGAATGTCGTTGGTTTTGATCGAAAAACAATTACATTAGCAATGGAAATTGCTGAACAATATGAAAATATTTATGCTTCTGTTGGCTGGCATCCAGTTGATGCAATTGATATGACAGAGAAAGACTTGATATGGATTGAAGAGTTAACAAAACATCCAAAAGTGGTTGCACTTGGTGAAATGGGATTAGATTATCATTGGGATAAATCACCGAAAGAAATTCAAAAACAAGTATTTCGTAAGCAAATTCGTCTTGCTAAGAAGCTAAACATGCCAATTATTATTCATAATCGTGAGGCAACAGAAGATGTCTTAGAAATTTTACACGATGAAAATGCAACAGAAATTGGCGGAATTATGCATTGTTACAGTGATTCTGTTGACTACGTGCAAACGATATTAGATATGAATTTTTATATTTCACTTGGAGGACCAGTTACTTTTAAAAATGCAACAATGCCAAAAGAAGTGGCTAAAATTGTCCCATTAAATCGCTTATTAATAGAAACAGATGCCCCGTATTTAGCACCACATCCTAATCGTGGGAAACGAAATGAACCAGCTTATGTATCCCTAGTTGCTCAAAAAATAGCAGAATTACGAGGAATTTCTTTTGAAGAAGTTAGTAAAAGAACAACTGAAAATGCATGTGAATTTTTTCAAATCAAGTCATTTTAATTCCATTTATTAACATTAAATGGAATTAAATGGAATATATAATATGCAAAAAGGTCGATTTTATAATCGATCTTTTTATTTTGGCGAAAATATAACGTAAGTTTGAATCCGTTATGCCACTTAGCTTTGGGGAATATCAAAAGGGTTAGTTTAAGGTATATTCTTGATTGTAATCAAAATGTAATTTAATCGTAATCGGAATAACTTTGACATTGGATATGCCCTTTTACTATAATCAATGTCGATTAAGGAGGCGGATGCATGAGAAAATTATTAGATCTATTTCCATCATCAAAAATAAGACCATTTATTTCTACAATTGGTGTATTAGCGCTGACATTCTTTTCAGTAGTTGTTATTTTTGAAGCTACACGAGTGGAAGTAGTATTTGCTGATAATGGGGAAAATCAAACAATTAAAACCCATGCAGACACAGTTGAAGACCTTTTAGCGGAAATTGGAATTACTGTCGGAACATATGATAAACTCTCACACGATATAGATACAGCAATTAAAGATGGAATGGAAATTAAATTTACAACAGCAAAGAAAGTGAAAGTAAGCATGGATGGGGTAGAAGAAACGATTAATACTACAACAGATACAGTTGAAGACTTTTTAAATGAACAGCACTTATCCCTTTCTAAATATGATGATCTATCCCATGAAAAAGATGCTGAAATTACGAATGGAATGAATCTTGAAATTGTAAAAGCATTCCCGATAATTGTGAAGGATGGAAAGAAAAAACCAAAAAAGTTAATGACTACTGGTGGAAAAGTAAAAGACTTACTTGAAAAGGAGAATATTGACTTTGATGAAGATAGTGATGATAAATTAAATGTCAAATTAGCAGATTCTGTTAAAAAAAATATGGATATCATTATTACCCGCGTACAGACAGAAACTATAGAAGAAGTCAATAGAATTCCATATCAGACGGTCAAGGAAAATGATTCAAATCTTACAAAAGGAAAAGAAAAAGAAATCAAAGCAGGAAAAGAAGGTTTACTAGTCAAAAAAGTAAAAGTAACAAAGGAAAATGGAAAAATTGCTGATAAGAAGGTAATTGATGAAAAAGTAGAAAAAGAAGCGGTTGATCGGATTGTAGCAGTTGGAACAAAGGAACAAGAACCAATTATAACAAAAACATCTACAACAGCAGCTACACCTACAGCATCAAAACCTAAACAGGACAATCGACCAAGTAAATCTACATCTTCTAAATCAGAAAATGTACTCTATATGGATGCAAGTGCATATACTGCGTCATGTAATGGATGTTCAGGATATACATCAACAGGAATTAATATAAAAGACAACCCAAATAAGAAAGTAGTTGCAGTCGATCCAAGTGTTATTCCATTAGGTTCTACTGTTTGGGTAGAAGGATACGGAACAGCAATTGCTGGTGATACTGGTGGATCAATTGTAGGCCATCGTATTGACCTTCATTTCCCAACGAAAAACGATGCATATGCATTTGGAAGAAAGAAAGTAAAGGTAAAAATACTTAAATAATAAATTAAAAAATTGCTCTTACCATGTTATAGTGGTAAGAGCAATCTTATTATAGAATTGTTTGTAGGCTGTTTTATTAATGATTGTTGTTATTGGAAGGTTTAACTTTAAAAAATATACAAAAACAGTCTTGCATAAAGAATAATAGGAAAGAAACGATATAGATAGGTTTAATTGTTATCTATAAGAGAAGAGGAACAGGTTTGAAAATAAAAGAAGTTATTGTTGTAGAAGGGAAATCAGATACCGTAAAAATAAAACAAGCTGTACAAGCAGATACGATTGAAACAAATGGATCGGCCATTGATTCTTTTACTTTAGGACAAATTCGCCATGCACAGAATAAAAGAGGTATTATTATTTTTACAGACCCAGATTATCCTGGAGAACGGATTCGTCATATTATTGATCAATCTGTGCCAGGGTGTAAACATGCATTTCTAACGAAGGAAAAGGCAAGGGCAAAACATCCAAAAAATAAAAGCCTTGGTATTGAGCATGCCTCTGTAGAATCTATCCAAAAAGCTTTAGAGTCTGTGTATGAACTTGTTCCTGAAATAGATATTACACCAATAATTGAAAAGGATGACCTGATGCGCTTAGGACTTATCGGGGGATCAGGAGCATACAAACGGAGAAAACGTCTAGGAGAAATATTGAATATAGGGCATGTGAATGGGAAACAATTGCAAAAACGGCTAACGATGTTTCAAATAACGAAAAATCAACTAAAATCAGCCTTACAAGAAATAGAAAGGGAAGAAATGAATGAGTGAAAAATATATAGCAACACCAACAAAAACGAAAGATATTTTAAAAAAGTTTAATTTTTCCTTTAAGAAAAGTTTAGGGCAAAATTTTTTAGTAGATGTGAATATTTTAGATAATATCATTCATCATGCAGGAATTGATAAGACAACTGGGGTTATCGAAATTGGACCGGGAATTGGAGCATTGACCGAACAACTCGCACGCCATGCTGAGCATGTTGTTGCTTTGGAAATTGATAAGCGTTTAGTTCCTATTTTAGAAGATACATTAGAAGCGTACGAAAACATCGATATTCTTCTTGAAGATGTGTTAAAAGCGGATTTACATCAAATCATCCAGCAATACTTTCCAAAACAAAAAGAGATTCATATTGTTGCCAATCTCCCATATTATATTACAACACCCATTTTAATGAAGTTGCTACGAGAAAATTTACCAATTACAAGTATTACGGTGATGATTCAAAAAGAGGTAGCCGAACGAATGGCTGCTAAACCAAAAACAAAAAGTTATGGTTCGTTAACGATTGCAATGCAATATTACACAGATGCAGAAATAATGATGCATGTGCCGAAGACAGTGTTCATCCCACAACCAAACATCGAATCAAGCATTTTAAAGTTAACCAAGCGAAGTAAACCGCCAGTGGATGTTAAGGACGAGGATTTCTTTTTTGAAATTGTTAAGGCAAGCTTTGCTCAGCGGAGGAAGACGCTTCGGAATAATTTAAATCGTTTTTTAAAAGATTCAATGTCCAAAGAGGAAATTAAACACATATTAGACGAAATTGGAATAGATGGATCAAGGCGTGGAGAAACATTAACCATAGAGGAATTTGCCAATCTTGCAAATGCCATTTTAGAAAAATCTCTTGAATTTTGAGAAGTAAAAGCTCCCTTGTTAAAGAGTGTCGACTTTTTCTGAAAATACTGTTATATTTAGATAAATGTTAATTTTTGAAGGAGTTGACTTAATTTGTCTGTTTCGCGAATTCTGAAGTGGATTACTGGCGGCTTGGAAGCGGTTTTAGGGATTCCGGTGATAGGTGCTACAATTATTATTGGTTTTTCTTGGTTACCTTTAGTCTTCATGTTAGCATTTCATATCGTCACACTCGTATTAACGAAAAAAGATGGTGGTGCATCGACTGGTAGTATTTTAGGAATTATCACATCTTGCATTGGTTGGATTCCATTTGCCGGAATGATCATGCATATTCTTTCTGCTATTTTCCTTATGATTGATGCAGCTAAACCAGATGATAAAACTATAAAAAATGTTGTAGCATGACAAATATAGATGGGTAAATCATTCAAGCAACGGAGTGGTTTATCCATTTTTTATGTACATATTGATCCTACATCACATAGGCTATTATATAGAGTTGATTTTTAATGATGATGGGGTGGAACTATGGGAAAGATTCAGCCATTTTCAATAGGTGAAAGGGTAACGAGAAAATCTTATAATCATGACGTATTATTTCGGGTTGCATCTGTAAAACAAGAATATGCCTTTTTACACGGGGAAGATATTCGTTTGATTGCTGATGCCCCTATGTCAGATTTACAAATAATAGAAGAACGCGAACTTAAAAAAAGGCAAGAAAGAGAGAAAGAAAAGGAGGAATATTCTTACCGTTTGTTTCGCCAAGATTATCAATTAATGAAAGAAAAACGTGATTATATATCAAGTAATGGCTATAATTATGAAAATTTTTTTCAAATCCCGCCTCGGGTACTACATTTAGATGGGGATGTTTCTTATTTAAAAAAATGCATTAAATATTACGAACGAATTGGTTTACAAGTACATGGTGTCCACGTTCCTGAGAAGGATATGCCTTTTCAAATTGGGGATCTGGTGAAAAAAATCCAACCAAACATCATCATAATAACTGGCCATGATTCCTTTTCCAAACAAAAAGGGGAAAAGCACGAACTAAGAGCATATCGTAATTCTAAACATTTTGTGGAAGCGGTACGTGAAGCGCGAAAAATTATTCCATCTTTAGATCAATTGGTCATCTTTGCTGGTGCATGTCAATCGCATTTTGAATTATTGATTCGGGCTGGGGCTAATTTTGCTAGTTCCCCATCAAGAATAAATATTCACGCACTTGATCCAGTTTATATCGTTGCTAAAATAGCGTATACATCATTTATGGAGAAAGTCAATGTATGGGAAGTGCTTCGGAATACATTAACAGGTGAAAAAGGTATTGGTGGCATTGAAACCAGGGGAATGCATCGTACAGGAATGCCATATCTGAACGATGAAGATATAGCAGAAATGTAAAATGCCTTAGAATTATTTATTTGATTCAATTTTAAAGGAACTGTATGTAAGCTTGAATTATAACTTACATACATAAATTGTTAACAAATAGAAATAATAAGGATAAATAGTGAATTTATGTATTGCATGAATTCGAATAACTTGTTATAATATTTTGTTTGACTTTATAACGAGTTTATGTTATATTGTATATAGTGAGGTGGAGTGTAGTGGGAAAATCATTACTCGAAATCAAGCATGGTCTAGAAAATCAGATTGGTAAACCTTTACGTGTAAAGGCGAATGGTGGTCGAAGAAGAACAATCGAACGCAACGGTGTATTAACAGAAACTTATCCAGCTGTTTTCGTTGTAGAGCTAGATCAAAAGGAAAACGCATTTGAACGTGTTTCCTACAGCTATGCTGATGTATTAACAGAAACAGTAGAACTTTTCTTTGATGATCATAAAGCAATTGCAGAGTAGTGTCATATACTACTCTTGTTTTTTTGCTAAAAATGACCGAATATTTAATTAATTACATCAAACGAATAAAATGGAATGCTTACCAGTGATTAACATGGCTAATGAAATGAAAAAGGGCTAACCTAAGAATGTCGTATCAATACTTTACTTGCGAAAAAAAAGGGGGTATTCTTTCATGGCTAGACGTGGTGGTATCATGTCAGAACAAATGAAAGAAGAAATCGCAAAGGAATTAGGTTTTTACGATACGGTTCAAAAGGAAGGTTGGGGTGGCATCAAGGCTAGAGATGCTGGAAATATGGTGAAAAGGGCTATTGAAATAGCGGAGCAAAGTATGCAAAAAGGCAGATCATAACGATCTGCCTTTTTTCAAAAAATTACTTAAAAAATAATGTTTGAATTTGGATTGGATTACAGTCGCCTGCACTTTTAGTATATGTTACAATTTGAATACGTTAAAAGAAGGTGACGATATGACTGTTTTTGAAAAGGCACCTGCAAAACTTAATTTATCTCTTGATATACTAAATAAACGTCAAGATGGGTACCACAATGTAGAAATGGTCATGACAACAATTGACTTGTATGACCGGATAGAATTAACCTCTTTGGAACAAGACCAAGTCAAAGTAACGCTATGGAGCAGATATGTACCTAATGATGAGCGGAACTTAGCATATCAAGCGGCAAAGGCATTTAAGGAAAAATATAAAGTTAAAAAAGGTGTACATATAAAAATTGATAAAAATATTCCAGTTAGCGCAGGACTCGGTGGTGGAAGTGCGGATGCTGCGGCTGTTTTACGTGGTCTAAAAAAACTTTGGAAGATAGATATATCCACTGCTGAATTAGCAACACTTGGAGCTACCATTAGTTCAGATGTTCCTTTTTGCGTATATGGGCGTACCGCGATAGCAAAGGGACGCGGGGAAATTATTGAGAAGCTGCCTTCCCCTCCAACTTGTTGGGTTATCTTAGCAAAACCAGATATTGGTGTGTCGACGAGAACCATTTTTGAACAAATAAAAATGGAACAACTAAAACACCCGAACACAAATGAAGTGATTCAGGCATTATATGATCAAGATTTTCCTAAATTGTGTAATCATCTTGGGAATGCACTCGAAAATGTTACGATGAATATGTATCCTGAAGTTAGATGGTTAAAGCAAAAAATGATGCAAAATGGTATACAAGGTGTTCTGATGAGTGGTAGTGGCCCAACGATTTATGGATTAGTAGAACAAGAAAGAAAGGCAAAGCGAATTTACAATGGAATGCGAGGGTTTTGTAAAGAGGTTTTCCTTGTACGTTCCAATTAATAAATACAAGAAGTTAGGTAATTCTTGCTCAAACACATACAATAATGATATATTTGATGATATCATTCGGATTTTGAGGTGGGCGTATGAAAAGAAGTGAACGGATTGCCTGTATGAGTATCTTTTTGTTAGAAAATCCAAGTAGGCAAAAACAATTATCTTATTTTACGAAGAGGTACCGGGCAAGTAAAGCCTCTATTAGTGAGGATTTAAATATTATCGATGACATGTATCAGGCTGAGGGTATTGGATATTTAAAACGGACGGCTGGACCTTCGGGTGGTGTTCAATATATTCCGGAATTATCCCACGAACGTAGTAAACAAGTAATTGATGAGTTGTGTGAAAGGCTATCTGATACGGAGCGAATCCTTCCAGGTGGATATTTATATATGACAGATGTACTTGGTGAATCTAATTTAGTACGAGAAATCGGCCGTATGTTTGCATCAAAATTCTCTAATCGAAATATTGATGTTGTCATGACAGTAGAAACAAAAGGAATTTCCCTTGCATATGCGGTGGCATTCTATTTAAATGTTCCAGTCGTTGTTGTTCGCAGAGACCCTAGAGTGACGGAAGGTTCATCTGTAAGTATTAACTATGTTTCTGGTGCCTCAAGAAAGATTCAGACAATGGTTTTATCGAAGAGAAGTTTAAAAGATGGAGATCAAGTATGTATTATTGATGATTTCATGAAAGCAGGAGGAACCATTAATGGAATGGTTAGTCTGGTAAAAGAATTTAATGCAAATCCTGCTGCTATCGCTGTGTTAGCGGAAGCGGATGATTTAGAGGAAGATCGTGTTATTGAGGACTATGTTTCATTAGTGAAATTAGCTGAAGTTGATCAAAAAGGTGAGGAAGTTTTTATTCAATCTGGAAATTATTTAGAAAAATAAAGTATTTTCAAGTGTATTTTGTTTCTTTTCCTTTCAATGAAATATATCGATTATAAGAACCCTTCCAATTAGGAAGGATTTTTTATTTATGTATATTTTTACCAAAATATAAAAAACTTTCCGAGAAAAAGCAGGAATTTTCATAATCTTGTTGAATAGTATATGTAAGCGCAAATGTAAAAAGGTGGTGAAACAACATGGAAGTAACTGACGTTAGATTACGCCGTGTAAAAACGGAAGGGAGAATGCGAGCTATCGCATCCATTACAATCGATGGAGAGTTTGTTGTCCATGATATCCGTGTTATTGACGGTAATAATGGAATGTTTGTAGCAATGCCTTCCAAACGTACTCCAGATGGAGAATTTAGGGATATTGCACACCCGATTAATTCCAATACACGTGCTAAAATTCAGGACGCCGTATTGGAAGAATATCACCGTGCAGGCGAATCCGCTGAACTTGAAAAAGCAGGAGTTTCTTAAAATGATGATAAAAGGCCAATCACTTATTAAAGTGGTTGGCCTTTTTTTCTAAGACTTTCGTATAATATAGTTATTGATTGAAGGAATGGTAATGGTGCGAATACAATGTTAAATATAATAAATTGAATTCTTTCATCTTTTACTATCAGTGGATAAGCCTATGATTGAATAAAGTTTCAGTTTATTGGGCTATAAATTGTTGAAATACTAGCTTTTTTAGGATATATTCAATAGTGGATAAAGATAAACCGAACCATCCTAGAGATAAAATTACTCTTTATAGGATTGTTTTAATGTGCGTTTTTAGAGGTTATATGATTTTAGTTTTTGCAGAATGGAGGTTTCCTGATGACAAAACGCTATGCTATCATCCTTGCAGCTGGTCAAGGGACCAGAATGAAATCCAAATTATATAAAGTGTTACATCCAGTTTTGGGTCGCCCGATGGTACAACATGTGATGGGGCATATTCAATCCATTCATGTTGATGAAATCGTTACAATCGTTGGACATGGTTCAGATAAAGTGATGGAACATATTGGAAATGATAGTCAGTATGTAATGCAGGAAGAACAATTAGGAACTGGTCATGCAGTTATGCAAGCAGAAAAATTATTAGGAAATAAAGAAGGAACAACAATTGTTGTCTGTGGAGACACACCACTAATTCGAAAAGAAACTTTTCAAAATCTATTGGATTACCATGAAAAAGAAGGGGCAAAAGCAACGATTCTAACATCTAGAGCACCAGATCCGACTGGATATGGACGTGTCATTCGAAATGACGCTAATGAAGTGGAGCGTATTGTCGAACATAAAGATGCAACAGAACAGGAACTCCAAGTAGATGAAATTAACACAGGTACATATTGTTTTGACAATAAATCTTTATTTGATGCACTAGAGCATATTTCTAATGACAATGCGCAAGGTGAGTATTATTTACCAGATGTCATTGAAATTCTTAAAAAAGATGCTGGGAAAATTAGTGCGTATATGACACCAGACTTTGATGAAACGTTAGGAATCAATAATCGAGTGGCTCTTGCACAGGCAGAGAAAATTTTAAAAGAAAGAATTAATCATACTCATATGTTAAACGGTGTGACAATTATTGACCCAGAAAATACGTATATTCAACCAGATGTACAGATTGAGCAAGATGTAGTTATTCATCCCGGATCTATTATTAAGGGGGCATCTATCATTAAAAGTAATGCTGAAATTGGCCCACATTCGGAAATTACTGATTGTACAGTTGGAGAACATACCGTTATTACACAAAGTGTTGCTAAAAACAGCATTATTGGAGAACATGTACAAATTGGTCCATTCGCCCATATACGTCCAGAAGCATCGATAGACGATGAAGTGAAAATTGGGAACTTTGTAGAGGTTAAAAAGACACAAATTGGAAAAAATAGCAAGGTATCACACTTGAGTTATATAGGTGATGCAAATATTGGTAAACATGTAAATATAGGTTGTGGTACAATAACAGTGAACTATGATGGACAGAACAAGTATCAAACGACAATCGAAGACGGTGCGTTTGTTGGTTGTAATTCCAACTTAGTTGCACCAGTAATAATTGGAGAGAATTCCTTTGTTGCTGCAGGTTCCACAATCACAGATGATATACCGAAAGATGCATTATCGATTGCTCGTGCACGCCAAACGAATAAATCTGATTATGTTAAAAAAATAAAAACGAGAAAAAAAGACTAAACGGAGGGTATTTTTCCATGGCATCCTATGGTGATAAATCATTAAAAGTTTTTACGTTAAATTCTAATACCAAATTGGCAGAGGAAATTGCAAATCATATTGGTGTTACTCTTGGGGAGTGTTCAGTTTCTAGGTTTAGTGATGGAGAAATTCAAATTAATATTGAAGAAAGCATTCGTGGGTGCGACGTATATATCGTCCAATCCACAAGTGCTCCAGTTAATGAACATTTGATGGAATTATTAATCATGATTGATGCTGTAAAAAGAGCATCCGCTAAATCTGTCAATATCGTTATGCCGTATTATGGATATGCAAGACAAGATCGAAAGGCAAGATCAAGAGAACCAATCACAGCTAAACTAGTGGCTAATTTATTAGAAACAGCTGGTGCCGACCGAGTTATCACAATTGATTTACATGCTCCACAAATCCAAGGATTCTTTGATGTGCCGATTGACCATTTGCAAGGTGTGCCAATTTTAACGGAGTATTTTAAAGAAAAGAATTTAGAAGACATTGTAGTCGTTTCGCCAGACCATGGAGGAGTTACCCGGGCTCGGAAAATGGCTGACCGCCTAGGAGCACCGATTGGCATTATTGATAAACGGAGACCACGCCCAAATGTTGCAGAAGTAATGAATATTGTCGGGAAAATTAAAGGGAAAACAGCTATTTTAATTGATGATATTATCGATACAGCTGGAACCATAACACTTGCTGCGAATGCCTTGATTGAAAGTGGTGCAAAAGAAGTATATGCTTGCTGTACACATCCGGTACTATCGGGGCCTGCAATGGAGCGAATTGAGAATTCAAAAATAAAAGAACTTGTTATTACAAACACGATTCCTTTATCAGAAGAAAAATATATTGATAAAGTTACTCCATTATCTGTTGCGCCATTAATCGGAGAAGCTATTGTTCGTGTGCATGAGTTAAAATCAGTTAGTATTTTATTTGACTAAGCTCTAAAATGATTGAATTTCGTTTAAAAAAGGTTAGATACTAATATAAATAAGAAAAATCTGTTATAATAAATGTTTAATTCATATGGAGGATGATGAAAAATGGCAACATTAAAAGCAGTAAAAAGAGAAGACCATAGATTATCAGTAACTAATAAAATCCGAAAAGACGGACTTATCCCTGGTGTTGTATATGGGAAAAAAACAGAAAACCAATCTATTGCAATTGATGGTTTGGAATTATTAAAAATCCTTCGTGAAGAAGGCCGAAATGCGATTATTTCATTACAAATTGGGGAAGATAAGCCATTAGAA
Source organism: Cerasibacillus terrae (assembly GCF_008039555.1). Taxonomy (GTDB): domain Bacteria; phylum Bacillota; class Bacilli; order Bacillales; family Amphibacillaceae; genus Cerasibacillus; species Cerasibacillus terrae. The sequence continues at coordinate 91,163 of NZ_VDUW01000008.1, forward strand.
GTAATGCTTCATGACCATCAAATGGATGCCATAAGAAATGAATTGGTCCATGTAGACTTATTCGCAGTAGATATGGATGAAGAAATTGATGTGGAAGTTGCAATTGTAATTGATGGTGAGCCTGTAGGTAGTAAGGATGGCGGTATTTTACAACAACCTGTCTTTGAATTGGCTGTTCGTGCAAAACCAAATAATATTCCTGATGAAATTAAAATTGATGTGTCATCATTGCAAATTGGTGATGTAATTACAGTAGCTGATTTAGAAACATCTACAGATTATACAATTTTTGAAGATGAAGATACTACAATTGCAACTGTTCTACCTCCTGAATCAGAAGAAGAGGAAGAAACAGAAGCTGTTGATGCAAGTGCTGAACCAGAATTAATTGGTGCAGAGGATAAAGAAGAAGAATAAGAAGTTCCTTTTTGGATAAGTATAACAAAATGAGACTTCAATCAGTGGGGGTTCTTTACTCCATTGACTGGATTAATAGTACTGGTACTACAAAGGTATGACCTAGAGACACTTGAAAGAATTGACCTGCGATAAATAGCCCTCCTTCGAGAATTCACCAAAGTAATTTGTTCTTAGAAGGAGGGATTGTTTTATTAATAGAAATAAAAGGAAGTTATAATATGAAATGTATTGTAGGGTTGGGAAATCCCGGGAAAAAGTATGATAAAACAAGACATAATATAGGCTTTATGGTTATAGATGAAATTTTACAGAGCAACCAGTGGGATTTGGATAAAGAGAAATTTCAAGGGGAATACACCATTTCTCGTGTTAATGGAGAGAAATTGATTCTTTTAAAGCCACAAACCTTTATGAATCTTTCTGGGGAATCTGTTCGACCTATCCTTGATTATTATGATATCCCCCCTGAAAATTTATTAGTAATCTTTGATGATTTAGATCTACCAACAGGTAAAATTCGCCTCAGACAAAAAGGTGGTCATGGAGGACATAATGGGATTCGTTCAATCATTGACCAATTAGGGACAAAGGATTTTAAACGTCTCCGAATAGGGGTTGGCCGACCAGAAACAAATATGTCGATTGTAAATTATGTGCTTTCTACTTTTGCAAAAAAAGAACAAGAAGCAGTGCATAAAAGCATTCGACAGGCAGCTGAAGCTTCATTAACATGGCTTGAAAAACCATTTTCAGAAGTAATGAATGAATGGAATAAATAGGAAATGATGACCGTATTGAAACGGTATAAAACGATCCTTTTCGGTTAAACTAATAATAATGTAATTTTGTTTTTCCGAGGAGGTTCTTTTATGGCTATTATTTATAATTGCCGTCATTGTGGATATGAAATAGGTAAATTACAACAACAGTTTATTGATACAGCCCAGCTAGGTTGGGATCAGTTATCTATAGAAGATCGCCAAAAAATGATTCAATATGAAGCAAATGGGGATATTTCTATTCAATCCATTTGTGAAAATTGCCAAGAAGCATTAGGAAATCATCCAGAATACCATGAACTTGATTTTTTTATCCAATGAAATTTTATGGAATAAATAACAAAGAGATGGATAATCGAAGGATGGGTATAGTATTAGATAAGCTTTGGTCCATAGCCAAAGCATTTTTGCAATTTCACAAAAGAATTTAAACTTATTAGGGGAATTTTAAAATTATTATCATATATTTCATTGTAGATATATAAAAAAGACTAAGGTTCAGATGGAGTTTTACCTCACCTGAACCTTAGTCGCACTTATTCTAATGCTTGGTGTAACCAATTCTTCCTAAAAGGAAGCTAAGTTGCGCTGCGAGGATAAAATGAATTGCTGTTTTAAGCAATGGGGGATTTTTCATGAAGGGAATTAGTCAGTATTTACAACAAAAGGAAGATATCCAATCGATTATAGCTAGTGTTCAGTCCGGCATGAAAGAACAGCTTGTTGCTGGGCTAACTGGTACTAGTAGAAGTCTTCTTGTATCTATTATTAAACAATCAATTGAAAGACCAATACTAATCATCACATACCAGCTTGTTCAAGCACAGCAGTTATATGATGATTTAGTAGCACTTACAGGGGATGACGATGTTTATTTATATCCTGTTAATGAATTAATTGCTTCTGAAATGGCAGTAGCAAGTCCGGAACTTAAAAGTCAACGAATTGAAGCGTTAATGAATTGGAGTGGGAAAAAGTCTGGAATTTTAATTGCACCAGTTGCGGCGATAAAGCGAATGTTACCACCAGCAAGTTATTGGAAGAAAAATCAAATATCCTTCACTGTTGGTGAAGAAATAGATATGGATTATTATCTTACATCACTAGTTGCTATGGGCTATACGCATTCTTCTATGGTGTCAACACCTGGGGAATTTAGCCGGCGTGGTGGGATTATCGATATTTATCCAGTGACAGAGGAACATCCAATTCGAATTGAATTATTCGATATTGAAGTTGATTCCATTCGATATTTTAATGCGGAGACACAACGTTCATTAGAAAAAATGGAACAAATAACTATCGGCCCCGCTTCAGAGCTACTATTAACAGATGAAGATATGTTGCGGGGGGCTCAGCGTTTGGAAAATGCCTTTTCGGAAACACTAAAAAAATTAAAGACGATAGAAGAAAAAGAAACATTACGAGAGGCAATTGAACCCCATATTGTACGATTAAAGAATTTAGAGTATTTTCCAGAGCTTTACCGATATATTGATTTTCTATATGATGATCCGGCTAGTCTTTTAGATTATTTACCTGCTAATGGCCTTATTATTATGGATGAAATGAGTAGAATTATAGAAACAGCAAAAAACTTAGATCATGAAGAGGCAGAATGGTATAGTAGTTTGCTTGAAACAAAAAAAATGGTAAGACATAATCGATTTTCATTTGATTGGTTAGCTGTCTGGGAAAAGGTAAAACATATCCGTATTTATTTATCTGTTTTTCTACGTCATATACCGAATACAACACCACAAAATATTATTAATTTATCATCTAGAGCCATGCAAGAATTTCATGGTCAAATGAATTTATTTAAAAGTGAATTAGAACGATGGGAAAAGAATGATTATTCTGTTGTCATTTTAGCACCTAATGTTAGTAGAGCAGAGAAGATTGAATCTATTTTGATGGACTACCATATGGAAGCACAAACTGTTGATGATGAATTAGAATTACCGGTAGTAAAGCCAACGATTATTGTGGGAAATCTTTCGAACGGTATTGAACTTCCTACCCATAAACTTGTATTGATTACAGAAAGTGAGTTATTTAAAAAGCGTGTAAGAAGCCCACGGAAAAAGCAGAAAATATCTAATGCAGAACGAATTAAAAGTTATCAAGAATTAAAACTTGGTGACTATGTTGTCCATGTGAATCATGGGGTTGGTAAGTATCTTGGTATTGAAACCATGAAGGTAAAAGATAAGCATAAGGATTATCTTCTTATCCAATACGCAGGAGATGATAAATTATTTGTTCCAATTGACCAAATTGAACTTGTACAAAAGTTTGTTGGTTCAGAAGGAAAAGAACCACGATTATACAAGCTTGGTGGAACAGAGTGGACAAAGGTAAAACGAAGAGTACAATCTTCTGTTGAGGATATTGCTGATGATTTAATTAAACTATATGCAGAAAGAGAAGCACGGAAAGGTTATGCATTCTCAGAAGATACTGATTTACATCGTGAATTCGACCTTTCTTTCCCATACCAAGAGACAGAAGATCAAACCCGATGTATTGAGGAAATTAAACAAGATATGGAAAAGACCCAACCAATGGATCGCTTGCTTTGTGGAGATGTTGGTTATGGAAAAACAGAAGTAGCAATTCGTGGAGCTTTTAAGGCGGTGGCAGATGGAAAGCAAGTAGCCGTTTTAGTTCCAACGACAATCTTAGCACAACAGCATTTCGAAACATTTAGTGAGCGGTTTCAAGACTATCCAGTGACAATCGGTTTGTTAAGCCGCTTCCGTACACCAAAACAGCAAAAGGAAATTACGAATGGATTAAAAAAAGGGACAGTAGATATTGTTATTGGAACCCACCGCTTACTATCAAAGGATGTTGTGTACCAGGATCTTGGTTTATTGATTGTTGATGAAGAACAACGATTTGGTGTGAAGCATAAGGAAAAAATTAAACAAATTAAAACAAATGTAGATGTACTCACATTGACAGCAACACCTATTCCACGTACATTACATATGTCTATGCTCGGTGTAAGGGATTTATCTGTTATTGAAACTCCACCTGAAAATCGTTTTCCGATTCAAACATATGTATTGGAATATAATCCAATTCTAGTTCGTGAAGCCATTGAGCGAGAAATGGCAAGGGGTGGTCAAGTATTCTTTTTATATAATCGAGTGGAGAATATTGACCAAATCGCAAGACAAATCAGTATGCTTGTTCCAGAGTCAAAGGTTGCTGTTGCCCATGGGAAAATGGGTGAGCGTGAATTGGAAAATATTATTTTCGCCTTCTTAGCAGGTGAATATGATGTATTAGTAAGTACGACCATTATCGAAACAGGTGTCGATATTCCAAATGTAAATACATTAATTGTCTATAATGCAGACCATATGGGGCTAAGTCAATTATATCAATTGCGTGGCCGTGTTGGGAGGTCCAATCGTGTTGCATATGCGTATTTTACGTATCAGAAAGATAAAGTTTTAACAGAAGAAGCAGAAAAGAGATTACAAGCAATTAAAGAATTTACAGAGTTAGGTTCTGGATTTAAAATAGCTATGCGTGATTTATCCATTCGTGGAACAGGGAATTTACTTGGTTCCCAGCAGCACGGGTTTATCGATTCTGTTGGATTTGATATGTATTCCCAGATGTTAAAAGAAGCCATTGATGCTCGGAAAGAAGGAAAAGAAGTAGATAAAGTAGAAGTTTTTGAACCAGAAATTTCACTGGATTTAAATGCTTATATTCCAGAAACATATATTCAAGATGAAAAGCAAAAAATCGATATATATAAACAAGTACGAGCTATTTCTTCAATGGATGAATGGCTGGAATTGCAAAATGAGTTAATTGATCGCTTTGGGGATTATCCAAGTGAAGTAGAAAACTTACTAACGGTCGCTAGATTAAGGTTTTTGGCAAAACAAGAACAGGTTGAACAGATTTCTGAGAAGAAAAACAAGCTGGAATTTATTTTAACAGAGGCAAGAAGCCAAGAAGTAGATGGTGTGAAGCTTTTTGAACTTGCTAATACGTTTGGCCGTGGTATTCAATTAGGGACAGAACAAAAAAAATTAAAAATTGTTTTACGCCCAAATAAAAGGGAAGTTGAGAAACGTTATGAAATCATTACAGATTTTATTGACAAATTAAAGCAAGTTAATCGTAAAGAGTAGAAATATCTTTTTCATGAATAGTTCTCACAATATGATTCATAATAAATATACAAATGGTGTATTTTTCCCAATTAGAAAAGATAAGGAAAAGGGATTAGTACAACTGTACTCCATATAGATGGATGTTTATTATGGATGTTTATATCATCATGGAAACATAACATCAATCATATTTAGACAGAAAGTGAGGCTCCATGAAATGAAAGCAACGGGTATTGTAAGAAGAATTGATGATTTAGGAAGAGTAGTTATACCAAAGGAAATCAGACGGACGTTGCGTATTCGTGAAGGTGACCCATTAGAGATTTTTATTGATCGAGAAGGTGAGGTCATCCTAAAAAAATATTCACCTATTAATGAATTAGGAACCTTTGCACAGGAATATGCAGATGCACTATTTGATTCCCTTCATCTTCCAGTATTGATAAGTGATCGTGATGAGGTTATCGCTGTCGCAGGAGGTTCAAAAAAGGATTATTTAAATATAAACATAGGAAAAGAATTAGAACAAATTATTGAAAGTCGTTCTGTACATGTTGAAAAAGAAGCGAAAGATTTAGAGTTGATTCAAGGAAAGCAGGAAGAACTTTATTCGTATGTCATTAGCCCAATTATCGCAAATGGAGACCCAATTGGCAGCGTTGTTATGTTATCAGAAGAGAATAACCGAATTACAGAAGTCGAACAAAAAGCAGTGGAAACAGCAGCAAGTTTTTTAGCAAAGCAAATGGAATAATGATGATGTAATGGACAAAATCACTGTAAAGGAGGATTTTGTCCATTCTTATTTAGGATGCATATGCGCCTTGTATATATTGTCTATGGTATAATATTTGTAAAATTAGTTGAAAGGCGTATATTATGAACGGGAAAAAATCAAATCCCCTTGTTAAAGGTGCACTTATTTTAACGATAGCAGGAGTGCTTAGCAAAATACTTAGTGCTGGATATCGAATTCCTTTACAGAATATAACAGGGGATATCGGCTTCTATATTTATCAACAGGTCTACCCTATTCTAGGAATGGCAATGATGCTTGCATTATATGGATTTCCATCCGCCATATCTAAACTAGGGGCTGACATACAAGCAAAGGGGGAAAATGTTAGTTTTCGGCATTTTTATGTCCCACTATTTTTCATTCTATTGACGATAAATGGAATCATCTTCATAATTTTGTTTTCAAGTGCAGAAATACTTGCAACATATATTGGAGATGAACAATTATATCCCATTTATCAATTAACAGCTTTTGTTTTTTTATTGGTTCCTTTTCTGGCTTTACTTCGTGGAGGATTTCAAGCGAGTGGGGATATGCATCCAACAGCAATTTCACAAATAGGTGAACAGTTGATTCGCGTTAGTATAATCATTTGTGCAGCCGTATATATATCTTTTTATGGAATGGATTTATATATGGTTGGCTATGCGGCTATCTATGCGTCATTTGCCGGGGGTATTGTTGCAAGTATAATTTTAATATGGTTTTGGTTTAAAAAAAAGCCAACATATCATATAGGGGGGAGTCTAGTTCCGTGGAAACCCTATATTAAAACAGTGTTTATATTTGGAATGGTTGCCTCCCTGAACCATATGATTTTATTATTGATTCAAGTTGTAGATGTATTCACACTTGTTCCAAGTTTAGTGGAATATGGATACACACAAGAACAAGCAAAGAAATGGAAAGGGATTTTTGATAGAGGGTATCCATTGGTTCAATTCGGAACAGTACTTGGATCATCCTTTTCATTAGCAATTATACCTACCCTTTCAAAACAAAAATCAAATAAAAATGTACATATCCTTAGTGATTTACAAAGTGCTATTCGGATGAGTTTTTACATAGCAAGTGGTGCCATGATAGGATTAATTGTTATTTTTCCAGAGGTTAATATCTTATTATTTCAAGATGATTATGGAACAACAAGTTTACAAATTTTAGCTTGTAGTATTTTACTTAGTTCTCTAACGATTACATCTGTCACGATTCTCCAAGGGATAGGAGATGTGAAGAAATCAGCATTTTTGATAGGGATTGCTCTCTTATTAAAATGGTATCTTAATGTATTTCTTGTTTCTCATTGGGGGATTACCGGTAGTGCACTTGCAACAATCTTTAGTTTATTAGCATTATGCATTCTTGCTATATATATATTGAAACGGAAATTACCACTATTTAGTCTATTCAAAAGTATTCATTGGCAAGCTTTTTTTATGGCAAGTATTAGTATGATAGTATTCCTATTAGGGATGAAGTGGATTCTACCGGCTACTATAACATTATCAAGATTGTCTTTACTCATGATGACTCTTTTTATTGTAGTGATAGGAGGTAGCTTGTATTTATTTATTCTCATTCGTTGCCATGCATTTACGAAGCAGGAGATTTCTGTATTGCCGTTTTCAGATAAACTTTCTAGGTGGATGAAAGGAGAACACCGTGATGAATAAAATAGATATTATAGGGCTAGGAGCAGGAGATTTAGATCAATTACCATTAGGGATGTATCGGAGATTAGTCCAAAGTAACAAACTTATTTATGTCCGTACATTAGACCATCCAGCCATTGCTTCATTAGAAAAAGAAGGCGTCCGCTTTTCTTCTTTTGATTATATGTATGAAGAAGAAGCAGGATTTTCGGAAGTGTATGAGCGAATTGTAAAAAAGTTACTTAAAAATGCACGTCTTGAACCAGTTATTTATGCTGTTCCAGGACATCCATTAGTAGCAGAAAAAACGGTTCAGCTTTTACTAGAGCAACAAGAATGTGAAATATCTATCTCAGGAGGTCAAAGCTATTTAGATGCCTTATTTACCAGTTTACAAATTGATCCAATTGATGGGTTTCAATTTGTGGATGGAACTCAATTTGACCGAAGCCAGCTAGACTATCGAAATCATCTCATTTTTTCACAAGTGTATGATTCATTTATTGCATCAGAAATAAAGTTAACTTTATTAGAAGATTTACCTGCTGATTACGAGGTGACGATTATTGATGCCGCTGGAAGTAATCAGGAAAAGATTCAAAAGGTTTCACTAGAAGATTTAGATCGTTCTTTTACAATTAGTAATTTAACAAGTATTTATGTACCACCAGCACCAACAGAGCTATTAAATCATACATTTCCTAAATTGAGAAATGTAATTCAAACATTACGTGGTCCAGAGGGTTGTCCATGGGATAAAAAACAGACACATGAATCATTAAGAGAATACGCTATGGAAGAAGTTTATGAATTAATAGAAGCAATTGAACGGGAAGACGATGAAGGAATCGTGGAGGAACTTGGTGATATTTTATTACAAGTCATGCTCCACAGCCAAATTGGTGAAGACAACGGTTTTTTCTCAGTTGATGATGTAATTCGATCCATTACAGAAAAAATGATTCACCGCCATCCACATGTTTTTAAAGATGTTACCGCGGACACAGCAGATGAAGTAGAGAAGAATTGGGATCTATTAAAACAAGAGGAAAAGGGGAAAAATCGAACATCTGTATTAGATGGTATTCCACCTCAATTACCTTCATTGCTTAAGGCATACAAGCTACAGAAAAAGGCGGCAAAGGTAGGCTTTGATTGGGAAGAAACTTCAGCTGTATGGGGTAAGTTGGAAGAGGAACTTTCTGAAGTACGTGAAGCTATTGCTGAAAATCAACAAGAAGAAATAGAAAAGGAATTTGGGGATGTATTATTTGTACTAACAAATTTAATGAAGCATTATAAAATCAATCCAGAAATTGCATTAAATCGCACCAATCAGAAATTTATTACCCGTTTCTCATATATTGAAGATAAATTAAAAGAAAAACAGAAAGATATAAACAAAGTGTCTCTTAAAGAGATGGATATGCTTTGGGATGGAGCAAAAGAAAGGGAGTAATGATATATGCGCTTAGATAAATTTTTAAAATTATCACGAATCATAAAAAGACGTACATTAGCAAAGGAAGTGGCTGATCGAGGAAGAATAACAGTTAATGGAAATCAAGCAAAAGCAGCTACTAAATTAGCAGTAGGAGACGAGCTTACCATTCGTTTTGGACAAAAGCTCGTGACCCTTGAAGTGACAGATTTAAGAGAAAATGTTAAAAAGCAAGAAGCAGAATCTCTTTATAAAATCATTCGAGAGGAAAAAATTGAAGAATAATAGTTCTATACTTGTCCTTCTCCTCATAGAGTAATAATGATAAGGAGGACGGGCATATGAATATGTATCCAAAAGATATGAGAAATCAAGTTGTCGAAAAGGACCATCATCTAAAGTTAAATAATCGTAAACTATTAGAAATAACCGGAGTAAAAGAAGTGGATAGTTTTGATAATGAGGAATTTCTTTTACAAACTGTGATGGGTTATTTGGTTATTCGTGGCCATAATTTACAATTGAAAAATTTGGATGTTACAGAAGGAATTGTCTCCATTAAAGGGAAAATATATGAATTATCCTACATCGATGAAGATGATCAGGGAAAGGCTAAAGGATTCTTTAGCAAGCTATTCAGATGACATTAAGTGTTCAGTTTACAACCATGTTTGCGATGGTTTTAAGCGGATTGTATTTAGGTATGATTCGAGATACGTATCTTTATTTTACAAAATACTGGAAGGAAAACACGATCTTTGCTTATGTCATGGAGATTTCCTTTTGGCTTTCCCAAACCTTTATTCTTTATTCTGTTTTGTTTTTTGTGAACTTTGGGGAACTTCGTTTATATATTTTTTTAGCTTGTCTTTTAGGATTTGCAACATATCAAGCCTTGATTGCAAATGTATATCAAAAAATATTGCAGTATGTGATCCATGGGTTTACGGCTTTATGTCGTCTGGTAAAGAACATAATCAATCGACTGATTGTAAAACCAGTTCAATTGATTTTACAGCTTTGTGTAGCACTTATCATGCTTATTTTAAAAACAACTATTTTTCTTCTAGAGATCATGATAAAACTAGTCTTTACACCTATTAAATGGCTTATGATCTTTATATACTCCTTATTGCCACAAAAAGTTAAGAAGAATTTACACAAATTAGCAGGATTTTATAGTAGAATAGAGAATATATATACTAATGTAAAGGACTTTTTCGCTTCAAAGAGGAGGAAATAGCCATGCGGCAAGAAAAAAAGACAGTCACAAAGCTAAATTCCAACTACATGCAACAATATGAAGTATATCAAGAAAGACAGAAAAGACGAAAAAAACACTTAAAAGGCCGACTCATTTTACTAGCAATTGTTGTTCTATTTATTGCTGGTAGCATGACTACATATCATATCAAACAACAAAAAATGCGTGAAGCGAAGGTAGAAAAATATGAACAACTTGAAGAGCAAATGACGGCTTTAAAGAAAGAAGAAAAGGATTTAAAAGAAGAAATTCAATTATTAAATGATGATGACTATTTGTTAGATTTAGCTCGTACAAATTATTTTTTCTCGAAAAAGGGAGAAATTATCTTTAAACCTGACAAAGAAGACTCATCTTATTGACACCTTTTCATATTGTTAGCTATACTATATAAGGACCGTTCTATTTTGAACGTTATTATTTTTAAAAAATCTAAGGAGGAGCATTTCTTTTATGTCAATCGAAGTAGGCAGCAAGCTGCAAGGAAAGGTAACAGGAATCACTAATTTTGGTGCTTTTGTGGAACTGGGAGAGGGTAAGACAGGTCTTGTCCATATTAGTGAAGTTGCCGATAAATATGTTAAAGACATTAATGATTTCTTAAGTGTTGGAGATGAAGTGACAGTAAAAGTTATTAATGTCCAAAAGGATGGAAAAATTGGTTTATCTATTAAAAAAGCGCAAGATAAACCACGTCGTCAGAAAAATCCAAGAGAACGAGTTGAAACATTTGAAGCTAAATTAAACCGTTTTCTTAAAGATTCAGAAGACCGTCTAGCCTCATTGAAGAAGCACACAGAGTCCAGACGTGGAGGTCGAGGTGCTAAAAGAGGATAGCAGTTGCTGTCTATAATACAGATGCTCTATATAAATACAAATAAAATAAAAAATCCAAAGCAAAACACATTGCTTTGGATTTTTTATTTTAGATTGTTTTTACTGTTAGGGGATTATTTTTGAAAAAGTATAAAAAAAGCCCGTGTTCGAGTTATCTCAAACACGAGCTTTTGATAGCGGCGGAGGGGATCGAACCCACGACCTCACGGGTATGAACCGTACGCTCTCGCCAGCTGAGCTACGCCGCCAAATAAAGTCAACAAAAACTATATTACAATAACATTCTATTTATGTCAATAGATATTTTAACTAGATTATTAAAAGATAATGTAAATATGTTCCACGAATTGGCTTTTCTGTAAAGCCTTAATATTTTTTATGAAGTAAATAACGACATTGCGACAATATCAAGCAAGAATTAATACCCAAAATAGTACCGTTTGCAACTAGAAAAGGAATGATTTGTTTAAATCCGTTTTCTAGACTAGAAAACCGTCGAAAAGTTTTTTGAATGAGCTATCCTAATCTGACAAAAAATATGGATAATTTATGTTTTAATAGATTACTAAGGAGGAGGGCTTGATATGATGGAGACATTACCAAGGATACAATCGAAAGAAACGGTTGATGAAAAGAATAAATTGAAATTACGTAGCAAGATAACAGCAAAAATGAAACATATTCTCGTTGAAAAAGGTTGGATATTATATATAGTTGGCTTTCTACTAGGACGAGCCATTATTTTATCTTCTGTATCCCCTTTTACTGTTGCCTTTTTAGCAACATTATGGCTTGTTCAACGACATAATCTATTTAAAACGATACTCGCCATGTTAATAGGGGGATTTACTGTTTCCATTTCCCAAGGTGCACATATTGGGATCACTTTGATTTCCTTCTTATTTCTAGCAAATCTATTTTATAAGGGAAATAAACAACAAATCTTTATTCCTATATTTGTCTTTTTATCTACTGGAATATCACGATTATTTTTATTTTCCATTTCAGGGAAACTGACACATTACGATTGGATGTTCTTGATTGTCGAAGGGTTCTTGGGAGCAGTGCTTGTACTTATTTTTATGCAGTGTATTCCATTATTATCACCAAAACGATATAAAACAACTTTAACTAACGAGGAAATAGTCTGTATCATTATTTTACTTGCTTCTGTTTTAACAGGTATGATCGGTTGGGATATTTATAATGCTTCCATAGAACAAATATTTTCTCGTTACTTAGTCTTGTTACTTGCCTTCATTGGTGGAGCAGCAATTGGTTCGACAGTAGGAGTTGTTGCGGGATTAATTTTATCTTTAGCAAATGTTGTTAATTTATATCAAATTGGTTTACTTGCTTTCAGTGGTTTATTGGGTGGTTTATTAAAAGAGGGGAGAAAACTAGGAGTTTCCATTGGATTATTAGTTGGTACCCTTTTGGTGGGTTTATATGGTGATACCATTCACTTTATTCCATTTTTATTAGAATCTTTATTTGCTATCTGTCTTTTTCTTATTACACCAGCTAATTGGATTAAGAAGATTTCACGATATATACCAGGTACAGAAGAATATACAATGGAACAGGAACAATACTTGCAAAAAGTTCGGAATATTACGGCTAAGAGAGTCGAGGAGTTTTCTGGTGTATTTGAAGCACTTTCAAAAAGCTTTTTAACAAATGATGTTTCACTCGACGATGAATTAGATACAAAACAAGAAACAGATATTTTTTTAAGTCGAATTACAGAAAAAACATGCCAACTATGTTTTATGAAGCAGCGATGTTGGCAAAATCAGTTTGATCAAACATATTCATTCATGGAAGATTTAAAAGATGATTATATTAGACAGCAAGAACCTAGTCCAAGGGTAAAGAAGCAATTTGAAAATTATTGTATCAAATCAAAAAAAGTCATGCATAAGATGGAAGAGGAGTTAACTTATTTTGAAGCAAATAGAAAGTTAAAACAACAGGTACTAAAAAGTAAGCGCTTAGTTGCTGAACAATTACAAGGTGTTTCCGAAGTGATGGAAGATTTTGCGGTGGAAATTATGAAAGAAAGGAAACAACATGAAAAACAAGAGGAACAAATTTTTTATTCTTTACACCAAATGGGATTGGAAGTTGAGAAGCTAGATATTTTTCGGTTGGAAAAAGGAAATGTAGATATTGAAATGACGCTTGTCTTTAGTAATTATCATGGGGAAGCATCGAAGCTCATTGCACCAGCTTTATCAGAGATTTTAAATGAGACAATTGAAGTGAAAGAAAAAGAAATATCTCCGTTTCCTCATGGATCATCTTTTATTAAATTTGGTTCGGCTAGATCATTTGTCGTTACTACTGGAATGGCTTATGCAGCAAAAGGTGGGGGATTAATTTCAGGGGATAGTCATACAACGATAGAACTTGGAAAAGGAAAATTTGCTTTAGCTATTAGTGATGGAATGGGAAATGGAAAGCGTGCAAAAGAGGAAAGTAGTGAGTCATTACGTTTATTGCATAAAATATTACAAACAGGGATACCCGAAAAGGTTGCGATTAAAACGATTAACTCCATTTTGGCATTAAGAACAACAGAGGAAATGTTTGCTACATTAGATTTAGCGATTATTAATTTGCATAATGCTTTTGTACAATTTTTGAAAATCGGATCATCTCCAACGTATATTAAACGAGGAAATACAATTAAAAAACTTGAAGTGGCAAACTTACCAATGGGAATTATTCAAGAATTTGATGTAGACATGATTGGTGAACAACTTCATTCAGGCGATATACTTATTATGATGAGTGATGGTATTTATGAAGGACCAAAGGGTATTGAGGATAATGATAGGTGGGTGCAACAGACTATTTCTGAGATGGAGACAGATGATTCTCAGGAAATTGCTGATCTATTATTAGAGGAAGTTGTACGATTTCAAAATGGCGCAATTGAAGATGATATGACTGTTCTTGTTGCAAAGGTAGATAAATATATTCCAAAATGGTCTCCTATTCCAACTTTATATAAAGAAGTATTATAGAGAAGCCACTCTTCATGTATATACCTCTATTAAAATGGCGATACTGGTAGTGGAAAAAAATGGAGGTGTATGCCATGAAAACAGGAACATTAAAACAGATTTTATTAATTACAGACGGATGTTCTAATCAGGGGGAAGACCCTGTTGCGGTAGCAGCATTGGCAAAGGAACAAGGAATTACGGTTAATGTGATTGGTATTTTGGATGAAACTCAGTCAGAGGAAGCGGTAGGGTTACAAGAAGTGGAAGGAATAGCTATGTCAGGTGGAGGAATTAGCCAATTAGTTTATAAAGAAGCTTTACCACAAACCGTACAAATGGTTACAAAACAAGCAATGACACAAACATTGCAAGGATTTGTAAATACGGAATTACAACAAATATTAGGTCCAACACAAACAATGGAAGACTTAGCACCAGAGCAACGTGGTGAAATCATGGAAGTTGTGGAAGATTTAGGAGAAACATGTGATTTAGAAGTACTTGTTTTGATAGATATGAGTGCAAGTATGACGAATAAATTACCGATGGTTAAGGAAGCATTATTCGACTTATCGATTAGTTTAAACGCTCGAATAGGACGTAACCGTTTTTCAATGTATACATTTCCCGGGAAAAGAAAAGAAATAAATAAAATTTTTAACTGGTCCCCTAAATTAGATAAAATATCACAGGTTTTTCCGAAACTAACTAGCGGAGGAATTACACCAACTGGCCCAGCCTTACGGGAAGCAATATATCAATTTAGTAAGAAAAGCTTGTTTAGGAGTTTCCAAAAAGATGATCATGCCGAAGAAGCATAATCGTTTTTGGCAACCGGGATTATCCATCCAAGGAAAATGGCACCATAGATCATATACTATAAAAAGGGAATTGGGCAGTGGAGCAATTGGAAGTGTTTATCTATGTTCTGTTAATGGAAAGGATGTTGCTTTAAAAATAAGTGACAATACTTCCTCGATGATGATGGAAGTAAATGTCTTAAAGTCTCTTTCTAAGGTCCAAGGACACTCTCTTGGACCTTCCTTATTAGATGTCGATGATTGGATTGCACCGGATGGCAATGCATATTCATTTTATGCAATGGAGTATATTCATGGAGAAAAACTCCCTATTTTCATTAAGAAAAATGGATCAGTTTGGCTTGGAGTATTCATGTTGCAATTATTAGATGACTTGGAACATTTGCATCAGGCTGGTTGGGTATTTGGAGATTTGAAAACAGAGAATTTACTAGTAGAATTACAACCACCAAGAATACGATGGGTTGATGTTGGTGGTACAACAAAGATTGGACGCGCAATTAAAGAGTATACGGAGTTTTATGATCGGGGTTTTTGGAACCTTGGCACAAGGCGTGCGGAACCAAGTTATGATTTATTTGCATTTGTCATGATATTTATAAGTATTTATCATCCTAGAAAGTTTGATAAAGGTAAATATCCAAAAGCTACGATACTTAAAAAAATAGATGATATAAAGGCATTGACATTGTACCGTCATTGTTTGAAAAAGGCAATCTTGGGAAAATATCAAACAAGTGCAGAAATGAAGCAAGATGTACGTACAATATTATATAATGAAAGAAGAAAGGATAAGCGTGTAAATTCGGAATCTAGTATGTTGCCATTTATTGTAGAATTAATCAGTATTGGGCTTGTCTCAGGTGGATTTTATATCTCTTCTTTATTTATACCATTTTAATGATGGATACTATTTAAATTTATGGCAGGTTAACAGGCTGTAAGACCTCCACTGATTTATAATATCTGTTGTGAAAAAATGAAAGAATGAATCACATGTATATCGCATATATATGCTATAATAAAAGGATACAAATATGTTAAATAGGCAATTGGAGATGGACATATCATGGAACAAAAGGTAACACGTTTTTTGGAACACCATAAGTTGGATTTGTTTGGGAAAAAGATAGTCGTGGGTGTTTCAGGTGGGCCTGATTCCATCGCATTATTGCATTATTTATGGAAGATGCGAAAAAAATGGGATTTACAACTCACAGCCCTTTCTGTTGATCATCAATTACGAGGTGATGAAAGCAAGGAAGATTTGGCATTTGTAAAGGATATATGCCAGAAATGGAATATATCTTTTAAAGGAGTATCTTTAAATGTTCCTACATACAAAGAAACACATCAATTAAATACACAAGTTGCGTGTCGGAATATGCGCTATCAGTTTTTTTACCAACAAATGAAGGAGTTATCTGCTGATTTTTTAGCATTAGGGCATCATGGAGATGATCAAGTAGAAACAATGGTCATGCGATTAATAAGAACAGCTGATTCCAGTGTTTTCCAAGGTATTCCAATCAAACGAGAATTTGCAGATGGACATATTATTCGGCCCTTTTTATGTGTCACGAAAAAGGAAATTGAACAATATTGTGCAGTGAATATGCTAAACCCAAGAAGAGACCCTAGTAATGAAAGTATTGCATATACACGAAATTATATTCGTAAGAAAATTGTCCCACTACTCCGAGCAAAAAATGAAAACATTCATACTACCGTACAATATTTGACAGAGTCTCTGCATGAGGATGAAAGGTATCTACAACAGGAAGCAAAGCTTATGGTTCAACAAGTTGTAAATTTTAGTTCAAATAAGGATATAGCATCATTTTATATAAATGATTTTTCTTCCTATCCTACTGCTTTACAAAGACGAGCCTATCATCTAATATTAAATTATCTATATTTTCATCTACCCAAAAACTTATCGTATGTGCATGAACAGGATTTCTTCGAATTATTGAATAGTACAATGGGTAATGTGGAAATAGATTTTCCTCGCCATTTAAAACTCAAAAGATCATATCAAAAAGTAATGTTCTATTTTACAAATAAACATCATGTATCTTCTCCTTACCATTTTATTTTGGATATTCCAGAAAAAGTGTCTTTACCGAATGGTTCACAAATATCTGCTATTCATACAGATAAGAGGGAAAGAGAAGATAGATTTACATACATATGTGCACTGGGTGATGTGGAGTTGCCTTTGCATATTCGAACAAGACAACCGGGAGATCGGATGAGCTGGAAAGGATTAAATGGTTCTAAGAAAATCAAGGATATCTTTATTGATGCTAAGATTCCGAAAGATGAGCGGGATGCATGGCCGATCGTTACTGATAATCATGGCCAGATTTTATGGCTTGTCGGTTTGAAAAAAGGATTTTCTGAAGCAAAAGGAACAAGTGATATGTATATTCAATTGAACTATAAAAACGCAAGGCTTTGGGAGGGACAATTTGGTGGATCAAGATATTGAAAAGACATTAATTACGGAAGAAGAAATACAACAACAATGTAAAAAAATAGGAAAGCAACTAGCAGAGGAGTATGAAGAGAAATTTCCACTTGCGATTGGAGTCTTAAAAGGTGCCATGCCGTTTATGTCTGACTTACTAAGGTATATGAATATCCATTTGGAGATGGACTTTATGGATGTATCTAGTTATGGAGGAAAAAAGACAACTTCTTCAGGTGAGGTAAAGATAGTAAAAGACCTAGATACAAAAGTAGAAGGACGACATTTGTTAATAATTGAAGATATTATTGATAGTGGGCAAACGTTAAGTTATTTAGTTGACCTTTTTAAGTATCGTAAAGCAGCTTCGATTAAGATTGTTACATTACTTGATAAACCATCTGGACGGAAGGCGAATATTAAAGCGGATATCGTCGGTTTTGAAGTTCCGAATGCATTTGTTGTTGGTTATGGCTTAGATTTTGATGAAAAGTATCGGAACTTACCATATATCGGAGTTTTAAAGCCAGAAATTTACGGTGGTAAATGATCTGAATACATAGAAATTCAGTTATTATAATGTTGAAAAATAAATACTTAGAATAAGTATAATTAGTTGTCATATAAGCTTTTACTATGATAGTATGTTATATAGTTTTCCCGTATAGGGAGGAGGTAAGCAATGAGCCGAATATTTCGAAATACGCTTTTTTATTTACTCCTATTATTAGTTGTTATCGGTATAATTGGGGTATTTAATAATCAAGGTGATCAATCAAATGAATTAAACGTAAAACAATTTATGCAAGCATTAAATAATGGCGAAATCAAAGAAATGACGATGCAGCCTGCACATGGAATCATGAGAGTTACTGGAGAAATGGAAAAAGAGAAACAACCATTTATTACTCAAGTTCCAGATAATACAGATATTGTGAAAGAAATTACAGATAAAGCAATGGATCAAAGTGTGCTAAATGTGAAAGAGGAAGAAAGACCAAGTGGATGGGTAACTTTCTTAACAGGAATCATTCCATTTCTAATTCTAGGATTGTTCTTCTTCTTTATTCTTAGCCAAGCCCAAGGTGGCGGCGGTGGCCGTGTAATGAACTTTGGAAAAAGTAAAGCGAAAATGGTTAGTGAAGATAAATCAAAAGTTCGCTTTAAAGATGTAGCTGGTGCAGATGAAGAGAAACAGGAACTTGTAGAAATTGTTGAGTTTTTAAAGGATCCGCGTAAATTCTCGCAATTAGGAGCTCGTATTCCAAAAGGGGTACTTTTAGTAGGACCACCTGGAACAGGTAAAACATTACTTGCCAAAGCGGTAGCTGGAGAAGCTGGAACACCATTCTTTACAATTAGTGGTTCTGACTTTGTGGAGATGTTTGTCGGTGTTGGTGCTTCTAGGGTACGTGACTTATTTGAAAATGCGAAGAAAAACGCTCCTTGTATTATCTTTATCGATGAGATTGATGCAGTAGGACGTCAACGTGGTGCTGGTCTAGGTGGCGGTCATGATGAGCGTGAACAAACATTAAACCAGTTGCTCGTTGAGATGGATGGTTTTGAAGGAAATGAAGGTATTATCATTCTTGCAGCAACAAACCGCCCAGATATTTTAGACCCTGCATTATTACGTCCGGGTCGATTTGACCGACAAATTCCAGTCAATCGCCCAGATGTTAAAGGCCGTGAAGCAATCTTAAAAGTACATGCAAGAAATAAACCATTAGATGAAACGGTTGATTTGAATACAATTGCAATGCGTACACCAGGTTTCTCTGGTGCAGATTTAGAAAACCTATTAAATGAGGCTGCATTAGTTGCTGCTCGCTTAGACAAAAAGAAAATTTCTATGTTAGAAGTAGATGAAGCAATTGATCGTGTCATTGCAGGTCCAGCGAAGAAAAGCCGTGTTATTTCTGAAAAGGAACGCAATATTGTTGCATATCATGAGAGTGGACACACCATCATTGGTATGGTTTTAGATGAAGCAGATGTCGTCCACAAAGTAACGATTGTTCCGCGTGGTCAAGCTGGTGGTTATGCTGTCATGTTACCAAAGGAAGACCGCTACTTCATGACAAAACCAGAGTTACTTGATAAAATTACGGGACTATTAGGTGGTCGTGTTGCAGAGGAGATTATTTTTAATGAGGTAAGTACAGGTGCATCAAATGACTTCCAGCGTGCCACAGGAATTGCCCGTAAAATGGTTACCGAATTTGGTATGAGTGATAAAATCGGAGCAACTCAATTTGCTGGTGGCGGCGGAGAAGTCTTCTTAGGCAGAGATATCCAAAATGAACAAAATTACAGTGATGCCATTGCGCATGAAATTGATAAAGAAATTCAAAAAATTATTAATCACTGTTACGACCGTGCAAAACAAATTTTAACGGATAAAAGGGAGCAGCTAGAATTAATCGCTCAAACACTTCTAAAGGTAGAAACATTAGATGCAAAACAAATTAAATCCCTTTTTGAAGATGGTGTACTTCCAGAGCCAGAATTAGCTAAATATGATTCAGATTCCGATGATGCAAACATGAAAGTAAATATTCAATCAAAGGATGAAGATGTTGAATCATATGAAGAAATTAAGCGTAAATCAGATAGTAAATTAAAAAAGGAGATTGAAGAAAAATCTCCCGACGAATCAGGTCTTTCCAAAACAATTAAAGAGTTGGAAAATAAAAATAATGATTCAGACCTATCTGATAAAGATAAAAAAGAATAATCCACATAAAAAGCAGCTTCCAAAATAACTGGAAGTTGCTTTTTTAAATAACCATACATTTTTAATTCAAAAGAGAATTATGTTATATTTAGAAAGAAATAAAGAGTAAGAAGGTGTGAGATGATGCTTTTTGTTCTGGATGTTGGCAATACAAATACCGTTTTAGGTGTTTTTCAAGAAAATGAATTAAAACATGAATGGCATATCAAGACAGACCGTTATAAAACAGAAGATGAGTTTGGGATGTTAATCAAATCTCTGTTTGAATATAAAGGTTTATTATTTTCCGATATAACTGGAGTAATCATATCTTCGGTTGTACCTCCCATTATGTTTGCATTAGAAAGAATGTGTAAATTGTATTTTCAAATAGAACCACTTATTGTTGGTAAGGATACTGTATTATCTTTTTTAAAAATAAATTATCCAAACCCACAGGAAATTGGTGCAGATCGAGTGGTTAATGCGGTAGGAGCATTGGTGGAGCATAAAGGACCACTTATCATTATAGATTTTGGTACTGCGACAACGTATTGTTATATCAATGAAATGGAAGAATATGAAGGGGGCCTCATTTCACCAGGAATTAATATTTCGATGGATGCACTATACCAACGAGCAGCAAAACTTCCGAAGATTGAGATAGAGGAACCAGACCATGTTATTGGTCGATCAACGGTTGAAGCAATGCAAGCAGGTGTATTTTATGGTGCAGTCGCACAAATCGACGGGATCGTTCGACGTATGAAACAATCGAAAGGAACAGACCCAACGATTATTGCTACTGGTGGATTAGCTCCATTGGTTGGGGGGGCATCTGAAACAATTCAAATCATTGATTCACATTTAACATTAAAAGGGCTTCACCAAATATACCAAAAAAATATGTAAACACGTAAATAAAGGAGATTATGACACATGGAAGATTATTTAGTAAAAGCAACTACACATGATGGTATGATTCGTGCATATGCTATATCATCTACCCGTCTTGTGGAAGAAGCGAGGAGAAGACAAGATTCTTGGGCAACAACAACTGCTGCACTAGGAAGAACATTAACAATTACTACCATGATGGGAGCGATGCTTAAAGGAGAAAATACGCTCACTGTAAAGGTAGAAGGTGATGGACCAATTGGTGCCATTGTTGCTGATGGAAATGCAAAAGGAGAGGTACGCGGCTATGTCTCTAATCCACATGTGGATTTTGAATTAAATGAGCAAGGTAAATTAGATGTACGCCGGGCAGTGGGAACTTCCGGAAGTGTTAGCGTTATTAAAGACTTAGGTTTAAAGGACTATTTCACGGGACAAGTTCCTATTGTTTCTGGGGAAATTAGTGAAGATTTTACATATTATTTTGCAACATCTGAACAAACTCCATCTGCGGTGGGAGCTGGAGTACTTGTAAATCCGGATCATTCTGTATCTTCAGCTGGAGGATTTATTGTGCAAATAATGCCCGGTGCATCAGATGAAGTGATTACCCATCTTGAAAAGCAGCTTCAGTCATTTCCTTCCATTTCGGCATTGATTAGTAAAGGCTATAAACCAGAGGAAGTGTTACAAAGGCTTTTTGATGATACAGAAGTTAAAATTCATGAAAAAATGTCGGTTCATTTTTTATGTAAGTGCTCCAAAGAACGTTTTGAACAGGCTATTATTAGTTTGGGTAAAGATGAAATTCAAGCAATGATTAATGAAGATCATGGTGCAGAAACAGTTTGTCATTTTTGTAATGAGAAATATTATTTCACAGAAAATGAATTGATATCCCTTGTTCAGGAAGGAAAATAAAGAAGAGTCTCTTACGGGGAGGCTCTTCTTTATCATGTATGATTGAAGAGGACATACGGATACTATATTTAGGTAAGCCCAAATGAACTGTTTTTATTGACATTTCTATATATAATTGTATACTTTATTATAAATCCTATGTGTTTACTAGGAATTGAAGGGAGCATATAAAATGCGCGTAGCAAATAATATCGCAGAGTTAATTGGGAAAACACCGGTTGTAAAATTAAAACAGATAGATGAAGAAAGTGCAGATATATATGTAAAATTAGAATTTATGAATCCAGGTAGTTCTGTGAAGGACCGTATTGCTTTAGCGATGATTGAAGAAGCAGAGAAAAGTGGAGACCTTCAGGAAGGGACTAAAATTGTAGAACCAACAAGTGGAAATACTGGGATTGGTTTAGCAATGGTAGCAGCTGCTAAAGGATATGAATTAGTGGTGACCATGCCTGATACGATGAGTCAAGAGCGCCGTAATATATTAAGAGCATATGGAGCGAAATTGGTTCTTACTCCAGGTTCGGAAGGGATGAAAGGTGCAATTGAAAAAGCAGAACAATTGCATCAGGAACATGGATATTTCATGCCACAACAATTTCAAAACATGGCTAATCCGAAAATACATGCATTAACAACTGGAAAGGAAATTGCTTCACAAATGGAAGATGGTTTAGATGCATTTGTAGCTGGTATTGGTACGGGAGGAACTATTTCTGGTGCTGGAAAAGTACTACGGGAGCAATTTAATGATATAAAAATTTTTGCAGTAGAACCAGAAGACTCTGCTATTCTTTCTGGAGGGAACCCTGGACCACATAAATTACAAGGACTTGGTGCGGGATTTGTGCCAGATACACTAAATACCGATATTTATGATGAAGTTATTGCGGTCGCCAATGAAGATGCATTTGAAACAGCTCGTGAAATCGCTGTGACAAATGGAATACTTGGAGGTATTTCTTCTGGTGCTGCTGTTGTTGCCGCTAAGAAAGTAGCGAAAAAATTAGGCAAAGGTAAGAAAGTGTTAGCTATCTTACCAGATAATGGAGAACGTTATTTATCAACAGCATTATTCCAATTTGATGATAAATAAGCTATAATAAGTAACATTAATGGGACTAGTGAATAGCTAGTCCCTTTTCCTATTCTGCTATGATACAATATGCGACATTCTATTTTTCGTATGTTACGATAAAATCATATTTAAAATGGAAGGTATGATGGTTAGTATGCTTTTAAAAACAAAATCTACAACATTTAATTTACAAGATCGAACACATATCATGGGTATTTTAAATGTTACTCCTGATTCCTTTTCAGATGGAGGATCTTATACAAATATAGAAAACGCAGTAAACCAGGCCATTAAATTAGAAAATGATGGTGCTGATATGATTGATATTGGAGGAGAGTCTACGCGCCCAAATCATCAGGCGGTATCTGAGGAAGAAGAGATACAACGAGTTGTTCCAATCATCCGGTCCGTAAAAGAAAAAATAAATGTACCTATTTCTATTGATACGTATAAAGCAGAAACAGCAAGAAAAGCTGTTGAAGCAGGGGCAGAGATCATTAATGATGTATGGGGAGCAAAGCGTGAACCAGAAATTGCGCAAGTAGCAAAGGAAACTAATACCCCAATCATTCTTATGCATAACCGAACAGATATGGATTATACTTCTCTAATTGATGATATGAAGCGAGATCTAGCAGAAAGTATTGAAATAGCCAAAAGAGCTGGTGTTCCAGACGATCATATTATCTTAGATCCGGGGATTGGTTTTGCAAAAACAGCTGAACATAATCTCATCGCCATGAATAATTTGGAAAAATTCCATGACTTAGGATATCCTATTTTACTAGGTACATCACGTAAATCATTTATCGGTCGTATTCTAGATAACGAACCAAAAGAACGCGATTACGGAACAGGTGCAACAACATGTCTTGGAATCGCGAAAGGAATCCAAATGGTTCGTGTACATCAAGTGAAAATAAATAAAGATATGGCTAAAGTGATGGATGCAATGTTAAGGGAGCGATTGGACTAATGGATAAGATTATTTTAAAGAACATGCAGTTCTATGGATTTCACGGTTTATTCCCAGAAGAGAATAAGCTTGGCCAACGTTTCCAGGTTGATGTGGAATTATTTACAGATTTAAAAAAAGCTGGCCAAACAGATGATATGAATGAATCTATTCATTACGGTCATGTTTATGAATGTATCCGAGAAATTGTAGAAGGTGAAGTGAAGAGACTCATTGAAGCAGTTGCTGAAGTGATTGCAAGTGAATTATTTATTCGTTTTCCACAGCTACAATCATGTACTGTAAAAGTAATCAAGCCAGGTGCCCCTATTCCTGGAAACTTAGATTCTGTTGCAGTGGAAATATATAGGGAGCGAAAAAAATGAATCAAGTATATATCGGTTTAGGAACAAATATTGAACCAAGGGAATCTTATTTAAAAAAAGCAATTCATCAATTATTTCAACATGATGCGATCAACATAACAAAACAATCATCTATATATGAAACAGAACCAGTTGGGTTTACAGAACAGAGCCATTTTTTAAATATGGTATTAGAGATAAATACTTCTCTAACTCCATTAGCATTATTAGATGTTTGCCAGGGGATTGAAAGTCATTTAGGGAGAGAAAGAGTGATTCGTTTCGGTCCACGAACAATTGACCTTGATATATTGCTGTATAATAATGAAAATATGAAAACAGAACGACTCACTATTCCACATCCAAGAATGCATGAACGTGGATTTGTCCTAATCCCATTAGCTGAGATTGCACCAAACGCTATTTTACCCCCCTTTGGAACAACAAGTAAAGAATTATTAAACGAGCTTCCAGAGGCAGAAAAGAAAGGTATAGTGAAGTATTTTTGTGATAAATAAGTGAGAAGAGGAGGAATGATTGGGCGTTCTGCATTGGGAAATCCGTGGGTCATTATAAAATTGTGAAGTATTTAGATACTGGTGAATTAATTCCGGATCCGACTCCAAGTGAAAAGATTGATGTTTGTCTACAACATGCAGATGGTCTAATTAAAATTAAAGGCGAAAAAGTAGCCATGATGGAAATGCGAAAACATGCAGCGTGGTATCTAAAGGGAATGAAGGGCAATGGTCGTGTCCGTTGTAAAATTAATGAGATTGAAAAAAGAGAAGCATTGGCTGAAATTTTATACACGTATGCAGAAGAGATGGAAAAAGAGCATCAAGTTTCTTGAAAACAATAGGCAATCTTCTAAAAGGTTGTTGTTATTGGAAGGTTAGCCTTTAAAAAATGAACAAAGAAACTGAATCAAATAAGAAGTTTAAATATAAAAAATCTGCTGGAGCTTGGCAGATTTTTATATTAATAAAGAATTGGTTATGTTAAAAAGAAGTTGGATAAAGTGAATTTCATAAAAAAGAGGCGTATCATATGTAATTAGATGAAAGATTGGTGGAGATTCTATATACTATTGGTATATGATAGAACGTTTTTATTTTTAGTATGTAATGGAGTGATGGAATATGTCAGAGGAGTTAAATGAACATATGCAAGTTCGTCTAGAGAAAATGAATCAATATCGTGAAAAAGGAATGGACCCGTTTGGTGGTAAATATACACGTACACATAGTGCAAGCGAATTACATGATTTGTATGATGGGTTTTCAAAAGAGGAACTAGCTGATAAAGAAGAGGAAACACGAGTAACCGTTGCAGGCCGTATGATGACAAAACGTGGAAAAGGAAAAGCAGGTTTTGCTCATATTCAGGACGCTAGTGGACAAATCCAATTATATGTTCGTCAAGACCAAATTGGAAAAGAATCATATGAAGATTATAAAACTATTGATCTGGGAGATATTGTCGGTGTAACTGGTGTCATGTTCAAAACAAATGTAGGAGAACTATCAATTAAAGTAACTGAATTTACATTGTTGACAAAGGCACTTCGCCCATTACCAGAAAAATATCATGGTTTAAAGGATATTGAACAACGCTATCGTCAACGATATTTAGATTTAATTATGAATACAGATAGTAAACAAACTTTTATCCTGCGAAGTAAAATTATTCAAGAAATGCGTAATTACTTAAATGGCCAAGGTTTCCTTGAAGTGGAAACACCAATGATGCACAGTATACCAGGTGGTGCTGCAGCAAGGCCATTTGAAACACACCATAATGCATTAGATATTGCCTTATATATGCGAATTGCAATTGAATTACATTTAAAACGTCTCATTGTTGGAGGACTTGAAAAGGTTTATGAAATTGGACGAGTCTTTCGTAATGAAGGTGTATCAACACGCCACAATCCAGAATTTACAATGATTGAACTTTATGAAGCATATGCTGACTATAAAGATATTATGGCATTAACAGAGGAAATGATTGCACATATTGCTAAAGAAGTCTTAGGTACTACAACCATCACTTATGGGGACGAGACAATTGATCTTGCTCCAAAATGGAGAAGACTTCATATGGTGGATGCTATTAAGGAATATGTTGGTGTGGATTTCTGGGAACAGATGAGTGATGAAGAAGCAAGAGCACTTGCGAAAGAACATGATGTAGCAATTACAGATATGATGACATATGGTCATATTGTAAATGAGTTCTTTGAGCAAAAAATTGAAGAGCAATTAATTCAGCCTACATTTATTTATGGTCATCCAGTGGAAATTTCACCCCTTGCAAAGAAAAATAAGGAAGATGGACGTTTCACGGATCGCTTCGAATTATTTATTGTTGGTCGCGAACATGCAAACGCATTTAGTGAGTTAAATGATCCAATTGACCAGCGTAAACGATTTGAAGCACAAGTAGCTGAAAGAGAACAAGGGAATGATGAAGCACATTTAATGGATGAAGACTTTCTTGAATCCTTAGAATATGGAATGCCTCCAACAGGTGGGTTGGGAATTGGTATTGATCGCTTAATCATGCTATTAACAGATTCACCTTCTATCAGAGATGTATTGCTATTCCCGCAAATGCGTAATAAATAAAAAATGGAATATGATTATATTATAGATAGGTTCTTTATATAGAATAAATAAACCTTTGAAGTTTAAATCCTAAATGAATGGGAATAAAAACTTCAAGGGTTTTATTTTTCTAGTAATGAATGTAGCTGTTGAACCATCTTTACTAAAGGTTGTTTTTTAAAAAGAATGTTGCCTTTTTCCGGATTAATAAATGTGCAAAATTTTATCAGCGTAGGATAATATAAGACTTATCGAAAGTGCCTTCTCTTTGTGCTATGTGTCGTTACACTACCTTCATTATCTGCGGGAATAGCGAACAATACGAGATTTAGAGCATAGTGCCTCGTCCCAGGACTACGATTACTTGCCCCATCGATAACATCTATTGGTCCGAGCAAGGAGAATTAGCAGTACCTGTGGAAAGCAAAGGTTGCGGTGAGAGATACAAACTATTGAGAACAGACTAATTAAATGACAAAGTGAGTGTTTCTCGATGGGTAGATATTCTTGTTTGATTTGGATAGACTATTAAATGGGCTATAAATAAGAAGAATAACTTTTTATAAAAAAGACTTGATTATTATAAAAAAGCGTGGTAAAGTAAATATCGTTGCTTAAACAAGTTGTTTTTGCAGCGAACTACTCGCAATTAAGTTAATATAGTTTATTGAAAAGAGTTGTTGACTTTGCGAAAACAACGTGTTACTATATTAAAGTCGCTGTTAACAAGAGGTTAACGCAGGCGAAGAAAAAAACAAAAAACATATTGACATTTTATTTTAAAGATGTTACAATATAAAAGTTGCTTCCGAAGCAGCGAGTTAAAAATTGCTCTTTGAAAACTGAACAGAACGACCAGTATGTCAAGAAAAACGTACCTCGTTTTTCATTTAAATTGCTAAGATAAACTTATCTAATAAGTGCTTACTTATTAGAGTTCATAACTTTTTTGGAGAGTTTGATCTTGGCTCAGGACGAACGCTGGCGGCGTGCCTAATACATGCAAGTCGAGCGCGGGAAGCAGACTGATTCTTTCGAGATGACGTTTGTGGAACGAGCGGCGG
>NZ_VDUW01000009.1 GCF_008039555.1 Cerasibacillus terrae
TGCGTGTTAATTGTATAATTTTCAAAAAATGAACAGGGCCACCTTTAGTTGGACATTGACTTTTTGGCAAAAATTTTCGGAAACATGTTTACAGAATTTTTTAACTATTTTTATGCAATGCTAGTGAATGGTACTATTTTACTATATTAATGAAGTAAGTCATATTTAAATAAAAAGGGAAGCTTGGATATACGGTATAAAATTGGGCACCTACACCGTATGGAGCTGGTGGTGCAACCGACCTTTACATGAACAATTTTTGTTATGTAGAGGTTTTTTTAATGACTAAAACAAAAAATGCCCTTTATATGGAAAAAATAATAAATTATAAATTTCCAATTTTGAATCATTAAAGGCGGGATGAACAATGAAAATGAAAAAATGGTTTCTTTTTATATTCTTATTTCTTTTAATCGTAATGATTCCGCAAGCAAATATATATGCAACAACAAAAATAACATCTGGTTCCTCTATCGCGAATGTAGAACTATCTGGATTAACGACGGAAGAAGCAAAGGAAAAATTACAAACAGAATTGGATGCATGGCTAGCTGGTGATCCCATTATAGCAAAAAGTGATTTAGAGCAAATTAGTATTCCAAGATCTTCGTTTCAATTCGATCTTGATGCGACTTTAACAGAAATGAAACAGCAAACAAAGCGCCATTGGTCACGCTTTTTTAGAAGAAAACAAAACATCCTCTTACCTATTCATGTCTCTATCAAAGACAAGGATGCATTATTCGAGGAATGGCCAGATCGTATCGATAAAGAAAAAACAATAGGATATATCAAGACGGTTGTTGAAAATCTTGGAACACAACATGTGAAAATTGCTTATCAATCAGAACCTGAGAATGATTTACAAACTGTTGCAGAAATTAGTATTCCGATAAAAAAATTATCTAAAACAGATATGAAGTACATGGCTGATTCTGTTACAGGCGTATCAATCCCCATAGAACAAACATTTTCTTTTCTTGAGTCTGTTCATCTACCAGAACAATTTACAACCTCAGAAAAGGAAGTTGACTTTTTTGCAACAGCTTTTTATTCATTATTTTTACAAACAAATGTGAATGTACTAGAAAAGCATTCCCAACAATCTGTTCCTAGCTATGGGAAGCCAGGTGTCGAAGCAACAGTAAACCCTGAAAAGGCCCAAGACTTACTCATTTATAATCCAAATCATTTCTCATATATTGTCGATGCAAAAGTTGATGGAGAAAAATTAATTCTTTCTTTGCAATCAGTTACATCAGAATATACCTATAAATACAAACTAAAAGATACTAAGAAAGTAAACCCAAAAACAATCTATCGTTATAGCCGGGATTTAATGGCAGATGAAGAAATTATCTTGGAATCTGGAAAACCAGGAGAAAAAGTAGATGTGTACCGTTATACATATTCAAAAAATGGTGGATTTATTGATGGAGAATTAATGAAACGTGCGTATTATCCATCATCACCTAAAGTTATTTTGACATCCAATAAGACGCTTGTAGATCAATCAAATGAAAATGTTGAGGAACAAAACAATGACATAGAAAAAAACGAAGAACAGGAAGAAGAACAATCAGAAATAAATCAAGACAATCATAATAATACACAGAAAAATATACAGGCTGATGATTATGAAAAAATCATAGGTGAAACAGAGAAACAATTAGAAAAAAAACTGTTTGAATCGTTCAAAAAGGAATACTGTAAAAAAGAGAAAGAAAAAAAGAAAACAGACGGCCCAAAAAAGGAAAAAACTGAATTACCATGGGACATTTGTGATGAGGATAATGAGGAATTAAATCAATTACTATTTACATTCATGGTTCTTAATTTTTTTGCCGATTTATCTGAAGTTCCTGAAATGGATTTGGAAAAAAATATACCAGAAATAGAACAGCAAACGGAAGAGGTGAAACAATAATGCCTAGAATACGACTCGGGGATTTACTTGTTCAATCTAGTTACATTACCGAAAAACAATTAGAACAAACCCTATTAGAAAAATCATCCGAAGAAAAACTAGGTGATGCATTGTTAAAAGAAGGTTATATCACCGAACAACAATTAATAGAAGTACTGGAGTTTCAACTTGGAATTCCGCATATTAATATTTCGCAATATCCAATTGAGCAAGAGGCAATTCAACTTGTTCCACCTGAAATGGCCAAACACCATCATGCTTTACCGATTCGCATAGAAGATAATAAATTATTTGTCGCAATGGCAGATCCAATGGATTATTTTGCCATGGAAGAATTGAGAATGGCAACCGGGCATCAAATCGTTCCAGCGATAGCAACAAAGGATGCTATATTTCAAGCAATTACAAAATACTATGATTTACAAGAATCATTAGAAGAAGTAATGGGTGAATTAGCTCCTAATGAAAAAATTGATGATACCGATATTGCGGATGATGATTCACCGATTGTTCGATTAGTCAACCAAATTATTGCAAATGCGGTTGCCCAACGAGCAAGTGATATACATATTGATCCACAAGAGACAGAATTAAGAATACGTTACCGTGTAGATGGTGTAATGCGTACCGAACGTTCTTTACCAAAACATATGCAAAATGTAATTATCGCTAGAATCAAAATCATGGGAAACTTGAATATAACAGAAACCCGTCTTCCGCAAGATGGACGAATGAAGATGCAAATTGATTTTAAACCAATTGATATAAGACTTTCCTCCTTGCCAGCGTTGCATGGTGAAAAAATCGTAATGCGTATATTAGATTTAAGCAATGCACTAGACCAATTGGGAAAGGTAGGATTTCATGAAGAAAATCTACATAAGTTTCGTTCGATGATTCAACAACCAAATGGAATAGTGCTTATTACAGGTCCTACTGGTTCAGGAAAATCATCTACACTATATGCAGCTTTAAATGAATTAAATTCAGATGATGTCAACATTATTACGGTAGAAGATCCGGTTGAGTATCAATTGGCAGGAATTAATCAAGTCCAAGTAAATGAACAAATTGGGATGACTTTTGCGACTGGTTTACGTTCTATTTTACGTCAAGACCCGGATATCGTCATGATTGGGGAAATCCGTGATTTAGAAACAGCCGAAATATCTGTTCGTGCCTCATTAACTGGACATCTCGTACTAAGTACATTACATACAAACAGTGCTGCAGCAGCTTTAACTAGACTAACAGATATGGGAATTGAACCATTTTTAATTACATCATCCTTATCAGGTGTAGTAGCCCAACGGCTTGTCCGAAGAGTGTGCCGTGATTGTAGTAGAGAAGTAGAACCGACTGAAAGAGAAAAAGAGATATTTGAAGAACGGGGACTCCATGTACATACGGTAAAGCGTGGTCCCGGTTGTCCGAGTTGTAATATGACGGGTTACCGCGGACGAATGGCTATCCATGAAGTACTAGTTATTGATGATTCCTTACGTAAATTAATTATGCAATCTGTCAGTGCTAGTAAAATCCGGGAATACGCAAAAGAAACTGGGATGAAATTTTTATTAGATGATGGATTGATGAAAGTTGCTGATGGGTTAACAACGACAGAGGAAGTACTACGCGTTGCTTCCATGGAATAGAGGTGTTTATTTATGTATTACGATATTCATGAAATACTGAAAAATGCAGTTTTAGATAAAGCATCAGATGTCCATATTACCGTAGATTCTCCTCCAATAAGAAGAATAGACGGGAAATTACAAGCCTATGGAGATGTGTCTTTAACAGGAGAAGATACGGAAAAAATGGCAAAAACCCTTTTGTCAGATGTAGATTGGCAAAGTTTCTTAGAAAAAGGTGAGGTAGATGCTTCCTATGCTATTTCAGAAGTAGCACGTTTCAGGTTAAACATCTATCGCCAAAAGCAATCTGTCACGTTTGTAGCACGGATTATTCCGGATACGATTCCAACGATTCAGGAATTAAATATGCCAAACGTTTTGGAAAAATTAGCACGGAAGCCCCATGGTCTCATTTTAGTAACAGGTCCAACAGGTTCTGGGAAATCAACGACACTCGCAGCGATGATTGATTTTATTAACAAACAAGAAGCAAAACATATTATTACATTGGAAGACCCAATTGAATATGTGCATCATCATCAAAATTCGATGGTCCATCAACGGGAAATTGGATCTGATACAGAAAAATTTGCAAATGGACTGCGTGCAGCATTACGTCAAGACCCAGATATTATTCTTGTCGGAGAAATGCGTGATTTAGAAACGATTTCGACAGCTATTACTGCTGCTGAGACAGGCCATCTCGTTCTAGCAACACTACATACAAATAGTGCAGCACAGACGATTAACCGAATTATTGATGTGTTCCCACCACATCAACAGGCCCAAATTCGAATTCAATTGGCAGATGTATTGGAAGGAATAATTTCTCAGCGATTATTTCCACGGACAGGTGGAAATGGAAGAATTGCAGCAACAGAAATTTTAATTAACTTACCATCCATTGGGAATCTTATCCGTAGTGAAAAGATTAGTCAGATTCAAAATGTCATGCAGACGAGCCGAATACAAGGAATGCACACATTAGAAATGTCTATTCGTGATTTATTACAAACAGGGATGATTGAGATGAGAGCAGCTGCAGCCTATTTGAATCATGTGGGTGACGTGTAATGGCAGTTTTTAAATATACAGGTCGGAATAAAAAAGGTGCATTGAAAAGAGGGACAATTGAAAGTAAATCCCGTAATGAGGCAATTGCTGAACTGAAGAAAAAAGAGATTAGTTTAAGAGAAATAAAAGAAACAAAAGCAACGATTTTCAATAAAGATTTGTCAATCGGTGGAAATTCTGTAAAAAACCGTGACTTCGTTATTTATTGTCGCCAATTTGCAACATTAATTCGTGCTGGGGTTTCGATTGTCGAATCAACTCATATTCTTGCTGCACAAACCGAAAGTAAAGCATTACGAAAGACGCTCATAGAAGTGGAAGAAGATATTCGTGAAGGTCAATCTTATTCCGATGTAACAGAAAAGTATCCAAAAGTTTTCCCTGCCCTGTTTGTTAATATGATTCGCGCTGGAGAAATGACAGGTAGTTTAGATGAATCACTGGATAGACTAGCAAAGTACTATGAAAAACAATATAAATTAAAGAAAAAAGTCCAGTCTACCATGACATACCCCATTATTCTTCTCGTTTTAATTGTCGGTGTCGTCATCTTCATGATGCTATCAATTGTTCCAAACTTTGTCGATATGTTTGAACAATTCGAAGGGGAATTGCCGGCAATTACAAGATTGGTTGTATCAATGAGTGAATTTATCCAGAATTTATGGTGGCTTGGTTTACTCGTTCTTATTCTATCCGTTACAGCATTTTTGTTCTTTTATAAAAATAATAAAGTATTTCATTATAGTATCCATGTATTTTTATTAAAAATGCCAATATTCGGTAAGCTATTGCAAAAAGCATCGATTGCCCGGATGACAAGAACATTATCATCCCTATTCGTAAGTTCCGTACCGATTTTACAAGCACTTGCTATCGTTGAAAAAGTCGTAGGTAATCCAGTCATTGGAAAAGTAGTAAACGAGGCGAAAGCAAATTTAGAAAAAGGTAGCCCACTATCCGAACCATTTGAAAAAAGTTGGGTCTTCCCACCACTTGTTTCGCAAATGACCGCCATCGGAGAACAAACTGGTTCACTTGATTATATGTTAGAAAAAATTGCTGATTTTTATGAAGATGATGTCGATAGAACAGTAGATTCCCTGCAATCTCTTATCGAACCACTCATGATTGTAACACTCGCAGTTGTCGTTGGATTCATTGTTTTATCCATTATGATTCCGATGTTTACTGTATTTACGGAAATGCAATAACAGGAAAATAACATTTTAGGAGGTGATGCCACTCGGAAATCGCCGAAATGTCAGTTGGTATCATAATTATTATTTTACTAAAATGAGGAGGAAAGAACTTATATGTTAAAAAAATGGATGAACGAATCGAAAAAAAATCAAAAAGGTTTGACGTTAGTTGAGTTACTAGCAGTAGTTGTAATTCTAGCAATTGTAGCAGCAATTGCATTTGTGTTGATTGGGAATGTAATTGAGAATTCTAAGAAGGATGCGCACGTAGCGAATGCACAGCAAATTATTTCTGCAGCCAAAATGTATGATTCGACTATAGGTATGGAAAATAAGAAGGTTACTCTTCAAACACTACAAAGTGAAGAACATGGTTTAATAGGAACAATGCAAAGTCCTTGGAAGAAAAATGAATATGACAGTATTAATAATTCAGAAGATGTAATAGTAACTAAAGATGGTGACGAGTTCACTATTTCTGGTTTTAATGTCAGTGAAAAATGTGATATGGGTAATAAAACTGAGTCAGAATTAAACAAAGAAGGTCGCAAAGTGTGTATTAAAAAGAAAGAGAAATAAATACCTGCATCCCGGCGCCACTGAGCGCCGGGCCCATTATTCAAGCTTAGCAATAGGAAAGGATGTCATGCGAATGGAAATTTTGTTTTATAGTTATCTATTTATCTTCGGTCTCATATTAGGCTCTTTTTATAATGTTGTCGGGGTTCGTCTGGCAAATGAAGAATCCATTATTACACCACGTTCGCATTGTCCACAATGTAATCATCAATTAACAGTCTGGGAATTAATCCCGGTTTTTTCCTATGTTTTTCAACGAGGTCGTTGTAAAAATTGCCAAACAAAAATTTCAATCAAATATCCTTTATTTGAACTTGCAACTGCTACTCTTTTTACGATTTCACCACTAATGGTGGGATGGTCAAAGGAGTTGCTTATTGCTTTATTGCTTATTTCTCTTGTTGTGATTATTACGATATCTGATATAGAGAAAATGATTATCCCAAATAAAGTGTTGCTTTTTTTCGGAACTTTAATGCTAATTATTCGTTTTTTCATCCCAACGGAACCATGGTGGGATGGCTATCTTGGAGCAATGTTTGGTTTTCTTCTCCTTTTTATCATCATGGTTGTAAGTAAAGGTGGAATGGGTGGCGGAGATGTTAAGTTATTCTTTGTCTTTGGGCTTTTCGTAGGTATGAAGGGAGTCTTCTTTACCTTATTTCTCGCTTCGCTATTTGGATTGATTTATGGTGTCATACAAATGGGGCAAAAAAAGTTACAACGAAAGCAACCGATTCCTTTTGGCCCATTTATTGGTCTTGCCGTACTGGTTGTTTATTTCTTTTCCAATGAATTGAATCAATTGATAGAAATATGGATGCAAATGTAATTACAACAAAACGAATTACATATTTCAAGGAAGGTGACAACATGTTTTTATTTTCAAAGTCAAAGCGAATGGTAAATATCGTACTAGATGATTATGTGATCCGAATAGCGGTCAGTAAAGGAAATAATTTAGAATCCATAAAATTGTTAGAAGAACGAGAAGTACCATTAGGGTTAATTGAACACGGGAAAATCATCGATGAAATGAAGTTTTATGAATGGATGAAAGAATTGATTCGGGAAATGGGATTACGTCGGCATCCTGTTCGATTCTATGTACCCAATTCGCTTGTGATTATGCGTCATGTAACAATTCCAGAAGAATTAATTGGAGAAGGATTACATGAGTATTTTTATACAGAGATTGGTAAGTCCATTCACCTTCCTTTTCAAGAGGCTTTATTTGATGTGTTTGTTCCGAAAGTTGAAGGGCATAAGGAAGTAGAAACGAATGAACAACAAAAAAGAGGTGTTTTATTTGCAGCACCAGAAGAAGAAATCAATAAATACATGACGATATTTGCAGATGTTTCCTTACGCCCTGAAGCAGTAGATATTGAGCCACTAGGGGTTTATCGATATTTTTTCCATCTATATGAAAGGAAAAAAGATGTTGTGTCATTATTTTTCGAGATGAATTTAACCTCTTATCATTTGAGTATTTTTCATCACCATATTCCGGAATTTATTAGGCATCAATATTTAGATATACAAACTAGTGTATGGAAAATAACGAATAAAAATTCCAACCTACTAACTTGGGAATACCATGAGAAAACAGATACTTTGTTAGGTGAATTAGGAGATCACATTACAGAGCTCGGAAGGATTATGGATTTTTACCGTTATTCATTATACAAAGGCGAAAAAAAGGTTGATGAAATTATTGTTCATGGTGATTACCCTGACATTGAAAAAATTGTAACGAAATTAAAAGAACAATATGATATTCCAGTTAAATTATTACAAGCATATATGTCTGAATCCCATGATAAAGAAGTAGATATTCGGTTTATACCTGTTTTGGGATTAGCACTGAAAGGGGAAAGAATCGATGCTCCCAGAGATTAATTTACTCCCAAAAAGAGAGAAAGAAGGAAGAACTTCCTATTACATATTTCTTATCAGTGCCATTATTTGTCTATTATTATATGGATTATTTGCTTACTTTTATTTTAAAACATCTAGTGATTTAAAATTAGCAGAACAACAATATGAACAATTAGAAATGGAAAAGACGGCATTAGAAACAAAGCTAGATCAATCTTCTGTTGAAGAAGATGATGTTGGTGAATCGATTCGTTATGTCGAGCACTTCATCATCCCAACATCTCATTTTATTGAAGAACTTTTGGACTTACTACCAAAACATGCTTATTTAAGTGAATATAAATTTAACTTTGAAACTGCTGAATTACAAACACAGTTTGAAACACTAAATGATGTATCACTTTATACAGAAGAATTGGTCAAATCCAATTTTATAAAAGAAGTAGCAATTGAAGAGATAGAAACAATTTCAACTGAAGAATTAAATGATGAAGAGGAACAGGGGGTATATTCATTTGAAACGATTCCAAGATATGATGTGAGCTACTCTCTCGTCTTGGACTTACAAGCAATCAAAAAGGAGGTAGCGGAAGATGTATAACCTTTTTCAAGAGAATAAGCGAATTTTTTTCATATTAATAACTTTGCTATTTATTCTATTAATTATTCTGTATTTTATTGTATTACAGCCTATTTTCGCGCAAAAAAGGAATACAGAAAACTCTTCTGAAGGCGTAAACACAACGATTTCACAATTGCAACAGGAATTGGCTGATACAAAGGATGAAGATACATTCGACCCAGAAAAATATACATATGATAAAAAGCTCCCAGAATCAAAAGAGTTAGATGAGTTACTATTAAAATTTGAAAAGATGGAAGCAATCAGTTCCAATCGCATTATAAAAATGGATTTTTCGTATGTTGGAAGTATTCCAGAAACAGGGGTAGATAAGACTGGAGATGAAACAGAAGAAACGGAAACAAGTACGGAAGAATCTTCTGATGAGAGTACGAAAGAAGATATTGAACCAGCAATCGATATCAGCAATAAACCTGAAGCATTACAGCCGATTATAATTGATATGGAAGTAGCCGCACCTGATTATGATCATTTCCAACAGTTTTTAACAGAGATTGAAAAGGAAGAAAGACTAACCATTGTTAGTACATTGGAATTTGAAAAACCAGCAGAACAAGAGTTAGTTCGGGCAGAAGAACCAATAGAGGAAGTGGTTTTTAAGATTCAATTAATGACGTTTTATTATGAAAAGTAAATCTCTATGTTTCTAGAGAGGAGGAGATCAATGAAGCTCGAACCATTCAAACAAGATGAAAAAGGCTTAACACTTGTGGAAGTCGTAGCCTCTATTGTTCTCTTAATGATATTATTAACTTTTTTTATGAACTTTTTAAATCAGTCAGCGAAAATGAATCAAATATCTAAACAAACAGTTGATGCGACACATATTGCACAAACAGAAATGGAAAACATTTTATCCGAAAGTAAAAACTTTCAGTTGGATGATCGCAAAAAAGCATTGAGAAAATATCATAAAGTTGGTGAAGAAGCAGGCTGGGAAGTGTGGAAAAGATATACTGAAAATGAATCCGAATGGGCAGATTTTAACATTACCCTGAAATTAACAGAAGAAGGGTCCTCCCCATATTTAACAAAATTAATTATTGAGGTGGAAAATAAACAAGATGAAAATAGCTATGCCATGATGCAACATGTGCTCACTTGGAAGGAAATTTCCAATGAATAAAAATATTATTTTTCAAAATGAAAAAGGACTAACACTCGTTGAAATTTTAGCTACGACAGTACTTCTATCGATTATTATTATTTTTATTTCTTCTCTTTTGATGTTTGCCCAAAAACAGTTCAGTGCACAAACGGAAGATACGGAAGAATTATTTGATGTAACGTATGTCAGTCAAATGATTTTAAAAGACGTACGGAAAGCAACAGAAAAGCCTATTGTTTCGGAAAATAAAGTCGAAGTAAATCAACAGGCCTATGAATTTATTGAACACAGTAAAACCTTAGAAAAAAATGGTGTTCCGATTAGTAAGGATATAACGTCATTTACCGTTGAACTAGAGGAAGATAAATTTTCGTTATCATTAATAAGTCAAACAAACAAAAAAGTAGAAACGATGATTATGATTCGAGGAGCTGACTGTGATGAGGAAGCTGAAACAGAAATATGTAAATAACGCTGGGTTTGCTTTAGTTGGAGTCTTATTAGTCATTGTTCTTGTTGCTGGTATTGGTATGACGTTAATCCCATTAGCAAGTAATTCAATGAAAATGTCTTCGATAGATCAACAGGAAAAATCTGCTTTTTACATTGCAGAAGCAGGTATGACCGTTAAAATGGCAGAAATTAAAGAGCAGATTGCGGATGTATATGAAGAAACCACTAATGAAAGAGCATTTTATCAGCAATTAGTTGTAAAAATAAATGAAATGGATTTATTATACGATGAATTTGATCCGGTAAAAGGTGAGCAACCAACAGCAGAACTATCTTTAGAATGGTTAGAAGAAGAAAAAGGAACATACAAAATTACCTCTACAGGAAAGATTGGTAATCAAAAGAGGACAGTGGAACAAAATTTTAAAGTAGAGTGGTTATCTAAATCTGGTGAACCTTTTGACTTACCGAATTTAGCGATTTTCACAGAAGGTGATATTATAATAGACAACAATAATAATAAAAGTGATGGTAAGAAAGTGGAAGGATCTATTGGTTCGAAGGGCTATCTAGATATTGATAGTGATTACGTAAATGGAACTATTCATGAAAATGTGAAAGATAATTTTCCTGATTATTATGAACTTCCTCCTATTCCTACTAATTATTATAAATTAGTCGAAGGTAAGCTAAAAAAAACTACAGAAAATACGAATTATCCAAATTTAGAAGAAAAACATAAAAACATTTATATTGAAACTGATGGTAAGAATATAATAATGGTCGTAAACAATTTATCATTACATCATGCAAACTTGATAATAACCGGCAAAGGAAAATTGACTCTTTATGTTGTAGGGGATTTTTCTGTTCAACACAGTGAAATAAATAAAAATGATGTTCCTTTAGATTTATATGTTTATCAAGATAACATAGATTTAAAGAATGAAACGGTTTTTAATGGAAATCTACTCACGGATGCCAATGAAATTACAATGAACCCGGCTAAACAAAATCATAATTCACTTATTTTTGCTCCTAATGCACACTTTGTTCAAACAGGTGGACATCTTCATGGAATGGTCGTTGCCAAGTCTTTAAAGTTAGCAGGAAATGGATCCATTAGTTATGGTGGTCCTTTTTTAGTCGAATCTCCAGACTATGGACCCGGAAATTCAGAAACAAATACAGGGCCAATCTTTATAAAAACTCCCGTTCGAGAAACAGACAATCATTAAATGGATCATCTTTTCATATATTAATTAATATAATGATTTCTAAAAAGGAGATGATTCCATGCGTCATTACGCAATCTTACGTCTATTACTAGCTGGTTTTTTCTTATATTTTGCCTGGCCACTTATACCGGTAGCTTCATCCCAAGTAGAATTTATCTTTTGGGGAGCTTGGTTGGGATTTTTATTACTAGTGATTGGAGGAAACTTAGCTACCCTTTTACAATTAACTGACCCACCTGTAATGGAACAGGAACAGATAAGAGAACGTCAAGTTTATAAACATTGAGCTTTCACCGCTTCAACTGTATAATTAAAGATAGAGTGTTGAATAGTACAGTTGAAAGTCGGTGGTTTTTTATGACAATGACAAAACATGAAAAAATCATTCAACATATTACTTCTCTGCCTGTAGGGGAGAAAATTTCTGTTCGGAAAATCGCACGTACACTTGATGTTAGTGAAGGAACTGCTTATCGTGCGATTAAAGAGGCAGAAAATCAAGGCCTAGTAAGTACGATTGAACGTGTTGGAACGATTCGAATTGAAAAAAAGCGAAAGGAATATTTTGAACAACTTACTTTTGCTGAGGTTATTAATATTGTAGATGGTCAGGTCCTTGGTGGACGAGATGGCCTACATAAAAAATTAAATAAATTTGTTATCGGAGCAATGCAATTGGATGCAATGGCTCGATATACAGAGCAAGATTCACTATTAATTGTCGGTAATCGAGCTGATGCGCAAAAACTTGCATTACGGGATGGTGCAGCAGTTCTTATTACTGGTGGATTTGATACAACAGAGGAAATTAAGCGTTTAGCAGATGAGAAAGAATTACCAGTCTTATCGACAAGTTATGATACATTTACCGTTGCATCCATGATTAACAGAGCGATTTATGACCAATTGATCAAAAAGGAAATTGTCTTTGTAGGAGATATTTACACGCCATATGAAGAATCGCATTTTTTATATGCAAAAGATTTTGTTTCAAGTTGGTTTGATTTAAATGAAGAAACAGAACATACACGTTTTCCTGTGTTGGATGGTAATAACCGGGTAGTTGGGATGGTAACGTCGAAAGACATTATC
This sequence comes from Cerasibacillus terrae, assembly GCF_008039555.1. GTDB lineage: Bacteria > Bacillota > Bacilli > Bacillales > Amphibacillaceae > Cerasibacillus > Cerasibacillus terrae. The sequence goes on from NZ_VDUW01000009.1 coordinate 12,835, forward strand.
GGAAATGATGAAAAGCTTTTATTAGAAAAAGTGATGACAAAAGAGCCATTGGTTGTTCAAGAGAAGACATCACTTGCATATGTAGCACATATGATGGTTTGGGAGGGAATTCAGCTACTTCCTGTCGTTGATGATACAAACAAATTACAAGGAATTGTTTCGCGACAAGATGTAATTAAGGCATTACAACAAATACAACGCCAACCACAAATAGGAGAAACTATAGAAGATATGGTTTCGAAAAATTTACAAACATCAGGGAAAGAACTTGTTTATCAAACGAAAGTTGTCCCACAAATGACCAATCAACTAGGTACCTTATCAAATGGTGTATTTATTTCACTTGTAACTGAGGCGGCAAGTAGATTATTAAATTCATTACAAAAAGGGGAACTTGTTGTTGAAAACTTATCAGTCTTTTTCTTAAAGCCTGTCCCAATTGATAGTGAAATTGAACTAAAACCAAAATTATTAGATGCAGGAAGATTATACGCTAAAATAGATGTCGATGTTTTTAATGAAGGAAAACTCGTAGGAAAAGTGTTAGTAATGGCCCAAGTGATGAATCGATAAATACGATAAAGTCGCAATGTCCCCGTTTTTGGGATTTCACAAGAAAATCAGTCATGATGATGGATCAAATATCTAAGAAGTAAAAAATGCAGAGCATATGTTGATATACTCTGCTTTTTTTCATACATTTTTTTAAACTTGCCTACTTTTTATTTATTTCGCTTACTCGTAATACCCATTGAATTGACTATTAAAACATAAAAAGGAAATGCAATTAATGCTCCTATAGCAAGAAGACCTGTTGCAGAGCTAGGAACATCTCCTTCATATGTTACTGGAAATAGAGAGGCGAGGATGTAAACAAATAGCACAAAATATGGAATCCAAAGAATAGCCGTCCCAAAACTCGATTTTCGACCTTTCATCCACTTTTTTGTTAGGAAAAAGAGAAGGATTGTACCAACTATAAATTCAACAATAATTGTTATTCCGGTTAACATATTTACAGTACCTATATTCCAATTTGTTATTCTGCTAATTCTATAAACATTAATCATAAGTTCGAGTGGAATGAAAATCATAAGAGCATAGAGAATACTGAGCCCGTTCAGTTTAAAGAAATATTTCATTCTAAAAAAGCCCCCAATCCATATCAAGAAAAAATCGAGTATAAAATCTATAAAATTTTATACTCGATTGATTACTTTATAAACGTTCTCTTGCTGTGCTATTTGTCTTACATTAAAATAAAAGTTACAATATTTTCTATTTTCCCTCTGGATGAAGTCTTTTCCATTCATTTTGATAATGCTTGGAAACCTTAAAACCATGAATGGTTTGTGCCCCTCCAATGAGAAGGAAGATGATTCCTATGAAAAGAGAAATTTTTGTTTCATAGAATAAGTATTGATTGATACCGAATGCAAAAATGAAAATACCTAAGCAAGAATGAGATCTTCCATTAAAATATTTTTGTGTTAATCCATCTTTCGTTTTTAGTATAGCTACCTTATAATATATATATAATACTAGCGACACAACAATTAATATTGGAAAAATAACACCCATATCATCTACTCCTATGTCAAACTTTAATTTAAACATATCTATTTTATATTGTAACGTCTTTTTACATGATATGCCAGAAAGAAAATTAGTTATTGAAATATACAAGTGATTTAACAAAGATGGTATGGATGTACGAAAAAATATAAAACAAGTATTTTATTCGAGGAGATGTATATATGCATTTAGATAAAATTACAGAACTAATCCAAACATATGACAAAATTATTATTCATCGTCATGTTAGACCGGATCCAGATGCCTTAGGTTCACAAGGCGCACTAAAGGAAATTATTCAGTATTCTTTCCCAGATAAAAAGGTATATGCAGTAGGTACAGATGACCCAGCCTATAGCTTTTTGGCGAAAATGGATAAGATATCGGACGATACTTTCAAAGAGGCATTAATTATTGTATGTGATACAGCAAATACCGAAAGAATCGATGATCAGAGGTACACACTAGGAGATAAAATTATCAAAATAGACCATCATCCAAATGTCGATCCATATGGAGATATCAGATGGGTGGATACGACATCTAGTTCGACTTGTGAATTAATTTATGAATGGTTTTTACATGCAAAGTCCCATGGATTCCGTATGACAAAGAATGCGGCTCGTCTATTGTATGCAGGAATTGTAGGGGATACAGGTCGTTTCCTATTTCCAAGTACAACAGCCAAAACATTTACCTATGCAACCGAACTTATCCAATATGACTTTGATCGCCAAGCATTGTATGATGGCTTGTATCGTGTAGGAGAAAATATTGCTAGGCTTAAAGGGCATATTTTACAAAACTTTACAAAGAACGAGACCGGAGCGAGCTTTGTCAAATTAACAATAGATGATCTGGAATATTTCGGAGTGACTGCTTTAGAAACGAGTCAAATTGTGGGGACATTAGGAGATATTGATGGTATCTTAGCTTGGGCAATTTTTGTGGAAGAAGAGGAACAAATTCGAGTTCGTCTCCGTTCGAAAGGTCCAGTGATTAATAAGATAGCAGCAAAATATAATGGTGGAGGACACCCACTTGCATCCGGTGCAAGCATTTATAAATGGGAAGAAGCTTCATATGTAAAAGAAGATATTGAAAAGGCGTGCCAGCAATATAAGGAAGAAGTAAAACAGTAAAAAAAATGGAGGTAAAGGCACCTGTACTCCTTTTATAGGGGGTACAGATTCGCCTTTTAAATTAGGCCTCCTTGTTTTTTATTGGAGTTATATAGCATCCTTTGTTCGTATAATCGAATATAACTGGTATGTTTCTTTGTTCGATTTCTTTTTTCAGTTTATTAATCACCTGTTTTGATTCACTATAAGCAGTGTAGCCGTCCATGATTTGTTTCATTTTCGCATCACAAATACGACGAATTGGAATAACAAGCATAGCAAAAACTCCTTTCCATAACATCATTATATGCAAAGGGTATAGAGAATAGACCATTTTTTTATTTTTCTAATTCTGCTTTCACTTGTATTTTTAAGCGTCTTGCAACAATTAATTTCTTCACTTCAAATGTATATGTGAAATCATGGATTGTGTACGTTTTGTTTTCAATTGTTGCAATTAATAAATCATCACTTTCTGATATATGTTGAATTGGCTTCCCGAGGATTGAATCTAACTCTTCTTTCATCAAATCAACTAATTGGTGGTTAAGCAGTTTATCTAATTTTAATTCTTTTGGATTTGTAATTTGGATATCAATTTCTTCAATAAAACTTGGTTTTTCTAAATCTTCATTTCGATCAAGTAATGCCTTGTTTTGCTTTTGAACATCTGTTAATTCGGATTTTAATGATGTGTTTTCCTCTAATAGTTCTTCATACATGACCCCATACATAAAAATAAAAATTAAATAAGCGATAATCCCACCGAGGACTGTTCCAACAAAAAAGTACTGCCATGATTTTCTTTTGAAAAATGGTGGTATATGCATTATCCAACATCCTCTTGAATAATCCAACTCATTAAAAGCATTCCCGCTTTAACTCCACCCATCGCAGATATAATAAGGAGAATTTGTTTAACCATATCCACTGATGGGCCATCAAGTGCTTTTTCAAAATTAGCGATAGCATCAAAAGTTCCACCAATTGCTGATACTATTGCCCAAATTCTTAGTTTCCTTGCTATTTCACTAATGGCATTAAAAGGAGGTTCACCTGTTGCAAAAGAACCAATACTTCCAATGACACTGCCTCCAACAATGACACCAAAGGCAATAAAGAAACATTGAATAAAGGAAACAAAAAAACGCTCTTCCACATGAAACACTCCCTTATAAAACTTCTAGTTCCATTGTATGAAGGAATTGGACAGGTTATTACGTGATAATATACAGTTTAAATTAAAATTAGTTATAATAGATATAGAGAAAGAAAAGGCAGGGATGATAGATGTCTTTTACACATCTTCAAATTAGAAGTGGTTATAGTTTAATGAATAGTACAATCACCATCGATAAACTTGTAGAACAAGCAAAAAAGCTCCAGTTCGATGCATTAGCATTAACAGATGAGTCAGTCTTGTATGGGGCTATCCCTTTTTATAAAGCATGTAAAAAAGCAGGAATTCAACCAATTATTGGAATGGTCATTCATGTTGCTTCTACAAATATAAAAGAGCCATGTATTGTCCTAGCAAAAAATAATACTGGCTATGAACAACTCATCGCTTTAAGTACAAAAATACAAACCAAAGAAGAAAAGACGATTACAAAAGAAGAGTTAATGGAATTTACAGGGGGATTAATTGGGATTTTACCGGTGTTTGGAAGTTCTTTTGCGGAACCCTTGTTAACTCCTGATTTTAAAAAAGTAGAAGAAATGTTAAATATATGGACAGCTATTTTTGAAGAAAATTCATTCTATCTTGGTGTTCAAGACCATGGAATTGGAACAGAATATAGATTGAATCAAATGGTTAAACACTACCAAGACGCATATCCTTGTATGGCTGTTGCTATTCAGGATGTTCGTTATTTAGATAATACAGGTATAAAAGCATTTAGTTGCTTTCAAACAATGGCTAAAGGGGAAAAGTGGAAATCGCAATATATTAGAGAAGAAGATCGAAATAAATATTTACGCTCTTCTACAGAAATGGAACAGTTATTTTCAGACTGGCCAGAAGTGCTTTTAGAAACAAAGCATATTCAGGAACAGTGTCAGGTGGAAATTGATTTTTCAACGAGGAAATTACCATCTTATCCTGTACCTGATGAAGAGGATTCCACATCTTATTTACGAAGACTATGTGAAGAACAATTACAACAGAAATATCCGATTATAACAGATTTTGTCCGAAAACGTTTTGAAAAAGAATTGAAGACAATTGATTCGATGGGATATAGCGATTATTTTCTCATTGTATGGGATTTTATTAAATATGCAAAAGGGAAAAATATCTTTGTAGGGCCTGGTCGTGGGTCATCAGCAGGGTCTTTGATTGCATATATTCTAGATATTACAGAAGTGGATCCTTTAGAACATCATTTATTATTTGAACGTTTTTTAAATCCCGAAAGAATTTCCATGCCAGATATTGATGTTGACTTTTCTGATCATCGCCGAGATGAAGTAATTGACTATGTGCGAAATAAATATGGATATGATCATGTAGCACAAATTATTACTTTTGGAACATTTGCCCCGAGATCATTAATTCGAGAATTATTAAAAACGTTAGGAATAGATTCACATGATGCAGCATTTATTTTACAATATATACCATTACAAAATAGGCAATCTTTACGGAAAATTATCGGAGAATCAAGTGAATTAAAAGAAGCGATTCGTCAGTCACCATCCATTAAATTGTTATTTTCGATTGCTGTAAAATTAGAAGGCTTACCAAGGCATATTTCGACACATGCTGCAGGTGTGGTTATTAGTGATGAACCTTTAACCAATCATGTACCACTTACAATCGGTACCAATGAAACATCTCTTACACAATATGCAATGGATCAATTGGAAGCAATTGGATTATTAAAATTTGACTTTTTAGGCCTGCGTAATTTGTCTGTATTAGAACAAATAGTCAATTCGATTGCACAAGTAGAAAACCAATCTATTTCTTTGAAAGATATTCCGATAGATGATAAAAAAACGTTTCAAATCTTACAAAGAGGTTTAACAAATGGTGTATTTCAATTGGAATCACAAGGAATGAAACAGGTTTTAAAAAACTTAAAACCAACTGCTTTTTCGGATATTGTAGCTGTTAATGCGTTATACCGTCCTGGTCCGATGGATTTTATTCCTACCTATATTAAAAGAAAACATGGGGAAGAAAAAACGGTCTATCCACATACAGATTTACAATCGATATTAAAAGAAACGTATGGCGTATTAATTTATCAAGAACAAATCATGCAAATCGCCCATCAAATAGCTGGTTTTACATTAGGAGAGGCAGATATTTTACGCCGAGCAGTTAGTAAGAAAAAAGAAGAGTTGATTCAAAGTCAAAAAGAGAAATTTATCCATGGATGTATGGCTAATGGATATACAAAAGAAATAGGGGAGAAACTGTTTGCGTGGATAGTAAGATTTTCCAATTATGGTTTTCCGAAGAGCCATGCTGTCGCATATAGTAAAATTTCATATCAATTAGCCTATTTGAAAGCACATTATCCAGCATCTTTTTTCGCAGAAGTTTTAAGTACTATAGGGAACCAACAAGAGAAATTATTACCATATATAAAAGAAATGAAGTCATTTCAATTACAAATTCTTCCGCCATCCATTAATCATAGCTTTACAAACTATACAGTAGAGAATGGTAATATTCGAATGGGATTATTAGCAATCAAAGGGATAGGCATACAAACTATTAAAGAAATCATTCAGACACGAAAGGGGATACCGTTTAAAGGGTTATTTGATTTTTGCTTGCGAATACCAAATAAAATATTAAAACGTTCTCTCTTAGAAACATTAATTATGGCTGGTGCTTTTGACGAAATACATGCCAATCGTGCTAGTTTATTGGCAACGATTGATAAAGCAATCGTACAAGGTGAATTATTCAAGGAATTTCGGGAACAACCAAGTTTATTCCCAGAACAGATGAAAGCAGCAGAAGAGTATGTAAACATGGAAGATTTTAGTCCCTTTAAGAAATTATATGATGAAAAAGAGTTACTTGGCATGTATGTATCAGAGCATCCATTTAAAAAGGTTCGCCCACAATTAGCAAATAAAGGATATATAACATTACAAGAAACTCCAAAGTTTATTGGGAATCGGCAGATGAAAACAATAGCTATCGCACAGGCAATTAAAAAAATCCGCACAAAGCGGGGAGACCCAATGGCATTTCTTACAATTGCAGATGAAACAGAGGAAATGGATGCCGTTTTATTTCCTGATATGTATCGTGAAATCAATCGTTGGTTAAGAGAAGAAAGTGTTCTAGACATAACAGGAAAAATTGAACAACGTAATAACCAACTCCAGTGGATTATCAATAAAGCAGAGCCGGTATCTAAGGACGAGTTAATACAAACTTATTCTTCTCGTTTATTTATTAAATGGAGAAAAGACGTTGACGAAGAAAAAGCCGCCCAATTTATACGTAAAATTGCCAAAAAATATCCAGGAGACGCAACGGTACTGATTTACCATGAAAGAAAACAAAAAACATACCAATTAAAGTATGTTTTTTTGAACCCAACTGATGCTTGCTTATCTGAGTTAAAAAGTAATTTTGGTGATAAGGCAGTTGTTCTTATGTCTAAGTAACTGTATTTCTTCAGTGAAATGTTTTCATGCAGAATTTGGTTTATGTTATGATAAACTTTACAGATGAATATGATTTGATATAATTAGTTCATTGAATATTTAGGTGGTCTGACCACTAATATATTGAGTTATATAGGATTCTAATTGGCAAAGGAGCGGAATACAATTGAACCTACGAAATGAAGCATTGCATATGCATAAAATTCATAAAGGAAAGCTAACTATTGAGTCAAAAGTTCCTGTAAGAAATGGAAAGGACCTTAGTTTAGCCTATTCGCCAGGAGTTGCAGAACCATGTAAGGTCATTCATGATCAAAGAGAAAAGGTATATGATTATACAATGAAGGGTAACATGGTTGCAGTGGTAAGTGATGGTTCCGCTGTTCTAGGTTTAGGAAATATTGGACCTGAAGCAGCATTACCAGTAATGGAAGGAAAATCTGTACTTTTTAAAAGCTTTGCTGGTGTGGACTCGTTTCCACTTTGTTTGAATACGAATAATGTTGAGGAAATTGTGCAAACTGTAAAATTGTTGGAGCCAACTTTTGGTGGAATTAATTTAGAAGATATTGCTGCTCCGAATTGTTTTATTATTGAAGACCGCCTAAAAAAGGAAACAAATATCCCTATATTCCATGATGATCAACATGGAACTGCTATTGTAACAGTTGCTGGTCTTATAAATGCTCTTAAGATAGTAAACAAATCTTTTTCAGAAATAAAGGTAGTTGCCAATGGGGCAGGTGCTGCAGGTATTGCCATTATTAAATTATTACATAGTTTCGGAGTCCGTAATATTATAATGTGTGATTCGCGTGGTGCTATTTATGAAGGTAGAAAAAATGGGATGAACCCAGTCAAAGATAGAATTGCTAAATTGACTAATTCAGAACGAAAATCAGGTAAATTGGAAGATGTTATCGTTGATGCAGATGTCTTTATCGGTGTATCTGTTGGTGGGGCATTAACAAAAGAAATGATTCAGAAAATGAATAATGACCCAATCATTTTTGCTATGGCAAATCCAGATCCAGAGATTATGCCAGATGATGCGAAAGCAGCTGGTACAAAGGTAATCGGTACTGGGCGTTCTGATTTTCCAAATCAAGTAAATAATGTATTGGCATTCCCAGGTATATTCCGTGGTGCATTAGATGTACGTGCAACTCGAATTAATGAACGTATGAAAGTAGCCGCTGCAAAAGCGATTGCTTCATTGGTTACAAAAGAAGAGTTAAACCCTGACTATGTTATACCAGGCCCATTTGATGATAGAGTTGCACCTATTGTAGCTTCCAGTGTTGCAAAGGCAGCGATGGAATCAGGGGTTGCTCGAATTCATGTTGATCCAGAACAAATTGCTGAAAAAACAAGAAGCCTAACCAAGGATTAATTGCTGGTGTTTTAAGGGAGGAAGATGGCCATGGCATTATCACCGAAACAAAAAGTCTATCAAGAAGTGTTAGATGCTGTAAGAGACTATATTGAGAAGAATGAGTTGAAATCAGGTGATAAGCTCCCTTCAGAAAGGGAAATGGCTGAAAAATTACATGCTGCTCGCTCATCCGTTCGTGAAGCATTTCGAGCAATGGAATTATTAGGGTTAATCGAAACAAGGCGTGGAGAAGGAACTTTTATTAGTTCTTATAACTCCTATCAATCAGTGGAATTATTAGCATCTTTTATTTTACGTGAACATGATAAGAAAAATGATTTAATGCAAGCGAAAGTATTGTTAGAGAAAGAAGCAGCTAAGCTGGCATACTTTCAATTGAAAAAAGGTGATCTTATAGCTTTGCAAAAAATCATTAAGAATACATCTATCAATAGAAAAGATCAACATGTTGGCTTTTTTCAGACAATATTTGATAAAGCGGATAATCTTTTATTAGTGAAAATGTGGCGACTTATGCAGGCATATTCACAAACAATCCACAAATATTCATATGATCATTCATTTTATAGTGCGCTCATAGAATTATATAAAGAAAAGAATTATGAAGCAATTGAAAATTTATTTAATGAATGGTTACATGTAACATATAAAAAGCTTTCATTTACCATAGATTAATCATCTTACAACAAATATAGTAAACATCTCGTAATCGTTTATGGAAGAAATGGAGAAAAAAGGGGGAATTACCTTGCTCAAGGATTTTTTTGGCAAGAAAAAAAGATATGCAACAATCCCAAGCGAACAAGCAAAACAGGACGTTCCTGAAGGGTTAATGAGAAAATGTCAATCCTGTCATAAAATCTATTATCGAAAAGAAGTGAATAAGAATTTGGGAGTATGCCCGAATTGTGATTATCACCATCCATTAACTGCGTGGGAAAGAATTGACAGTCTATTTGATGAAGGGACTTTTGTTGAGTGGGATAAAAACTTAACATCCGGTAATCCATTAGGTTTCCCTGATTATGAGGAAAAATTGGAAAAAGACAAACAAAAAACAGGTTTAAATGAAGGGGTTGTATCTGGTAAGGGATTAATTAATGGACAAGGGGCAGCTTTCAGTGTCATGGATGCAGGCTTTCGTATGGGAAGCATGGGTTCGGTTGTTGGGGAAAAAATAGCTAGAGCAATTGAAAATGCAAGAAAAGAATCCCTTCCATATATTATTTTCACAGCATCTGGTGGAGCTAGGATGCAAGAAGGTGTTTTAAGTCTTATGCAAATGTCTAAAACATCAATTGCATTAAAAAGACACTCAGAAGCAGGAAATTTAATTGTCTCTGTTATGACACATCCGACAACAGGCGGAGTAACAGCCAGTTTCGCTTCTTTAGGAGACTATAATTTCGCAGAACCAAAAGCACTTATTGGATTTGCTGGTAGACGAATTATTGAACAAACGACACGTGAAAAACTACCGGACGATTTTCAAACGGCTGAATTTTTACTTCATCACGGTCAATTAGACCAAGTCATTCACCGCCACGATTTGAAGGAAAAACTAGGTATATTATTAAAACTTCATGTGAAGGGTGGCATGAATTCATGAAACACGTATTAGAATTTGAAAAGCCGATCATTCATTTGAAAGATAAAATCGTTGAATTAAAAAAAATTACAAAAGACAGTGAAATCGACTTACATGATGAAATAACTACATTAGAGAAAAAGCTAGCTGATTTAGAAGATGACGTATACAGTAATTTAAAACCGTGGGACCGAGTACAAATGGCAAGACATCCAGAGCGTCCGACAACATTGGATTATATTGATGAATTGTTTACAGACTTTATGGAATTTCATGGTGATAGGCGTTTTGGTGATGATGCGGCAATTGTTGCAGGAATTGCCTTCTATAAGGATCAGCCTGTAACTATTATCGGGCATCAACGTGGAAAAAAGACAAAAGAAAATATAAGGCGTAATTTCGGAATGCCACACCCTGAAGGATACCGCAAAGCTCTACGTCATATGAAACAAGCAGAAAAGTTTAATAGACCAGTCATTTGTTTTATCGATACGAAAGGTGCCGATCCAGGAAAAGAATCGGAAGAACGTGGACAAAGTGAAGCTATTGCAAGAAATTTAATGGAAATGGGTGGCCTGAAAGTTCCAATCATATGTATTGTAATTGGTGAAGGTGGAAGTGGGGGTGCACTAGCTTTGGGAGTCGGTGATAAAATTCATATGCTAGAAAACTCTACTTATTCTGTCATATCCCCTGAGGGGGCAGCTGCATTACTTTGGAAAGATGCTACATTAGCAAAACGGGCAGCCGAATCAATGAAAATCACATCATATGATTTAAAAGAATTAGAAATAATTGATGAAATTATACCTGAACCAAAAGGTGGAGCACATCAAGATATAGAAAATCAGGCGAAAAACATTGATATTGTTTTAAACGCGACATTAGATAATTTGCAAAGGTTAACAACTAAAGAGTTACTAGAAAAACGTTGGGAAAAATATAAAACAATTGGTGTCTATAACGAATAATAAAAATGTAAAATGGTTGGCGAAATCGCCAACCATTTTATATGTTATGCTGAACTATTTTATTTCCTAATTAGGTCATACTAATACAAGGATTACAGCTCATATAGTAAGTCATATTCATGGCAATAGAACAGATATTCCTTTTTTTATTGATATTTTTCATGTGAGGGATTATCTTTGAATAGGAGATATTCTTTAGTTCAATTGGAAACTATACGTATAGAGGTGGCAATGATGAAAAAATTAGCCGTTTTAACTAGTGGGGGAGATTCTCCAGGAATGAATGCTGCAATTCGTGCCATTACGAGAAAGTCTATTTATCATGGAATAGAAATATATGGAATCATGAATGGTTATCAAGGATTAATTGAAGGTAATATATTTAAAATGGAGGTAGGCTCTGTTGGAGATATTATCCAAAGGGGAGGGACAAAGCTACGTTCTGCCCGCTGTCAGGCATTTAAAACAGACGAAGGACAACAAGCAGGAATAGAACAACTGAAACAAAAAGGGATTGAAGGCTTAATAGTTATTGGTGGTGACGGGACTTTTCGTGGTGCTAAGGCTTTAACGGAGAAAGGTTTTCCTTGTATTGGTGTTCCAGCAACAATTGATAATGATATTGCAGGAACGGACTATACGATTGGTTTTGACACAGCTTTAAATACCATTATTGCTGCCATTGATAAAATTCGAGATACAGCCACATCCCATGAACGTACATATGTAATTGAAGTAATGGGAAGAGATGCTGGTGACTTAGCATTATGGGCCGGTCTTGCGGCTGGAGCAGAAAGTATATTAATACCAGAGAAAACAGATGATATTTCAGAAGTTGTCCATCGCATTCAACGCGGACACGAACGTGGAAAAAAGCATAGTATTATTATTCTTGCTGAGGGTGTTGCAAGTGGAATCGACTATGGAAAAAGATTAGAAGAAGCAACAAACTTAGAAGTAAGAGTGACTGTGTTAGGTCATATCCAACGTGGAGGTTCACCAACAGCATTTGATCGTGTTTTAGCTAGTCGCCTTGGAGCAAAAGCGGTTGATTTATTGCTCCATGGACAAGCAGGGCAAATGGTAGGTATGAGTGAAAATAAACTTGTCAACTATGATATTGCACATGTATTATCCATAGAACATGCAATTGAGGATAAAATGTATCAATTATCGAAAGAAATATCTATTTAAGTTATGTTCTGTTTTATAAATTTTGAGGAGGTATATTATGAGAAAAACAAAAATTGTATGTACGATAGGACCTGCATCTGAATCACTTGAGGTGTTAAAACAACTTATACGATCTGGAATGAATGTTGCACGTCTCAACTTTTCCCATGGAAATTATGAAGAGCACGCTAACCGGATTAAATTAATACGTGAAGCTGCAAATGAAGTTGGAAAAACCGTCGCTATTTTATTAGATACAAAAGGACCTGAAATTAGAACAGGACTGATTGAAAATGGTGAAGCAAATATTAAACAAGGAAATATCATCACGATTACCATGAATGAAATTGTAGGAAATGAAGAGCGATTCTCTGTTACATATCGTAATTTAATCCAAGATGTTCAACCAGGATCTAAAATTCTTATTGATGATGGACTGATTGAACTAGAAGTATTGGAAGTGGATCAAGAGAAACAAGAAATAAAAACAAAAGCATTAAATTCTGGTCTTATAAAAGATCATAAAGGGGTTAATGTTCCTAATGTTTCTGTGAATTTACCAGGGATTACAGAAAAAGATGCCAATGATATTAAATTTGGCATTGAACATGATATTGACTTTATTGCTGCATCATTTGTACGTCGTGCTTCAGATGTTTATGAAATTAGGGAGTTATTAGAAGCAAATCATGCGGAACATATCCAAATCATTCCTAAAATTGAAAACCAAGAAGGTGTCGATAACATTGAAAGTATTTTAGAAATTAGTGATGGCATCATGGTTGCAAGAGGAGATTTAGGTGTGGAGATCCCGGCAGAAGATGTACCATTAGTACAGAAAGATTTAATTCGCCAATGTAGTTTGGCCGGAAAACCAGTGATTATTGCGACACAAATGTTAGATTCAATGGAAAGAAACCCTCGCCCAACACGTGCAGAAGCATCTGACGTAGCAAATGCTATATTCGATGGAACAGATGCGATTATGCTTTCTGGGGAAACAGCTGCAGGAAAATATCCAGTAGAAGCGGTTCAAACGATGGCAAGTATTGCATTAAAGGCTGAAACAGGTTTAGATCATCAGGCAATCTTAAAAGCACATTCTAAATCTATTGATATGACAATCACAGATGCCATAAGCCAATCTGTATCACATACTGCCATGAATTTAGATGTAAGTGCGATTATCACACCAACAGAAAGCGGATTTACTGCTAGAATGATATCAAAATATCGTCCGAAAACACCAATTATTGCAGTAACATCATCCGAAAAAGTGAATCGTCAATTATGTCTTGTTTGGGGAGTCCACTCTGCTCTTGGAACAAAAACAAGTTCAACAGATGATATGTTAGACATAGCGATTGATAAAGCCTTACATACAAATCTAGTTGAACGTGGAAGTAGGGTTATTATTACAGCCGGTGTTCCTGTTGGAGAAAGTGGCACAACCAACTTGCTAAAGGTTCATATTATTGGCGATGTCATTGCAAAAGGCCAAGGGATTGGAAAACGAAGTGCATATGGTAAAGCTGTTCTAGTCAAATCGGCTGAAGAGGCAAATGAAAAGGTGGACTTTGGTGATATTATTGTAGCGTATGGAACAGATAAGGAAATGATACCAGCTATTGAAAAAGCAAGTGGAATTATCGCTGAAGAAGGTGGCCTTACTTCTCATGCTGCTATTGTTGGATTAGAGCTTGGAATACCCGTGATTGTCGGAGTATCAAATGGTTTTGATATTATTCAAGATGGTCAAGAAGTTACGATTGATGGAGCAAAAGGTGATATTTATAATGGCCATGCAAGTGTATTATAATCTATAAAAAGATATTTTCTGGGGGGAGATAATATGCGACTAATTTGGCTTGTGTTATTAATTGTTTCCGCATTGGAAATTGGTGTATTTGTTTGGATAGGTGGCTTGATAGGGCCATGGTGGGTAGTACTTCTCATTATTCTAACAGGGATTATTGGTATAACCTTGGCAAAAAAGCAAGGAATGGACACAATAAGGCGTGCCCAAGCCTCCCTTCATTATGGAAAAGTACCTAAAGAGGAAATTTTTGATGGTATTTGTATCTTAATTGGTGCGATCTTTCTAATCACTCCAGGTTTTATTACAGATATTTTAGGTTTTATTTTTATTCTACCTGTCACAAGAGGTATTTTTAAAACACGGTTGTATAAACTAGTAAAAAAATGGATAGAAAAAAATACCATTACATTCGGAAAATGGTAAATTAAGTTCCTTTAATAAAGTTCCAAATGGCTGAAAATAAACCAATTTCCATAAAAACAGTTAGTATAATTAGAATAATTGGTGTAAAAATAATGCTACTAGCCCCCCATATTTGCCATGTAATAAATAAAACAAATATAGCGAGTAATGGATTTATTCCGATACTTGTTGCCATAATTTTTGGTTCCAAGATCTGTCTTGAAATAACGATGATTCCGTAAAGGATGCTTAATCCGATCGTTAATGGATAATTTTCAGTGAGGAATGTATATACTACCCATGGAATGAAAATTATCCCAGTCCCAATTAATGGCAATATATCTGTAATGGCAGCAACGACGGTAATTGTAAAGGCATGTTTGATTTGTAAAAGACTTAATCCGATAAAAAGTATCATTGCAGATATACCAACAAGGATCCCTTGTGCTTTTACATAACCTGAACAAGCCTTTTTGAAATGTGTGATAAATTGATTACCTTTATAAATAAGGGAAGCTGGTACAACATGTGCCAGTTTTCTTTTTAAAAAGTACCAATCTTTTATAAAAAAGAATGATGCTAACATAACAACGAAAAAGATAATGATGGAAGAAGGGACAAAAGATAGAAATACAGGAATGTGGCTGAATGTATCCTGTAAAAGATTCGTCCCTGTCTCTAATAAGTAATTGATGAGTTGTTGAAAACTATCTTCTATAAATATTTTGGACTGTGGATGGAATGTTTGAAATACCGTTATTAATTTTTCATAATAAGGTAATAAATATTGGTTTGTCAGCTTATCTATTTGCTGAATAAAAAACTGGTAATATGTTGGTGTTTCGTCTGCCAAATAGATCAATCCTTGGATAAATTCTGAAAAAATGAGAATGAAAAGTCCAAAGAAAACAATCAACGCACTTGCCATTGTTAGAATTGTTGCTATAGATCTAGAAAGATGCAGTCCTTTCTCTATTGCTGTAACAATCGGATGGATAACATAAGCAATGACAATCGCTAGTAAAAAAGGATATGTATATGAAATAAACCATTTCATGAAAAAGAAGAAACAAAACACAAAACACAAAATAAGAAGACTACGCAATACACCGAAAACTATTTGCTTATACATGTAAATAACCCCATTTTTTCCCCCTAGTAAATGTGTTATTAACATATGAATGATTAATAAAAATTAGACTAGCTATCCATATTATTAAAAAAATGAAAGAAATAATCGCTTTCAATTCACTTTATCCCCATTTTATTCTATAATGTGATGTGGGGGAGACGATATTATTATATTGTCTATAAATAAAGTGATTATCTGATATGAAGTAAAATAATCACATAAAAAGGAGAGGGATAGTATTATGACGGCAACAAAAGGTTTAGAAGGAATTGTAGCGGCCCAGTCATCTATTAGTTCTATTATGGATGATCAATTAACATACGTCGGTTACAATATTGATGATTTAGCAGAAAATGCAAGTTTTGAAGAAGTTGTATACTTATTGTGGAATAAAAGACTTCCAAATCAATCTGAATTAGATGCATTTAAAAATGAACTAGATGAAAATATGGCATTACCAGAAGGTGTAATAAACCATCTTCGTTCATATGATTTATCAAGTGTACATCCAATGGCAGCATTACGAAGCGCTATATCTGTCTTAGGACTTTACGATGAAGAAGCAGATATTATGGATGACGAAGCAAATACAAGAAAAGCAATCCGCTTACAAGCTAGAATTGCTTCTGTTGTAGCTGCATTCGCAAGAATTCGTAAAGGGCAAAATCCGGTTCAACCTAAAAAAGGTATTGGGTTTGCAGCTAACTTTTTATATATGTTAAATGGAAAAGATCCAGAACCAATTGAAGAAGAGGCATTTAATAAAGCGTTAGTACTTCATGCAGATCATGAATTGAATGCGTCTACATTTACCGCAAGAGTATGTGTTGCAACTTTATCTGACATGTATTCTGGTATTACAGCTGCAATTGGTGCATTAAAAGGACCACTACATGGTGGTGCAAATGAGCAAGTAATGAAAATGTTAAATGAAATTGGCGAAGAAGAAAACGCTATTCCATATATTAAAAAAGCCCTTGATAATAAAGAGAAAATCATGGGGATGGGTCATCGTGTTTATAAAACAGGCGACCCACGTGCTAAACACTTACAAAAAATGTCTAAACAATTAACAGACTTAGTTGGTGAACCAAAATGGTACAACATGTCTGTTAAAATCGAAGAATATATTAAAAAAGAAAAGGGACTCCCTGCTAATGTAGACTTCTACTCTGCATCGGTTTATCATTGCCTGGGCATTGATCACGATGTCTTTACACCTATATTTGCGGTAAGTCGTATATCTGGTTGGATTGCACATATTCTTGAACAATATGCAAACAACCGTTTAATCCGTCCACGTGCAGAATATGTTGGTCCTGAAAAGCAAGATTATATTCCAGTTGAAAAACGTGGGTAAATCCGTAAAGAATAGCCGGTATTTCGGCTATTCTTTATGCTGATGTTTTTTGCAATTTTAAAATCGAGCATGAATTATTAGAATATGCTAATATATAAGTTGGTAAAATTAATTACTAGGAGGATACATAATGACACAAGGCGAAAAAATTACTGTACAAAATGGAAAACTGAATGTTCCAGATCATCCTATTATCCCATTTATCGAAGGAGATGGAACAGGTCCAGATATCTGGGCAGCTGCAAGCAAAGTATTAGAGGCAGCAGTTGAAAAAGCATATGATGGAAAAAAAGGAATCGTATGGAAAGAAGTATATGCTGGTGAGAAAGCATTCAATAAAACTGGTGAGTGGCTTCCAGCTGAAACATTAGAACAAATCAATGAATACTTGATTGCAATTAAAGGACCATTAACAACACCAATTGGTGGTGGCTTTCGTTCTTTAAACGTTGCATTACGTCAAGAATTAGACTTATATAACTGCTTACGTCCAGTTCGTTACTATGATGGTGTTCCTTCACCTGTTAAAAATCCACAGGACGTAGACATGGTTATCTTCCGTGAAAACACTGAAGATATTTACGCTGGTATTGAGTGGAAAAAAGGAACTGACGATGTTAAAAAAGTAGTCGACTTTTTACAAAATGAAATGGGAGTTAAAAATATCCGCTTCCCAGAAACTTCTGGAATTGGTGTAAAACCGGTTTCTGAAGAAGGAACAAAACGTCTTGTTCGTTCTGCAATTCAATATGCTCTTGATGAAGGACGTAGAAATGTAACCCTTGTACATAAAGGGAACATTATGAAATTTACTGAAGGTGCTTTCAAAGATTGGGGTTATGAAGTAGCTGAAAAAGAATTCGGTGACAAAGTATTTACATGGGCTGAATATGACCGCATTGTTGAGAAAGATGGAAAAGATGCAGCAAATAAAGCACAAGACGAAGCAGAAGCAGCAGGTAAAATCATCGTAAAAGATGCTATTGCTGATATTTTCCTACAACAAATTTTAACACGACCAAAAGAATTCGATGTTGTTGCAACAATGAACCTAAATGGAGATTATATCTCTGATGCTCTTGCGGCGCAAGTAGGTGGAATTGGTATTGCACCAGGTGCGAACATTAACTATGACACTGGACATGCTATTTTTGAAGCAACACATGGTACAGCACCTAAATATGCTGGATTAGATAAAGTTAACCCATCTTCTGTTGTTCTTTCAGGAGTTCTTATGTTAGAACATTTAGGCTGGAGAGAAGCTGCTGAATTAATTAATAAAGCAATGGATAAAACAATTGCTTCAAAAGTTGTAACATATGACTTTGCGCGTTTAATGGAAGGTGCAACAGAAGTTAAATGTTCTGAGTTCGGTGATGAACTAATTAAAAACATGGACTAATCCAATGAAATAGGGGGGTTCATCGTGAGTATTAAACGAAGAAAGATTTCTGTTATCGGATCGGGTTTTACTGGATCAACAACAGCTCTAATGCTTGCCCAAAGAGAATTAGGAGATATTGTTCTCGTTGATATTCCAAATATGGAAGATCCAACAAAAGCAAGAGCATTAGACATGCTAGAAGCAAGTCCTGTTCAAGGATTTGATGCAAATATTGTTGGTACAGCTAACTATAAAGATACGAAGAATTCTGACCTTGTAATTGTTACAGCAGGTATAGCTCGTAAACCTGGAATGAGTCGTGATGATTTAGTAAATACAAATGCTAAAATCATGAAATCTGTTACACAAGAAATCGTGAAATATTCACCGAACTGCTATATTGTTGTTTTAACAAACCCAGTTGATGCAATGACATATACAGTATTCAAAGAATCGGGATTCCCTAAAGAACGTGTGATTGGCCAATCAGGTGTACTTGACACAGCACGTTTCCGTACATTTGTTGCCGAGGAATTAAATCTATCTGTAAAAGATGTAACAGGATTCGTTCTGGGTGGACATGGCGATGATATGGTACCGTTAATACGTTACTCCTATGCAGGTGGTATTCCTATAGAAACATTAATTTCTAAAGAACGTCTAGAATCAATCGTAGAACGTACTCGTAAAGGTGGCGGAGAAATCGTAAATCTTTTAGGAAATGGCAGTGCATACTATGCTCCAGCAGCTTCTCTAACGGTTATGGCAGAGGCAATTCTAAAAGATCAACGTCGTATATTACCAGCAATTGCATATTTAGAAGGTGAATATGGCTACTCCGACATTTACCTTGGTGTACCAACTATCTTAGGTGGAAATGGTATCGAAAAAATTATCGAATTAGACTTAACAGAAGAAGAAAAAACAGCTTTAGATAACTCAGCTAATTCTGTTAAAAAAGTCATGGAAATCTTACAATAAATTTTTAATGTATAAAAAGCTTCTTTCTGTACTTATACAGGAAGAAGCTTTTTTATATCATTATTTGTTAAGGTTTTGTAAAATTTCATCAACATAGGGAAGTTTTCATTCACTTTCACCTTAAAGACATGTAGTATAGGTATATACATGTTAAAATTTGGCATAATAAAAAGTTAAGGAGTTTGTTGCAGTGGATAAAAAAATACTTATTGTAGATGATGAACAATCAATTGTAACATTATTAACTTATAATTTGGAGAAATCAGGATTCCAAACAGAAGCAGCTTTTGACGGTTTGGAAGCTGTAGAAATGGTAAAAGAAAATGACTATGATTTGATTATTCTTGATTTGATGCTTCCGGGAATGGATGGTATGGAAGTATGTAAACAATTAAGACAAGAAAAAATAGAAATACCTATTTTAATGTTAACAGCAAAAGACGATGAAATTGATAAAATATTAGGTTTAGAATTAGGGGCAGATGATTATTTAACAAAACCATTTAGCCCAAAAGAAGTAGTTGCAAGGATTAAGGCTATTTTACGCCGAACGAATCGACAAACAGATCATCAATCTTTTTCTAAGTTGAAAATTGGCAAATTGATGATTTATCCAGAACGATATGAAGTACAGAAAAACAACCAATTAATGAGTTTCACTCGAAAGGAATTTGAGTTGTTATATTATTTAGCAATGAACTTGGGTAAAGTACTGTCAAGGGATCAATTATTAAGTGCAGTTTGGAATTATGATTTTGTAGGAGATACTCGAATCGTAGATGTTCATATTAGCCATTTAAGGGACAAAATCGAAGCAGACAAAAGAAAACCGGAATATATAAAAACGGTAAGAGGAATTGGATATAAACTAGAGGAGCCGTTAAAATGAAAAGATCATTTTCAAGTTTGAAAAAAGGATATATCATAAGCATCTTTTTGCTTGTTGCTCTTACTGGTGTTATTTTAAGCTTTATTGTGGACGATTATGTTGCACTTATTTCCATCTTAGCAATCGAATATATTGTTCTTCTTATCATTTTCTTAAATATATATCATAAATATATTAAACCAATTCAAGTTGCTTCTAATACGGTTAATGAACTTTTGAAAGAAAATTATCGTGCTCGTATTCACCATCCATTCAATGGAAGTATTGGTACTTTAAGCCGACAAATTAATGAGTTGGCTCGAAATTTAAGTGAACTTTCTATTAATGAACAGATACAATCAGATCAATTATTAACCGTGATTGATAATACAAATAGTGGGCTTGCTTTAATCGGTGAAAAAGGATACATCCATTTAGTAAACCGAAAATTTCTGTCCATGTTTGGTGGAAATCAACATGATTATGTAGGATATTTATATTATGATGTGTTAAAACAGACAGAAATCCATCGTACAGTACAGAATGCCTTTTTATATGAAGAAAATGCAAAAGGATCTATTGTATTAAATGAACATCCACGAAACATGTATATAGAAGTAGTTGGAGCTCCAATATTTACAGATCGGAAATTATTAAAGGGGGCAGTCCTTGTATTTTATGATATAACAGAATTTAAAAATGTGGAAACGATGCGAAAAGATTTTGTCGCAAATGTTTCTCATGAATTAAAAACTCCGATTACATCCATTACCGGGTTTGCTGAAACTTTAATTGATGAAGATTTAAGTAACCCAGAAATCAATCGACAGTTTATCGAAATTATTTATGATGAGAGTAAACGGCTGCAGGTTTTAGTAGATGATTTACTAACATTGTCGAAGTTAGAAAAAGAAGAACATCGACTAACACTAACAGATATGCAGTTGTCTAAAGTTGTTACAGAAGTACTACCGGGATTTACACAGAAAGTAACAGAAAAACAAATAGAAATTGTCGCTTCTATTGATGATTCCATTTGCTTAAGAGCTGATCGTGATAAAATAAAACAAATTTTAATCAACTTGCTTGCCAATGCAATTAATTATACTCCACAATATGGAAAAGTGCGTATTATAGCTATTGAAAAGGAAGACATGGTACAAATTAAAATTAGTGATACAGGAATCGGTATACCAGAAGATGTAGCACACCGTATCTTTGAACGGTTTTATCGCGTGGATAAAGCAAGGAGTAGGGATACAGGTGGGACTGGTTTAGGGTTAGCCATAGTAAAACATATTACAGAACTCCATGGTGGAAATGTTTCGGTAGAGAGTAAACTAAATGAGGGGTCTACTTTCACTGTGAGTTTACCTAAAAACAACAAATTATGAAAAATGCTTCTTTATGGAAGTGTTTTTTTATTTTTTCTGATTGTATCCTTAATTCCATGAATCTGAAACAGTTAACATCTTTCTTTTATCTTGATAGTAGACCTTTTATAGTTCATGTAGTAAGCTTTTCCCCTTTCAGTAAAACCATGGTAAACTAGAAAAGGAAGCAATTAACGAGGAGGAAATGAAATGAAGAAGAAACTCGTTTTAGTTGATGGTAACAGTATTATATATCGAGCTTTTTTTGCTCTGCCATTATTAAATAACGATAAAGGCATTTATACAAATGCCGTTTATGGGTTTACAACGATGTTATTACAAATTTTAGAAGAGCAAAAACCAACACATATGCTAGTTGCTTTTGATGCTGGTAAAACAACATTTCGTCATAAAACATATAAAGAATATAAAGGTGGTCGACAAAAAACTCCACCAGAATTGTCTGAGCAGTTTCCACTTGTAAGGGAATTATTAGACGCATTTCAAATTCAACATTATGAATTAAATCAATATGAAGCAGATGATATTATTGGTACCCTTGCTACTCAAGCAAAAGATAAAAAATGGGACGTGACCATTTTTACGGGGGATAAAGATATGCTTCAGCTTGTGTCTGATGACGTGACAATGGCAATGACGCGAAAAGGAATAAGTAAAATTGAAACATATACCCCAGCATATATGAAGGAGAAAATGGATTTAACACCTGATCAAATTATTGATTTAAAGGCATTAATGGGTGATAACTCAGATAATATCCCAGGTGTCCCAGGTGTTGGAGAAAAAACAGCTACAAAATTATTAAAACAATACAAAACATTAGAGGACATTTATGAAAATCTTCATGAAGTACGTGGAAAAAAGCTGAAGGAAAACTTAACCACTTATCAAGATGATGCTTTTATGAGTAAAGAGTTAGTAACCATTAACTGTCATTCCCCAATTGAAGTAGGAATCGATGATCTTACATATGAAGGCTATGATTCCAATCAGATTATTGGTTTTTTTAAAGAACTAGGATTCCAGTCTTTATTGGAACGCATGGGTGAAGAGATAGAGACGGACATCGAACTGGATAAGGTAGAATTTACAATGGTAGATGAAATAACTTCGGACATGTTTTCTGGAAAGGAAGCATTATTTTTAGAAATGTTAGAAGATAATTATCATAAAGAACCAATCATTGGAATTGGTATTGTGAATAAAGGACAAGCATATTTCGTTTCACCAGAAGATGCATTTGCCTCACAGGCATTTCGTGAATGGATAGAAGATGAAACAAAGAAAAAGATTGTTTTTGATGCGAAAAAAACAGCTGTTGCTTTAAAAAAAGAAGGGCTTCAGTTAAAAGGTACTTCTTTTGACATGTTTCTTGCATCGTATTTGCTTAATCCAGCTGAAAATCATGAAAACATTCCAGAGGTCGCTCATGAAATGAATATGAAACAAGTAAAATATGATGAAGAGATTTATGGAAAAGGAAAGAGCAAGAGAATACCTGAAAAGGAAATCTTCAGTGAGCATATTATCCGGAAAACGAAACTGTTATTTGAATTACATGATGATATGACTGAAAAACTAAAACAAAATGAACAATATCAATTACTCAAGGAATTAGAGATGCCTTTAGCATTTATTTTAGCTAATATGGAATATACGGGTGTTCAAGTTGATACAAATCGATTAGAAAAAATGGGAAAAGAATTGAAACAACGGTTAGATGAAATTGAACAAGATGTCATTACATTAGCTGGTGAACCATTTAATCTAAATTCCCCTAAACAACTTGGTGTGATATTATTTGAAAAACTTGAGCTACCTGTCATTAAAAAAACAAAAACCGGTTATTCCACAGCAGCAGACGTATTAGATAAACTATATGACAAACATGAAATAATACCAAAAATACTACTGTATCGTCAATTAGGAAAACTACACTCTACTTATATAGAAGGATTATTAAAAGTAATTCATTTGGAAACAGAAAAAATTCATACTCGTTTTAATCAGGCATTAACACAAACAGGAAGATTAAGTTCTACGGAGCCCAATCTACAAAACATTCCAATTCGTTTAGAAGAAGGAAGAAAAATCCGTCAAGCATTTGTTCCATCAGAACAAGAATGGGTAATCTTCTCTGCAGACTACTCTCAAATTGAGCTTAGAGTACTAGCACACATTGCTGAGGATGAAAAATTAATCCATGCATTCCAAGAGAATATGGATATTCATACGCAAACAGCAATGGATGTATTCCATGTTGAAAAAGAAGATGTAACAGCCAATATGCGACGTCAAGCAAAAGCAGTTAATTTTGGTATCGTGTACGGCATTAGTGATTATGGGTTATCACAAAACTTGGGAATCACCAGAAAGGAAGCCAAAAAATTTATTGATGTCTATTTTAAAAGTTATCCAGGTGTTAAACAATATATGGATGATATTGTGCAAGAAGCCAAACAAAATGGCTATGTGACAACAATTATGAACCGTAGAAGATATTTGCCAGAAATAACAAGCCGTAATTTTAATCGAAGAAGTTTTGCAGAAAGAACAGCAATGAACACTCCAATTCAAGGGAGTGCAGCAGATATTATTAAAAAGGCAATGATTGATTTAAATGAACATTTAAAGAAAAATCAAATGGAATCACGTATTTTATTACAAGTTCATGATGAATTAATCTTAGAAGCACCAAAACATGAGCTTGATGCATTAATTAAAGGTGTGACAACTTGTATGGAAAATGCTGTTCCATTAAACGTTCCATTAAAAGTTGATTATGCTTATGGAAAAAGTTGGTTTGATGTACAGTAAGGGGAAGGGAAAACATGCCAGAACTACCGGAAGTTGAGACAATAAAGAACACATTGAAACGATTTGTTGTGGGAAAGACAATCAAAGAGGTTACTGTTCACTGGCCAAATATTATTAAGGTGCCAGATGATATACAACAATTTAAAACCCTTTTAAATGGCGAAACCATTCATGATATTCATCGAAAAGGAAAGTTTCTGCTTTTCGAATTAGATGAATATATCCTAGTCTCTCATTTACGAATGGAAGGTAAATATAATGTATATGATTGTGCGAAACCAGTTAAGAAACATACACATGTTATTTTTACATTCACAAATAATGAGGAATTACGCTATAATGATGTACGTAAATTTGGAACGATGCATCTCATACCGAAAGGCAAAGAACTTGAACAAAAACCTCTGAATCAACTAGGGCCTGATCCCTTTGAAGCTGCTTTTACATTGGATTACTTTTATGAAAAACTGCAAAAAACAACTCGAGTCATAAAAGCCGTTTTATTGGATCAAACCGTACTAGCAGGACTAGGGAATATTTATGTTGATGAAACATTGTTTAAAGCGAAAGTTCACCCATTAAAACAAGCGAATAAACTAACAAAGAAAGAGGCGGAAGCAATCCGTAAAGAAGCGATTAGTATTTTACGTGAGGCTGTTCATTTAGGCGGAACAACAATTCGCTCCTATGTTAATAGTCAAGGTGACATGGGAATGTTTCAGCAGGAATTATATGTCTATGGACAGGAAAATAAACCATGTAAAATTTGCGGAACAGAAATAGAAAAAATGAAAGTTAGTGGCCGTGGCACACATATTTGCCCAAATTGCCAGTGTGAAAATAGAGTTAATGAAAAGGAAGATTAATATGACATTTGCAATTGGACTAACAGGAAGTATTGCTAGTGGAAAGAGTACTGTTTCCTTAATGTTTGATGACTTAAACATTCCTGTTATTGATGCGGATAAAATTGCTAGAGAAGTTGTTCTACCAGGGGAGAAAGCGTATCAAGATATTGTACAAGCTTTTGGAAAAGAAATTTTACGAAAAGACCGAACACTAGACCGAAAGAAATTAGGTGAAATCGTTTTTACGAGTGAGGAAAAACGAACAAAGCTAAATAATTTGATCCATCCAGCTATTCGTAAGCGAATGATAGAAAAACGAGACGGCTATATCGAAGCGAAGGAAAAAGCCGTTGTTCTTGATATTCCACTTTTATTCGAAAATAAATTAACCAGCTTCGTTGATAAAACAATTGTTGTCTATGTTGATGAAGAAGTTCAATTAAATCGTTTGATGGCTCGTGATCAATATACAGAAGAGGAAGCGAAAAATAGAATCAATTCACAGCTTTCCTTGAATGAAAAAGTGAAAATGGCAGATGCAGTGATTGATAATAATGGTACAAAACGTGAAAGCTTTCAACAATTAGAGAAAATACTTCGAGATTGGAACATCTTATAATTAAAAGGAGAAGAAGCAGAAAAAACTCGCTTCTTCTCCTTCTTTTTTGAAAACTTTTCTACAATCTTATAAAGAAAATGTTTTTTTACATAAATAATCACATTTTTAGGTTTAATATGTTATACTATTAATGGTTTTCATAAAAAAAGTATGGCATATACAGGAGGAATACACAAATGAATAAAATCCGTATTGCGATAAATGGCTTTGGGCGAATTGGACGTATGGTTTTTCGTCAAGCAATGCAAGATGAACAATTAGAAGTTGTAGCAGTAAATGCTAGCTATCCTACAGAAACTTTAGCACACTTAATTAAATATGATAGTGTTCATGGTGCTTATGATGGTGATGTAAAAGTAGTAGGAGAAGAGCTTGAAATAGATGGGCACAAAATTGCACACGTTAACTCAAGAGACCCAGAACAATTACCATGGGAAGCATACAAAATCGATGTTGTCGTTGAAGCAACAGGTGCATTTAAAACAAAAGAGACAGCCGGTCTTCATATAAATGCAGGTGCAAAAAAAGTAGTTATTACAGCTCCAGGCAAAGATGTTGATAAAACAATTGTAATGGGTGTAAATCATGATGAATATGAAGAAACAGATACAGTTGTTTCGAATGCATCATGTACAACAAACTGCTTGGCACCAGTTGTAAAGGTATTGGATGAACAGTTTAAAATTGTAAACGGTTTGATGACAACTGTTCATGCATTTACAAATGATCAAAAGAATTTAGACAATCCACATAAAGACCTACGCCGTGCTAGAGGATGTACACAATCCATTATCCCAACATCAACAGGTGCTGCAAAAGCATTAGGTGAGGTATTACCACATTTAAATGGAAAATTACATGGTATGGCTTTACGTGTACCAACACCAAATGTGTCCTTAGTTGATTTAGTGATTGATGTTGAAGAATCGGTTACAGTGGATGAAGTGAATGAAGCGTTTAAACAAGCAGCAACAGGTGATTTAGAAGGAATCATCGAATATAGTGAGGAACCACTAGTATCTATTGATTACACAACAACAGAAGCTTCCGCTACAATTGATGCCTTATCAACGATGGTAATGGACGATCATAAAGTAAAAGTATTAGCATGGTATGACAATGAATGGGGCTACTCTAAACGTGTTGTTGATTTGACAAAATATGTTGGAAAATCACTGTTTGTAAAAAATAAATAAAGATAAACGAAAGGGTTATCCATGTTCTTACATGGACAACCTTTTTTTTTATGGGAGAATTTTTGATCATACTATATGGTATCTTTCTATGCGTAATCTGCTAAACTACAATAAATTACCTACTATTTAAAATACCCGTAATCTATTAATTACTTGGTGAATGTGACGAAATTATGTTTCAAATAATAAACACTTGTGTTATATTGCTTATGATTTTTTTGTTCCTTTATAGAATATAAAAAACATGCTAAAATAGATAGAGTATATAATTTCTTGTATAGAATCAACGTGATGGTAGTTAAAGATAAAAGTTGCTATTTTATAATATAAAAAAATAGAATAATTTTCATGCGATGCCTTGATGTTTGTATTTATGTAAATATTAATTAAAGACTATATATTTAGGAGCGAACAAAATGAGATGTCCAACCTGTCAAAATAAAAATTCCAAAGTCCTAGACTCACGTCCGATTGAAGAAGGAC
Source organism: Cerasibacillus terrae (assembly GCF_008039555.1). GTDB lineage: Bacteria > Bacillota > Bacilli > Bacillales > Amphibacillaceae > Cerasibacillus > Cerasibacillus terrae. The sequence continues at coordinate 40,603 of NZ_VDUW01000009.1, forward strand.
GCTCTATTCGTAGAAGACGTGAATGTGAGTCATGTGGATTTCGTTTCACAACATTTGAACGTACTGAAAAAGTACCACTAATGGTTGTTAAAAAAGATGGAGTACGCCAAGAGTTTAATCGAGAAAAATTAACTCGTGGAATTATAAAATCTTGTGAAAAACGGCCTGTATCAGCTGATACAATCGATGAAATGGTCCATCAAATTGAAAAACAACTTCACAATAAAAATGTTGCAGAAGTGGATAGTAATGAAATTGGAGAAAAAGTAATGGAGCAACTTGCTCAAGTTGATGAGGTGGCATATGTTCGTTTTGCTTCTGTTTATCGACAATTTAAGGATATTACCGTATTTATGAATGAATTAAAAGATTTAATTGAAGCGGATAAGAAATCAAAACATGAATAGAACCACGTTAAAGAAAGGGTTATAAAATGAACTTCATTGGAAAAATCTTGCCAAATGACGGTTTTTTTGTTCAATTTAGAGGTGAGTTACCTGTAGACTACGCCATTTCATTAACCCATTTGTATCAACCACTAATTGGAATACAAGCTGTAATGTTATACCAAACATTGCTACATGAATACCAATTACAATCCAGTTTCATTGCCAGGACACATCACGTATTAATGAATTATTTACTTATACCTCTAGATGAAATATATAAAGCTCGTCTAAAACTAGAGGGGATTGGATTATTAAACACGTATGAAGTAGAAAACAAAAATCATTCCGGATATATGTATGAGTTACAAAGTCCTTTTGCACCAAATACATTTTTTCAAGATGCTATGTTGTCACAATTATTATATCACCATCTTGGTCAACACCGATTTGATCAATTAAAAAACACGCTTATTAGGAAATCACATTCAAAAGATAAAAGAAACATCACTGCTACATTTCATGAGGTATTTGAGACATTTCAACCGACATCAGAAACGGTAAAACACGTACCAGAATTGCAAGGAGAAAGTATGGGTCCACAAATTGAAATGATGGATTTCACCTGGATGTCAACCATGTTAAAACAACGGATGATTCCATCTAAAAAAGTATTAACAAAAGAAAACAAACGCATCATATCACAGATGCAAATTCTTTATCAGTTAGCAAATTATGAAGTGGAAAGTTGTGTTTTATGGGCATTGAATGAAGAGAATGAATTTGATGTAGAAGAATTTAAACAAGCCTGTCATGATAAATACTCAATAAATGGTAAAAATGTTCCTATTAAACTATCAGTTAAGGATGAACCATCTAAACAAGAGGAATCACAAACAAAACCGAAAACGAAAGAAGAAAGACTGATTCATACATTAGAAATGGTATCTCCGCAACAACTATTAGCTAACTTATCTAGTGGGAATCAAGCTTCAGCTCAAGACCTTAAAGCAGTTCGGGATGTCATGTTATCGCAAGGGTTAACCCCTCCAGTAATGAATGTTTTGATACATTATGTTTTATTACAATCAAATATGGGCTTATCAAAGGCATATATGGAGAAAATTGCGAGCCATTGGTCACGAGCTAATTTAAAGACGGCTAAACAAGCTATGGAATTCGCTAAAAAACAGCAAAAGCAATTTGAAGCCAATAAGACAAAGCAGCAATATCGTACACCTTACTATAGACAACAAAAACAGACAGAAGTTATTCCAGATTGGTTTAAAGAGCGTAAAACAAAACAAAAAGAAAAGCAAAAAGAATCTTTACCAAATCAGCAGAAAATTGATGTTCAAAAAGAGAAAGAAAGAATGGCAGCATTTATTAAAGAGCATGCTACAAACCAAAAAAAATAATGTAAAGGAGGTCTGAGTTTATGGAACCAGTACAATTTGCTTTAAAAAAATGGATGCACACCAATAAAAACTTCAAAGAATATTATATTAAGATAAGTCGAGAAGTATTAAATGACCCGGGAATAAAACAGTTTTTATCATTGCATCCAGAACTAACGAAAAAAGATATTACAAGAAATATGATGAAACTATATGAATACAAAAGTCAATCCAAGCAATGTGCAGCATGTGAATCTTTACCGACATGCTGTAATATGCTTAAAGGATACACGCCGGTGCTACGCGTGGAAGGAAATGATATTCATATTTCCTATGAAAAATGTCAACTACATCTTCAAGATGAACAAGAGCGAAGGCAAACAAAATTGATTAAAAGCTTATACATGCCAAAGGATATACTAGAAGCATCCATTGATGAAATTGACAGTGATTCAGAACGTGGTCAAGCGGTAATGGAATTACACCAGTTCATTAGACAAGCAAAAGATGGAATTCCAGAAAAGGGAATCTTTTTTCATGGTCCGTTTGGTGTAGGAAAAACATATTTTCTTGGTGCATTAGCAAATTCATTGAAGAATTTTAATATTTCTTCTATGTTAATTTATATGCCGGAATTAGTCCGTGAAATGCGTTCATCCTTAAAAGATGATTCTGTAAATAAAAAGATAGATTATTTTAAAAAAGCAGATGTATTGATGCTTGATGATATTGGAGCAGAAATGCAGTCACCTTGGTTTCGTGATGAGATTCTTGGATCAATTTTACAATTTCGCATGATGGAGAAATTACCTGTCTTTTTCACATCCAATTATAGTTTATCACAACTAGAAACGATGCTAGCAACGACGAAAAATGGAGTAGAACAAGTCAAGGCAGGCCGAATTATTGAACGAATTAAACAAGTTAGTAAAGAAGTACCTGTTTATGGAAGAAATCGTCGTGAATAATGAATCTTCAATCAATGTAATAAGCAATATTAGAAATAAAGACCGTTGTGTTAGCAACGGCCTTTTAGCTTTTCGTATCGGTCCCTTCGTTGCTCACTGTCACAGTTGAATAACACATTCCTCATCTCACTCCACTCCAGATACAATTGCAACAGAAAACATCCCTCTGTAAGATAGAAACAAATATTTGTTCATCTTTTCTATAAAAGAGTATCATTAGTTTTTAGATTTATACATTTTTTCTCTTGCATGTCCATATAATGTAACAGTTTGGATTAGTGTGAGGGTGATGTCCTTTGTTTGAAGTTTATTTTCAGTCTACTAAAGAAGTAACTTATTTTTGTGAGTCTTTATTTCAAATAACAAATGAAATTAATGTGCATTGGGAAACAAGTAAAGATTGGGGGAATCGATTACAATTAAATAATTCTAGTAAACAACTGGCCATTAGTATTTCAAAAGCAATGGTTGAGGTATTTATGAATTTTCATCTTACGGAAGTCGTAAGAAAGCTCATCAAAGATAAATATTATTATACGGATCAGGAAGAAATAAATCGGATTTTAAATTTGACTGAAGAAATGTTATTAGAAGAACATCATGATTTTAATATCTTAGATAAGGAATACCCGAAAGATATGTTACAGACCTTGTTTTATACAAATATTCGTCAAACTCCATCCATCCACTTTGATTCGATTATACAATTTCGCTTATCTGCTTTTAGAGATAAATTAATACAGTGGATTGGGTTAGCTATTGATGACTTTAAACGTGAAGAAGACCATCAAGCATTTATACATATGCTTCGGGAATATATTTCAAATAAACAAGCTAGTCATGATCTCATCCATGTTCTACAAGGAGATTCATTTACCTTTTATAAAACAGATGGGAGTCACTTAACAGAAAAAAAATTAAAACAATTAATGCATAAAGAACCATTGTATATCGTTGGTTTAGATGGAAATGAAATGAATTTAGCACCGTTAATTGCAATTGCACCAAATACAATAAAAATATATGGTGATGATCCATCAGAACCAAAAACACAAACCATTATTAATGTTTTTCAGGAAAAAGTGAAGTTCTTGCCGGTATCTGATTTTCCATTTTCTTTACAAAGATAGTTGCATTCTTAATGAATTATTGGTATAATATTAGATAAAATTTCAATCATATTATTATCGGTTACGACAAGGACATGATTGTTTGTCAAATAACTGTTAAAGAGATAGAAGTCACTGGCTGAAAGCTTCTACGGTTATCAAACAATTACCACCTTTGAACTCTGCATTGGAAATAAGTACATTGCAGCGTCTGATCCACGTTACGGAAAATGAAGTCGTTAATGAAATGTTATTCATTACGTAAATTAGGGTGGAACCACGATATCAACACTCGTCCCTTTGTGTCAAACAAAGAGATGAGTGTTTTTTTATTTTTAATGGATAAACATAAATGAAGGAGTGTTAGAAATGGATGAAATTAATATTCAATTCCCAGATGGTGCAACAAAAGTTTTTCCAAAAGGAACAACAGGTGAGGATATTGCAAAAAGTATTTCTTCTGGTTTAAAAAAGCAAGCATTAGCAGTCAAACTAGATGGAAAATTACTTGATTTAAAACGAGAACTTCCCGCTAGTGGTGCGATTGAAATAATCACGTATAAAGATGATGAAGGTATTGATATCATGCGCCACTCCACAGCCCATTTAATGGCCCAAGCTATCAAGCGACTATATAAAGAGGTGAACTTTGGTGTAGGCCCAGTTATTGAAGAAGGATTTTATTATGATATGGATATGGAGGTCTCGTTAACACCAGAAGACCTACCAAAAATTGAAAAAGAAATGCAACGAATTATTGATCAAAACATTGAAATTGAACGGATTGAAGTTACCCGAGAAGAAGCAATTCAAATGTTTACAGATATAAATGATCCATTGAAAATAGAACTCATTCATGATATTCCTGAAGATGAACAAGTGACCATTTATAAGCAAGATGACTTTTTTGATTTATGTCGTGGAGTTCATGTTCCCTCCACAGGTAAAATTAAGGCTTTTAAATTGTTAAGTATTTCTGGTGCATATTGGCGTGGAGACAGTAAAAATAAACAATTACAGCGAATCTATGGAACTGTTTTTGAAAAGAAGAAAGAATTAGAAAAATATCTTCATATTTTGGAGGAAAGAAAAGAACGTGATCATCGTAAATTAGGAAAAGAATTAGGCATCTTTACCATTTCACAAAAGGTCGGACAAGGACTACCTCTATGGCTACCAAAAGGGGCAACAATTAGACGTATCATTGAACGCTATATTGTAGATATAGAAGAAAAATTAGGATATGACCATGTATACACACCTGTTCTCGGTAGTGTAGAATTATATAAAACAAGTGGTCACTTAGATCACTATAATGAAGATATGTTCCCTAGAATGGAAATGGATAATGAAGATTTAGTATTACGTCCGATGAACTGTCCACACCATATGATGGTTTATAAAAACCAATTATATAGTTACCGCCATTTACCAGTTCGTATTGCAGAGTTAGGAACCATGCATCGTTATGAAATGTCAGGTGCGCTAGCTGGATTACAACGTGTACGGGGGATGACTTTAAATGATGCTCATATTTTTGTTCGTCCAGATCAGATGAAGGAAGAATTCATTCGTGTTGTGGAATTAATCGAGCATGTGTATAAAGACTTTGGAATTGAAGATTATTACTTCCGTTTGTCATATCGTGACCCAGAGGATAAAGAGAAATATATCGATAATGATGAAATGTGGGAAAAGGCACAAGCTGTACTAAAAGAAACAATGGAAGAAATGAATTTAGAATACGTTGAAGCTGAAGGGGAAGCAGCTTTTTATGGACCTAAATTAGATGTACAAGTAAAAACAGCACTTGGAAAAGACGAAACATTATCAACTGTTCAGTTAGACTATCAAGTAGCTGAAAAATTCGATTTATCCTATATTGGTGAAGATGGAAAGCAACATCGCCCAGTTGTTATTCACCGCGGGGTTGTTTCTACAATGGAACGTTTTGTAGCCTTCCTATTGGAAGAATATAAAGGAGCTTTTCCTGCGTGGCTTTCACCTGTGCAAGTTAAAGTAATCCCTGTTTCTTTAAAAGCTCACCTCGACTATGCAAATGATGTAGCTGATCGTTTACGAATGCAAGGAAGACGTGTGGAAGTGGATGTACGTGATGAGAAAATTGGTTATAAAATTCGTGAAGCACAAACTGAAAAAGTTCCATTCACACTCGTTGTAGGTGATAAAGAAATAGAAGATAATGCAGTGAATGCAAGACGATATGGAGAGAAAAACTCTGAAACAATGAGTTATGACGCATTTGAACAATTATTAAAAGATGAAGTAGAACAAAAAGTATTACGGGGGAAATAATTTGATCCGTGAGATGAATTACAATTTGCTGTAATATATGTTAAGTCCTGGTAATTAGAATTTCTGTCCTAATTACCAGGACTTTTATTTAATATGCAAGTCTTAGAATAACCACAAACCGACTAACGTAGATACGATTAACCCAATAATGACCGGAAGGAGTGTTTTTCGAACAAGTTTCATAACAGGAACTTTTGCAAATCCAGCAACAGCGACAAGGGATGACCAGGCGATTAATGTACCACCACCAACCCAAATGGATCCCATTTGTCCGATTGCAGCTAATGTCTCCACATCTATCCCTACATTCCCACCTAACGCCCCGGATAAAGATCCAACTAAAGGTAGACCTGAAAAACCAGAACCATCTAATCCAGTAATTGCTCCGATTAATAGGATTCCCATGCCAGCAACAAAGCTGCTTTCAGGGATATATTGTTGCCCTGAAACAACTAAATCGAAAAGAAAAGAAGGTGTTTCTTCTGGATTTGTACCAATGATTTTACTAAATAATTCATTACTTCCCATAAAGAAGAAACCAGCGATAGGTATCACAGGTCCCATAGCTTTAAAAGCAAATAAAAATCCTTTTATAAGATTGTCGCTAACATGATTGAAGGAAGAACGGAAATTTCTAAACATAGATACTGCAACAAGGAGAATAGCTGAAACTCCACCAATCAAAGCAGCACCCGTACTGCCATCTACAGAAGAAAACATATCGGAAAACTTAGCAAGAAACATATAGATAATGATGATAAGAAATGTAATAGGAACGAGTATAGCAAAGAGAGTCCCATATTTGTTTTTAGATGGGGTTTCTACCACTGAATCGTCATTTAAATTTTCAGGTGGTTGATCTGTTTCTTCCCATTTAGTAAGATGCGACTCGGAAGGTGATGAAATAGACTTTCTTAGTGATAGATAAGCAATTATAATGGCGACAACTCCAGTAATAATAGATAGTCCCAATGCTCGAGTAGCGAGGATATCGACATCTGCTCCAGCTGCTGTTGCTGTTAAAGTAGGGGCAATTTGAATAATGTAATCAGAGGATAAAGCCATACCTTGACCAGCAAGTGAAATAGCGATTGCCGACCCAATCGGTGGAAGTCCAGAACGAACAGCGACAGGAATAAGTAAAGCACCAACGAGTGGTACAGCAGGTGTTGGCCAGAAAAACAGAGAAATGATATATGTTACGAAAATAATTACCCAAAAAGAAACATGCCCATTTTTCATGAGTCCTTGAAATGGTGTTATCATTTTTTTATCTGAACCTATCGATTTTAAAGCGTGTAATAAAGCGGTCATGATAGCAATAATTAAGAAAATGTTGAATAACTCACCGGCTGCAATAAGACTGGCGTTGAATATGGTTTGTAAGCCATCTATTATAGAGCCAGAGTAAATCCAACCAACGACAAATGTTACAATAATGGAGGGGACAACAATATTTTGCTTAAATAGCATCGTTAAAATGATGATACATGTTCCAATTAGATACATCCAATGTGCTGCTGTTAATTCCATTACACATGGTACCTCCTAAATAAAAACATATTGTGTCATAGTGTATGCGTCCAATTGGATATCAGTGAGAATATGATTTGAGTTACGTTTTGATGAAATATTTCATTCATACCTGCATCTAAACATCTGTTTTGTTATTTTAACTCAGGTTAACTTGTTGTGTGGTTCTACTGATTGAAAGTATTACTTTGTTTAATAATCACCTTGACTAATCATTTTTTATATGGTATATTTTATTAGTTAATAAAAATAAATATGATCTAAGACAAGTAGAAGCACCCGCTTCTCACCTGTTCAACGCGCACAAGCTGTTGGCTGGTTATTCTCTATTTCTATAATGAATGTAATGTTTGGAGAAGTGTGGGTGTATCTATGTGCCTACACTTTTTTATTTTTGATTGCAGAGGCGAGGAGAATGATAAAGCTTCATTCCCTAGTAAATGAAATGAGATTTTTAGACCTTTACTTGTCAAACAGATCAGTTTTTTAAAATCTCAATGGAGGTGGCTTGCAATTAGCAAAGATATGAACGTCAATGAGAAAATTCGTGCCAGGGAGGTTCGACTCATTGATTCAAACGGTGATCAACTTGGGGTAAAATCGAAAAAAGAAGCATTAGAAATAGCTAAAACACGTAATTTAGATTTAGTTTTAGTTGCTCCAAATGCAAAACCGCCAGTTTGTCGAATTATGGACTTCGGAAAGTATCGTTATGAACAACAGAAGAAAGAAAAAGAAGCTCGTAAAAAACAAAAAGTGATCAACGTGAAAGAAGTCCGCTTCACACCTGCTATTGGTGAACATGATTTCAATACGAAACTAAGAAATGCACGTAAGTTCCTAAGTAAAGGTGATAAAGTAAAAGCAGTTGTTCGTTTTCGTGGACGCGCAATCACTCATAAAGATTTAGGAAGAGAAGTATTGGAACGTCTAGCAGATGAAGTAAAAGACATTGCAACCGTTGAATCGAAAGCAAGAATGGAAGGACGTAATATGTATATGATGCTTGCTCCTTCTGCTGAAAAAAAATAATCAATACACATGATTTAAAAGAATGTGTTGGATGATACAAGGAGGAAAATTAATGGCTAAAATGAAAACCCATAAAGGTTCTCAAAAACGTTTCAAGAGAACAGGAACTGGTAAATTAAAACGTTCACATGGATATACAAGTCACTTATTTGCCAATAAGTCACAAAAAAGAAAACGTAAATTACGTAAAAGTGCACTTGTATCTGCTGGTGACTACAGACGTATTAAAAACATGCTTCCATAAATTTTAGAATGAAATTTTAACAGATTGTCTTAGGAGGGAACAACATGGCAAGAGTAAAAGGTGGTACAGTTACGCGTAAACGTCGTAAACGTGTACTTAAACTAGCCAAGGGTTATTATGGCTCAAAAAGAACATTATTTAAAACTGCAAAACAACAAGTTATGAAATCAGGTCAATACGCATATCGTGACCGTAAACAAAGAAAACGTGAATTCCGTAAATTATGGATTGCTCGTATCAACGCAGCGGCACGTATGAATGGACTATCATACAATAAATTAATGCATGGTTTAAAATTAGCAGGTATTGAAATTAATCGTAAAATGCTTTCAGACCTTGCTATCCATGATGAAAAAGCATTTGCTCAATTAGCTGAAAAAGCAAAAGCTGCATTACAATAAGTAAGAAGATCAAATCAGTATATGAACTGCTGATTTGGTCTTTTTTTATTACTTATAATAGAAAAACATAAATTCATGTAAGCAAGCATATAGTTATATGGGACCATCAGATGTTCATGTGTTTTTATAAATGTAAAGGAGGGGAGGAATGGAACAACTCGGGGCTTATATCCTAACATTCGTTGAGAACGGTGGGTTGTTCGCACCAATTTTATTTATCGGCTTTCATTTACTTCGTCCTCTACTATTTATTCCAGTTATTTTTATTTGTGTTTCGGGTGGAATACTTTTCGGGACACTTGCAGGTACAATCTATTCACTTATAGGAATTACATTGTCAAGCTTATTATTCTATTATATTGTCCCCGTTGCACCAAACACATTCAAAAAACTCATCCATCTTCGAAAAAGACTAATGAACGATTTAGAATTAACACCCTACCAAATTGCTTTTCTACGACTTATACCGTTTATTCATTTTCATCTTTTATCTCTATGTTTATTAGAAATGTCAACTAATTTTAAAGAATATGCCAAGTTCTCTATTTTCTCTAATATTCCAATTGCCTTTGTGTACACGATGGTTGGTCAATGGGTTTCCACATTATCTGTTACCTATATGCTCCTTTGTCTCATGATGTTTGGATTATTCATTATTCATTTTCGTCGGAAAGAAAACATCATCAAATGGAAAGAATTTTTCCAAACAGTTGGATAAAAATAGCCCATCTCAGAATTGAGATGAGCTATTTTTTCGATAAAAGCAATTGATCAATGGGGTGCTTCCATGTAATATTAGCATGTGGATAGCGAGTTAAAATCTCCTTTTCAAGGAAATATAAATCATCGCGTGAAAGTCCACGTAATTCTAAAGGATTCCGAACAGAAATGTTTATATCTACAACCTCAAAAGATTCTTCTGTCGTACCTAGATATTTTTCACCCTCAAAAGAACAACCTTTATATACAATTTGAAAATTTCTTTGGCTATTTTTAGGATCGTCTAGAAAGAAAAATCCTCTTTCTTCTTTTGCAATTCGTAAGTATCTTTCAGGATTTCGAAAATATTTTATGATAGTATAGAAAATAATAGCCAATGAAATAAGAATAAGTATGCGGAATAAATAAACAATGACCATTTTTACCGTCTCCTCAGTACTTGTTAGTCATTAATACGTTTTACGTTATGAAGAGGTTTCATAATTTGTAAAAAGAAATAAAAAAAATAAAGGGGTAAAGCGAATTGGATTGGACATCATTATTTACCATGCAAAAAAACTTAGATAAATACATAGAAACAAATCATGATTTAACAACTAGAAATACATTTCGAGAAAGGTGTTTAGCCTTACTTGTTGAATTAGGAGAACTTGCAAATGAGACAAGATGTTTTAAATTTTGGAGCAAGAAGCCAAGAAGTGAAAAAAAGGTAATTCTTGAAGAATATGTAGATGGGATACATTTTATTTTATCATTGGGTTTAGAAAAAAACTACTATTATGAATCAAAAGATATTGAACAATCATCACTCTCAGAAACAGAACAGTTTATGCTAGTGTATGAGAAATGTCTACACTATAAAAATGATCCAACACAACAGCTCTACAATGAATTATTCACATCATTTTTACAACTTGGCCAAATATTGGGTTTTGATGAAGAAGATATACAATTAGCATATCGAAAGAAAAATGAAATTAATTATGAAAGGCAGAATCAAGGGTATTAAGTTATAAAAATGTTTAAAAAATATATAGAGTGGAAAATCTAAAAAATTCTCCATTAGGATATTTCAAGTATATTGTATTTCTTAGCTTAAATGGATTGCTTTTTCATAAATGGATAAAAAAGGTTATAATAAAGATATATCTTTATTTCTATCATTTTTAGGAGGGTTTAAATGGCGAAAATGGATGAAACATTGACAATGCTAAAAGATTTAACAGATGCAAGAGCAATTTCTGGAGATGAAAAAGAAGCAAGAGAGGTTATGAAAAAATACATAACACCATATGCAGATGAAGTGTATACAGATAATATTGGTAGTTTAATTGCTAAGAAAACCGGGGATGAAAATGGTCCAAAGGTGATGGTTGCAGGACATTTAGATGAAGTTGGGTTTATGGTTACACGGATTGATGATAAAGGCTTTATCTTTTTCCAAACAATTGGTGGTTGGTGGAGCCAAGTTATGCTCGCCCAACGTGTTACGATTGTTACAGATAAAGGAGACATAACTGGTGTAATCGGTTCAAAACCACCGCATGTACTGTCACCTGAAGCAAGAAAAAAACCGGTTGCAATAAAAGATATGTTTATCGATATTGGTGCATCCAGTAAAGAAGAAGCATTGGAATTTGGTGTGAAACCAGGGGATTCCATTGTTCCTTATTTTGAGTTTACACAATTTAAAAATGAAAAAATGTTAATGGCAAAAGCATGGGATAATCGAATTGGCTGTGCGATTGCAATTGAAGCATTAAAGCAATTAAAGGAAAGTGATCATCCGAATATCGTTTATGGTGTTGGAACGGTCCAAGAAGAGGTAGGTCTACGTGGTGCGAAAACATCCACACACTCCATTAAACCGGATATTGGTTTTGCGGTGGACGTAGGTATTGCAGGTGATACTCCTGGAATCAGTCAACAAGATGCAGATAGTAAATTAGGCGATGGTCCGCAAATTATTCTTTATGACGCTTCTATGATTTCACATAAAGGATTACGTGATTTAGTCATTGAGACGGCAGAAGAGAAAGAAATTCCATATCAATATGCTTCTATTGCAGGCGGTGGAACAGATGGAGGCTCCATTCATTTAACAGCAAATGGTGTTCCAACATTATCCATAACGATCGCAACTCGTTATATCCATTCACACGCAGCTATTTTGCATCGTGATGATTTTGAAAATGCGGTAAAGTTAATTGTGGAAGTTATTAAGAAATTGGATAGAGATAAAGTGAAGGAAATTACATTTGGATAAAAATTAGGGAGGCCTCTTTATAGCCTCCCTATTTGTTTATCCATAATATGTACTCATTACTTTTTTAACATAGCTTTTTGTTTCTTGAAAAGGTGGTATCCCTTGATATTTATCGACATTACCTGGGCCAGCGTTATATGCTGCTAAAGCTAATTCTAAATGTCCATTATATTTATTCATCATTTGACTGAAATACTTTGTTCCACCTTCAATATTCTGAACTGGATCATATAGGTTTGTGACCCCAAGAAAACGCGCTGTACCTGGCATTAACTGCATGAGTCCAGTAGCACCTGCATGGCTTTTTGCTTGCGGATTATAATTTGATTCATGTTTGATAATAGCGTGGATCATTTTTGGGTTGACTCCATACTTTTCTGCCATTTGATTGACAATGGAATCATAATCGTTATTTATGCCTATTGTTTTATTTTCAGTAGGCACAACAGGCATTGTGTTTGATGGCCTTTTAATAATTGTATGATATGTATTTGCATTTTGTGTTAATTGGTTGGCTCGCTCTATTTTATCCTGTAAGAGCTGTCTAAATGTCATATCTATCATTGGTGAAAGATTTGATTGTAGCTTATTCGTTGATGTGATCAGTGGTGTTCCATGTGCTTGAATAAAATGCTGGACAGATCTTGTATCAATATGCATGAGTTCACTCCTTCTTTATACCAATTCATATTATACTATATATGGGATAGTCTAGCATATAAAATGAAAAAAAACCCGCTATGAATAGCGAGTTAAATACTTGCCTCTTTCACTCCTTGCTCTAGTGCTTGAATCATTTCATTTCTTTCCTGTTCTTCTGACTTTCTCCATATTAATTCAAAAAGTACACCAAGGCCAGGTAACATTTTCTCTTCACCATTTTCAATCGCATCTACAATTGTTGCCTCTAATTGTGTTTGATCATTATTTGCAATGTTGGCAATAATTGCCTTTCGTAAATTTAAATTCAAGAAATCACTCCTTTGCTAGAATATACTATAAATAGTTTGACCACCCTAACGTAAAATATGTATGATAAAAAGAATAAAAGGTAACAGGGAGACTATAAAATGGATATCATCACATCGATTCAAAATAACAAAGTCAAGCAGTGGCGAAAATTATATAAACGAAAAGAAAGATTAAAGACAAATACATTTCTTGTAGAGGGATATCATTTGGTAGAAGAGGCAAAAAAAAGTGGCTGGGAAATAAGAGAAATCATTCTCGTCGAAAATAAAGATATCCCTACTTGGTGTCAACATTTCTCTGTTTTTTTAGTTGGTGAGTCTGTATTGAAACATATTTCCCGAACAGAGACATCACAAGGTATTTTGGCAGTTATAGAAATGAAAGAAACACCACTTCAAAAAAATAATCATGTCTTATTATTAGATGCTATACAGGATCCGGGTAATTTAGGAACAATCATTCGAACAGCAGATGCTGCTGGATTTGGTGCAGTCATTCTAGGTGAGGAAACTGTTGATGTATTTAATGATAAGGTAATCCGTGCAACACAAGGTTCTTTGTTTCATATTCCTGTTATATCAGCAAAATTAGAAGATATGATAGAAGAACTAAAGGAAGTTGGGTTTACAATCTGGGCTTCTACACTGGAAAAGGCGACATATTATGATGAACTAGACGTACCTAAAAAAGTAGCTCTCATCTTAGGAAATGAAGGGGCAGGAATTCGTCAAGTATTACTGGAACAGGCAGACACATGTGTGAAAATCCCTATCTACGGGAAAGCTGAATCTTTAAATGTAGGGATTGCTGCAAGTATTTTGATGTATTATATTAAACAAAAACAGTCATAGAAGTTGCAAAAAAACAATAATATCATTATAATATGTTTTAAATGAAGTAGAATATGAAAGCAAAGAAGGAGCTTATAAATAACGAATTTATAGGATAGGGAGGAAATGCCTTAGACTGGAAGCATTTCTACTATAATATATTTATATTTCACTCTGGAGCTGACACTTGGACCTAACATGACTTCATGTAAGTAAAGGTGTTCCGGATTTAATCCGTTATCAAATGAAGTTGGGCAATATATATTGCCAACAAGGGTGGTACCGCGAAATGAAACCTTCGTCCCTTTTTTAGGGATGGGGGTTTTTTTGATGAAAAAATTTAATAGGAGGTTTAAACCATGAAAGAAAAACTAGAGGCAATTCGTAATGAAGCCATAGAAAAGATTCAGTCTGTCGATGAAATAAAAAAATTACAAAAGCTAAAAGTGACCTACTTAGGTAAAAAAGGGTCCATTACATCTGTTTTACGGGGGATGGGGAAACTTACCAAAGAAGAACGACCTGTGATAGGGAAATTAGCAAATAAAGTTCAAGAAACAATTGCGCAATCCATTCAAGAAAAGCAGGCCATAATTGAGCAAAAGGCAATGGACAAACAATTACAGGAAGAAGCAATTGATGTTACATTACCAGGAAGACCTATCCAGGTTGGTGGAAGTCATCTCCTTACAAACATTGTCCACGAAATTGAAGACCTATTTATTGGAATGGGCTTTGAAGTAAAAGAAGGACCACAAGTGGAAACAGATTATTATAACTTCGAAGCATTAAATTTACCTAAAAATCATCCGGCTAGAGATATGCAAGATTCTTTTTACATAACAAATGAACTGCTATTACGCACCCACACTTCACCAGTACAAGCACGTACAATGCGAAGTTATAAAGGGGAAAAACCTGTAAAAATGATTTGTCCCGGAGTTGTTTATCGTCGGGATAGTGATGATGCAACACACTCACACCAATTTAATCAAATCGAAGGATTATATGTTGATAAAGATGTCCGTATGAGCGATTTAAAAGGAATGCTTAACATATTTGCAAAAAAAATGTTTGGAGAAGATCGTGAAATCCGTCTCCGTCCAAGTTTCTTCCCGTTTACTGAACCATCTGTTGAAATGGATATATCATGTAAAGTATGTTCTGGAAAAGGGTGTTCTGTTTGTAAGAAAACAGGCTGGATTGAAATATTAGGTGGGGGTATGGTTCATCCACATGTATTAGAAATGGCAGGATATGAACCAAATGTATATACGGGTTTTGCATTCGGAATGGGAACGGACCGAATTGCTATGTTGAAATACGGAGTAAATGATATTCGTCAATTTTATATGAATGATAAACGCTTTATTACGCAATATCACCAAGCATAGGAGGTTTTAAGATGTTAGTCTCATTAAATTGGTTAAAAAAATATGTAGATATCGATGGTATTGATCCAGAAGAATTAGCAGAAAAGATAACTAAATCAGGCATTGAGGTTGATGGTATAGAATATATCGGTGAAAGTGATTTAAATGTTGTTGTCGGTCATGTAGAAACATGTGAGAAACATCCGAATGCAGATAAATTAAATGTTTGTATGGTAGATGTTGGAGAAAGTGAATCTTTGCAAATTGTTTGTGGAGCACCGAATGTAAAACAAGGTCAAAAAGTAGCCGTTGCAAAACCAGGAGCAGTTTTACCTGGGAATTTCAAAATAAAAAAAGCAAAACTACGAGGAGTGGAATCCAATGGAATGATCTGCTCCTTACAAGAATTGGGAATCGATGAAAAATATATTCCAAGTCAATTTGCGGAAGGAATTTATGTGTTTCCAGAAGATGTAGAAGTTGGTGTTCAAGTAGAGGAATTACTAAATCTAAATGATGTAATTCTTGAATTTGATTTAACACCAAATCGTTCGGATGCTTTAAGTATGTTAGGCGTTGCTTATGAAGTGGCAGCCATTTTAGATAAACCGCTTCAATTACCAGAGGTTCGTATTTCGGAAATAGAAGAAGAAGCAAAAGAACATATATCTGTTCAAGTAGATGCCACTGACTTATGCCCATATTATGGTGCTTTTATCATTAAAGATGTTGAAATAAAATCTGCACCATTATGGATGCAAAATTATTTATTAGCAGCAGGAGTTCGACCAATTAATAATGTTGTTGATATTACAAATTATGTTTTATTAGAATATGGTCAGCCATTACATGCTTTTGATTACGACAGACTTCAATCAGAGAAAATAGTTGTGCGTAGAGCACATACAGATGAAAAAATGACTACTTTAGATGATGTGGAACGTAATCTTTCGGAAGATAATCTTGTGATTACAAATGGCGTAAATCCTGTTGCCTTAGCTGGTGTTATGGGAGGAAAAAATACAGAAGTTCATCATGCTACGAAAAATATTCTTTTAGAAGCAGCTTTTTTCGACCCTACAACAGTACGAAAAACAGTGAAAGAAACAGGATTACGTAGTGAAGCTAGTACAAGGTACGAAAAAGGTGTGGACCCAAATCGTGTAAAAGAAGCAGGGTTACGTGCATGTCAATTACTTGAAAAGTACGCAAATGGTAAAGTACTAAAAGGACTTGTTGAACATGACAAACTTGATCGTTCTGAAAAAATGGTATCCATTCATACAGATGAAATTAATAAGCGATTAGGGACCTCTATTTCAATAGATGAAATAGGAGACATTTTACGCAAGTTACAATTTGAATACACTCAAAATGACTTACAATTTGATGTTCGAATTCCTACAAGACGTGGGGATATTACAATATTTGAAGATATGTTAGAAGAAGTTGCACGAATCTATGGATATGATCATTTACCTTTTACATTACCAAAGCATTTTTCTCAAGTAGGTAGACTCACACCTAAGCAACAACTAACACGTAAAATCAATGCCTTTTTACAAGGTGCTGGCATGATGGAGGCTAGAACATATTCTTTAACTAATAAGTCTTTAGTAGGGCAATTTATTAGCCCAGAAATACATGAACATAATCCACAGGCTATTTCTGTGCTTAGTCCAATGACTGAGGATCATCAATATTTACGCCTAAGCCTATTACCTGAATTACTTCAATCACTTTCATATAATCAGGCGAGAAATCAACATCATCTTGCATTATATGAGGTAGGAAATATTTTTCTTTCGAATGAAACAAAGTTAACGAAACAACCACAAGAAAAGACACGTATTTCAGGAACATTAACAGGTGAATGGGTTACACATGAATGGCAACAAGAAACGAAGCAAGTGGACTTTTATGTTGTAAAAGGTATATTAGAAGGATTGTTTGCCTTTTTAAATATACGGGTGGAATATAAAGCTTCTGCGTTGGCTCAAATGCACCCGGGTAGATGTGCAAGTATATATTTAAATGGCAAACCAATTGGATTTTTAGGTCAAATTCACCCACTTGTACAAAAAGAAATGGATTTAAAAGAAACATATGTATTTGACATAGATTTTGAAGAACTTGTACAACAATATGAACATCAAACAACATATAAAACAATTCCTAAATACCCATCCATCCAGCGTGATGTGGCATTTATTATGGATGAAGATTTATTAGCAGGAGATATTCAGCAGTTAATTGAAGAAGTCGGGACATCACTAGTTAAAGAAGTACATGTTTTTGATGTGTATGCAGGAGAACATTTACCGGATGGAAAGAAATCAGTCGCTTTCAATTTAGTTTATCAAGATCCTGATAAAACACTGAAAGATAAAGAAGTAGATGAATCTTTCCAAGAAATTGTAGAAGCTGTTAATGAACAATTTAAAACATATATTCGCTCTTAAATAAAATTAGAAACGATATGGAGAAATCCATATCGTTTTAATTTACAGGAACGAGTATGCTTTTTTGGTATTTGCAAAATGAACTTTCGCACAGGAGGTTAATGCAGATTCACCATGTCTTCTTATAATATCAGCAATGACACGATCCACTTTAGAGGATGCTCCTTTTGGTATAGTGGTACCAATCTCATTTGATAGGCGATCCATTTCAGTTAGAAATTTTGTCCGGGCAATAATGGATGCAGCAGCTACCGCAATTGAATAACTTTCTGCTTTCGTCATAAAAAAAGTATCCATTGTCAATTGTTCATTTTCAGTAGCAAGATGTTTTTTAAACACATTTGGTTGACAGAATTGATCAATTAAAATACCAGATAAAGGGGAATTACCTATCTTTTTAGTAAGATTTTTTATTGCGTGATGATGCATCATTGTTTTCATTTTTCCTTGTGTCCAACCGTTTTTTTGCAATTGATTATATTTCTCATTCGGTAAAACATGTAAAACATAGGGGATTTTTAAGTCCATTAATTTTTGTGCGGTTTTTCTTATTTGTTGATCTGTAATATTTTTTGAATCACGAACACCGATTGATTTTATTGTTTCGATTTGATCCTCCTGTACGTAAGCGGCAACAACCGTGATTGGACCAAAATAATCTCCAGTACCTGCTTCATCTGTTCCAATATGTGATGAGATAAATAGATTTCTAGGTGGAGAAAAACTATGTATTGATGTTTTTTTATTTTCGCTTTTCATAACCTTCCTTGTTTTCGTAGTATTTGTATTGTTACTCTGCCATTTATTTACTTCAACTTCCGGAGATTTGCCTTGAAATAATACTTTCCCTGATTTATAAGCAGTAATCACTGCATATTCTGTTTTTGCTCGAAAAATAGCCCCCGGTGGTTCAGTGGTTAATTTATTGGTATAATGTTTTTGCATTTCTTTAATGATTGATTCTGGAAATGTATCAACATGTTGGGACATACCATCTCTCCATTTCTATGTAAACATAAATTGATATTACCACATACACTATAGCAGAGTTAAACGATGAAGAACAAGAATTGTTTTCAAATAGGTGACTTCATGGTAAAATAAATGAAAGAAAATGGATTGATTATCGAAAACTTTAATATATATGGAATAGGTGTTTTAGGGAGGGTAGCAGGTGGAACAAGATGAAAAAAAGAAAATCACAGTCAGTATCCACAATAAATCCTATACAATTGTAGGCACAGAGCCTAGACAACATATTCAATTAGTTGCGAGTCTTGTAGACCAAAAAATGAAAGAAATTCAAGATATGAATAAAAACTTAGATACAACGAGTTTAGCTGTTCTTACAGCTGTTAATACGATGAATAATTATATGAAATTAAAAGAAGAGTATGCAACATTACTCGGCAACATGAAAAAAGATAGAGGAAGAGGCAAACGGAAGCATGGCTAATTTAATTGTTATTTTATTTTTATTATTTGGTTTTTTAATGGGGTTAAAACGTGGTTTGATTTTACAGGTGTTTCATTTGGTCGGTTTTATTGTTGCATTTATTGTTGCAGCACTAAGTTTTAAAAAGTTATCAAGTCATTTGGAAATGTGGATTCCGTTTCCAGGATTTTCTGATCAAAATGTCTGGTCAGATGTATTGAACTCAGCTCCTGTTCAAGATGCTTTTTATAATGCTATTGCATTTGCAATTATTTTTTTTATAACTAAAATTATATTACAAATCATTGCATCTATGTTAGATTTTGTGGCATCTTTCCCTATTTTAAATTCAGTAAATAAATTACTTGGTGCTTTTTTAGGGTTCGTTGAAGTTTATTTAATTGTATTTATTGTTTTATTTATATTGTCATTGACACCAATAGATACAATTCAGAATTGGTTATCTACATCTACACTTGCAAAAGTTATCATTCAAAGTACACCTATACTGTCGAATAAAATCCAAGATTTATGGTTTGTGAGTTTACAGAGCATTATTTGAATATAATCCCGTTAACACATATAAGAGACTGATTCATGGTTTTGGGAATGTACGAACTGGTATATATGATATACAGCAAGTATGATCTCTTCCGAATGAGTCTCTTTCGTATTAGAAGAAAGTTACTGTTAGATAGCAGGTGAGTGAATTGGAAATAAATAAAAAAGACGTTATACAATTATTAGAAAAAATTGCCTTATATATGGAATTAAAGGGGGAAAACCCTTTTAAAATTTCTGCCTACCGAAAAGCAGCTGCGCAATTAGAAGCAGATGAACGAACAATTACAGAAATAGGGGATTTTACAACCATAAAAGGAATTGGAAAGGGAACAAATGCAGTTATCGTTGAATATATACAAACAGGTCATTCCGGAACTCTCGCACAATTGGAAAAAGAAGTTCCCTCTGGTCTTATTCCACTACTTCGTGTACCAGGATTAGGTGGAAAAAAATTATCAAAATTATACCAGGAACTAGGGATTACTGATTATCATACGTTAAAACAAGCTATTCTGGATCAAAAAGTAGAAAAGCTTTCAGGCTTTGGCAAGAAATCCGCTAAAAATATATTGCAAGCCTTAGAACAAGTAAATACACGTCCAGAGCGTATCCCAATAGCTGTTGTCTTACCAATTGCCGAACAAATTAAATCTTATTTACAAAAGTCCCCAATTATTCAAGCGTTTTCCGTTGCAGGAAGTTTACGTAGAATGGAAGAAACAGTAAAAGATATTGATTTTATTATAGCAACAGATAAACCAACAGAAGTAAGGCAGTATCTATTAGCAATGGATGATCTAAAGGAAGTCATTTCTTCTGGAGATACAAAAATCACAATTGAATTAAACCATGCTTATGGAATCCATGTTGACTTTCGATTAGTAGAACAAAAAGAATTTGCTACGACTTTGCACCATTTTACAGGTTCTAAAGACCATAATGTGGCATTACGACAGCTTGCCAAGGTACGTGGAGAAAAAATTAATGAATATGGTGTGGAAATTGAAGAAACAAATGAAATATTAACGTTTTCATCAGAAAAGGAATTCTTTCGTCATTTTGGTCTGTATGAAATACCTCCAGAGGCTAGAAATAACAAAGGAGAGATTGAGTTATTTCAACATCAATCTTCCTATTTAAAAGTAAGTGATATCCGTGGTGATTTACATATGCATACAACCTGGAGTGATGGAGCCCATTCTGTAGAAGAAATGGTACTTTCTGCTCGAGATAAAGGATATGAATATATCGCCATTACAGATCATTCTAAATCACTTCGAATTGCAAATGGATTAGATGAAACTAGATTACGAATTCAACGTGAAGAAATTGAAAGGCTGAATGAAAAATATTCGGATATTCATATTTTTGCTGGTGTGGAAATGGATATTTTACCAGATGGACGCCTAGATTTTTCTAATGATTTTTTACAAGAAATGGACTTTGTGATTGCAGCAATTCATTCCAGTTTTAAACAATCGGAAGAACAAATTATGTATCGACTTTTTCAAGCATTGGAAAATCCGTATGTCTCCCTTATTGCTCATCCAACAGGACGACTAATAGGTAGGAGAGATGGATATAAAGTTGATATAGAACGACTAATAGATCATGCTAAACAAACAAATACAGCACTTGAAATAAACTCCAATCCTAATCGACTTGATTTATCAAGTGAATGGGCGGAGATGGCATATGTTAATGGTGTTCGGATAGCGATTAATACAGATGCACATCATAAGAAAAGATTAGAACAAATAAAGTACGGGGTAGGAGTTGCAAGAAAAGCAGGTCTCCAAAAGGAAAATGTGATTAATGCATGGTCAAAAGAACAGTTACTTTCATTTTTTAATGAAAAGAAATAAAGGAGTATCATTCATGAATGAACGGATTCTAAAAGTATTAGAATTTCATAAAATTAAAGAGCAATTAAGTGCACAAGCAGGTACAATAATTGGAAAAAGACTCGTTTCTAATATATTTCCTTCTACTAATTTTAAAGAAGTTGTAGAACGACAACAAGAAACAGATGAAGCTGTTCAAATTTTACGTTTAAATAAATCAATCCCATTAGGTGGAATATTTGATATTCAAGCAAGTATAAAACGAAGTGAAATTGGTGGTATATTAAACATGGAGGAATGCCTTCAAGTTGCAAGTACCATCTACGGTGGAAGACAGGCAAAGAATTTTATTGAATCTTTCGAACTAGACATTCCCATATTAAAACAATTAGGTGAAACAATTACACCGCTTCGCTCACTGGAACAACAAATTAAAAATAGTATCGATGATCAAGGAAGAATGTTAGATAGTGCATCTCCTAAACTCCGTGGTATTAGAAGTGCTATACGAACATATGAAGGACGAATTCGTGATAAATTAAATGAAATTACAAAATCCCGTAGTAAAATGTTATCCGATTCCATTGTGACAATTAGAAATGACCGTTATGTTCTCCCGGTTAAGCAGGAATATCGGGCTTCGGTTGGTGGAATTGTACATGATCAATCCGCATCTGGACAAACTCTGTTTATGGAACCGAATGCAGTTGTCCATTTGAATAATCATATGCGTGAAAATATATTAGCCGAAAAACGTGAGATTGAAAGAATACTACAGAAATTAAGTGAGGAGATAGCAACATACCGATATGAGCTGATGGATAATCTTCATGCATTGGCACGAATTGATTTAATTCATGCAAAAGGAAAATTAGCACAAATAATGAAAGCCGCAAAACCGGCGATGAATGAAAAAGGCTACATTAAAATGAAGCAAGCCCGCCATCCTTTAATTGCAATGGAAAATGTTGTGGCAAATGATATTGAAATTGGAAAAGATTATACATCGATTGTTATCACAGGACCCAATACTGGTGGTAAAACAGTTACATTAAAAATGCTGGGGTTATGTACGCTAATGGCTCAATCAGGATTACAAGTACCAGCTTTAGATGGTTGTGAATTAGCTGTTTTTAATCAAGTGTTTGCAGATATAGGTGATGAACAATCCATTGAACAAAATTTAAGTACCTTTTCTTCTCATATGAAAAACATTGTCCAAATTATCAATGAAATGGATTCTCAATCACTCATTTTATTTGACGAACTTGGTGCAGGAACAGACCCACAAGAAGGAGCAGCCTTGGCTATCTCTATTTTAGATGAAGCCATATCAAGAGGTGCACGTGTCATTGCAACAACACATTATCCGGAATTAAAGGCATATGGCTATAATCGAAAACAAGTTATAAACGCATCGATGGAATTTGATATGGAAACATTAGAACCAACCTATCGATTATTAATTGGTGTACCAGGTCGCAGTAATGCTTTTGAAATTTCAAAGCGCTTAGGATTAAAGGAAAACATTATTAAACGTGCTAAAACACATGTTGGAGTTGATTCTAAAAACGTTGAAGAGATGATTGCTGCATTGGAAAAATCAAAAATCCAAGCTGAAAAAGATTATGAGAAAGCAAATGAACTTCTAGAAGGGTCTGAACAGTTGCTTCATGATTTGAAAACTGCCTGGAACGCATATGAAACAAAACGAGAAACCCTATATCAAAAAGCGGAACAAAAGGCAAAACAGGCCATTGAAAAATCGAAAGAAGAAGCAGAAGAAATCGTTAAACAATTACGTTCTATGAAAACTAATGCGGAATGGAAAGAACATGAATGGATTGAAGCAAAAAAAGCATTGGATGAAACAGAGCCATCTTTAACGGATAAAGAGAAGACAAGTCCTACCGTAAAAATAGAAACAAATGCCCTATCTCCAGGTGATGATGTAAAATTAGTGAATTTAAATCAACAGGGTACGATTGTGGAACAACTGAATAAAAATGAGTATTTAGTGCAAGTAGGTATGATGAAGCTTAAAGCGAAACGAAAAGATTTACAATTCATCGGTAACCAAAAGGAAACATTTACGAACCCGATATCTACCGTGAAGGGAAAGCATTACCATGTGAAACATGAACTTGATTTACGCGGTGAACGTTATGAAGATGCATTGTTACAGCTTGAAAGATATCTAGATGACGTGATGCTAGCTGGATATGATGAAGTGTCTATCATTCATGGAAAAGGAACAGGAGCATTAAGAAAGGGTGTTCAGCAATTTGCTAAAACCCACCCATCTATAAAGGATTATCGAACGGGTACAATGAATGAAGGTGGAAGTGGTGTTACTGTTTTAAAATTTTAATAATTAGTATTTGAGGGGATACACTTGAATGGTTTTTGGGAAAATATTATTGTTGAAACAGTTGCTCGCTATAGTGTGGTTATTTTATGTTCTTTTGTATTTTTAGCAATATTCGAACTTGTAACGACTTATAAAAATTGGACAGAAATAAAAAAAGGAAATATTGCAGTAGCATTGGCCACCGGTGGGAAAATCATTGGAATTGCTATTATTTTCCGATATTCGATCGAACATAATGATACATTGTTACAAAGTATCGGATGGGGAGCAATCGGCTTTTTATTACTTTTATCTGGTTATTTTATTTTTGAGTTTTTAACACCAACAATGAAAATTGATGAAGAAATTGGAAAAGGGAACAAAGCAGTCGGGTTCATTTCGTTTATCATATCTGTAGGTTTGTCATTTGTTATTGGAGCAAGCATCAGCGTGGGATAAGGGGAGAAATACATTGGAAACATTGGCCAAAGTTTTGATTGTTGTAGCAATAATGTTCGTGATTGTCGGTATTGTATATTTAATCTGACTTTTTCGGAATTAAATATTTCAAAAATGCATATAAGTCGGTATAATAGAGGTAGACATATACAAAGGAGGAGATCTGGATGGTTCATGAACAGCTGTGGCTTTCGGCTTATCCTGAGGAAATACCGACTTCCATACAATACGATGAGAAGCCATTACACGAGTTTTTGAAAGAAGCTGCTTTTTCTTACAAAGAAAAGAAAGCGCTTCACTTTATGGGGAAGGAATTATCGTTTCAGGATGTATATGAACAATCAAAGCAATTTGCGAATTATTTGCAGCAATTGGGAATTGTAAAAGGTGACAGGATAGCGATTATGCTTCCGAATAGTCCACAAGGGGTAATCGGGTATTATGGTTCATTGCTTGCAGGAGCAGTTGTTGTGCAAACAAACCCATTATATAAGGAAAGAGAATTAGTTTATCAATTAGCTGACTCTGGGGCAAAGGTAATTATTTGTTTAGATATTTTATATCCTATGGTATCTAAAGTGAAAAAAGATACCGAATTAGAACATATCATTGTTACGGGAATTAAAGATTATCTACCATTTCCTAAAAACAAAATATACCCTTTTATTCAGAAAAAAGAATATGGGATTGTTGTAACCCCAGAACAATCAACAGATACTCATATTTGGTCAACTATGATGAAAAAGACAACATCGGATTATAAACCGGTGAACGTCAATCCAAAAGAAGACCTTGCATTATTACAATACACTGGAGGTACAACAGGTTTTCCAAAAGGTGTTATGCTAACACATTATAATCTTGTGTCAAATACACAAATGTGTCAAGCTTGGTTATTTAAAGCGAAGCAGGGAGAAGAAACGGTGTTAGGTGTTTTACCTTTTTTCCATGTGTACGGAATGACAACTGTGATGAATTTATCAATTATGTTTGGGGCTAAGATGATTCTTCTTCCTAAATTTAATCCTGAAGATATTTTAAAGGTTATCGAGAAAGAAAGACCAACATTATTTCCAGGTGCTCCAACCATTTATGTGGGTATTTTAAATCATCCTAATTTAGAAAAATACGATTTATCTTCTATTAAAGCATGTATTAGTGGTTCTGCACCACTTCCGCTTGATGTTCAACAGAAGTTTGAACAAGTTACTGGTGGCAAATTGGTTGAAGGATATGGTCTAACAGAAACATCTCCGGTTACACATGCTAATTTTGTTTGGGGAAAGCGAATTCATGGTAGTATTGGAATCCCATGGCCCGATACAGAAGCAACAATTTTGAATATGGAAACATATGAACAGGCAGAAATTGGGGAGATAGGAGAAGTATCGATTAAAGGACCCCAAGTTATGAAAGGGTACTGGAATAAGCCTGAGGAAACAGAAAATACATTTAAAAATGGCTGGTTATTAACAGGTGACCTTGGTTATATGGATGAAAATGGATATTTTTATATTGTTGATAGGAGAAAAGATATGATTATCGCTGGCGGATACAATATATATCCACGTGAAGTAGAAGAAGTATTGTATGAACATGAAGGAGTAGTGGAAGCTGTAATTGCTGGAGTGCCAGATCCATATCGTGGTGAAACAGTGAAAGCTTATGTCGTGCCTAAATCAGGTTATGAATTAGATGAAGCTGAATTGAATAAATTTTGTAGAAAACATTTAGCAGCATATAAAGTTCCGCGCATCTATGAATTTCGGGAAGAATTACCAAAAACTGCTGTCGGTAAGATTTTACGTAGACAGTTAATTGATGAAGACAAAGTAAAATCAAATTAATCAAATGACCTTTATTTGTCTATAAACAAGCTTTCAAGTTGACAATAACATATATTATTTATAAACTTAATATGAATGATTATTCATTCACTTTATAGGCAGATGAAGGAGATTTAGAATTATATGAAGAAAAATAAACCAAAATATAAGGCGATTATTGAGGGCGCCGTTCAAGTTATTGCTGAAAATGGTTACCATGCATCAAAGGTTTCTACAATTGCTAAAAAATCTGGTGTGGCTGATGGAACCATTTATCTTTACTTTAAAAACAAAGAGGACATTCTTATTTCTGTTTTTAAAGAAAAGATGGGGCAATTCATTCAAGAAATTGCCAAAGCAACCGAGAAGGAGAACGATGTTCAAAGTAAATTATTAACGCTTATTCAACTACATTTTGAACAATTAGCGGTCGATCATCATTTGGCGATTGTAACACAGCTGGAACTGCGTCAATCCGACCCGAAAATACGCGCACAAATTAATGATGTTTTGAAAGTTTATTTAGATGTGATTGATTCTATTCTTGAGGAAGGAATGGAGAAAAAGTTATTCCGTAATGATTTACATGTCCCACTTATGCGACAAATGATTTTCGGAACATTAGATGAAACAGTTACAAACTGGGTGATGAAAAATCAGAAATTTGATTTGGTTCGTCTTGCACCAGACGTACACAAACTCCTAATGAATGGCTTGAAAAGCGAAGGTTAATATTCATTTGCCTAGTAGAATTTTTAATTTTTTCTTAAAAAAGGTGTGGAAAGAGCTTTTTTTTGATAGAATGATTGTGAGGGGGGATAATTTTGAGTGCCATACAATATGAAAAAGATGGAAAAATTGGTATTTTAACTATTAAAAGTCCACCAGCAAATGCTTTATCTACTACCATTTTAAAAGATTTGGAGAAATCATTAGACACGATTGAAGAAGAACAAGATGTTAAAGCTATTGTATTAAAAGGTGAAGGTAGATTTTTCTCAGCTGGAGCAGATATTAAAGAATTTACATCATTACAAAAAGCTTCAGACTTTACTTCACTATCAAAAAAAGGACAAAATCTATTTAATCGTATCGAAAATTTCCCCATACCATTTATTGCAGCGATACATGGTGCTGCCCTAGGTGGTGGAATGGAACTAGCATTAGCATGTCATATGCGGATTGTGACAGAAAAGGCAAAACTAGGTTTACCCGAAATTAACTTAGGGATTATTCCGGGATTTGCAGGTACCCAACGCCTACCGCGCTATGTGGGATCTCCAAAAGCACATGAAATGATTTTGACTGGTGTGCCTATTAGCGGTAACGAAGCATATGAATGGGGACTTGCCAATCGAGTAACAACAGAAGAGAGTCTATTAGAAGAGACTATGAAACTTGCAAAAAATATTGCTGACAAAGGTAGATTGGCTATTGAGCAAGTTATGAAATTGATTCCTTACGCAGATGGATGTGAATTCTCAAAAGGCCTTGATGCGGAAGCAGAAGCTTTTGCTGAAGTATTCGGAACTGAGGACGCAACAGAAGGAGTCCAAGCTTTTATAGAAAAACGTAAACCTGTTTTCAAAGATAAATAAAAATATATTAATCACTTTCAAAGAGATAGAGGAGGAAACGAATTGAATATTTATGTTTTATTAAAAAAGACATTTGATACAGAAGAAAAAATAGTTGTTTCTGATGGTCGAATTGAAGATGATAGTGCAGAATACATCATCAATCCATACGATGAATATGCGGTAGAAGAGGCAATTAACCAACGTGATGAACATGGTGGAGAAGTGACAGTTGTAACGGTAGGAGATGAAGACTCTGAGAAACAACTACGTACTGCTTTAGCGATGGGTGCAGATAAAGCAGTGTTAATTGATACGGAAGATGATTTAGAAGAAGGAGACCAATATACAACCGCAGAAATTTTAGCAGCTTATTTTGAAGATAAGGAAGCTGATTTAATTCTAGCTGGTAACGTGGCAATTGATGAAGCAAGTGGTCAAGTTGGACCGAGACTTGCTGAAAAATTAGACATACCGTTTGTTACAACAATTGTAGATCTTTCTGTCGATGGTGAAACCGTTTACATTGAAAAAGATGTTGAAGGAGATGTTGAAAAAGTAGAATCAACCCTTCCATTACTTGTAACTTGCCAACAGGGACTTAATGAACCAAGATATCCTTCCCTTCCTGGAATAATGAAAGCGAAGAAAAAACCTTTAGAAGAATTAGAAATCGATGACTTGGATTTAGATGAAGATGATCTAGAACCGAAAACGAAAACAATTGATATTTTCCTTCCACCTGAAAAAGAAGCAGGAAGAATTTTAGAAGGTGAAGTCGAGGACCAAGTGAAAGAATTAGTTTCATTACTTAAAGATGAAGCAAAAGTACTTTAAATAAAAGAGAATTGGAAAGGAGAAACGAGCATGAGTAATATTGTATTAGTAATTGGTGAAGCGCAAGATGGCGTGTTAAGAAATGTTACGTTTGAAGCAATTGCTGCAGCGAAAAAGATAAAATCAGACGGGGAAGTTGTCGGTGTGCTTTGTGGGGCTCAAACTTTAGAAAACCAAGCACAGGAAATGATTTATTATGGTGCTGACCGTGTGGTAACTGTTACAGATGAAAAATTAGAAAACTATACATCTGATGGATATTCTCAAGCTATTACAGCTGTTATTGAAGAAGAATCACCAGCAGCAATTGTAATGGGACATACAGCTGTAGGTAAGGATTTAACTCCAAAACTTGCTGCAAAATTAGATACTGGACTAGTTTCAGATGCAACAGATATTAATGAAGAAGATGGGGAAGTCGTTTTCATTCGTCCGATCTATTCTGGTAAAGCATTTGAGAAGAAGGTTATTACAGAAGGAATCACTTTTGTAACGATACGTCCAAATAATATTAAAGCATTGGAACGTGATGAATCACGTACTGGTGAAGTCCAAGCTAAAGATGTAGATATTACAGACTTACGTACTATCATCAAGGAAGTAATTCGCAAAAAATCAGAAGGTGTTGACTTATCTGAAGCTAGTGTTGTTATTGCTGGTGGAAGAGCTGTTAAAAGTGAAGAAGGATTTAATTCCCTGTATGAGTTAGCAGACCTTTTAGGTGCCGCGGTAGGTGCTTCACGTGGTGCTTGTGATGCAGGATACTGTGATTACTCCTTACAAATTGGTCAAACTGGTAAAGTAGTAACACCTGATCTATATATTGCAATCGGGATTTCCGGAGCAATTCAACACTTAGCAGGTATGTCAAACTCAAAAGTAATTGTTGCAATTAACAAAGACCCTGAAGCAAATATCTTTAATATTGCTGACTACGGTATTGTTGGTGACATGTTTGAAGTAGTTCCAAAGCTTGTTGAGGAATTAAAAAGTTTAAAAGTAAATAGCTAAGATATAAATACTATTAGGGGTTTAAGCAAACTGTTAGTAAACAAATGTAGTTTAATGTTATACTCAGTTTGCACTGTAAAAAGATATGATTGTCAAAGGAGGATGTGCAGATGGCTATTTTAGATGTATCAGATCAAACTTTTGCAAAAGAAACAGCAGATGGTTTAGTGCTTGCTGACTTCTGGGCACCTTGGTGTGGACCATGTAAAATGATTGCACCAGTTCTAGAGGATCTAGATAAAGAGTTAGGTGAGAAAGTAAAAATTGTTAAACTTGATGTTGACGAAAACCAAGAAACAGCTGGTAAATTTGGAGTAATGAGTATCCCAACTTTACTTTTGTTCAAAGATGGTAATGTTGTAGATCAAGTTGTAGGCTTCCAACCAAAAGAAGCGTTAGCTGATTTAATTAATAAACATGCCTAAACTTAACTCAAAACAAATCCCTTGGCACATAAGTGCTAGGGGATTTGTTTTTGTTTGTGAATCATAGTATGTTAAATAAAGAAGGTAAATATTTAGATGGTAAAGAGAAATAGAGTAAGATCAAGGGAATGAATTGTATGAATGACATCATAAAAGAAAAATTAGCCATCCTTCCTGCTCAACCTGGTTGCTATTTAATGAAAGATAAACAAAGCACTATTATTTATGTGGGAAAGTCAAAAAAACTAAAAGATAGAGTAAGATCATATTTTACTGGAGCACATGATAGAAAAACACAACGTCTCGTTCGTGAAATTGTCGATTTTGAATATATTGTTACTGCTTCTGAAATGGAAGCTCTTATTCTGGAAATGAATCTAATTAAAAAACACGATCCAAAATATAATGTGATGTTGAAGGACGATAAGTCATATCCATATTTAAAAATTACATCTGAAAGACATCCACGGTTGTTAATTACCCGCTCTGTTAAAAATGACGAAGGTAAATATTTTGGTCCATATCCTAACGTTATTGCCGCAAGAGAAACGAAAAAATTACTTGATCGTTTGTATCCATTAAGAAAATGCAACAATCCAAAGGGGAGGTATTGTTTGTATTATCATATGGGGCAATGTCTTGCCTGCAGTCAAAGCCCACCATCTTTGGAAGAGTATAATACAATCATTCATGATATCACATCCTTTTTACATGGGGGTTATAAAGAAATAAAAAAAATATTGTTAGACAAAATGTATCAAGCAAGTGAGCAATTAAACTTTGAGCGAGCAAAAGAATACCGTGATCAAATTCGCCACATCGAAGTAGTTATGGAACAACAAAAAATAATTTTAAATGAAAAAATAGATTTAGATATTTTCGGATATAGTTACGAAAAGGGTTGGATGTGTGTTCAAGTATTCTTCGTTCGTCAAGGGAAATTAATTGAAAGAGATGTTTCGCTATTTCCATTTTTAGAGGAAGCAGAAGAAACATTTATTAGTTTTATTGGGCGTTTTTACTTACAAAAAAATCACCCAAAACCGAATAGGATTTTATTACCACTCGGTACAGAGACGGATATGTTAGAAAAATTACTCGATGTCAAAGTTTATACGCCATTCAGGGGAAAAAAGCGAAAACTAGTTGAAATGGCGATGAAAAATGCAAGTATTTCTTTACAAGAAAAATTTTCATTAATTGAACGGAATGAAGAACGGACTATTGTAGCTGTGGAAAAGTTAGGGGAAATAATGAATATCGAAACACCATCTCGAATTGAAGCATTCGATAATTCGAATATCCAAGGAGTTGACCCTGTTTCTGCTATGGTTGTTTTTATTGATGGGAAACCAGCTAAAAAGGAGTATCGGAAATATAAAATAAAAACAGTACAAGGACCAGATGATTATGCAACAATGCGCGAGGTAGTTAGACGTCGATATTCCCGAGTATTACAGGAAAATCTCCCACTACCTGATTTGATTGTTGTTGATGGAGGAAAAGGTCAAATGAGTGTAGCAAGAGATGTCTTAGAGAATGAGTTGGGATTAGATATTCCATTATGTGGACTAGCAAAAGATGAATATCATCGTACAAGTGAGTTACTATATGGTGATCCACCAGAAGTGATGCCGTTATCACGTAAATCACAAGAGTTTTATCTTGTACAACGGATTCAAGATGAAGTACACCGGTTTGCAATCACCTTTCACCGGCAACAACGAGGTAAAAGATCTTTTCAATCAGAATTAGATAATATTCCCGGGATTGGTGAAAAGCGAAAAAGAACCTTAATTAAATATTTTAAATCATTGGAACGGATAAAGACAGCAGAAGTAGAAGAGATTATCAAATTAGGAATTCCAAAAAAAATTGCTGAAACGATGTTGCAACACTTAAATCAATCACAAGAAAAAGAATGAAGCAGCTGTTGAAAACTATCATAAGAATTATCCCCCTACTTCTTTTGAATATTAGAAGAGGGGGCTTTTCCAATTAAAAAAGTATGAAATACAAGTGAATCTAACTTTAATGATACGTGCTTACTATTTTTAATCTGTATATATCACCTTTAGTTCTACTTGGCCAATTCTTTTATGCACCTTAATAAAACATTCACAGTTGATTTCTTTTAGTATTAGAATTGCTTCAGCCAGAAATCCTGCCTCAATTAGAAAGTCCACCTTGATTGTTGTTTGTAAACGTTGGACGACAGAATCTGCTAATAAATAAAAGATGAGTTGATTTCGCTTTTCTTTTATGAGTTCTAATTTTCCCCAACCCATTTGTTCGAAAAAATAGATAACGTCACCTAATGTATTAATAGCAAAGTTTCTGGCAAGCTTCCTACCCATAAAATATAAAATGGTATCCTTCTCTCTTCCAAGTAAATCAGGTAATCCGATATACCGGAGAACATCATATCCAGCTCCATTAGTATGTAAATTTTCTAAAGAGGAGATAGATAATTTTTCTTTTTCTTTCATGGATGACATCCTCTCTATAAATCTTCCTTTATAATATGATATAAAAAAATAGAGCATAACTACATTATCTAATTAATTTGCTTACAGTGCAATAGTATTTATTGTAATAATTTTACAAGAATCTTCTAAAATATCCATATCTAAATTAAATATGTCGTTTCCTTGACGCTTTTTGTAGTTAGAAGTACAATAAGTATGTACAAATTGTACACATTTGTGAACAAAGCGAAACAGGCGTCAAATAGCCATTTTTGCTTTGTTGCTTTGTACAGTATGTCAAATACTACTAAATTTTTTAAGAATATTTATTTTGAGGGGGGTAGCACATGGCAGAGCGAAAAGAATTTTTTTATAGGAGATTACATTCATTATTAGGGGTAATTCCTATTGGATTGTTTGTTGTACAGCATCTAGTTATTAACCACTTTGCTGTATATGGAGCAGAAAGTTTTAATAAAGCAGCACAATTTATGTTCGATTTACCATTTCGAGCAGCTTTAGAGATTTTTGTTATCTTTCTGCCAATCTTGTTTCATGCTATTTTGGGGGTTTATATTGTCTTTACGGCACGAAACAATACTAGGAATTATAGTTTTGGAAGAAACATCTTGTTCCTATTACAACGTGTAACAGGAATCATTACTTTGGTGTTTATTGTTTGGCACGTATGGGAAACACGTATCCAGGTTGCGCTAGGTAATGCAGAAGTAACGTATTCCTTTATGGAAAGCGTTCTATCAAGCCCATTTATTTTCTGGTTCTATGCAATCGGAATAGTTTCAACTGTATTCCACTTAGCTAACGGTTTATGGGGCTTTATGGTTTCATGGGGATTTACACAATCACCAAAATCACAAAAAATCGTTACATATATAACGTTAATCGTGTTCTTTGTAGTTAGCTATATCGGTTTAAGAGCTTTATTTGCTTTCGTATAATAATCTGAATTAATTATTTCTTAGTGTTTTAATAGAAAAGAAGGAGTGAGTAATTAATGAGTAATCGTAAAGTTGCTGTTGTCGGTGGGGGACTTGCAGGTCTTATGGCAACAATTAAAGCTGCTGAAGCTGGAGTCAGTGTTGACCTCTTTTCCATCGTACCTGTAAAACGCTCTCACTCTGTTTGTGCACAAGGTGGAATTAATGGTGCAGTAAACACAAAAGGGGAAGGTGACTCTCCTTTTAGACACTTTGATGATACAGTTTATGGTGGAGACTTTTTAGCCAACCAACCACCAGTAAAAGCAATGTGTGAAGCAGCACCAGCCATTATCAATATGTTAGATCGTATGGGTGTTATGTTTAACCGTACACCTGAAGGTCTTTTAGACTTTAGACGTTTCGGTGGAACAGAACATCACCGTACAGCATATGCAGGTGCCACAACAGGTCAACAGTTATTATATGCATTAGACGAACAAGTTCGCCGCTATGAAGTGGAAGGACTAGTAAATAAATATGAAGGATGGGAATTCCTTGGAGCTGTTCTCGATGAGGATGGTGTATCAAGAGGACTTATTGCTCAAGATATTAAATCCCATGAAATTAAAGCATTCCCATCAGATGTAACCATTATGGCAACAGGTGGTCCAGGTATTATCTTTGGTAAATCAACAAACTCCATTATTAATACTGGATCTGCAGCAAGTATTTTATACCAACAAGGTGCGAAATATGCAAATGGAGAATTTATCCAAATTCATCCGACTGCAATTCCTGGGGATGACAAACTTCGCTTAATGAGTGAATCAGCACGTGGTGAAGGTGGTCGAGTTTGGACGTATAAAGATGGGGAGCCATGGTACTTCCTAGAAGAAAAGTATCCAGCATACGGAAACCTTGTTACACGTGATATTGCTACACGTGAAATTTTTGATGTTTGTGTAAATCAAAAACTCGGAATTAATGGGGAAAACATGGTATATTTGGATTTATCTCATAAAGATCCAAAAGAACTTGATGTTAAATTAGGTGGAATCATTGAAATTTACGAAAAATTCGTAGGTGATGATCCACGTAAAGTACCAATGAAAATATTCCCAGCGGTTCACTATTCAATGGGTGGATTATGGGTAGACTTTGACCAACATACAAGTATTCCTGGTATTTTCGCTTGTGGAGAATGTGATTATTCACAGCATGGTGGAAACCGCTTGGGTGCTAATTCATTATTATCAGCAATTTATGGTGGAATGGTTGCTGGACCAAATGCAATTAAATATGTGGAAGGTTTAGATAAACATGTTGAAGATATGCCTTCTACTTTATTTGATGAGCGAGTAAAAGAAGAACAAGAAAAATTCGATGCAATGCTGAATATGCGTGGGGAAGAAAATGCGTATTTATTGCACCAAGAATTAGGAAAATGGATGACAGAAAACGTTACAGTTGTTCGTCATAATGATAATCTATTAGAAACAGATAAGAAAATTGTAGAGTTATTGAAACGTTGGGAAAATATTAACATGGATGATACATCAACATGGAGTAACCAAGGTGTTATGTTTACACGTCAATTACGTAATATGCTTCAATTGGCTCGTGTAATTACTATTGGTGCTTATCATCGTAATGAAAGTCGTGGTGCACATTATAAACCAGATTTCCCAGAAAGAAATGACGAAGAATGGTTGAAGACAACGATTGCACAATACGATACAAAAAATGACAAACCAGTATTCTCTTATGAGGAAGTAGATACTTCCCTAATTAAGCCTCGTTTAAGGGACTACACGAAAAAGCACTAAGAAAGGGAGTAAGTAAAAATGGCTGAAAATAAAACGGTTACGTTTATTGTTACAAGACAAGATAGCCCAGACTCTTCCCCTTATAAAGAAACGTTTCATGTTCCTTACAAAAAAAATATGAACATTATTTCTGGATTGATGGAAATTCAAAAAAATCCAGTGAATGCAAAAGGGGAAAAAGTTAGTCCAGTACAATGGGAAATGAACTGTTTGGAAGAGGTATGTGGTGCGTGTTCTATGGTAATTAACGGTACTGCAAGACAATCCTGTGCAGCACTTGTTGATCAATTAGAACAACCAATCACAATTGAACCAATGGATACATTCCCAGTTGTTCGTGATTTAATTATCGACCGTTCACGTATGTTTGATGCATTAAAACGAATCAAGGCGTGGATTCCAATTGATGGAACATATGATTTAGGACCAGGACCACGTATGCCAGAGAAGAAACGTCAATGGGCATACGAACTATCTAAATGTATGACTTGTGGTGTATGTCTAGAAGCATGTCCAAATGTGAATGATAAATCTGACTTCATTGGACCGGCATTTCTTTCATTACCACGTTTATATAATGCACACCCAACAGGTGAAATGAATAAAGGTGATCGTCTAAATGCATTGA
Source organism: Cerasibacillus terrae (assembly GCF_008039555.1). GTDB lineage: Bacteria > Bacillota > Bacilli > Bacillales > Amphibacillaceae > Cerasibacillus > Cerasibacillus terrae. Next base: position 76,803 of record NZ_VDUW01000009.1, read on the forward strand.
TGGGAGATGGAGGAATCACTGGTTGTGGTAACTCACAAAACTGTGTCCAAGTATGTCCAAAAGGGATTCCATTAACAACATCTATTGCAGCAATGAACCGTGCAACAAATATTCAAGCATTTAAGAACTTTTTTGGTAGCGATAATTCACATTAATAGAATCATACAGAAATGGCCCTTGCCTTTTGGTAAGGGTTATTTTTCAATATAAATGAAAACGTTTTAATTCCTAGAGGGAGAAAGGATTGGTGACAGAACTTGAAACAAATTTCTTATATTAAAGATATAGAAGAATGGAGAAAAGGATTTTCCTTTTATATTCCTATTAAGATTCGTTTTTCTGAAACAGATATGTTTGGTCATGTGAATAATGTATCTCCATTTATTTATTTTGAAGAAGCAAGAATCGATTATTTGAAATCACACGGCTTATTTGGAGACTTGAATGAAGAAGGAATGCCAATTGTATCAGATTTACAATGTGATTATCATCGCCAAATCTTTTTAAATAATGAACTTAAATTATACGTTAAAACAAATACGGTAGGAAACACATCATTTGATTTACATTATATGGCTATAAATGAAAAAGATGAAATTTGTTTAACAGGACGTGGCCGAATGGTCAATGTAAATGTAAAAACGGGAAAACCTTTAGAGTTATCCCAACAAATGAAAGACAAATTCCTCGAATAAAATCTTTAAACATAAATTTGTTAAACAATAAATTGTGGGAACATTCCCGCGATTTATTGTTTAATCCTTATATTTCTTCTACGGACACTTTGTACTATACATTTGAGTTCTTTCATACGAAGTAGCTCCACCACTTGCTTGTGATCATCTTTTGACCCTTAGCTTTTGCATTGGTCATTCAGAGTAATTACAAACATTATATTAATAATTAAAAACTACTACAAACTCATATCCTCCAACGGTTACCACGCTTTAATGGGAGGGATTTACAATATTAAGAAGCATGTTGTTTTTGGTATTCTCCACACTTATCCAGGAACAAATCCAACTGAGAAGTTAGGAAGAATGACGGATTGCTTCTGTAAAAATATTAGAAGAGAATACTTGATTATATCTTGAAACATCTAAAAGGGAAGGAAATATTAGGAAAATGATATTGTAATTTTTATCTAAATGTAGTAACTTTATCAATAAAAAGGTCGGAATATTTAAAAGAGGTAAAAAATTATAATTCATATTCCCTGGGCTGTTGAAGGGGAAATGTACATGATTTTTCTTGTTATATAAATTGAAAGAAGGATTAAACATATGAATAAAAGATGGAAATTTATTGTAATCGGTTTAATATTAATTGCCGGAATGATTGGAGTGGGAGGGAAAGTATATTTGGATAAAAAGGAAGCAGCGAAGGAAGCAGAAATAATTGAGGCTGAGAGAATGTCTGTAGAGGCACTAAAAAATAGATATGCAGAAATCAAGTCTGTTGAATTTGAAAAGAGTGGGTATGACAAAGTGACAGGCTCATATGGTATGTTTATAAAAATGACGAATGAAAAAGATGAATTTGTTAGTTTTAGATATAGCTTTTGGAAAGAATCTGGCGAGCTAGGTTTAAATGTATTGAAAGACGAAAATATACAAGTCAGGGGTGTAACAACAAATAAAGTCCATGTAATTTATTCGAATAAAGAGGAAGGTGAAGTTTAATGTGTACTGAAAAAGATTGTATAATTACTATTGCCTTACTGGTTAGATAATTTAAAGGAGGGATTAAATAGATGAAGAAAAAATGGGTGTTTCTTGTAATTGGACTCCTATTAATTATTGGAATAGGAGGAAAAATATTTATGGATCAGAAGGAAGCAGAGAAGGAAGTGGAAAAAATTGAGGCGGAGAGAATGTCTGTCGAAGCATTGAAGAATACATTTGCAGATATCAAATCAGTAGAGTTTGAAAAAAGTGGTTATAATGTAATGACGGGCTCATATAGAATGTTTGTAAAAATGACAAATCAAGAAGGCAAATCTGTTAGGTTTTCATATAGTTATGAAAAATCTACTCCTTATGAGACAGGTGGCTATATGCTAAAAGATGAAGAGGTACAAATCGAAGGAATAACAACGAATAAGGTCCAAGTAATATATTCAAATAAAGTTGAAGGTGAAGTTTAATGGATACTGAAAAAGATTATAAAATACTGAGTGAACATATTTATTGGATAGATGAAAAACATAAAGGCTATGACCCCGATTTAAAAAAGGGGGAAGTTATAAAAGAAAAAGACTTCGAATACAAAATCCTCAAAATCGAAGACAACACGACCAACGGTATGCAAGCAATGGCTGTTGCACCAGTCAAGAATGGAAAAGTTGATACTTCTGAAGTTGTCATTGCTTTTGCGGTGGCAAATCTTTATAGTCTATTATCCACGTATTATTCTCACAATATATATACATAACCTCAAAAAAATACCTACTATGACTTTTATACCAATTATTTAAATTGTTGAATATATCCATAAGAATTAACTGATTTTATGCTATAATACGCTCAAACGATGTGCTTTATTTAAGGGAAAATTGGTGATTTTCTGATGAACCAGATGAATAGAATGAGAGGTGTGAAATCCGTTATTAGGTGGAAGTATCCATCGGGATTTCATGTGCATCAATCATAGAGAGGGTTAAATATATGAAGAAAAAATGGGTATTTCTTGTCATTGGTTTGTTATTAGTAGTTGGAATAGGGGGGGAAGTATATATGGATAAAAAGGAAGAAAGAAAAGAGACTGAGAAAATTGAGGCGGAGAGAATGTCGGTAGTAGCATTGAAAAACAAGTATGCAGATATAAAATCTGTAGAGTTTGAAAAGAGCGGATATGATGAAATGACAGGGGCGTACGCAATGTTTGTGATAATGACGAACCAAAAAAATGAATCGGTTAAATTTTCATTTACATTTTGGAAAGAAAGAGAAGAAATAGGTTCTGCTGGAGTTAAGGATAGGGAGGTACAAGTTAAAGGTGTTACAACAAATGAAGTCCGAGTAATTTATTCGAATAGGGATGAGGGTGAAGTTTAATGTTTACTGAGGAAATTTATAATGAATTAAGTGTGGAGGTTTATCGGGTAGATCAATCGCATAAAAGTTATGATATTGACTTAAATGAAGGGGAAGTTAGAGAAATTGGGAACTTCAATTACAAAATCCTCAAAGTCGAAGACAACACGACCAACGGTATGCAGGCAATGGCTGTTGCACCAGTCAAGAATGAAAAAGTTGATACTTCTGAAGTTGTGATTGCTTTTCCGGGGATAAATCTCTATAGTCTATTATCCACGTAATTTTCCTCACAATATATATACATAACCTCAAAATACCAAGATTTCCCTACTATGACTTTTATACCAATTATTTAAATTATTGAAAATTTCCATAAGAATTAACTGATTTTATGCTATAATACGCTCAAACGATGTTCCTTGTTTAAGTGAAAACTGGTAATTCCCTGATTAACTAGATGAATAGAATGAGAGGTGTGAAATCCATTATTAGGTGGAAGTATCCGTCGGGATTTCATGTGCATCAATCATAGAGAGGGTTAAATATATGAAGAAAAAATGGGTGTTTATTGTCATTGGTTTGCTATTAGTGGTTGGAATAGGGGGGAAAGTATATATGGATAAAAAGGAAGAAAGAAAAGAAGCAGAGAAAATTGAGGCAGAGAGAATGTCTGTCGAAGCATTGAAGAATACATTTGCGGATATCAAGTCTATAGAAATTGAAAAGAGTGGTTTTGATAAAAAAACAGGTTCGTTTGATGTATTCGTAAAAATGACAAATCAAAAAAATGAATCGGTTAATTTTGGGTATAATTTCTGGATAAGTGAAGAAAACCTAGGAGCTATTATAATCGAGGATGCAGAAGTACAAGTTGATGGATTAACAACAAATAAAGTTCATGTTATTTACTCGAATAAAGAGGAGGATGAGGTATAATGAGTACTAAAGAAAGTTATAAAGATTTTAGTAAGGTTGTTTATCAGATAGATCCAAAGCACAAAAATTATAATCCAGCCATAAAAAGAAATACAATCATAAAAAGTAGAGGTTCGAATTACAAAATCCTCAAAATCGAAGACAACACGACCAACGGTATGCAGGCAATGGCTGTTGCATCAGTCAAGAATGGAAAAGTTGATACTTCTGAAGTTGTCATTGCTTTTGCGGTGGCAAATCTTTATAGTCTATTATCCACGTATTATTCTCACAATATATATACATAACCTCAAAAAAATACCTACTATGACTTTTATACCAATTATTTAAATTGTTGAATATATCCATAAGAATTAACTGATTTTATGCTATAATATGCTCAAACGATGTGCCTTATTTAAGTGAAAATTGGTGATTTTCTGATTAACTAGATGAATAGAATGAGAGGTGTGAAATCCATTTTTAGCTGGAAGTATCCATCGGGATTTCATGTGCATCAATCATAGAGAGGGTTAAATATATGAAGAAAAAATGGGTGTTTATTGTCATTGGTTTGTTATTAGTAGTTGGAATAGGAGGGAAAGTATATATGGATAAAAAGGAAGAAAGAAAAGAAGCAGAGAAAATTGAGGCAGAAAGAATGTCCGTCGAAGCATTGAAGAATACATTTGCGGATATCAAGTCTGTTGAGTTTGAGGCGATTGAATATACTGTCATGACGGGTTATTACGATATGTTTGTTAAAATGACGAATATTAATGGAGAATTTGTCAGGTTTTCTTATTCATTCACAACCAACCATCCAAATGAAATTGATAGTTGGAGAGTCGTAGATAAAGAAAAGGTTCAAAAGAAAGGGCAAACAAAAAATAAAGTTAAAGTAATTTATACTGATGGAAGTGAGGAAGAAATATAATGATTACAGAACGTTCACTTAAGGCATTGAGTCACAAAGTTTATAAAATCGATTCCAAACATTATGGCTATTCCCCTCTAAAAATAGGAGAAATAGAAGAAATCGATGGTGTCGAATATCGAATTATTAAAGTCGAAGACAACACGACCAACGGTATGCAGGCAATGGCTGTTGCACCAGTCAAGAATGGAAAAGTTGATACTTCTGAAGTTGTCATTGCTTTTGCGGGGACCAATCCAAAAGATTCGCTAGATATCATGACTGATATTCAAACAGTAGGTCTTGGAAATAAAGTATTAATTCCTAAGAGCCAGCAAATAGATCTTAGCCAGCATGGTGAGTTAGATGAATTAGGAATTCCCAAGTCCATTGAATATGTTGAAGGGCAAGTTATGGCAGCGGAAAAATTTGTGAACGAGCTTGAAAATGATTATCCAAATGCAATGATGACAACAACAGGTCATTCTTTGGGAGAATACATAGCACTATACATAGCTGCAGAGAAAGGTCTGAAAAATATCGGGTTTAATGGTCCTGACCCTCACAATATCCTATCTCCAGAAGCGAAGCGATGGGTGAGAGAAAACCCTGGAATGCTAATCAATTATAGTAACAAATATGATAAGATTGGGAATGTAAATGGGGATGAAACCGGATCAAGAATCTTAGTTGATATGGATATGGGGAGTAAATTATCGGATACCTTGAAATTCCATAATTTAAGTGCCTGGAAATTTGATAAAGACGGTAATTTATATATTAGTGATTCTTACGAGAATAGGGAAGCACGTCAGATTCGAGCGGAAAAGCTGATGTATCAAAAAATGGCTGAATTATCAATACTTGCGAACAATCTAAATGCAAGTGGTGGTGGATTATCGTCTAATGAGGAAATATTTCTAGATAATGCGCAGGCATTGTTAACGGTAGATTTTATTTCTCAATCAATGAAAATTGGATTAGAATCTGTCATAAACATTTATAAAGATGCCATTACAGAAGCAGAGGAAATCTGGGAAAATGGTATTGAACTTGCACAATCCATTGGTACAGAATTAAGTTATGGTGAAATTCTAAGTGCTTTAGAGGCGAGGGGCGTGACAAAATACTCCGTTGTATTTGAACCTACCGCTTATTACCGAGAAAAAATAACTAATGCCTTAAGAGTTGGGGAGGACTTTGAACGTCTTGCAACGGAAATAAAAGCAAATATTGAAGAGTTAGAGAAGGCTGATAAAGATTTAGCAAATCAAATTCAACGAGGAGCGTGAGCCATTGGATAAAATAGAAATACTAGAAAAGGAATATCGCTCAAAAAGAAGAGTTTATGAGGAACAAGAAGAAGAGCTTTTCAAAGAAAGGGATAAAGCAACATCTATAATAGATGAGGTTCAAGACAGAAGTCATTATTATTTAAAAGACATTGTCCCAGAACATGACATACTAATGCGTGGATTTCGACAGACGGAGAAGATGAGAGAGGATCTAATTGACTCAACTAAAGAGGAACTTAAGAAGTTATCAAGAAAAATAGAAAGATTAGACGAAAATTACTATAGTAAATTACGAAAACTTAATGAAAATGAAAAATAAAGGAGAATATTATCATGTTAATAATAGATTTTAAGAAATTAAAGAAAGAAGCCGAGACATTGTGGATTGAAAATGTAGTGGCTGACATAATGGTTTCTCAAGTGGCGAACAATTATCAAAAAACTAAAGCAGCTGCTTCAGAGGAAGGCTTTTCTATAAAAGAAGGCTTGGAAAATAACTCTGAGAACTTAGCCAGTTCAGTAAAGGGTAAGTTTGGAAAACGAGTTAGAGAGACAATTAAAATGGAAGCAAACAATATGGATGAACTTTAATATTAAAAGAATAAATTTATTTTTAAAATATATGAGAGCGACTTAGCAACTACTGAAAAAATATTATATATATCATAAATGTAATAGGTAGACATCATACAAAGTAAGGTTGTATAATCACGAGTATATTAGTCCAACGTATTTTTCTTCAGTTATTTTTCTTCTAATAATTTCCTGCATAATAAGAAGATTTTTAGTTTGTTTTCTCTCCAAATATAGTCATTAAAATTCAGCCAATTACATAGGAATACTTAGCATCAGCAGATATAAAAAGCTATCATATAGGTTTACTAATAAAATTATTGATATCGGTGAAACAACATTCTAAGTTAGCTCACGCTAGAGCTAAGCCCTTTTATATCACGAAGAATGGAGAAGTCGATTTAGTTCTTATGAGTATTGATGTATTTGATATACTTTAGGTAGCAAGGTTAAAAATAAAAAACCAATTCCTTCAAAGAAGATCAAGATAGGGATTTTTATAATTTGAAGCAGTAAATAAGATAAACCGACTTCCACAAAGGAAAGTCGGTTTTTCAGTTAGAGCTTTAATTCCCCCATTCGGAGAAGCTCCACCACTGCTTGTGAGCGTCCTTTGACCCCTAGCTTTTGCATTGCATTTGAAATGTGGTTCCTTACTGTTTTTTCGGAAATAAATAATTCCTGGGCAATATCTCTTGTTGTTTTATCTTGTACTAAAAGTTCAAAAACTTCCTTTTCTCGTTTAGTCAGTATTTGCTTGGAATTGTACTCGCTTTCCTTCAAATGTTAACCCCTCCCTGCTGTCATAGAGCTGCATTTTGAAGGGTAATTACTAGTCAATAACATATTATGTCATAAAAATTAAATGGTGAGCACATTTCTGTTTATTGTAAATTAGACTAGCTGTAAGCCCCCTGCTGATTGAAGTTTCATTTTATCTTTATGATCTTGCAAATGACCCTTTCTATTATTTTTATTTATATATTAGTGTAAAATTATCGGATTTTTCATCTTTTTTGGTATAATAGACAATGGGTTATTTATTTTGCTGATTTTTCTTGGCTTAATAAACAATAAAACACAAAACTGGGGGATATCATGTTACAGGAATTAACGCAATCAAATAACATTGTACTACTCTTCTCTTTATTATTAATCATTAGTGTTCTCGTTACTAAGTTCTCTTCTCGAATGGGTGTGCCTACACTTGTTTTATTTATCCTCGTTGGAATGGTTGCAGGAAGTGATGGTTTGGATATCATCTACTTTGATAATGCAAAATTGGCCCAATTAATTGGTGTTTTCGCACTCGTTATTATTTTGTTTGAAGGTGGACTACAGACAGAATGGAAAAATATAAAGCCAATTATTAAAACATCAGCAATATTAGCTACTTTAGGTGTTTTGATTACAACAACGGTTGTTGCAGTGGCAGCGAAGTACATCTTAGGGTATTCATGGTTAGAAGGATTTCTTATCGGTTCCATTATAGGATCAACAGATGCAGCAGCTGTTTTTTCTGTTTTAAAAGAAAAGAATATAAAGATGAAAATAAAATCAACTCTTGAAGCAGAATCCGGTTCTAATGATCCGATGGCGATGTTTTTAACTATTTCTGTTATCCAATTGATTATAGGAGAACAAGATAATATTTGGTCTCTTATTGGTAATTTCTTTTGGCAGATGGGTATTGGTTTAATATTAGGTTATGTCATTGGAAAAATTGGAGAAAAAGCTATTAATCATATTAATTTAAACACAAGTGGTCTATATCCTCTATTCGCTATTTCATTTTCTTTCCTTACATATGGTATTACCTCATTATTTGATGCCAGTGGTCTACTAGCCGTTTATATTGCTGGGATTGTGATTGGAAATTCGGATGAATTAACTTATCGTTACTCTATTTTCAGCTTCAATGAGGGATTTTCATGGATGGCACAAATTGTGATGTTTGTTATTCTTGGTTTATTTGTGTTTCCAAGTAATTTATTTACCTTTGATAATATTACAAAGGGATTATTTATTTCCGTTATTTTGATGTTTATAGCAAGGCCTGTTGCCGTCTTTACAAATCTCATAAAATCCAAATATTCATTAAAAGAAAAGCTATTTCTGTCATGGGCCGGATTACGTGGTGCAGTACCGGTTGTATTAGCGATATTTCCAATGTTGGCAGGTTTGGAAAATAGTCAAGCTATTTTCGATATCGTGTTTTTCGTTGTCTTAACCTCTACATTAATTCAAGGGTCAACCATAACGTATATGGCTGAAAAATTAGGCGTAGATGATCCGCAAGCAACAAAACCAGTTCATTCATTAGAATTAATTTCTATTGGAAAAACAAATGTGGAAATGGTTGAATATCATGTAACAAAAAGAAATAAAATTATTGGAAAAAATCTAGAAGAAATTCCTTTAACAGATAATACACTCGTAAATGCCATTATTAGAGAAGAAGATATTATTACTCCTGGTGGACAGACAGTTATTAAGAATAATGACATATTATACATTCTTGTACCAAAGAAAAAGAAACGAGAATTAATTCAAATCCTAGAAAGAAATATGGAGGAAAAACAATCAGAAATAGAATCCAAACAACAAACAGAAACTGATAAAAAGGCATCAAAAAAGAAGGGTGAATCCCAATAAATAAAAGATGTGGAGGAAGACTTTATTGTTCATGATTTATTTTGTGGTATGATGTATTCTGGATGTTAATTGGGATTGAAAGGAAGGAACTAACTTGGAAAATATGATACCAGAAGAACTTGTTGCTGATCTAGAAAAGCAATTACGTCGAATTTCTGGCTTAATTAAACAAAGAGGACGAAAAATATTAACAAACTATCCGATAACTCCTTCCCAATTCATTGCACTACAATGGATTGTAGAAGAAAAGAATATAACCATCGGTGAACTCGCACAAAAAATAGGCTTAGCATTTAGTACGACGACAGACCTTGTAAATCGGATGGAAGCAAATGGCTTAGTTCGACGAGTAAAGGATGAACAAGATAAAAGAGTGGTAAGAATCCATACTTTAGAAAAGGGAAATTTACTTATTAAAGAAGTGATTGCTGTTCGACGGGAGTATTTAAATGATATTTTACAAAGCTTTTCTTATGAACAAACAAATGATCTTAATCAACTACTAACGTTATTATATGGAACCATGCAAAACAACAGAGAGTAAGTTTAACACATAGAAAAAGAGGCGATTTTTAGTGAAACGACCGATTGGAGTGATTGATTCTGGTGTTGGAGGATTAACCGTAGCACATGAAATGATGCGCCAGCTTCCAAATGAAACACTCATTTATCTTGGAGACACATTACGTTGTCCATATGGCTCAAGATCAGAACAAGAGATTATTCAATTTACAAATGAAATGGTAGATTTTTTATTAAAAAAAAATATAAAAATGTTAGTTATTGCTTGTAATACTGCCACAGCATATACACTTGAAAACTTACGTAAAACCTTACCGATTCCTGTTCTAGGAGTTATTAAGCCTGGTGCCAGAGCAGCAATAAAAATGACGGTCAGTAACTCCATTGGGGTAATTGGTACAGAAGCAACGATTAAAAGCAATGCCTATGAAAAGGCTTTGAAAAATATTAAACCTGAGATTGAGGTTCAATCCTTGCCATGTCCATTATTTGTACCGATGGTGGAAAGCGGAATCTTGTCTGGACGCAAAGCAGAAGAAATTGTCAGGGAATCACTTGCCCCATTTATAAAACAAAAGAACATGGATACATTGGTACTTGGTTGTACACATTATCCGCTTCTTAAAGAAACGATTCAATCTGTTACAGGTGATGACATTAAGATTATTTCCTCTAGTGATGAAACAGCACGAGAAGCAAGTGCCATTTTAGAAGTTCACGAACTATTACGTGCAGATGATGATAAAACTGATCACATGTTTTATACAACTGGAGAGCTAGATGTTTTTGAAAGAATTACAAGGGAATTGTTCAAAACCACTGTCCATGATATTCAAAAAGTAAATATTCATCAAATTAACAACTCAATCTAGTCTTAATGATTTCAAACTTCAAATGAATAATAATTATTTATAAAAAAACAGGATAAAAGCTATCCTGATTTTTTTATGTTTGTTTTTAGGAGAGATTGGTCTATTTTTACGATGGGCTCGTATATATAATAGTACAAACTATCGTAGGAGGGAATGGCATGCGTAAATATAGAATATTTTCTATTCTAATCATTTTTTGTTTTTTCATGGTGTTAACTGGATGTATGAAGGGTGAACAAACTCTTGAAGAAATAGATCCACCAAAAGACGCCGAAACTGTTGATAAACAAAACGAGAACAATAATACAAAAACAGTGAATGAAGATGGAACAAGTAAAGACGATGTAAAAGGCGAACAGGAAATGATTGCCCAAAAGGTATACTTAATAGATGCAAATGGAATGGTAGCGCCTCAGACAATAGAAGTATCTTTCCCTGAATCTGGAGAAGTTGCAAAACAGGCACTAGAATACTTAGTAAAAGAAGGTCCTGTCACACCAGTATTACCGAATGGATTCCGTGGTGTTTTGCCTGAAGGAACGGAAATATTAGGTCTTACTTTACAAGAAGATGGGACAGTGGTTGTTGATTTATCTGAGGAATTTAAAAATTATGACGCGAAAGAAGAAAGAAAAATATTAGAGGCTATGACACATACACTAACTCAATTTGATAATATTGATAAGGTCAAGCTCTGGATTAATGGGAAGGCACTTGATGAAATGCCTGTTGATGGAACACCCGTTTCAAATGGATACTCCAGGGCAAATGGAATTAATATCACAGAGTCAGATGCTAATGACTTATTAACAAGTGAAACTGTCACCCTTCATTTACCAGCCGAATATAATGATACAAGATATTATGTACCAATAACGAAATATGTGCAAAATAAAGATGATGACGTATATGAGGCTGTCGTAAATTCTTTATTGAATGGTCCTGGATACCATAATAATTTAATTCATGTATTTAATGAAGAAACACGTCTTACCGAGGAACCGGAATTAAAAGATGGCATTCTGCAGCTCGTGTTTAATGAAGATATTTTAAAAGATCAGGATAAAGCAATGCTTTCAGATGAAGTTATGGAGACATTAACACGTAGTTTAACAGAACTTCAAGGAATTGAAGGTGTGGACATAAAAGTGGAAAATAAGGATAAACTTGTAAATGAAAATGGTGAAAAAATGGAAACACCAGTAATGGGAGAAGCTGTTGCAAATGATACGACTTTATAAGGTGTAGAGGCAGATAAATGCCTCTTTTCTTTTGAATAAAAACATATGATGATTCCATGTGTGATAAACATAAAATCACACATGGATTATTTTCGGAAAACTGCTTAAAATATGGTAAGCTAGATATGAAAATGAAGGAGGAAAAAAATGAATAACAATACAAATAGACAAGTTGACAGAATGCGTTCTGTACATATAATACCTAATTTTGTAAAACATCCAGAAGGTTCTGTTTTAATACAAGTTGGCGATACAAAAGTTATTTGTAATGCAAGTATTGAGGACAGGGTTCCTCCTTTTATGCGTGGACAAGGAAAGGGCTGGATTACAGCAGAATATTCCATGCTCCCACGTGCAACAGAACAACGTAATATACGTGAATCTTCCCGTGGAAAAGTAAGTGGTCGAACAATGGAAATCCAACGTTTAATTGGTCGTGCACTCCGTTCTATAGTAGATTTGGGTCAAATTGGTGAACGGACGGTTTGGGTTGATTGTGATGTCATTCAAGCAGATGGTGGAACGAGAACGGCGTCTATTACAGGGGCGTTTGTTGCTGTTGTACTAGCATTTGGGAAATTACTCGAAGATAAAGTTATTAAAGAGATGCCTGTTACAGATTTTCTAGCAGCTATTTCCGTCGGGATTATGGAAAATGGTACAGAAATACTTGATTTAAATTTTGAAGAAGATTCAAAAGCAAATGTTGATATGAATATTGTCATGACAGGTTCTGGTGAATTCGTTGAAATTCAAGGAACAGGGGAAGAAGCGACATTTACTTCGAGCCAATTAAAAATTTTATTAGATTTAGCTGATACCGGTATTAAGCATTTAATTGATAAACAAAAAGATGTCTTAGGTACAGAGCTTGTAAAGCGAATTGGTGAAACAATAAAAACAAACGATAGTGATGAATCATGACAAAGCAAATCATTATTGCAACAAAAAACAAGGGAAAATCAAAAGAGTTTAAAGAGTTTTTTGCTAAATATGGAATAGAAGCAATTTCATTATTAGAATTAGATGAGGAAATTGTAGATGTAGAGGAAACTGGTAATTCTTTTCGTGAAAATGCTGCACTAAAAGCAGAAACAATCGCAAATCACTTACAACAAATGGTATTGGCTGATGACTCGGGTCTAGAAGTTGATGTGTTAGACGGTAAACCTGGAATTTATTCGGCAAGATATGCTGGCGAACCAACAGATGATGAAAAAAATATTCAAAAACTGTTACAAGAATTAGCTGGTGTGCCAAAAGAGAAGCGGGGAGCACGGTTTGTTTGTACACTTGCGATAGCAGAACCAGGAAATGAGACTATTTTTCGAACAGGTTTTTGTGAGGGGAAAATAAGTACTCAGAAAAAAGGGAATCATGGTTTTGGTTATGATCCTGTTTTTGTTCCGGAGAATTATAATCTAACAATGGCAGAACTTCCATCAAATGAAAAAAATAAGATTAGTCACCGAAAATACGCGATGGATGAATTAGAAGATTGGTTGGAACAAAGTAATTAAGAGATAGTAAATGTTATTTATCCGTATGACTTGTAAGGAATTTATTGCGATGTATAAAGGATGGTTCCGTGAAACTGTTAATTATTAGTGATAGCCATGGATTAACAGATGAAATTGTAAAAATCAAAAATCGACATCAAATTGATTATTATATTCATTGTGGGGACTCTGAATTAACCTTCCATTCCCTTGTGATGAAAGAATTTATGAAAGTTGCTGGTAATTGTGACTTGGATACATATTATCCACAAGACTTAATTATGGATAAGCAAGGAATTAAAATTTTCATCACACATGGACACCATTACCATGTTAAACGGAATTTACACACACTTTCTTACCGTGCTGAAGAGGAACGAGCCGCTATAATATGTTTTGGCCATACCCATATTGCTGGAACAGGCAAAATGAATGGTCAATTATTTATTAACCCTGGTAGTATCCAACTTCCGCGTGGGCGTAAGGAAAAAACATACGCCATCTTGGATGTAAACTCAGGAAATCAAGTTGCTCAAATAAGTTTTTATACAATTGAAGGGGAAGAAGTACAGGAGTTGTACCGGCAATATACATTAGAAAAATAAGAGTTTAAGTATTAATTAAAACACCGATAAATATACCCCATATTTATCGGTGTTTTATCGTCTAACAAGAAATAAGATGTATTTCAACTATATATGGAAAGTCTAAAGTAAATCATAAATTATTTTTAAACAAAAAATTTAACAGGGGATGATTTATCCGAACGAATTATAAGGAGATGATGGAAGGATACCATGATATCATTACTAGATGTAAGAAAATCACACACAACTTCAACACTTATCACAGATGTTCTTCATGTAAAAAAGGTGCATACTCAGGAAGAAGAAAAATATTAGTAGAATTTAATAAGGAAAAGGTTGAAGATGTGGATTCGAAGTATAATAGCTTAGGTAATCAAGGAGATAAAGAAACCGCAGAAATTTTCAGTACTTTACGGTATACAAAAGAGCCTTTACTTGTAGAAGGGCGACTTGATGTTGGTATTAAAGTAGATGAATCTAATTATAAAACGATGTTCCGGTTATACGATGCAACATTTACGCCAATTTAGAAACAAATCAACGCTTGAATAGAAGTACTTCAAGCGTTTTTTGTATCGTAATTTTTTCTAAGAGATAGAATTCATAAAAATTCATTTTAAGTGTTGACAAAAGATCAAAAAGGTCATATAATAATTTTTGTGGCCAAAACAGTACTGAAAAAATTGTTTTGAAAAAAATAAACATAAATTTTTGATGCGGGTGTAGTTTAGTGGTAAAACCTCAGCCTTCCAAGCTGATGTCGAGGGTTCGACTCCCTTCACCCGCTCCATACATATGTCCCAGTAGCTCAGTTGGATAGAGCAACAGCCTTCTAAGCTGTGGGCCGGGGGTTCGAATCCTCCCTGGGACGTTAGAAAATGAAACGCTGTAACCTTTGTATAATAAGGATTACAGCGTTTTTGATTTTGGCTGGGAAGTTCACAAAAAATAACACACACATGGAATATGTAAGCGAATTATAGGAATCAAGTTAAGGTACCATTCGCATATTTTTTCACTATTTCACCAAAGCTTTTTCAATCCCACTTCTTGTCGAAAATTCAGGAGCAAGTTCGCGACTATTAGGCATGGTTAACCATAATCTTAATAAATGGCGTCTACGCTCAGGTTCCTCATAGTCTTCAAACAATGTGCGTGAATGGAGCACTGTATTATTATTTGCAAATTGTATATCCCCTGGTTCCAACATCATATCGATACGGATGTTTTCATCATGGAGAATGGAATCTATAAGATCAAATGCTTCTAATTCTACCTTAGATAATGGGAATCCCTGTTTTTTCTGTCCCGATTCGATATATTCACGCATATATCTGCAGCTCAATTTACCCTTATAGTAACTAAAAATAGGTGTCGTTCCCTGTGAGTTTTCAATGCCTAAGTGATCGATGTAATATGGCCGGTAGAGAAGTCCGATATATTCTGGATGCTTTTCCAATATTTCATTATAAAGTGTTGCAGAACTTGCAAGGCTACTTAGGCCACCTGATTTTGCCTTACGAAGAGACAATAGTCCAACAACATCAGATAAATCTGTGTGATAAGGAAGGTGTGTATTTGTTTGATAGACACGGAGATTTTCAGCCCCTGTAGTATTGATATTTTTGACATTTCCTAGGAGGTCTCCTTTTGCATTTTGAGTGACCGGAATACCCATGTGAAGTCCTAGACCATAGTATATGATACTCACTTCTTCATCCGTATATTTTTCAATCGGCAATCCACGGATTAATAAAAAGCCTCTCCCGTTCTCTAATTCATTGTTAAAGTAAGCAATTTCTTCATTGAGTTCAGAAATCGGAAAATCCTCTTTGTTAAAATTAGGTGCTTTTAATCCCTGTTTTTGTACATAATGCAGTGCATTTTCAAGAGTTGTAATGGTTTTTTCTGATAAATAGTAAATCCAGGAATCATCCTTAGATAGTTCACTTCCTTTCCACGCTACTGCCCCTTTCACTTTGCTCTTTAAAATTGTTCTCAAAGTTAATCCTCTCCCTATTTAAATAAAGTTATATAGGAATATAACAAATATTTATATTTTTCTCAACAAAATATGCAATTTAATATTTTTGGAAAAGTTTTTTTAGTTTTACTAAAAGACATAATAATTAATTTGTTAGATGTATCCTTGCTATTTGTATAAGAAAAGTGATAAAATTTACGGAATCCCCATTTTAATAAAATAAGACATGTCAAAATATATAAGAAAAGGAGGGAATACTACTACATGGCGAATGATAATGTTATTCTATTTCCTAAATGGAAGACAGAACTAAAAGAAGAAAGTTTAAAAGCATTAGAGGAAAAAAAGTATGCAGAGGCTCTAATTAAATTTGATGAATTAATAAAATTTAAAGAAGTTTCACATGAAATAATTATGGGGAAGTTGATTTGTTTACTAGAGCTTGGTCATTATGAAGAAGCAGAAGAACTATGTATTAATTCAATGATAATGGAAAAAGGTGAAACATATTATCATTACGTACATATTTATTTAACTATTTTGTTCCAGACAAATCAATATAAAGAATTAATGGAATATGTGGAAGAAAAATTAAGCAATCCATCGATTCCTGAGGCATCTAAACTACAATTTCAACAGTTATATGAATTGAGTAAAAGTATGGATAACAGTTTGAAAGAGAAAAACTCAATAAATTACATAAAATCTTTTTGGAAATCAGTAGAAAATGAGGATATACCTAAACAGTGGCAACTTATTCAGGAACTAAGGAAAACAGAAACAACCCCTAAGCAAGATATAGGATTACTATTACAACACGAAGAAATTCATCCAGTTGTTAAAACTGCCATTTTTCAATGGTTACAAGAAAGAGAGATAAATCATCAAGTGCTGGTTTCGAAATTAGACGAGAAAAGACAGCTTATACCTACACAAGTTCCTAACATAGAACAAACACCATTTATTCAAGACATACTAAAAAAGATTAATTTAGTGGAACAAAAGAACCCTACATTACACTCCATGCTTAAAGAAATGATATATCGTTATACATATGTTAAATATCCACTACTCCCAGATTCTGATAATATTCAACAATACGCAACTTCTTTCCTAGCTTTGGGTAAACAGTATTTGCATACATATGAAGAAGATGTCGATGAACAAGTACTATCATATATGGAAGAAATTAAAATGTGCGAGACATTATATTTAAGTATCATTGAACAGTAATGTATAGAACAATCCTTGAAAGCTAAAGAAATTATGTTATAATATAATGGTCGTAATATGGGTGTAGTAGAAAGAATTTAGCTATATTCGTTTACTTTTACATGGTACATATTTTATGAAAATATTGGATCGTACCAAATAATAAATGAGTGTAATTTTACATAATAGATTTTGGAGGGAAAATTATGACTGCCAAATGGGAAAAACAAGAAGGCAATGATGGTGTATTAACATTTGAAGTTAGTGCAGAGAAATTTGAAGAGGGATTAGATAAAGCATTTAAGAAAGTAGTAAAAGATGTACAAATTCCAGGATTCCGTAAAGGAAAAGTTCCACGTGTTATCTTTGAAAAACGTTTTGGTGTAGAAGCATTATACCAAGATGCAATTGACTTTGTATTACCAGAAGCTTATACAGGAGCGGTTGAGGAGACAGGAATTGAACCAGTTGATCAACCATCTATTGATATCGAAGAAATTGAAAGAGGTAAGTCGCTTGTATTTACAGCTGATGTAACTGTAAAACCTGAAGTAAAGCTTGGGGACTATAAAGGTTTAGAAGTGGAAGAACAAGATGTCAATGTAACAGATGAAGATGTTGAAGAAGAAATCAAACGTGAACAAGAGCGCCTAGCAGAACTTGTTGTGAAAGAAGAAGGTGCTGTTGAAGAAGGCGATACAGTTGTGATTGATTTTGAAGGATTTGTTGACGATGTTGCTTTTGAAGGTGGGAAAGGAGAAGACCATTCACTAGAAATTGGCTCTGGACAATTTATCCCAGGTTTTGAAGAACAATTAATTGGTAAAGAGACTGGTGCAGAAACAGATGTCAAGGTTACTTTCCCTGAGGAATACCATGCGGAAGATTTAGCTGGTAAAGAAGCTGTTTTCAAAGTCACTATTCATGAAATTAAGACAAAAGAACTTCCAGAAATCGATGATGAATTTGCTAAAGATATCGATGATGATGTGGAAACATTAGATGAATTGAAAGCGAAGAAAAAAGAAGATTTAGAAGCACAGAAGAAACAAGATGCTGAAAATAAAACAAAAAATACATTAATCGAAAAAGCGGTGACTAATGCAGAAGCGGATGTCCCAGAGGCAATGATCCATACAGAAGTAGATCGTATGTTACAAGAACTTCAGCAAAACCTGCAAATGCAAGGTATGACAATGGATATGTATTATCAATTCTCTGGTCAAAATGAGGCTGGACTTCGCGACCAAATGCAAGATGATGCTAAAAACCGTGTTATGACAAGCTTGACATTAGAAAAAATTGCAGAAGTAGAAGATTTGAAACCAACGGATGAAGATGTGGATGCAGAATTAGATAGAATGGCCAACATGTATGGTGTTGAAAAAGCTCAAATTGAGCAAATGCTTGGTGGAAATACAGAAATGGTAAAAGGCGATTTAAAAGTTCAAAAGGCAATTGATTTCTTAGTACAAGAAAGTAAAACAATCTGACCTTTAATGGAATATGGAGATATTACTGTAAAACAAGGTGCAGTTTTGATGCACCTTGTTTTGTTATCTTCATTATATTTTATCGCAGATTAAGTGACTATAAGATCCCCTTACTTCAATAATTCAAGAGAATTAAGAATTATATGTGAGGGATAAAGAAAACTCCCACTGATTGGAAATTTACTTAGATTAACTTTAGAACATACATGAATGATTTGACTTTTTTTGTATAGCATCCATAATATAAAGATAAGATTTCTATCTAATCAATTATTATCAGTTTTAAAAAAGCATATTTTAAAGTATAATCAAATAAATTGAGTATATAGTAACGTAAAGGTATTTTATTTTGTTTTTAAATACGCTTTTGATATGATGAAAATACAATCTGATGGTGATTAAACTGATTTAAACTTTTAGGGGTGATAAAGAATGTTTAAGTTCAA
Organism: Cerasibacillus terrae; assembly: GCF_008039555.1. Classification (GTDB taxonomy): domain Bacteria; phylum Bacillota; class Bacilli; order Bacillales; family Amphibacillaceae; genus Cerasibacillus; species Cerasibacillus terrae. The sequence goes on from NZ_VDUW01000009.1 coordinate 96,051, forward strand.
TGAAGAAAAAGGGCAATTAAAATGTTCATTTTGTGGTAAAAGCCAAGAACAAGTCCGGAAACTAGTTGCTGGACCTGGCGTTTATATATGTGATGAATGTATTGAATTATGTACGGAAATTGTTGAAGAAGAATTAGGTACAGATGAAGAAATTGAATTCAAAGAAATTCCAAAGCCAAAGGAAATATGTGAAATTTTGGATGACTATGTAATTGGACAAGAAAATGCTAAAAAGAACTTGTCTGTTGCTGTGTACAATCACTATAAACGAATTAACTCGAAACAAGCGAATGATGATATAGAATTAGCAAAAAGTAATATTGCAATGATTGGTCCAACAGGAAGTGGGAAAACTTTACTTGCACAAACACTTGCAAGGATTTTAAATGTTCCATTTGCGATGGCAGACGCTACTTCATTAACTGAGGCTGGTTATGTCGGAGAAGACGTGGAAAACATTTTGTTAAAATTAATCCAATCAGCAGATTATGATGTAGAGAAAGCAGAACAAGGAATTATTTACATTGACGAAATTGATAAGGTTGCTCGTAAGTCTGAGAATCCATCAATAACAAGAGATGTGTCTGGTGAAGGAGTCCAACAGGCATTATTGAAAATTTTAGAAGGAACGGTAGCAAGTGTACCTCCACAAGGTGGTAGAAAACATCCACATCAAGAATTTATCCAAATTGATACAACAAATATTTTATTTATTTGTGGTGGAGCGTTTGACGGGATCGATCAAACTATTAAGCGCCGCTTAGGTAATAAAGTAATTGGTTTTGGGGCAGACCTCGATACAAAAGAAATGGATAAGGCTGAATTACTATCGAAAGTACTCCCTGAGGACTTATTACGATACGGACTTATTCCAGAATTTATTGGGCGTTTACCTGTACTTACTAGCTTAGAACCATTGGATGAAGAAGCAATGGTACAAATTCTAACTCAACCAAAGAATGCACTTGTTAAACAATACACGAAACTATTCCAAATGGATCATGTCATATTAGAATTTGAAGATGAAGCACTTGTAGAAATTGCTAAGAAGGCAATTGAACGAAAAACTGGTGCAAGAGGATTGCGCTCCATTATTGAAGAAATTATGTTGGATGTCATGTATGAACTTCCATCTCGTGAGGATATAGAAAAATGTGTCATCACAAAAGACACTGTTACAGATGAGAATGGCAGTCCTAAATTAGTTTTTCATGATGGTACAGTCCTAAAAGGTAATGAAAAATTACCAAAGGAAAGCGCCTAATTAAATTTACAAAATGATTTGGATGAGACTGACTAAAGCGTGCCAACTCTTACAAGTAGTGTTTGAAAAGAAGAGTGTGTCAGGTGCCTTGAAGCAGTCTCATTGTTTATTTAGAATGTTTTTTGAGGTTTCTAGGCTGAATATATAGATTTCGAATATACTATACATACATAGTCCTTATGTTTTTAAAGAATTTTTTCATTATATATATTGAAAAATGGAATAAAATAGGAGGCAATAATTATGACAAAAGAAACTACCCTTTTGCCCCTCCTTCCGCTACGTGGGTTACTTGTATTTCCAACAGTGGTTCTTCACTTAGATGTAGGACGGGATAAATCAATTGCAGCATTAGAAAAGGCAATGTTGGAGAATCAGCATATTTTTCTTGCTGGACAAAAAAAGATAAGTATAGAAGATCCAAATCCAGATGAAATATACCGGATTGGGACGGTTGCAAAAGTAAATCAAATGCTTAAATTACCAAATGGTACCTTCCGTGTATTGGTAGAAGGTTTATACCGAGCAGAGATCGTTCAATATCAAGAAAAACAAGATTCCTATATGGTAGAAGTTACTGAATTAAATGAAATAGAAGGAGATAAAAACAAAACAAAAGCATTAATGCGCCATCTCCTTGATCAATTTGAACAATATTTAAAACTGTCTCGAAAAGTTAAGAAGGAAATTTTTACAACTGTATCAGATATTGAAAATCCAGGTAGATTAGCTGACATGATTGCTTCACATTTACCACTAAAGATTAAAGAAAAACAAACAATACTTGAAACGGTGGATGTACCTGAACGATTACGACACCTAGTGGAATTCATATCAAATGAAAAGAAAATTCTTGATTTAGAAAAGAAAATAGGCCAGCGTGTCAAGACATCCATGGAAAAAACACAAAAAGAATATTATTTGCGTGAGCAGTTAAAGGCCATTCAAAAAGAACTAGGAGAAAGAGACGGAAAATTAGGTGAGGTAGGAGAGCTAAGAGAGAAAATTAAAGAATCAGATATGCCAGAGCATATTGAAAAGATTGCTTTAAAGGAACTAGATCGATATGAAAGAGTTCCACAAAACTCTGGAGAAAGCTCGATTATTAGGAATTATTTAGAATGGTTACTTGTATTACCTTGGACAAAGAAGACAGAAGACAAGATTGAGTTAGATCAAGCACAAAAGGTTTTAGATCGTGATCATTATGGCTTAGAGAAAGTGAAAGAGCGTGTATTAGAATATTTAGCAGTACAGAAATTAACAAACTCTATAAAAGGCCCAATTATTTGTTTGGTAGGGCCACCAGGAGTCGGAAAAACATCTCTCGCTCGTTCAATTGCAGAATCAATCAATCGTAATTTTGTTAGGGTTTCTCTTGGCGGTGTTCGAGATGAAGCTGAAATTAGAGGACATAGGCGTACGTATATTGGTGCGATGCCGGGAAGAATTATTCAAGGGATGAAGAAAGCAAAGACTGTTAACCCTGTCTTTTTATTAGATGAAATTGATAAAATGTCGAATGATTTTCGTGGGGATCCTTCCTCAGCAATGTTGGAAGTATTAGACCCAGAACAAAACCATAATTTTAGTGACCACTTTATAGAGGAAACATATGACTTGTCACAAGTTATGTTTATTGCAACAGCTAATTATGTGAACAATATTCCTGCCCCACTATTAGATCGAATGGAATTAATCTCTTTATCAGGATATACAGAAATCGAAAAATTACATATTGCCAAAGACCATTTACTACCGAAGCAACTAAAAGAGAATGGTCTTACTAAATCGGAGTTACAGGTGAGAAATGATGCATTAATGAAATTGATTCGAAGGTATACACGTGAAGCAGGGGTTCGTAATTTAGAACGAAAACTGGCAACCATTTGTAGGAAAACGGCAAAAATTATTATTTCCGGGGAACAGAAGAAAGTAATTGTAACAGAAAAACGGTTAGAAGATCTTTTAGGGAAACCAATTTTCAGATATGGTCAAATGGAAGAGAAGAATCAAGTTGGTGCAGCTACAGGTTTAGCGTATACATCAGCTGGAGGGGATACATTGTCCATAGAAGTTGCCCATTATCCTGGAAAAGGAAAACTTGTCCTTACAGGGAAATTAGGTGAAGTGATGCGTGAATCTGCTCAAGCTGCTTTTAGTTATATTCGTTCCCGAGCAGAACAATTAAAAATTGATCCTGATTTTCATGAAAAAAACGATATTCATATTCATGTCCCAGAAGGTGCTGTTCCAAAGGATGGACCATCAGCAGGAATAACGATAGCAACAGCACTTGTATCATCTTTAACAGGGCGCCCTGTTAAAAAAGAAGTTGGAATGACAGGAGAAATTACACTCCGCGGAAGAGTCTTACCAATTGGCGGTTTAAAAGAAAAGTCCTTAAGTGCACATCGAGCAGGTATTACTACCATTATTATCCCAGAAGAGAATGAAAAGGATATAGAAGATATTCCTGAGAGTGTGCTTGAAGATTTAACATTTATTAAAGTTGCTCACCTAGATAAAGTGTTGGAGCATGCATTAGTGGGGGAATAAAATGAAAGTAAGTCGTGCAGATTTTGTAATTAGTGCTGTAAGTGAAAAACAATACCCAAATGATCAATTACCAGAAATCGCATTAGCAGGAAGATCTAACGTAGGAAAGTCATCATTCATTAATACGTTGATTCAACGAAAAAATTTAGCTAGGACTTCTGCAAAACCCGGTAAGACACAAACATTGAATTATTATCGAATTAATGAACAGTTTTATTTTGTAGATGTTCCTGGATATGGATATGCCAAAGTGTCGAAACAAGACCGCCAAAAATGGGCAAATATGATGGAAAACTATTTTGAACATAGGGAAGTTCTAAAAGCGGTTCTTCTTATTATTGATATACGCCATGATCCAACACAGAATGATATTCAAATGTATGATTACTTAAAATATCATCAATTGCCAGTTATTGTAGTCGCAACTAAACTTGATAAAATTGCAAAAGGAAAACGAACAAAACATCTACAACGTGCAATAAATTTACTAGAATTAGAAAAAGAAGATGTAATGATTCCATTTTCTTCACAAACAGGTGAAGGCAAGAATGAAGCATGGCAAGTAGTCAAATCGTTTTTATAAACAACAAAACAGCTGTAAACCCAATTGGAACAGCTGTTTTTATTTCTTTCTCCTTAAGAAGTATAAACCAATAATAATTAAGGCAACTGGCCAATATTTTTCTACATAATAAAAGATTTGATTGACCCATGCAAAAGATTCCGGAATAAAACTAGAATACATCATAATTAATGCAATTCCGGAAATAATAACACTTTGAAGGAAACCTTTTTTTGTTTTTAAGAAACGAATGAATAAGGCAATACCGATAATTAATAAATACATGGCCCAATGATCAATCCAAAAGGAGTAATATTTTAGTCCATGAAAGTGAATCCCTAATCCAAGTAGAAATGTCCCTGTGAATAATTGATTATAGTCTTTTACTTTAAAACTATAAATTAGGAAAGCAAGCCCAATAATAATTAAAAACGTTGGCCATGAGTAAAAATCAGTGATAATTGGTATCTTAAACTGCCTTAACAAAAAGAATATTCCAATTCCGATTAATAAATAACCAGTAAAAAGATGCTGTTTTTTCATAGTGTTCCACACCTCATCATTTATACTTAAGTATTATATCATAATATTTAAACGTTTATAATGATAAAAAGTTTCAAATTCTGTTCACAAATACAAAAACACGTTATAATAAAATATGTTAAAATAAAGGGTAGTGTTCATTGGAAGACAAAAACCTCTTCAAATTTAATGGAGGAGATAAGGTGTTTATATTAAAAGTTGGTGTCAATCATATAACAGCCCCGGTAGAAATTCGAGAAAAGCTCGCCTTCTCTGAAAATGAATTAGAAGAGGCGATGCAGACATTAAAAGGGCAAAAAAGCATTTTAGAAAATATTATTATATCTACATGTAATCGTACAGAAATCTTTGCGGTTGTAGATCAATTGCATACAGGTAGATATTATATCACACAATTTATAGAAAATTGGTTTGGAATAAACAAAGAGGAATTTTCGTCATATTTAACGATAGTTGATGGAAATGAGGCAATTGAGCATTTATTTAAATTAACAGCTGGACTAGATTCCATGGTGCTTGGAGAAACCCAAATTTTAGGTCAAGTTCGTGATGCATTTTTTATTGGACAACAGGTAAAGACAACCGGTACAATTTTTAATGAATTGTTTAAACAAGCGATTACTTTTGCTAAACGAGCACATCATGAAACAGCGATTGGAGAAAATGCAGTTTCCGTAAGTTATGCTGCAGTAGAGCTTGCTAAAAATATATTCTCAAATATTAAAGATAAACACGTTGTTGTTTTAGGTGCTGGAAAAATGGGAGAATTAGCAGCTAAAAATCTCCAGGGGTCAGGTGTTTCACAAGTAACCGTTGTCAACCGTACTGTAGAAAACGCAGAAAAACTAGCGCAAAAATTTCAAGCAAAAGCAGCTTCAATGCAAGAATTAAAAGAAGTGCTCGTGTCGGCAGATATTTTGATTAGTTCTACAGGTTCAGAACAAGTTGTTCTAACAAAAGAGAAACTTCAACCTATTGTCAAACGAAGAAAAGGTAAACCATTATTTCTTGTAGATATTGCTGTTCCAAGGGACCTTGATCCTGCTATTGATGAATTAGACAATGTGTTTTTATATGATATTGATAACTTACAGCATATTGTCGATGAAAATCTTGAATCAAGACAAAAAGCAGCAGCACATATCGAGTCTTCAATCGGTGTTGAAATTACAGCATTCAATCAATGGGTCAATGAATTAGGTGTTGTCCCGGTCATAGTAGGTTTACGTCAAAAAGCTTTAACCATTCAAGCAAATACGATGAAAAGTATTGAAAATAAATTACCAGACTTAACGGAAAGAGAAAAGAAAATCTTAAACAAACATACAAAAAGCATCGTTAATCAACTAATAAAAGAACCAATTACACAGGCAAAAGAACTATCAAGTAAAAAGAATGCAGACGAGGCTTTAGAATTATTTGTTGAGATTTTCGGTATTCAAGATCATGTAAAAGAACAGTTAGCAAAACAAGCCAAAAAAGACCCAGCAACAAAAGAGAAAATGAAATTAATTTTCCCTTTTATAGATAAATTGATTTCTGTAAAGTAGAAAGGTTGAATTATGTTTGAATTGATAAACCTTTTTGAAATTATTTTAATTGTTTATGGATTAAGTTTAATTATATATTTTATTGATTTTATTCAACATAACCGGAAGGTAAATAAACTAGCCTTCTGGTTACTTTGTATCGTCCTATCTTTACAAACTGTATACTTATTGTACAAAATGATATGGATGAAGAGTCTTCCAATTGGTACGTTGATTGATAGCTTGTTTTTTTATAGCTGGATTCTTGTATTATTTTCTATCATTATTAATTTGTTAGAAAAAAACAAATTTATTATGCTTGTAACAAATATAGTGGGCTTTCTTATTTTAACATTACATGCAGCAGCTTTTTCAGAGAACAACTTTCAATCAAGCAGTATTCAATTTACCAATGATGTGTTAATTACACATGTTACATTAACAATTGTTTCTTATGGATTTTTTACATTATCATTTATCTTTTCTTTAGGTTATTTAGTAAATTATCATTTGATAAAAAGAAAGAAACAGTTAAAATGGGCTAAAAAACTTGGAGACCTAGCAAAATTGGATGCCTTTTCATTTAGCGCTGTAACAATTGGTACACCTCTTTTATTAATTGGTTTAATGCTAGGATTTGTGTGGGCCTTTCTATCTGGTGATGAATTTTATTGGTTTGATATGAAGACAATTGGTTCTGTAATTGTATTTATCGTATATATTCTTTATCTGTTCTTACGGCTTGTGAAGGGATATCAAGGAAAATCCATTGCGATATTTAACACAGCTGCATTTTTATTATTACTTGTTAACTTCTTTTTATTTAGTATGTTATCTAATTTTCATTTTTAAATGTTAAGATAGGTGCTTTCTGTTAGGACATAGAGGGAGGAAAATAATGCGTAAAATTATTGTTGGATCAAGAAGAAGTAATTTAGCACTAACACAGACAAAATGGGTTATTGAACAATTAAAAAATGCCGGGGTAAAAAATGAATTTGAAATAAAAAAAATTGTAACCAAGGGAGATAAAATCTTAGATACAACATTATCTAAAGTTGGTGGGAAGGGATTGTTCGTAAAAGAAATTGAACAAGCGATGTACGACAAAAAAATTGACTTTGCCGTTCATAGTATGAAAGATATGCCTGCCGAAATGCCAGAAGGCCTGGTTATTTCCTCCATACCAATTCGCGAAGACCATAGAGATGCATTCATCTCAAAAAGCGGAAAGAAATTACATGAACTTACTAAAGGTGCTATTGTAGGTACAAGTAGTTTACGTAGAGGAGCACAAATTCTAGCAGAACGTCCAGATTTAGAAATTAAATGGATTCGCGGAAACATTGAAACAAGATTAAGGAAATTAAACGAAGAAAATTATGATGCCATTATTCTAGCTGTTTCTGGTATGAAACGAGTAGGAATGAAAGAAGATTTAATTACCGAATACCTTGATCCAATCGTTTGTGTTCCGGCTGTTGGTCAAGGTGCATTAGCCATTGAATGTCGTGAAGATGATGATGAATTACATCAAATTTTAGATATGATTAATGATAAAGAAACAGAAATTTGTGTGACAGCGGAAAGAACCTTCTTAGGTCTTATGGAGGGAAGTTGCCAAATTCCAATTGGTGGCTATGCGTCCCTTGATAATGATATTATTACATTAACGGCTCTTGTTGGATCTCCTGACGGGAAAACAATATTAAAAGAAACAGTACAAGGTAAGGACCCTGTTCTTGTTGGAAAAGAGATTGCTAAGACATTAAGTGATCAAGGTGCTAAAGAAATTATTGATTCCGTGAAAGAGGAGTTAGATAAATAATGGGCCCATCTCTCGAAAATAAAACTATTCTCGTAACACGTGAAAAAAAACAAGCTAAAGAATTTTCGAGGAAAATCAAAAAAATTGGTGGCAAACCCGTGGAAATACCTTTACTGAAGATAACGTGTAAAGATCATCCAGAAAACAAACAAATATTCGAAGAGCTAGCTGGATATGAATGGCTTTTTTTCACGAGTATAAATGGTGTACATTCCTTTTTTGAATTGCTACAAAAGTATGGTATGTCGGTGAACAGTATAAAAGGGAAAAAAATTGCAACAGTTGGTCACAAAACAGAGAATTGCTTGAAGGAATATGGCTATCATGCAGATTTTATCCCAACTATTTATAATGCGGAAACAATGGCGGCTGAGTTTTCAGAACAGCATTCTGTAGATGGAAAATTCTTATTGGTGCGTGGTAACCGTTCGATGAATGTTTTACCGGAAGCATTTTCGAAATTACGTGTTGATTATAGTTCTATGGAAGTGTATGAAACATCTCTTCATTTGGAAATACAACAACAGTTACAGAAAACATTACAGTCCAATTCATTTGACTATTTAACATTTACAAGTCCATCTACAATAGATGCTTTTGTTCAAATGAATGGATTAAAATACATAGAAATAGAAACTACAATATGTGTTTGTATTGGAACAACGACAGAGAAGGCAGCAATTACAGCGGGTTTTAAGAAAATTCTCGTTCCAGAACAGTTTACGATTGATGGCATGATTCAAGTGATGTTAGATCATCTAGGAAAGGTAGGATGAAAATGACGAACAAACAATTTAGGCGCCACCGAAGATTACGTTCTTCCACTACTATGCGAGCTATGGTTCGTGAAAATCATATACGAACAGAAGATTTAATCTATCCACTTTTTATTATGGAAGGTGAAAATATAAAACGAGAAGTTCCTTCCATGCCAGGTATTTATCAACTCTCCCTTGATTTAATAAGTGGGGAAATCCAAGAATTAGAAAAACTAGGGATTAGCTCAGTTATATTATTCGGGGTGCCTAATGAGAAAGATGAAGTAGGTACAGGAGCATATCATGAAGAAGGTATTGTCCAACAAGCAACAAGGAAAATAAAGAAAGAATTCCCTAATCTTTTAGTTATTGCAGATACATGTTTATGTGAGTATACTTCTCATGGGCATTGTGGAGTTATTAAAAATCATGATGTTGATAATGATGAATCATTGTCACTATTAGCCGAAACAGCGGTTTCACAAGCAAAAGCAGGTGCAGACATTATTGCACCATCCAATATGATGGATGGTTTTGTTACTGTAATTCGCAAGGCTCTTGATGAAGCAGGATTTACCCATATTCCAATCATGTCTTATGCTGTAAAATACGCTTCTGCCTTCTATGGGCCTTTCCGTGATGCAGCAGATAGTACACCAGAGTTTGGTGATAGAAAAACATATCAAATGGATCCAGCAAATAGAAGAGAAGCATTCCGTGAAGCAGCATCTGATATGGCTGAAGGTGCAGATTTTTTAATTATTAAACCAGCTTTGTCATATTTAGATATTATACGTGAAATACGTGAACAACACCCTGTACCAATTGTTGCTTATAATGTTAGTGGAGAATATTCCATGGTGAAGGCAGCAGCATTAAATGGTTGGATTGATGAAAAGGCACTTGTACTGGAAAAGTTAGTTTCCATGAAACGAGCTGGAGCAGATTTGATTATTACATATCATGCAAAAGACGTTGCAACGTGGTTAAAAGAATCTTAAGTTAAGACAAATATACTTATTGAGGTGATGGACAATGACAAACTTTACGAAGTCAATCGATGCATATAAGGAAGCAGTAGAGTTAATGCCTGGTGGAGTAAATTCACCTGTTCGTGCATTTAAATCAGTCGGAATGAATCCTATATTTATTGAGAGTGGGAAAGGTTCCAAAATAAAGGATATCGATGGAAATGAATATATTGATTATGTACTTAGTTGGGGTCCACTTATTTTAGGACATGCTGATGATAGGGTTATTGAGAAACTAAAAGCTGTAGCGGAAAAGGGAACTAGTTTCGGTGCATCATCTTTATTAGAAAACAAACTAGCAGAATTAGTAATTGAACGTGTTCCATCCATTGAAATGGTTCGTATGGTTAGTTCAGGTACAGAAGCAACAATGAGTGCACTTCGTTTAGCACGTGGTTATACTGGAAGAGATAAAATTGTTAAATTTGAAGGTAGTTACCATGGACATAGTGATTCATTATTAATTAAAGCAGGTTCTGGAGTTGCAACATTAGGGTTACCAGATAGCCCTGGTGTACCTGAAAACGTTGCTAAACACACCATCACCGTACCATTTAATGATATAGAAAGTATTCGTAAAGCTTTTGAAGTATATGGGGATGACATTGCAGCAGTTATTGCTGAACCAGTTTGTGGAAATATGGGAGTTGTACCACCAAAAGAGGGGTTCCTCCAACAAGTAAGAGAGATTACCAAACAACACGGATCACTATTTATTCTTGATGAAGTAATGACAGGATTTCGTGTCGGATATCATTGTGCCCAAGGATACTTTGATGTTGAGCCAGACATAACATGTTTAGCAAAAGTAATTGGTGGAGGTTTACCAGTAGGTGCATTCGGTGGAAAACGAGAAATTATGGAACATATCGCTCCAGCAGGTCCAGTTTATCAAGCTGGGACATTATCAGGTAATCCACTTGCAATGACAGCTGGTTATGAAACACTAAATGCTTTAACAAAAGAAGACTATAAAGTGATTGAGAAGAAAATTGACCGTTTAGAAGAAGGATTTAGACAAGCATCTAAAAAACATGAGATTCCAATTCAAATTAATCGAGTTGGATCTATGTTTGGTATTTTCTTCTCAGAAGAGCCGGTTGTAAACTTTGAAACAGCTCAAAAATCAAACTTGGATTATTTTTCACAATACTATCGCGCAATGATTGAAGAAGGAATCTATTTACCACCATCTCAATTTGAAGGTTTATTCCTATCTACTGCACACACAGATGAAGATATCGAAAAAACTGTTCAAGCGATTGATAAAGCATTTTCTAAAATTGAAAAATAATGAAGCCATTAAAGCTATTCCTTTAAGACGAAGGAATAGCTTTTTCTTCATCGTAGGTTAACTGGGTATAAGCCCCCTCCACTTATAAAAGTTATACTTTATCTTTTGGAATATTCTTCTCTATATAGCATATCTGATTATATTTATTCATATAGATAATCATGACATCGTTATGCAATGGAACGTATAGTTAAAAGGGGTGAATAAAGTGTCAAATGATTCATTTGTTTTTCATTTTGATTTAAGAGAATCACTTTATTTAGAGGGTAATCAAGGAATTTCAGAAATTATAAATATTGCATTAGACCCGGAAATCTCTATTCAAGAATTTAATGATTACTATTCTATTAGAGGTGTGATTAGCTTAAATGGTGAGCATGTTCAAACAGAAGTAAACCATGAAGGTGTAACTTCATCTCTTAATGAGTATGATTTTAAACGGTATATGGAAAAAAACGAGGACCTAGGAGAGGGTCTAGGTGAGTTTGCACATCGATTCCCGGTAGAAATTTCTATCCCATCCTATCGTGTAGCAGATGTAGATGATGTGAAAGTAAGTATTGCATCTTTTGATTATGAGTTACCAAGCCCACAGAAATTGATAATCAATGCAACAATAGGAATTCAAGGAATTGAAGACGATCCAACTACTCCTGAACGAGAAGAAAGTCCAGTAGAACTAACGGGTGAAGAAGAAAATATGGAGGAAGAAGAAATATTAGGGAGTATACAGGAAAAAGTGGAGGAAGAAAATCGGGATACATTTGAGTTTGAAGTGGTGAAAAAGAAGGATGATGAATATGAACGTGAAACAGTACAATCGTCAGATTCTTCGGAGTTACCTCATGCGGACACTGAAATAGAAGTTGAGGAGGAGACAGAAGGACCAGAACGACTAGACAAGAAAGAAGAAAAGTCAGAAGAAGATCGATTATTGTTTAAGAAAAAAACCCAGTCTTTACAAGAGTTTTTTGCAACAAAACAAGATAATAATAAGAAAGAAGATACATCTAATGTACAAGACGCACCTACAGAACATGTCGAACAAAAAGAAGACGCACAAGGAGTAGTTTCAGATGTAAATGCAGCAGAAGAAGTAGAGAACAATGAAGAAGAAAGAAAACAAACAGAAGGAATGGATGTAAGCTTTTTATCTGATATGATACGAAATAATGAGGAAACATATACACAAATGCGCCTATGTATTGTACAGAAGGATGACACAATAGAATCGATTGCAGAACGATATAAAACAACTTCATTGCACATTATAAAACGAAATCAGTTGGAAGATGACGCCGTTTCGGAAGGTCAGTTGTTATATGTGCCTTTAAAAAACAAATCAAAATAATTTATCTATTACCCCTTGCTTAAAAGCTTGGGGTAAAATTTTAGGGAGGTGTAATTGTGAATTTTGTGGTGGACTTACTTTCTTACTATCAATTATATCCTACAAAAATCAAGCAAATAACAAAATCTTTATATAAAATAGAGGCAAATGGTAGTACATTTGCCCTGAAAAAGTCATCCCTTACAAAAGAAACGGTACCTTTTTTTGAACAAATTTATCATATTGCTTTTTCCAAAGAATTAGTAAATTTCATCCCTGTTTATTTAACAATACATAGAAAATTATATTTGGAATATGGTGAAGCAATTTACTACTTGACCCCTTGGTTTGAAACAAAACAACAAAAAAATAGATATGGACCTATTTTTCAAGTATTGGGTAAAATTCATTATGAAACAAAACAAGTATCAACAATTTCAAATAAAGAATTAATCATTTCCTTTCAATCCTATCAGACTGCATGTCAGAAGCAATATAAAAAATTAGAATCTTTTATTGCAATCTTTGAAGAAAAAAGATATATGGCTCCATTTGAATTACAGGTTTGTACGCAATTTCATCATATGGAACAACTTTTTAAGAAAATAGACCAATATTTAGAGCGATTAATAGAGGCAATTGAAAAAGAGCATAAATGGAGTTATAGTTTATGTCACGGTGATTTTCATGATAATCATGTTTTACAAACGCCAGAATCATTGTATGTAATAAATTGGGAACAGGCTTCTTTCAGTCACCCAATGATAGACATTGTAAGTTATTATAAGCAGGCCTGTTCCCACTACAGTATCGATGAAGAAGCATTACTGGGAGCTTTTCATTTATATATGGAAAAAAATGAATTACAGTTAAATGAATTATATTATATATTGATCTATTTATTGGACCCGAAAGATTATATGCAAGTTGTAGAGAGTTATTTACTAGATTATAATACAAATCAGCTTGAACTTATTATGGGAATAGAACGTATCTTTCGTGTTCTATTATTTGGTTTGAAATGGGAACAGTTGTTTCATGAATATAGAAACCAGGATGAAGAGATTGATGAAACGACTAAATCCACCTCTGATGAAAAGCAATAAATAATAAAACAAGTAATCCAAGTAAGACAACATCAAGTGTTGTTGGGAAGAATAGCGTGCGTATTAATTGGAAAATTAGAATTGGAAGGGTACATTTCTCAATAATGATTAAACAATTCCGAGCCCATGGTGGGAGCCGGTATCGATAAAACCTCGACATATCACTCACCCTTTTAAAAGTCACATTGTTGATATTATTTGATATTATATGTTTATATAGCTCTGTTTTGTGAAAGCATATGAAAAAGAATTGCATTTTAATTCGATATTGATTAATATAAAGATATATTAGAAATGCGATGATGAGGAATAGTACAAATTCATTGCCTACAGAGAGGGAAGTAACTGCTGGAAGCTTCCTAGGAAAAATGATTTGGAAGTCGCCTTTTATGCAGCTTTTTTGAAAGGGAATTCCCAAGTAGAAAAGGCCGGTTCTGGACCGTTATCCAATCAAAGTGTATAGGTGATAATACCTATAAACGAAGGTGGTACCGCGAAAACAGTCTTTTCGTCCTTTAAGGATGAAAGGATTTTTTTATTTTTTTAAGGAGGTTTTTATATGACGTCAGAACAATCACTACCCTCTAAATATAATCCACAAGAGGTAGAAAAAAATCGTTATTCATTTTGGTTAGATGGAAAATTTTTTGAAGCTACGAATGATACAACGAAAGAACCGTTCTCCATTGTAATTCCCCCTCCAAACGTAACAGGAAAGTTGCATCTGGGGCATGCGTGGGACACAACAATGCAAGATACGATTGCGCGAATGAAACGAATGCAAGGTTATGATGTCCTGTGGTTACCAGGAATGGATCATGCGGGAATCGCAACACAAGCTAAAGTGGAGGCAAAGTTAAGAGAAGAAGGCTTATCAAAGTATGATCTAGGTCGGGAAAAGTTTTTAGAAAAGTCATGGGAATGGAAAGAAGAATATGCTAACTTTATTCGTAAACAATGGTCAAAGGTTGGCTTAGGTTTAGATTATTCTCGTGAACGCTTTACAATGGATAAAGGTTTATCAGATGCTGTTCAAGAAGTCTTTATTAAACTTTATGAAAAGGGTTTAATCTACAGAGGCGAATACATTATTAACTGGGACCCACGAACAAAAACAGCTTTATCGGATATCGAAGTCATTTATGAAGAAGTACAGGGTCATTTCTATCATATGCGTTATCCAATTAAAGATAGTGAAGAAACAATTGAGATTGCAACAACACGTCCGGAAACAATGCTTGGAGATACAGCCGTTGCAGTTCATCCCGATGACGAACGTTACCAACATCTTATTGGTAAAACGGTAATTTTACCGATTGTTGGAAGAGAAATAAAAATTGTAGCAGATAATTACGTAGATAAGGAATTTGGTTCAGGTGCCGTTAAAATTACACCAGCCCATGATCCAAATGATTTTGAAATTGGAAACCGTCATAATTTGAAACGAGTCCTTGTTATGAATGAAGATGGGACCATGAACAAAAATGCAGGAAAATATGAAGGAATGGACCGTTTCGAATGTCGTAAACAAATTGTGGAAGACTTACAAGAAAATGGTATTTTATTTAAAATTGAAGAACATACCCATCAAGTTGGACACTCCGAACGTAGTGGTGCTGTTGTTGAACCATATTTATCGACTCAATGGTTTGTAAAGATGCAACCACTAGCAGATGAGTCTATCAAAATGCAACAAGGAGCAGAAAAAGTAAATTTTGTTCCAGAACGATTTGAACGCACATATATGCATTGGATGGATAATATTCGTGATTGGTGTATTTCACGTCAGTTATGGTGGGGACACCGGATTCCGGCATGGTATCATAAAGAAACTGGAGAAATTTATGTTGGAAAAGAGGCACCAGAAGATATTGAAAAATGGAAACAAGATGAAGATGTATTAGATACATGGTTCTCCTCTGCATTATGGCCATTTTCAACAATGGGTTGGCCAAATGAAGAAGCAAAAGACTATAAACGCTATTTCCCAACAGATGTGCTTGTTACTGGGTACGATATCATTTTCTTCTGGGTTGCACGAATGATCTTCCAATCAAAAGAATTTACAGGAAAACGTCCATTTAAAGATGTGTTAATTCATGGTCTGATTCGAGATGAACAAGGCCGCAAGATGAGTAAATCATTAGGGAATGGTGTCGATCCAATGGATGTTATCGATAAATATGGCGCTGATTCCTTACGCTACTTCTTGTTAACGGGGTCAACTCCAGGTCAGGATTTACGTTTTAGCTGGCAAAAGGTAGAAGCAACATGGAATTTCGCCAATAAAGTGTGGAATGCTTCTCGATTTGCTTTAATGAATATGGAAGGCTTCACGTATGAAGATATTGATTTATCAGGAGAACTTTCATTAGCAGATAAATGGATTTTAACCCGCCTAAATGAAACAATTGAACAGGTAACAAAGAATACGGATAAATATGAATTTGGCGAGGCAGGGCGATATCTTTACAATTTTATTTGGGATGAGCTTTGCGACTGGTATATTGAAATGGCTAAACTTCCATTATATGGTGAAGATGAGGCACAAAAACAAACAACACGTTCTGTTTTAGCGTATGTGTTTGATCAGACTATGCGCATGTTACATCCATTTATGCCGTTTATTACTGAAGAGATATGGCAAAAGCTTCCACATCAGGGGGAATCTATTACCGTTGCTAGCTGGCCTAAAGTTCGTCAAGAATTCCATGATGAACAAGCAGCAAAGGAAATGAAACGTTTGGTTGCAATTATTAAATCTGTCCGAAATATTCGTGCAGAAGTGGACACACCTATGTCTAAACAAATTCAATTGTTGATTCAGGCGGAAACAGAAGCGATTGCTGAAGAATTGGAAAGTGAACGTCAATATTTAGAACGTTTTTGTAATCCAAGTAAGCTAATAATAGCTACAGAATTGGATACTCCAGAACAAGCAATGACAGCTGTTGTTACAGGAGCACAGGTTTATTTACCGTTAGAGGGATTAATCGACTTTGATAAAGAAATAGCCCGCCTAGAAAAAGAATTAGAAAAATGGACGAAAGAAGTTCAGCTTGTCCGGAAGAAATTAAGTAATCCTGGATTTGTAAATAAAGCACCAGAAGCAATCGTAGAAAAAGAAAGACAAAAAGAAAAGGATTATCTAGATAAACAGGAGAAAGTACAAGAGAGATTAAAGGAATTGAAGAATTAAGTAAAAAAGGAACATCGCTAGTTTTAGTTAGCGATGTTCCTTTTTTGCTAATTGCTGTTTTATAAAAGTAATATATTTTTCAACAATATTAATAGAAGATACCGAACTTAGTGTTCTGGAACCGACGACATCCTCGATTTCATTGAATAAAAGATTCCCTTGATCATCAAATAAGAAATCAATACCAACCATACCAAAATCAAAATGTTGAATGATTCTTTCGATTAGTTGTTTTTCCTTTGATGAGAGTTCATACCACGTAGCAGAACCACCTAGTTTAAAATTAGCACGAAAATCGCTATTACTTTCTCGAAGGACTGCACCAATGATTTCCTTTCCAACAACAAATACCCGAACATCTTTTCCTAATTGAACATCCGCAGTTTGAATTATGAGGTCTTTATTTATTGAAGATTTAAGAAAATGCATCCATTCTGTTTTTGTTTGAATGAAGTAGACTTGTTTTCCACCTCTACCACCTGCTTCTTTGATAACAAAAGGAAGTTGAAAAGGTAATTCTGTTGGCAAGTCCTGACTTTTTACAAATAGTGTGGAGACCATTGGAATTTGTAATTTATTGATTTCTAAATGTGTTCTTGCTTTATGATTACAGATGCTGCTAATATGAGAAGAATTAAATACTATCACTCCTAATTGTTCAATATGGAACGATAGTAATGGTTCTACCGTACGAACGATGGCGAAATCGGGAAGCGTTGTTTTTTTATGATTTATATAAGCACATGGTTCATTATGGATAATTCCTATTTGTAACTTTTCACGTAGAATGAGCGTAAGTTCGATTTCTTTATTTTTCGCTTCTTGGAGAAACCATTCGATAAATGACATGTTTTCCTTTGCATCTTGTTTGGAATAAATGAGCCATCCTTTATTTGTCATTTTTTTCATCCTTAATACCGAGAGTTTGGATGATATGATCAATTATGAAATCTGCTGGATTAATATGTGTACATTCATAAATATTTCTTATATGTGCATTGGAATTAATTTCACAGATGATTGGTTGTTCATTTTCTCCAAAAAGTAAATCTACTCCCGCAAAATCAGCCCCAATTGCTTGAGTTGCTTGAATGGCTAGAGTTTTTTCACGTTCAGAAGGATAATAAGCTTCCATTTCTCCACCAGTGGTTATATTTGCTCTGAAGTCATTCTTTGAGGTCCGTTTCATAGCTGTTACTACTTGGTTGCCAACTACTTGTAGTCGGATGTCCTTTCCATAACTTGTTTCAATGAATTGCTGAAATAAAAAAGATTTCCCATGGATTTCGTGAACTTTTTTTCGAAGTTCTTCCTTTGTATGGATTAAATAAACTTGTTCACCGAAAGATCCAAATGCTTCTTTGACAATTAGTGGTAGCCTTAATGTTTCTATGATTAATTCCAAATTATAAAAATGATCCAAATGATGATTGGAAAAAGCTTTTGGTGCTACAATTGTTTTTGGAATTGGTAAATGATGTTTTGCTAATAATTGATAGGTCCGTATTTTATCATCACTTATTTCAATTGCCTCTGCACGGTTAAATACAGGGATTCCTAGCATTTCAAGATGTTGGGCTAAATAAATATCCTTATCTGTAAAAATGACAAAGTCAGGGAGATTCTTTTCTCCTTTTGTCAGCAATTTAGACTGCTCATATAAATAGGTTAGCAGCTGATTGTTTGTAAATAATATAGTATCAATATATTGCTTTTTTGCGGCAAGTTGCAGCATCATTGCAAAATCCAGGAATTTTTTACTTTGTAAACTTCCATTATAAATAATCCATCCAGTCAGTGTCACTACTGATTTCTCCTTTAATTTATATTCCAAATGTATCGCAGATTAACTGGCTGTAACACCTCCACTTCAAGAATTCGAGATACTCAAGAATTATAAGGGAGGATCAACAGCCAGTATAGGCCCGATTCGTTCAACTAACACTCGGTGGGAGATGAAGAAAACTCCCACTGAGTGAAGTTTCACTTTATAATTGTGATATACTGTTTTTATTATACATGATAAAAGTTCTAAGAAGCGAATAAAAAATGATGAAGGTGTAATGATGTTTAATAGTTATGAAGAAGTCGAAAAGTACATGAAACAAAGAGATGTAATTGGGATAAAACCTGGTTTAGAACGAATGAATAGATTATTAACACGAGTAGGTAATCCAGAACAGGAAATAACAGCCATCCATGTTGCCGGAACAAATGGAAAGGGCTCTACCATTCATTACATGAGTGAGGCCTTCAGGAGTCATGGATATCAAGTTGGGATATTTACATCACCTAGTATGTATGGATTAAGAGGGCATATATTACATAATGGACTACCAATTAGTAAAAAAAACATTCTATCCATCATGAATGAATTATATCCATATATTCAACAATTAGATCAAGAGGAAATGGCACCAACCCCTTTTGAAATATTAACAGTCATTGCTTTTCGATATTTTGCTAAGTATGTAGATTTATCGTTGATAGAAACAGGAATGGGTGGGAGGGAGGATACAACTAATTGTATCACGCCTATTTTGTCGATTATTACAAGTGTTGCAAAAGATCACCAAGCACTTTTAGGGAATACAATCGAACAAATAGCCTCTCATAAAGCAGGGATAATTAAACCAATGATACCGGTTATTTTAGGAGAATTAGAAGAATCTGCCTATCAAGTAATATTGGAAGAGGCAAAGAAAAAACAAGCGAAGGTATATCGATTCGGATTTGATTTCACTTGTGATAATAAAAGACAAGAAGGTACAAGGCAACATTTTCAATGGAAAACAAAGACAATAGAAATGCCTATCTGTTTACAAATGAGTGGGGAGCATCAAGTAAAAAATGCTTCAATGGCATTGATGGCTTTGTTTATTTTTCATCAAAAATATTATCCATTAAACAAAAAGTATATACAAAATGCACTTACTCATACTCAAATTCCAGGTCGGTTTGAGAAAGTGTCTGAGCAACCACATATCATTATTGATGGAGCACATAATCAAGCAGGAATAGATGCCTTTATTCAGACGGTAAATGAACAGTATAAAAATAAAAAGAAACAACTTGTTTTTGCTGGTTTTAAAGATAAAGATTTAAAAGAAATGTTAACAAAATGTATTCCGTTTTTTGAGTCAGTTTATATTACAACGTTTGAACATCCACGGGCAATCGGAGCAAGGCAATTACAAAAAGAAATTGGTGCTTCAAATTTATTTGTAGAAGAGGATTGGCAAGAATTATTAAGAGGGCTTATAACTTCTTCATCTTCCAAAGAAGAATCTATTTTTATTGTTGGCTCTTTTCATTTCATCACAATAGTTCGTCGATATTTATTGGGAGAATAGGGAGATATATCTTATAAATACAGAGTAATCAAGATGGCTCCAATCATCAAAAAAGATGATTGGAGCCATCTTTTAGAATTCTCGGCTAGTTTTGTCCCAACGTTTTATAATACCGATTTTTTTGCGATATTTGTCTAACGAAAATAACTTAGAACTGACAAAATTCTCCTTACTTTTTATATGTTTTATGATAGGTTTAAAAATACAAACTATTGGATGAAGGAGACATACTAATGAAAAAGAATCCCAATTTGAAGATTAAAGTGAACGGAAAACAATCAGGTTATCCAAAACAAAAGAAGTATCAAAAGCTGTCCACTTCTTCCTTTGAAAAAACAAAAAAAGATAAAAAACGTATGAATTATCCCTCAATAAAAAAACAATCTACAAAACCACCCAGGAATAAAAAACAATTTTCCACAGGAAAGAAACGCATTGCCTTCGCCAGTTTATCGGCAATTATTATTGGCTCTTTAATGGGATTAATTATGTTAAATATGTTTGGAACATTACATGAAGAACAAGAATATGAAACAAACCAGGTATCAAAAACAAATACATCCAAGAACGTCCCCGTGGAAGGAAGTTCAACTGACAAACAGAAACACATTCTTCCGACGATTACTGCTTTTGTACTACAAGGTGGTGTGTTTTCAGAACAGGCTAATCTAGACGAAATGACTGCTTTATTTAAACAAGTGGGTCAAGAAACATTAACTTGGAAACGAGATCAAGTAACATACTTATTTGTTGGACTAGCCCATGATGAAAAAATAGCGAACACACTTGCATCTAAGATGAATGATAAAAGTCTAGAAACATATGTCAAAGAGTGGTCCACACCAGAAACAGAGGTATCACTTTCGAGCATAGATTATAAATGGTTAACAAATTTTCAACAATTATGGAATCAAGCCCTTCCATCTGTACAAAACAAAACAATTGATGGGAAACAATGGAAGGAATTATATGGCAATCAAGTAGAATCCGAAGAAATGAAATCTTTTATTAAGCAAACAAGCCCAATCATAGAAAAACTAATATCAAAACCTGGAGATATTACAGATATGCATTTTTTAAAATTATGGTTAGAGTATGAGAAACTACTACATTCCTTTAAAAGTTAATTCCCACCTTTTTAAGTTGATACGTGTCATGAAAAATCATCTTTATCTAGAGAAAATACTATTGTTATTAAAAAAATATCTCCATTTTTAAATAACACCTATTTGTTATTCGTTCCCTTTCCCATTATGCTCAATTCAATCATAAAGGAAAGGAGGGATCTGTTTTATGAAATCGGAAATGATTATGATTAAAGATGTCCCTGTGGAAGAACGCCCACGAGAACGCCTATTAAGACTAGGGACAGCCAATCTGTCAAATCAAGAATTACTTGCTATTTTGCTTGGTAGTGGTACGAAAAAAGAGTCTGTCATGTCTTTAGCAAATCGGGTAATTATCCATTTTGAAGGATTAAAACTTTTAAAAGATGCGACTATTGAAGAATTAACAGCAATTAAGGGAATTGGTAATGCGAAAGGCGTTGTCATTCTTGCTGCGATTGAATTAGGAAAACGAATGAATCACTATCGCCCAAATGAACCATACACCATTCGTTCACCAGAAGACGGTGCAGATTATGTCATGGAAGAGATGCGGAGTCTGAACCAAGAACATTTTGTAGCACTTTTTTTAAATACCAAAAATCAAATTATCCACAGACAAACGATTTTCATAGGTAGCCTTAATGCTTCCATTGTCCACCCCCGTGAAGTTTATCGTGAAGCAGTCAAACGGTCTGCAGCATCGATAATTGTGGCTCATAACCATCCATCTGGCGATCCGTTAACCATAGTATAATAAATAATAGTAGTTAAAGTAGTTTAGGAGGAGATGTTAAAGGGAGATTTTACTTTAAATAAAAATTAACAAGGTTTATAATTTGTAGTACTTAAAGTGTTTAAAGAGGGGG
>NZ_VDUW01000010.1 GCF_008039555.1 Cerasibacillus terrae
TTATGAACTCTAATAAGTAAGCACTTATTAGATAAGTTTATCTTAGCAATTTAAATGAAAAACGAGGTACGTTTTTCTTGACATACTGGTCGTTCTGTTCAGTTTTCAAAGAGCAATTTTTAACTCGTTGCTTTTGAAGCAACTCTTCTAGTGTAACATCTTCAAAATGAAATGTCAATATGTTTTTTCGGTTTTCATTTGAGGTGTTTAAAAAATAACTCATTAATCATAACACATCTGGTTGTTAATGTCAACATTATAAAACAAACGGTATCACTCATTTTTTTGAAACGATGTTTATATTATCATGCCGTTTTTTTCGCTGTCAACTCTTTTTTAACACCAAATCATTATCATTGAATATTGTATCTATCCTTCCAGAACTATTAATAAGAGAGTTCCTTACAAAGGAAAGTGGGCCTGAGTGGACTCGAACCACCGACCTCACGCTTATCAGGCGTGCGCTCTAACCAGCTGAGCTACAGGCCCATAAAATGGAGCGGGTGAAGGGAGTCGAACCCTCGACATCAGCTTGGAAGGCTGAGGTTTTACCACTAAACTACACCCGCATCAAGAAATGGGAGATTAGATATTTTATTTTATCACATTTTCTTTTCTTGGTCAAATGGTCGGGAAGACAGGATTCGAACCTGCGGCCCCATGGTCCCAAACCATGTGCTCTACCAAGCTGAGCTACTTCCCGCAACTCATTTAAATGGCGCGCCCGAGAGGAGTCGAACCCCTAACCTTTTGATCCGTAGTCAAACGCTCTATCCAATTGAGCTACGGGCGCTAAAACGACCACCTAATCATACTAAAAGTAAAGTAGATTTTTTAAAAAAATGCGGCCGAGAGGACTTGAACCTCCACAGGGTTGCCCCCACTAGGCCCTCAACCTAGCGCGTCTGCCATTCCGCCACGGCCGCATGAAGTAGTATTAAATAGTTACATTCAACACTAAGCAATTTCACTAAGTCAAGGAACACGAATTTTTTTCTTAAATGGAACTTATGAGCCATGGAGGACTCGAACCTCCGGCCCTCTGATTAAAAGTCAGATGCTCTACCGCCTGAGCTAATGGCTCTTCACAATGATTGTATAAACCCATTCATGGTGTTATAGCCATTTCATTAAAACGGTTAAACGCACTCATGATTACCTATGATTCTATATAAAAGAATAGGATAATTTAATAGGTAGATTTCTAAATCATCAACTTCAATTAAAGAAAAATGGCTGGGCTACCAGGATTCGAACCTAGGCTCACGGGACCAAAACCCGTTGCCTTACCGCTTGGCTATAGCCCAATTTAGTGGCGGTCTGGACGGGACTCGAACCCGCGACCTCCTGCGTGACAGGCAGGCATTCTAACCAACTGAACTACCAGACCACACCATTTTCCAATAAAAAAATGACCCGTAGGGGACTCGAACCCCTGATACCGCCGTGAAAGGGCGATGTCTTAACCGCTTGACCAACGGGCCATGTAAAATGGCGGAGAAGGAGGGATTTGAACCCTCGCGCCACTAATGCGACCTACGCCCTTAGCAGGGGCGCCTCTTCAGCCTCTTGAGTACTTCTCCGTATGGCTCCACAGGTAGGATTCGAACCTACGACCGATCGGTTAACAGCCGATTGCTCTACCACTGAGCTACTGTGGAATGTTTAATAATGATTTCTTCTTTTTTAAGTATTTAATTTTTCAAGATAACCCCTGCACCTTCTGATTTTCCAAGGTTATTTATACTTCAAGGGCACTCGCAGTCAATTCGTAGATAGTTTGTTTGTCTCTCTACTATTGAACATCGGTAATTATGACAACAAAAAATATCTTACAACATTTTTTTATTTTTGTCAATGTTTTTCTCAACTTTTTCTAGAACCTTTTTTTGTACAAAACTATCAAAGCTATTTCGTAAAAGTGAGCTTATATAATGTAACATGGTATTTAAAAATAGTCAACTTTTTTTATATATTTATTTACCTATATTATATGTCACGTATTTTCATGTCACCTTATAAGGCATTAATTAACTATAGTTGTTTGATGTATTTTATTTTACCACCACATTTTCCACATCGATACTTTTTCACATTCATTCTTTTTAATCGATAGTAGTTCATATTACATGATTGACATGTATATAAATGCCTCCTTCTGTTTTTTTGTGATGGAAGTGTTTTACAATATCTAGGTGAACCAGTACGTTTTAATAAATCTTTAAACTCCTGATCACCATGTTTATAACCCTTACCTTCTATATGAAGATGGTAATGACATAACTCATGTTTAATGATGCCTATAAATTCATCTTGTTCCATTTCAAGAAAATATTTTGGATTCAATTCAATCACTCTTTTAGATGGAATGTATCTTCCCCCAGTTGTTCGCAATCGATTATTAAAAACAACTTCATCAACAAAAGGCTTTTCAAAATACTGCTCTGATATTTTATCAACAAAAATTTGTAATTCCCTTTTATTAAATAATTCCACTTTAAACTACCTCCTATTTCTTTTTCAATATAGTCTACCATAGATATAAAACAATATAATGCTAGATTATGGTGGCGATTTGTTATTTATAATTATTATAATTTAGTATTGACTTTTAACTGATATTCAATATAATAGTAATTAGACAAAATAAATGAGGTGGTTTATATGACAGAAAAGAAAAAAAATTTAACTACAGCAGCAGGGGCACCTGTTTCTGATTATGAAAATTCCATGACTGCAGGACCAAGGGGACCTATGTTACTACAAGATGTATGGTTTCTTGAAAAGCTTGCTCATTTCGATCGAGAAGTAATTCCCGAAAGACGTATGCATGCAAATGGTTCTGCAGCGTATGGTACCTTTAAAGTGACAAATGATATTACAAAATATACAAAAGCAAAAATTTTCTCCGAGATTGGTAAAAAGACAGATATGTTTGTTCGTTTCTCAACAGTCGCTGGTGAAAAAGGAGCAGCTGATGCCGAGCGAGATATACGTGGATTTGCAATGCGTTTTTATACAGAAGAAGGAAATTGGGATTTAGTTGGTAATAATACTCCTGTATTCTTTTTCAGAGATCCGTTACTATTTCCAGATTTAAATCACGTCGTAAAACGAGACCCACGTACAAATATGAAAAATCATAATAGCAACTGGGATTTCTGGACTTCTATACCAGAAGCATTACATCAAGTAACAATTGTGATGAGTGACCGTGGCATTCCTAAGTCCTATCGACACATGCATGGATTTGGTAGTCACACATTTAGTATGATTAATGAAGAGAATGAACGTGTCTGGGTAAAGTTTCACTTACAGACACAACAAGGAATCAAAAATTTAACAAGTCATGAAGCGGAAAAATTGATAGGAAAAGACAGAGAAAGCCATCAACGTGATTTATATGAGAGTATCGAAAAGGGAAATTTCCCCAAATGGAAAATGTATATTCAAGTAATGACAGAAGAAGAGGCCAACCAAATGCCTTATAACCCATTTGATCTAACAAAAGTATGGTATAAAGATGAGTTTCCTCTAATAGAAGTAGGAGAATTTGAATTAAATCGCAATCCAGAAAACTATTTTGCAGAAGTAGAACAGGCTGCTTTTACACCTGCAAATGTTGTTCCTGGAATTAGCTTTTCACCGGATAAAATGTTACAGGGTAGGTTATTTTCTTATGGCGATGCACAGCGTTATCGTTTAGGGGTCAATCATCACCAAATCCCTGTGAATCAGCCAAAATGTCCAGTACACAGTTTTCATCGTGATGGTGCAATGCGTGTAGATGGTAATCACGGCAGTAAATTATCTTACGGACCAAATAGTTATGGCGAATGGAATGCACAACCAGAATATAAAGAACCATCTCTTCCAATTCATGGTGATGGGGATCGTTGGAACTTCCGTGAAGATGACGATAATTACTTTGAACAGCCTGGTCGTTTATTTAATTTAATGAGTAATGAACAAAAACAGCAGTTATTTGATAATACAGCTCGAGATATGAAAGATGTTGAAAAACATATTCAATTAAGACATATCTCCCATTGCTACCAAGCAGATCCAGCATATGGAGAAGGTGTCGCAAAAGCACTTGGTATATCTATGAGTGAAGTGAATACAAAAGAATAAAAAACAACCCCACTTGGACATTAATATGCTTCCTTTAAAGTAGACAGCAAAAAATATAACTACTTTAAAGGGAGTATTTTTATGCGTTCATGAAAAACATAAGGTTTCTTACAATAATATTTATTCATGGGTTCAAAGGTATAAAGAACATGGTCCGGCTAAACTTATTGATGGGCGTGGTAAGCCAGATATGATTCAGATCGTGTCACGTTAAAAATGGGATTAAGTATACCGGCATAAGCAAATATAAGGTAAGTTTCCGACTCAGCGGAAGAAACCTACGAAGACTCCTACGGGAAAGGTAACAGCTGAAAATCCACTTACTAAGTTCGCCAAATTAAACATAGTAAGTTAGTTGAAGCGTTGTCCGTGGAAAGCAAAGTAGGTTTCTGGAGTGACTTAGCCGCTAAGATATTATTTCAAAACAAAAGGATTCCAGCAATATTTTTTTACTGAAACCCTTTATTTACCTGTCTACTTCACAGGGGGCAGTTCACAAACCTAGTGGGGTTATTTTTTTAAATGCAACAATTTTTCAATTCTTATTCATTTCCAATCATTGATAATGAAATTCGTCCCTTTTCTACTTCTACGTTCTCCACCCATACAGTTACTACATCACCAACTGAAACAATGTCCATCGGATGTTTTACATAATGGTTTGTCATTTTCGATATATGTACTAAACCATCTTGTCCTACTCCTATATCGACAAACACTCCAAAATCAACTACATTTCGGACCGTTCCCTGCATTTCCATTCCTTGTTTTAAATCTTCTAATGTTAAAACATTCTTTTTTAAAATAGGTGTTGGAAAGTCATCCCTTGGGTCACGCTCAGGTCGGCCTAAAGCAGCCATCATGTCTTCTAAGGTCGGTAAACCGATTTCCAATTGTTCTGCAACTTGGTGTTTATTTATTGTGTTTAATTTCGTCCGTAA
Source organism: Cerasibacillus terrae (assembly GCF_008039555.1). Classification (GTDB taxonomy): domain Bacteria; phylum Bacillota; class Bacilli; order Bacillales; family Amphibacillaceae; genus Cerasibacillus; species Cerasibacillus terrae. Next base: position 5,076 of record NZ_VDUW01000010.1, read on the forward strand.
CTTTTCTGTACCTATATCAGAAAGGTCACAATCTAGCATGTCAAGAAATATTTCTGTTTGTTGGTAACTTTCCGGGTGGATGGGTGTGCGGTCCAATGGATGATTACCATCAATAATACGAAGGAAGCCAATCCCTTGCTCATATGTTTTAGCTCCAAGACGTGGAATCTTCTTCAATTGTTTTCGATTGATGAATTTCCCATTTTCATTACGATATTTTACAATATTATTTGCAACTGTTTTATTTAAACCAGAGACATGTTGCAATAAAGCAGACGATGCGGTATTCACATTTACTCCAACTTGGTTAACCGTTGTTTCTACAACAAAGTTCAATGATTCATTTAAAGCTTTTTGACTGACATCATGCTGATATTGACCCACACCAATTGATTTCGGATCAATTTTAACAAGTTCAGCTAATGGATCCTGAACACGACGAGCGATGGAGGCCGCACTTCTTTCTTCTACCTGTAAATCAGGAAATTCCTCTCTAGCTAACTTTGATGCTGAATATACACTTGCACCCGCTTCGTTAACAATAATATATTGTAAATCAAGATTATTTTTTCTTATAACATTAGCAATAAATTGTTCTGTCTCACGAGAGGCCGTTCCATTTCCAATTGCAATTAACTCAATATCATATTTCAGTAAATCTAGGATTATTTTTTCAGCACCCTCTATATCATTCCTTGGTGCTGTTGGATACATAACACCTACTTGATGTACCTTACCAGTTTCATCAATGACCGCTAGCTTACATCCAGTTCGAAACGCTGGATCAACACCAAGAACAGTTTTTCCTTTTAGTGGAGGTTGAAGTAAAAGATTTTTTAAATTAGTTGAGAAAACCGCAATTGCTTGGTTCTCCGCTTTCTCTGTTAATTCGTTCCTAATTTCGCGTTCTATAGATGGTTGAATCAATCGTTTATAACTATCTTCTACGGCCGCGAGGAATAGATTTTCACTATCTTCATTCACTGTTTTCGATATAAGGTCCTTTTGTAAGTATTCATATATGCGTTCCACCGGGGCTTCAATAGAAACTTTTAATATTTCTTCTTTCTCACCACGATTTAACGCTAAAATTCGGTGAGATACGATAGAACGGACATTTTCATTGTATTCATAGTACATTTCATATACTTTCTTTTCGTCTTTTTCAACATTTTTTCCTTCTGATTGAATAAGGCCTTTCATATATGTTTCTTTTCGTATAAACTCACGATATTTCGGATCATCAGAAATCCACTCAGCTAAAATATCATTTACTCCTGCTAGTACATCTTCTTTCGTATGTAATTCATGTTCTTCCGAAAAATATGTCGGTACCTCTTCACTTAAGACAGGCGATTCTTGTTTCCAAATTTTTTCCGCTAAAGGTTCTAGGCCTTTTTCTTTGGCAATGGTTGCTCTCGTTCTTCGTTTTTGTTTATATGGTCGATAAAGATCTTCAACACGTTGCAGTTTGGTAGCGGATTGTATTTCCTTTTCAAGTTCCTCTGTTAACTTCCCTTGCTCCTCAATTAAACGAATGACTTCTTCTTTTCTATTCTTAAGGTTTTCAGCGTATTCCCATTTATCCTGAATCAACTTTATTTGTATTTCATCAAGTCCACCAGTTATTTCTTTTCGATAACGTGCAATAAATGGCACAGTGTTACCTTCATTTAATAAAGCAACTACCTTGTTGACAATCTGTGTGCTTATTTTTACATCATTAGCAACCCACTGACTTAGTTCTGCTTCTATATGATTAGCCATATGTTCTCCTCCTTCACTTATCAATCAATTTTATCAGAGAATAGATGATATTTCACTATGTCATATTCGTTTATTATCATTCATACACTAACTTTCATACGGATAATCAGTGATTTTTTCCTACAAGTGAAACCTCAATTAGTAGTTTTTCTTCATTCCACTGATTATTATCACTGCAGGAATGACAATGAAGGCCCTTGAATGGATTGGGCATTTGACATGCTGTTCGACCTAGCTTATAATTCTTGAATATCTCGAATCCTGAAGTAGGGTCTTACAGTCAGTTATTCTGCGATAAATAAAAAAACTACCATTGGCAAGTCCACCTAATGGTAGTTGTATTTTTACATAAAACATTTTTAATCAAATATTCTTGTCTCCGTCCCCTGCAATGCTGCACGCATTTTTCTTAATGCGCGACGTTGTAAACGGGACACATGCATTTGTGATATGCCTAAAATTTCCCCTGTTTCATTTTGACTTAAACTATCAAAATAAGTATAATGTAAAATCTTTTGTTCCCGATCTGTAAGGGAAGTTAAAAGCTTATCAATTAGCATTTTCAAATGAATTTCTTCAAATCCTGACTCGCCTTCTCCAAGAATATCTAATAGGGAAACTGTACTTCCATCAGAATTCGCATCACGTTGTCGGTCTACAGAAAGAGCATGGTAACTCCTTCCCATTTCCATTGTTTCTAACACTTCTTCTTCAGATACTTCTAAATATATGGCGATTTGTTGTATCGTTGGTGACTGTTGATATTGATTTGTTAATTCATCGATCGCTCTTTTTATTCTTGGTCCTAATTCTTTAATTCTCCTCGGTACATGTACACTCCATGTTTTGTCACGAATGAATCGTTTAATTTCACCAATTATGGTTGGGATTGCATATGATTCAAAAGAATTACCAAACGAAGCATCAAACCGATTCACTGCAGCTAATAACCCGACCATACCAACCTGAACGAGGTCTTCATGAATCATCTGATTTTTTGAGTACTTCCTAGCAAGTGATTCAACAAGCCTTTTATAATGTAATACAATTCTTTTTCGTGTTTCTTTATCTTCTGGGTCTGTTTGTACTTTTTCTATCCATTGATAAATGAAATCATTGCTGGGTGGTTGAGATTTCATTGTCATCAGAGTCCACCTCTGCTTCATGTATGTATTTTGTCATTAATACGATAACACCATAATCATTATTAATTTCCACTTTATCCATCAATGCATCAATTAAAAACAGCCCCAAACCTCCTTCACGTAAATTTTCAATAGGTGACTCCCTCGGATGATATGGTCCAATTTCTTCCTTTATTTCTTCAAAGTTAAAGCTTTCGCCACGGTCAGAGACCATGATTTCTAATCGATCACTGTAGACACCAAAACCAATCGAAACCTCTCCTATTTCATCCTCTTTATATGCATGTGTTACCGTGTTTGTAACAGCCTCTGATATAGCTATCTTTAAATCTTCTATCTCTTCATAATTAAATCCCATACGACTCGCAATTCCTGAAATGCTTAAACGTATAATACCAACATATTCCGCCTTTGCTGGGAATCGCATTTGTATAAAATCAAACGTTTTCATACTGGTTCCCGCCTTGTTTGATGGGGTGGATATCCATCATTTGATCCAAGCCTGTTACTTTAAATAAGCGCATTAAACGATTATTTAATTGAACTAATTTTAAATGACTGTGATGTTTCTTTGCTGACTTCCATGCACCGATTAAAATTCCCAGTCCTGTGCTATCCATATAGCGCACCCCATCCAAATTTACTTCCACAAGATTTTCCGTTTCCTCCGTTAGTGGTATGAGCGACTTTTTTAATTGTTCAGCAGTATACACATCTACTTCACCTTGTACAAATATAATGGAGTGATGTTCTCTTTCTTGAATATCAATAGATAAATTCAATGAAATTCCTCCTTTATACGATTAAATATATATTGAAAATCCCCAAGTATTTCCAAGTCAAACATGCCACAATCATTTCTGTTTATTTTTTTCGCATAACAATTAGCGTAAAATCATCCTGTTGATCAAATCTTTGCTCAAAATGACAATAGACTTTTTCCACTATTTGTTGAGCACTTAAATGCATAGACCTTTTAATAACTTTTAAAAGTTCCTTTCGCTTTTTAAATTGATGCTCTTTCCGACATTCTGTCACTCCATCTGTTAATAAAATAATCATATCGTCTTTATTTAAATGTTGTTCATATTGTGGATACTCGACAGATGGTAATACGCCAAGAAGAAGTCCTTTTGTTTTTATACTATGAAATGTATTTGTTTCAGCACGGTAGTAAAGACCTGGTTCATGCCCTGCCGAAGAATAAACAAGAGTTTGATTTACAATACTATATCTTGCATAGAACATAGAAATGAACATATTTGAATCAACATTACGTTCTACAACGTGATTCAATCTGCGAAGAATTTCAGGAGGGCTTATAATATTTTCCGGGAAGCTATCCATTGCATACCTAATCATAGACATACATAATGCAGCTGGGATACCTTTACCGATTACATCTGCTAACGCTACTCCAATTGTATCATCTTCTCCTGTTATAAAATGGTAATAATCTCCATTCATTTGATTTGCAGGGACACTAATCACACCTATATCTAAATATGAAGTTGTAGGAATAGTTGTCGCTAATAGTGATTGTTGTACATTAGATGCTAATGCAATTTCATTGTCAATTTCCAGTTGCTTTTTTTGTAATGTTTTATATTTTTCTATAGAAAGTCCATAATATACCATTGTTTCTAATAAGAAGTTTAGTAATGGTTCTGCTTCCTTATAAAACTCTGGATATAACTCTTCCAAAGCTTTAATATGTGTACGAACGATTTCCTCTGGCTGTGCACAGTTTTCAATAAGGAATTTTGTCAGTTTTTTCGCATGACCTAAGACTTTTTCGTCACGTGTTTGGGCATATTGTTTTAAAAGATTTTTATAAAAATACTTCTTACGTTCTTTTATATTCATAAGATTCTCTCCCTCTACTCTAATTTCTCTTTTTAATTACGTTTTCGTTCTTCATTGAACTGTTTTTATTTCTGACTTTAAGGGAGTAAGCCGTTTAAATCATGCATGTGACATATTTTATTAACTGTGGATAATTTATGAATAATTCTAATAATTATACCTATTATAAAGATATATATATAAGAAAACAAGCCCGACATTGAAATTTTCCATACAAAAAAAACCCCGTAGCCAATAACCAAGGGGGAAGAAGAATTTTATATTTAATTACCATGACTCTCATACATATCTTTTAATCCGAGACTAATTTCCAAGGCATGATTAATTTTCTTCATCATTTTGCCATCTAACTTTGTGATCCGATCTGTTAGACGTTGTTTATCCAATGTCCGGATTTGTTCTAATAATATAACAGAATTACGATCAAATCCATACTTTTTCGCATCTATTTCAACATGTGTAGGTAATTTAGCCTTTTGAATTTGCGCAGTGATTGCTGCAACAATAACTGTTGGACTAAATCGATTGCCGATATCATTTTGTAGGATCAGGACCGGGCGAACTCCTCCCTGTTCTGATCCAACTACTGGAGATAGGTCAGCGAAATAAACCTCACCACGTTTTACACCCAAATTACTACACCCCAATCACTGTTCGTTCTAGGGTGACTTCTGCCTCCTCTTCAGCCTGAAAAGCTTCTGAAGCAATTTTAAGGTTAATCCTTGCCATTTCTATATAACCTTTTTGCATGGATTCATAAAAATTATGAAAATGCTCCTGTTTTTTTGCTTCCAAATAGTTTCTTGTCGCCTTACAGATGAAATCATTGAGATCTCTGTTTTCATTTTGCATAACTCCATCCACCTCATTTAGTAGGTTTTTCGGCATTTTCACCAAAACTTCTTGCAAGCCTTCTGACAAAACCATGCACCTCCACCGACATTTGAACGACCATTATAAAATCATTTCAATAATATCATTACAAAGAATGAATTGCAAAGCAAATTTGTATACATTGTCATATATATTGTCTAGTCTACCCTAAAAAAAGGAATAATGCTACATCTTTTTACCTTTTTCTACATAAAATGAAATTTCAATTCTTACAGCCAGTTACACTTCTATAAAAACGAGGAATTCGTTCATTAATCATGCATGTCACTTCATATGGAATAGTATCTAGGTACTCTGCCACTTCCTCTGTGCCTATCATTTGTTTATATTGACTTCCAATCAATGTAACTTTTGTTTCAAGTGGATATGCTTGATCCAACAATACCATCATCTGGTCCATGCAAATACGACCAATAATGGGCATTCGCTTACCTTCTATAAGAACAGGAAAACCTTGTAATTTACGATTCCATCCATCTCCGTATCCAATCGGAACCGTTCCTACCCAGCCATCTTGTTTTAACATATACGTATTTCCATAGCCAATTGTTTCTCCAGCTTTCACTTTCTTCACATGAACAAGTGTACTATGAAGCGAGAATGCCTGTTTCAATGAAATGAACTGCATCGATTTCATCCATTTAGACGGATACTGACCATATAATGATATTCCAAAGCGGATATAATGATGCATCTTTTCCGGAAAACGAATAGCAGCAGCACTGTTTCCTGTATGAATAGATACTGAATCAGGCCATTTTTTTTGAAAAGCTTGTAGTAATTGATTGAAACGCTCATTTTGTTTCAGAAAAAAATCAGTGCCTTGTTCATCTGCTGTAGAAAAATGTGTGTAAATCCCTGTTAAATGGATTTTCTCCATTTGTCTCAGCTTAAAAATCACCTCATTTAATTCCTCTTCCGTACGGATACCTATTCTGCCCATTCCTGTATCCCATTTCATATGAAGTTTTAATGGTTTCATAAGAGATTTAAAGTTAACTTGTTCTAACCATTCTTTTTGGAAAAAGGTTAACGTAATATCTTGCTCTGCTGCGATTTTTGCATATTCTGGTTGAACCCATCCTAATACTAAAATCGGAGCAGAAATCTCTGCTTTACGTAATACAAGTGCTTCTTCTAACATAGCAACAGCTAAGGCACTTGCTCCTGATTGAAGCGCTTTTTTAGCTACTTGAATACTCCCATGACCATAAGCATTCGCCTTTACAACTGCGATAATGTTTGTCTTTTCATGTAGTTTTGTTCTTATTTGTTTTATATTATAACCAATTGTATCCAAATCTATTTCAATCCATGTATTACGGAATTTAGATGTGATCATTTCGGGCTACCCCTCTTCCTATAAATATCTCTATTTTATCTATTATTTCTCTTTCAAAAGGGGCTGTCAATCATCATTATGTCTTTTGCAGTAGGAATTTGAAGAAATAAAAGCAGACCCCTCCTATGTAGAGCCTGCCTTGCATGGATTTCTTTATTTAACATTTTTTTGGACAACAGATTTAGCTACTTCAATCAACTCATCTTTTGTTAATTGATCACTTGCTAAATAAAAATTTGCCCCATTATTTGTCCACTCAATCATATTATCTGTTAAAGCTCCAATAGAATGTCCTAAATCAATCATTTCCCCTTTAACTTCTGTAACAGATGAAGCAGATGGAATTACTTCTTTATGCTCTTGAATAAGAGTAAATTTTTTATCCCCACCATATGTTAAAATCATTCGTTTTCCATTGTCTAAATCTAATTCCTTCTCTTCCATCAATTCTGCACCAGCAGTATATTCAGGAAACATAACAGAAAATATATGTTCTGTTTCTTCTGTTGTATCTGATGATGTCGGGACATCTGCAACGCTTTTATTCATATTTTCTTTTAAAACAAAATCTTTTTCTTTAAACTCTGGATCAAGCTGGAATTGTTCAAATGAAACTTCTACAACCGATTGTTTATCCTTATCCAATACCTTTACAAGAACAGGGGTATAATTCTTTTTATCTACGTAAATTTCTTGGTATGGTAAATTATTATTACTTTGGTAATTCGTTTTTGTAGTAAAAATATAATGATTATCTGTTACCTGGAATGTTGCCTCATCATCTTCGTGAATATCCTTTACAAGTGATTGATATAAATAGGACTGACTACTATTTTCTGGCCATTCTGTTTGGAATTTAAAGCTCTTTTCCAATGCAGGTGTTAAGACAAAGACACCGTCCTCATTTTTTAAAATGATTTGGTCTTTATTTTCATCCATGTCATTTGAAAGTGCTACCCGGTAGAAATCTTTCTTCTTATGCCATACATCAATCTGATATACTTGTTCTTCCTGCCCAGTATTCATTTTCATTTCGGCTTTTGTTTTATATCCTTCCATTTTCTCCAATTGTTTATCCATCTTCTTCATCACAGATTCTTGAGATTTTCCCCCACAAGCCGAAAGTAAGAAAACAATACTAATAACGACTGCAAAAACAACTGATAGTTTTTTTAACATGTACATATCTCCCTTGTCTCCAAAATCCGTTCAAAATCTTGTCACCCAAGGTTATTTTGAATGGATTCATCGTTTATATAGTATTCTTGTAAACTAGGATAAAGGGAACAATCCTGCATGCAAGAAACCATACTTCGAACAAGATGATTATCTTACGCTTCATATACATTGTGATTATGGCCATTTCACTTAGAGGTATTCATTTATTTGTTAGCGACAGCAAACACCTTGTTCCCTTCCACCTGCTAAAAATATATGTGACAACCTATCCATTTATGCAGACAAGCAAGAAAAACATTTTAATTCTACTCTTCCATCACTACTTGAGAAACAACGTATTCTTTACTATGTGAAATCGAAAGAAAGATACGGTATGATTCAAAACCAACAACGTGTATTTTCGGAGCCCCTAATTCATCTGGTAAAATTTCTATATCTTTAAACCGCAATTTACCTATTCCAGTACCTGCTGCTTTGGAAAAGGCTTCTTTAGCAGAAAATCTTCCTGCTAAAAATTCATTTTTTCGTGTATCATTCTTCAACTGCGAAAAAATTTTCTGCTCTTTTTTCGTAAGAATTCGCTGAATAAAACGTTGATGATGTATATGCTTTTTTATTCGATTTAATTCCATTACATCAATACCTATCCCTTTAATCATAAATAAACCCTTCCCTTATAAATCTTTTGTATTATCCTATTTTTCATACTATAATCAATCCAGCATATTAAATCTAATCATACGGTAATTCATATATATTATAAAGATGGCTTCGTATACTTTCTAACTAGTGCTACCACAAGTCAGATTTGGGCATCCTATAAAGAAATATTGGTTTCAATGATGTTTTTTTCCACTTTAACACCGGGAGTAAATATAAGAAAGGGGACTTTTTATGTTCTTAAGAAATGAACGTAGTGTAAAGGAATTCATTCAGTTTTATCCAGTTGTTTCTGCATTGGTAATCATCTATCTTGCATTATGGTTTGTGATTGATTTCATGCAACTTCCGATTGGGCAAGATATTTATTTTTGGGGGATTGCGGTAAATGGCCTCATTCATGATGGAGAGTATTGGCGTTTATTTACAGCGATGTTTTTACATGGAGATTTCATGCATGCTATATTCAATTCCTTCTCTCTTGTATTATTTGGCCCAGCACTAGAACAGATGCTCGGAAGGGTGAAATTTACTGTGGCATTTCTTATTGCTGGTTTTATCGGTAATTTCGCAACATATGCCTTAGACCCAATCAATTATCAATATGCCCATTTAGGTGCTTCTGGAGCTATATATGGTTTATTTGGTATATATATTTTCATGGTTTTGTTCCGTAAGAATTTAATCGACCCACAAAGTATGCAAATTATTGTTGTCATCTTTATTATTGGGCTTGTGATGACATTTTTACGTCCTGGCATTAATGCGAAAGCACATGTATTTGGATTTATTGGTGGTTTTGCAATAGCACCATTATTTTTAAGAAATGTTCTCCCCTTTTCTCCTTGGAGGAATAAAAAAGCACATGTGTTTACAACTAATAAATCTAATAACGAAATAAAGTTTGATCCAAATCGCTGGAACAAAAAAAGAATTATCCCGAAAAAATTAAAGAAAAGCCTCCCATGGGTTTTCCTAGGAATTCTCCTGCTATTCGGTTTACTCGGTAGGTTAGGGATTTTATAGCATGAAAAAATACGCAAAGGAGTAATTCTCTGCGTATTTTTTATACCCTGTTATTTTCCTCTATTCCGACGCTTTTTAAAATTGTCTTTACGATTGCGAGTCCCTTTATAACGGCCTTTACCTTTTCCTCTTCCTTTTCCATAAAAGCGTTTATTGTTTCTCCTTTTTTTATCATGCATATTTTCTGCTTTCTTCACACTAACTGGTGCAATAGAAGAGATACGAACAGGTACAGAATTCCGTTCTTTTGTCAGCATTTTTAAAGACGCTGCAATCACTGTCACGGAATCATGTTCTTCTAATAATTCAACAGCTGTTTCCCGATAAGATGTTAAATCATCTTTTTGAATATGTTGGACAATTTTTTCGGCAGTAGCTTGCTGTTTGCCACGGACTGCTTCTTGTTGTGTCGGTGGTGCCATTCGCTTCATTTTACTTTTTGTTAATTGTTCAATTAGTTTTAAGTGAGCTGTTTCTCTTGGAGTAATAAAAGATATAGCTTCTCCTGTTCGTCCTGCCCTTCCTGTTCTTCCGATTCGATGGACGTAACTCTCTGGATCTTGCGGGATATCAAAATTATAAACATGTGTTACTCCTGAGATGTCTAATCCACGTGCTGCAACATCTGTTGCAACCAATACATCAATCCGTCCATTCTTGAATTTATTTAAAACAGACATACGTTTACCTTGGGTTAAATCACCATGAATCCCTTCTGAGCGAAATCCTCTTGCTTGCAGGCCTTCCGCAATTTCATCTACACGCTTTTTAGTACGACTAAAGACAATTGCTAAGTCTGGGTCATGGATATCTAGATGATTTGTTAATGTATCGAATTTATGACGTTCTGGTATTTCAATAAAATATTGATCAATATTTTCAACTGTTAATTCTTTTGCCTTAATTTTTACTTCTTTTGGTTGTTTCATCATATTTGTTGCAATATCACGAATTTCTTTAGGCATGGTAGCTGAAAATAATAAAGTTTGGCGTTCTTCTGGGATACTTTTTAATATGTCGCGAATATCATCAATAAAGCCCATATTCAACATTTCATCCGCTTCATCCAGAACAGCCACTTGTACATCTTGTGTCCGAATCGTTCTTCTTCTGATATGATCCAATAATCTACCAGGTGTTGCAACAACAATCTGTGGTCTGTTTTTCAATGCGCGAATTTGACGCCCCATATGTTGCCCACCAAAGATTGGTAGCACTCGTACACCTTTGATTTTACCTAAACGGTTCAATTCTTCTGCTACTTGAATAGCTAACTCTCTTGTCGGAGCGATAACTAACCCTTGAATCGATTTGTCCTTCGTGTTCATTTTTTCAATCATTGGAATCCCAAAAGCCGCTGTTTTTCCTGTACCTGTTTGAGCTTGTCCAATAACATCATTACCTTCCATTGCTGATGGAATGGTTTCTGCTTGAATTGGGGTTGCTTCTTCAAAACCCACTCTTTCAAGCGCTTTTAAGATGGGTGTTGATATACCCAGTTCATTAAATTTTGTCACGTTCTTATTCTCCTTTATGATAAATAAAATTTCTCGTTGTTTGCCATATATTAGAAATGCTCGATGTTTGTAAAAAATTTTATCTTCGTGGCATTATGAAATGCTGCCATTCTATTTCCACTTCACTCATTAAACGTATCTACTATTTCTAACACAAAAGCTCCTAACAATTAAAAGTGGTTTAATACTTTCATTCATAATAACACACTCATAACTTTGATATCTACTAGTTGCTTTTGTCATAGGAATTATGGCATGGTAATATAGATTAGAACTTTTCTTTTGCCCCAAAATGTATGACTGGTAGAAATATTGCCAATTATATGTTAAAGAAATGACTTTAAAGGGAGTGTAAACATGAGACTTCCTCCATTCAATCCATATATTGCAGTCACGATAGGTGTCATTTCTGTATCAACTTCAGCAGTGCTTGTAAAGTTGGCAGATCAGGCTCCAGCAGCAATTATTGCTAATTATCGTTTGTTGTTTGCGGTACTTCTTATGACACCAGTCGTACTATTAAAATACCGTGATGAATTACAACGCGTCGAAAAAAAAGAATGGATTCTTTCTATTTTTGCTGGAATTTTTTTAGCATTTCATTTTATTTTATGGTTTGAGTCATTAAATTACACATCTGTTACGAGTTCTGTTGTACTTGTGACATTACAACCCATCTTTGCATTTTTAGGTACCTTTCTTTTCTTTAAAGAACGGTTCACTTCCGGGACTGTTATTAGTATGATTATTGCCCTTTTCGGAAGTATTATTATAAGTTGGGGAGATTTCCAAATAAGTGGTGTCGCTTTATTTGGAGATATTCTCGCTATTCTGGGCGCAATGATGATGACTGCGTACTTTCTACTTGGACAACATGTTCGTAAACGTCTATCTTTAATGACATATACTTTTATCGTATATGGAGTAAGTACAATTACATTAATTATTTACAATATCCTACTACAACATTCCTTTACTGGTTATCCAACTAGTCATTGGGCTATTTTTCTTGCTTTAGCGATTGTACCTACATTTTTCGGACACACATTATTTAATTGGGCATTAAAATGGCTAAGTACAGCAACTGTATCTATGGGAATCGTTTTTGAACCTGTAGGGGCATCGATTTTAGCCTATTTTATACTACATGAAAGAATTACCTGGGCACAGTGGCTTGGTGGAACAATCGTTGTTTTTGGTTTATTTTTATTTATTTTAAGTACAACTAAAAAACGTAAAGTAACCATATCCAAAAAGACGAATACATAAAGAAGACTTGGTTCAGATGTTTTTTACTTCACCTGACCCTTAGTCGCACTTATTTCGAAGCTTGGCGTAACTAATCCCGCCTTAAGAGATCGGATTGGTTACACCGCGAAGATAAAAAATATACACAAAAGCCACAAAACGTTATCGATTCGGATGATAACCTGTTATACTATAATTAATTGATAAAGAAGTAGGTGTGTAGCGCAAATGAACATCCAATTTATGACAGATGGTGGAGCAGATATTCCAGAACATTTTCATGAGATAATGGATATTATTATTGTTCCCCTCTACCTACATTTTAAAGATGGAGAATATAAAACAGGCAATATAGATATGACCACTTTCTTTCAAAAAATAAAAGAAACAAATGAATTACCACAATCTGCTGCACCAAGTCCACATGATTTTTATGAAGCGTATAAAAAGGTAGATCCAACAAAGCCGATTATTATGCTTAGTTTAACAAAAGGACTTAGTAGTACATATGACCATGCTGTACTTGGAAAAGACATGCTATTAGAAGAGGAACCAGAACGTAAAATTACGGTCATTAATACGAAAACAGCTTCCTGTGGTATTGCTTTACTGCTTCACGAATCTTTTCAAAAAGTAAAAGAAAATTATTCCTATGAAGAACTCGTGAACCATCTTGAAGAAAGAGTGGAACAAACAACAACATTGTTCGTCTTAAAAACATTAGAAAACTTAATCCTTGGTGGAAGACTAGACAGGGTTAGAGGTGCCATTGCCAAAACATTAAATATTAAATTATTAATGAAGGCCAATGATGAACGTGGAGATATTGATGTTATTGAAAAAGTGCGTGGTAATAAAAAGGCCATCAATCGCTTCATTGAACAAATTGGGATACATGCCAAACAATTTGAAGATAAAATTATCACCATGACCCATTGTAATGATGAGAACCGAGCAAAAAAGGTCCTAGATATGATCACGGAAAAGTATCCCTTTAAAGATGCTATTTTATCTGAAACTGGTCCATTAATTTCTACTTATGGTGGAGAAGGGGCACTTGTTATATCCTTCTTCAATAAATAAACGATAAAAATGTCCCATAATCAATTATGGGACATTTTATTTTTGCTATCACAACATGATCTTTCTATGTTCATTGGTTCTGTGAGAAAATCGTACACCATCTTATTTAAGGTTTCTTTATCACTTCCTAAGCAAATAAGATGATTCGATTCTTCAAAAAAGACGATTTCCTTTTGTTTAGAGGGAATTTCTTTATCTAAATAATACGCTGTTTGATATGGTACAAGACCATCCATTTGTCCCTGTGCAATGAAAACAGGCGACTTCACGTTTTTTAAATACTTCCGTGTAAGGCGAACTAATTTCATAAATTCGATGTTTGCCTTGAATGGAACTTCTCCCCATTTTCCTTTATAGTTTAAGTAGTATTCATTTTCTTGAAGGTTTCCTTTTATACCGTCTTCAATTACTTCTCCTAAATGAACAAAAAGTTTACGAAAAGACAAATATTTCCCCGCAGTTGCTAGAAGCACTAATTTCGTGACATCATATTTGGCTGCTAAATAGACAGCAATCATTCCGCCCATTGAAAAGCCAATAACATAAACAATATCACATCTTTTGCGTAGTTCAACATATGCCTTTTCCGCTGCCGACATCCATTCTTCATAAGATACATCTTCTAATTCGAGCTGGTTCCCATGCCCGGGTAATATAGGTACTTGTATCTCCCAGTTCGTCCGTTTTTGTAAATAGCCTGTTAATGGTTCAAGCTCATGTGGACTACCTGTATATCCGTGTATCAGTAAGCAACCAATCATCGTTCATTCCCCTAACTTCCTATTCCTTATCAGTATACCAACACCACCCATTTAAAGATATATATAAGCACTCCCTCTATTTTTCCTTCCAGCACACAAAACACCTTATTTGACTGTAAGACTTTTTACTAACGCATTAAATTGTTTTACAATTGGACTAACCTGATGATAAACATTCGCCATCTGTCCAACCGTTGACAACATTTTATCTAAATTAAATTGGCCATTTTCATCATTAAAATAGTTTAAAATACTATTTGCCGGAATGTTTTGTCCTTCTTGTTGATAATCTTGTGGAATATCTTGCATGTTCATTTGTGCCTCATTCCAATAAGAAGGTTGCATCGGCTTTGCGAATTGCGTGAATGGAGACATTGTTTGGTAATGTGGCTCGGAAGATGCTTCACTTATTGGATGGTACATACCTTCATTCGGATTAAAAGGTGGGTGTACAGGTGGGCGTAAATTAGCTGGATAAGCCCCTTGTATATATGGACTTTCCATTCGAGATGGATATCCCTGTCTTGGTATCTGATTATAGGTTGGATGATTATGTGCATTTCTATACATGGATGAAACACATCCTTTATTATCAATACTTATAATTCTATTGTATGTGTAAGAAATAAACTTGTGCATGGATCTGTTGTTTTAAAGGGTAAATAAAAAACAGAGCACCACATGATAAAATAGGGTAAAATCCACTTCCAATGATAAGTAAAAAGGCCAAACCACTGTACCACTTTTCCTTAACAAATAGGACGCTTTTTTTAGCTAAAAGCGCAATGCTTTGATTCATCTGTACATGATACATATACATAAAAGAAATAATAATCAGGAACAATTGTAAGGGTGTCCAATATGTAAAATGAAAAGAAAAGTAAGTCATGATACATATGACAATCGGAAGACTCCCAATCACCACCCATTTAAAAAATGATTGTTTATATGCATGTAAATCCCAAGGCAGAACTTCCACGATATCCGATTTAAATTGATCCATAAAAAATGATGCAACACTTGATGCATATACAAAGACAGCAACAGCAATACCAATAAACATAAGAATCTTTTTCGGAGTAAATGGTAAAATAATTAACATCAATAATAATGCTCCAATTAACCATACAATTAATTCCATATTTTTCGCGAAATAAACTTGCCATATTCGGTTATGGATACTCTTTGTTGTGTAGGTAAATGGCTTTTTTCGATAGGAAAGATGTTGAAAAATACTAAATTTCCGCTGCCGTTTAAAACGTGTTTTCGAAACAGCACCAATCCACTTGATATTCCACACATGAAAATCACTTACTTCTGTTACTCTGCTCCATTTAATACGTTGAAATAATACTGGTAACAACCATATATTGATAAGTATGATTCCTGTAAAAACAATGATACCTATCAACTGTTGGCTGTTGATTAATACACTATATCCATTCAAGATAAAAAGGAAAATAAGACATACTAATTTGATGTACCATTTTTGTTGAAATAATTTCCACTGTGGAATGGTCATACATATTTCTACAAAAAGAAATAGTAAAATATACGAAATAACAACCGAACTTGCAATAGGTGTAAGGATTATGACGAAAAATCCAATCACACTCCATATTAATAACCGTTTCAATACTTTTTCCAAAGCAGTCAACAACCAAAGTTTTTTCCGTGAATAAGGGAGAATACTTAACTGATATTCTGAATTGGTAAAAATCACTCCTGGATTTCGGAATGATTGCGTAATATATCGGATTGGTAAAATCGTTAAAATAAGAGGAAGTCTTTCTTGTGCTTGTCTTTCTATCCAGATAAACTCGCTTTCATAAGCAGCTAATATATCACCAAAAATAAAGAAACTTAAAAAGACATAACCAAATAATACAATTAGGTAGGCACTAGTTGTTTTATCGATGACGGTTTGGAAACCCATCTTATAAATACGTCTTTTTTTCTTGGACCGATTTTCCCTTAAAAATAGATACGCTTTCCAGGTAGACGGTGAATGATTCATTGTTCTCGCCGCCTCTTTATAGTTTTAAATTCATTAATCGTACCTGTTTGAATCATCTTACCTTCTTGTAACATAATATAATGATGGGCTATATTTTTTACACGGTCCAATTGATGGGTTGTTAATAAAACACTAGTACCATTTGCTATTTTTTCACGAAGAATTTCCTCAAAATATTGAATGGCATATATATCTAAACCCATAAACGGTTCATCAATAACCAAAAGTGGTGCATCAGGAAGAAAGGCACAGATTGTTTGAACTTTTTGCCGCATCCCTTTTGATAATGCTTCTGGATATTCATTCTGCTTATCAGTCAGTTCAAACCCTTTTAAATATCTTTCTATCCGCTCATGTAAAATTTCCTCTTCGATATGATAACTTTTTCCATATAATTGGAAATGCTGCATAACAGTGAACTCTGTTAAAAGCAATGGTTCCTCTGGCAAATATGAAATTTGTTGTTTAAACTTAAGGAAATCTTCATCTTGATCAAATTTTTCCATTACTGTTAGTTGTCCAGACGCTTTTTCTAGTATTCCGAGGATGGTTTTAATTAATGTTGATTTTCCTGCACCATTATGGCCAACTAAAGCCATTACTTCTCCACTATTTACATCAAATGTAATTCCATCTAATATTTTTTTATTGGATAAAACGGTTGTAACGTCATGTACTTGTAATGTTTTCAAAGTAATCACCTTTTTTAAAGATTATCTATCTACCATACGAATGATATACATAATAGTTTCACTTTATTTTATTCTAGCAATTTCTTTTGAAATAGTATTTAATATAGCTAGAGGGTCTTATTTGATCTTCTTATTATTTACATATTAGGGGGAAGAAAATGAAAAGACTTTATAGTCTCATACTTATGGTTGCTTTAACCCTTGCGTTGGTAGCATGTGGTGGAGATTCAGACGAAGCCAAGGATGATGGCAATGCAGATAATAAAGACAAAGGTGCGGAAACACCAGATACACTTGTTATGGGATTTGTACCATCACAAGATTCTGGAAATATTGCTAGCACTGTTGAACCTTTGGCAGAGCGTTTATCAGAGGAACTCGGAATTGAAGTAGAAGGAAAAGTAATGGTAAACTACAATGCTTTAATAGAAGCAATGGGGGCTGAACAAGTCCAAATCGGGTTTATCCCTGCTTTTGGTTATGTAATCGCAAATGAGCAATACGATACTGAAGTTATTTTAAAATCCATTCGCCATGGTTCTGGATCATACAAAGCTCAATACGTTGTTCGTAGCGATTCTGGAATTGATAGTTTAGAAGATTTGGAAGGTAAAATTTGGGCATATGCAGATAAAGGATCTACCTCCGGATACTTATTCCCAGCAAGCCAATTGATGGAAAAATTCGACTATGAAAATGGCCCAGAATTGGAAAGTGAATTCTTCGGTGGTTCCAAACCTGCTGGTGGACATGACACAGCGGCACTTGCCGTATTAGATGGTGAAGCAGATGTTGCTACTACTTTTGATGATGTTCGTGATAATTTAGAAGAAGATTATCCAGAGATTAAAGAGGATTTAAAGGTTATTGATTACACAGATGAAATCCCAAATGACACCATTTCTGTTACAAAAGGACTTGATTCTGAATTGGTTGAAAAGATTAAAGAAGTATTCCTATCGTTTAACGACGATGAAGAAATGATTAAAATCATGCATGATGTATACACTTGGGATGCCATTGAAGAGGCAACAGATGAAGAATATGAAGTAGTAAGAAAAACATATAAAAAATTCCAAGATGATATTAGTTTATAAAGTAATGAGGAAAAAGAGAAGATGGAGCCATCTTCTCTTTTATCCTTTTTTTAACAGAATTTAATTTATTTAGAAAGACTTTTAACCCTTACAAATATCCATTATACTATAATAGAAGTTGCTTTAAGAAAGTAAAAGTACTATCTATATTCTGTTGATGATACATAATGGAGGAATCAATGTGATTGAATTTAAAAATGTTGGGTTAGTTTATCCAAATGGGACGGAAGGTCTTAAAAATATTAATGTTAAAATAAATGATGGAGAATTTGTAGTTATTGTTGGTTTATCCGGTGCAGGTAAATCAACTTTTATTCGAAGTATTAACAGATTAGTAACCCCTACATCTGGTACTTTACTTGTAGATAATGAAGACATCCTCCAATATCGCGGTAAAAAGCTGCGCGAACTTCGTACAAAAATCGGAATGATTTTTCAAAATTATAATTTAGTAAAGCGTTCGAATGTATTAAAAAATGTACTGGCAGGTCGCCTTGGACATACAGGAACATTACGATCTATTTTTGGTATGTATAAAAAGGAAGATATTGCACTTGCATACGAAAGCCTTAAACGGGTGAATATTGCTGATAAAATTTATAATCGTGCAGATGAATTAAGTGGTGGTCAGCAGCAACGAGTAAGTATTGCTCGTGTACTAACACAAAAACCATCCTATATTCTAGCAGATGAACCTGTAGCATCTTTAGATCCACCTACATCTCACCAAGTAATGACATATTTAAAGAAGATTAATAAAGAAGACAATATCACAACGATTGTCAATTTACATTTTATCGATATGGCTATGGAATATGCTGATCGGATTATTGGGATGCGTGCGGGTGAAATTGTTTTTGATGGTCCTGCTTCAGAAGTAAATGAAAAGACATTTGAACAAATTTATGGAAGAACAATTCGTGAGGATGATTTGCGTGGGGAGGCTGAGAAAGTTGAACAACCATGATCATAGATCAGCGCAGGTAAAAACACCTTCCATATATCCTACGAAAACAAAGGCACAAATAACCATTATATTTTTTATTGTTATTGGTTTTTATTTATATAGTATGGTGAAAACACAACAAGAAATGGTAGGTGGCTTTAACAACGCTATCAGTAATATGTGGAATGTGATGTTGAAATTCTTTCCACCGAATTTAGAAGTTATTGGTGCCGTATGGCCCCCAATGGCGACAACCATTCAAATGGCAATTATTGCAACAACTATTGCTACTATTTTAACGATTCCATTAGCACTACTATCTGCGCAAAATATTACAACATCTAAACCACTCTATTATACAACAAGAACCATACTTAATATTTTGCGTACGATTCCTGATTTGGTTCTAGCCGTTATCTTTGTTGGGTTATTTGGAATCGGTGTGTTACCAGGGATTTTAGCTCTGATTGTCTTTTCTTTAGGTATTTTAGCCAAATTAATTAGTGAGACCATTGAAGCGGTAGATATGAATCCATTAGAGGCAATGCGTGCATCTGGTGCTAATTCGATTCAAATGATTGCATATGGATTAGTCCCACAAGTTCTACCTCAATTTACATCTTTTGTTTTGTACGTATTAGAACTTAATATTCGTGCATCTGTCGTTCTAGGTTTAGTAGGTGCAGGTGGTATTGGACTAATTTTAGACCAACAGCTTGGATTTTATAATTATCCAAATGCAATGACCATTATTTTAGTCATCTTTGTCGTTGTCTTAACGATAGAATATATTAGTAATAAAATAAGGGAGGCATTGATTTAAATGAATACACAAACACTCCCACCGAAACCGAAAGTATCGATATGGAAAAAGATTAAGAGAGCCTTAATCGTATTGATTATCATTGCTATTTATGTTTGGACCTTTGTTGGAATTGAAATCGAATGGGACCGTGCTTTAGAAAGAATTAGTAGAAACTTCGGTGTCGTTATTCCAAAATTGCTTAGCCCAGATTGGTCACAATTAGGAAAAGTTAGTGCAAGCATGTTAGAAACTATCTTTATTGCATTTGCTGGAACATTTATGGCCGCCATATTAGCCCTCCCTTTAGGTTTCTTAGCAGCACAAAATATGTCAGGAAGTAAATTCATCGCTGGAATTGGTAAATGGATTTTATCAGCAATTCGTGCATTTCCAAATTTAATTCTAGCTATTTTATTCGTTGTTGCTGTTGGAGTGAACGCTTTTGCTGGGGTGCTTGCCATTGCAATTGGATCCATTGGAATGCTAGGAAAACTATATTCCGAAGTAGTTGAATCAATTGATATGAAAATTGTTGAAGCAATGGAAGCAACAGGTGCAAATAAGATTCAAATCTTATTTTACGGATATCTACCACAGATAATTCCGGAATTTTTATCCTATGCAATTTATCGTTTTGAAATCGATATTCGTGCTTCTTCTATTCTCGGCCTTGTTGGTGCAGGTGGTATTGGTACAATGATTCTATTTGCAGCAAATAACCGAGAATGGAATGAAATGGGTTTGATTTTATTAGCAATTATTATTGTTGTTACTGTGATTGACTTTTTCTCTGCAAGAATTAGGCGTAAAATAGTATAATACTAGTAAAAAAGAGGCGAAATGGGGTGGGGTATCTCATTTCGTTTTCTTTACATAATAGAAAGGATGATTTCTTTTTGGATAACAAACAAGTAATCAAAATAATATATACAAGTGATGTACATGGAAATGCCTTACCAATTATATATGGGACAAATAAGAAAGCACCGATTGGTTTAACCACATATGCAACCGTTGTTAAAAGGGCACGAGAAAAACATGAACATTTGCTTGTGTTAGATAATGGGGATTTAATTCAAGGGACACCATTTATGACTCATTATTTTAAAGAACATACAGATAAGGAAAATCCCGTCATTACATTAATGAATCATATTGGAATCGATGCAGCAATCATTGGAAACCATGAATTTAACTTTGGAAGGGATTTACTTAATAAATCTGTTCAACAATCACAATTCCCATGGCTTTCTGCAAATATTTTAAATGACGAAACAGATGACCCACTGTTCGGAAAACCTTATATAACGAAAACATTTACCAATGGAATAAAGATTGTAGTTGTTGGTGTTACAACCCATTTCATTCCTAATTGGGAAGCAGCTGAACATATTAAAGGGATACGCTTTCGGGACGCTTTTACAACGCTAAAGTCTTGGGTTCCCTATATTCATGAAAAAGAAAAGCCTGATATATTAATCGTATCTTATCATGGTGGCCTCGAACGAAATTTAGAAACAGGTAAACCGACAGAACCATTAACTGGAGAAAACCAAGGATACCAAATGGCTAAAGAAATAGACGGGATTGATATTTTACTTACTGGACACCAACATCGTGAGTTAACAGGGCAGATTGGAGACTCCCTTGTTATTCAACCCGGAAAACATGCCCACACCTATGGAGAAATTGATATTACATTACAATATCAACAAGATGAATGGATGATTATGGATAAACATGCTGAAGTAAAAGATCTAAAAAATATTCAAGCTGATCAAGAATTAATCAATAGAATAGAAGCCTTTGAAACATCTACACAAAAGTGGTTAGATGAACCAATTGGAACTATTGATGGCGATATGACAATCACTGACCCCTTTCAAGTAAGGATTAAAAAACATCCATTTATTGAGTTTATCCAACACGTCCAAATGGATGCAACCGGGGTAGATATTTCTGTTACTTCTTTATTAAATAATGAGTCAACCGGATTTTCCACACATGTAAAAATGCGTGATATCGTTTCTAATTATATTTATCCAAACACACTTACTGTACTTGCCTTAACCGGAAAAGATATCCTCTTGGCTTTAGAAAAAACAGCGACATATTTCACTATCGATAATGAGGAAGAAATTGCTGTAAATCCTAGCTATATCACCCCGAAACCACAACATTATAATTATGATATGTGGGAGGGAATCGAATACACCTTAAATATATCTAAACCAGTTGGTTCACGCGTAGAAAACGTAACCTATCATGGGAAACCATTAGAAGAAAAACAAACCTATCATGTCGCTATGAATAATTACCGTGCAGGTAGCGGTGGGAATTTTGATATGTTTAAAGGAAAGCCAGTAGTCAAAGACATTCAGCGGGATATGGTCACATTGATTCGTGAATATATTGAAAGACACGAGATCATTACTGCTAAAACTACAGATAACTTCCACATTATAAAATAAGAAGGGGCTGCTCAAAGGCAGGCCCTTCTTATTTTAATCATCTATATCAATAACTAATATCTCACCAGTATATGCATCAATTTCTATTTCTGCTTCTTGGTGTCCTTTGTCAATTTCAATTTCATAAATAAGACGTCCGTCATCTTCATCTAAATCAACACTTGTAATCGTCCCAGAGAATTCTTTTAATGCAATATTAGATGCTTCTTTTACATCAATAACGGTATTTTTATCCTTTGTGGTCTTATTATTTGTGTTATTTTCTTTCGCTGTCTCTTTTCCTTCTACAACATCATCATCATCTTTTTCTTCGATCACTATTTTTTTCGATTTGTTATCATCAGTGGTTTCTTTTGATTTTTTTGGTGAGATAATTTTTTCTTTTAATTTTAATACTTCCCCAGTGTTTCCGTCTAATTCTAAATCATATTCTTTATCTTTCACTTCTACTTCTACTTCATAAACAACCTTATTATGGTCTTTCTCTAATTCCATTTCTGTAATTTTTCCTGGATACTGTTCCATTACTAAGTTTTCAATATCCTCTGATGATAGCTTTGGTTCATCCTGTGATGCGCTGGATTGGTAGACACCAAAGCCAAATACGATTGCTAAAACAGCAGCACTAATTGTAATCCATCTTTTTTTATTCATGTTTTTGTTCCTCCTTTTATTTTCTAAATACATCATATCAACCGATTATGAGGGAACAATGTGATGAAGATTAGAATTTGATGAGAAATTATTTTTTCGGTAAATAGACAGTAAACGTTGAGCCTTCCCCGAGATTACTTTCCACTGTAATTTGTCCTCCATGTGCATGGGCAATTGATGTTGCAATAGGAAGTCCAAGCCCTGTACCACCTGTTTCCCTGCTTCTTGCTCTATCCACACGATAAAAGCGATCAAAAATTCGTTTCTGATCTTCCTTATCTATTCCTTCACCATAGTCCTTTACCTGAAGCACGACTTGATTCTTTTCTGAAAAAAGCCTAATATCAATTGGCGTTTCGCTATACTTAATTGCATTCATTACTAAAACATAAACGATTTGTTGTAACTGATTTTTATTCCCGTAAACATTATTTGTCCCACTTACTTGGTAATGAATATCACGATGATATGCGCCCTTTATCGTTTGAATGGTCCCTTGACAAACAGCTGAGAAATCCATCACCTCTCTTGTTGTATCCACTTCATTTTTAGCGAGTAATAACAATTGCTCAACTAAATGTTGCATTCGTTCTGATTCGGAATGGATGGCATCTACCGATTCTGAGAATACTTCTGGATTTTCCAAACCACGGCGCTTCAATAATTGAGCATAACTCTTGATAATTGCGATTGGCGTTTTTAATTCATGAGAAGCATCAGAGATAAATGTTTCTTGCTTTTGGAAGTTCTCTTCTAGCGCAGTTATCATTTGGTTAAAGGTTTGTTCCATTTCATATATTTCGTCTTTTGAACGATGATCCATGTCTATTTTCTGCCAATGTTTAGCAGTTGTGTTTTCCTTCATTGCCTGAATAAGTGCATGAATTGGCTTTAATAAAAATTGACTCAACATCTTACTGGCAAGAAGTGTTGGAGTCAACATGAGTATTGCTGCAATCACTAATACATATAATAATGTCTGCATGTTTTCCTGCAATGCTACCAGTTCTTTCGTAACCTCTAATATTACTACTTCCCCATCGTGCCAAATCATTGGTTTGGCAACAACAGCCATTTTGCCCAATTTTTTTGTTGTATATATTTTTTTTATTTCGGAGGGGGTAGAGATGGAGTCTTGTTCTAAATATGCTTTTCGTTTCGTTAATTGATGAAGAAAAGAACCATCCTCTGAAACAATCCGAATCATTCCATCGTTTGGTAAAAAGGCCCTTAATAATTCTTTTTCTACAACATCCGGATTTTCATTTAAAGCGGACATGACAGACTCTGTATGGGCATGTAACTCTTCTAACTCACTATCTGCTTGAACTTTATAGAACATAAAGTAAATGGCTGTATTAATAATAAGAAGTAAAAGAAGCATAAAAACACTAGAAAACAATTGAATTTTTGTTTTTAATTTCATGGCTTTATATCCTCTATCATATATCCAACACCACGAATGGTTTGAATATAGGAAACAAAAAATTTCTTATCGATTTTTTGCCGTAAATAACGAATATATACATCCACCACATTCGTATCTCCCATATAATCAAATCCCCATACATGTTCCATTAACTGATCACGTGTTAAGACCATGTTTTTATTTCGGACAAGAAATGTTAGTAAGTCAAATTCCCGACGTGTTAAATCAATTATCTCTTCGTTATGTGTTACTTCTCTTTTTTTTACATCAATTTGGAGTAGCCCAACATGAAGTAGTTGTTGATCCTCTTCTCGTACTTTATAATTTTGCCGTAATTGGGAGCGAATACGTGCTAGTAATTCTTCAATATCAAACGGCTTTGTAACATAATCGTTTGCCCCAAAGTCAAGCCCCCTCACTTTATCATGCACACGATCACGTGCGGTTAATAAGATAATGGGAGTCTCTTGATTCACTTTTCTATATTCACGTAACACATCCAACCCACTTATTTCAGGTAACATAATATCTAATAAAACTAAATCCCATGATTTTTCTTTAAGGAATTGCAAGGCCTGTTTACCATTAGCTGTAGTGACTACATCATAGCCTTCATAGGTTAATTCTAATTCTAATACACGGCTTAATTTTTCTTCATCTTCTACAATTAAGATTTGATTTTTATCCATCGTTATCACCACTTTTTTGAAACATTTAAGTTTGTCTACATTATCTTACATACGATCAATTATTTGCAAATTCAACCATAATAGGTGGATAATATAAGAATATCATGACGGAGAGGAGAATGACATGTTAGCTCTAGATCATATTGTTGTATCTGTAAAAGATGCTGAGAAAACAAGTGAAGAAAAGAGTGGAAGTCTATCCATAAAAGCGATTAAAGGCGGCAATCATGAGGAATGGGGAACATTTAATTATTTAGCTCACTTTGCAAACGATAGTTATTTAGAATGGCTATCCATTAATGATAAAACGAAAGCACAGGAATCTGATAATCCACTAATCCAGCATTTACTTTATATACAAGAAAAAGTGGAGGAACCTTTTCCTTTTCAATTTGCACTCCGGACAGATGATTTGGATGGATATATAGAGCATTTTAAAGCCAAGCAAATTCCATTTAAAGGTCCCATCCATGGAGAAAGAACAAAGCCTGATGGTACTACTTTAAAATGGCGAATGCTTTTTCCTGAATATAATATAGAGACAGAGATGCTGCCTTTTCTTATTCAATGGGATACACCAAATAAAGTGCCAGGATTAGATAATCCACAAGCAATTACAAGTATCAAGTACGGTGATCTATCAAAAGAAAAGTTCGCTCATATTTACCAATTAAAACCACGTAAAATCCAAAAAAATTACTTACGGTTACAAAATACAAAATTATATTTCACTAAAGATAAGCCTTTTTCCTATAAATTAACATAATATCTATTAATTGCATGGAAAGATGTCATTTATTTCTTATATTCTAACTAGTGATTTAACAAGTTAGGACTAGACTAAAAACAGATTCGCCTCATATCTGATGCGAATCTGTTCTATTCCTACCATCCTACCTCTCTTCATACTCTTTTTTATTGTACCAAGTAGTAGAGGGCTTTTCTTTGAGTCTGTCCTATGCTTTATACTCTACTTTTCCTAAGACATACGCGGCAAACAATCCAATTGCAAATGTGGCGACTGAGACAATAATTTGTGATGTTTCTCCCGGCCAGCCCGGAAATACAATCACTAAAGAACCAATAACAAAACCAATGATACATGCAAAGGTAGCTGTATAATAATTTTCTAAAAAATAATGAATGACTTTACTCATTACAACAATACCAATGACGATTCCTAATCCAGTCACAATAATAATATCAAATTGAAACTCTTTAAGTGCGTAAATAATCGTATTATAGGCACCGATAACTACCATAATCATGGATCCACTAATTCCTGGTAAAATCATAGCAGCACTTGCAAGGATTCCAGAGAAGAACAAAAATAAATAAACGGTTAATGAACGGCTTTCAATAACAGTTTCATTCGTACCTAAAAATACAATCGAACCAATTAATACTGCTCCAACGAAGAGAAGTAGAAAATGATTTGTTTTAAAGCTATTTCTCACATCTCCTTTATGGAATAAATAAGGAAGTACCCCAGCAATCAAGCCTAAGAAAAGGAATTGCAGTGGTCCTGGATGATACTTAATCAACCAGGTAATTACTCTACTTAAAGAAATAATTGCAATTGCTGCCCCTGCTCCTAAAGGAATAAGAAAGGCTAGATGCTTCTTCCACTCCTTACTAAAGAAGCCATTGATTGCTTCAATAAAGCGATCATAGATTCCAAGAATTAATGCAATCGTTCCACCACTCACACCTGGAATAAGATCACTTGCACCCATTAAAAATCCACGATATATATTTTTCCATTCCATAATTCAATCCCCTTTAAAAGTTCATTCTGCTTACAAGTTATTGATTGAATATCATGACAATAATTTATTGTACATGATATGAAATTCGTTGACTATCCAATTTATTGTTCTTCTTTAAATTCCAATTCTGGAACATACTGAGATAGATGCTGTTTTATTTCTTTATAATGTGTATCCGCATTTGGCAATTCATCATCTGTTAATTCATGCATTGGAGTAACTATCCATTCCCCATACGGGACATAAGTAGGCATGAACTTAGGTGAGTGAATTTCTATTCTTTCGT
Source organism: Cerasibacillus terrae (assembly GCF_008039555.1). Taxonomy (GTDB): domain Bacteria; phylum Bacillota; class Bacilli; order Bacillales; family Amphibacillaceae; genus Cerasibacillus; species Cerasibacillus terrae. Next base: position 32,419 of record NZ_VDUW01000010.1, read on the forward strand.
TCTCCCCAAATGTTTTGCTAATTTCACATTCAAAGATACCACCAATTTGCTTATACAACCCGTCTTGACCAGATAAAAAATTCCCTAAAGAATAAACAGCTAACATATGATTTCCATTTTTACCTTCAATCCATTCAATCGGTTGTAAAACATGTGGATGATGACCAATGACAAGATGTGCACCATGATCTGCTGCTAATTGCACAAGATACTTTTGTTCTTCACTTGGCATTCGTTCATATTCATTTCCGAAATGATAACTAACAACAACGACATCTGCTTGTTCTTTTACTAATTCAATTTCACTCGCAATCTTATCTTCATCAATGAGATTTACTAAAAAATCCTTTCCTTCTGGGACAGGTATTCCATTTGTACCATATGTATACGCTAAAAAAGCAACAGAAATTCCTGCATCTGTTTCGATAACCCGTAATTCACTACGGTCTAAGTCATCTTTATAGGACCCAACATACTTCATGTCGATATTCTCCCAGTGATGGATAGCATTTTGGATTGCCATTTCTCCTCTGTCTAATGTATGATTATTTGCCATGGATACGATTTGGACTCCTGCATCTTTTAGTGCATCCCCAACTTCATAGGGACTGTTAAAGGAAGGATAGGATGATAAACCAATTTCTTCTCCACCAATCATTGTTTCTTGATTGGCAAATGTAATATCAGCAGCCTGTAATGTTGGTTTTACTTTTTTAAAGAAAGGTTTAAAATCATAACCCTCTTTTGTTTTTGCTACATTATATACACGATCATGAATTAAAATATCTCCAATCGCTGCTAATGAAATTGTCTTTTTCCTTTCTGCAGGAGGTTTTTCCTTTATGGCGAGCGTTTTCATATCATGATTAGATGCGCTCATTTGATCAGGTTTATTCTTTGCTTCATTTCCACAAGCAGTACCAATTCCAATCAATACAAAGCAAATCAACAATAAAATTAATTTGTTCTTCATGTTGTATTCCTCTCTTGAGTCTTTTCTACTATAATACCATATACCATTATTTAAGAAGACAGATGTGAAATAGATGAAATTTTCCATTCTCCGAAACCTTTTCTTCCCTAAAACGTATATCACATTAGAGGAGGGTTTCAGATGTCAACACCTGCATTGGAATTATTAAAAGTTAAAAAAACAATTCGTAACAAGGAGATCATTAAAGGGCTTGATTTTACGGTAAATAAAGGGGAAGTTTTTGGATTTATTGGGCCGAATGGTGCTGGTAAGACAACAACTATTCGAATGATCGTTGGTCTCATGAAATTAACAGAAGGAGATATCCGGATTCTTGGTAATAGTATTAAAAGCAATTTTAAAGGGGCAATTGAAAAAGTAGGGGCAATTGTTGAAAATCCAGAATTATATCCTTATATGACTGGGTGGCAAAACTTAAAACATTACGCAAGAATGTTTCCCAATATAACAGATGAACGGATTAAAGAAGTCGTTTCAATCGTTAAAATGGAAAAACCGATACATCAGAAAGTAAAGCGTTATTCTCTGGGAATGAGACAGCGACTTGGAATTGCCCAAGCTATTCTACATAAACCTGCTGTCTTAATCCTTGATGAACCTACAAATGGTTTAGATCCAGCTGGGATAAGAGAAATCCGCCAATACATTCGGAAACTTGCTAAGGAAGAAGAAATTGCTGTTATTATTTCTAGTCACCTACTATCGGAAATAGAGCAAATGTGTGATCGAATCGGGATAATAAAAAATGGAGAACTAATTGCCATTCAAGATGTCCATGAGTCAAATGAAGGTGAACAGAAAACCAATAACGTCCCAATCTTACTTGATGCACACCCTATTGAAAAAGCAGAAGAAATTATTCAAACAACATTTCAAATTGAAGTACAAAAGCGAGAAGGTTTTCTGTCCTTTCAAAGTGAACGAGAACAAATACCTTCCATTATTCAATCATTAGTTCAACAGGATATTTCTATCTATCAAGTAGCAACTTCCAAAACAACATTAGAAGACAAATTCTTTGATTTGATTGGAGAGAATACCATTGAGTAACTTTTTAAAACTAATCTATAATGAAGTACTTAAAATATTTATTAAAAAGTCTACTTGGATCATGTTTGCCCTCCTGGCTATTATCTTAGTTGGATTTGCCTTTCTCAATAACACATTGGTTGAGGAATATACAAAAGATAATTGGAAAGATAAACTGCATCAGGAAAATATGGAACTACAAAAAGAACTTGATGAAGCCAAAGAAGGTTCAGATGACTTTTTTAAGGAATTTGCATTATCAGAGATTGAAAGGAATAATTATCATATTGAACACGATATCATGCCACTTCAAAACGGGGCATGGTCATTTGCACATGATGGATCTACTATATTAGGATTAGTCAGTATGTTCACGATTATCATTGCGGCAGGCATTGTTGCTAATGAATTTAATCATGGAACAATTAAATTACTACTCATTCGGCCAATCCAACGCTCAACCATTCTTTTATCAAAATATCTAACTGTCTTGTTATTTGGTCTCTTTACAACAATCATCTTGCTTTTCCTATCACTCGGAATTGGGGCCATCTTCTTCGGAATAGAAGAAATGCCACAAATCGTTTTAGAGCAACAAGATGGTTTTACACATGTATCATTAATCAAAGAGACAATCTTAAAATATAGTTATTATTTTGTTAATGTGATTATATTTGCTACACTTGCATTTATGATTTCTGTTCTGTTTCGTAGTAATGCCCTTGCGATTGGTGTTTCCATTTTTCTATTATTAACTGGAGGTGCCATTGTTCAGTTTTTATCTGATCGCGAATGGGCTAAATATATCTTATTTGCCAATACAAATTTAAAACAATATGCTAATGGGAGTCCTCCTTTCGAGGGGATGACATTATCCTTTTCCATAACTGTTTTAGCTGTCTATTATCTCATTTTCATTACCCTTACATGGTTTTCTTTTACAAAGCGAGATGTAGCGGGTACATGATATTCTTTCCAAAGGATAAAGCAATATGATATAAATAAGATAGAGTTATTCCGTCTAACTTATAATACTGGAGTGTTTCGCATGAAGCGACATATGACATCTATTTTCATTTTAGTAACAGCTATTATTTTAGTTTTTGGCTCCAAACTTCATTTTCAATGGAGTGGTATTGTTACATGGGGGCTAGCAGCTATCTGTTTATCAGTTGCTGCTTATTATACTAAGTATATTCCAAGTAACAAAAAGCAAGAAGATAAAAAAAGTGGGGAATAATCCCCCACTTTTTTATTACTTTTTATTACGTTTTGCTGCTTTTTCTCGCTCTGTTTTATTTAAAAGTTTCTTACGTAAACGAATGGAATCTGGAGTTACTTCACAGTATTCATCATCATTTAAATATTGCAATGCTTCCTCTAATGACATATCTCTTGTTTTTCGAATGGAGACAGTTTGATCTTTATTGGCAGAACGCATATTTGTTAAGTGTTTTTCTTTAGTAATATTCACTGTTAGATCATTTTCGCGATTATGTTCACCAACAATCATCCCGGCATATACTTCTGTACCAGGTTCAACAAAGATGACTCCTCTATCTTCTAATTGCATGATGCCATACGTAGAAGCATTTCCATTTTCAAGTGCGACAAGCGCACCTTCACGTCTGCCTCCAAGCTGACCTTGTACAATTGGCTGATATGAATCAAATGTATGATTAAAAATACCATATCCATGGGTTTGAGTCATAAATTCCATCGCATAACCTATTAACCCACGAGATGGGACTTTAAATTCTAGGCGAACTTGTCCATTTCCATAATTAATCATATCCAACATTTCGCCTTTTCGAGAACCAAGTGCCTCCATTACAGCTCCTGTGAATTGTTCTGGTACATCAATTTGTACCCGTTCGACTGGTTCACATTTTACCCCATCAATTTCTTTTATAATTACTTTCGGTTTGGATAATTGTAATTCAAATCCTTCCCGGCGCATATTTTCAATTAGAATGGATAAATGTAATTCTCCACGTCCGGAAACTGTCCAAGCATCTGGTGATTCAGTAGGTTCAACACGTAGACTAACATCTGTTTCCAACTGTTTCATCAAGCGCTCACGAATCTGCCTGGAAGTAATATACTTCCCTTCCTTTCCAGCAAAAGGGCTATTATTTACTAAAAATGTCATCTGTAATGTTGGTTCATCAATTCGAACTGGTGGCAATGCCTCTAAATGGCCTGGTTGACAAATGGTTTCTCCTACATTTAAATCTTCCATTCCAGATAGAGCAACAATATCGCCTGCTTTTGCCTCTTCAACTTCAATTCGTTTTAAACCGATAAAACCGAATAATTTAGTCACTCGGAAAGATTTGGTTGTGCCGTCGTTTTTCATGACAACGACTTGTTCACCAACACGGATTTTCCCGCGAAAGATTCTTCCAACACCAATTCGGCCAACATAGTCATTATAATCAAGTAAAGATACTTGAAACTGAAGCGGTTCTTCACTTTTTTCTTCAGGAGCTGGGATATGTTCCAAGATTGTCTTAAATATAGGGTCCATCGTATTTGTTTGTTTTTCTGGTTCTAATCCTGATGTACCATTTAATGCGGAGGCATAAACAACTGGAAATTCTACTTGTTCATCATCTGCCCCTAGATCAATAAATAAATCTAAGACTTGATCAATAACTTCATCTGGTCTTGCATTTGGTCGATCAATTTTATTCAACACAACAATTGGTGTTAATTTCTGTTCCAACGCCTTCATTAAAACAAAACGGGTCTGTGGCATTGTACCTTCATAGGCATCTACAACAAGGATAACTCCATCTACCATCTTTAAAATTCGTTCCACTTCTCCGCCGAAGTCAGCATGGCCTGGTGTATCTAAGATATTTATTGTTGTATCTTTATATTTTACAGCCGTATTCTTGGCCAGAATTGTTATTCCACGTTCCTTTTCAATATCATCTGAATCCATTACCCGATCATCAACTTGCTCATGTTCATGAAATGTTCCTGAATATTTTAATAGTTGGTCAACCAACGTCGTTTTTCCATGGTCAACGTGTGCAATAATAGCAATATTTCGTATGTTTTCTCTTCGTTGCATCGGCAACGCTCCTCTCTACATAACAACTTAACTAGTATAGCATAACATTCTTTTTGTTAGGATATCTTTCATAAATTTTTTTCGTTTTTTCTTTAACTACTTTTATAAACTTTGTTGTTGTGTCAAATTTTCCCTTAGTCAGTGGCATTTCACAGCCCATTAACCTGCGGAAAAAACTCCAATAACAACATAATTCAAAAACAATCTTACTTTTTTTCTAGTTGCTGAAAAACAATTGTAAATTTTGCCCCACCAAGGTCAGAATCACCTACTTCGATTTTCCCATCTGAACGTTCAATAATCGCTCGTGATATAGCTAATCCTAAACCTGTTTCTCCATGTTTACCTTTCACAAATCGTTGAAAAATATGTGGAATAATCTCTTTTGAAATACCTCTTCCGTCATCTTCAATCGTCAAATATATGAATTGATTTTTCGAAAATAAACGAATACGAACAACGGTTGCTGCATGTCTGATACCATTAGATGTTAAATTTAACATTGCTCGTAATAATTTCTCCTGATCTGCTGTCACTACTAAGTTTGGTGTTACACTATAATCCAATGTGATGTCTTTATCATTTGCCAGTGGCACCATTCGATCAATGACTTGTTCCACTATTTTCGCAAGGTCAACAGATGTTTCTTGATACACCGTTTTTTCACTTTCTAATTTCGCCAAGATGGTCATTTCATTAATGATTTTCTTCAAGCGTTTTACTTCCATGACCATTACTTCTAGACCCTTTTCGGTCTCGTCCTGATCAAAAACACCCTCTTTTATTCCTTCAGCATACCCTTGAATTGTCATAAGTGGTGTTTTTAATTCATGACTTGCGTTTTGAAAAAATGTTTGCTGAGAATTAATGTAGCGCTGTAATTCATTTGCCATTTCATACACACTTTTAGCAACCTCATGGATTTCACCAGTTGCCTCAATTGGTTCTATTTCGTCAAATTTTCGTTGTTCAATTTTCTTTAATTGATATTTTAAATGGGTTAATGGTGTAACCATTTTTCGTGTTAAAAAATAGCTTAATATAACCGCTACAATTGCCCCAATTAGAAATACTAATAATAAACGGGTAAAGAAATCATGTTGAACAAGTTTTAGGTCATGTAAAGGAGTTAACAAAATTAATTCTAATCCTGTTGTACGTGGATAAAATAAGATTCGGGATTGAACATATTTATCCTTCCTATATTCCATTAGATTCGAATGCATATTCGAAAAGTCATTTGCTTTTAGAAATCCTTCAACAACTTCATTTGACATGGTAGAATATCGTACAGTATCTGTTTCACGGTCATATAAAAAAAGCTGGAGATCTTGTTGCTTAAGAAATGTATTAAACTGCTCAATATTATCTCTTGTCTGATATTGTTCATTTAATACCTTTACAATAATTTCTCCTTTTTGCTCTAATTGACGTTGTTCATTGGAGATAAGCAAGTCCATGATTAAAGAATAAATCACAAAGCCGGTAATTGTCATAATAATGATAAGTAACATAGTAAATGCGGCATTTAGTTGATCTTGCAGTTTCATTTGTCTTCCTCTTTATCACGTAAACGATAACCATAACCCCAAACTGTTTCTAAGGGGATTTTATCGATTTTTTTGCGAATTCGTTTAACTAAATCGTCCACTGCACGATCACTTCCAAAATAATCATCTCCCCATACTTTTATAAGAAGCTCTTCTCGTGAAAATGCTCGATTCATATTCTCTGCTAAAAGAAGTAACATATCAAACTCCTTTGTTGTTACTTCCTTTTCTTCTCCATTCCAAAATAGACGCCGATCATTTCTATAAATGAGTAAATCACCTATTTTAAGGCGATCATCATCCACATCCTGGTGTTTTAGCATCACATCTACTCGCTTAAACAAACGTTTGACCCTGGCAACTAATTCACGGGGGCTAAACGGTTTTGTTAAATAGTCGTCCCCACCTAATTCTAGTCCAAGGATTTTATCAATCTCTTCATCTTTGGCAGATATTATAATAATCGGTACATTACTTTCTTTTCGTATTCTTTTACAAAAATCATAGCCATCCATTCCAGGTAACATAAGGTCCAATATCCACATATCTGGGGGATTTTTCTTCCATAGTTCCCAACCATCTTCTGCAGAACTTAGTAGTGAAATTTGAAAACCTTCTTGTTTTAAAAATGCTGCAACAATATTTTGGATATTCGAATCATCTTCTACAATACCGATATGTTTCATCTCTTTCAAACCCCCATCCTTGTTCACCTATCTCTATTTTCTCATAATTATTATATATTGAACAATGTTTTACAAATTTCAATTTACATAGGTCTGCCACAATTATACCAAACGAATACAAACTTCTTGATGTAAATTAAGTATATAGTAGATAATAATAGTATATAGTATGATTTTTTATGAAGGAGGATTTTTTATGAATCAAGATGATAATAAATCGTTTGAACAATCTACAGAAGAGCAACCGAATATAGACGGAAGTACAGAAGAAACCGAAAAAAATCCTACTGCGAATCAACAGACGGATGAGCCTGGTGCTCCGTTACGTAATAATGAAGGAGATACACAAAAAAAGAAAGGCTTTACTTGGTCAGCATTTTTCAGTGGTATGCTTGGTGGTCTAGTTCCTATAGTAGTTGTGGTCGTACTTATGATGAACAATATAATCCCACTTCCATTCTCAGACATTGAAGATTCAAATACGACAAATAAAGAAAACACAGAAAAGACAGAAGTCATAACGACAACTGCTAAAGAAGATGCACAAACATCATCTGATATTTCTGAGGTTTCTAAAGCAGTAGTCGGAGTCGTGAACCTCCAACAAGCAAATATTTGGGAACCAAGTGAAGAAATTGGTAGTGGTTCCGGAATTGTATATAAAAAGAAAGATGGGAAAGCCTATATTGTTACAAATGAACACGTTGTTCAAGATGCTCAAGAAGTGGAGATTGTATTCTATGATGACAAACGTGTTAATGCAAGAGTACTAGGTACAGACAAATTAACAGATCTAGCTGTTTTAGAAATAGACGGAAAACATGTCGATACAGTGGCTAACCTTGGTTCATCGGAGGATTTAAAAGTAGGAGAAACAGTGTATGCCATTGGGAACCCATTAGGTATTGAATTTGCTAACTCCTTAACAAAAGGAATAATTAGTGGATTAAATCGTTCTATTAGCGTGGATACGAGTGGAAATGGTCAACCTGATTGGATAACAGAAGTCATTCAAACAGATGCAGCCATTAATCCTGGAAATAGTGGTGGTGCTTTAGTTGATGCAGATGGAAATGTAATTGGAATCAATTCGATGAAAGTAGCCCGCCAAGCTGTAGAAGGAATTGGTTTTGCAATTCCAATTGATTCAGCACTACCAATTATGAACCAATTAGAAACAAATGGAGAAGTGTCCAGGCCTTATATCGGGATTAGTTCTGCACCACTTAGTCAAGTCCCACCACAATATAGAAATCAAATCGTCTTACCAAATGATATTGAAGGTGGAATGGTTATTGCAAGTGTTGAAGCAGGATCTCCTGCAGATAAAGCTGGCTTACAACAATTTGATATCATTACAAAAATTAATGGTAATGATGTTACATCCATTTTAGAATTAAGAAAACTCCTCTATTCTGAAGCAAATGCAGGTGAGGAAATAAAAGTAGAATTATATCGAGATGGAAAAAAGCAAAACGTCCAATTGAAACTGGTTAAAAGAAGTGTCTAAATCAATTACCCCCCCAACAACAAGGAATTGCTTGTTGTTGGGGGGTTTATTATTGTACCGTTAGTTTCAATGATTGTTACAGCCCAATTATATATTGTCTTCTTCCATCATTTCATGCGTTTCTAATTTTGTTTGATTTAATGAATCTTCAATGTTCATTCCATCTAATTGGTCTGATGACATATTCTCAATTGCTTCTACATGCCCGACATGCTCATCTTTATTTGGATACATCTCATTATAATCTTTCCTGTCACCAAAGAAGTCTGAAGGTGTTTCGCTTGTTCCATATTGACTTACTTCTTGCCATGCATCTTCTGCATCATATATTACTTGTGTTTCTTCTGTGGTATCATCTGGATTTATATTAGGACTATATACTTGTTCCTCAATTGGCCGATCGTTTTCATAGATAGTATCCTTTGCATGATCAATACAGCGTGCTGTTGTAGGAATGGCTTCTAATCGTTCGTATGGTATATCTTTTCCGCATTCTGTACAAATACCATATGATCCCTCATCAAATGCGTAAAGTGCTTTATTAATATCTTCTAATTCCTTTTCTGCGTGTTCATTTAAGGCAATATCTTTTCCCCGTTCATATAACTCTGTTCCTTGATCCCCTGGGTGGTTATCATAATTGGACAAATCACCAGTTGTTTGCCGAATAGCATAATCCAAACCAAAATGATCCCTTACCTGAGGTATTAATTCATTCTGGCGGTCGATTAGTGACGATTTTAATTGACTTTTTTGTGATTGTGATAGCAAGACTTTTCTGCCTCCTCACTTCCATAAAACATCATTTACGCAATTAATGATTATTGATACTTTGTGTTAAAAAATATAGTTCATGCAAGTATTTTATTCCCAAATTTTAAAGGATTATTGTGTAATTACCGCGTATATATAGGGTAGGGAGATGATATAAATGGATAAAAAAAATACAATCATTGGATTTATCGGTACAGGCGTTATGGGGTCCGGAATGATTCATAATTTACAAAAAGCTGGTTATAATGTACATATCTTTACTAGGACAAAAGAGAAAGCAAAAGCACTTATAGAACAAGGAGCAACTTGGGAAAATAGTATTGAAGAGCTCGCCAATAGAGCAGATGTCCTTATTACGATGGTTGGATATCCCAAGGATGTAGAAGACATTTACTTTGGCGAAAAGGGAATATTAAAAAATGTGAAAAAGGGTACTTATATTATTGATATGACAACATCCAAGCCATCGCTTGCCACTCAGATATATGATGCTGCCATTGAAAAAGGTGTTCATGCATTAGATGCGCCTGTTTCTGGTGGGGATATCGGAGCACAAAATGGAACACTTGCGATTATGGTTGGTGGAAACGAAGAAGCATTTCAGGCAGTACGTCCTATCTTGGAAGTAATGGGAAACAATGTTATTTTACAGGGAGAAGCCGGTGCTGGCCAACATACAAAGTTAACCAATCAAATCACAATTGCTTCTAATATGATTGGTGTTTCGGAAGCAATTATGTATGCTAAAAAAGCTGGACTTGATCCAGTACGTGTTCTTGACAGTATCACAACTGGAGCTGCAGGAAGTTGGTCACTATCTAACTTAGCACCACGAATGATTGCAGGTGACGAAGAACCTGGATTTTATGTGAAGCACTTTATTAAAGATATGAAAATCGCCCTAGAATCAGCAAAAGAAATGGGCCTTAAAACACCTGGACTAGCCCTATCACTTGAGCTGTATCAAGAGCTTGCACAAAAAGGGAATGAAGATCGCGGAACGCAAGCATTAATTAAATTATTTGAATAGGTGATTGAAACCATGGGGATAATTCCCAACCTAAAAGATGACATCTTCACAAATGATGTCATCTTACTTTTTTCGTTTCGTTATTTCCCTTTGAACAATAAATGCTAAATCATAATTGCCAAAAGCCTGTAATACTTGTAAGAGCGTAGTATCCGGAATTTCATCTGCCTCTTCTTTATCTACCGTTAATAAAATAACTTCTTGTAAGACTTCGTTTTTCAATTGTTCTGGGTAAGCCTCGTGATATAGTGCTTCTGGATCCAAATTGTGGTTTACACACCATTGTGCATAAATGAGAATCATCATTTTTTCATCTCGCTGATAATTTTCAATCACTTTTTCATTCATTTCTTTATCCAATCTCTATTCCACCTTATCTGCTTTCTTTAGACAAAAAATCCACATAAATGATAATGCTTGCTGTAATTGTTCAGATAAACCTTCATAATGTTTGCTTTTTACTTCTTTTTTGTATACTCCAAAACCATCTATATATGTGAAGCCATTTTCTAGTGCCATTTTTTCAAATTCCCATGGCATCATCGTATTACAAATGGTATTTTTACCGTATATTCTTGGATAACTATTTCTTCGTGGACCCGCCGTTGGACCTAAGATACCTGTAAACAGTAGACCGTCTATTTTTAATACACGGCGAATTTCCTGTAATCCATGGAGTGGATCTTCTAACCATTCCAATACATTAATCGCCATGACTCCATCAAATATGCTATCTTGAAAAATTAATTCATGAATACTCCCTTGCTGAAAAGAGATGTCTTTATGTTGTTTACTCGCCAATTCAATCATTTCTTCTGACAAATCCATCCCTGTAACATCAAATCCAGCTAATGATAATCGATGGGATCCATAACCATCACCACAACCAATATCTAATATATGATCATTTTTTTGTAAATGAGTCTTTATAAAAGGAATAATTTCTTTTCTACTTCCACGATTCCACATGTTTTCACTACGTTCGTTCCATTGTGTTGCTTCTTTATTCCATTGTTTTTTTGTTTCTGTTTGCCAATCAAATCTCCCTCGCAAATAATCGCCCCCCTCTCGATTTATCATTATTTCATTATTTAAACTTTATTATATCCCTTTTCCACTACTTTTTCCAAAATAAAAAAGGTTCATCCCCAATATGAGGATAAACCTTCTTCATTTATAAATTATAATTTTGTAACGTTTGCAGCTTGTGGGCCACGGTTACCTTCAACGATTTCAAATTCAACGTCTTGACCTTCTTCAAGAGTTTTGAAACCTTCTCCTTCGATCGCTGAGAAGTGTACGAAAACATCGTCACCGTCTTCACGCTCGATAAAACCGAAACCTTTTTCAGCGTTAAACCATTTTACTTTTCCAGTCATTCGAACAACCTCCTTATCAAACATAGTGTTGCAAAGTAATTGAATCATGAATACTTTTACACCACTTTGGTAAAGAGATCGTAAAAAATTATTCAACCTTCAATTTCCTTTTGCTATCTTTAACTTTACCTCTTTGTGGTGTTGATTGCAAGTAATAAGGAAAATAAATTTTAGATTCTTTTTTAGATATTTATTTCCTCCCCCATATTATTGGATATTATGAAAATCATATTCATTTTCTTGCCTCCAACAAGTGTATATATTGTTGCTATTTGCCATAGCACAAAATGCTTGGGGGTTTTTCTATTATTTTAAACGTAGGTCTTTCTTTTTTCTGAAATAACTACAAAGACAACGGACAGTGCCATCAATATAATCATACCACTAATTAATACTTTTTCTCCCAATGGGGCTTGTTGTTCCGATATGTAGGAATTAGTAGAGACAGCTTGTTCTTGATCTGCACTTAAAACAACTTGTGAATCAGTATTTTGCTCCATTGGTTGTTTTTCTACGGTTGATTCAGCAAATACTTGAGGAGCAAATAAAAGACTTAAAACTAACAAAGGGATACAAAACACAAGAGCTTTTTTCATTTTAATCACCTTTTCTGATTGATAGGCATTCTCAATCGTGCTTAAAAAAATTTATTAGCAATACATGGATTATTTTAAATTTATTTGGACCACAAAATATATTAAATGATAATGATTATCATTTCTATTATCTCGATTATAGTATGATACCATTCTTTTGTCAACATTTAGTGTAAACGCATACAAAAATTAATGGTAATTTTCATATTTTCTAACAAATGATATTGACTCTTATGAAGAATTTCATTATAGTAAAAGTAAGTTAATAACATAAACATGTGATGGAGATATGGAGCCCACACTACATTGGAATATACTTACTATAAGTATGTCCACTGCAGTGTGGGCTTTTTGTATATGTAGGGAATGTTATTAACACAATATTATAAAAGGGGTGGTTATCTTGACAGAATTTATGGGTGAATTATTAGGTACCATGGTTTTAATCATCTTAGGTGTTGGCGTAGTTGGCGGTGTGCTGTTAAAATGGTCTAAAGCAGAAGGTGCAGGCTGGATCGTCATTACACTTGGTTGGGGTTTAGCTGTTGTGATGGGAGTTTATGTAGCAGGTACTGCATCAGATGCTCATATTAATCCAGCAGTTACGCTAGGATTTGCTGCTATTGGAGAATTTCCTTGGAGTAAAGTACCAACATATATAGCCGGACAAATGATTGGTGCTATAATTGGTGCCGCTATAGTATTTTTCAACTACTTACCTCATTGGAGAGAGACAGAAAGTAAACGTACAAAATTAGATGTTTTCGCAACAGCGCCGGGAACTTCAGAAGTTGTAAGAAAGCCCTTACAAAACCTCGTGAGTGAGATAATTGGTACTTTTATTCTTGTAATGGGGTTATTATTTATTGGAGCGAATGCGTTTTCAGAAGGATTAAATCCAATTGTTGTCGGGCTTTTAATTATTGTTATTGGTACATCTTTAGGTGGAGCAACAGGTTATGCGATTAATCCTGCTCGTGACCTTGGGCCAAGAATCGCACACGCCCTATTACCTATTCCTGGTAAAGGTGGATCAGACTGGGGGTATGCATGGGTTCCTGTCATTGGCCCAATTATTGGTGGAATATATGGTGCTTTATTTTACAAGGCGTTTACGATGAACGAATTTACAATCGCTTTTTGGATAACATCTGCTCTTGTTGCTATCTTGATGATTGGAGCAGCAGTGAATGAATTAAAAGGACAAAAAGCATCAAATACAAACGTAAAGAATAAAATGGTTTAAAAAGGAAGGGGAAATAGACATGAGTGAAAAGTATATTTTATCATTAGACCAAGGAACAACAAGTTCACGTGCTATTCTTTTTAATCATCAAGGTGAGATTGTCAATGTAGCACAGCAAGAATTCGAGCAGTTTTTTCCACAGCCAGGTTGGGTAGAACATGATGCAAATGAGATTTGGACTTCTGTGCTTGCATGTATGGCCGAAGTTCTTCGTAAAGCAGATGTACAACCAGATCAAATCGCTGGTATTGGGATTACTAACCAACGTGAGACTACTGTTGTATGGGATAAGAACACTGGAAAACCTGTCTATAAAGCAATTGTATGGCAATCACGTCAAACAGATAATATTTGTAAAGAATTAAAAGAAGCAGGATATGAGGAAAAGTTCCGAAATCGTACTGGATTGTTACTAGATCCTTATTTTTCTGGTACAAAAGTAAAATGGATTCTAGATAATGTAGAAGGTGCAAGAGAAAAAGCGGAAAATGGTGACCTTCTATTTGGAACAATTGATACTTGGCTAGTCTATAAATTATCAGGTGGTAAAGCCCATGTAACCGATTACTCCAATGCTTCTAGAACATTAATGTTTAATATTTATGATTTAAAATGGGATGATGAGCTACTTGACATCCTAACCGTACCAAAAAGTATGTTACCTGAAGTAAAACAATCGTCTGAAGTGTATTCGAATACAGTTGATTATCACTTCTTTGGTCATGAAGTACCTATTGCTGGTATTGCTGGGGACCAACAAGCCGCATTATTTGGTCAGGCTTGTTTTGAATCCGGAATGGCTAAGAACACATATGGAACAGGCTGCTTTATGTTAATGAACACAGGGGAAAAAGGTGTTCATTCTAAACACGGATTACTTACTACATTAGCTTGGGGTGTGGATGGAAAAGTAGAATATGCATTAGAAGGAAGTATTTTCGTAGCAGGATCTGCTATTCAATGGCTTCGCGATGGTTTAAAAATCATTGATAATGCCCCACAAAGTGAAGATTATGCAACAGCAGTAGACTCAACAGATGGTGTATATATGGTTCCAGCATTTGTTGGATTAGGTACACCGTATTGGGATAGTGAAGCACGTGGAGCTATATTCGGTTTAACAAGAGGAACAAGAAAAGAACATTTTGTTCGAGCAACGTTAGAATCACTTGCATACCAAACAAAAGACGTCTTAAATGCCATGATTGCTGATTCTGATATTGACTTAAAATCTTTACGTGTTGACGGTGGAGCCGTTAGAAATGACTTCTTAATGCAATTCCAAAGTGATATGCTTGGTGTACCTGTAGAACGTCCTGTTGTGCAAGAAACAACGGCTTTAGGTGCGGCATACTTAGCAGGTTTGGCTGTAGGTTTCTGGGAAAGCAAAGAGGAGATTGCTAAACAGTGGAAAAACGAAAAAACCTTTACAAACAAATTAGCCACTGAAAAACGTGATGAATTATATGAAGGTTGGAAAAAAGCAGTCGAAGCAACAAGAACATTTAAATAATGTAGAATAGAGGGGACTACAGACAAGTCTCCTCTTTCATATATCTATTTTTCAAACCGTTTTTAATGGATAGGAGGAATCATTTTGAAGAAAATAATAAATGACCCAGAACAAGTCGCCCAAGAGATGATTACAGGAATGCTACTTGCAGCACCTAATAAATTAAAACAATTAAAAGACACAACTGTAATCATGAGGAAAGATGCTCCAATTAAAAGGAAAGTCGGGATTGTAAGTGGTGGTGGTAGTGGCCATGAACCAGCACATGCTGGCTATATTGGAAGTGGCATGTTAGATGCTGCTGTCATTGGTGAAGTATTTACCTCCCCATCTGTTGATCAAGTTTATGAAGCAATCAAGGCTGTTGATAGTGGTGAAGGTGTGTTTCTAGTCATTAAAAACTACACTGGAGATGTACTTAACTTTGAAATGGCAGCCGAATTAGCCACTGCTGAAGGTATTCAAGTCGAACAAATTATTGTCAACGATGATGTAGCTGTAGAAGACAGTTCTTTTACTACCGGTAGAAGAGGGATTGCAGGAACAATCTTCATTCATAAGATTGTAGGTGCAAAGGCAAACCTTGGCGGATCATTAGAAGAAATAAAGCGAGTTGCGGAAAAGGCCGTTGCAAATGTAAGGTCGATGGGAATGGCCATCACTCCTTGTTCGATACCAGCTGCAGGAGAGGCTAGCTTTACATTATCAGAGCAGGAAATGGAGATTGGAATCGGAATCCATGGTGAACCAGGAATTGAAAGAAAGCCACTTGCCACAGCAAAAGAAATTGCCACTGAACTCACACAGAAAATTTTAGCTGATATAAATTTACAAAAAAATGATGAAGTAGCTGTTTTAATTAATGGATTAGGATCTACCCCAGATATGGAATTATATATTCTCAATAAAGAAGTACAACAAATTTTAAAAGAAAAAGAAATTCATGTTTATCAAACATTTGTCGGTGAATATATGACTGCTTTAGAGATGGGAGGATGTTCATTTACATTATTAAAGTTAGATGATGAATTGAAATCACTGCTTGACCATCCTTCTGAAGCACCACATTTTATTGTTAAATAAGGAGGATGGATCCCATGCATTTTACAGTAAAACAAGCAAAAGAATGGTTACTCCAAATAAATGACCATATGCAAGAACATAAACAAGAATTAACTCGGTTAGATCAAGCTATTGGTGATGGGGATCACGGAATTAACATGGCACGTGGGTTTAAAGAAGTAGTAAAAAAAGTGAATGAAAAGGAATACAAAACAGTTGGCGATATCATGCAAGACGCAGCAATGACCATAATATCTAAAGTTGGTGGAGCAGCTGGACCACTATATGGAACAGCATTTTTAAGGATGTCACTTGCTTTTAAGGACAAGGTATCCATTGATTATAAAACATTTACAAGAGGACTAGACGATGCATTACAAGGCATGAAACAAAGAGGAAAAGCTACAACAGGTGAGAAAACGATACTAGATGTTTGGGAGCCAGTTGTCCTATTTTTAGAAGAAGGAGAATCCTTCCAACCCCAAGCACTAGCAGATACAGCTAAACATGCAATGGAAAAAACAAAAAACATGATCGCAACAAAAGGACGTGCTGCGTATTTTAAGGAAAAATCAAAAGGTCATATAGATCCAGGTGCAATGTCTTCTTATTATATATTTCTAGCAATGGCTGAAGTACTGGAGGAGGTTTAATCGTAAATGGAGTATGTCGGCATTGTGTTAATTTCACATAGTCCTGATGTTGTAAAGGGAATTAAAGAAATCATTCGTCAGGTCATAAAAGATGTTCCTGTTGAGGTTGCTGGCGGAACAGATGATGGAGAAATTGGAACAAGCATCGATAAGATTTCTGCTGCAATAGATACTGCCTATACTGATAAAGGTGTCTTACTATTTTATGATCTCGGAAGTGCAAAAATGAATGCCGAACTAGCAATAGAAATAAGTGAGAAGGAAAATATATTCCTGATCGAAGCCCCGCTTTTAGAAGGTGCTTATGTTGCAACTGTTGAATCAAGTATCGGAAAATCAATCACGGAGATTCAAAAAAGCATCATAAAACATTTTCCAACTAAGTAATCATCTGGGAATATGTAGTAAATTGGAGCGTTATCAAATGAAGTTTTCAGAAATAAAATAAACCTGATTCATCATCCAATTCAGAATCAGGTTTATTTTTTATAATTATTAAAATCCAGTAAACTTATGCATTCACCGGAGAATATTCATGTACCCATACTCGCATTTTAGGTACCCAACGCATACCAGGATGAATACCTAGAATCGCCTGCTTATATTCTTCAAGATTATTATAGCCTTCCTTTTTGGCATCTTCTTCTGTCACATCCCCCAAGTATTGCGGATATATGGCATCAACCTTGAAGTTTTTACCTTTTAATGTCATAACCTCACCAATATCAGCATAGATACCATTTCGACGTGTAGCAGTCTTCTGTCCATTTATAACCTTTTCAACATCTTCTGGTATTGTCACAAGCTTTTCTATTGTACAAGTTTTCTCAGGCAATGATTCGAAATTTTTTTCATGACGCATAACTTCAATCCTCCAATTTTTATACTAATGTCTATTATTATATCACTTCTTTTTAAAAAAATTGTAGACAAAATGTAGACATTTTAACAAACTGGTAAAAATAATTACTGGAGAAACACTCAAAAACATGATAAAATATACATTTGCAAGGTAATAATAGTGTTAACCACAGGAAGTCATTTATATCTTGCAAATATAAATGGAATAGGTGGTAAATAATGGAAAAAGGAAAGAGTTATCGCGTTTTATTGTATTATCATTATGTGCATATGGAAGACCCTGAAGGCTATGCCAAGGAACATCTTCAATATTGCAAGGATTTAGGAATCAAAGGACGTATTTTAGTTGCTCATGAGGGAATTAATGGCACACTTTCTGGAACCATTGAACAAACAGATGCATATATGGAAAAAATGCGTCAAGACCCTCGATTTAAAGATATTGTTTTCAAAATGGATCTACATGATGGACATGCCTTCAAAAAAATGCATGTACGCCATCGTCCAGAATTAGTTACACTTCGTTTGGAAGACGATATTAATCCATTAGAACAAACAGGGAAACATTTAAAGCCTGTTGAATTTTATGAAGCAATGCAAGATGAAAACACGATTGTCATTGATGCTCGTAACGACTATGAGTATGACCTTGGACACTTCCGTGGTGCGGTTCGTCCGGACATTCGTACATTCCGTGAACTACCTGAATGGATTAGAGAGAATGAGGAGATTTTAAAAGATAAAAAAATCCTCGCCTACTGTACAGGTGGAATCCGCTGTGAGAAATTCACTGGCTGGTTAAAACGAGAAGGTCATGAAGATGTAAACCAATTACACGGTGGAATTGTCACATACGGATATGACCCTGAAGTTCAAGGTGAATTATGGGATGGAAAATGCTATGTGTTTGATGAGCGTATTTCTGTACCGGTTAACCGTAAAGAACATGTCATTGTAGGTGCTGACTATTTTGATGGTACACCATGTGAAAGATATGTGAACTGCGCTAACCCAGAATGTAACAAACAAATTCTATGCTCAGAAGAAAATGAGCATAAATATATGCGCGGTTGTACACATGAATGTCGAGTACATCCACGTAACCTATATATTAAAGAACATAATCTTTCTGAAGAAGAAGTTAATCACCGGTTAAAAGTGATCCAAGAAGAAGAAAGATTAAACAACCAGGCAATGTAAAATCAAAAGCAAAAGCGATTTTACAGGATAAAAACGTCACGTCCTGTGGCAACGCCTGTACGAATGAATAAAGACGAGCAACTCGATATAAAGAGTTGCTCGTCTTTTATTATAGTATTTTATGCCACTGGATGTTCATAACTTCTTTGATGTTTAATCACTCGTCTTTTAACTACAAAACGCTGATAAAGATTACTTAATAATAAAGCAAGTACGATAAAAATCGTTCCAACTGTATCATATATTGTCAATTGATATCCTTGGAAAAAACCGATTATTAATGTAGTTACTGGAACAAAACTAAGAAACAACAAACTATTGATTGGTGATAAAATGCGTACCCCTTCATTCCATCCGAGCAAAGCAATTAATCCTGGGAAAATAACCATAAAAATCATATCATAACGAACGGCATACATTGCTGCGAGTGTCGGTGCTTGAGTCCAGCCGGCTGCAGTTGTTAAAAGTACAACAATAGTGGCTGTGAGTGTACCATACACTAATGTAAGTGTAGAATATCGTAAAATGGACCAGTCTGGAAAACGGTCTCCACCCATCGTATACACAGCCCAACCCGCAACACCAATAAATAAAATTATTAAAGGAAAAAACTGCTTATGAATCGTAAATAAAAAACCGATATCTCCATTCGTAACTACAAGAAGTACTCCAACAAATGCTAAACCAATAAATCCCAAGGTATAAGAACTCGGCTTCTTTTTTGTTAATGCCCAAATAACTAACACTGAAATCATAGGACTTAATGATTCCATAATTGAAGCGAGTAATGTACCCGTTTCTCCAAGCATTTCTTGTCCCCAAAAAATAAATAAATTATAGATAGTAAAAGCCATCGTTCCAAAAAACCAAATGAGAAATCCTTTTCCTTCCGTCTCAAAGGCCTGTTTTCCTTCTTTTATCAAAAGCAAGATAACTAAAATAATTGCTACTGGTATATAACGGAAAATAGTGAAATAAAATGAATCAATATATTGAAAGCTGTGGTTTGCAACAGGAAACATCGCTCCCCACGAAATACTTGCTGTTAATGCAAGAATAGCACCCCATACGATATTTTTCTTTTGCAATCTAATAATCCTCCTTAGTCATGCTTTTAAACATCATCCTCATTAAACTATAAAATAGACATCATGTAAAATGATTAAAAGTGATAATTGAAATCACTTTTTGTGATATCTATGGGGACATGCATAATAATTCACATCTTACTCGATATCTTATAAAATGATAGTTACTGTAATTAGTAATCATTTTATATGATACTAGAGTTAGGAGGAAATCAATGGATTTAAAAGATTTATATATTTTTCAAAAAGTAGCGGAAAAGAAAAATATCAGTAAGGCAGCAAACACACTGAATTATGTACAATCTAATGTTACTGCTCGAATTCGTAGACTAGAAGAAGAGTTACAAACTCCCCTCTTCCATAGACATAATCGCGGAATGGTTCTAACACCTGAAGGGAAAAAATTAATTACGTATGCTGATAAAATCATCTCTATGGTAAATGAAATGAAAAAAGTAATGCAGGATTCTGAACAACCAGTAGGAAAACTAGAAATAGGTACAGTCGAAACAGTGATAAAATTACCTTTTATTCTTTCAAAATATAATAAGCAATATGAACGTGTCGATTTATCCTTGACTTCTGGAGTAACGAAAGATTTAATTGACCAGGTCCTTCATTATAAATTAGACGGCGCTTTTGTAACTGGAAACCATAAAAGTAATCATCCCGACTTAGTGCAATATAAAGTGTTTGAGGAAGAACTTGTCCTTGTTACGGACAATACACCTACCACTATTGAGGAAATTAAACGAAAACCACTACTAGTTTTTCGGTCGGGTTGTGGTTATCGTTCCAAATTAAGAGAATGGTTACGAGATGAACATGTGGTTCCAGAAAAAGTAATGGAATTAGGAACTTTAGAAACCATCTTAGGAAGCGTCTATTCTGGATTAGGAGTCACTTTTATCCCCCATTCCGTTGTACAACACCATGAAGCACGAGGACTGATACAATGTCACAAATTACCAGATAAATATAGTAAAATTGATACCGTATTTATTTGTCGTAAAGAAGCATATCAAACTGCTTCATTAGAAAAATTCATCGATACACTGGAAGAATGCCAACAAGATACACGCTACCCACTTCCATTTATTTAAAAAAAGCTTTATATAAAAACATCCGTCAAGAAAACAGATTTCTTGGCGGGTGTTTTTTACTATTATTATTATATAAGCCCTGTCAGTGACCGAGCAAAAAATTATCCCCTTCGTTCGGGTCTTCATAGGCCTCGTCAGTGACCAAACAACGAATTACTCTCTTCATTCGGGTCTTCATAAGCCCTGTCAGTGACCGAGCAACGAATCATTCTCTTCGTTCGGGTCTTCATAACTCACCAAAGTAAACGGTCCTATAGATTATAAAATTTTATCCAAAAAGTCTTTTGCCCGTTCTGTTTTTGGTTCCTTGAAAAATTGCGTCGGGTTTCCTTTTTCAACGAGCTTTCCATCATCAAGAAATAATATTTGATCAGCAACTTCTTTTGCAAAATTCATCTCATGTGTAACAACGACCATTGTCATTCCTGATTTCGCTAAATCTTTCATAACATCCAATACCTCTTTTACCATTTCAGGATCGAGTGCTGATGTTGGTTCATCAAATAACATAATCTCCGGATTCATGGCAAGTGCTCTCGCAATAGCAACCCGTTGTTTTTGCCCACCAGAAAGTTTATTTGGATATGCTTTAGCTTTCTCCGTTAATCCCACTTGCTCCAATAATTCCATAGCATTTTTCTCTGCTTCTTCTTTCTTAATTCCTTTCACTTTTTGTGGAGCATATGTTACATTATCCAAAACAGTCATATGAGGAAATAAATGAAAATGTTGAAAGACCATTCCAATATTTTCACGCATTGATAGTTTGTTTATTTTAGGATTAGTTATTTTTTTTGATTGAATCCAAATATCACCTGTTGTTGGTTGTTCTAAAAGATTCAAACAACGCAAAAAGGTAGATTTCCCTGAACCAGAGGGTCCAATGATTGCAACAACTTCTCCCTGTTTAATTGTTGTTGATATCCCTTTTAAAACGGTATTATCTCCAAATTTCTTTGTCAGTTGTTCTACTTTAATCACTTTGACGCAGCCTCCGTTCCATATATTTCCCAATTTGTGTTAAAAGAAAAACCATCACCCAGTAAATAACACCTGCGAATAGTAGTGGTTCAAAGTTATGGAAAATTCTAGAACCAACAATTTGTGCCCGTCTCATGATATCCAAATAACCAATAACAGACACAATAGCAGATTCTTTCGTTAACGTAATAAATTCGTTCATTAATGCAGGTAAAATATTTTTAAATGCTTGCGGCAAAATAATATGTAACATCATCTTAGGATATGGTACACCTAGTGCTTGTGCTGCTTCTACCTGACCTCGGTCAACCGCTAAGATTCCCGCTCGGATAATTTCCGATACATATGCAGCTGAATTCAGACCAAATGCTAAAATTGCAGATAGAAAGGCTGATATATCATAATCAAATAATTGTGGTACAGCATAATAAATAATCATTAATTGCAGTATAAGTGGTGTTCCACGGAAAATAGATGTATATGCATCTGCAAGCCATTTTAAAAATCGGACTTTCGTTATTTTACATAAAGCGATTAAAATTCCTAACGCAAACCCAACAGAAATTGAAAAAAATACAAATTTTAGTGTAACCCATATTCCTTTTAGCATAAAAGGAATATAAGGCACGATTTGGCTGAAATCCAAATTCATGCCTTACACCTCCTCATTCTTATTTATTCAGACAACCATTTTTCTTCTAGTTTCGCTATTTCACCGTTTTCCTCTAATTCTGTAATAATATCATTTACTTTATCTACAAGTTCACTATCCTTTGGAAAAGCAACCGCCATTCCAGGAGCACTTTCTGTTGGATCAGTAAATCCTACCAAATCTTGTGACTCAATATACCCTTCAGCAACCGCCTTATCCATATAACCAATATCCACACGATTAGATAGAATTTCTTGAACAACAATCCCCACATCATCTAGTGTTTTAACCTCGAAGTCATATTCCTTCGCTAGTTTTTCGGCTCCCTCAGCTTGGATGGATCCTAATTGAACACCAACCGTTTTTCCTTTCAAATCTTCTAAACTCTTAATCTCACTGTCTGGTTGACTAATAAATATTTGCCCATCACTATAGTAATCCTTTGAGAATTCAACGTTTTGTTTACGTTCCTCAGTCGCATTCATTCCTGCAATCGCCATATCTGCACGGCCTGCTTGAAGTGAACCGATTATTCCATCAAATTTCATATCTTCAATTTGTAACTCCATTCCTAATTCTTCTGCAATCATGTTCGCTAAATCAATATCAAATCCGATAATCTCTCCTGCTTCATTACGTGTTTCAAATGGTGGAAACTCTGCTGCAGTAACCATCGTAAGGATCTCCTTATCCCCTTTTGTCTCATCTTTTGATGTTGTTTCCTTTCCACCATCTTCTGTACCACATGCCACAATACTCAAAATCACAAACATAAAAATAATTGATTTTAATAAAGCCTTTTTCATTGTTCTACCCCTTTACCTGCTGTATTTTTTATTGTTTGAAACTCCTTTTTAATTGCTTCTAATAAATCTTTATCTGTTAATACATCATAGCCAGTGCAAGCTAACGCAAGTGCACCATCTACCAATGTTTGATGCCCGTCTTTAGTTATTGTTTGATTTGCAAACTCCTTTGTATGTGCAATCAATCCCACTTTATTCAATCCAATATATGGGTGGATTGCTGGTACCACATGACTCACGTTCCCCATATCAATGGAACCAGAAGCAATTCTTTCATCTTGAATCTTCTGTGATGATATGTCTTGTAAATTTTTTGTAAAAATATCTGATAGGGTTTGGTTTGTAATCATGTTATCGTAACTTAGTTCATAGTTCGAAATGGTCAATTTGGTACCTGTCATCTGGGCTGCTCCTTCGGCAATATTATTCACCTTTTTCACCACTTCATCTAAGAGAGAGCGTGTTTCAGATCGAATATAAAATTGTGCAATTGCTAAATCTGGTACAACATTTGCTGCTTTTCCTCCTTCTGAAATAACTCCGTGAATTTTTACACCTTCTGGTAGATGTTCACGTAATGCATTAATACCATTAAATAATTGGATGACACTGTCTAATGCATTGATTCCTTTTTCTGGAGATGCAGCAGCATGAGCGCTTTTTCCATTATATTGAAATTGAATGGCATCCATTGCTAAGGATTCACCGCTTTTATAAGATTGATCACCCGGATGAACAATTAATGCTACATCCACATTTTCGAAAATTCCTTGTTCACTCATTGCCACCTTTGCACCGTTTGTTTCCTCAGCAGGAGTACCTAATACAATGACCTTTCCTCCTGTTTCATGAATCAATTTACTTAGAATAATTCCTGCACCAACACTCATTGTACCTATTAAATTATGTCCGCAACCATGTCCTACAACTGGAAGGGCATCATATTCAGCAAGAAAAGCTATCGTTGGTCCTTGTTTTTCAGATTGGAATTGAGCTTTAAAAGCAGTTGGGCGATTAACCACTCCCTTTTCCACTTGAAAATGATGATTTTCTAACAAATCAGTAAGTAAAGCCATTGATTTATATTCTTCATCCCCAAGTTCCGGATTCTCATACAAATAATCACTTATATGAATAAGATCCTGCTCCAATTTATCCAATTCCAACTGTAGTTTTGCTTTCATTATATACACCCTCCCGAATATTTATTAGTTTATATGTATATTTATACCATAATTATGCATATAAATGCAAGTTAATTTTATAAAATTATATAATAATAGACATAAATTATCATGATGTAATTAGGAAAAAGGATTAGAAAAAAATAAAAAAATAAAAAAAGTCAGATAGTCCATTGGAAGTTGTACTATCTGACTTTTTTTATAAATGAAATCATTCAAGCTTAATTTTTATCAGTCCCAGCGCCTCTATTAGAAAATCAATTTATTTTTCTATACGAAGTAATTCCTTTGTATAAGAGATATCATCTGTAAAATAACCGTCTACATTAAATTGATTTATTCGCTTTTGTTCTTGTTTTTGGGTATCTAAGTCATTAAAGAAAACATGAACTTGTTTTCCTTTACGATGTAATGCATTAATATTTTTTATGTTAACATCCATTGATTCCATCCCAATAATTGGAAATTCTGATGTTTCTGCTTCTTTGAGATCAAACTTTCCCTTGCTAAATAAGAGAGTTAATGGGACATTTGGCTCTAATTCTTTAATTCTTTCTAAACTTTTTTTAGAGAATGATTGGATAATGACTAGTCCTTTATCAATTAAATCGTATTCACGTAATATTTCTATTAAAGTATCCTCCATCATTGCTTCACCATTAATTAACCTTGTCTCAATATAGTAATGCTCAGTATCTGTAAATGTTTCTATAATTTGTCTTAATGTTGGTATTGGTTCTACATTTGTTTTATTATTAAATACTTCTATGGTTTGAAGGTTCTTTAAATCCTTTAAATCATAATCAGAAACCATCCCTGTTCCATTTGTTGTCCGATCAATCGTTTTGTCATGCATTGCTACAAGTTCTCCGTCTTTTGTCATTCGTAAATCTATTTCTAAGGAATCTACTCCATCTTGTGCTGCTATTCTATAGGCTAAAAGTGTATGTTCATTCATTCGATCATTTGCACCACGATGTGCAATAATCATTGGTTCTTCCAATACAGCAGGTTCCACAACCTTTTCCTTTCTGACTTGAAAGTATATTGCGATAAAACAAATCATAATGATTAGGAAAGTAGGCAAGATTATTCTTTTGAACATAAGATTGGCACTCACTCACTTTATAAAAAGGGCATGTCAGATAAAGCTTACATACATTTATCTACATGCCCTTTGAATATACTTGCTTTTAATGTATTTAATGTATTTATTCAATCTTTATACTATGAACATCATAATTATTTTATATGAATCAATATAGGACTATTTTCCTCTAGCTGCGTTAGCTTGTTCAATTGCTTGATTTAGTTGGTCCACAGCTGTTTGATAGGTTTCATTAACATCTCCACCGTTATAAACCGTTTCTAAAGCTGTTTCCGTAATACGGCGTGCTTCAGGAATCATGTCCATAATGGCACCCTGTGTTGCATAAGAAGATTTTGTTGCCTGTAACTGGTCAACGGTTACTTGTAATTGTGGCATTTCCTGATAGGCATCCTTTACTACTTGTTCTTCATATGCTTCCGGGTTAATGGCAAAATACCCAGTATTAACATGCCATTTCGCTTGAACTTCCGGAGTTTGCAAATATTTCATGAACTCCCATGCAGCATTCTGTTCTTCTTCCGGTTTTCCATCCATCATCCATAAACTTGCACCACCAATTACTACTCCTTCACGATCTTTATCTTCTGGATGTGGCAAAAATCCAATACCTACTTCAAATGGAGCATTATCAATAACATCTCTTGCACTGGCTGAGGATTGTAGGAACATAGCGACATCTTCTGCTATAAATCCAGCAACCATATCATCTCCGTTTGTTCCATAGTTTGCAAATGTATCATCTGCAATCATTTTTTCTGCCCATTTAAAAATGGACTTCCCCTCTTCTTCTGTAAAACCAATTTCAGTTGGCGTATCTGTACGTCCATTATCATTATTCATTAACAAGGCACCTTGATTAGCTAATAATTGTTCAACTAACCAGCCATATGCCTGTAGTGCAAAACCTTTCATTTCTGGGTTTTTATCTGCAATAATTTTACTAGCTTCTGCTACTTCTTCAAATGTTTCTGGTGGAGTATCTGGGTCAAGTCCTGCTGCTTCAAAAGCATCTTTATTATAATACATTACTGGAGTAGAAGAATTAAATGGCATTGAGTAAAATTGGTCATCAATCTTATAATAGTTAATAATATTTTCTTCCAAACCGCTCATATCATAGCCATCTGAATCCACAAATTCCTGAATTGGAACAATACTATTACTATTAATCATTGTCATTGTTCCAATCTCAAAGACCTGCATCATAGAAGGAGCACTATCTGTTCCTGCAACACTTTGATACTTAGTTAACGCTTCATCATAAGAACCTTGATACTCTGCATTAACCTGAATATTGTCTTGTGACTGATTAAAATCATCTACAGTACTTTCTAATGCTTCTTGCCCAGCTCCACCCATTGCATGCCAAAATATAACTTCCTGTTTTTCATCAGAGCCTTTTTCTCCTGACTCTTTCGACTCCGTTTCACCCGATGCTGTTTCTTCTCCCTTTGATTCTCCATTGCCACAAGCTGTAATCATGAATATAGAAATGATTGTGATACAAATAAACAATAATTTTTTCATTTTTTCACTCCTTTGTTATTTGATTGCACCTTCTGCTAAACCTTGTTGCAGACGTTTTTGGCCTAGAAATAAAAGAATTAATGTAGGGATAACAACGATAATGCCGCCAGCCATAATTACTCCCCACTCATTTAACTGCTCTTGTGTTTGTAATTGCTTCAAGCCAATTTGTACCGTACGCACACTATCATTTGTTGTTGCAAGAAGTGGCCATAAATACATATTCCATGACGTTAAGAATCCATAGACACCAAGTGTAATCAAACTGGTTTTTGCCATTGGAAGGACAACCGACAAGTAAAACTTAAAGTGGCCCATTCCTGCTATTTCAGATGCTTCCTTTAATTCTTTTGGAATTTGTTTAAAGTTTTGCCGTAATAAAAATGTGCCAAAAGCCATAGCGAAATAAGGAAGTGTTAAGCCTGCATAAGAATCAATTAGATTTAAATCTCGTATAGTCTGGAAGTTGGGAATTACAGAAGCTTCAAAAGGAACCATCATCGTAGAAATAAAAACAAAGAATAAAAAGTTCCTTCCTTTAAACTCCATAAAAACAAATGCATATGCAGCAAGACTACTCAACATTAACTGACCAATCATGATTACAATCGAAACGATAAAACTATTTAATAAATAATTTAATAAAGGAAACCGTTCAAATACAGCGAGATAATTATCAAACGTAATTGTAGTCGGTATTAATTTACCCGACATAATGTCTTGATTTGTCATAAAACTCATCATAAAGGCGATTAAAGCAGGTGCAAACACAAGAAATGCTGATACAACTAATAGAATATAAAAGATAACCTTTCTTCTTAATGGTATTTTCACTGATAATGCACCTTCTTCTCACCCAATTTAAATTGAATAAACGTTAATACAAGAATAATAACGAATAACACGACAGCTTGAGCACTTGCTGTACCATATTGGTAGTTCATAAACGCTTCTTGATAAATCGAATAGACAATTAAATTGGTTTCGTTTTGCGGACCACCACTAGTAAGCATGTCAATTTGTCCGAAGGTTTGAAACGCATTAATTAAAGATACCGTTATGACAAAAAACAAAGTCGGAGAAAGCATCGGGATTGTAATCCGTCTTAACTTGTAAAAATAACTTGCCCCATCGATCTCTGCACTTTCATACAAATACGAATCAATCGATTGAAGACCACCTAATAAGATCAGAAAGATAAATCCTAGATTCATCCATATTGTTGTGATAGAAACAGAAAGTAGTGCCCAGCTAGGGTCTGTTAACCAACCAATTGCTTCTATTCCAAAGAAATTTAAAATCTCATTTAACCAGCCCATTGTGGGGTTAAATAAAAATAACCAAAAAACAGAACCAGCAGCCACAGAAATTCCCATTGTTGAGGAATAAATCGTACGAAAAAAACCAATCCCTTTTAGTTTTTCATTAGCAAGGATTGCAAGGAACAACCCAATTAAAACTGTTCCGGGAACTGTAAAAATTACAAAAAGGAATGTTGACTGCATGCTTTTTCTAAATACTGGCGACGAAAACATATTAATAAAGTTATCCAAACCAACAAATACAGTTGTTGAACCACTCGCATCTGTTAGAAAGAAACTTAAATAAATCGTTCGAATCAATGGATAAAATAAAAAAACAGCAAATAAAATAATGGATGGCATTAGGAATAATATCCCTTTTAAAAAACGGATTAGTTGCTGCTTTTTCTTTATTTTTTTAAAATCAGGTGTTGCTACTCCATCAGATTGAATTGCTACTTCATTCATATTGCTAATACCTCTTCTTTTTCTGTTGAAGATGCTTCAAGCAGACGGCCAGAATTTGAATCAAAGAAACTTATATTATCCGCTGAAATATGTACAGGTAACTTATCGCCAGTATGCACATTCCATTGCCCAAGCCATTTAGCTGTCCAAAGTTCTTTCCCAATTTCAAAGGATATTAATGTTTCGTTTCCAAGTTGTTCCACATTAACTACTGTTAGTTCATGGGTTACACCACTGTCTTCAGCTGGAAGAATATGCTCAGCACGAATTCCTACTGTAATATTTTTTGTTTCCGATATCATTGCAGACTTGATTGATTCTTTAGGTAAATGAAGATCATCTTCAATAATTAAATGTTGATCAGAAAACACCGCTTTTCCCATATTCATTTTTGGCGACCCTATAAAAGAAGCCACAAATAAATTAGCTGGTTTATTATACAATGTAATCGGGTCACCAACTTGCTGAATCCTTCCATTATTTAATACCATGATTCGATCTCCCATTGTCATTGCTTCCACTTGATCATGGGTTACATAAATCATCGTAAGCCCTAAACGTTTTTGTAATCGTTTAATTTCTATCCGCATATGTGCTCGTAGCTTTGCATCTAGATTAGATAATGGTTCGTCCATTAAACAAAGAGGAGCTTCACTAACGACAGACCTTGCCAACGCTACACGTTGCCTCTGTCCTCCTGATAGTTCTTTTGGTTTCCGTTTCAAAAGATTACTTATCTCCATCATTTGGCATGTTTCATTTAACCTTTTCTGCTGTTCTTGTTTATTTACTTTTTTAGCTCGCAAACCGAATAGAATATTTTGCTCCACTGTTAAATGTGGATATAATGCATAATTCTGAAAAACCATAGATAAATTTCTATCCTTTGGTGGAAGATGATTCACTGCTCGCTCATTGATTTTGATTATTCCATCTGTAATATCCTCAAGTCCTGCAATCATCCTAAGTAATGTACTTTTTCCTGATCCAGATGGTCCAACAAGTACAAAGAATTCTCCCTTCTTAATAGATAGATTAATATCATTTAAAATGTCTTGTTGCTTATCGAATGACTTTGAAACATTTATTAATTCTACTTGGTTCACAATTCCCCCTCCTTTTAATTATATTTAAACACACACTATTATAAAAAAACGGTATTTTACTTAATCTTTACAATTTTTTAACTCCCACTTAAGATTTGAATTTATTTTTTATATAATATACAGATTCCATGTATATAAAAAAGATGACCCCTGCATAAGACAGGAATCATCTTTTCAACAATTCTAAATATCGCTTTTCAATCATCAATATGCTTTTGACCAGTAAACCATTTCTTTTGCTTCTTCTCCGCAACATACACATGTATCGGCTATTTGCTCTTGTTCAAATGGAATACAACGTGATGTTGCTGATGTTTCTTCTTTTATTTTCTCTTCACATTCTAATTTACCACACCACATTGCTTTAATGAATCCACCTTTTTCTTCTAAGGTTTGTTTAAATTCATCCATTGTTTTAGCTGTGGATGTCATTTCCTTGCGGTGTGCAAATGCTTTATCATATAGATTCTGCTGAATTTCTTCCAATAAAGCTGGTAAGCGTTCTTGTAATTCATCCATTGGCACAAAATCCTTTTCTCCTGTGTCACGACGAACAAGAACAACTTGATTTTTCTCTATATCTCTAGGTCCCATTTCAATACGAATTGGGATTCCTTTCATTTCATATTCATTAAATTTCCAACCAGGCATTTTGTCACTTGTATCAATATTTACACGAACAATGTCTTTTAATTGATCACGTAATTTATATGCCTTATCAAGTACGCCTTCTTTATGTTGAGCAATTGGAACAATCATTGCTTGTGTTGGAGCAACACGTGGTGGTACAACTAATCCACGGTTATCACCATGAACCATAATTAATGCTCCCATAATTCTTGTTGACACACCCCATGACGTTTGATGCACATATTGTTGTTTACCACCTTTATCTAGATACTGAATATCAAATGCTTCAGCAAAACCTGTACCTAAATAATGAGATGTTCCGGATTGAAGTGCTCTTCCGTCATGCATTAAACTTTCAATTGTTAATGTATATTCAGCACCTGCGAATTTTTCCTTCTCTGTTTTCTTTCCTTTTAAGACTGGGATTGCCAAGAAATTCTCACATATATCTGCATATACATTTAACATTTGATTTGTTTCTGCTTCTGCTTCTTCTTTTGTTGCATGACATGTATGTCCTTCTTGCCATAAAAATTCGGATGAACGTAAGAATGGACGTGTTGTTTTTTCCCAACGAACCACATTCGCCCACTGATTATATAATTTTGGTAGGTCACGATAAGAATGAATGTTTTTAGAGTAATATTCACCAAATAGAACCTCTGATGTTGGACGAACAACAATACGTTCTTCTAACTCCTCGTCACCTCCATGTGTCACCCAAGCAACTTCTGGAGCAAATCCTTCAATATGATCCTTTTCCTTTTGTAACATGCTTTCTGGAATAAATAACGGGAAATAAACATTTGTGTGACCTGTTTCTTTAAATTGACGGTCAAATTCTCCTTGAATATTTTCCCAAATTGCAAATCCATATGGCTTAATAATCATTGTTCCGCGTACCGGACCATAATCAACCAATTCTGCTTGTTTCACAACATCTGTATACCATTGTCCAAAATCATCTTCCATCGAAGTAATTTTTTCTACAAAGTCTTTATTTTTTTTACCCATTTGTGCACCTCATTTATTTATTTTTCGAAACAAAAAAAACCTCCATCCAAAAAGGGACCGAGGACTGGTGATACCACCCTTGTTTGCAACATTCATAAGAATCCCCATATGAATGTTTGCACACTCCACATGATAACGGTCACTAACCGCGCACATCTTCTAGCACATGCTTTTCTGATGGCGAACTCCAAGGCAGGTTCCAATTTCATGCTTTAGAAAGTTGCACCAACCCTTTCCTCTCTAAAAAAGTCAAAAAAATTGTACTATCCCTTATCATCGTTTCATCTATTCTATTCTTACTATATTTGGATTGATATAGAAAGTCAAGATTTCACATTAGTAAACAGTGAAATCTTTCTCATATAATGAAAAGGTAACTCCCTCTAGTTGTTTTATACCTTGTAACACATATCCAGCTTTTTTATAAAATTGATTCAATACTTGATTATCCCTTACACAATCCAAACGAATATATCCATTTTCTAATGCATGGTTTTTATCCATCCATTGAAGGAGCCTGTAACCAATTTGTTGATGACGAAACTTTGGATGAACAGCCAATCGATGAATATAAAATGCATTGTCCTGTCTTTTTCCCCACAAAGCCATATCCCAGTCATTTTGTTTATTGGAATAATTAAAGGTTGCAACTAATTTATTCTGCTTGTCTTCTACAATATATGTCGTATTTGCTAATACACCAGCTCGAACTTCTGTAATTGCTTCTTTTTCTAGAAAATTCGTCCATTGACAAATCCCCTTTTGTTCCAAAATCACCGCGATATCATGAAGCATTTGAAAAATAGGATATATATCCTTTTCAGTCGCTTTTCTTACTATACTATTAGCAAATTGATTGGTTTTAAATGCAAATGACATCAGTCCTCCCCCATTCCCCAAAATCGTCCCTTATGTATGGTTGATTTTAATATGAAAATGTCCATCAACACAAATATTTACATGGGTACAACCTTTCCCTCTCATTACACAGGAAATATCTCCCATTAAATTTCATTGATTCACCCACTTATCTCAAATAAAAATAATCTATTGGAATTTTCCCCCTAGATGCTTATATAATAGAAAGAGAGAATTCTTTCGGAGGTGGAGCATTGAACCCCATAAATATTATTGAACAATTAAAGGGACGTAGACCTTCTTTTATTGGACAGGAGTCTTTTAAAAAATCTGCTGTATTAATTCCACTAATTGAGAAACAAAACCAAACACATGTGTTATTTGAAGTTCGCTCAATGAAATTACGAAGTCAGCCAGGTGATATTTGTTTTCCTGGAGGTAGACAAGATAAAGAGGATAAAGATGCTTTCCATTGTGCGATTCGTGAAACATCGGAAGAGCTCGGTATCCGACAATCCGACATCCATGATATCGTTCCCCTTGGTTGCCTGATGTCAAACATAAATAGCATGATCTATCCATTTGTTGGGAGAATTCCTCACGATAAACAACTTTACCCAAATAAATCAGAAGTAGCAGAAGTATTCACAGTCCCGTTAGCATATTTTTTACATGCAAAACCGAAAAAATATGAAGTGAATTTTGAAGTCATCCCTGAAGATAATTTTCCTTTTGAATTAATTATGGGGGGTAAAGATTATAAATGGCGGGCTCCTAAAATGGATGAGCTTTTTTATCAATATGATGGAAAAGTGATTTGGGGATTAACAGCAAAAATTATCAAACACTTTGTTGACATACTTCACAAACACCACCCTAACAGAATATAAATAAGATTAACCCGAGCACAATACAACTGCTCGGGTTTGATCAGTTTTGAACTATTTTGTCCCGTTGCCTTTCAAAATGTGCCTTCCTTAACAACCACTCATTTTACTTCATACGACTGAACCTTAATATCATGTGCTTCACCAAATTTCCCTAAAGCAGCATGATAAGTTGGCCCGACATAATCATTATAGGAAAAACCATAATGTATGGCTGTCGTTACAAATGATTTCGCTAATCGTACAGCTTCTTCAATAGGCTCGCCTTTTGCTAAGTAAGCGGCAATAGCTGCTGAATAACTACAACCAGCACCACTTGTATTCACTGTATCAATTCTTGGGGCCTCAAAAGTTGTAATTGTTTTCCCATCATACAATACATCTACTGCAGGGCCAGATAAACGACCACCTTTCACAAGAACATAGGTTGCTCCTAATGTATGTAAATCAACTGCCGCCAGTTTTAAATCATCCACATGTTTTAAAGGTCGATCATTTAATAAAACAGATGCTTCTGGCATATTCGGGGTAATGATTGTTGCATGTGGAATGAGTTTTTCTCGTAATACCTCAATCGCATCATCTGCTAGTAATTTCGAGTCTAACTTTCCAACCATAACCGGATCCACAACAATATGTTCGATGCCAGACTTAGCAATGAGCTCTGCCGAACGCTCTATCACTTCTGTTGAGAAAAGCATCCCTGTTTTTAGCGCATCTGCTCCAACTTGTTTCATCGCCGTATCGAATTGTGCTTCAATAGCCTCCATTGTCATCGGATGTACATTTTTATCTGTTTTAGGGTGTCTACCAACAATAGCTGTAACTACACTCATTCCATAAACATCTAACTCTTGAAATGTTTTTAAATCTGCTTGAATACCAGCACTTCCTCCCGAGGCTGACCCCGCAATTGTCATAACACGTGATGGATATTTCATTTTATAAAAACTCCTCTTCTTTTAAATATTAAAAAACAATAGCTAAAATAAACCAAAGAATCATTATAATTTGTATCATAAATTTGGCCAGAGTCCCACCTAGAAAACCAATTAATGAACCAATAGCCGCTTGAATGGCTTCTTGTACTGTACGACGTTGTACCAGTTCAACGACAACCACCGATAAAAATGGGACAATAAGAATACCAAATGGTGGAAAAAAAGAGCCAATAATTACACCAAGTGCCGCAATATTTTCTCCTAACTTACTCCCACCAAATCGTTTCACAAAATAACTATTGGCAATTAAATCAGCTAATAATAAAATAACAGTAAATACAATCATCGTTGTCCAGAATATCCAGCCTAATGCATCTCCATTTATTGTAAATTGATATACAAAGAATCCTATCCAGATAAATAAAGATGAAGGGATAATTGGAAAGATTAGCCCAAGAAAACTACCTATAAATAAAATAATAATGAGTATCCACAAATAAAAGTCAGCCATATTTCCTCCTTCCTACTTTCTACTCAATGAGATAGCGAACATTAATAATTTTATCATACGCTCCCGTTATGACAGGTTCAACTATGACGTTTGAGTAATTTAAAAAATAGGCAATAATATAGACATTTTCCCCTTTTATTCCCTACACTTAAAATATGTACCTATAATCCCCACAGGAGGAAAATATATGCTTATTAAAGGAATACATCATGTATCCGCTATTACAGCAAAAGCAAAAGAAAATTATGATTTTTATACCAATTTATTAGGGCTGCGACTTGTAAAAAAATCGGTTAATCAAGACGATCCAACTGTATATCATTTATTTTATGCAGATAAAATTGGGAACCCTGGAACAGATTTTACCTTTTTTGAAATACCTCATGCTGGAAGAACAATTCACGGGGTTTCAAGTATTTCAACCACATCCTTACGTGTCCCAAATGATACAGCTCTTACGTATTGGAAAAATCGTTTCCAGCAACACGGAATTGATCATGATAGCATTACCGAACAAGGAAATCGAAAAGTGATTCCCTTTCGTGATCCAGAAGGACAACGGCTCATCCTTATTTCTGACGAGAACAATACAGGTGTTTTAGGAGGAACACCGTGGGAGCATAGTCCGGTACCAGCGCAATATGCCATTATTGGACTTGGGCCAGTTACATTAACCGTCCATGATGCTACACCAACAGTAGCTATCCTAACCAATGTATTAACATTTAAAGAAGGAACAAACTACCCTTCTTCCCACTCCAAGCAAAAGGATATCCGGGTGTTTTCTACAGGTGAAGGTGGAGCCGGTGCAGAGGTACATCTAGAAGAACGAACAGACTTGCCCCGAGAAAGATTAGGTCGTGGTGGTGTTCACCATGTCGCATTTCGTGTAGAAGATGACACCGAATTGTTGAAATGGCATGCCCGACTACAAGAAGTACGTATACCTAATTCGGGTATTGTTGACAGATATTATTTTAAGGCATTATATTTTCGCGAACCAAATGGAATTTTGTTTGAATTATCTACAGATGGACCTGGATTTACAACAGATGAAGATGTTAACCATTTAGGAGAAACACTAGCACTACCACCATTTCTAGAAGATCGCCGGTCTGAAATTGAAGCAAAATTAACACCCCTGCATACAAAAAGAGACTAAAAGAATAAAATCCTTTGGATGGACATTTTAAACTGTCCCCTGTCAAGTAGACAGGTAAATAAAAGGTTTCGGCAAGAAGTTATTGCTGGAAACCTTTTGTTTTAAAATAACTTAGCAGCTAAATCGCTCCAGAAACCTACTTCGCTTTCCGCGGGCAACGCTTCAACTAACTTACTAAGTTTGCTTTGGCAAACTTAGTAAGTGGATTTTCAGCTGTTGCTTTTCCCGCAGGAGTCTTCGTAGGTTTCCTCCGCTGAGTCGAAAACACCTTATATTTGCTTATGCTGGTATACTTAATCCCATTTTTAACGTGACACGCTTTGAATCGTATCTGGCATACCTCGCCCTCGCCCATCAATAAGTCCAGCCGAACCATGTTCTTTATACTTTTGAACCCTTGAATAAATATTATTGTAAGAAACCTTTTGTTTTTTATGAATGCATAAAAATACTCCCATTAAAGTAGTTTTATTTTTAACTGTCTACTTTAAAGGGAGCGTATCATTTCCATTCAGAGGCTTTTTACAAGATTTCATTGCTATTCTTATTAGATTCTCTATTCCACTCATTTATTGGTGTTGGATCTACTTTATGTTCATAAGAATACGCTTTTGTTATTAAAACCAATGACATGATTAACACGATTACGACAATCGCAACCATTCCTATCACATATAAAGTCATTTCCCATTCTCCTTATAACTTTACTAATCTTCCAAGCGATAATTATACCATAGTTACTTTCTAATTGGACATGGAAACAAAAAAATTACAAGTTTAACAAGCACTAATATCGACAAGTTTAAAGTGAGTAATGAAAGTAGGTAATAAAAGGCTACCCTCCTGAATGAAGTTTCACTTTATTTGTTTCCTTTTGGTATTTTTATGGGATATACAAGGAATACGGACTATGATAGAGGATGTTTTCGTATACACAAGCTCTTAATACGAGAGACGACTATATACAGGTTAATTCTGAATAATCACGTTTTATTGCGTTTGAAAGAAATTTCCGAAAGTTATACCATAAAACTATGTCCGTGAAAAAAGGTTACTCGAGTACACTTTTTAGCAAACGAAGGAAGTAGATATCACGGTTTAAATACTATTGGGAGGTTCATTTGTGAAAAAAATAGTTTTAACGATTGGCTTTTTATTTGTCATGCTATTAGTTAGTGCATGTGGTTCAGAAGAAACAGATGGCTCTGGAGATAATTCTTTAGAGAATTTAAAGGAAAAAGGCAAGGTAACAGTTGGATTTGCTAATGAGAAACCATATGCCTATGAGGAAGACGGTGAATTAAAAGGAGCAGCTGTTGATATTGCAAAAGCTGTATTTAAAGAGCTCGGTATTGAAGATGTAGAAGGAAAACTTTCTGACTTCGGACAACTAGTTTCTGGTGTAAATGCAAGACAATTTGATGTCGTTACTGCTGGAATGGCAATCAATCCCGATCGCTGTGAAAACGTTGCATTTGGTGAACCTGAAATGCAATATGGAGAAGGACTTATTGTACAAAAAGGTAATCCACTAAATTTAAATAGTTATAAGGATATTGCTGATAATCCGGATGCTACCATATCCATTATGGAAGGTGCAACAGAACATGCTTTTGTGAAAGATGAGGGTGTAGACCCTGATCAAATTCAAAGTGCACCAGATATCCCAGCAACATTTGCTGCAGTTGAATCTGGTCGTGCAGATGCAACAACAGGAACAGAAGCTACCGTCCGTATGGCATTAGAATCAGCTAATCAGGAAGAGTTAGAATTTGTAGAAGACTTCGAGCAACCAGATGTGGATGGAGTACCAAGCTATGGTGCTGCAGCATTCCATCCAGATGATGT
Organism: Cerasibacillus terrae; assembly: GCF_008039555.1. Classification (GTDB taxonomy): domain Bacteria; phylum Bacillota; class Bacilli; order Bacillales; family Amphibacillaceae; genus Cerasibacillus; species Cerasibacillus terrae. The sequence goes on from NZ_VDUW01000010.1 coordinate 70,762, forward strand.
AGAATTACGTGAGGCTTATAACGAAGCATTGGCTAAATTAAAAGAAGATGGAACTGTTGCTGAAATTCTTGATAATAATTATTTCAACGGTGAAACAAACAGTGTTCCTGATGATATTACTACTGAAAAGATTTGTAGTGGTGAAATAAAATAAGAAGATAACTAAATGGGGACAGTCCCCTTGAAAAGGGCTGTCCCCATAAATAATTAGAAAGAGTGTGATTGGAATTAGTGCATTAATGGAAATTTTCCCAGTCTTACTAAAAGGAATCAATGTGACGCTAATCGTATTAGTACTCTCAGCGATATTAGCCTATTTGATCGCCTTTATTGCAGGATTTGGCCGATTATCAAATGTTTGGATCATCCGAAAATTTACAGGATTTTATATAGAAATCTTCCGAGGTACCTCTTTAATTGTGCAGCTCTTCTGGTTTTTCTATGCTATTCCGATGCTTTTCAATGTTAATCTTGGTAATGAATTAATGGCTGGTGTTCTCGCTATCTCTTTAAACTACGGGGCATATATGTCGGAAATTGTTCGAGGCTCCATTATTGCTGTTGACAAAGGGCAAACAGAGGCTGCCATTGCTTTAAATATGACACGCTTTCAACGAATGCGTTATGTCATTTTACCACAAGCAGTCCGTATGATGCTTCCAGAGTTTGGAAATTATCTCATTCAAATTTTAAAAGCAACGTCACTTGTTTCCCTGATTGGTATGACAGATATCTTATACCATGGAAACATCTTAAGAAGTACAAATCTGGCGATGGCTCCAACGATTTATCTACTCATTCTTGTATTTTACTTCATCCTTGCTTTACCATTGATTTTTCTTACACGTAAAATGGAAAGCATCTCGAAGAAAGGGGTTGCTCAATCATGAATTGGAAATGGGATATGTTTTTTGATGCCTTTCCGTTTGTTCTACAAGGATTGGGCATTACAGTCGCTCTAACCATCGCTTGTTATATATTTGCTGTTGTTTTCGGGTTTGTGTGGACGTTTTTAAAACGTATTCCTATTAAATCCGTTCATTGGCTTGTTTCATGGGTGATGGAATTTATCCGTTCTACCCCACCTCTTGTGCAGCTATTTTTTATCTATTATGCATTGCCAATGGTTCCAGTTATTGAAATATCGCTAAATGCATTTTTAAGTGCTGTTTTAGGACTTGGTTTACACTATAGTACCTATATTGCAGAAGTATATCGTTCTGGAATAGAAAGTATTCCTAAAGGACAATGGGAAGCATCGACAGCACTTAATTTTACAAGAAGACAAAAGTGGACAAAAATTATTTTGCCACAAGCAATCCCACCAACAATCCCAATGCTAGGAAATTACTTTATTATTATGTTTAAAGAAGTACCACTAGCATCTACGATAGGAGTAACTGGTATATTGCATATGGCGAACACGTATGGATCCCATCATTTTAGATATTTAGAAGCATTGACAATTGTTGCGATTATTTTCTTAGTACTAAGCTATCCAGCTGCAATTCTTGTTCGTAAATTAGAAGAGAAAATGAATCGTCGTTTTGATAAGAATGAGTTATTAGAGGAAAATAAAGGAGCTGTATCATAATGTCAGTGACAAAAGAAGTTTCTAAAATAAAACAAACACCCCAATCGGATAAAATAAAGCAAAAACCGATTGTTATGTATGAAGATGTGCATAAATCATTCGGTGATGTCGAGGTGCTAAAGGGTATTAATTTGCAAATAAAGCCAGGTGAAAAACTAGCTTTGATTGGACCGAGTGGTTCCGGTAAAACAACGATTATCCGGATGTTAATGACTTTAGAAGAACCAACAGAAGGTAATATTATTGTCGGTGATAATAATCTATGGAAAGTGAAAAAAGATGGTGAATTCAAACGTGCCAATGAAAAGCATCTCAGAAAAGTACGTGGTGAAATTGGAATGGTTTTTCAACACTTTAATCTTTTTCCACACATGACCATTTTGCAAAATTGTATGACAGGACCTGTCCAAGTTAAAAAGGAAAGTAAAGCTTCAGCACGCGAACGTTCGATTCAAATGCTAGAAAAAGTAGGATTAGGTGATAAATTAGATAACTATCCTAATCAATTATCCGGCGGACAAAAACAACGCGTTGCCATGGCTAGAGCTCTTGTTATGCGACCAAGAATTATGTTGTTTGATGAAGTAACATCTGCCTTGGACCCTGAACTAGTTGGAGAAGTTCTAGAAGTGATTCGTGATATCGCACAGGATGGAGAAATGGCAATGGTTTTAGTAACACATGAAATGGACTTCGCTCAAGAAATTGCTGATCGCATTGTCTTCCTGGAAGATGGTGTTATCGCAGAAGAAGGAACACCAACAGAAGTATTAGAGCAATCAACGAATGAACGTTTACAAAGCTTTCTACATCGTTTCCGTAGTAGTAATGGTAACTAAAAAGCTTCATGGATGTGTGCAGTCACATCCATGAAGCTTTCTTAATTTTGTTCAAAATCACATGTACTTCCCATTTTCACAAATAATTCGAACTTCACGTTCTAAATTAACATTAAATTTTTCCTTTACCGTCTTTTGAACAAAATGAATCAAATCAATATATTCTTGGCTTGTTGCTTTATTTTTATTTACAATAAAGCCGGCATGTTTTGTGGAAACTTCTGCACCACCAATCTGCGTTCCTTGTAAACCACTATCTTGAATTAATTTTCCCGCAAAATAACCAGGTGGCCGTTTGAAGACACTACCGCAAGATGGGTATTCGAGTGGTTGTTTCGATTCCCGCTTAAACGTTAAATCGTCCATCACTGTTTTAATTGCCTCATAATCCCCTGCTTCTAAGGAAAAGTTCGCTTCTAATACGATATATCCATTCGTAGGAATATTACTTGTACGATAAGATAAATCTAATTCATCAGCTGCTAATTTAAGCAGTTCTCCTTCCTTCGTTACAACTATAGCGTGCTCGAGAACATCTTTTATTTCACCACCATATGCTCCTGCATTCATATATAATGCACCACCAACAGACCCTGGAATACCACAGGCAAATTCAAGACCAGTTAGTTTAGCTTCTAAAGCTTTGCGTGAGGCATCAATAATTCTTGCCCCACTTTGGGCAACAAGTGATGTTTCATCTACATGAATATTATTTAGTCGTTTCAAATTCATCACAATACCACGGATACCGTCATCTTTAATAATCAAATTAGACCCATTACCTAATAAAGTAAAAGCTATGTTTTCTCGGTTCACTAACTTTACAATCTGTTGCACTTGTTCATACGACTCAGGTGTAACAAAATAATCCGCTTTTCCTCCTAAGCGTGTGTACATATGATTTTTTAAGTATTCATCTAACAAAATATCCTCTTTTGGAAGAATTTCAGCTAGCTTCTTATATAAATCATGATTCATCATGTGTCTCATCCCTTTAGATATACTTCTCAATAAATAATAAACCTATGTATTCCATTGTACGAAAAAAAAGACTTCCTTTCCACTAGTAATCCTTCCAATCATTATTTTGCCCTCAAGCGAATCAGTTTGGATCTTTCTTTTTAGTATATTGTTTTTTAGTGAAATCGTGTATGCCTATTTCATATAATATCTATATGTTTTCTTATTAATACCAACACAGTTTATAACAATTTACACATCGTATTCGGGACCAAGAACCAGGATTTTAAGGAAAATGGGCGTGATTAAGAACTAATCATGACCACGAACTGCAAAATTATAAAAAGTGGGCATAATTAAACGATAAGCATGACCATAAATTTGGACATCGCAGAATATGGGTACGAATATAAGCTATCCACAATCCCTCTTCGAACATATGCCCCACGATGCAGATGAATTTTCTAAAAGTTTTCGTGCATTTTAACTACCTATTTTTTTCCAAAAATACATTTTCAAAAAAACACTGTCCCGCATCATTCAAATGTTAAGGACAGTGTATCTTTCACTTAAATTTTCTTTTCTATTTTCGCATCTTTTTTTAAGCTTGCCAATTTCCCCTGTAATGCTTCTTGTTGTTTTTGTTGGGCAATTTGCTCTTTTAAAACACCTTTTACCTCACTAAATTCTGGAACTTCCTTTTTATCATCTTTTGTTAGTTCTTTATATAATTCTTTTGCATCTTCATCTGGAACTTCCTCAACAGGTAATTCCTTTGTCAAATATTCATTTAATACTAAGCTGTATTCCATCTGGTCTTTAAAAGCATCTTCTGTTAAATCGAATTCTTTTAGATAATCTGTTAATTGCTCTCCACTCTCTATTTTCAATTGTTCAAATTCAGAATCCAATTCTTCTTCGGTCACTTTAATTCCCTTTGATTCTGCCTCCTGTCTTAATAATTCATGTGCAATTAACTCCTCTAATGTTTGGTCTTTAACCACTTCTTTATCGTCTGTATCTTCTCCAAATTGATGTAGTTTCATTTTTGTTTGAATGTAAAAGGAGTTATAATACTGTCCAGTAATCTCATGTTCATTTACTTGTGCGACAATTTTATCATCAGCGACTTTTTCATCTTTTGTAATTTCGATACCCTCTTGTTTCTGTGCTTCCTTCTCGCTTTTATCTTTATCACCACAAGCAGTCATTGCCAATACTAAGAACACCAACAATCCTATATAAAAAATCCTTGTTTTTTTCATCATAAAATCCTCATTTCCTATATGTTATTACTATTCAACCATAGATAAAGTATAGAATCAAAAAATATCCTTTATATGATGTTCATTTTATAGAAATGGAAAACCTCCAAACAGATTTCTATTTGGAGGTTTTCTATATATTTTAAATAAAAGGGATAAAATTACTAAATTTATTATTTTTCAAGACTTTCGGCAATTTCATCTACCATCATTTCAACGGAAATAAGCCCGCCACCTGATAGATACCAGATTTCTGGGTTTAGATAAACAATCCGGTCATTTTTATATGCTTTTGTTTTTTCTACTAATTTATTTTCTACTACTTGTTTTGCAGAAGACTCTCCATCAACAACAGCACTGCGGTCAACTACATACAGAATATCTGGATCATTCTCAACAACATATTCAAATGAAACGCTCATACCATGTGTAGATGCTTCAATCTTTTCATCAACTGGTTTTACACCAAATACATCATGGATTAAACCAAATCTTGATTTTGGACCATATGCACTAATTTTATCATCATTGGATAAGATAACAAGTGCTTTTTCATCCATATCCTTGCTTTTTTCTTTTAATGTGACAATAGATTCTTCAATATCATTAATGGCTGTTTCTACTTCAGAAGTCTTGTCGAAGATTTCTCCGATTACTTCCATATTTTCTTTAAATGAATCCATATAGCGAGCTGGATCAACACCTAAATAAACAGTTGGAGCAATTTCACTTAATTCTTCATAGACTTCAGTTTGGCGACCAGTAATTAAGATTAATTCTGGAGCAATTTCAGCAATTTTTTCAAAGTCTGGTTCTTTTAAACTACCGATATTTGCATAATCTTCACTTGTATATTTGTCTAAGTATTTCGGAATATTACTACTTTGAGCAACACCTGCTACATCGACATCAAGTTTATCTAATGTATCTAATAAGCCATAATCAAACACAACAACATTCTTCGGATTCTTTTTCACTTCTGTTGTATCTAATTCATGTTCTACCTTAATTGTTTCAGTTGATTCTTCTTTTTCTTTGTCTGTACCTTTATTATCGTCAGATGCACTATCCTTATCTGTATCTCCACAAGCCACCATAAATAGCGCAAGTAATGTTATAAGTATAAATGTTAAAAACTTTTTCATTAATCTAACTCCTTTTTTTACTTTATTTTCTGTCACTAATGTTGCAAAGAGGTTTCTAATTTGGCATTATTTACGGAGTTCGCCATAAACCCTCCTTACAATTTAAATATTTTACTATCGAATGTATTTGATGTACAATTACTTATACAGATGTTTTCTTTGCAGGGGTGTACCTTACATTCTTGCAAAGCTTTTTTTATGTCTTTTATTTCTATTTTTTTATATAACATATTCCTTCTTGCTCCGTAAAAGCACATGCCGTCATACTCCATGCAGCATTAGTGATCAAAAATAAACACAAATTCTTTTATCATTGATTTCTTTGATATCAATATCCATTTCGTAAATTTCCTTTAATACACATGAATCAATCACATCACATGGTTGACCGTGTTTAACAACTTTCCCATCTTTTAATGCAACAATATTGTCAGAATAGCAAGATGCGAAATTAATATCATGGATGACAATAACGACCGTCTTCCCTAATTCTTCTACAAGTTGACGTAGTATTTTCATAATTTGGACAGAATGACGCATATCTAAGTTATTTAGTGGTTCATCAAGCATGATATATTCTGTATCTTGTGCAATAACCATCGCGATATGTGCTCTTTGTCGTTGACCACCACTTAATTCATCTAGATATTTATCTTGGATACTTTCTAACTCCATATATTCAATAGCCTCATCAACCTTTTCCCAATCTTCTTTTGTTAACTTTCCTTGAGAATATGGGAAACGTCCAAATGAAATAAGTTCTCGAATGGTTAACTTTAAATTAATCGAATTACTTTGTTTTAAAATGGAAATGGTTTTTGCTAAATCTTTGTTTTTAATTTTAGAAATATTATCTCCATCTATAGAAATCTCACCATTATCCTGAGCAATTAACCTCGTAATCATGGAAATCAATGTACTTTTTCCTGCACCATTCGGACCGATAAATGATGTGATTTTTCCCTTAGGAATGTTTAACGACACATCATCGATTACCTTTTTATTATTATACGATTTCGAAAGATGTTTTACTTTTACCATGATTTATTCTCCTTTAACAATAGATAAATGAAGTATATTCCACCAATGAAATTAATAATGACACTGATTGTTGTTTCAAACGTAAATATTTTCTCCACAATAAATTGTCCACCAATTAAAGCAATGATACTAATCAATGTAGACCCCATAATTAAGTACGCATGTCGATACGTTTTTAAAAATTCATGGGCTAAGTTAACAACTAGTAATCCCAAAAAGGTAATTGGGCCAATTAATGCCGTTGCAATTGAAATCATAATTGCTACGATTACTAGCAAATGCTTGACAACATGGTTATATGGAACACCAAGATTAATGGATAAATCTTTCCCTAATGCCAACACATCTAAGTACTTATAGTATCGAAAGAAATAAATCATAACCAAAATAAGCAAGATAATGGATAAATAAACTAAATCTGTATTGACATTATTGATACTGGCAAACATTTTATCTCGTGCAACCATGAATTCATTCGGATCAATTAATACTTGCATGAAGGATGATGCACTATTGAAAAATGTACCTAAAATCAAACCAATTAAAAGTAAAAAGTAAATATTACTGTCTTCACCACGGAATAATAACCGATATAACACTAATGAAAATAATATCATTGCGCCAATAGAGATTAAGTAGTTGACATTATTATTCATCATGACGAGTGAATTCGAACCAAAAAGATAGATCATAAATGTTTGTACGAGTAAATATAACGAATCAAGCCCCATAATACTGGGTGTTAAAATTCTATTATTCGCAATGGTCATGAAGACCGTCGTAGCAAAAGCAATGGCTCCACCTGTCAGTATAATGGCAAGAACTTTAATCAATCGACGCGGTAAAACATAATCAATATTTCCAGTTAAATCCCAAAAGACATATAGGAAGATAAGTGCAATGGCAATGACGAATAGGGTGATTGTTTTTTTCTTATAGTCCATATTTCTTTCTCCTTAGTAATAAATAGAGGAAGATTCCGCTACCAATCACTCCGACGGTTAAATTAATTGGTATTTCATATGGGTAAATAATGACCCTTCCGATAATGTCACATATTAAGACGAACACGGCACCAAGTGCTGCAGTATGTGCTAAACTCTTCTTCAAATGATCTCCTCGATAGATCGTAACGATATTCGGGATAATCAATCCTAAAAACGGAATCATGCCTACTGTTAACACAACGGAAGCCGTTACAAGTGCAACAATAATTAAACCGAGATTAACAACCTGCCTGTAATTCAACCCTAAGTTTTTTGCGAAATCTTCCCCCATTCCAGCAATGGTAAATTTATTTGCGAAGAAAAAGGCTAATGCTAGAATAGGGATGGTAATAAACATTAATTCGTAATTGCCACTCATAATCATGGAAAAATCGCCTAACATGAAAGAACTCATGTTTTGAATTAAATCATATTTATAAGCAAAAAATGTAGAAAGGGAACTAATAATATTCCCAAACATTAAACCAACCAATGGAATGAAAATCGTGTCTTTAAATTTAATTCTCTCTAAAATCTTCATAAAAATAAGAGTACCTAGTAAAGCAAATACAAAAGCAATGGACACTTTTTGTAAAGGACTTGCACTCGTAAATACAATAAGTGAGACAAGGATACCTAATCTGGCAGAGTCTAGTGTTCCAGCAGTTGTGGGTGATACAAAACGGTTCCTACTTAACTGCTGCATGATTAATCCTACGATACTCATGCTCATACCCGCAATTAGAATACTAATAAGTCGAGGGATTCTACTGGTCCACAAGATTTCCTTTTGATCAGCTGATAACGAGAAAATATCTAATGGGGATATATCGGATACCCCAATAAATAAAGATGCAATTGAAAAAATAATTAATGATGTGATTAAATAGCGTAGTTTCATAGAATTCCCCTAATTCCCGCATTAGTATTCAGATAATTTATAATTATTATTTGATTAAATTCTTTTTAAATAAGTGATAATGAGATTCATTCTCACTTGGTGAGCTAAATAAATTATATCATAGTCTATAGTTACGTCAATCATTTTCTTTTATTTTTTCAAGTTCAGTGATGATTATTTATCATAAAAAGATATTGGCCTTCATAAATGGAAATCCAAAAAAAATAAAGCCGGATGCCCCCGGCTTTATTTATCCTTTTCTTTTATTGTACACCCTTCATCCGTACAATAACTTGTTTCTGGATTTTCAGGTGTAAGTGTTTGTAATATTGGTTTTTCATTTTCTCGTTCCCAAACTTGTTGAAGCACATCAAGAAATACTTGTGAAGGTTGTGCACCTGATACGGCATATTTTTCATTAAATACAAAAAAAGGTACACCTTGAACACCTATTTCTCGTGCTAGTTCTTCCTCTTCTCGAACATACTTAGAATGCTTACAAGATGCTAACGTGTCTAATACTTCCCTGCGATTTAAGCCAACTTCATGAGCAAGCTCTTCTAAAGTATGATGGTCACTAATTAATTTTGCTTCTGTGAAAAAGGCATGAAATAAGCGTTCAGCCATTTCCTTTCCTTTTCCTTTTTTCTCTGCAAATTTAACTAAGCGGTGAGCATCAAATGTATTCGTGTTCTGGAGATTATCCATATCATACGTAAGGCCAACCTCTTTCGCTTGCTGTTTAACTTGTTCTATCATTTCTTTTGCCTTTTGCAAGCTCATTCCATACTTTCCAGCCAAGAGGGCCGCATAATTCTTTCCAGGAATATGTTTTGCTTGGGGATCTAGTTCGTAGCTTTTAAATTTAATAGTAACAGCATTTTTATGAGGAAAATCTTCTAATGCCTTTTCTAAACGACGTTTCCCAATAAAGCAAAACGGGCAAGAAAAGTCAGACCAAATTTCAATTTTCATTTTGTGCACCTCTTTTCTTTCATGTATTTTAGCATAGAGATGCCTAGTTTTATAATATTGTGCTTATAAAGGAAATCATTCCCTGATTTGATAACTTTACACTATTTATACAGTAGAAATTACTTTGTAAAACATGACCACTAAAAAAGCTAGAGAGTGCTCTCTAGCTTTTTTCCATTAATGATTTTCCCATAATTTCTACACGGTTTGTTTCTTTTAAATCTGTTAGTGTTTTAACACCGATTCCAAACATCGTAATTTTTAACTCTAATTCAATCTGTTCCATCACTTGTAGGACCGATTCAACAGATTCCGTAGCAGCTTCTAATAAAACCCGAGCAAATCCAATCATGTCTGCACCAATTGTGATTGCTTTTGCGGCATCATGACCTGTTTTCATTCCACCACTTGCAACCAAAGGAACATCCGGAAGATGACTACGGACAGAAACAAGACAATCCTTCGTTGGAATTCCCCACTGATTAAAACTTTCAGCAGCAGCCTTTCGTAATGGATCATTTGAACGGAGCTTTTCAACCTGACTCCATGATGTTCCACCGGCTCCCGCAACATCAATGTAAGAAATACCTACCTGGTGTAATTGTTTTGCTATATGACCATCAATCCCAAAACCAACCTCTTTCACACCAACAGGAACAGATACCTTTTTACATACTTCTTCTATTTTAGGTAATAAATTTTCAAAATTTACATCGCCTTCATCTTGAAAAATTTCTTGTAAACTATTTAAATGTAGTACAAGCGAGTCTGCCTCTGTCATTTCCACAATACGTTCTGCTTCTTCTGCCCCATAACCATAATTCAATTGAACAGCACCCAAATTGGCAATGAGTGGTGAGTTCGGAGCTTGTTTGCGAATGAGAAACGACTCTTGATGTGCTGTACTTTCTAATAATGCCCTCGTTGAACCTAGAGCAATTGCCCATCCTTTTTCTTCAGCAGCAATTGCTAGATTTTGATTGATTTTAGCTGCTAATTTAGAACCACCTGTCATTGAACTTACTAGAAAAGGAGCTTGGACTGTTTTTCCTAAAAAAGATGTTCTTAATGTAATATCATGAAAGTTAATTTCAGGTAGTGCATTATGAATAAAAGATATTCCTTCTAACCCTGTGGATTTATTAACACCTTCCACCTGATCTGTTAAACAAAGGCGAATATGCTCTGTTTTTCGTTTATTAATTCCCGATTCTGACATACTTTCACATCCTATGATTTTTTCAAATATACTTCTTGTAAAAATTCATTTTATCTATATCTTTCATATTAAATATAACTTCTTTAAGTACCTACATCATATCAAAAATTAACTGAAAGTGAAATTACAGAGATGTCAAAGTTATGAACCTTCCTCAACTGGTACAGGAACATTGTGAATAATTTCTTCCACCACCTCTTCTGGTGTTTTTTTAATCGTCCCTTCCATTGTCAAAATTAAACGATGGGGAAACACATATGGTACTAAAGATTTGATGTCATCAGGACGAATATATTTCCGATTTTCGATAAAAGCCTTTGCTTGAGCAGCACGCATAAGAGCCAATAAGCCACGAGGACTGATACCTAACTCTACATCTGGATGCTCCCTTGATGCATGAACGAGATTTAGTAAGTAATCAGAAACAACATCTGACAGTACTACTTCCTTTATTTCTTCCAGGAGTGAACGAATTTTATCCAACGAAAGTATTGGAATGATGTCATCATACGGATCATCCACACGATACGTCTGTAAAATACGTCTTTCTTCTTCTTTAGAGGGATAGCCTAAATCAATACGAAATAAAAATCTGTCTAGTTGTGCCTCTGGTAATGGGAATGTTCCGTAATTACTTTCTACTGGATTTTGTGTAGCTAGGACAATAAATGGTTTACTAATCCCCATTGTTTCTCCATCTACTGTTGTCTGATATTCTTCCATAACCTCTAATAAACTGGATTGCGTTTTTGGTGTGGCACGATTTATTTCATCTGCAAGCAGAACATTTGCCATTACTGGACCTTCTCGTAGTTCAAATTCTTGTGTTTTCGGATTAAAAAAACGAATTCCAGTTACATCACTAGGTAACACATCAGGAGTAAATTGAATCCGATTAAAGTCCCCATCGATGACTTTAGCGAAGCTTTTGGCTAATTTTGTTTTTCCAGTTCCAGGCACACTTTCTAATAAAACATGACCTTCTGCTAAAAGTGCGATAAATAGTAAGTCAACTACTTCTTCTTTGCCAAAAATTACGTTATTTAATGACTGTTTTGCATGTTGTATTTCTTCCAAGTTGATCCCCCCATTGTACTTATTTTCTTCCTTTTTCATTTACATTTGATGAGAACCTTGTTGGATTTTTCTTATCCATATATTTTTTAGGCAAACTTATTTACATTAACTATATCAAAAATCATTCAATTATAAACTGAAAATTATTAATTTAATAAATTTACTACTACCGATTCCTGTGAAAATATGTCATAATAACGATAGTTAGTGATTGACGCGAATGAAGGATGTGAAAGGTATGGAATGGCGTAAAGAGTTTGATTCAAATTATACCCATTATATTAACTTCCTCTTATATGCGATGACTTTTCTTCTCATCATCAGTATTTTTTCAAAGAAGATATATTTATTTGCGATTATTGGTTTATTTACGGCATATCTTTTACTAAGTAAATGGTATGATGCCGTATTAGCACGTAATTTATTTCTATATAATACTAAGAAGAATAATATTCGCCTATTTCAAGGTGAGCATGACGAAATCATGTTTCAATTTGAGAATCATGCAAGGATCCCTTTTTTAAATGGGGTATTCGAATTTCAAATAGGCTCTGAGATAGAAATAGATGGGCATAAAACGGAAGAAAAATTGAGGTCAGTTAAGGTTCCCTTTTCAATAACTGGAAAAGGAAAAACAACCTTAAAGTTACCAATCACTGCAATTAGAAGAGGGACAGTCACAATAACACGGATTTCCTATGAATTTCCACATTTATTTAATTTTAATATCGTTCGTTTACATTATTTACCTTATTATCATCAAGAAATCATTGTGTACCCTAAATTAAAACCGGTTCAGGGACTAGAAGAATTGACTCAAGTACAAGATGGTAATCAGCGTACGTATTATTCTCCATTTGAAGATATCTTAAGTCCAATTGGAACTAGAAATTATGAATTTAGTGATTCCTTTCAACGAATTAATTGGAAAGCTACTGCTAAAACACAACAACTACAAACGAATGTTTACGACAAGGTAGTAGAACATTCCTTCTTGTTTATTGTAAATTTGCAATCAAAGTGTCGTTGGGATTCTATGAAAACAAGTCAATATCAAGAAGATATACTTTCCTATACTGCATATTTATGTCACCATGCAACAAAAGAAGGGCATCTCTATGAAATCTATATGAATGATAGGAGACTTGGAAAAGCTAATTACGCTCATTTACCTGAAGGAGAAGGAAAACCTCATTATGCTCATTCACTCGAAATGCTAGCTAGAGTTCGGAAGTATACACTTATTTATCCATTTGATCATATGATCTACCAAGTGGGACAACGCTTAGGAAAGCCACGAACAGTTATTATTGTTGGCGACATACAACCAAAGGATAGAAAGATGTTGTATTTATGGAGTAAACAACACCATATCTTTTACACACATATGACAACAGATGGAGCCTTTATCAACCTCTGGAACAAAGGGGTGATAGGTCATGCAGAATAAACAACTAACCATTACGTATGGATACTACTTTTATAGTGAAGCTATCATTAGCTTTCTAATCATCTTGCCAATCATAAATACCTTTTATCAATGGAAACCATATCTACTTTATTTAGCATTAGCAATCGTTATAACGGTTCTATTCTCCCTTATCCATATGAGAACAAAGCGATACGCCATTTTCATGATTGCAGGTGTAGGTATTCTAGTATTATTTTCCTTATGTGGCTTTCCTTTCGCATTATCTTTCCTTTTCACTGTTCTATTAACTTGGAGGTATATTCATATACAGAATAAAAAAGATATTGAGCGTGACCGATTATATGTAAAACTAATCCTGTTATTAAGCATTTTCCATATACTAGTTTACGCGGAAAATATTGTTCTTATTTTTCCTTTTTTGCAATTATTACTTGGTATTACGGTTCAGATGATTAGAGATCTCATAACAGTAGAAAAGAAAGATAGAAAACGGATAGACTTTCGTATCTGGATATATATTCTGTTAACTTTTGTAATTGGTGCTGGGGGATTGTTATTTGTTTCTAACTATATAAAAACAGCTTTTCAGACAATCTGGTGGATACTCAGTTCCATTATCGCGTTTATTCTTAGCTTACCATTGTACTTACTAGAATTTTTAAATTTTGATTATCATACGGATTATGAACCACCAGAAAATCAGCAAATAAAAGAAGAAAGGATGAACGAGCAACAACCGGCCATGGATTCATCTATTATTGAAAATAATGTGGATTTTTTTTATTGGATTATTGCTATCCTAGCCTTCATAGCAGTCACCTTACTGATCGTTCGCCATTTTAAAAAGAAGCTCCCTGATCGACCTGAGTATGTTTCCCATCATAATATTACTTATGAACATTTACTAGATAAGCAGAAAAACAGGAAAGGGGTGTTTTTCTCAAAACGATATTTCCATGCCCCAAATCATCCTATCCGGAAATTAGTACATCAATTTGAAAAACGAGCAGCAAAAAGCGGAAAAGAAAGAAAGCCATTTGAAACATTAGAAGAATGGCTAACACGAATCGGCTTTACAACATATTTAAATACTTACCAAAAGGTACGCTACGGAAATGAAACGGTAACCGAAATAGAAAAAAGACAATTAAAAAACCAACTAAAAAAGATGTCCGCGCAAATAGAAAATGACAATAAGCCAAAATAACACCCCTCTCTCATAGAGTGTTACTTTGGCTTATTTCTTAAAATGATAATCTCCCCTAACTTTGGAACATATAATTTATCCTTATTTATTTCACGACGTTGCCATTCCGTATACAATCGGTCCAATGCTTCTTTCGGTGTATCATCTGCTAACATAAATGCCCCATAATGTGTTGGAATCATGTACTTTGCCTCTGTATCAATAAATGCTTGCACCGCTTCTTCTGGACTAACATGTTGCAAGTGCATAAACCACTCTGGTTCATAAGCACCAATTGGCATCAATGCATAATCAAGCTGAAAACGCGTTCCGATTTCTGAAAACCCTCTAAAATAGCCACTATCTCCTGAAAAATAAATAGATGGACTGTTTTTTCCTTCGATCACCCAACCACCCCAATGAGAGGTATTCGTGTCGAATAGGGTACGCTTTGTCCAATGTTGTGCTGGAACAAAGGTAAATTCCAAACCTTTTGTTTTCCATGTCCCCCACCAATTAAATTCGGCAACATGTTGTATGCCCCTTCTCAAAAACCATTTCCCTAAACCAACTGGAACAAGATAAAGTGGATTACCAGGCAGTTTTTTTATTGTTCTGGCATGTAAGTGATCATAATGGCTATGTGAAATTAATACAATATCAATTGGAGGCATTTCATGAAGAGGTAAACCTGGTGGAGATAGTCGTTTATATGTAAATAAATGATTTGCCCAAACAGGATCTGTAATGATATTTATCCCTTTTAATTGAATGAGAAATGTACAATGTCCAACCCATGTGATGGTTGGTTCGTTTCGATTCTGATTTAAATAAGACATATTCGGTTGCTCTACATGTGGAACTTGAAAAGATAAATCCTTCTGTTTTTTCATCCGTTCTTTATACCATAATAAAAGGTTTTTCCACGAATTATTCATTTGAACTTGATTTAGATTTTGATAACGTGTTCGTTTCATATATGATCAATCCCTTTTTCATTCAGCATTTCAAATAGTAAAGAGAATGTTTTCTCTTTATTATAATTCAGATTACCCATAAACGGCCATTTTTATTTTACAACTTCACCAGAAAACAGCAGTTATTGTGGAATAATAAAGTTAATGCAGGCTGAAGGATATTTCTCGACAGCCTGCATTAATTTTATTTCTGATGATTATGTAAAAAGCAATCACTTGTATGATCATTAACCATCCCTGTCGCCTGCATAAAAGCATAACAAATAACAGGGCCAACAAAGGAAAAGCCACGTTTTTTCAAATCTTTACTCATTGCAATGGACTGTTCTGATTGATTCGGAACTTCCTCATCATCTTTCCATTGATTGATAATCGGCTTACCGTCAACGAATTTCCATATATACGCACTGAAAGTCCCATAATGTTCACGGATTTGTAATACTGCTTTTGCATTTTTAATAACCGATTCAATCTTCCTTCGATTACGGATAATTCCTTCATTCTTAACCAATCGTTCTACATCTGATGCATCGTACTGGCTAATTTTTTCAACCTGAAAAGAATTGAAAGCTTCCTGATAATTTTCTCGGCGCCGTAAGATTGTTATCCAACTCAAACCAGCTTGTGCACCTTCTAAACAGAGCATTTCAAATAATTTTCGGTCATCATATACCGGTCTTCCCCATTCTTTGTCATGATATTCTATATAAATCGGATCATCAGTTACCCAAGAACAGCGCTGCTTACTATCCATCGTTTTCATCCTTTGTTTGAACTGGATTATCATCATAGGAAATCCAGTCACTATATCCACCTGGATATAAGGTAATGTTATTAAACCCAGCTAACTTTAAAGCCAATATATTTGGACAAGCAGAAACTCCAGACCCACAAGAAACGATAATTTCCTTCTCTTTTGGTAAAGTCGCAAAGTGATCCTTTAATTCTTCTGCAGTTTTCCAAGTACCTTCTGTTGAAAAAACATCTTTCCAAAAATAATTCTTTGCTCCTGGGATATGGCCTGCTTTATGATAACGTGGTTCTATCTTCCCTAAATATCGTTCCCTTGCTCGTGAATCAATTAAAATCGCTTCGTCTTTCCTGATTTTTTCTTTCATTCGTTCTATAGACACAATAGGAGCGAAAGCTTGTTTTGCTATATATTCTTTTGTTAATGGTTGTGGAATTTCTGTTTCTAGAGAATAGCCTGCATTCACCCATGCTTCAAGACCGCCATCTAACATAAATACCTTCTCATGACCAATCGCATCTAACATCCACCACAACCTCGAAGCAAACATATCGTTGCTTTGATCATAAATCACTACCGTTGTTTTTGTATCCACACCTATTTTTCCTAATGTCTTCGTGAATTTTTCTATGTTTGGTAATGGATGTGCCCCACCATGTTGTTGGATTGTTCCTGATAAATCTTCGTCCATATCTAAAAGTACTGCCCCCGGAAGATGACCATTATGATACGCTTTTTCTCCATATGCTGGATCTGATAAATCGAAACGTACATCAATAAGAACAATCTGTTCATCTTTTTCCAACATTTGTTTTAATTCTTCTACCTTAATAATAGTTTTCATCTTAATCCCCCATTCCTTTAATATCATTTTGCCATAGATTCATATCAATATAAACTTATCCTTATAACCTGTAACTAAACTCGCTAAAAATTACGATAAGTCTTATATTCGTGACTATTTTATGAGACATTGAGGTACACGGTAACGATTAGCCCTTATTCATGACCAATTTATGAGATATTGCGATACACGGTAACGATTAGCCCTTATTCGTGACCAGTTTATGAGATATTGCGATACACGGTAACGATTAGCTCTTATTCGTGACCAGTTTATGAGATATTGCGATACACGGTAACGATTAGCTCTTATTCGTGACCAGTTTATGAGATATTGCGATGCACGGTAACGATTAGCTCTTATTCGTGACCAGTTTATGAGATATTGCGATACACGGTAACGATTAGCTCTTATTCATGACCAATTTATGAGATATTGCGGTACACAGTAACGATTAGCCCTTATTCGTGACATCTTTTCGTATATTCCTAATTTATAGGTACAATTAGTCATTAATCATGACCACTTTCCGCAACTTCCTTATTTTTAGTCACGATTACATATGAAATGTCTTTTTACATGTAGAGCATATCTACATTATTTAAAGGAATAATGATAAAATAAAGGGTATAAATAATTCATTCATATAGATTCAATATATTCGATAAAAAATAGATAAGGAGATGAATATGGTGAAAGATATTTTAATAAAACGTCTAACTACATATGCCAAAATTGATACACAATCAAATGAAGATAGTCAAACAACCCCTTCTACCCCTGGACAATGGGATCTACTACATGTTCTTGAAAAGGAATTAAAAGAAATTGGAATGGAAGAGGTATCTATTGATGAAAATGGGTATTTAATGGCAACCCTTCCCGCCAATACAGATAAGGACATTCCAACGATTGGATTTTTAGCCCATGTGGATACCGCAACAGATTTTACAGGAAAAAATGTCAATCCTCAAATCGTAAAAAATTATAATGGAAATGATATAACACTTAATCAAGAAAAACAAATCGTTCTGTCTCCAAAAGATTTCCCAGAACTATCTAATTACAAAGGACACACACTAATTACAACCGATGGTACGACATTACTGGGAGCGGATGATAAAGCCGGAGTAACAGAAATTATGACAGCAATGGAATATTTGATCCATCATCCGGAAATACCACATGGGAAAATTAGAGTTGCCTTTACTCCTGATGAAGAAATTGGACGTGGTCCGAAAAAATTTGATGTCAAACGATTTAATGCAGACTTCGCTTATACAATCGATGGTGGACCACTTGGAGAATTACAATATGAGAGCTTTAATGCAGCTGCAGCGAAAGTTACTTTTAAAGGGAATAGTGTTCATCCAGGAACAGCGAAAGACAAAATGGTTAACGCTGGAAAAATGGCTGCACAGTTTATCGGAAAAGCTCCTAAACAAGAAGCACCAGAACACACAGATGGATATAAAGGTTTTTATCATCTCATTTCTGTTCAAGGGGATGTAGAAAAGGCAGAAGTGTATTATATCATTCGCGATTTTGACAAAGACGCTTTTGCAAAACGAAAAGAAACCATTCAACAATTTGTAGGCGAAATGCAAGAAAAATATGGAGAATCTAATGTCGTATTAGAGATGCACGACCAATATTATAATATGCGTGAAAAAATTGAACCTGTAAAGGAAATTGTTGATATTGCAGAAAAAGTAATGAGAGACCTAAACATCGACCCAATTATTGAACCAATCCGTGGCGGAACAGATGGTTCACAATTATCTTATATGGGACTACCTACTCCTAATATTTTTACAGGTGGAGAAAACTTCCATGGAAAATATGAATATATTTCTGTAAATAATATGGAAAAGGCTGTTCAAGTCATTGTATCTATTTGCCAACGATTTGCTGAAAGAGTATAATGTTTTGCCGAAAAGATGGAATGTTCTTAGCCTTTTCGATAAAAATATATTGTTTTTTAAAGTATTTAGGGAGAGACAATCATGTTTTCACATAAAAAAAGATTATTTATTTTCATTATGATTATTTTACTTTCAAACACTGCTTGCCAAGATAAAGACTCTATCCAACCGGATGAAGTAGATCAATCAAACGAAACGACAAATAAAAGTGATACAACAAAAGCAAGTACAAAGCCGACGGAAAATGAATTGCCTGATAAAACCTTGCAAAAGGGAAGTCAAGGGGAAGAAGTGATTGCATTACAAAACATCCTCAACAATATTGGTTATTCTATCACTGCATCTGGAACATATGATAAAGATACAACTTGGGCAGTAACCGATTTTCAAATGCAACAGGAAGATTTATTTGTTACAGGTGCCTATGAAGAAAAAACAAAGCGTGCATTAGAAGAAGTATTAGCAGATAACATAGATATCACACCAGGTGAAGATATTCCATATACAGAAAAAGAAGAACAGACGGAAGATCACTCTACTATTACATCTAATCCATATGACATGCTCGTTTTAGTTAATAAAGAACATGCATTACCAGCAGATTTCATCCCTGAAGATCTTGTTATTCCTGATGTTCCATTTCCATTCACAGAAGATTTACCTAAAAAGATGATGCGTAAACCAGCGGCGATTGCAATGGAAGAAATGTTTCAAGCAGCAGAAAATGAGGGGCTAGAACTATTTGCCCAATCTGGCTATCGTTCCTATGAAAGACAAGAAGCATTATTTACTTCTTATATAGAACGTGACGGGGAAGAGGCTGCAAATAAGTATAGTGCAAAACCCGGGGAAAGTGAACATCAGAGTGGGTTAACAATGGATGTTACTAGTCCGGCTGTTGAATTTCTATTAAATGAAAGCTTTGGTGATACAGAGGAAGGTAAATGGCTGGAAGAAAACTGTAGTACATATGGCTTTATTATCCGTTATCCGAAGGGAAAAGAAAATATCACGAAATACCAATATGAACCATGGCATATTCGTTATGTTGGAAAAATAGCTGCAAAAGAAATTATGAACAATGACATCACATTGGAAGAGTATTTAGCCACGTTAAAACAATAGTTATTTTCTAGTATAAATAGTAAAGGCGAAGAATCCTTAGGTTTAGGATTCTTCGCCTTTTTTCCTTTTAAGAACAGGTAGATGTTGCAACTCGTTTAGTCATTACTTCCCTTTCAGCCACACAGTAAAACCCAATAACCTGAAAACCATATTTACGTAATTCACGAATACTAACATTGCGTGAGATACGATCCGAAGCAATGATGGCTACTTGTTTTGTTGGAATATCGCGATAATTTCTACCTAAATAAGGAATCGGCATATGAAGAACAGAGGCATCCTTTGTATAATATACTTCATTATATTCCCTTACATCAATAAGGGTAATTTCTTCGGATAGAAGCATTTTATCTAATTTCTTAATTCCGTATACAGGAACATACCGTTTATAAATCATTCGTAAAGCAATCGCTAATAACACTAAAAATGCAAATGCATATATTTTCATTCTCATATAACTCCCTTTTGTAAAAAAACTGACATGCATGGGTATGATATATGATAATAGATTCAAACGTCAACTGATTTGTTTCGAATATTACTGGAGGATATACAAGGCTGTTGGATAGGATTAGAAGATTTGTTTCATTTTGTTTAATTGCTTGACAGGTTCATGTAATACTTCATCTATTTTTATATCTAAGACACGAATTCGCTCTAGTGCAATGGTATCATCTATTTGTTTATAATGATGATTGCCTCCCACTTCTTCATCCGCTTCATCGGCAAGTGTTACGACTTGTTGTAATGGATTTAAATGTAAGTAGCCATCTGGCAAATAGGAATCAGTATGAAGTAAAATTGCTATCGCAATCTCCTTTGCATGTCGAGGTTCTTCACCAATTTCAATTAATAACTTATGCGCTCGATTTGCACCTTTAATGGCATGAATATCATTTTCCTTATACAAATTATAATCCCATTGTCCATTTTTATACCATGTATAATGTCCTACATCATGAAGCAGTGCAGCCTTCGTAGCAAGATCTGGATTTACTTTAAAACGCTTCGATATTAAGTAAGCATTTTCTGCAACTTGAATAGCATGCGCTATCCCCGAGCGTCGTAAATATTTCTGTGTTGTTGGATGTGTAAACACGTCTTCCAATGTAACGGTTCGCATATTATATCCCCCTTTCGCTTTTTACTTCCGCAACATTACAAAACTGTTATCAAGAGCGAATTTCCCTTCGTACATACAGATTATAAATAAATCTTTGATTGAATATAGCATGTCATAACCTTAATTGCAACAATAATTCGATATTTTTTAAAAAGTTAAAACCCTGTTTACAAATACAGTGAAACTTCAACCAGTGGGAGCCTTTTTTCTTTTCCCACTGGTTGTTAGTTGAACGAATCGGGCCTTTACTGGCTGTTGAACCTCCACTTATAATTCTTCAGTATCTCGAATTTTGATGTGGAGGTCTTACGGCCAGTTAATCTGCGGTAATAGAAAAACGACCCAGTTCCTTTCAAAACAGGTCGCATTTCTTTTAAAATGGTTTTATAATCATCAATATAATGACAAGTAAAAATATACCATTTTCAATTCGCTCGTAGAAAAATAACCGTTTAGCAAGCTCATAATACGTATCGGGTATTTCTTCTGTTGGATGTTCCTTTAACAATTCCTTAATTGGTCTTGATTTGGGCGAAAGTACAATCGGCCCAATAGCTAAGGCAAGTAAATATAGGATTAAACTCACGACAAACCAGCCAGTTGTAAATAAAGATGGTCGTAATATCCCCATCCCAAGCCCTGTTAATAATAATAAAGTTCCACCAATCATTACAAATATATGAATTCGATTTCTAATAAAATAGGCATGGCGAAGCTCAGTCATGTTTTTTGCATTTTTGACAATCGGGATCATAGCAAATCCTGGACCTAATCCTAGAATTGCAGAAATGATGTGGATAAATAATAAAAAGCTGTAAAAACTCATATAAATTCTCCCCTTGGTGGACAGTCCTTAACGTATTCCTTTTCTATCTCTATTTTAAAGAAACATCTCTTCATATGCTATGAAATAAATCACTTACAAATGAAATAAAAAACCAAAACGCCGCTAGTAATTCAGCGACGATTTCTGTTCATTAGCATTTAACTACATATAAGGATACATCCGTAATTGCCTTTAGTGCATGTAATTCATCTGGTTCCATATATAAAATACGTTCTTGGTTTACTTCCACTTCTTCACCATTTACCGTGAATTCAACTTCACCTTGTGCAACAAATATAAATACATGTTTTGGGGAGCGATGCTCTTTAATGACTTCTCCCGCTTTTAATTTAATCTGTACAATTTCCTTATCATGTTGGCTAAACAACTTTTTTGCTTGAATTAGTTTTTCAAACGTGTGACTGACAGAAATCATTTCCATTTTATTCACAACCCTCATCCAGATTTTCATACGTCTCCCTATTACTTATACCATAAGCAATACACTTTTCAAGGAATCATCCTTTTATCCTATCTATTCATACATGATCTTCATATCCCCTGACTGAATCCAATCCTTTTTCCGGAACCATTCAGAAAGTATCCAGCTGATAATTGCTGGTGCGATAATATGTAAACCAATAATAATCCAGAAAACATCGAGAGAAAAACCCATTGATTCAAATGTCATAATCTGACCGACCAATCCACTTGTACCCATCCCAGCTCCAGATGGATTATTAGTTAATTCGAATATAACAGTGGAAAATGGTGCTAAAACAGCACCCGCGATTGTTGGTGGGATAAGAATAATCGGCTTTTTAAGGATATTGGCTACTTGTAACATGGATGTTCCTAAACCTTGAGCAACTAAGCCACCGATTCCATTTTCCCGATAACTGGAAACAGCAAATCCAATCATTTGGGCAGAACAACCGATAGTAGCAGCACCCGCAGCAAGTCCGTCTAATCCAAGCATAAGTGCGATCGCCACACTTGAAATAGGAGCAGTCAAAGCCCACCCCATCAACACAGCAACAAGAATTCCCATGATAAATGGTTGTTGTTCTGTTGACCAATTAATGACACTCCCAAAACCCGTCATAAAAGTATTAATTGGTTTTCCAATAATTGTCCCTGTGAAAAAGCCAATAAAAATAGTAACAAATGGGGTGATAATAATGTCAACCCGTGTTGTTTGATAGACCATTTTTCCAAATTCCGTAGCAAATAAGGCGGCAACATAACTTCCCGCAGGACCACCTAGTTCTGCTCCAAAAGCTCCTGCAAATAAAGTGGAGAATAAAACAAGTGGTGGTGCTTTTAATCCGTAGGCAATAGCAACTCCAATCGCTCCACCCATTATTTTATTATCCATGGCAAAGGCACCCATCTCAATAAAATAGGTTCCAATGGTCTGAATATCCAAAGCAACCAATTGTTCTCCAAGTGTTTTAATAATTAATCCGATAATAAGGGAGGAAAACAATCCTAATGCCATATAACTTAATGCTGTGATGAGATATTCCTTTGCAGACAAAGAGACCCCTTTTTTCTTTAGAAATTCTTTCATATTATCCACTCCTCCATTGTGAAGTTTTTCACATATATACCATGAAATTATTAGAACTATTTATAGTTATAGGTGAATTTGTTTAAAAAATCAAGAAATTTCCAATGACTAGATAATTGTTTCGTTTTGAAATAAGGGGATTTTCAAATCATAATGTATGATACTCCCCAACAGACATCCCCTCTGTAAACCCACCGAGTTAGTAATTTTGCAATAACCTGTCATATCATATATACTATTTGATAACGATTATCAATTAGAAGACATGTTATGAAAGGAGAAAAAAGATGGATACAACGGAAAAAAAATCCAGTATTGCTGAAATTATTCGGGAAAGGCGTTCCGTTAAAAAAGGATACACGAATAAAGAAGTAAAAAAAGAACTTGTATTGGATTTACTAAATGATGCTATTTATGCACCTACCCATGGAAACAGACAACCATGGCGGTTTATTTTTGTCGGGCAAGATCAATTACCCTATTTCGCTGAAAAAGTATCTCGCACCTATCCAGAAGAAAGTCAAGAAAATCGTAGGCAATACTTAATGGAGCCAAATGCCATATTAGTCGTTATTATGGAAGCACCACCATTACCAAAACAATGGGACGAAAACTTCGGTGCCGTTTCAAGCATGATTCAAAATTTATGGCTTTTAGCATGGGAAAAACAACTTGGTATGGTTTGGAAAACAAACCCACATATTTATAACGAAAAAGTAAAAGAGTTATTAGATGTGCAAGAACATGAAAAAATAGTAGGATTCATACACCTAGGCTATTTTGATGAAATACCAGCTGATAAAGGGAGAGTTTCAGCCGAAGAAAAATTCACCGTATACAAAGGATAGAAACCTGTAGATACATTTCTGAAATAGCAAAAGAATACAATTACCCTAATCAAAACAGCTGATAGCATGTGGAAGTTTTCTCATTCACATGCTATTTTTTGTTTAAAAATAACATGAATGATTACGATTTATTTAACAATTGATTTCAGATATGTAGTGCCTACTTATATATATTTCAAATAACAAGATGGACCCTTCCACCGACACCATGCTAGTTTCGTCCTTCATTCCCCTTATGATAATTTATTCATCCCTTGAAAAGGAATTACTTAATAAAATAGATATACAATTTTCCATTTTTTTCTTTATCTTAAGTACCGTATAAAATTGATAAAAAACACAAAACTAACATGTATATATTCCTATATCAAATAAGAAAGAGGTGGAAAAAATTGACTGCATTCCAACGTATTGCCTTAATCCTTGTCATCATTGGTGCATTAAATTGGGGATTGATTGGATTTTTTAATTTTGATTTTATTGCTGGAGCCTTTGGTGGACAAGATACTGCTTTAGCACGAATTTTATATGGTATTGTTGGGCTAAGTGGCTTGGTTGTCATTCCATTATTATTTGAACGTGCCAATAATGTAACCGATGACGATTATCTAGATGCAAATCATACATTAAAATATGGTACGGAGTTTAGTGAAGACAAATCATTAACAGGAGAAAACACAGTGGAGAATAACCGTGAAGACATATAACCAAATGAACAACTGTCCCATCCTTTTATATAAACTAGGATGGGACAGTTGTTTTTGTAAAAATAATTATTCCCAAACAGAACCCTTTAATGCTTTATTTTCCTGATGACGTTCCATTGCCAATTCAATTAACTTTGTAATTAAATCAGTATAAGAAATACCACTTACTTCCCAAAGCTTTGGATACATACTAATTTTCGTAAATCCTGGCAATGTATTAATTTCATTAACATAAAGTTCATTGTTCTCTGTTAAGAAAAAGTCTACTCGTGCTAGGCCTTCACATTGTAAAGTTTCATAAGCATGGATTGCTGTTTCTTGTACCATTTTGATATGTTCATCAGGAAGATTTGCCGGTATAGATAACTCTGCACCTTTTTCATCGATATACTTCGATTCATAAGAATAAAAATCTGTCTTCGGTAAGATTTCTCCAGGTAAAGATGCCATTGGTTCATCATTTCCTAACACAGAACATTCAATTTCTCTTCCCTGTATTGTCTCTTCGACAACAATTTTATGATCATATTGAAAAGCAAAATCAACTGCTGTCATAAATTCCTCTTCTGTAGATACTTTACTAATTCCAACAGAGGAACCTTGGTTTGCTGGTTTAACAAATACAGTTTCCCCTAACTGTTCTACAACGGTTGAATAATCAATGTAATCTCTTTTCGCTTTTGTAAAAACGAATCCTTTTGCTACTTTAATTCCAGCTATCTGTAGTAGTTTTTTGGCAATATCTTTGTCCATGCAAATAGAAGAACTAAGGACATTTGGACCAACAAAAGGGAGATTTATCAAACGCAACATCCCCTGTAAACTTCCATCCTCACCTAATGTACCATGGACAATCGGGAAGATAACATCTAACTTCTGCATCACTTCCGCTGTTTTAGCATGAATAAATGACTCTTCTGTTAAACCTGGAACAATACCAACAACATCTTCTGACTCGTTCAACTCAATCCGTTTTGGATCATCTGCATTCTTTAAATAAGAATCTTCGTCATATACATGCCAATTTCCATTTTTATCAATTCCAAGTAATGTCACAGCAAATTTTTCCTTATCAATTGCATCTACAATATTCTTTGCCGACTGTAATGAAACCTCATGCTCTGCTGACTTTCCACCAAAAATAATTCCTACCCGTATTTTCTTCATTCTCTTTATCCTCTCTTTAAAACTAGGCTTATTGCCATCCTATTCAATAGGAAGCAAAAAGTAACCATTAAAATTCATCTACCTTTAAAATATCATGAAAAGTTATTTTCCTCTACTTCTTTTTGCTTGTAAATAATCTTTAAAGCTAATTTCTCCATTTTCCATGCGCTCTTCTAAAAGTTGTAAGGAATCTGGGGATGGATGTTTATCTGCACGAAAACGAATGAGGATATAAATCAAAACAGCAAAAACAAGAACGGCTAATAATATTTGTAGTGGAAGTGGAATAGACCAAAGAGCCAACATGTATATCACCTCATTTCATTTTTTCTCCATTGTATTTATTTAAGCATAATCAATAAGAAGTTTCTACCTTCAAAATCTTATCTAAAATGTGGAATAATACCGTGACATTCAAACATTCATATGACTATTTGATTGACATAAAAAAATACACAGCATACAATATAATCAAATGAATATTTGAGTGAGGTGTTAAAATGAATAAAAGGCAAACCATTGATGATTCAAAACATACTTGTGATTCGTTTTGCTATGATGAAGAGATCGTTAATAAAATAAAGCCAAAAATAGAACAAATTAATGGGGTTGAACAAATTTTCAAAGCATTAGCAGACCCCACCCGTTTAAAAATCGCTTATGCGCTAACAATAGAAAAGGAATTATGTGTTTGTGATGTCGCACATATCATTGGAGCCACTAGTGCCACGGCTTCTCATCATCTACGTTTATTACGAAATATGGACCTTGCGAAAAGTGAAAAAAAAGGAAAGCTCGTTTTTTATTCTTTAAAAGATGATCATGTTAGGCAGCTAATATATATCGCAATCATTCACGCTAATGAGGAGGGATAAACATGTCTAAACAACAACATACGTATCGACTCCAAGGTTTGTCATGTGCAAATTGTGCAGCTAAATTTGAAAAAAACATTCGTGAAATTGATAGTGTTCAAGATGTGGAATTAAATTTCGGTGCATCTAAAATAACCGTACAAGGGGAAGCATCTATAGAACAGTTAGAAAAAGCCGGTGCTTTCGATGGAATTAAAGTATATACCGAAAACCAGCAATTAGAACGCAAAAAAGAACCCTTTTGGAAAAACAAAGATAATATACCTGCAATGATTTCTCTTATTTTTGTATTTACTGGTTATTTATCTTATTTTCTAATCGGGGAGAAACATATTCTAACAATTAGTTTATTTCTTCTTGCAATTGTTATTGGTGGGTACAATATTTTTATAGAAGGATTTAAAAATTTAACTAAATTAGACTTCGATATGAAAACATTGATGACAATTGCCATTATTGGAGCAGCAATTATTGGAGAATGGGGAGAAGCTGCTGTCGTCGTTTTCTTATTTGCTATTAGCGAGGCATTAGAAAGCTACTCCATTGATAAAGCACGCGACTCCATTCGTTCGTTAATAGATATCGCCCCAAATAAGGCGCTGATTAGAAGAGGAAACAGTGAAGTAGAACTAGATGTTGAGGAAATTCAAATTGGAGACATAATGCTTGTTAAACCCGGACAACGTATTGCCATGGATGGAGAAGTAATAAGCGGTGAATCTTCTATCAATGAAGCAGCTATAACAGGAGAATCCATTCCTGTTCATAAATTGACTGGAAATGAAATCTTTGCTGGCTCTATTAATGGAGAGGGTTTTTTAGAGGTAAGAGTAACGAAACATGTAGAAGATACTACTATTGCCAAAATCATTCATCTTGTAGAAGAAGCTCAAGCAGAGCGTGCTCCTTCACAGAAATTCGTGGATAAATTTGCAAAGTATTATACGCCAATGATTATGCTGATTGCCTTTTTTGTTGCAATTGGACCACCATTAATTGCTGGAGCATCTTGGAATACGTGGATTTATAGTGGGTTAGCGGTTCTTGTTGTAGGTTGCCCTTGTGCACTGGTCATTTCCACCCCGGTTGCAATTGTTACAGCAATTGGAAATGCCGCTAGAAAAGGTGTACTCATTAAAGGTGGAGTACATTTAGAAGAAACTGGACATTTACAAGCAATTGCATTTGATAAAACTGGCACATTAACAGAAGGAAAACCACATGTAACAGATGTAATTTCAATAAAAAATGGTGAAGAAAAGAAAATTCTATCAATTGCCAATGCTATTGAAGTTTTTTCCCAGCATCCATTAGCAACAGCTATTACACATAAAGCAACAGAAGAAAAAGCAACATATTATACTGCTGAAAAATTCCAATCCATTACTGGTAAAGGAGCAAAAGCAACCATTAATGACACGGAATACTTTGTTGGGAGTCCCGCATTTTTTGAAAAGGATCAATTGATACCTACTACAATCCAAGAAAAAATAAGAGCCATGCAAGGAGACGGAAAAACAGTAACATTACTTGGCACAAAAAAAGATATCCTCGGATTAATTGCTGTTGCAGATCAGGTACGAACAAGTAGTAAAGATGTTATTCAAAGATTACACCAATTAGGAATTAAAAACACCATTATGTTAACGGGTGACAACCATAAAACAGGAAAAGCTATTGGAAATCAGTTGGGTATAACTGAAGTAAAGGCAGAGCTCATGCCTGATGAGAAGTTAAATATTATAAAACAGCTTGAACAACGACATGGTAAAACTGCTATGGTCGGTGATGGAATTAATGATGCACCCGCTCTCGCTGGAGCATCTGTCGGAATTGCTATGGGTGGAGCTGGTACAGATGCGGCCTTAGAAACAGCAGACATCGCGTTAATGGGAGATGATTTAGAAAAGCTTCCATTTACGATTGCCCTTAGCCGGAAAGCATTAACAATTATTAAACAAAATATCTCCTTTGCATTGGGATTAAAACTCATTGCCTTATTATTAGTGATTCCAGGGTGGCTCACACTATGGATTGCTATTTTTGCCGATATGGGAGCGACCCTTCTTGTTACAATGAACTCTTTAAGACTTATTCGAACAAATAGTTAAAGATGGAAAGGAGAAATGAATTAGGGTTTGTATTTACGGTGGTAAACTTGAGAAAGTATATCGCCATAAACAGCAATCTAACTACAACTAATAAAAATAATCTAGAAAAAAAATGGTTCCAATCATTAAAAGATGATGATTGGAACCATTTTTAAGTTATATTTGACTAGTTATGTCCAAACTCCTTTTTACTTGTTTGTATTGTTTGCATCATATGCATTTCTGCGAATTTCACTTAAATATGCTTTAATATTTGGACAAGTGTCACACGTATCATCTTTAAATTTTAAATATAATTCTTTATATTCTTCCTTTGTTATTTCACCTTTTTCAAGACTAGCTTGAAGCATATTAAGTCCTTTCTTTTCCTGCCTTTTATCTTTACGAATGATGATAACGACGGCAAGAATGGTAATCACAATCATGACAAGCCATAAAACCCCAAATTGATCTCCACCTTGCATCCAAATGCCCCCATTTCCATTCATTTACTTACATTTATTTAACCATGATTACATGAAAAATGAAACTAACTCAACTCATATTTATCTTTCTTGTATCGCTTTACAATCCATAAAATCATCGTTAAGATAGAGCTATATATGTAGGTACTAAAGTAGGAGTCAAGCACTGGGGAGCCAATTAAAGTGAAACTTCAATTAGCAGGGACCTTACAGCCAGTTAACCTGCGATAAATGTCACATATACTCGAGGGGGAAATATGTTGCAAGAAACGTGGAACATTCTAAAAACTGATTTTCACGAAGCATCTATTAATATGGCACTTGACGAAGCATTACTTCGTTGGCATAGTGAGGGAAAGATTCCACCAACATTACGTTTTTATGGTTGGTCAACTCCCACCTTATCCTTAGGGCATTTCCAAAAAGAAAAGTCCATTCATTTTCCAGGTCTTGAAAAACATGGATGTCAACTTGTCCGAAGATTAACTGGTGGTAGTGCTGTTTTACATGATGATGAACTAACCTATAGTATTGTTGTATCAGAAAGTCATCCAAAAATACCTAAGACAATCCGTGAAGCATACCATGTGTTATCACAAGGAATCAAGGTAGGTTATAAAAACTTAGGAATTGAGGCAGAATATTTTATTCCTGAGCGGAAAAAAGGTAAGAATCGAACAGCTGTCTGTTTCGAAAAACCAGCCTTTTACGAACTTGTTGTAGATGGAAAGAAAGTTTCTGGTAATGCACAGACAAGACAAAAAGGGGTCCTCTTACAGCACGGTTCCATTCCAATTACGATGAATGAAGATATGCTTTTTGATTTATTTGCATTCCCATCAGAAAGAAAACGTGAAGTAAATAGACGAGCATTTCGCCAAAAAGCAACTACTATTGAGCAAATCACTGGAAAAAGATATACATATAAAGAAGTTCAAGAAGCATTTTATAATGGCTTTCAATCCTCACTTGGGGTATCTTTTAAGCCATTTGAATTGGATGATAACCAGTGGGAAGAAGTGTATCAATTAGCAAAGGAAAAATATAAACAAACAATTCCTGTTCAACATTAATTTGCACGTTTATCATTGACCATAAAGGGGCGAATTCCATGAAAAACAAAACAGAAATTTCAAGAAAACCAAAGTGGCTAAAAACGAAGATTAATACGAATAAATCATATAATGATTTAAAAAAAATAATGCGTGAAAACAATTTAAATACGGTTTGTGAAGAAGCAAAATGTCCAAATATTTATGAATGTTGGAGTGAACGAAAAACAGCGACATTTATGATTTTAGGAGATACCTGTACAAGAGGTTGTCGCTTCTGTGCTGTTAAAACAGGTTTACCGAATGAGCTGGACTGGAACGAGCCAGAAAGAGTTGCCGATTCTGTTCAACTAATGGGATTACGTCATGTTGTTGTTACTGCTGTTGCTCGTGATGATTTAAATGATGGTGGTGCAGCTGTTTTTGCTGAAACTGTTCGTGCTATCCGTAGAAAGAACCCAGCTTGTACAATCGAAGTACTTCCATCAGACATGAAAGGTGACTATGAAAGTCTACATACGTTAATGGATAGTAAGCCAGATATTTTTAACCATAATATTGAAACAGTAAGAAGACTAACAAAACGTGTACGTGCACGTGCAACATATGATCGCTCTTTACAATTATTAAAACGTGTAAAATCAATCGCACCAAATACACCAACAAAATCAAGTATTATGGTCGGATTAGGAGAAACAAAAGAAGAGATTATCCAAGCAATGGATGACCTTTTAGCACATGATGTTGACATTATGACAATTGGCCAATACCTACAACCAACAAGAAAACACCTTGATGTTGTAAAGTATTACCATCCAGATGAATTTCTTGAATTAAAAGAAATTGCGCTTGAAAAGGGCTTTGAGCATTGTGAATCAGGACCACTTGTCCGTTCCTCTTACCATGCCGATGAACAAGTAAGCCAAGCAAGTGCACAACGTAGAATTAAGTATATGAAGGGTTATGAAAAACAAGAGAATACTGAAGTAGACCCTTCTATTTTTTCTTAATAATTTAAAATTGGGGCTGGGACAAAACTAGCTCAAAATAGTATAAAAAATGGTTCCAAGCATTAAAAATTGCTCGGAACCATTTTTTTGTATGGTTATTTCCATCATCTATCATGGATTTGTTCTTTATGGCGGTAACCT
>NZ_VDUW01000011.1 GCF_008039555.1 Cerasibacillus terrae
TAATTTTATCAAAAGGTGTCCTTTTTGTTTACTCAAATAACAACATAAAAAGGCGTGGGGCCTACACTTTTTTTAGTGTAAGCTCCCACGCCTTAGTTTTTATTTACTGGGGTTTTGTCCCAGCCTCTTTACAATTACTTTATTTACTTATATTCACGGAAAATTTATTTGTATGCTTTGTCAATGTCTTTGATAAATCTACTAGTTTTAAACCTATTTCATGTGTCCCCTCTATTTGTTTCATTTGAGCTTCCCCACTTGCAAGCATTTCTTCAACACTTGCTAAAGTTTCTTGTGATACAGAAGAAAAACTTAGAGAAATCTGTTCTAGCTTTGGTAAAATTTGCTGTAAATCAGAAAAATCTGTTTCCATATTTATTAGATTTTCATCCATATCTGATATGCCTTCCATTAATTCACTAATTGACTCTTGGGATTGGTTGGATATATTTAATGTTTCTTTTGTTTTGACTAACATGGTAACAAACTCATTGCTCGCTGTATGGGAAATCCCATTTAAATCACCAATGGAACTAGTTATGTTTTCTGCAGCCTGCTTGGATTGATCTGCTAATTTACGTACTTCATTCGCAACAACCGCAAAACCTTTTCCAGACTCTCCAGCTCTTGCTGCTTCAATCTGTGCATTCAATGATAATAAATTGGTTTGTTCAGCTATTTCCTGAATAGTTCCTGTAAATTGGCCAATCGACTCGATATGTTCTTCCACCTGTTGAATGATTGCTGTAAGTTGGGTAAAATCTGTTTCAAATAAATCAATCATTTCAATAAGCTTAGTCGTAGTCCTTTTACCATAGACAGCAGATTGAAGCATATGTTCACGACTTTTTTGCACCGTAGCCATACTCTCTTGAATTTGCGCCATCTTTTGCTTTAATTGGGTAAATGATTCCAAGTTCGTTTCTGAACTGCTTGCCGTTTGTTCTGCACCCTCTTTTACAGTATGTACAGCTGCCACTAAATCTTGGCTTGATGCTAATGTTGTTTCTGATGATTCCTGTAAATTAATACCAGTATGTTCCAATCGGTCTGTAGTTACTTTTACTTGATAAAGTATTCCACGCATATGACGAATCATCGCGTGATAACTTTTATGTAAAGATGTAATCTCTGGAATGGTGGTATGGAGTTTTTCCGGATCATGTAATTTTCCTTCTCTTACAGTACGCATCATTTCCCTTAACCTCGTCAGTGGCGTTGTCATGCTTCTAACAAATAATACAATAATAATTGTTGCTACTATAATGAATCCAATTGTTAAAAACATAATAAATGTCGCCATTTCATTGACTTCACTCATATAGGTATGTGCTGGAACTGCTAGAACATAAATTCCATCTAAATCTTGTAATGTCCGAAAGGCAAATGTATATTTATTGGTATCGATTGTTGAGTGAAGGATACCATTTTTTTCTTCTTGGATGGCTTGAATGACCTTTTCCGGAATATCGGGCAATGATTTTTCACTTATTTTAAATGGGTTTACTTCTTTATTTTCAATATAAAAGTAATCAGATTCCATGCCTTCCATTTCTAATTGCTTGCGTTGCGAACGAACATTTATCTCTAGCTGCTGCATAAAATAAGCATCATCACCAACATATAGAAACTTTAAATTACTTGCAATCTGATCCATTAATTCTACCTCACGTTGTAATCGGTTTTCTACTTTTTCAATGGTCATTTGACTTGATTTTCCATAAGAAATCATACCAACAGCAACGACCGAAATGGTTAAAAGGGCTATAAATAGAATGATGAGGCGATTCTTCAAACTAATTTTTTGTAATATTTTTTGATAACTTTTTTGTATGGTGTTTGCTTCTGTGTCTTTTAACCTATTTTTTATGATTTTTTTCACAAAGTATCCCCCTTAAGAACTAGCTATATTTATTCTAGCAATGGTTTGTTAAGCAAGTGTAAAGAAGTGTTAAAGTTTTGTTAGTATTTTCTTATAAGGGTATAAAGCGAAACTTACTAGCGTGATGGGGTTTCTAATTTTGCTTACGAGGTAGTCGCCCGCGTGACTGATTTTCCACTTTTGATTGATTTCGGGCACGGGGCAGCCGCCAGCGTGACCGGTTTTCCACTTTTACTTGATTTCGGGCACGGGGCGACTCCCAGCGTGACCGGTTTTCCACTTTTACTTGATTTCGGGTACGGGGCAGCCGCCAGCGTGACTGATTTTCCATTTTTACTTGATTTCGGGCACGGGGCGACTCCCAGCGTGACCGGTTTTCCACTTTTACTTGATTTCGGGCACGGGGCAGCCGCCAGCGTGACCAGTTTTTCACTTTTACTTGATTTCGGGCACGGGGCTGACGCCAGCGTGACCGGTTTTCCAAATTCCAAGTAATTCCGGTTACATTAACATAAAGAGCAATCATCATTACAAAATTAAAAACAGAAAAACTCTGAATCTTTCACAATTGATCCAGAGTTTTTCTTATCATTTCCTGTTAGCTTTGAGCGACTTCTTGTTTTTCTTTGTTCCATGCATCCATGTCTACTTCAAACCCAAGGTCCTCCATCATTTGCCAATCATAGGTTCTTTCTGCTCCCTCTGTTGTGAGGTAATCTCCGATAAAAATGGAGTTTGCCGGAAAAAGGCCGAATGGTTGTAGGCTGCGCAAATTCACTTCTCGCCCACCAGAAATTCGAATTTCTTTTGTTGGGTTAATAAAGCGAAATAAGCATAATACCTTTAAACAATAACGGGGATCTAGTTCATCTGTACCTTCTAATGGAGTACCATCAATCGCATGTAAAAAATTGACTGGAATGGAATCGGCATCTAAGGCTTTTAAACTTCTTCCCATGTTAATGACATCTTCTTTTGTTTCTTTCATCCCAACAATGACTCCAGAACATGGGGAAATTCCAGTCTGTTTAGCATATTCGACCGTTCGAACACGATCATCATATGTGTGAGATGTCGTAATGTTTTCATGATGATTGCTGGAAGTATTGATGTTATGATTATATCTGTCTACCCCTGCGTCTTTTAAACGTTCAGCCTGCCCTGGCTTTAAAATACCTAAACATGCGCAAACTGTCATGTCTTCATGTTTATCTTTAATCTCTTTTACCGAATCGACAACCACATCTAGTTCATGGTTTGTTGGGCCTCGACCACTCATCACGATACAATAAGTTCCAACGTTTAAATCCTTCGCGCGCTGTGCCCCTGCAACAATGTCTTGTTTTTCCATCAGAGGATATTTTTCAATCGGTGCTTCCGAAACAATTGACTGGGCGCAATAGCCGCATGATTCTGGGCATAGTCCTGATTTTGTATTAATAATCATATTTAATTTCACTTTGTTACCGAAGTAATTTTTACGTACTTTATAAGCCGCATGAAGCAATGGTAATAAATCCTCATCTGGACTTTCCAAAACCGACAGAGCCTCTTCATCTGTTATTTCTTCATCAGCTAATACCTTTTCAGCAATCTTTTCATATTTATTCATTTATTTACTCCCCTTTCTGAATTCGGTTTATGAATAATATGGCGCATCCGATACCCAAATACCCCTGCAAACACGGCGAGTATAAGGTCTTTTGGTAGTGGAGCCAACATCCATAACCATGCTAACTTATACGTAAATTCAGGTGGTGCATCTGCCCAAATTTGATAAGCAAAATAAATCCAATTCGTCCCGAAAATATAAATAATAACTGTAGATATAAGCGCAGCAACAATGTATGCTCCGCGGGTGCTAAAGGATTCCACTATTTTTCCTGTTAAGTAAGCAGTAAAAATAAATGCAATAATAAAGCCAAATGTCGGACTCAATAATTGAGAGAATCCTCCAGTGAAACGCGCAAATACTGGTGCTCCTGCAAGTCCAATAAATGCATACACTGCTATGGAAATCGCTCCTAAACGACTACCAAGCATAATTCCTGCTAATATTGCAAAAAAAGCCTGTAATGTAATTGGAACTCCACCAACTACCATAAAAGGTGCAAAAGACGTGATATTCGCACCAATCATCATGAGTGCTGAGAACATTCCTATGTAAGCGATATCAAGAGCGCGAAATCTTATTTTTGTTCCAACTGTTGTGGAACCCATTTTACTCACCTCTTTTTTTGTATTTCTTATAGGATAATTGATTGCGACATAGTTTGTCAACCTTATATTTAAATAGTTTACATTGAAGGATCAATAAAAAAAAGAGACTATCTCCATAGTCTCTCACAAAATACAACCCCGTTATCCTATTTTATTTCTTGTAAATCTCACAGTTTTCATTTGCTGTGGGATTTCCTTTATCATTTACATCATCACTTTACAAATATTATTGGAAAATTCTACTGGATCTTTTACCGGCATTCCTTCGATTAATAATGCTTGGTTATATAAAAGGTTCGTATATAGACCGAATTTCTCCTTATCACTTTCAAAAGCTGTTTTTAGCGATTGATAAACATTATGATCGGGATTGATTTCTAACACTTTTTCTGCTTCAATTTGTTGGTTATTTGGCATTGCATTTAATACTTTTTCCATTTCAAGTGAAATATCACCATCAGCCGCTAAACAAACCGGATGTGATTTCAAGCGTTTGGATACACGGACATCTTTTACTTTTCCATCTAGCAATTTCTTCATTTCGGCAAATAAATCTTTGTTTGCATCTGCTTCTTCTTTTGCCTTTTTATCTTCCTCTTCCATATCAATGCCTAAGTCACCACTTGATACAGAGCGGAATTCTTTTTCTTTATATTGCATGAGCATTTTGATTGCAAATTCATCCACTTCATCTGTGAAATATAAAATTTCATATCCTTTATCTGCCACTAATTCTGTTTGTGGAAGTTTCTCGATGCGATCATTTGATTCTCCAGTTGCATAGAAAATATATTTCTGATCTTCCGGCATTCTTTCTACATACTCTTCTAGGCTGACCAATTTCTTCTCTGTAGAGGAATAGAACAAGAGAAGGTCTTGTAATGTTTCTTTATTTGCACCAAAATCACTATACACGCCATATTTCAATTGACGCCCGAATGCATCGTAAAACTTCTCATAATTCTCACGATCATTTCGGAGCATTTTTAATAGTTCACGCTTAATTCTTCTTGCGATGTTTTTCTCAATTAATTTTAATTGGCGATCATGTTGGAGCATTTCTCGTGAGATGTTTAAGGATAAGTCTTTTGAATCTACCATCCCTTTTACAAAGCTAAAGTAATCTGGGAGTAAATCCCCATTTTTCTCCATAATTAATACACTGTTTGCATATAGCTCTAGGCCTTTTTCATATTCTGCTGTGTAATAATCAAATGGTGTTGTTTCTGGGATATAAAGGATTGCATCATACCGAATAGTTCCATCTGCTTTAATGTGAACATGTTTCAACGGTTTATCAAAGCCATACCGTTTTTCTTGGTAAAAGTTCTCATAATCCTCATCCGTTAACTCATTCGGATTCTTTCTCCAAATTGGTACCATGCTATTAATTGTTTCTTCTTCAGTATAGTCAACATATTCCTCGCTATCATCATCTTTTGGCTTACTTTTTGTGACATCCATTTTAATTGGATAGCGAATAAAATCGGAATATTTTTTCACGATTTCTTTTAGTCGATACTCTTCTAAAAATTGATCATAATCCTCTTCATCTTCATTTTCTTTTAATTTCAAAATTATTTCCGTACCAACATCTGCTTTTTCGCAAGGTTCAATAGTGTATCCATCCGCCCCTGCAGATTCCCATTTATATGCCTCATCACTGCCTAGTGCACGACTAATAACGGTGACAACATCACTGACCATAAACGCAGCATAAAATCCAACACCGAATTGCCCGATAATATCATGTTCATCATCGATTTCATTTGCCTTCTTGAATGCATGGGAGCCACTTTTGGCAATCGTTCCAAGATTCTTCTCTAAATCCTCTTTAGTCATTCCAATACCAGTATCCATCACTTTTAGTGTGCGATTATCTTTATCAGCTTCTAGACGGATATAGTAGTTTTCCCGATCAAATGTTAATGAATCATCTGTTAAGGTTTTATAATAAATTTTATCAATTGCATCACTTGCATTAGAAATTAATTCTCGGAGAAATACTTCTTTTTGTGAGTAAATGGAATTAATCATCATTTCTAATAAACGTTTGGATTCCGCTTGAAATTCCTTTTTTGCCATCATTGATTCTCCCCTTCAAACTTGTCTTAAAATTTAGCACTCTCTTGTCTAGAGTGATAATCCTATATGTTTTTTATCATATCTTGTGAAGGGTGTCAATTAAAGAGGTTTGAAACAAAGCAGTAGTTGGTATGGGCTAGCAAAAATAAAAAGCCCTGTGGATACAGGACCTTCATTAGGTAACTTGTTTCTTCTCTTCTTCTAGGAATCTGATGAAGTATTGCATCATGTGTACGGGTTGTGCTTTGATCAAGCGAATATATCTTTTTTGATAACCTGTCGATACAATATCACTCTTTTGGATTCGTTTAATAATATAGGCTGCACTTTGTCTATGAATCTCTCTTTTTTGATGTTTTGCTTCTTTATATAAAGCTAATCCGAAAGCACCGATTATCGCGAAGAGCACAAGTATAGCCATGCTTGGAAGTTCTGGATTAAAAAACAGAAGAAAGGCTAGGTTTACAAAAGAAAGGACGACTAAAAAAAATGCCCAGAATGTATATTTAGATACCTTTTTAGCTAGTGGTTTAATAATTTCATGTAATTGTTCCATTTCTCGTTTTATAAAGTTAGGCATTTCTGTCATAAACATATTCATCTTCATCTCTTCACTTCCTTTCAAATTATATATCCATTCTTTATTCAAGTAGAATAGGAATTTTCCTTCATTGCATACCTTCTTATTAATGAACTCTATTATTCAGAATATTATATTTAAATATCATTCCTATCCTAACCAATAGTCTGTTAATCTATTCTATTATATTAACGATATTTTCATTCATTATACATCTTATTATTGTAAAAAACGAGACCTTTGTTTATTGTGAAAGCCTCGTTTTTCACCTGATGAAACAGAAAGTTATTTCACATATTTTATAGGTTTTGAAAGAATAAACGTATGACATCAGCACCACCAATTAAAGTTCCAATGGAGCTGCCAATATTAGCGAGTACGACAACGAGCAATACACGGGTTACTTTATTATGCCAAAAGCCTTTAACACTGAATACATCTTCCGCTAATGTTTCAAAGTCTTTCACATTTGGCCTTTTAAAATATGCCTGGACAAATCCGGCAAACCAACCCGCAGCAAGGAGGGGATTCAATGATGTTAATGGTGCTGCGAAAAATGCAGTTAAAATCGCAAGCGGATGCCCGAAAGCTAGCAGTGTACCAATTGCTGAAAATGATCCATTCCATAGGATCCAACTAAGTGTCTGCTGTAATCCGGCAGATGGATTGGATAGAAAGGTATACAGGATAATTCCTAAGATGATAATTGGAATGGACCAGCCAATAATTTTAGGCGCTTTTGATTTCGGTGGAATTTTTGTTAGTCGTTGTAAATTGTGATCCTTATGAATTTCTTTTGTAATTCCAGGAACATGGGCAGCCCCTAGTACAGCAACAACCTTATCGCCCGAGGCATCTTTAATTTTTTGTGCCAAATATTGGTCACGCTCATCAATCAATGGTTCCTTTAAACGAGGAAAATGTTCTGTAAAATCCTCTAACATCGAATCAATCATATCTTGTGATTTCATCTTTTCCAATTCTTCTTCTGAAATGGATTCCCGAGAAAAGATACTGGCAACAACTTGTGTTAGGAGCATTGCTTTTCCCTTCCACCCTAAATTTCGCCAAATTCGATTAAATGTGATTTGGATATTCCGGTCAGCTAATACTAATTCAGCTCCTGATTCCTCAGCAGACTGAATCCCCTGTATCATCTCTTGGCCGGGATTGATTCCGAATTGTTTGGCCATTCGGCGTTGAAAGGAAGATATTGCTAGATTCATTAATAAAAGTGTCGCCCTTTTCTCCTTAATAATTTTAAATATATCCATTTCCTTCCATTTATTTTCATTTGTAATAGACTGGTACCTCTGCTCATCCAGTTCCACACAAACAGAATCCGGATTCTCTCTTTCAATGACATCTTTCACTTGTTCTGCACTTTGTTTCGATACATGTGCCGTTCCAATTAATATATATTCCTTATTATCTAGGTGAATCCTAGTTATATTTTCTTCCGTCATATAATACTCCTTCATCAAAAATAATCACACCAAGTTTTCCTTATGATTTATATTATCATAAATGAAGGATGATAAATAATAATCTTTACATATAACACAAATTCAGTAGAGAATGTATCGGGGTTTCTGCATGGACGGCAGATTTCACTCCGTTTTATATGACTTTTTTCCAAAAGATTCTATAATGAGAAATAGGATATGAAGGAGGAAACGATATATGAGAAATAATCATTTTATAATAATTGGTTTTTTAATGATGCTTATTCTTTTTATGAGTGGATGTGGGGATACACCCGAAAAGGAGTTAGAGGAATTTACTTCATCTAAGGCACCTACATTCGAATTTAACGGAGAAAACCCAGTCGTGACAATGACAATGCAAAATGGTGGGGAAGTGAAGATGGAACTTTATCCAGATGTTGCACCAAATACAGTTTTTAATTTTATTTCTTTAATTGAACAGGAATTTTACAATGGTGTCATTTTCCATCGCGTCATTCCTGAATTTATGATTCAAGGGGGAGACCCTGATGGGAATGGATCTGGTGGGCCAGGCTACTCTATTGCTGGAGAATTCTCCGCAAATGCCTTTGAAAATGAACTCATTCATGATCGTGGTGTACTTTCGATGGCTAGAACCAATGATCCTAATTCCGCAGGATCACAGTTTTTCATTATGACCGAAAAATCCCCACATCTTGATGGAGAGTATGCAGCTTTCGGAAAAGTAATCGAAGGAATGGATGTTGTAGATGATATTGTCCATGCTGAGAGAGATGAACTGGATAAGCCATTAGAAGACCAGAAAATAAAGAAAATGACAGTAGATACAAAAGGAAATGATTTTCCAGAACCAACCAAACAATAGGAAGGAGTACTTAACTTAATGGGGTATATAGAAGAAATACGAAAACTAGTCGGGCATCGGCCTATCATTCTTGTTGGAGCTGCTGTTGTCCTTGTTAACGAAACCGGACATATTCTTTTGCAACAACGTACCTATCCAAAAGGGAAATGGGGACTGCCGGGTGGTCTCATGGAATTAGGGGAATCAACAGAAATGACAGCATGCCGTGAAGTCTTGGAAGAGACTGGTTTACATATTAATTCCTTACAACTCATTGATGTTTTCTCTGGTCCGAACCATTTTTCCATTGCAGAAAATGGAGACGAGTTTTATATGGTGACGATTGCTTATTCAACATCTGACTATGAAGGGGATATCCAAATCGATACAACAGAGTCAATGGATGTGCGCTTTTTTCATCCGGACAAACTTCCTACATATTTGGTTGGTAGTCACCGCCTGATCTTAGAAAAATTTTTTCAGCAGCAGGAAACGTAATCGGGTATAGAATTTCTTTTCTATACCCCTTTATTCCGGTCATGTCCGAATAATTGTGTAAATATTAAATGGACCAAGCAACATGAGCGAAAGAAATATACGTAGACTCCTGCGGGAAAAAAGGCCTCGCTTAAGACCCCCGAGAGCATAGCTCGAGGAGGCTCAGCAGCCGCCCGCGGAAAGCGGAGTATATTTCTGTAGCGATAACCATTATAAAGTTATCATTTTACACACAATTCCGGACATAACCTTTACTCCACCATTATGATACTCCACAAGGTATCCTCTTGCTTGTTATATATAAAACAGAAAAATTCTGTTTTCCCCACAATCAAAAAATTTACAAAAAGTTTACCAAAATATCCTTTTTAAAAATATCACTGTTTAAAGATTAAATTCTTATTCATCAAAATTAACATAACCCTTATTATACTAAGCTTTCTATGGTCTTAAATTATTTAAAAGCCGAAGTTGAATAGTTCAGAATAGTCACCAATAAATATAAGATTCTGTTTATGTGCTACTATTTGCAAGCTATTTATAGGCATTGCCATCTATTTATAAATAAACATACGAGACACCGATTAAACGTGCTATATCGTGATTAATCCGTTTTGACTAAAGTTACCCTTTCCCTATAAGCTATTAGAGACATTGATTTTAAGATTAAAAACGGGAGGTGAGAGCATCCAATCTAATGGAAATGGTGTTACACAAGTAAAATTAAAAAAGAGAGACATACAGACAGAATTTCATTTTCGTAAGCCTAATAAAGAAGATGGTGCTGATGTTTGGAAATTGATTAATAATATTGAAATTCTTGATCTTAATTCACCATACAGTTATATCATGTGGTGTGAGTTATTTTCTAAAACATCAATTGTAGTGGAACGGGATAGTAAACTAGTTGGTTTTATTTCTGGATTTATTCATCCTGATTCAAAAAACACACTTTTTATTTGGCAGGTTGCTGTTAATGAGGATGAGCGGGGAAACGGATTAGGAACAAGGATGTTGTTCGAGTTGCTTGGCCGTACAGCTTGTGAAGAAGTTCACTATGTGGAAGCAACTGTATCCCCATCCAATAACCCATCACAAAATTTGTTTAAAGGACTTGCGGAAAAACTTGGTGCCGAATGTGTAATATCTGATTACTTTTCGTCTACTGATTTTCCAGAAGAGGGACATGAAGATGAACTAATGTTTCGAATCGGTCCATTTACAAGAGTAAAATAAAAT
Source organism: Cerasibacillus terrae (assembly GCF_008039555.1). Classification (GTDB taxonomy): domain Bacteria; phylum Bacillota; class Bacilli; order Bacillales; family Amphibacillaceae; genus Cerasibacillus; species Cerasibacillus terrae. The sequence continues at coordinate 10,818 of NZ_VDUW01000011.1, forward strand.
TGATAAAGGATGATGATTTAGGTGACAACAGCAGTAATAGAAGATACGAAAATGAAAACCTTTGATAAATATGAATCAGCAGTTAGAAGCTATAGCCGTGGATGGCCAACTGTTTTTGAAAAATCCAAAGGCTATAAGCTATGGGATATAGATGGAAAAGAATATATTGACTTTTTTGCTGGTGCCGGTACTTTAAATTACGGTCATAATAATGATGATATGCAAACAAGAATCATTGAATATATTCGTAACAATGGAATTATTCATAGCCTCGATATGGGTACAACTCCAAGAAAAGAATTTCTTGAACGCTTTCAAGAAGTAATTCTGAAACCTCGTAACCTTGATTATAAGATTATGTTTCCTGGACCAACTGGTACAAATAGTGTAGAAAGTGCCTTAAAAATTGCTAGAAAGGTAACCGGACGTGATACTGTAATCAGCTTTACTAACGCTTTTCACGGGATGACAATTGGTTCACTCTCTATATCCGGAAATTCCTCCAAACGCAATGGTGCTGGAATCCCGCTACATCACGGTGTTTTCATGCCATTTGATGATTATGCAGAAAATCAAGATTCCATTACTTATATTGAAAAATTTTTAGAAGACCAAGGAAGTGGTGTTGCATTACCAGCAGCAATCATTCTTGAAACAGTTCAAGGTGAAGGTGGAATTAATGCAGCTCGAATGGAATGGTTGAAAAAAATAGCAGACATTTGTGAACGCTGGGATATCTTATTAATTGTTGACGATATCCAAGCAGGATGTGGAAGAACTGGTACATTCTTTAGTTTTGAACCTGCAGGAATTAAACCTGATATTGTTTGTTTGTCAAAATCAATTGGTGGTATTGGGCTACCGATGGCAATCACATTAATCAAGCCAGAATATGACCAATGGAGTCCAGGCGAACATAATGGAACTTTCAGAGGAAATAATCTTGCCTTTATTGCTGCAACAGAAGCATTAAAATTCTGGGAAACAGATAAATTTGGCAAAGAGGTCCAGCAAAAAGGAGAATTTCTAAGTGAAGCCGTTAAATCAATCATCAAAAAGTTCCCTGAATTACATGGAACTGCACGTGGAAGGGGATTAATGCAAGGAATTGCAGTCGGTATAGATGGTCTCTCCGATAAGATATGTGCTGAAGCATTTGATCGTGGTCTTATTCTTGAAACATCTGGGCCAAATGGAGAAGTCGTAAAGTTTTTACCACCATTAATCATTGATGAAAAAGGGTTAAGGGAAGGACTAGACGTACTCGAAGAAAGTATCGAGCATGTGCTACAAACGAAATAATTTTAACTATAAAATGCCGAATATTCACTCTATAGTAGAAAGGAAGATATTGTAATGATTGTAAGATCACTTGAAAATATTGTTGGAACAGAAGAAGAAACTACCGGAGAAACATGGACGAGTCGCCGCTTTCTATCCAAAAAGGATAATGTAGGATTTAGTGTAAACGATACCATTATTAAAGCTGGGACAGAGAGTTACTTCTGGTATAAAAATCATATTGAAGCTGTTTATTGCATTGAAGGAGAAGGGGAGATTGAAAAGGTAGAAACAGGTGAAGTCTTCCCAATTAAAGCAGGAACAATCTATGTTTTAGATGAGCATGATAAACATTACCTTCGTGCAAAAACACAAATGCGCATGGTTTGTGTCTTTAACCCACCATTAGTAGGGAAAGAAACACACGATGAAAATGGAGTTTACCCATTATTAACTGAATAAAAAACACAGATTGAAAGAGGCTGGGATAAAACACCAGTAAATATAAAAAAGTCAGATGGTTCATCTCCCGATGGACTACCTGACTTTTTTTATAAATGAAATATAATTTTAGCCTAAATAAGTTAAATTCCTACCAATCAATTGGGACGGCATCTCTGTTGACTTCCACTACAGGTGGCTACTTTCCATGGACACGGGTTTAATCTCCTCGAAAAGAAAACCACTTCATGCGGGGTCTTCAAATACATGCTCTTCCCGCAGGAGTCAGTTCTTCAGAACGTTTTAAAAGCTAATTGTGGTTCACACATTTTTCTGTAAAAATTATAATCCAGCACGATGTACTTTCTTGCCATTATACGTAAAACGGACAGGTTTTCCTTCTAGGTACGTCTCTAAATGAACAGTCCTCCCCCATAGTTGGTAAATATATGGTAAAACATGTTCTAAATATGGGATATCCAATTCTGTCTCCTCATAATAATGTTTTAAATATAATTCCCCATTTCGTAAATAATCACCATCTTGTACCATTATATATGGGAATCCACCATTTACACGCATGGAAATGAGTTGTTGTCTTATTTCTTGATGGTCTTGATCTGTTATTTGATATACTTTGCCCTTTTTCTCAAATATATACATATCTTCTCGTTGGATAAATTCCTTTGTTAAGTAATTTCGAATAAAGGACATGTCAGAGTCCATTTCCCTTACTTCAAAAATCTTTTCTCTCCCTGAATTTGGTTTTACTCCTCGCTCCATCATTTCTTCTGTTGGATGATTATAAAGTTCTTCAATATCCTCAAATAATTTAACACCTAAATGATATGGATTAATCTGTGTTTTAGATGGCTGAATGACATTTGCATTTAACTTAGCAAATTCAATGGTATCCTCTGGTGTTAAGTTCATTTCCCTTAAAATACGCTGGTGCCAAAAAGAGGCCCATCCTTCATTCATAATTTTTGTTTCTAGTTGTGGCCAAAAGTACAGCATTTCTGCTCGCATCATTGATAAAACATCTCGTTGCCAATCAGTTAATTCTTGACTGTATTGCTCCAAGAAAAGGAGAAGATCTTTTTCCGGGCGTATTGGAATTTTCTTGCGACCGGTCACTTGTTTTTTTTCCCGTTTCTTTGTTCCAAATGAATCAAGTTCCCATAAATCATCATATGGCGTCTTTCTTGATACTGCTTTTTCCTCCTCTAACTCTTCAGCCATTGTTTTTTTAGGACGAATAATGGATGGATCAATATGTTCTTGAATTGCTAATATCGCATCTAAAAATTTTTCCACTTCTTCCTTTCCGTAGACCATTTCATAATGGGCAATTCTTTCAGCAGTTGCTGTCATACTTTCTACCATGTCTCGTCTCGTATTGCTAAATCGAATATTATTCTTAAAAAAGTCAGAATGTCCCAATACATGGGCAACAATTAATTTATTTTGAATCAATGTATTGGTATCTAACAAGAAGGCATAACATGGATCTGAATTAATGACAAGCTCATAAATTTGACTTAATCCCAAATCATATTGCAACTTCATTTTATGAAACTGTTTCCCAAAACTCCAGTGTGTAAAGCGAGTAGGCATTCCATAAGCACCAAACGTATAAATAATATCTGCCGGACATATTTCATATCGCATCGGATAATAATCTAAACCAAATCCAGATGCAATTTCCGTAATTTCATGAATGGCATATTCCAACTCTTTCGTAGTTGTCACCAATAATCCCTCCATATGTGCTTTATACATTATATGTAACAAAAGACAAATCTGAACTAAGGAATTATCCGGTATGATTCTTATTTGAAAGGAAAAGATATCGGAAGAGGAGGATGAAATAATGGAACAGCAATTTATTACAATCGAACAACTCCATAATTTATTAAATCAATGGCACGGAAAACTTATTCAAGTCGAAAAATTGGAACTACATGATCAGGACATTATTAATATACAACTGAATGGTATATCGTATGAGAAAAACACGAGGAAACTAGATGATTATGAAGCAACATATACATTAAAGCTAAATGGCGTTGGACACCATGTTAATGATGAACAATCCATTCAACCATTACCTGAAAATGTATATGAAATTCCAATAGAAGATACATCACTTTATGAATATAATGGAAAGCAATTTATTCTAAGCACAGATCGTGGAATATATAAAATAACACCCACTTAATAGGTCTTACACTTAAAAAAATCCTCCGTTCACAAACGGAGGATTTAAGACAAGGCCTGTATTAGGAATGTTTTTTAAATGGTTGAAGACAATGATTTTCATGTAAGGGAGTCATGAAATGTGAAAGTTCATTCCCTAACAGGTAACGATTATGCATGATGTGTGCCGAAGTGTTAGATTATAACATCTAAACTTAATAACAAAGCTATTTCATGAGAAAATGTTTATCTTTATCTGTCTTAATTACATTATAAAAATAAATTAAAGCAGAATTAAGGTATAATTATGGAATCCATTCTAATGAAAGGGATTTATTCAATTTCATAAAAAGGAGAACCCCTTTTAAAAAGAGGTTTCCTTCCACAAAGAGGTATAAAAGATACAGGTTAAACCAAAAACAATAGCTATCGCTATACTATGTTGTGAAATAACATAGTATAACGATAAAACAACAAACTATTGTGTTGGTATACCTTTTTGAAAATAATGTTTCATCGCCTTATATACATCTGATTTATTCTTTAAGACAAAACGTTTAAATATGGGGTTGTCAATTTCCTTAAATGCACGCATTAATGTAGAATAGCGATCGTATGCATTTACTTCCCCATAACCAAACATATTAGAAAGTGCGACAATTTCCTTAACTAATCGTACACTCTCCGTATTATCAGAGTAAAAATTTTCTCCATCTGAGAAGTGAAAAGGATAAATATTATATCTGGAAGGTGCATATTTTTCATCAATTAACTCGAGCGCCTTTTTGTAAGCAGAAGAACAAATCGTTCCACCACTTTCTCCTTTTGAAAAAAACTCCTCTTCATTAACAACTTTTGCTTCCGTATGATGTGCAATATACACCATATCTACTGTCCTATATTTCGAATGTAAAAATCGCTTTGTCCAAAAGAAGAAGCTTCTCGCTAAATATTTTGCAAATGTTCCCATGGATGCACTTGTATCCATCATCGCAATCACAACAGCATTAGATTCTGGTTTTGTTACGATATTCCATGTTTTAAAACGAAGATCGTCCTCATAAATAGGGGCAATTGTTGGTTCACCTTGCGAAGCATTTCTTTTTAGTGCAGATAATATTGTCCGCTTTTTATCAATATTCCCCATAAGTCCTTTTTTACGGACATCATTAAATTCAATTTTATCCACAATAATATTTTCCTTATCCTTTTCTTCTAAATGGGGCAATTCTAATTCCTTAAATAATTCCTCTTCCAGTTCCACCAAAGACACTTCTGCTTCATAATAATCACTTCCAGGCTGATTTCCACCTTTCCCTTCGCCTTTACCACTTCCATCTCCATCTTCTTTACTTGGAGCACGGGCTATCACATCACCTTTCTTGCTACCGCCATCTCCTTGCCCCACATGTTTTGTTTTATTATAATTATAGCGAATTTTATACTCATCTAAGGACCGAATTGGGATTTTAATAACATCACGCCCATTTGACATGATAATACTTTCCTCTGTTATTAAATCTGGTAAATTATTTTTAATCGCTTCTTTTACTTTTTCCATATGACGTGTTTGATCTTGAAACCCTTTACGATGGAGAGACCAATCTTCTTCAGATATAACAAAATTCTGCTCGTCGTTCTTCACAATATCCCCACCCTTTTAAAACATACTTATGTCCTTATCATTAGCTTATGCATCATTGCTCAGACAATTTACTTTTTTTATCAACTAGTTTGACATAGTTTACATAAGAATGAAACTTCAATCAGTGGGAGCTTTACAGCCAGTTAACCACCAATAAAAAATGGGAGACATGAGCAATCATTGCCTCACATCCCCCATTAATATTGAACTAAATTACTACCCAACCTTTTTGAATCGCCTTTAAAACAGCCTCAGTTCGGTGTTCTACATTCATTTTTTTCATTAAATTATATACATGGTTTTTTACAGTTACCTCTTTTACAGAAAGTACCTCGGCTATTTCATTATTTGTTCTTCCATCCAATAGTAACTCCAGCACTTCCTGTTCCCGTCTGCTAAGGTTAGGTTGTATTGTATCATGTTTTGATTCCTTATTATTTTCTGTAAAAAAACTTTGATAATCATTAATAACATATCCTAAAACATCTGGATGTAAATATACTTTCCCTTCATAGATATCCTTAATCGCGTGAATTGTTGAAGAAAGATCCATTTCTTTGCATAAGTAACCTTTTACACCTGCTTTTATTACAGGCAAAACATATGACTCTTCTTTCTGATATGTAAGGGCAATTACTTTTAATTCTGGCCTTTCAATCAAATATCTTTTTATTGAATTAATGACATAAATAGGATTATCTCCTATTTCCACAATCAAAATATCCAACTTATCTTTGCTTTGTGTAGATAATTGGTCTAATTCCTTAAAAGATGAGGCATCGGCTATCATGTTAATTTCCACATCATCTTGTAATAACAATTTAAAACTTTCCCGAAATAATTTACTTTCATCGACCAAGGCGATATTAATTTGTTTGCTTTCCTGTTGTTCTTGTACAGAAGTAATGTTTTGTAGCATCATATTCACCTCTATGTGATTGTGTGGGAATATTTCTTCATCATATTTTTTAAAACTTTATTCCTATATATTTATAGTATACCTTGAACCTAAACAAATTCTTTACATTCTGTTTGTTAGTTGAACAAATCAGGCCTTTACTACCAGTTAATCTATAATAAAACAAAGCCTGTATCTTTCAGGTAGATACAGGCTTTCTTACTTATCGATTTAATAAACTACCGACATATCGGAGTAACTCATTGGCAGAAGTCGAGTTATATCCATAATCATCAATTAATCTTGCAACAACTTCATTAATCTTCTTCAATTGTTGCTCATCTGGTGTTTGAGTCGATGTCGTTATTTTAACAACATCTTTTAAATCAGCAAACAATTTTTTCTGAATGGCTTCGCGTAGACGGTCATGGGAGCGATAGTCAAATTTCTTTCCTTTTCTAGCATAAGCAGAAATACGGATGAGAATTTCCTCCCGAAATGCTCGTTTAGCATTTTCGGAGATACCAATTTGTTCTTCAATTGACCGCATGAGCTTCTCATCCGGACTCAATTCCTCTCCCGTGAGTGGGTCTCTTAACTTGTTTTGATTACAAAAAGCCTCCACATTATCTAAATAATTATCCATTAACGTCTTCGCAGACTCTTCATATGAATAAACAAATGCCTTTTGAACTTCTTTTTTCGCTATTTTATCGTATTCTCGTCTAGCAATGGAAATGTAGTTTAAATATTTTTCTTTATCTTCTTGAGAAATCGATGGGTGTTGGTCAAGACCGTCCTTAATGGAACGAAGGACATCTAAAGCATTGATAGATGGAACCTCTTTTCGAATAATGGTTGAAGAGATACGGTTAATAACATATCTTGGGTCAATCCCGTCCATGCCCTCATCTGGAAATTCTGTCTGCAGTTTATCCAAATCCCCCTGATTGAGTCCTTCTACACTTTCCCCATCATATAAGCGCATCTTTTTAACAAGATCGATGCCATTTTTCTTTGATTCTTTTAATCTTGTTAAAATGGTAAAGATAGCAGCTACACGTAATGCATGTGGAGCAATATGAACATGAGCCATATCACTTTCCTTTATCATTTTATTATAAATTCGCTCTTCTTGACTTACCTTTAAATTATACGGAATTGGCATCACGATAATTCTCGAATGTAGTGCCTCGTTCTTTTCATTCGCAATAAAGGAACGATACTCAGCTTCATTAGTATGGGCAACGATTAACTCATCAGCAGAAATTAAAGCAAATCTCCCTGCTTTAAAATTCCCTTCTTGGGTTAAAGAAAGGAGATGCCATAAAAACTTTTCATCACACTTCAGCATCTCTTGGAATTCCATCATTCCTCGATTGGCTTTATTTAATTCTCCATCAAATCGATATGCCCTTGGGTCTGATTCTGAACCATACTCAGCAATCGTTGAAAAATCAATACTACCTGTTAAGTCAGCAATATCTTGTGACTTCGGATCTGATGGGCTAAATGTACCAATACCAGTGCGCTTATCCTCTGAAAAGAAGATTCGCTCTACCATAACATCTTCAATTCGACCAGCATATTCCTTTTCTAAACGCATCGTATTTAATGGAGATAAACTACCTTCAATACGAACACCATATTCATTGTAAAAATCCTCTCGTAAATGATGTGGAATAAGATGAAGTGGATCTTCATGCATTGGGCACCCTTTTATTGCATAGACAGCCCCTTCATCTGTCCTTGAAAATTCCTCCAAGCCTCGTTTTAACATCGTAACAATGGTTGACTTTCCCCCACTAACTGGACCCATTAATAATAAAATTCGCTTTCTAACATCAAGACGTTTCGCTGCTGGATGAAAATATTCTTCCACTAAATTCTCAATGGATTCTTCTATTCCAAATATTTCATCCCCGAAAAAATGATACACTCTTTTTCCCTCTTCTTCTGTGTATCCCGCTTTTTGAATCATATGATAAACACGTGAATGAGCTGTTTGAGCAACTTCTGGGTTCCTTTTTATAATTTCTAAATACTCCCGAAATGTACCTTCCCACTTGAGTTGTTCTTCTTCCTCACGATATTGCTTTACTTTATTTAAAATGTCCATGTTTTTCCCCCCATTAGGTTTGCACTTGTTCCTATTGTATGCAAGAAAAAGAAGGGTCATGACATGAAGGAGCATGAGAAGTGCCTTAAAAAGATTTGTCCATCTTCTGTTTACTTGTATTGGAACAGACCTTCTATCATAATATATGTATTCAAAAAACTTTCTATCTATTAAAAGGAATGAATTCATTTGACTGAATATAAGCCAATGACCAAAAAGAATATATTTATTATTATCGCTCTGTTTCTATTATTATTAACGAGCTTTCGCTTTGTTTGGATAAACTATCATTCTACTCCGGATTATAAGACAGCTGAGAAGGGTGTCATTGATTTAAGTGAGTGGGAGTTTACTGATAAAGAAACACTGAAACTAGATGGAGAGTGGAAGTTTTATCCGAATCAATTTCTTGATCCGAGTGGAAATAATGATACAGGAAACAAAACAACAGTTTCTGTACCTGGAAATTGGCAAGAAGAAAAAACAGAAAAGTTCATACTCTTATCACAAATTAGCTACATTTATGCAAATGTATATCCTCCAATAGACTGGGAAAAATAAAAAGGACCGAGTGTTAAAAAATATAATATCCCATAAACAAAACGGAGGCCATACAATGAATCGTCAACATGCAGAGGAAATTTCCAAATCACCTGATATGAAACATGTTACTTATGAAGGAAAACGAGTCTTTATCCAACATGTCCATGAGAATGAGGATATCGCAAGGGTGTATTATTTAGATGACCCTACCGAGGAGTTTGATGTGCAACTTGATTTGTTAAAAGAAGAGTAGGAATGGATTATTCTGTTTCAAACCTCCACTCCTTGTTACGGAGGTTTTTTCATGTCTACCTCTTCTTTTTAAAAGTTTTCTTAAATGTGTCAATAAAATCTTGAGGAGTGCTTGTTACTTGATAGGAATAAACCCCTTTTACGGTATGTAAATATAATAACCCACCATATTCACCGATATTTCGATAGGACATATCAAAGACATCCTCAATCAGGAACTCGTGATATTTCGTCAAGACCCGATCATCATATAGTCGCATTTCCCGCTGGTCGTTTTCTTTTGTTTGTTTAATAGTAGTTATTTTCCGTTGAACTTTAATATATGGTTGAACAGCTAATAACTTCATAAAAACCCTCCATTGCCATTATCCTAACTCGTGAATTCCCTCTGTAAAAACACTCAATATCTATACGTCCTACATCACCTTTTTGTTTCCTTCATTTAGGTAGAGAGTTCTAGATAGGAAACCTTTCTTCAAATCCGGTATGCATCTGAACGCCAATTTTTAATTTGCTTTTTAATAATATCCGGGCTTAAGTTTTTCTCTGCTGTCCTCTTTGCTAAAGTAGGGAACTCCTCGTCAGAAGCAAAACGTAAAGCAATAAGTTGTTGAACTGTTAATCTTGGATCAATTGCTTTACCAGTTAGCATATAGTAACGAAATTGTTCTTCCAATCGAATGATTCGATCCTGAGCCTTTAATGGGTTCCTTCTTGCTAAAAAACCAGCTATAAATGCCATGATAACAAGACCAATCAAAATAAATACAGAGACACTCATATCTCCATTCTTAATAGACTGTACTGTAAAAGTAATGGTCAAAATGATTGTAATTAAACTAACCGGTAACCAGAAAAAGTGTTGCACTGGATCATAGCGAGTATGTTTGTTATAACTCTGACTCCCTTTATTTTCCATTTGTAAAGCACCCTTTCCACTGTATTAATAGTCTTATTTGTTATCATACTATATAGGGTATTAATTGAAAAGCCCTTTATAAGATAAAGTAAAAAAAGCCTAACTTCCATGATTAGAAAGTTAGGCTACTTTATTTTATTAGTTATCTTTTTTTGCTTCTTTTTCCAGTCGTTTAAATCGGCGAAGTTCTGCTTTTTTGATTGGAATTTGATCAAACTGTAACAATTTAACAATCGCAAAAATAAGCAGAATCAATACAACAGCAAATGGCAGAGCTGATATGAGCGAGGCCGTCTGTAATGCCTCTAGACCACCTGTATATAATAATACAGCTGCAATTGCTGAAACGAGAACACCCCAAATAATTTTCGTAAATAGAGGTGGATTTAAACTACCAAAGGATGTCATGCTTGCCAATATGTATGTTGCAGAATCGGCAGATGTAACTAAGAATGTGAAAATGAGTAAAATCGCCAGTACAGAAAGAATCGTTGAAAAAGGTAAATGGTCAAACGTTAAAAATAACGCTTGTGTCAAATCTTCATTTACGGCTGAAGCAATCCCTGTTCCGTGTTGAAGATCGTTCCATAGAGCCGTACCGCCAAATACAGCAATCCATAAACATGCAATTGCTGGTGGGACAACCATGACACCAAAGATATATTCACGGATTGTTCGTCCTTGAGATACTCTGGCAACAAAAGCCCCAACAAACGGAGACCAAGCAATGGCCCATGCCCAATAGAAAATCGTCCAATCACGTACCCAATTTCCTTCCTTATATGGCTCTAAGCGCAAACTATATGAAATAAAATTATTCAAATAGTCTCCAATACCTAATGTAAAGGATTCTAGAATAAACACAGTTGGTCCGGCGAAAAAGGTAAATAATAATAAACCAAGTGCAAGACCTAAATTTAAGTTACTTAAAAATCGGATCCCTTTATTTAAACCGGTCGTGGAAGATAACATATACGCAATAAATACTGCAATAATAATGCCTAACTGAATTCCACCAGAATTTCCTGTACCAAATACCGCATCTAATCCTCCACTCATCTGCAAGACACCTAAACCAAGGGAAGTAGCAACCCCCATTACAGTGGAAATAACGGCAAAGGAATCAATTGTATTTTTTACACCTTTACGCTTTCCTGCTATAGGTTCTAAAGCTGTTGAAACAAGACCATCCTTTTGTTGTTTAAATTGTAGGAAACCAATCACTAAACCGACCATCGCAAAGACAGACCATTGACTAATTCCCCAATGAAAGAAAGAATATCCCATGGCAACACGTGCTGCTTCCTCTGTTTCCTGACCGATTCCTAAAAAAGGTGTATTAAAAAAGTGACTCATCGGTTCAGCAACACCCCAAAATACAAGTCCAGCACCAAATCCAGCAGAGAATAGCATCCCAATCCATGTAAAAAATGGAAATTCCGGTTCCTGATTATCTTTTCCAAGACGAATCGAACCATATCTACTGAATGCTAAGCCTATCAAGAAAAGTATAATCACAAACACTGCTAGTAAATAAAACCATCCAAAATTATTTGTTGTGAAATCAAATAACATCCCAGCAACCTCACCGAAAGCTTCCGGCATGATTGCACCTAATATAACTAACACAGATAAAAACAATGACGATACAATAAATACAGGATTTCTTAAAACTCTTTTTCTATCCATACCTGTCTCCTTTCGTTTTATTTGTACCCTTTTTTCATAAAATCATGCGTTTTTACATTAAAGAAGATATAGCTATGGATTTTTAAAAGCAATAATAAAATTCAACTCCCTAAACCTTTTCAAAAAAATGTACCTTTTTCATAAAAAATGTACACCTTATGAAAATACATGACCTGCCACCTGGATTCAAGTATTTACTATCCACAAATTGGGAAATTGCTTGATTCTCACGGAAATATTAACCCTTCTGAAGGGTGATGATAGATGGTTAGTGATACGATAATAAAAAAGATACTGGCATTTTCATTTAAAAAAAGCCAGTACCATGTTTACTTCTTATCAATCAGAAATGTTTGCCCATCTGCTTGTTTAACTTTCTTGTATTTCATTAATCTACCTAATGCACGTTTAAAAGCTGATTTACTCATTTGAAAGTTTTTTTGGATTGTCTCTGGACTGCTTTTATCTCCATAAGGCATTTTTCCACCGTGTTCTTGTAAATACATTAAAATGGCTTCTGCATCATCATCTAAACGTTCATGTTTCATCGGCATTAAAGAGACATTTAATGTGCCATTTTCTTTTACTTCAATTATCCGACCAGAAACAAGTTCCCCTAAACGTGGTTCATGACCTCTTTCCGTATAGTGAACGAAGGCTCGATATCCTTCTTCTGTAATAAGAGCACTACCTTCTTTACTTGTTAAATAAATTCGGCCCGAAACTCTTTCATTTAATTCCACATCATAAGCCATTTCAAAACAATCTTCTAGTATTTCTTCAGAAGCTGGAATCGCCAGTAACCGTCCTTTTCTATCCTTACCTAATGTAACATAGATTTTATCATCTACTTGCGGCCACACTTCTTCAAATAGCGGTAAGTCATCAACAGAAACAAGCATTTCCTTTGTTGTGCCAATATCAACAAACACACCTAAATTAGGAACAACTTCCACAACTGTTGCCCACCCATATGCTCCTAAAACAATGGATGGAATCTTCATCGTTGCAACTACTTGGTCATTTTTATCCGTATATAAAAACACATCAACAGCAGCATCAACCTCTAGAGTTCCCTCTGTTTCACGGGTATGCATTAAAACTTCTTCTGTTCCTTTTTGTAAAACATATCCTGTATCTATTGTCCTTTTTACAGTCATCATTTGAATTGTACCAATTTGTAAATTGTCCATCTTTTTACCTTCTTTCAACATATTATCTATCATTAATAATTCACAATGTACTTTTTTCTATTCCTTATTAATCACTGGCTATCTCATTATTAAGCTATGTAAAAAATAACACACTTACGTTACTTTTCCTAATTTTTGTGTGAGGTATCTTTCCTGTAAGCAAATTCCTTTCTGTATACCCGTATAGGTATTATAATGTATTTGTAAGTTACTCTAAACATAAGGAGCGATTTCGATGACAGAACAACTAAGTCCAAGGCTTCAAAGTTTCCTAAAAGGAGTTAAAAAACTGTACATTAATGGACAGTTTGTCGATTCTGTTTCAGGAAAAACCTTTACATCATATAATCCAGCAACAGGCGATGAAATAGCAGAAGTAGCTGAGGCTGGTAGAGAAGATGTAGAAAAAGCAGTCCGAGCAGCAAGAGATGCATTTGATAATGGCCCGTGGTCTACTATGGGTACAGCAGAAAGAAGTCGCATTATTTATAAATTAGCTGATTTAATGGAAGAACATAAACTCGAATTAGCACAATTAGAAACATTGGATAATGGGAAGCCAATTCGAGAAACAATGAATGCAGATGTTCCACTTTCCATTGAGCATTTTCGTTATTATGCTGGATGGGCAACAAAAATAGTTGGCCAAACCATTCCAGTTCAAGGGAACTTCTTCAATTATACTAGACATGAACCAGTTGGAGTAATCGGTTCTATTATACCTTGGAACTTCCCTCTTATGATGGCAGCATGGAAGCTAGGGGCTTCGCTTGCAACAGGATGTACAATTGTGTTGAAACCTGCCATGAATACACCTTTATCTGTATTGTATTTAGCTGAATTAGCAGAGAAAGCAGGATTTCCAAAAGGTGTCATTAATATTCTACCTGGTAGTGGACGTGTTGTAGGACAAACCCTTGTAGAACACCCTGATGTTAATAAAATTGCCTTTACAGGATCGACTCCTGTTGGGAAATCGATTATGAAATCGGCAGCAGATACAATGAAACGTGTAACATTAGAATTAGGTGGGAAGTCACCAAATATTATCTTACCAGATGCTGATTTAACAAAAGCAATTCCTGGAGCTCTACAAGGAATTATGTTTAACCAAGGACAAGTATGTAGTGCGGGAAGCCGTATCTTTATTCAAAAAAATATGTATGACAATGTTCTAGCTGAATTAGAAAATCATGCAAAACAAATTAAACAAGGGAATGGTCTAGACAAAGACATCACAATGGGACCATTAATTTCCGCACAACAACAACAAACGGTAACAAATTATATTGAAAAAGGAATCCAAGAAGGTGCTGAATTAGTAACAGGGGGAAATATTCCATTTGATAAGGGGTATTTCGTTTCACCAACTATTTTCGCAGACGTGGATAACAAAATGACAATTGCCCAAGAAGAGATCTTCGGCCCTGTTGTAGCAGCTATCCCGTTCGATAATATGGATGACTTGATTGCGAAAGCCAATGATTCGGACTTCGGATTAGCCGCAGGTATTTGGACAGAAAACTTACGTAATGCCCATTACCTTGCCCACAACCTAAAAGCTGGAACCGTTTGGATTAATACGTATACTGCTTTTGATGCTGCAGCACCATTTGGTGGATACAAACAATCTGGTATTGGTCGAGAAATGGGAAGTTACGCATTAGATAATTACACAGAAGTAAAATCTGTTTGGGTGAATATGGACGAATAAAAAAAGAAGGGAAATCCCTTCTTTTTTTATGTTCATCAATCTATCAGCTAATCCATTACTCATTTATTTGTTTCATCAATTCCATGCTACGTTCTTTTAATAGTTCGTTATGAGAGGATACCATTGGAAATTCTTCTGCTTCTTTTTCTATAAACTGTTTTGCTCTATTCACTGCATTAACAGCATCTTGAAATGCACCAACAATCAAATGAACTTTTCCATCATATTTTAAAATATCACCGGCAGCATATAGCCCTGCAATATTGGATTCACTAAGTGCATTCCCATCAATAAAGAAATCTTCTTTCAATCGAATATCCAAATCACTATTTTTTAATAGTTTAGCTTCCCGTTCATAGCCATGATTAATAATTACATCATCCACAGTTAGCTCTGTCACCGTATTTGTTGAAAGATCTGTCAACTCGACAGATTTAATGACACCGTCTGTTATATTTCCATTTAAACGTGTAATAGAAGTATGAAAGCAACATGTGATCGAGCTATTTAATAGTTCGGTCACTTGGGCTTCATGTCCTTTAAAAGTATCCTTACGATAAGATACATACACTTTTTTCGCAATGGGTTCCAATTCTAATGCCCAATCAATAGCAGCATTTCCTCCACCGGAAATAAGGACTGTTTTGTTTTTAAAATGACGTAACGATTTTACTGAATAATGTAATGTTTTATCACTGTATTTGTCGGCATGTTTCACATCTAATGTTGTTGGATTTAAAATTCCTCCACCAACAGCGAGAATAATCATTTTTGTAAAATGCTTTTGACCAGAAGCTGTGTCAATGACAAATATATCTGTTTCATTTTTATGAATGGCAGTCACTTTTTCATTTAAAACTACTTCTGGTTGAAATGTTAACCCTTGTTTCACGACTCGTTCAATTAGTTCACCAACCGGAATCGGTGTCACACCCCCAACATCCCAAATCATTTTATCTGGATAAACATGCATTTTCCCACCTAATTTTGGTTGGTATTCAATGATCTTTGTTTTCATTTCACGTAATCCACTATAAAAAGCTGAAAATAATCCAGCAGGTCCACCACCTATAATTATCACATCAAATAATTCGTGCTCTTTCATATTGGGCACTCCTATTCATTATCGTTAATGATTATCATTCTCATTTAAATATACTTGTTTCATTCATTTTTTTCAACTAGAAAATCAATATTGACAAAGAATATTAAAAAATATATAGTTAACACATACAATTGATAATGATTATCAATATTAATTGCATAAAAAGGTGGTTACTACTTTGGCACGTCTATACACAGAAAATCTCTCTGTTCACTATGATAAAACAGCTATCATTCAAGATTTAACCATAGAAATCCCTGATGGAAAAATCACAACAATTATCGGTCCAAATGGATGTGGGAAATCAACCCTACTAAAAGCCATTACGAGAATTATTAAGTCCAAATCTGGCTCTATCATTTTAGATGGAAAACATATTTCCAAAGAAGATACCAAAGCGCTAGCTAGGAAGATGGCTATTCTCCCACAAACACCTGACAGTGCAAGCGGTTTATCTGTTGGTGAACTGGTATCATATGGACGATTTCCATACCAAAAAGGCTTTGGGAAATTAACGAAGAAAGATTATGATGTCATCAATTGGGCATTAGAAGTAACGGGTACACAAGAATTTAAATATCGTTCTGTAGATGCGCTCTCCGGTGGGCAACGCCAACGCGTTTGGATTGCGATGGCACTTGCACAGGAAACGGAAATTATCTTTTTAGATGAACCGACTACCTATTTAGATATGGCACATCAGCTAGAGGTTTTAGAGTTATTACAAAAATTAAATACAGAACAACAACGAACAATTGTCATGGTGCTCCATGATTTAAATCAGGCCGCACGTTTTGCCGATTTTATTATCGCTTTAAAAGATGGAAAAGTAGTGAAAGCTGGTAGTAGTGAAGAAGTTATCAATCATGATGTACTGAAACAAGTATTTCAAATAGATGCAGAAATTGGACGTGACCCAAGAACAAATAAACCAATGTGTATCACATATAATTTATTACAAGGAGAATTTGTATGAAAAAAACAGCATTGTTTCTTATTCTAACTATACTTATCGCACTGACACTTGGTGCTTGCGGAAATGATTCAACAAAAACAGAAGAAAAGGAAAAAGTAGACAAAGAAAACACATCTGAAACAACTACGTATGAATCAGAAGATGGCCCAGTAGAAGTTCCAGCAAATCCTAAGCGTATTGTAGTTCTCTCTGCATTTGCTGGAAATGTCATGGCGTTAGATGGCAATCTTGTTGGTGTGGATTCCTGGTCTAAAATGAACCCTAAGTTTGACTTAGAAGGAGTAGAAGAGGTATCTGAAGATAATCTTGAAAAAATTATTGAATTAGATCCCGATTTGATTATTGGTTTATCCAATATTAAAAACAAAGATAAATTAAATGAAATTGCTCCAACAGTCACTTTCACATACGGTAAGGTTGACTATTTAACACAGCATATTGAAATTGGTAAAGTCTTAAATAAAGAAGAAGAAGCACGTGCATGGGTAGAGGATTTTGAAAAACGTGCAAAAGAAACAGGGGAAAAAATTAAAGCTGAAATTGGCGAAGATGCGACCGTTTCTGTTATCGAAGCATATGATAAACAATTTTACGTTTATGGAGATAACTGGGGACGAGGTACAGAAATCTTATATCAAGCAATGGACTTAAACATGCCTGAAAAGGTAAAGGAAACAGCCTTAAAAGATGGATATTATGCTATTTCTTCAGAGGTTCTCCCAGACTTCTTCGGTGATTATGTTGTCTTAAGTAAAAATGAAGAAGCAGACATGTCATTTACAGAAACTGATACATTTAAAAATATTCCGGCCGTAAAAAATGATCGTGTTTTTGAAGTAAACATGGAAGAGTTTTATTTTAATGATCCATTGACATTAGAACTACAGCTGGATTTCTTTAAGAAACATTTTCTTAATAAATAATAATCCATAAAAAGGGAATTTTAAATATAAAATTCCCTTTCTTAATTTACAAAAGAAAGTCGAGAGATTACCATGACACAACGAAAACCTATTCGTTTTTTTTATAAATGTAGTATAGGTATACTGCTATTAATCTGTATGTTTATCATTTCGATTATTTTCGGTGCACTTGATACAACAATAAAAGATATATGGCTCGCTTTATTTTCGAATACAAAGACAGAAGCAGCTACCATTATTCATGATATCCGTTTACCAAGAGAAATTGCCGCTGTTTTTGTTGGGGCAGCATTAGCTGTCTCTGGTGCAATTATGCAAGGTATGACACGTAATCCTCTAGCAGATCCTGGCTTATTCGGATTAACGGCCGGAGCAAATGCTGCTCTAGCCATTGTGATAGCCCTATTCCCTTCACTAGGTACCTTTGGGATGATGGTTGCTAGTTTTATCGGTGCAGCAGTAGGAGCCTTTTTAGTCTTTGGGATTGCTAGTACAAAGAAAGGTGGCTTTTCTCCATTTCGAATTGTCTTAGCTGGAGCTGCTGTTTCTGCCTTTTTATTTGCTATTGCAGAAGGAATTGGAATATATTTTAAAGTTTATAAGGAAGTATCCATGTGGACTGCTGGTGGATTAATTGGTACAACATGGAGTCAACTGCAAATTATTGTTCCATTCATCGTCATTAGTATTGTTATTGCATTCTTACTTTCGAAGCAATTAACCATTCTCAGTTTAAATGAAGAGGTTGCGATTGGGTTAGGTCAAAAGACAATCATTGTAAAGGTAATGCTTTTTATCCTTATTACGATTTTAACAGGGGCAGCTGTCGCACTTGTAGGAAATATGGTTTTCATTGGTTTGATGATTCCTCATATTGTTCGTGCCATCGTCGGTACAGATTACCGCTTTATTTTACCAATGTCTGCCATTGTTGGAGCAATCTTTATGTTACTTGCGGATACCATTGGAAGAACGATGTACGCACCATTAGAAACGCCAGTTGCAGCCATTATTGCGATATTAGGACTACCATTTTTCCTAGTTATTGTACATAAGGGAGGAAAAGTATTCTCATGATCCACCCAACTTTAATGAAAAAACAACGTATCTATTTGTTCGTATTTACCCTATTCATTTTATCCACAGTCGTTATCGGATTAATTGTAGGTCCTGCCGCTTTATCCTTTGACCGTATTGTGGCTACTTTATTCGGACAAGGCACATTTAAAGAAGAATTTGTATTATATTCTATCCGTTTACCTCGCATCTTTATTACTTTACTATCTGGTATGGCCCTTGCATTATCTGGAGCGATTTTACAAGGAATCACGAAAAATGACTTGGCTGACCCTGGAATAATTGGGATCAATTCTGGTGCAGGCGTTGCAATTAGTATTTTCTTTTTGTTTTTCCCGGTAAAAGCAAGTTCATTAGCTTATGCCCTACCACTTGTTGCATTCATTGGAGCGATTGTGACAGCTATTTTAATTTACTTATTCTCCTATCAGAGAAATGCAGGACTAAATCCTACCAGACTAATTCTTGTAGGAATTGGTTTTTCTATGGCTTTCTCCGGTTTAATGATTTTCCTTATTTCATCTGCTGAGAGAGAAAAGGTAGATTTTATCGCAAAATGGATTGCTGGTAATATCTGGGGATCAGACTGGCCTTTTGTTTGGGCCATCCTCCCCTGGCTAATAATTCTTATTCCAATTGGATTATATAAATCCAATCGTTTAAATATATTAGGACTTAGTGACCCAGTTGCGATTGGAGTTGGTATCTCCATTGAAAAGGAACGCATTGTATTACTTCTAATAGCCGTCGCTTTAGCTGCCGCTGCGGTATCTGTAACAGGTGGCATTGTTTTCATCGGATTAATGGCGCCTCATATTGCAAAAGCACTGATAGGGCCTCGACATCAATTATTTATGCCAATTACAATACTAATTGGTGGCTGGTTACTTCTAGTAGCAGATACGATTGGGAGAAATCTCATTGACCCGAATGGTATTCCAGCAGGGATTATCGTTTCTTTAATAGGAGCACCTTACTTTATTTATTTACTACTTAAAAAATAAAATTTTCACAAAGGGTTGACATTTTACAATATTGTCCGTAAACTAGCTTATAAATCTTTTACAAATTAAATAAAAATAATCATTTCTTATCCAGAGAGACGGAGGGACAGGCCCGAAGAAGTCTCGGCAACAGATTCTATTAGAAAACTGTGCCAATTCCTGCAAATACTATTTTGATAGTATTTGAAAGATGAGGTGAAGATGATTCTTAGAATAGAATCCTCCTTTTCTTATCAGATAAGAAAAGGGGGATTTTTTAATTCTAATATGTTGAGATGGGAAGGAGTTAGGTAAAATGATTGAATTTAAAAATGTATCCAAGACATTCCGAAGTGGACAGAAAAAAGTAGAGGCAGTAAAAAACGTATCCCTTTCGATTGACCAGGGGGACATCTTTGGAATTATTGGATTTAGTGGAGCAGGAAAGAGTACATTACTTCGCTTAGTGAACATGCTAGAAAGACCTGATTCCGGTGCAGTACATATCCAAGGAATAGATATTCAGAAGTTATCTGCGAAAGAATTACGTAAAAGACGTCAGCGGATTGGTATGATCTTCCAAAACTTTAATCTCTTCAATGCACGAACCGTCGCTGGAAATGTTGGTTATCCGTTAAAATTAGCTGGAATTCCTAAAAAAGAACGAGAAAAAAAGGTCACAGAATTATTGCAATTTGTAGGATTAGCTGATAAAGCAAAAGACTTCCCTGATCAATTATCAGGTGGTCAAAAACAACGGGTAGGTATTGCACGGGCACTTGCTACATCTCCAGATATTTTAATTTGTGATGAAGCAACCTCAGCACTTGACCCGGATACTACGGCAGATATTTTAAAATTATTGAAACAAGTAAACCAAGATTTTGGTGTCACGATTTTATTAATTACACATGAAATGCATGTCATTCAATCCATTTGTAATAAAGTAGCCGTAATGGAAGCTGGAGAAGTAATTGAAACAGGGAATGTCTTTAACACATTTACAAATCCACAGCATGTAACAACGCAAAAATTCATTCGTTCTGTTCAACAAGATTTACCATCGAAAAGTATATTAGAAAAGTGGAAAGCAAATGGTGGAAAAAAGTTATATCGTATCATTTTTCAGGGGGATATTACCAATCAGCCAATTTTATCCACGACTACACGAAAACATCATGTTGACTTTAATATTGTTTACGGATCTGTCCGTGAATTGCAAGAAAGGTTGTTTGGAAATCTACTTATTTCATTTACTGGCGATGATTCTCATATCAAGCAAGTTTTAAAAGAATTAAAAACCATTGTCAAAATAGAGGAGGTTGATGATTATGAAAGTGGATTGGTCTAGTTTTTGGCCACAAATTGTAGAAGCAACCGGACAAACCATCACAATGGTTGTGGCGACTTTAATCTTTGGATCAATTATTGGTATTACGATTGGCCTATTACTGTTCGTGACAAGGGAAAACAATATTTTGGAAAACAGGTTTTTATTTCAGTTATTGAATTTCATTATTAATATTATTCGCCCAATTCCATTCATTATCTTCTTAGTCGCCATTTCACAATTAACGAGATTAGTAGTGGGAACAACGATTGGAACAGCGGCCGCAATTTTCCCGATGACAATTGTCGCAAGTTTTACGATTGCTCGGGTGGTGGAAAATAATTTAGTTAGTATTGACCCTGGTGTCATTGAAGCTGCCCAAGCAATGGGAGCAAGTCCACTACGAATTATTTTTACCGTATTAATCCCAGAAGCACTTGGTCCACTTATTTTAGGACTCACCTTTGTTTCGGTTAGCTTGATTGATTTCTCAGCTGTTGCTGGAACAGTCGGTGGCGGGGGACTTGGTCATATCGCAATGACATATGGGTATCAACGATTTGATGGAAGTGTCATGCTTGTCACCGTCCTTATCCTAATCGTTATGGTTCAACTTGCTCAATGGATTGGAAATACACTATCCAAATGGATTATGCGAAGGTAGTTATTTAAAAACATATACATTTAAAAAAAGGAGACATGTCAAATGAGAAAAATATTTATTTTATTATCTATTATTGGTGTTTTATTTTTAGCTGCTTGTGGTGGGGAAAATAAGGAGGCATCTGGAAAGAAAGATGACAAGATCACCGTAAAAATTGGAATTAATGGTGCTGATGGTGAACTCTGGCCATTGTTAAAAGAAAAAGCAGCGAAGGAAAATATTGAGATTGAATTAGTGGAATTTGCTGATTATACATTACCTAATAATGCTTTGGCACAAGGTGATATCGACATGAACGCCTTCCAACATATTGCATTTTTAGGACAATATGTGAAAGAAAGCGGAAAAGATATTGTGCCAATTGGCTCTACAATGTTAGCACCGATGGGATTATACTCCGAAAAAATAAACGATATAGCCGAATTAAAAGAAGGAGATAAAATTGCCATTCCGGACGACCCATCCAATCAAGCACGTGCACTTCGCCTTCTAGAAAGTGGCGGATTGATTAAACTTGCAGATGACTTCGGTATGTTCGGTGACCCGTCAAAAATTGTTGAAAACAAATTAAACTTAGAAATTATTCCAATGACTGCACAACAAACACCTCGTGTTTTGCCAGATGTAGTAGGTTCCATAATAAATAATGGAATTGCTGGTCAAGCTGGTTTTTCACCAAACGAAGATCCAATTTTGAAAGAAGAAGTAAATGATGATAGTACACATCCATATGTAAATGTACTTGCTACACGGGCTGAAGATAAAGACAATGAGACATACAAACGAATAGTCGAGCTTTATCAAGATGCGGATATTGAGGAAGCAATCAAAGAAGATACAAATGATGGAGCATTTCTCGTTCGCTTAACTCAAGAACAGTTGGAAGATGTATTTACTACATTAAAAAAATAAAATACGAAGGGAAATAAATAAATGACAACAACTTCAAACAATAAAATCATAAAAAGTTTATATGAATCTGTAGATAATAATAGCCAGTTATATATTGAAACGAGTCAGTTAATCCACGGAAAACCAGAAATTGGTAATGAAGAAGTATTTGCTTGTCAAACCCATGTTACCAATTTAAAAGATGCAGGATTTGAAATTACAACTGGAGTAGCAGGACATGATACTTCCTTTTATGCTATTAAATCTAGCGGAAAACCTGGTCCAACTATTGCTTATCTTGCAGAATATGATGCACTTCCTGGAATTGGTCATGCCTGTGGCCATAATATTATCGGCACAATAAGTGTCGCTGCAGGAATTGCTTTAGGGGAAGTGATTCATGAAACAGGAGGACGTGTCGTTATACTAGGTACTCCTGCAGAAGAAGGAGGTCCTAACGGGAGTGCAAAAGGAAGCTTTGTAAAACATGGATATTTAGAAGATATCGATGCAGCCTTAATGCTACACCCTGCAGGAAAGACTGCTGTAACGGGAGAATTTCTTGCAGTGGATCCACTTGATTTTCATTTTTACGGAAAAGCAGCACATGCTTCCGGAGCACCAGAAAAAGGAATCAACGCACTCGATGCGGTCATTCAATTATTTAATGGCATTAATGCTTTGCGCCAACATTTACCTGCTGATGTTCGAATACATGGAATTATAACACATGGCGGAGATGCACCAAATATTATTCCAGAATATGCTTCTGCTCGCTTTTATATTCGGGCTGAAACATGGAAAAAAACAGAAGAAACTGCTACAAAGGTAAGAGCAATTGCTGATGGAGCTGCCCTTTCCACTGGAGCGAGAGTTAAAGTAGAACGATTCCAAAACGAAGTAAAAGATTTCGTGATAAATGAAACTTTCGATGACATTTTAAAAAAGGAATTAGAAATACTTGGCGAGATTGTTCATACAGAAAGAGGGAAAGGAAAAGGTTCTACAGACGCAGGAAATATTAGCTATGAAGTTCCTACAGTACACGGTTTTATTAAAATCGGCCCAGATGACTTAATCGGCCATACAGTAGAGTTTCGCGAAGCTGCAAAATCAGATCTCGGAAATGAAGCATTGCTGACAGGCGCAAAAGCACTTGCAGCTACAGGATATCGTTTACTATCAGACGAACAATTACTCCACAAAATAAATGAAGAATTCACACGAAAACGAAAAGAAAAAGAATCATAATGAAGACTAAGGTTCAGATGGAATTTTTACTCCACCTGAACCTTAGTCGTATTTTCTCAGATTAACTGGCTGTATATGACCTCACTGATTGAGGTTTAACTTTATCTCGAAGCTCCGTGGAAGTATTAGTAATTCCTGAAGATGAAGCTGTTTCACAAAACACCCTATGTCATGACCAGCATTGGCCAGGCATAGGGTGTTTTTATCGTTCTTACTGCTTCCCCTATATAAAGAAAAGCATATCTACGTTTTTCCAACCTAGATATGCTTCAGCATTGCATTATTAAGATGATTCTATTCCTTTAAGCCGTTTACATGTCATACATGATAATCTTTTATTTTCCTTCCATATCTTTCTCAATTCTCTCCATAAACTCTTCTGCTGCACTATATCCTTGTTGTTTCAAATACCAATTATTCACTGCTGCTTCAATAAGCCCAGCAATATCACGGCCTGGTTGAAGTTGAATTGGTATATGTGGCACTTTAACTCCCATATATTCTGTATAGCGTTGTTTTACTTCTAAATCATTATAGAGTGCATCATCTTTCCAGTTCGTTAGCTCAATATCTAAAGCAATCCGCGTTTCATCTTGAAAAGCCTTTCTTCCATATTGGCGTGTGACATTTAATAATCCAATACTTCTTAAAGCAAGAAATTCTTTATTCTTTTCATTATGTGTCCCAAGAATAGTATGTGAACTAAGTCTTTTTATAACAACAATATCATCTGCCACTAGACGATGGCCCCGACCAATCAACGTATGAGCTGTTTCACTTTTTCCAATTCCTGACTCTCCCCGTAGTAGAACACCAATACCAAACACATTTACACAAACACCATGAACAGCAATTTCTGGTGCTAATTTTTTTATCATATATGAATCAATTTTACCAATAAATTCGTAATTGGTTGCAGCTGTTCGTAAAAGAGGGATTTTTTCTTTTGTGCAATACTTTGTTAAATATGTCAGTTCTTCTTGATTGTCTGTAACAACAATACAAGGTGGATCATATTTAATTAAATTACCTACTCGCATATTACGTTCTTCTTCATCAAGCATATGCAAATACGTGATTTCATTCTCACCTAAAACTTTTACATGTTGCATAGGAAGAAAATCAAAGTAGTCAATAAACTCCAAGCCAGGTCTTCTTGTCTTAGACTTTACAATAATACGCTGTAAATAATCTTCTCCCGCAATTATTTCTAATGAGAAATGATTCACTAATTCTTTAACTGTCATTGTATTTACCACGATCTACACTCTCCATCTTCGCCATTACACTCTCTTAGTTTAATTAATCTAATCAGATTCTAACAAGGAAAGATTAGAAATTGCAAGTACAGCACTAAATTTCCATTCATTACATAAACCTACCCCCTTTGGTAAAAACTATAAGAAACAGGGAAAATATTAGCTAAAAAGCTACTCCCTATTCCTTATTATGTGGAACAAAAGCAGTAAATTAAGAAGGGGTTTATATAATGCAGGGTTCGATTAGTCTATTGCATGTTATTTTACTATCAATGACAGTAATTGGTTTAAAAAACCATGTCACCATTCTTCCTCCATTATTAACTCATGTTGGAAGAAATGCATGGGCATCCGTCTTTGTTGCAGCTTTTGGTATATTCCTATGGATTTTTTTATTAATCCATATTCA
Source organism: Cerasibacillus terrae (assembly GCF_008039555.1). Classification (GTDB taxonomy): domain Bacteria; phylum Bacillota; class Bacilli; order Bacillales; family Amphibacillaceae; genus Cerasibacillus; species Cerasibacillus terrae. The sequence continues at coordinate 36,579 of NZ_VDUW01000011.1, forward strand.
AAAGAAAACGGATCAACAAAATCTTTTTATCTGGTTAGAAGAAACAAGTGGCCCAATTATCTCTAAAGTATTTTCAGTTATTTTAGGAGTAATATTACTTATCATAGCAGCATTTACCATGCGGGAGGTTTTACAGTGGATTAATGCCACCTTCTTACCAGACACACCGGTTATATTATTATTATTAGTCTACACATCATTATGTGTTCTACTTGCATGTACAGACATCCAAACTATTGTCATTACAAATGTATTGGTATTATTTGGTGTTATTATTTTTGGAATTTTTGTTGCTATCGTTAATATTCAAGTAAAAGATTATTATTTATTACTTCCTTTCTTTGAGGACGGATATAAACCTGCATTAAAGGGAAGCATTTATCCTGCCTCTGGATTTATCGAACTTCTGTTGTTTATTTTGATTCAACATAAGATTAGAGGAAGAATTCGTATTTCACACTATTTCATCATGATTTCAATTTTATCGATATTAACACTTGGACCACTTGTTGGAGCCATTGTTGAATTTGGACCGACAGAAGCAGCAAAACAACGTTTTCCTGCTTACGAAGAGTGGGGACTAGCAACAATCGGAAGATATTTAGAACATGTTGATTTTTTATCTATTTATCAATGGCTAACAGGGGCATTTATTCGTATTGGATTTCTCTTATATATTGTTGTTACTTTGTTTAACTTAGAAGGACAAGCTAAAAAAATTTGGATAAGAGTAACCCCTCCTTTTCTGATTGTCTGTTTATTTTTACTTAACATTAATGATCAATTTTTTAGTCAGTTAAAAGGTGAATATGTATTAGTTAGCTCATTTATTATCCTGCTTATCACTTCTTTATTCCTTTTTATGATTACATTCAAATCAACTAGGGGGACATCTCGATGAAACGAAGACAACAAAATAAGGACAAGTCAAAAACTTCTCATGAAATTACACGAGAAACCCTCCAACAGTTATTTAAAAAATCAGCAGATATCACATTTCAGGATTATTATTTCCAAAATCATAAAGTAACATTTGTTACCTGCGAATCAATGGTGGATGAGCAATTATTATATCAAGTCATCATAGAAAAAGTAGAGGCATTTTTTAAAAGCGAAAGGAAATTAAATAAAGAAGACATCCGAAATTACTTACATCTTCCGGAATTACAAAAAATAAAGAATAAAGATGATGCCATTACAATGGTTTATTCTGGCTATGTCCTTCTTTATTTTGAAGATGACCAAATGCTTTTTGCCAGCAATATTACAAATAAACCAAATCGACAACCTGAAGAAACAAAAACGGAAGTTTCTATAAAAGGACCACGGGATAACTTTATTGAAGATATCTCGGTTAATATTGCATTGGTTAGAAAGCGTATGCCAACCAATTCCCTATGTGTAGAAAAAACGACAGTAGGAAAAAGAACAAAAACGAATGTTGCACTGCTTTATATGGATGATATAGCAAACAAAACGATTTTAAATGGTATTCGAAACAAACTAGAACAAATAGATGTTGATATTGTATTTAGCCCTAATCTCTTAATGGAACATATTGATAAAAACTCTAGATTATTTCCTAGACATGATTATACAGGAAGACCTGACCTTGCAATCCAGGCCTTAGTCAGAGGGCGTGTCGTGATATTAGTTGATGGTGGTTCCTATGCAACGATATTGCCAGTAAATTTATTTCTATTATTTAAAACCATTGAGGATAATGAATATCCCACTTTATATGGATCATTTGAGCGCTTACTACGTATCATCGGAGTCCTATTAGGCGCATTATTACCTGCCTTTTGGTTAGCGTTAACGACTTTTCATCAGGACCAATTACCACTTTTATTACTTGCAAAGGTTGTGGAATCCCGCACTGGACTTCCTTTGCCTTCTACAGTGGAGATGTTAATTATGCTTATTATGTTTGAGCTTTTCCGTGAAGCGGGATTACGATTACCAGAAGCGATTGGTGGGACGCTTAGTGTTGTTGGCGGTTTAATTATTGGGGATGCAGCCATACGCTCAGGTATCACCAGTCCGTCCATGGTTGTCGTAATAGCTACTTCAACTGTAGCCACATTCACCCTTTTAAATCAATCATTTGTAGGAGCTGTCAGTCTGCTACGCTTTTCTTCTATTATCGCAACAGCTATTTTCGGGTTATTCGGATTCTTTATGTCCCTCTTTTTCACAATTTTATATTTAGCGAACATACGTATATTCGGTGTTCCATATATGAATATAGCTGCAAATTTAAGTTGGAATAAAGTAAAACATACCATTTTCCGCCCTTTACAAAAAGATTATAAAAAACGACCAGAATCATTAAAGCCAATAGATGATACAAGGATTAGTGAGAAATATGAATAAAAGAAGAGTATTGCTACTCATCACAGGACTAATTGGATTTCTTTCTGGATGTTGGGATAGCCACGAACCAGAGAGAATGTTGTATACGCATGGGGTTGGTATTGATTACAAGGATGGAGAGTACCAAGTTTATTTACAAATTATCAACTTCCCCAACATCGCTAAGTCAGAAGACCCTAAGAGTGAACCGGAACAGGTAGAGGTTGGATATGCATCTGGTAAAACAGTAGAAGAAGCAGTTTTCGAATTATATGATTCAGTAGATCAAAGAATATTATGGGGGCATCTATCGTTTATCGTTTTACATGAAAATGCCCTGAAAGATAAACGACTCAATTCTATCATTGATAATTTTCTGCGCTATGCAGAGACAAGGTATCGAATATGGATCTACAGTACAACTGATTCTGTGAAGGATATTTTATTAGCCGTGCCGATTATTAGTAAGTCTGTTATCCTATCTAAATTAGGAGACCCTATGAACGCATATGATCAAGATTCTTTTATTGAACCAATAAATCTTCGCTCCTTCATTATCGGATTAGATGAACCAACTCACGAAATGACGATACCACAGATTAGGATTACTCATAATTGGGAGTCTGTTACAGAAAAAACAAGAATTACGGAATTTATAGGTGTTAGTGTTGCTACCCCGAATAAATTTAAAGGCTCCATCTTAGGTGAAAAAGCACATGGTTTACGATGGATGAATAATAATACACAACGAAGTTCTATTTCCTTTTTTTTAAATGAGGAAAACAAAGAAAATAAAACATCTGTTGCATTAGATAAGGTAAAAGTAAAGGTAAAACCCATTATTGAAAATGGAGAAGCACTTTTTGATATTCATGTTCGCATGCAAGCAAATGTAAATACACTTACAAAAAAGACAACAGAAAAGGAACTAAAGAAACGAATTAAAGAGATCGTTAAGAAAGAAATTTTAGCAACATACGAAGAAGCTTTAGAAAAGGAAATTGATATTTATCGGTTATCGGAATACTTATACCGAAAAAATGTGAAAGAATGGAAAAAGCTAGAGGAGAATGGGAAAGTGGATTTAACAGAAGATTCCATTCGATCATTAAACATTGACATAACAAAAGTTAAAACAGGAAGAAAGTCTCTAACAGACACATTAAAATAAGAAAGAATGCATTGGAGGAAAAAATATCCTCCAATGATTTATATCAAAAGCTCTCTATAAACAAATATATTCCCGTAAATAGCAACAAAATATATGTAAAGATTCGAAATGCCTTTTGATTCATTTTCTTAAATAACAACTGTCCCACGTATAAACCGATGAGTACAAGAGGAAGTGCCACGCCACTTGAAATCCATACTTTATGATTCGTTCCTACAAAAATTACATGAATGATTAAGCTCACTAAATAAATAAACAAATAAAATGCTAATGTTGTTCCACGTAATTTTTCCTTTTTGGTTTCTGTTCCCGAAAAATACAGTAATAGAGGAGGGCCAGGCATCCCGATACTTGTAGTCAAGAGGCCTGAAATCCCACCTACTGAAAAATCCCTTTTTTTAGAAGACTGAATTCTAAAATGAGCCATTAATAATAACGTTAATAAAAGAATAATAATACTAATCCCTAGCTTCAATTGCTTTATATCAATGAGTAAGAAGGTAATTATCCCAAGTGGTAAACCAACAATACTTCCGATTATAAATCTTTTTAAAATATCTGTATCGATATCCTGTTTTATTTTAGTGATCAATGCTAGTGAAATGACAAGAGATAATGCCAAATTCATTTGAATTGCTTCCAACGGTTCAAATAATAATAGCAGAAAGGGAGTTGCCAAAATGGAAAAGCCAAAACCTGTGCTTGTCTGTAAAATTGAGGCTACCAAAATAATTACTATAAATAGTAGTACATCCATACAATACCCACTTTCTAAATCAGTAGATTAATTGTATCATGGTGTGTTTCCTATGGCTTGTCAACTAAAGTAAGGGATTATCCTCTAGAGAAGTAATAAATATATCATTGAATCAATTTCATAATAGCTCATTTTAAAAATACAAAAACATACAAGATATGGGGAAGTACTTCCTTTTTTATATTTTTAAACCATTGCCCTCTAAGGGCTAGGTATTATGAAATTCACTCCATTATGTAAAAAATCGAAACTCCCTTAACATATAAGATAAGAGAATTTCGATTCATCTTTTTTTAATCAATTCACACCACGCATGAAGCTGTGGATTTTTTTAGAGAACATAAGTAGGATAATACCAATTACTACAGAAATAATACCAATTACTAGAAAGTAAGTAACTTGTGTATCGATACTATAGAATTTTACCAATTGGGCGTTAATAGCTTGTGCGGATGCGTTAGATAAGTACCATACACTCATCGTTTGGGATGCGAATGCTGCTGGTGCTAATTTCGTAGTTGCTGACGCCCCAACTGGAGATAAGAATAATTCTCCCAATGTTACAAGTAGAAAGCTAAAAACAAGCCATATTGGACTAATTGCTCCATTAGATAATGCGAAAGGAACAACCATTAATAAGAATGATAATCCTGCTAAAATAACACCGATAGAGAATTTAACAGGAGTTGTTGGCTGGCGCTTTCCCCATTTTGTCCACATAACAGCAAATAATGGTGCTAGGAAAACAATATAAAATGGATTAATGGATTGGAACCAAGTTGACTGGATTTCAAATGAACCAATACTTAGTCTTGTTTGTTCATCAGCAATTCTAGCAAAAATAGTTGATCCTTGTTCTTGAATAGACCAGAAACAAATAGCAGTAATAAATAAAGGAATATATGCTAAAAGTCTTGATTTTTCAGTTTTTGTTGTCTTTTTACTGTTATACATTACTAAAAAGTAAATGGTTGGAATAACAATACCTAAGATACTAACAACATACGTAAATCGATTAATCGTAAGGGTTCTTGTTGAAATCGTAACAATTAAAATAATGGCTAAAACAATAGCACCAATACTAAACCATCTGATTAATTTTGCCTTTTCATCTTTACTAATTGGGTTTGGAACATAGCGCCCAGCTTGTCCCAATGTTTTTCTTGAAGAAAAAATATACCAGATTAATCCTAAGAACATACCTACCGCTGCAATTGCAAAGCCCCAATGGAAGCTATACTTCTGTCCAATTGTTCCGACAATTAATGGTGCAAGTAAAGCCCCTGCATTTGCACCTGCATAAAAGATACTAAATCCAGCATCACGTCGGTAGTCTTCTTTGGAGTATAATTCACCAACAATATTTGTTAAGTTTGGTTTCAGAATCCCTGAACCAATAATAATTAAGGCCATGGATACAAATAATGCAGTAACACTTCCTGGAAAAGATAATGCCACATGTCCTAGGGCAATTAATATTCCACCCCAGATAATCATGGATCGACTTCCAAAAACTCTATCAGCAAGCCAACCCCCTAAAATTGTCGACATATAAACAAGGGAGCCGTAAACAGACATAATCGAAGTAGCAGTTGTCTTATCAAGACCTAGCCCGCCTTTGGTTGTCTGGTAATAAATATAATAGATAAGTACTGCACGCATTCCGTAATAAGAAAACCTTTCCCAGAACTCAATGGAAAATAGGGTACGAAGCCCTTTCGGATGCCCAAAAAAACCTGTCTGTGGAATGGTTTTTAAAATTGAATCTTTTTCTGTTTCCATCATTTTTCTCCTTTTCTGTCAATTCTATGTTGTCTATCACACAGAGAATACAACTGTCTTATAACACCTTTAAAAAAATAATATGATACTAGTATGCTCCTCTGAATTTCAATTTTCAAGGGTTTATAAAAAGTCTTTATAGGAAGAAAATGATGAAATATATGGATTCAGACATAATTCATTTTTATAAATAAATTCCCAAAATATATAAAAGAAATGCAATTCAACCTCGGAACTAGATTTGTTAAATGGAATGCTAGGCCATTATAATAGAATATTTGTTCAGAGGAGATCAATAAGGGAAGAAGTAAATCTCTTATTATATAGATAGTCAAAAAAAGACTGCCCATCTAGATTCAGATAGACAATCAGGTTGTTTATTTAGTAATTTTCTATTTATTCAGTAAATATACTGCAAAAGATACGAGGTACGACCCGTTTTTTTAATGGCGACGGCCTTCATTTAATTTTCCAGTAGCTTTTTCAATTTTCACTGCAAATAATTCTGTCTTAGATAATGCAGGATACCCTTTTTCAAATTGCCATTCTGGGTTACCATACTTTTCTAGTAAGCGATCAAAGAACCATTCCTTTTTCTCATCATCTTCAATATGTTTCACCGTTCCAAACACAACAACACTAGCATATGCTAAAGCTGATTGACAAGCATATTTCTTACCTGGAAATAGTTCGCCCATTTCACTTACTTCTATACAAATTTTATTGTTTTGTTTGATATTGGACCAAAAATGACTTTCCCTAATATTTCCAATATGTAAATACAATTGTTCTTCTCCTTCATATACATATGTTAATGGAATAACATATGGAAAGCCCTCTTCCCCAACTGTTCCAACATGAGCTATTCTTGCCTTTTCTAAGAAATGTTTAACATCTTCCTTAGACATCTCTCTGCGCTTATTCTGGATAATCCCCCTCATGATTAACAACTCCTTTTTATTAGGTCTGTTTATATTGTAGCACTCATGTAGGGGGGATTTCAGGTAAAAATAAGATAAAAAACAATTTTCTCAAGAGTTAGTAGTTAATAAGGAGAACTAATCTCCTATAAAATGAGATACCTCTATTGATGACCAAAAGAGACTATTCATGGGAAACCCATTTGGTAACCGGTTCATTAACTTTGTTACGCTCACGAGCATGTACCACCATGGAATTTTATGTTTTCATTCATTAGATGGAATAATTCGATCAATAAGTGGTTTTAAACCGATAAAATAGATATATCCAACGAGACCGCCAAATGTGTTTGTTATTAAATCTGTCACATCAAAGGTTCTCGACACCAAGCCTCCCCACCGCGATCCTAATAATTGAGAACATTCAATTGCTAAACTAAAGAGGAATGTCATTATCAATGTTTTAAAAATACCTCTTCCTTTAATCACTGGATACAGGAAACCAAAGGGGATCATCATCAAAATATTTAAGACAATTTCTCTTTCAGCTCCACCATAGTGCAGTATTAAATCCCTAAAAGGTATAAAATTAGCTTTCTCCCAAAATAAAGGATTCGTTTGACCAAGACCAAGTGATAGCGAAAATGGCATTAACGTTACAAATAAAACCATTACAATATACACATACATCAATGTATTAATAATCAGTACATGTTTAGACCTTTTATTCCATTTTCTATAAAAGAATAAAAGGTATATAAGTCCTAATAAAGTGAAATTGTTTATATAATCCACCTTCATACTCCTTTAGTAAACTAGAATATACTAATCTGTTATATTACTAGCCTATTAACATTACTGGGAGATTAGTACTTGATCTTCTATCTGTATATACTAAAAAGGGAGATAAAATTTAAGTAAAGTTTTGCTTATTATTAGCTCATACATATGGCTTTTTTATTGACTATCCTTCCTATATAGCTCTGTAGCAATTTTTATAAATGCTTTTACAGCAGGAGAGGCTTCTTTTACGGAAGGACAGGAAAGGCCTATTTCCCGCCATACGGTTGGTTTTATTTCTCGATAAATGACACCAGTTGATTCAGGTGGCAGTGCTAACTCAGGTGCAATCGTAATCCCAAGGCCTTCCTTTACCATAGAGATAATTGTTCCAGCGTCTTGGACTTCAAATAAATTATTTTGGGTTAAATTTTCTTTCTGAAACATGGCATTCACAATCTCTTCTGACCCTGCTTTCGTTTTAATTAATGGTTCATTCTCTAAATTTGTTAAATGCAGTGTTTCCCTTTCACGTAAAGGATGGCTTTCTGGAAGAACGGCGACCATTTTGTCTTTCATTAGCGGAATGAACTCTAAATCAGGATGAGTAATGGAGGAAAAGCCGATATCCACTACATAGGATAAGAGCCATTCTTCCACTTCTTGATAAGCTCCATCGAATAAACGAATATCAACGTTCGGATACTGGGAACGAAATATAGAAATCACCTTTGGCAATAGGTGTAGGGACGCACTTGCGAAACTACCAATCCTCAGTGATCCTATGTTAATTCCAGATGCAGTGGTTGCTTCTTGTTTGATATGGCGAATCCGATTCAAAATCTCACGCGCATGGACAAGTATTTTTTTTCCGACACCGGAAAGCTGTAATCCTCGACGCCTGTCTCGAATGATTAAAACAACTCCTAACTCCATTTCTAATCCCTTTATTGCATGACTGACAGCAGATTGTGTCATATTTAATTCCTCTGCTGCCTTTGTGAAACTTCCTGTATCTACTACTTTTACAAAGACTTCAAATTGTGTAATTGTCATGAGTAACACCTCATGTAGTTATTTAATAAATGAATTTGATTCATTATAATATAATACTCTATGATTGTATATAGCTGTTTTTTTATGATGTTAGCTAGAAGGAGTGACTATTGTTGAGAGTTTTATTTTCATCTTTGCAATGGGCTTTATTCATTTTAATGAGTAGTGTGATTGTACCCATTGCAATTGCTTCCAGCTACGGATTAGATACAATATCCACTGTTGAATTTGTGCAACGAACATTATTCGTACTTGGATTAGCTGGAATTTTACAAACTTTATTTGGACATCATCTGCCAATTCAAGAGGGGCCAGCTGGGCTATGGTGGGGTGTTTTTTCTTTATATGCGGGACTCGGGACCGTTCTATTTGGTTCACAAATAGAAACACTACGAGTATTACAATTTTCCTTTCTACTAAGTGGTGTTTTATTTATTTTACTTAGTGTTTTCGGTCTAGTTGAAAAACTATCTCGCCTATTTACCCCAACGGTTGTGGGGGTTTATTTAATTTTAATGGTCATTCAATTAAGTGCATCTTTTTTACAAGGGATGTTTGGATTAAATGAGGAGACTACAGTAGTGGATTCGAAAGTATTCTTACTTTCCTTTATCATTGTTATTGTTTCCTATGCATTTATGAAAATTCCACGAGTAGGCCATTATTCCGTACTATTTAGTATCATTTTTGGTTGGGCTTTATTTTATCTGTTCGGACTTGCAAAGCCTGTTACTAGTGTGAGTGAAACTATCAAGTTACCTGAAATATTTGCTTTTGGAACTCCAAGAATTGAACCAAACATGATTGTAATGGTTGTTTTCATTACATTATTATTGCTTGCAAATTTATTAGCGACCGTAAGTGTTGTTCAACAAGTGATGGATAAACATCGGGTATCATATGATAAAAATCGGTTAAAACAGACTGGTTTTGTATCTGGAATTAACCAATTACTTGGTGGCTTATTTTCTGCTATTGGAGCTGTACCTGTTTCAGGTTCTGCGGGCTTTATTGAAACAACAAAAATAACGAGTAAAAAACCATTTATCATTGGATCACTGATTATCATCGTGATTAGTTTATTTCCATCTTTTACAGCCTTTTTTGCAGCTATTCCAGAAGCAGTAGGATATGCGGCGATTTTTCCTATTTTTGCTAGTACGATAAGTCTTGCCTTTCAAGAGTTTAGTAGAGTGAAAAATAAACAAATCCTATTTAAAGTGGTTGGTATATCCTTGTTCACAGGTGTGGGGGTCATGTTTATTCCATCAGAAGCTTTCTCTGAAATGCCACCCGCTTTAGTATCTGTATTAAGTAATGGACTTGTTTTAGGTGGAATTTTAGCAGTAACAACAGAGAAAATATTGGATAGAAAGACGATAAAAGCAAATAAAAGAAGTAAGCAGGGAAATATAGCATAAAGAAAAATATCTTCTGTTTCAAGGTATCCCTTCTCGATAAATCTGAGAAGGGATTTTTTATATATTTTCTTCTACAAATTCCTTAAATAATTTTTCGAATTATGTTTCAATTTGCTATTTTTATGCTATAATAAATTTACCCTTCCATAACCTCTTCAATTCATATTTCCCAACATATTAAAATCTAATAGAAAGTAGTGATGTTCACATGAAGCAACCACCCTTTTCAAAGGATGGGAACGATTGGAAAAAACAAACCTTCTATGAAGGAAATATCGAAGCAAATATTTGGTCATATGAATTTTCTGGACCTGAAGAACGCAAAGAAATCATAAGAAAACTTGAAATTAGTTCCCAATTCAATATGAAATATAAAGGGCTTCGCCAATTTTATGGCGATGAATTAATAGCTTATAAAGAAAAGGTAGGTTCCAATAAACACGCCAATGACTTCCTTAGAGTTATTTCCAGTCATTTAACCGATAACTTCGAAGATAATCAGTTAACTTCATGGAAAGATTGTCTACCTCCATTTTGGGAAGAACTCATATTTACTCATTTCCCCAACGTTATGTATATCTCCAAACAACGAAAACAGTCCGTCATATTTTTATCTCAATTAAACAAATTTATAAAATGGCTTGATTATCGTGTCGGGACATCGTGGCATCAAACAATTAAACAATATACAATAGAAGCCTCTGAAAAACTAGTCTACTGCGAAAAACTCCTAAACTATCTATTTCTACTTGAACATCCAACCATCTATAAAAATGATTGGAATATAGAAGATGAACTAATCAGAAGCAAGAATAAACTCGATAGTCTTGCAACATTTCACGGCAGTATATTCCAAGTAAAAGAAGTGTATGATGAATACATTTTAATTACTGATATCAATAACTTGCGGGATTATGAGATAACAGGGACACTTACCGAAGTAATAAATCCGGGAATTCTATTACATGGAGGAATTGGCAAGGAAGATGATAATGACTTTTTATGGGAATGGTCATTAACAGAGGGCGTCTATCCTGGAAGAGCTAAAAAATATATTAACTTTATTTAATTCTTATTTACCTATTTACTTGTAAATCGGGAGGGTACACATCACAACAGTTATTTTTATTAACAGGACTAGGTTCAGATAGAATCTTTACTCCACCTGAACCTAGTCGCACTTCCGACGCACTGGAGACATGCTAGTGCAGATTACTCTGGCAGGACGCCTGCGTTATAATCTGCATTCAAAGCTTGGTGTAACTTACTCCATCTAAAAAGGCGGGGTAAATTATGCCATGAAGGTAAAATCACACGATATTGACATGTACTCTTTCTTCCTAAAACGAACCATTCGATATTCCTTAATCAAAAGAACTTAAATTTCCAGGACGGTGCAAATACAACTCTTTACAATCTGTAGCATTTTCTAAAGAAAAAATCGCTTCTTCTAGTGGTTCACTATACACATACGGATAATCTATTTCATCTAATTCCAGTCGAATTGGATAAGCTAGTTTTTCCTCATGCGTATTAAATTCTGATGATATCCCAGGTTTGTTCCCACGTGGATCAACGCGAAACCACGTATTTGTATCTTCAGAATAAATTGCATTAAGACCATGTAAGGCATACCCAGATTCTGGCGTGCCTTTTTTGGTTACACGTTGATAACAAAACCCTGTTGGAATTCCCATCACTCTTAATAATGCGGCAAGTACATGTGCCTTCGCAAAGCAGATGCCTTCTTTCTCTTCCATTGCTTCACTGGCAGTTGTTGTTACAACAGTACCATCGATATCGAATGAATGTTTTATTTCATCTCTAGCAAAATTAAATGCCAATTCAGCTTGTTCTTCCTTTGTTTTTCCTAGACGTGTAAATTCTTTTACCTTTTCTTGAATGAGCGGATGTGAGAAATCGATGACATTTGACTCTTTTAAATACGCTTGTAAGTCCTTATTCATCTGTATCAATTCCATAAAACTCCCTCCTTAAGCCGATTATATAATGTTAAAGTCATATTTTCTGTGATATACATCAAGAATATGTACTGATTCTTTTTCAGTTATTCGACTACCAAAACGACTCCATCTTAATGAAATTCAACAGTAAATAGTTATCTGTTATTATATTAACATTCTAGCCCACTTTATTGCTTTTGGCGTTTAACCAGTCTATACATTGTCGCATATACTACTCCAGTAATTAGAGGAGGTAGATCAATGTATCGATATATTTATCCAGTGCCAGTATATTTTGTCCCTGTACATTATGCTAGGCAACCGTATATGTTTCAGCAAACAAATTCGCAAATGCGCCAACAGGCAAATTTTCAGGAAGTGATGCAAATGCTTAGAACAGAGCACGGTGATCTCTATAATGAATTAGAACAGGCAGGCTTGAATCGTGGGGTTGTTGACTACATCTTTTCTTTGATTGTAAGCTTTACCATTAACCAAGCAGATACAACACAATCTCCAAATCAAATCTATAATCAGTTTAATAATCAATACCCTTGGTTATACACCGTTTTTGGCCTACTCAATATCCCTCAAAATGAAGTTACTCGTATCATCTTAGAAGTTATCCGTATCACATTAGATGAAATAAGTGATGAAGCTGAACCTGAGGATGATTGGATCGGTTGGGAAAACTTGGGTGGTGTCTTGACATCGGGACCTGCCGTAGCCTCATGGCAACCAAACAGGCTCGATGTCTTTGCAAGGGGAACAGATAATAGTCTCTATCATAAATGGTGGGATGGGAATAACTGGAGTGATTGGGAAAGCCTTGGGGGTGTCTTAACAAGTGCACCTGCTGCCGTTTCTTGGGGACCGAATAGAATCGATGTTTTTACTCGTGGAACAGATAATCAGTTGTATCATAAATGGTGGAACGGCAATAACTGGAGCGATTGGGAGAGCCTTGGAGGTGTCTTAACAAGTGGACCAGCTGTTTCTTCTCGGAGACCAAATCAACTTGATGTGTTCGTCAGAGGAACGAATAATAGGGCTTTTAGGAGAACATGGAATGGTTCACAATGGGAAGATTGGGAAGATCTTGGAGGCAATTTAAAATCTGCTCCTGCCGCCGTTTCTTGGGGACCGAATAGAATTGATGTGTTTGCTAGAGGACAAAATGATGATTTAATTCATAAATGGTGGGATGGTAATAGCTGGAGTAATTGGGAAAGCCTTGGTGGAAGATTGACAAGCGCACCTGCCGTTTCATCCCGTAGACCAAATCAGCTTGATGTGTTTGTCCGTGGTACCAATCGCCAATTATACAAAAAAACATGGGACGGTAGAACCTGGTCTAATTGGGAAAATATAGGCGGTAATCTATATTCTAAACCAGCTGCTGTTTCCTGGGGACCAAATCGTATAGATGTATTCGCTAGAGGCCAAAATCAAAATCTAATTCATTTATACAAAAACTTTTAATAAATATGGGTGTCAGTGGTGCTACGGGAAGAAAGCCATAGAAGAGGTTGATTAAATGAGAAGGGGTAACCAAAGACAGTTACCCCCTCTCATTTTAAATTTCTGGTTTAAATGTTTTGCAATCCGTTTCTTCACTTGTTGATGCTTGGTTTCCTTTTTGACTTACAACATAGATTGCATCAGCTTCACATGTATTCCCTTGTCCCCAATACTTACAGTTATTCACTTCACATAACACATCTTGTGCCATATAAGCGCACCCCCTCGTTATTATCTTAAACCATTTTCGGAGGATGATACTTTTAATTTTTTTCCTTAAATCGGAAAGATACTTTTACTTAAAAAGGGAAGAGTAAACCAATATAAAAGCTAGTACATTTTCTCTAAACCTCAAATTCCTTATGTTGTAAATCGGATTTTTCAACTTGAATGGTCGTATGTGTGATTCCAAAATTAGTTTCAATTTGCTTTATTGCTTGTTGTAATATATCCTGTTCGTCTACTCCATCTTTAATGAGTACATGGCAGGTTAGCGAATCTAACCCGGATGTGATTGTCCAAATATGTAAATCATGGATATCTTTCACACCCTCTATCGAAAGCAAGACTTCTTTTACTTTTTTCTGATCAATTGTAATTGGAGTACCTTCCATTAAGATATGAATGGTTGTTTTTAAGACACCCCAAGCACTTTTTAAAATTAATAATGCGACAATGACACTAATAATCGGGTCTGCTATATACCATTCAAAAAATAACATAACAAGTCCTGCTACAATTGCTCCTAATGAACCCAGCGCATCTCCAATAACATGTAAATAAGCACTTTTTACATTGACATTTTCCTCCACATTCCCTTTCTTCATAAGGAAATATGCACTTAGAAGATTCGCAATTAATCCTATAGATGCTATCCATATCATGGTGCCACTAGAAACAGTAGGTGGTTCGAAAAATCTCCCATATGCTTCGTAAATAATCCAGCCTGCCATTACAAATAAAGTTATTCCATTGAAAAAGGCTGCTAAAATTTCGAAACGATAATATCCATATGTTTTATTGGCTGATGGTGGTTTTGCCGCAAACCAAAAAGCAATCAAACTTAAGAGTAATGAACTAGAATCACTTAACATATGTCCAGCATCAGATAATAAAGCAAGACTATTAGTGATTAGCCCACCGACAAACTCCATAATCATAATACTAAAAGTAATAATTAGGGCTATGGTTAACCCTTTTTTATTTCCTTCACGATTTATTCCATGGTGATGATGTCCATGATGGTGCCCGTGGTGATCTGCCATAACAATTGCGCCTCCTGTTTTCGTTATATGCTGTTTGATACTAAATATGTAACATGTTAATAAGAAGTTCATGCTTACTTTCTTAGCCCACTATATTGAATATGAATTCTATTTTCTGGTTTTGTATCCACTGTATATAATACAAACAGAAAAAACCACTCTAACGGCTTCATCAGTAAATAGATAGCATCAACTGACCAACTTGATGTTTGTTAATAGGATGGCCATATTTATCATAAAAATGACGAATTACTTGTGGGAGTTCAGCATATAATTCTCCAAAATATTTTCAAAAGCAAATGACTATTGAAGTGAAAAAAATACAAAGGAAAGTACCATTATGAGGATTAGTGACCGAATAAAGGAGAAAATTATAAAAACAGGCATCCATTTCGAGTTTAGTGACCGATAATGTGAAAAAAATGTAAATACGGGCATCCAAAACAGTTTTAGTGACTGATAATACTAAAAACTAATAAAAACGGTCACCCAAATGAATTTTAGTGACCGTAAAACAGAAAAAAGAATAAAAACGGGCAACAAACTATTATTATTTCACTACATATGAGGCTGATCTATAGTAAAAAACCAAAAATAAGTTCTGTAATATGAGGAGGGGTAGTCACTCAAAATTACAGAACTTATCTATATAAATAAAAGGGGCAAATCTAAATGATAATGATTATCATTATTGTTAATAAATATACTAACCCAAGGAGTGAGATTTTGCAACTCTTTTCTTAAATAATATTTAGAAATACGAGAGATTATCCTTAAATCCAACATATTGCACATAAAAAAACAGTTCCCAAGCTTATGTGGGAACTGTTGATAGCAAGATATTTACGTCAATTGGTAGTATTTTAATGTAAATAAATTTACTTCGATTCTTGTTCTATATTTTCTTCCCAACATTCTGCATGTGTTAATCCAGGAATATTGCTTGCTTTAAATACGGGGTCCTTTCCTTCCTTACGTTGGCGAGCGTAATCTTTTAATACTTTGATTGCAGTTTTTGCGAGTAAGGTAATAGCGATTAAATTTAACACAGCCATTAGACCCATAAATAAATCAGCCATATCCCATACGAGTTGGAATTTTGCCACAGAACCAAAGATAACCATTCCAACTACTGCTAAACGATAAATGAATAACCATGCTTTATTTGTTTTAATAAATTCAATATTTGTTTCTCCATAATAATAATTACCGATGATAGAACTATATGCAAACAATAGAATGGCTATCGCTAAGAATACTTCAGCCCAACTACCCATATGTGTTCCTAGAGCGGCTTGGGTAATTTGAATACCATCTAATTTAGCATCTGGTGTAACATTATATAAAAGAATAATAAAGGCAGTCGCACTACAAATGACAATCGTATCAAAAAACACACCTAGTGTCTGAATAAACCCTTGTTTTGCCGGGTGTGACACATTTGCTGTTGCAGCTGCGTTCGGTGCACTACCCATACCCGCTTCATTTGAAAATAGACCACGCTTAATTCCATTTAATAACGCAGCACCAAGCCCTCCACCAACTACTTGTTCCATACCAAATGCACTTTTTACTATAATCGAAAGGACAGCTGGAATTTCCGTAATATTGACAATACAAACATATAGCGCGATTAATATATAAATAGTTGCTAAAACTGGTACAAGTATCTGACTTACCTTTGCAATCCGCTTTAGTCCACCAAATATAATTACAGCTGTAAATATAGCAAGCAGAATACCAATTACGCTTTTATCAATATGAAAAACACCTTCAAATGCTAGAGAAATCGTATTTGCTTGCACCGCATTAAAAATAAGTCCAAAACAAAGTGTGATAAGGATGGCAAATAATACACCCATCCAACGTTGACCTAATGCTTTTTCCATATAATACGCTGGACCGCCACGGAACTGATCCCCGTCCTGTACTTTATACACTTGCGCTAATGTACTCTCTATAAAACTTGATGCCATCCCAACAAGGGCAATAATCCACATCCAAAAAACAGCACCAGGACCACCAACAGCAATCGCAAAAGCAACCCCTGCTAGATTCCCCGTACCAACACGAGATGCCGTACTAATAAAAAAAGCTTGTAAAGATGAAATTCCTTTTTTATCTCTTTTAGAAAGTCCGTTTCGATCACCAAGTAAACGGAACATCTCACCAAAATAACGAAACTGTACAAACCCTGTTCGTATTGTAAAATAAAGCCCAAGCCCAATAAGCATATATATTAATAGATAAGACCATAAAACTGTGTTACTTACATCAATTAAATCACGAATAAACCCCATAAACACTCCTCCTGATCTCATGCGATAATTATTCAATCATCATCCCATATATAACGAAATGGCTTTTTTCGTATCTTTATAAATTTTACTCCTATCATTACCTTCTTTTTTAATTAAATGCATTCATATAAAATGCAATCTCCCACAGTTTAATAGAACATACATTTTATTTCCCAGTAAAGTACAACAAACGCTGATTTAGCTTTTTATGTAATAAAGGTAAAGCAGAACGATTCCATAATTTTATCCTATTTAATTAATTTTTACAATAGTAAATATTACGTTCATTTTGTAAATTCTTTTTCACTCTGTTATATGAAAAAGCTTTATCACACTAAATAATGATTATTAATTTTTCTGGAAGCCCTGGTAATAAAATAAATTAATGATGTGATACCAAACATTGATCTTAGAAAAGTAAAAAGCATTTCTCATTACAAAGAAATGCTCCATAACATTAAACATTCGATTTATAATGTTCAACTGATTTGCTGTAAATAATGGAATGACGAAACCTTACTAAAAATCATCATTACTTCTCTTTTAACATCTGATTCATTCTTTCCATATCAAACTCCTCAAACCCCTGACCTATAACCCATCTTTCCATATGAACGAAATCTGGGTCCTCAGGATTTTCAATAATTCTAAGGAACTCCTCATATCCACCTTCGCCACCAACATCTTCTGGTGGTGCTTTTCCATCTCCTGCAAGGCATACTGGATGATTATGTTTATAATTATCAATTACTCGCAATACGTCCATACGATGGCGCCAATTATCACCAAAATCATAGTTATACCTCAATACTTTCGATTTAGGAATATACTCCGATAACTTAATACCTGTTTCCATCCTCATCTCCACATCATCAACAGGATAAGCAAAAGCCTCCTCATCACAGACTAAATTTACGATTGGCTTATACCCTTCTTTCGTGAAGCTAGGATGATTGATTGAGGTAATTTTCCCTGGTTTCGTTTGGTCACAAATATAAAATTCATGAAGATGATAATCCTGCCAGCTAAATGCAACTTGCACTATGTCATGAAGTTGTTGAAATGTACGGTGCAACGGAACAATTAATCGACGCCAGACATGATATTTATCCAGCATCAGTGTCACTTTTAATTCGACCGCTTTCATACTAAAGATTTCTTCGCCAGTCCATTGATGCAAATCCTGATACAACTTTTCATTCGGTTGAAAATAGTCATTTTTCCCATCACCAACTAAAGTACGACTTACCTCAAAGCTTATATTCGATTGGATAACCGAATCAGGATCTAATAAGTCTTCAAAAAACTGTACATCACCACATGCGCGATTCAATTTCGCAACAGAACTTCGATCCTTCGTTTTTGTAAAAACAACATCTCCTGCCTGGTGGAGATAATCATCAATAATCTTTTCCCAAATTCCCTCTTCTCGGAATACATTTCGAATGGCTTGCCTTATCCACTCATTTATTTTAGAAAAATCCTTTCCTTTCAATCCATATAGTACAATCACGTATTTCGATTGGTCATTCATTAAAATAACTGTCTGCCGACGATTCATCGTAATCAGATTGGCATGCCATAAAAAAATAGGATTTTCTTCTATTCGTGGTTGTGGTTGAACTTTCATACGATCCAATAACTTTTTCGTACATTGAATTAACATGAATATTCACTCCATTCAAATGGAAAGTAAGAGATTAAAAATTGCCTTCCTATGCATCTTATAAGCTTGTGATTAATATAGAAGCGATTTAGTTATTTATGTTGATTCGATTGTAATTGTTATGAGGTACTAAGTCCAGAATTTTAGATAAAATTAAACGTGAAATTTACTTACAATATCCTCACATATACTTAGGAGGATTTACATACTAAAACCTAGTATTTATTCTAGTAGAGTTTCCCCTTAATTTGTTTTAATGTTGCTACTATAAGAAAGCTTACAATCACTAATAAGACCCATGAACTCACTTTTCCTAAATGAACGAGACTCCATGCGTCGGTTTGATTTGGATATTTCCACGCTCCAAAGAATGTCGCGATATTTTCGGCTATCCAGATAAAAAATCCAATGAGCACAAAAGAAAAAGCGAGTGGCATACGGTAACGAGTCCTATTAACCTCGTATGTAACCCATGATTTCCAAAAGACGATAATGACAAGCCCTGCTAACCACCAACGAATGTCAATCCAAAAATGATGGGTAAAGAAATTCAAATAAATCGCGGCTGCGAGAGGTACAACTACTAAAAACGATGGCCACTCCACAAGTTCGACCTTTAACCTCCTCCACGCCTGACAAAGATAACTCGCCACACTAGCATACATGAATCCACTATACAAAGGCACTCCAAAAATTTTGAAATATCCTTCCTCTGGATAAGACCAGGAGCCCATATGTACCTTAAAAATTTCAAGAGCTAATCCAATAAGATGGAACAATGTGATAACCTTTAATTCATCCCGTGTTTCAAGCCCAGAAAAGACCATCCAAACCTGCATCAGAAGAAAGATGATGAGCAGCCAATCATACCGTGGTAAAAAGGGAAGTGGTACGACTTGTGTAATAGCCAGAGAGGCAAAAATAACGACAGAAAATAAACAGGATAGGGCCTGCTCCCAACCAAAACGAACAAGTTGTTTTAGTGATCTTATAATTTTTGCCTTCAACGGCTTTTCCTGAGAATCATTTTGAATGATTAAAGTCATGGGTAACCCCCTTATGAATTTGATCCATTGAACAGAAAAGAAAGATTTCATTTTAACATTAAATATTTCTACTTTATTAAACTTGGCTGTCTTCATCACTTCGATATTCTAAAATATCCCCAGGCTGACAGTCTAAAGCCTTACAAATCGAATCTAAAGTGGATAATCGAATCGCTTTTGCCTTTCCATTTTTCAATATAGAAATATTAGCCATCGTTATTCCTACTCTTTCCGAAAGTTCTGTAACGCTCATTTTCCTTTTAGCCAGCATCACATCAATATTGATTATAATCGCCATTGTTTTCACCTCAAACCGTTAAATCATTTTCAGATTTGATATCAATCGCCTCTTGTAAAAGCTTTTGAAGAACAGCAGCAAAGACGGCAATCACCATGGAAGCAAAGATAATGACCAGTCCGATTAATATAATACCTGGGGCGTCATCTCTCTCCGCTACGAGATAAAAGAGTGGCACGCCTACCACGTACAACATACTGATTGTGATTGCACAATATTTTATATTCTTTAAAGCTCTTACTGAAATTGGCGAGAAAGCTTGACTCTTATCAATATAGTTTAATAGTTGAAAAGCTTGATACAGCGCAAAATAAAAAGGTATCGCTGCCCCATACATAACAATTAAAATAAGATATTTTATATAAGCAAAATCTGGATACAATTCTCCTGCATAATTCGCTATCCCTGGTACCAAAAATATGCACAAAGCAAGAATTGGAGCCCCGATAAGAAAAACAGCTAACTTTAAGAAGAGTGTTGATCCTTGTTTCATAAAAAGCACCTCACATAATTAATTTATACTGATTTTAACATGATATTTATCGTTTTACAATAAATAATTATTGATTATAGTTATTATTTTATTGTTATAAAAATAAACCCTTACATTTTAGGCAAAGATAAAAAACATTTGACACCAGAACAGAGGTAGGAATTAAGGACATGCAATTTGAAAGAGAATCTCTCCATTGAACTTATTGCCAGAGTAACACAATTGGATAGGAACGAAATTGAAGATTTGAAAAGAAAGATGTAGAAGGGACAGGTGGAGATTCTGTCCCTTCTCTTTTTTATCTCAAACCTTTTATTAAATAAATGTAAAGATACTGTAAACCTTATCGTTAAGTCCTTGAATTATTAGAATAACATGAAGTATAATACCCTTAATATCGGAATTCGATATCGGTATTCGTAAACATTCTCTGGGAGGAGATTTAATGGAAGATAAAGTATTACGTAAACTATTTCTTGGATTCATACACATTCATATATTACATCATGCACAGGAACATCCTGTTTATGGTGCTTGGATGATTGATGAACTAAAAGAGCATGGTTATGAGATTAGCTCAGGGACACTTTATCCAATATTACATTCTATGGAATCTGATGGACTATTAAAAAAGACTGATAAGAATGTCGAAGGGAAAATAAGAAAATATTATACAGCCACGGATAAAGGAAAGGAAATACTTATAGAGGCAAGAAAAAAAGCTTATGAGTTATTTAAGGAAATAAAATAATTAAAGGAGGGGTGCAACAATGACAAAACAAAAGGGTAAGATTCAAACGCTCATAGAAATATTATTATCCTCAACAAAGTTAGGGTTCACTTCATTCGGAGGACCCGTTGCTCATTTGGCATACTTTAAAGACGAATACATTGATCGCCGGAAATGGCTAGATGATAAGACATATGCGGATATCATTGCATTATGCCAATTTCTACCCGGACCAGCAAGCAGTCAAGTAGGTATATCAATCGGTATGTTACGTGGAGGGCTACTTGGGGGACTAGTCTCATGGTTCGGATTCACCGTCCCATCGATTATTGTGTTAATCATATTTGCCCTCATGTATCAAACATTCTCATTAGAAGATGCGATTTTTATACACAGCTTAAAGATCGTTGCTGCGGCGGTCGTCCTACATGCGTTAATCGGATTAGGGAAAAAACTAACTCCTGATAAACCCCGGTTAGCAATTGCTATCGTAGCTGCTGCTATCATGTTATTGTATCCTTCCGCATGGATGCAGATTATCATTATTTTAGGTGCTGGATTACTAGGTTTAACATTATTTAAAGAAAAAGCCGAATCAAACGTTCAGCCATTTTCCATCAATATTTCAAAAAAGCTTGGTTTGACCTCTTTAGGTATTTTAATCAGTTTACTTATTTTACTGCCCATCATGAATAAAGCATCAGATAATCCGTTGATTCATATTTTTGATATCTTTTTTAGGGTTGGCTCTCTCGTATTTGGTGGGGGACATGTTGTATTACCGATGATTGAGCGAGAAGTAGTACCCACAGGTTTATTATCAGCAAATGAATTTTTAGCCGGTTACGGTATGGCACAAGCCGTACCAGGACCATTATTTACCTTTTCTAGTTACCTTGGAACGATGATGGAAGGGATAGTTGGAGCAATTGTAGCAACAATAGGTATCTTTCTTCCATCATTTCTATTCATCATTGCAGCACTACCTTTCTTAAATGAATTACGTCAGCGACGAAGCTTCCAGGGCATCTTAATGGGAGTAAATGCTAGTGTTGTAGGTATTCTATTAGCTGCATTTTATGACCCAGTGCTTAACAGTTCCATTTTTAGTCCAGCTGACTTTGCCTTAGGTGTCATCTTGTTTGGTTTGTTAAATATATGGAAAGTACCAGCATGGTTGATTGTTATAATAGGGATTACAGGTGGTTATATCATACAATTGATAACATTTTAATCGTAGAATACACCCTAGTATATTAAAAAATGTCCAAATTCGTAGTGTTAGATACATCAATCCATTGAGTTAATTGGATCATAAAAATAAGCTTAGAGGTCATCTAAGCTTATCTTTATGATTACAGTACTTTTGATAAAAAAGCCTGGGTTCTTTCGTTTTGTGGATTATCAAATAGTTCAGCTGGGGTTCCTTGTTCGACGATAAAACCTTCATCCATAAAGATAACACGATCAGCAACTTCCTTGGCGAAGCCCATTTCATGTGTCACGATGGTCATTGTCATTCCTTCTTCAGCCAAATTTTGCATGACCTGAAGAACTTCACCGACCATTTCTGGGTCTAGAGCCGAAGTAGGTTCATCAAATAACATGATGTGAGGTTCCATCGCTAAAGCACGAGCCATGGCTACCCGTTGTTTTTGCCCACCAGATAACTTATCCGGATAGACATCTCCTTTGTCTACTAATCCAACTTTTTCAAGAAGCTGTGTTCCTATTTTTTTTGCTTCAGATTGCGATTTCCCTTTTAAGCGTTTTGGTCCAAGCGTAATGTTTTCCATTACTGTCATGTGAGGGAAAAGGTTAAATTGTTGGAATACCATTCCCAGTCTTTGGCGCAATTCATTAATATTCGTTTTGGAATCAGTAAGTTTATCTCCTTCAATAAAAATATCTCCAGCCGTTGGTTCTTCTAATAGATTCATGCAACGTAAAAGTGTACTCTTTCCCGAACCGGAAGGGCCAATGACACAAACTACTTCTTGTTCGTTAACATTCATATTTATATCTTTAAGAACCTCTAATTTACCAAATGACTTTTTCAGATGATTTACTTCGATCATTTTCATGCTACATCTAATCTCCTTTCAAGCCAGCGTGAGAGTAGTGTTAATGAATAAATAATAACAAAATACAGAACTCCAACTGCAAATAATATTTCAAAAGCATGGAAATTAGCAGCATAAATCGATTGACCAGATAATGTTAGCTCAGCTAAACCTATCGCGGAAAGGAGTGATGTATCTTTAATACTTACTATAAATTGATTGACGAATGCGGGAATCATGCGACGTATTGCTTGAGGCAAAATAATTAAACGCATGGTTTGTCCATAAGAAAAACCAAGTGATCTTCCAGCTTCCATTTGCCCTTTATCAATAGAATTGATCCCAGCACGGAAAATTTCTACTAAATAGGCTGCGGCATTGACCGTAATCGCAATAACACCTGCGGAAAATGCTGTTAGACTAATATCAATTACACTTGGCAAACCAAAATAAATAAATAATATTTGAACGAGTAACGGTGTTCCACGAATAATATCAACAAAAACGGTTGAAATCATTCGCAAAACTTTACTCTTCGTTATACTAAATACACCAAGTACCAGTCCAATAACCATGGCAAGAATAAGTGATATGACCGTTACTTCTATTGTTACTCCCATCCCTTTTAATAGAGTGGGTAATCCATCTAGAATAATATTTATTGTTTCCATTATGCTTGGCATCCCTCTTCCTTTTTAGGAAAGGTGTAACAAACTATGCCACACCTTTATATTAAATCACAATTGTTTATGCTACTGATTACTCAGAAAAATATTTATTATACAACTCGTCAAACTCGCCGCTATCTTTTAGCTTTTGAAGTCCATTATTCATTTTTTCGACTAGTCCCTCGCTACCTTTAGAAATGGCAATTCCATAATCTTCGCTTGGATATTTATCGCCAACGATTCGAAGCTCAGAATCTTCCCCATCTTGGTTAATTTTATAAGCAACACTAGGATAATCATTAATGACAACATCAGCATTATCATTCTCTAATTCCATATACATGGTGGCATCATCCTGAAGTTTAGTGACCTCGCCATTATATTTTTCAGCAAGTTCGTTGGCTAATTCTAAACTGGATGTTCCTTGTTTTGCAACAATTGTTTTTCCTTCTAAGTCTGCTTCTCCTTCAATAGCACTATCTTTTAAAGTAACTAAAGATAGACCAGATTCAAAATATGGATTGGAGAAGTTAACTACTTCCAGACGATCCTCTCTTATTCCAATAGCCGATACAGCTGCATCTACTTGATTCGCTTGAAGTGCTGGGATAATACCATCAAATTTCATGATTTTCCAATTAACAGTTAAGTCTTTTTTCTCAGCAATCGCTTCCACTATTTCCACATCAAAACCAGTCAATTCTTCATCTACTTTATATTCAAATGGTGGATAGTCTTGCACCACTGCAACTGTGATTTCTTCTTTTGTTTCACCCGAAGATTCACTATTTACTTCATCTTCTCCACATCCCGCTAATGCAAGTGCAATGATACCAACCAAAGCAATCATTACAATTTTATTCACAAATGTGGTTTTCTTTTGTTTTATATTCATTAAAAAATAGGCCCCCTGCAAAAATGTATTTTTTCAAACAATATTTTTTATTATATCGATATATTCACACATTTGAAAATTGGTATAAACACGATATTAGGCGATATACATACATATTGTAAGATTATTCCTATTAATCTGTATAACTTGTACAAATCCTTCTAGAGAGTTAGATATACTGTCATATCCTCTGATATTAGTTTTTGAAAGTGTTGGGAGAAGGAAGGAAGGTATATCCCATCGGCAAGTAATTTCATCGAGAGCTCCATAAACCAAAAGAGAAGAACGTTCTAAATTTGTGTAAATATATAAGAAAACAGCTGAGCTAAAAGAATATATACAGATACATATCACTTTCTATTACCCAAAAATTACTAATAAAAAAATTATAATTACAAATTGTGTTTCTTATAAAATTATGCTAATATGAAGCGTAATTTAATATCAATCATACCTCGTATAATCCTAGTAATATGGGCTGGGAGTTTCTACAGAGTAACCGTAAATTACTCTACTATGGACGGTGCTGCATGCCAAAAAGCCGTTTTTTACGAAGGGCTTTTTTTGTTTTTTCTAAGCACCTTTCATGTTCAGGGGAGAGAGGAAGTTAACAACATGGAGATAATTAAAGACATCCTTGCAGCAATAAGTGGTGTACTTAACGGGTTGCCACAAGGATTACTTGCTATGACATTCGGTTTTGCATCTGTTCCTACAGCCCTTGCTTTCATTATCGGAGCATTTGGGAACACCCTGACAAATAGTGTTGCAGTTATTTCATTTCAGGCAGAAACCATTACCGTAGCTGGTACAATGGGGAAAAACATCAGAGAAAGATTATCGATGATTTTCTTCGGTGCACTTATTATGCTTATTATCGGATTATTTGGTTTGATGGAAGCAATTATTGCTTGGATCGGACCAGTAATTACTAACGGCATGATGGCAGGTGTAGGAATTATGCTTTCCAAAGTCGCCTGGGACATGTCAAAGAAAGACCGAGTCGTTGGAATTTCATCCTTAATTAGTGCACTGATTGTTTATATGGCAACGAAAGACCTCGTCTACACGATTACCATATCCGTTATTTTATCCAGTGTTATTTACTACTTTATTGAAAAAGATAAAACAGGTGTTACAGAAAATGTAAAAGAGGACAGGTTTAAACTACAAAAATTAATCTTTACCCCCACGGTTATTCGTGGAGCACTTGCTATGGCATGTTTAAACATTGGCGCCAACATAGCTTTCGGAAGAATTAATGCAGATATTGCCGATGCGAATGTTAACGTAGATACCATCACAATCATTAGTAGTATGGCAGATATGGCTTCTGCATTATTTGGAGGCGGACCAGTAGAGGTTGTTATATCTGCTACCGCAAGCGCACCACACGCCGTATTAGCCGGTGTGATTATGATGGTAATCATGGCTATCATTTTATTTTTAAAACTCTTACCGAAGATTGGTAAATATGTACCAAGTGCCTCTATCGTAGGTTTCCTATTTGTCTTAGGTGCGATTGTTACACTACCTGGGAATGCTGAAGCTGCACTTACTGGAGATACGCCTGGATCAAGTCTTATTGGTGGTATAACAATGGTTGTGACCGCAATTGCTGACCCATTCTTGGGTATGCTTGCAGGCGTCATCATGCAATTTCTAATAGGAATTTTTGGATTTTAAAACAGTGGAGGGATAAACATGAAAGCCTATGAATTAAATGTTGCCGGTGTCAAACGACAATTACCGATTATCGCGATAAATGAACATATAAAAATCGCAAGTTTTGTTATATTGGGTGACACGGAATTAGTAACTGCTGCAGCACCAGTATTAGCGGAAAAACTACCAGAAGTAGATATACTAGTGACAGCAGAAGCAAAAGGAATCCCGTTCGTTTATGAACTTTCGAAAGTATTAAAGATGAAACGCTATGTAGTAGCGAGAAAAAGTATCAAATCGTATATGAGAAACCCATTAACACATGAAGTAAATTCCATTACAACACAAAAAGTCCAGACCTTATATCTAGATAAACAAGATGTTGAACTCCTTCGCGGGAAACGTGTAGCATTAATTGATGATGTGATTAGCACGGGAGAGTCCATTCAAGCCCTTGAAAAACTTGTTCAAAAAGCTGGCGGAAATGTTGTCGCAAAAGCAGCAATACTAGCTGAGGGAGATTCAGCGATGAGAGATGATATCCTGTTTTTAGAAAAATTGCCGATTTTTAAATGAAAGTTGTTAAAAGAACATAACTTTGAGTCTGAAAACCAATCCTTGTAGAAAAAATCTTTAAAGGATTGGTTTTTTTAAAATGAGATAAGAAAATCTCTTAATTGAACCCATTGCTAAAAATGAAGCTAAAAAGAACCTCATCGAAAACAAAAGATAATGAAAAAACAGCCGACATTGATTATTTGCTGTCTATCTCTTTTTTGTTTTGCTTACATCAAGATGGAATACACTTATTTTATAATCTCTAATAGGCTTTCTAATTTATTTATTTCATACGTAGGTTTTAAAGATGTATTATTTTCCTTTTGCTTAGGATTGAACCAACAAGTATCCATACCATAGTTTATTCCACCTTGAATATCAGATGTCAACGAATCACCCACCATTAGCACGTTGGATTTATTTGTAATCTTTAGCTTATTAAAAGCATAATCAAAAATTCCTGTGTGTGGTTTTTGGTATCCAGTAGATTCAGAGATAACAATATGTTCAAATATACCTTTTAATGGGGAATTACTAATTCTTGATGTTTGTACATCGGTGTAACCATTCGTAATAATTGCTAAGCGCTTTTGCGACAGACCCCTAATAACTATTTCAGCTCCTTGAACGAGGTGTGTTTGTTCTCCAAGAATCTTTAAATAATCTTGATTGAATACAACTGCGTCCATTTCAAGTTTGTGTTCTAAAAATAATCTCCGAAATCTCTCTGAACCTAGTTCAACAAGGCCTATTTTTTCTTTTTCTAAATCTCTCCACAATACTTTACTAATTTCCTGGTAACTCTTTTCATATAGCTTTAAGCCATTTGATAGATTATATTTATTAAAGACTTTATGAAAAGCTATTCGCTCTGACTTAGTAAAATCGAAAAGCGTGTCATCCATATCAAAAAATAGAATATCGTAATACTTCATATTATCCCACTACTTTCAAATTATTTTAAAGATACTTAAAAGTATTTTACTTCCTATCGTAAATCGTTTATATTCCTTGAAAATATTGTTTAGTTTAGTGTTGACATACTAGCATCCAAGTATTAAAAACAGAATGCATTGACCATACCACCATCATGGGTTTCCTAAATACACTCACCTATCTTTTCATTTCCTAAATTATTTATTCGTTGACACTATATTTTCCCAATCCTATTTCTATTAAAGATTTCTTAAAATCTCCTGTTCTCCAATATATTGTTGGTTCTTTTGATATATTCCAAGTACCAAATTCTATATTAATCGGTGTATAAATATCATATTCAATATTTGCAGACTGTCTTTCTTTATATTCTACTATTTTTAACATAAAAAAACATCCTTCTATGGCTTATATAAAGCGTGCTTTGTTCCATTTGGGTGTACCCAAAACTTTCCACCATCTACTGCTAATTCAAATGATTTCGGTATTTTTGTACCTCCATAAAGTGGTTGAGTAATTTTAATATTTTCCCACACTATAACATCATATTCTTTTCGTAATTTGATTAGCTCTTCCTGTTCGGTGGTTCGATTATCTTTTTCTTCAAAAGAACCAGATGCATGATGTTGGCGAATAAATCAAGACTTAAACTACATAATTAATAAGGAAGAATAATCATAAAATACTTATTACTATTTACCTACCGGGGGCACAAAGAAATCGAAACTATTTAACTATTTAAAATTTATACAGGAGTGATAATATTAAAAAACGAGAGGGTGTAATAGCTGAGTAACTTTAGGTGGAAGTTGTTTTCAATGTTTGTCATAAGTATTACTATTTTTGGAGTAATGGTAAGTACTGTTTCGGCGAGCACGTCTGAAGATGGAGAGAGTAATGCTAATGAGGAAGATTATACGAAACTTGGGGCAGGAGTGAAGGTGAAGGGGGAGTTATCAGAGGTAGAGTATAATACTGCAAATGACTTAGAGTGTGTAGCTTGTGGTGTTCCGAAGTATAAAGTAATAAAAAAGTCTAGTCCTAAAAAGAAAAAACGATTTGTTAGGTATTTAACAGGTTCTTGGGCAAAATCGGATGGTTATATATGGAGTAAATCACAAAATGCCAGTGCAACTCTTTCTGCTAATGTAGGACTTTCTGCTAAGAGTGTGTCGTCAAGTATAGGAGTGTCTAACACCGTCACAACAACATATAGTGTTGCGATTTCTATACCTGCAAATAAAAAAAGCTTGAGTAAATTAGCCTTTTATAGTGATTATAATAGAAGATTAATCACGACTAAGTTAAACGTATATCCACATACAGTAAAGAAAGGATACCACTATGCACCTCGTAAGGATACTTATTTACAGGTTGTCTATAAATAAATATTAAAAAGCTATCTTATATGTACGAGTAAAATAATTTTTTGAGGATGGATTGTTTCGCATAAAAAAGTGAGCTGGGGAATCTTTGAATAGGATATGTCCAGCTCTTTTTTAGTTTTTAATAAAGACTAGTTATAAAAGAACATTTTTTATGTGAGAATAAAATATAATATAATGAACATTCTTTTTCATAAATAATTAAAGTCATAAACACATTGGAGGAAAATTAGTGAGAAGGAGACAAATTTTATATGTAGTTTTAAGTGTAGTAATTATAATTACAACTTTAATTTTTGTAATAAATTATAAATTCAATCAAACGGACAAGGAAGTTGCTATTTATAATAATCAAGTTGAACTTTTATTTGGAAAGAATTTTATTAGTCATGTTATGGATGACGGACAAAGTATGACATTCAATATATTTGGGGTGCAAAAAGTAACAGATCAAGGTTCTTTAACTATGGATTTGATTGCCAGTATGGAACTGGATAATCCTCAGTTGGAAATCGTTAATTATGATTTGTCGCTAGGAGAAACATATGAAGAGTATCAATTTTTTAATATTTTAACTAAAATAAAAATAGATAGTGATGACATTGAAGAGGCAAACAATTTAATCATAAATTTTAAAAGTAATGGTAAGAAAACGTATGATATTGGAAAGATAATACTAAAGAATAATAAGGGGTATACGAATGGCCGTATTCAACCTAAAGGGGAATATACTGTGGGATATCCGGATTTCAGTCTAGATTTCAAGTTGATAAGTGATCAAAATGTAAGTATTACAAAGGTAGCTGATTTGACAGGATTATTTTCTCATGAGTTTGATGAACAGATACAAATAACAAAGGATGAACCTAAACACTTTGATGTTTCCTCCTTCAAAGTTGAAAAGGAAAATTTTGATTTCTATACAGTAACACCTATTCTTCACTATAAGGTTGGTAAGAAAGAATATCTATATAATCTGCCTAGTGTGTTATACGGTATTATGGGGTCAGAAATTGAGTTAATAAAGAGAATTATTGATGCGAATGAATAAACAAAATTTCATAATGGGTTAGAACAAACCAAAGTATTTTACTGGAAAGATGGCGCATGTCTTGGATATGCAATTTTAGGATTGGATCATATGGGTTATGAAGAGAGTCACTTAATTGTGGCTCTTTTTTTGTGTTTAAAAGAGGGGGAGAAAGGAAAATGAATAAGAGTGAAATGAAAAGGGTAATTGCAGACTTAAAGAAAGAGATTAAGGCATTAAAAGCACGTTGAAAGTATGGATCAGTTTGGTATGTCAACACTAAACTGAACAAACTTTTTAAGGAACACAAACTTGTTTATGGCATTCGAATTTTAACTCTTTGTTGGAAATAGTGCGCGAATATTGTCACTTGACTTTGAGCCTCTGCGAGTATGATTTCCATGCCATGCTGCCTGCTAATTTAAAACTATGCTGGCATGCCACAAAAAGGCTATCACACCCGCCATTCCAAGTAAAGTGGGCGCTTCGATACTAGTTCGTGTTCACTTCTGCCTGGAGTTTTTGCTTGTATTCCTTTGGTGTTAAATAATCCAATGAGCCGTGAATTCGAATATTATTAAACCAGTTTACGTAATCAAATAACTCTAACTCAAGTTCTTTTTGGCTTGAGAACACTCTTCCATTAACGAACTCTGTTTTAATCGTTTTAAACGTTGCTTCAGCTACTGCGTTGTCATAAGGTGTACCTTTATCACTTAATGATCTTTCAATCCCAAACGCGTCTAATGCTTCATCGATAAGCTTGTTTTTAAACTCACTTCCACGGTCCGTGTGGAATAACTCAAGGCGGTTTAGATTGTATGGAACGGTTGAAATGCTTTTTGAACCAGTTCAGCGTTCTTATAAGGGCCAGCACTGTGACCAATGACTTCCCGGTTAAATAAATCTACCAGTACGCAGATATAATGCCATTTTTGTTGTAAGTGTAACCTATCCAGACATCGACATTCAGGAGTTAATTGAGGTGGAGTAGCCTCTCGTCATAGTAATCGCCCTTTTGTACGTCAAAGTTGCGAAAAATTTAAAAGGCAGGGGGAAAGCAAAGGTATAGTATTGGAGAATATAGAGGGTGGTAACTGATGGTTTTATAATTACTTTTTGGATAGGTTACACTTAGTTGGACAGATTCGTTAAGGTCATATAAACTTGATTCATTAAAGGTCGGAGGAGAATCAATAATGACTAGAAAACCAAGAAGGTCATTTACAAAAGAGTTTAAAGAACAAATCGTTCAGCTGCACTTATCTGGTAAAACAAGAAGTGAAATCATCAAAGAATATGAACTTACACCATCGTCCTTTGATAGGTGGGTTCGCCAACATCGTGCATCTGGTTCTTTTGAAGAAAAAGACAATCGAACCCCCGAACAGGAAGAGCTAATCATATTACGTAAAGAAAACCAAAGGCTTGCTATGGAAAATGATATTTGCAATTGTTGGACTTCTTTCCGAAGTTTAATTAACTCGATTTCCTCTGGAGAGCGATTATCCTTTTCTTTGAATGAACCAGAGTTAGCATATTGTTTCACCCAGCGATCAAATGTAGATGGACTTAAATCATATTCTTTAATAATTTCTTGACGTGGTTTTTCGTTCTCATATAATAAGACCATCTGTTTTTTAAATTCAGCTGTAAAGGTCCGACGTTTTCGTCTTGTCATTAAAATCACTCCACGATTACAAATGTTTTATTAAGTGTAACGGACCTTATCTTGACTGTCCAACTAAGTGTAACCCCTATCCATCATTTTTGTGTATTAATATATTCTCTAATTAGTTTCACATCACTTTCTCTCTTTTCATCAGGGGAAATTCCTAACTTTTTATACTTCCATATAATTAATCTTTCATAATGATTATAATTATTTTCTTCCTCTAATAAAGTATAATCAAATTCAATATCAAACTTTCCAGTAGAATATAACTCAAATGTTAAATTATTCCAAGGTTCTTGCTTATTTCTTTTAAATTCTTCCCATAACTCTCTAAAGATACTGTCAAGAAGGTTTAATTGACGATCAGTCTCTTCTTCATCAATCCCTTCCATATCTTCAATATCTAAGCTGTATATCGGTTCCTGCCTATTTTTAGGATAGTAGAAAAACACCGTTGAATCACTATATTCATCAACTTCTGAATATACCATTACTTTTTTCCATGGTTCTGGAATAATATTGTTTAGCTGCATAGCTACTTTTTGATAAATACTTTCCAAGTTCTCTGTATTCATTTACTTTCCTCTCTCGTGTCTTTTCTTATAATTAGAGTAAATACTATAGGATATAAATTATTGTTCTTGCGGTATAGTAAGCACCTAAAAATATTAACAAGGGTTTTATAAACTTTTTATTCTCTTTTTTATAAACAACAATTATAGAAATTGAAAATATAAGAGGTAACCATACAAACCAAAAAATAAAATCGTTAAAAATAGTTTCTAAAATTTTAATCATTCCTTCGAAACAATGAATTAATTAATAAACACTATGTTTTGAATTTGCTTCCTTGATGCAAGTATAATTCATATGTGCATATACAGCTCCATATACATTTTTCAAACTAGCTTTAAATTTTTCTCCATCAATTCTATATTTTATATTAAAGCTAACAGGCCTTACAGAATTCCCCTCATATACAGGTCTAATATCAACAATAACTTCCCGCTTATCTCTTAAAGCTTTTGCCCAAGCAAATTCCAATTTTTTATAAGCACTTACATTAACATTACCATTCATCGCAACTATATTATCAATAAGCGGAGATCCATTAAATTGTGTACCGATTAAATGTCCGCCATGATCTCCTTGAGTACTAGGAGCTTTAACTCGGTCTTCCCCTCCAGCAGCTAACTGATGCTTACTATTACGTTCTCCTATCTCTAACGTTAATTCTCCAGAAGCTCTCTCAATTCGTCCCAATTCATCTGTTTGATATAGATATCCATTCGTTTCATATTTTACATTAGGTTTCAATTTAAATTCATCTAAAAAGTGACTACCATCTTTAATTACATCAACAGCCTTACTAGTATTACCCTTAGAACCCTTCACCGCAAACATCTGCGGTTTAACCTCACTAAGAGGTTTCATCTCCATTCCAAAGGTATTGATATCGGTTGAATTGGTCGCAAGTTTTTCCCTATAAAAAACAGGAACCTTCGTCTTGCCTAATGCGGTTTTG
>NZ_VDUW01000012.1 GCF_008039555.1 Cerasibacillus terrae
CGGCCTGTTTCAATCCTTCTGGCTCTATTATATCAGGAATGATATCGGAAAGGACAACAATTCCTGCATCAAGGACAAGTGTTAATAGGCCTTTTGCGATTTCATATAAACCAACGGCAAGCCCTTTAACAAGGCCCCATACTTTTTCCGATCCCCACTCAACTACATCCCATACACCTTCGAAAAAGTTTGTATATTTAGCCTTTACATTTGCGGCTTTATCATTGTATGCATCATCAACATTTTCAAACCTTTTCACCTTGGAGGTGTAGAGATCCCATAGTTCATCCATCTTATATTCGAGGTTGTTTTTTGTTTGTTGGATGTCCTGCCTAATATTTTCTATCTTTGCTTGATTTATTCGACTTGCTTCTTTTTCTGCGTCTGTTGGGTCATCTAAAAAGCTAAAAATAGAAGTAGGAGAATCATACGTTTTCATAAATGCTTTGGGTACGTTGTTAGCAATTCCGCCATCCATTTGCTTTAAATTAAACCATATATCATTCCTATCTACTCGCATCATGGCATTTCTTGCGATGGGGGAAATATACGCCGTTGTGTCGGCTACATAGTTTTCAAATAAGGATAAGAGATCACCGACTTGGGCTTGGTAATCTTTTATTTTTTCTTTAGAACCGGTGATTCTTGCATCCCAAGCATCAATACTTTCCCCTTTATACGTTTGAATATAAGTGGAAACATCTGTGAGCGACTCTTCCATTGTTTCAAGGTTATTTTCGTATTTTCGGAGTTGCTCGATAATCTCATCTAAAACACCATAATTTATTTGCAAATCTCGTTTCATGATGAGCCACTTCCGATTTTCGCACTAATTTCCTCATCTACTTCCTTCATATTGTTAAGTAGTGCTTTCCCACTTTGATGGATAGCATTCAATTGGTCAATTAAATCACTATTCATATCGTCATTCATGTTATCCAGTAGTGCATCTACCTTATCTATAAAGTCCGAATTAAAAGCTTTTAATCTATCTCTTGTATGAGAACGAAATGACGTCGTATAACTTGTAAATTCTTCTATACTACTATCTAATCGGTCTAACGTTGATTCGAGATCCGCTATATCTAGTTTAATTTCTGATTTCGCCAATCCTATACACATCCCTTCCTTATATAAAACTTCAATCAGAGGAGATTTTTTCCTTTCCCAATTCATTATTAGTAGGGAAAATCTAAAATATACCGCCCATTCCACCACCTAAGCTGATACTTTTAGCTTGAATTTCCGTGTATGTCATAAGAAATAATCTTGGGTTTCCATACACTTCTAATGAAGAATTTCTCATGACCCACTTATAGAGTTAGCTCTATGAATCTATCTGAAATGAGTAGATTGAATGTCATTAATTAGCCGATTTAATTCGGTAATCATTTCATTAACAATCTCCCTCATTTCTTCTTCAACAGAGGCATTTTCTAAGTCCATTTGTTCAAAGTTTTGTTGAATTTCGTTACAAGCATCTTGTAACTTGTTAATAATTCCGGAATCCCAACCACCGTATAATAGGTTATGGCAAAAATTATAGTCATATAATCCCATTATGATTCACCTACTTTTTTCTTCTCCTTCATTTCTTGCTGGAGTTTTTTCATATCTTGATTCGAAAATTCAATGGAGTTCATATTCTTTTCTACAATAAATTCCTGCTTCATTAAAAAGACAAAAGCGTCCTCCATCTCATCTGTATATCCTTGATGAATGACCTTTTTGATTAAAGGGGTTGTAAAATAAATTTGTGATCCTATTCTCACTTCTCCCACTGGATAGACGACCCCTACATATGGAAAATAGCTATGATAACCCTGTGGAGCGATGAATCTCCCTGTAATCACTATTTTGGAAGGGGATGTGTTTGCTTTGTCGGGTTTAAAATAAGCTGGGTCTAGTTCTACAATAGATCCTAATGGGAGTACTTCCCGTGTAATTTCAATCGTATTTGATAATAACTGAACAAACGTTGTCTCATCTAAGGAAAACGTTTATCTAAAAAGGCAATGGTATGTGATGTATCTTCATATGTATAGGAGAGGGTAGTGTGTTTACGATGTAGGTATAAGGATGTACGATTTTTGTAAGCATGATAAAGCTGTTGACATACAGTTTCATCCTCTATAAACTGGTTAAAAAAATCCCTTATAGCATGACCATATTTCAAACGGATTTCCTTTTTTAATGACTGGGTGATTTGATCTACTTTTTGCAAAGCAAGTTTTCGTAACTGATTTTTAAACTCTTCATTCATGAATTTGTATCACTCGCTCTCTTCATTATGCTAAAAACGCGCACTTTTCTATATATAAATATTAATTCCAATTTTATATAATTACAATACTACCTTTTACCTAGTTTTGTACTGGGTATATTTTGCTATTGGCGTATGTCTGGGTGATTATATGCAAGTATTAGTCTAAATGAATGTCCAGTGGAGGGTACAAGTAAAAAGGGAGTTACAAAATAGGAAAGATGCGAATGATCCATTGGGCTCTGCCGATTCAAAATTATACAACCAGAACTACTTATCTCTAGGATACAAGAAAGCCTCAGGAGAGAATAAAAAACAATTGTTTCGACATCTTATTAATCAAGTAACAATTGAACAAAAAGGGGAAATTCCTATAAAAATATGTATTTATCAATTTAATTTTGGAAAGGATGATAGTATAGTAGTTTTTTTAGGTCGTAAGTATTATCAGCCTATGTCAAATGATGCTTCAAAAAAAAAAGGAACTGAATCAAAATTCAGTTCCCTTTTTCACAGAAAATAGTCTTCGTTTTTATTATTTTAATTTATAAACTGATTAAACAGCTTTTACTTTCGATTTAATGATCGGGTATCCCAAGTCTTCAATTGCTTTTTCGATATTTTCAATTGTTACAGCTTCTGAATCAAAATTTGCCTTTACTTTACTTGAGTTAAACATAACTTTTACGCTATCTTTTTCTACCCCATTCAATCCTTTTACGGCGTTATCAATCTTTTGTAAACATGATGGGCAAGATAAAGTTTCTAATTGAATCGTTGCTTTTTTCATGTGTATTTCCCCTTTCTTATATCAAGTATGATAAGATTTGTCTGCTTCCGATAACATATTATATACGCCTGCATAAGTCTCACAAACATCTCCAGGAATCGTGTAGTTATCTGTGATGTTACGCAGTTTTGTAAATTCCTCGTCCAAATTCGGTTTCTCTGTTCCAGCTTCCTTTACTTTTTCATTCATGATTTCAAACAGTTCACGTACTTCGAATGCTTCTGGATGATTCTTACCATGAGCACGTGTGATTGCGGTGGTGTATAAATCTAATGTTGAGAAGTTTTTTTCTACGACTTCGTTAAATTTTGCAGTTTGTTCCGACATGATTCATTACCCCTTTCATTGTATTTTGCTTTATCGCTTAAACAGCTTTTACTTTCGATTTAATGATCGGGTATCCCAAGTCTTCAATTGCTTTTTCGATATTTTCAATTGTTACAGCTTCTGAATCAAAATTTGCCTTTACTTTACTTGAGTTAAACATAACTTTTACGCTATCTTTTTCTACCCCATTCAATCCTTTTACGGCGTTATCAATCTTTTGTAAACATGATGGACAAGATAAGGTTTCTAATTGAATCGTTGCTTTTTGCATATTAAATCTCTCCTTTTTTATATGAATGCTTTACTTTAATTGTTCTACTTTTTCTTTCTAATTCTAGTTTAACGTAATTTAGATTTTAAATAATTGACCGAGGTCAAGTTTCATTACATTTTTAAAATTACTTTCATCTGTTTGGGCAGTCTATTTTGTTTGAGTTGTTTCTACTGTTACTGTTGCTTTTGTTCGGACGTCATTACCTCTTAGTTGCCTCTCAAGCGATATCCAAGTAATCTCATTCCATTTAAAATAACAACCAGGATACTCAATTCATGAACCAACATTCCGATCGTCATGTTCATCCAGTTACTAAATAATAAGGCGGCTAGTAAGATTAAAACGACACCTACTGCAATAATGATATTTTGCTTCATGTTTCTTGCAGTTGATTTTGTCAAACCTAATGCGTGTGGTAAGCGGCTAAAGTCAGAGTTCATCAAGACAACATCGGATGTTTCAATTGCAACGTCCGTTCCACTTCCCATGGCAATTCCGATATCCGCTAATGCGAGCGATGGACTGTCATTCACTCCGTCACCTACAAAGGCGATGATTTGACCTTCTGCTTGCAACTTTTCAATATAAGCTGATTTTCCTTCTGGCAACATATGTCCATGTGCTTCTGTTAATCCAAGTTCACGAGCAACTAAATCAACCGTCCCTTGATTATCCCCGGAAAGGACAACAAGGTTTTTTACGCCAAGTTTTTTCAGTTTCTGCAAGTCTTGCTTCACACCTGGTCGGATTTGATCTCGAACACCCATCAGAGCTTTTAATTCCCCATCGACCGCTGTAAGAACAAGTGAGTTTCCATTTTTCTCAAAGTGTTCGACGTCTTTTTTAGCTTTTTCATTTAACACAATATTTTCCTGTTTCATTAAAGCGATGTTTCCGACTGCGATACGGTGACCAGCTACTTTTGCGACAATACCGCCGCCTTTCACCACTTCCGTTTCTTCTACAGTGGAGAATTTCGTCTCTCCAATATCCTCCAGAACTGCTTTTGCTAATGGATGGTCGGATTCACGTTCCACACTGGCCAAGTAGCCAAGAACTTCATCCATATCCTTTCCATAAAATTCCTTTTCTACGACTTCAGGGTTTCCGATTGTCAATGTTCCTGTTTTATCAAAAACGATTGTATCTACCTTACTGAAATCATTGATAACTTCACTACCTTTTAAGAGGACACCGTTACGGGCACCATTTCCGATACCGGAAACGTTAGATACTGGAACACCGATAACTAAGGCTCCAGGACATCCTAGAACAAGAACCGTAATTGCAAGCTCAACATTATTTGTAAACAGCCAAACAATAATACCAAGGACTAAAACAGCTGGTGTATAGTACTTCGAGAATTTGTCAATAAATCGCTCTGCTGCTGACTTAGAGTCCTGCGCCTCTTCTACTAATTCAATAATTTGACCAAATGTGGTGTCTTCACCAACACGGTCAGCTTGGATTTGAATCGTTCCATTTTCTAAAATTGTTCCTGCAAATACTTCCGAACCGTTCTTTTTACCTACGGGTAGAGACTCACCAGTGATACTTGCTTCATTAATGTGACCTTCACCAATTAGCACTGTTCCATCTACTGGCACTTTCGCACCGGTTTTCACTAACAGAACATCACCTTCATCTACATCGTCAACGTCCACTTCATCAAATTCCCCATTTTCCATTTGTTTCAATGCACTTTCTGGCGCCAACTCTGTTAATTCTTTGATCGCAGAGCGTGTTTTGTTCAAGGTACGTTGTTCCAGATAAGCACCAAATAAGAATAGGAACGTAACAATTGCTGATTCTTCATAGTTTTGAATTAACATAGCTCCAACTACAGCAATTGTAACTAATACATCAATACTAACGACCTTTACTTTTAATGCTTGATACGCTTGAATCGCAATCGGTGCGATCCCAAGAATAGATGCAATAATGAGCGACCAGTTGAAAATGAACATGTTGTCTATACCAAATTTCCCATAGAACCCAAAGACAATTAAAATGGCACTGATCAACGTGATCTGATTTTTCTTTCCTAATATATATCTTTGCATGTTGCTTCCCTCCACATTTCACTTTTTAATTTTGTTGTTGACTCTAGTATAGAATATTAACGAATAATAATAATTGACCAGGGTCAAGTTTTGGCGGTGCCTGTCACTCCCCGATTAAAATATGGCGGTGCCTGTCACTCCCCGATTTTTGTCGATTTTTGTAATATCTTGTCGATAATTATTTTATGATGAAAAACTTCATATACATATAAAACTAAGGTCAGATTCTATTTTGCTAAGACTGTAGCATAATGGAGTCTGACCTTTTATTGCTCAAGTATATTTAGCTAATAACTCATAAAAAAAAGCTTACCTCTATTAACGGTAAGCTTTTTCGACAAACTTCAACAAAAACCGGGTGGTGACAGGCACCTCCAAAACTTCATATTATACACTAGACAAACTACCAATGTCAATTGAAAAATTGACTTTTTTTAATTGACATGATATTATGTAAATAGAATGATTTTGAAGTAATATTCATTTTTTTGAGCGCAGCATCTTCTTCTATACAGAATTTGGATGCGTTTTTTAATTTGATTTTTTTATATCTTACCATCCTATACTTTTATTCAATGCAAACTCATTTGGAAACAATAGGCACAACCATAAAGTTCAAAATATATAAAGAGAGTAGGTTAATGAATTTGAATTTACTTAATGAAAAAGTAACTCATAACGTCTTTGGTAAGGGAAAGATAGTGAATCAAGATGAATCCATCATCACCATTAACTTCAACGAAAATATTAAAAAATTCGTTTACCCCGATGCTTTCGGAACATTTATTTCACTAAAGGATAAAGACACTGCAGAGTCTTTGAAAAAAATCATCTCAAAAAAAGAAATGGAAGAAAAAGCGCTTGAAAAGAAACGTGAAGAGAAAAAGAAACAAGAGGCACTTGAACAACAGCGTATCCAACAAATAAAGGACCACAAAATTCATGAGAGCTCACAAATCGCTTTTTGGTTGGATGAAAATGAACAACAGAATATCTTTACAGATTGGCAAGTATCTACCGGTAAGATACAGAGCGGACCAAATAAAGGTCAACCTAACCGAGCGGCTCGATTGCGTCCAAATAGTGCAGCTCTTTTAACGGCAAGAGGAAAAAATCAAGCAGAAACAGAAAGACAAATTCTTGGTCTATACATGGTAAATGAAACATTCGCCGGGAATCTTAGTGAAGATGGGATGGTCCCAGCTCATGCAGATTTTAAAATCAAGCTCACGGATCAAGAAGCAGAGAAAATGCTTTTCTGGAATTATTATAAAAGCAAAAACTATCCTCATCGAACGACTTGGAATTCTGGTAAATATCGCTATTTTGATAACGTTTGGACCGCACAAATTCTAAAAGATATCATTGCATTAAAAACGGATGAAGAAGAAATTAAAGAAATCAAAAACTTCCTAGAATACTTCTCTAAAATGAACCTCCTCGACATAGATAATATCCCCGAAGCATGCGGTGCTTTAAAACAATAATAAATGAAATATAGCAATGGCTCCCACTTCATTAAAAGAAACGAAGACAGAAAATCGTTTTTTGATTAGCTTGAGATGGACGACTAAATAATCCCCAATAATTTAAAGGGGGATTATATTTTTGTGCGTAAAATTTGTGTAAAGTAACTTTTTCAGTTCTATAAACAGTATAGTCATCATAGCCATTTAAGATGTAAATAGCCTTTGGTAAAGTAATCAATGGCTATTTACATCTTAATTATTTATAAAATAAGTCACATAAACACACCTTGGAAGGCTATCTTTCTTAGAATATTAAGGCACTACACTTGGTTCTGCTAACTCTTCTCTATTTTCTGTTGGTGTACGTTGTATATAAAGGATATTTAGGTAACCTTCAAAAAATAGAACAATTAAAAATGCGTACTTGTACAGATACAGCATAGCATACCTGGGAATCCATGCTTCCAAAGGTTTACACAGTGGAAAAGACAGATTTTCCTTTTTAAAAAAGAAGACACTAGAATTTGTTACTTCATTCTAAAGTGTCTTCCTTTTTTTAGTTTAGGCGTTGACTTATAAATCAACATCAGATCATGCTGCCTTTACATTAAACACATGGATAGCAGATCAACTTGAACATTACGAAACTCTTGTGGATTCTTGCTTGTTACTTTTTTCAACGTTCTTTTCAGCATCCGATGTCTCGTCATCATCCTCCAATACACCATTTGCCGACTGTTTGAACACCCTCAATGTTTGACCTACTGCCTTACCAAGTTCAGGTAACTTGTTCGGGCCAAAGATAATTAAAGCCAAAGTAAGGATTAGAATCAAGCCAGGTACACCGATATTGGCCATTGAACTTTCTTCCCTTCTCCAATTATTTGTTTTACTCCATTTCTAACGGAAACTAGTTAAGCGTTTTTCTTGTAAAAATCTGAATGATTATTTTCCTTTTCTTCTTGAGCTTTTACCTCGTTATACCATAATTCATGATGATGTTTGGCATACTCTCTGTCCATATAACCAGTCGCCATAGCATTGAAGGACGTACGATCAGCTGGATGAAAAATAACCAAATAAACATGAACAAAAAAGAAAAGCGTTAGTAAGACAGCTGACACATCATGAATAAAGAGTGTCACCAGCTGGGTTGTTGCTGAAAACCAATTAAACCAAAGAATAAAACCGGAAATGGCCAAAAAGACACCAAATACAACCGCAAACAAGTAAAATAACTTTTGACCAGTGTTGTATTTCTCTTGAGGAGGCATGCCATCACCCCCGACAAAGTAATGCTTTGGTGCTGCTAGTAACCAGCCAAAGTCGCTTTTATTCCACTTAAATGCTCTTAAAAAGCCAAACCGTTTCTTAGAAAAGATAAAGTAAAGAATAGGTGCTACCACAAATAGCACGCCCCCAATACGATGGAGGAGTCTAATGAAATTGCCAACTTCATTTACCAATAGAGCTGATGTACCTTCAAAAAAGACGGCATATCCTGTCAGTAAAGCCAGGACAAATCCCGCGGCCACTGTCCAGTGCATGATCATGTCTGGAAGGTTATAGCGTTTTACTAATGTCTTCTTCCGCTTATTCATGGTTATCATCCCCATCAGTCGTAACTTCATCTTTTTCTTTATCTTCTTTTCCATAGTTGGCTGATGACACGATAAGGTTCGTTAATAATCCGACAGCTGTTGCACCCATTAGTAATTCCGTTGCTGGTTTCACAACATCACGACGAAAACTTACCAATTCGTTTGTTTTTGGTTCAACCGGTAAACCATAAGTTTCAGGCTTTTCAGTTAAGATATAGATATAGTGTAAACCACCCATTTCTGTATCACCATAAACATTTGCATCTGGAAATTGGTCTTTAATCTCTTCAACACGTTTATATGCTTTATCAACAGCGTTTTGCCAAGTATCAAATTCCAATGAATTCGTTGGGCAAGTCCGGACACAAGCCGGTTCTTCACCATTGGTTACCCTGTCCTGACAGAAATCGCATTTATTCATGCGTTTACTACCTGTTGGGGCTTCTACCTCAAAGCGTGGTATATCAAATGGACAAACTTTTGCACAATACGTACAACCAATACAAGTATC
This sequence comes from Cerasibacillus terrae, assembly GCF_008039555.1. Lineage (GTDB taxonomy): Bacteria > Bacillota > Bacilli > Bacillales > Amphibacillaceae > Cerasibacillus > Cerasibacillus terrae. The sequence goes on from NZ_VDUW01000012.1 coordinate 9,299, forward strand.
TTGGTTAAAACCAACAAATCCATCCCCATGGTGAAAGAGTGCATCAGACGGGCAAACCTCAACACATGGTGCATCTGTACAGTGCATGCACTGATCTTTCCAGAAAATCCAATCCATGGTATCGGTTGATTTATCATATTGCTCAATAAACCTCATTAGCATCGGTGTATTCGCATTCCGGTCGGCCGGATTCTGATATGTTCCTGGTACATGTTCAAATTCAGTAGCCGGCAGATTATGCCATTCTTTACAGGCTACCTGACATGCCTTGCAACCTGTACAAAGAGTTGTATCCACTAATATTACTTTATCACGTTTTTTAGCCATAAATTACTTGCCCCCCTTCGTCACATTACATGCACATGCCTTATATTCAGGGGTACCTGTATTTGGTTCATAACCGGAATTGGTCACTTGGTTAACGGACTCTCCCTGTACCAAGCCTCTAAATCCCCAGCCCCATGGTACGCCAACCACTTCAACTTCTCTGCCATCTACCTTCAGGGGCTGCATTCGGTCTGTCACCATAGCTGAAACAGTCACATCACCACGAGCAGTGGAAATTTTTACTGGATCACCTGATTTGACACCAGCTTTTTTCGCCAAGCTTTTGCTGATTTCTGCAAAGTTGGATGGCATCAATTCATTTAATTGTGGCGTATTGCGTGTAACACCACCTGATAAAAATTGCTCTGTCACCATATAAGTAGTGAGTACATACGGATAATCTTTTGCTTTACCATACTTTTGAAACTCAGGTAACTCTACTGGAGCTGCAGTCGGATTGGACTGCTGGCTAAACATTGGATTCTTAACAGGTGATTCTAACGGTTCATAGTGCGCTGGAAGTGGACCGTCCCCAATGCCACCTTCATTGCTTATCAATGCGACCTTGAACACATTCGGGTCATACCCCGATTTTAGTGTGACATCAGGTATATTTTGCTGTGGCATTGTAAATGGTCCACGGAACAAGGCACCTTTTCCTTCAGCATTTGAAAAGACTTTGCTTCCCTCTGGCGTATTTGGTGCCTTGTCTTTCGCCGCAATATGCAAGACATCAGGCCCAACCCATCGATTGCCATTCCACGAGACAATTGCACGGTCTTTGTCACGAGGCTTTCCATTTTTATCAGTAGAACCCCGATTCCAAAGCACTCTAGTATTGTCAGGCCATGAAAATGTCCAATTTGGATGAACACCCAGGCCGCTCGGATCATCATTATCACGTCGTAACGAATGATTGCCCTCTTCGGTAATCACACCCGTGTACAAGCCACCCACTCCGGATGATGATTCTCCTGGTTTTAAACTCTGAATCTCTGACCCTGAGTTTAACAGTTTTCCAGTTTTTAAATTATAGCCGTTCATTTCCTTCAGAACGGATTCTATGTCAATACCATGGTCAAGAACTGGATAATCCCATGTTAATTCAAGAATTGCTTTGTCTTTCGAATCGTTACTGTTCGCATAAGATTTTTTTAGCCTTTTCATGATTTCATAAATCATATCGCCATCCGGCATGGATTCGCCTTTTGGTGCCACAACAGCCTTTTTACCCTGAATCCAGCGAGAAGAGTTTGTCATAGTACCATCTTTTTCAAACGCAACAGCTGCTGGAAGTAGGATAACTTCCGTTTGGATATCCTTTGAATTAAAATCAGGATGTAGCCAGAATGATGTCGTTTCGGTTTCAAAAGCCTCCGACACAACTAATAATTCTAATTTGCTCAAGCCTGCTAATGCCATATCCAAAGTCGGCGTGCTGACAACTGGGTTTTGGCCAAAAATAAAGCCCATCTTATATGCGTCCTGATTCATTTTTTCAAAAATCGGCACATAGGTAGCATCGGAAATTCCCGAATCACGCTTAGGTATACGGTGATATCCATATTCATTTTCCGGTGTAGCTTTATCTCCGTACCACGCTTTTAACAGCGAAATTAGTTTCTTCCCATTTGATATTCCAACGGTATTAATATAATCGTTTAATGTTGGATGGGCATCAGTCGGAATTGGTATATATCCTGGTAAAATATGCGCCATAAGAGCCAAGTCTGTTGATCCTTGAACATTTGGCTCGCCACGGTTAGCATTAATCCCGCCACCTGGCATACCCATATTGCCAAGTAATAGTTGAATAATCGCATACATCCGAATTCCTTGTGTGCCGACAGATTTTTGTGTCATACCCAGTGCATACAAAATTGTCCCCGGACGATTATTCACAAACGTTTCAGCAACAAGTTTCATCTTATCCACCGGCATTCCGGTAATCTCACTTGCCTTTTTAAACGTGTAATCTTTAAAATGTCCCTTTAGTTTCATGAGGACACAATCCGGGTCATCTAGTGAATCCGCCTGTATAGGCAGGCCATCCGAATCTAGCTGATATGTCCAGCTATCTTTATTGTATGAACCTTCGCCATCAAATCCTGAAAATAAACCATCTTGAAATTTAAAATCTGGGTTCACTTTATACAGCGCATTCGTATTTTCTCGAATGTATGTTTCATCATATAATTTATTATCTAAAATGTATTTAGCAATAGCACTTAAATAAGCAATGTCCGTACCTGGTCGAACAGGTGCGTAGATGTCTGCCACTTTAGCTGTCCGATTAAACCGTGGATCGACGACAATTATTTTAGCACCGTTTTTTTGTGCTTTTAAAACCCAGCGCATTGCTAATGGATGACATTCTGCCGTATTATTCCCTGCAATAAGAATAACGTTCGCATTTTTCATGTCATTAAAATTGTTTGTCATTGCACCGCTACCAAATGAAGGGGCTAAACTAGCCACCGTTGGAGCGTGTCATATCTCAGCCTGATGCGTGAAATTATGAATACCTAATGCTCGGTTAAATTTCGTATAAAGATAGGCCTCTTCGTTATCAATTTCTGCACTTCCGAGACTGAAAATTCCTTCCGTACGATTGACTCTGACCTCTTCTCCGTCAATATCCACCGTTTTCGTAAAGGTCTCCTCTCGCACATCTTTGACTTTAGATGCAATTTTATCAAACGCATCTTCCCATGAAATTGGTTCCCATTTATCACTTCCAGGTTTTCTAATCAGTGGATGTGTCACACGCTCGTCTGAATTAGTCATTTCCTTCATGGAACGTCCTTTTGGACACAATGCTCCCTCATTTATTGGGTGATCTGGATGTCCTTCTGTTGAAATAACCTTATTATCTTTAATTTTCACTTCAATTCCACAGCCTACAGAACAAAAGTGACATAAACCATAAGCCGTCGTTGCACCTGCTGTCATTAACGGAAAGGCTCTGTCAACATCATCCTTCTCAGCATGGACTCGTTTTTTATCGGCTAGTGCCGCAGCTGCAATAGAAGCTGCTGTGAATTTCATGAAAGATCTTCTTGTCAGTTTTGGCATGATGCTCCCCCTCAAAATTCTCTCAAATCTTTACTAATGAAATATTCCTTAGGAGAATCTATATTTTAAAATTATATTTTTTTCTCTTTATCTTTTCTCACTAAGAACAATATATGAAACATATGATAAATTTACTATTTCAAATCTAGTACAAAGGGATAAAGAGTTAGCGGTAAATCGATTATAGAATAGATTCTCTCAAACATACCGATTATATCACGCGTTATGAATTGTTTTCAATCTATTCTGACAATTACATTATTTACACTTTGGAAATGGTAAAAACGTGTTGGATGTTGCCATGGATGGAAATAAGGCAAGAATGGGAAAAACTAGAACATAGAAAATGAAAGATTTAAGTAACTGTGGAAGCAGGCTCTAGAATATACACCATCGAAGAGGAGCAAATGAGACTGAGAAATATGATTTATTCCTTGACAGATTTTTATATAAAAAAACTCACTATCCTCAAATTTCTTAAACTGTTTATTTATCTCCCAGTTAAATGAGGTGGACAGTCTGGGAGCGCTATCAAAAGGGTACATTTGAAAATCATTATGGCAATAAATAAATACAAAAATCCTTGGGGAAGCGGAGGGAATAGCCTTTGCGGCATGCCAGCAAGTTTTTTGAGTAGCTGGCAGTATGGCATGGAGATCATACCCGCAGAGGCTCAAGGTCAAGTTATAAAAAACACGCACTATTTTCCAAAGTTTATTCCTTATAAAAATTGTTTAGTTTAGTGTTGACATTCCACTCAAGTAGGTTTTACTAATTAATTCAAATTGATTCGAATCATAAACATTTAATTCATCTTCATTCCATTCACTTGACGAAGAAGTCTCTGTAGTAATTTTGGGAGTAGTCTCTGTAGTAATCTCTGGTATTGCAGCGCAATCATTTAGCTTCGAATCACTTTTTTCCACATTCGGAGAAACAGTTTGTTTACTCGAAGTATCATTTTCTTCCATTCGTAATAACTGTTTGTAATCATCTATTGGATATCCTAAATTACTTAAATCTAAAATGACTTTCACCAAGTTCACACGATATTGTAATGTCTTATCCCACTTATACCGAGGGTTATTTCTTCTTTTAACATAATTTTTTTCTACTATTTTACCCAAATACTTTCGAATCGTATTAGGTGACACACCAAGCATTACTTCCTCAGCCAGCTCCTCAGCTTTTTTATAAATCCAACCGTGTTTAAAAGAATCCGCTAAATGATTGTCAAAGCGCTCTCTTTCTTCAAGTTTATATTTAGCGGCATCTTTCATACGATCAATCCAGTAAATTAGTTGACCTAAAATCACCGCTTCTTCTGTACTACCTGTTAATTCCACTAAATCTTCTCTGATGACAGCTTTTTTAATTTTTTGCAATTGAATACTTTCCCCTTTCACTAAATATGTTTTCAAATATAATTTGAATTTTGTTTCCTGATTATCATCTCCTCGTCTACGTCTGCCATCTGGATTTCCAAATAAAAAAAGAGAAAAACCCAAGACAGACGTAGCAAAATAGATACACGTAATTATGTGTATATTTCACTACTTCCTCTTGGGTTTTTCCCTTGTTGTGAGAAAGTCGATCATTTTATTTATTTGACTATCATTATACAACGATGATTTTATATTGCAAGTCTTTTTACTTTTATTTTATAAACACCCACTAACTATTGAATTTACTTCTTTTATTTTATAGGACTAGAAATATCAAAATTTGACAGTACACTATTTAAAGAACACATTTCAATACCTTTTAATCACTCAAGTAACAAGGTTACAGATAAATATTAGCAGCGTTTAAGTTAATTATTCAGGAAAAGTATATTACTTACTGAAACAGCCTGCACGTAATCAACCTTTTATATAGCTGACAATAATAGTGAAAAGTAAGATCCTGAAAGTGTTCTGGCAAGCAAATATTATTCACCGAAAGGGAAAGGAGAAAAAACAAATGCAAGATAAAATCATCTTAAAGAAAAATGCACGAGAACGATTAGAACTTACTAATATAGATTTAAAGTTATTGGCATTTTTAGAACAACAGCGGTTATTAACCTTGCAGCAATTCTATCAAGCTGCAAAACACTTATTCGAACTAGGGATTAAAGAATATAGTTTTAAAAATCGAATCAGAAAGTTTGAGGACTATCATCTAATTCGTTCAGAACATTATTCTAAGGGGTTTGAAGGGGAACGTTTTAAATTCTTGGCTATCGGAAGTAAGGCTGTTGATGTATTAATAGAAAATGGACTTCTAGACCAATCATACAACAAACCCAAAATATATAAATTTAATCAAAAGAAAAACTTGTTGCACTTTATTGCAACACAACAAGCAGCACTAAATATATTAACAACCTTTAATAAGAAAGCTATTAGAGATCCAAATACAAATAAAACAAAGTATCCAATCATTTATAATCAAACTTCATTTTCCTATTCACCAGCAATGTATCCATATACCGAATGGGTAAGAAAACATAAAAATCTACATCGACAAAATAACGGAGCATATCATGCGGAGATAGCAAAATATATGACTACAGGAAGTAAAGCGCGCAATAAATTAAATGGAGCTACGATGACAATAGTAAAACCAGACTGGATTATTAAACTAAAAGGAACACCAGAAGTAAGGGACGCTATAATAAACATTGAGATGGATATGGGAACGGAGCCTATCGAAACCCTAGCTCAAAAGTTATTTAAATACGCAATCCTTGCTGAAAAGAATCCAGAAGTTCTTCATATCATGGATATTGTTATTGTCGATAACAGCTTATCAAATCGTTCCAGTTTTAGTGATGGAATTAGCAGAACAAAAAATATACTACAACGATTTAAGTCAGACTCAGCAGTTATAAAGAGACTAAAAGAATCCGGCTTAAAACTTATCGTTCACCCTTTAGGACTAAATGTAAATCAATTATATAAAACACTACGTAAATACTGATTATTGCTTTTCACGCACAGTCATTCATTTGGAATGACTGATACATAAAACATCATTGGTAACCATTATTGGATACTATGAATAAAAACTATCGTATCAACACTTTCCCTTCAGTTACATCTCTCACCTTTCTATTCACTTTTACTATTAGTTACGATTAATAGTAACCATTATTCAAAGTAATACACTCATTTGATAATCACTAACATAAAAATAGCAATTAACATATGAATGGTAACCATTAATAGATACCAACTCAAACATTGACTGGCACTGCATTTCACTAACTTGATTGTTCTATTACTCTGCATAGTATCTTATATTGGTAACTATTAATAGTTACCATATATTGTATTTAACAAGCCACTGTATTAAATTCTAATGTTGTACATAAAAGTTACCCTTGTTAGAAGAATATTAAAGCTAGAATAATGCCTTTTTGCTGAAATCACTTTATTTTTATATCACAAAAAAACAGTAAAGAATGTTTATATCCTTACTGTCTTTACGTATTCGTTGTAGTACGAGATCATTTAATTAATATCTTTAACATTCTCTCCGGATCAAACCCGCTTATCCACTCTCCATTTATATTGGTTTGTGGAACCGTTAATCTTTTCGTTTTTCCTATCACTTTCATCCTTGCTATAGGATTCAAGTCTACAATTACTTCTTTATAAGTGATATCAAAGGAGTTTAGAAAGCTTTTTACCATTCCGCAGACTGGGCAGAAGCTTGATGTATATACTGTGACAGTTTGATTCATTTGTTCATAACCTCTTTTATTAATTCAAAATCCCTATTGAATCTCACTTGATTACTTACTTTTATCAATACAGGCAATCAATCTTTCTTCAATGTCGGTTGCAATTTCCTGTAATTCTTCATCTTCTACCATTTGAATTAAAGCAGTTGGTTTTGGTAGCCCTATCTTAGTTTTCCCTTCATCATCCTCGTAAACAACGATTTTACATGGAAGGAAATATCCAATTAACTGATTCGTTGACAACACACGTTGCGCTTCTATAGGGTTACATACTTCTAAAACAGTAAATGGATGGTCTAGTTCATATCCCTTCTTTTGCAATGTTTCCTTAATGTCAAACTGCCACTGAACACCAAACTTTTCTTCCTTTAAATTTACTTCCAATGACTTAATGGCATCTTCTATAGATTTGTTTGTCTCTATTGTGTAATGAAACATCTTTTGATTTCACTCCTATCTACTTAGTTTTTATTCAATATTTCCATTCCAATTATTCATTCCACCGACCATATCTTCAACTTTGAAACCTAATGCCTCAAGTATTCCACAGGCAGCTTTACTTCGGTTCCCAGATTGACAAACAACCACGTAGGCCTTATCCTTGTCTAGTTCACCTTTTCGTAATGCAAGCTGACCTAAAGGAATATTGTTTGCACTTGGAATTTTGCCACTAGCTACTTCTCCATTTTCACGAACATCAATTATGAATACTTCTTCACTATTTTGAAGACGTTTAGCTACTTCTTCTGGTGCTATTTGTTTTGCCATCACTTGTCATCCTTTCTAATACCAAGCACTCATTCCACCTTTTACATTGTAAATATTTTCGAAACCTTGTTTTTTCAGCATATTTGCTGCTTTTGCACTTCTCATTCCGCTTTGACATATAACAACAACTTCTTTATCTTTTTCCAATTTGTCTACTTGGCTAGGCAAATTGGAAAGTGGGATATTTTTAAACGGTTTGTGATGATTTGCTTTATATTCACCCGGTGTACGGACATCTATAAATTGAACACTTTTATCCTTAATTTTATCTTTTGCTTCTTGAACAGTTATATTCGTAATGCCCTTTTTGGGAATAAAACGATTGATCACAAAGAGTGCGATCAAAATAATAAAAATCCATTGTATAATATCCACTCTACCTTCACCTTCTCTTTTCTTAACTTTTATCTGATGTCATTTTACCTTCTGTTCTAATTGTTTCATTTGATTACTTCTATTAGGATTTCAACTCACCCATATACCCAGAGGGGTATAATTTATTTAAAAAGAAAAAGGCTGTTAAATTTCCTTTTAGTAAGAAAATTGTTAGAACCTTTATCTACTTTTAACTAATAAATTTACTGCTTCTTTTACAAGTTCTTTCGTGTCTTCACCATTTTCAATATTCTCTCGAACACATTGTTCTAAATTCATGCTTACAATTAATCCAATTGTACGATCAATACCAGTACGCGATGCTGATAATTGAGTGATTACTTCCCTACAATCTTTATTTTGCTCAATCATATTTAATACGCCTCTAATTTGGCCTTCAATACGTTTTAAACGATTTATAACAGATTTATCATACTCCATCTATTATTCCTCCTTTACATGCACAACCTATAATCTCGAAACTACTAACACTATATCCTTTTCTTAATAAAAATCTCACACCTAGATTAATATCCATTCGATCACTCGCAACAACATGAAGTGACTGATCCGGAATCTCACTGTAGTGTCTTCTCAAATAAGCGTAAGGTATCTGCATTGCCACATTTTTTAAAGTTCCTTTTTCGTTGAAATCTCTTAAATCTAATATAACGATATCCTTTTCGCCAATTCTATTTTTACAAGTTATCCCCTTAATTGGGAAGTACCTTCTAAATAATTCATAACATAATAAAACAATAACCGCACTTAGCAAATATATAATCATAATTGATCACCTTTTAATAAGGATTACATAAACAATAATATACCCCATAAGGTATATTGTCAAGATTTCAATATTATTTTCTATTAGTCGCTTTTGCTTTCTTTAACAAAACTTATACACATCATAAGAATAGAAAATATATGGAGGATACACCAAATAATGTACCTCCGTTTCATTACTGTTAAATAATATTCTTCAGATTTTAAGTCAATCTATTTAAAATTATATTCCGTTACTATTCTTTCTCTACCAGTAACTAAATCATTAAAGTATTCATAAAGATTTACACCCAAATAGGAACCAGAAATGTTGTATACATTCTCATATCCTAAATTTTGTAATGCCATTACCATATTATAACTTCTTTGACCTGAACGACAGTGAATGTATACAGGTTGATCTTTTGGAATTTCATCAAGTCTCTGTCTAAACTCACTTAAAGGAATATTAACTGCGTTTTTAAAATGACCTGTATTATATTCACCTTGTTCTCGTGCATCAATAATAAAAGCATTACTTTCTACCAGTTCTCGAACTTGGGAAACTTTGACTTCTTTGTATCTGCCTTTTAGTAGATTTAGCCCTACTAAAGCGGCATGATTAACGACATCTTTAGCCGTTCCTAGCATTGGTGAGTAGGTCAATTCTAGATCTTTCAAATCTTCCAACGTACCATTCATTGTAATCATGGTTGCAATAACATCAATTCGTTTATCTACATTTCCTTTACCAATTGCCTGCGCACCTAAGATTCGACCTGTTGGATATTCATAAACCAATTTAAAATGCATTGGATTGCTGTCTGGCATGAGTCCCACTTTATCTCCCGGCATTAAGTAAACATAATCGTACATCATTCCTGCTTGCTCAGCTGTTCTTGCATTAAGTCCAGTAGATGCTGCATTTAAATCAAAGAGGTGGATGGATGATGATCCGATTACACCGATATTTCTAGTTGGAATTCCATGCATATGGTCTGCGGCCACTCTGGCTTGTTTTTGGGCTGGCCCGGCTAGTGCTAGTCTTGTTTGTTTTTGTAACAAACGATGATACACTTCAATGGCATCCCCAACTGCATAAATATCTCTATCACTTGTTAAGTAATTGGAGTCGACTTTAATAGCTCCTGTTTCTCCAATCTCAAGACCTGCCTCCTTAGCCAAGTTGGTTTCAGGTCTTACACCAATCGCTAATACCACTGCCTGCGCATCAATTTTCCTACCGGAGTTTGTTGTAATATATCCATCAGAAATTTTAGCTAACCCATCATCTAGAATAAGTTCAACTCCGTGATCCACCATTTCTTTATGAAGGATTTGAGCCATATCGTAATCAAATGGTGCCATTACTTGATTTGCAAACTCAACTAAGGTTACATTATAGTTCGCAAGTTTAAGATTTTCTGCAACCTCTACTCCAATAAAGCCACCACCAATGACAGCGATATCCTTCATACCTTTTTGCTTGATATATGAATTGATATTCTCAATATCGACTACGTTACGTACTGTAAAAACATTAGAATTGTCTATGCCTTCTAAATTTGGTCGAATAGGTGAAGCACCGGGGGAAAGCACCAATTTATCATAGCCCTCTTCGTATGTTTTATCTGAGATCAAATCTTTTACAGTGATTGTTTTCTTATCCCGATTAATTTGAATAACTTCCTGTTGTACCCTAGCTTCAATATTGTAGCGACTCTTAAAGATATCGGGAGACATTAAAACAAGTTTTTCGCTATCTTCTACAATACCGCTTAAATGATAAGGTAACGAACAGTTCGAAAAGGATACGTGAGGACCTTTTTCAAACATAATAATCTCTGCACTTTCATCTAATCTTCTGACTCGTGCAGCGACAGAAGCTCCACCAGCAACCCCACCAACAATCAGTACTTTTTTTCCCATATTTAAGCCTCCTATTCTATTTCACCTTGCCACGCTAACATTCCGCCAGTCATATTCGTAACATTGTATCCTTGATTGATTAAAAATTCACATGCTCTTGAACTTCTTCCACCAGAACGACAAACCATGTAATAATGTTTATTTTTATCTATTTTGTCTAAAGAATTTGGGATGTCCCCCAAAGGAATATGTTTAGCTTCAGGAATTTTCCCCTCTGCAACTTCAACGTCTTCCCGGACATCTATAATATGGACGTTTTCTCCATTTTTTATTTTCTCATGTAACTCCACTGCTGATATACTTTTCATCAGTCTGCATCTCCTTTATTATTGTCTATTTTCGTATCTAGAAGGTTTAAAATATTATTTAAGTCAAAATATCTATCCAAATTTTAATAGCAGTACCCGCAATTAAAAGTGCTAATATCACTTGTAAAATTCGGGTATTCATTCTCTTTCCTACTTTAGCTCCAAGTGGTGCCGCTAATAAACTTGCTACAATCATAATAGCAGCTGGCCAATAATCTACTTGTCCAGTAACAAGTTTACCAACACTTCCCCCGATGGAAGAAATGAACGTTACTGCTAAACTTGTTGCAATCGTCATGCGTGTTGGAATGTGCAAAACCGTAAGCATGATTGGTACAAGTAAAAAACCTCCTGCCGCACCGACTATACCAGATGCTATTCCCACAATTAAAGCTAATATTGCCGCCAGCGGCTTGTTGAAGGTAACATCATTTAATGGTACATCGTCCATTTGTTTCTTTGGTACAAACATCATTACAGCTGCAATCACAGCTAGAATACCATACACAACATTTACTGCTTGCTCGGATAAGAAACTCGATCCAAAACTACCAATTAAACTCCCAATTAGGATAGCTCCACCCATATAAATGATGAGCTGCTTGTTTAGGTATCCACCTTTTCGATATGCCCATACACCTGCAATGGAAGCAAACAGTACTTGTACTGCACTTATTCCAGAAACCTCATGGGACGAGAATGCTACTAGACCAAATAAAGGGGGAATATAAAGTAGCATTGGGTATTTAATAATGGAACCCCCAACACCTAACATACCGGATAAAAAGGAACCAATAAACCCAATTGCAAACACAACGATGATAAAAGTTAAATCCATTACTAAACCTTCTTTCTTATTTAGAAAAGCGAGTAGTTCACGCTACTCGCTATTTGGTTTTCTTTATCCTTTTTGAATATAGAAGTACAGAACATCCTCTTCTGTTTTTTGTTCTAATACGGTATGGCCACCTGATTTAGCCCATGCTGGGATATCATTTAAAGCACCCTTATCTGTTAAAAGTACTTCAAGTACTTCACCAGAGTTAATCGTATCCATTGCTTTTTTAGTTTTTACAATTGGCATAGGACATGCTAAGCCTTTTGCATCTAATGTTTTTGTAATGTCCATTTAATTTACCCCCATTTTTTTCTATTGATTAATTAGCGAACTGCACAACGGTTTGGACCGATTTCCATTTCTGTTTGTTCGTCATTATTAGGTGTGATTTTCCCCATATTTACCTGACGAATTTGTTCATACGCATTTGGCTGTGGTGGTAGGTTATCTGTAACAGTACGACGGAATTCCGCTTCATCCTCGATGTTTAATCCATGATTCTCTTTAAACAAATCACCTAATCTTCTAGCCACTGTACCATCTTCATTTGACTCATCAATAATCATGAAATGTGCAGGTAACACCACTAGGTCTTCAGCTAGTTCACGATAACGGGAATATAATGTTTCTCGTAAGTCACCTACCCAATCTTCCGCAAGTCCTGCTAAATCGGGACGACCAATGGAGTCGATAAATAAAATATCACCTGTTAACAAGAACTGATTGTCGATAACAAATGAAGTAGAACCAATGGTATGACCCGGTGAATAAAGTGCATTTACATCAATTTGAGATGCACCAATTTTTACATTTAATCCTTCTGTAAGTGGCGTGTAATCAAACACTACCTCTGTCGCATCTTTTGGTGGTAGATAGTAAGTTGCTCCTGTATTCGCTGCAATATGACGTCCACCTGAAATATGATCTGCGTGTAGGTGTGTATCAAATACGTGCTTGATTTCTACTCCTTTTTCTTTCGCAAAGTTTGTGAATACATCCGTGAAACGCACTGCATCAATAATAGCTGCTTCGCCTTCAGAAATTACCATATAAGATAAACAACCTTTTCCTAAACGAACAAATTGGTATAGCTCCCCACCATTTTCTAAATCGGAAACTTTAATTGGTTCTAGATAACTACTCCAAGATTTCATTCCACCTTCAAGATATGCAACTTCACGACCAGCTTCAGAAAGCATTTCTGCTACCATAACGGAAGATCCTTCCTTAGCACATACTACTAATACTTCCTTATCTGTTGGAAGTTTAGGCAAAATCTCTTCTACACCATCTAATAATTCGAAGTAAGGGATATTTAAATACTCGAATTTATGTCCTTCAATTTTCCAATCCTCAAATGCATCATGATTACGAACATCTAAAATAAATAATTCTTCGTTATCAATTACTTTTCGAGCAACTTCTGCTGCAGTCCATTTATTTACTGTCATTATTAAATTACCTCCATAGGTATATTTTTAATTATTTTTTTGCAGTGGAGAATTTCCCCACTGCATGAAGTTTGATCATCTAATTAGAAAGTTAATGTTGGTGATGCATCTTTTGCATATTCTAGGAATGTTACTGCTCCACCAACTTCAATACCATCAACGAAATCTTCTTTCGTAAGTCCCATAACATCCATTGTCATTTGACATGCTATAAATTTAACACCTAGTTCCTGTGCCATCTCAACTAGTTGTGGGATAGTAGGAACATTTGCCTTTTCAAACCCTTCGGCAAAATGTTCCTTTCCTGCTGGCATTTCTAAATCGTGCATTGCTTGTTTATGAATTAAGTTTAGTCCTTCAAAAGTGAAGAAGATTTGTACCTCTTTTTCTGAAGCTGCTGCTGCTGTTGCGATATTGAATACTTTGTATGCATCAAACATTCCACCGTTTGCTGCGATAATAGCTACTTTTTCTGACATAATAAATTCCTCCTAGATTTCTTTTGTTATTTTTCCGTTCCACTCATTCATACCCGGTAGAACGTTATAAACTTTTTTATAACCATTGTTTGCTAATAGTTGTGCTGCCAAATCAGAACGTTTCCCTGTACGGCAGATTACATAGATTTCTTCTTCTTTATCCAATTCTCCAAGGCGTGATTCTAATTCACCCATCGGAATGGACTTTGCACCTTGAATATGACCAAATGCATATTCTGCTGCTTCACGCACATCTAAAATTAAACCGTCACCTGATTCAATTTCATCAAGTGAAACAGTGTGTTCAAATGTTTTTTCCACTTCTGGTTCATTAGAGCCTTTGCGAATGTAATGATAAAGAACATCGCCTTCTTCCAATGTTCCTAGATATTGGTGTCCAACAGTACTTGCCCATGCTGCTAAATCAGCTTTAGATCCTTTGTCTGTAGCTTGAACTTCCAATACTTGACCATCTTCAAGATCCGTAATTGCTTTTTTTGTTTTCACAATTGGCATTGGACAAGCTAAGCCTTTTGCATCTAATTGGTGATTTGCTTGAATCATACATTTACCCCCCACGGTATTATTTTTAACAAAAAAATTTACGATTCTGCATTTATTATACCTGTATGGGTATAATGTTTAGCAATAAATTAGTCGTTATGGATAACGACGTTTGCAGAATACCTTTTATAAATTTCCATTGATTTAGCTTGTTGAAAATCAATTACAAGACCAATAATATACCCCCTAGAGTAAAATGTCAACCTTGTTATCTAAATTTTTATAGATGCCTATTGAAAAGTACTTAATTTAAATTATTATCCATTTTGATTTTTCTTTAAAACAAAATCAAAAAGGAGTTTCATCAAAAATGATAAACTCCCTTTTACAATAAGAAAGCATTACATATTTTTACTTTGCTGAAGAAGTTTTGATTCACCTGTACGTTCCCATTCTTCTACAGTCTCATATGCTCTTTCAGGAGAATAGCCTTTTCCGACGAGAACTCCCATGAGAATAAACTCTTGAAGGATATGTGTAGCATTTATTCCTCTCTTAACGTCTTCTAATCCTTCTTTCACTAAAAACTCTGTGTACTTTACCCATTCATCTGGAGTTCTACCAAAATAAGTTGGATTGGCCGAATTACCACCTTCTTCCGCAGCCATTGCATCTGCTTTCGTTTGGTGAATCGTTCCAAATGGATGTTCTGGAGGCGCATAAATGGTATACAACTTTAATGGCTTATTTCCAGTGTTTGTTAAATTATGCCACTTACCAGCAGGAACCATGATAGCATAATCTTCAGAAACCCTTCTTTCATAGTTCAAATTATTTTCGGTGTCACCCATTTGAACAATCCCCTGACCTTCTTCAATACGTAGAAATTGATCTACATCTGGATGGACTTCCAAACCAATGTCTTCTCCAACGCCAATACTCATCAATGTAACCTGTAAATGACTTCCGGTCCATATTGCCGTGCGAAAGTTGCGATTCCTTTCCGCAGCTTCCTCTATATTTATTACGAATGGCTGTTTCCCTTGATCTTTAAATGCCATATTTTTTGCTCTTTCTTCTATTTGCGTTGGTTGATACATACTCCCCATTTTTGTTTCTTGTGGGTAACCCCAATATATAGGCTGTTGGCGAACATGGTGCATTGGAACACTTACATAGTAATTTGGATACATATAAGGTGGATAATACATCTTCTCACTCCTCCATTATTGTCATATGTATCCTATGTACCATGCTCAATAAATGTACTTTTGTATACTGACGTTTATTAAAGTTTATCTGCAGTTTTTTTATATTATTCATTAAAGGCGCAGACAAAAATGATGGCTCCCTGTTTCCCTGTGTTAAAAATTGAACAACAACCCAACATAGAGCATAAGATAAATAAAATTTAGGTACTGGGAGGAGAACTATTTGTATTACTCTAATCCATTTCGACAAATTGATAATTACGGCGCAACAGGAGCATTAAATGCCTCCACATTAACCTTGCCTCAAATGTTGACTTATGCCCTCCAAGACGAGTATTTAGCTCAAGCAAGATACAATAATATTTTGGAAACCTTTGGATATATTCGTCCATTTGCGCAAATAAGGGATGCTGAATTAAGACATATCAATGCACTATTACCCCTTTTTTATCGCTATCAGATTCCTCTACCTGAAGATATATCGTACACATTCATTACTATTCCGGAAAACATTAAGGCAGCATACGCTACTTGTGTACAAGGTGAGATAGACAATATTTCGATGTATGAAAAATTTTTAGTCCCTAATCTTCCAAATGATGTTCGATTAGTCTTTACCCAACTGCGCAATGCTTCCATAAATCATCTAGCGGCATTTGAAAGGGGCCTTGCACGCACGAAACTAAATTGGTAACTTTTAAATCCTTTGTTAATTCACTTGTTATTGGTAAATGGATAGCTTCTTTATTAAGCAGGATCAGTCATCGTAAGTGGGATACTGTCTATTCCGTTAATGAACCACAAGTTGGTCTTGACGTAGCTTTAAATTTCCATTTACCGCTGAAAAACCTTATCAAATTATTTTAATATAAATTTTCTTGAGTAAACTATGGTAATGAATATATGTTAATATCTCAAGTTGCAAATTCCATTGATGATATAGTGTTATATCAGTTACTTTGATTATAAACATTGATTTCAATAAAAAAGCAGTTCAATTTACACACGAATGAATTGAACTGCTTATTTTTAATTGCACTCCTGTATCATAGTAGTTAATATAAACAAGTATTATTGTTCTTGTGTTAATTGTGATTTAAGTTGTTGGACTACTTCTTCTGAAGCAGGTGCAGCTGGTTGATAATATCCCTTTTGCAGTGCATAACTGTACAATGTTCTTTGACGAGATTGAATCGGTTACACTTAGTTAGAC
Organism: Cerasibacillus terrae; assembly: GCF_008039555.1. Lineage (GTDB taxonomy): Bacteria > Bacillota > Bacilli > Bacillales > Amphibacillaceae > Cerasibacillus > Cerasibacillus terrae. The sequence continues at coordinate 26,272 of NZ_VDUW01000012.1, forward strand.
AAATATTTTAAGGTCATATAAACTTAACTCAACAATAAGTCGGAGGAGAGTCAGTCATGACCAAAAGAAAAAGAAGAACATTCTCAAAAGAATTCAAAGAACAAATCGTCCAGCTACATGCTTCTGGTAAACCAAGAGCCGAGATTATTAAAGAATACGAGTTGACACCGTTTTCTTTTGATAGATGGGTTGGCCAGTATCATTCATCTGGTTCTTTTGAAGAAAGAGACAATCGTACTCCAGAACAGGAAGAACTGATCAAGTTACGCAAAGAGAACCAAAGGCTTGCCATGGAAAATGATATTTTAAAGCAAGCCGCGCTGATCATGGGACGAAAGTAGATGTGATTCGTAATAATCGACACAAATACTCGGTATCAGCAATGTGCGAAGTCCTGCAAATTCCTAGAAGCACCTACTATTATGAGGCGAAAGAACGTGATACAAAAGAAGAAGAGGAACTAACCAAGTTAATTAAGGAAATATTCAAGGAAAATAGACGCGTCTATGGACAACGGAAAATCAAAATAGAACTTCAAAAGAAAGGCTGGCAGGTCTCTCGCCGCCGCATTGGCAGAATTATGAAAGACCAAGGACTTGTCTCTAAATACACAGTTGCCCAGTTTAAGCCTAAAAAGACAACTGTAAATGAATCTGACGTTGGCAATGTGTTAAACCGCGCATTTACCCAGGACCAGCCATTGAAAGTAGTTGTAAGTGATTTGACCTACGTTCGAGTGCGACAAAGATGGCATTATATTTGTGTGTTGGTTGATCTACACAACCGTGAAATCATTGGTCACAGCGCTGGTCGACACAAGGATGCAAAGTTAGTTCAACGCGCCTTTGCGACAGTACCATACAACTTAAATCACCTTGAATTATTCCATACAGACCGTGGAAGTGAGTTTAAAAATCAATTAATTGATGAAGCACTAATTACATTTGGCATCGACAGATCATTAAGCCATAAAGGCACGCCATACGACAATGCAGTTGCTGAAGCAACCTTTAAAACAATTAAAACAGAGTTCGTCAACGGCACAGTTTTCTCTAGTCAGGAAGAGTTGGATCTCGAATTGTTTGATTACGTCAATTGGTTTAATAACATTCGTATTCATGAGTCATTAGACTATTTGACACCAAGGGAGTACAAGCTTCAGCATCAGTTAGAACAGACCGCTATCTAACTTCAATGCGTCCACTTTACTTGGAGTGGCGGGCGTGATAGCCTTATTCGGCAAGCCAGCACGGTTTTTAATAAGCTGATGTCCTGGCAATCAAATCACGCCCGTAGAGGCTCAAAGTCAAGTGACAAACGATGCACTCTATTTTTAGGAAGGAGCATTTCATTCAACACCATAAAGCGTTTATATTCCTTAAAAATATTGTTTAGTTTAGTGTTGACATTCCACTTGAAACATTAGGCATACAGAGTTCATTTTCTAGACCAAGGGTAAGTAATGATAACCTTTAATCAGAAGCGATGTTCCACACACTTAAGTATAGAACAGCATTTCCACATAAGTGCTTCATGTCCCTAGAAGAGGCGCGAAAATGGGCTAATAAGTTTGTGACTTGGCACAACGAAATTCATCTACATAATGGCCTCCATTTCGTAACACTTACACAATGCCTTATGCCTTAATGATATATATAAAAACATATTAGCAAAACGAAGAGGGGACTATGAAAATGCGACACCTATGTTGACAAACACCAAAACAGAAAAACTTAAACTATTTGTGTCTAAATTATTGACGTAGATCCTCCAGTCTTGAAGGAGTATAACAAATAGAATTCTGAATGATTTACAAAAAAGTTAAACTAGCTTTATAATCACTTAATATTAAAATGATACGATACCCTTAATAAATTAAATTAACTAGGTTAATTAATTAAAAGAAAACTGTAACTAAAAACGTTTCTAGTCTAAACGAAGTAAGGGGTACGAATGTGAGAATCAGTGTAAGTATGTACAGCTTAAATAAAATAGTCAGAAAAGAAAAGTGGTCTGTTATCGATTTTATTGAATATGCAAATCGTATCTCTTTAGATGGGGTTGAACTCCTGGATATCTACTGGGACGATAAAGAAAAGAATATAAAAGAAGTAAAAGCTGCTTTACAAAGGTTTAATTTTCCCGTATCGGCATATGATGTAACCAATAACTTTGCCAAACCTTCTTATAATGATTGGGCAAAGGAAGTAGCTAAAATTGAAGATGGTATTCGTGTAGCCCATCAGTTAGGAACAAATATTGTTCGTGTTTTTTGTGGAGATTTACATGATGAGTTAACTTATGAAGAAGGACAAGAACGGATTGTAAAAGGCCTCCAACAAGCAGCTGTTGCCGCAAAAAGTGCGCAAATATATTTAGCAATAGAAAATCATGGTCTTTTGGCTGGTAAGAGCGAGCAAATAAAAGAGATTATTGCAAAGGTAAATAGCCCTTACGTAAAATCTACATTTGATACAGGAAACTTTTTACTTGTCCACGAAGACCCCTTAGAAGCATTTGAAAAATTAAAAAAAGAAATAGTACATGTTCATTTTAAAGATTTTAGATTAAAAACAGAAAATGAAACATTAAAAGGCTTTCATTCAATTAAAGGTATTGAATTTATAGGAACAGTACCAGGTGATGGTCAAGTAGATTTGGCTTATCTTGTTAATGGTTTAAAAGATATTGATTATAATGGGTGGCTATCAATAGAATATGAAGGTCATGATGATCCAAAGTCTTCGAATGAAGAAGCGGTTAGAAGACTGCGAAATCTAATAAAATAGAGTAGTAATAAAGTTTTTCAAAGTCTATTGAGGTTTAGAAGCAGTTGTGATAATGCTTAATAATTTAAAAAGGGTGTAGGTAATTATGTTAAAAGTTGGAGTTGTTGGTTTAGGATCCATCTCGGGACTTCATTTAAAAGCTTACGAAAAACATAAAGAAGTGGAAATAACTGCTTTATGTGATGCAAACAAAAGCAGATTAAAGGAATTGTCTGCAAGCTATGGTGTAACAAAGACATATACAAATTTTGACGATCTGCTTCAAGATGAAACAATTGATGCGGTAAGTATCTGTACTTGGAATAACACACATGCTGCAATGGCAATTGAAGCTTTAGAAGCAAATAAACATGTATTAGTAGAAAAACCATTAAGTATAACGGTTGGCGAGGCATTAGCAGTGGAAGATGCAGTAAAAAAAACAGGAAAAGTTTTACAAGTAGGTTTTGTTCGACGTTTTGGTAGAAATGAACAAGTATTAAAACGTTTTATTGACCAAGATGAATTAGGAGACATTTATTACGCAAAAGCATCCTATTTACGAAGACTTGGTAATCCAGGAGGCTGGTTTAGTGATAAATCTAAATCAGGTGGGGGCCCTCTTATCGACTTAGGGGTTCATGTGATTGATTTATCTTGGTATCTGATGGGGAAACCACGTCCGATTTCAGTAACTGGAAATACATATTATAAATTAGGAAACCGCAACAACATTGAGAACTTATCTTTTTACAAAGCTGCAGATTATGATGCTGGTAAAAACGACGTAGAAGATTTAGCAAATGCACTTATTCGGTTTGAAAATGGGGCTTCACTTTTCATAGATGTAAGTTTTACTTTGCATACATTGAAAAATGAATTTAGTCTAAAACTTTATGGTGATAAAGGTGGAGCTGAAGTAGAGCCTGAATTAAAGATTGTTACTGAAAAACATCAAACTATTTTAAACATTGAACCCCAAATTAATCAAAATAATAATCATATGGAAGAAAGATTTGAAAATGAAATAAATCATTTTGTAGCAAGTTGCTTATATGGTGAAGAGAATATTGCACCTGTTTCCGATGGAGTGCAAATCATGAAAATCTTAGATGCAGTGTATAAATCAGCAGAAACAAGCAGAGAAATCTTATTATAAATTTAATTTAAAGATTTATAATTATATTCTGCTAGATTTATATTAAACTTTTGCATAAATAAGAAACTATTCCACCGGCCCACACGTACTACAATATACAGAAAAAAAGGTGGAATCTACATGCGACAACTATTTATTCAGCAAAGGTCTTCAGCATAGTAGTAAAATTCACAATAAAAAACGAAGAGGAGATTGCTCATATTACGAAAAAACACATTTAGTTCCGTGTAGAAGTGAACGGAAAAAAGTGTTATAGATTAAGAAGGAGCTTACCTTCCTGAAGCCAAAATATACCATTGAATCAGCAGATATTGAAGTACAAGGCAGCTGGTGGGATATGAATTTTGATATTCTTCAGAATGGTGAGGTGCTTGAAACAGCGAATAAAGAATGGTTCAGCCGGGGTGACAGCTATAAAGTGCAAATTGCTGATGAAGAAATGGGAACAATTGATATTGCGATTGATTGCGTGAAAGTCGCAAAATCGTCTTCAAACGCTGGGGTAGCGTGCAGTCCACAACCGACTCTGTAATCGTCTCAATGTCACGATCCTCATTTGGGTATCCTTCCGTCTCTGCCGCATGTAAGACAGTTTCTACAACAAATTCCTCTAAATAAAAATGATCACCTTCATTTATAAAAGGTACACGTAGCCCCCTGGCTATTATTCCCACTGCTCTTGCAAAAATAATCTCTCCCCCATATAAAGAAAAATAATGATTCATCGCTAATTTCAAACTTCCTATTTTTAGAAAACCTGCGATTCATGATATAAGTAAAAATAATAATTATAATACCTGCTATTAGGCGAATTTATATGAGGGAAATTTTAGATTTACACCATACTTTTAGTATCGTCAGTAAAAACAAAAACTTTTCAAAAACTGCACAAGATCTTTATATGATTCAGGCGCTGTTAGACAGGCGATTTTCAATGTTTGTCAATATAGTTGTCGTAAATAATATCGTTAAATTCCTAACGTTTCCAACATAGCTTGAAATGTGGCTGCCCTCATTGGACTGCCATTATCGGAATGTAAGAGCAATGGTTTTCTTTGAACTTTTTCCTTTATGACGGACTTTTTAATTATATCTTCGCATGTTTTGGCAGTTCTGTTTCCCATACTTCCCAACCAACAGTTTTACGGATAAATAAATCAATAATTAAATATAGGCGATAATAAAGACCTAAAACAGGGCCATCTAGCCAAGTAATATTCATTGTCCATACTTGACTTGGTACGGTTACTATATGACTTTCAGATATTCTTTGGCTAGATTTTTTGCTTCTTCCACGATGGTGCTGCATGTTTTCTTCACGCAGTACACTATAGAAACTTGATTCAGAAGCAATGTAGATTTCTTAGTCGGCTAGCTTCGGCACAATCTGCGATGGTGATAAATCAATATATTCATTTTTCTTTACTACTTCTAAAATTTCCTGTCTTTATTTTAGTCTCTGCTGTTCTAATTTTATTTAAGGTCAGTAATCTATTTACTTATTTCATTAACTTAAATGTACCACGCCTCATGCCACTCCCCCGTTTACAAATTATTGTTATTTCTATAACATAAATAATTATTAGACGATAAGATGTTACTATTTTAACATTTGTTCTTCTTTCACCTTTTCATTAAACTCTTTTATGTTAATGACTTTGCTTGTAAGCTGTGATTGATTTGCAGCAAATGATGGGTTCTTGTTTGATCTTTTTCAATACAATAGTCGGGTTCGCCCCATCAAAACATTAACAAAGTTTATCACCTAATATTTCTAATCCATGTGCAAATGTCTGTCTTTATTATCCTATCAATCTGCCGTGCAGTATCTTCTGCTAATAAATTGGGTGCTATCTTATATGGAGTTAATTCTGCTGTAAGTGTATCGTCATATCCAATTGCAGTTAACGCCTTATACACTTCTTCCCAATTCACATCACCTGCAAACAGAGGAACAAATCCAGTAATATTTCCGACAGACATTCTGAAGTCCTTTACATGTATCTTTTTTATCCGTTTTCCTAAAGTCCGAATCCATTGTTCCGGATAGCCAAACTGCAATACATTCCCCACATCGAAATATGCACCTACATAATCAGAATCTAGTTCATCAATGTAAGTCGCCATTTCAAGTGGTGATAATAAAAATTTATTCCAGACATTTTCAATACCCATATTCACTTGATATTCTTCTGCAAAAGGTATTAGTTTCTTTAATTCTTCCTGACTTCTGTTATAGCAATCTGCATAGCACGTGCTTTCATTTACTGTACCTGGGACAACGAGTATGGTATCTAATCCCATCACTCTCGCTATTTCAATTTGTTTTTTTATTATGTTTCTTCCTTGCATTCGTATACTTTCACTTGCATCCGAAAGTGGAAAATCCCACAGTAATCCTGTGGAAAGACTGCGTAATTCTAATTGATAGGAAGAAGCTAGCTTGACGATTTCTTTGGCCTCGTTGATCGTCGTGTCTACAGTTATCCCTACATCACCAGTAGCATTTAAGTTTAATTCAACTGCATCAAATCCTGCATCTCTGCTATATTCAAATACCTTTTCCAGTGGCGTCCCTTTCGGATAGCACCACTGATTTATTCCCTTTAACATTGGATACCTCCTTATTTCAGCTTTATCGGTTCATTCTTTTCTGATGATTCATATGCTGCAATCGCAACACCTAGTGCCTTTAATCCGTCTTCTCCTGTTATCGACGGACGTTTCCCTTCACGAACTGTCGAAATAAAATCTATAATTAATTTTTTGTTCATATTATCTCCCCAAAAATCCCAATAAACCTTTTCATTGTTATAGACATTATTTTTTTGTCCAAACGCGTCAATCGTCAAAGTACCATTTGTACCAATAATTTCTAATGTTACATCGCCCCATGTAGGATAACCTTTATTTCTTGACCAGCTGCAATCCAATGTTGCAAATACATTATTATCAAATTCCATTGTCAGCATTCCACTATCATCAATATTAAGTTCTGATATTAAATTACCTACTTCAGCATATACTTCCTTAACCTCCGCCCCCATGTACCAGCGCATAATATCTACTACATGGACCGTGTGGTCAATAACCGCTCCACCACCGGATTTTGAACGGTCCGCAAACCAGCCAGCTGGATTCGTACCTCGATTCGTTGCTTTTATCGCAATCAACCTTCCTAACTGCCCACTATCAATAATTTCCTTCCCTTTCATTACTGGTGTATTAAAACGGACTGGGAATGCCATCTGTAGTATCACCTGGTGCTCATTGCATACTTCAATGATTGCTTGTGCATCTTTAAGATTATGTGCCAATGGTTTTTCACATAAAATATGTATTCCTTTTTTCGCTGCTGCTTTCACATGCTTATAATGGTTACTATTTTCAGAAGTGATGATGACCGCGTCAATCGGCTCATTTAATAGATCTTCATATTTCAAATAGTGCTTTGTATTAAATTGTTTTGCCGCTTTTATTCCCCGATTTTCATTTTCATCTGCTATTCCAGCTATTTTTACTCCTTCTAATTCTGCTAGAGTATTTGTATAACTGTATGCATGTCCATGAGCAAAACTAATTATTCCAACTCTCATTAGATAAGCTCCTTTACATTGTTATTCAACGTCACTGCTTTTCCAGTTTCAATTGATTCTAAAACTGCCATTGAAATTTCCATCGCTTTATACGCATCTGCAGCAGAAATTACGGGATCATCATTTGTTTTTATACAATGGACAAAATGCTCTAATTCTCTATAATATGAGCTTTCTTCTAAAGGACTTTCTGGCACAGCCGCTCCTCCACCTGAATTACTTTGATTCTGACCTGTTAGCACGGAGACAACCTTCGAACTATCATAATCAATAATCCCTTCCGTTCCTGCTATTTCAAACTTTGTTGTGAACTTTTGGTGTGCCCACGAACCTTCAACATGGGCAATAACCCCACTTTTATAGCGTAAAGTAACTAATGCATATTCCAATCTTTCATAAACCCTTCCTCTGCTGCTCTTAGCATATACCCGTTCCACTTCTCCAAAGCACCATCTTAAAAAATCAAAATCATGAATAAGTAGATCAAGAACCAATCCTCCACTGCTGTCATAAGCAGTGTACCAATCATTAGAAGCAACTGGGAATTTCCCGCCTCTTGATGTACGTACAACGGCCGGTTTTCCTACTACACCTTTTTCTACTGCAAGCTTTGCTTTGATATATTCGGGGGAAAACCTTACTACATGCCCAACAAATAACTTAACGTCTCTTTCACTGCAATACATTATCATTTCTTTTGCATCGGTTAAGGTTCTAGCTAAAGGTTTTTCACAAATAATATGTTTTTTATCATCTGCTGCTTTCAGAAGGAACTCTTTATGTACTGGGGTAGGTACGCAAATAGATACTGCATCAATAACAAGAGATTGCTGCACTGCTTCTTCATATGTACGGAAAGCTTTTGTGTCTAATTGGTCTGCCAGTTTAGCAGCTTTATTCAAGTCAGTGTCTACAATTCCTACTAACGATACACATTTCATTTTTGCAAAAGAACCTGCATGCATTCTTCCCATTGTTCCTGCACCAATTACTAATATGTTTAACATAGTCAATTCTCCTCTGTGCATTATGTATTTATAATAAAGCTGTCAGAACGGATGGAATGATCCGTTCTCCTTGACTTTCAAAGACTATTCATTTACTCTTGTTCTTGCGTTCAAATGCTGATTCCTGGATACTCATATAATCTTCTAAATTCATTTCATTGATTTTCTCTACATAGGTATCCCATTCAGTGAAAGGTATCTGTCTAGTAATAAATTGGTCAGCCATTTCATCAATCCAATAATGCTCAAGATTTTCTACAGCTTCCTGTGACATATCTGTATTTTCAAACCCGTTAAAACACTCTGATGTAACGAATGACGGGTAAAATCCTCCTGGATATGTGAAGTATACAGATAATTCTCCCTCAACATCAGTAAGGAATAGTTCCTTTGCTTCTTCTTGTATAAACGCATTTTTTCGTAGTCTTGAAAGAAAAAAGTAACCATCATCCGTCATGTGATAAAAGCGCTCATAATCCAAATAAACACGGTCAAATACATACATTCTTTGTCAACGTCTAATATTTCAAGCTGGTTACGGTCATGTTCTTTCATATTCGTGATAACGGATTTTTCAAGATAAGATAATCCTTTTTCCATAACTACGAGTTTTAGATGCACATTCCAACCTGCTTTTTTTCGAAATTCATCCCATCAATGATTGATTAAATTCAAGGGCAGTGTAGTTGAGTCGAGACTATTTTCATAGCATTCGTTCTTTAGAGTCTATTTACACTGGATATTTTTATTTGCTTTTAAAATTCTCTAGTGGTTGGCTCTTTCCAAACATCGGAGTTAATGTGCCGGGACTTTTTGCCCACTTCACAGCATTTTTTATCACCTGTTGAATTTCCTTGTTATTATAAGTAGGATAGGTTTCGTGCCCTGGACGAAAATAAAATATTCTTCCTTTTCCTCGTTTGAAAGTAGCTCCACTCCGGAACACTTCCCCGCCTTCAAACCAGCTAATGAAAATTAATTCGTCTGGCTTAGGGATGTCAAAGTATTCACCGTACATCTCTTCTTTGTTTAATTCTATATATTCCTTCTCGAGACCTTCTGTAATCGGATGGGAAGGATCTACCACCCATAACCTTTCCTTTTCATCTGCTTTTCTCCACTTTAAATCACATGTTGTTCCCATTAATTTTATAAATGGTTTGGAAAAATGAGCAGAATGCAGTACAATAAGGCCCATGCCATCTAATACATGTTCTTTTACTTTTTCTGCAATATGATCCTTTACCTCATCATGCGCTTTATGTCCCCACCATATAAGGACATCCGTTTCTTTTAATACTTTATCTGTCAATCCATGATCTTCTTCATCTAGTGTAGCTATTGTAAGTTGATGACCTTCTTCCTTAAGAAAATCAGCAATAGTCGTATGTATTCCATTTGGATAGATGGCAGAAACCTCTGGATTTACTTTTTCATGTCTATTTTCATTCCAAACTATAACTTTCAATATTCAAAACTCCCTTTATTCATACTATATGTCTATTCACTTCATTTTTAATCTAGTTTTTCACTCGAAGTGTTTCTTTTATTCGTAAAGCTTTTTCTGGGTAATCCGATATTATAGCAGAGCAACCTCGATCTATTAATTCTTTCATTCTTTCTTCATTATTTACTGTATATATCCTAACTGGAAAACCGTTCTGCTGTGCAATGTTTATCGTTTCTAAATCAGTCTTAGGGTCATGCGGATGTAATCCTCTCGCACCTAGTTTCTTAGCATAATTCCATGGTTCAAATAACTGCTGTGCATATAAAATGGCAGATTCTATCTTTGGGTTCAACTCGTTCACTCGCTTAAGTGCATAGTGATTAAATGAAGAAATAATTATTCTATCTTCTAAACCACTTTCTTCTATTTCATTAATTATCCTTTTTTCAAAATCAGGATATTGTATAGTTACATTTTTTAGTTCAATATTCAATGTAATCGAATTTCCTTGCATCCAATCTAATAGCTCTTTCAGAGTGGGAATTTTCTCACCTTTATTTTCCACAGAAAACCATGATCCTGCATCTAATTTCTTTATTTCTGCTAAAGTATATTCTCTTACTAAACCTGTACTATTTGTTGTGCGGTCAACAGTCTTGTCATGTATAATTACTATTTCATCATCCCTAGTTAAATGAACATCAATTTCTATCCCATCAGAACCAACTTTTTCCGCCTCTTTAAACGCAGCAAAAGTATTTTCAGGAAAAGTTCCTGAACTTCCTCTATGTGCAAATATCTCTGTCATTTTCAAAATCTCCTTATATAATACCTATTAATTTTGTCCAACCTTTTCTACGGTAATCTCTTCTTTTGGGAATGCTAAACAAGAAACCCACATCAGAACACCGAAAAGTATACTACTGCCAAACATGAAGAAAAGTATTGGAATATGACTATATATCAAATACACTACAATAAAACTTAGAAGTACTTTTGCAGTATGGAATGGGTGTCCAATAATAAGAATCAAGGAATATTTAAGGTAGTCTTTCATTTTAAAATCGTAGTGTACAAATATCGGAAAAATGATTAGAAGGACGATAAAAAATAAAAATATCAATACTAAAAATACTGCACTGATTAACGAAAATATCGGATGACTTATGGCTGTCTGGAAAAACCTCAAATCAAAGTAAAGAAATAGCCCTATTAATAAGAGCATATACCCGAGTATGTTCGCTGTTTTAAGATTTTCTTTAAAATAACCCCAATATGTCTTTCCAATATAAAAGTCTTTATCTTCATCCAAAAACCATTTACGAAACACAGCAAAGCTCGCTGCAGTTGCAGGAAAAAAACCAAATAAACCTAATCCTATAATCGTACACATCATCCATAGAAAATTTATATATGCCAACCTTGCAACCCATTCTCCGATGCGATAAACACCTATGAATAATCCTTCCATCCTAGTCATGCCTTTCCATTCAAAATTTTAAAAACTGAAAGGGTGAAATGTATTAACCACTCACCCTTTCACTTTCTATTAATAATTAACTTTCTTGATAACGTTCATATGCAGCTGCTTCAACTTCCAAATACTCTTCTAATCCCATTTGGTTTACTTGATCTACGAAGCTATCCCATTCACTAAACGGCTTGTCTCCACTAATGAACAATGCTTCTTGTTCATTAACAAATGTCTCAATGTCAGAACCAATTGATTGTTTGAAACTTAACTCTTCTTCCGTATAAGTAAATCTATTCCATATTTCTTCCGGTACATTCGGTTCTACTTTTTCACCTGTTTCTACTGCGCTCGGTAGTGATTCTGAACCTTTAAAGTATTTATGTTGTACATAACCTGGATAGCTTCCACCCATCCATGTAACATAAGGTGTTAATGCTTCATCCATTGTTAAACCATCTGGGTTGTTTGTGATTTCCTCTTTGAATACCAATTCGCCATCTTCTGCAACATCATATGTTTCGCCTTCTATTCCCATGAATTGGAATGTTGATCCTTCTTCACCAAAGAAGTAATCAATCCATCTAATAGTTGCTTCTGGGTGCTCATTAGCATCTGTTATAGCAAATGCTCCAACGTGAGCTAAAGGAGCTTTAACTTGACTGTATAAATTATCACCATGTGGTCCCTCTAATGCTCCAAGTCCTATGAAGTTATCCTGGTTCATAACAGTTATCGGGTTGGGAGAAATATTAGCACCAAGAATTCCTTGTGCTCCTTTAGCATTTAAATCTGCATCGTCCATTGTGTAAATATCAGAATCAATTAGTCCTTCTACATAAAGTTTATTTATATATTCTAACATTTCCTTATACATTGGATCTGTCTGTAAGAATCTCAAGTCATTTGTTTCTGGGTCAATATCAATATAAGGATGGTTAACACCTCTTGTACCAAGCCCCCATGCACCTTTTACCATATCACGTATTGCACCCGTGCTTGTTGCACTTAGAGGAATTTCGTCATTTTCGCCGTTCCCATTTAAATCTGTTTCCTTCACTGCTGTAAGAAATTCATATAATTCATCTGTCGTTGTTGGTTCTTCTATTCCAAGTTCATTCAACCAATCTTCATTGATCCATAATGGTTTACCGATTAACATCGGTAAAAAGCTGGGGTCATAATAAGAAGGTATAGAATAAATATTCCCGTCCGGCATTGTCAGACCTTTTCTCGCATCAGGATGTTTGTCAAAGAAGGCCTGAATATTCGGTGCGTATTCTTCAATTAAATCATTTAATGGGATAAATACGCCTTGTTGTCCATAAGAGAATAAATCTGCTGTAGGAATACGAGCAGAATAGAATACATCTGGATAGTCTCCACCAGCTAAGGATAAATTACGTCTTTCAGTTAATGAAGCAAACGGAACTTCTTCGAATGTAACATTTACATTTGTTTCTTCGGCATACGTTTCAAAAACTAAAGTTTCCTCATAATTGTCAAGATTTGGCTCATATTTACCAGTGAAAAACTCAAGTTCAATTGGTTCCTCCACAATCGGGAAACCTGTGTCATTTACATTTTCTGATGAATCTGTAGTTTCTACATCAGCACTTGCCGTTTCATCACCTTCATTCCCATCATTTTGACAAGCAGCTAGAAATGATATCATAAGTGAGAATAAAATGAACAATAACTTTTTCTTCATCTTTTCATTTCCTCCTTTTAATTTAACCCTTTAATGATCCAATCATTACCCCTTTAATAAAATACTTTTGCAGAAAAGGATAAATAATAAGCATTGGCAAACTAGCAATAACAACTACCGCGTACTTAAGTCCTTCTATTCTTAAAAGATGTTTAGCCACCCCCTCAGTACCTGACGTGGTCATAGCCGACATATCATCCTGGATAAGCATTTCTCTTAAAAAAAGTTGGAGTGGATACCTATCTGAATCTCGAAGATAAATTAATCCGTCAAAATATGCATTCCAATGTCCAACACCATAAAACAATGCCATAACAGCAATTATCGGAACAGATAATGGTAATACGATACGGATTAGAAAATTCAGATTGGTTGATCCGTCAATAGACGCAGCCTCTCTAATTTCCTCAGGTATATTTTGGAAAAATGTTCGCATGATAATTACGTTATAAACTGATACTGCTCCAGGAATAACCATTGCCCAAATTGTATCCACCATTCCTAAGTCTCTTACTAGTAAATAAGTTGGAATCATCCCACCACTAAAGAACATCGTGACCATAATGAAAGCAGTAATTGGACCGCGTCCATAAAAATCACTTCTAGATAATGGGTAAGCAATCATAATAGACATTATTAAATTAATTGCTGTACCTAGAAAAGTATAAAATATCGTATTTCGATATCCAATCCATATATCCCTATTTTGAAATGCTAATGAATAGGATTCTAAAGTGAAATCTGTTGGAAATAACCACAGTTCTCCTTGAAGCATTTTTTCTGGATTGCTAAATGAAGCACTTAGTACATATATCAATGGGTAAAGCATTAAGCAGATAACTAAAGTTAACAAAGCATAATTAAAAACAGTGAAAAGTTTGTCACCTGTGTTTAATTGTTTAAACATGGATAGCACCTCCGATTGATAGCTTTACCACAGGCTCACTTTGTTTATCTTTCTTGCCATATAGTTTACTATAATTAAAACGATGAAGTTGATAACTGATTCAAATAACCCAATTGCAGTCGAATAGCTATATTGAGAGCCAATTATACCTGTACGATAAACATGTGTTGCGATAACATCTGATGCCTCCATGTTCAGACTGTTTTGCATTAGGAATACTTTTTCAAACCCAACACCAAGAATACTTCCACATTGTAATATCAACATAATAATGATTGTTGATTTGATTGCAGGCAGGTTTATATGCCAAATGACTTGAAGCTTAGAGGCTCCATCAATTTTTGCAGCTTCTTGTAGCTGTGGATCAATGCCTCCAAGTGCTGCTAAATAGATTATTGAGCTCCATCCCATCGTTTGCCAGACACCAGAAAGGACATAGATTGTCTTAAACCATGCTGGTTCTGTCATAAAGGAGACTGGCTCTCCTCCAAGTGCAACAATAATATTATTTAAAATACCAGTCTGTGGAGATAAGAACATAAACAATAATGCTACGACTACTACAATTGAAAGAAAATGTGGTGCATATGTAACCGTTTGGACTATTCTTTTGAAACGTTTATTCTTCACCTCATTAATCATCAAAGCCAAGATGATTGGGATGGGAAAACCAACCGCCAGCTCGTATAATCCAATAACAAGTGTATTTTCTATTAGTCTTCCAAAATAAAAGCTATTAAAAAATCTTTTGAAATGTTCGAATCCAACCCAGGGACTTCCAGTTATTCCCTCTACTGCAATAAAATCTTTAAATGCTATTTGCGCTCCATACATCGGGTAATATTTAAAAACTATAAAATAGATGATTACTGGAAAAATTAGTAAATATAAATCCCAATTTTTTTTGATGGTTTTCAGGTTTGAGTTTTTTCTGTTTCTCTTTTGCTTTAATTTTTTAAGTTGTTTACTTTCGAGAATTGGTGCTCCTTCTATTGTGGATCGATTTTCCAAAACTTCACCTCCCTATGATACCCACAGCCCACAATTAAGAGTATAGTAGACAAACATTAATGTTCTGTTATGTATTTATTAAGATAGCGTAAAATTAATACTGAATATTGGGCATTTTCAGTTTAGGGGCTTAATTTAAAATAATAAATTTTTAAACATAATCTGGTAGAAATGAGCCATGAGATTCAATTAAATCGTCACACAAAGAAACAATATCATCCATAGACAATTCAGATGAGGTATGCGGATCTAACAAAGCTGCTTGATAAATATGTTCTTTCTTCCTTGACATCGCAGCCTCAATTGTTAGTAACTGTGTGTTGATATTTGTTCTATTTAATGCCGCTAATTGTTCGGGTAAATCTCCAACATACGTAGGTGTAACACCACTTCCATCTACTAAACAGGGTACTTCTATACATGACTTCTCAGGAAGATTACTGATAATTCCTCCGGTATTTAATACATTACCGCCAATTTTAAATACTTTATTTGTTTCCATCGCTTCGATAATATACGAACCGTATTCATGTGTTCTTTTATGTGTAAGTTCTTTATTTTCCACTAAATCTTGACGCATTGAATTCCAGTTTTCAATTTGCTTAACTGACCTTCTTAAATATTCATCTATGGGAATGTTGTATTTATCTATTAATTCAGGATATTTTTTCTTAATAAAATATGGATGATACTCTGCATTATGCTCTGAAGATTCTGTAACGTAGTAACCAAACTGTTCCATTAGTTCGAAGCGAACCATGTCACGATGCTTCTTTTTTTGTTTTTCGCGAGCTCTTCTTTTAATCTCTGGGTATAAATCTTTTCCATTTCTCTCAATTTCAAGTAGCCAAGCCATGTGGTTTATCCCCGCAATTTTTGTATTTACGTTGTTTGTCGGTAGATCAAGAGAAGTTAAAAGTCTGTCGGCACAAACTTGCACACTATGACATAATCCCACTGTTTTTATTCCGGTATAATGAAGCATCGTTCCAGTTAATACAGCCATAGGGTTTGTATAGTTGAGCAGCCATGCATCTGGACAAACTTCTTCCATTTCTTTTGCAAAATCCATCATAACAGGGATTGTTCTCAAGCTACGAAAAACCCCACCAATTCCAACTGTGTCACCGATTGTCTGCTGTAACCCATATTTCTTAGGAACAGCAAAATCTATAACCGTACTTGGTTCATACCCCCCTACTTGAATGGCGTTAATAACATACTTTGCATTTGTTAACGCATCTTTTCTATTTGAGTAAGCAACAATGTTTACAGTTGAACCTAAATTTTCCCTTAGGTTATTCAGCATTGTTTCAGAATCCCGTAATTTTTCTGGGTCAATATCATACAAGGAAAACTCAAACCCCTGCAAAGCATCGACTTTTAGGCAATCACCAAGAATATTTTTTGCAAATACTGTGCTTCCTGCACCTAAGAAGGTAATTTTTCCCATACTTCAGCCTCTTTTCTTTTTGTTCACAAAGCAAAAGTAGATATCTTTGCCACATATTGCTTTGATATTCCAATTCAATATTTAATAGATCTTTGTTACAATGTCAGTATATATAGTAATGCAGTTATAAACAATGGTAAATAACCATAGAAAGAAGGGTAAAATATTGCCATCAGTAAATTCTCAACAAAATTACAGTACATATGGTTTTCTGTTTAGGGGTGAGCACATCGATCGCATCGCTGGGATCCATACATTGGGTTGGGAAATTCGTAAAAACAGCTCCTATTACTTGGACGGATTAACACGAAGTGAAGTTGGCAAAGTGATTTTTCAATACACTTTAAAAGGCAGAGGTGAGATCAAGTTAAATAATAAAATTTATCAGTTGAATCCTGGTAATGCCTTTTTTGTTAAAATACCCAGTAATCACCAATATTATTTACCAGAGGATAGTAAAGAATGGGAGTTTGTCCATATCACACTTTTTGGTGAAGAATCTCATCACATCTTTAATTCCATTACCGAAGAGTTCGGACATATACTAAATTTAGAACTAAATGCTAAACCAATCCAGCTAATATTCAAGCTATATGAAAAAGCTATTCGTAATGAGATAAGGAATAGTTATGAAGCATCTTCCTTCGCATATTCTTTTTTGATGGGGCTAAAAAGCTACTCAATAAATCAAAATTTCCCACATGATAAAGTTCCTATAACAATTATAAAAGCAGTTCAGTTTATACATAGCAATTATAGAAAACAGATTACTTTAAATGACATCGCTGAATCATCAAATCTTTCGAAATACTATTTATCACGGTTATTTAGTCAAACAATGAATATAACACCATTACAGTATTTAACACAATTTCGGATGAGTAAAGCTTTGGAGCTACTGAATGATGGCAATCTGACAGTTGAAGATATTGCTTCAAAAGTTGGTTATTCGAATGGAAATTATTTCACAAAAGTGTTTCGTTCTAAAGTAGGTATTTCTCCTGGTAAATATCGCAACAAAGAAAACTTTGTACCGTTTGATAAAGTGCTTCAACATTTAACATTATTTGAAGAATAAAAACAGATCTGCGATTTTACGATATAATATGAATAACTCACTAGCATTGCATTAATTAAGACTAAATATTAACAATAGGCATGATTTTCAATAATTTAAAGAAAAAATCCTTTATAATGGATATAGTCAGGTGGTAACCCATCAAAATCCAATAATAAAGAACAAATCTCATGGATGCGGATTCAATCGTTTCAAAGCCTTTTTCAGGATACTCCGGTCTATACTTTATTGTTCTGAATATAGACTCCGAATATGGATTATCATTACTTACACATGGTCGTGAATAAAATCGCTGAATTCCTGACATTTCTTTTGATGAAAGTTTATTTTTGGGTTCGGGGACATGTTGCAAATCGACGATGTTCTTCCTTCACACTTCCTTCTACCACCCACCTCTCATAAGTTCGAACACTAATCATACTTAAGTTTATTCCTTGTATAAATCCTTTTCCCTGCAATACGCTACCAACTCTGTTTCGTTCAGGGTGTACGTTTCTAAAACAACAGGGAATTTATCTTCACTACTCCATTGCGTGGATACTTTTTCATCTCCTGAAGCTACATAACCTGCCGAACGTGCCTCTGTTCTGAAGCTGCATAAAGTCGCATCCGAAATCCCATACCATTTATAAAATTTACCAATTGACTCGTTATTAGGGGGGCATCATTCTCGTTACTATTGCTTCTATCATTTCTTTTGAATATCGGATTATTTTTTGTCATTTAATTCAACATCCGTATACTAACTAAAGTAATATGCGACAGCTATCCTAACATAGGAGCTATGAATGTTAAGAAAGTATGAAGAAAAGTTGAAATTTTTGTAAAAAACACCGATGAAACTTTACAAAACCTAAAAGGAGTTACTGCCTCTGTTCTAGTATAATAGAGATATTGTCTGAAATAGAAAAGAGGGATTTTATGATCAGAAAGCTTGGGAAACTATTTCCATCATTACAGCTTCTGGATAACTTCCACGATACTCCAATAGATTATAAATGGTTTATTTCTGAAGATGGTCAGATTATCGGAATACATCCTAATGAAATATCAAAGAGAGACAGTAAAATCCTTTCCATTTTTTTACAGCCATATAATATGAACATTCCTCCGCTGACAGATCAGGAGATGTGGTGGAGCAAACGTATTCACGATGATCACAATAAGAGCGAGAAAGTAAAGCCATTTCGCTTTATTTATTTTAAAATAAAAGGGAAACAAGTGGATGGTGCTGCATTTAAAGAAGCACTGCAAAATCTATACACAAAGACAATCCCCGTATTATGGGAAAATGATAAGGAAGGAATCATTATAGAGTCTGAAGCAAATGCTGTAGAAGAAACAATCGATTATGAAAAAATTATTGATGTTTTCATGAGTGATTTGTATATGAATATTAATTTTTTGGTTGGTCCATATTTTCATTCACTTAAAAAAATAAATATACACTATCATTCCATGGTAAGAGATGCTAAAACTGCTTTCTCCTATTCGAACCAATCCGTGATTACTTATAAAGAAGCAATTCTTTATAGTATGGTAAATCAGATCGATGATGCCTTTCTTACAGAAGTAAATAGCATTTTATTAGAAAATATTGAACATGATTACGAGCTTTTAAAAACCATTAAAGTCTACATACAATGTAATTTAAACACTACCGTTGCAGCCAGAAAACTGCATTTACATCGCAATAGCTTACAATACCGTTTGGATAAATTTGTCGAAAAAACAGGAATGAATATCAAAAAATTCAACGAAGCTTCGGTTGTTTATATAATGATTCTGTCGATTATGCACAATGAAAAATAATATCTTTATGCATCCTGCCCGTTGCTACTCTTGTGCTTTCATTTTAAGATAAGTGCAGCACATATAAAACGGAGGTATAAGAAATTGGCAGAATTACGCTTGGAAAACATTCAAAAAGTATATGGAAAAGATGTTGTTGCAGTAGATGATTTCAACTTACATATTAAGGACAAGGATTTTATCGTTTTTGTAGGTCCTTCTGGTTGCGGAAAATCGACAACCTTGCGCATGATTGCTGGGCTTGAGGAGATTTCTGAAGGTGAGTTATATATTGATGATAAATTAATGAATGATGTAGCTCCTAAAGACCGTGATATTGCCATGGTATTTCAAAACTATGCATTATATCCGCATATGAGTGTGTACGATAATATGGCTTTTGGCCTAAAGCTTCGTAAGTTTAAAAAAACGGAGATTAAAGAACGTGTGGACAATGCGGCAAAGATATTAGGTTTGGATACGTTCTTAGACCGCAAACCTAAAGCTCTATCTGGCGGGCAGCGTCAGCGGGTTGCCTTGGGTCGTGCGATTGTACGTGATCCAAAAGTATTCTTAATGGATGAACCCTTATCCAACCTAGATGCAAAACTGAGAGTGCAAATGCGTGCTGAAATTCAGCAACTCCATCAGCGTCTGCAAACAACTATGATTTATGTTACGCATGATCAGACAGAAGCAATGACAATGGCCACACGTCTTGTTGTGATGAAAGACGGTCTCATTCAGCAGATTGGTACACCAAAAGAAGTATATAATAATCCACAAAATATGTTTGTCGCTGGATTCATCGGTTCTCCAGCCATGAACTTTTTTAAGGGTATCTTTCATGAAGGGAACTTCCAAATGGGAGAAATTAAACTGAAGCTACCAGAGAATAAAATAAAACTTTTAAAAGAACAAGGATATAAAAATAAAGAAATAACTTTGGGTATCAGACCTGAAGATATTCACAACGAGAGTGAATTTATATCAGAATCACCTGAAACTAATGTAATTGCAAGTATTGAAGTAACAGAATTAATGGGTGCAGAAACGATTTTGTATGCTAAGGCAGCTGATCAGACTTTCGTTGCTCGCATCGATGCTAAAACGGATTTGAATATCGGGGAAAAGATTACGTTAGGATTCGATATGAAACACGTACACTTTTTCGACCTGGAAACAGAAAGTAAAATTAAATAAAAAAGAACAAAATCGCTAACGCGACTAAACCACGTCCCAAGTGAGATTTAATCACTTGGGACGTTTTTTACTTCAATCATAGTGCAATTAACAATAAGAACAATCTAGTTAAACTTGTTCTCTGCTTTTATCCACGCTTAATTCACCGATGATATATTCAGGAACTTCGTCGGTACATAACAATCAAACTATTTAAATAAGACAACTAATCCAAAAGATTCTTCGTCATCTAACCAATCAGAAAAAACTTCATTTAATTTATTCTGCTCTTTTTGATTTCCTAAATCCGTAACCCCTTCACCACTCTGTTTCTACTCCTTCTACATATTTCCCCTTTTTGAAAGTTATATCTCTTTACTTTTATTTATTTTCATTGTGTTATTATTCAGATAACTATCCACCTCTAGAAGAAGAATAGATTTGGAATAGGTACAATAAAAGGAAGTTAGGCTAGCTATCCTCAACAAAAAAGAAACTGGTATGTCAACACTAAACTAAACAATATTTGTCTAACTAAGTGTAACCGATTCACAGAACACCTTTTGGTAAATCGGTTAGGTCATACTCATTTTCAAGAATTTGTTGATACTCTTTAAGTCTCTTAGTAAATTGTTGTATGATATTTTGATGCTTCTCGTATTCTTCTATTCTTTCAAAAGCATATATTTGTTTCAATGTACCCCCCCCTAAAACCAATATTCAATTTTAATTTACAACTTAGCAAAACTGTCTATTTATTATGATTAGTTTTCTTAGATTCATTTCTTCAGGTTATTATTTTCAATAAATCGTTCAAAATCATCGTTTGTTTGTTGACTTAATCGATGTTCGTTAAATTTTTCGTACTCTTCGGTGGCTATCTTGTCAGCGACCGATTTAGAGACTCTCCCGGCATTTTCAAGAATATCACGATCATTAAATTTCAGAAACGCATTTAATCTATCAAGCCAGTCCTTCATATACATTGGATGTTGCCTTTCAGCCTGGTCCTCAGCATAATCTAAATACATCGTAACAATTCGATTAAGCGACTTTAACTCCTTTGCAGATAAATAATTTTTAACAACAGTAACATCTTGTTTGCGTACTTTGTCACCTTTCCATGAAGTAAGTCCCATGTTTGCTTTCTCCGCATCTGCTCTATCTGATATGAGTTCAGCAGCCGTCTGACCATGGATTGCAAAATGTAACTTGTTTTGAACCGTCGCAAAGAATTCCTGTGTTACTTCTGCTTTAGGATCATAATCTACAGATGTAGCGTAAATATCAGTAATCTTTTGATAGAACCTTTTCTCTGAAGCACGAATATCGCGAATTCTTTCTAGTAACTCATCAAAGTAATCCTGTCCAAAATTACGCATTTCTTTCAACCGATCGTCATCAATTGTAAAACCTTTGACAAGGTATTCATTTAAGCGTTCTGTTGCCCATTGACGGAACTGTGTGCCTCGATGGGAACGAACTCGATAGCCGATTGCGATAATCATTTCGAGGTTATAGTGTTTTGTCTTATAATTTTTACCATCTCTCGCAGTTGTCAAGTAAAACTTGACAACTGAATCCTCATCTAATTCCTTCTCTTCAAAGATATTTTTTATATGAAGGCTTATATTCTGCTTAGTCGATTGATACAATTCTGCAATTGCCTTTTGTGTCATCCATACTGTTTCATTTTCTAATCTAACATCTATTTTTGTGTTTCCTTCTTCTGTTTGATAGATTAGTATATTAGTTTCATTTTGCACTCTGTTCACCCCTTATATTTGTATTATTTAACTCCCTTTTCTTCATTAAAAACTTAATAATACGATTAAGACCATTAAACTCCTCATCTTCATTAACCCTTATAAATTCAACACCTAATCTTCCCTCAATAAACTTTTGGCGTTTTGTATCTTCATCAAATTGATTTTTATGATGTTTTTCATCATATTCAATTACTAATCCAACCTCTGGTAAGTAAAAGTCAACAATATATTTTTCAACTTTGAATTGCGTATAAATATCAACAATACCATCTAATGTGCTCTCCAACATTTTACCAAATTGCTGCTCTTTAATAGGTATAAATACTAGGAACTCCTTACATGTACCATTTTCATTTGCAAAATTCATCAGTTTATTAAATTCCTCAAAATACTGTCCCCTAATAGCAATATTAAAAATAACATCTAGATTATAATGTAAAATCTTCCTTTTTACTTTTCTAGGGCCTTCATGTTTTTCTACCGTATAGTATTTTAAACAATTTTCTTTTTCCAGGCTATTAAGGATATTTTTAATATGTTCATTAATAGTATTAACACCCTTTTGGAATAACTCTGCAATTGCCTTCTGTGTCATCCAAACTGTTTCATCTGCTATTTTAACTTCTACTGATGTATTCCTGCCCTCTGGTTGATAGCTCAAAGTTTTTATATTATTTAACATTGCTCTACCTTTCTTTTCTACATTCTTCTATGTACTATTATATCATTTAAACATCGAATAGTTGTACATAAACAGAACGTTCATTCCCCTGTTATAACTTTTTCTAAAACAAATATAAAACCCCTTCAGGCTTGTTATAAAATCCTTAGGGGCTGTTAATTTATTAATTAATTTGTGCTAATACGGTTTTACATAACTCAACTTCCTCCCTTTGCTTTACCACTACTTGTGGTACGGTTCTCCGTACCGGTTTGTAGGGTAAAATAAGCTTAGGGTGGCCTAAAATTGGCCACCCTTTAAGCAGTTTTTTCATAATAGTTTTTAAGTTTAGTAGCTAAATCATTAGGTAAACTATTTATAAATCTTGTGATGTTGCCTGGTTTATAATACTTTCGCATTAATTCTACAATTTCATTTATTAAATCTGTTTCTTTTGTTTCTCTATTCCAAATTTCATTGATTCCATGAATCGATTCTTCCTGAATAACATTAACTGTATTACCTTGAAAGTAATATCTTAAAATAACATCAAACTTAACTGAACCCAATTCCTCTTCAAACAATAATTCACCTACTATACTATTATCCCGTTTTGTAAAGCTAATCCGCTTATAATGGCTTAAGAATATGTTATCCGCTAGTTCAGAAGGTTGAACACCCTTTGTCATATAAAGCTTTATTAACTTATTTAACTTTTTATCGATATCTTCCATCATTTTTATAACATCCTCCTGATTTCTTCCACAAGCTTCTCAAGGTATTTTTTTGAAGCTAACAATTGATCTGGTTCTCTTTCTTTGACTGGGCCAAACTTTCTGGATAAACGAAGATTTATATACCACACTAAAATGCCATCATTAGTAGTTGAAGATGATAGATTTTTTATTAACCCTTTAAATTTATCATAAAGTTCATACTCCTTAGGTTCTATGTTTTTCTCTTCTAGCACTGCTTGTACAGCCTCATTGGCATTATTGTATAAATAATCCCTTGTTTTTTTTCTTAGCAATTCAGGTCTTTTTGAGATTAATATCTCATCGATTTCACCTTTTTTCCTTTTTATAGCCTTCTCTCGTAACGCAGCTTTTGTCACTTCGATTTCTTCATCATCTAGACCCGCTTTTTTTAAAGCATCTAATTTAGATAAAACGTCTTTATCAACTTCTTCACGAGCAACTCTAAACATTTCATTAAAATCAATCGATTCTAAATATGAGTCATTCTCACTGACAAAATAATCGTCCTTATCTATCATTGCATATACAACTTCTCTTTTTGTGTACTCCCTGTCTGAAAACTCATATTCCCTGATGGGAATTTTTTTACTCCTTTCAACTTCTCTTGAGAAGTGTTGCCACATATCATTTAAACCAATTTCCTCGTGGAAAATTACAACTGCATTATTATCTATTGCAAAACTTTGGATTTCATTATCTGGAATGGTTCTTAGTACTCTCCCTACAACCTGTGCAAATCCATTTAGGCTTCTATAGGGTCGAAATAATGCTAAAACCGTCAAATATTTGTGGTCATAACCCTCCATTAACATATTAACAGATACAACAACTTCACATTCGTGATTTTCTATGGATAAAAAAGCTGCATCCAACTGATCCTTATTCATACCACTATGAACAATAACTACACTTTTCCCTTTCTGATTATACCACGAAGCGATATCTTCCGCGTGATGAATACTGCAGGCAACAGCTAAAATTTTATGAGGTACTTCGGTTGAATACTGCTTAATTTGTGATAGTTGGTTAATACTTTCTTCGATTACGTCTAGAGAACAATCTTTAGAGAGTGCGACTGACTTCTCTAGCCATTCTTTTTCTTTTAATGCTAATACTTCATCTTTTGTCAGTTTTTCTCCTTGGTCTGGTATAGTAAAATATAGGTTACTGTTATTAATCGTTTGTTTTCTCAGCCACTTTACATACTTTAGTGCCATTACCTCAGATAATGGAGTATTGTGTATTTCTTCTCCTGGTAACTCTTTATGATCACCCCTATATGGAGTTCCTGTAACATGTAATTTTTTTGCTTCTGAGAAATAGTCCAAAGCATATTTCCAAGTATCAGCAACAGAATGGTGTGCTTCATCAATTATTATCATGTCAAAAAAATCTCCTGGCACTCTATTTATTAGGGAACTTTCTCTATCTTTATATAACTTATGTACATTTGCAATTACCACATGGCATTTTTCTAAGCTCGATTGAAGCATATCTGATTCATATTCTTCAACGACTGGCATATCCATAGGGTCAAATAACACATCGTAATTCAACCAAAAGTTTTCTTCAAGTGGATGTAATGTCTTAACAACACTCTTTTTTGTAACTAATCCTGGAGTTATCACTAGAACTCTTTTTGTTGCTACACTATATGGCGCAATAGCAATCAAACCACTTTTGCCCGTTCCAGTAGGTAACACGACAAGTGCCTCACCATTTGGGTTGGCATTAAAATATTCTCTTATTTTAATATAAGCTTCTTTTTGTGGATCTCGCAGTTTATTATTATTCTCAATATTTGGTACGACTTCAGAAAAATAGCTCATTAATATCCACCCTTTAAAAAATCTAATATTTTTATTGTACCAAAAACAAAAACAATTCTGTTTTATTAAATAAAAAAACATAATAGGCATGTATCAAATACATGATGGTAGGAGATTGGTATTTTTCAGACATAATTTCATACTCTGTTCTTATAAACGAACTGCTTCTGACTGTTTGATAAGCAATCCCAAATACGCCTTAACTTCCATTCTTCTAGCTTCAACAATTGATATTTTTCTCGGTTTCTTCGGATTGTTATTTTAAAATGAGACCTTTTGAAGTCAATTCTTTCCTTTTCAAGTCTCCATATAAGAAGTGCTAGCTGATTTGGTGTAAAGGCCCTTCTCTCCTTAAAATACTCAATAAAACTTTCTATATTGAATTCTTGATCCTTAGTAGCCAATGTCACTAAAGTATTTAGAACACTTTTTTCCTTTGCTTTAGTAACAAGTCTGCTCCTATCCTTAGATACTTTTTTCCTTGCATCTTCAGTAGACAGTGTGCTGCCTGAATCATCTATTACTGATATATTAAACCTATTAATACACTCTGATCCAATCAGCAGTGAATTGCTATTTTGGTTATTAACTATTTCAAATTGATATCTTATGTTCTGTTGATCACATAATTCACATGTTTCATCTGGAACTTCTACATCAAACATATTTCCCACATACACCCACTCATCCAATGCTTTTCTTATATTGTACTTTTCATCGCTAACTGGAAAGACATTTTTCTTGATCCTTTCCATCCAACTCATAATATCACCTCAATATTTTTCTAAACATATCAATTTCATAGCAATATATCAGTCACCAGGTGAATAGGAGATCGTCCGTTCTCACTTATTCTTTAGATTGTGATATTACCTGAGAAATATGTTCAACCATTTCATCTACAGTAAACTTATCCGTACTTAGAGCAAACTTATCAACCAAATAAGGATTATATTGACGCACTTGTTCAACCGAAACATCATGCCATATCGGCAATATAATTATTTTCTTTTCATTAATTTCTCGGTTTAAAAAGCTCTTGAATTCGTACTCAGACCATCCACTCTGAATGAAATTAGATGATAGGAAGACCACAACAAATCTTGAATTTAAAATTCCCATATTCATCATATCAGTTTGACTTTGCCCTATTTTGAACACCTTTACATCCTCAAAGACATTGAGCCCTTTATTACTTAGCTTTTCAGAAAGTTCGGTAACAAAAGTTTCCTTATCAAGACTTGAATGAGATAAAAATACGTCATATTCTATAATTTCCTTTTCATGTGCAGTATGCTTAACATCTATAGCCAGTTCATTTAACCTTTCTGATATTTCCGATACCTTGTTCATATAATTCTCATTCGTGTTTGTTTGAGATTTAATAGTTTTCATCATTTTTTCGTACTCCCGCTTTTGTTCTTTATCGACTTTTTCTTTATTTCTGTTAATATCATCATTATTTTTGCGAATCTGTTCCATTAACTGTGTCATTTCTTTTTCATACTTTAATAGATTCTTCTGATATCGTTCCAACCTTTGTAAATCCGATCTCGTCACATTCTTTTTCTTTGTTATTGTATTTATTTTCTTTGCTTCATCGTCTCTTCTTTTCCTTACCGCTACCAGTTTTTTTGAAAGTTCACCTTCTTTTCTGATGGTTCTTCTTAAGTTAGTCTCGTTGATGCTCATTACCTTACCCCTTTTCTACATTTGTAGTTTAAATTATCAATATCGTATAAATAAAACGCTAAAGAAACTGCAACATTTATAATTAACAGTCTTTAGCGTTCTTGTTAGTTAAAATCCTAGATGTCTAAGCTAAACACTCTAGCGGTAATTTATTATATATTCTCTTTCAATTGCTCATAACTACTTGCAACATCGTACTTAACACCATTCTCAAGTGCAGCAAAGTGCTTACGTCCACATTCAATCTTACCATCTTCACGTAAGCGAAGATCCTCTTGATCTGTACTTCCTTTTGTTTCGATGACGAAGAAAAGTTTTTCTACACCATCATTCTCGACTAGTATTGCCCAGTCAGGATTATAGTTTCCTAATGGAGTGTCAATGACAAAGGATCCAGGAAGTTTCACAAATAACTTTACATCTTCATCATTATTAAGTTTCTCCGCAAATGTTTTTTCTGTATCAGAATCATACTTAATGTAATTATAGACAGATTTGTCATCATCAACTTTAACTGCATTAGCTTTCATATATCCTACAAGCTCTTCATTTTCAAAAAGTGATTGCTCATAATATTCGTAGTCACCAATCTTCTCGTATTTAATGCCATCAATGATCAGTTTACGCTTTTCTCGATTAATGATTTTCATTAC
Source organism: Cerasibacillus terrae (assembly GCF_008039555.1). GTDB lineage: Bacteria > Bacillota > Bacilli > Bacillales > Amphibacillaceae > Cerasibacillus > Cerasibacillus terrae. The sequence goes on from NZ_VDUW01000012.1 coordinate 54,218, forward strand.
TGCTTCCATAAATGCTTGTGGATCCCTTTTAAAATCATCTAGACGTTCGGACTTTATAAGTATATCCACTATAGTTCGGCGTTTAAGATTTGTTTGCTCCTGCAGATAACGTAATATGTCAGGTAGCCTTCTATCTTCTTCCAAAGCTTCATATACCCTTAATGTTTGTCCTTCACCTGTAACCCCAGAGTGCTCAACTTTCAAGAGTGCATTTTCCCGTTTAACTTTTCGTGCTCTAAATGGGGCTAATTTTCTAATTGCTGATACACTTTCGTTCATTAGTCTTTCACTATCCAATTGAACGGAATATGTAGTTTTATATTTAATCTTATCCCATAATTGGTTGAAGTCTTCACTTAGTAATACTTCTTTATTCAACCCAATGGAAACTTTATCTTTTTCATTAAATACAGGTAGCTTTTTAATCGACTTTTTAATTACCCGCTCAATCTCTTGTTGTACAGGTAAAAATTCATCTGGCACCGAAAAATCTTCACTTACTAAATCCTGTTTAAGAGAATCTTTTACTTTACCTTTTTTATCGATGTATTTCTTTTCTAACAGATAATCAAATAATTTCTCGGACTTTTTATAACCAAGTATTTGTTCTTCATTATTTTCGTCCTTAAAAGTAATTGGTGCGAAAGCCTGTTGCTCAATATATCCAAACTTAATGCCTGTTTCATCTTCCATTTCTTTTTGAAGTGAATCTGCAAACTCCTCATAGGATTCATTTGCAACAACGGTTAATATATTGTCATTTTCATCATAAACACGGCGACCATCTTTGCTAACTGGTAAGCGAAGACCACGTCCGATTTTTTGTCGTTTTGTTAGCGTGTCTTTTGTTTCGACTAACGTACAAATTTGAAATACGTTTGGGTTATCCCATCCTTCTTTAAGTGCCGAGTGAGAAAAGATAAACCGCGTTGGCTCCTCAAAACTTAGTAATCTTTCTTTATTCTTCATGATCAGCTCAAAGAAGGATTCATCATCTTTATTCGAACGGAGAGAACCATCTTTTGTTGTTCGACTGTCTTTAAAATTCCCCTTTTTGTCTTGCGAGAAGTAACCGCCATGAACATCTTCCACATTAAAGTTTGTAAGAAAACTATCCTCTTTAAACAACGCATGATATTTCTGATGCTTAATTAGGTTCATATACTCTTCTTCAAACATTTGAGCATATCTCCCATGGCTCCATGTACCATCATCGTTATAAATACGATAGTTAGCAACCTTATCAATGAAAAACAAGCTAAGTACCTTTATCCCTTTATGAACTAGTTTTAACTCTTTGTCTAAATGAGTTCGGATTGTTTCACGGATTTGATATCTTTTTAAAAGGTTATCGTCCATACCACCAATCACTCCACCAAGTCCCAGTACTTTGCCATTTTCAAACTCTATCGATTCATTGCCTGGGAAGCAATCAATTCCATCTACAACATAACCTTGATATAAATCACGCTCACCAGATAGTAGGAACAGATTGTTCTTTTTATTAGGATCTATCTGTTTTCGAACACGCGTTACATTACCGTTTTTCTTTTTCTCGTCAAGCTCTATCGTTGCTTTATAACCACTCTTGTTTGAAACACTAATAAGCTTAATGTATGGATCGTTATAATCATCATCCGAATTCACTGACAGCACTTCGATCTTTTTCACTAATCGTTGGTCATAAGCATCAATAGGATCCAATTTATACATCAAGTTATACGTTTCTCTATGTGTTGCCGAATAACGCAATTTACATAATGGGTTGAGTGATGTAATTGCTTCTTTCGCCTTCTCTGTATTATCAACACTTTGAGGTTCATCGATAATGACTATAGGGTTTGTTTCTTGAATGAACTCAATTGGTTTTTTCCCATTCATCGTATCCCGCTCACGATGGATAAGATTCGCTTTTGTCTCTTTCTCAGGATCATCGAAACTTTTCCTGAATGCGTCGATGTTAATAATCATTACTTCAATATCACTACTTGTTGCAAACTCACGAACTTTCTCTAGCTTTGATGAATCATAGATAAAATAATGACAATGCTGCCCTGGGTATAATTCATTAAAATGATCAGCAGTCATTTGGAACGATTTGTATACCCCTTCGCGTATAGCCACACTTGGTACGACGATTATAAATTTCGAAAAACCGTATTTTTTATTTAGTTCAAAAATACTACGAGTATACACATACGTTTTTCCAGTACCAGTTTCCATTTCGACAGTAAAGTTCCAGTCCTGGATAGCATTACTTTTCTTCAAGTGATTTCGCATTTGTATCGTTTGTATATTTTCTAATATTTCTTGTTCTGACAGTTCAAGTTTATTACCAATACCTAATTCTGTTTGTTGCTGTCCAAGAATATGTCCAGCACCTACTGAGAAGTTAGATACTTTTACAGGTTGTCCATCAAAAATGTCTACAATAGAGTTGACAGCATCTAATTGGTATTGCTGTTCATCGAATTTAATCTTCATTACTGAACACCTCCTTAAATAACACGGATATCTTCTACGTTGTGGCGCTTTAAGATTTGTTGAGCATTTGTTCGAACTGTGTCATCTTTGAACCCTTCATCATAGAAAACAACACGTGCAGGTTTTAATTCCGCGATCTGTTCAATAATTTCTAAAGTAAGATCACGTTCCAAACAAATTAAAAGATACCCCATTCCTACATCATAAACTGCCTTTCCTGCTATTTCTTTCTGTGTTATAGGTACAGTTAAATCAACACCATACTTAAGTAAAACTTCATAAACAACATCCTCTTGTGTTCGCCCTTCTTTGACTGGATCAATCATATCCAGTAAATCTTTTTCAAGATCTAAAGATTCTTCGTCCCATGCTTGTAGGTTAGTTTCATCCAACTTAAACACCTTGTATCCATTGTCTAAATTAACAGGAAGACTTTCCCCAGCATTTTTTATTCTTAATGCACTAATCTGGGCAATATTATCAAATCTATTAATTGATGCATTACTATTGTCAGATAACCTTTCATCTAATTGAACCATTATAAACCTTCTATTTTTACCATCTTCGGCATTCAATTCCATAACCGCATGGGCTGTTGTGCCGGAACCTGCAAAGAAATCTAAAATAATATCATCCTCATCAGTTACTAACTCAACTAAAAACTTAATTAATGAAACAGGTTTCGGAAAGTCAAATATATCCATACCTAAAAGTCTATGTACAATTTTTGAGCCAATTTTAGTAGAACCTTTATCTTTCAATATTGTTGCAGGATTAATTATAGATCTTTCTTTTTGATACCTTAAGACGCCATTACTGTTAAAAAAGAACTTTATTACCTTTTGACCCTTACTATCAAATACTTCTTCTCCATCGAACCAAGCCTTCATTTGATTTTTCATAGACCAACCTGCTTCTAGGATTATATCCTCAACTAATTTCCCATGCTGTGCAATCATTTTACCTTCAATTAATTTTACCTTTTCCGAGCCGCCCCATTCACCTATAAGTTCAGTTCCGTCTGGAGCATTGAATTCTGTACCCGCAGGAAATTTAAAAGTACTACTTGGATTTTTATTAGATATTTTTTTATTAGCCCTATCCTCAATAATTCCCTCTCCACCTGAGAAATTCGGAAGAAGATTTTTATCCTTTGCAAAGCATAGTATATACTCATGAGATCTCGTAAAGTGTCCAGCCTGGGTGCCAGTCCCTAAATCCCAAATTAATTCTGCTAGTAAGTTTTCTTCACCAAAAACCTCGTTCATAACTTTTCTTAAATTAGCCAATTCAATATCATCGATTGAAACAAAAATAACTCCTTTTTCATTCAACAAATTTCTAGCAATCTTAAGACGCGGATACATCATATTTAACCAATCTGTATGGAATCTTCCATTTGTTTCCGCATTAGACTTCATATTCTCTTCTATACGTTCTTTATAATTTTTCACATTATCACGAAAGTCATCTTTATAAACAAAATCTTTCCCCGTATTGTATGGAGGATCAATATAAATCATCTTAATTTTATTTCTATATGAATTTTGAAGGATACGTAAAACTTCCAAATTATCCCCTTGAATAAATAGATTTTGAGTTGTATCCCATTTTACACTTTCATCTTTACACGGACGTAATGTTCCAGTCGTTTGTTTCTGTGCCATCTGTATAGCTTCTGTCTTACCATTCCATGTAAATTCATAACGCTCTTTATCCTTTTCAACATGTTCCCCCAAAGTCAACATGAACTTATCCATATCAATTTTATCCTCTGTAAATATGTCAGGAAATAGTTCTTTCATTTTCTCAATGTTATCTTCAACAACATCAAATGTTTTACCGTCTAGCTTATCCATCTAACACAACTCCCTTATTTGTTTCAATATCTGTTCTTTTTCTTGTTCCCTTTTCTTTATCGTCATGTGGAGTTCCATCTTTTCCCCAAAATCAAGCCGTTCTTTTTGTGATTTTCGAAGTTGATCTATGCTTTTATCGACATCATTAAGTGAAGTGATTAGTGGTAACAACTCTTCAGACGATGTACTTATTTTGGGATAGGTACTCATTTTTTCAATTAATGGGCTCATCGTTATCGCTGAATGCACACTTTCATAAAACGCCCAGAGATTACTATATGATAAGTTATTAAAACGAATCCGCTGTAGAAAACGTTGTACTCCATCATTAACATCCGATAATGTAATCCAGGGTGACTGAATTACATTTCCAACTACGACCTTAGTCTCATCATTGTTGTTTAACCTCTTATGCGCAGCACTAATGCTAATGTTCTCATTTTCATAGGATGCAATAATTACAATTGGATTTGGCAAGACTTTGTGAAACAGCTTCACCATTCGTTCATACCTGTTTATCGTTTTAAATGAAACGGATAGCCAATAGATTTCTTCATACCGCTTATCTACATTAACGTACTTAGAAATGTTTAGTGTATCCTGTTTGCAGATAGCCAGTAAATAGATGCTGTCAATTTCAGTAGTTAACAGCTCTTTTTCAGCAGGTGTTAATTGACCTTGATCATAAAATTGTTTCTTCGCTATTTTACGATTAAAGACAGTTTTTTGCGGCATATGGAAAACATCAATAAGTTGACTTCGCATGGAATCACCTACTTTACGATAAGATAAGAAACTAACTCAAAGTCTTCTGCTTTTTGGAAAGTATCATATGAAAGAGAGGATTCACCGATACTAAATAACGATGCCATACCCATCTCCTCGTTTTTACCGATGATGAAATCAGTAGCACTGGATAACATTGACTGATACTTCTCCATATCCGTAATTTCCTTCGTTTCTTGTTCAAATGCATGAATTAATTCTGGATAAATTTCTGTTTGACCAAGACTAAGTTTTCGATACAAATCAAGGATTTGCTTGCTTTTCACGTGACTGTAGGAAATACGTTCATTTTCATCAATATAAATAAGGTAATATGGCTCTAATGCACTTTGATCTGGAATAGTTGTTTTTTGATTGATTTGACGTAGACAGAAAATGACTCCTGGCTTTAAATCTGAATCTGGATCTGAATGATTTGGTGCGATTGCATATAATCCTAATGGTGCTTTCTCAATCATTTCTTTATGATTCTCCACGTATTCAACCAGATCCATCTTAAAATCATTTAATGTAAGGTCTGTAATAGATAGTCCACCCGACATTTCTTCAAGATCTATTACTTCCTCTTGGAGTTGTTCAAGCTGCTTACGACGATAATCCAGATCATTCATTTTCTCGCCCTGGTAATCGATAACATTCTCCTCACCCGTTGCAGATATATCTACTAATGCCATCCTTCCTGTTACACGTGCTTCCAAATTGATATATTCATCCAGTTCCATATTGGGCCAAAAATTTACAAGCTGGATTTTATCATTTTTCGAACCTAGGCGATCAATTCGTCCGAAACGTTGAATTATACGTACAGGGTTCCAGTGGATATCATAATTAACAAGATAGTCGCAGTCTTGTAGGTTCTGACCTTCTGATATACAGTCTGTGGCGATTAATATATTAATTTCTTCTGATGCATCTGGATACAGTGTGTCTCTACCTTTTGATTCTGGTGAAAAGTGGGTTAATACTGCATTTAAATCTTTCGTCTTTACACCCTTCATTGTTGTTTTATTACTGCCAGAACCAGTAACAAGTGCTGAATGGATTCCAAGGTATTCCTTTGCCCATTCGGAAATATTGTCATACAGATAATTAGCTGTATCTGCAAAAGCTGTAAAAATAATAATCTTTTGGTTGTTTTTGTTTATTGGCTTTTTAATTTTTTTGTTTATGTGTTGCTTTAGATATTGTAATTTTTCATCACGATGTGGTTGTACCTTTGCTGCTTCAGTGATTAGTTGTTCTAAATAATGCCTATCATCTTCTAATGCTTGTCTCCACTTAATACGATCCATGTCCTGAATTAATACTTTGACTTTGGAACCTATTAACATGTCTTCTAATTCATCATCTTCAATATTAATCTCATTGATTTTCAACGTGCTATTAGTATACTCTTTGTAATGATCCAACTTGTAGATAAGATCATCAATCCTATGAAGTAACGATGCAATAGTTTTCCCAAACGAATGTATGGAACTTTCCATCCGCTTTAATAGGTTGACTCGCATAAGATGAATTAAACTAAGCTCACGATCTAACTGAGTCAATACAGATTTATTATTTATTACCGTATCGTACTTTTTGCTATATTCCGTTCGTTTTTCAGGCAAAAGATATCTCAAAGGGGCATAAGCACTTAAATTAAGTCGATTTATAAGTTTATTTACCTCTTCCAATGACGGGAATTCATTTTGATTATCAATCGGTGCATGTTCATTAATTGGTTTTAAACGGGTCGGAAATTTACCTGTCTCTTTTAAATCATAATATTTTTCAACATGTTTACGAGAACGTGCAATCGTTAATGAATCAAGAAGCTTAAAATAATCCGTATTTAACATTTCTAATAGTCGATCAGTATTACGTTCATGATCCTCTAACTTTAACCACTTATTAAAAGCAGTTTGTGACCTACGTAATGATGTTTCGATACTATGAATACCCACTCTTTCTAGGGCATCGTCTTCTCCCTCTGTGATAAAAGCAATTTGGTTCTTCAAATCTTTCATACGATTATTTACAGGTGTTGCTGATAGCATTAATACCTTTGTTTTAACACCTGCCCTAATAACTTTATTCATTAATCGTTGGTATCTGGTCTCATGATCCTTTCTTGCATCGTTATTACGGAAGTTATGTGATTCATCAATTACAATCAGATCATAGTTACTCCAATTGACAGTCTCTAAGTTAATATCTCCTGACATTCCGGAGTAGCGGCTCAAATCTGTATGATTTAAAACATCATAGTTGAACCGATCAGAAGCTAAAATGTTTCTTTTATCATTTAGGGTATATATCGTCCAGTTCTCACGTAATTTTTTAGGGCTTAATACTAGTACTCTATCATTTCGCAATTCGTAGTATTTAATAACGGCTAGAGCTTCAAATGTTTTACCTAGTCCAACACTATCTGCAATAATACAACCGTTATGTTTTTCTAGTTTATCGATTGCACCAAGAACGCCATCCCTTTGAAATTTATAAAGCTTATTCCATATAGTCGTTTCATGAAAACCCGTTTTTGATTTTACTATTGTATCTTCATCTAGTTCATTCAGGTAATCCCCAAATATATGATAAAGCGTGACAAAATAAATAAATTCGGGGTTATGGTCTTGGTACAATACTTCAAGTTGACAAAGTAATTCTTCTTTTACATCTTCAAGTTGATTCTGATCTTCCCAATAAGTATCGAACCACTGAATATATTGTTGCGTCATTACTTTATCATCCGTATAAGTAGTTAGGGCTGGATCCTCAGAATAAGTAAACCCTAGACTACTGCTCCTAAAGTTAGCACTACCAAACATGGTAAATGAGTCATTTCTTAGATTTTGAACATTCAACATGTTCATGGTTGGAACAGATGTTTTAAATGACTTTACATCTACTTTTTCATGTATCCATGCGGCGCACTCCTTCGCAATCCTACTCTGAGTTAACAAGTTACGGAACCCAGCTTCATCTTCAAAGCCAGAAAGGGAACGTTCTCTTTGTAGTTGGGTAGTACTTTCCTTTATATCATGTAGTGTGCTGGTAAAAGATGGTTCAGTGAATAAAAACTTAACACGATCAACTTTTGACAATTCCTTTTTTAATGCATTAAATGCATAAATAGTAAAATAAGCCGACATAATAGACAATTTGGCATTGGATTTTATATTTTCTTTAATAGTTTCACCTATGGATCCCATTTTCTTATTATCAAGAAGCTTTTGCATATGTATCCTCCCTGCTTTGCCTGTTCTATACCCAAAGACTATTCTTCAATATGATTTAATACATTAAATGAATGTCAATGTATGTATACTATTGGGTTAAGTTATTATCAAATAAGAGATTACTTATCAATCGTTTCTCTCGCAAAAACTACTGGCTGTGTAGAAGCTGGGGTCACAAGTACTGGCCACCAAAACGGTGAACCTCTCCAACCTTTTTCTTCATCCCCCTCTTCACGCAGTAGTATAAGTGCTGGAATATCTTGAGCAAGTTCTTTTGCCATTCGAAGTTCACTGTTTTCACCTTTTGGTGTATCAGGAGCATCCTCATATCTCCCCGATGACTTACGTATACGATTGATATTACGGTTTTTCCTAACAACAAGCCAAACTTTATTCTGATCTTCTGTAGCATTCTTAGATAGATATTCGAGACTTGATATAAATGATTTAACATCCCATTCTTCTCCCTTTTCGGAGTCAAATGTATCGTTAATCATCGAAATAATATTTGAAGCATCTTCTAAATCAATCAGTTTTTCCATATTATCTCTAATCAGATAATCTACTTTATCATCAATTTCATTTACTAACTGTCGTATCTTTGTTTTTGAGTAAGTCTGCATACCAACTGGCAACAATCGTTTATGAGCCTTTAATGAGGTCAGTTTTGATAGAATAATTTTATTTGGATTACATGGAACAATATTATTTTTGTTATCTCTTTGAATAAATACAACACTATTATTATTCTGGTTAGTAATTGCATTACGGAGAGCAGTGTCAAAGTCATTGATTTTACCCATCACCTGATAAAGATTAGAGGTTGTGTAAAATCTTGTAACTGCTAAATCCTCTTTTGGTCTGTAACCAAACATTCTAGAGTGCTGTAAAACCGTATCTTGTTGATATTGAAGAGGATTTCGTCCATAGTAGAAACCTATTAAATTACTAATTGTAATACCTCTATCCAGAATTTGACCTCCTATAAAGATGTTAAAAGGTACACGAAGTTTTAACTGTCCCGTATCATCTAATAATTCATTAACATCTTTTTCTGAGTTTACTTTAGTAATCATTACATGCCCTCTTTGCAGAGATTCTCTAGCAAGATACTGTATATCATCTATAAACGGCACATTTACTCCAAGAATGTTTAAAGACAGACTTAATCTATCATACGCATCTTTTACTAATCGTTGAAAATATAATGGGTTCTCTTCGGATGCTAAAGTTAACTGATCAATAATTGCAGTAACTATTACCTCTTGCCATTGATGAGAGGCTTGCCGCTGTTCTGTATGAATAATGAAGCTATATTTAGATTTTCTTAATCTCCTATTTTCATCTTGCTTACGACGAATGATACCTCCAACTAGAAAATTAACAACAGCATCCCTCAATGACTTTACTCGGTTACTTTTTAAAGCTTCTTCAATCTTAAATCTACGCCTATCCGACTTCTTTAAAATTTGTAGCTCATCATCATCAATCGGATTATGTAAATGAAAGGCAATTGATGAATCATCCTGACTTTCTTGGAAGTAATATTCGCCACCCACATAATTACTGCCATGGGGAACAAGATGCGTAAAAGCTGGTTTAATAGGTTTAAATGTATATCCAGAAAGTTCAATATTAGAATCAGGTTGTAGGTATAAGGAATAGGGAGTAGCTGTTACTTGTAAAAAACTTGAGTCTTTAATCGTTTGTCTCAATAAATCTATCTGACCAGCTATTCTATTAATTTCATAAATCTCTCTATCCGTCTTTTTAAAACCAATGCTTGCATAATCCGCTTCATCATCAATTATCAGAGTTCGTTTATTTTTAAGTTCTGGATAAGTTTGATTCAAGGCTTTATCTAACCGCTTAAGATTGTTCGTTTCCTTTTTAACAATGAAAATTAACTTTTGATCTAATTCATATTGCGCTAAATTATCTGGGAGATTCATAATATCAAATATTTGCAGATAATCATCTTCAACAAATACGTTAAATTCATCTTTTAATCTTTCATACGTTTGATAAGCTAATGCCTTAGTTCCTTTTGTCAGAACGATAGCAACATCATAGTTATTATCAAAAGCTAATCCTGTAACCCCTATGAATGTCCTTGTCTTTCCACTTTGGATTTTTCCAAGCAGCATACCTGGGTGGTTATTATTTGTCTTTTTATGAATCAAATCGATTACAGTATCTTCAATACACTTTTGAGTTGCCATATCGTAATCATTTTTATCATGAAGTAAGCTATAAAATAACTCATTTGTTTTTATTTTCTCTTCATTAGTAATCAAAATACTCATCTCCAGTACTGTATATATCATAAAGCCATATTCACTTTGCATATCGATTAAACCTTGAAATAATTCCTTTGGTTACTCAGAACTCTATGTCGTTTCATGGTATTTTTTGCTTAATACAAATTTAACACCCTACTAACAACTTCCAATCGTCTCTTTCCACATTGCTGCTGAAGAACAGTTGTGAATCTACTGTCCTTAAGAAATTTATTCTGATTATTACTATATAACTTCTGGATCATTTCAATCATTTCAACTTCACTTACGTCATCTTCCCAATATGTATCAATTACTAGGTTTATAGTCGCAGCTAAATCCCTTTGTGTCTTCTGAAATAGCTTTATTTCCATAGAATCACCTCAGTGTTCTTACTTTTTTCATACTTTATCTTTATTCTATCTCTAGTTCTATAGTAACACAATAGATTATGAAAAAAATCAACATATTTTCTATGCACCACCATTCAATATGAACAAAGGGGGTATACTACCGTTTCATGCCCCACCCCTTTTTATAAGTCGTTATTTATCCATTCAGGATAGATGACGGATTTCTTTTTGTTTACAGAGACGACACGAGAGGAGCGCATTCTTGAAAGGAGGCAGCAATCATTAGCACGTATCCTTGTTAGTGCAAAAGAAATAGACAAGTGAGGTCCGTGAATTTCCTGGTCAAATATGACATACAACAGGTGAATCTTTTGGGTTTAGAAGATCAGGGCTTACTTCTGGTTAACCAAAGCTAAACGGATGGACTCTTATTGAAGTTGACACTAAAAGGCTATCACTACTTTAGATAACTAAAACAAAATGTCTTAAAGCAAACAATTAGCAAGGGCAATCAGCTCAACAACAGCGTTGGGAAGTTTCTTAGACATCAAAGGGATTATCAAAGCTTGCAGATGTATTCAATCAACAATGACTAATATCCATTGAAAGGAGGCGAAGACCAAATGAGGACAGATAAATATACAGACAACATAGTACCATTTTTAAGTGAGGCAGAATTAAATCAATCATCACTACCAAATATCGGATTATCATCATCTTTATCCAAACAACGGATTGATGATCTACAAAAGTTCGTTCAGGAAGTGATGAAGTACAGTTATTATATATGATTTATCGTATTTCTCGTAAATCAAAGTATGATTTAGAGATTGTTGAACGCTGTGAACAAGCAAATATTAGCTTGATAAGTTTAAGGAAAACTTTGATATTGCAACTCTGATAGGCAAAATGATGTTTCAACTTTTGTCTAGCATTTCAGAGTATGAACGTAATGTAATAATTGACCGTGGGAAGATGGGAATGATCCAACGTGCAAAAGAAGGATACTACAATGGTGGAAGAGTACTAGGTTACGATAGTGTCAATAAACATTTAGTGATATACGAGGAACAGGCACATATCATCCGCTTAATATTTGATTACGCTGAACAAAATCTAGGTTATAAGGCAATTGTAAACTGCGTAAATACCATGGGCTATAAAACAAAAAGAGGAAACCCTTTTCCATTTAACACTATTAAAACAATCCTAGACAACCCAATTTACATAGGCAAAATTCGTTTTAATATGTATAAAAATTGAGCCAAGAAACACCGTAAAAGAAAGAACAAAGAATATATTCTAGTTGATGAAAACATGAAGCCAGCATTGAACAGAAGCAATGGGATCGTGTACAGCAATTTCGTAAAAAACGCTCTGTAAAGCCTGCATAATCTAATAAACCATATATTAATTGGACTTGAAGAATTAAAGAGTCAAACAGCGACTTTATTAGGTGAGAGCCTTTTACAACACAGAATGTTGAATCAGGATAATTTGAAGATTTCATCAGGGCTTTCAACACTGAAAGAAACAGCAATGAGTTCAGTTGTCAGTACGCTAAAACAGCAAACAAATTTGATTCAAGAAAATTGGATTCTACTTTAAGTGTATTAGGGCAACAAGCCTTAGGGCTTGATAAATTAAATCAGTCATATTTAAAAACCACATCTGAGCACTTGCAATCAAACTTGCATCCTCTCTCAGAATTAAATTCCATATCTATTGCCTCATCAGTTGCTATAAATAGAGTCTATGAATCTGCTGTTAACGACATTGAGAACTTATATAGAAAAGTCGCAGATGAAAAAGTTGAAAATAATCCTAATTCAGAGATTGAATCATTAGACAAAGAATTTTTAGAAGACTTTATTAAATATTGCAAACAATTTGGCTCCATATTAAATACATTAAATTCGTCAGCAATTTGGGTTGTTCTTCAGAAAATTGTTATCATTCATGGTCTTTATGTGATTGCTTTGGGTATAGCTGGCGATTCGGATACAAACCCTATAGACAACCCAGACATTGCACCTATAGAAGAAAGAAATGAATGTAATGAAGAGCATTCCTGTAATGAAGATATTTGAGGGAATTAGAGGTTTGCATAAAAAAGAGCTCTCCTGGTATAGTACAAGGTGTCAATGCGCATTGACCCTGAAATTATAGATACCAAGGAGAGGACTCAAATGAATTATAATCAAAATCATAAAATCATGCAAATCACACCTTCTACATTAATCGTAGGAATTGATATCGCCAAGGACAAACACGTAGCCCGTGCACAAGATGATCGAGGTATAGAATTTGGAAAACGATTGATCTTTGAAAATCGTATAGACGGCTTTCAAAAGCTGTTAGATTGGGTTTCTAGGCATCAAAAGGAAAATCAAAAATCGCATGTTATCTTTGGAGTAGAACCTACAGGTCATTATTGGTTGAATGGCCTACTTTTTGAAGGCAAAAGGATATGACTTTGTTCTAGTGAATCCAATGCATGTCAAAAAGAGTAAAGAGTTAGATGATAATTCTCCAACTAAAAATGATACGAAAGATGCCCGTGTCATTGCGCAGCTGATAAAGGACGGTCGATACTCGGTACCAAATCTTTTAGAAGGCATTTATGCCGAACTAAGAGAAGGCGTCAAATTAAGAGATCAACTTACCAAACAGCTAATGATTATCGAAGGTCGTATTCAAAATAATATCCAACGATACTTCCCGGAATTCTTTGACGTGTTTGCGGATTGGAAAGGAAAGGCCGCACTTTGTACATTACGCCTATTTCCATTTCCTTCTCACATTAAAGAAATGACACCAGAAGAAGTACTTTCAAAGTGGAAACCACATGTAAAACGTGGTGTAGGAATCAAACGAGCTACCAGACTTGTTGAAACAGCCACTAAAAGTGTTGGAATTTCAATTGGTATGAAATTTGCCCAATTAGAAATGACTAGTCTACTTGAACAGTATGACTTGTATAGGGAACAACTAGAGGGATTAGATTTTCAACTAGAAAACCTTGTGGAAGAGATACCAGGTGCTAAAGAGATGATGTGTATTCCTGGGCTAGGCGCCACGACAGTGGCCACCTTCTTCGCAGAAGTTGGAAACATTAGGAACTATAATCATCCACAACAGCTCGTTAATTTAGCTGGATTATCATTACGTGAGCACAGTTCCGGAAAATTCAAAGGCCAATCAAGAATTTCCAAACGTGGACGAAAAAGGCTAAGAAAAGCCTTATACTTAGCTGTAAGACCAATGGTTGCACATAATCAAACATTTAAAGCACTCCATCACTACTATACAACACGACCAAATCGTCCACTGAAAAAACAGCAATCTCTTATCGCACTATGTTGTAAATTATTGCGTGTATTATTTGCCATAGGCAAAAAACAGTGTCCATTTGATGGAAATAAATTACTACGGGGATTACCACAAATAGAATCATTACAGGCAGCTTAGAGAAGCTTAATTTAGTTTATTAATCATCTTTTATATTTGTATTTCTCAAACCACAAACACCAATAGTGCAGAGTCGGAGCTTATTTATTCCATTCGGGCAAATATGACCCAGCTGAGGAGCATATCCGACCTCCACCTCGTGGATACGCAGGACGAAGGAATTTATGGACCATAATCCGGTGAGATATGGGAGGGTGAGCGACCATGATTTGCGTGGAGAATATTACGCACGGTTATATAATTTTTTCCAAACATAACCAGTTTGGTCGTTAGGATGGGTAAAAACATGTTAGAATCTTCCGAAATAAATACCCGAACATAAATATCACAAATAATCTTTATTAAGTGTTTGAGTAAATGTGAGAAAACAAGAGAAAATGAAAGATATTTAAAGTATATAGAGGGAGTATATAGAGGGAGGAAAATTCACCTAAAAAAACATGACTATGAAATTGATGTTGAAACAAATATAGAAGATATGGATATTGATGCTGGATCGAGGACTGAGGAATACTAAATTCATCAATGTTGCATAACAAATAAGTGTAATTGGGTGCTATTAATTTTGAAATAGAATTCAAAAAATATGTATCACCAATATATATCTGACTTTTGACGTTACTGCAATTTCTATGTTGTAATAAATACAAAATATAATAAATAATCAGTATTATTCAAAAATCACGCCCGATTGTTGAATAATACTGATTAAAGACGAGGCTGGGACAAAACCCCAGTAAATAAAAACTAAGGCGTGGGAGCTTACACTAAAAAAAGTGTAGGCCCCACGCCTTTTTATGTTGTTATTTGAGTAAACAAAAAGGACACCTTTTGATAAAATT
>NZ_VDUW01000013.1 GCF_008039555.1 Cerasibacillus terrae
CCCCCTCTTTAAACACTTTAAGTACTACAAATTATAAACCTTGTTAATTTTTATTTAAAGTAAAATCTCCCTTTAACATCTCCTCCTAAACTACTTTAACTACTATTATTTATTATACTATGGTTAATATGTCACCACTTGGATGCTGATGTGCAACAATTACACTTGCTGCATTATTAAGTATTGCTGATTTAAACACCTCGCGCGGATGAACGAGTGAGGCATTCAACGAACCAACATGACAACGATGAACTGCAACAACATTATTTTTCGTATTTAAACACATAACAAAAAACACTTCACGATCATCACGACCAATAAAGCGAGATGCTATCTTTGCTCCGTCTTCTGGATTACGAATGATATAATCAACACCTTCTTCTGCTTCTCTGATAATTTGTTCAATGCGAACTACTTCTAAAATGGTTTCCATCTAGATCAACCTCTCTATTATTTTTTTGACCTTTTTGGTCACCAAAGAGAGAATCTTCGCATCGATTATTGTCAAGTGGCGTAAGTAGCAAAGCTATCAAGTGATTCGTATATGTTATGAGGAAGCCCAATGAATTAGGGTGCGTTAAAAGCGTTAATTTGCTTTCTTACGCACCCTTATCCTACTTGGCTGACTCAGAACATTCGAAGAACGAAGACCCTTTACATAATCGATAATTCGTCTCTGCTTTACAGACGAATTAGAAGATTATAATTGGTAGAGCTGAAAAGGTAAAATCTGACGGATGCACCTACTCCCTATCTGCACTTGCCCTATTAGAAATTCAAATAAATTTTTATCCTACTTTATTGTCATAAATATTAACGAGTTTGCTCCCTTTCTTTTATAAGTCTTTCAATCTTTATAATTTTTTATATAAGCCTTTTCCTTTAAATCAACTATTGCTTGTCCGTATTCTAAATCTGAATGCATGGATGGTTCGTTTATGGTAAACAAAATCTTTTCTAAGTGTTCCATATCAAACTTAACATCGGGAAACAACTTTCTAAAACACATTTCCAATTTGTCTTCTCTAATTTTATTTAATGCAGGTACTTTATAATCATACATGTCATCAATCTCTTGCTGTCTTCTATCAACATCCGTCATGCTAGCTAACCATTGGTTATACTCTATTTCTTTTTTCTGCATATCGGTTGCTATTTTTTCTTTATCTTTACGTGCTAATTCCTTGTTCTTTTTCCTCAATAAATTGGTTCTCTTAATTTCTTCTAGCTTTAAGACATCAGATTTCCTATACCTTATATCCCTATTTCTCTTTGGACGAGGTTGTATGCAGTCAATCCCTAACTCTTCTAACCATCTTTGTATTGTCCTTTGAGTCACTAGTTGGTTTACACCATATTTCATATCTATAAAATCTAATATTTCATTTTGTGCAACCTCTTCATTTAACATATCATCAGCTTTATCATTTAACACTTTAACATTCCTCCATAAATGTCGTTATCAATTATTAAATGTCGTTATAAAATATAATATCATTAACATATTATAAGTGCAACATATTTTATTATTTGTCATGATGACATGTCTTGATAAAGCGGCAAGTATTAGCTAAAATATAGGTAGATCAAAAATAAAGGAGTGCAAAACACTATGAAGAAATTAAGACAGTTTAATAAGTTCGATGCCGAGGGTTTTTTCAAGGATAAGGACGTACGAGTGATGGCTCATGAACCGTGGAACGAGTATGAAGACGGTCAAGTCACAAAACAGTTAGGGACTAAATACAAGTGCGTTATTGCGACAGATAACACAAAGTACGAAGGTGATGACGTTCAACCAGACCTTAATGCCGGTGAGCAAATTGATGTGAAAGTGCCACAACCGCCAAAGAGTTATAAGAAATTTAGTAGAATCACGTTTGTGAATCCGACAGCTTCTGTGTATGGAACGTTCATGAGTGAACTTTCTGTCAAGGCAGATGATGTAGACATTGTTCAACCAAAATAAAGAACGAACGGTAGTCAGTTCCCTTTCTATCGTCAAATACACTTTTATACCTGTGACCGCCCCTTATCAGGGGGCGGAACCACAATATTAGGACGTGTATTATGTGAAGAAAACGTATCGGATGCAACGTGGTTTTATTTCATTTTTATTCATTGGATTTTTTCTTATTTTATGGTTTTTCTTTTCTAAACTGTATCCATTGATTCTTGAACAAATAACGATCATACAGCTCCCACATATTGAGTCAAATATCTTCTTGTTTCCTGTAGGCTTGGTGGTAGTTGGTTTGCTCGTTAGTTGGTCATTTCGCAATAAATTATGGTTCGGTCTATTTTTTTCTGTACATTATTATTTGATGGTAAAAAGAATTAGAAGACATGTTAAAGATGCTAGATTCGAGGATGAACGTGAGTTTGATAATCGTTTAGTTAAATTACCGATAATCAAAATTGAATTTGATGATAATCGCGCAAGGAAATCAGGAAAAGTGTTTATTCAAAACTCAATTAAATTCGACAAGAAGTTAGAAGACATGAGAATTGATGCAGCGTTAGAAGGATACGTAAGTGAACGTCAATATTTGTCTAAAGACCGTAATTGGTACATCTATGAGTTCTATGCTGTAGATTCACAAAAACAACTTGAGATTAAATCAGCAAGTGACTTGATTGAGTGGTCAAACAAGAAAACTGACGATTACGCCCTACGTTTAGATGAGCGTGCAACTGTACCGTTTCATCATATGGGATTAGTTGGGCAAACAGGTAGTGGTAAATCGTTTTTTATTCAAATGCTAGTTGAACAAGTATTATCAAAAAAGGTCAGTCATGAGTTATTCATAATTGATCCAAAGCGTACTGACATGTACCAAATGGCTAAACGTACCGTTGGCGATGAGCGAACAGCCGATAAAACAAATGCGATTGAATTGATTAAACAGTTTCATGAGCGTATGAAAAAACGACAAGATGAATTACAAGATTATTTCATATCAAATCGTAACAAAACGTATAGGGATGCTGGTTTACCGGCTTTAATTTTGCTTATAGATGAATTCGGGGCATTAAGAGAGTCATGGAAGACTTTAGCGAAAAAAGAACGTGATGAAGTCGATAGCATACTATCTGATGTTGCTTTCATGGGTCGTCAACTAGGGTGTATTCTGTGGGTCGCTACGCAACAAATGAACGCACAGACTATGCCAACAGCGATTAGAGAACAGCTCGTTTTGAAGATTGCTTTAGGTGATAGTGATGAGCAAACCTATAGAACTCTGTTTTCTTCTGGTGTGGATATACCGCCAGTTCAATTTACTGCTGGTCAAGGGATTTACAGTTATCCAGGGCTAGCAAGTGCAGACAAGCCACGGTTGTTGACCGTTCCTTACTGTAGCTTTTTGAATTGAAGCACCTAGCTTTTCCTTAAGGAGCGACGACACAAAGAGCGGAAGGGGACCCGCCGTTCAGGCGGGGAAGGTTCCGCTCCGTGCTTTACACCTTTAGGAGAGCTGGGGTGCAGGTAATCACCCCAGCTCCAGTCAGGAGTAAAACCCACACCAAAGCCTATTCTTATAGGCTTTTACACCAAGAATACTTTACCTAAAGTTTTCTTAGCAAAAGGAGTGAATAGAACATGATTAAACCAGATATTGACCAGTTTACACTCGTATTACAAACAACAGGCGTGTTTGACTTTGATGAATGGCGTGACTGGGTAGCAAAAAGTCTAATAAGTACCTTCTTAATTAAATCTAAGATGCATAAGCTATTTGACAACTTCGGTAAAGCTGACGTTAAGCTACCAGAAGGCTACACAATAGGTTACTCATTCATCAATGCACCTTTTTATTTCTGTATCGCTTATCATGAAGCATTTACGAAAATGGGTGTGATTGTCAAATATAGTGCATATGCATGGCATGAGTATCGAAAGCGATATGAAGCAGAATTTAATGAACCTATTCATTTACACACCTTTTTAAAAATGATTGATTCGGATGAATATAGTTTTAGACTTTCACGAATTGATATCTGTTGTGACTTTATTAATGAAGGTATTGATATTGCTAAATTAAAACGCTCAATTGAAGAAAAGAGGACTGAATTGCGCTATGGCAAGTACTAATAAAAGTTATCTACAAAAGGTTATTGATGACAACAAAGAAAAACCATACAAAAGAAACAACTCGAAAGTGTCCGACGTATCGAAAGATTTTCAAGCACAAACATTGTATATCGGGGCAAAAAGCAGAAATACAAAAGTGCATTTACGCATTTATGATAAAAAAGAGGAACAACTGTCATGAAACACATGCGCCATATCGCTAAAGAAGTGGATGACTGGACACGTGTTGAAGCAGAGTTTTCAGGTGATTACGCCCATCAATTAACAGATGCAATTAAAGAATGTAGTACAGATGAACAGCTTAAAAATTTAATTATTAGTTCTCTACTTGATCGCTACATGTTCTTTTATGTTAATTCTAATCGACCTCATAAGATAACTAGATTAATGCTTGAATTGTTAGATGAAAAGAACTTTCACTTTGAATCACCATCTCCACGAAATAACTTATTAGAACAGTCGATAGACCATTTAATTAAGGGGTCTGGTCTACTCCCCACATTGTGGAAAGTTCAACAAATATGGGGAGGCAACACAGCAAAAGAATTAATTGATTATTTATATAAACAGTACTATGAAGAATTCGAACCCAATGATGACCATATATCTTGGTTAAATAAATACAAGGTACTTTACCAATTAGAAGGTAAGCCATGGAAAGGATGATATTTAAATGAGTTTTCCAAAATTAAAAGAACATATACAACACATTGTCGAAATAGTAGACTTTTTCCAGAACGGTAAAGGAACGATTAATAAAACGGATAATCATTCTGATTACCAAAATAGCTACTATACACCAGAAGATATTTTAGGACAAATCAAATATGATGCTGAACAAGCACTAAAAGAACTAAATAAATTTTAAAATTAAATCTCAGCATAAAGGAGATGATGCCACATGAGCATAAACATGGCTACAAAGGATTATCCATATCTTTTAACAAGGGAACAAGCATCAGATTTTTTAGGTATAGACCCAAAGTCTTTTGATAAATATATTCGCCCACATGAAGAGCTAGATCGTTTCATGATTGGTAAGCGTGAACGCTACACAATGAAGTCTTTAATACACTTTATCGAAAAACACTCCGTTTAAAATGTCGACAGTTGATAAGATGTTAGTTTCAGAATACAATACAGATGTATTCAACTAGCATCTATCAACTTTATTTTTGAAAGGGATTGATAGCATGGCTAGTATTGTAAAAAGAGGAAAGTCATATCGAGCACAAATTTCTTTGTACAAATATGGAGAACACAAAAAACTAACTAAAACATTTCCGACTAAGAAGGAAGCAAAACTTTGGGCTTTAGAAATGGAATTAGCGAAAGGAGAAGGAAAAGAACTTGCTCACAGAACAACAACATTTGCGGACTTCTTCGAAAATTGGATTTATCTTGTAAAGGTTAATGACGTTAAAGAAACGACATTTCAAAATTATGTTCGTACTTTAGGAGTTATAAGAAATTTATTTCAGGATATCCAATTAAAAGATTTAAATGATATTGTTGTTCAGAAAAAGATTGATGAGTATGCCAAGACACATTCACGAAAAACAACACATGAGGTTCTTCTTAAAATAAAAACATCTTTACGTGATGCATATGCTCGTGGCTATATTGCAAATGATTTTGCACGTTTAGTAAAAACACGTGGAGAGAATCCACCTAAACGTAATAAAGCATTATCTATCACCGACTTTAGAAAGCTTCGTAATTACGTTTTACAGCATCCAGAAGACGAGTTTAACTTACTTGTATTACTGGCATTAGAAACGGGGATGCGACGTGGAGAATTGCTAGCAATACGCCCAGAGAATCTTTATGAATACGGAATAAAAGTTAGACATTCAATCAGTCCTACTTCTGATGACACTTCGTTAAAGACACAAAATGCAAAACGTGATTTTTCTATTAACAAAGAAGTATATGAACTCATTCGTAAAATTCCTGTTAAAGAGAATGGTTATATTTTCAGCTTTGGTGGTTTTAAACAGTCGGAACAATTAGCGGAGTTATTGAAGAAATTAGATATTAAGAAAACAACGTTTCACGGTTTAAGAGACACTCATGCATCATTTTTATTTTCTCAAGACATAGATATTGCTTATGTATCAAAGCGATTAGGTCACATCAATATTCAAACCACACAGAATTATTATCTGGAATTAATGCCAGAAAAAAAGCACCAGCAAGATGCCGATGCTTTAAATCTGTTAAGTGCTTTATAAGGTTCAAGCTGATTTGAACCAACTTGA
This sequence comes from Cerasibacillus terrae, assembly GCF_008039555.1. Classification (GTDB taxonomy): domain Bacteria; phylum Bacillota; class Bacilli; order Bacillales; family Amphibacillaceae; genus Cerasibacillus; species Cerasibacillus terrae. Next base: position 6,355 of record NZ_VDUW01000013.1, read on the forward strand.
ACCAAAAAAGCTCTGTAAACACTGATATATCAATGTTTCTATTAACGTTTTGAGAACTGTGGTGCACGACGAGCTTTCTTAAGACCGTATTTCTTACGCTCTTTCATACGTGCGTCACGTGTTAAGAATCCTTCGCGTTTTAGAGTAGCACGGAATTCTGGGTTTGCTTCTAGAAGTGCACGGGAAATTCCGTGACGGATTGCACCAGCTTGGCCAGTTAATCCTCCACCATGAACATTTACTAAAACATCGTATGTTCCTTGTGTTTCAGTTGCTGCTAATGGTTGGTTCATAATAAGCAATTGTGTTTCATATGGAAAATAGTCTTTTGCATCACGATCGTTAATCACGATACGGCCAGTTCCAGGAACTAAACGTACACGTGCTGTTGATTTTTTACGACGACCTGTGCCATAGTATTGTACTTGTGCCAATTGATTTACCTCCCTTTAATTATCCACGAAGCTCGTAAACTTCTGGTTTTTGTGCTTGTTGGTTATGTTCAGAACCTTTATAAACGAATAGTTTCTTACCCATTTTACGTCCAAGTGTACCTTTAGGTAGCATGCCTTTTACAGCAGTTTCAATCATTCGTTCTGGGTATTTTTCGCGCATTTCTGCAGCAGAACGTTCTTTTAGTCCACCTGCGTAACCACTGTGATGATAATATTTTTTATTCATTTCTTTATTTCCTGTTAATTCTATTTTTTCAGCGTTGATCACAATAACATAATCACCTGTGTCAGCATGTGGTGTGTATGTTGGTTTATGTTTTCCACGAAGGATTTTTGCAACTTCACTAGATAAACGTCCAAGACGCTTGCCTTCAGCATCAACAATTAACCATTTGCGTTCGATATTACCTTCATTCGCCATGAATGTTGTACGCATATCATTTTCCCTCCAATTTCAAGTTCGAATCATTTTGTTATTCCTATTTATAAACATAATTAGTTTCGGGGCTAATCATGGTATTAGAAATAAAACGCCATAAAAAATTATATAACAAAAGTGAAGATAATGTCAAGGTTTAAACAACTTTTCCACGTGTTTTCTTTTTTTTTATTCATTCTGCTCCATATATTACATTCCATAAATATAACCCTTGGGCTGGAGCTGTTTTTCCACTTTGTTGGCGGTCTTTTTTTGCCAAGATATCCGATATACTTGAAGGTTCTCGTTTTCCTTGACCAACCTCTAGTAATGTTCCTACTAAAATACGAACCATATGATATAAAAATCCATTACCACGGAACGTAAAAATAACTTCTGAGCCATTCCTTTTACACGTTGCTTCATAAATCGTTCTTACTTTACTCCCTTTTGCCGTTGATCTTGCAGAAGAAAAGGATGTGAAATCATGTTTTCCCTCTAAATACTTGCATGCTTCTTCCATCTTTAGGACATTTAAATAGTAAGGGAATTGATATACATAATTTCTCCTAAATGGGTTTAATTCCGCTTCATTTAAAACAATGTAGTGATACTCCTTCTCGAGTGCCGAGAAACGAGCGTGAAATGATGCGGGGGCTTTCTCTGCTTGTTTAATATAAATATCCTTCTTTAGGAGGGCATTTAGGGCTTTCTTCCAACTTTCTACATCTAACTGAAGGGGTGTCTCAAAATGGATAGTTTGGGCCACCGCATGGACTCCTGCATCTGTTCTACCAGAAGGATATAGACGAATAGCTTGCCCTTTATGTATTTTTTGCAATGCCTTTTCTATTTCCCCTTGTACAGTCCGTTTATGGGGCTGAATTTGGAATCCAGAAAAGTTTGTCCCATCATAACTAATCGTACATTTTATCTTTTCCATTGCCCACATGCCCCTTATCCATAATTTCTCGTTAAAAATAAACCAATGATCACACAAATAAATAATATATAAATCCAAATATCTAGTTTACTTATTTTCAACTCACGTAATTTCGTTCGCCCTTCTCCACCTTGATATCCTCTTGCCTCCATTGCCATTGCTAACTCTTCTGCTCGCTTAAATGCACTGACAAAAAGCGGTACAAGTAATGGAATAACAGCTTTTAAACGTTCTTTAACAGGTCCTGTCCGAAAGTCGACACCTCTTGATGCTTGAGCTTTTGAAATTTTATCTGTCTCTTGCAGTAATGTTGGAATAAACCGTAGTGAAATTGACATCATTAAAGCCAATTCATGAACAGGAAACTTAATTTTCTTTAATGGGTGAAGTATCTGTTCTACTGCATCTGTGATGGCAATTGGTGTTGTTGTCAGTGTAAGTAGGGATGTAATTAAAATAAGCAAGAAAAAGCGCATTGAAATAGCAATCCCTTGGATGACACCACCCGTGTAAATTTTAATAAAAGACCACTCCAATAATAGTATCCCATCTTTATTAATAAAAAGATGTAAGAGAAAGGTGAATACGATTAAGAACCAGATAGGCATTAAGCCCTTCATTACAAAGCGAATCGGCACTTTGGATGCAAACATGCTTAATAGGCCAAATAAGGTTAAAACAGCGTAGCTCCAAAATGAATTCGCAAAAAAAACGATAATTACAAAAAAGAAAATAATTGTAATTTTTGTCCGTGGGTCTAACCGATGAACAACTGAATTTCCAGGTACATATTGACCTATAATCAGCGTGTTATTCATGGTGATTCAACTCCTCTTAAAACCTGTTGAATCTCTTTTGCTAACTGATCAGAAGTTTGCTTCTGGAACGGAATTTCTCGCTTAAATTTACGCGCAAACTTATCCAGAAACTGAATCATCTCAGGTGTGTCCAACTGTACTTTATTTAATGCCTCCACCTGTGTAAATACTTCTTCAGGTCGGCCTTCCATATATTTCTTTCCTTTATTTAGGATTATAATATGGTCCGCATATTTCACCGCATCTTCCATACTATGTGTGACTAATACAGTGGTCATGTTCTCCTTCTGATGCAAATGATAGAACATATCCATTATTTCCTTTTGGCCTCGTGGATCTAAACCAGCTGTTGGTTCATCTAATACGAGAATACGTGGTTTCACTGCTAACACTCCAGCTATGGCCACTCGGCGCATTTGTCCACCACTTAAATCAAATGGTGATCGTTCTAGTAAATCTTCGGAAAGGCCTACCATTGGTATAATTTCTTGAATCCGCTTTTCTATTTCCCTATCAGCCACACCAAAGTTCTGGGGACCAAAAGCAATATCTTTCGCGATTGTTTCTTCAAATAATTGGTGTTCTGGATATTGGAAAACAACACCAACTTGACTTCGTAACTTCTTCATGTCTTTTGGTTTTTCTTTATTTGTGATACGGAAATCACCGATCATAACCTCTCCTTCAGTAGGAGCTGCTAATCCATTTAAATGCTGAATTAATGTTGATTTACCTGAACCCGTATGACCAATAATGGCAACAAATGAACCGGATGGGATAGAAAAAGAAATATCATCAAGTGCTTGATGAGCAAATGGTGTGTTTTTTTGATAAATATAGCTCACATCTTTGAATGTAATGTCCATAGTTCCTCCAATAATTCTTCATGATTTAATGGTTCATTTTCTATTGGTATTTGACACTTTCGTAATTCATCTGCCATTATCGTTGTAAAGGGAACATCAAGGCCTATCTTCCGTAGCGCAGCACTTTCTGAAAATATTTCTTTCGGTGTAGCTTCTCTCCATATTTCCCCTTTGTTCATCACAATGACTCGCTCTGCTTGGACAACCTCATTTAAATCATGTGTAATCGTAATCAGTGATAAATCATGCTCTTTTTGAATGGACTGAACCGTATCCATAATCTCTAGTCTCCCTCTTGGGTCAAGCATAGAAGTTGCTTCATCTAAAATAAGTACATGTGGTGATATAGCTAATACACCAGCAATGGCAACTCGTTGCTTCTGCCCGCCAGATAGTCTATATGGTTCAGCTAAAAGGTAATCCTCCATACCCACAGCATGTAGGGACTTACGAATTCGGTGAACCATGACTTCCCTAGGAAACCCTCGATTCTCCATACCGAAAGCAACATCATCTTGCACGGTTGTTCCGACAAATTGATTATCCGGATTTTGAAAAACCATACCTACATCTCGGCGAATATTCCAAACTGTTTCTTCGTTAACAGCCTGTCCATCAATTAAAATTTCCCCTTCTTGAGGAAACAAAAGACCGTTCATTAATTTTGCAATGGTAGATTTACCAGACCCATTATGACCGATAATTGCAACCCATTCATTATCATATATATCAAATGAAACGTTCTTCAATACCCAAGGACCCTCATCTGTGTACCTGAAGGACACATTTCTAAACTCTATTAACTTCTTTTTCATCCCTATTCTTCCTCCCCTAAAACCTTCGCTCAACTGCTTGGGCATTTTCACATTTTTTGGATATCTTAATCAATCATACCATCATTTTTCATGCAAAAAAAGGGCCTGGATTCACCTCATGAAAGAGATTCAGTCCTGCCCTTAGCTTGTATGGTTCGTTACACAAGTTCAATAATCGCACTTTTGGCTCCGTCACCTTGACGAGTACCCAATTTAAGTATGCGAGTATATCCACCTTGTCGTTCTTCGTAACGTGGTGCGATATCATCAAAAAGTTTTTGAATAACTTTTTTATCTTCATCATTTGTTTTATTGTAAAGAAAAGCTGCTGCTTGACGACGGGCATGTAGATCGCCACGTTTACCAAGCGTAATCATTTTCTCTACTACTTTTTTTAGTTCCTTCGCTTTTGCTTCTGTTGTTTCAATACGTTCGTGAAGAATTAAATCAGATGCAAGGTTGCGAAGTAATGCCATACGTGCGTCTGTAGTACGACCTAGCTTTCTTGGCATGGAAAGTCCCTCCCTTATTTAAATGTAATTGCTCAAAAAGTAGTAGATTGACAACATAATTTCTCGTATCTACCTTACAATTAAAAGGGAATTATATTACCAGAACTACATTAGTAATCCATTACTCTTTTTGAACAAACTTTTTCTAATGATGTCGTCCGTATTAGTCATCTTTACGCAAACCTAAATTTAAATCTGCTAATTTAGATTTAACTTCATCTAGTGATTTTCGCCCTAAATTCCGAACTTTCATCATATCTTCTTCAGATTTTGTTGTAAGCTCTTGTACAGTATTAATACCCGCACGCTTTAAGCAGTTATATGACCTTACAGATAAGTCAAGTTCCTCAACAGTCATCTCCATGACCTTTTCTTTCTGATCTTCTTCTTTTTCAACCATAATTTCTGCTGTTTGAGCTTCTTCTGTTAAACCAACAAATATGTTAAGATGTTCTGTTAGGATTTTAGCACCAAGGGAAACAGCTTCCTCTGGTCGAATGCTTCCATCTGTCCAAACATCTAGAGTTAATTTGTCATAGTTTGCACTTTGACCTACTCGGGTGTTCTCAACTTGATAGTTAGCACGTGAAACGGGCGTAAATATCGAATCAATTGGAACAACTCCAATTGGTAAGTCATCCTTTTTATTTTCCTCTGCAGGACGATAACCCCGGCCACGTTCCGCAGACAACTTCATATGCAAGTTGCCTTTTTCATTGAGTGTTGCTATATGGAGATCAGGATTCAATACTTCTACATCACTATCATAAATCAAGTCTGCAGCGGTAACTGTCCCCTCTCCTTGCACATCTATTTCCAATGTTTTTACTTCATCGGAATAAATTTTTAGAGCTAGATTTTTTAAATTTAAAACAATCGTTGTCACATCTTCAACAACTCCATCGATTGTTGAAAATTCATGTAGAGCTCCATCGATTTGAACTGATGTAACAGCAGCTCCTGGAAGTGAGGATAGTAGGATACGACGCAAGGAGTTTCCTAATGTAGTACCATATCCACGTTCAAGCGGTTCAACAACGAACTTCCCAAAAGTAGCATCCTCGCTGATCTCTACCGTTTCTATCTTCGGCTTTTCAATTTCGATCATTCCTAAAAACCCCTCCTTAAAAACGTCGAAACCCCGGTTAAACACAATGTTTAACCGAAATTCCCCAAATAGGCAGTTTACGTCTCTGCGCTATTAGTTTCCGTACATATTGTCTATGCGATGTTGTTTAATAGGTCCATGTTAAAAATTTCTATCTTTAGCCATCATAACCCATTATTGACAGGCTGACAAATTCTATACGCTCTAATACTTAAACACGACGACGTTTTGGTGGGCGGCAACCATTATGTGGAACTGGAGTTACGTCACGAATTGCAGTAATGTCCAATCCAGCTGCTTGAAGAGAACGAATTGCTGCCTCACGACCAGCACCAGGACCTTTAACAGTTACTTCCAATGTTTTCATACCAGTTTCTAAAGCTGGCTTTGCTGCAGTTTCAGCAGCCATCTGGGCAGCAAAAGGAGTTGATTTACGTGAACCTTTAAATCCTAATGCACCTGCAGAACTCCATGAAACGACATTACCATGTGTATCTGTGATTGTTACAATGGTATTATTGAATGTTGAACGAATATGTGCTACTCCAGAGTCAATTACTTTTTTCACACGACGTTTACGATTAGTAGTTTTTTGACGAGCCATTTGCTAACTTTCCTCCTTTACGTACTTATTTTTTATCTAATTGATTGACGTGGTCCTTTACGAGTACGAGCATTGTTTTTTGTGCTTTGTCCACGTACAGGAAGTCCCCGGCGATGACGCATACCTCTATATGAGCCAATTTCAATTAAACGTTTAATGTTTAATGATTTTTCACGACGAAGATCCCCTTCAATCGTATACTCGTTTACCGCCTGGCGAATTTTACCAAGTTCTTCTTCTGTTAAGTCACGAACACGTGTATCTTCAGAAACGCCTGCTTCTTGGAGAATGTTTTGTGCTGTTGACTTACCAATTCCATAAATATATGTTAATGAAATAACAATACGTTTATCACGTGGAATATCAATACCTGCTATACGAGCCATTTTTAGATTGCACCTCCTCAAATTTTATCCTTGTTTTTGCTTATGTTTAGGATTTTCACAAATCACCATTACTTTACCTTTTCGTTTGATTACTTTACACTTTTCACAAATTGGTTTAACGGATGCTCTGACTTTCATTTTCTTTACCTCCTTTTATATCGGAGCTTGTGCACTTATTTATAACGATACGTAATTCGTCCTTTAGTCAAATCATACGGTGAAAGTTCTACAGTCACTTTATCACCTGGTAAGATACGAATGAAGTGCATACGAATTTTACCAGAAACATGTGCCAAAACGGTATGACCATTTTCTAACTCCACATTAAACATAGCATTCGGTAATGTTTCTTTAACAGTACCTTCTACTTCAATAACGTCTTCTTTTGCCATCGTGTTGATCTCCCTTCTTTAATCAGTCACAATCTCACTTACAAATTTATCTAAAGCAAATCGTAATTTTCCATTTGTGACACGACCAGTTTCTAGAAGGCTGTTTTGGACTTCCGGAGAGACGTAATCGATTAATTCGACATGACTCCGATTTTTCTTCTTCGGAGAGTCATATTTGCGTTTTTCTCCATCAGCAAGTAATACAAATCGATCATCAATCGTTTTTAATATGATTGCATATTGACCTGCTTCACGTCCTTGCAGAATACGGACAACTTGACCTATTCGCGGAATACCATCCACTTCGCTCAACAACGATCACCTTCATTTAGGTTTTTTAATGTTTTGTAACACCTATACGATTTACTGCGAGTTGTGTGTCACGTTTATCATTGATAACACTTCGACATTCATTATATATTATCAAATAAAGATTTACATTCTATCCTTATTAATCAAGAATTGCTTGAATATCTTTAAATACCTGATTAATATCTTGATCGCCATTCACATCTACAAGATAATTTTTCTCTTTATAGAAATCCAATAATGGTTGGCTCTGTTCAATATTAATCTTTAAGCGATTTTTGACGGTTTCTTCTGTGTCATCATCTCGTTGGTCTAACTTAGAGCCGTCTTTATCACATACTCCCTCTTGTTTAGGGGGATTATATAAGACATGATAAGTTGCACCACAAGTTGGACAAACACGACGACCTGTTAGACGCTCGACCAATTTATCTTTTGGTACATTTACATGTATTACATAATCGATTTTCTCGTTCATTTCCGTTAATAGCTGTTGTAATGCTTCTGCTTGAGCTATAGTTCTTGGAAAGCCATCTAACAAAAATCCATCTTTACAATCATCTTTCGCTAGACGTTCTTTCACAATACCAATTGTTACCTCATCTGGAACAAGGTTTCCTTGATCCATGAAAGATTTGGCTTGTTTCCCGAGCTCTGTCCCTTCTTTTATGGCTAAACGGAACATATCTCCTGTTGAAATATGAGGGATGTCATATGTTTCATTAATTTTCTCTGCCTGTGTGCCTTTTCCAGCACCAGGTAGACCCATCAAGATTAAATTCATTACCTTCCCCTCGCTTTCATCTGGCCGTTATTACCTGATAAAACCTCTGTAATGACGTTTAACTAACTGGCTTTCAAGCTGTTTCATTGTTTGAAGTGCTACCCCTACAACAATAAGTAGACTTGTTCCACCAATTTGAATACCGGATGGAAGTCCTGCCAATCCACCTAATAAAATAGGAAGAACAGAAACTGCTGCTAAGAAAATAGCCCCAACAAATGTCAAACGATTCATTACTCGAGTTAAATATGTCTCTGTATTTTTACCAGGTCGAATTCCTGGAATATATCCACCTTGCTTTTGTAAATTCTCTGCCATTTGTTCAGGATTTACTTGAACAAATGTATAGAAATACGTAAAGGCAATAATTAATGCTACATAAATAACCATACCTGCAGGTTGTGTATAATCAAAGACATATTCAATTACTCCTGCAACCTTTCCTTCAAAAAATCCTGCTACCGTTCGTGGTGCAATAATGAAGGCTATTGCAAAGATAACCGGAATAACTCCTGCAGCATTTACTTTAAGTGGTAAATGTGTAGAATGGCCACCCACTGGTGAGCGATTTACCAGTTTTTTCGCATATTGTATCGGTATTTTACGTAATGCCTGTTGGATGAAAATGACACCGACTGTAACAGCAATAACAACCAAGACAATCAGTGCAACTGTTACAATGTTTAAAAATAATTCATCACCAGGATTATCAAAATACTGAATATATAACTGTTTTACTCCATCTGGTACAGCAGCAACAATCCCAGCAAAGATAAGTATGGAAATCCCATTACCTACCCCATGTGCGGTTATTTGTTCCCCTAACCACATCAGAAATGTCGTTCCTGCAGTTAATACTAAAGCAATAACAACGAATTTTAAAACACCTGGATTAGCAATCAATAAACCCCCAGCCATTGTGTTAAAGCCAATGGACATTGCAATAGCTTGAACAAATGCCAGCACAACTGTTCCATACCTAGTAACCTGTGCTAGTTTTTTACGTCCAGCTTCTCCTTGGTCTTTCCACTCTGTAAACTTAGGGACAACATCCATTTGAAGGAGTTGCATAATAATTGATGCTGTAATATAAGGCATAATCCCCATTGCAAAGATCGAGAAATTTTGCAATGCCCCACCACCAAATGTATTTAAAAATCCAAAGACATTTTGCTGGTTCATAAAATCAATAGCCTGCTTATCTGTAAATGGTACAGGAATAAATGTACCCAGACGGAATACAACAAGCATAAGCAGGGTGAAGATAATTTTCCGTCTAATGTCACCCACGCGCATAAAATTGGAGATTGTGCGAAACATTAAATCACCTCTGCCTTACCGCCCGCTGCCTCAATTGCTTCTTTAGCTGAAGCTGAGAACTTGTGAGCTTTTACAGTATATTGATTTTCAAGTGTTCCATTACCTAAAATTTTAATACCTGATTTTAGGTTATTCACGATACCTTCTTGAAGTAAGAGCTCTGGTGTGATTTCTGTACCATCTTTAAATAGATTTAATGTACTTAAGTTTACAATCGCATATTCTTTACGATTGATATTTGTAAATCCACGTTTTGGAAGGCGTTGGAATAATGGAGTTTGACCACCTTCAAAACCTGGGCGTAATAGTCCACCACTACGCGCCTTCTGTCCTTTATGACCTTTTCCTGATGTTTTACCATTTCCTGAAGCCATACCACGTCCAACGCGATTACGTTTTTTACGAGATCCTTGTTCTGGTTTCAATTCATGAAGTTTCATTCGAGCACCTCCTCTTTACGCTAAATATTTATTAAATTTCTTCTACTGTTACAAGGTGAGACACTTTGTTGATCATTCCACGAACAGATGGTGTGTCATCTCTTTCAACAGATTGATATACTTTTTTCAAACCAAGTGCTTCAATTGTTTGTAACTGTCCTTTTTGAGCACCAATAACACTGCGTTTGAGGGTGATTTTAATTTTATTGGACATGTGGCTTCCCTCCCTTATCCTAACAGTTCTTCTACAGATTTACCGCGTAGTTTTGCTACATCTTCCGCACGTTTTAGGCTCGCTAAACCGTTAATAGTAGCACGAACAACGTTAATCGGTGTATTTGAACCTAGGGATTTTGTTAAAATGTCACCAATTCCTGCTAGCTCAAGAACCGCACGAACCGGTCCACCTGAAATAACTCCTGTACCTTCAGCAGCTGGCTTCATTAATACATTACCAGAACCAAATTGACCGTGAATTTCATGTGGAATAGTTGTTCCAACAATAGGTACTTTAACTAAATTTTTCTTCGCATCTTCAATTGCTTTCTTAATAGCATCTGGTACTTCTAATGCTTTTCCAGTACCAAAACCTACGTGGCCATTTTTATCGCCAACAACAACTAATGCTGTGAAACGAAAATTACGTCCACCTTTTACTACTTTTGCTACACGATTGACCGTTACAACACGTTCTTCGAGTTCTATTTTATTTGAATCAATGCTTTTACGCATCTATAGGTACCCTCCTTTATCAATTAAAATTCAAGACCTGCTTCTCGAGCAGCCTCTGCTAAAGCTTTTATACGCCCATGAAAAAGGTAACCACCGCGGTCAAATACTACTGATTTATATCCTTTTTCTTGAGCACGTTTTGCGACCAACTCTCCAACTTGCTTGGCAGCTTCTACTGAGCTCGTTGAATCAAGTGATAGCTCTTTATCTACAGTTGATGCTTCTACTAAAGTTTTTCCTTCTGTATCATCAATCAACTGTGCGTAGATATGTTTATTGGAACGAAACACGTTTAAACGTGGTTGTTGTTCTGTACCTGACAATGTACGACGAACACGTGCATGTCTTCTTTTGCGTGTTACGTTTTTGCTAGTTTTAGTGATCATTAACGTCACTCCTTTCTGCTCTTACCAACGTTATTTAGCAGTCTTTCCTTCTTTACGTTGCACATATTCACCAACATATTTAATACCTTTTCCTTTATAAGGTTCAGGTGGTCTGATTGCACGAATATTAGCGGCAAGTGCACCTACTGCTTCTTTGTCAATACCTTTAACAATAATGTGCGTGTTTTTAGGTACATCCACTTCGATACCGTCTTGTGGTTCGATTTCTACAGGATGTGAATATCCTGCATTAATAATAACTTTATTTCCCTGCTTTTGAGCACGATAACCAACACCAGTAATTTCTAATTCTTTTTGATATCCTTTAGAAACACCTTCCACCATATTAGCAATGATGCTGCGTGTTGTTCCGTGTAGGGAACAATTCTCTTTTGAGTCACTAGGACGTTCAACGAAGAGAGTGTTGTCTTCTATTTTAACGTTCATCTTTTCACTGATTGTTTTTGTTAATTCACCTTTTGGCCCTTTTACTTGAACATTATTTCCGTTAAGTGTAACTTCTACACCTTCTGGAAGCTTAATTGGGCTTAATCCTGTACGAGACATTACTTGCACCTCCTCAACCTAATTATTCCTTACCAAACATATGCAAGAACTTCGCCACCAACAGCTTGTGCGCGAGCTTCTTTATCAGATAGTACACCTTTTGATGTTGATACGATTGCAATGCCAAGTCCGTTTAATACACGAGGTACTTCTGTTGCTTTTGCATATACACGAAGTCCTGGCTTACTGATTCTTCTTAGACCTGTAATGACACGTTCTTCACTCGGTCCGTATTTTAGAAAAATACGAAGAATACCTTGTTTGTTATCTTCTACATATTCGTAGTCTCGAACGAAACCTTCTCGTTTAAGAATATCAGCAATTTCCTTTTTCATTTTAGAAGCAGGAAGCTCTAATTTATCATGTTTTACTGAGCTCGCATTACGAATACGAGTTAACATATCAGCAATTGGATCTGTCATAACCATTACTCATTACCTCCTTTTCTAACCGGGGTTTACCAGCTTGCTTTTTTGACACCAGGAATTTGACCTTTATGGGCAAGTTCACGGAAACAAATACGGCAAAGTTTAAATTTACGAATTACAGAATGCGGACGACCACAACGTTCACAACGTGTATATTCACGAACTTTAAACTTTTGTGGACGTTTTTGTTTTGCGATCATTGATTTTTTAGCCACAATTTTCCCTCCTTATTTAGCTCTCAAAACGGGGTCGAAATATACCATATTAGATAACAAAATTTGATTATCTATCACTTGTTTTATATCCGAACAATTATAGGATTTACTTTTTAAATGGCATTCCTAGTTGAGCTAAAAGTTCACGAGCTTCTTCATCCGTATTAGAAGTAGTTACAATTACGATATCCATTCCACGGACTTTATTCACTTTATCATAATCAATTTCTGGGAAAATCAATTGTTCTTTGATACCTAATGTATAGTTACCACGGCCATCAAATGCCTTTTTAGAGATACCACGGAAGTCACGAACCCTTGGTAAAGCAACACCAATTAACTTTTGTAAGAATTCGTACATACGTGTGCCTCGAAGTGTTACTTTCGCTCCGATTGGCATTCCTTCACGAAGGCGAAAACCGGCAATTGATTTCTTTGCACGAGTGATTACTGGTTTCTGTCCAGAAATTAGTGTTAGTTCTTCAACTGCACTATCTAGTGCTTTTGCATTTTGAACTGCATCACCTACACCCATGTTGATTACAATTTTCTCGATTCCTGGTACTTCCATAACAGATTTATAATTAAACTTCTCAACTAGAGATGGAACAACTTCTTCTTGATATTTTTCTTTCAACTGGTTCATCATGTCGCCCTCCTTTCACCAACAATTTATTTATCTAAAGGTTCACCGGATTTTTTTGCAATGCGAACTTTCTTCCCATCATGTACTTCATAGCCAACACGAGTTGGTTCGCCGGATTTAGGGTCGATTGGCATTACATTGGAAACATGGATCGGTGCTTCTTGATTGATAATTCCGCCTTGCGGATTTTCTTGTGAAGGTTTAGCGTGCTTTTGCACCATATTTATACCTTCTACGAGTACACGATCCTTTTTAGGAAATGCTTCTAATACTGTACCTTGTTTTCCGCGGTCTTTTCCGGAAATCACTTTTACATTATCGCCTTTTTTTACATGCATACTTGATGCACCTCCTTACAAGGTCAATTCAATTACTTACAATACTTCTGGTGCTAGAGAAATAATTTTCATGAATTTTTCATCACGTAATTCGCGTGCAACTGGTCCAAAAATACGTGTTCCACGTGGACTCTTATCATCACGTACGACAACGGCAGCATTTTCATCAAAACGGATGTATGATCCATCTTTACGACGTACACCTGTTTTTGTGCGAACAATTACCGCTTTTACAATTTCACCTTTTTTGACAACGCCCCCTGGTGTAGCTTGTTGAACAGAACAAACAATCACATCACCAATATTTGCTGTCTTACGACCAGTTCCACCTAGTACTTTAATCGCTTTTACTATACGAGCACCAGAGTTATCTGCAACTTTTAAATTCGTTTCTTGTTGAATCATATCGCTATGACCTCCCTTCGGATACCTTTCAAGCGAATTTTATTATATAATAACCGCTTCTTCGACGATTTCTACCAGACGGAAACGTTTTGTCGCTGATAATGGACGAGTTTCCATAACGCGAACGATATCGCCTTCTTTAGCCTGATTTTTTTCGTCATGTGCTTTAAATTTCTTAGAATCTTTAATACGCTTTTTATACAAAGGATGTACTTTGTATGTTTCTACTAAAACAGTAATTGTTTTATCCATTTTATCTGAAACAACACGACCTGTGTAAACTTTTCGATTATTACGTTCAGTCATTCTGAGGTAAACCTCCTCTCATTATCAGTTAGTGACACTTAGTTCACGTTGACGCATAACTGTTTTCATGCGTGCGATAGACTTTTTCACTTGACGGATACGTGCAGTGTTTTCCAATTGTCCTGTCGCAAGTTGGAAACGAAGATTAAATAATTCTTCTTTTAATGATTGTACTTTTTCTTCAATTTCGGCAGTGGTTAATTCTCTAATCTCATTAGCCTTCATTGCTTTCACCACCAATTTCTTCACGTTTTACAAATTTTGTTCTTATTGGCAGTTTATGAGAGGCAAGGCGCAACGCTTCACGTGCAACCTCTTCATCTACACCAGCTATTTCAAATAAAATCTTACCTGGTTTTACAACAGCCACCCACGCTTCTGGGGCACCTTTACCAGAACCCATTCGTACTTCTAGAGGTTTTGCTGTATATGGTTTGTTTGGGAAAATTTTAACCCAAACTTTACCACCACGTTTCATGGAACGAGTCATTGCAATACGAGCTGCCTCGATTTGGCGAGCTGTAATCCATGTTGGTTCCAATGCTTGTAATCCATATTCACCAAAAGCAATCGTTTTTCCACCTTTTGCTTGGCCTTTCATTCTACCACGATGTTGTTTACGGTATTTTACACGTTTAGGCATTAACATAATTCTTTGCCCCCTTCCTTATTTTTTTGGTTTTTCTGGAAGGACTTCCCCACGATAGATCCATACTTTAACACCGAGCTTACCGTATGTTGTATCTGCTTCTACGTTTGCATAGTCGATGTCAGCACGTAATGTGTGTAGTGGTACTGTTCCTTCACTGTATTGTTCTGCACGTGCAATATCTGCTCCACCTAGACGACCAGAAACGATGGTTCTTACACCTTTAGCTCCTGCTCTCATTACACGTTGGATAGATTGTTTTTGTGCACGACGGAAAGAAATACGTCCTTCTAGTTGACGTGCAATGTTATCTGCAACTAACTTAGCATCTAAATCAACTTTTTTCACTTCTACAATATTAATATGAACTTTTTTACCTGTTAGCTTGTTTAGTGATTTACGTAAAGCTTCTACTTCAGAACCACCTTTACCAATCACCATTCCAGGTTTACCTGTGTGGATCGTAATATTAACACGGTTTGCTGCACGCTCAATTTCAATAGATGATAACGCAGCTTTTTCTAGGCGTTTTTCAAGATATTCTCTAATTTTAATATCTTCATGTAGCAAGTTTGCATAATCTTTGTCATCGGCATACCATTTAGACTCCCAGTCTTTTATAACACCGATACGAAGACCTGTCGGATTAATTTTTTGGCCCACTAATTACCCCTCCTTCTGTTCTGTTAAAACCACTGTAATGTGGCTTGTGCGTTTATTAATTCCGCTTGCTCGACCTTGTGCGCGAGGACGGAATCTTTTTAATGTAACTCCTTCATTTACAAATGCTTCTGAAACGATCAAGTTATCTAGATCCATCTCATAATTATGTTCCGCATTTGCCATAGCAGAGTGTAGTAATTTTTCAACTACTGGTGAAGCGCTACGCTGTGTATGTTTCAAAATAGCGACTGCTTCTTGAGCATTTTTTCCTCGAATCAAATCAATTACTAAACGTACTTTACGAGGAGCTATGCGTACTGATTTCGCAACGGCTTTTGCTTGCATACGAAGTGCCTCCTCTCATTATTTTGCTGTGACTTTTTCACTTCTTGAATGTCCTTTAAATGTACGAGTTGGTGCAAATTCACCCAGTTTATGTCCTACCATATCTTCTGTAATATAAACTGGTACATGTTTACGACCGTCGTATACTGCGATTGTGTGACCAACAAATGATGGGAAGATTGTTGAACGACGTGACCAAGTTTTAATTACTCGTTTTTTATCTTGTTCATTTAATTCATCAACTTTCTTCATCAAGTGATCATCTGCAAAAGGTCCTTTTTTTAAGCTACGACCCATGTGTAAACCTCCTTTCACAGTTAAGAGACGGGGACAGTTGATCCCGTCATCCTATTCTGTTTCAGTTATTTTTTACGTCTACGTACAATATAATCATCAGATTTTTTCGCTTTACGTGTCTTATAGCCAATTGTAGGCTTACCCCATGGCGTAACAGGTGATTTAAGACCGATTGGCGTACGTCCTTCCCCACCACCGTGTGGGTGATCTACTGGGTTCATAACAGAACCACGAACAGATGGACGTCTTCCTAACCAACGTGAACGACCCGCCTTACCTATGCGAATAAGTTCATGTTCGATATTTCCAACTTGGCCTACTGTTGCGCGGCAAGTATCTAGGATCAAACGAACTTCTCCTGAAGACAAACGAACAAGTACATATTTATCTTCACGACCAAGAATTTGTGCTTCAGCTCCAGCAGAACGCGCAAGCTGACCACCACGACCTGGTTTTAATTCCACGTTATGAATGATTGTTCCAACTGGAATGCTTTTTAGCGGTAAAGCATTTCCCACTTTAATGTCTGCTTGTTCACCAGATTCGATTGCATCGCCTACTTTTAGACCTTTTGGTGCTAAAATATAACGTTTTTCACCATCTGCATAGTGAACAAGTGCGATGTTTGCAGAACGGTTTGGATCATACTCAATCGTAGCAACGCGTCCTGGTATTCCATCTTTATTACGTTTAAAATCAATCAAACGATATTTACGTTTGTGGCCGCCTCCTCTAAAACGTGCAGTTGTTCTTCCTTGGTTGTTACGGCCAGCACGTTTATTCAAAGAGCTTAGTAATGATTTTTCAGACTGATCTGTTGTGATGTCTGAAAAAGTTGATACCGTCATTGTACGTCTACCACCAGTGGTAGGTCTGAATTTTTTAATCGCCATTGTTTTCCCTCCTTCTCTTGATTATAAGAAATCTAGTTCTTTACTATCCTCAGAAAGTTGAACAACCGCTTTTTTACGATTTGGGCGATATCCGCCATAGCGGCCCATTCGTTTGAACTTTCCTTTTAGATTCATTGTATTTACTTTATCAACTTTCACATCGAAGATAACCTCAATTGCATGCTTAATTTCAGCTTTGTTTGCTTTTGGACTTACTTCAAATGTGTATTTTTTGTCTGCCATCATATCAGCAGAATGTTCTGTAATGACAGGGCGTTTAATAATGTCACGAGGGTCTTTCATTACGCGAACACCTCCCCTGCTTTTTCCGCTGCGTCTTTAGTTAAGACCAATTTGTCATGCGCCAGCAAATCATATACATTTACTTCATTAACTGTAAGCACTTTTACTCCTTGAAGGTTATTTGCTGAGCGTGTTACATTTTCATCTTTCTCTGTTGTCACAATTAATGTTTTAGTGTCAACGTCTAATTTGTTTAGCATTTCAACAAGTTGCTTTGTTTTTGGTGCCTCAAATGATAAAGCATCTAAAACAATGAGGTTTTCACCTTTTGTTTTTGTAGATAAAGCAGATTTCAATGCTAGACGGCGTACTTTCTTAGGAAGTTTATAGCTGTAGCTACGTGGTGTCGGTCCAAAGACAACTCCGCCTCCAACCCATTGTGGTGAGCGAATGGAACCTTGACGTGCACGACCAGTTCCTTTTTGACGCCATGGTTTACGTCCGCCTCCTCGTACATCAGAACGGTTTTTCACTTTATGTGTACCTTGTCGTTGTGATGCACGTTGCATAGCTACTGCTTCATGTAAAACATGTTTATTTGGTTCGATACCAAACACGGCATCATTTAATTCAATATCTCCTGCTTGTGTACCGTCTTGTTTATATAGTGCTACTTTAGGCATGACATTTCCTCCCTTCGTATATAGTGATTAGTTAGCCTTAATTGCACTCGTAATTTTCACGAATGATTTTTTTGCACCTGGAACATTCCCTTTGATTAATAGTAGATTACGTTCAACATCTACTTTTGCAATTTCCAGATTTTGAATAGTTACTTGTTCTGATCCCATTTGCCCTGGAAGTTTTTTACCAGG
Organism: Cerasibacillus terrae; assembly: GCF_008039555.1. GTDB lineage: Bacteria > Bacillota > Bacilli > Bacillales > Amphibacillaceae > Cerasibacillus > Cerasibacillus terrae. The sequence continues at coordinate 24,513 of NZ_VDUW01000013.1, forward strand.
CAAAACACGCGCCGGGTCAACTGGTCCCATTGTACCGTGGCCTCTATGATATCTAGAACCGTGTGTCATTAAACCACGTGAATAGTTGTGACGTTTAATGGATCCTTGGAACCCTTTCCCTTTGGATGTTCCTGTTACGTCGATTTTTTCACCAGCTTCAAATGTATCTACTTTAATTTCTTGACCCACTTCATATTCATCGAGATTTGCGTTACGGATCTCACGAATGTAGCGCTTAGGGGTTGTGTTTGCTTTTTCAGCATGGCCCTTTGCGGCTTTATTTGTACGTGATTCCTTTTGATCTGCAAAACCGAGTTGAATTGCTTTGTAGCCGTCATTTTCCTCTGTGCGTTTCTGTAGCACGATGTTAGGTTCAGCTTGAACAACGGTTACTGGGATTAGTTCTCCGTTTTCTGTAAACAATTGAGTCATGCCGATTTTGCGGCCTAAGATTCCTTTCGTCATCCGTTACACCTCCTATATATATATCTGAATTACAATTTAATTTCTATATCAACACCAGATGGTAAATCAAGACGCATTAGCGAATCAACTGTTTGTGGTGTTGGGTTGACAATATCAATTAATCGTTTATGTGTGCGCATTTCGAATTGTTCACGAGAGTCTTTATACTTGTGAACTGCTCGTAATATTGTATAAACGGATTTTTCCGTAGGTAATGGAATTGGTCCAGATACCTTCGCACCAGAGCGTTTTGCAGTGTTTACAATTTTTTCTGATGATTGATCTAAAACTCTGTGATCATATGCTTTCAAACGGATTCTGATTTTTTCTTTTGCCATTATTTTCCCTCCTTTTCGTCCATTTTTTAATAGACTTGCTCCACGAAAATTTCTTAGCCCACCGCCATGGCAAAGGGGCCGGGTGTGCCAACAACCTTCCGTTTCATTGCCTATCTTTAGACCAACGGTACCATTATACATAAGTGATGTTGGTAATGCAACCTTTTTAATACATTATATCGGATTGCACATTTACTTATTATACAAACTATTAATATAAAATGCAAGGTTTAATTCAAGTTTTCTAGCTTAAATAATATTTTCTATATTCATACCAAAATGCTATTAAAGTAAATCTTTTATTAAAAAAGACAGGTGGCATTTCCCGGGTTTGCCACCTGTCTTTTATATTTCTATTCGTTGTAAATTAATTACTTAATGATTTCAGTTACAACGCCTGATCCTACAGTACGTCCACCCTCACGGATAGAGAAACGTGTACCGTCTTCAATAGCGATTGGTGCGATTAGATCAACTTCCATTTCTACGTTATCTCCAGGCATAACCATTTCAACACCTTCTGGTAGGCTAACAACGCCTGTTACGTCTGTTGTACGGAAGTAGAATTGTGGACGGTAGTTAGAGAAAAATGCAGTGTGACGTCCACCTTCTTCTTTAGAAAGAACATATACTTCAGCTTTAAATTTTGTATGTGGTGTAATTGTACCTGGCTTTGCAAGTACTTGACCACGTTTAATATCTTCACGCTCTACCCCACGAAGTAGTGCACCGATGTTATCTCCTGCTTCTGCATAGTCAAGAAGCTTACGGAACATTTCAACACCAGTAACAGTTGTTTTCTTAGCATCTTCAGCTAGACCGATAATATCAACTTCATCTCCAACTTTAACTTGACCGCGTTCAACACGACCAGTTGCAACAGTTCCACGACCAGTGATAGAGAATACGTCTTCAACTGGCATCATGAATGGTTTGTCTGTATCACGTTCTGGAGTTGGTACATATTGGTCAACTTCCTTCATTAATTCAACGATTTTTTCTTCGTATTCTTCTACACCTTCTAATGCTTTAAGTGCAGAACCAGCTACGATTGGAATATCGTCACCTGGGAAGTCATATTCTGATAATAGTTCACGGATTTCCATTTCTACTAGTTCTAGTAGCTCTTCATCGTCAACCATATCTACTTTGTTCATGAATACTACGATTGCAGGAACACCTACGTTACGGGATAAAAGGATATGCTCACGAGTTTGTGGCATTGGGCCATCTGCAGCTGATACTACTAGAATAGCACCATCCATTTGTGCAGCACCTGTGATCATGTTTTTAACATAGTCAGCGTGTCCTGGGCAGTCAACGTGTGCATAGTGACGTGTTTCAGTTTCGTACTCTACGTGAGAAGTAGCGATTGTGATTCCACGTTCTCTTTCTTCTGGTGCACCGTCAATTTCATCATATGCTTTTGCTTCACCAGAACCATTTTTTTTGTTCATAACGTTTGTGATTGCAGCAGTTAATGTTGTTTTACCATGGTCAACGTGTCCAATAGTACCAATATTAACGTGCTGTTTAGAGCGGTCAAATTTTTCTTTAGCCATTTATAATTCCTCCTTCAAATTAAAAAGAATGTTTTTTATATTTTAACTTAGAATATCTAAGTCTTCACTAAAAGTTATACTTGACATTGGCGAAAAAATCAATTATTCACCTGTATTTTTTTCAATAATTTCTTCCGAAATGCTTTTAGGTACTTCTTCATAATGATCAAAGTACATGGTATATGTTCCACGACCTTGTGTATTAGAACGAAGCGCTGTGGCATAGCCAAACATTTCTGCAAGTGGTACAAATGCTTTTACTAATTGTGCATTTCCACGTGCTTCCATACCTTCTACTCTACCACGACGTGATGTTACATCACCCATGATATCACCCATATATTCTTCTGGAATCACAATTTCAACTTTCATCATTGGTTCTAAAAGAACTGGGTTACATTTATTTTTCGCTGCTTTTAATGCCATAGATGCTGCGATTTTAAATGCCATCTCATTTGAGTCAACATCATGGTAACTTCCATCATAAAGAGATGCTCTAACATCAATTAATGGATATCCTGCTAGGACACCATTTTCCATTGCTTCTTTAATACCAGCTTCAACAGCAGGTACGTATTCACGTGGGACGACACCACCAACAATTTTGTTTTCAAATTCGAAACCTGAACCTTGTTCAAGTGGTTCAAATTTAACCCAAACATGACCGTACTGTCCACGTCCACCAGATTGACGAATGAATTTACCTTCAACTTCTGCTTCTTGACGGAATGTCTCACGATAAGCAACTTGTGGTGCACCAACATTCGCTTCTACTTTAAATTCACGTTTCAAACGATCCACGATTACATCAAGGTGGAGTTCACCCATTCCTGAAATAATTGTTTGACCAGTTTCAGGGTTCATTTCTGTTCTGAATGTTGGATCTTCCTCAGCTAGCTTACCTAGTGCAGTACCCATTTTATCTTGGTCAGCTTTTGTTTTCGGTTCAATAGCAACTGAAATAACTGGTTCTGGAAATTCCATGGATTCTAAGATAACTAAATTATCTGCATCACATAGTGTATCCCCTGTTCCAGTATCTTTCAAACCAACTGCAGCAGCAATTTCACCACTGTGGATTACTGGGATCTCTTCACGGTGGTTCGCATGCATCTGTAGGATACGTCCAACACGTTCTCTTTTATCCTTCGTTGGGTTTTGAACATATGATCCTGCATTCAATGTACCTGAATATACACGGAAGAATGTTAATTTACCAACATATGGGTCAGTCATTACTTTAAATGCTAATGCTGAAAATGGTGCGTTATCATCAGATGGTCTCTCTACCTCTTCCTCTGTATCAGGTGTAATACCTTGGATCGGAGGAATATCTGTTGGTGCTGGTAGATAGCTAATAACACCGTTTAATAATAATTGAACACCCTTGTTTTTAAATGCTGACCCACAAAATACCGGGTAAAATTCAACACTTAATGTTGCATTACGAATAGCATTTCTTAGTTCTTCATTGGAGATTTCTTCTCCCTCTAAGTACTTCATCATTAATTCTTCGTCAAGTTCAGCTACTGCTTCAACTAACGATTCACGAAGTTCCTGTGCTTTATCTTGGTATTCAGCAGGAATTTCACCAGAATCTGATTTTGTACCTAAATCGTCGAGATAGAAATGTGCTTCCATTTCAATTAAGTCAATAATACCTTCAAATTGATCCTCAGCACCAATTGGTAATTGTACTGGGTGAGCATTCGCTCCAAGGCGGTCTTTCAGTGTGCTTGTAGCATATAGAAAGTCTGCACCAGTTTTATCCATTTTGTTGATAAAGACAATTCTAGGTACCCCATATGTTGTTGCTTGACGCCATACTGTTTCTGTTTGCGGTTCTACACCTGATTGTGCATCAAGTACAGTAACTGCTCCATCAAGTACACGTAACGAACGCTCAACCTCTACAGTGAAGTCTACGTGTCCCGGTGTATCAATGATGTTGATACGATGGCCATCCCACTCAGCAGTGGTTGCTGCGGAAGTAATTGTAATTCCGCGTTCTTGTTCCTGTTCCATCCAGTCCATTTGGGAAGCACCTTCATGTGTTTCACCAAGCTTATGGATACGTCCTGTGTAGAAAAGAATACGCTCTGTAGTAGTGGTTTTACCAGCATCTATATGTGCCATAATACCAATATTCCGCGTCTTTTCCAAGGAGAACTTTCTAGCCATATATTTTTCTCCTTCCTATGTGAAATCTTTTATTATAAATAATATAATATTATTACCAGCGATAGTGTGCGAATGCTTTGTTAGCTTCTGCTTGTTTATGCAATTCTTCACGTCTTTTCACTGCTGCACCTGTGTTGTTGGAAGCATCTAGAATTTCATTTGCTAAACGTTCTTCCATTGATTTTTCTCCGCGTAAGCGAGAATAGCTTACAAGGAAACGAAGACCTAGTGCTTGACGTCGTTCAGGGCGAACTTCCATTGGAACAAGGTAGTTTGAACCCCCAACTCGGCGTGCGCGAACTTCTAGTACTGGCATAATATTTTTCATTGCTTCTTCAAAAACGTCCATTGGTTGTTGGTCGCTTCTTTCTTTCACTAACTCAAATGCATTATAAAGAATTTTTTGTGCTTTCCCTCGTTTACCGTCAACCATGATTTGGTTAATTAGACGAGTTACTAATTTTGAATCATACATTGGATCTGGTAGCACATCTCTTTTTGGTACTGGTCCTTTACGTGGCATTTATAGTCCTCCCTTCTGTTGAAATTTCTTATTTATTATTTTTTAGGTTTTTTTGCACCGTATTTAGAACGTCCTTGCATACGTCCTTCTACCCCTGCGGTATCCAATGCACCACGAACAACGTGATAACGAACACCAGGTAAGTCTTTAACACGTCCTCCACGAAGTAGCACAACGTTGTGCTCTTGAAGGTTGTGTCCGATTCCCGGGATATATGCAGTTACTTCCATGTTATTTGACAAACGAACACGAGCATATTTACGTAAAGCTGAGTTTGGTTTTTTCGGTGTTAATGTACCAACACGTGTACAAACTCCACGTTTTTGTGGTGAGTTAACGCGTGTAAATTGCTTTTTGAAACTGTTATAGTTTCTGCTCAATGCTGGTGAACCGTATTTCTTTGGTTTGCTTGTACGGCCTTTACGAATTAACTGATTAATTGTAGGCATGTTTTTTCCCCCTTCCTTCTTTAAGATTATAATCCACAATAAAGGATGTGTTTTCTAATCCCACACATCCAGGTGGTTCATCTTTTGACAAAAAACAAAATGTTTTGTGTAATCCTCCACAAAACTATGGTTTCTTAATGGAAACCGTTGCTGCATGGACATCTATTCCACACGCTCGACCTAAATCTTCCTTAGAGTTTACATAGTGAACGGGGACTTCTAATTCATTCGCTATATCAACAACCCCTTGTGTGACTTCTTGGTCAGCATCTACAGCAATAAAAACTTCGCTAATTATACCAGTTTTCAAAGCTTTTAACGATTGCTTTGTTCCAATAATTAAACGCGATTTAACTTGAGTTACTTTTTCATAAGACATTTCTTTCATATCCTCCAAAGCAACAAGTCTAAAACTGAATCACCTTGAATATATTATCATTCTCTTTTTTTGTTGTCAACTATATTTATGTGTTTATTTACTTTTATATCAAAATTAACAGAAGAAAAGTGATAGGACAGGGGAAACCAGCTTTATATGCCAGTTTCCTGTTCTCCTATCAATTATATTCCTTGAGTTATACTGTTTCCTCTACTTCTTCTTTTTCTTCTTCAAATACAGGAGCTTCAATTTTACGATATCGCTCGATACCAGTTCCAGCTGGGACAAGCTTTCCAATAATAACATTTTCTTTTAATCCTAATAATTCATCCACTTTTCCCTTTATAGTGGCATCTGTTAGCACTCGAGTTGTTTCTTGGAAAGAAGCTGCAGATAAGAATGAATCTGTTTCCAAGGAAGCTTTCGTAATTCCTAATAATACTGGTTTTCCTACTGCAAGTTGCTTACCTTCTTCTAGTGATTTTCGGTTTGCATCTTTAAATTGATGGATTTCCATCAATGATCCCGGCAGTAGATCTGTTTCACCAGCATCTAGAACACGGATTTTACGAAGCATTTGACGAACCATTACTTCGACGTGTTTGTCACCAATTTCTACACCTTGCAAACGGTATACACGTTGTACTTCTCGAAGTAAGTAATTTTGAACTCCTTCTACACCTTGTACTTTTATGAGTTCTTTCGGGTCTATCGATCCTTCATTTAATTCTTGTCCTGCAGTGACCTCATCACCGACGGATACCTTTAATCGTGCATTATACGGAACATTATATGATTTTTCTTCTATATCGCTTTTTACGATAATTTCTTGTTTGTCCTTTTCGGTTGTAATATCATGAACAAATCCGTGAATTTCAGTAATGGTTGCCTTACCTTTCGGATTACGCGCTTCAAACAATTCTTGAATACGTGGTAAACCTTGGGTAATGTCATCTCCAGCTACACCACCTGTGTGGAATGTACGCATGGTTAACTGTGTACCTGGTTCACCGATGGATTGAGCAGCAATGATTCCAACTGCTTCACCAACCTCCACTTCAGATCCTGTAGCAAGGTTTCGACCATAACATTTTTTACATACACCGTGACGTGTATTACAATTAAAGGCTGTTCGAATCACAACCGATTCAATTCCCGCCTCAACAATTTGTTTTGCTTGATCTTCTGAAATAACCTCATTTACAGCAACAATGACTTCATCTGTGTCCGGCATTATTACATTTTCAAATGCAGTCCTTCCAACTAAGCGGTCATATAGTGGTTCAATGACTTCTGCGCCTTCTGTAAGGGCAGCAACTCTGGAACCACGATCTGTTCCACAATCATTCTCACGAATAATAACATCTTGCGCAACATCAACAAGACGACGGGTTAAATATCCCGAGTCAGCAGTTTTCAATGCTGTATCCGCAAGTCCTTTTCGTGCCCCGTGTGTTGAGATAAAGTATTCTAATACAGTTAAACCTTCACGGAAACTTGATTTAATTGGTAGCTCAATAATACGACCTGACGGGTTCGCCATTAGACCACGCATACCTGCAAGCTGTGTAAAGTTAGATGGGTTACCCCTTGCACCAGAATCACTCATCATAAAGATTGGATTCATGCGATCTAAGGAGTCCATTAATTTGTCCTGAACAACATCTTTTACATCTGACCAAATTGAAATGACACGCTCATAACGTTCTTCTTCTGTAATTAGTCCGCGTCTAAATTGTTTCAACACACGGTCCACTTTCTCCTGAGCTTCATTTAATAATTCTTCTTTTTCTGCAAGAACAACAACATCAGATATCCCGACAGTCATACCAGCAACAGTCGCATAATGGAAGCCTAAATCTTTCATTAAGTCTAGCATTCGAGATGTTTCGCTAATTTTAAAGCGTTTAAAGACCTCAGCGATAATATCACCTAAGAAACCTTTTTTAAATGGTTTTACCAATTCCCTTGATTGAATCTCTTCATGGATATTCGCCCCACGCTCGACAAAGTATTTTTCAGGGGTTTGTACTTCCAGATTCATCCTTGTTGGTTCATTAATGTATGGGAATGAGTTTGGAAGCATCTCATTAAAGATCAACTTTCCAATTGTTGTTAATAACAATTGATTATTTTGTTCTTCTGTGAATGTTTCATTATTAAAACTGGATGCTCTTACTGCTACTCTTGTGTGTAAATGTACATAATTTGCTTGATAAGCCATCAAAGCTTCGTTTATGTCTTTAAAAACTTTCCCTTCTCCAAGAGCACCTTCTCGTTCGAGTGTTAAGTAATAGTTACCTAAAACCATGTCTTGTGAAGGTGTAACAACAGGTTTTCCATCTTTCGGATTCAAAATATTTTGAGCAGCTAGCATTAAAATACGCGCTTCCGCCTGTGCCTCAGCTGATAAAGGAACGTGAACAGCCATCTGATCTCCATCGAAGTCCGCGTTATACGCCGTACAAACAAGTGGATGTAAGTGGATGGCACGTCCTTCAACCAATGTCGGTTCAAACGCTTGAATACCCAAGCGGTGTAAGGTTGGTGCCCTATTTAGGAGTACCGGATGTTCCTTAATTACCTCTTCTAAAACACCCCAAACATCTGGATGCATACGCTCAATTTTACGTTTAGAAGACTTTATATTATGAGCAATCCCTTTTTCAACAAGCTCCTTCATAACAAATGGTTTAAATAATTCTAGAGCCATTTCTTTAGGTAGTCCACATTGATACATTTTTAAATTTGGTCCTACAACAATAACTGATCTACCGGAATAGTCAACACGTTTTCCAAGTAAGTTCTGACGAAAACGACCTTGCTTCCCTTTTAACATATGGGACAGTGATTTCAATGGTCGGTTACCTGGACCAGTTACTGGACGACCACGACGTCCGTTATCAATTAATGCATCAACCGCTTCTTGAAGCATTCTTTTTTCGTTTTGGACAATGATTCCTGGAGCACCAAGATCAAGTAATCGTTTTAATCGATTATTACGATTAATAACACGACGATATAAATCATTTAAATCGGAAGTTGCAAATCGACCACCATCTAATTGCACCATTGGGCGAATTTCTGGCGGAATAACTGGAAGAACATCCAATACCATCCACGATGGGTCATTTCCAGAATTACGAAATGCCTCTAACACTTCTAGTCGTCTGATTGCACGCGTTCTACGTTGACCTTGAATAGTTTTTAATTCTTCTTTGATTGTGTTTACTTCTTTATCTAAATCAATATCTTGAAGTAATTTACGAATCGCTTCTGCTCCCATTTGTGCATGAAAGGTGTTTCCGTATTTATCATAATAAGAGCGGAACTCTTTTTCAGATAATAATTGTTTTTTCTCTAACGGAGTATTACCTGATTCTGTTACAATGTATGCCGCAAAATAAATAACCTCTTCTAATGCTCTTGGCGACATATCTAAAAGAAGTCCCATTCTACTCGGAATCCCTTTGAAATACCATATATGTGATACGGGTGCAGCAAGTTCAATATGTCCCATGCGTTCACGACGCACAGATGCTTTGGTTACCTCAACCCCGCAACGATCACATACAATACCTTTATAACGAATTCGTTTATATTTTCCACAATGACATTCCCAGTCTTTCGCAGGTCCAAAAATCCGCTCACAAAAGAGCCCATCTTTCTCTGGTTTCAATGTACGGTAATTAATTGTTTCTGGTTTCTTTACCTCACCGTATGACCAGGAACGAATTTTTTCTGGTGAAGCCAATCCTATTTTCATATACTCAAAATTATTTACATCTAACAAGGGGCTACCTCCCTTTTTAATGTATGATTTTACCCATTGAAATTGGTTATCCACTGATGGGAAAAGTCATCTCATCAGTGGAATTATCATATTTTGTTTAATTCATCTTTATTTCTTACTTTGTTCTAAGTCTAAGTTAAGCTTACTTGCTTGCTGTGAGTCTTCCTTTTCCAATTCGCGAAGTTCAATTTCTTCCTTATCACTTGAAAGGATTTTCACATCAATCCCTAAACTTTGTAATTCTTTAATTAGAACTTTAAAAGATTCTGGTATACCTGGTTCTGGGGCATTTTCGCCTTTTACAATTGACTCATATGTTTGCACACGCCCAACAACGTCATCTGATTTAACGGTTAGTAATTCTTGTAACGTGTATGCCGCTCCATATGCCTCTAGAGCCCATACCTCCATTTCACCAAAACGTTGTCCACCAAATTGGGCCTTACCACCCAATGGCTGTTGTGTAACTAAAGAATATGGTCCAGTTGAACGAGCATGTAGTTTGTCATCAACCATATGTGCTAATTTAATCATGTACATTACACCTACAGATACACGATTGTCAAACGGTTCACCTGTCCTTCCATCATAGAGAACCGTTTTGGCATCTCTTGGCATTCCCGCTTCATCCAGTGCTTCCCAAACATCTTGTTCTGTCGCTCCATCAAATACCGGAGAAGCAACATGAATACCTAGTTTACGAGCTGCCATTCCTAGATGCAATTCAAAAACTTGCCCAATGTTCATTCGTGAAGGAACTCCAAGTGGATTCAACATAATATCGATTGGATTTCCATCTGGTAAATATGGCATATCTTCTTCTGGTAGAATTCTGGATATAACACCTTTGTTTCCGTGTCTACCTGCCATCTTGTCTCCTTCTTTGATTTTACGCTTTTGAACAATATATACACGAACAAGTTTATTTACACCTGGAGGTAATTCGTCACCGTCTTCACGGTTGAATACTTTAACGTCTAATACAATTCCACCTGCACCATGTGGTACACGCAATGAAGTATCACGAACCTCGCGAGCCTTTTCACCAAAAATAGCATGTAATAAACGTTCTTCTGCTGAGAGTTCTGTTACTCCTTTTGGTGTTACTTTCCCAACTAGGATATCGCCATCCTTTACTTCTGCACCAATACGGATAATTCCTTGCTCATTTAAGTTTTTCAGTGCATCTTCACCAACATTAGGTATATCTCTTGTAATTTCTTCAGGCCCTAATTTTGTATCACGGGATTCTGATTCATATTCTTCAATATGAATTGATGTATACACATCATCTTTAACAAGACGCTCACTCATAATAATCGCGTCCTCATAGTTATATCCTTCCCATGCCATAAAGCCGATTAAGATATTACGTCCTAATGCTAATTCACCTTTTTCCATAGACGGACCATCTGCAAGGATTTCTCCTTTTGCCACACGATCTCCCGCTTTTACAATTGGGCGTTGATTATAGCATGAACCTTGGTTAGAACGTTCATATTTCCGTAAACCATATCGATCTACATCGCCTTTTACTTCTTTTCCATCAACTTCTGAAATCCGACGAACAACAACTTCTTTCGCTTCTACACTCTCAACAATTCCAGCATGACGGCAAATAATAGCAGCACCAGAGTCCTTTCCAGACACATATTCCATTCCTGTTCCTACAATTGGAGATTCAGGCTCCAACAGTGGTACTGCCTGGCGTTGCATGTTTGCACCCATTAGAGCACGGTTCGAGTCATCATTTTCTAAGAACGGTACACAAGCGGTTGCAGCTGATACTACCTGCTTAGGTGATACGTCCATATAATCGATTTGAGTATATTTCACCTCAATGTTCTCTCCACGAAATCTGGCAATTACTTCTTCATCAATGAAAACGCCATTTTCATCGAGTGGTGCGTTCGCTTGCGCAACAACGTAATTATCTTCTTCATCAGCTGTCAAATAATCAATATGGCCAGTTACTTTTCCTGTTTCCGGATCAACTCGGCGATAAGGTGTTTCGATAAATCCAAACTTATTTACCTTCGCATAGGATGACAGTGAGTTAATTAAACCGATGTTTGGACCTTCTGGCGTTTCGATCGGACACATTCTCCCATAGTGTGAGTAGTGAACGTCTCGCACTTCAAATCCTGCCCGCTCACGAGTTAAACCACCTGGTCCAAGTGCTGATAAACGACGTTTATGAGTTAATTCAGCTAATGGATTTGTTTGATCCATAAACTGAGATAACTGAGAACTTCCGAAAAATTCTTTAATCGATGCAATAACTGGTCGAATATTAATCAGTTGTTGTGGTGTAATACTTGAAGTATCCTGAATGGACATTCTTTCTCTTACAACACGTTCCATACGGGACAAACCGATTCGAAATTGATTTTGTAATAGTTCACCTACTGAACGTAGTCGACGGTTTCCTAAATGGTCAATATCATCTGTGTATCCTACCTGATGTAATAAATTAAAAAAGTAGCCAATAGATGATAAAATATCTGCAGGTGTAATATTTTTCACATCTGATCCTACATTTCCATTACCAATTACATTTAAGATACGTTCCCTTTCAGGATCTGTCGGGTCAAAGATTTTAATAGATTGAAGTCTAACAGGTTCATCTAGGATAGCTTCTTCTGAATCAAAAACTTTTTCCCCTACCAATGACGTTTCATCATCTAAATACGGGATGATTTTATTGAGTAGTTTTCGCTCTAGCTTATCCCCTTTTTGTGCTAAAACTTCCCCTGTTTCTGGATCAACAATCGGTTCTGCAAGCACCTGATTGAATAATCTGTTCTGTAAATGTAACTTTTTATTTATTTTATATCGACCAACATACGCAAGATCATAACGTTTCGGATCGAAAAATCGTGATACAAGCAAACTTTTTGCATTTTCTACTGTAGGTGGTTCACCTGGTCGCAAACGTTCATATATTTCTAGCAAGGCTTTTTCAGTTGTTTCGGTATTATCTTTTTCTAATGTATTTAATAGGTATTCATTGTCTCCTATTAAATCGATAATCTCCTCATCAGAATTAAACCCAAGTGCACGTAATAAAACGGTAATCGGCAATTTCCTTGTGCGATCTATTCTGACGTGCACAACATCTTTGGCATCTGTTTCAAATTCAAGCCATGCACCACGGTTAGGTATAACGGTTGCAGTTAAACCTCTTTTCCCATTTTTGTCTATTTTTTCGTTGTAATAAACACTAGGAGAACGTACTAACTGTGAAACGATGACACGTTCTGCACCATTGATGATAAATGTCCCTGTATCTGTCATCAATGGAAAATCGCCCATAAAAACTTCCTGTTCTTTTACTTCACCTGTTTCATTGTTAATCAATCGAACTTTAACACGAAGGGGTGCGTCATAGGTTACATCCCTTTCTTTCGATTCTTCTACAGGATACTTTGGATCAGCCATTGTATAATCGACAAATTCTAATGAAAGATTTCCCGTAAAATCCTCAATAGGAGAGATATCACGAAACATCTCTCGCATTCCCTCTTCTAAAAACCATTGGTAAGAAGCGGTTTGAATCTCAATTAAATTCGGTAATTCTAATACTTCACTGATTCGAGCATAACTTCTACGCTTGCGATGTTGCCCATACTGAACTAGTTGACCTGCCAACTGCTTCACCTCTCAAATCTTGCATTGTTTGCATGTAAACTATGTATACATACAAAAATGTATAATATATTTTCAGAAAAACCGATACATATAATCATTTTGGTTTTCCTTTATAACAAATGATACAAATCTAAAACATGCAATATGATGCACTATTAAAGGGATTCCCCACATATAAAATACTTTATCCTTTTAAAATTCTCATTGGAGCAAAGGAAAATATACTTGCTATCCACTCCGTAATGAGTTATCTTAAAATAAAAAAGAATTTTTCGTAAAGGTACTGAATAAAAAATCGGAAAACAAATTATTTCCAACCATTTTATCATTGTTTCCGATTCTTGATAGATTATACCTCATGTATTTTTATAAAAAATGCTTGACAAAAGAAATCCCATGTTAGCATTTAATAATACTATCATAACATAAGACTATCGTCAAATTTTTATCGAACGTAAAATATAGTATCCTTTGCTTTTCACTACCACTTCTACATTACCAAACAACTGCTCTAGCTTTTTCTTCGCTGACGGTGCACCTTGCTTTTTTTGAATAACAATCCACAATTCTCCACCAGAATATAATGACAATGCGCTTTCCTCGAACATAGCATGCACGACTTTTTTTCCTGCTCTAATAGGTGGATTTGTTAAGATAGATGCAAACATGCGTTCATTTAATTGTTTTAAGCGATCACTCTTTAAAATTTCCACGTTCTTCACATCATTAAGATGAGCATTTTGTTTAGCTAATAATATTGCCCTTTCATTAACATCTACCATAGTTACTTGGCAATCTGGAAAACTGGATGCTAGCGCAATTCCAATTGGTCCATATCCACACCCTAAATCTAAGATATCTCCCTTAACAGAAGGTGGATTAAAATGTTCAATTAGAAGCCTAGTACCATAATCTACTTCTCCTTTTGAAAATACGCCATAATCACTTATGAAAGTAAATTCTTTTTGCCGTAATCTGTACTTCCATGTCTTGGGTGAACTTTTTGATTGAGGTTTTTGAGAAAAGTAATGTTCTGACATGTTTTAACACCTTTCTTTTTTCTGAAATAAAAGAAATATCCTAGGTGTAAATTTAAAGCTCGCCGTTTTACGACGAGCTTATATAATGAATTTTTAACAATTAACTTATTTTAATTCTACAGATGCGCCAACTTCTTCTAATTTTTCTTTAATTTCTTCTGCTTCTTCTTTTGCAACGCCTTCTTTTACTGCTTTTGGAGCATTATCAACTAGTTCTTTCGCATCTTTCAAGCCAAGGCCTGTGATTTCACGAACAACTTTGATAACTTTAATTTTTGATGATCCAGCACCTGCAAGTACTACATCAAATTCTGATTGTTCTTCAGCAGCATCTCCGCCACCTGCGCCACCAGCAACTGCTACTGGAGCTGCAGCTGTTACACCAAATTCCTCTTCAATTGCTTTTACTAAGTCATTTAATTCTAAAACAGACATTTCTTTAATTGCATCAATAATTTGTTCTTTAGTCATGTTATTTCCTCCTATAGTTTTATTTATACAACGAATCTATAAAAATTAAGCACCTTGTTCTTCTTTTTGTTCTGCCACGGCTTTTGTAGCGTACGCAAAGTTGCGGATTGGAGCTTGTAGAACACTAAGCAACATAGAAACCATACCTTCGTAGTTCGGTAGGCTTGCAAGTTCTGTAATTTCATCTAGGGATGCAATATTCCCTTCGATGACACCGCCTTTAATTTCTAATGCTTCATGATCTTTAGCGAAGTCATTTAAAATACGTGCTGGCGCAACAACATCCTCATCACTAAACGCGATTGCTGTTGGACCAACTAAAGTATCTGTTAATTCTTCCAGGCCAGCTGCCTCTGCCGCGCGACGTGCCATGGTGTTTTTATAAACTTTATAATCTACACCTGCTTCACGAAGTTGTTTACGAAGTTCTGTCACTTCTGAAACATCAAGTCCACGGTAGTTTACAAGAACAGTTGATTGGCTTGAACGAAATTTTTCTGTAATTTCTTCAACGATTTGTTTTTTACTTTCCATTACTTTAGACATTATTCCACCCCCTAAAAGGATCATCATACCGTAAAAAAGCTTATAAAATAAGGGAGCCTTTAGGCGGAGGCTCCCTTCATAAAAGATAATAATCACGCATTATCCAATTTATTAGAAAAAAACCTCGGCAGGATGATTAAGCAAACGCCCCTACTGTCTACGGTATAACGTATTTAATTTTAAAACCTGATTTATTATATCGGCTTATTTTATAAATGTCAAGCCTTATGGACGATAATTAGAAACGTCAATTTTGATACCAGGACCCATTGTTTTAGAAATCGCCATATTTAGTAAATATTTCCCTTTAACTGATTGTGGTCTAACTTTCACAATTGTTTCTGCCAATGCTTCAAAGTTTTCAACAAGCTTTTCTGTGTCGAATGACAGTTTACCAACTGGAACATGTAAGTTAGAAGCTTTATCAACGCGGTATTCAACTTTACCTGCTTTGATTTCTTTCACAGCTTTCTCGACTTCAAAAGTAACTGTGCCTGTTTTAGGGTTAGGCATTAATCCTTTTGGTCCAAGAACTCGCCCTAATTTACCCACTTCTGCCATCATATCAGGAGTTGCAACAATTACATCGAACTCTAACCAACCTTGGTTAATTTTTTCAATAAAATCTTGTTCTCCCACATAGTCTGCACCTGC
Organism: Cerasibacillus terrae; assembly: GCF_008039555.1. GTDB lineage: Bacteria > Bacillota > Bacilli > Bacillales > Amphibacillaceae > Cerasibacillus > Cerasibacillus terrae. Next base: position 40,565 of record NZ_VDUW01000013.1, read on the forward strand.
AGCTTCTGCTTCTTTTGCTTTTTCACCTTTCGCAAACACAAGTACTCGTTGTGTTTTACCAGTTCCATGCGGCAGAACCATTGCACCGCGAATTTGTTGATCCGCTTTCTTCGGATCCACTCCTAAGCGAAAGGCAACTTCAACTGTTTCATCAAACTTTGCTTTTGGCATTTGTTTTAAAAGCTCAACAGCTTCTTCAATTTGGTAGCTTTTTGAGCGATCAACTAATTTCGTAGCTTCTTGATACTTTTTACCTCTTTTAGCCATTTTGTTTCCTCCTCTATTGTGGTTATAACGGTTTGACCTCCCACTTATAAAAGCCACTCTAGACTTTTATAATGTAGATGAGCGATTCATCATCTATAGGGTTTTTTATATCCGTATTTTGCATCGAATTTGCTCGATGTTACATGTTCATACGAAAAGGTTGCGAATTTTTTATGTCGCAACCTGATAGACTCCAAAATTAGTCTTCAATCGTAATACCCATGCTACGTGCTGTACCTTCAACCATCCGCATTGCCGCTTCTACATCAGCCGCGTTAAGGTCTTGCATTTTCATTTCAGCAATTTCTTTGACTTTATCGCGTTTTACCGTTGCTACTTTATTACGGTTCGGCTCACCAGAAGCTTTATCGATACCCGCTTCTTTTTTAAGTAACACTGCAGCAGGTGGAGTTTTAGTAATAAATGTGAATGAACGGTCTTCAAATACTGTAATTTCAACAGGGATAATTAATCCTGTTTGTTCTTGAGTACGCGCATTAAATTCTTTACAAAATCCCATGATATTAATACCCGCTTGACCTAATGCAGGTCCTACCGGTGGTGCTGGGTTAGCTTTACCAGCTGGAATTTGTAATTTAACAACTTGAATAACTTTTTTAGCCACGAGACACACCTCCTTAAAGTCCGTGATGTGGTAATAGGGGTGATATATCCCCTCCCACTCTTCTATTCAGATCTACTTCATAGAACATGAATAACAAGAGAATTTTAGCATGATTTCACCATTTATGCAAGCATTACTATTTAACATAAAATCTATAATTTCTCAATTTGTCCAAAATCTAATTCCACGGGAGTATCTCTCCCAAACATATTCACATGTACTTTTACTTTTTGTTTATCTGTATCTATATTTTCAATGGTCCCCGTAAAGTTTGCAAATGGGCCATCTGTCACACGAACATTCTCTTTTACTTCAAAGTCTACTTGGTATACTTTATCTGCTAATCCCATTTGTTTTAAAATATGGTCTACCTCATGTGGTAAAAGCGGAGTTGGTTTTGTTCCTCCACCACTTGAGCCAATAAATCCAGTTACACCAGGTGTATTTCTAACAACATACCAAGAATCATCTGTCATAATCATCTCTGTTATGACATAACCAGGAAAAACTTTCTTTTTAGCTACTTTCTTTTTGCCATCTTTCACTTCTGTCTTTTCTTCTTCTGGTACAATTACCCGAAATATCTTATCTTCCATTCCCATTGTTTCTACACGTTTTTCAAGATTTGTTTTTACTTTATTTTCATATCCAGAATACGTATGAATCACATACCAGTTTTTTTCCATATTAAACCGGACAACGCCTTGTCCTTCCCCCCTTATTTATAATGTGAAACTTCCAATCTTTGGACTTTTTTCATCCATCATTGATTGTTAGTTGAATAAATCGAACGTTTACTGTTGTTTATTCTCCAGTTAGGCTATCCTTGAATTATTAAAAATAGGATCCTACAGCTAATTAACCAGCGATAAAAGTCAATATCGATATAAAGTGAAACTTCAATCAGTGGGAGTTTTCTTCTTCTCTCACTGATTGTTAGTTGAACGAATCGGGCCTTTACTGGCTGTTAATCTGCGATAAATATCCATTATTATTTTTAAGCAATTTAAAAAACCCGTTAAGTCGGGTTTTTCTAAAATGTATATTATCATTATAACATATTCCTATTTATTTTATTCAAATAAGTATTCTACCTTTAGCGAATCAGCTCAATTATTTGTGTAATGCCTAAATCAACAAGAAAAAAGAAGATCGACACAAACGCTACTGTTGCAATTACAGTAATAGTGTAGCTTGTTAGTTCACGACTTTTTGGCCAGGAAACCTTTTTCATTTCCCGCGATACTTCTTTTAAAAACTTAATCATAATCCATTGTACCTCCCCAATCTTCGCCTGAAGTAAGCAGTTTATCATTTTGTTTCACGATGTAATGTGTGTTTACCGCATGTTTTACAAAACTTTCTAACTTCCAAGCGTGTAGATTGCTTAGATACATTTTTGTTTGTCGTATAATTTCGACTCGCACAATTTTCACACGCTAAAGTTACTTTTTCACCCATTTTGTCACCCCGATTTCGGGAGTTTCTCTTTATAAATGTAGCATGGCCTTCCTATAATTGTCAATAGTCCTCATACTCTATGAAAGATAAGAGAATCTCATTTGTATCATTGAATTGTTCGAGTTTTCGTTTTACACGCTGTAGTGCATTATCAATTGATTTGACATGCCTTTTCAACTCTACTGAAATCTCTTCGTAGGTTTTCCCATCGAGGTATAAATGAAGTACCTTTCTTTCTAAGTCACTCAATGATTCCATGATTTTCAATTGAACATACCCTTGTTTTTCTCTTTTAACGAGAAGATCCTGGGGGTCTGTTGCCGCCTGTCCTGCAATAATATCCAACAATGTTCGTTCAGATTCCTCGTCATAAATCGGTTTATCTAATGAGATAGATGAATTCAATGGAGTATGTTTCTTTCTTGTTGCTGACTTAATAGCAGTTATCATTTGCCTTGTAATACACAGCTCAGCAAACCCTCTAAAAGAGGCCAATTTTTTCCCATCGTAATCACGAATTGCTTTATATAATCCAATCATACCCTCTTGAATAATATCTTCTCTGTCTGCACCAATAAGAAAGTATGCGCGTGACTTCGCACGAACGAAGTTTTTATATTTATGAATTAAGTAATCTAATGCTTGTCCACTCCCTTGATGGATTAGCATTATAATTTCTTCATCAGTAAGTCCATTGATATGTTCAGAATGTGCTTTAAGTTGCTTTGTCCTCACCCATAATGACCTCCTGACCAGGATGTTTGCAATTATGTGACTATTATACAATACGCCCGACAATTCTTCAATGAAATTTTGTGGGTATTTTCTATCAATTTGAAAAATTTATAATAATAACGTGATATACTCGTGAAAATTTAGCATTACTCACTTTACATCACGACGCCATTTTTCAAATATTGCTTGTACTTCTGGCTCAAGAGGGATAGTCGATGTTGGTTTCATTTGTTTCTGAACTTGCAAGTGGTCATGTATTTCCTGATCCATGCTCTCTATTTCAATTAATAGTTCCCGAGCAGATTTACGCAATGCACCACTACCAAAGATTGTTCGTTGTTCATCATAATCAGAAGTTGCAACATATACTTTATCTCGCACATTCTGTAATTCTTTCACAAGTCTTTCAATACATTCATCAGCTGTCTCTTTTTCTTTTGTAAAAACAACATCTAGTTTGTATTTACGATACTTCGATTCTTTTCCCTTAATATAATAGGCATCAAAGACAATAATTACTTGATAACCAAAATATGCTTGGTATTCTGCCATTATATCGATTAAACGATCACGCGCTTGGGCCATGTCTTTTTCTTTTAGCTTTTTTAACTCCTCCCAGGCACCAATAATATTATAACCGTCCACAACAAGGTAAATCATTTTCCTGCGCCAAGAGGATTTCTATGTCTAAACACTTCATAAAGTAATAAGCTACAAGCTACAGATGCGTTTAAAGATGAAACTTGTCCAACCATTGGTAAATTTACTAACCAATCACATTTCTTCTTTACCAATCGACTAATTCCTTTTCCCTCGTTGCCAATAACAATTGCGAGTGGCAGCTTCCCATCAATGGAACGATAGTCCTCTTTTGTTTCACCTGCAGTACCGATAACCCATACGTTTTGTTCCTTTAGCATGTCAATTGTCTGGGCAATATTTGTAACACGAACAACTGGTATATATTCAATCGCTCCAGCAGATGTTTTCGCAACAGTAGCTGTTAATCCTACTGCACGCCGCTTAGGAATAATTACCCCATGAGCACCGGTTGCATCAGCTGTTCTTAAAATAGAACCAAGATTATGTGGGTCCTCTAATTCATCTAAAATTATGAAGAACGGTGCTTCCTCTCTCTCTTTTGCTATGGCAAATAAATCGTCTAATTGTGCATAATGATAGGAAGCAACATATGCGATGATTCCTTGGTGATTTCCCTTTGTCATTTGATTTAATTTATGCTTGGGTACTTGTTGAACAACTGCATTTGCTTGTTTACTCATTTGCTGTATTTTTTTTCTAATGTTTGGATTTACCTGTTCTGATAAAAGTATTTTATGAATGGTTCTTCCAGATTTCAAAGCTTCCATCACTGGGTTTCTTCCAATAATAATTTCTTCCACCCTCTAGCTTCCTCCCTTCTAGTTATCATCCTAATGATTTTCTAGGTATTCAACTGCATGACGCATTAACATTTCGACACGTTCTTTATTTTTTAATAAGTAATGGTAACCGATTAATGTTTCAAAGGCTGTTCCATATCGGTAAACTTGTACACTTGTGTTTTTCGGTATAGAGCCAGATTTAGCATTTCGACCACGATTTGCTACCTTCTGTTCTTCTTCAGTCAGAAAATCTGTCTCAAGCCAGGCTAGCATTACCTTAGCCTGGGCCTTTGCTGAGACAAATGTAATTGCTTGCTGATGGAGTTGATTAGGTTTCACTTCACCACTTTGTAATAAATGTTCTCTTACAAATACTTCGTAAACAGCATCACCCATATAGGCAAGTGCAAGACTTTTCATCTGCTTAACATCTAGAGACATCTTTATCCTCTTTTCCAGCGCACACCTTGAGGCGTATCTTCTAATATAATATTTTTATCCTTTAATAAATCACGTATCTCATCGGCTCTCTCGAAATTACGATTTTTACGCGCTTCATTTCTTTCCACAATTAATGCTTCAATATCTTCATCTAGTAAATCTGTTTCTTTTTCTAATGAAATTCCTAGAACATGTAGAATCGTTTCTATCGTTGTTTGGAAGGATTCTAATACTTCTGATGAAGTTTGAGCTTCTTCTAGATAAAGATTAGCAGTTTTTGTTACATCAAATAAAACAGAAATAGCATTTGCTGTATTAAAGTCATCATCCATTACATTTGTAAATTGATGGTTAAATTCATCTATTTTCTGTAGCCATTGTTCATTATCTTGTGTTAGATTCATACTAGTTTGTTTGCGATGTTCTAAATTAAAATAAGTTGTTTGAATCCGCTCAAAACTATTTTTTGCACCGTTTAGTAGTTCTTCTGAAAAATTAATTGGATGACGATAATGCACACTAAGCATAAAAAAGCGAATTACTCGTGGATCATGCTTCTGCAATAATTCCCTTGTTAATACAAAATTACCTAGGGACTTAGACATTTTCTCATTATTGATATTAATATATCCATTATGCATCCAATAATTTGCAAAAGTTTTTCCCGTTTTTGCTTCAGATTGAGCAATTTCATTTTCATGATGTGGAAATGATAAATCTTGTCCTCCGGCATGAATATCAATGGTTTCTCCTAGATATTTCTTTGCCATTGTTGAACATTCAATATGCCAACCAGGACGTCCTTTCCCCCATGGTGAATCCCATGCTACTTCATTCGCTTTTGCTTTTTTCCATAATGCAAAATCTAACGGATCATTTTTCTTCTCCCCAACTTGAATTCTTGCACCTGCCCGTAATTCATCTATAGACTGGTGAGATAGTTTTCCATAATCCTCAAATGCACGTGGTTTAAAATAGACATCTCCATCTACTTCATACGCAAATTCCTTTTCAATTAACCCTTCAATAAATGTAATTATATCATCAATTGTTTCCGTTACACGTGGATGGTATGTTGCTTTTTTAACTCCAAGTGCTTCTACATCTTCCATATACGCTTTAATAAAGCGATCTGCTACTACTTTTACATCTTCACTCATATCATTTGCCGCTTTAATAATCTTATCGTCCACATCTGTAAAATTAAGTACATAGGTCACTTCATAATCGCGGTACTCCAGATATCTTCTTACTGTATCAAAAACGATAGCAGGTCTTGCATTTCCGATATGGATATAATTATAAACAGTCGGACCACAAACATACATACGAACCTTTCTGTCTTCAATTGGTTTGAAGTCCTCTTTTTCTCTTGTTAATGTGTTATAAATTTTAATTGTCATCTATTTCCCCATCCTTTCTCTTCGCAAGTTCCTCTCTCAATGCATCAATTTCTTTTTGCAGTCGGTCACAACGGTCTTCCACTGGGTCAGGTAATTTATGGTGATCTAATTTTGTATGTTGCACTTTTTTACCATATTGTCTTACAACTCGACCCGGAATACCAACAACTGTCGAATGTTCTGGGACATCTTTTAAGACAACTGATCCTGCACCAATTCGAGCATATTCGCCAATTGTAATGGAGCCAAGCACTTTTGCTCCTGTAGCAATTAACGCATGATCATGAACGGTTGGGTGTCTCTTTCCCTTTTCTTTTCCAGTACCACCTAAGGTTACTCCCTGGAAGACCGTAACATCATCCCCAATTTCGCATGTTTCACCTATAACAACTCCCATACCATGGTCTATAAAAAAACGCCTTCCTATTTTTGCACCTGGATGGATTTCAATTCCTGTAAGAAATCTGCTGAATTGTGATATAGCCCGGGCAATAAAAAACATTTTTCGCTTAAAAAAGGCATGGGCAATCCGGTGCCACCATACGGCATGTAGACCAGAATACGTTAAAAACACTTCAAAATATGTCCGAGCTGCTGGATCCTGTTCAAAAACAACATCCATATCTTCCTTCATTCGCTTAAAGATTCCCATGTATTTTTCCTACCTCCCTTTTTTTTATTTAGTTTTTAAGAATAAAAAAACACCTCTGTGTAATATATACACAGAGGCGCTTATGAAGCGCGGTTCCACTCTGATTAGGGAGATACCTCCCCATCTTTATCTCTTTATAACGGTAGAGTGCCGCCGCCATATACTTTAATTCCATGACGGGCTCTGAGGAGCATTTCAAAAATAATGGTTAAAATCACTTCCAGCCAAGGTGATTCTCTCTGGGTAACCTTTTTATTTCCTACTTTCCCTCATCCATGCTCTGTATTGTATAATACTATATTACATTTTTTGATATATGTGAACAAATAGATTTGAATTCATCTATTTCCTTTAGATTATGCATTTAATTTGCTCAATACTTCATCTAAACGACCCACAACAACATCTTTTCCCAGTAATTCAATTGCTAATGGTAATTCTGGACCATGTTTTTGACCGGTTGTTGCTACACGGATCGGCATAAATAATTTTTTACCACGATACCCTGTTTCTTTCTGTGTTGCTTTGATTTCTCCTTTAATTGCATCATGTTGAAAATCATCTAAATGAATTAACTTATCGGCAAATACTTGTAATACTTCTGGTACTTGTTCTTCCTTTAATACTTCCATCGCTGCTTCATCATAGGCAATAGAGTCTTTGAAAAACATCTCTGTTAGAGAAACAATTTCTTGTCCATAGTGCAATTGTTCTTGATACAAGTGAATAATCTTCTCTGCCCATCTTTTCTTTTCTTCATCCATTTCTTCTGGTAATTTACCTTCTTCTATTAAATATGGTAACGCTAAAGAAACGGCTGCTTCTGGAGTGAGTTTTTTAATATATTCCCCATTCATCCATTTGAGTTTTTGTTGATCAAAAATAGCCGCAGATGTAGACAAACGCTCAGGGTCAAAAATCTCAATCAATGTTTTTTGATCAAAAATTTCCTCTTCACCAACGGGTGACCAACCAAGTAATGTAATGAAGTTAAATAAGCTCTCTGGTAAATATCCCATATCTTTATACTGTTCAATAAATTGCACGATATGTTGGTCTCGTTTACTTAATTTCTTACGCTCTTCATTTAAAATAAGAGTCATATGCCCAAACTTAGGAGGCTCCCAACCAAATGCTTCATAAATCATCATTTGACGTGGTGTGTTAGAAATATGTTCTTCTCCACGGAGAACATGCGAAATTCCCATTAAATGGTCATCCACTACTACTGCAAAATTATATGTAGGAATCCCATTTTTCTTTACTATGACCCAGTCTCCAATATCATTTGATTCAAAGGATATTTGCCCTCGCACAATATCATTAAATGTATAGGTTACATTTTCAGGGACACGAATACGAATACTCGGTTTTCTTCCTTCACTTTCAAATTGAGCAATCTGCTCGTCTGTTAAGTCACGGTGGGCACCAGAATACTTCGGCATTTCTCCACGTGCCCGCTGCTCTTCACGTTCCTCTTCTAATTCCTCTTCTGTCATATAACATTTATATACTAATCCCTTTTCTAGCAATTCATTGATATACTTATTATAAATATCAAGGCGTTCCATTTGTCGATATGGCCCAACATCACCACCGACATCTGCACCTTCATCCCAATCCAAACCGAGCCACTTTAAATATTTTAACTGGCTTTCTTCCCCTCCAGCAACATTTCGCTTTTGATCTGTATCCTCAATACGAATAATAAATTTCCCATCAAAGTGTCTTGCAAATAAGTAATTAAATAAAGCTGTACGTGCATTTCCAATATGTAAATGCCCAGTTGGACTTGGTGCATAACGTACACGAACTTCTTTTGTCATGGTGGTACCCCTTCCTAAAATATAAATTCAAACAGTCTTCTCTAAAAAGTGTTCTTCCTCAGTATAACAAAAAGCGATAACAAAAACTGTTATCACTTTCTGTCTGAATACATCTAATATATGTTATACCTTTTTTACAATGCTTTTTCAAGTAGTTTTGGTTTTGCAAAAATCATTCTACCTGCAGATGTTTGTAACACACTTGTTATGATTACCTCTATTTTCTTTCCGATATAACGCATACCTTCTTCTACAACAATCATTGTACCATCATCCAAGTAAGCAATACCTTGATTATGTTCTTTACCGTCTTTAATGACTTGAACAGCTAATTCTTCACCTGGTAAAACTACTGGTTTCACCGCATTTGCTAAATCATTAATATTTAATACATGCACACCTTGAAGATCACATACCTTATTTAAATTAAAATCATTTGTTACAACGGTTCCATCGATTACTTTAGCTAGTTTAATTAATTTACTATCTACTTCTGGAATATCCTCGAAATCACCTTCATAAATCTTTACTTCAATAGGTAATTCCTTCTGGATTCGATTTAAAACATCTAAACCACGTCGCCCTCGATTTCTTTTTAATACATCTGATGAATCTGCAATATGTTGTAATTCTCCAAGCACAAATTGCGGAATAACCAATGTACCTTCCAGAAATTCTGTTTGACAAATATCTGCAATCCGGCCATCAATAATAACACTTGTATCTAAGATCTTCGGTTTTTGGTACGTTTTTTCTACTCGTTCTTCAGGTGTGGCACGTTTTTTCTCACGATCCTTTTTCGTACTTAATAACTGTACAAATTCTTCACGTCTACGAAAGCCTACTTGGAATCCTAGATAACCAAGAGTAATCATAATGAATGGTGGAATAACTTGAGACACGACCCGAATATTAATATCTTGTATAGTGATATTAATTAAATACGCAACAAATAAACCGACTATTAATCCGAGCGTCCCAAAGGCTAAATCTCCTAAAGGAATTTTAATAAGTGCTTCCTCTACCCATTTTAAAAATCCAATAATATAGTCTGTAATTAAATACGAAATAACAAAGAAAATTACTGCACCGACAACCAATCCTAGATAAGCAGACTGTAGCCAGGCTACATCTGTAATTCCTAATAAATGAATGATTTCAGGTACATACACATAACCAACTGTCGCACCAGTAATGATAAAAAATAAATGGACAATTTTCCTTAGCATTTCGTCACCTCCTAAGCATATTATTGCCCTTTCTTATAAAAAATAACCTTTATCTTAAAATTCTTTATATGATTTCAAATAAATAATAGCATAGGTCTATAAAACATTCAATTTAGCAAAATAGTAAATTTTATCACATTGAATTATGTTTGTCAATAAAATAAAAGGGAGTGGCTATTATCGTGCAAGGCCAACATTCAGGGCTTCTTGCACCGTATTTACCCCGATTACTTGAATCGTATTTGGAACGACCCAACCATCCAAGTTTTTCTGTGGACAAATCACTCTTTTAAATCCTAATTTAGCTGCTTCTTGTACACGTTGTTCTATTCTAGAAACACGTCTTACTTCACCTGTCAACCCTACTTCTCCTATGAAAATATCATCTGGTCTAGTTGGCTGGTTGCGGAAACTAGATGCAATGCTAATGCTAATTGCGAGATCAATAGCTGGTTCATCTAATTTTACTCCACCTGCTACTTTTACATAGGCATCTTGATTTTGAAGCATTAATCCAACCCGTTTTTCTAAAACAGCCATTAATAATGGAATTCGATTATTGTCTACCCCTGTAGCCATACGACGAGGATTTCCAAAACTTGTTGGTGAAATCAATGCTTGAATTTCCACTAAGACGGGGCGTGTTCCTTCCATGGATGCTACAACAGTTGAACCTGCAGCACCTTTTGAACGTTCTTCTAGGAAAATTTCCGATGGATTCATTACTTCCCGAAGGCCTGCTTCCTTCATTTCAAAAATTCCCATTTCATTTGTACTACCAAATCGATTTTTCACACTTCTTAAAATCCGATATGTATGATGACGTTCCCCTTCAAAATAAAGAACAGCATCAACCATATGTTCTAAAATTCTTGGTCCAGCAATTGCTCCTTCTTTCGTTACATGACCAACGATAAAAATAGGGATATTATTTGTCTTAGCAATACGCATTAGTTCACTTGTACATTCCCTCACTTGTGATACACTGCCCGGAGCACTAGCAACTTCATCACGGAATATAGTTTGAATAGAATCGACAACCACTAATGCTGGTTTTAGTAATTCAATTTGATTAGCAATATCAAATAGATTTGTTTCTGCTAAAACATATAATAAGTCGGAAGAAACGCCAAGTCGATCAGCCCGAAGCTTTGTTTGCCTTGTAGATTCTTCTCCAGATATATATAAAACAGGTAATTCTTTATCTGCAAGCTGTGATGATATTTGTAATAATAATGTTGATTTACCAATCCCCGGATCTCCACCAATTAATACAAGCGAGCCTGGCACAATACCTCCACCAAGGACACGGTTAAATTCTCTCATTGAGGTTGTTACACGTGGTTCTTTCTGTGATTCAATAGCTGTAATTTTGACCGGTTCTCCAGAAGTAATCCCTGTTGTTGGTCGTTTTACATTATTTTTCTTCTCTATTTCTTCCACTAATGAATTCCAATTATTACAGCTAGGACATTTTCCCATCCATTTTGGTGATTCATATCCACATGTTTGACAAACAAATTTCGTCTTACGTTTTGCCACTTTACTCGTTCCCTTCTAGGCAGAAAAAAGTTTCCTTGATATCTTTCTACAAAATATCAATTTCCTCCTTTTTACTCCCTTAATTTTATTGTATACGAAATACGTTACTATGAAGTTACAATTACATATCAATTATTTGGTTAAGTCACATACTTTTGCCACAAATCAACTTTATATGTCACATTTATGAATAAAGGAATAAAAAAACAGCTGGAAATTTACCTGCTTCCAGCTGTTTTTAAACTTTACACCTTAATCCTATGGAAGAACGATAAAATCACCTTTATTATTTAAGCCAATTTTTACATGTTGGCCTTTCGTAATATTTCCCTTTAACAGTTCTTCAGATAGTAGATCTTCAATATTTTTCTGTATGGAACGACGCAATGGACGTGCACCATACTCCGGTTCAAATCCTTTTTCAGCGATTTTATCAATTGCCTTATCCGTTAATGTAAAGTCTATTCCCTGCTCTTTCAATCGTTCCTTTAATTGTTTTATCATTCGTATTACAATATCATTCATATGCTTTCTCTCTAATGTATGGAAAACAATTGTTTCATCAATTCGATTTAAAAATTCTGGGCGAAATGCCTTTTTCAATTCTTCCAACACTTTTGATTTCATATCTTTATATTCCTGACCTTCATCATCTAAGGTAAATCCAACATATTTATTTCGCCTTAATTCACTTGCCCCAACATTCGATGTCATAATTAATACCGTGTTTCGGAAATCAACAAGTCTACCTTTAGAATCTGTTAAACGCCCATCCTCCAATACTTGTAATAAGATATTAAATACTTCTGGATGAGCCTTTTCAACTTCATCTAACAATACAACTGAATATGGTTTTCTACGGACCTTTTCAGTTAATTGACCTCCCTCTTCATACCCGACATATCCTGGGGGAGAGCCAACTAAACGTGAGGTTGCATGTTTTTCCATATACTCAGACATATCGATTCGAATCATGGCATCCTCATCTTCAAACATTGCTTCTGCCAATGCACGTGCAAGCTCTGTCTTACCAACACCTGTAGGCCCTAGGAAAATAAATGAACCAATTGGTCGTTCCGGGTCTTTTAACCCTGCACGTGCACGGCGAATGGCTGTTGAAACAGCCTTAACCGCTTCTTCTTGACCAACCAAACGTTCATGTAAAACTTTTTCTAGATTAAGTAGACGTTCTGATTCATCTTGTGTCATACTTTTAACAGGTACACCAGTCCAACTAGAAACCACATCCGCAATATCTTCTTTCGTTACCTTCGAATCTTCTTGGCCTTGCTTTTCTTTCCACTTTTCTCTCGTATTTGTTAACTCTTCACGTAAACGCTGTTCTGAATCACGTAAGGAAGCTGCCTTTTCAAATTCCTGGCTCTGCACAGCAGCATCTTTTTCTTTTCGAACTTCTTCTAACTTATGTTCTAATTGTTTTAAGTTTGGCGGAATAGTATAAGAACGTAGTCGAACTTTAGAACCTGCCTCATCAATTAAATCAATTGCTTTATCTGGTAAAAAGCGATCTGTAATATAACGATCAGAGAAACCTACTGCTGCTTCAATTGCCTCATCTGTAATAGTTACACGGTGATGTGCTTCATAGCGATCACGTAGTCCTTTTAAAATTTGCATTGTTTCTTCTACGGAAGGCTCATCAACTTGAATTGGTTGAAATCTACGTTCTAATGCAGCATCCTTTTCAATATATTTCCGATACTCATCTAAAGTAGTCGCTCCAATACACTGCAATTCACCACGCGATAAAGAAGGTTTTAAAATATTGGAAGCATCAATCGCTCCCTCTGCTCCACCTGCTCCAATTAATGTATGCAACTCATCTATAAATAAAATGACATTATTTGCTTGCCGAATTTCTTCCATTACTTTTTTCAATCGATCTTCAAATTCTCCACGATACTTCGTGCCAGCGACAACTGTTCCCATATCTAATGTCATTACACGCTTATCCCGTAATGTTTCGGGAACTTCATTATTTACTATTTGTTGCGCTAATCCTTCTGCAACTGCTGTTTTTCCTACACCTGGTTCACCAATTAAAACCGGATTATTCTTTGTCCGACGACTAAGTACTTGAATCACTCGTTCAATTTCTTTATTGCGGCCAATGACTGGATCTACTTTCCCTTCCTTTGCACTTTCTGTTAAATCTCTAGCTAAAGAATCAAGTGTTGGAGTGTTCACACTAGCAGATCTTCCACGCCCTTGCTTAGCAGCCTGTGATTCATTACTACCTAATAATTGTAATACTTGTTGTCTTGCCTTATTTAAACTGACACCTAAATTATTTAATACCCTAGCAGCAACCCCTTCTCCTTCTCGAATTAATCCTAGTAATATATGTTCTGTGCCAACATAAGAATGGCCTAGCTTTCTTGCTTCATCTTGAGAAAGTTCAACAACTTTTTTTGCTCTAGGAGTATAATGAATTGATTGCATTGGGTGTTTACCTTTCCCAATTAATTTTTGCACCTCTTCTTGAATTTTACTCACTTCAAGTCCAAGGGATTGTAATGCTTTTGCAGCAATTCCATCACCTTCTCGAACAAGACCTAGCAATATATGTTCTGTACCAATATTATTATGTCCTAGCCTTACTGCTTCTTCTTGTGACAGAGCTAAAACTTTTTGTGCTCTTTCTGTAAAACGTCCAAACATCATATTAATATAACCTCCCACATTCAATGAACGCAAATCCTTTTCATTATTTAATAATTCTACTATTATTGTCTATCTTATGATTCATAATCGTTAATAAGCCATTTTATTCATTATTCATTCTACCTCATGTAGCTTTTCTCGAATAATTGAAGCACGAAGGATGTCACGTTCTGTCGGTGTTAATGTCTTTTGTGCATGATATTGTAAAAATCCAGGCTGTGTCAATACTGTTAATTCGGTTAATACATTTCGAGGAACATTTTTAATAAGGCCTAGATCAACTCCAAGTCGAACATTTGACAATCGACCTGCAACTTCTTTTGTATTCATAATTCTACTGTATGTTAAAAGTCCCAATGAACGGAATATACGATCTTCTAGTCTTGTACCTAAGTTTTCCAATAGCCTTCCTCTTTGGAGACGTTCATGTTCGATTAATTGCTGCGCAACCCCTTCTAGGTCACGAATAATATTCTCTTCTGATTTCCCAAGTGTAATTTGATTAGAGATTTGAAACAAATTACCTAACGCTTCACTCCCTTCACCATAAATACCTCTTACAACAAGACCTAAATGGTTAATTGCTGGAATCATACGATTTATCTGTTTTGTAAGAACAAGTGCTGGTAAATGCATCATAACAGATGCACGCATTCCCGTACCAACATTTGTCGGACAGCTTGTTAAATAACCTCTTGATTCATCAAAGGCATAGTTAACCTTTTCTTCTATCCAATCATCAATTTCAAATGTTTTCTTTAATGACTTTTCCAATTGAAAACCTGGATCATAAAGTTGTATTCGTAGATGGTCCTCTTCATTAATCATGATGGATACTTGCTCATTTGTGGAGATAAGGGATGCTGCTGTTTCTTTATTTTTCGTCAATAGTGGACTGATTAAATGTTTTTCAATCAATACCCTTTTTTCAATACTGCTTAATTGACTCATCGGTACGAAATGAAATGTTTCATTATCATGATATGGAGTATGCTCATATTCTCTTTGGAAAAATTCCATAATCTCTTCCAATTCTTCGGAAGGAGCGACAGTCGGAAAACGCTTATCCGCTAAGTTTCTAGCTAAGCGAATTCGACTACTTAAGACGATATCGTGATCTGGGCCATTCTTTAACATCCAGGGGCTTGTCGCCTTATCCATGAACTGTTCATAAGTCAAGCTTCATCACCATCTTTCTTTTCCTTAACTTTAGACTCTAATTCCTTTATTTCATCTCTTACAACAGCAGCTTCTTCAAAAGCCTCATTTTCAATTAATGTGTTTAGTCTTTTACGATAATCTGCTATTTGTTTCTTTAGATGGAGTTTACCACCTTTTCGTTTCGGTATTTTCCCTAAGTGTCGTGTATTACCACTATGAACCCTACTAAAAATTGGATCCAAATGATCTGAAAAAGTATGGTAACACTGTGCACATCCAAATTTTCCAGTGTGTTTAAATTGGGAAAAGGTCATTTTACATGTAGGACATTTTAATTCTTTTACTTGCTGAAAAGGACTTTCATGGATATTATCTATTTTTGAGCTATCTAAATTGAACAAGCCAGTTAGTAAATCGTGGAGAGAAAATCCTTCTTCGGGGTAAGTCATGTAGCCATTTTCCTTTGCACATACTTCACAAACATGTAAATCTGTCTGTTTTCCATTCACTACTTGTTTAAAGTGAAGTGTAGCTGGTCGTACTTGGCACTTTTGGCAATTCATTATTTTACCTCCTCTTCCCTCTTTATCCAATTACAATGACAATGATTATTTCATATATTTTAAAGTAATTAACATCTTTGTAAAAATTCTAGCTCTTATTTCATCTCGCAAAGGTAATTTAAATGCCAATGTTTCTCTATCTAATGCACTTATCATTAACTTTGCCTCTCTTTCTGTTATAATCTCTTCTTCTAATAAACGGTCAATCACATCAACAGATGCTTGAAAAGTTACTTCTGGATTAATCATTTTGATAATCTCATCAATTAATTCTGCTTGGTCTTGATGTTTCACCTTAATAATACGAATATATCCACCACCACCCCGCTTACTTTCTACAATATAGCCCTTTTCCATCGTAAAACGAGTATTAATAACATAATTAATTTGTGAAGGTACGCACTGAAATTGATCTGCTATTTCGTTTCGTTTAATTTCAATAACATTCTTCCCCTGTTGCTCTAAAACTTGTTTCAAATATTGTTCAATTATTTCTGTTATATTTCGCATGTACCCACCTCCCACGAACTCAGAACAAACAATTTGTACCTGCTTCACCCTGACTTTGACTATCTTTGACTTTATATTTATTATACTGCAAAACGAAAGAAGATGCCAACAACTTCTATTCAATTATTCTTGACAAAAGATACAAAATAAAGACGTACCAAATGGAAAAATACTCATTTCGACATATGTAGACTAAAAAATTTAATTAGTTAAGGGAATAACAGACAATGAAGTAAGGAAAATTAGCATGGATTTTTTAATAAGTTTGTTTTTCCTTTATATTCTATAATAGAAGGAAATGCAAGCAAATTCGGGTAAAGGTTGATAAAGTGAAACCTCAATCAGTGGGGACTTACAGCCAGTTAATCTACAATAAATGTTGCCAGCGGAAGGCTTGTCAGTAATAAAATGCATGAAACCATTACTTTAATGGATGAATAGCAATTATAAATGATTATTTACGCCTTTTTAAAAGCAAATAATGGTGAAAGGAAAAAAAGATTTAGAGCTTCTTAAAAGATGAAATAAAGAAGTCTATTTAATTTCAATTATCAACTAAAAAAGCAGGATACACATTAGATGTGTATCCTGCTTTGGTTTGCCTGGCAACGTCCTACTCTTGCAGGGGCTATGCCCCAACTACCATCGGCGCTGAAGAGCTTAACTTCTGTGTTCGGTATGGGAACAGGTGTGACCTCTTCGCCTTCATCACCAGACAAGTATTA
>NZ_VDUW01000014.1 GCF_008039555.1 Cerasibacillus terrae
GCTTTGGATTTGGACAGGAAACCACCTGTACTTCCATTGTAAAGGATTTTTTTATTGTATGGACATTAAATTATTGAACATTGTTAGTATTTTGAATCAACAGACTTAATTAATGCAATGCTAGTGAGTACCATTATATGTTTTTATAGTCAATATTTATATAGTCATTTTTTACTATATATTATAAAAATTTACATTCTATTATAAAAAATATATAGAAAATGCTAACGAACAGTATTCTTCTCTTGAATCGTTCGTTAGCATTTTCATTCTATATCTTAATTATATTTCCAGAACTTCTCCAACTTTCATTGCTTGTCCTTTTCCTGTTTTTACTTTTTCTGCAAATGCATCTGGGTCTTGCTCAATTACAGGAAATGTATTGTAATGCACCGGGACAATGATATTTGCTTTTACCCAATCAGCAGCAATTAAGGCATCATCTGGCCCCATCGTAAAATTGTCCCCAATTGGAATAAACGCAACCTCTATATCATTTAATTCTCCATACATTTTTAAATCTGTAAATAATGCTGTGTCCCCTAGATGATATAGTGTTTTCCCTTCCACTGTTAACAAAATTCCACCTGGCATTCCAGTATAAACAAAAGTATTATCCTCTTCTTGGTAAGAAGATCCGTGAAAAGCATGGGTGAATTTCACTCGGCCAAATTCAAAGTCATATGCACCACCAAGATTCATTGGATGTGTTTTCACACCTTTTAAACCAAGATACACAGCTAATTCATTCGGTGCAACAACAAGTGCATCATTCCGCTTTGCAATTTCCACCGTGTCCCCAACATGATCATTATGTCCATGTGTTAGTAAAATAACATCCGTTTCAACAGTGTTTGCATCAAGATCACATAATTTATTTCCAGTAATAAATGGGTCAATTAATATGGTATGTTCTCCTGTTTTCACTTTCACGACAGAATGGCCATGATAAGATATTTGCATGCTATCTCTCCTTTAAATCATATGTACCTTTACCATACATCAATTATAACTTAATTGTAAACAGAAAGTTCATTTTTTTACATTTATTATATTTTCTTTCCAACCAAAACACTATAAGATAAGCAAAAAAGAGATTAGCCCATACGACTAATCCCTCTCCATTATTAATCCTCTTTTCCCATTGCTTTTTTCAACGCAGCCAGTTCATCATCAACATCTGAATCTAGTTCAGCAAGCTCATCATCGAGTGAGCGATTTTCTTTTGATAAATCTTCCGTTGTTTCCGCTTCAGCCTCAAATTGCAACACTTTTTCTTCCATTCGTTCAAACCCACGTTTAGAATTATCATTACCAATAGATGACATCGTACGATTAATTTTTGTTCGTGTTTTAGCAGACTCAGCCCTTGCTTGAAGTGTATCTTTTTTTAATTGCATCTGCTGATATTCTTTCTTCATTTCCTTTAATTTACTTTTTAATGTTTCAGAATCCTCTTTTGCCTTCTCATGTGATTCATTTAATAATTGTGCTTGTGACTCGTATTCCTTTTTATCTTGAAGTGCACGACGAGCTAGGTCATCTTTTCCAGCGTCTACCGCTTTCACTGCCTGTTCTTGACGTTTATCCACCATCACTTTAGCATCTTCTAATTTATGCTTTAAAATCTTTTCATTAGCAATTTGTTTTGCTACTGCTTTTTCCACATCTTTTATATCTTCACCCATATCTCGTAAAAATTGTTCAAGCATTTTAACCGGGTCTTCCGCTTTATCAAGCATCGCATTTAATTCAGATGAAACGATTGTTTTCATTCGTTTAAAAAATTGAAACATGTGTGGTTCCTCCTTTTATCTTGTTTACTTTCTATTATGTCATACGAATAACAGGAGCAGGAAGTTTCAAAAACTGTCGATGTTTTTTTCCTGATTATTTCTGCAGGGGGATGCGCGATTAACAAAATAACTCTCCGTTGTGGAGAGTTATTTTGTATCATCACTTATTTAATAGTATGGAAATATCTGTGTGTTCAAGTCCATGAGCTCCTGCTACAGCATGATATGTAACATGGCCATCCATGGTGTTAACACCTTTTAGTAATGCTTCATTATCTGTGATTGCTTGCTCTAGGCCTTTATTGGCGATCTGTTGAGCATAGGGAATGGTTACATTCGTTAATCCCAATGTAGATGTGCGTGGTACGGCACCAGGCATATTGGAAACGGCATAATGTACGACACCATGTTTCGTGTATGTTGGGTCATCATGAGTTGTTACACGGTCACTTGTCTCAACAATTCCACCTTGGTCAATCGCTACATCAATTATAACTGATCCTTGTGACATATTTTTAACCATTTCTTCAGATACCAGTTTTGGAGCTCTTGCTCCTGGAATCAGTACTGCACCTATAACTAAATCAGATTCTGAAACTGCCTCAGCTATATTCATCGGATTTGACATTAGTGTTTTCAAAGAAGAGCCAAAAATGTCATCTAATTCACGTAGACGATTCGGATTTAAATCAACCATTGTAACATCTGCTCCTAAACCGACAGCCACTTTGGCAGCATTAGTCCCAACGACACCACCACCAATAATTGTTACTTTCGAACGTTTAACCCCTGGTATTCCAGCAAGTAATACTCCCTTACCACCATATGTTTTCTCTAGAAATTGAGCACCGATTTGTGTAGCCATTCGTCCTGCTACTTCACTCATTGGAGTAAGTAACGGTAGTGAGCGATTAGATAATTGCACTGTTTCGTATGCAATTGCAGTAACTTTCTTTTCTAATAAAGTATGTGTTAATGTTTCTTCATTAGCTAAATGAAAGTATGTAAAAATAATTTGCCCTTCTTGGAGAAATTCATATTCTTCTGGAATTGGTTCTTTTACTTTCATGATCATTTCATTTTCCCAGGCTTCTTTAGCTGTTGCTACAATTGTTGCTCCAACTTCTTTATATTGTTCATCCGTAAATCCTGATCCTAAGCCTGCATTTGTTTCAATATATATTTGATGACCATCATTTTTCAAGCTCAATACTCCTGCTGGTGTCATTGCCACTCGATTTTCATTATTCAATCTTTCTTTAGGTACCCCGATTTTCATTTAAACACCTTCTTCTTGAGATTTTTAAGATAATATATACATTCTATCAAATATTGCAAAAAATAACATTTATACTCAATAAAGAATGGAAAATAGTCCATCCTACCTGGATAAGATGGACTATTTCCATTTATTTAGTTGCTCTGATTGTTAAATGTGTTTACTCCACGATTATTTTCCAATTGATCCTCGACAACACCACTCTGATAACTTTCTATAAGCTGATTTTTTACAGTTTGAATTCCTTTTTTCTCTTCGTGCAACTTTTTATTTCGCCTTTTTTGATCAGCCAAAAAGAATCCCTCCCTTGTTAGAAACTTATCTGATTGTCGAATAACTTGCTAAGTTCGTATTTAATAAAAGCAAGCTTCCTTTGTAGTTTGTCCATAAAATTGTAATATTGTACTGTTTTATTTTGCCAAAAAATGCAATATTTAATGTATAATAAGTATAGATGGTATTTAGAAAGGGGAGGATGAATATGACTAATTATAAAAATATAATGGTCGCAGTAGATGGATCTAACGAGGCAAAAAAAGCGTTCGATGAAGCAGTTTCACTTGCTAAACAGAATGATGCGAAATTGATGATTGTTAATGTCATTGATTCCCGGTCATTTGCGATGATTGAAGCATATGACAGAACTTTAGGGGAACGTGCTGAAGCACAAGCCGACGAGTTAATGAGTGCATATGTAGAAGAAGCAGAAAAAGCTGGAGTTAAAAATGTTATTAAAAATGTGGAATACGGCTCACCAAGAGTCAAAATTCCTAAAGACATCGCAACTGATTTTGAAGCAGATTTAATTGTCTGTGGTGCAACTGGACTAAGTGCAGTAGAACGTTTCTTAATTGGAAGTGTTTCAGAAAGCATCGTCCGTTTTGCTAAATGTAGTGTTCTTGTTGTTAGATAATGAATGAAAAAAAGTTTCTCTGTTTTCAGCGACAGAGAAACTTTTTTAATGAGTTGAATAAGATTTTTAAAAACATAAGCTATTAGAGAGTTTGTGAAGGTAATGAAACTTTACATAAGGCCACTTTCGTATAATTTAGTGAAATATTTCCCATAAAAGTAACCAATCATTAAGAATAAGTTTCCGCAAATTATGTATGCCTAGCTAATATCTTTTTTTATCTCATTTACCACATGGCTTAACTCAGGTAAAATAAGTTTATTCATACCTAATGTTACTGCTCCAGATGAGCCTGGCATAGAAAAAACAGCTGTGTGATTTGCCACACCGGCAATGGCCCGTGAAAGAATTGCTGCAGAGCCGATATCTTTTTCATAACTTAATAAACGAAAGATCTCACCAAAACCTGGTATTTCTTTCTCGATAATGGATTCGACGGTTTCTATGGTAACATCCCGATAGGCAATGCCTGTTCCCCCATTTGTTAATATAGCATCTACTTCTGGATGATGTAATCCTACTTCTATTGCTTCACGAATATTCGATACCTCGTCTTTTACAACGACTCTTTTGAACACAGAATGTCCATTATCTTTAAGTAATTTCTCTATTACCTTACCGCTTTTATCTGTATCCAATGTCCTTGTATCACTAATTGTAACAATCATCACATGCACGACTCGTTTTTGACGCTTGTGTTCATGTACTGACATGCTATTCTCCCCTTATATGAAAAATTCCTTCATTATGTTCTTGTTATTTTTCAGAAATATTTTCTAAAAACCACTGATTCATTTGCTTCACGATATCTGCCATTGCAGCTTCGTTTTTAAAAGATGGTAATTGAACTAGAAGTGGTTGTTTTGGTGTTGAAGTATGTTCTCCCTTTTTTTGTAAAACAAGAATACTCTTGGTATTTTTATCTGTTTTAAAAATACTTTCAGGAAGTTGTAAAAGTCCAACAATATGAGCATGTTCTCTTAAAAACTGATGCAATTTTTCTGCTTGATCACTAGTAAATAAGAAATTTGGAATTAAAAAAATGAGATAACCAGCTTCCTTTGTATACATTAAACTTTGCTCTATTAATAAGTGATGGGCATAAGATTGACCATCATCTGCTTTCAATTCAAATTCACTTGCACGTACATCGTCTGGATAGTAACCTACTGGTAAATCAGAAACAACTAAATCAACAGGATCTATTAAAAATGGTCGCATACTATCTTGTTTGAAAAATTCAATATCCATTTTTTGTAAGTTGGCACTTGCCAAAGAAAGCTGAATTAATGTTGGATCAATATCATTTCCATATGCTTCTACCTTATGATTAAATTGACTTATGACGGTTGTAAGTAAGTTAGATGTCCCACAGGCAGGGTCAAATATTGTAGTTTTCTCTTTGTTTCCCATAAGTTTCTCAGCAACATAGCCGGTAAAAAGAGCCACCGCCTCTGGAGTCATCAAATGTTGTTGTTGAGTAGCATCTTTCATACCTTTTAGAATAGCTAATTGAACTGCTTTTCTGATTTCAAGTTGTTCAAAATGAATCGGTTGGATCTCATTCAATGCTTTTTGTAATTTATTATCTAAGATCTCGTTACCTGATGTTGGGACTTCCTGAAAAAATAGTAAGTCCATTGCTTGAGCTAAACATTCTAAATATGGTTCTTCACGATGTTTCTCTAGGATATTTGCTGTTGCATCAAGCCATGAGTATAAGTTTTCCACATTGTTTATTTTTGGCAAATAAAACTCCCCCAATCTTCTTCACATGGAAGTATGTCTAGCCTCATATTATATCATAAAATTATTATCACTTGTGTCATCACGCCTTCTAGATCTTCTCTTTTTCCTATCTGATTTCTCTGTTTCCTCTGTTGAATCATCTGTCCTTCTTGGTGATTCAGAAAAAATTTGTTCGACTTTGTCAATAGCTTGTGGTGCTAAATCAAGTAATTTCTCATACAGATGGACATGTTCGTTCATATGAATCATCTTGACCCCTTTAGAATGAACGATTAAAAAAGCAATGGGTGTAACTGAAACACCGCCACCTGCTCCACCACCAAATGGAAGATTATTATCTTGACTTTCCTGATCTTGTTGAGAAAATTCACTTCCACCTGCAGCAAAACCAAATCCTAATTTAGAGATAGGGATAATTAGTGTTCCATCTGAAGTTTCTACAGGATCACCAATAATGGTATTTACATCAATCATCTCATTTAAATTTTCCATAGTTGTAGCCATTAATTTTTGAATCGGATGTTCTTCCATGTCATTTCTCACCTTTTCTTCATTTTATTTGTCGAAGTTTAAATAGTAACTGTATTCCCTTATAAAGAGAAACAGAACTAATACTTTTCATTTCCATACAAAATATTTTTGTCTGAAAATTTGGTTCAATGGAAATCGATGGATTCATTTCTTTATTCATATAAGTATCTAACATACCGAGTAACTTATATTTAATAGACCATAAACTTCCAGATAAAATAGCTGTCCAATTGGCTTCTTTTGTTCCAATAACTGTTTTCCAGTGAAATGTGTGAACATAGATAGTTCGTCGAAACAAAGGTAGGATTTTTCTCATTTGATTCATTTTTTCAGTGAATGGTGTTTTTTTGTAGTCTTCTCCATCAAAATATTCTTCTATTTGTTTAACGATAGAAGATAAATGATTAGATAAAGAAGGTTCCCATATAAGATCTTTTTTATAAAAGGTAATCCCCCAGAATGATACTCTAATTGTTATTTTCATTCTTTCATTTCTAATATTTAACATATAGGTTAAATAAATCCGGGAAAAAATAATCATAATGATTATGATCAAAAAGACTAAAAATATAATTCCATACATCCATTCACCACATCACTTTAAAAATAACTTTTTCTCCTTATATATCTTGTTTCATTTTTTATGATTTATGATATTTTTTTTCATTCTTTTACGTATTTTAAAAAGGGCCATCCAAATGAATGGATGACCCTTAGCCATTTCTATTTTATTGTTATTGTCCTTGCCCACCACTAAATTGTTGTTGAGCCATTTGAACTAGGCGTTTTGTGATTTCTCCACCTACAGAACCGTTTGCTCTAGAAGTTGTATCAGCACCAAGTTGAACACCAAATTCTGTAGCGATTTCTGTTTTCATTTGTTCAAGTGCTTGTTGTGCACCAGGAACTACTAGTTGGTTAGAGTTATTTCTGTTTGGCATGTCTTTCACCTCCCTTGTACAAATAGAATGTGTAAAAAGGGAGACAATCATGCATGAATTCAATTGGTAAGTCTTGTAAATCAATGTAGTATTTTCTAAGATATAAATATTGTTTTAGAAAATAACAAACCATTAAAATAAATCATCAAATCGTTTATCTTCACTTTGTTCATCTGATACAACAATCTTCTGTATCTTTTGGACGGCTTCTTCTATGAATGGTTCAAAAGCAAAGTCTGCTTCAAATTGGTTTACTTTTTCTCTTTTTGGTTTTGTTTTTGGAGCTTTTGGCACAAAAATGGTACAACAGTCTTCATATGGCCGTATCGAAATATCATATGTGTCAATTTGTTTCGATATTTTGATAATATCTTGTTTATCCATTGCCACTAATGGTCGTAGAATCGGATAATTGGTTACTTCATTAATTGTGTGCATGCTTTCCATTGTTTGGGAAGCGACTTGACCAAGACTTTCTCCTGTAGTAAGGGATAAGATTTGGTGATTTTCACAGACTGCTTCACTGATGCGGAACATCATACGACGCATAACAGTCATTGCATAGCTTTCTGGAATTTCCTGAAAGATTTTCTGTTGTAATGTTGTAAATGGAACAACATGAATTTTTAAACGATGACCGAAAGCTGTCAATTTCTCCGCAAGATCGATTACTTTTTGTTTAGCACGGTCACTTGTAAACGGTGGTGAATGGAAATGAATTGCTTCTATCTCTACACCACGCTTCATCATTAAGTATCCTGCAACAGGACTATCAATTCCACCAGATAGTAAAAGTAATGATTTTCCAGATGTTCCAACAGGTAGACCTCCAGCACCTTTGATTACATCTGACGTGATATACGTCGCATCTACACGTATTTCTACATTTATTTCTACATCGGGTTGATGCACATCCACTTTAAAGCCAGATGTATGTTTTAATAAATAAGCACCTAAAAGCTGATTCATTTCCTGTGAGCCGGTTGGAAATGTTTTATCAACACGACGTACGGCAACTTTAAATGTTTTTGCTTGAATCGAGTTTTCTAAAGCAAATAATCCAGCTTGTTTGATTTGTTCTAATTCATTCGAAACCTTTATGGCTAAACTTAAACTGTGAATACCAAAGATGTTTTTACATTTATCGATAATTGGTTGTGGATCCTGCCCATGAAGCATAATAAACATTCTACCACGTGTTCGCTTTATTTTTATATTTGGAAATCCTTTTAATTTATGCTGTATATTTTGCTGTAATTTATTTAGAAAATGTTTTTGATTTTTTCCTTTCAACGCTAATTCACCATAGCGAATTAATATATGATCAAATTCGAATTCCATTAACATCTACCCCATTATTCCTCGTAATTTTGTTATGATTCGTTTCATTGTATGAATAAATGTATCAATTTCTTCTTTTGTTTGTTCGTAAGACAGACTAACTCTTAATGCTGATGTCGCATTTTCATCATCTTTTCCACATGCAGCGACAATCCTACTATAATCAGATTGCTTTGAAGAACAAGCTGATTTTGTAGAAATATAAATTTCTTCAGAAGCCAAAGCGTGAATCAATACTTCTGGTTTTAAACCTGGTAGAGAAAAATTCATAATATGCGGTGCTGCATTTTTAGGCGTATTAATGAAAACCCCTTCTATTTTTTCCAATTCTTGTCGTAATAATTGATGTAATTGGAACAGATACCTATTTTTTTCTTTCTCTTTTTCTTTTATTAAGCGCATAGCTTTTGTCATGGACACCGCTCCTGCCACATTCTCCGTTCCTGCTCTGAATCCTTCTCCTTGTTCTCCACCATGAAATAAAGGAAATAAAGAAACACGGCTTTGTTTATAAAGAATTCCATTCCCTTTCAGTCCATGTATTTTATGTGCTGATATCGTATATAAGTCGATATGGCTTTCTTTTATATTCAAAGGAACCTTACCAAAACCTTGTACATCATCAACATGAAAAATAACTTTTGGATATTTTCTTAAACGCTCACCAATTTCTTGAACCGGTTGTATAGATCCAATTTCATTATTAACATGCATTACGGATATGAGAATGGTGTCATCACGAATTGCTTGTTCAATCATCTCAGGTGATACTATTCCATCCTGATTTACAGGAATGTATGTAATTTCGAAGCCTAATTTTTCTAAAGCAAGACATGTATTATATACGGACGGATGTTCAATTATTGTTGTAATAATATGTTTCCCCCGTTTTTGGTGTTCTAAGGCAACTCCTTTTATAGCTAGATTATTTCCTTCTGTTCCACTTGCTGTAAATATAATCTCCTCTGGTAAAACACGTAATATTTTTGCTGCTTGTTTTTTAGCAGTTAAAAGCAATTGTTCGGCTTCTCCACCAAGTGGATGAATGGAAGACGGGTTTGCATAAAAGGACGTTGATACTTGTTGAAAACTGTGAAGTACATCTGGATGTGGCTTTGTAGTTGCACTATTATCTAAGTAAATCATTGCGTAGCCTCCTTAAGTCTAAGAAATCAAAACAGAAGGCTGACTATGGAAAAAAATTCCATAAGACAGCCTTCATCAACGTTTCATGATTGAATCATACCATGAAAATCATGCAGTGAAAATATTTTACACAATGGATTGTAATTCTTCAATTCGTTTTAATGCACCAGGTTCCACTTCTTCAACCGCTTTTGCCGCTTCTTCTAAAGCAGCTTCATATTCATACTTTCTGAATAATTGTTCTGCTTCAGCCAACTTTCTAGCTAAAATTGGATATCGACTCCGATAACGATTGGCATATTGAATGACTTGCTCTGTTAAATAAGCCTGATCCAACATGAAGTTTGTTTGTTCTAAAAGATACTCTGTAGCAGTCTTGGCTTCACCCAAAGCTTTTTGAACTTCTGTCATATCAAGTGGTTGTTTTTCTAATACGTGTAGGACATAATCGTTTTTTTCTTTGGTGTCTTCTAGTATATCTAAAATAAAGTTCGGAATACCTGGAATATTACTTTTTGCTAACTTACGATATGTATCTTGACTTTTTTGACGCATTTGGAGGAGCTCTTCTTTTGCCTCTAATTCATCACGCCGTAGATTTTGCAAGTCCTTTTTAAATGCAATATGTTCTTCCTTTATTTCTTCTAATTGTTGCCATTCTTTTTCCAGACGCTCTCGCATCTCAATATATGTCCCTTTTTCATTTTCCAATGCGTTAGAAATTTTCTCATATTGTGCTTGTAGATGATCGATTGTTTTTTCAATGGACATATATTTTTCCATATCACCATCATCCAGGTAATAGGTCTGTTTCAAGTAATCCACTTCTGTTTTGGTTTCAGAAAAAGTAGCTGCAACCTCTTCAAGTGCCTTCTGATAACTTGGAACATGTGATTCAACATAATTCTTAGCAATAGCTTCTTTCTCTAATACATCATAAATTTCTTTTATTCGTTCATCTATTTCCGAAATCATTTGCCTACTCTCATCTATCTCCCCTTTTTCAAGGGCCAGTACACCATCGTGAAGACGTTTTTGAGATTGTTTAATTTCTTCTTCAAAATTAAATTGTTTAATCGGATATCCATCTTCTATCATTTCCTGAACACCAGCCAGGAGTTCATTTAATTCACTTGGAAGTTGATCTTTACATGCTTTATATAAATCCGGAAATTCTTCTAATTTTTTTTCAACGGTCGCCAATGCTTCTTTCAATCCATCTACAAGTTCTTTTGCTTCTAAGTAATTTCCAGACTGGACAAGTTCATGATATGTAGCAATACCATCTTCCGATTGTTTCAATTCTTTTTCAAACCATTGATCGGCCTTTCCATATTGATACCGCTTCTGCGAAATGACTTTTTGTAGTTTTTTAAGAGTGGGCTCCATTTGTTCTATTTCTTCCCGATTTTCCTTTTCAGTGTCTATCAATTGGTCTAATTCTACCAAAATATTTTCAATATCTTTTTCAACTGATTGTAATCGTTCATCTGTATTTTCGATGACTTTTTTTGCTGTTGGGAATCGATAACGATCAGATGCCTCTTCCGCTTCAAATAACGCTTCTTCCACATCTGATAAATCCTTTGTTACAATTGTTTCCCAACGTTCTTTCCATTCTTCAAATTTTTCTTGTGTTTCCCCAGAAAGATTCAATTTTTTAATACGTGCTATTTGCCCTGCGACATTCCGATTCATAATGTCTAATTTCCAACTTTCCTGTCGGTCAACTTCATCATACATTCGCTTTCGAAAAATTAATCCAGTAATTAAAATAATAATAATTAGTAATATCGCGATGATGATATATATCATACAAAACCTCCTAGCTAGCTATCCCTTGTAAGAGGATCTTTACTTATTTTCCATTTATTACATATATGTACTAAAAAATGTAATTTCCTTTTAAAATATCACTATATAATTAATAATACCATGTTTTGACGGTTTTTGGCTAAAATTTACTTCTTTTTATTTGGAATTTCAACATTTTTCTATGCTTCAATCACGGAATCTATCCATTTATATATAACACTCACATAGTTTTCAGTAAAATAATCCTTCCCCGTCACACCAATTGCTTGACTTTTCAATTCACTATGAAGAAGATAAGGCGTAGAGAACATTCCAAGTAATTGCATAAATAAAAATGGATGTTCTTTCTTAGAAATACTTTTTTCCTCAAGAATGGTATAAAATATTTTTTTAATATAAAAACTTTCTTTTGCCAAATATGTAACAACCATTTCTCTAACAAAAATAGAGTCAAATGCAAGTTCACGATAAATAAAACAAGATAATTGTTCATACTCTTGTTTAAATTGAATAATGGTTCGAATTAATTTCTTTAGACGTTCCACTGCAGGTAAGTTTCTTGTTTTAAAAAACGCTGCTTCTAGTACAGCTAAATAATCTTCAAAATAAGAAGTAACAGTATGTTCTAGTAAACCTTGTTTTCCTTTAAAATAATAACTAATTGCTGATAAATTGACATCTGCTTCTTTTGCAATATCGCGAACAGATGTTCCTTGGAATCCTTTTTGATAAAATAAAGAAGATGCAATTCTCGTTATCTTTTGTTTTGTTGGCTCACTATTCATCTTTTTTCAACTCCTCGTATGCTAGAATATGTTAGATCCCCTTAGTTCTAACATACGACAATAAAAGCAACATCTCCTGCATCTAAATGTCGACAAAAAATTTAAAAGGATCATATTTTGTCAAAATAAAAAGAAAAGAAAGGATGTTTACATATGTTTCAAACAGTTAATTATTCAGGTGACATACATAAGGATTATGATTCTTTATTCCAGCAATTACAGGCATTAATACACGATGAAAAAGATCATATAGCTAATCTAGCAAATGCAGCTGCCTTATTAAATCAGTTTTTAGAAGAAATTAATTGGGTTGGTTTTTATTTATGGAAAGAAAATGGACTTGTCCTAGGACCATTTCAAGGATTACCTGCTTGTATCCGCATCCCCTATGGAAAAGGTGTTTGTGGGACAGCTATAAAAAAAAGACAAACCATCAGGGTTAATGATGTGAATCATTTCCCAGGCCATATTGCTTGTGACAATCGAAGTCAATCTGAAATTGTTATTCCAATCATTATAAAAGATGAAATTTATGGTGTGTTAGATATTGATAGTCCAATTAAAAACCGCTTTCATGATATAGATCAAGTTTACTTAGAAAAATTCATCAAGATTTTAAAGGGGGCACTTCTATAAAAAGATGGTGTTTATATATCAAACACCATCTTTTTATAGAATGGATTTCATGATCACACAATTCTTTCCAGAATTTTTTGCTTCATATAAAGCTTGATCTGTACGGATGAATAATTCGACTACCGATTTAGGAATCGCATCATTCCATGCCGAAACTCCAGCAGAAACTGTAATTTGTGGATTTGTGTCCATTTCTACTTCCCTACTAATTCTTTTTGCTATTTCTACACCCTTTTCCTCCAACACTCCAGGTAAATATACAGCTAGTTCTTCTCCACCCCAACGTGCCGCAATATCTTCCGTTCTTGTATTTCTTTGGATAATGTTTGCCACTTGTTTTAATACTTTATCACCTATGTGGTGCCCAAATGTATCATTTATTTTTTTAAAATCATCGATATCGAATAATATTAATGTCCCCTGCCCTCGTGTTTTCATATGTTTATGTATCTGTTTATCTAAATGGTTTCGTGTGTACAATTTTGTTACATAATCTGTTTTCACTGTTTGTTTCAATTGTTTCATTAAAAATGCATTTAAAATAGATAAAGTAGAATGCATAATAAGAGATTGTATTGTCTTAAAATTTTCAAATGTGAAGTAGTTTGGTTCCTCGTGTAAAATAATGACCGACCCATACGTAAAAACATCATGTTTCATCGGGATTATCATAACCGAACGATATGGAATGCCATCTATTAAGTTGAAATCACCAGCAAAAAAAGGTTCTTGTTCATTTCTATGTGTTAAATAATGGGCGAGGACCTGTCCTTCTTTCGTATGAAAATAAGGGGTACTTTCTTCTAACACGGATGGCTCCGTTTCCCCGATTTTAACAAAGCCTAATTCAGAACAATCGCATATACTCATTACCTTCTTTCTAACGATTCTAATAATTTCCTCTAATTTCATATTTGAATTTAGCATTTTAGATGTTTCGTTTATCAATTTCAAACTCTCTATTTGCTCGTTTGAACTTTGATACAATGCAACATTTTCAATTGCCTTTCCTGTAAAGCTTGCTAATTGTGATATAAAATCAAGTTCATGTTTAGGAAAATTAATAGCATCATTCGTCTCAACTTCTAACACACCATAGATAGCCTGTTTTCCTTCTAATGGCACATATAGTTTCAAACGTTCTTGATATTTATCTATTTCTATTTGGGGCTCTCCCGTTAAAAATGCGGTCATACTCAAATGATACCCAAATTTCCCACTAAAATTTAACAATTTAATCGGTAATGATGGATCAACTTTATATTCTTGAGACAATAAAACATTGAATTTAAAATTTGGATAGAGGTTCTGGATAGAGGTTAAAAGTTCTTCTAATATATTACTTTTGTCTACTTTTGAAAATAATCTAGAAGAAAAGGAGTTGGCAAACTTCATCCTATTCTGTTTTATCTTCATCTGATGATAAGTATGTAATAGTTTAAATAGTTTTTCTGATTCTTTTTGAATGATTGACATATGTAGTTCATCCAATGTATTTCTGGTTTCTGTACAACTGATAATATATCCAAATGCTTTTTCTCCAATGTTTATTGGGATGATTATATTTCCTTTATCTATTTGAAATGGTATTTTTTTCTGAAATTCAGATAGAGGAATAGTTTCTTGTAAAGATGTTACTCGATATTTCGGATAAACAGTCATTCGTTTATATTGATTATTCCATTCGTCTAAAATATATATCGCTATCTGTTTGTGTTGTAGGATATCAACTAATTGTCTTGATATGTCTAATAACATCTTTTTATTTATACTCAGGGAATTATTATTTGTTATAATGTCAAAAAATATATTTTTTAATTTCATCTGGAGTACTGATTGTTCATTCATATTAAGATCACCTAATCAGAAGGACTTATTGTATAGTTCTTTATAACTACTATATGAATATTATTATAACAGATATAGTCATTTACTCCTATTTTTATGTATGGTTATCTTTCATATATGTTTTTGTTGACTTACTTCTAAAAAAAATATATACTAGACTTTGTGTAAAATAATAAGTAGCCTAAGTGAACCGCCGCTTGCAAGTATTTTATTCCTCAAAAAGAGGTGTATCGTGTAACCCTCAGCTGCTGGGGCGATGGTGCATGAAAATAAAATACACAACGGATTGGGGCACGCTCCGTTTATTTTATGCAAATAAACTACAAGGAGGAAATGTCCTATGTCACGATATACAGGTCCAATTTGGAAAAAATCACGTCGTTTTGGCATTTCACTAACAGGAACAGGTAAAGAATTAGATAAACGTCCTTATGCACCAGGACAACATGGTGCAAACCAACGCAGAAAGCTATCTGAGTATGGCTTACAGCTTCAAGAAAAACAAAAATTACGTTTTATGTACGGTTTAAATGAGCGTCAATTCCGTAATTTGTTTGACCGTGCAGGAAAAATGAAAGGTGTTCACGGTGAAAACTTCATGGTTCTTCTTGAATCACGTCTAGACAACCTTGTTTACCGTCTTGGCTTTGCACGTACACGTCGCCAAGCACGCCAATTAGTAAACCACGGTCATATTACAGTTGATGGGCAACGTACAAATATTCCATCATACTCTGTAAAAATTGGTCAAACAATTGGTCTACGTGAAAAATCTAAAAACCTAGATATTATTAAAGAATCTATCGAAGTAAACAACTTTGTACCTGAGTACCTCACATTTGATGAAAACAATCTAGAAGGTTCGTACACAAGACGTCCAGAACGTGCTGAATTACCAGCTGAAATTAACGAGTCTCTAATCGTTGAGTTCTACTCTCGTTAATAAAGTTGCTTAATTGAATTCAGTATTTAAAGTCCCCAAAACCTTTATAAATAGGGTTTTGAGGACTTTTCTTATTCCAGTTTTGTAAATAAAACTCAATTCCTAATAGAGTCATTTAATTTCCTGTAAATGGATAATAGTTGTTGTTGTTCCTCAGCTGTTAATTTATCAAACAAATTTTTACGAAGTGTTTTTCCCTCTTCATTTGCTTTTTTGACCAAATCGAGTCCCTTATCAGTGATAGCTAAATAAATAATTCTACGATCATCATCGTCTGCAAGTCGAGTGGCTAACTTTTTTTGCACGAGTTTTTCTGATAAGTGAGTTAAAGTTGGAGGAGTCAACCCTAAGGTTCTCGCGATATCTGATGGACGACTTTTTCCGTTATCCTTAAGGTGGCTAAGCACAAGAATATGAGAAATACCAAGGCTTTCATTGAACATTTTATTCCATTGAATAATTAAATAGTTCGTGACCTGATCCATGGAATGAATAAGTCCAAAAATGTTTTTTTCTTTCATATACGTATACCCCTACTTTCTATAATTGAAAAGCCCCTTGGATTATAGGGGCCTCATTGAATATAGTATATTTTATTGAGCAGAAAATCCACCGTCAATCACCAATTCCGCACCAGTGATAAAAGAAGATTCATCAGATGCTAAGAATAACGCCGCATTTGCAATATCTTCAGGTTGACCTAATCGTTGAAGCGGTGTTGCTTGAACCAAGCGACCGAGAAGATCTTTTGATGTTTCCAACGATTTTGTCATTGGTGTTTCAATAATCCCAGGAAAAAGTGTATTTACACGTACTCCTTGATGCCCAAAGGTTGTTGCAGCTGCTTTAGAAATAGCACGAACTGCACCTTTAGAAGCCGAATAGTGGTTAAAACCTTGCCCGATTTGTGCAGTATAAGAAGAGATATTTACAATAGATCCTTTCTTTTGTTCTGCCATATAAGGAGCAACATGTTTCATACCAGCAAAAGGACCAAAACCGTTAATAGACAGCATTTTTCCCCAGTCATCAAGATTAATTTCCTGATATTGTTTTTCCGATGAAATACCTGCATTGTTCACGAGAATATCAATTTTACCGAAATGATTGTTTACTTCCTTGGCTAGTGCTTGCCAATCTTCCTCTGAAGAAACATTTAACTTCATTCCATATACGTTTTCTTTTTGACGAACTCTTTCAAGTGCTGCCTCATTAATGTCGGCGGCAATGACGATAGCTCCTTCTTGGCTGAATAATTCAACCATACGTTCACCAATACCTGATGCTCCACCTGTAACTATAGCTACTTTATTATCTAACCTTCCCATACTTCATTCCTCCCTTAACGTAACTTAATACTTCCACCATCTACCATAAGTGTTTGTCCAGTTATATAATCCGAATCATCGCTTGCTAAAAAGACAGCTACTCTACCGATATCTTGTTCTGTGTCACCAAGCCGACGAAGTGGAATTTTATTAATCATTGCATCGTATGATTTTGGATCGTTTTGACGCCATTGTTCAACACCAGGAGTGAGTGCAATAGGTGAGATTAAGTTGACATTAATACCGTCTGGTCCCCATTCATTCGCTGCAACTCGTGAAATTCCTCGAATAGCTTCTTTTGCCGCTGCATAAGAAGTTTGTGTAGGTTGTCCATCCAGGCCTGCTCCTGAAGCAAAGTTAATTACTTTACCCTTAGATTTTTTCAATTCAGGGTAAGCAGCTTTCATAAAATAGAAAGTTGGATAAAAACCAGTTCCAAAAGATAAATCGAAGTGATCTTCTGTTGTCTCAACGAAAGGCACCTGTCTTGATACATGTGCATTATTAACTAAAATATCTAGCTTGCCAAATTTTTTCACGACTTCATCGACAACTTTATCGGCATTTTCTTTAATGGATATATTTTTTATAAAAAGCAAGCCTTCTGTAAATTTATTAACTTCAGCTAAAGTTTCTTTTCCTTTTTCCTCATTCACATCAACAATGGCGATATGAGCCCCTTCTTTTGCCATCGCTAGGGCTATTCCTCTGCCAATACCAGAAGCACTCCCAGTTACTATTCCGACTTTTCCTTGTAATCTCACTTGAAAGACTCCTTTCTGTTTATATATAATTACTTAGATGTCTAATCATTTAACATCTAAATAATAGCAACTTTTAAAATGAATTGCAACAAAATAAACTTAAATGTGTATGTCAAAACTTGATATAATTATATTTACATTCATGAAAAGGCCTCTTTCTAATGTGTTTGCCTGGAAAGCACACACGAAAAAGAGGCCTTTTTACTAATGGTTTATTTTCCTACCCCGGGTACAATTTTATACATATTTCGTTTTAAAAATACTCTACTAGATATTTTTTAATAATTTCACAAGTAAACTCAAAGATATTTATTCTTTTAATGCATTTATAATCGATAAATCAAATAAACCATCAATATCATTTGAATCGACATAATCAGCATTTTTACTAATATCTGCCATTTCCTGAATAACTTGTTCATTAACATTTGTTGTCACTTCTAAGCGATTAAATGCTGCTTCTATTTCTTCCTTATCAATTTCCTTTCCTGTTAAATCTTTAATATGTTTAATCACCAAGCCTTGTGCTTTTTCTGGATTATCCTGTATAAATTCAATTGCTCTCTTATGCGCTTTAATATATGATTTTGTACGTTCTTCATCTTCTACAAATTTACTTGTTGCTGCTACAACTGTATTCGTTGATTCTTTTCCCCAAGCAAATTCATCCCAATCTAATAGCAATTTTCCATCTGCTTGTGTTTCTAACGTATATCCCCAAGGTTCTTGTGTTGCAGCTGCTTCGACAGATTCTTGAGTAAATAATGTGACCGTCTCCGCAGGTGCCGCCGCAAATAATTCTACTGTACCACCACTAGATGTAGCATTTAAATTTACATCTTGTAATGCCTTACGAAGCATGATATCTTGTGTGCTACCAATCACAGGAATCGCCACTCTTTTTCCATCTAAGTGTTTTAAACTTTCAACACCACTTCCTTTCGCTGCAACAAGTACTGCTCCTCCGTTCACTGCACCGGAAATGATATGAAATCCAGGATTTTTTACATATATATTTAATAATGGTCCCGGGCCAACCGTTCCAACATCGATTTCATTTGTCTGCATGGCCTCCATAAATAGACCACCATTATTAAATGTCTTCGTTTCAATTTTCATATTTTCACCAAACTCTGTTTCAAAATACCCCTTTTCCAATCCTACAATTGTCGCAATATGTGTCAGGTTAGGAAAATAGCCAATTTTAACTATTTCCTCTTCTTCACTTGAACATCCTATTAAAATTCCAATAAATAATGTAATAGAAATAAAGATTACTAAAAGCCTTTTCATCGATAAATCCCCCTTTAATATTTATGTTGCTTGATTTATGCCCCATTTTGTTTGAACCGAACGTTCTAAACGTACAAATACAACACGATCCATCATCGTTCCAATCACCGCAATGATAATCATGACGGAAATAACTAAATCCATTTGACCTAAGGCGCGGCCATTTTCTAATAATTGTCCCAGCCCGCCACCAGCTCCTAATAGTTCCCCAGCCATTAATGCTCGCCAAGCAAAAGCCCAAGATATACGTAATCCTGAGAGTATTTGTGGAATAGAAGCTGGTATAATTACAGTTTTAATAAAATGAAAACCACTAGAACCAAGTGTTTTGGCGACTCGTTGATAAAGTTCGGGCACATTTTTGAATCCGCTTGTTGCACTCATCGTCATAGTCCAAGTTGCCCCAATCGTTACAATAAATAAAATGGCAAAATCATTTAAACCGAACCAAATAATCGCAAGTGGAAACCACACAATACTTGGAATTGATTGGAATGCTGTTACAAGAAAGCCAAGTGTATCTTCAACAAATGTAAACCGCCAAATCAAATAACCTAATATAAAACCAAGAATGACAGCGATTGAAAAGCCAATTAAAATTCTCTTAAAGCTTATAATAATAGCTTTCGTTATCTGACCATCTATTAACCCATTAAAAAGGGTTGAAAAGACTTGCGTCAAACTAGGAAACATAAAATCTGGCAAACCTGAAAGTCTAGATGTCATTTCCCAAATGATTGCTATCACTCCGATGAATATAATTCGTCTGAAAGCTGTATTCATCCCCCATTTCCTCCTTCCATACTTTATCTATTTCTGTCTGAAGGATTGTTAATATTTTTCTTTCCATCTTTAATGTAACCGAGTTCGGCATCATACTGTCTTTCATCGCAGGAACGGTAATAATTTCTTTTATTTTTCCAGGTCTTGTTGCAAGTACAACAATTTTTTCTGATAATTTCACCGCTTCGCGAATATCATGAGTTACAAAGAATATCGTTACTTTCGTTTCTTTCCATATATCTAATAATTCATTATGAAGCATCATTTTCGTTTGTTCATCTAATGCTGAAAAAGGTTCATCCATCAGTAAAATATCTGGCTCCATGACAAGGGCTCTTGCAATTGCTACTCTTTGTTTCATTCCACCAGAAAGTTGATGTGGGTAAGAGTGGATATATTGACTTAAATGGACCATTTTTAATATTTCTTTCGCTTTCTTTTCTGCATCTATTTTTGAAATTTTTTTAAGATGTAATCCATACATGACATTGTCTAATACCGTTAGCCAAGGAAATAAACCATCCTCTTGGAATACAACGACACGGTCTGGGCCTGGCTTATTAATCTTTTTACCTGAAACAGATATAAAACCAGAATCAGCCTTTTCTAATCCTGCAATAACATCTAATAATGTTGATTTTCCACAACCTGATGGCCCTACAATGGAAACAAAACTCCCTTTTTCAATTTCCATCGAAATATTATCTAATACCTTTACTTTCTCATTTTGATCATTCGTAAAGCTCTTATTAATTCCCTCTATCTTCAAATACATTTTTTTCACCCTAACTCCTTTTAACACATTAAACCTATTAGTTTACTAGGTATTACTCTTAAAAAAATATGGAAGTTCTTGTATACACAATATCCATATCTTTTTATTAATAGCTATAATGATACTAGTCAAATAAATCACTCGATAAGTATCTTTCTCCTGTATCAGGTGCAATACATACCACAGTTTCATCTGGACTTAGGCGGCTTGCTACAAGAATTGCAGCATATACGGATGCACCACCAGATGGCCCTAATAATATGCCTTCTTTAGATGCTAGAGAATGTACCGTATCATAGGCATCTTGATCTTCAATTTGAATTATTTCATCAAAGATATTTGTATTTAAAATATCTGGAATAAAACCTGGACTCGTTCCTACTAATTTATGTTTTCCGGGTTTCCCACCAGATAAAACTGGCGAACCTGCTGGCTCAACAACATGAATTGATATGTTTTCATCGTATTCCTTTAAAGCTTCACCTGTTCCTGTGATAGTACCGCCCGTACCTGCAGTACAAACAAAGGCTGATAAGTTTTTTTCTACCTTTTCCATTGCCCTCATAATCTCTTTTGCAGTAGTAAAACGATGAATATCTG
This sequence comes from Cerasibacillus terrae, assembly GCF_008039555.1. Taxonomy (GTDB): domain Bacteria; phylum Bacillota; class Bacilli; order Bacillales; family Amphibacillaceae; genus Cerasibacillus; species Cerasibacillus terrae. The sequence goes on from NZ_VDUW01000014.1 coordinate 21,267, forward strand.
GATTTGCTTCATTTTCAAATTGCATCGGAATAAAACTATTCGAAATATCTTTAGCTATTTCTTTTGCTTTTTCAATTGCTGCTGGCATTTTTCCTTCACTAGGGGTAAAGACAACTTCTGCACCAAATGCTTTTAAAATATTGACCCGTTCTTCTGTAGAAGAATCTGGCATGACAATAATTGTTTTATATCCTTTTGCTGCTGCATTCATCGCAAGACCAATCCCTGTATTTCCTGATGTTGGTTCGATAATGGTAGCACCTGGTTTTATGAAACCACTTTTTTCAGCTTGATCAAGCATATAAAATGCAGCACGGTCTTTCACACTTCTGCTTGGATTAAAATATTCCAACTTAACGTATACTTCTGCACCGTTCGGATTTACAATTCTATTTAATTTAACTAAAGGAGTATCACCAATTAAATCCACCATACTATGAACAACTTTCAAAATAATTCTCCCTTTCTATAAAGTTTACAATTCATTATAACAAATAATTTATATTATTCCTACCTGTTTACAGGGTTTTATACATACCATTTTTCTAAATTCCTTATAGTTTCTCTATACTATTCCAGTATATAATTTTTGTGCATGATATTTCACACCAACAAATCTTCCATGTTTCAAATAAACGAGTTTTGAAATTGAATCAATACCTTTAAACATTTAAAATACTATTAAAGGAAAAAGGAAAAGGATGTATCTACATAAAGATAAATCATTTTCTCTCTATTCCATGAAAGGGTGTATCAAATGATTGTTCGTGAAACAAACAAGGCTTTCATTATGATTGAACAGCACGAGCATGCTAGGGTGGCTGCTAATATAATGACCGACCTGAAACCACATTTATTGAAGAGAGATAACTTCTGGAATTCCGTGATATACGCCATTGAACAGCATGACTGTGGATGGAAACCATTTGACAAGGAACCTTTTTGGAATGACAAGAAGCATGCTCCATACACATTCATCGATTTCCCTTTATTACCCAAGCTAACGTTATACAAGCAAGGGATTGATAAGGTTGAACAAGTAAATCCATATGCAGCACTCTTATGTAGTGAGCATTATGCCCGATTTGTGAAACATCATAAGATAGACGAGGTTAAGTATTTTTTAAAACAAGAAAGAAAACGTCACGAACGAATCATCAAAACCTTTCCCCATTTTAATCAAACGTTATTTGATTTGCATTATAATTTGCTACAATTTGGAGACAATCTCTCTTTATATATATGCTTAAATGAACCTGGGGTTTCAAAAAATCAAGAACACTCATTTTTCCGTGAAGGGATTCCAATACCTACTTTGATGCAAGACATGGCAGAAAAGCGAATCCAAGTGGAATGGAAAAATGAGAGAACTATCTATTTAGATATGTTTCCATTTATACGACCTATACCCGTTACTTTTCAACAAAAGGTTGTTTCTAAGGAGGACATTACCACACACGGACTACTTGAAAGTTATTCGAGTACCGCATTTGAAAAAGTGAAATTCAACTTCAATCGGTCTAAAGAAATAAAGTGAAACTTCAATCAGTGGGAGTTTTCTTCTTCTCCCACTGATTGTTAGTTGAACGAATCGGGCCTTTACTGGCTGTTGATCCTCCACTTATAATTCTTAAAGTATCTCGAATTCTTGAAGTGGAGATCTTACAGCCTAGTTAATCTGCGATAATAAGTGAGTAAAAAACACCTGTGTGATATCTATTTCATCACACAGGCACTTTTTATTTTCTATTCATTTGCTTCCCTTTTATAAATGGTCCAACATCTAATCGTTGTGGAACTTTATATTTACGAATCATCTGTTTTGTCCATGTATCTGACCTGACATTAAATGATCTGTTGCTGTAATACTCTTTTAATGTCGCATCAAAGTCTTGTACATATTTATCCTGTTCCGGATGCTTTTTATATGTATTTTCATGGTAAATGACTTCCATTGGAAAACGGGGTTTCTTCTCCGGTTCATGATTCGGATATCCCATTGCCATACCAAATAATGGGTATACATAATCAGGTAGTTGAAGTATGTCACTTACACGCTCTATATCATTTCGTAAACTCCCCAAATAACAAATCCCTAACCCAAGTGATTCAGCGGCAATGGCAGCATTTTGTGCAGCAAGTGCGGCATCAACCGTTGCAACAATAAATTGTTCGGTACTTTCTAAGTTTTCTTCCATCACTTGTTTTTCTTCATCTTGTGCCTGGATTGCTTGAATTCGACTTAAATCTGCACAGAATACAAAAAGTTGACCATTTTTTTCTACATAGAATTGACCAGATACTTCCGCTAATTGTTTCTTGATTTCTGGGTCGGTTACACCAATTATTGTATAAGCCATCACATAACTTGATGTAGAAGCCTGTTGTGCGGCCTGAATAATGATACGAATTTGTTCATCCGACAGCTTTTGATCTGTGAATTTTCGTATAGAACGGTGATTTAATATTGTCTCAATTGTTTCATTCATTATGTATCATCCCCTTATTTATACACGTATCTCTATTCATTTTACTTATATATTCATCTGAAGCGCAACTAATTTGCTGTTCTATTTTGTATTAATTTTGTATTTTCAGTTATATATATACAAACAATGAAAAGGCTTTTCTCCTAAATAAAGTTTTAGAAGAGAAGCCTTTATTATAATTTTTATTTATATTTGATTAGGAAATATCTTTTCTTTCCACGGCGAATAATAGTAAAGGTACCTTCCATTCGATCTGCTTCGGAAACAGTATAATTTACTTCTTGTTCACGTTCTCCATTAATGTAAATTGCTCCATTTTTAATATCTTCGCGTGCCTGACGTTTAGATGAAGATATCTTCGCATCGACTAATAAATCAACTAAGCCAATTTCTTCCTTGTCCATTTCATATGTTGGCACATCTTTGAATCCTTGTTTAATTTCACTTATGGATAATTGTTTCAAGTTTCCACTAAACAATGCTTCTGTAATATTTTGTGCTTGTTGTAGTGATTCTTCCCCATGAACCATTTTCGTAACTTCCTCAGCTAGGCGCTTATGGGCAAGACGTTTTTCTGGATGATTTTCCAGAGATTCTTCTAATTCTCGTACTTCTTCCTCTGGTAAAAATGTAAAATAGCGAATAAATTTCATCACATCGCGGTCATCTGTATTGATCCAGAATTGATAAAACTCATATGGACTTGTTTTTTCTGGATCCAACCAAATAGCTCCACCTGCTGTTTTACCAAATTTCGTTCCGTCTGCTTTGGTAATTAGTGGAACCGTTAAACCAAATACTTTTACCTCTTCATCTTGGTTTTCACGTGTACGGCGAATTAATTCCATCCCAGCAGTAATATTCCCCCACTGGTCACTTCCACCAATTTGTAATGTCATATTTTCTTGTTCATGTAATTTGACATAATCAAGAGATTGTAAAAGCATGTAACTAAATTCTGTATAGGAAATTCCATCTTCAATTCGGGATGATACAGCATCTTTTGCTAGCATATAGTTTACTGTAAAATGCTTTCCAATATCACGTAAGACATCAATAAATGTTAAATCTGCTAGCCAATCATGATTATTTCTAGCGACAACAGGATTTTCTCCCTCGTCAAACTCTAAAAGTTTGCCAATTTGTTGTTTAATCTTTTCTGCGTATCCTTGAACAACTTCCGCTTCATTTAAAGACCGCTCTGTGGAACGACCACTAGGGTCACCAATCATTCCTGTTCCACCACCTATTAAAGCAATTGGACGATGACCAGCTTTTTGGAAACGTTTTAACATGGTAATCGGTAGCAAGTGTCCAATATGTAGACTATCTGCTGTCGGATCAAAACCACAATATAATGTGACTTGATTTTCTGCTAGATGTCTTCTTAATCCTTCAAAATCTGTTACTTGGTTAATCAACCCACGTTTTTCTAAATCCTGTAAAATATCCATCAGTATTCACTCTCCATCAATTCATCTTTATTTTAGAAAACAAAAAAACTCCTCCTCTTATAAAAGGGACGAGTTAAACACGCGGTACCACCCTTGTTGCAATAGGTATTGCCACTTAGGATTTGTTAACGATGAGTTCACCGTCTTTTTCATCCTAACAAAAATGGACAAAAAAGAAGCTCCAGAATGTAATTCACTTGCAAATATATACTGACTTACACCAACCGCCAGCTCTCTTTGATAGGGATTTGCTTCGTTACTTATTTCCTTCTTCGCTTTTTCATAAAATATGAGATACTATATTCTTACCATATATAAAAATAAAATGCAATGATAATCTTTTATATATATATACCAAATATCGCGCTTATGCTATAATATAACATGATATTTTAGGAGGTTTTTAATGTGGATGTAAAACAAATTCTCCAAAACTTTTATAAAAAATTGCGAAACTTATGGAACAAGGGTGAAATCCAACGTTCCTTTCGAATTAGTTATGATGTCATTTGGAATATAATTTTATTTTTTATCATCATTGGATTTATCGGTTTATTCCTTGGACTTGGTGTTGGTGCTGGTTACTTCGCCTCCTTAGTCAAAGATGAACCAATCCGTAGCCATGAAAGTATGGAAAAAGCAATCTATAATTATGAAGAAACAACGAAACTATATTTTGCTAATAAAAAATATATGGGAGATGTTCGTTCTGATCTGCATAGAGAAGAAATTACATTAGATAAAGTATCTGATACATTGATTCATGCAGTAATTGCTACAGAAGATGAATATTTTAATGAACATAATGGAATTGTTCCGAAAGCAATTGTTCGTGCAATGGCACAAGAAGCACTTAATTCAGATACAAAAACAGGGGGAAGTACACTCACCCAACAATTAATTAAAAATCAATTATTAACAAATGAAGTTTCTTTCGATCGAAAAGCAAAAGAAATCTTACTAGCGATGCGATTAGAAAACTTTTTTGAGAAAGAAGAAATTTTAGAAGCTTATTTAAATGTCATTCCCTATGGAAGAAACTCTTCCGGCAGAAATATTGCAGGGATCCAGACAGCTGCACAGGGTGTTTTTGGAATTGATGCGAAAGACTTAAACATTCCACAAGCAGCTTTTCTAGCAGGAATGCCTCAGAATCCTTATAAATTCACACCTTTCGCACTTGGTGGTGAACTAAAAGATAAAGAAGGACTAAAACCTGGTATAGAGCGTATGAAAGTCGTTCTTAAAAGAATGCAAGAAGAAAACTATATATCAGAAAAAGAATATCAAAAGGCAGTTTCCTATAATATTGTAGAAGATTTCACAGATAAAAAGGATTCTTCTAGAGAAAAATACCCATACGTTGTCAAAGAAGTTCAAAACCGAGCAACAGATATTTTAATGGAACATTTAGCGAAAGAAGATGGCGTATCAAAAAAAGAACTTGAGAAAGATGAAGAACTTGAAAAAAAATACAAAATCTTAGCTAAACGAGATTTAAAAATGAAGGGATATCGAATCTATTCAACTATCGACAAAAAAATCTATGATAGTTTTCAGAAAGTCGTTGAAAACTACCAACACTTTGGACCGGATCAAATGAAGGAAGTTAAAGATGAGGAAACTGGAGAATTTAAAAACATTCCAGATCCTGTTCAAGCAGGAGCATCATTAATAGAAAATAAAACTGGTAAAGTGCTTGCATTTGTCGGCGGGCGTGGATTTGATATCGATGAATATAATTATTCTACTGAAGTATATCGTCAAAATGGAAGTACAATGAAACCATTAGCAGGATATGCTCCCGCTATGGAAATGGGATATATCCAACCAGGAACACCGATTGCAGATATCCCACCAAGAGGTGGTGGTGGACCAAAAAATTATGGTGGCACCTATTATGGTTTAGTTTCTGCCCGTGAAGCACTGGCTCGTTCCTATAACGTATCTGCTGACAGACTTTATAGAGAAATAATGCATACAAATCCTGTCAAGACATATTTGAAAAAAATGGAGTTTCCAAAATTAAAAGCTGAAGAAGGATTATTACCTTCTACTGTTCTTGGTGGTTTAGAAACAGGTGTGACAGTAGAACAAAATACAAGTGCATTTGGAACATTTAGTAATCAAGGAAAATATGTTAAACCACATATTATCGAGAAGATTACAACGAAAGATGGAAAAATAATCTATGAACACAAACCTAAACCAGTTAAAATCTTTTCACCACAAACAGCTTATTTAACCTATGATATGTTGCGTGATGTTGTTCGTTCCGGTACAGCCGCTTCTTTGCCATCTCAATTACACCATAGTGCGGTTGATTGGGCAGGGAAAACAGGAACAACAAATGACTATAAGGATGCATGGTTTATTGGTACCAACCCAAATGTAAGCCTTGGAAGTTGGATTGGTTATAAATCAAATAAATCATTAAATTACTGTCCAGGATGTTCTTTATCTTATAGTCAAAGAAATTTAAAATTCTGGGCTGAATTAGCTAATGCTGCTACTGCTATTAACCCAGAATTAATTGCTCCACAAGAACGCCTAAAACGTCCAGATGGAATTGTTAGTCGAAGCATTTGTGCTGTTTCTGGTCTGTTACCATCTGAATTATGTAGTAAGGTTGGATTGACACGAACAGATATATTTAATGCAAAATATGTTCCAACAAAGGTAGATGACAGTTTAGTCGGTAGTGGAGGATCAGGTTTAGTAGTTGTCGATGGAAAAACCGTTCCAGCAGGACCAAAAACACCAAAAGAGTTTGTTAAAGCAGGTGGTGGATTTGCCTTTAACCCTGACTTCATCAAGCGTAAGGGATATGATTATCTTGGCGACTTGTCGCAATTGATTCCTAGACGTGGTAACCCTGAAGTTTGGGGGAAAATAGGCGGGGCAAAAGGGCAAACAAGTAGTGCTATAAAAGACACAGGAAAATCACCTGCTTCGCCAACATCTGTAAATGGTGCAGGTAATAAATTATCATGGGGTAAACCAAGTAGTAAGAATATTGTTGGCTACCGAGTCTATCGTGCAGATAATCCAAATGGATCTTTTAGCTTAATCGGAAGTACCACCAATACTAGCTATTCTATTGGAGGAAAAGCAGCTGCATACCAAGTAAAAGCTGTCGATTACTTTGGAAGAGAATCCTCCTCTTCTAAATCAGTATTGATTGGAAAGCCAACAGAAACAAAACAGAAAAAAGAACCATCAAACGATACCGAGGAAAAGAAAAACGAAGAAAAAGATAAGCGACAGGAAAAAGATACAGAAAAAAAGCCCGAATCAAATAAAGAAACAAATGACCAAAACAAAAATGAACCACAGAAAGACAAAGCAGTGGAGGATGATAAAGAGAATTCTCCAAATAAACCAGACTCTAATGATCAAGACTCAAGTGATCAAGATGAAAAAGAAGTAGAAGACTAATCATTTATTATTGATGGAATAAAGAAGAGGACTTTCCTCTTCTTTTCTTTATCGCAGTTTAACCGGCTCTAAGACCCCACTGATTAAAGTTTCACTTTATCATAAGAATAATTTTAAAACTTATTCACATCTACCACTTATATTAAGTATAAAATTCTGTATAATAAAGTTACATAGATTATTATAGTTTTAAGGGGGTACTGTGGTGAGGCATAACAAGACCTATTATTCTAGAACGAAACAAACTACCCATGGTGATGTGATCATAGAAGGACCTGTCAAGCCTGAACAATTGCAGAATTATAATTTTGACGACGGTTTAACAGCATTTCGTCCGCCTAAGAAACAATTTGAAGCATTATTAAAAATTGCCGCCTTTCCAGAAGGCCGGATTATAATTGCAAGAACTGAAGATACAATTATCGGGTATGTTACCTTTCTTTATCCAGATCCATTAGAAAGATGGTCAACATTCGATATGAAAGATTTGCTTGTATTAGGGGCAGTAGAAGTTACTCGTCACTTTCGCCAATTTAAAATTGCTTCTAGTTTATTAGAAGTCTCCATGATGGATAAATTTATGGAAAATTACATTATTATCTCGACCGAATATTATTGGCATTGGGATTTGAGAGGTACTGGATTAAATGTATGGCAATATCGTAAAGTGATGGAGAAAATGATGGCTAATGGTGGATTATTACCTAAAACAACAGATGACCCTGAAATCATCTCCCATCCTGCTAATTGTTTAATGGTTCGAATTGGAGAAAATGTTACAGAGGAATCTTTGGATACATTTCGTACACTACGTTTTTTAAGCAAATATAGGCAACAAAAATCATTAGGAGGTGGAGTTTAATGCTTGTAGAGAAAATTATGAAAAAAAACGTCATTACTTTGTCTTCCACTGCCACTGTTCTTGAAGCACTACAGTTGCTTCAAGAACATCGAATACGACATATTCCAATCATCGACAAGGAAAAGCATGTCATCGGGATTGTTTCCGATCGTGATGTTCGTGTTGCAAGTCCTTCTATTTTAGATAAACAAGCAAATCAACAGGTTCTAAAAAAGGAGATAAGAGAAATCATGAGCACCCCAGTTGTTACCATTCATCCACTCGACTTCGTGGAAGACATTGCTAAAATATTTTATGAAGAAACATTTGCATGTCTTCCTGTCGTTCGGGAAGGTAAATTAGTTGGGATTGTAACAGAAAAAGATATGCTCTATACACTGATTCAACTAACTGGGACACATATGCCAAGTTCTCATATTGAATTAAAAGTACCCCATGAACCGGGAAACTTAGCATCTATTTTAGCTGTCTTTGGAAAAAGAAAACTAAATATAACTTCTCTTTTAATTTACCCAGACCACGAAGATTCGAATTATAAAATTGTTGTTATCCGTGTACAAACGATACATCCACTTCCTGTTGTAAAAGATTTGCAAACGAACGGGTTTGAAGTGATTTGGCCAAAGCCTTTACAGGGGGCAGAAGAATGACCTGTAAAAGCTCTTTTGTATATTCAAAAAATCTATTAAACTATCACTTTTATGCAGATCACCCGTTTAACCAGATCCGAGTTCGGTTGACAAAAGAATTATTAAAATCAATGAATCAACTCCATGAACATTCCATTATGAATCCAAGGATGGCAACAGATGAAGAATTAGCATTATTTCATGACAGGACATATATTGAAGCTGTTAAATTAGCAAGTAAAGGAGAGCTGCCATCAAGTAAACAAGCTGATTTCGGATTAAATACAGACGATACACCAGTTTTTGAAGGGATGCATGACGCTGCTGCTTTAATTGTTGGTGGAACATTAGAGGCTATTGATGCAGTTTTACAAAACAAAGTATCTCATGCATTAAATCTAAGTGGTGGATTACACCATGGATTTAAGAGAAAAGCATCTGGCTTTTGCGTTTATAATGATGCAGCGGTTGGTATTCAATATATACGAGAAAAATATAATATGAACGTACTTTATATTGATACAGATGCCCATCATGGAGATGGTGTACAGTGGGCCTTTTATGAAGATCCTCATGTCTGCACTTTATCCATTCACGAAACTGGTCGCTACCTTTTTCCAGGAACGGGTTATGTAAATGAACGTGGTATTACAAAGGGATACGGATATAGTTTTAATATCCCCTTGGATGCATTTACACAAGATGAATCTTTTATCTCAATTTATGAAAACGCATTCAGGGAAATAATTGACTTTTTTAAACCAGATGTGCTGATTACACAAAATGGTGCAGATGCTCACTTCTTAGATCCTCTCACACATTTAAATTCAAGTATGAAAATTTATGAGCAAATTCCACTTTTAGCCCACCAATTAGCACATGAATATTGTGAAGGAAGATGGATTGCACTTGGTGGCGGCGGGTATGATCTATGGAGAGTTGTTCCAAGAGCATGGGCACAAATATGGAAAGTAATGAATGATAACCAACCTTTTACAGGAAAACTACCAAATGATTGGCTCTTAAAATGGCAAAAAGAAGCACCTGTCACATTACCAACATATTGGCATGATCTTGAAGAAGATATCCCCGTTATTCCACGTAAAGAAGAGATTATGGAGAAGAATAACCAAATGTTAGAACATGCTTTAAGCTATATAAAAACACAAAGAAATTTAAAATAAGAAGGACACATTAAAAGCGTCCTTCTCTTCCTTTATAATTATTCCTCTTTATCTCCATGTTCTAATACCACTATTTCAACACGTCGATTTTTCTCCCAATTTTTCGGGGAGTCGTTTTGTACTCTTGGTCTTGTGTCGCCATATCCAGCAAGGGAAAACCTAGATTTATCAAAATGAAATTCTTCAATTAAATAACGTACAACACTACTTGCTCGAGCACCTGATAGTTCCCAATTGGATGGATAACGAAAAGTAGAAATTGGACGATTATCTGAATGTCCCTCTACTTTTACATGATTAGGAATGTTTTTTAATAAGGAACCTACTTTATTTAAAAAAGGTTTTCCAGAATGAAGAATATCTGCTTCTCCTGTTTCGAATAGTATTTGTTCCTGTAAAACTAACACAACACCCCGGTCTGTTCGGTTTGCGGTAATCACATTATGTAAGTCATTTTCGTCTAAATATCCTTCTACATCTTTCACCAATTTATTTAATGCGTCTTCTTCATTTTCATCCGATTGTTCTGATTGTTTCGTCGGTAAATCATAGTCATTTGGAGATTTTCCTTTAGTCAATTCTCCATGGTTGGGCGCTGGGTATTCTACTGGTACTGCTGATGGTTGAAAGTCAAAAATAGCTCGATTCCGAAATGAATCAGACACAGCTTGAAATTTAATCGAATCAATTCGTGACATAGAAAATAGTAAAATGAAAAAAACGAGTATTAGTGTAATCATATCTGAATAAGTAACCATCCATTTTGGAGCTCCCGTATTTTTTCTTCTTTTTATTTTTCTACGCTTCATGAATCGATTCCTCCACGATTGGTGTTTCTTCTCCCATAGCTTTTATCTGTTTTATATCACTTTCTGTTAAAAAAGCACTTAGCTTTTCTTCTAAAATACGTGGATTTTGGCCAGATTGCACACCGATTACACCTTCGATAATAATTTGTTTTAAAAAGATGTCTTCCTCTGTTTTCGTTTCCAATTTATTTGCCATTGGTATAAAAACGAGGTTTGCGAGAATTGTTCCGTATAATGTTGTCAGTAATGCTACAGCCATACTTGGTCCTAAGGATTCAGGGTCTTCTAATGTTGTTAACATAAGAACGAGTCCAACTAATGTTCCAATCATTCCCCAAGAAGGTGCATATTCTGCACATTTCTCTATGATTTGACGACCACGGTATTGTCTTTCTTCCATCGCTGTAATTTCTGCATTCATAATATCATTAATCATTTCTGGTTCAATGCCATCTACTGCTAAATGAATTCCTTTCTTTATGAAGGGATCATCTACATTTTCTAATTCATTCTCTAATGCAAGAATACCTTCTCTTCTTGCACGTTCAGACAAATGAACAAATAGAGCAATTAAATTAGGAAGACGTTGGTCATTTTGATGAAATGCCTCTTGCATTACTTTCCCAGTCATCTTAATTTGCTCTTTGTTAAATGAAATAAGTAAGGAGGCAAGCATCCCACCAAAAACAATTAAAATAGACGAGAAATCAAAGAATGTAGCAGCATTTTCACCGCCTCTTGTTGAAATTGCTACAATAAGCATAATAAAACCTAGTGTTATACCAATAGGAGTCAAAAAATCCCGTTTTCTCATAGTCTCTCTCCTCAACCTTGTTGATTAATGAATAAACACATTTACAGGAACAAAAAAATGCATGTCCTTTTATTTCATAGAGCTGGCTCCAGCTCAAATGAAAAACACCCGCTTCTTGAGAGCGAGTGTATTATGCCGTCAAGTTGCGAAATAGGTGTAATTCCAATCCAGGTAAAATAAATATTTTTACTGAATTTATCTTTATTAGCTATTACACATTTATTATCGGCATAAATTTTATTTTGTTGAGTTTCTTTTTACAATTCGATGAGGTAAAATCACTGTTGACTCTTCTACCTCTTCTTTATTCATTAATTTCGTTAATAAACGCATCGCTACAGCACCAATATCATATGTCGGTTGGTCAATTGCTGTTAGAGTTGGACGAACCATTGTGGAAAGCCTTGTGTTATTAAAACCAAACACTTCCAAATCCTCTGGAACCTTTAATCCAAAGTCTTGTGCACCATGAATAACTCCCATTCCTAGTTCATCAGAAGCAGTAAATACAGCAGTAGGTCTATCATCTAATTTCAATAGTTGCTCTGCTGCTTTCATTCCTGAATCATGTGTGTATTGTCCATGAATAATATAATCATCATTAATAGGAAGGAATGCCTCTTTTAATGCTCGAATATACCCCTTATATTTCAATTGGTTTATAATTGCTTCTTCATTTTCAGACACAAAAGCAATTCGTTCATTTCCTTGGTCAATTAAATATTTCGTTGCTTCATAACCCGCTTTTTCATAATCTATATTTACAGAAGGGAGTTTATCATTTTCATCATACGTAGTAGCCAATACAACCGGTACTGATTCCCCTTTAAACTGTTCTAAGTGTTCATCTGAAATCGTATCACTCATGAACAAAATACCATCCACCTGTTTTTCATACATGGTATTAATTAATTGTAATTCTCTTTCTTTATTTTGGTCGGAATTATTTAAGATAATATTGTATTTATACATGGTAGCAATATCTTCTATTCCCCGAGCCAATTCCGCAAAAAATATATTAGAAATATCCGGGATAATCGCTCCTACTGTTGTTGTTTTCTTGCTAGCTAATCCACGAGCAACCGCATTTGGTCGATATCCCAGACGTTCAATTGTATCCAATACCTTTTTTCTTGTGGATGGTTTCACATTTGGGTTACCATTAACTACCCGTGAAACTGTTGCCATTGATACATTTGCTTCTCTTGCCACATCATAGATTGTAACTGTCATACTAATTCCTCCATATTTTGTTCATTTACAATGATACCCTTTTTCAATGAACACCATTCAGATTCCATTTTGTCTGACTTTATCATACGCTAAGGAAAATAAAAATTCAATTCAAAGAACTAAACTACCTTAACAAGTGTAGTTAGCAAGCTAACGATATTGATTTTTCAAATAATAACTTCTTATTAATAATAAAAATATCCCCTATAAGTATCAGATTTGATTTACGCAATCTGTACACTTATAGGGGAACATATCATTATCTTACAGGTACTTCCGTTCGAATTCGATTTTGCAAATCCTTTAGTTCTTCCATAAAATGATCAAACATTGGAATATCCATCTGCTGGGCAGAATCTGATAGAGCTACTGCTGGATCCGGATGAACCTCTGCCATGACTCCATCTGCGCCGATTGCTAATGCTGCTTTAGCGGCTGGAAGTAATAAATCACGTCTTCCGGTAGAATGTGTAACATCCACTATAATCGGTAAATGTGTTTCTTGTTTTAAAATAGGAACTGCAGAAATATCTAGTGTGTTTCTTGTTGCTTTTTCATATGTTCGAATTCCACGTTCACATAGAATAATTTGCTCATTTCCTTGAGAGATAATATATTCCGCTGCTTTCATGAATTCTTCGATAGTAGCTGACATTCCTCTTTTTAACAAAATAGGTTTCGTTGCTTTACCGGCTGCCTTTAATAATTCAAAATTCTGCATGTTCCGTGCACCTATTTGAATAACATCAAGATATTGCTCTGCTTCTTCTATATGTGCCGGGTTTACAATTTCACTTATAACTGCTAAATCATATTTATCTGCAATATCTTTTAAAATTTGTAATCCTTCAAAACCCAATCCTTGAAAATCATAAGGAGATGTCCGCGGCTTAAATGCCCCACCCCTTAATAGTTTTAATCCCTTTTGTTTCATTGCTTTTGCAACATGTTCTACTTGTTCATAACTTTCTACAGAACAAGGTCCCATAACATATTGTGGGGATCCATTTCCAATAGCAGTGCCTTTAACCGAAATAACAGTATCTTCTGGTTTCCGTTTTCTGGATACGAGTAATGCTTTTCGATGATCATCTTCTTGAAGCTCTAAACTAGCTTTAAAAATCTCTTTGAAAATATGTTCAATCGTAGAATCTTCAAATGGCCCATCATTTTTCCTTACGATGCTATTTAACATTTCTCTTTCTCGTATAGGGTCAAATTTTTTCATACCTTGTTTTACTTTAATTTTCCCTATTTCTTGAACTAATGCTGCTCGTTTATTTATAAGTTCAAGTAACTCTAAATTCAGTGTATCAAGTTCTTCACGATGTTGATCCATTTTATTACCAGACATTTTCGACACTCCTTTAATATTTTTAAAATTATCCATATTTTAATAATTGTTTTTCATTATAACAAATTAGTACTACTTTGGCTAATAGTTTTTCCTTTATTCAAAATAAGTTTATAATATATATTTCTAGTATATTTTAGGAGAGAAAACATTCATGAAAAAACATATTTTTGCACTTGATATTGGAACGAGATCTGTTACAGGAATTATTTTAAAAAAAGTAAAGAATCAATTTGAACTTGTTGATTATTGTATGAAAGAACATCAAGCACGTTCCATGCACGATGGCCAAATTCATGATGTAAAAGAAGTCTCTCATGTTATTAAACTAGTAAAGCAGACACTTGAAGATAAGCACGGACCATTACATCATGTATGTGTAGCTGCTGCCGGCAGATCATTAAAAGCAATACGAGCATCAACAGAATTTGCTTTAGAACATAGACCAATTATATCAGAAGAAACAATAAAACACCTTGAATTAAGTGCTGTCAACCAAGCACAAAAAAAGCTATTATCCAAAGAGGATGTTATAACCCCTGCAAATTATTATTGTGTTGGTTACTCTGTCTTACATTATAAATTGGATGGGGAAACAATTGGTTCATTGATTGAACAAAAAGGAGAGTTTGCGACTGTTGAAGTAATTGCTACTTTTTTACCAAAAGTAGTTGTTGAATCACTTATCGCAGCATTAAAACATGCAGAGTTAAAGATGCAATCATTAACATTAGAACCTATTGCTGCTATCCATTTATTAGTTCCTGAATCCATGAGAAGACTAAAACATCGCTTTAGTCGATGTTGGTGCTGGTACAAGTGATATTGCACTTACTTCAGATGGCACTGTTATTGCATATGGAATGGTCCCAATGGCAGGAGATGAAATTACAGAAGCAATTAGTGATCAATATCTACTCGATTTTCCCGTGGCAGAACGATCAAAACGAGATATCGTTTGTAAAGGAAAAGCAGTAGTAACAGATATATTAGGGTTTGATAGGGAAGTATCCATTGAAGAAATGATACATCATATTTATACACCGATTGAGCAATTAGCAGCATCTATTGCCGAGGAAATACTTTGTTTAAATTCAAAAGCACCTAAAGCCGTCATGTTAATTGGAGGTGGAAGTCTTACTCCTAAATTACCAAAATTAAATGATCAATTACAACTAGTGAAAAAAAAGCAACAACCCTTTATTTTTCAAGATATTTTTCGTTTTATTGAATTTTCCACGGAGAAAACAAGAGGAAATTATCGTTTATTAAAAAATGGACTAACAACTAGTTTTGATGCAGAAATTCATCATGGAGATCAGCTTGCCATAGAATGGTTTTATGTTTAAAAAAGTATTTTCTTCATATACACATACTTGTTGCTAACACTGAAATTCTAAAAATACCCATAATAAAAACAGGCTAGTGATCCCTAGCCTGTTTTATATTATTCTTTGTCGATTTTTTTTGCTGTTTCTTCTAATTTTTCAGCAACTTCTTCTAACGCTTCTTCAGCAGATTCCAATGCTTCATCTTCTATATTTCGGAGGTCATTTATTTTTTTCGTTGCGGTATTTTTTAAATCTTTTGTCTTATTTGCCACCGTTTGTGATAGTTCGGATGTTTTACTTGCTGCTTTATCCTTCCATTCACCACCAACAATAAGTGCTTTATCTTTTAATTCGATACCTTTCATTTGTGCCGTTTCTTTCCATTCATTTGCACGAACAACAGCTTTTTGAGATTCAGCAGTAATATCTCCTCTTAACTCTCTACCTGACTTCGGTGCAAATAGCAGAGCTAAAGCGGCACCTGTAGCAGCTCCAATAACTGCTCCGATAAAAAAATCACCTGTACGACCATTATTTTGACTCATTTAAAGAACCCCCCCAATAAATGATTATTTATTTTTATTTTTTCTCCAAAGCTCCAAAAGAGCGGAACCCCATTTTACTGCCTGTGATGCTTGTTCTTGATTTTCAGATGCGTCACGGCTAATTTTGTTTGTAATATCGCTTAAAGATTGATTAAAATCATTAATAGTTTCCCCTAGACCTTTTACACCATCAAAAACACCATCTAATTTAGCAGTTTTTTGGTTTACATCTTCTGCTAAATGATTTGTTTTCTTTAATAATTCAGTCGTCTCAGATGTTATTCCTTCAATTTGTTTTTCAAATCCTTCTAATGTGTCTGCCACATTATTCATTGTGCGTGAAACAGCTTTTAGCGTAATCGCTAAATAAACTACAAGTACTGCAAACGCTACTGCCACAATTAATGCTGAAACATATAACAAGCCTTCCATTTTCGAACAACTCCTTCTGGCGATTTAGAATTCAATTTAAAATGTATTATTATTTTATCATTTACAACGAATGATGCTTGTCCAAATACAAAATAAGTAGATATGACTAATTTTACCATATATGGACAACCTTGTTCAATTAAACTGATATTTTATTCATATTTAGGGAAAAAGCGTGATTAATCAATTACATGGAACACATGTTTTTTCATATGCTTGTTGGAACTTTTGAATGTCGCCTGCCCCCATAAAGATAAGAACACTATCTTTATATTGTTTAAGTATTTCTGTCTTTTCAAGATCAAGCAAGGAACTACCTTCGACAAGCTGAATCAATTGTTCTATTTTCATTTGCCCAGAATCTTCTCTTGCTGAGCCAAAGATATCACATAAATAGACATGATCTGCTAAATTTAAGCTATTAGCAAACTCTTGTAGAAATGTTTTTGTACGTGTAAATGTATGTGGTTGAAAAATCGCAATAATTTCCTTGTCAGGATATTTTTTTCTTGCTGAATCAATCGTTACTTTAATTTCAATAGGATGGTGCGCATAATCGTCAATTAAAACTTGGCTACCAATCTTTTTTTCAGTAAAACGACGTTTCACCCCTTTAAAAGAGGAGATTTCCTTCATTTCACTAGCTTCAATTCCTTCATAATGGCACATTGCAATAACAGCTAATGCATTTAGTACTTGGTGATTGCCATACATTGGAATTGAAAATGTGTCATAATACGTATTTCGTACAAAAACATCAAATGTCGTTCCTTCATCTGTCTCCGTGATATTCTGTGCTTGAAAGTCATTAGAAGCAGATAAACCATAATATACTACAGGAACCTTTGCTTGAATCTGCTGTAGATGTTCATCATCTCCACATGCAATAATTCCTTTTTTTACTCGGTCCGCCATTTCTTGAAATGCTTGAAATACATCATTAATACTGGAAAAATAATCAGGATGATCAAAGTCAATGTTTGTCATAATTGCGAAATCTGGTTCATAACTTAAAAAATGACGTCTATATTCACATGCTTCAAACACAAAGTATTTGCTGTCAATATGCCCTTTACCAGTTCCATCCCCAATTAAATAAGAAATTGGATAAGACTCATCTAGAACATGTGCCAACAGACCTGTTGTCGATGTTTTTCCATGTGATCCCGTTATTGCAATACTTGTATATTGTTTTAGCCATTCACCTAGGAAATCATGATAACGATAGAAGGTAACGCCTTGTTCTTTAGCTTCTTTCACTTCGATATGTTCATCCGAGAATGCATTTCCCGCAATCACAATTAAGCCTTCTTGTATATTTTCCTTAGAAAATGGGTAGATTGGAATTTGCTTTGCACGTAATGCCTCTTCTGTAAAAAATGTTTTTTCCACATCTGAACCTTGTACTTTCTCTCCAGAGTCATGAAGTATTTGTGCTAATGCACTCATTCCAGTCCCTTTTATACCAATAAAATGGTAAGTTTTCATAAAAAAGAACCCCCAAATATGTGTGTAAAGCATATTCTTACAATATGCTTTTTACAAATCATTGTAGTAAACACCATTTTTAAATATCTTTGTCATTATACCATTTGTATTATAGCAGAACAAAACCTAGATGGAAAATAAATATCCATTTCGTTTATATTTATTGTTTGTGATATTCTACTTTCTCCAAACGTGGATTTGGCCGATGCCGGCGTCCTTCCTTCGCACAAGGTGTTCCATTCAATAAAACATTATCACCTGTAAAGCCAATATTAATCTTTAATAAACTGCCTCCTACTCCATACATATCCACAGGTACACCTTGTTGTTCAAAATATTGTATTCGTTTTTCTGTAAATCCTCCACTTACCATTATCTTTACATGTTTATACCCATCATTATCTAATGCTTTTCTTAATGCGAAGACAAGTTCTGGATTTACTCCTCGAGGGTCAAACGTTCCCATTTGATGATGATTTCTAAGGAAATATTTATCAACCAGCGTGCGGGAAGTGTCTAATCTAACTCCTTTTAATTCTTGCCCAAATTCACGCGCCACTTTCAAAGAATCTGTAATCACATCGTTATTAAAATCGACCAATGCTACTAAGTCATCTTCTGGAAATATTTCATGATATGCACGAGTTGCTGCAACAACATCTCCACGAAACATTTGAATTAATGCGTGTGGCATTGTTCCCATTCCCTTTTTCCCCCACCATTCATTCATTGCATGTGTTGCTTGGGCAGTAGAGCCACCAATAAAAGCTGAGTACCCATCTCCAGCTTGTTGTGTGTAGTGATCGTCTCGGTCCCCCATGAAAATTACTGGTTTTTGTTTTCCAGAAGTTCGTGCCGCTTTTACAACATTATATACATTTGTAGCTACAGAAGTTCTTCTTGCTAAAATCCCATCAATAATCCCCTCTAAAAAGCCAAATTGTTGGTAGGAACCAGAAATAGTTAATACAGATTCAAATGGTTCTATTTTGTCTCCATCTTTTAAAGAATGGATTTCTAATGTTTCCGGTTTATCTGCAAATGTATGAACAAGTGCAATCGCTTCATCTGTCCCACATAATACAGCATGCTCTTTTTGGAAAAATTGCATTGTCACATAATTGTCTGGTAGCTTTTTCTCAGCAATTTCCCGTGTTTTTAAAAAATATACAGCTGAGAACCAGCCTTCAGCGATTCTTTCATCAAATTTAAATGTTTTATTCGTTAATCGATCAATCTTTCCAGCCAATTTTTTCTCGATTTCTTTCATTGTTTTCTCCCCGATATGTTTTATAGTTATCTTCATCATATAAAACCAAATTCAAGTTAACAAGCCCTGAGATTAAATTTCCTGTTCATTTTCATTTTGAATTTGTTCATATTGTCCTTTAGATAGTAACACCTCTCGTGGTTTACTTCCATTCTGTTCAGAAATTATACCACGTTTTTCCAATGAATCAACGAGTCTTGCTGCCCGATTATAACCAATTCGAAATTGGCGTTGCAATAAGGAAGTACTTGCTTTATCTACATCCATAACAAATCGAATCACATCTGATAATAATTCATCTTCCTCTTCTTCAGTAACTACTTGTTCTAAAAGTGTTTCTTGTTCAAAAGCATAGTCTGGTTTTGCTAGTTTACGTACATATGCTGTAATCCGTTCAATCTCATCATCTGATACGAATGGACCTTGTAAGCGGACGCTCTTGCCTGCTCCATTTTCTAAGAAAAGCATATCCCCTTTTCCGAGTAGTTTTTCAGCACCAGCATGATCGATAATTGTTCTTGAATCTACTTGAGATGAAACACTGAATGCAATTCTTGTCGGTATATTTGCTTTTATTAAACCTGTTATAACGTCAACAGATGGACGCTGTGTTGCTACTAATAAATGAATTCCTGCTGCTCTTGCCTTTTGAGCAATGCGACAAATAGCATCTTCCACGTCTTGTGGAGATACCATCATGAGGTCTGCTAATTCATCAATAACGATAACGAGATAGGGCATTTTTTCTTCCATGCGACCTTGTTGGATGACTTTTTCATTAAATCGCCCAATATCACGAACTCCTTCTTCCACAAACCGTTCATACCGTTCTTCCATTTCATTTACAGCCCATTTTAACGCTGCAGTAGCCGCTTTTACATCTGTTATAACTGGTGATATCAGGTGTGGAATACCGTTATATGGGGCTAACTCAACCATTTTAGGATCAATTAGTAAAAACTTTACATCTTTATAGCTCGATTTATACAAAATACTAACTAAAATAGAATTGATACAAACACTTTTTCCTGATCCAGTTGCACCAGCAATTAAACCATGTGGCATTTTATCAATAGTTGTTATAACAGGTGTTCCTTCAATATCTAGTCCAAGTGCTACGGGTAATGAAGAAGTACTTTTTTTGAAAGCATCTGTTTCAAAGATTTCTTGTAATGTAACCATTCGCGATGTTTGGTTTGGAACTTCGATACCAACTGTATTTTTCCCTGGAATCGGGGCTTCAATACGAATATCTTTTGCTGCCATGTTTAATTTTAAGTCATCACTTAAATTACGTATTTTACTTACTTTAACTCCAATTTCAGGTTTCACCTCGAATCTTGTAACAGAGGGTCCCTGGGAAACACGTACAACCTCTGCTTGAACATTAAAATGTTTCAATGTCTTCTCAAGCAATGTCGTTTGTTCTTGAATCCATGGTTGAATATTTTGATTATCTGTTTCTGAGTCATTCAATAAATGTAAGGGTACATGTGTATGCTTCATTTTTTGCTGCTGTTGAAACTTTTCTTGTTGCTCATGTATTCTTTTTTTATCCCGTGGTGTCATGATTACATTAAATGGCGTTTTCCCAACAGTAGATTGTTGCTTCTTTTTCTGTTGTTTTTCTACATGATTCTTTTTTCTTAATTCATTACTTTTTACTTCGTTTACTTTTTCACTTGCTAAATCTTCCGAACGATGTCTTTTCTTTTCATCATGTTTGATCACATTTGAAGCTAGAGGCTGTTTTTCTATTGTTGCTGCTACTTCGTTTGTTTGGTTACGAACAAACAAATCATTTTCTTGTATGTGTTCTGTCTTGTCGATAGATTTTGGATGTATTTGACTGGATTCTTTTTCTTGTTGTACTTTTACTTTCGTTTGATTATTTTTTTGTTTTTCTTCATTTCTCTTACGCAGAAATGTCGGAACTTGTTCCACCTGTCTGTTCTCCCTGCGCTTTTGATATCCATAAATAGGAGATGCGACTCTACTTGGTCGAAAGGGGGCACGTTTTCTTTGTTCTTGTTTAGTAGATTCTTTCTTTTTAACCTCTAATGTATCTGTGCTCACTTGTTTTTCTATATGTCTCCGTCTTTTATAAGCTGGGACTTCTACTGTTTCTTTATCCCTTTCTTTTGGACGGTTTGGTTGATCAGGTATAAGTGGAAATGGGAATTTTTTTTGATTTGGATATTGATAAGTCACTTTTGTTTTTATTGGTGGCTCTTGTTCAATTTTGAATTGTTTTGCAGGATTATATTCTTCTTCCACTTCAACTTCTACTTCTTCCCACAAAATTTTTTCAAGTTTTTTCTTAATTCGTTCCCACATAATGTCACTCATTTCTTAAAAATCTTTTAATGTTATTTTACCAGTTTTTTTTAGATTGTGTAGGAATCTGGTAGAATACTTCTTTTTCACCTAACTTTTAGTATTATCCTTTTCCACAAAAAAAGCAACCTATCTCCATTTCTGGAAAAGGTTGCTTATCACATCATTAAAAGTTGAAAGCTGATCCTGTTTGGTATGATTCATCTAGTACGTAAATCCCTTTTTCTTCTGAAGGTTGTGGTAAGCCGAGTTCTCTCTTAGAACAAATCATACCACTTGATGGAACACCACGTAATTTAGTTGGCTTTATTTTTAAACCACTTGGCATCGTAGCACCTGTTTTCGCTACAACAACTTTTTGATTTTCATCCACATTTTGAGCACCACACACAATCTGTAATACTTCATCACCTACATCAACTTGACAAACACTAAGTTTATCTGCATTTTCATGTTGCTTTTTCTCTGTCACATAGCCAACTACAAACTTAGCACTTAAGTCAAAATCAAGTGAATCATCGACTCCTTGCTCACTAAATAATTGTTTTATTTCGCTTAACAGTTCTTCTGTTAGGCGAATTTTGCCAGTTTTCTCTAGTTTAAAATGAGAGGAAGCTTCAAAAATATTATATCCTAATAATTCCCCATCTTTTCCTTCAATTTTTGTTATTGGTCCTATATTTTTATGTGTCACATCATAACGATTTACATCTGTATCTGTTACCGGAATCATTAACACATCTCCAACACCTACTGGATTATAAAACACGTCCATATTTATCCCTCTTCTCGCTTTATTTTTCTGGTTTATTCTTTGCCATAATAAAAATTGGTATTAATTTATTATCTTCAAAAGTAAATGAAAGTGCCGTAATTGGAATTCTTCCTTCTGTAAAAAATTGCATCGTCATGTGTGCTAAAATATCATATCCTGTTTTATTTTCTACATCTGCAAAAATAAGAACATCCTGATGTGGTACAGCTACAACTAATTCACCTTTTGCGTTCTCTTTCATCTCTGTTAAAAAAGACTCATTTAAAAGTCGGCTTGCATCGTAACCATCTTGTGTTGCAACAAAATAAAAATCATTTCCTGCAACACGATCCACTTTATATTCTGTTGATAGTGATCGTAAATTGAACATGGCCATTTCATCTAATTGAGATTGAGTCCATTCGGATTTTTCAAGCATGGAAGCGTCAATCAATCGATAGGATTTTCCTAAATCAAGTGCGTAAAAAATACGCGTTTCTGCTGTATGTTCTTTAAATATGAGCTTTTCCCCTGCGTTTGTTTCAACAGGAAAAGAAGTTGCTCGAATAACTGGAAAAATGTGTTTTTCCATTCCCTCTAAATCATGTTTTTGATGCATGATTTTAAGTGATTCTTGAATATGTTCAAGGATAGCATCAACGGCTTCTTCACCCTGTTCATTATACTTTGCAACAATAGTTGGTAAAGTGATTGTCACACCTTGTTTCGTATCTTTCCACTCAACACGAAACGTATCATTATTTCGATTATATGAGGTACGATACTTATCATTAGACAATCTTTCCTCTAGCATTCTCTTCAATTTCAAACTTGTCATTTTTTTCATGATTTGCCTCCTAAATAGGCTACTCTTACTTCGATAAATCGTTGATAAAATCTATAATTTCTTCTTTTGTTTTACGGTTTTTACTTACAAATCTCCCTATTTCTTCTCCATTTTGAAATGCAATAAAACTTGGAATACCAAATACATCATATTCTTGACATATACCCATAAATTGATCTCTGTCTACTAATACAAATGTATAATCTGTAAATGTATCCACTAATTCTGGATAAAACGGTTCAATCACACGACAATCTGGA
The DNA here is from genome assembly GCF_008039555.1 of Cerasibacillus terrae. Lineage (GTDB taxonomy): Bacteria > Bacillota > Bacilli > Bacillales > Amphibacillaceae > Cerasibacillus > Cerasibacillus terrae. The sequence goes on from NZ_VDUW01000014.1 coordinate 44,797, forward strand.
CACCAATCTGCTGAAAAAATGAAGATTGTCTTTTCATTAATAAGTTCCGTAAATTGCTCTTTAGATTCAAGTGTTCTCATAAAATCAACTCCCTTTTTAATACTAACTATGATTAGCATTTGTTGCAATAATAGTAACTTTTCCTTTGTATTAACAGAAAATTTCGTATACAATGCTACTTGGAGGGGATTTATATGGAATTAACAGTATATCTCGCTGGACAAATTCATGATAATTGGCGAGAAGAATTCGAACAAAAAGCAAAAGAAAGAGAGTTAAACTTAAAATTTGTAGCGCCACAAACAAATCATGATCGTTCAGATGATATTGGAGAAGCTATTCTAGGAAAACAACCAAATAAATTGTATAGAGATCATGTAGCCTCAAATGTTAACAATTTACGGACACAAGTCCTTATGCAAAAGTCCGACATTGTTATTGCATTATTCGGCCAAGAGTATAGACAGTGGAATACAGCAATGGATGCAAGTGCTGCAATTACATTGAACAAACCAACCATTATCATTCGCCCTGAATCACTTATCCATCCACTGAAAGAACTGTCTAATAAAGCAAATGTCACTGTCGAGACGGTTGACCAAGCCCTTGAAGTATTAGCATATATTTTTGAGTAAGTAATTGAGTACGCGCAGAAAGGGTTTTACTGCGCGTTTACTTTTTTTGAATATTCCCATTGACCACGTAATAACTTGACAACATGTGTAAATAAATCAGAGCGTGTAATGAGTTGATTGGTAAAAATACCGATTGTTCCTTCTTTTTTACGAATATCCCTTTTACTTACATATTCATCGATAATATCCCCTAATTCCTTGCCTGCTTGTAGACCTTCCGCAATATCTTCTGGTAAAGGAATTCGCGCACCACTTGCTGTATATAGGAGATTTTCTGGTGTAACAAGTGCTCCCCAATTACACAGATATAGTTGATTTTCCAAGTACATGACGCCACCCTCTAAACCAATTCCTAATACTCGTTTCGAAACATCGACGCACTGTTTGGCACGATTAATTGCTCCAAGCCTTGTCTCTTCATCAGAAAAGGGTTGTTCAGAGACATGGGAAGACACATTTTTTCCAATGATATTTGCGTCGGAAAACACCCGTTTAACTGCATTTATTTTTGTGGGATTGGTTGAACCAACCTGAACCTCCATAAAATATTTCCCCTTCATTCATTTACTTTAAATCGTTATGAAGCCTCCCATCTTATGGATGAGAGGCAAAGTAATTCAATCTTTTATTAGCTATTCTTCCGTATTAAATCAACCGTATTTTGATCGGTTGTTTTAACTAATTTCGTCAGTAATTCTTTAGCAGCTGCATAATCATCTACATGGATAATGGATGCGGATGTGTGGATATAGCGAGAACAAAGACCGATTACCGCTGATGGAACACCTTCGTTAGAGATATGTACACGACCTGCATCTGTTCCACCTTGGGATACAAAATATTGGTAAGGGATTTTATTTTGTTCTGCTGTATCTAATACAAATTCACGTATGCCACGATGAGTAACCATGGAACGATCATAAATACGTAACAAGGCACCTTTGCCTAATTGCCCAAATTGATTTTTATCACCTGACATATCATTTGCTGGGGATGCATCCAATGCATAGAAAATATCTGGTTGAATCATGTTTGCTGCTACTTGGGCACCACGCAAACCTACCTCTTCTTGGACAGTGGCACCTGAAAATAACTGGTTTGGAACAGTTTCATTTTGTAATTCTTTTAATAGTTCAATAGCTAAACCACAACCATATCGATTATCCCATGCTTTCGCCATTATCTTCTTATTGTTCGCCATTGGTGTAAACGGACAAACAGGAACAATGGCCTGGCCAGGTTTTATACCTATTTTCTCGGCATCCTCCTTATCATCTGCACCAATATCGATGAGCATATTTTTTATTTCCATTGGTTTGTTTCTTTTTTCTTCTGTTAATAAATGTGGAGGAATAGAACCGATTACTCCAATAACTGGTCCATCTTCTGTCATGACCTGTACACGTTGTGCTAATAATACTTGATTCCACCACCCACCAAGGGTTTGAAAACGAATCATTCCATTTTCAGTAATTTGTGTAACCATGAACCCTACTTCATCCATATGACCTGCAACTAACACTTTCGGTCCATCACCATGTTTCACTCCAAATACACCACCAAGATTATCTTGGATGATTTCATCTGCATATTTATCCAATTCTTTTTTCATAAAAGAACGAACAAGATGCTCATTTCCTGGAGCTCCTTGTAATTCTGTTAATGTTTTAAATAGAGTCAGTGTTTCCTTTTCCATAATTCATATTCCCACCTTTTTACAATATTTACATACTAGTATAACGAAAAAAAGTACTATTTCCTATAATTATAAAGTGATATTTCAATTAGCGGGGGTCTTACAGCCAGTTGATCTGCGATAAAATATACTTTTATTTCTATTTCAAGAGTTTTACGGTATACTAAAGATGGAACAATTAATTCTATTATTCATGCAAGAGGTGATTAAATGAGTAAAAAGAAAGTTATTCTTGCGGCTGGCTTAGGAGTTGCAGCTGGTTACTTAGCAAAAAAACAGATGGATCAGTATCAAAAAACAACACCTGAAAAAGCATTAAAACAAGCGAAAGAAACATTTAAACAGCAAGGTCCAATCAGTGGTTCTTGGATTTATATGAAACCAGAACAAGTAGAAAGAAATGGACTTTTTTATGATGCATATCGTGGTGGGATTACCCGCAATATCGATGGCGAAAACAAACAATATGAGTTTTATGTAGATGTTGATACAGGTGCTGTTATTGATTCAGTTGAAACGGCGTAAATGATTCACTTGAAAAGCCCATTTTCTAACGGGCTTTTCTTTTTGTGTACTACATTTGATATGTATATTGTTTACGCTTTAACTCATTTGTTTTTTCCCCAGATGAATCAAATTTAATTGCTCGATAATAAGCATCATGATAAAAAGTAAACCATGCATTTTTCATATAACCTTTCTCCATCCATTTTTCTTTTTGATGCACAGATGTAACTGGATAATCATCATACGCCAATGCCCATAATACAGGCTGATGAGCATGTGTTGGCATTAAATCTGCCATATGAATAAAACATTCTTCTCCATCTTCAAAGATAAGGATGGAATGCCCTTCACTATGACCACTAGTATGAATCAACCTTAGTCCCGGAATAATTTCTATTTCCTTTTCAAATGTTTGTACTTGGTTGATAATTGGTTGCCAATTTATTTCCCAATACGTATTCTTAGACCGGATATTGGGATTCCGCATTTCACTCCATTCTATATCAGAAACAATTATCTCAGCTTGTGTAAAAATAGACTGAAATTTATTATCTGATTGTCTGTTCGTTAAACCACATGCATGATCAAAATGTAAATGGGTCATTAAAACAAAGTCTATATCGTGTACAGTTAATCCTAATTTCATTAATGACTTCTCTAAAGAAGATTGTTCATGAACACCGAAATTACGTATTTGTTTTTCGGTTAATTTATCATTCCCTATCCCCGTATCGATTAAAATATTTTTCCCATCAACCTGTAATAAAATAGGATCTGTTCTTAATTCTATACGATTTTTGTTATCATATGGATATTTTCTACTCCATAATGCTTTTGGAACAACCCCAAACATTGCTCCACCATCTAAAAACATTACACCACCATTTAGCCATGTCAGTTTGGCTCGACCTATTTGCAATGATTCCATTTATCTCATTCCTCGCTTTTTTAGTTAAGTGTATCGAAATAAACATTTCTATGCAAGCGCATACATTTTTTTGAAGAATGATATATGAATAATTAAACTTTATACCGGCACAATATGGTTGATAAATATTACCTAAAAATAAAGTGACCAATCAGCATAAGGGTGTTCACATATTATTTCTAGTTTTAAATAAGCTATAATAGAGGTGATTTTCATGCAAATAAATACAAACCATCAATTGGAATTATTACATGATATATTAGATGAACATTTAAGTGAAGCTGACTGTAATATTACAGAATACAGTCAAATTAAACGACTTGTTCAATCCATGATTTCTAAGAACAAAGTTACAAATGAAAATCTGCTCCAACAACTTCCTGAGATGTATCATTATGGCTGGCAGGGAGAGCGTGTTCAAAACACAGAAGAACATACCATAACAAATCAACAGAATATTGAAGTTTGGTTGGAGACCATCAATCAGGTATTACGTTAAAAAAGTTTGAACATCATTTACTAATTCTTTTAAATCCAACATCCGATTTTGAACTGCTGTTGTTTCATTGCGCAAATAATGCCATATCAGGTAATCTAAACAGTTGATAATTAAATACCAATACATTCGTTTTAATGTATCTGTATGAAGTGATATCCCAAATGGTTTCAACCAATTATTCCAATCTTCTTTAGGAATGTACCATTTTAATACATGTCCATAATCAATAATTGGATCAGCAATCATCGCATTCTCCCAATCAACAAGATATATTTGTCCAGAGTTATCTAATATGATATTGTGATGATCGATATCACCATGGCAAACAACAAGCTTTTTATTGTCGGTTACTGGTAAAAAAGTATCCAAAATATGAATTGCTTGACGTATTTCTCGGTGTTGATTAGACAATTCCTGTATACGAGTATGGTTTGTCAACTGTATGAACCGTGACATAGCTGTTTGTGGTCTTTTGCCTAAACGCATTAACATATACAATAATTCTGAGGAATAATGTATTTTATATAATAAATTAGCAACATTTTCCTGCTTCATTTCTTCTTGATTTAATGTTCGACCATCCATCCATTCCTGTGCGGTAATAACATCCCCGTTCTCCATTCGTCTTGTCCAGATTAATTTCGGAACGATTCCTTCTGCAGACAAGACTGCTAAAAAAGGAGAAGAATTACGTTTCAAAAATAAACGTTTATCACCGTTTGTAGCAATATATGCATCACCAGTTAAACCACCAGCTGGTGTTATAATCCATTCTTTACTTAATATTTTCTGAAACCATTCCACCGTTCATTCCTCAAATCTATAAGTAATTATGCCATTCTAATAGACAGACATGTTATAGGTTACAGAAAAGCTGTCCATAATGCAAGAATGAGTTTTTATTTAACTTATTTTTTTGATTTCACTTTCCTCTCGCTCTGTTCCCAATATATGAATTGGGTACGTTTTCTTTACAATAGTACATGATTGAAGGGGAGCTATTTTATCTGTTTCCCCATCTACCTGATAATCAAGTTGTTTATTACTTATTATTTTTAACTTTTCAGCCTCGACAACAGTCACTTCTGAAAAGTTCACATGCCCTCCCCATAATACCGTCAAAAACACACCTAAAACTTTTAATTTAGATACAGAGTGGATCATTAATATAGAAAACTTATCTGGCTGAACTTTAGCTTCTGGTAAAATTTTCAGACCTCCACCCAAGTATGGGTGATTACCAACTAGCACCATGAAACAACGGTTATATCGGCGCTTTTTTCCGTCAATTTCCAACTCTACATTAAAAAACTGAAAGCGAAATAAAACAGAAATGAGTGCAGATAAATAACTTAATTGCCCGAGGTGTAATTTATTTAAAAATTTTTTCATACTAGATTCATTAGCACGCTTTGCAACCGCTGCATCAAATCCAAACCCAATACTATTTACAAAGTGTTGACGCTTTTCATCAATTTTATATGTACCCAACCAATAAGGAGAAGCTTCCCGATTCTTTATTATTTCATGGAAGATTCGGATTGGGTTTCTCCCTAACTGCACTCCTCTTGCAAAATCATTCCCAGAACCTCCAGGAATAAATGCAACTGGGATATTCGTATCATTTGAGAGACCATTAATTACTTCATGTAATGTGCCATCACCACTTATAACAATGATTGCTTCAACTTTTCTCTGATTAAGATTAATAAGGTTTGCTGCAATTTCTTCTGCATGGCCATCGTATTTTGTGTAATAAACTGTTTCATTTATTTCTTTAAATAGTTCTGTTTTCCTTATTTTAGAAAATATTTTTTTTGACTTTCCGTTACCAGCAATTGGATTAACAATAAAAACATACATTTTTTATCCCTCATCTGCTAATGAAAAAGAATCTGTTTCTTCTTCCCATTCCGGTCTTCTGATTGATGCTGACTGGCAATATTTTAAAATCATTTCTGTTACTTTTATTTGTTGGCCTTTAAGCGGAGTAGCAAGAGAACGACATTGCAAAAACCAATCTTCATAATCATTTTTTCCGATAATATATGTATTGTATGGTTTTTGGGTGTAAACAATATGATTTGTCTTAGATATAACCAATTTACGGACAGGATAATTCACTTGTTCATTTTTTAAAATACTTTTAACAATTTGTTCTGTTCGTTTTAAAGCAATGATTGGGCTAACTATCTTTAACTGTTGTCCACCTTTGTATACAGTCCAATGGCGTTTATCATCAATTTTAAATAATGCATCTCGATTTGTTTCTTCTAATAAATAAATAATTTCAATTCCTAATGGACTAATTAAAATAATCTCTCCATCAACCGGAGCATTTTTTACAGCAAAAACAGGAAAATAAAGTAAAAAGTAATTATCTGGAAAGCGTTGTAAAAAATAGATTAATGTCTTATCTTTATATACTTTTTCATCAACTAAGGAAACATCAGTTATTGTCGATGTAGCCCATTTTAATTGAAAAGGGAAAAGTCGATTTAAAAAAACTTGTTTCAATCCCTCTTCCGTCTCGGGAATACCATTTATTTCATCTTCTGTTTTTTCGGTTTCTAATTCCTTATCTTTTCCGGATAGAAACTTCCATGGAAGCCTATTAAACAAAGGTTTTGGTATTTCTTCAGATTCATTTGCCTTTATTTCATGCTTATCTACCCAACGATTATAAAGCTTTTTCCAATTTTCTTGCTTTAAGCGGATAAATTGTGTTGGATAACGATACGTATTCCATTCATACCGAGAAATATAGTCATATAATTTAACTAGTTGTGCCATGTTATTCACCACGTAATGGATATGTTCGTATACATTTATATTTTGGAGATTGTTTTGGATTAATTTGATATATTACAACCTGATTAACAAAAAGTTCTTTATATTGCCCTTGATATCGTTGTTTTAATGGCTCCATCGGTAAAGATATGGAAGGGTCTTTCCATTTTTTCGCAAGAGTAATATGTGGGTTATACTGTCTTTTCTCTTTAGGAAATCCAATTTTTTCAGCCAATTTCTCTACTTGTTTTTGTAAATTAAGGAGATTTCGGTGATGTTCCACACCAAGCCACAGTACCCTAGGAGATGTTTGGTTACCAAACGACCCCAATTTCCCTATCTGCATCGTGAAAGGTTGTAATGTAGAAATATACTGCAGCTTATGGTCAAGTTCTTTCAATTGGTTATCATTCATATTCCCAAGAAATTTCAATGTAATATGAAAATCACTCGGATGTGTCCATTGTTTATATGGAGCTAATCGTTTTAAATCTGTTTGCCATAGAGAATAATATTGCTTTATCTCAGAAGGTAATGGAATAGCAATGAAGTAATGTGTATTTTTCTTCATATAAATGCCCCCTGGCTTCTATTTATTACTTAGAAAAAGAGACTTACAATAAGCCATTTCCTGATTAGTTAATTCCCGATAGTCCCCTAGAGATAGTGAAGAATCTAATATAATTTCTCCCATCCGAATTCGTTTTAAATACACGACTTCTTTACCTACTGCTTGAAACATTCGTTTCACCTGATGGAATTTCCCCTCGGTAATAGTTACTTTCACTTCTGAAATTTCATCTTGTGATAAAATATGTAACTGCGCCTCTTTGGTCATATACCCATCATCTAATAACACTCCATTTTGAAACGAATTCACATCTTTATCATCTACTACACCACGAACCTTTGCATAGTACTCTTTTTCTATACCTTGCTTTGGTGAAAGGAGACGATGGGCGAGCTTCCCATCGTTCGTTAATAATAAGAGTCCTTCTGTGTCTTTATCTAATCTCCCCACCGGAAATGGCTTGGAATATTGTAATGGTTCTGCTAATAAATCAATAACTGTTTCATGAATATCGTCTTCGGTTGCCGAAATGTATCCCGGTGGTTTATTCAACATAAGATAAATAAATTCGCGATATGTAACAAGCTCCCCATTCACATCTATTTCATCTACTTCTGGATCAACATGGATACTTCCAGCTTTGACTCTTGCGCCATTAACCATTACCTTTCCTTTTTTAAGGATTTTCTTCACATCTTTCCTACTTCCGTAGATGCCAACATTTGCTAATAATTTATCAAGCCGCATATCTACTTCCACCTCATTTTTTAAAGATACGAGTTATCCCTTTCATTTTTGTTTTTAATTTATCCTCAAGTCCCGCTCCAAAAACATGCTCGAATAACGTAGACGCATAGGCTAACCATAAATATACTCCTCCACCGACGTTTACACCGATGAGCATCATCACTGTTGTTGCCCATCTTTTCGTTTCATACGGTAGAAAGAATTCAAATATAAATTTTAAAAACAAAATAATAATAGCCATAATGGCAGAAAAAATCAGAACAAGAAGTGTTCGTTTAAATAATTGCTTAAATGAAAAATTAACAGCCTTTTTCATGTGCCAAAGATTTAAGCATACTGCCGTTCCTGCAGCGATTGCAGTACCAAAAATTGCTCCTTTTGCACCAAACATATGGATTAGTTGAATATTTAATGCAACTTTTAAAAACAATCCTGCTGATAAGCTAATCACAGTAAATCCTTGTCGATTAATCCCCTGTAAAAGTGATGATGAAACAGTAAATAAGGCAAATAACAAGGCCACTGGTGCATACCAAGCAAGAAGTGAACCCGTTATTTCGATATTGTCTAAACCATATAACGAACCATAGATTTCATCTGATAACATTAATAACCCAACTGCAGCAGGAATAACAAGTACTGCAATAATTTGTAATGCTTGATTAATTTGCTCATGTATTCTTTTTTTATTTTTTTCAACAAATGATTTTGTCAAGGCTGGTAAGATAGCTAAAGATAATCCTGTAGCTATTGTCCCTGGTATAATGATTAACTTATGACCATATAAATTAATAGCAGCATAAGATATTTTATAATCATTCTGTCCAATAGCGTGCATCGCTCGTTCAAACGTAAACATATCTACAAGTTGATATAATGTTGTTGCCAACCCAACAATAATAAAAGGTCCAGCATATCTAAATAATTCCTTAAATAAATCTTTCATTGGAATATCATGGGTATACTGTTGTTGAGTTATATTTTCTTGAATATAGTCTTTACGCTTCTGCCAATAAATCCATAACACAACACATGAGCCAATAGCACCAACGAAAGCTCCAAATGTTGCTAGACCAACTGCAGTAGCAATAGTTCCATCAAATACTTTAATAACTAAGAATGCACCAGCTAACACAAATACAATTCGTACAATCTGCTCAATAACTTGAGAAACAGCAGTAGGTCCCATGGATTGGTATCCTTGAAAGAAACCACGAACAATACTCATGGAAGGAATGATTAATAAAGCAAAACTAACCATTCGAATAACCATTTTCGTGTCCTGTTGCATGGATAGATCATTTGGCACAGCAAATTCTGCTATTTTTCCAGCACCAAAAAAAAGTCCTAAAAAGGATAACAAACCAGTTACTGCCATTAAAGTAATACCCGCTTTAAACATTCGTAAACCAGTCTCATAATCATTTAATGAATTGTATTTCGATACAAATTTTGATACAGCTAATGGTACACCTATTGTGGATAAACTAAGGAAGATATTATATGGGGTATACGCAAAACTGTATAATGTTCCCCCTGTATCTCCAACTAAACCGTTAAAAGGTATAACATAAATCATTCCTAAAAATTTTGATAAGAAAGATGCGAACGTTAAAAGCATTGTTCCTCTTACAATCTGATTTGACATGACTTCACCTGCATATACTTCACTATTTCTTTTTGCACTACACGTTATTTTATCATATATTGGTAAAGAGAGTCGAAATTTATAGGTTTTATTTTAAATAAGTAGATGGAAAACCCATCATGCACATAAAATGATGGGAGATGCTTCCATGAATGAAATCCTTCTCTATAACAAATGCTAAGACTGTCTTTAGCATATCATGCGAAAGGATTTGATTGTGAATGGAGAGAAATAATAATTGGATTCCACTGCTTGCATCAGTAGGAATTGGAGCTGCAACATTTTATTCAATGAAAAGAAGCAATCGAGATTTAGGTCAAACTGTTCAAAAAATGTTACCATTAGTTTCTCAAATAAGTAACATGAATATAGAACAAACAGATTCTCAAACACTTGGCCCTCATGGTATGAGTTAAAAGACTTTTAAAGCGCACAATTTTGTGCGCTTTATCATTTTTTGTTTGGTTTTCATTACAATTTGGTATACTTAAGGATATCTTTATATAAAAAAGGAGGGAAAAACATGAAAGGGTTTGGTTTATTAATAAAAATAATCATTGCAATCATTCTTGGAGTTGCGATAGGATTTATTTCTCCTGAATGGCTTGTTCGTATTTTCGCAACCTTTAATGATTTATTTGGCAACTTTTTAGACTTTATTATTCCATTAATTATTTTAGGCTTTATTGCAGCAGGTATTGGTACATTGGGAAAAGGTGCAGGAAAATTACTCGGATTAACTGCAATCATCGCCTATGCTTCAACGATAATTGCTGGTGTTATTGCTTTCTTTGTTGCAAAGAATGTATATCCATTTATGTTAAAAGGGCAGTCACTAAAAACTCTTAGTGATCCATCAGAAAGTCTTGCAACATCTTTTATTGAATTAGAAATAACTCCACCAATTGATGTAATTACAGCATTATTACTAGCCTTTGTTTTAGGTTTAGGGATGATTTCAATCAAAGGAAATACAATGATAAATGCCATGAATGAATTACGAGACATTATTCAGTTGGTTATTGTAAAAGTTATTATTCCATTTTTACCATTTCATATATTTGGGATCTTTGCCAATATGACATATGCTGGCCAAGTAGGTACAATTTTAAATGTGTTTGCCAAAGTATTTATCATGATTATTCTTTTGCACATTCTTTATTTAATAGGTCAATATACGGTTGCTGGAACCCTTAGCAAGCAAAATCCATTGACTGCTTTAAAAACAATGTCACCAGCTTATTTTACAGCTTTAGGGACTCAATCATCAGCAGCAACAATTCCTGTGACATTAGAGCGAACAAAGCAATTAAATGTTCGTGAACGACTAGCAGACTTTACAATTCCTTTATTAGCAAATATTCATCTATCTGGTAGTACAATCACACTTGTTAGTTGTTCGATGGCTATTATGTTTTTACAAGGTAATCCTAATATATTTTCCGATTATTTTCCATTCATTTTAATGCTAGGAGTTACTATGATTGCAGCTCCTGGAGTTCCTGGGGGAGCCGTAATGGCAGCACTTGGCTTGTTGGATTCCATGTTAGGATTTAACCAAACAATGTTATCACTTATCATTGCATTATATATAGCGCAAGATAGTTTTGGAACAGCATGTAATGTTACTGGAGATGGTGCCATCACATCGATTGTTCATTCCATTAGTAAGAAAAAGGATATCACATCTACAACCACATCATAACATGAAAAACCGCAAGTTTATAAGAGCTTGCGGTTTTTTTCTGTATTGTAATGAATAACTTTTTAGCATTTATATTTTCCTCATATTCTTTCTTATTCTATACGCCCTTAGAGAGAAATCAATTCCTAAAAATAATCTAATGTTATCACTGTTACTCTTGTTATCTCTAACATACTCCTAAAAATACACATTTCTTCAACGTTTCTATATTTAAAAAGATTTTTTCGTATCTCATAAGTGATAACGATTACTCTTATCGAGGAAATATTATCCTAACCTTTTTTATAATGAACTTGTAATTAGTTTCAATAAAGTTGCCTTCCCCCGGGTATTCGCTCACTGGTAGATCTTATTGCTTTTTCGTATTTCACAATTACCTTAGTCAATGTGGAAAAATCTAGTGCTACATTTTCTTCATCTACCAATCATAGCTAGTTTATGGCAACTTATGTTTCCCCAAAAACAACTTCATTTTTCATACATAAAAAAGCAGGATACACATTTAATGTGTATCCTGCTTTTGTTGCCTGGCAACGTCCTACTCTTGCAGGGGCTATGCCCCAACTACCATCGGCGCTGAAGAGCTTAACTTCTGTGTTCGATATGGGAACAGGTGTGACCTCTTCGCCTTCATCACCAGACAAGTATTATTTTTAAAGACAAGAGATATTATACGCATTTCTATCAAAAAATGCAAGTCTTTTTTTAAAAAAAGTTATACCTTGAAAACCAAATAAGAAGTGTACCATTTATCAATAACAATGTATCTAGTCAAGTCCTCGATCAATTAGTATCCGTCAGCTCCACGTGTCACCACGCTTCCACCTCGGACCTA
>NZ_VDUW01000015.1 GCF_008039555.1 Cerasibacillus terrae
TTAAACTGTAAATGGGTCATTATTAATTCCTCCTACTATGTTTATCGTCGTTGAAAACATTGTACCATAGGAATTAATTTGGCCCTTTTTTGTTTATCCCTTTTTACACAATTATATGGACTTAATCATATAATGCTCTGAATCCCGATATCTGCGCCTGAATCCCGATATAATGCCGCGAATCCCGATATCTGTGCCTGAATCCCGATATATTGCTCTGAATCCCGATATCTGCGCCTGAATCCCGATATAACGCTCCGAATCCCGATATCCGCGCCTGAATCCCGATATAATGCTCCGAAACCCGATATCCACGCTTGAATCCCGATATAATGCTCTGAATCCCGATATCTGCGCCTGAATCCCGATATAATGCTCCGAAACCCGATATATGGAGAGAACCGCCATTCTTTTTGCTGTGTAGAAGAATATATTCAGGCTATTAAATTCCGAAAAAAAGTCTTATCACAGATCTGTGATAAGACTTCGTTTTAGTTTAGTGATGTGGATGAAACACATGTGTCCATTTATCAGAATCAATGAGTTCATCTACAGACATTTCTATATTTCCACCAAGATAAATAGTATTTCCCTTTTTGGCAATAACCATGGCTTGCATTGCCGGGTTACTGTCATTTTTTTGGTATATATCGCCGACTTTTGGAATATGAACTTCAGGAGTAAAAGCTTCTAATTCTGCTTCATCTAAATTTGATTTCTCTGAATCAGGGATTTGTTCATCAATTATTGTAGCATTTTTAGTGAGGCCTGGTTCCATTACCCAGTACTCGCTATGTTTAATGCCATTTGATTTATTACTGACAATGCCCTTTTCTTCAATAATGGAAACCATTTCTATGGCATGTAAATAATGTCGATCAAGGGAGTCTGGTGTTGGTTTAATAACTAATATATAATCCCCGACTTTTGCTCGTACATCTTTGTTTAATGTATAGCGGGTATGATTACAAACAAAGCTATCCAGATGTTTTGGCTTATATAAATCAATTTCTTTTGCTGTTGCGAGTTCTTGTTCTAAATCTTCCATCCGAATAAGATGAACAGATTGTTTGAAAAAAGGTTTGACAGAATAAACTTTGTGTAATTTGTTTTGATAGTATACAAACTGTCCTTTTCTAACATTGATAAGCTTCATCGATTTACTCCTCCTTTATTTTATTAAAATACTTTCTTTTTTCGTGTAGTTTTGATTTCCTCATTTTTTAATCCTTTATGCAATGATATCATGATCAATATTAAGATAAACGTAAATGGAAATGCTGATACGATAGAGGCAGTTTGTAAAGCAGCCAATCCACCTGACCAAAGTAAAACTGCAGCTGCTGCGGCTTGTACCAATCCCCAAATAATTTTTACACGTAATGGAGGATTTAACATTCCGTTTGTCGTTTGCATTCCGATGACAAATGTTGCAGAATCCGCTGATGTAATGAAAAATGAACCAATTAATACAATAGAAATGATTGTAGCGATTGTACTTAATGGTAGATGTTCTAATGTTGCAAATAAGGCAATTTCGGTGTTCTCACCAAAATTCATTGCTTCCCAGATACCACCTTCGCCGAACATCTCAATATGTATTCCGGTTCCACCGAATATAGAAAACCAAAGTGCGCCGAATAATGTTGGAACAGCTAATACACCGAATACAAATTCTCGAATGGTTCTTCCTTTTGAAACACGTGCAATAAAGGTACCAACAAAAGGTGACCATGCAATCCACCATGCCCAGTAAAAGATCGTCCACCCTTGAATCCAATCACCATTTTCGTTATTAAATGGTGAGAGGCGAAAACTCATCCTTGGTAAATATTCAATATAATTACCTAAAGATGTTGTAAATAGGTTTAATAAAAACGTGGTTGGTCCCATAAACAAGAAGAAAACCATTAGTAAAATAGCTAAAATAATATTTATATTACTTAACCATTTAATACCTCTTCCAATCCCGGATATAACAGATATCATAAATAAAATAGTGACAGCTATAATGATAATAAGTTGTGTTAGAAATCCATTCGAAATATTTTCATTTAAGAAATGGAGACCACCATTGATTTGAATAGCTCCAAGACCTAAGGATGTGGCAACACCAAATACCGTTGCAAAAACAGCGATGGTATCAATGGTTCTACCGATTGGACCATTAATATGGTCTCCAAGTAATGGGTAAAAGATAGCACTAATAGTTCCCGGTGCATCTTTTCTGAATTTGAAAAAAGCCAAAGCTAAGGCAATTACTGCATAAATTCCCCATGGGTGCAGCCCCCAATGGAAAAAGGAGTATCGCAGTGCTGTTTCTGCTGCTTCTGGGCTATTTCCTTCACTAAAAGGTGGAATATTAAAATGCGAAATGGGTTCCGCAATACTCCAAAAAACAAGACCAATCCCCATTCCAGCACTAAATAGCATGGAGAACCAACTAAATGTACTATATTCTGGTTCATCATCGTCTTTTCCTAATTTAACATTTCCATATTTAGAAAATGCAAGGAAAATAGCAAATAATAGTAGCGCACTTGCAGTAATAAGGTAGAACCATCCAAATTTCACTTGAAGAAAGTTTTGGAGTGTTGATGATACTTTTTCAAGATTTTCCGGAGCAAATGCTCCCCAAAGTATAAATAAAATTGAAAGTGTAATGGATATGTAAAAAACAGGACTAATTTTTTTCATCATATCACCCTCCAGTCAAATATAATATAGAAGTTATCTCACGTTATAATAACATAGTATATGTCCACGACTATTGTATTATAGACATGTCCCTTCGATTTTTCAAGAATATAAAAGGGGTATAACGATTATTTAAAAAGAGTTATAATTCATATAAATATTTTTAGATGCTATCATTAGCATGTACTTAAATTATCCGTAAATACATTTTTATTAACAATGTGTTTTATTTAAGTAGGATAAATGAAAATGTACCTCCATTCTGATAGGAATCATATTCCAATCATGCTACTATAAGATTAGGAAATATTGAAAAAAAGGGGTATCTGTTTGATTTATTTTATTAGCTTATGTATCGGAATTTTAACTGCATTTACGGGGAGTTTAGTTGGTTTAGGTGGTGGGATGATTTTAATCCCGATTTTGCTCGTGCTAAATAAATTTGTTCCAGCCTTTTCATGGGCAACACCACAAACCGTTGTTGGAATTTCTCTAGTTGTAATTGTTTTTACAGCTCTTTCATCAACCATTTCTTATATAAAACAAGGCCAGGTTGATAAGAAATCAGGTTTTCAATTTTTGATTGGTAGTATTCCCGGTGGGATTGTAGGTTCGTGGCTTAATCAATATGTACCATCTGAACATTTCACACTATATTTTGGAGCCTTAATGATTTTTATGTCGCTTTTGCTTTTTATTAAACGTGAAGAAAAAGAAAAACCTGCTTTACAAAAAGGGTCATATCGCTCGATTACATTTAAAGGTCAAACATATGAGTATGCAGTAAATATATGGTTGGCAATTATAATCGCATTTATCGTTGGAATGCTATCTGGTTTATTTGGCATTGGTGGTGGAGCAGTCATGGTTCCGGCAATGATTTTAATATTTGGTTTCCCACCACAAGTTGCGACAGCGACATCAATGTTTATGATTTTCTTTGTTAGTTTATTTAGTGCAGGTACACATGCATTGTTAGGTCATTTAGAATGGCAATATGTACTAATATTTATTCCAGCGGCATGGATAGGTGGAAAATTAGGAGCATTTACAAATCAAAAATTAACTGGTGAAACAGTCTCACGTATTTTAAGATTTATTTTAATTATCGTTGGTGTGAGATTAATAATAGAAGGAATGGGTTAAGGATGGTGAAACATGGTAGAACATATTCATTTTTATTATACGAATGATTTTCATAGTTATTTTTCACAGTGGTCACGTGTAGCTAGTTTTATGAAGGGAAAGAAAATAAAGCATCGGCTTAAGGAAGAATCATGTTGGTTAATCGATATAGGTGATCATTTAGACCGAGTACATCCAATAACAGAAGCATCTATGGGAAAAGCGAATGTACAGGTGTTAAATGATGTTGGTTATGATATGGTAACATTTGGAAATAATGAGGGAATCACTTTATCTCATGATGATTTTTATCATTTATATGATGATGCCGATTTTGAAGTTGTCTGTGCTAATTTGCAAAATAGAGCAGGTGACAATCCAAATTGGTTAAATGATTATGTTCAAATCCAGTCGATTGGTGGAGTAAGAATTGGTGTTATCGGATTAACTGTGGCATTTAATGATTTTTATCATTTATTACATTGGCATGTTTCTTCACCTTATGAAGTTTTAGAAAAACACCTTGAAATATTAAGTGAAAAGGTTGATGTCATTGTTTTATTATCCCATTTGGGTATTAATTGGGATCGGAAAATTGCAAGTCGTTTTCCGAAAATAGATGTTATTATTGGTGGTCATACCCATCATTTATTTAAAGAAGGGGAATATGTTGGGAACACATTACTAACTGCTGCTGGGAAAAATTGCTTTTATGTTGGGGAAGTTCACTTCGAATGGGATCATAAACAACAGAAACTAGTGAAAAAGGAAGCAGTTGCAACAGATATTACAGAATACCCAAAAGATTTAATAACAGAACAGTCCTTATTTACATTACAAAAGCAATCTGAGGACATTTTAAATAAAGAAGTCGTATATTTAGATGAATCTATACTTGTCAGATGGTTTAAGCATACGAAAATCATGCAACAATTAACAGATTCTGCTTTAAATTGGACAAAAGCAGAGGGTGCTATGTTAAATGCTGGTTTACTGTTAGATGATTTTCCAGCTGGAGCGGTAACATATGCAGATGTTCATCGAATTTGTCCACATCCAATCAACTTATGTGTTGTATCCATTACTGGTAGGAATTTAATGAATGTCATACAAACAACATTAAAAAGGGAATTTACAGAGTTGAAATTAAAGGGATTTGGTTTTCGTGGGGAAATTTTAGGGAAAATGATTTTTTCGAATATTACATTTGAAAAAACAAGGAATACAGATGGTGGTTTTATCATCAGCGATGTATGGATTCATGGAAAGCCTTTAGAACAAAATAAAACATACCAAATTGCAACAGCAGATTCATTTACATTTGGACGTTTAATCCCTGAAATCGCCCAATCCGAAACAAAGGTCTATTATTTACCTGAGTTTTTAAGAGATGTTTTGTCTAAAACACTAATGGACAATTATGGTATATGAACTCTTTTCCCTCCTTTCACATATAGTGTGTATTATAGTGAAGGAGGATGTTTCGTATGATTATAGTGAACCCTCTAGAAGTAGAAGGTTTAATGTTTACGGCGGTTCGTGTGGAATTACCTAAAACCAACTTATTAATGATTGCTAACGAAGTCGGTTATATTATGTGTGCAGCATTAGATGTAGATGTTTTAAATACGAAATTGAAAAACAGGAATGTCATTGCAGGCAGGGCTAGTGGTGTTCGGACAATTGATGATTTGCTACATGCCCCATTAGAAAAAATTACAGATGCCTCCAAAAAGTATGGATGGGAAGTTGGAATGATTGGAAAAGATGCATTACTTAAAATTTCATAGTCAAAGTCTAAACTCTCTTAAACAAGCATAAACTTGTTCCAAGGGGGTTTTTTGATGCGACGTCGATTTCGATTTAAAAAAATAAGAACACCACCTCCCATTAGTCGGCTCATTCTTGTTTCATTTACACTTGTACTAATAAGTACTGTATTTAGTATTTGGTATATTAATGAAAAAATAAAACCAACATTAATGCAGATTGCAGAAAGAAAAACAGATGAATTTGCAACAAGGGCAATTAATTCTGCAGTTAAATTCGCTGAGAATTATACATTTGATCAAATTGCACAAACAATAACAGATGATAACGGAAATGTTACGGTTGTTGGTTGGGATTCTTCTGTTGTCAATAAAATTAATCGAGCTGCAACAGATCGAGTGGAAGAGTTTTTTCGTAGCATGAATCGAGGGGAGCCACCAAATTATGAAGACCCCCTTAGCGAACCTGAAGTATATGGAGATACAGTGGATGAACTCGTTGAAAAGGACCCGACTGTAGTGGAGATTCCAATTGGGCAGGCAACAGGTAATACGATTTTAGCTAATTTAGGACCAAAAATACCGGTTAATTTAGAATTAATTGGAAGTGTCCGTACAGATATCCAAGAAGAAAGAGAAGAGTTTGGTATCAATAATGTATTTATCACGCTTTATATTTTAGTAGAAGCAGATGTACAAATTATCGTGCCATTTACAACAGATGTGACAACTGTTAAAACGAAAATTATGATTGACAAACATTTAGTTATGGGGAAAGTTCCTGATTTTTATGGGACTGGACAACAAAATCCATCTATTGCTATTCCAAAAAGAGACTTGCAGAATGATGAATAATATGTTTATACTAGATATAATAAAAATTTAATCACTTACCTTAGCGGATCGGTGAGGTAGAGGCGCAAATAAAAAGAGTAGTCTATCGGAGGATGACAACGATGATGATAAATGAAAGGATTATTTGCCGAAGCAATACAAGTGTCAGTCTTGTAGAAGCTGGGGTGTCTTTGAAGAAGAGGCACACTGTCATGCATCACATTATGTATGGAGGACTACTGATCGAGATGGAGGATAACGAATATTCAGGATAATGAATAGTTATTTTCTATCATTGTCTTTTTGTTTTTATCCAACCTCCATACATAATAGCATACAAAATTTGTATGCTTATTATATAATGGGGGTTGTTTATATTGGAAGGGACTATTTTTTCCATCATACCAGCACTCGTCATGCTGGTCTTAGTTTTATTAACAAGAAAAATTCTTTTATCACTTGGAACAGGAATCATAATTGGTGCACTTTTTATTCATAATTTCCATGTCCTTCCTGCAATTCAGGAAATTTTTCACGTATTTATTATTATTTTTTATGCAGATGGAAGTATTCAAATAGGAAATATTTTGTTACTACTATTTTTAGTATTACTCGGTATTATGACTGCTTTTCTACAGGCTTCTGGAGGAAGTAGAGCTTTTGGTGAGTGGATGATGAAGCGGGTGAAGACACGAACAGGTGCACAGTTGATGACCGTCGTGTTAGGTTTTATTATCTTTATCGATGATTACTTTAATAGTTTAGCAGTTGGTCAAATTGCAAGACCATTAACAGATCGGCATAAAGTTTCCCGCGCGAAGCTTGCCTATTTAATTGACTCCACCTCATCACCTGTTACTGTACTTTCACCAATCTCAAGTTGGGGAGCTTATATTATCGGTATCTTAGCTGGTTTGTTTGCAACAAATCAAGTGACAGATATCAAACCCTTGGAAGCTTTTATTAAAATGATACCGTATAATTTATATGCAATTCTCGCATTAATACTGGTTTTTATTGTTATTTATATGAAGTTTTCGATTGGACCAATGTATAAACATGAACGAAAAGCATTAGAAAAAGATGAATTACTAAGTAGTCATCGAATGCCACCAGGAGATTTGTCAAAGACATTCACAGCGCATGCCGGTGGGAAATCGTATCAATTATTTATCCCAATTCTTGTCTTGCTTGTGATTACAATTATTAGTATGTATGCTACAGGATTACAAGCGAGTTCGAATAATGCATCTATTTTTGAAGTTTTTGCAAATACAGATGTAAATTTATCTCTATTTCTTGGTGGAATTTCTTCTGTTTTCGTTGCTCTAGTCTTTTATGTAAGATTACCTCGTCCTAGAGCAAGTTTAAGTAAAATTGTAAAAGAAGGCACACAAACAATGATTCCTGCTATTGTCATTTTACTTCTTGCATGGATGATTGGTTCGATTATAGGTACATTAGAAACAGGGGAATACTTAGCAAAACTAGTTATGCAAGCTAATATTAATCCTGCATTTTTACCATTTATCTTTTTCTTAATTGCAAGTATCATGTCTTTATCAACAGGAACCTCATGGGGAACGTTTGGAATTATGTTACCAATTGCTGTAGATGTACTTATCATTACAGATATTTCGTTACTTTTACCTACATTAGGTGCTGTTCTTGCAGGTGCAGTATTTGGCGACCATTGTACCCCAATATCAGATACAACGATATTATCTTCAACAGGTGCAGGTGTTCATCATATTGATCACGTCGTTACTCAATTACCATATGCATTTATTGCTGCAACTGCGGCTGGAACAGGATATTTATTTATTGGTCTTACAGGATGGACATTAATTGGTCTTCTTGTTTCGGTTGTTACCTTATTTCTAATTGTTTTCACACATCAATTATTATTTAAAAAGGAAGCTATATCTTAAAGATAAAAATTCTTTCGTACTTCTTGTGCGAAAGAATTTTTTTATCGCAGACTAACTGGCTGTAAGACCTCCACATCAAGAATTCGAGCTACTGACAGAATTATAAGTGGAGGATCAACAACCAGTAAAGACCCGATTCGTTCAACTAACAATCAGTGGGAGTTGAAGAAAACTCTCGCTGATTGAAGTTTCACTTTGTCATCATATACTATATGATATTAATTATTTTTTTGTTTAAAATAATTAATCATTGTCAAATATTCAAAACTATTTGACAATAGGAAGTACTAGCATTATAATAAAATAACATATTTAAGGAAAAGGTCTCAATATTTCCATGTAAGAGATATGATTTACACTAAATTATTTGAATATTACAACGAAGGGGGAGGTTCATATGGAAAATCGGTCACAATGGGGAACAAGGGCTGGCTTTATTTTGGCGGCAGTTGGTTCAGCAGTAGGGCTAGGAAATATTTGGCGTTTTCCTTCTGTCGCATATGAAAATGGAGGTGGTGCATTTTTCATTCCATATTTAATTGCACTTCTAACTGCAGGTATTCCTATTTTGATTATGGAGTTTACAATGGGACATAAATACCGTGGTTCAGCTCCACTTACATTTCGAAGGGTTAACAAAAAAGCTGAATTTATTGGTTGGTGGGGTGTCCTAGTTGCATTTGTTATATCTACTTATTATTCCGTAATTGTTGCTTGGGCTATGTCATATTCTGTTTTTTCATTCAAATTAAATTGGGGATCAGATACAGGTGCATTCTTCGGAGATTATACACAATCTGTAGTTGAACCAGGTCAGTTTGGAAGTTTTGTACCAGGTGTTCTTATTCCTTTAGTTATCGTTTGGATTATAATTCTAGGAATTTTGTTTAAAGGTGTTAAAAAAGGAATCGAAATTGCTAATCGTATTATGATTCCACTACTATTAGTTGTCTTTTTATTAATTGTTATCCGTGCAGTTACATTACCAGGTGCCTTAGATGGATTGGAAGCATTTTTTAAACCGGAATTTAGTAAGATTATGAAAGGGGAAGTCTGGGTAGCAGCATATGGACAAATATTCTTCAGTATGTCAATTGCGTTTGCAATTATGATTACGTACTCTAGTTACTTACCTAAAAAGTCAGATATTACAAATAATGCCTTTATAACTGGATTTGGTAATTCTAGTTTTGAATTATTAGCTGGTATTGGGGTATTCTCTGTATTAGGATTTATGGCGAGTCAGCAAGGTGTTTCTGTAGGTGAAGTTGTTGATGGAGGAGTAGGTTTAGCCTTTGTTGTATTCCCTGCAATTATCAATGAATTTCCGGCATTAAATGAATTGTTTGGGTTTTTATTTTTCTTCTCACTTGTGCTTGCAGGACTGACATCTCTCATGTCAATCTCGGAAACATATATTTCAGGATTAATCGATAAATTTAATATATCCCGTGGAAAAGCTGTTGCTTTTGGTGGTGGATTGGCTGCTGTTATTTCCATCATCTATTCTACACAAGGTGGCTTATTCTTCTTAGATGCTGCTGATTATTTTATTAATCACTTCGGTGTCGCGATGTTAGGATTAGTAGAAGTTGTATTGATTGCTTGGATTCTTCGTAAGGTTGGTGAATTAAAAGAGCATGCCAATGGAGTATCAGATATTAGGGTAGGTGCATGGTGGACCATTAGTTTAGGGGTTATTACACCAATCATTTTAGGGTATATGATGTTCGATCTGTTAAAACAAAACTTAACCAGAGCATTTGATACGCCAACAGGAAATTACGAGGGATACTCTGATTTGTTTATCCTATATGGTGGTTGGGCGGTTGCAGGTGCAGCATTAGTAATCGGGATTTTAATAAGTGTTATGAAATGGAAAAAAAGCACAAATACAAATGAAGAACAGATGAAGGAGGCTAAATAATGAGTGTAAGTTCAATTTTTGTTATGATTACTGGAACACTTATTATATGGGGAGGCTTAGCAGCAAGCATTATTCATGCTGTACGTAAGTCAAAAGAATCCAAACTTGGTTCATAAATAAAGATGGCTGTCTAAAAAATCTCTTTAGACAGCCTGTTATTATTTATCTTTCGCCATTCGTTCCCATTTTCTTAAATACGGATATGGATCAAACGACCATTCCTTTTCACCATTATCTTTATACATTCCGTAATGGAGGTGTGGCGGAAATTTACCGGATGTGCCAGGCGGTCCATAACCACTAGAACCTACACTACCGAGCACATCACCAGGTTTAACAATCATCCCAACCTTTACTTCGTCATCATACCCATTCAAGTGAGCATAATAATGATAAATATTATAAATATCTCGTACTCCAATTCGCCATCCACCATATAAATTCCAGCCGAGCATCTCTACCACTCCATATGTGGTGGACTTAACAGGTGTCCCATAATTTGCAAAGATATCTGTCCCCTCATGAATACGTAAGCCACCAAAGCCACGTGGGTCTCCAAATGTACTACGATAACTAAAATTATGTTGAAGAGATACTGGGAAATCACGATCTGTTAAATAAATATGTTTGAACTTTTTAAAAACTTTAGCCGTGTTTTTAATCGTATGCACGGTTAGTTCACGTTGATAATAATTCCACAATCCAATTTTAATATCATCTTCTGTTGGCCCAGATTCTAAAAGGATTTGTGCCATGGTGTACAAAATATCCTCAGGGTTTTCCGGGTCTGCTTTTCCGTCTCCATTTCCATCTTTCCCTTTTCCATCAAATAAGGTAATGATTTGTTCATCCTTGATAAGGGGATAATTTCCAATCCCATACCAAACTTCAGGCTGTATGCGTATAGAGACAAGTTGATCATCGGGTAAGTTTTTATGAATCTGTCTTTCATATTGATCAATTGCAGCAATATAGTACCATGGCAGTTGTGTAAGTGTCTCTGTTTTCTTATATAGGGACATCCGCTGTTCATACAAATCATCCATTTCTTTTTCTTTTGCATATCCTGTTTCGTTTGGTTGTACAAAGAAAAAAATGGTACATGAGAAAATGAGACAGAAAAGATATTTTTTTATAGACATGTATAGTTATGAACGCCCCTTTCTTAAATATTAATGGTATAGCTGTTTTTCGTCATTACTTGCTATCTGAGCATAGATTGGATAGGCTACTTTGCTCCCTGATAACAATAATTTTCTGTATAAAACAACTATGATTTAATCACCTTGTGGAGATTTTTCCATTTCTTTAATAATAGAATCAATGGTGTTTTGATAATCATTTGTGTCTGTTGTTTGATTGTGTAAACTGTGTAAATCGTCGATTAAATTATGATTATCTGACACATAAATATCAAAGTATCTTGGTAATAAAGACATTGCTGTTTTTCTCGCAAATTCTGCTGTTTCCTCATCACTATTTTCGTTATCTTCATCTTTCTCATAGGCGATTAAAACTTCATTTCCTGTCACAAGTGTAGCAACTTCTTGAAATGAATCATTCTTTAATAAAACCCTTGTAACCATATCAGCTAATGCATGGCGGTCTACAGTAATTTGTGCATTTTCATCTTCATTTACCTGTTCTTTCTTATAATTCACATAGCCTAATCGTTTATCAAAATCAGGGTCAACAGATTGGTTCGCTCCAGGATTCAATTGGTTATTTAAGTGCTCTCTTTCGCTTACTAAATCATTGTCCTCTGCACAGCCAGTAATAACAACAAGACAAATGAACAATGTAAGAAGTAACCCTCTCATGATGTATCTCCTCCATCATAAAAATTATTGTGACTTAGGTACAGGTGACATGAAAAGCCATCTTTACTAAGTCTTCTTTACGATTAGTTTGGGATATAATCATAAAATCATACCAAAAATAATTTGTTAGTAACCGTTCTTTAAAAAATATGATAAACTAAACGAAGAGTAAGACGGCGAAAGCAAAGTGGAAAGGAGAATTTAATGATTATATTGGATGGCTATGCCTATGAATTAATAAAAAATAAGCAGGATGGTTTTGTAGAGAGTGCTTTAAAAGATAGGTACTCTGATATTCTAAAGAAATATGATTATATTGTTGGAGACTGGGGATATGATCAACTGCGTTTAAAAGGTTTTTATGAGGATAAAAGCAAAAAAGCATCATATGATACAAAAATCAGTGCTTTAGATGATTATTTATATGAGTATTGTAATTTTGGTTGTGCTTATTTTGTGCTTAAAAAAGTAGGAAAAGCAGTAAAGTAGTTACTTTACTGCTTTTCATCTGTTTCTTCATTTCTGCTATTTAATGGATGTGCCCCATCTGCTTGTCTTGGTAAACCCTCATGTCTGTCCTTATCAGGATAAACAAAGGCACTTGAGCGATATTGCCCCTCTTCCCATGGTGTGGACTTTCCGGTGACAGCTTCTTCTTTATTAAAAGGGGAGCCATACGTACCTTCTGGAAATTCCTCTGGGATTAATTCGTTACGCATTTTGCGAACATTAGGAAAATCACTGTACTTCTCTTCATCCTCTTTTCCCATATTGATCACCTCCTTGATTTATAATGTACATAAACAACATATATATACTTGTCCATTATTGGCGTATCTAAAATACATTCCATAATTAATGTAACGAAAATCATTTAATGCTATGATAGAGAGGAGAGAATTACAGACAGGGAGGATATAGATATGTATTTTGTAGAACGTAGTAAGATTGAAAAAACATTAATATATATTGAAGAACATTTGGAGGAATTAGGGAAATATGCGTATGAATCCCGTGTCGAAGAACTTGCATTAGAAAGAATTGGTCATGTACTAATTGAAGCTATTATAGATACTGGAAATTTAATGATTGATGGATTTATTATGAGAGATCCGGGTAGTTATGAGGATATTATTGATATATTAGTTGATGAAAAGGTAATTCCAGAGCAGGAAATAAATGCATATAAAGAGGTTATTCAATTGCGAAAAATGCTTGTTCAAGACTATTTACAATTGGATATAGTTGATTTAAAGGATAAACTTTTAAAAAACAAGAAAGTACTTGATCAGTTCAGCACCCATATTCGTAGCTACTTAGAAAATGAATTAGGTGTGGCAAATGCATTTTCTAGAGAATCGTGAAGGTGATATCTATTGAAAAAGATAACTTCTGTTAAACAAAAATTGTTAAATATATTGAAGAAAGAACCTGAAGCAACAATGGATGACATAATGGTTCATTTCACTATTTCGGATATTGCTGTACGAAAACATATTCGGCAATTGGAAACAGAAGGATTTATACAGAAGAAGAAATGTAAACAAGACATTGGTAGACCTTTTTATACGTATCGACTCACAAGAAAAGGTCATGATTTATATCCAAATCAATATAAACAATTACCGACGGAACTACTCGATGATTTGCAAGAAATTGCTGGAAAAGAAACAGTAAACAAATTATTTGAAAAGCGGTTGGAAAGAGAAAAAGTTGTTTTTAAAGAAAAACTAAACCGTGAAGATTACGAAAAACAACTGAAAAAATTTGTTACTCTTCAAAATGAACGTGGATATATGATCGAACTTCAAAAGGCTGATGATGGAAATTATATTATGAAAAACTTTCATTGTCCTGTATACCATCTTGCCGAAAATTACCAACAAATTTGTTACTATGAAGAAAAGTTATATAAACAATTATTTCCAGAAAAAAAATTCCATGCATCTCGTCAAATAACAAAAGGTGATAATGTTTGTGAGTGGAAAATAACAGCACGAAAAAAAGATGAGGGATAGTTTACCCTCATTTTTTTCAGGCAAATTGTAGGAATGGGGGAATATAAATGAAAACATATGGAGGCTATATCATCGATTTAGATGGTACAATGTATAGAGGAAACCAAGTGATTGATGATGCACCACAATTTATTCAAGGGTTAGTTGAGAAAAATCGCTCCTACGTATTTTTAACGAATAATTCAACAAGAACACAAGAACAGGTTGCTTCTAAATTAAATGCAATGGGTATTCAAGCATCACCAGAACAAATTTGTACAACAAGTATGGCAACAGCTAAGTATATTAAAAAACAGAAAAAGGATGCACGTTGTTATGTAATTGGAGAAAGTGGATTATCTGCTGCTATTCAAGAGGAAGGATTACAACTAGTTCATAATGAGAACTGTGACTATGTGATTGTTGGCTTAGATAGAGAAATTACATATGAAAAGCTTGCAATTGGTTGTTTAGCAATTCAGCAAGGTGCAGTGTTTATTTCAACAAATAGTGATGTAGCTATACCAAGTGAAAATGGCTTACTCCCTGGAAATGGCTCTTTAACCTCTGTATTAACGGTTGCTACAGGAAAACAGCCCACTTTTATTGGAAAGCCAGAAAAAATCATTGTGGAAGAAGCATTGCGATTACTTGGAATAAAACCGGAAGATACCCTAATCGTTGGTGACAATTATGAAACAGATATAAAAGCAGGCATTGCTGCGAATATAGACACATTAATGGTATTTACAGGGGTTACTCCATATGAAAAGTATGAAAAACTGTCAAAAAAGCCGACATATCATGTGAAGAAACTTCAAGAATGGATGAAAAATATATAAGAAGAATCCTAATATAAACGCTCAAATCCCGATATCGCGCCAGAAATCCCGATATATACGCTCAAATCCCGATATCACATCAGAAATCCCGATATATATGCTAAAATCCAATAGTTAACAACAGATAGAGAAGCAGGCCAATATAATAAATGGTCTGCTTCTTATGATTAATTTTCTTCTTCCCATGAGTGTGCAAGACGACTTGAAGCTGCTGCTGCAATGGCACCAACGATATCATCTAAAAATGTATGACATTCCCCTGTTGAGCGATCATTTAAATGTTCGAGAATTCCCGGCTTCTGTTTATCAATATACCCATAATTCGTAAATCCAATGGAACCATAGACATTTACGATAGATAAAGCAATGATTTCATCGACTCCATATAGTCCTTCATCTGTATCAATTAATTTTTGTAATGGTTGTTCTAGCTTTTTTTGTTCTGCCAATTTATCTAATTGAATTCCAGTCAAGATTGCATTTTGTACTTCGCGTTTAGAGAGTACTCTATCTACATTTTCTAGGCAGAGTTCCATTGTTAAATCCTTATGATAGCTGGATTGCAAATAATAAACCAGTTCTGCAATATGATCTAAAGTAATTCCCCGTTCTTTTAATAGTTCTCTTGCTTTTAATTCTACTTCACTTTGTTTTTTTGGTTTGTTCATTTTATTTCACCTATCCTTTCAGATAAATATAATAATTTAATTCATGGTATCCACATACATTTACAAATAGGGGAGGGATTATATGGAAATCTTATTGCATGCAGAATATGGCATAAATGTTCATCATGTAGTCGAAATAGATGGTAAACAAGGTTATGATGATGGTGAACATATTTACTTTATTATTCCAGTTCAGGATAAAAAAGTAAAGGATGAACAAATAACACTCAGTGTTTTTTTATATAATCAAGGCTACTATCACTGTACATGTCCTATTTTAAATAAAAGTGGCCATTTATTTACAGAATATCAACAGACACCATATATGGTTATAAAGATAAATCAATTCCAAAGAGAAAATACGGTTGGAAGTGGCCAAGTGTTAGCCCAATTTCATCAAATTGGTGCCCAATATTCTTTTGAACCACAAGTTATCTCAAGTTATGGAAAATGGGGAAATCATTGGATTGATAAATTAACTGCTTTTGAAAGGAAATTATTAAATGATGCCCAGGAACATCCTAATCCATATAATCAACTAATTATGGATTGTTTACCGTATTTTATTGGAATTAGTGAGAATGCCATTCAATATTTTCAAGAAAGTCTTTATGAAAAGCGGTATGATTTTGTTGATCAAGGATCGATAACCTTTCACAGATATCATGATAATTTAAAACAACAAGTTGTTTGGTTATCGGATTTAATGTATGATCACCCGGTCCGTGATATTGCAGAATATATACGTGTAAAATTGTTAGAAGCACCGAATCTGGATTCTATTTTATTATTTTTACAGGACTATGAATCTGTAAGGCCTCTCTCTGTTTTTAGTTGGCGTTTATTGTATGCAAGATTACTTTATCCTATTCATTTCTACGACTTCTTCGCTAAAAAATTAGGTGTAACAAATTCAAACGAACGACATAAACAGTTAGAGAATTTATTAGAAAGCCAAGAAAAATATGAACGAAGATTAAAACAATTATTTCATATGAAAACTGAAGATTACAATATTCCTATGGTACACTGGTTATAAAGAGAGGTGGCTGTATCATATGAAAAAACCAATAATTTATATCACAAGGAAATTACCAGAGTCATTATTACAATCCTATAAAGAGTATTTCGAATTTCATATGTGGAAAGAGGAAGAAAGCTCTGTACCAAGAGAAATTTTATTAAAAGAGAGTAAAATGGCGGATGGTCTTCTTTGTATGGTATCTGATGCAATTGATGCGCATTATTTAACACAGAACTCCCAATTGAAAATTGTTGCAAATAATGCAGTTGGTTATGATAATATTGATTTACAAACAGCGAAGAAAAATGAAATCACAGTAACAAATACTCCTGATGTTCTAACTGAAACAACAGCAGATTTGACCTTTGCCTTATTAATGGCAACAAGTCGAAGGTTAATCGAAGCGAATCAAGTTATACGAGATAATCAATGGAAAAACTGGTCACCATATTTTTTAGCTGGGACAGATATATATAATAAAACAATTGGAATCGTTGGGATGGGGAGAATTGGTACGGCAGTTGCTAGAAGGGCAAAAGGATTTGGAATGCGCATTCTTTATCATAATCGGAGAAAAAATCCTGAAATAGAAAAAGAATTACAAGCTACATATGTTGATTTCCGCACATTATTAACTGAATCTGATTTTGTTGTTTCCCTTGTACCATTGACAAAAGAAACGAAACATCTATTTAATAAAAATGCATTTCATCAAATGAAGCAAGAAGCAATCTTTATTAATGTATCACGTGGGGCTGTTGTGCAAGAAGATGATTTATTTGAGGCACTTAACAAAGGAGTGATTCGTGCAGCTGGTTTAGACGTATTTGAAACAGAACCAATTACAGCTGATCATCCTTATGTTTCATTAGATAATGTTATTTGCTTACCACATATCGGCTCAGCGAGTGAAGAGACACGCACCAAAATGATTCAATTATGTTTGGACAACATATATCAATATTTTTATGGTGATGGACCTATAACACCTGTTTTTTGACAAAATAAAAAAGCAGACAAGGAAAAGATGTCTGCTCAAAAGCAATTTACCGGCAGGCTAACTGGCTGTATGACTTCCACTTCAAGAATTCAAGGAGACCAAGAAAGGATGCGGGAATCAACGGCCAGTAAAAGCCTGGTTCGTTTAGTACAATTAGTGAGGATGAAGAAAGCCTCCACTGATTGATGTTTCACTTTATATTAAAATACTTGTTCGATTTCAGTTACACCAGGCACTTCTGCCATTAAAGCACGTTCAATACCAGCTTTTAAGGTAATTGTAGAGCTTGGACAGTTACCACATGCACCCATTAATCGAAGTTGTACAATACCATTCTCATCTACATCAACTAGTTCAACATCTCCACCATCGCGGAGTAAGAATGGGCGTAGTTTATTTAATACTTCTTGTACTTGTTCCTGCATAACCATCTTCCCCTTTCTTATACCTTATTATAGAACGTATTACAAAAAATATCTATTCAAATATCTTATGGAAGTAATCATATTATGCGTAGTTACTTTTATTTTAACTTTTAATTGGGATTTTGTAAAATGAAAGTAACTGGACTGTTAAGAAATGGCTTATAAAGATTGGAAGGGGGCTTTTACTAATGAATACTGAATCTGTTAAAATAACAGTTTATGGAGCTAAGCAAGTTTGTGCAAGTTGTGTCGGTGCGCCTGGTTCAAAAGACACGTATGAATGGTTGCAAGCAGCAATTGGAAGGAAATATTTAGAGGATCAAATTTCTTATGAATACATTGATATTGAAACACCACCAGATGTAGAAAAACATCAACAATTTGTGGAAAAGATTATAGAGGAAGATCTCTTTTATCCGATTGTGATGGTAAATGATGAATTAGTAGCTGAAGGAATTCCGCGATTGAAAACGATTTATAACGCTTTAGATCAATATAATATCGCTTTAAAATCTTCTTAAGTGAAATTGGAATAGTTGTATTACAACCGGATTAACCGTATACTAAACTATACAAATTCTTATTAAAAGGATTTTATTTTAGTTACGAGGAGGATATGCTGATGGTCATTACACTAACAGATCAAGCGAGTAAGCAAATTAAAGAAATGATGAAAGAAGAAGAAACACCTGTACGTTTTCGTTTTGGAATAACAGGTGGTGGATGTAGTGGATTATCATATTCACTCGGCTTTGATGATAAAGTAAATAAAGAACTAGACCATGTTGATGAAATAAATGGCATTCCAGTCGTTATTTTCAAACAAGATATCCCAATTATTGAAGGGACAACAATTGATTATAAACAAAATATGATGGGTGGCGGATTTTCAATCGATAATCCAAATGCTATTGTTTCTTGTGGATGTGGCTCATCTTTTAGAGCAGATAAACGTGAAGGTACACCTGAATCCTGCTAATAGATGAATGAAAAAATTCAATCCTAAATTATAAAAGGCCATGTTGGTTATGAATTTATTCCATTTCCAACATGGTCTTTATTTTTTTAAAACATGCTTGTTGAGTGACGTGGCTGAACGCGTGCTTTTGGATTTATATATTGCATCGCGTTATTGATTGCTGTTGGCCCTTCACCGAATCCCGTAGCAATTAATTTTACTTTTCCAGGGAAAGTTGTAATGTCACCCGCTGCATAGATTCCTGGAATACTTGTTTCCATTTTTGTATTTACAACAATACTATTACGTTCAATTTCTAAATTCCAGTCTTTAATTGGACCTAGATTGGAAACAAATCCGTAATTACAAATCAAATCATCTAAGGGAACCGCTATCTCTCGGTCACCTTTCACTTCCTCCAAAACAAGTTCTTCAATTCTATCTGATGCAATGATATCTTTGGCAGCGAATGGAGTTAAAATATCAACAGAAGATTTTTTCAGTTGTTCTACACTGTGTTCATGCGCTCTAAACTGATCGCGCCGATGGACAAGTGTTACTTGTTTTGCAATTGGTTCAAGCATGAGTGCCCAATCAACAGCTGAATCTCCACCACCAAGAAGGACAACATTTTTATCTTTAAATTGGTTCATGTCTTTTACATAATAATGTAAATTGATTCCTTCAAATTGATCACATGATGCAATTTTTAAGCGTCGTGGTTGAAAAGCTCCATTTCCTGCTGTAATGATGATTGTTTTCGTGAAATGCTCTTCACCTGTATGTGAAGTAAGTTTAAAAGTATCATCTTCCAAACGTTCAACATTTTCTACAGCTTGTCCTAGGACAATTGTTGTTTCAAATAATTTCAGTTGTTCTTCCAATTGATCAACTAGATCCTGAGCGCGAATTTTAGGGAAAGCTGGAACATCATATATTTCCTTCTCAGGATATAGTGCTGATAGTTGGCCACCAGTATGTGGTAGACTTTCAATTATTTTTACACTTGCTTGGCGCATTCCACCATAAAAAGCTGTAAATAATCCAGCAGGGCCTGCCCCAATAATGGTTATATCATAAACTTTATGTACTGACAAAGTTCTTCCTCCTGTTCTTTCTACAAAAAAGATAGTATGAATGTGCCCTCATTGCTTTGCTTTAAAACATGTATTTTAAGATAAAATTGAAGCGACAAGCTTTAAATGAAATCATCTTTATTTCCACTACGTTGCGAATCCTCCACCCTTTTTAGGCGAAAGATAGGTGTCGTAACGCTTCGAAATAAGTGCAATTAAGGGTCAGCCTGGAGCCTTAAATCAAGTCTTCTTTATCGTATCATAAATGAAAAAAAGTTTGTACAATGAAGCATTGGAATAAAAGAATGTACAACCACGAACTTAGTCTGTTTCTATTGAGAAATAGAACATGCATTGTCTTTGCTTTTTTATTTATTTCGTATAGAATTAAATTTATGGTAGAGAAACTAGTTAATGAAGGGGAATAAGCTGTTGATACAATTGATTGTTTCGATTATACTTTATTTCGTGATTTTTTTTGGTATTGCTTTTATATTAAATATGTTATTACGCAGAACATGGCTAATGAGTATTCTCTATCCTTTTGTTATGGTAATAACGGTAGACGGGATTAGTGTTATCAAATATTTTACAGCACCAGGTGAATCATTTTCACAAACATATGATATATTAATTCACTTAACACCCGTTGATTGGATGATTTTTGTTTCAGGATTTATTGGTACCATCGTCTCAGGAATTGTAATTAAGTTTTTAAGAAAAAGTGGCTATCAAATGTTTTAAAAAATAGTTTTGATGCATAAAAAATTGCTTTATTGGACATGCTGACATCCAGAAAGGGTGTTTACATTGAAAATAGGCAATTTTTTTAAACGGTTTATTTTATGTATTCTTTTTATAGGTGCAATTTTAACAACATGGAGTAGTATATCGAACGTCTCATTGTATGATATGAAACCGTGGTTTGTCATGAAAGTGCATGGAGAGGGAAAGAAAGGATCTACTTTTCAATCTCCATCTCATTCAACAAGACAAATAGGATTAGAGAAAAAAGAGTTACACGTATTTCAAAAACAAACCAAATATATATCAAATGAAGAAATTGAAAGACCAAAAACATTGGAAGAAGAATTACAATTAGAACAATATCCGACAGCAACAGTGGTTGCCACAGGCTATACAGCAGGTTATGAATCAACAGGTAAAACACCGAATCATCCAGGGTATGGAATTACCTATTCCGGTGTAAAAGTAAAGCGAGATTTATATTCTACTATTGCTGCTGATTTATCCATATATCCAATAGGAACTATCCTATTTATTCCCGACTATGGTTATGGGGTGGTAGCTGATAAAGGTGGCGCTATTAAGGGAAATAAAATTGATTTATATTATAATACAGTAGAAGATGTATACAAAAATTGGGGTAAGAAGGAACTTGAAGTATACATTATCGAAGAAGGAACCGGTGAATTAACAGAAGAGCATTTACAAGTATTAAATGAAAATGAAGCACTTCAAGTATTTAGAGACCAAATTATTAAAAATTAAGGTTGTTTTCTAAAAAAATTCATTACTGGAGATTTATTTGAAAAATAACGATTCCCTATAAATGATAAACTATTCGAAAAAAATAAAAAAGAGAGCATATCACAAGTTGATATGTTCTCTTTCGCTTTTATTTAATAATTGCATCTAAAGCGATTTCCATCATTTCATTAAATGTCGTTTGACGTTCTTCGGCACTTGTTTCTTCGCCAGTTATAATATGATCGGAAACGGTTAAGACAGATAGAGCTTGTCGATTAAATTTCGCTGCTAATGTATATAATGCCGATGTTTCCATTTCAACAGCCAATACTTTATATCTCGCTAATAATTCATTTGTTTCACGAGCGTTTTCCCGATAAAAGGAATCACTTGTAAAGACATTTCCAACTTGTACATTCATTCCTTTTTGTACACCAACATCATAAGCGTTTTTTAATAAATGGAAATCTGCAAGAGGCGCATAATCAATGCCTTTGAAAATGAGTTGGTTTGCTTGTGAATCTGTTGTTGCTCCTTCTGCAAGGATAACATCACGAACGTTAATATCCTTTTGAATAGCACCACACGTTCCAACACGAACTAGCTTTTGTACATCATAACTTTGGATTAGTTCATTCACATAGATAGAAATGGATGGAACCCCCATTCCTGTTCCTTGAACAGATACACGTTCACCCTTATATGTTCCTGTATATCCATACATTCCACGAACTTCATTATAAATGCTAGCATCTTCTAAGAAATTTTCTGCAATATATTTTGCGCGAAGTGGATCCCCTGGTAGTAAAATTTTATCTGCAATTTCACCTTTTTTAGCACCTATATGTACACTCATTTATTTCTCCTCCTTAGGATTAATCTTGTATTTTAAACGTTACCATATCACACACTGAAAAACAAAATATATTCTCCTTCTAAAATATTTAAAATAAACAAGGGTTTAGTATATAATAAGGCTAGGCAAGTTATGCTATGAATAGTCTATTTTTATTTAAAATATAGAATGAACGGAAAGGGCGTCAATGAAATGAAAGAACAAATTTTTACAATTACTTCTGAAACAGGTGTACATGCACGACCAGCTACTTTATTAGTAAATAAAGCAGGTCAATATCAATCTGATCTTGAAATTGTTTACAATGAAAAAAAGGTGAATTTAAAATCAATTATGGGTGTTATGTCTCTAGGGATTCCGCAAGGCTCTAAGATTAAAGTAATTGCAGATGGAAAAGATGAAGAAGCTGCAATTCAAGGGATAGAAGATGTAATTAAAGAGCATTTAGGAGAGTAACGCTTTGTTTAAATAATAAAAAGTTAGTGAAATATGGAGTTTAAAATGCACCCCAAAATTAGGACTAAAAAATTCTAACTTTTGGGGTGTATTATAATCTAGCATCTCTTTATATTTGGCTTATGATTAATAATGTTTTTCATAATACGCTTTTTCTAGGTTTTCAATATTCTTTAGTGCTTTACGGTTAAAAGGAGTATCTTCTTCCTTTAATTTATTCCTTGCTTCTGTTACAGCCTTTTTTAAGGATAGCCCATACTCTGGAACAGGTTCATCAAAGGGATGTACAGCAGGTTTTTTAATATTTGCTTTTTCTCGAAATGCTAATGCTTTTCGTTCATGAAAAAACACATCCTCTACTTGGAACGGGTTATGAATATCTCCTTGTAATGGGTGCTTATATACAGCTAAAATCTCGATCAAAAAATGCTTGCCACGGTCTTCAAGTACTTTTCCAATATATGTACCAGAATTATAATGTGCACGAACGGTGTCACCAATATGAATATCTTTCATCCTTTTCTCCTCCTTTACTTCATTGTGCCAAAAAACGCGGTAATTATCGAATGAAAAGCAGCTCATGTTTGGTTTTACGGTGAATATTGGTTATAATAAATGAAGTAAGGAAGTGATGTACACATGATGGAATTTCTTTATTTTCCAAATGATAAGGCAGAATACATCCCTGCTATTATTATATTTGCAGTTTTTTTTATTGCAGCTGTTGTGACGACCGTCTTTTTTATAAAAAAATCTAAAAAAGAAGAAAAAACACTTCAAGAAAAATATGAACATGTTACATTTGATGATCAAAATCATACGAATCAAAAATGACTTCTGTTAAGGAGTCATTTTTTGTTTATATACAGATGTTTGGTAGATACTAAGAAAAAGAACAATACCTAAAAGGAGAAACAAAAAAATGAAATTCAAATGGTTTATATGGATGATTTTCCTCCTTCTTATCTTTGCATCTTGTGAACAAGGAACACCTTCATCGCTCGAGGTGAACATGTATAATGCATCAGGTGATATGGTTGGAAAAGCGACATTAACAGATGGTAAAAATGAGGTAACCATTAAACTGAAAGTAGAAGGTTTTTCCCCGGGGTTTCATGGAATTCACATTCATGAATATGCTAAATGCGATGCACCTGATTTTAAAACAGCAGGAAATCATTTTAATCCGGAGGGAAAAAAGCATGGTTTAATGCATCCAGAAGGAACACATATAGGAGATTTACCGAATGTAGAAGCTGATAGCTCAGGTATAATTGATACAGAAATTACGGTAAGTGATGCAACATTAAAAGAAGGGAAAAAATCACTTTTAACAGGAGAAGGAACGGCATTAATCATTACAGAGGATCAGGATGATGGAATGACACAGCCAAGTGGAGAATCTGGTAAGCGATTGGTCTGTGGAAAGATAACAAAACAAAAAGATGATGCATCAAATGAAGAACCGACAGATCCAACTGAAATCCAAAGTGAAACAGAAGAAGAATAAGTATCTGTATGGCTTTACAGCATCACCCGTCGTAAAATACGGGTGATGTGTCGCCAAACAGTCATTTAGGAAATTGCTTTTATTGCTGTAGTGATCCGTTCTACTCCTTCTTGTAACGTTTCTTTTGAGCATGCAATATTGATGCGCATAAATTGCTCCCCCACTTCACCATATCCTAAGCCACTATTTAAACCAACTTTTGCTTTTTTAATCATGAATTGCTGTAACTCTTCCCCAGACATTCCGAGTGAACTGCAATCAACCCATAATAAATATGTTCCCTCTGGACGAATAACTTTTAAGTCTGTTTCTTTTTCTAATGTGTCCATTACGTACTTTCTATTTTCATCTAATTGGAGTAGTAATTCTTCAAGCCATTCTTCTCCATGATTATACGCAGCTTGGAGTGCAAGATTCCCCATTGTATTAAGCATAGAAAATCCTTGTTTAGTAAAATATGCATCAAGTTTTTCTTTTAATGATGGATTTTCAGTGACACAATAGGAAACATTTAATCCAGCTAGATTAAATGTTTTTGTTGGTGACATACATGTAATCGTTTGCTGTGAAACTTCACTTGAAAGGGAAGCAATTGGGATATGTTGATATCCTGGATAGGTTAGATCTGCATGTATTTCATCAGAAATAATCAGTACATTATATTTTAAACAAAGCCTAGAAATTTCTGATAGCTCTTCTTTTTTCCATACACGTCCGACTGGATTATGTGGGGAACATAAGATCATTGCTTTTACATTCTGCTTTAGTTTATTTTCTAAATCAACAAAATCAATACTATAGGATTCATTTTTAAGTTTGAGTGGGTTTTTAACAACCTGTCGATCATGATTTTCAATCACATGATAAAAAGGTGTGTATACTGGTGTTTGAATTAATATTTTGTCTCCCTTGTTTGTAAATGCTTGCACAGCCATATGTAAACTTGTTACTACACCTGGACTAAAAGAAAGCCACTCTGTTTGAATTTGCCATTTGTGTCTTTGTTTAAGCCAATAAATAATGGCATCTGTTACGTGATTATCAATTATAGTATAGCCGAAAACACCATGTTGAATGCGTTCATTTAATGCATCTAAAACAGGTTGTGGTGCCGAAAAATCCATATCAGCAACCCACATTGGAATGAGGTCATCAGCTTCGAATATTTCTTGCATTGCGTCCCATTTGACAGATTGTGTGTTTTTTCGTTGTTGAATTGCCTTTAATAACATAGAATCCCCCTTCAAATCAATAATACCTTTATTATAACGTACATTTATATAATTTAATATATTCATTTTGCTCAAAAAAAGAAGCAAAGCATTTACGCTTTGCTTACAGGGGGAATACGAGAAAGTCTTACAATACATACTATTCCCCGATTTTTGGAGAAATAAACATCTATTCGTATTTTATAGTCTTTTTTCTAATGCATCTTTTTCTTGTTCAAATCCAGGTTTACCTAGTAGAGCGAACATATTCTTCTTATATGCTTCTACGCCAGGCTGATCAAAGGGATTGACACCAAGTAAATAGCCACTCATTGCGCAAGCTTTTTCAAAGAAATATACAAGATATCCAAAAGTATAGGCGTCAAGTCTTGGGATTTCTACAACTAAATTTGGAACCCCACCATCTGTGTGAGCAAGTATAGTCCCTTCATATGCTTTCGTATTAATTTCATGGATTGTTTTTCCGCTAAGATAGTTTAAACCATCTATATTTTGTTCATCTTCTTCTACCGTTATATCATGTTTTGGATGTTGAACATGTAGAACGGTTTCAAATAAATCACGTCTTCCTTCTTGGATATATTGTCCTAAGGAATGTAAGTCTGTTGTGAAGTTTGCAGATGTTGGAAAAATCCCACTTTGATCTTTTCCTTCACTTTCACCAAATAATTGTTTCCACCATTCAGAAAAATATTGTAAATGGGGCTCATAATTAACGAGCATTTCAATTGTTTTTCCCTTAGTATATAATATATTTCTTACGGCTGCATATTGATATGCTGGATTCTTTTGTAAGGAAGGCTCATCATATGCATTCATCGCTGCTTTAGCACCATCCATCATGTCGTCAATGGAAATACCACTAACTGCGATGGGTAATAGGCCAACAGCCGTAAGAACAGAATACCGTCCTCCAACATCATCTGGAATGATAAATGATTCATAACCTTCTTGATTTACAACTGTTTTTAAGGCGCCTTTTTCTTTGTCTGTTGTAGCATAGATTCGCTTTTTAGCTTCTTCTTTTCCGTACTTTTCTTCTAAGTAGTTTTTAAAAATACGAAAGGCAATTGCTGGTTCTGTTGTTGTTCCACTTTTTGAAATAATATTAATTGATACATTTTTATCTTTTATTACATCAAATAATTCTTCTATGTAAGTAGAACTTAAGTGATGGCCAACAAAGATAACTTGTGGCGCTTGACGTTCTTCTTTCGATAAAAAATTTTGAAATGAGTGATTTAGCATCTCAATTGCTGCACGAGCACCAAGATAAGAACCACCAATACCTATGACAAGTAGAATATCTGAATCACTCCGAATCTTATCTGCGCAAGATTTAATTCGAGAAAACTCTCTTTTATCGTAGTTTTTTGGTAGATCTATCCAACCAAGGTATTGATTTCCTTGGGCTATTTTATCATGTAACAATTGGTGAGCTGTTTTGACAAAAGGTTCTAAATAGTTTATTTCCTGAGGGTGGAAAAAAGGATTTGCTTTATCATATGAAAACGTAATATGTGTCATCATAATCCTCCTACAAATTCAATTATGCTGTAAATCATATTTAACTGTAACGAAACAGATAGAGAAAAGCAAGAATAGAGAGTATAGATTTATGTAAAAAAAACTTCCTTTTTCTACATGATTTTGCCATAGAAAAAAGAAGTTTATCGCCCGATTCGTTCTAGAGCCTTTAAGTCATACCCTTTTGGTACTAACAACAGTGGGAATGAAGAAAATAACCCTACTGATTGAAGTTTCATTTTATTGGATTTATTTCTTAAATGTTTGTTCTCTTTCTTTAGATTGGGAAATCCAATCTTGTAGCTTATCTTTTAATGTATTAAATCCTGCATCTGTATTATCTTGTTGAAATGATTTTGCTGGTTGTTCTTTTTTTGGTTGCTTCTTTGGTGGTTCTACTGTTGCACGAATGGAAAGTGAATATTTCCCTTTGTCTTCATCAATATTTAATATTTTCACAGTAACTTCATCGCCAACTGCTAAATGTTCATGAATATCTTTTACATACCCATGTGTGATTTCTGAGATGTGGACAAGTCCTTGTACTTCTTCTGTAAGTGAAACAAATGCACCATATGGTTGAAGTCCTGTAACTTTCCCTTGTAGAACTTGACCAACTTCAAGATGTTCGTTCATAATAACAGCTCCTAATTTTTATTCTTCACATTGCACATTTTTAAATTCTATCATAAAGAAATGCTCCTGGCAAAAATAGAGAAGACGATATAATGAAGAGAAGGATGTAATAATAGAAAAAACCCACCAATTCGTCTGGTAGGTGATTATATAAAGCTTAGCTCATTAAGGTGGTAATTATACTATTAAATACTGCATCCCAATGTGTTTTATCTTTTTGATAGGATGTTGTTAATGTATGAATTTTTTCGTGAAATAATTTATCATATTCTGGTGTATCTTTTGCTGGGAGACTGGCCATTGTTGTATCGACAAATTGTTGTACCTTTGGTGCTCTTGGTCCCCATTTTGCTACTTCATTTCCATGTTTATCTATAAAAATAAAAATCGGAATGGAACGTGATTTTCCATTTGTTAAATATTGATCCATTAGTTCCAAATTATCATCCCGTTTTAAAATTCGAACATCTATCATTGCCTTTTCAGCTATTCGTAATAAAATAGGGAGATTAAGCATGGCATCTCCACACCAGTCTTCTGTTAGTACGATAGCTCGCAACTCTTTTTGTTGAAGTTGGTCTAGTTCGGGTTGTTCTTGTAATTGAAATTCTTCATAAATTGCTAAAAGATTTTCTTGATATTTTTCCATGTTATTTACGTAATTCTTTGGTAAGATACCTTTATTAAACCAATGATTTAAATCCATTATACAATTCACCTCATTTAAATCGTATCATTAGTTTATATTTTATACTATTTATCATCGGTTAACTAGCTGTAAGACCCCACTGATTGAAGTTTCACTTTATGGAATTGTTTACAAGTAATCAGATGTTTTTGCTTTTATAAAGGGAAAGATTAACGATATGATGTTATTAGTGAAAGGAAAGGAGTAATAGAATGAATCAAAAATTTTTAATACAATTATTAAAAACTGCTTCCCCATCTGGAGAAGAGGTTGAAATTCAGAAAAAATGGATAACATATGTAAAGGAATTTGCAGATGAAATTAGAACAGATCCAATTGGAAATGCGATTGCAGTATTAAATCCAGATGCGGAGTTTAAAGTGTTATTAGCTGGTCACAGTGATGAAATTGCAATCATGATTAATCGAATGGATGATGATGGATTTTTATTTTTTGAAAAAGTTGGTGGACTAAATCCGAAGTCAGCTGTTGGGATGCGTGTAACTATTCTAGGAACGAAAAGAACTATTACTGGTGTGATTGGTGTAAATGCACAGCATCATGGTGGATTAAAAGGTGATTTTGATGTAGATGATCTATTTATAGATTGCGGGTTCCAATCCAAAGAAGAAGCAGAACAACATATTCAAATCGGGGATATGGGTGTTTATAAAACCGAACCAGAGATATTAATGGACCGTTATGTTGCTGGGCGTGGTTTAGATAATCGAACAGGTGCATTTATTGTTGCTGAGGTATTACGTCGATTAAAAGAGCGTGGCTGTAAAGTTGGTGTTTATGCTGCTTCAACAGTTAATGAAGAGACAAATATGGGTGGCGCGTATTTTGCTGCAGCGAGAGTAGAGCCTACGATGGCAATTGCATGTGATGTTACGTTTGCGACAGATTATCCAACAGTAAATAAAAAGAAACACGGTGATGTCAAATTAGAAGGTGGTCCTGTTCTAGCAAAAGGAGCTCCCATTCATTCAAAAATAAATCTATTATTAGAAAACACAGCGAAAGACTTAGAGATGGATTTACAATATGAACTTACACCACGAATGACTGGAACGGATGCAGATCGAATGCGACTTACTGGAAAAGGGGTTCCTGTAGCATTAGTATCTTTACCACTACGATATATGCACTCCCCTGTTGAAACGGTAAGTCTTCAAGATATGGAAGAGGAAATAGAACTATTGACAACAATGATTGCGAATTTAAATGGTACGGAAAATTTAAACGTTTTAGAGGTATAAATATAATAAAAAACATCTCTGTTGGTTTGTATACTAAGAGATGTTTCTTCTATTTAATCCTTAAGACCTATCTTCTCTACATTGAATAGGTCTTTTTTTCGTGGTTATCTTCGGGTATTTATACTAATATTTGGAACTCTATTTTTTAATATAAAATCACTAGTCTAAAAGATTCATTTTTTATGTAGCAAGTCTTTCTAGTTGCAATGATTTATTATAAGAAATGAATAGAACAATCCTTTCATTTATATATCTATCAATGGGTTTTGGATGTTTTATTGTTCAAACTATTTATGATTATAGTTAATATAGAACACTTTTTCTGTTACTTTTTACTTATTTTCATTGCCGAGTTATTTCTATTACAATAATCGACAGAATATTCAATAATAAACAGGTATAGTAAAGTTTACAACTAAGTTGATAGAATCCTAAAAATCATCGAGAAAGGAGATATTTATATATTGGTTTAGCACGAGAAATCAAAGATGAAAGAGGAGGAATTTATATGAAGAAAAATCGACAAAAACGGATGAGGTTATTTAGTATTATAGCATCTCTATTAATGATTTTATCTCTGTTTGCTCCAACTGTATCTGCACAATCTGTAGATAAAAATGGCAAAGAGGAAAGTAATACCAAAAGCAGTAGTAAAATCCATCATTCAGTCCATGACTCGAAGCAATTAGCTAAAGAAAAAGTAAGTAGTCAGTTAATGAATGAATTTAAAAAAGATGAATATGTTACATTTTTAGTTAAATTTACAGAAAAAGCAGAGGTAGAAAAAGCTGCGAAAAAAGCAAAGAAAAAAGCACAAAAAGCTAATATAAGTAGTAATCGTGCTAAATTTATGAAACAATCTGCTGTTATAACAGAGCTAAAAACAACAGCAACAGAATCACAACAACATGTGAAGGAATTTTTAGAAGCTGAGAAAAAGGAAGGAACAGTAAAAGACTATCATTCTTATTTTATTGTAAATGGAATGGCTGTGACAGCAAAGAAAGAAATTGCTGAGAAAATTGCAACCTTCACTGAAGTAGAAAAAATATTACCAAACGAAAAACGAGAACTTCATGCTGTAAAGAAGACAAAAGAAAAAACTCCAAAATCTAAGCTTCAAAATGTAGAATGGAATGTCGAACGTGTTAAAGCACCAGATACTTGGAGCATGGGAATTGATGGTACTGGAACAGTTGTAGCGAGCTTGGATACAGGTGCACAATGGGATCACCCAGCACTAAAAGAAAAATATCGAGGCTTTGATGCTGCAGCAGGTGAGGTAGATCATCAGTTTAGTTTTTATGATGCAACTGCGGCAGGTCAGAAAGAAGCTTATGATGATCAGGGACATGGTACACATGTAACTGGAACAATGGTAGGTAGTGAGCCAGATGGGAAAAACCAAATTGGTGTAGCTCCTGGAGCAGAATGGATTTCTGTTCGTGTCTTTGATTCCTCTGGTAGTACAACAGATGCTATTCTATTGGATGGAGCAGAATGGATTTTAGCACCAGGTGGTCGTGTAGATTTGGCCCCAGATGTTGTGAATAACTCCTGGGGCGGTGGACCTGGGTTGGATGAATGGTATAGAGATGCGGTTCGTGCCTGGAGAGCAAATGATATTTTCCCTGAGTTTTCAGCGGGAAATACGACTTTGTTTAATCCTGGTGGAC
This sequence comes from Cerasibacillus terrae, assembly GCF_008039555.1. Taxonomy (GTDB): domain Bacteria; phylum Bacillota; class Bacilli; order Bacillales; family Amphibacillaceae; genus Cerasibacillus; species Cerasibacillus terrae. The sequence goes on from NZ_VDUW01000015.1 coordinate 31,428, forward strand.
CAGAATCCATTGCCGTTCCAGCAAACTATCCAGAATCATTTGCAACAGGTGCAACAGATATTGATGATATGATTGCAGAATTCTCTTTACGCGGACCTTCACCATACGGGGAAGTAAAACCAGATATATCAGCACCAGGTGTAAATATTCGTTCATCTGTACCTGGTAGTGGATATGAAGGTGGTTGGAATGGAACATCGATGTCAGGACCTGCTGTATCGGCAGTAGCTGCTTTATTACGTCAAGTGAATGCCAATATCTCTGTTGGTGATATGGAGGAAATTTTAATAAATACAGCAACACCAAGAACTGATTCAGAATACTCTGATGTACCAAATAATGGATATGGTCATGGTGTTGTCAATGCTTTTGAGGCTGTATCCTCTATTATGGACGGACTTGGAACAATTGAAGGAACCGTAATGGTAGAAGGAGAAGAGACAAAGGTACCGGAACAGTCGAATAAGGACAAAGAAAAGAAAAAGAAAAAGGCTAAAAAAGACGACAATAAAAAACGGAAAAATTCACTACCAACTTTTAAAAATAAAGAAAAAGGTGCTAAGCCAACTTTGCTACCACTCGGTGCTAAAGTAAGTGTGCTTGAAAGTGGTCGCACGGTAAATGCTGATCCGGATGATGGCACTTTTGCATTTACCCATGCAGCTGGTAAGTTCACTGTAATGGCAGATGCTTATGGATATCAATCAGAACAAGAGTCTGTTGAAGTGGTAGCAGATGAATCTACTAGTGTGAATTTTGTATTAGAAGAGTTGGCGAAATCCACATTAAGTGGCTCTGTTACAGATCAAGCAACAGGAAATCCGGTAAAAGACGCAACAATTTTACTTGTAGAGGATGCCAATATAGAGCCGATACAATCAAATGAAGATGGTACTTTCTCATTAACAGCATATAATGGCACGTACACATTAAAAATTGCTGCAACTGGATACCATACCCAAGAAGTAGAAGTATCCTTGAATAAGGATCAAAATTTAAATATTGAACTAGAACCATTCTATACCTATCCAGGTGGAGAAATTGGTTATGATGATGGAACTCCAGAAAATGCACGTGCTTTCTATGATGCAGGTAACAAATGGGCAGTGAAAATGTCATTACCTGAAGGGAAAGATACTGCCATTGTAACAGATGGGGTATTCCGATTCTGGGATACAGAGTGGCCATCGCCTGGTGGAACAGAATTTGCTGTTGAAGTTTGGGATGCTTCTGGTCAAGATGGACTTCCAGGTGAAAAACTAGCAGGTCCGATTGATGCGGAGGCATTACGTAATGGCGAATGGACAGTTGTCGATTTGTCTGAACATAATATTACCGTTGACGGCGATTTCTATATGGTTTATAAACAAACAAAGGACAATCCATATACTCCAGGATTAGCAACAGATGAGAGTAGTCCAAATGCGGAGCGAAGTTATCAATTTGCTGGTAGTTGGTCACAATCTCCAGCAGATGAAGGTAACTATATGATTCGTGCACGTGTATCCTATGAAATTGAGAACCCAGTTATTACAACACCAGAGGAATCCTTTATTACAAACGAAGCAGAACAAACGATTAAAGGAACTGCTTCTCCGACAACTACGATTCAATTATTAAATAATGGGGAAGAAGTAGACACTCAAGAAGTTGATGACAAAGGAAAATTCCAATTTGATGTTGAATTAACTGAAGGAGAAAATGAATTTAAAGCCGTTTCTTTGAAAAATGAAGGGAAAACAGGTGAATCAGAAGCAATTGTTGTAACACTGGATACGCAACAACCTGAGTTATCGATTGATAGTCCAAGAGACGGTGATAAAACAAACCGAGAAACGGTAACAGTAGAAGGTGTCGTTGCTGATGATTATCTTGATACGGTAGAAGTGAATGGACAGAAAGCAAATGTCAAAGATGGAAAGTACTCGAAACGTATTTTACTAGATAATGGTGAAAGTGTAATTGAAGTCGTGGCTACTGATTTAGCAGGAAATACAACAGAAAAATCAGTTACCATTGATGTGAATTTCAATGGTGTAGAATTAGAAGGATTGACACCAAATGAGGATGTCCATTTAGAGACTGGTGAAAGTGTGAAGGTTGAATTTACAAGTGAACCAGGATTAAAGACATCGTTTGCTATTCATATGCCATTAACCAATACAAAACATCAATTATCAAATACAACAGAATTACCTATAATGGAAGTATCTCCGGGTAAATATGTTGGATATTGGACAGTACCGAAAAAAGCCTATGCGGATGGTGCTGAGCTTGAGGTAACTGTAAAAGATGCCTATGGAAATGTAACAAAAGAAAAAGCAGCAGGAAAGTTATTTATCAATATTGAAGAATAAAGGTAAAAAAGGTACAGGACAAAAAGTCTTGTACCTTTTTTACAGGTATTGGGAGGATATTCTACTTGCGAAATCTACACATTTCAGTTATTATATAAATATAATTAAATATCGATTCGTATCTTCGGGGCAGGGTGTGATTCCCGACCGACGGTAATGGGTAATAAGAATTACTCAAAGTCCGTGACCTGTTAGGATATTCCTAACGGCTGATCTGGTGCAATTCCAGAACCGACAGTTAAAGTCTGGATGGGAGAAGATGACTAGCTACAACAGGTGCATTATGTACCTTGTTTTTCTGCGAATTTATTACCCTAAAGCCCCGGTTAGGCTTTAGGGTTTTTATATTTTATAACAAAAGCAGATAGGCTAATCCTTCATCACGAGATGTGAATCGATATAAGATGAAGGAGGAAGAAGAATGAAATCAAAAGCAAATATACAATCATCGAAATTATTAAAAATGATTATCTTATCAATTTTGGGAACCATCTCACTTTTATTACTTTTTCTTAATTTTCCACTACCAATTTTGCCAAGTTATTTAAAAATAGACTTTAGTGAGGTACCAGCTTTAATTGCAGCATTTATATTTTCACCAATTGCTGGTGTGATTGTAGAAGCAATAAAGAATATCTTATATCTTCTTGTCGGTGGTGGAGAACCAGTCGGAGTTAGTGCGAATTTTATAGCAGGTGTTTTATTTGTTGTTCCGGTTTCCGTGTTTTATCATAAATATAAACGAACAAAGAGCGTTATTTCAGGCCTTATCATTGGAACAATCGTTATGGCTGTTGCGATGAGTGTTTTAAATTATTTTGTTATCCTACCAGTTTACGCCATGTTTATGGGGATGGAAGAGATGCAGATAGCAAGTGTTAAAAAAGTGGCTGTCTTATATGGAATACTTCCTTTTAATCTATTAAAGGGAATCATTCTTGGACTTGTGTTTACACCATTATTCTTAAAGATGCGTCAATGGATTGAATCCAAACAGCACCAAATGATTTCATAAAACAGTTAACCTGTGATAAATAAAAAATCTGTCCATCCATTTGATGGGCAGATTTTTTTGTGGATTACCTGGCTGCAAGACCTCCACTTCAAGAATTCGAGATACTCAAGAATTATAAGTGGAGGATCAACAGCCAGTAAAGGCTCGATTCGTTCAACTTACATTTAGTGGGAGATGAAGAAAACCCCCACTTATTGAAGTTTTGCTTTCCGGAAGTGGCTGGTGAGCCAGTTATGTTGGTAAAACATATCTTTCACGCTCTATATTATTTTTTCCAATAGTAATGATAATCCAAGTAAGAACCCATAGATTGTATTTGTTTTTCCAGTAGCTACCATGGCAGGCATCATTTCAATAGGCTTTGTCTTTCCTTGGAATTTTTTAATAACTTCTATTGCTTTAAAAGTACTTAAAAAGGTAATGACAGACCAAATTGGAAGAATATCGTTAATGATATAGATAGCTGTTAGTGCATAGGCAATTAAAAACATTAGTCCTAAAAATTGAATGGCTTGTTTTCTACCTAGTAAGATAGCGAGGGTACGACGACCACTCTCCTTGTCATTATCTAAATCACGAATATTATTAGCTAAAAGAATTGCTCCGATAAAGATAGCAACTGGAATAGAAATAAAAATAATCTCTTTGGTAATGGTCAATGTTTGAATAAAATAGCTAATACCAATAATGACAGTTCCCATTAGTAATCCAGAAAATAATTCACCAAAGGGTGTATAGGCGATTGGTAACGGACCACCGGTATATAAATAACCAATAATCATACCGACAACACCGATAACTGCAACCCACCAACTAGAAGTAAAGGAAATATAAAAACCGAGTAAAATAGCAATTCCGAAAAACAAAATAGCTAAATTTAAAATAGTTTTTGGTGAAACGCCATCACGAACAATTGTTCCTCCAATACCAACTGAACCTTCATGGTCTAGTCCACGTACATAATCATAATACTCATTGAACATATTTGTAGCGGATTGAATCAAGATAGAAGCGACTAACATGGCTATAAACAGGCCGATATGGATGGGGCCTTCTAAAAGAGCAGCCATTGTCCCGATAAAAACTGGTACAAAAGAAGCGGTCAATGTATGCGGTCTAAGAAGACGCCACCAAACATGGAAGCCATCTTTTTCATTTAGTGCATTTTTTATGTTTTTATTTGTTGTTTGCATGCTTTTTCCTCCTGGGATAATGATATCCACATTAAGTTTATGTAAAGTAGGCTATCATGTCAATTAATCGAATAGTTTCTCTTGGTTAAAATAGATTTTAGATATTTATGTAAAATTGAAAAGCCATTCCTTGAGAATCAACAGCGAACAGCATAAAATAGAAGATGTATGTTTAAATGTTTAATTGTTTTTGGAGGATATAATAGATGACAGACACGCGAAACCTAAACTTAAAAGAAATCTTAACGAAGGCGAAAGAAGAAGGTAAGAAAGTAAATCGTCAATTAGTTAGTTATACAAGAAAGATAAATGATTTTAATCCGTTAGCAATTTTTGAAAATGGGAAAGAGCTTTCACAAAAAAAACGGATGTTTTGGAAACGATATGATGACCAATATATATTTGTTGGTATCGGTAATATAACCGAGATTGTTGTTGAAAATGAAGGAAAACAAGCTATTTATAACAAGTGGAGAAGAATAGTTAAAGAGGCGATAATCTATAACCCATATCAAGAAGCAGGAGTAGGATTGGTTGCCTTTGGAGGAATTGCTTTTGACCCTAAGAAAGCTCCGACACCATTATGGGCTAAATTTGCTGAAAATGAATTTCGGATTCCTCAATTTCTATTTATTAAAAAGAAGGATAGTTTTTACGTAACGATAAATATGTTGATAAACAAAGATGAAAATATAGAAGAATGTTTGAAAGAATATGAGAATATAGAGAAACAATTACTAGGGGAAAGAACGATACATCCTACAATGGGAAAAATTATAGATAAACAAGAGATAAATCCAGAGCAATGGAAACAGGCGATAGAGGATGCAAAAGTGAACATTCAACAAAAGCAAACTGAAAAAATTGTCCTGGCTCGTGAATTACGCCTGCATTTATCCCAATCGGTGGACATTACTAGTGTGCTACATACATTAATCGCAACACAACCAAATAGTTATGTATTTGCTTATGAACAGGGGACAGACTGTTTTGTTGGTGCAACACCAGAGCAGTTAATTAATGTAGAGGGAAATCAATTACAGTCGATGTGTGTTGCCGGAACAGCACCACGTGGAAGAACAGATGAAGAAGATGAAAGACTAAATAACGAATTATTTCATGATAAGAAAAATCGAGAAGAACATGACTATGTTGTGCAAATGATTCGACAATCAATTGAACCATTTTGTTACAAAATAGATATTCCAAATACACCGACCGTTTATCCATTAAAAAATTTACAACATTTATATACACCTGTTACAGCTATTTTAAAAAGTGGCCAACACTTATTCGATTTGATTGACACCTTACATCCTACACCTGCATTAGGAGGGACACCGAAAGATACAGCACTAGCATTTATACGGGAACATGAACACCTGGATCGAGGTTGGTATGGAGCACCAATTGGATGGATAGATTGTCATGACAATGGTGAGTTTGCTGTAGCGATTCGATCTGCACTTATTCAAGAGAAGGAAGCATCATTATTCGCTGGTTGTGGTATAGTCAAAGATTCCGATACGCAAACAGAGTATGAGGAAACAAAAATTAAGTTTTTACCAATGTTGTCTGTTTTAGGAGGATCATGATGGAACATACAGAAGTATTAACACGATATACAGCCAATTTTGTAGATGAATTGGCAAAAAGTGGTGTAACAGATGTCGTTATTTCACCTGGTTCAAGGTCTACTCCATTATCAATGACAATGGTACAACATCCACAAATAAAAGAATGGATACTAGTTGATGAACGTTCTGCTGCCTTCTTTGCTTTAGGATTGGCAAAGGAATCAGAAAAAACAGTTGCATTAGTATGTACATCCGGAACAGCAGCAGCGAATTACTTTCCGGCAATCGTAGAAGCCCATTATAGTCGTGTTCCACTATTGATTTTAACAGCGGACAGACCACATGAATTACGTGATATTGGTGCACCACAAGCAATTGATCAAATAAAAATGTTTGGTGGTTATGTAAAATGGTTTCATGAGATGGCTCTACCTGAAGCAAGTGATGCGATGTTTCATTATGTGAGAAGGAATGCCTCTCGAGCAGTACAAACAGCTAATCAAGGTGTATGTGGACCGGTTCATTTGAATTTCCCATTTCGTGAACCATTGGTACCCGATTTTAACTTAGAAAATATTTGGGGAGAAGAACTAGAAGAAAACCGTCCATTTACACCTTTTTATGATGGAATAAAACAACTCACATCTGAACAAATAGAGGAAATTAAAAACCTATTACAACATCATAAAAAGGGCTTATTTGTCGTAGGTCCACAAACAAATAAACAGCTTGCACAAGTAATTGTGACACTTGCTACCAAATGGCAAATACCTATTTTAGCTGACCCATTATCACAATTGCGAACGGGAGAACATAATAAAGGAAATATAGTTGAAACATATGATGCTTTTTTACGAGATAATGCGATTCGTAAATCTCTTACACCAGATTTTATCATCCGATTTGGTGCAATGCCAATATCAAAAGCTTTTTTGTTTTATATGAAGGAAAATGCGCATATCCCGCAATTTGTTGTTGAACCGTTTGTTGGAATTCGCGAACCGGTCGGTAACTCGACTAATATGGTGCACGTTGATCCTGTTTTATTTTGTAAACAAGTTGAAAAACATGTGCCACATCAATCGAGGTCTGAGTGGTTAGAAACATGGATAAAAATGAATGACATTGCCCGCTATCACCTGGTAAATGAGGAGGATATGAAACTTACGGAAGGAAATGCCACAAGAATTTTATTAGAACAAGTCCCAGAAGAATCCACTTTATTTATTGGAAATAGTATGGCAATACGAGATGTGGATACCTTTTTAATGGTAAGTGAAAAACGTTTTTCTCTTCTGGCTAACCGTGGAGCAAATGGAATTGACGGTGTTGTATCAAGTAGTGTTGGGGCGGGGGCTACAAGAAGAAGGGTTACATTATTAATTGGTGACTTATCCTTTTATCATGATATGAATGGCTTACTAGCAGCTAAGCAATATCATCTCGATGTAACGATTGTACTAATGAATAATAATGGTGGTGGGATTTTCTCCTATTTGCCACAAGCAGAAACAAAAAATAAAAAGCAATTTGAATTATTGTTCGGTACACCATTACATCTTGATTTTAAACATACAGCAGCACTATATGAAGCAAATTATTCTGTACCAAAGAGTATAGAGTCATTTAAAGCAGCATTACATCAAAGTTATCAGGAAAGAGGATTATCTATCATTGAGGTAAAATCAGACCGTACAGAAAATAAAGAATGGCACCGTAACAAATGGCAACAAATCCAATCTGAAATCTTACAGATGAGGTGCGAATAATAATGTATGTTACAATAGATGATGCAACTTATTGGTATGAAGTCTATGGGGATAGAGATAAGGAAACACTTGTGGTTTTACATGGCTTTACAAGTAGTACAAAAACATGGACAAGCTTTATATCCCAATGGAAATCAGATTACCAATTAGTTCTGATTGACTTACCGGGTCACGGGAAAACAATGACACCCCCAAGAACAATGGAAGCTTGTTGTCGTGATTTACATGAATTGTTAACCCTATTAAAAATACCATCTTATCACCTTTTAGGGTATTCGATGGGGGGAAGAACAGCTCTATCTTATGCGATGCTTTTTCCAAGTAAGGTGAAATCAATTATTTTAGAGAGTGCTTCACCTGGACTTATAACGGAAGAAGAGCGAATCAGTCGGATAAAACAGGATGAGCAATTGGCAACCCGAATTGAAAAAGAAGGTATCAAAGCATTTGTTTCCTTTTGGGAAAATATCCCACTATTTTCTACCCAAAAATTGTTACCGACTTCTGTTCAAAAGCAAATTCGTATGGAACGGCTATCTCAAAGCGAAGAAGGGCTTGCCCAATCGTTACGTTTCATGGGAACAGGAAGGCAGCCAAGCTGGTGGGAACAACTACACACCTGGACAAAACCAGTTTTATTATTGGTTGGTGAACAGGATGAAAAATTTATTCGAATAAATAAAAAAATGAAAAAACACTTCCCAAATGCATGTTTGACCGAAATAAAATATGCAGGACATACAATTCATGTGGAACAAGCTGAAAAATTTGGTAAAATAGTATTGGACCATCTTCACTCAATCCAATAGTACATATTTAAGGGAGGATATCTACCATGTCAGTAGAATGGAAAAAGGCAAGAGAATATGAAGAAATTATTTATGAAAAATATAATGGAATTGCAAAGGTAACGATTAACCGTCCAGAAAAAAGAAACGCATTTACACCACTTACAGTAAATGAGATGATTGATGCATTTGCAGATGCACGTGATGATTCTTCTGTAGGAGTAATTATTTTAACAGGACAAGGGGAAAAGGCATTTTGTTCAGGTGGAGACCAAACTGTCCGTGGGCACGGAGGATATGTTGGAAGTGACCAAGTACCACGTTTAAATGTACTTGACTTACAACGTTTAATCCGTACCATTCCTAAACCAGTCATTGCAATGGTATCTGGCTATGCAATTGGTGGTGGGCATGTTTTACATGTCGTATGTGATCTAACCATTGCAGCGGATAATGCAATCTTCGGTCAAACTGGACCAAAAGTAGGTAGCTTTGATGCAGGATATGGTGCAGGTTTACTAGCAGAGATGATTGGTCAAAAACGTGCTCGTGAAATTTGGTACCTATGCCGTCAATACAATGCAGAAGAAGCGTATGAAATGGGTATGGTCAATAAAGTTGTACCATATGAAGAACTAGAAAATGAAACCCTAAATTGGTGTGAAGAAATCCTTAAAAAATCACCAACAGCCCTACGTTTCTTAAAAGCTTCCTTTAATGCGGCAACAGATGGTCTAGCAGGATTACAACAAATGGGTGGAGATGCAACCCTTCTTTATTACACAACAGATGAAGCAAAAGAAGGAAGAGATGCATTTAAAGAAAAACGTGACCCAGACTTCAATCAGTTTCCACGTTTTCCATAATACAATGTAAAAAACCTTTGCTCTTGGGCAAAGGTTTTTTACACTAGAAGGGTGAATTATATATGTCAGAAGTAATTCCACATTGGTTAACCAAACAATCGTCTTTATCCCCAGATATTCCTGCAATCGAATTAGAGAATGGAGAAGTAATTACTTTTTTTGATTTGAAGCAACAAAGCCAATCCTTTGCAAAAAAGCTGGCAAATAAGGGTGTGAAAAAAGGAGATCATATCGGTATTTTATCAACCAATGATGTAAATATGATTATTTTAATCCATGCCCTAAGCTATTTAGGTGCAGTAGGAGTCCTTTTAAACATTCGCTTAACAGCGAGTGAACTACAGTTCCAAATGGATGATGCAGAGGTTTCTTTGCTTCTATATCATGAACAATTAAAGGAAAAGGGACTATCATTACAGATAAAAGAAAGATACAGTTTTAAGGAACTAACTGCTATAGAGGAGAAAGAAATCCCACTAAAACAGGAAATAAAGTTAGATGACCCATTTACGATTATTTACACCTCAGGAACAACCGGTTTTCCGAAAGGTGTTATTCATACATATGGGAACCATTGGTGGAGTGCAATTGGTTCCGCATTAAACTTAGGGTTATCAAAACAAGATAAATGGCTAGCGGTTTTACCGTTTTTCCATGTTGGTGGGTTGTCCATTTTTTTAAAAAGCGTAATCTATGGAATGCCTGTCTATCTTGTTGATAAGTTTGAACCGAATCAGGTGAACATGGCCATTCAACATAAGGGAGTAACCATTGTTTCTGTTGTTACCGTTATGCTGAAGCGATTAATTGAATCATTAGGAACTGAAAAATATCCAAAAGCTTTTAGGGGAATGCTTCTTGGGGGCGGTCCTGCTCCTGAAAGTCTTTTAGAAAAAGCGAAGCAAAAAGAAATCCCTGTCTTCCAATCCTATGGTATGACAGAGACATCCTCTCAAATCGTTACATTAAGTCCATATGATGCACTAAGAAAAATTGGTTCATCTGGTAAACCATTGGTCCCGGCTCAATTAAAAATATCACAACCGCAAGCAGATGGAGTTGGAGAAATCCATGTTAAAGGACCTATGGTTACAAAAGCATATTACCGAAATGAAGAGGCTAATACAAAAGCTTTTGATGATGGTTGGCTGCGAACAGGGGATTTAGGATTTATAGATGAAGAAGGTTTTTTATACGTAGTAGATAGGCGAAATGATTTAATCATATCTGGTGGAGAAAATATTTACCCAACAGAGATTGAAAACGTCCTTAGTGAATTACCTGAAATAAATGAAGTAGCGATTGTAGGAAAACCAGACTCCAATTGGGGAGAAGTTCCTGTTGCTTTTATTGTTAAAAGAGAGAATTACTTATCAGAAGATAGAGTGATTGAGTTTGCTAAACAAAGATTGGCAAAATACAAAGTGCCAAAACAAGTATATTTCATAAATGAGCTCCCTAGAAATGCTTCTAAAAAAATAGTTCGTTCAAAATTAAAACAAGAATTTTAAACCTGCGTATGTATGCTTCACATATAATTGTGACAAATTATGTGTAGGAGGTGTACGTATGACAAAACAAAAGTATTATGTCGATTTAGCATCACATGAAATTTCTGAAGAGAATTATCAAGGAACTGCCAACTTTTGTATTTATGCAGATGATGAAGAAATAGAACAGTTACGATCGATTCTAAATACCATGGATGAGGAGAATTTCACCACATTCTGGCGAGCTCATGTCCCTTTTGTAGAATACCATAACGATACGGCAAATTATAATTATGACCAAAATTTAATGGGAGCATTTCAAATGATGCATGATCTTGGTGATGATGAAACAAAAGAACATATTCAAACAATGGGTATCCTAAATAATCGTCCGTTGTAAGGGACAGAAAGGAATAAGAGAAATTGTCTTATTCCTTATTTTTTTGAATAAATATTTAAAGGTAATACTTTGTAAAAAATACCTTTATAAAATAGAATAGAAAGAAGTGATTATTATATTATCGAAAAGGTAGTTGAAATCATGTATATTTTTACGGATTATTATAGAAACAAAGTACAACTTTCATTTGAAAATCATCCATTTTCAAGATTACCAAAACATGTATGGGTTATTTGTAAATATAATCATCAATGGTTACTTACAGAACATAAAGAAAGAGGTCTTGAATTTCCTGGAGGTAAAGTAGAAGAAGGAGAAACGGCCGAACAAGCGGCTGTACGGGAGGTAAAAGAAGAAACAGGGGGCATTGTAGGATTCCTTGAATATATTGGGCAATATTATGTAAATGGCAAAAATGGAGATGTCATCAAAAATGTATATTTTGCAAATATAGAAAAATTAATAAAGCAAGATACTTATTTTGAAACAAATGGCCCAGTTCTATTGAACGAGATTCCAACAAATGTGAAACAATTAGGCCATTACAGTTTCATCATGAAAGATGATGTGCTGACATATTGTATGGAAAAAATAAATGAATAAAATAAGTGCTACACATTTACTGTGGGCACTTATTTTATATGGTTCTCGGTGTTTTATTCAAAAAGTAAAGTGATGCTCCTATTCCGATAAGATAACCCTGAAAGTGACTTACGCCTTATTTTTAATTAACATTGATTCAATTTTTTCTACAAATTTATACATGATGGCAGCAAAAATGGCAATCAATAAGAGACTCGCCATGACTAATGTGAAATCAAATACTTGAAAACCATAAACAATTAGAAAGCCTAACCCTTCTCTTGATGCAAGAAACTCACCCACAATTACACCTACCCAAGAAAGTCCAACGTTGACTTTTAGTGTTGATATCATGACAGGTAATGTAGCTGGAAAAATCGCCTCTTTGAAACTAACCCATTTTGTAGCACCAAAGCTTTGTAATACTTTCATATAGTTTTCATCAACTTCCGTAAATGCAGTATAAACGACAATGGTTGTAATAATTACTGATATAATGGCTCCCATAGCAATGATTGATAAGTATCCTGGGCCAAATGCAACGATAATAATCGGACCAAGGGCTACTTTTGGCATCGCATTTAATATGACAAGGTACGGATCTAGAATCTTGGACATACGAGGGGAGAGCCAAAGCATTGTTGCAATGAAAATACCTAAGATTGTACCTATAATGAAACCTAGTACAGTTTCAAATAGAGTGATTTTTGCATGTGTTAACATGGAGCCATCCCTAATTTTATCAACTAATAAGGAGTATATATGTGATGGAGAACTAAATAATAGTGGGTCAATCCAGTGTAATCTGCTTGCTATTTCCCATATACTAAAAAAGCCAATGAAAATAATGATTTGCCATAGAAATATATACTTACGCTCGCGTGATAGTTGTTTTCTATGCCTTTTAAACAATACAGCATCTGTTTGTGACTTTTTCATTTCATCTCACCCCCATAATGATTGAAGGTTTCCACTGATCATTCTGTTGCATCTTTATTTAGTTCTTTCCATATATTGTCAAATATAGCTTGATATTTCGGGTGTCTTCTAACAAAGAACGGAGTTTCATGACGTAATTCAATTGGAACCTCCACTATCTTAGAAATCAAACCAGGATTTGCATCCATTATGATAATTCGATCACTCATAGAAATTGCTTCTCCGATGTCATGTGTAACAAGAATGGCAGTTTTATGATAATTTTTTAATAATTGAGATACAAGATTTTCTAATTTCAATTTTGTCTGGTAATCAAGAGCAGAAAAAGGCTCATCTAGTAAGAGAATTTGTGGGTCTGTCATTAATGTTCGAACAAGTGCAACTCGCTGCCGCATTCCACCTGAAAGAGAAGAGGGGTATTCATTTTCTAATTTTGGTAAACCAACTTCTTCTAATATATTTAATGCTTTATTTAAGGTTTGTTTTGTATTCTTACCTTGCACTTTTGGACCGAGTAAGACATTGTCTATAATCGTCTTCCAAGGAAATAAATAATCTTGTTGGAGCATATAGCCAATTCTTAAATCAGTTTCAGTGATTGGTTGGTCTTCAAACAAGACTTTTCCTTCTGTTTGCTTTATAATACCAGCAATAATGGAAAGAATAGTTGATTTTCCACAACCACTGGGACCTAAAATGGAAACGAATTCTCCCTTGGCAATGGAAAATGATACATCAGCTAATGCTCTTGTATAGGAATCTTTTGTGAAATATAGATGGGAGACCTTTTTTAGTGATAAAAAACTCATCTCAGATACCTCCTACTCATCCATTACTTCTTCTGCGATTTCTGTATTCACTAAATCTTTATAAGGGGCCTCTTTTGGTAATTCACCAGCAGCATCCATAATATCTTTCAATGTTTCCCAAGCTTCTTTTTCAAGGATTGGTGTAGTTGCAAAGGAGTTTTGGCTTTTATATCGATCAATGGAGGATATAAGGATATCTAATTCAACATCCTCGAAATAGTCTTGAATTAATTCAGCAATTTCGTCTGATGAATGATTTTCTACCCATTGTTGTGCTTTGTAAATTGCTCTTGTGAATTTTTTTGCGGTTTCTGTATTTTCATTTAAGTAGCTTTGTTTAGCCATGAATACGGTATAAGGAACCTTTCCAGATTCTTCTCCAAAAGAAGCAATGACATGACCTTTACCTTCCTTTTCAAACACACTTGCAGTCGGTTCGAATAATTGAACATACTCTGAATCACCAGACACAAAGGCACTTGGAATATTTCCGAAATCAACATTTTGTAATAATGTTAAATCATTATGCGGGTCTATTTGATGCTGTTTTAACACATATTCTCCGACCATTTGCGGCATACCACCTTTACGCTGTCCTAAGAAAGATTCCCCCTTAACATCTTCCCATTTAAAATCAGACTTTGGTGATTTAGCAACTAGAAAAGTACCGTCGGTTTGTGTTAATTGTGCAAAATTTACTGCGTAGTCTTTCGGATTTTGGCCGTAAACATAAATAGACGTCTCGGAGCCAACCAGAGCAATATCAGCCCCACCGGACAACAAGGATGTCATTGTTTTATCGCCACCCCAAGTGGTTTGTAATTCAACATTTAATCCTTCATCTTTAAAAAAGTCTTTTTCCAAAGCAATATATTGCGGGGCATAGAAAAGGGATCTAGTAACTTCTGCTAAACGAACGGTTTGTTCTTCTTCCGTATTTTGACAAGCAGCTAAAAGAAAAATTAATAAAAAAGGGAGGAAACACAATAAATTTTTTATTTTTTTCATTTCTTTTAATCCTTTCTTATAAAATGACATGTGTTAAAACAGCCTATGCTTTTTATATAAATATGTGAATGCCTAGATGAAAAATAAAAAAAAGACTTCCTTTTAAAAGGAAGTCGATTGTTAATAAAAAGTTAATATATGTTGTTGCAGTACATTTTGGTTTCAGAGTATTATATTTAACCCTTATTTTTATTTAGCACGATACAGTGGGCCTGCATTTGTAATTTCATCACTTACATGTGAAAACTTTTTAAAGTTTTCATGGAATTTAACAGCTAATTCTTTTGCTGTTTTATCATAAGCATCTTTATTTTCCCAAGTGTTACGTGGAATGAGTACATCGTCAGGAACATCTGTAATATGTGTTGGGATTTCTAGACCGAATATTCCATCTTTAACAGTAGTCACATCATTTAACTCACCGCGTATTGCAGCTCTTACCATTGCTCTAGTATATGGAAGATTCATTCGTTCTCCAACACCATATTTTCCACCGGTCCATCCTGTATTTACAAGAAATACTTTTGCGTCATGCTTATCAATTTTTTCTCCGAGCATCTCTGCATATTGTGCAGGTGCTAATGGTAAGAATGGTTCACCAAAGCAAGCAGAGAATGTTGCTTGTGGTTCTGTAATGCCACGCTCTGTTCCAGCTAATTTACTTGTGTATCCACTTAGGAAATGATACATCGCTTGTTCTTTAGTTAGTCGGCTGATTGGAGGTAATACTCCAGACGCGTCCGCAGTTAGGAAAACGATTGTTTTTGGATGTCCTGCCATACTTGGCTCTTTAATATTCTCAATATGCTCAATTGGGTAGGCAACCCTTGTATTTTCTGTTAATGATGTATCATCAAAATCTGGTATACGTGAATCTTCGTCAAGGATTACGTTTTCTAAGACAGCACCGAAACGTATAGCATTGTATATTTCTGGTTCTTTTTCTTGTGATAAGTTAATGCATTTTGCATAGCATCCACCCTCAATATTGAAAACACCGTTTGGACTCCATCCGTGTTCATCATCACCGATTAGTTTACGATCACTGTCAGCAGAAAGTGTTGTTTTTCCTGTTCCAGATAATCCGAAGAATAATGCAACATCATCATTTTCACCAACATTTGCAGAACAATGCATGGATAGTACATCTTTTTGTGGTAATAGGAAGTTCATTGTGGAGAAAATAGATTTTTTAATTTCTCCAGCATATTCAGTACCACCAATAAGTACAATGCGGTGTTTAAAAGAGATAAGAACAAAAGCCTCTGAATTTATTCCATCTACCTTTGGATCAGCTTTATAGGATGGTGCAGAAATAACTGTAAATTCTGGTTCGTGTGTTTCTAATTCTTCCTCAGTAGGTCGAATAAACATTTGTTTTGCAAATAAATTTTGCCAAGCATATTCATTGTACACTTTAATTGGTAATTGATATGATTTATCTGCACCAGCATCACCGTTTAAGGAAAATATTTCATCTTTTTTCTCCAAGTAGTTAACTACTTTTTCTAGTAAGCTTAAAAAATATTTTTCTTCAATTGGTTTATTTATTTTTCCCCATTCAACTAAATTCTCGGATACTTCGTCTTTAACGATGAATCTATCTTTAGGGGAGCGTCCAGTATATTTTCCTGTTGTTGATTTGATCGCTCCCATAGAACTCAAAACTCCTTCTTTACGGGATAAAGCTCTTTCAACAAGCTGGGGGGTGGAGAGGTTATCCTGTAAATTTGGAAGTTCTGAAAGTTTACTAACTGATTGCTTTACAATGCTCACGTTAAATTACCTACCTTTTTGTTAATTTTATATGTTATTCTATAAATAGATAAGCTTGATTTTCATAATCTGCTATTAGTATAACACATTCAATTAAATAATCCATACTAATTAATAAAAGTTTATGTAAAAATTTCTAGAATGTTAAAAAGTTGACATAAAGGGTACCTTTCGCTAGTATAAACACGAACGGATACTCTTATTCAGAGTCGGTGGAGGGACAGGCCCTGTGAAACCCAGCAACCATCATAGAGTGAAAAGGTGCTAACCTGAGCAAGGATTATTTACCTTGAACAATAAGAGAGAAAGGCATATTTCATCCTTTCCTCATATATATAGGGAAAGGATTTTCTTATTTTTATACAAATATAAGCAAGAATTAGAGTTCCGTACCATATATAAAGGAGTTTATCCTCATGAATAAAAATCGGCGTTTATTTACTTCAGAATCAGTAACAGAAGGTCACCCTGATAAAATGAGTGATCAAATTTCAGATGCTATTTTGGATGAAATTTTAAAACGGGACCCTTATGCCAGAGTTGCTTGTGAAACAGTAGTAACGACGGGTATGGTGTTTGTGGCAGGTGAAATTACTACAAATACATATGTAGATATTCCTGCAATAGTTAGAAAAACAATTAAAGAAATTGGTTATACTCGTGCAAAATATGGATTTGATGCAGAAACATGTGCTGTTTTAACGGCAATTGATGAACAGTCCCCAGATATTGCAAGTGGAGTAGACAAGGCTTTAGAAACTCGGTTAGGGCAGGCTTCAGATGATGAAATCAAGGCAATTGGTGCTGGTGACCAAGGGTTAATGTTCGGATATGCATGTAATGAAACAGAGCAATTGATACCACTGCCAATTTCTTTAGCACATCAATTGGCAAAACGGTTATCAGATGTTCGTAAGCAACAAATCGTTGGTTATTTACGTCCTGATGGTAAAACACAAGTTACAATTGAATACGATGAAAATAATCAACCATTAAGAGTAGACACAATTGTTATTTCAACACAGCATCATGTAGATATTTCTCTAGACCAGATTGAACAAGACATGCATGAATATGTGATTCGTCCAATTGTACCTGAACATTTATTAGATGATAAAACGAAATATTATATCAATCCAACAGGCCGTTTCGTTATAGGTGGCCCTCAAGGTGATGCTGGTTTAACTGGAAGAAAAATTATTGTAGATACGTATGGTGGTTATGCTCGCCACGGCGGTGGGGCCTTTAGTGGTAAAGATGCAACAAAGGTTGACCGTTCCGCTTCATATGCTGCTAGATATGTTGCGAAAAATATTGTTGCTGCAGAGCTTGCTTCAACATGTGAAGTCCAAATTGCTTATGCTATTGGAGTAAGTGAACCAGTGTCTATCACTGTTCATACATTTGGAACAGGGAAGGTAAGTGAAGCACAGCTTGAACAAGCAATTCGGGAAGTATTCGACTTGCGTCCAGCCGGTATTATTAAAATGCTAGATCTACAGAGACCTATTTTTAAAGATACTGCTGCCTATGGGCATTTTGGAAGAACAGATATTTTATTCCCGTGGGAGAAAACAGATAAAACAGAGGAATTAAAACAATTAGTTTTATAATAAAAAAACAGGCGATAAAGGTTTATCATCGCCTGTTTTTATCTCTGTCCAGAACTTTTTATATCATTGTTTGAACAATTTTTTTAAAAAATTAACCAATATTATTTTTATAGTATTTTCCTTTTTCTATATAGGATTGTATAATTCGTTCCATTTCTTCATAATCTTTTTCTGTTAGTTTACGCACAACTTTAGCAGGCCTTCCGAATGCAAGCGTGTGTGGCGGTATTTTCTTTCCAGGTGGGACAAGACTACCCGCACCTAAATATGCATTTTCTCCAATTTCTGCCCCATCTAGAATAATCGAGCCCATTCCTATAAGAGCATTTTTACGAATGATTCCAGAATGAAGGGTTACTTGATGACCAATTGTTACATCATCTTCTACAATGACTGGTAAATTTGGGCTTTGATGAATGACAGTTGCATCTTGGACACTGACTCGCTTTCCAATTTTCGTTGGGGCAACATCCCCACGGATGACCGCTTGAAACCATACACTAGATTGTTCGTCGATTTCGACATTCCCAATAATGTCGGCACTTTTTGCAACATAAACGGTTTCATGGATATTTGGATTCATATTTTTATATGGATAAAGCATTTTTATTTCCTCCTTTGATTCCTTTTCTGGATGGCTATGATAAATGGTGGATTATTTTTTTGGTTAATAAATCCGTACTCTAGTACTTGATAATAAGATTGATTTAAATTGGTTACATAATCCAACACAAGGTCTTTTTCCCTTTTTCCACCAATATGCCCATGATACACAACAAGCACAATGATACCATCCTTTTTTATATAATCTAACAGTATATCGATGGCTCGAATGGTCGTATTTCCTTTTGTTATAATCGTTTTATCACTGTGTGGCAAATAACCAAGATTAAAAATAGCTCCTCCCAGTTTGCCTTTTATTGTTTCTGGCAAATACTTCTCCATATTGGCATGACTATCGAGGATGAGTGTTACATTTACTTGCTTATTTTCTTCTAAAAGTTGTTTTGTTTGTGTAATTGCTTGCTCTTGAATATCAAAAGCATAAACTTGTCCAGTTTTTCCGACTAATTTACTTAGAAATAATGTATCATTGCCATTCCCGCAAGTGGCATCAACAACCGTTTCTCCTTCTTTAATACAATCTTTTAATAATTGATGGGAAAAGTCTAAAATTTTCATAACCATATCTATGATACTCCTTACATAAAAAATAACAAAAACTACTTAATAAAAACAATGATAGCTTTACTATAACATGAAAATGAATCTTTTTTCTTAAATGTAGTATAGTGTGTTTGTGGAGCTATCTATCGCAGGTCAATTGTCTATAAACAATCTTTTCTTCTAAATATATAGGAATGCTTGACAATCGTAAGAAATTTCATTAAAATACGTTTTAATAGTAGAAAAGCGTCGAAAAGGAATAGTAATAATTTATTTAAGGTAAAGAGAGGCAATGGTTGGTGAAAATTGTCCCTTAAATTTTTATGAACTCACCTTGAAGCTGCAAAAGTGAAATTTTATTAGCTTTTGTCGTTTGCCACGTTACGGCAATGAGTGAATAATTTTTTTTGTTAATTCGGGTGGTACCGCGGGAATAATGGCTTCTCGTCCCTTTTATGGGATGGGGAGCTTTTTATATATAAAAAGGAGGGATTTTTCATGGGATATAACCATCGAAAAATTGAAAAGAAATGGCAAACATATTGGATAGAAAACAAAACATTTAAAACGGATATCACAACAGATAAAAAGAAAATGTACGCACTAGATATGTTCCCATATCCATCAGCAGCAGGTCTACATGTTGGGCATCCAGTGAGTTACACTGCCACAGATATCACGTCACGAATGAAACGGATGCAGGGCTATGAAGTGCTTCATCCAATGGGATGGGATGCTTTTGGATTACCAGCTGAGCAGTATGCAATTGATACGGGAAATAGCCCGGCTGAATTTACGAAGAAAAACGTAGCGACCTTTAGAAACCAACTACAAAATTTAGGGTTTTCCTATGATTGGGACCGAGAAATTAGCACCATCGATCCAGAGTATTATAAATGGACCCAATGGATTTTTACTAAAATGTATGAAAAAGGATTGGCATATATAGATGAAGTAAATGTAAACTGGTGTCCAGCTTTAGGAACGGTATTAGCAAATGAAGAGGTAATTGACGGCAAAAGTGAACGTGGTGGACACCCAGTCATTCGTAAACCGATGAAGCAATGGATTCTAAAAATAACTGCATATGCAGACCGATTGCTAGAAGACCTAGAAGAATTAGACTGGCCAGAGAACTTAAAGGAAATGCAAAGAAATTGGATTGGTCGCTCTGAAGGTGCTGAAGTGACCTTTGCTATTGATGGATTTGATGAATCCTTTGATGTATTTACAACACGTCCTGATACATTATTTGGAGCCACATACACTGTTTTAGCACCTGAACATCCATTTGTTAAAAAAATTACAACAGGCGATCAAAAAGCTGCTGTTGATGCATATTTGAAAAAAGTTGAGGCGAAATCAGATTTAGAAAGAACTGATTTAGCAAAGGAAAAAACGGGTGTGTTCACAGGTGCATATGCAATCAATCCAGTAAATGGGAAGAGAATTCCAATTTGGGTTGCCGATTATGTTCTAATGTCTTATGGTAGTGGAGCAATTATGGCTGTTCCAGCACATGATGAACGAGATTATGAATTTGCTACCACATTTGAATTACCAATTATCGAGGTTGTAAAAGGTGGAAATATTTCTGAAGAAGCATATGTGGGCGATGGAGAACTAATTAATTCTGATTTCTTAAATGGTTTAGATAAAGAAACAGCCATTACAAAGATGATTGCATGGTTGGAAGAAAATAAGAAAGGTCAGAAAAAAACTTCGTATCGTCTACGTGATTGGTTATTCTCCAGACAGCGCTATTGGGGAGAACCAATTCCAATCATCCACTGGGAAGATGGAACAATGACAGCAGTTCCTGAAGAAGAATTACCACTACAACTACCTAAGATGACAGAGATTAAACCATCTGGAACAGGTGAATCACCATTAGCAAATAGTGACTGGATTCATGTGGTAGATCCTGAAACAGGAATGAAAGGACGTAGAGAAACTAATACGATGCCGCAATGGGCAGGAAGTAGTTGGTATTTCCTACGTTTCATTGACCCGCATAATAAAGAAGAATTAGCGGATAAAGAACTATTAAAGAAATGGTTGCCAGTTGACTTATATATTGGTGGAGCAGAACATGCGGTTCTTCATCTGTTATATGCACGTTTTTGGCATAAGTTTTTATATGACCTTGGTGTTGTTCCTACAAAAGAACCATTTATGAAATTGTATAATCAAGGGATGATTCTTGGTGAAGGTCATGTGAAAATGAGTAAATCACTTGGAAACGTCATTAATCCAGATGATATTGTGGAGTCCCATGGTGCAGACACACTTCGTCTATATGAGATGTTCATGGGACCACTAGATGCAGATGTATCCTGGTCTGAAACAGGTTTAGATGGTGCAAAACGTTTTTTAGATAGAATTTGGCGTTTATTTGTTGATGAGAATGGCAAACTTTCAGATAAAATTGTTGAAGAGCAGACAGAAGCTCTCGAAAAAACATACCATCAAACCGTTAAGAAAGTAACAGAGGATTATGCTAATTTACATTTTAATACTGCAATATCACAAATGATGGTTTTCATTAATGAAGGATATAAGCAGGAGAGAATCTCTAAAGATTATGTGGAAGGGTTTATTAAACTAATTGCACCAATTACTCCACATATTGCTGAGGAAATTTGGGAGAAATTGGGTCATTCCGATACAATTTCTTATGAAACCTGGCCAACATATGATGAATCAAAATTAGTTGATAATGAGGTTGAAGTTGTTCTACAGGTTATGGGGAAAGTTCGCGCAAAAATAAGTGTTGCCAAAGATATTTCAAAAGAAGAATTAGAACGAATTGCCCTAAAAAATGAAACAATTCAATCATGGATTGAGGGAAAAACAATACGTAAAGTGATTGTTATCCCAGGAAAACTCGTAAATATTGTGGCAAATTAATTTAAAAAGAATAGATTGATCCATCAATAAAAGTACATCACTCTTATGAGAGATGTACTTTTGTGTTAGAAAAACCGATAGTTTCCTATATAATATAGGGATTTAATTTCCTGCCCATTTTGTTTGTAATATAATCCACTTTTCATCTTCGAAATACCATAATGTTTCAATCGTTCCTAATGAATCATCTTTATTTGTTCCATAAATCTCTTGACTACTTTTTAAACCATATCCTTGCGAATCACTTATTTGCATTGATTCATATTTTGTTAAGGGCTGAATCTTAATGACTGTATTTTTCTTTTTAAGTTCTCCATTTTTTTTATAAATTCCGGAATCGATATATTTTTCTGCGTTATTTTTAATATCAATGGTACGTGGGTCTTCTAAAGGAGTAAGATGAATGTTTATTTTAAAGTCATTTTTAAAATTTCCTGTTATATGTTGTTTAGGAAGCCCCATATTCTGGATGTTGCCATGTTTTATATAATGGATTTGTGTATGGTTTATGTTTTTTTTCTTTTTACTTTGATAAATAATATCTTTAATTCCATCATGGTTTATGTCTAAAAATTGTAAGTATGGTTTAAAGCCTCCACCATAGTTTATTCTCCATTCGTGATTCTTCGATTTGATTTCTATAAATAGATCTTTATAGTAATCCGAGTCATTTGTAAATGGAATGCCGAATAATTGAATTTTTTCTTTCATTCCGTCACCAGTGATATCTTTATTATAGGTATTGATTTTTTGTGGTGCTGGTTCTTTTATCATATTTTCAGCAAATGTTACGTAATTACAAGCTAAAATAAAGAAAAAGGAAATTGAGAGAATGATGATGTATTGTATTATTTTCATAGAAAACCTCTTTCAATCATTGATGTCATTATTTTTCTTCATTATTTTATAAATATACATGTATTGCTGTCCGTAATGACATAGTAATGTCGAGATTCTACAAAAAACAAGTTATTCCGAGATTATTTGACATGTCACCTTAGTACATGCTATAATATTTTTACTTTCCTTGGAGAAAGTGATGTATATTCTAAGTTTCAAAAAAACCTCAAAAAATATTGACTCTAAGGTGGTAAACATGTTACTATAGTAAAGTCGCTTTTAATAAGAGGTTAACAAGAGACACGAAATATTTAAAAAAGTATATTGACATTCGTTTTTGGAAATGTTATAATATAAAAGTTGCTTCAAAAGCAACGAGTTAAAAAATTGCTCTTTGAAAACTGAACAGAACGACCAGTATGTCAAGAAAAACGTACCTCGTTTTTCATTTAAATTGCTAAGATAAACTTATCTAATAAGTACTTACTTATTAGAACTCATAACTTTTTTGGAGAGTTTGATCTTGGCTCAGGACGAACGCTGGCGGCGTGCCTAATACATGCAAGTCGAGCGCGGGAAGCAGACTGATTCCTTCGGGATGATGTTTGTGAAACGAGCGGCGGA
>NZ_VDUW01000016.1 GCF_008039555.1 Cerasibacillus terrae
AACTCTCCAAAAAAGTTATGAATTCTAATAAGTAAGCACTTATTAGATAAGTTTATCTTAGCAATTTAAATGAAAAACGAGGTACGTTTTTCTTGACATACTGGTCGTTCTGTTCAGTTTTCAAAGATCAATTTTCTGCGTCGCTTTTTTTAGCGACCTTTATATCATATCGTGTTTCTCGTTTGTTGTCAACACCTTTTTAAAAACTTTTTTAGAAGTTCTATTTGTTTGATACGCGATTAAAATGTGTTTGAACTGACAACAAAAATAACTATACCATGGATAAATAAATAATGCAACAAAAAATGATAATTTTATCGAAAAAACTTCCATAAATCGACAAAAACCTATCCTAATAGGATTTTAAAAGGACGAGTATGCATATTTTTAAAAAGGAAACGTATATATGGAATAGAATATCAGTCGTATAAAGGGAGGTTTTAATATGAATCATTTTTATGTATGGCGACTGGATAAATTAAAATATGTAGGACTTATTATTATCCTTCTTGCACTCGCCATTACGTATGTATTGGTTGGACAAGGCAAATCGCTCTTCGTATTTTCTAATGAACCTTCATCTGTTTTCGTAAAAGGTAATAATAAAGAAAATGGGGTTGCTCTTACTTTTAATATTAGTTGGGGAGAAGAAAAGGTGCATGATATTTTGAAGGAATTAAAAAAACATGATGTACGCACAACGTTTTTCGTTAGTGGTGAATGGGCAGAGCGACATCCTGAGATTGTTGAAAAGATAGTGGAGGCCGAACATGAATTAGGAATGTTAGGCTATCATTATAAAAGTTATCTTGAACAAGATGTCGATCAAGTACGAAGAGACCTTTTACAGGCTAAAGAGATATTTAAGAAATTAGGTTATTCGAATGTTGAATTGCTTCGTACACCAAACGGTCACTTTAATGAAGAAGTTGTGGAGCTTGCAGAAAGTCTTGATTTAAAAGTTGTTCAATGGAACGTCAATCCAAATGATTGGAAAAACCCAGGATCTGAATATATTGTTGATACCGTTATGAAGGATACATCTAAAGGAGATATTATTTTATTACATGCATCGGACGCTGTTAAACAAACCGCAAACGCCTTACAAACACTTTTACCAGGGTTAAAAAAGAAAGGATTTGAATTTATCACGATCTCTCAAATGATGAACCAGGCTCAGGTAGAAGCGAAACTCGTAGAATAGAGAAAACAATGATAATTTTTTTACAAAACATAGAAGTTCCTAGTTCTGTTTCATTATAGTATTCATATGACTTCATTTAAAATAGAATATTCGTAATATGGACAAGGCTCTTTCTTCTTTAATATATATTGATACAATACAATTTCTCTTTTATTACATCCTGGGCTTTTTCTTCACGAAAAAGTATATCAATCATAAAAAAATCCTAACAAACAAAAATAATGTTAGGATTTCTTCGTTTTCTTCTTTGCATTCTTATTCGTGCCTTCTTTTGTACTCTTTCCATTTTTCGCTTTCTCATTCGCGTTTGCTTTCTGTTCTTTCTTCTTCGCCTTTTCTTGCCGTCTTTCTTCACTTGCCTGTATTTTTTCTGGTTCTTGCAAGCGATGGAGCATTATTATTTGATATGCGTTTGATACCAATAACGGAACAATCATTAGCCACTTGTAGGTACTACCTTCTGTACGTAATCCAGGAACCCATTCAAGTGTTGTCATCACAACCATTAAAAATAATGCTGGTATAAATGCACTTTTATTCGTTTCTTTTGCTTTAATGAACGCAATGATAAGACCAAAGGCTAAAATTCCCGCTGCAATGAGTACATGTGTATGTAATGAACTATCTTCATTTCCAATATAAGGAAAGTAAACGAGATCAAATAATACAAATGCAATCAATACAATTTGTACAGGAGACCAATAGGAGCGAAATAGATTTAAACCAAAGCGATGAATAAATAAATAAGCGAAAAATCCGGTCTGACTTACTACACTGAATACCAGTCCAAGTCCGAGGAAGAATAAGAGAACCCCAGCCAACTCTTTAAAATCAAATGGACTTAAATATTGTCTATATTGATCAGCTTTCACAAAAAAGCTTGTAATAAGTCCTGCTAGTCCACCGAAAAACAATGTTCTTAAAAACATTTTTACAACATTACGACTACCCAATATGATGTCCTCCTACCCAAATGTCACAATAAATCATTGTATCAATCGTATTTTAACATGAACAATAGGTTTTTTCCTTATAAAGTGCATATTTTTATTTTTCATATCCATATTAAAAACATATAGAGTGGGAGGTCATCGTCATGACTCATAAAATTTACCAAATAATCTATATCTCCATATTCTTGAGTATACTTGTAGCATGTGGTGGTGACAATACTGCCGGTAAGGATATGGATTATGAAGCAACTAAAAAAATGGTTGTTGATATATTAAAGACAGAAGAGGGAAAAAAGGCACTAAATGAACTGATGACGGAAGATAAGATGAAAGAAAAATTGGTCATTGATTCAGATGTAGTTAAAAAGTCCATTAATGGAGCGTTAGCATCTGAAAAAGGAAAAAAGGCATGGGAAAAATTATTCGAAGACCCTAAATTTGTAAAAAATTATGCAGAATCCATGGAAGATAGTTTAAATAAATTGATGAAGGACTTAATGAAAGATGCAGCATTCCAAAAACAAATGATTGAATTACTGCAAAACCCAGAGATGGAAGCGCAAATGCTAAAGGTGATGAAGAGCCAGAAGTTTGGTGAGCATATGGAAAAATCAATCCAAGAAACATTTGAATCTCCAATTTTCCAAGCAAAAATCCAAGAAATTTTATTAAAAGCTGCAACCGAGCAAGGAAAAACTGGTGGTAAAGAAAAAGAGGGTAGCGGAAGTGATGGTGGCGGTGGGAGTGAATAAAAAGATACAAACCAGATTCCTTCTTTTCTATAAATAAAAGCATCTCCCACTATATAGTAGGAGATGCCTTTTTATTCTTCTTCCATTTTAGCGATGACTTTCGACCCAATACGATGATATTCTTGTCCAATTGGGTGATCTTGTTGATAAACAGATGGTGCAAATTCATCTTCATCTTCATATGGTTGCATTAATGGTAAACGACCAAGAACTTTTGTTTTTAGAACTTCGGCAAGTTTATCACCGCCGCCTTTTCCAAAAACATACTCTTTCTTGCCAGTTTCTTCACTTTTGAAATATGCCATATTTTCAACGACACCAAGAATTTCATGGTCTGTTTGTAATGCCATTTGACCAGCACGAGCTGCAACAAATGCTGCAGATGGATGTGGAATCGTAACAATCACTTCTTTACTTGAAGGTAGTAATTCATGTACATCTAAAGCGATATCCCCTGTACCTGGTGGTAAGTCAAGTAATAGGTAATCTAAATCGCCCCACTCTACTTCCGTAAAAAAGCTTGTTAACATTTTACCTAACATTGGTCCACGCCAAATAATTGGTGAGTTATCTTCCACAAAGAAGCCCATAGAAACAACTTTTACACCAAAGCGTTCAACTGGAATAATCTTTTTCCCACGAACAACAGGACGCTTGTCTATTCCCATCATATCTGGAATACTAAATCCATAAATATCTGCATCAATAATTCCTACCTTTTTACCGAGGCGCATAAGAGCCATAGCTAGGTTAACAGTGACAGTTGATTTTCCTACGCCACCCTTTCCACTAGCAATGGAAATAAATTTCGTTTTTGTATTTCCGCCTAGTAAAGAAGCTTCTTTTTCTTTATTTATTGCAGGTTGGAATTCTTGAATGACTTCATCTGGTAATTGTTCAAAACGAAGTCCAACTGTTTTAGCGCCGTTTTTCTTTAAAATGCTTACAACTTCTTGTTGTAATTGCATTTGTTCAGCGGTGTTTATTTTTCCAATAGCAATCTTTACACTCACATGTTGCCTGTCTTCTTTTATATTAATTTCGCTAATTCCACCAGTTTCTTCTAATGTTCTATGTAAAAACGGATCTTTAACTGGGTTAAGTACTTTAAGAACTTCCTCTTTTGTTAACACAGTGCGACACCTTCCTTTTTCTTACATTTGTCATATATGATTGAAGGAAAATAAAACGTTCTCTTCCTCATATAGAAATAGGTTCACTTGCTAGTATAACACAAATCATATAAAACCTAAGTGATTTGAATCATTGATACGCACTGAATTAAACAAACACTTTTATTGATTATTCATCCGCTTCCTCGTCTTTCTCTGGTTCTTCCGTTAAATACCTTAAAATTCCTTCATAAATACTTCCTGCCATTTGTGATTGATACTCATCTTGCTTTAGAAATTGTAATTCTTCATGATTTGATAAGAAACCAATTTCTACTAATGCCCCAGGAACTTCTGCCTCTTTTAATAAATACACCCCATTAATAGGTAGGGTTTGTCGATTCGTATTTGCTAAATTTCGAATGATTTCCGATTGAACCATTTCAGCTAGATGGCGACTTTCATCATATTTTGGATAATAGAATGTTTGTGCCCCACGCCACTGACTAGATGACATTGCATTTAAATGAATGGAAATAAAGAAATCTGCTTTCTCATCATGAATTAATTTTAACCGGTTGCGAATATCTTCTGACTTTCGCTTTGATAGTCCTTTTGTCTGTGGACTTGCGAGATCTTCATCTTTTTCTCTTGTCAAATAGACAACTGCCCCGGCTTGTTGTAAATAGTCTCTTAGTTTCTTCGTTACTTGTAAGGTGATATCCTTCTCCTTTGTTCCATCCTTCCCTTCCGCTCCTCCATCTACCCCCCCATGACCGGCATCAAGTACAATGGTTTTTCCTGTTAGAGGTAATGCCCATGCTTCCCAAAAATTTGTATTTTTTAATGGGTACATAATAAGAAAAATCAATAATAGCACACCAAGTCCCCACCATATCCATTTATTCCATCGTTTCATGATTCTTCAACGCTCCTCATTTTGTTATCATCTGTCATCATTTTATGGGACAAGGCATCTTTTTATACCTTTTAAATTAGGAATCTATTTATTTTTTATAAGAAAATAAGAAAAAGTTATGAAAGTAATACATGAAACTTGTATAATCTATTTAGTAGATGCACATATTGAAAGATATCGGTATCATTTCTGATATTAGTGTATACTTTAAAGAATATTTTTTAATTGGAGGGGGATATATGACTAAAAAAAGATGGTTCCAATGGGGTGTTGGGATATTACTAACCTTGTTTATTATTAAATACTTTGTGGAAGTTAATTGGATTTTTTCTCCCTTAGCAATTATTGGGAAAGCTATCTTTATCCCTTTACTTATTGCGGGAATCCTTTTTTACATATCGGTGCCATTTCAGACTTTTCTCGAGCGAAAAAGAATTCCACGTTGGGGAAGTATCTCCATAATCTTCATGACTCTCATCATCGGTATTTGGTTTATTATTTCTATCATTGGACCACTAGTCACAAAACAGATTAACCATTTAGTCGAAAGCACTCCTCAAATTGTTACGGAAATAAGTAATTTAACAGATAATTTATTAGAACGACGAGGAGAATTACCTGAGGGGATTCAAGAAGAAATTGACGATAAAATAAACTCCTTGCATGTGTTCGCCTTTGATTTCGGAAAATGGATTTTGCAATTTTTCCAATCAATGATCCAAGCAACTTTCATTCTTATTCTTGTACCATTTTTCTTAATTTACATGTTAAAAGACCACGAAAAATTTAAACCTTTTATTTTACAATTTTTCTCTGGTCATACAAAAAAATGGTTAAAGGACACCATGCACGATATTGATACAGTGTTGAAGTCCTATATTCAAGGGCAAATTTTAATTAGTTCGATTTTATCTTTATTACTGTTTCTTGGTTACACCGTTATCGGTCTAAATTATGCTTTATTATTAGCAATCTTTGCCTTTTTCATGAATGTCATTCCATTTATCGGGCCATGGATTGCTTTTATTCCAGCTCTTCTTATTGCATTTTTCCAGGATCCTACCTTGGTGATTTGGGTTTCGTTAATTACCTTAGCTGCTCAACAAATTGATGCCAACTTAATTACACCAAACATAATGGGGAAATCACTCGATATCCATCCATTAACCGTTATTGCGCTTTTATTAGCAGCAGGGAATATGGCTGGTTTCCTAGGTATTTTACTAGCAATTCCAACTTATGCTGTTATAAAAGCCATTGTTAAAAACATATATAAACGACGACAAACAATTAAAAAGGCGGCAAGTCGGGAAATATAAACGCTTAACATAAAAACAAAAGCAAAAAAATAAACCCAGATTCTTGAATAGAATTTGGGTTTTACGTTGTTTTTGAAATGATCATACTGCTATTTTCCATTAACCACCAATATAACTCATATTGATCTTTTTACGTTTTTTCGCTGTTTCCTCTGTCCGTTCATCGGAATAACGGTCTCGTCTTCCTTGCCATACCTTCGTAATCGCCTCTGTCACTTCTTCATCTGTTTTGCCACTACGCACAATACTTTTTACATCAAAGCCATTCGAAGCAAATAAACAAGTATACAATTTTCCATCAGAGGATAGTCTGGCACGTGTACAAGAAGAACAAAAAGATTCGGATACAGATGTAATAAATCCAACTTCTGCACCATTATCAAGATATCGATACCGTTTTGCAACTTCTCCATAATATTTCGGTGTTGCCGGTTCTAAGTTGAAATGCTCTTCAAGTAAATGAAAAATTTCTTTCTTTGTAACTACTTTTTCAAAACTCCATGCATTATCATTTCCAACATCCATGAATTCAATAAAGCGTAAGGTAATTCCACGCTCTTTAAAATAGGTTGCCATCGGGATAATTTCTTGTTCGTTTACCCCTTTTTCAACAACCATATTTACTTTCACCGTAAAGCCCATTTCCTTCGCTATTTCAATATTGTTTAAAACTAAATCTGGTTTTATTCCACGGCCATTGATTTTTCCAAAAAGCTCTTTATCAAGGGCGTCTAAGCTTATATTTAAGCGGCGAAGTCCTGCTTCATAAAGAGCCTTTGCATGAGGCTTTAATAACACAGCATTGGTTGTTAGACCGATATCTTCAATACCATCAATATTAGCGAGTCTTGCAATCAGATCTGGCAATCCTTTTCGGAGTAGTGGCTCTCCTCCTGTGATGCGTAATTTCTTTACACCTAAAGAAGCAAATATTCTTGCTAAGCGTTCCATCTCATCAAATGATAGCAGTTCATTTTTAGGTAAGAAAGCATAGTCATCACCGAATATCTCTTTTGGCATACAGTACGTACAGCGAAAATTACAGCGGTCTGTTACAGATATTCTTAAATCGCGAATGGGGCGACCAAGTTTATCGATAATTGGCTCCATATTTGTATCCCCTTTCTGATAGATGTAGTATTCTTTAGCTAGATTAGCCACCACTTACTGGGGGAATTAAAGCACATACATCTCCTGAATGAATGGTGTCTTCTCTTCTCGCATATTCTTCATTCACAGCAACTTGTAAACTCATTCCTTTAAATTCTGGATAAGCCTGTTCTATCCAGTCTAATAATTGTTGAACAGTCATTTTTTTCTGTTTTAAAACTTCTTCTTCTTTTCCAGCCGTTTCTTTGGCTGCTGCAAAATATTTAATTTTTATCATCTGCTTTTACCTCCTTTTTCTGGATATTTTTTTTGTGCACCTATCCATTCTTCTCCATTTTCCCATATTTCTTTTTTCCAGATAGGTACCACTTCTTTAATCCGATCAATCGCATATTCATTGGCTTCGTATGCTGCTTTTCGATGTGGAGATGATACAGCAATTAAAACAGCGATATCAGAAATATGCAATTCACCGATTCGGTGGACAATGGCTACTTTTATGCCTGGCCATTTCTCTTCCATTTCCGCTCCGATCTCTGCCATTTTCTTCTCTGCCATCGGGATATATGCCTCATATGCTAAATATAGAGTTCGAACTCCTTTTGTCCATTCCCTTACATTTCCCGTAAAAACAGTTACTGCACCTGCGGATGGATGGAGAACATAATCCATATATTTTTGTACTTCAATTGGTTTAGTTACAATTTCAAAAGGTTTCATCATCAATCTCCCTTTAACCAGTTCAAAAGCCATGTATCTAATTGTTCGACATCTTCACGAGAGGCGATTAGTGGATAGGATGTATTTAATTCTGGACTTCCGACAACAAGCTTAATATCTTGTAATTGTTTTAGCTCTTTCCAATCTGATTTTTCTTTTACTAAGACAACTTTCGGTCCGGGTTCTTCCTTAAATCCTTCAATTAATAAAACATCTGGATGATCATTTGTTGCTAATTGTTTCATTCTTGTGAAATTTGGTGTTTCATTTAACATGATCTGCACAGCTCCACCACCAGATACAATAGATAAATCTGCACCATGTTGAAAAAACTTCATAGAGTCTGTTGTAGCATCTGGCATTTTCAACTTTCCATGTTTACCATGATGTCCATGTTGTTTAATAACGGATACAGTACACCCTTGTTCTTTCAACAAGCGAACCCAGCGGGAAACAAGGGTTGTCTTCCCGCTGTTTTTAAAACCAACTACATGTAATATTTTCATAGCCGCCATGTTTCCGCTCCTTGTTCCATACCTAACAAGAGAATATCTACTTTCATTCCTTTTTTATACCCTTTAGAACCTCTAGGTAAAACAATGAGACAGTTTCCACGTGCAATCGATGAGACAGCATTTGATTTATTGAAACCCGCTGGAACTGCCACAGGTCCTTCTTCTGTCATTTCCCATATTCCACGAATAAAACGTGTGTATGGATTTGCTTTTGGATAGTCTTCTCCAAGTGTAGCATAAATATGTGGTAAATAAGGTTTCTTCGCTCCCATCATACCGTTAATCGCTGGCCGTGTATATAGTTCAAATCCAGTGAAACAGGCGGAAGGGTTTCCTGATAAACCAAATAAAAGCTTATCTCCAAGTACAGCGACAGTTGTTACACTACCTGGACGCATCATAATTTTATCAAAAAGAACTTTCGCTCCTAATCTTTCATAAATGGCAGGTAAATAATCATAATCCCCTACAGATACACCACCAGTTGTAATGAGAAAATCTGTCTCTTGAAGTGCCTCTTCTACAATTCTTGTACATGCATCGATATTATCTTCCATCATGCCATAGGAGCGACAAGAAATTCCCATTCGAGCTAATTGTGCCTGAATCATCGGCCCGTTGGAATTACGAATTTTTCCTGGTTCTAATTCATCTGTTACATCTAATAACTCTGTTCCCGTGGCTAAAATACCAGCTACAGGACGTTTGGAAACAGTAACTTCTGCATAACCAAATGTCGCAAGTAAAGCAACTGTTCCAGGATGGATAACTGTTCCTTTTTCAATGAGCACTTCTCCGTTTTGAGCGTCTTCTCCTTTAAAAGAAACATTGTCATCCTTTTCAAGAGATCTTTGTATCGTAAATCCATTTTCCGTTCCTTTTGTTGCTTCTAACATCACAACGGCATCTGCATTTGGTGGCATAATGGCCCCTGTCATGATACGGTATGCTTCTTTTTCTCCAAGAGGCTTTTCACCAACATGTCCAGCACCAATTTCCCCAATCATTCGGAACGCAACTGGAGAATCTTTTGATGCTCCTTGAGAATCTTCCGCACGAATCGCATAACCATCATAGGCGGAGCGATTAAATGGTGGTACATCATGCGTTGCAATGATTGGTTCTCCTAACATGCGTCCATAAGCCTTTTCAAGTGGGATTATTTCTGTATCTAATGTAGGAGTATGCTCCATAACTAATCGAACTGCTTCAGAAACTGGAATTGGTTTTCGTATCTCTACCATATAAATCCCTCCATGATTGTCTATCTATTCTATCACTTTATTTCATTAGCCAAATAATTGATGATACAACTTTCTTCCTTTTGTTATATCCTTTAATCCATGAATTAATAATCTTCCATTCTGAAATAAAATACAACGATATTTTTCAACATGAAATTCGATGAAAAAATCTGTTACACGGTATGAAAGTTTCAATCGTTTTGCCATCTTTTCTCCATCTGCAATCGTTATATTTCGATTGGAATCTGGAACAACTTGAATAGTATCTCGCCCACATAACACCGCATAATTTGTTCCTTCTTGCTTCAATAATGCTGGATATGTTGGTTTTTCCGAACAAGTTGGACATGATTCATGTTTCATTCGTGAAATTCCCGCTTCAACAAAAGTGTTATTCCATACATCAAAATGATATAGCTTTTTTCGCATTGTTTTTGTATTTCCTGTCAACCACTTCAACGCTTCTGCACTTTGGGTTGCTGCAACAATTTGTACGGTTGGAGCAATAATTCCAGCTGTGTCACAGGTTTGATTCACAGCTGGAAGTACAGGTAACAAACATCTAAAACAAGCGGTCTTTCCTGGAATAAAAGGAAAAACAACTCCAGTACTTCCAACACATGCCCCGTGTATCCAAGGAATCTGCTGTTTCCAAGCCACATCATTGATTAATAAACGTGTTTCAAAATTATCTGTTGCATCCATGATAAGATCTGCATCTTTCACAAGATGTTCGAGTAATGGTCCATCCACATGGTCTAAAACAGTAACAATCTCTGCGTCTTGGCGGATCATTTCCAAACGTTTCTTTGCTGCAATAACTTTCGGTACCCCTTCTTGTGCATCTTTTTCTGTGAACAACTGCTGGCGTTGTAAATTAGACATTTCCACATAGTCACGATCAGCTATTGTTAGTTTCCCCACACCTGCACGAATCAATAGTTCAGAAATGGCCGTTCCTAATGCACCACATCCAACCATTACAATATGAGAGGTCGCTAATTTCTCTTGACCAGATTGACCAATTGGAGTGAATAACATTTGCCGTGAATACCTTTTGTCCACTATGTGCACTTCCTTTCTAAAACGGAGAAGGGAGTCCAATCATAAAGACTGGATTCCCTTTTTTTATTTACTGATGGTCTGTAATATCAGTAAATGTTCCAACATAACGAACTACTTCATCGGAATCATCGTTTACAGCACTGATCATTAAAAATTCCAAGAAGATATCGCCGTTTTTCTTTTTGTTCCATATTTCACCTTGCCATATTCCTGTTTCATTAATTGCCTTCCACATGGCATCATAATAGGCGGAATCATGTTTACCAGAACTTAGGATTCCCGGAGTCTTACCAATGACCTCTTTTTCAGTATATCCTGTTAGCTCGGTAAATGCAGGATTTATGGATAAGATTTTTCCGGAAGAATCTGTTACTAAAATTCCTTGACCTGTATGATCAAAAACTTCTTTTGAAAGTGTCATTTCGTCCATATAATACAACCATAGTACTAGAACTAAGCTGACAAGAGATACTTGTGAAAACGCCATAAACCCTATAGAATATGAACCTGTTAGAGAGAAGATTGCTGCAAGTAAAAGTGGAGGGAAGAAACCTCCTAGTCCACCCATCATCGAGACAATTCCGTTTACAGTACCTGCTTGTTTATTAAAGTAGAATGGCACCAATTTAAAGATAACACCATTTCCAATTCCAGATGTAATAGCTATTAGCATGACCCCTACTGTATATAAAGCAAGACCTGGAGAAAATGCTAAAATAAGCGATCCAATAGTAAGTCCTGCAAAGACGGTCATTAAAATAAATAATGGTTGGAATTTATCCCCAAGCCATCCACCTATAGGGCGTACCAATGTGGCAACAACAATAAAACCAGCTGTACGAATACCAGCATCTACTTTACCTAACTCAAAGAAATCCACAAGAAAGTTTGGTAAAAACACAGTAAAAGCAACGAAAGAACCAAATGTAATGAAATAAAATAAGGAGAACAACCATAGTTTTTCATTCTTATAAACACCTTTGATTTGTTCAACAATTGGGGTCTTTACCCTAGGTTCTTTACGGTCACCAAGGAAAAAGTTCAACAAAGCAAATGCAAGTAGTAAAATAAGATACAGTTTCACCGTTGCTACCCAGCCAATTTGTGTTGCAATTACTGGTGCTGCGAATGTGGTAACTGCTGTACCAATATTACCCATTCCATATATTCCATTAATTAACCCATGCTTTTCTTTTGGATAATATTTTGGGAGTGATGTAACACCGACCGAGAATACCGCTCCACCTATCCCAAGAAATGTTCCGCCGATTACTAAATCTGTAATGGATGAAGCTTGACTAATAAAAAACACCGGAAACAGTAGTAAAATAAAACTAATTAGAAAGACAAGCCTCGCTCCAAAAACGTTCGCATAATAACCCAGTGGAATTCGAAGTACAGAACCAAGCACAACTGGCACAGCAGTTATAATAGCTATCCTCTCAGGTGGTATATTTATGTCTGCGCGAATAAATGGTAATAGAGATGAAATCAATACCCAAACCATAAAGCCGACAACTAAGTTTGCTGTTTGTAAAGGCAACTGTATTTTTTTCTTCATTCATATCAGTCCATTTCCATGATAATTATAAAGTTTTTTTATGTTATAATAGGTCTTTCAAATCAACAATTGGTGTATATAATTGGTTAAATAAACGATCCTGTTCTTCTTTTTGAAGAATGTCTTTTACCATTGGAAAAACAATGGATTGTTCTTTGATAAAGTGTATGGTAATTGTTTCAAAGGCTTCTCCAGCATCATGAGTCACATCTTTAATATCTTGCATTGAAAAATCCTGTAAATTACCACGTGTATGATGGAGAAAATGACCTATATAGGCGTCGATTTCTTGATGTCCTTCCTCCACTGCTAAAATTGGGCCTTGCTCGTCACCAACGTACTTCGCAAGAGCTGGAAATAAGTAGGCCTCTTCCTTATCTGTATGATTTTTCAGTGGATCTAGGAATTCAATAATTTGCTTCCTAAGCTTCTCCAGTACATTACGTGCTTCTTCTAATGTGTAGCGGTCTTGTTCAATTCCAAGGACCATCGGGTGCCACTGATTCATTAAATAAGTTAAATATTGATGTTCATTTTCTAGAAGCCTTAATACAGGGAGATCAAATGTGAATTTCGTCTGACTCACCATCGTACCTACCTCACTTTTAAAAGTTCAATAATTTATGTTTCAATGCATATTCCACAAGTTGTGGCTTGTTTTTTAAGTTTAATTTATCCATTAATCTCGCTTTATGTGCTTCTACTGTTTTTACTGAAATATGAAGCATTTCTGCTATTTCCTTATTTCCGTATCCCTTTGCAACAAGAGGTAATACCTCTAACTCACGATTTGTCAACAGTTCGAAAGGGTCTGTTTCAACTACTTCTGCACCCGGTTCGAGAAATTCTTTAACAAGAGATGTGGCCATTTCTGGATGGATATAAGTGCCACCTTCATAAACCGTCCGAATGGCATGGAATAATTCTTCTTCCGGACTTTTTTTCAAAACATATCCGGATGCTCCTTGCTTTAATACATGAAACAAGTATTCTTCATCATCATACATCGTCAATATAATGACCTTTGTTTCTGGAAAGTCTTCTTTAATTTTACTAGTCGCAATCATTCCACTTTCACCAGGAGGCATACTTAAATCCATTAAAACAATATCTGGACGATGTTTTGCTACAAGATCATATGCCTCTAATCCATCGGCAGCAGTTGCGACTACTTCCATATCCTCTTGAAAGTTCAAAATATGCATAAAACCACTACGAACAACGGCATGATCATCTGCTATAATTATCTTCATTAGATTCGTCCTCCTTTTCCAGAGGAATGATTAAGGATATGGTTGTTCCTTTTTTTGGTTGAGATTGAATTGTCAGTTGCCCAAATACAAGGTCAGCTCGTTCCTGCATACCATATAATCCTAATCCGGTACCTTTCGGGTGAATATGCTCTACATTAAAGCCTATCCCCTCGTCATAAATATTTAAACAAAGTTTATTGTCTTTTTCTTGAAGCTGAACATGCACATCATCTACTTCGGCGTATTTCAAAGCATTAAAAACTGCTTCCTGACAAATACGATAGACAACTGTTTCAATTTCCCCTTCATAACGCTTTGCTTTTATATTAGATTCCAAATGAACAGAGAGTCCGAAATTTCTTTCTAATGATTTGAAATGCGTTCGAAAAGCCGCCTCTAAACCTAAATCATCTAATGTAGCAGGTCTAAGCTGAACAGATAAATGTTGAACATCATCTAGTAGTCGCATTAAAGACCCTTCTATTTGGACAGCTTTTTCCTTTACTTTTTCTGTAGCATTCATATACTTAAATAACCGAATATCAACGAGCAAGCTAACTAACTCTTGTGCTACACTATCATGTAATTCTCTAGATATTCGCTTACGCTCATTTTCCTGTGCACTTACGACTCTTCTCATTAATATTTTCTGAACTAATAACTCCTGTGTCTCAAACTGTTCCGACATATCCCGTAGCATAAATAGACGTGTTCCTTTTTCTGCATCAATTGTCTGAAATGTTGCTGTATAAGGCAATACTCCTTTTTCTTTGGTATCTAAATACACTTGAAAGGAACCTTCATTTTGTCCCGAATACAAATAACAGGAACGACATGTTCGTAAATCACTTTCACTCATGTACCCTCTACAAGTCATACAGATTGCAGCAGGATTTCCTGCCACCATCTCTTCTATAACTTCTTTATTCAGTATCTTCTCAGCTGCGGGATTCATTGAAATTACTTTTCCTTCTCGGTTAAAAAAGAAGATGATCTCTGTAGAATGGTAATACATCTTACTTAGTAAATCGAACAGACCTTTTTCTTTTTGATGCATTAGTATT
Source organism: Cerasibacillus terrae (assembly GCF_008039555.1). Taxonomy (GTDB): domain Bacteria; phylum Bacillota; class Bacilli; order Bacillales; family Amphibacillaceae; genus Cerasibacillus; species Cerasibacillus terrae. The sequence continues at coordinate 14,792 of NZ_VDUW01000016.1, forward strand.
CCACCACTTCCCTAATATGAAATGGAGATAGATTCATTTCTACATGTTGTTTAAACATAGAAAACTTCTCGGAATTCAGTCTGTTTGTTGCTCGAAAACCCACTAATAATACCCCTTTTACACGACCATCTAGTAGGAGCGGAACTGCCCCAAAACTCTTTAATTCTTCTGTCACTATAATCGGATAACCGAATAGTTCTTCTTTTGGAATGGTATGTTCTACATTTTCCACAAGCATCGGTTTTCCTGTTTTAAATACGATTCCCGCAATTCCCTTACCAGAATGTAGTACAATTCTTCGGTACCGTTCGCTTTGATTCCCAGTTACAAAAGTCCATCTTAGTTCATGATGTTCCCGTGACTGAGTCATTGCTATTCCGACAAAGTCAAACTTGTGTTGTTCCCTAATGGATTCGATTGCACCTTGGAAATCAAATTCCTCTTGTTTAATCATCATTTCCTCCCCCTGTATATTTATTTAATCAGCTAGCACGATTTCTTCTATACAGAATATAACTTCTTCTTGCGTAATTCAGTGGCACACTCCACACATGGACAAGCCTTGTAAATGGCCATAAAGCAAAGATAAGAAAGCCAGATAATACATGCAATTTAAATGCTAATGGTACAGAAGCCATTAGTGATGCATCTGGTCTTAGAATTAATAGGTCTCTAAACCAAATAGAGATTGAATCACGATAATCAAAGCCCGGAGTGAGTGTGTTCGTTACAAGTGAACTATAAACCCCTAGAATTACAATGAGTAAAAGTAATGTGTTTACAATTAAATCAGATCTGGAAGATAGTTTTCGTACATTTGCTTTCGTAAACCTTCTTGCTGTTAGTATAAGCATTCCTGCTAAAGTTACTACTCCGAAAAATCCTCCAACATAAACTGCCCCCATATGATACATATGATCACTTACACCAAGTGCTCTTGTCCATTCTTTTGGAATTCCAAGACCAGAGATATGGCCTAAAATGACTGGAATAATTCCGATATGAAAAAGAAAACTACCAATCATCAACTGCTTTTTCTCAATAAATTCACTTGATTTCGCTGTCCATCCAAATTGGTCATTTCTATATCTAAAAATATGCCCTACGATAAATATCGCTATACAAATATACGGGAAGATAACCCATAAAAATTGGTTAACCATTTGTTTAAACCCCCTGACGTTCTTGAACAATACACATTTTAAAGACTTCTCTCATTCCTCGAATAAGGTAGAAGTATGGGCTATTGTATTTTTCAAGTGCTTTCATTAAATGATAAGAACCATCTTCTAACACAGCTAATAATAATGAAAAACTCTCTTGGGCTCGTGGGTCCCCTCGCCATTCTGCTGCATAAATAAACTCACACATAAGTGGCAAATAATCGGAAAGCTCTCCATCAGGCATACTTAAGCCAAACATTTCATAAAGTACTTTTAATCTTGCTAACATTTGGCCGCGTTCTTTTGAATCACCAAACTTAACATGTGTCATAAACAATGTTGCATCTTTTTGGAAATCAAACGTATTCGTATACATTTCTTTTATTTCGTCTAAACTATACTCATGCATCAAATTCCAGTATGTTGAAATATCTTCAAATGCTGTATGAGAGGAGTCCAAAGACCCCTCCAAAACAGCTGGATGAAAGGTTAGCTTTTCCGGATAGGAAAGCTGTTCAGCGAAAAAACCGAATATGTGTTTCTCATCATATAATCGATTTAAATCAATCACGCCAAATCCCTCCATAGAAGTTCTCTTTATACATTTCTTCTCCTGTTTTACCAGGTTGACCAACAGGTCCACAACCATCACAGCTACCATTTGAACCCATAACAGAGAATTCTTGTTCAGGTGCAGAACCTGTACTACCTAATTCATCATATCCGGCAGACCCTTGAGAACGATATACATCCATATGTCCTTCCTTATGTGAGGTAGGGATAACAAAACGATCTTCATACTTAGCAATTGCAAGTAAACGATACATTTTCTTAGTTTGGTTGGCATCTAGCCCCACACGAGCAAGTTTTGACTCATCAAAGTCTTTACCAGATGAAATGGCACGCATATAGGAACGCATCATTGCCATTCGTTGTAATGAACCTTTTACCGTCTCTGTATCCCCTGCTGTAAGCATATTTGCTAGATACTGAATTGGAATACGCATTTCCTCAATTGCAGGGAAAATCATATCTGGATTTTTGATTGAATCTTTCCCTTCAAAATAGTTCATAATCGGGCTAAGTGGTGGTACATACCAAACCATTGGCAATGTACGATATTCTGGGTGAAGTGGAAACGCCAGTTTATGTTCGATTGCTAATTTATAAACAGGTGAATTTTGTGCCGCTTCAATCCAATCCTCTGCAATTCCATCTTTTAGTGCTTGTTCGATTACCTCTGGATCATTCGGATCTAAGAATAAATCACATTGTGCCTGATATAAGTCTTTTGGATCTGGTGTAGAAGCTGCTTCTTCCACACGGTCTGCGTCATATAGAAGTACTCCTAAATAACGAATACGACCTGTACATGTTTCGGAACAAACAGTTGGAAGTCCAGATTCAATTCTTGGGAAACAAAATGTACATTTTTCTGCTTTATTTGTTTTCCAGTTAAAATATACTTTCTTATATGGGCAACCTGTCATACAGTAACGCCATCCACGACATGCCTCTTGGTCAACCAAGACAATACCGTCTTCATCACGTTTATACATTGCTCCTGAAGGACAAGATGCAACACAACTAGGGTTTAGGCAATGCTCACATAGTCGTGGTAAATACATCATAAACGCTTGTTCAAAATTAAATTTAATTTCTTCTTCAATCTTTTCAATATTAGGATCTTTTGGTCCTGTTACATGGGCACCTGCTAGTTGGTCTTCCCAGTTTGGTCCCCATTCCAGATCCATGTTTTCACCAGTAATAGCTGATTTAGCTCTTGCTACTGGAGTATGATTACTGTCTTTTGCATTTGTTAATGATTCATAATCATAATCCCATGGCTCATAATAGTCTTTCATTTCTGGCATATCTGGGTTGTAGAAAATTTTCCCTAAGGCAATTTTGGATAATTTAGAACCGGATTTCAGTTCTAGTTTTCCATTTTTAACTTCCCAACCACCTTTATATGTCTCCTGGTCTTCCCAACGTTTTGGATAACCGATACCTGGCTTTGTTTCCACGTTGTTAAACCACATATATTCCGCACCTTCACGGTTTGTCCAAGTTGTTTTACATGTCACACTACATGTATGACATCCAATACATTTATCTAAGTTCATCACCATTGCAATTTGTGCTTTAATCTTCAAGCCAGTCAACCTCCTTCATTTTACGGACAGCAACATATTCATCACGCTGGTTACCGATCGGACCATAATAATTAAATCCATAGCTTAATTGTGCATATCCACCAACCATTTGTGTTGGTTTTAAATGAATACGGGTAGGTGCATTATGGCTTCCCCCACGCTCTCCTGTAATTTCTGAACCTGGAACTTGGATATGCTTGTCTTGCGCATGATACATAAACATCGTTCCTTTTGGCATTCTGTGGCTAACAACTGCTCTTGCTGTAACAATACCGTTTCGGTTATATACTTCTAACCAATCATTATCATTGATTCCATGTTCTTTCGCATCTACATCTGATATCCAAACAGTTGGTCCACCACGGAATAGGGTTAACATATGTTTGTTATCTTGATAAGTTGTATGGATATTCCATTTTCCATGTGGTGTTAAATATCTTAAAACAAGAGCATCCTGACCACCAACGATTTTCTTATCTCTTGGTCCGAGCACAAGTGGTGGTAATGTTGGTTTATAGACTGGCAATGCTTCTCCATAGTTCATGAAGATTTCATGATCTAAATAATAATGTTGTCTTCCTGTTAATGTTCTAAATGGTACTAAACGCTCAATATTCGTAGTAAATGGTGAGTACCTTCTACCCGATTTATTAGAACCACTAAAGACTGGCGTTGGGATTACTTCACGTGGTTGAGCAGTAATATTAGCAAATGTAAATCGCTCTGCTGCACGGTCTTGAGAAATATCCTTTAATTCAACACCTGTATCTTGTTCAGCTGATTCATATGCACGTTGTGATACACGACCATTTGTTGCTGATGATAAAGTAAGCATTGCTTCGGCAGCATTTTTCCCAGTCAATAATTTCGGTAGACCATTTTTAATGGTGTCATCATCATGAATTCCGTTAATTCCTTTTAACAGTTCATATTCTTCTGCTACAGAAAAGCTAACTCCGTGTGCACCAACTTTACCAGTAGACAAGTTAGGTCCTAATGTAACGTATTTATCGTAAACTTTCGTATAATCGCGTTCAACGATCTTCATGTTTGGCATTGTCTTACCGAGAATAGGTTCAACTTCACCTTTTTTCCAGTCCTTCACTTGACCATATGGCTGTGCAATTTCCTCGATGGAATCATGACCAAGTGGTGCTGTTACTAAATCTTTGTACACGCCTGGTAAATGTGTTTTTGCCATTTCGGAAAATGTCTTAGCAATAGACTTATAAATATCCCAATCAGAACGTGATTCCCATAATGGGTCTACCGCACGATTAAACGGGTGAACAAATGGATGCATATCCGTTGATGAAAGGTCTTCTTTCTCATACCAAGTTGCTGTAGGTAAAACAATATCCGCATATAACGGTGTTGTTGTCATTCGAAAATCAAGTGCAACTAGTAAATCAAGCTTTCCTTCCACTTCTTCACGCCATTTAATTTCTTCTGGCTTCATATCTTCATTTGGTTCTGCAATCAGATTACTTGATGCACCTAATAAATGCTTCATAAAGTATTCCTGACCTTTTGCAGAACTTGAAATCAAGTTCGAACGCCATACAAATAATGTACGTGGGAAGTTTTCTTCCGCATCCGGATCTTCTACAGCAAAGCTAGTTTCACCAGAAACAATTTGTTCTTTAGTGTAATCAATAATTTCTTCGTCTGTTGTTTTTCCATTCTTAGCTGCTTCTTCTGCAAAGAGTAAACTGTTTTTATTAAACTGTGGGTATGATGGCAACCAACCAAGTCGTGCTGCTAAAACGTTATAATCAGCTGGATGTTGATAATGTTTTTTATTATTTAATGGAGAAAGCAGTGTGTCTGTTCCTGCCTCTTCATACTTCCACTGATCTGTTGCAAAGTAAAAGAATGATGTAGCATTTTGCAGGCGCGGTGGTGCTTGCCAGTCTTTCGCAAAGGCAATATTGTTCCATCCTTCAATTGGACGACATTTCTCCTGTCCAACATAGTGGGCCCAACCTCCACCATTTACACCTTGAGATGCTGTCAATGTTACTAGATTTAAAATAGAACGGTAGATTGTATCACTATTAAACCAGTGGTTAATTCCCGCTCCCATAATAATCATGGAACGTCCATCTGTATCAATGGCATTTTGAGCAAATTCAACTGCAATTTGCGTTACAAGTTCTGGTTTTACATTTGTAATTTTCTCTTGCCATGCTGGAGTATAGAAAGATGTTTCATCATCATATCCTGTTGCTTCTAAGTCACTTCCGATACGGTTAACACCATATTGACTCAACATTAAATCATAGACAGATGTAACAAGATGTTCGGAACCATCTTCGAATTTCACTTTCTTTGCTGGGATTGGACGTTCAAATGTTCCGTTACCATTATTATCAAAGTATGGGAATGAAATTGTTTCCCACTCTGCACCATGTTGCTCAACAGATAATGCTGGTTCAATACGAGATCCGTCTTCATTTTCAAGAATAAGGTTCCATTTCGCATCTTTTTCCCAACGCTGTCCCATTGTTCCATTCGGGACAATGATTTCTTCTTTTGCTTCATCTAAAATAACTGGTTTCCACTCTGCATGTTCAGATGCATTTCCTATGTCACTTGCACGTAAGAAACGACCTGCTTTATATACTCCATCCTTATGTTCATCTAGTAAGATAAGGAATGGCATGTCTGTATATTGTTTAGCATAGTTTAAAAACATCGGTTCTTTTCTTTTTTCATAAAATTCATCTAAGATAACATGTGTCATTGCTTGAGCAACAGCAGCATCTGTACCCGGATTTGCTGAAATCCAATCATCTGCATGTGTCACACTCTCAGCATAGTCAGGTGCAACAGAAACTACTTTTGTTCCTTTATAACGTACTTCTGTCATGAAATGCGCATCTGGTGTACGTGTTAATGGAACATTCGATCCCCACATAATGATATATCCTGAGTTAAACCAATCACTTGATTCAGGCACATCTGTTTGTTCTCCCCAAATCTGTGGTGAACTTGGTGGCAAGTCTGCATACCAGTCATAGAAACTAAGCATCTCTCCTCCTAGTAATGAAAGGAAGCGAGCACCGGATGCATAGCTAACCATGGACATTGCAGGAATCGGTGTAAATCCAGCAAGACGGTCTGGACCATATTTTTGAATGGTATAAATAAGTTGTGCTGAAATAATTTGTGTTGCATCTCGCCAGTGAATTCGGACATGTCCACCTTTTCCACGAGCTTTTTTATATTCATTCGCTTTCTCTGGATCTTCTACAATACTTGCCCATGCTTTCACAGGGTCTTGATGTTCTGCAATGGCATTTCTCCATAGACGCCATAATTTCCCTCTTATATAAGGGTATTTCACGCGAAGTGGGCTATACTCATACCATGAAAATGATGCTCCACGCGGACAGCCACGTGGTTCAAATTCAGGCATATCCGGACCACATGATGGATAGTCAATTTGTTGGTTTTCCCATGTAATAATTCCATTTTTAACAAAGACTTTCCAACTGCATGATCCTGTACAGTTCACCCCATGGGTTGTACGGACAACTTTATCATGTGACCAACGTTGTCGGTACATATCCTCCCACTCTCGACTTTTTTCTTCTAAAACTGACCAATTTCCAGAATAACGTTCTACAGGTTTCAAGTATTTTAAACTAAATGTTTTCTTCTTCATTGAATAAACTCACTCCTTTTCAGAATGACAAGAAAAAAGTAACTTTATCATCTATATTCTATGTTAGTAGACTACCTTTCTACTTCATATTAGGGAATTCCCTATATCCGAAAAAACCAAACTAATTTTGTCGAATTTGTTACAGCAGAGGCTTATCCAGTGGTGAGGAAATCCCGATATATACTTTGGAATCCCGATATATACTTTGGAATCCCGATATATACTTTGGAATCCCGATATATACTTTGGAATCCCGATATATACTTTGGAATCCCGATATATACTTTGGAATCCCGATATATACTTTGGAATCCCGAAAAAGGTGATTCCCTTGAGGGAATCACCTTTTTCTTCACATTATAACGATTGAATATCTAATATTTTTACTACCATCTTGCCGTGTGGTGTATGCACCAATACTTTATCATTTATTTTATTTCCTAAAAGAGACTTAGCAAGAGGGGACTCATTAGATATTTTACCAACGAAAGGATCTGATTCTGCTACACCCACAATAGTATATACTTCCTTCTCGCCTTCTGGAAATTCTTGAATCGTAACCGTACTTCCTAGAGTTACATAATCAGTAGTCTCTTTTTTAATTATCTCGGCATGTTGAATCATCTTTTTTAATTTTGCTTGGTCTCTCTTTAAAGTAGTAAGCTCTTCTAAAGCAGCTTCATATTCTGAGTCCTCATTAAAGTCACAAAAATCTCTTGCCCTTTTTATTCGTTTATCTACTTCCGGACGTTTAATCGTTTCAAGCCAATGTAGTTCCTCCTTTAGTTTTTCTAGTCCTGCTTTTGTCATTGGATATTTTTTCATGATACTAACCCTCTTTTGTCAACTAATGAATTACGAGACCATTGTAATGAAAAAGCTGATCCCCTACAGGAAATCAGCTTTTTCTGTTATTATTCAACATCATAACCTTGATCTTCTACAGCTTCACGAAGTGCTTCTTCTTTTACTTTTGATTCATCATGCGTAACATCAACCTTACCGGATGTAAGATGAACCTCTACGCTGGATACACCATTTAATTCTTCAAGAGCACCTTTTACTGCTGCTTCACAATGACCACATGTCATTCCTTGTACATTTAAAGTTGTTTTCATTTTCTCTATTTCTCCTTTCAAAACCTTATATTTTTATATTTTAACTCGCTTCAATCGAAGTGAGTTAGAAACAACACTAACAGAACTAAATGCCATGGCAGCTCCTGCTATCCATGGGGCTAATAAGCCAAGTGCAGCGATTGGGATACCTGCACTATTATAGGCGAATGCCCAGAATAAGTTTTGTTTAATATTTTTTATTGTAGCATGACTTAATTTTATCGCCCTTGGTATCAGTAGTAACTCTCCGCCTAGGATTGTTACATCAGCTGCTTCGATGGCAATTTCTGTCCCTGTTCCTATTGCAATTCCGATATCAGCTGTTGCAAGGGCAGGGGCATCATTAATCCCATCACCAACCATCGCTACTTTCTTTCCTTCTTCTTGAATTTTCTTCACATGGGCTGTTTTTTCTTCTGGAACCACTTCAGCAATGACACGATCAATACCAACTTGTTTTGCAATGGTTTGGGCAGTTCTTTCATTATCCCCTGTTAGCATCATTACATCTATTCCATCTGCTTTTAGTTGTGTAATCGCCTCTTTTGCAGTGTCCTTTATCGTATCTGCTACTGCTATCATCCCTTTATATCTGCCGTCAACAGCAATTAACATAGATGTCTTTCCCTCTAGTTCATAGGATGACATTTCTTTTTCTAAATAGGCGACATGAATATCATTTTTCTTCATTAGACCTCTTGTTCCTGCAAGAACTTTTTTTCCGTCGATGGTGGCTTCGATACCATGGCCCGGTATTGCTTGAAAGTCATCTACATCCATTAATTCAATGTCCTGTTCTGTCGCATAGGCAACAATAGCTTCTGCTAAAGGATGTTCGGAATTATTTTCAGCACTTGCAAGTAATTGTAAGGTACTTTTATTACCCGTATAATCCGTTACCTCTGGCTTACCTTTTGTAATTGTTCCAGTTTTATCAAAAATAATGGTATTTATTTGATGGGTTCTTTCTAAATGTTCCCCACCTTTAAATAAAATTCCACTTTCCGCTGCTCTTCCAGTCCCTACCATAATAGATGTCGGGGTGGCGAGTCCCAGCGCACATGGACAAGCAATAACAAGCACCGCAATAGAAGCTACTAAAGCTGGCTCAAATTCACCTGGTGTAACAAGTGTGAACCAAATAATAAATGTAAGTATAGCTATACCAACGACAATTGGTACGAAATAACCAGAAATGACATCTGCTAATCGTTGAATAGGTGCTTTTGAACCTTGGGCATCTTCTACAGCTTGAATGATAGATGCAAGTGCAGTGTCTTTTCCTACCTTTGTTACTTCCATTTCAACCGTTCCATTTTTATTGATGGTTGCTCCAATGACAGGGGCCTGAATCTCTTTTTTAATTGGAATCGACTCACCTGTGATCATTGATTCATCAACATACGTTTTTCCTTTTACAACGATACCATCCAAAGGTATTTTTTCCCCTGGTTTGACAATGACATGTTCTCCCTCTTTCACATCTTGGATTGGAACCATGACAGCCTGTCCATCTCTTAGTACACGAGCCTCTTTAGCTTGAAGTTGAAGAAGTTTTGAGATGGCTTCTGTTGTTCTACTTTTGGCATTTGTTTCTAAGTATTTTCCAAATAAAATTAATGTAATTAAGATGGCACTTGTTTCAAAATACAGATGTGGGGTATATGATGGATCGCCAATTGTTCGAATAGCCTCAAATAAACTATAAAAATATGCCGCACTCGTTCCAAGCACTACTAAAACATCCATATTTGCGCCACCACTACGCAAGCTCTTATATGCTCCTACATAAAATTGCCACCCAATTATAAATTGAATTGGGGTAGTTAATAGAAACTGAAACCACGGATTCATTAAAGTTTCTGGAATAGCAATTCCGAATAAATGATCTAACATCGTCATCAGTAGAGGAATTGAGAGAATAGCAGAAATAATTAATTTGGCCTGCATTGTTTTTACTTCTTTTTCCTTCTGTGTCTGTTTCTCTTCTTTATTTGCCTTTTCCTTTGCATCATAGCCTAGTTTACCGATTTTCTCGATAATCGCTGTTTGATCTAGCATTCCAGGATTATATTCAACTGTTGCTGTTTCATTGGCTAGATTAACGGATGCCTGTTGGACCCCTTCTTGCTTATTAAGCACCTTTTCTATTCGAGATGAACAAGCGGCACAGGTCATTCCATAAACATCAAGTTCTACCTTTTCAACATGAACACCATAGCCTAATTTTTCTATTTTATTTGTGATATCCTCTATGGAGCTAGTTTCTGGGTCATAATGAATATTCGCCTTTTCTGTCGTTAAATTCACTTGTGCATTTACACCATCCATTTTATTTAACACCTTTTCAACACGACTAGAACAGGCAGCACAAGTCATTCCTGTCACACCAACAGTAATTTGCTTTTCTTTACTCATAGAATCACCTCTTTTCATTTTGAAAAGTGTTTCATCACATCAATCAATTCATCTATTGCTGCATTTCCTTCCCCAGATTTAATGGCATGATGAACACAATGCTTCATATGTCGTTCACTAATCGCCAGACCTACTTTCTTTAGTGCTGCATCAATCGCACTAATTTGTACTAATATATCGATACAGTAACGATCGTCTTCTACCATTTTCTGAATCCCACGCACTTGGCCTTCCAGACGTTTTAGACGGTTTATGATCGCCTTTTTTTCTGATTCTGTTCTCGGCTTAATTGGATGATCATGAAGATATTTCCCCATTTAATCCCCTCGACTTCTATAATTTTAATTCGTCTATACTATACCACCCTACCGTATTTAAAGTCAATCCATTTGTACAGTGATAATAATCACAGAATAAATGGCTCTTTTTATATATATGATAATACAATACCCTCCTATCGTATTATAAGAATTATACTCTCCTACAAGCAAAATTATGTGATTATAAAAATCACCCCATAACAGTCCCTTTTATGAAATATTTGATAAATTACGCTATTTAACCGTTTACAATATATTGAAAATCGTATAATATAGAAATTGTTGTAATTTTAGTATCTATTGAAAAATTAATTCATTCGAGTTAAAATCTACAATCAATGGATGGACAATTATAGATAGGGTGAACAATTTCATATGTATAGAGTTTTAAAAATTGGAAGTGCCTTTATCGGGATTATTATTGGTGCAGGTTTTGCTTCCGGACAAGAAATACTACAATATTTTACTAGTTTTGGTTATGCGGGTACACTAGGCGCCATGTTGGCTACAGCATTATTTGCATATTTAGGAATGTCGCTAACAAAAATAGGAAGTAGATTACAGACTACCTCACACCGGGACGCTATTTATACGATAAGTGGACGTTACCTAGGTACGATTGTTGACGCTGTTCTATTATTTACGCAATTTGGTGTCGGTGTGGTTATGATTGCTGGTGCAGGATCCTTATTAAATCAACAATTTGGCTTTCAACCTGTCATCGGAAATATTATAGTAGCAATTTTAATTATTATTACGATGATGTTAAATGTTAATAGAGTAATTGCCGTTATTGGTAGTGTTACCCCTTTTTTAATTTTAACAATCTTCATTATTTGTATATATAGTTTGTTTACAATGGATATGACCTTTAATGAATTAAATCCAATCGCAAAAGGCCTCGAAAAGTCTCTACCAAATTGGTTTATTGCTGCGATTAACTATGCTTCATTTAATATTGCTGTTGGTGCAGGGATGTCTATTGTAATAGGTGGAGCCGAGAAAAATGAAAGAATCGCATCTATAGGAGGATTAGTTGGTGGTCTTGGAATTGGTGTTTTAATTGTATCGGCACATCTAGCTATTTTTTCAAAGATAGATGTTGTTCATACTTATGAAATGCCTCTATTAAAAATTGGAAATGACATTTCACCAATCCTCGGTTTCCTTATGTCCTTTATTTTATTTGGAATGATTTTTAATACTGGAATCAGTATGTTCTATGCTTTTGCAGCACGCTTCTTTCATGTAGAAGGAAGGTCCTTTAAAATCGGGGCATTTATCATTGTGATTATTGGATTTGCAGCTAGCTTTGTAGGTTTCACAGAATTAGTTGCAAAACTATATAAATTAATTGGATATCTTGGATTATTTTTAATCCTAGCTCTTATCTATGCACCATTTAAATTACGTAAATTAAAATAATATATTAATAATGTTAATAGAAATCTCTATTAAGATATGAAAACAATTTTTTATGTTGTTTATTTAAAGCATAAAAAATTGTTTTTTTAATTATATACTTCGATAGATCCGTAATGTTGATTCCACTATTCCTTTTTCAACTTATAGAATTTTATATACTCAAGAGTGACTCCACCTCTTCATTTCTCCATCTGTCCAATAATTAGATACAAGTCCTTGTCACTTTTCCCCCTTCGTAATTTCTACATGAACTAACTCTGTTCTATTACACCAGATTTTTTAACGTAATCTGACAGATAATTTTTCCCAAGTTCTTCACTTTCAATTCTCTGTTGTTAATATAATGCAGAAAAATCTATTTTTCTACAATTCGCTAGATTAAAATAATGATTTATTTGAAAAAATAAAATCTTTGGTATATAGTGTTATTATTGAAGTCTGTTATAGTACAGAGAATTGTGAATTACTTTATACCTCATATGAAAAAAATATAAATAAAAAAGGAGTGATTCTAATGGGGGTTGTGATGGAGAAAGACTTACAGGAAACAATTAGAAACGAGGACTTTTTACATAAAGTTGTGCCTGTTGAGGAAGCAATTACATGGATAGAAGATGGAATGATATTAGGCGTTAGTGGATTTACTTTGTTTGGTGAACCAAAACTCTTTCTACAAAAATTAGCAGAGCGTGGGGAGCAGGAGGACTTTAAAATTGACTTATATACAGGAGCATCTATGAGTGAATCTGCTGATGGTACCATGGTAGAAAATGATTTAATACGTTATCGCTTACCATATCAAGGAAATCCTATTTTACGGAAACAAATTAACCTTGGGTCCGTTTCTTATATTGATCAACACTTATCACAAACAAGTGAGACTCTTCGTCAAGGAGTAATAGGACCTATTGATTATGCGGTTATTGAAGCAACTGCAATAACAGAAGATGGACTTATTATTCCATCAGGATCTGTTGGGAATTCGCCAATCTTTATCGAGCATGCAGAAAACGTTATTGTAGAAGTCAACTTGAATCTCCCAAAAGAGTATGAAGGATTACACGATATTTATATTCCAAATGCACAAGGAAAGAGAAGTCCGATTCCAATCACAGATGCTAGTGATCGCATTGGTGACATAGGTATCCGTGTCGACCCTGATAAGGTAAAGGGTATTATCATTTCGAATAAAAACGATAGTCCCTCACCTCTATTTGAACCTAATGAAACAACACAGATCATTGCAAATAATTTATTGACATTTTTAGAAGAAGAAGTGAAATCTGGACGTTTAACAGAAGAGCTAGCCCCAATTCAATCTGGAGTTGGTTCGGTTGCAAATGCCGTTTTAAACGGAATGAAACACTCCCAATTTCGAAATGTTGTAGTGGCATCTGAAGTAATCCAAGATGGTATTTTTGATTTAATCGAAGCAGGGGTTGTTAAATTTGCATATGCCACAGCATTTTCTTTATCTGATAAAAGAGTTGCATCACTAAAAAGTGATCTTGCAAAGCATTGTAATAAAATTATGCTCCGTCCACAGGAAATATCTAATCACCCAGAGGTAATTCGACGTTTGGGAATTATCGCATTTAACACCGCAATTGAAGCAGACATCTACGGTAATGTAAATTCAACACATATTAACGGTACACACATGATGAACGGTATTGGTGGATCAGGGGATTTCACTCGAAATTCGAGGATTTCTATATTTGTCACACCATCAACCGCAAAAGATGGAAGAATCTCAACCATTGTTCCCTTTGTCTCCCATGTTGACCATACAAATCATGATGTAGACGTTATTGTAACAGAAAATGGTTATGTTGATATGCGTGGATTGGCTCCTCGCGAAATAGCGGAACAACTCATTGAAAACTGCATGCACCCACAATATAGGGAGCAAGCTTGGAGTTATTTTGAAGAAGCCAAAAAGAAAAGTGGTGGAAATACACCTCATATTCTCCAGAAAGCACATGCCTGGCATTTACACTTTCAAAAAAATGGCACGATGCTTTTAAATAAGTAATCATTAAAAAAGCGCAAGATAGAGCCATCTTTAAAAAATTAAAAGTAAGATGGCTTTTTTTTAGCTTGAGATTGATAGATCACTTCATTTTGGTTAAATCTCCTTCACTAGCTTTCCATACAGACAACGAAGTGTACTCTATATAACCCATACGATCTTCTCGTGGACTTTCAAAAAATAATACATTTTACTATATTTTTCTAAATTAAATCAATATTGTTTGAAAAACTATAATTTATTCTATATAGTAGGTCCTATGTAAGCGTATTCGGATATATTTTTTAGCGAGGCCACCTACGTAAAGTGAAATTTCAGTCAGTTGGGGTTTCACAGCCAGCTACCTGCGATAAAATATTGTTTTTCTTCATTTCCTTTATATAATACTTACCTCCAATTGTCCGAAATAAATGATTATAAAATTACTTATAACTTATTTATACATATAAAACCAGGAGTGATTCTAATGGGAGTTGTATTAGAAGATTTACAAGATACAATTAGAAATAAGGAATTTTTAAAAAAAGTTGTACCAGTTGAGGAAGCGGTTACATGGATACAGGATGGAATGGTATTAGGTGTTAGTGGATTTGCTTTATTCGGAGAACCAAAATTTTTTTTACAAAAGTTAGCAGAACGCGGAAAGCAAGAGAATTTTAAAGTTGATTTATATACAGGAGCCTCCATGGGGCCATCTGCTGATGGAGCAATGGTAGAATCTGATTTAATTGGATTTCGCTTACCATATCAGGCTAATCCTATATTACGGAAACAGATTAATAAAGGGAAGGTTACCTATATTGACCAACACTTATCACAAACAAGTGAGTCACTACGCCAAGATATTATCGGACCAATCGATTATGCAGTTATCGAAGCAACCGCAATAACGGAAGATGGACTACTTATTCCATCAGGGTCCATTGGAAATTCACCGATTTTTATAGAGCAAGCTAAAAACATTATCATTGAGGTGAATTTAAATCTCCCGAAAGAGTATGAAGGAATACATGATATTTATATTCCGGAATTACAAGGAGAACGAAACCCTATTCCAATGAAGCATCCAAGTGATCGCTTTGGTGAGAAAGGCATTCGTATTGATCTTGATAAAGTACGAGGGATTATCATTTCAAATGAAAATGATAGCCCATCCCCTTTATTTGAACCGAATGAAATAACACAGGAGATTGCCAATAACTTATTAAGCTTTCTGGATGAAGAAATTGAATTGGGACGTTTGACAGAAGAATTGGCACCAATTCAATCTGGAGTTGGTTCCGTTGCAAATGCCGTCTTAAGTGGAATGAAGCATTCTCGCTTTAAAAATATTGTCATAGCTTCTGAGGTCATCCAAGATGGCGTTTTTGATTTAATCGAAGCAGGAGTTGTTAAGTTTGCCTATGCAACAGCATTCTCCTTATCAGAAAAACGAGTTGCCTCCTTAAAAAGTGATCTAGCAAAACATCAAGATAAAATTATGCTGCGCCCACAAGAGATATCTAATCATCCAGAAGTAATACGAAGACTCGGTATTATATCTTTTAACACGGCAATTGAAATAGATATATACGGTAATGTAAACTCGACACATATTAATGGTACACATATTATGAACGGAATTGGTGGTTCAGGTGATTTTGCACGTAACGCGAAGATTTCTATTTTCGTTACACCTTCCACTGCAAAAGATGGGAAAATCTCAACCATTGTTCCTTTTGTTTCCCATATTGATCACACAAATCATGATGTTGATATCATTGTAACAGAATATGGATATGTCGATATGCGTGGCCTGGCTCCTCGCGAAATTGCAGAACAATTGATTGAAAATTGCATGCATCCAATTTATCGGGAACAAGCTCGTCGTTATTTTGAAGAGGCCAAACAAGTAAGTGGTGGAAATACACCCCATATCCTTCATAAAGCACATGCCTGGCATCTACATTTTCAAAAACATGGTACGATGCTGCTAGATGAGTAATTCGTTAGCCCAAGTCCCAAGAACCAGTATTACTGGCTCTTGGGACTTTTTTTAAAACCTTATATAATTTCCCTTCTTCACCAATTCACCATCCACTGACTATCTAATCCATTTATCTCTAAAAAATTTGAAGATGTTTCCTTGACCACGATAACTATCCTTGTTATTCTAAGTCCATTGTAAGCGGAACAATATACTGTTTAAAATGATAAATATCGTACTTTAATCGTAGTTGGAGGGATTTTCATTGAGGGCTTTCATAAATAAAATAAAAGACATGAGTAATAGACAACATGCTTTTTATGTTTTTATTACGTTTTGTTTCATCATCTCCATTGTTTTTATTTATCACAATCACTCCTTCTACGACAAACCAATCGCAAAAGTAACGGAAACAAGCCTATTAGAGACAACAAAAACAACGGATGAGCATCATAATGAAGACCAATTATTCACACAACATATTACAGCCCAATTAAAAAACGGTGAAAAAAAAGGAAAACCTATCTTTTTAACAAATGAATATTCATCATCAGGGGCTTATGACCACAAATTTACAGTTGGAAAAGAAGTATTTGTATCGATTGATAAAAACACTGATAAAGAAGGAAATTTAACTGGAAAAATAACAAATGTGAAACGAGATAAATATATTGTCATCGTTGCTTGGATTTTTATCTTTACTTTGCTAATCATTGGGAAAAAACAAGGGCAATTTACAATCATTAGTTTCATCATCAATATCTTGTTATTATCCTATGCCTTAGATATTTATGTAAATTATACAAACACGGATAGCTTATTATGGATAAGTGCCCTGCTGGCTATTCTATTTACTTTTACTTCTTTGTTATTCATTAATGGATTTAATGAGAAAACATATGCAGCAATTGTCACAACCTTATTTGGAACATTTTTTTCATTATTCATTGCCCATTTAGCGATGTGGTTAACTTCTGAAAATGGCCTTCATTATGAAGAAATGCAATTTTTAACACGCCCCTATTACTTAGTATTTATGGCAGGATTATTCATTGGATCCTTAGGCGCTGTCATGGATGTCGCAATTACGATGTCATCATCTATCTTTGAACTATATGAAAGGAATCACGGTATTTCAATGAAATCTCTAAAAAAGTCTGGTATGGATATTGGTAGAGATATTATGGGAACTATAACGAATATTTTATTTTTTGCATATCTTAGTGGTTCTATTCCGATGCTAATTTTATATCTAAAAAATAGCTCGTCATTAGGTTACACCCTATCAATGAACCTTTCATTAGAAATTGCACGAGCTCTAGCAGGAGGTATTGGGGTTGTATTAACCATTCCAATTAGCTTATATATTTCTATTTTTTTCGTTAATCGAAAGAGGGAAAAATCATGAATGTATTATTATTGCTAGCAATCATTTTATTTGTTTTGATGATCTTTATTGGTGGAAAAAAAGGTATACGATCCTTTTTCTCTTTATTCTTAAACTTTGCAGTGATAGTTCTAACAATATTATTCATGTTAGACCCACACATCAATCCAGTTATTATTACATTGATTGCATGTGTCTTGATAAGTTATATTAATCTACTTTTTGTTAATCAGATAAACAGTAAGACAATTATTGCATTCATCTCGACCATAGTTACCATTGTCATCCTGCTTTTATTCATTAACTTCATTACGGAAATTACGATGATTCAAGGATTTGGAGTAGAGGAATCCGAAGAATTAGCCGTTTTTTCGCTTTATGTGGGGGTAGACTTTGTTAAAATTGCTGCTTCTGTGATTATCATGAGTACAATTGGTGCTATAATGGATGTTTCCATCTCCATTACAACGTCAGTAAATGAAATATTCCACCACAATCGTTCACTGCAGAAAAAGGATTTATTCCTATCTGGCTTAAACATTGGAAGAGATATCTTAGGGACAGATACAAACACATTATTTTTTGCCTTCTTTGGTAGCTATTTAGGATTACTAATATGGGTTAAAGATTTATCATATTCTTATGGAGAAATTATTAATTCGAAAATATTTAGTACAGAGATTGTAACAATACTTTGCGCTGGAATTGGAATTGCATTGATCATTCCAATTACCTCTTGGATTAGTGCTTCCTATTTAGTGAAAACGAAACAGAAGTCATAGTTCATGTTTTAGAGTAATTCTTTTATAGCTACCGATTCTTATCCTTTAACAATCGAAATATTTTTGATATTATATATTTTACGAGGAGGTCTCTATCATGAATGTATGCTCGTGCGTTCTGACACGGACATATATTCATAATAGTGTACCTTCTCTCTTTTTAACAAAAATTACTTAAATATAACAATGGTCCCTGAGTAATACTTTAAACATACTGCTGAAACTTAAAAGGAGGAAAAATAATGGCGAATCGCAATACAGCGTTAATTCTTTTGTTACTTAATTTGTTTATTGCATTTTTAGGTATTGGTCTTGTCATTCCAGTCTTACCATCCATTATGAATGAATTGCATTTATCAGGTAAGATGGTAGGGTATTTAGTATCTGCATTTGCTATTACCCAATTACTTTTTTCTCCTATTGCAGGTCGCTGGGTAGATCAGTTTGGACGTAAACGAATGATTATTATCGGTTTAATCTTATTCAGCTTCTCTGAGTTGCTATTTGGTTTCGGTAAAGTAGTAGAAGTACTTTTTGCCTCTCGTCTACTTGGAGGTATAAGTGCAGCATTCATTATGCCCGCGGTAACGGCATTTATTGCTGATATCACAACGTTAGATACACGTTCAAAAGCAATGGGATATATGTCGGCAGCTATTTCTACTGGTTTTATTATTGGACCGGGAATCGGTGGTTTTTTAGCAGAAATTGGTACCCGTGTTCCTTTTTTTGCGGCATCTATACTTGCGTTAATTTCTGCAATTGCATCTATGGTATTGTTAACGGAACCGGAAAGACATAAACAAGCTTTAATAAAAGGGAAAACAAGTGGATTAAAGCGAATCTTCAACCCGCTCTACTTTATAGCTTTTATGGTTATTTTTATTTCCTCTTTCGGTTTAGCAGCTTTTGATTCTTTATTTAGTTTATTTGTTGACCATAAGTTTGGTTTCACACCTAAAGATATTGCTATTGTCATTACTGGTGGTGGAATAGTAGGTGCCATTTCACAGATTGTACTATTTGACTTTTTAACCAAAAGATTAGGCGAGGTAAAATTAATTCGTTATGCGTTTATCATTTCAGCAATACTTGTTTATGTCACAACAATTGTAAATGCCTATTTCCATATCTTATTGGTAACCATTTTCGTATTTATTGGTTTTGACTTAATGCGACCAGCTGTTACATCCTATTTATCAAAAGTCGCAGGAGATGAACAAGGTTTTGTAAGTGGTATGAACTCAATGTTTACCAGTTTTGGAAATGTCTTGGGCCCAATCGTTGGTGGTTTTTTATTTGATATTGACTTAGATTATCCATTTTATTTTGCATCAATATTTTTAGTGATTGGAATTGTGCTTACATTTTTTTGGAAGCAACCGACATATTCCGCCGACTAAAGGTTGTTAGCTACTATTCGTGACGGGATTTCTGATAACCCTGATTCCCGGGAACAATTAGCTACTATTCGTGACGGGATTTCTGATAACCCTGATTCCCGGGAACGATTAGCATCTATTCGTGACGGGATTTCTGATAACCCTGATTTCCGGGAACGATTAGCGTCTATTCGTGACGGGATTTCTGATAACCCTGATTTCCGGGAACGATTAGCGTCTATTCGTGACGGGATTTCTGATAACCCTGATTTCCGGGAACGATTAGCATCTATTCGTGACGGGATTTCTGATAACCCTGATTTTCGGGAACGATTAGCGTCTATTCGTGACGGAATTTCTGATAACCCTGATTTCCGGGAACGATTAGCGTCTATTCGTGACGGAATTTCTGATAACCCTGATTTCCGGGAACGAATGGTGTTTTATCAGACTTACCGACTGTGCAACAAAAACTAGGAAAAATGGAATTACTCTATATGCAAGGTAGTGAGTATTAGTGATAGAAAGTACGGAGGAAGATCAAGAGATTTCCAATTTCGAAATGATAAAAGCTATTTAAAAAACGTTTGGAATAATCCCAAACGTTTTTTATGTTTTTTCTCCTTTATTATTGGTCAATTAACTTTTCCATATCATTAAAAAACTCAGGATAAGAAATGGAGATTGACTTCGTATCTTCTAATTTCACACCTTCTTGACAAATTAATGCGGCAATCGCAAGCATCATACCAATTCGGTGATCACCATGGCTGGACACCGTACAACCACCATGTAATCTTGTCTTCCCACGAATAATCATGCCATCGTGGGTTGCCTCGATATCTGCTCCAAGCTTCTTCAATTCATTTACAACTGTATCAATTCGATTAGTTTCTTTTACCTTTAACTCTTCAGCATCTTTAATCACAGTCGTTCCCTCTGCTTGGGTGGCGAGTAAGGCAATCACAGGAATCTCATCAATTAACCTTGGTATAATATCTCCGTCAATAACTGTGCTTTTTAGTGTGGATGATTGTACAGTAATGTTTCCTATTGGTTCAAAATAATTTGGCTCAGTTGTGATAGAAACAGTTATATTAGCACCCATCTTTTTCATAGCTTCAATGATGCCTGTCCTCGTTTCATTTAAACCTACATTTTTTAAGGTAAGCTTTGCATTCGGTACAATTGCCCCTGCAACAAGCCAAAAGGCAGCTGAGGAAATATCACCTGGAACGAACACATCTGTTCCTACTAATGTTTGTTCACCCGGTATGCGAATGGTCAAATCATTAGATTCAACTACTCCTCCAAAATGGCGAATCATTCTCTCCGTATGATCTCTTGTTCGTTCCTTTTCAATGACTGTTGTTTCACCTTGTGCTTGTATCCCTGCTAATAAAATGGCGGATTTCACCTGAGCACTTGCGACAGGTAACTGGTATGTCATACCTTGTAAATCACCACCTCTAATAGAAAGCGGCGTTAAATCTCCACCTTGTCTTCCATCTATATAGGCACCCATTTCTTGTAAGGGAATAGTCACCCGTGTCATGGGGCGTTTTGCAATGGACTCATCACCAATGATACAACTATGAAAAGGACGGCCAGCCAATATACCGAGTAATAAACGAATGGTTGTCCCAGAGTTTCCTACATCTAAAATACTTTTAGGTTCTTTCAATCCATCAAAGCCATTACCGTGAATCACAATACTTTCCTCTACTACCTCTATCTCTACGCCCAATTGCTGAAAAATACGCATTGTACTGATACAGTCATCACCGAATAAAAAGTTTGTAACTGTTGTTTTACCTTTGGCTAATGCACCGAACATAATTGAACGATGAGAAATCGATTTATCTCCTGGAACTGCTAATTTTCCCGATAAAGCCTCTACATTATATGGTAATTCTACAATCTCCACCACACACCTCTCCCGTTATTAAATACTATTTCTACTATGATTGGACAAGCTCTTATTATATTTTAAAATATTTTGGGAAGGGATTTCATATTTACTTACGGTCCAAATGAAGTCATATAGTCTGTGTAATGCTCAATACAGTGGACAGCACGCTTACGATCGTCATCCGTTTGGAAGCTAATAACGAGTACACCATATATATCTTCACGTGTTTCTAAAATGCGGATATTTGTAATACTAATATCCTCAATTGCCAAATAACCGGTGATTTCTGAAATGACCCCAGGATAGTCAGGCACATCAACAAATAAGTCATAAAAACTATGAATAGCACCTTTTTTATTAGTTGGTAACTGATCACGAGTTTCCTTTGCTTGAAAAAAATAATCATAAATACCTGTCTCATTTTCTTCATGCAATAGTTGCTCCACCCGCTCCATCTCCTGTCTCCATTCAGATAAAAGCCGAAGCATCACATCTTTATTATGAAGTAAAATATCACGCCACATATCTGGGCTACTGGAAGCAATCCTCGTAATATCACGAAATCCCCCTGCAGCAAGACGATTAACAAGATTTTTTCCGTTATTCGCTTGTTCTGCCTGATGGACAAGTGAGGCAGCAATTATATGGGGAAAGTGACTAATAACACCTGTAATATAATCATGCTCTTTTGGAGAAATGTGAAGGAATTTCGCATTCGTTCCAGCCAACCATTCTTTTAGTTGCTCGACCTTTTCCATTGGGATACCATCTGTCGGTGTCAATAAGTAGAAGGCATTTTCAAATAGTCTTTCTTTCGCAGCAATTACACCACTTTTATGGGAACCAGCCATCGGGTGGCCACCTATAAATGTAATTCCATTTTCTCGCAGAATTGTGGAAGCTTTTACAATTTTTTGCTTTGTGCTGCCTACATCTGTTACAATCACATTTTCCTTCAACGTACAGTTTGCAAGCGTAGCGATAATTGATGGAGTAATATTTACTGGTGTTGCAATAATCACAAGGTCTGCTTCTTTTGCGCCATCTTCTATTGTTACGCATTCCTCATCAATGACCTGTAGCTTTTTTGCTAATCTACATTGTTCTTTATTCACATCATAGCCCATAATTATTATGTCCTTATGAGATCTTCTCATCGCCAATGCTAAAGAACCACCAATTAGCCCCAGACCAATGAGTAAAACTTTCCCTTTCATCTTAAGCCTCACCTCCTATAATAACAAAGTGTGTACACGTAAAATTCCAAATATATGAATAGAACTTGAACAGTTCCATAAATAATTAATTTTTCTTTACCAAACAATCCAACATCTTTCTTTAGTTGGTAAGGAATTAATTTTAATAGTCGCTTACCTCATTACATCATGCATATTTCACTGATTTTTTTCACTTATTAAGTCTGGTCTTAAGTTAATCGCATCTTCTAAATAAACGTGAGAAATTTCCTTCTGGGAAGCAATGGTATTTACATGCATCATAATACGAATACATTTCGGCAAAGAATCAGGAACGGGAATTTCCCTCATACACATCACAGGAACGTATGTCCAACCATCAACCAATCGAAGTGCTTTTGCCGGAAATGTTGCGGTAATATCCTCTGTAACAGATATAATTACAGAAGAAACGTCTGATGGATCAATCTTATTTTCAGCGATCATAGTACGGACTAATTCCTCCGTTTTTTCAACAATCTCTTCTGTATTATTTTCCTTTACTGTCGTCGCCCCTCTGATTCCACGAATCATACTACTCCCCCCTTATGAAAATTGTTTTAAATGCATCAATAAGTCATCATGATTTATTGTGACAACTACTGGTTTACCGATTTCCTTTAACAAAACAAATCGCACTTCTTGGCCGATTGTTTTTTTATCTTGTAACATCCGTTGAAGTAATTTTTCAGGTGAAAATTGTTTGTTTATGCTAGTTTCATAACCTAGTTGTCCTACCCATTCAATCAACTCTTTTTCATTAAAAGAAAGACCTAATTTGTCCTTACTTAATTTTAAAGCAAATAACATCCCTATTAGCACTGCTTCCCCATGAGCCATCACACCATAACCAGCTTCTGCTTCAATGGCATGCCCTAATGTATGACCAAAATTTAAATAGGCCCTAATTCCTAATTCTTTTTCATCTTTTTTTACAATCTTACTTTTTACTTCAATTCCTTTTTTTAAGGCATGAAGCAACGTGTTACCAGTAAGGAATTCAAAAGAAGGTACCTCTGTTTGTAATTGTCTATAAAAGGCCTCATCATGAATGAGTGCATGTTTGATAACTTCTGCAAATCCGGAACGTACTTCCCGCTTCGGTAATGTGTTGATAAAACTCAAATCATAAAAAACTGCTTCTGGCTGATAAAAGGCACCAATCATATTTTTACCAAGTGGATGATTAATAGCTACTTTCCCACCAACTGCACTATCATGTGCCAAAATCGTTGTGGGGATTTGAATAAAGCGAATACCTCTTAGAAATGTTGCTGCAACAAAACCACCGAGATCACCAACCGCTCCACCACCAAAAGCAAGTAATAACGATTTGCGATCTAGTTTATTTTCAAGTGCAAAAGTGAGGCAATTATAATAGACATCAAATGTTTTTGCCTTCTCTCCACTTGGTACAGTATAAACAACGATGTCCTCGCCCTTTAATGCTTGCATCAATTTTTCTAAATGAAGTGGGCCAACAGTTTCATCTGTTAAAATAAATATTTTCGTATATTCATCGATTTCCTGTTTGATAAATGGTAATAACTCTTCAAGAATATGAGAACCAAGAAAAACCTTGTATTGTTTTGCATTTGTTATAACAGGAATTTGCTCCATGACCTAAAACTCCTTCGCAGATTGACGGTATTCATCGATTGCCTTTTTCAACGTGTCAAACCGATCACTAGGAAACTGTTCAACAATTGCCTTGGCCACTTCCCATGCAACAACATGTTCTGCAACAACGGACGCAGCTGGTACTGCACAACTATCACTACGTTCAACACTGGCTTTAAATGGTTCCTTTGTATCAATATCAACACTTTGTAGTGGCTTATATAATGTTGGAATTGGCTTCATGACACCTCGAACAATAATAGGCATTCCTGTCGTCATACCGCCTTCAAATCCACCAAGTCGGTTTGTCTTTCGAAAGTATCCCTTTTCCTTTGTCCAAGTAATTTCATCATGTACTGCGCTTCCTGGTTTCTTTGCAGCCTCAAAACCAATCCCTATTTCTGCACCTTTAAATGCATTAATACTTACGATTGCACTAGCAAGTTTTGCATCTAATTTACGATCATAATGTACATAACTACCGACTCCTGCCGGCACTCCTTCGACAATTACTTCGACAATACCACCAATGGAGTCTCCTTCTTCTTTTGCTTTGTCAATACACTGTTCCATCTCCTTTTCTACGGAACGATCAAATACACGTACAGAAGAAGCCTCTGTTATTTCTTGTAATTGTGTAATCGATTCGTAATTCGCAGGACCAGCTTGAATTCCCCCGATTTCTACAACATGACAAGCAATTTCAATATCTAGTAGTGACAATAGTTTTTTTGCGACTGCACCTGCTGCTACACGCACCGTTGTCTCTCTTGCGGATGAACGCTCTAATACGTTTCTCATATCACGATGACCGTATTTTAGTGCACCATTTAGATCCGCATGCCCTGGCCGTGGTCGTGTAACTTGCCTTCTCACTTCTCCTTCCTCATCTGCCGATAATGGCTCTTGGCCCATAATATCCGTCCAGCGCTTCCAATCATTGTTTTTAACAGTTAAAGCAACTGGAGATCCAAGTGTATATCCATGTCTAACACCGCTCGTAATATGTACTTTATCCTTTTCAATTTGCATTCTTCTACCGCGCCCATATCCTTTTTGTCTTCGCGCTAATTCTTTATTAATATCATCTGCAATTATTGACATTCCTGCCGGTAACCCTTCGATAATTGTTGTTAATTGGGGACCGTGTGATTCCCCTGCTGTTAAATATCTCACAATGCTTTCTCCCTTCATTCCATTAAAGGTTTATTTACAAATATAACATAGGTACGAAAATAAACATAGACTTTAATCAAAATTTTCTATATATAATTACTATTTTACACCTCCATATATTAAAAGTATAAAAAGAAAATGATAAAAAATGAAATATTCCATTGCATCCTCGTACATATTTCCTTGACAACCTTTTATTCTATTCGTATAATTGTTCCTAAAATTAAATATGTTCTTAAAAACAGTGACGAGAAAAAGTAGGATTTTGTAATTTTTCACAGAGAGCTTCGGTAGGTGAAAAGAAGTAAAAATAAAAAATCCGAAAAATGGTCTCAGAGTTTCGTGCTGAACATACATTTAATGTATTATTAGGTTCCGACGGGATTTGGTACCCGTTAACTATACCAGAGTATTTAAAATGTTTATTAGCATTTGCGTACTTACAGAGTCTATTTGTGTGAGCAAATAGTAAAATAAGGTGGTAACACGTATAAAACCCACGTCCTTATCGTTCATTATCGATAAAGGATGTGGGTTTTTTTTTTAGAAAAAGAGATAATAAGTACTACTATTTAACGAATAGAAAATATTTTTTATACAAATAAGGAGGAATTCAAAAATGAGTAAACATTTAGTATTACAATCAGATTTTGGGCTATGTGATGGTGCAGTTAGTGCAATGTATGGCGTTAGTTTATCTGTCGATCCAGATTTGAAAATATTTGATTTAACACATGAAATTCCCCAGTACAATATTTGGGAAGGTTCTTACCGATTATACCAAACCATATCTTATTGGCCGGAAGAAACCGTATTTGTATCCGTGGTTGATCCAGGGGTCGGTACAGATCGCTTAAGTGTTGTAGCCAAAACGGTCCATAATCAATATATTGTTACCCCAGATAATGGTACATTGACACATATACTGCAAAATATTGGTATTGAAGAAATAAGAGAAATCGATGAGTCAATCAATCGTCTGCCAAACTCCGGAGAGTCTTACACATTTCATGGACGAGATATTTATGCTTATACAGGAGCAAGACTTGCTGCTGATGTAATTTCCTTTGAAGAAGTTGGGCGTAAATTAAATGTGAATGATATTGTGGAATTATCAAATCCAAAAGCCCAAGCATGTGATGGCATTGTGACAGGAACTATTGATATTCTTGATGTACGCTTTGGTAACCTATGGACAAATATAAACCGTGAATTGTTTACTCAATCAAGGATGGAGTATGGAGATTTATTAGAAGTGACAATAGAGACGAATGAACGCCTTGTGTACAAAAATGCCATGACATTTGGTAAATCCTTTTCGGACAGTCGATTAGGTGAACCTCTCATTTATGTAAACTCTGTCAATAAATTAGGGGTTGCTATTAATCAAGGATCATTTGCGAAGGCCTACCATATTGGAACCGGAGCGAATTGGAAAATAACCATTCGAAAGGTTAATACTAAACAATAATAGGTAAAAATTAAAATATAACAGATATTCTGCAGCTCCTAAATAACTTTAGAAACCCATTATCCTCTTCTACGATAAAAGGATAATGGGTTTAAATATTGTTCTAATATATAAAAGTATCCTTTATTCACAAATATAATTATTACTTCAACAGTCTCTCTCTCGCTTCTTTGTATTGCTCTTCTAATTGAGTAACGTAATCTTTCGTATGTTGTACTTTTTTAATGGTTCCAATTCCCTGACCACAACCCCAAATATCTTTCCACGCTTTTGCTGCAGCATTTCCGCCAAAATCCATTTTTGATGGATCACTTTCTGGTAAATTATCCGGGTCCATTCCCGCTTCACGAATGGATGGCGCTAAATAGTTTCCGTGCACACCTGTAAAATAATTGCTATAGACGATATCATCCGAAGTCCCTTCAACGATAGCTTGTTTATATTCATCGATTGCTCTCGCTTCATGTGTTGCGATAAACGGTGAACCGATATAAGCAAAATCCGCTCCCATCGATTCGGCTGCTAAAATGCTACCTCCCGTTGCAATAGAGCCTGCAAGTGCAAGCGGCCCATCAAACCATTCACGAATTTCTTGAATAAGCGCAAATGGACTTTTCGGACCAGCATGCCCTCCAGCACCTGCTGCCACTGCGATTAAACCGTCTGCTCCTTTTTTAATCGCCTTTTTTGCAAACATATTATTGATCACATCATGCAATACAACTCCACCATAACTTTGTGTCTCTTGGTATATCTCTTCCCTTGCACCGAGTGAAGTAATAATAATAGGTACTTTGTATTTTTTGCAAATTTCCATATCTTCTTCAAGACGTGTATTCGAACGATGGACAATTTGGTTAATTGCAAAAGGTGCTGCCGGTCGTTCTGGATTTTTCGCATTATAGCTCGCAAGCTCTTCTGTAATTTCTGCAAGCCATTCATCCAGTTGGGAAGACGGTCTTGCGTTAAGTGCAGGCATTGCACCTACAATGCCTGCTTTACATTGTTCGATGACAAGTTTCGGATTACTAATGATAAACATCGGCGAACCAATTACTGGGATTCTCATACTTTTTTTCAATTCCATTAAATTTGTCATTTCAATTCCCCCTCTTTGTTGGTAAGCGTTTCCAAATCATTCGAAAACATCTTCAAAACAAATATTTCTTTTATCTTTTTTTAATAATAGCAACCGTACAACGAGATATACAAATGAGGCGTTCTTCTTCATCAGTCAATCGAATATCCCATACCATCGTCGTTCTTCCTTTATGTAAAGGAGTTGCGACTGCCTTTACTATCCCCTCTCTTTTCCCTCGAATATGGTTCGCGTTAATTTCTAATCCAACAGGTACATGCGTCGATAAATCGATGTTGATCGCTGTCCCAAAACTTGCTGCAGTTTCAGCTAACGCGACAGAAGCTCCACCATGTAAAAGACCAAATGGTTGAACTGTTCGAGTATCAACAGGCATCGTACAAATAACACAGTCTGGTGTAAATTGTTCAAATTCAATACCTAAAGTACCAAGTAAGCTTTCATCAAGATTTAATTGCCTTAACAATTTATCATATTCCACTTCATATCTTCCTTTCTCAATCATTAGCAATAATGAATTTTTTCGTATACAATAAAAATAAATTTAAATCGGACGTTACAATTACATGTATATACATGTATCATATTCATTTTTTTATTTTCTGTCAATATAATATTTAAAACATTATAAAAATTTTGGAGGAGACGACATGATGGAAAAATCAGAAGTTGAAAGTATATTACAAGCATGTGCTTGTGCAAATTTGCGCACTGTATCCCGCTCTCTGACACAATTATATAACCAATTACTTCAACCAACGGGATTAAAAATTACACAATACTATATGCTCGTTAATATTTATCAATATAAAAAGCTATCGATCAGCGAATTAAGTGATGTCATGATGTTAGATCAAACGACCATCACCCGAAACGTAAATGTTCTTGTCAAAAATAAATTTGTTCATGTAGAAAGAGATACACATGATTCTAGATCAAAATGTGTTTCTTTAACATCGATTGGCACCAAAAAATTACATGAAGCAACACCCATTTGGATGAAAGTTCAAGATAAAATTGAAGTTGAAATTGGAACAGATAATTATCAGTACCTTTTACGCACACTTAAACAAGTACAACATATCATTACCCATTACGATTGAACGCTTATGACCAAATGTTTTGATTATAATAATCTGACAAACGATTAAAATCCCTGTAAAACATTGACTTTATTTGTCGGAATATTTTTATCAAATTCGAATAAAATGATGATATTATAAAATATGAAGGAAAAAAGAAAAAGTAAAAAAAGGGAGGCAATCGGTGTGCAAAAAGGTAAAAAAGCTTTCGTCTCACTAATATCATTATTAATGATATTTATGCTTATTTTACCTGTATCCATTAGTGCAAAACATAAAATCAATGAATCTAGTACTATCGAGGAAGTAGAAAATGAGATAAATAAATACATGATTATTGATGGTAAAGATGTAAGGTTCGATGAAAATAAAGCAATAAAAGACGGCCAATCTGAATTCATCTTAGAAATTGGGAAAAAAATAAATACAATAAATGAAACTTATGACTCTACTGATGACGAATGGCAACTTTCTAAACTTAAATTACCAATTTGGGGAAATTGGTGCGGACCTGGCCATGGTGGTGGTCCTGCCAAAGATCTTTTAGATTACTCCTGCATGATGCACGATAAAGATTATGCAAAATACGGTTATTTTGATTGTGGAAGTGATAGACGCTTAATAAACCGAATAGATGCATATTATTTTCAAATGAAAACTACCGAGAAAATAGCAGCTAATGCTATAAAATTATATTTTAAAGCCCAAATGAAAGTAAATGGGTGTTAACTAAAAATCAGTTTAATTTTATGAAGTCTTTCTTCTAAAGGAATGGGTTTTTTATGAAAAAAAAGTTAAAAATTATTTCGTTCATTTGTATATTATTAAGTATTCTTGTATGGATCCCAAATGTATTTTTTCAAATAGCAAGTCCCCTATGGATACTAACATTTATTTTTTCTATTATTGGTGCCGTTTTAGGAATACTTGCCAAAAAATACATTTTGGTCATTGGTAATATTGTTATGTTTTTTAGTTTTTTTATCATAATGTTTGTGGGATATTATATGAATAGTAGTATTTTGTGATATGTTTATAAATGGAAATATTTAACAGGGAGTAGCAAAGTACTACTCTCTGTTTTTCATTTTAACTCGTACATAAAGTTTTATTCCAAATTGTTATTGTCCTTCATACAGTCATATTCAATAATTGACATCGTACCTTGATGTCGGTTTCTACTCCTAATGTAGCGCAATCTAATTCAAACGTTACATAGAAAATGCCTATTTAACAAAGCCCTTTGTCTGACAATTGTTTCAATGCGAATCGCTTCTTATTTATCCTTGGTTTTCTGATAGCTTTTACATATTATAGCTTCATTTTTAATCCTTCATGTGTTGCACTAAAACCTAAATGTTCATAAAACCGCAAAGCATCATCTCTTTTTTTATCTGTCGTAAGTTGTATTAAATGACAACCACGTGCCTTTGCTCGTTGAATTGCCCATTCTATAAGTTTAGTGCCTACACCTTTTCCACGTACAGAAGAGGATGTTCTAACCCCTTCGATAGTAGCTCTCCATCCACCTTGATGTGTTATATATGGTGTAAATGTAATTTGTTGAACACCAATAACTTCATTCGCATAACAAGCCACTATCAACTCATTATTAGGATCAGATGTAATAGCTTTAAATGCTTCTGTGTAACTACTCGGAAGTGGATGCTGATAACATTCACGCTTACTTCCTAAAACATCATCGGCAAGCATCTCTACAATTCTATCTAAATCTTGCTCCGTTGCTTTTCTAAGAGTGATTTCTTCTTTCATTTATACACCTCCAATATAGAGTTTCTTATTAATTTTAACCTAATAATTTAAACATTCAAAATACAATTTTATACTCATATTATAAAAGCAGTTTCATACTTGCTCACTTAGCCAAGGTGGAATGATATAGATGTAAACAGACTCGTACGGACTTAATTTGCTTCTTTTTGCATCACTTTGTGAAACTTATTCGTCAGATATCAAATTTAAGGAACCATGATTGAATATCCGAACTGTCTGTTTCCACTAAACAGTTTGACCGGATTCCATAGAAAATATGTATTGATAATATATAGTATTATTTTAAAAACAGGAAGAAAAGAGGGGGGGAGAATAAAGCGGTTGGATTTGTGAGTAATTATAGCATTGTTTTAGGGTGAGTAATATTTCTGTGGAGAAGTAAATGCGAATATATAAAATATACTTGCATAAGACTAGTACCTATAATCAAGATCTTTAGATTGGCTATTTGATAAAATTGAACTATCCTTGCTATTTAAAGCTTATTCATTTTTTCTGATTCAATTTTAATTGCCTTTCTAACCTGATTTCCAAATTCACCTTTCACTGAGTTTGCTACATTTTCAGAGCTATTGTTCAGCCTCTCTTTTATAGAAGCTGCTTCTTTTGCCACTGCTGCTTCAGACTTCTGGTGAATATTTTCTACCTGAGAAGATATACCCTCAGCTACCACGATTTGAATCCATGACATTTCTACCGTTTTTTAATTGTTTAAAATCTATTAATAACATCGGGAACTACTCCTTTACTATGTACGTTCATTTAATCCCCTTCATTTACCATAATACTCCTCATCTAGTTTTTCTATTTCCTTTGCTAGCTCTCTTAGATTTTTACTAGTTGAGTCGAATACATTTTCCTTCATATGTTCTGCCTTCCTATGTCCCTTCATTAGGATGTCTCAATCAGGAATGACATTTTTCAAATAATAATTACTCCTATCTTGAACCTCCTCTATGATAGATACTGCCCTATCTCTTTGATTAATCAATTCATCTTCATGTTCTTCATAATTCCAGCGCTTTAAGCGATATTCTTCTTCTATTTTTTCCTGTTTATCCAATGATTGACCCTTGTTCAATTTGATTTGCTAACTCTCTATCTGTTTCCTCTAGTTCTCGAATACTCTCTTTTATTTCAAACACAAGATGGTCAAAGTTTCCCCCAATTTCAAGTGCCTCAGATATTTTCTCCCGATAATAAGCAGCTGGTTCGAATACAACAGAGTGTTTTGTCACGCCCCCTGCTTGTAAAGCATTCAGTATTTCATCATAACTTAATTCTGTGCCAATAGATTGTGCCAGTCGGATGCCTTCTTTCCATGTTTCTTCCGCTTCCGCAATGGCATCTAGATAGATATTTACAACCGTTTCAATTCCTATTTTCATTGATTTAGAAATATAATCGACAGCTAGTAATGCTTGTGTATTGTCTAAGAATATTTCTTCGTTCGAAGATAATCCACCACCACTAGCCTTTAGCCTTTTGGATAAAATTGACAATTCATTCATTTTTAAGTACATTTTCTTTTCAGCCCTTGTTTGACGAGCCTCTCTATTTTCCAAAGTATCTTTAATAACTAATTTTCCTTCCTCATCAAATTCCCAAGTACCTAAACCATGAAATTCTAATGTATCTTTGATATGACCACCCATATCCATATTGACCAAAATCTCCGCTCTAGTCCCATTTCCACCATAGTTGCCAATTTTATCTTCCTCATTCCTGTAATTATATAACATTCCGGGGTTTTCTTTTATCCATTCTTTTGCTTTAGGGGATAATATATTATATGGATCTGGTCCATTAAACCCAACGTTCTTTAAACCATTTTCGGCAGATATGTATAATGCGATATATTCTCCTAAAGAATGCCCTGTGGTTGTGATAGTTGCTTTTGGATAGTTTGTTTTAATTTCTTCAAAAAACATTTGCGCTGTCATCACTTGTCCATCCACATATTCAATGGATTTCGGAATTCCCAACTCATCTAATTGGTTATGCTTAGTAAGATCTAATTGTTGACTTTCCGGAATCAAGACCTTATTTCCAAGTACTACTGTTTGAGCATCTGTCATTAAATCCAACTCATCATCAAAATTTGTTCCCGCATAAGCAATGACAATTTCTGATGTGTCGGCCTTGCCATTTTTAACTGGTGCGACAGCCATTGCTTGCATACCGTTGGTGGTGTTGTCTTCGGTTTTGAGAACTTTATAATTTTTGGATAAGCCTTTTAAATCTTTCGAGTGTAAAACATCATCCTGATTAGGGATAAAAGGGACATGATTTCTATTAGATTCAATCCAGTATGATATATCAGAAAATATTTTATAATCTTCATTAGTTATCACTATTATCTCTCCAATGTTTTATTGTCAAATTCTTTACCTCTTTAGGTTTCTCTTTATGCGAAAGTTGGATAACATCACTTCCAAATGCCCATATTTCGCCTGTTTCTTTTTCGACGGAGACTCCAACCGTCCATTGCTTATTTCCATTAAAATAAAAAAAGTAATTTCTATTTCCCGAAAAATCCTTCTGATCAACTGGTTCTTTATAAAAGGCGATTTCACTTATCTCTTTATCATTCGGTGCAATATAGTTAGTTGCAAATTCCTTTGCAATTTTTTGTTCAACCTTTTTATCTATGTTTATGTCGTTTCTGTTTTGTTTGTCCATATACATTTTCCCTCCTACTCCAATTATTGTGACTACTAATAAAAAACCAATGATGACATACAGCCTTTTTTTTCTCATATCACTAATCCTCTCTCTTTTATAAGATAATTTAGTACCTTCTTCTGCCACTTCCCGCCCTTTTATGTTCTAGTTATACATAAAGTTACTATACTTGCATAAAAATGACAATTCTGTTCTTAAACAGTCCTCGCCTTTTGGAATCTTAAGATGGATGATTCGAATGCAACTTTGATTAAATATACACAGTTTTAGATTTAAATAGATTTGTTGAGGTTTATATTCATTACCTCTTTATAGTTAAAGAAATACATATACAATACACAAAAACCCTCTCCCACAAAAGTGAGAAAGGGTTTTGAATACGATAATATAAGATTAACGTTTTGAGAAATATACTCGTGAATTCTAAGCGTACCTAATCCGTTTAAATCCTTTTATATCAACATTTCGGGATATGTTATATGGATGAAATTGTATGAAAAAGGATTGAAATTGATGTTACTAGAACCAATTTGAACCAAACTGATGGATGTTGGTTGAATACAATACTAATTATTCTTTTGTTTCTAACATATAGCTCTATCTTCAATAATATTTCCCATTCAAATTATTATCAATGTATGATTTAACTTACATGGGAAAACGAAAAATCATAAGTGATTTAGCATTTGAAACCTAGGAAAATTAACGAATCGAAAATAAATTGATTATAAACGACATATAAAACCATGGAATATAAACGAAGTTTGTGTCTATATTTTTAGGTTAACCAAAAGTAAAAGCCGGATAATAAATCCTTCTGTTACCTTACAATTAACAAATTATGAAATCAAACTAACATTTGGTTTAATTGCTTCTAATAAAATTTTTGCTTCTTGATATTTGTCAAAAATAACTTTTTCTTTATCCCTCATAGTTAATGTCTGTTTATAAAGCTCATTGTCAGAATTATACCAATACCTATCAATTATCTCTAAATCATACGAGGTGTTTGATTTCACTTCTAGGACAACATCATTTTCAATATTTTTTACGGTATATGCAAATTTTTTTTCCCCTGCTTCAAGAATTAATTCGTTTAATGTTGGTCCTTTATACATTAAATATTCAGCAGCTTTTTTAACACTGTTCATATTCATCTACCTTTCATTAAGTTTTTTATTTAATTTTTCAATTACACCTGGTAGTAACTTTCTTGCTTCCTCAAAGTCATATGTTTCCCACTCATCTATGCCTCGTTTTAATTTTTGCTTTAAATTAAAGTTAATATACATCATAACATAAGCGTCGTTAGTTTTGGCTGAAGAATAAATGGGATTATTGGATTTAGATGGGAGTTCATCCCCTTTTGAATCTACTTTTGTTTTTTCGAATAAGTATTCAACTTGATTAGCAATATCTTCTTTATGTATCTCATGTAATTCTTCCCTAATTAATTCCTCCCTTAATTTGTTAGCTTTTTCATCTATTTCATTTTCTAACTTTCGTCTTTGTTGATGAATAAAGTCTTTTATGTCTTCTTCAGACACTCCGGACTCTTTCATTTTTTTGGCAGTAGACTTTAGTTCTTCATCTCTATCTTTAATTACTTTATTTAAAGCAACCTTATATTGGTTACCTATTCCGTCACTCAAAAATTCTTTTGTATTTTTAACTACTCCGCCTTCTACCTTTACTCTTCCAACATCAAAATTCTTTTCAGATATAATTTCATCATATTCTCTTAAAATCCCTTTTTTTCTGTCTGCTTTTTCTTTTTGTCCGGTGTAATAACTCCATAATTCGTCTAAATCTAATTCTTTGTGATATATAACATGTGCCACATTATCGATATCATCTATTGTGTTTTCTTCCTGTATTCTCCTTAGAGCTCTACCTATAAACTGAGCATAGGGAGGCAATGTTCTAAAAGGCCTAAAGATAGCGGCGATACTAATATTAGGATGATCAAAACCTTCACCAAGCATGTTTACATTAACTAATACGTCTATTTGTCCTTTTTTAAATTCAATTATCGCCTTTTCTGACTCCTCTGGACGGTCACTTGTTACATATGCAGCACTTAGACCGACCTCCTCATAAAGTTCCATTATTTGTTTAGCATGCTCAATGCTACAAGCAACTGCAATAATTTGATGATGAGCATTTCCGTTAGTTCTTTTTTCTCTAAGTGTTTTCAGACTCATATCTACAATAGTTTTACTACACCCTTTTGAGTAGGCTACTGATCGAGATACCCAGTTTTTATCCATAATATCTAAAGCAGTCTCTTTATCTACTTCTTCTCCATCTAGTATAAATTTCAATTCTTCATTGGTATAATCCTCTGAAACCACATTTTTAATATATTTATTATTAATTGCATCTGCCATTGAATATTCATACACTATATCTCCATCTAATTCTTTTTCGTCAGACCTAAATGGAGTAGCCGTGAGCTTAACTATTTTTTTAGCAGAAAAGTGTTCTAATGTTTTTAACCATGAATCTGCTGCAGAGTGATGAGCTTCATCGATAATAATCATATCGAAAAAGTCCTTATCTAATATATCTGTTAGCGCTTTCTTTGAGTTTTTGTTATACACCTTATGAATATTAGCTACTACAATATGAGCATTATTCAAATATCTCATTACCCTCTTTTTATCACCACTAGTATTATATCCAGCGTATCTATAAACTGAAGGTAAATTCTCATCATTTAAAATAACATTTCTTTTTGTCCAAAAATTATATTGAGTACGCGTGTCAAAGTCATCAGATATCCCTTCTCGAATTACTAAACTCGGTGTTATCACAAGTACTTTTCCATCACTTATTTCAAATGGTGCTAATCCAATTACACCTGTTTTTCCTGCACCTGTTGGAAGGACAATAATTTTATGTGTATCCTTTCCCTCTAAAAAACTTTCTTTTAATCTTTTATGTGCTAATCTTTGAGGTTTTCTAAGTGATATATTTGTTGAGATAAAAGCTCTTACCTCTTTAAAATAATAACTCAATTTGGTACCCCCTATAAATATTTTTCCTAACAATTGACTGGTAATGAAATTATTCAAGTAATCTATCAATTCAATTATACATTAAGTTCCGATTAGTTACTATAAGATGTCTTTATACAGAGTCCCTCGGAGACGTTACTATTACTAGAAAAGCAAAATATAATAACTTTATTAAAAGGCATACATTTTACTAATCTCTGTTTTTTAAAACATTACAATTTATTTAGTTAATCCTCTGAAACATTATTAAATATTTTTCTTTTTACCTTATAATATATTTTATTTAGCATTTAATTAATATATGTAAATGCAGTATATTTTCGGTGTATCAAAAGCCACTAAATATAATACCCATGTATAGATGGTGATATATTCGAAGCTCCTGGCAGTTCTAAAACAACTGGGTTCAGTTATTACTTCTTTATACGACTGGCACCCAATACTCAGACCAGTAATTTTTCCTTATATATTCTTTTCCGT
Organism: Cerasibacillus terrae; assembly: GCF_008039555.1. Classification (GTDB taxonomy): domain Bacteria; phylum Bacillota; class Bacilli; order Bacillales; family Amphibacillaceae; genus Cerasibacillus; species Cerasibacillus terrae. Next base: position 52,185 of record NZ_VDUW01000016.1, read on the forward strand.
TGGAATCATCAATAAACTCAATTAATTCTCTCAAAATGATAAATTGAGCTGCTACTGAGTTCACCGCGTTTAGTAAGTTTCCTTTTGTGACATTTTTAATTCTATCGTGTTTAATCAATTGGTAATCTTTCCACCACTTCAAATTAGCATATGGTTTTGTTGCATCGATATATTCAAAAGGGAAAATTATTATACTGTCATCGTTTATAGTATTTATACCCGTTGCAAGACCGAAATCATTCCCAAAATACTTTCCAATTACTCGGGCATAATCTTTCATTTTAAAATATTTACTTTCACTTTGAATACCATAATTATCGCAAAGTTGCCTAAATAATGAATCTAGTTCTGAACAGGATAGCAATATAATAGATGCAAACTCATCGGAATAAGCATCTTTATTCTTTTTAGAGTGTGTTACATACTGATTAGTTTTTACTAACATTTTTTCAATGGACAGATAATATTGCCAATGCATTTCAAATACAGATCTGTTCAAAGATATTATCCTTTCTATACTTAGTTATTTAAATCAAATCTTGATTTTACTAAACATCTATATTGTTAGTGCTTTATTCTACCATAAATTACAGTAACAGTTTTGATGGTGGGTCTAGTTTGTTTTTGTCTTTTTTAAGATTTTCGAGTTTAAACTTTTGGTGGTAGTTAACGAAGCGATAGGAGATAATTACTTTTGTAGTTGATTTAAAATCAGTTTCAATACATCATTGTGTGCCATATCATTAGTAAATAATGTTTCTCCATGTACTCCAAGATAATCATTTGGATTCCACCAGTGCCGTAAAGATTCTTCTCCAAACTCCATCTTTTTTGAACGAGAGTTGTGACGTTTGACTGTTTCCTCAAAGGATAAATCAAAATAATATGTATATACTTTTTGATTATAGAACTTGATAAGATTATTCAACATTTCACCATAACGATTTTTATACAAGATTCCTTCTACAATAACAAATTCACATTTATCCTTACCATATTCCGCAATTTGGCGAATCAAATCAATTGAAGGATTTCCATCTCTATCGTGAACCTTCAACATATCTCGACGAACGACATCTTGAGAAACCAGGAGAGTGCCGTGACCTAAATAATTTTGAAGACTTTTCGCAGTCGTCGTTTTTCCACTTCCTGAATTTCCCCGTATGATAATTAGCTTTGATTCCATAAACTCACCTGCCCGTTGTCTATTTTTATTTCTTTCGTTTAATGTAATACTTCAATATAAAAATAATTTTTCCTCCTTGAACATAACTGCCCTTTCATTTAAAAGAAAAGGCATTTCTCCTGCCTTATTTAAATTACCGTGTTCTACTCCACTTCTCTGCTTTATTATCAATCTCTTTTATGTAATTGTTTTTCCCCTCTATATATTTTTCAATGTTATTAGGGAATTTTTCAGCCAAGTATTCTTTTAATTGACTGTATTTCATAGCTTCTTCCGGATGTGCTATCATATAATCTCTAAATCTTAGATGACGACTAATTTCCTCATTACCTTGCTCAAAAATGTGAACATGATGAGTCCTATTGTCACCACCTTTTTTAAAAAAACGTCTATTTGGGATACCGTTTTCTCCAAGTGCTTCATAGCCTAATTGCTTCATATCATTATTAAAATTATCAACATTTTCAATGTTAATGACTTCAACCATAATATCAATTACTGGTTTAGCTTTAATATTTGGTATGGCGGTGCTTCCAATATGAAATACATTTAGAATGTCTTTTTCGAATACATTTGTAATCTTCCTACTCTCATCTCGAAACATATTTGACCATTCTACTTGATGGGGCAAAACTTCAACCTTTCGCATAAATACACCTCTTTCCAACATAGTCAATTCTTTAAGTCTCTGCTAAACTAAACTTCTCGTTGAATAAGCTTTGATAATTTCACTGAATAAAAATACCTCAATATAAAATTAATCGATAGTCTAATTATACCTTAACACTAATATCCTTACTGCAAAAACTACATTTTTTAAATAACAAATCCAAGTATATCTTGAAGAAAAAAAGGGAGTTGTTTCTCCCTTTTAAATATAGCCTCTTTCTTTCAAGCTAGTAAAACTGTTATTAATATTTATTACTAGGTGATCAAGCACTTCAATGCCTAGTAACTTTCCAGCTTCGACTAATCTCTTTGTAACGTTAATATCTTCCATCGATGGTTTAGGTTGTTATCAAGAGTAAATTATTAAAACTCCATTATAATCAATACTTTCACTTTGAGAACATGTATTTAAAGTAAATAACAATTAAAGCCTGTATCTTAGTTATCACTTGAGATACAGGCTTTT
>NZ_VDUW01000017.1 GCF_008039555.1 Cerasibacillus terrae
GCTTTGGATTTGGACAGGAAACCACCTGTACTTCCATTGTAAAGGATTTTTTTATTGTATGGACATTAAATTATTGAACATTGTTAGTATTTTGAATCAACAGACTTAATTAATGCAATGCTAGTGATTTCATCTGATGTAATCATGCTTACTTCTCCTTTAAAAAGCATTTTTTCTAGTGAATTATTTCTCCAATGAAGGTCTCAACCTGTCTCATTTTATCATAAACTTTTTCAAGAAATACCTCCAGTGGAGTTAACGTCTGAGCCTCAATCATTTTCTTAAAAGAGTCTCCCTTTAAAGGTATGTCTCCCATGTTAGAAAGTTTATAATGTGATCAATTGTTTTGAAGTATATTATCCTTTAAAATACTTTTATGTGTTTTAAGTGCTTCAACCTGTTGAGCAATGTCTTTTACCAAATCTAACACATCGTCTAAACTATCTTGTTTCTCCCCCTGTACTTTGATAGATTGATAGACTAAAATCAATATAATCCATCGCATCTGATTTTCCTGCATTTGGATTTGTACCACCCCAACCAAAACGCTGATAATCTGTACCACCATCAATAAAAATGGCATTACATGCATATCATCTAAAGTCGTGACGATAACTCGACGATATGACATTATGACACTACTTACATCTTACTCGATTAACAACAACCTTCACGATTACTCTCTCCTTTTCAATCTTATATCCTTCCATTATTCTAACAAATTCTTCAATATTTCTCTCTCTGCTATTAGAGTGTTTTTTGTATGGAACTATATAAATAGGGAATCGCTTTATGAAATTCTCTTGATAGAAAATCTAGTGAGTGAGAGTAATCGTAATATTTACCCGTTTGAATGCCGCGGTTACTTTTAAAATGCCGCGTTGGTGCTTTTAATTTTTTGTGATATGGACGCATTTCCATTCGCACAGCATTGCCAATTCAGTATTTTACATCAGCTTGTTTATTTCATTAATATAGTTCGTGATTACTTTCATCCCCATACAAACGATCTGATAGTTTCACTTGCTCATCTAGTAGCTTGCTCTAACTCGTCCATCTCATCCTGATATAATAAAAAGATATTATTCATACTGGCATTCATTTCTTTACTATTGGAAGCTCGGACAAGTTTACAGGACGTTTAAACTTGTTTTGGGCATAGTGACATCCAAACAACAATAACGATTAACACTTATATGAGGATTGCATCCCGCAAAAAAGTCATGCATTCACTTTACAAGTGGATATTTTTTCAAATGCAAGGGGAATAACGTCATGTTTAACACGAAAAAGCACTCTTTAGACGAGTCACTAAGAGTGCTTTACGTATTGCTATGACAGCTTTATTAACGTTTTAAAACTACAAACCTACTTCATGCATACTCAATCTACCTCAATCTCCTCATATCAAGGTTTGAAATTAGAGAAAATGTTCACTTTACACGCTTTAATAGTTCGGTTCACAAATATTATGATGGCATCACTCGGCTCATCAAACAATACTTCAGATAGAAACATGATATTATTATATCTAATGTATAAGTAGTAACTCTTTCGAGCAATTTGTTTATTTCTTTAGATATAAGTATTCTTTGTTTCTAAGTGTAATCAGAATATCGAGTCTTATATACATTTGTTATTTACATTAGTACAATTTTTCCAGACTTTAGTCTTCCACAATCTGCGCCCTTTTCTTGAGTACCATAGAAGGTGCAAGACTAATTATAAGCAATATTTATATAGCTATTAAATTTACATATATATTTCATGTATTGTCTTTTTAAAAAGTTCTTTGTCATCGAACGCAATAACAAGAAGTGATCCAGAGTATACGAATGCTTGGGCGTATGCCCCAACCGAAGGAAACAACTTTAAAAGCATTTCTTCAATTGTTATATAATCATTTACTAATCTTCCATTTTCTCTTTTTCTAAGTACAAACTTACTTCTGGCTGTACTGAAAGTAAGACTTAAGTGCGCTTCTGCATTTCTAACATATCTATTTATTATATCCGTTATATCTCGATATTGATTATTAGTTAATCTATTAAACTTCTTTACTTTATCGAATAACCTCAATTTTGAGTCCCGGTACATATTGAATTCTTCATTATTCGCAACTTTTGCGATAGCGATTAAATTTACTAATGTCTTACCGATGAATTCAACACCTTTTGAGTAGGAATTGGAAATATTTGAAGTTACTCTTCTTTTTGTTGCAGCACTTGTTCCTAAAGTTGGATCATTTAATGATTCTTTTGCTTCTGTAAATAGACGGGAAAACTCTGTATAGGCGGACAGACCCTCGATATGCGGCTGTTCAGATGTCCCACGCCAAAATGCATCTAAAATATCTATAACTTTTTGTGGATTAACTTTTAAAGAGTTGATATATAAACGGAAGAGTATTTTAATAAGATGTTTAGTTTGAGCTTTATCAGAATTACTTTCTAGCCATATTTTAATTGATTTATATAAATATTGTGAAGTGTTCATTCCATCACGTTTCATCAATAGTTCTTTTGCTTCTAAACCAAAAAAACCTTCACTATTGAGTTCATCTATTTCTTCTCCAGCAATAAGGAAATCTTCAAGTACATCCCTCACGATACATCCCCCTTATAAAGTAACTTCAACCTTTTGGACGAGTACAGTACAATATTTATTCAATAATTATCCCCTGATTGCTTTAAATGAAATCAATATGCCCATCATCACAGCAAACTAATCTTAAGTTTTATTTTGTGTTAAAACATTTATTATACAAATCTATTTCACTTTCGATGTCACCAGTTACTGGGTTCCCTTCCATACCCGCTCTATAATAATTCATCATTTTTATTGTGGATTGTGTTGTATTGACAAATTCATTGACATTCTCCTCCATGTTCTCGACTAGATACCATGGAACTGTTCCGCATCTATCGTATTCAGAAGTAACTAGTAATAAAACTGTACACTCATAATCAAAAAAATATGATTTATCTTTTTTATTACGTAAGACTTTTTTAAACTGGGCATTAAGTTTATCTGCATTCATCACTGGAAATTTATATGTATCGTCTTGTGATGTATCCTTTATCTTTAGAATCTCTTTAACTAAATCTGTAATTTCTTTTGCCTCTTTATCACCGAATACCGTTACTACTTCATATAGTATATCCTTCTCATTTATGGTAACTAAAAAATCACCAGGTTCATTTGGGATAATCTCTTGGATACTCTTCAATTTTTCACTAACATCCAAGTAAGTTAATAAATGAAATAATTCTATAGATTTTTTAACAAAATCTTTGCTATTGAATTCATGAATATGTTTACTCATAACCCTATTAGTTTTTTTGCTATATGATTTTCATATGTGTAAAGTCGAATATTTCCATCACCAACATATACATTTTGATTGGCATCATTCACAATAACATTCCTCCAAATTTTTTCGGTCATTCTGCTTCTTGGAAGGCTTGATTAGCTCATTAATTGCTGCGATCCAAATAAACATAGATGCAATTATAATAAGAGTCATAGTCATATCAGACACCCCTTTCTTTATGTACTCATTTCACCAGTAAAGCATTTCTATCACAATCTGGTCCGTTTGTAAAAAAGGCACCATCCCTGTGCAACAATCGCGCCCGATTGTGGAACAATCTTTTTATTAAATACCATTGCATGACCCACTATGATGATTGATTATTTTTGGCAGTTGCCGAAAGTTTCAATATCAAGAGTAAGCCAGTAAACAAATAAAATAAAATGGAGATAGTAATGGTGAATCCGCTTTTAGGTAAAAATTTGAGTATAAAAATAACAGAAAACATCCCTGATATAAAAAGTCTATTAGACAATATATCTCTATTTATTTGTTTTCCTTTTATAGTCAATATAATTAGCGCAACAGGTACAAAAAGTAATGATATGATAAAAAATGGCGTATTCCTTAGATACCAAGGTAATTGGTTTTCATCGTTTTTGTTCATACTAACTTCTTTTTCCTCTCCGTTCTAGCCCAATTCTTCAATTAATGGCGTATTTTCTTATTCTATTATTACAGCCATTAGTTTAACTAATAGTCTTTATTTTGTGTGCTTATAACCTACCTTAATCAATGCTTGAACCTTGGCACCAGTCCATCGCCTTTTTCTGAATCTCCAAAACCAGCTGTTCTTTCCCGCTTATGTAGGCCTCAATGTCATTGGGAAAGCGTTGGGACAGTTCTTTTTTTAAGCTACCATATTTATTCACAGCATCAGGATGCGTGCGCAAATAATTGCGAAATGCTAGATGACGCTCGATTTCAGCGTCGCCTATCCCATAAAAATGGATATGATGAGTTCGCTCATCTCCACCCTTTTGGAAAAATCGGCGACCCGGTAGCCCGTTTTCTCCTTTTGGTTCATAACCAATATCAATCATTGTGGGATTAAAGTCATCAACTCGATCAACATCTTTAACTACAGGCATTATGTCAATGACAGGCTTTGCTATTAGTCCATCTATGGACGTACTGCCAATATGATAAATTTCAATTATTTCAGGCCCAAAAATCTCACGTAATTTCTTTGCTTCTTCTTCATACATCAAGGGCCAATTTTTGTTATACGGTGTTACCTCGACTTTCCTCAATTAAAATTATCCTCTCTCTTTCTTTCGATATCCTTCAACAAAAGTACCCGATTCTGTAACATCCTACTCATTTATTTTGACTTGATATCGGATTGTCTTTTGTATTTAAGATTAAAAATTAATTCAAATAAAAAGGCAACTAATAAACCACTCCAAAAAACAAAAGATGGAGAAAATAGGCTGTTTTCCGTTGCTAAATAATAAAAGTAGTTCACTGCAGATATTAACACGTAAGTATAAAAACCAACAATAGCCCCCTTTTTCCAGTTAGATGATTCTTTTTCACCCATCGGCTTGAAAAGTTTCATAACACCATTTTCCTCCTCTTGCAAGATAGCACGTTACCGTCACGACCATTGTTCGGTTACTACACTCAAGTGCTTAAGAATTAGTAGATTGTTCATTTTATACATGAATTACTTCAAAACGTTCACAAACAAGCAGCATATCTTCCGAAAATTCACGTCCGATTGCATTTAGTTCTTTTCTAAAGAATCTTTCATGTTCATTCCACCAATATTGGTAAGTTCTATCTCCTTCTCCTTCTGCAATAGCAAACTCTTCACTGACCTCATTCATTGGGGTTATCGTGACCTCTAACGTCTTAGTGATTGCTACAGGCTTGTCGTCACTATTTAAAATAATATTGTAATCTCCTGTTGCTGGAAGTGGCTCATTTTCTAGCTCATAAAATATATATCCAGAGCATGTGGCAGTTTTAATGCCATCTATCACCAGTTTTGCAAGAGTATTAGGATCAGCCCCAAACTGCCATGCACTAACGGACTGAGGTTTATTTCTATCTTTCCAATATTCATTCCAGTACACTTGAGCAGCTTGATTCATAGTTTATACCTCCATATTTTTATTCAATTAAATGGCTCGGTCATTTTATATGGTCAGCCAGTTATTTCTGGTTGACCTATTTTTAATAGATTTTATGATTAAGATAGCTGGGATAGGATAATCAGGCTAGTGGGACAATGACCCCGACTGCGATACTGTCCATCCCCTTTTTGTATAAACATGTTTGAAGCTGGTTGGGACTTGATTCCGTATAACAGGCGAAATTGTGAGATTAAGAGCGACCAGGAGCGTACCGGCCAATCATTCCTGTCCGATTGGAAATGATACGAAAGGAACTTCTTCTTCAATAACTGCGTCCGATTGCCTTCATATTATACTGTTAAACACATTTGAATTGTTTTCAGAATATGCCCATCAAAATTATCATCGAATGCCTTAATTTTCCTAAATCCTTTTGCTTCATAAAAATTTTTTCCAATATTATTTTCTTTCTCAACATCAATATAAATTTCTTTGACATTTTCTAATTCCTTGATGCCTTTTTGCAATAATGCAGTACCTATGCCCTTACCTTGATAGTCGGGGTAGATATAGATTGCACTTAATTCTGATTGCCCTTCATCGTTTACTATTGTGAAGTTGGCAAAACCAACTACTTCATTTTCAATTTCTGCTACAAAAATAAATGACCCTTTTAATCGTTTTTCCATCATTTCATCACTATAAGCAGTTTTCAAAAAGTTTTCCTGTACATTGTGTGGTATTATTCCATCATAAGTTGAATTCCAGCTTTTTTTCGCCACATCCTGAACCTGCTTAGTATCTTCTTTTTTCATTTCACGAATTATAAAGCCCATTTTATTTCCCCCCTTTTCCTAAACTATCTGGTCCGTTTGCAGCGAAAACTTTATGCGGCATTATCAATACCAGTTACATTTATTTGCACAAATATTTGAACAACATTAGTATTTCCTAAAAATCGTTTTGTTGTTTAAATATGCGTATTCTGGAATTAAATATAAATAATGAGAGAATAGAGATGATTATGATATGAATAACTATATTTATTTGCTCATTGTTTAATAGGGAACCGAGTCCATCGAAAATCCCATAATTAATAATCAAATAAATAAAACCACTTATGATCCAAGCTATTACATAGTGAAATATCCCAGCTATTCTCGGGAATTTCCTCGTTCCTAACATGACAATAATGCCATAAATAAAACCGATCAAGGCGAATAATAAAACATCCCAAAAATATACAGCTTTTCCACTCGCAATATTTATGAACCATTCATTGTGGGCATAGTAAATTGCAAATCCACCTAAGACCATAATATCTATCAATACTGCAATTACATACCCCAATCCTATTATCCAAGTAGTTATTTTGAGGAGTAATAATATGATAACTATGTAGAAAAATATAACCCACACCATGTTATTTAACCTGCCTTACAATTTTCTTTTTTAATTAAATAGCTTTTATATGTAGTACTGGTGCTAATCTTTACTAGAGTATAGCGTCCCGTTAATTGAATAGTGGAAAGCTCTGAAAAAGTGAAACAGTAATAATCAATGTTGATAATGTGCCGAAAGAAGTTAAAATAATGATTTTTCGGTCATTCTGCTTCTTTGAAGGCTTGATTAGCTCATTAATTGCTACAATCCATATAAACATAGATGCAATTATAATAAGAGTCATAGTCATATCAGACCCCCTTTCTTTATTTACTCATTTCACCAGTAAAGCATTTCTATCACAATCTGGTCCGTTTGTAAAAAAGGCACCATCACTGTGCAACCATCGCGCCCGTTAATGGAAATATCAATGAATAAGTTATGTGATTAATATATCTTCTTGGCGTCAGCTGGTAATTCTTTAATGTGACTAAGAAATTTAGTTATATTGTTGTCATATTTTATTGGATATGGATAATTAAAATGCGCGGCTACATCCTGTGATAAGTTTCTGAACAGATCACAAGCAATAAATATAGAGTGCCACATTTGTGTATAATCAGAATTAGAATATGTTTCTTGGTACATCATCCAATATGATTTGGGGAGATACTTCTTAAAGTATTTTCCAAATTTTCCTGTTGAAACTTGGAAGTTTTGCTCTATTCCAATCCACCAGTTCACCATTTTATCTAAAGCATCCCTTGTAGTATATTCATACATTGATTTTGCATATGGAAGTTCATCACGCCATATTCCTTTGGCAACGTTTTGGAGACACCACCAAAAATTACTCGTACAACTTTCAAATTTCCCTTCCGTTGGTTTTTTTATGTGGTAATCAATATCAGTGGGAGAAGGAATTGGTGGCAAGATCTCATCTTTATCTATTAATGGAATAGTAAGCTTATCTTCACCGTACTCGCTAAGCATTTCTTTTTGTGTTTGAAGACGTAAATCTATTCTATTACCATCTGTGAATAACATTAAATATGCGTATGTATAGTTAAAGTTCATATCTTTCCCAACGCTCTTATCAAGTTTATCTGGTTCTTGAACCATCAGAATATCTCCAAATATGTTTATCCAACAATCATTTTTTATGAAAGATACTATTTCCGTTACTACAAAAACAACATCATAATCTTGAAAAATATCCTTTGGCACATTCGGATTTGTTCTTGAACCATTCATATAAACAGCTCTAATTCGTTCATCATTTTCAGCAATATTTGTTATTAAATCAAATATTCTTTCCTCGCTTCTCATCAATTCCTTCTCCCCCTGATCTCTTGGTTAGAATAAATCAAGTTATTCAACATAATGGCCCGATTCTGGAATCATCTAATGTTACAACTGACAAAGTTGTTTTAATTTCACTCATGATTCTGGCTTGATTTGAACAATTTTATTCACTGTCAATAATCATTCATGACCAATATTATCGCTGTCATTATCCATTGGTTCTACTATTTTTCCATCTTTATCCTTTATGATAGTATCTGGTTCTTTAATAAATTTTGGCGAAGTCGAATAATAAGTAAAAGCTCCAATTATGATAACAATTATTATCAATGCAATATAAATTCTTTTTCTCATAGAGCCTCCTCCCTAACACTTTTAGTTTACATTTGGATATAGATAGGCACAATGCTAGCTTCATTCGTTTGAACTAGCCTAGTTTTAAAAATAGAAACGATTTTCTCCCTATAAATATGACTGAAATCCTTAAAGTAATTGCACCCGTTAACGGACGAAATGTTATTATTTATCGTTATATTTATTCTTCTCTCTAAGATTATATAAAGCCTCTATTAAAAGTATAATAAAAGTAACTCCTGCAGCAACTGTGATACTGACTGTTTCATTTAGCCCAATTAATCTACCAATTACATAAAAAACGACTATGCGCATAAGTAGTAAAACACTATAACAAAATATGGTTTTTCCTAATATATATTTCATTATTCTTGATAGGTATGATTTAAAATATGAAAGTAGTCTAAATCAATACCATCTTTTAAATGATTTTTCATACTTATTACTACGATATTTATTAGCAATCGGGCCATTTGGTTGTTAAAGGGGGACGAATTTTTACGAGGTCATCAATCTAGATCGATTATCGTACATAATTAATCGGTTATCGCACCCATTAATTGAGCAAATCAATATATTATTTAACTTCTAAAGCAAAGGCATAGAAAGCATCGCCGTGAGATAAATTTTCATCTTCTTCATCGATCCACCAGACACTGTATACATAAAAATAAGTGCCTTTTTCATTAGGAGCTATAAACTGATTATGATTTACTTCAATTTCTACCTCATCATCATTCTCTATCTGTGAAAGATGAATTTCATTAGGTTTTGGTGTGTAATCCATATTTAATGTGATTTGCTCACCAGCCTTTACTTGTATAGGCTCTTTTTCCTTCAATAACTCTACTGGTCCAACGGTATCAACACACTCCGCGTTCCAACAGTATGTACCAAGCTGGGTATCATATTGTTTATTATCGATTTTTATAGAGACACTGGGTGGTTTGCTCCCTGACAATTCATTATTACAACCGCTAAATATACAAACTGACAATAAGATAACAACGACAACAGTAACTTTTCTCATGTTAAGCCTTCCTCGCAATTCCACAATATAGCTCGATTGCTTGATTTCACCGTCTCGGTTTGCCTTTTAAAATACTTATTCCAGACACAACGCATAGCAAAAACAATAGCAATAATCTTAACCAGTCCATTGAAAGCCAAAAATCCCCACCATTAACTTTGTCAGGACTTAAACCATATTCATCAACAAAAATACTTAAATTCCAAAATAATTTAAGCGAAATAAGCAATAAAATTAGACTCAATACAAACACAGTAATTGATAACTTCTTTGATCCCATTTTACCCTCTCTCTTTCCTTTTAAACTGCAACAATTTAGCATCCTAATACGCTCTATTCAATTGGTTGAATTTTAACATAATTCACTCAACATTATGCTACAATTCAGGAAAAAAAGCTATTCTGGATTAGCACTCATTAATAGAATAAGAGCCACTTACATTTCCATACTACGCACAACAATAAATAGCTTTATCAAAGGCATCTTCGGGGATATATATTATTCCATCTCTTATCTCATAGGGTATATTATTGTTCTCTAACAATTCAGTAGCGTTGCTATTCGTCTTTTCTCCCCATTCCACATATTTTCCATTATATTGACAGGCAGATAAAGTGGTAAAAAGAAGTAACCAACAAAGTACTAATACTATAACCTTCTTCAAAATAAAACCTCCAAATAGTTAAATATACACTATTTATATTCTTATCCGGTGAATCGCTGGATCCTAAGACAAAATCATTATTCCATTATCGCACCCGATTGCTTAACATTCATGAATTGTCAAAATTTTCATCGTTGGCCTGCCAATCTATGATGCAGTATAAGCAATAGATTGGCTTCGCATGAAGGATAGGGTAACACTGTAGATCTTTTTGAAAACATTTTTAGAAGTTTTCAAAAAGAGAGATGATGCCGATGGACATTGTCTTCCTTAGATGTTAGTGGCATTTATTGTTTCTGATAATAACCATATTCATAAAATCTATTCTCTTCCTCACCAACAAGAGCATGCTGATTAAAATTCGTTTTATGTTATACCCCTTTATCTATTCTTATCTAATTATGGCGCAATACTTTATGCTGCAAATGTGCCCGTTTGTGTAGAATTTGATTTGTAATTATTCTTCAAATAAAAATACATCTATTTCGTATTTTTCTAAATCCTCTTTCGATAAGTTTTTCACTAGATATTTCTCCACTTTTTGTATTTCCTCTTCATTATAAACATCTATGTAAATTCCTGGTTTTCCAATATTTTGGTTCTCAAATTCGCCAATTTGAGTACTTTGGACATCATATTTATCCCATACAGAATCAACAACCGCTCCTGTGCTGTACGGTTCTTTTTGTATAGATCCATATAATGCAACACCTATGACAGCACATCCTAAAATTAATATGCCTAACTTACGTTTCAATTTCATCTTATACCCTCCACCATAATTTTTAAATAATCTATCTCTAATATACAGTATTAGCACTTTTTTATTAGGGAAAAGCACTTTATTCTTAAATCCTACTGTTCACAATCGCATTCATATTCCTAATATTTCACCCCCACCAAAATCAATGACACTGTTCAACAATCTAATCCGATTGTTAAACTAAATAAATTAAAACCATTTTAAAAGCTTTTACAATGTAATTACCCAAAATTCACGGTCTTCCAACACTAAATCATAAGGTGTTTTTATTTCTTTCCAACGAACTTTTCTTTTTTTGAAAATATCCTGATCTTCTTTGCCACTAAGTGAAGTAAAGTACTCTATCATCCCACTTGATTGAATAGCATTTTCTAAATAGGAATATAATATGTTTAAACATTTTTCTTCTTTAGTTTCTATTAATTCAAATTTGAATGGGATATGATTTGAATAAGTTGCCACCTGATAAGCAAATGAGAAATGTGGACTATATGAAAATTTCCGTTTTAATTTCTCATCGTAATTATTTTCAAAATAAAGATGTACAAAATCTAATTCACTTGCAAAAATATGAGGTTGTTTCGAAGACACGGGATTCAAACCGAACGAACCTTGAGGTAGTTTCCTTGGTGAAGCAATATATAAGTATTGGGTCATAGTTATTTAACTCCTTTTTCCATAAGCATAAAGCATGATTTATCTTCTACCATTTTCATAAAGGTTTATAAATTTCTCAGCATCTTCGCTTCTTATTTCTCTAATGAACATAAAATTCACCTCGACCATCACAAACCATCCATATCAACACATTAACCATCGTTTATGATTATTATTCGCTCAGTTAAATTCAAAAGGTATTCATGCAATTCAAGTTAAAAACATCATACCATAATCCATCAATTTGTGTTACTATAATAGCAATCTTCCGAAAAAATAATTAATCGTTAAAATTCAACTCTAAAATGAATTTAAGTAAAAATAATGAGGAGGAAACATGATGCTAGGTAGTTTTGGAATTCCGGGAGCTATTATTACTGTTCTAGCTTTAATTGGAATCATCTTTTTGCTTAGAAGGATGTTGCGAAGAAGTTGAAGTATCTCCATCTTTATGTCATTTAAAATCGGTCATAATATGGTGTTATGGCTGATTTCTTTTATTTTCTGGAGGAAAGACTAATATTAAATCATGGACATCTTAGATTAAAAACATATAAAGTAATTGTACAGTCAGGTTTTTTTACTCATGGCGCCTGGTTCATGCGTAATCTGATCTACTTCAAAGAGAGACTCACGCCGCTTGGTGTGATATATTCCCCCTAAAGTAGACACTTTTAAAAAACAAAACTACTTTAGGGGTTTTTTATGCAAAAAATGTATGAAAGAAATGCAAACATTACATCCCTATAATTCGTAATATCATCATATATTTCTTTGCTGAAATGGTCATCAAAATGAGCGAGTGTTTCTGGAATTTCGAGTAGCTTGAAGTACTCTGTAAAGTGCAATACTGGAGCTTTATCCAACAAAACCTCCAAATAGCTACATATACAATTTTTATATTTTTTAGTTGTCAGTTGATTCTATTCAAGCACAGTTGTATTCATTTATCAGACCTGTTGCTGTAAATATATTCATCATTAAATTCCATATGTGGTTTATCCTGCTTGTAATAATGTAACCTATCTTGCAATGTACCAGTATGAAATTCAAATTTATGTCCATCGGGATCAGTAAAATAAATGGACTTCTTATCTTTTTCATCTCGAGGACGTCCATTTAAAATATTTACTCCCAACTTCTCTAACTTTTCAGATATATGATAAAAATCAGCATCTTCTATTGAAAAAGCAATATGAGTGTAAGAGTGATTTATTTCATTACGAGGAATATTTTCCTCTAGATTAAGTGCCAACCACATTCCATTTAAATCAAAATAAGCAGTACTTTTCCCTTTAACCAGCAATTTGGCATCAAATACATCTTGGTAAAACTTAATGGATCTTTCTAAATTTGAAACAGAAAACAAAAAATGATTAAGTCCTTTTACAAACAACTATTTCACCTCAAACACTTTTTACTTTTCAACAACTTTATCTGCATCGAATGTCCATGTAACCTTATTTCGATAATCTTTATTGTTTCCATCAAAAAAACCAAAAACAATCATATACTCATCTGCACGGTCACGCATTATAATTGAGATTTTTTGGTCTATTACTTCTCCTTTTTCTAATGACATGGAATTCGTAGGATTTTCTTCTAATGGTATTTCATTATTTTCATCCACAAACCAATCACCTATTCCAAGTAAATCGCCGTTGTTTCCTAGTTCATCATTCTCAATTGCCTCTTCATCTGAACCTCTAGCTGCATCTGGCTTTTCTATTGTTAAATAACCATCACTTAAATTCTTAAACGTGAAATCGCCAATTAAATAAAGGGCATCGTCTGATTCTGTTTCTTTTCCGATATCTCGCACCATTTCCACGCCATTTAATGTAATTGCTAGTTCGTTGTAATCCCCCTGTGTCACCGTGTAACCTGTGTCTCCGATTTCGAGCCCCATTTGATCTTTTAATTCAATTGGATCAGCTTCCGCATCAATGATGATATCTTCAGGGATAGCTGCTTGTCCATCATTATTTTTTTCTGATTGATTTTCTTTATTGTCTACGGCATCTTCATTACTTACTTCCTCACTATCCCCCGTACACGCAACCAAAACAGTGCATATTATCATTGTGAAAATAAATATAAGTACTTTCTTCAATGAGTATTCTCCCCTTTTTTCCTATATCATAACATAATTATCTATGTTTAGGTAATATTCCCACTATTTTTTTTTGTAGTACTATTATGTATTTTTCATTTGTATAACAAAGAAGCTAGTCTCGTATTTTTCTTACCATCTGTTGCATCCTTATCTTTCTCTTATCTGTACTTTCTTTATCTATCGAAATGAGGAGGGTACTGTTATTGAAGCGAAAGATGCGCAGGACGGAATGGACTGTACCTTTGTATGGGGTGCATTCCTTTGGTAAAATGATTTCCAAATTATCTTTTTCTATTAGAATAACAGCTACTTCACCTTCCAACCGGTCAACTACTCCCTTTTTAAGGGTGAAAATATTTATATTCGAAATGTCTTCATCTGAAAAATTCGTACATCGTGATATTTCCTCTCCCTGATAGCTCGTTTGCTGATTTAGGAGGAGAAAATACATCATTATAAAGACCATCATGATACTCGTCCTTTCTGGAGGCATTTTAATCATTATCGAATACTTTTACGACACAGTCATTTTTGAAAAAACGAAAAATCTAGAAATAAATCATCCCTAAAATGAAAGAATTCCCCTAGAAAACACAAAAACATGATGATTTTCAGCATAAAAATTTCCTTTTCTTTTCATTTCCTTTAAAGTAAAAAGAGACATCAATGTTTGGGGGATACTAGATTTGAGAAAATATCTTATGTTAATGGTTTCACTTCTTTTCTTATTCACTGCTTGCGGTGTAGAAGAAACAGGAACAAATATGAATGAAAATGACCATGATACGGTAACAGAAACTAGCGCAGAAGCTGAGGACACCGGAGACAATGTGGAAGCGAAAGAAAAAGAAAAGGAAGAAAAAGAAGAGAAGGAAAATAAGAAACAAAAACAAACGTCGAAAAAGCAAACACATCCAAAGAAAACAACCGACACATTAGCACCTTTGACAATCCACTATATAGATGTCGGGCAGGCAGATGCAACATTATTCACCTATGAAAGTGGTGGGGAAAATTATACGATTTTGTTCGATACAGGGGATTGGAAACGAAATGATACGGTTGAATATTTAGCAGATCAAGGGATTACGGCACTGGATTTAGTAATTATTAGTCATCCAGATGCAGATCATATTGGGCAATTACCGGATATTATCGATACATTCGATGTCGGTGAGGTGTGGATGTCTGGGAATGAAAGTACTTCCGAGACTTTTCAAAAATCAATCGAAGGTATTTTAGCAAATGATATCGACTATCATGAACCACGTGCAGGGGAAGATTATGAAATTGGGAATCTGCAACTAAAAATTGTCCACCCGTCATCGATTTCAGGAAAAGCGAATGAAGAATCGGTTTCCATTCAATTTACATATGGCGAGAAACGTTTCCTATTTACAGGAGATGCTGATATACAGGCAGAATCGGAAATGATTGGAACAGGGATTGACTTAAAATCACACGTTTTTCAACTAGGACATCATGGTTCTGATACATCCAATGGGCAGGAATTCATTGATGCGGTTCAACCAGAAGTTGCAATTTTCAGTGCTGGGGTGGATAGTCAATATGGTCATCCACATCAGGATGTGATTGAAAGACTCAAACAATCTGGTGTGAAAATCTATGGTACTGCAACAGATGGCAATATTTTGGTGACAACAGATGGAAAAACATATTCCATTAATACTGGGAAAAAGAAATCTGCTTCGAAAGAGCGTTCCAAAACTAATTCACCATCAAACCATAAGAAAACAACGCAAAGTGAAAAAACACCATCCGATAACTGTATCAATATCAATCAAGCATCCGCAGAAGACCTACAGAAAATCACCAATATCGGGCCAAAGCGAGCGGAAGATGTGATTGCGAACAGACCGTATAAAAAGTTAGATGAGCTTTCAAAAGTCAATGGGATTGGGGAGGTACGACTGCAAGAGATTAAAGAGGAAGGTTTAGCTTGTGTGAATTGAATTTCAAAAGAAGATTACGTTTAGATGGAGTTTTTATCCTACCTTCTTTCAAAGCATGGCATAACCTATCCAATTAAAGAGGCAAGTATCGTAACCTCGTGAATAAAGGAGAGATGGAAATGCATGGATTTTTAGATCGTTTTGAGGGAAATATGGCAGTCATCCTTGTCGAAGAAGTAAAAGAGGAATTCACCGTTAACAAGGAAATGTTACCCGATGGAAGTGATGTGAATACGTATTTTGAAATCGAGAAGAAACATGGAAATTATCATATCGTTCAAATAGACACAACGAAAACCACACAAGAGAAACAAACAACGAGTGATTTAATGGCTAAATTACGCGCGAAAAAAACGGGAAGTAAATTTAAAAAGTAACGTAGAAAGCCAGTCGGTCGATCAATCCGATTGGCTTTGATTATTTAAAAATTCCTCTACCTCGACTTCGCTTGGCATTCCAGTCTGTGCACCTATTTTCGTCACCGAAAGAGCTGCAGCGGCATTCGCATAGGAAATCGCGTGATGTAAAGACGCCCCTTTTGCAATTTGACTAACAAATGCTCCATTGAATGTATCCCCTGCCCCGGTGGTATCTTTTACTGGAACTAAAAACGCTGGGACGAGCTTTTTTTCTCCATTATTATTTACAAATTGTACACCTGATTTTCCTAGGGTAATGATGGTTTTTCTTTGAATACGTACATTTTGTTGCGTGATATTTATCGCTTCTGCTTCTATTTCATTTGGTGTTATATATGTTACTTTTTCTAGTAATGATTTAGATAGAGGTTGAAATGGTGCAGGATTTAGCACGACTTTCACCCCAGATTCATAGGCTAATTCGATGACATACTGAATGGTTCTCATGGGAATTTCTTGCTGGAGTAACACAATATCACTATTTTGGATGATATGTTTCTTTTTTTCTATCATTTCAGGGGTTACATGCTGATTTGCACCTGGAGCAACGATGATACGGTTATCTTGATTCATCATAATAATATTAGCAATCCCTGTGGATACCCCCCCCAGTACTTCCACTCCTTGCATTTGGATTCCTTCCTGTTGTAAATGTGTAAGTAGATGTTTTCCGAACACATCATCCCCCACAGCCCCAATCATCGTTACATCTGAGCCAAGCCTTGCTGCAGCTACCGCCTGATTTGCCCCTTTTCCACCAGGATATGTTCTATATTTTTCGCCAAGAACTGTTTCCCCTTGTTTTGGCATTTTAGACGTTGAAACAGTTATATCCATATTAATACTACCAACCACACAGACAGCGTTTTTGTTCATTTTTCAAAATCCTTTCGTGAATACGCAATATTATTAGATTATTATAACATATTCCTTTTCATAGATTTTTTAATATTAATGAATTATAATAGAGTTGTTAAATATTTTATATCTATCCTTTTCATATATGTTTTGGAGCTTTTTATTTTTTTATTAGGGAAAGTAAGGGCTTACAAAACTTAATATTCATTAAATAACAGCAGATATAGAAAAAGAATTTCAGCATATTAGGGGGTAACCAAGATGAGTTGGGTAAAAAATTTTTTTATTTATCTTTCAGAAAACCAAACACTGAATAAAGGAGCACAACGTTGGGGACTTAAATTAGGTGCACAATCCGTTGTTGCAGGCACGAATATCGATGAAATGATTGAAAGTATTAAGAAACTAAATGCCCATGGGATTTCTTGTACGATTGATAATCTTGGAGAGTTTGTTTTTGAAAAAGAGGAAGCAGTTGAAGCAAAAGGAAAAATTATCAAAGTAATTGAGGCCATTCATGAACATCAAATAGATGCACATATTTCTTTAAAGCCTACCCAGTTAGGTTTAGATATTGATTATGATTTTTGTCTAGCGAATTTAACTGAAATTATGGAAAAGGCCAAGTCCTATGATATTTTTGTCAATATGGATATGGAGGATTATGATCATTTACAGACTTCCTTTGATTTGCTTGATGAATTAGCAAAAACATATGACAATATTGGAACCGTTATCCAAGCCTACTTCTTTAATTCTGTAGACAATATACAAAAATATAAAGACTTTCGCTTACGTCTTGTAAAAGGTGCTTACAAGGAGTCAGAGACTGTAGCATTTCAAGATAAAAAAGATATCGATAAAAATTTCCTAAAACTAATTGAATATCATTTACTAAGTGGAAAGTTCACATCCATTGCAACACATGATCACCATATTATTAACCATGTGAAAAAATTTGTCAAAGAAAATAATATTCCAAATGATAAATTTGAATTTCAAATGCTTTATGGATTTAGAAAAGACATGCAAATTGAACTTGCGAAAGAGGGCTATAACTTCTGTACGTATGTACCATTTGGAGAAGATTGGTATGGCTACTTCATGCGTCGTCTAGCAGAACGTCCACAAAACTTGAATCTTGTTGCAAAACAGGTATTTAACAAGAAGACAAACACTGTTTTAGCTGCTGTTGCAGGTGCTTTTCTTCTAAGAAAACTTACGAAAAAGAAGAAAAAGAAAAATGAGAAAAAGGCATAACCGATATAATTTTTAAAAGTTGCTCCGTTTCCAACGGGCAACTTTTTTTCTATGTAGGAAATCGGGAATGGAGCGGATTTATCAGGATTTCGGGGATTTTATCGGGATTTCTACGATTTTAAGAAAAAAAGGTCCCTCGGCTACCACCCCGAGAGACATCAATATGGCTACATTTGAAATACAAAAACTAACTATATTTTAAACGCGTTCTATTTCTTTTTTGCGTCTAAAAACAACTCATTTACCTTATCCCAATTAACCGTATTCCACCAGTTTGTAACGAATTCTGGTCTACGATTTTGGTATTTCAGGTAGTATGCATGCTCCCACACATCAATAACGAGTAAAGGAGTTTTTCCTACTGTCAATGGTGTGTCTTGGTTTGCTGTACTCATCACAGCTAAATCTCCATGATGATCCATCACTAACCAACCATATCCACTTCCAAATCTAGAAATAGCAGCTTTTGATAGTTCATCTTGTAAATTATCGAAATTTCCAAAGTATTTATCAATTTCTTTCCCTATATCTGCAGTTGCTTCTCCTCCGCCATTCGGGGACATGACTTCCCAAAATAGTTTATGGCTATATGTTCCACCACCATTATTTCGAACTTGTGTACGAATATCTGCTGGCAGAGATTCTAAATTCGTTAGTAAATATTCTAATGATTTCTCTTGTAGATCTTGGTGGCCTTCCAAAGCTTTATTTAGATTATTTACGTATGTCGCATGATGTTTTCCATGATGAATTTGTAAAGTTTTCGCATCAATATGCGGTTCTAGAGCTTCTACATCATAAGGTAGTTCAGGTAATACAAATTTAGACATGATTTATCCCCTTTCATTTGTTTCCTTTGTATAATTATTTTGCCTATATACAACTTATATGCTCTATGGAATATTGTCAAGTGTTTTCTTTAAAAAATCATTTTTACTATAAATAAACCCCAATTCCTGGACCAAATGGAATTTCCAGAAAAATAAATAACAGTAATAAAATAATCCAACTTCCTAAAAAGAAGATACTATATGGAAGCATTAAAGCAATGAGTGTCCCGATGCCAGCCTTTTTATCGTAATCTTTCATGAACGATAAAATGATAATAATATACGGATTCATTGGTGTGATGACGTTCGTTGAGGAATCAGCAATTCGGTAAGCAACTTGAACAAATGCCGGATGGTAATCTAAAAAGTAAAACATCTTAATGAAAATTGGTGCCTCCAATGCCCATTGTGCGGAACCACTGAATATGAACAAGTTTAGTATTGCTGTTAACAAAACAAATCCGATAATAACGGTAATACCTGTTAAACCTACAGATTGTAAAAAGTTTGCTCCTGATACAGCGATCCATGAACCGATATTGGACCATTCAAAATAAGAAATAAATTGCGATGCAGAAAAAATTAATACAATAAATCCAGCCATATCGCGCATTGCTTCTCCCATATATTTTCCGATAGAGCGTGTATCTGTGATTTTTTTAACCGTGATTCCGTATGTCACACCAACAATGATAAAAAGGAAAAATAATATAGGAACAATCCCTGTTAGAAAAGGTGACGGAACCATACCACCATCTTCATTTGTTAGTGGAGAGTTTGGTAGGAAAATGATGCTAATAAGAAAAGCGATATAAATGAGCCCAGCTATTACTGCATTTATAAAACCTTTCCATTCCCTTGGTTGAACTTTAGTAAATTCCTTTTTTACATCTCCTGTATATTTACCTAATCGAGGCTCAACGATTTTTTCAGTCACAAGCGCTCCAATAACAGATAAGACGACAACAGAAGCAATCATAAAATACCAATTATCAACCGGAGTAACGACTACATTTTCATCAATCGTTTGAACTACTTCTGTGGAAATTCCTGATAATAAGGCATCTGCACCACTAACCATGAAATTCGCAGTATAGCCTGATCCAACACCAGCAAAACCTGCAGCAAGACCTGCTAATGGATGACGCCCAATATTATAAAAAACCATCGCACTTAATGGTGGAATAATAACGAAGGCAGCATCTGATGCAAGATTTCCGAGAATCCCTGTTAACACGACAGCATACGTAATCAAGGAAGGAGGAGCTTTTACGATGGTACATTTAATTGCTGTTTCCAGTAAACCAACTTTATCTGCTAAACCAACTCCTAACATCATCGTTAATACGATTCCTAACGGTTTAAAGCCAACAAAATTATCAATCATCGATGTGATCATGAATTGAATACCATCTTTTGATAGTAAGCTTTGAATAAATACCTTTTCTTCCACACCTGGTTGATAAAAAGATATATTGAATAATGCGATGATACTGGATAGCACAATAACAATTAACGCTAAATAAACGAATAACATAAAAGGGTCTGGTAACCTATTTCCAATTCTTTCAATTCCATTTAATATCCGTGAAATACGTGAGGGGCTTCCATTCTCTTCAGTCGCCATTTCTTTCGCCTCCTAAATGAATTGATTTTGATAACAGAACTCCAACTTTTTATTTTATTTTGTATATGTATGCATCCATATGCTAATCATGATAAAGAAAACTTGGTTCAGATAGAGTTTTTATTCCACCTGAAACTTAATCGCACTTTTTTTGAAGCATGGTTGTACTTTCTACCGTGTCTTTAAGCAAGAGTATTAGTAATTGTGCTAAGGATAGAGCATCGGGTGATTTTAAAAATTAAATAAATTTAGGCAAAAAAATAATCTTTGACATGTTTATCAAAGATTATTTTTACTTATATTATTTAATTTAATTGTAGTGATTTCTTCGCATCCATGACTGCCTCAACGACATAGTCCGCTGTTACAATTTCTGCTCCATCTAGTAAGTCACTCTCTTTTACACCGTTATGTTTCATGCAGGCTGAGCAGACTTTTAATTTACCACCATTTTCTAAGAAAGCAGGTAGTAATTCTTTTATTGGCAAGAACGGTTCTCCAATATCAATTTTATCTGCATATCCTTTAGAAGCTAAATGTACAGCATCAGATAGAAGTAAAATTTCTGCGGAATGCCCTTTCTCTAATGCTTTTCCCCCCATTGTAAATGCAATGGTAACATTATTGGAATCTCTTTCATGTGCTGTTAAAGTTATTAATAAATCTGTTTGACTCATTTTGAAAACCTCCATTATTTTAAAATACCCTTACAGGTATATAATGCATGAATAAAATAAAAAAAACAATCAATTTGCTTAGACTTATGTAGGAAAATCTCCCATTTGGCTAAAATCGTGTGAGAACAGGATAAAAGGGCATCGGGGTGAGGTGCCACCGTGACCGTTTTTGCGTTGAGACGAGTTTTCGGGCACGCGGCGGGAGCCACCGTGACCGTTTTTGCGATGATGCGAGTTTTCGGGCACGCGGCGGGAGCCACCGTGACCGTTTTTGCGATGAGCCGGGTTTTCGGGCACGCGGCAGATTCCACCGTGACCGTTTTTGCGTTGAGACGAGTTTTCGGGCACGCGGCGGGAGCCACCGTGACCGTTTTTGCGATGAGCCGACTTTTCGGGCACGCGGCGGGAGCCACCGTGACCGTTTTCACGATGAATCGACTTTTCAGGCACGCGGCGGATTCCACCGTGACCGTTTTTGCGATGATGCGAGTTTTCGGGCACGCGGCAGATTCCACCGTGACCGATTTCGCGATGAATCGAGTTTTCGGGCACGCGGCAGATTCCACCGTGACCGTTTTTGCGTTGAATCGAATTTTCGGGCACGCGGCGAGAGCCACCGTGACCGTTTTTGCGATGATGCGAGTTTTCGGGCACGCGGCAGATTCCACCGTGACCGATTTCACGATGATGCGAGTTTTCGGGCACGCGGCAGATTCCACCGTGACCGTTTTCACGATGATGCGAGTTTTCGGGCACGCGGCAGATTCCACCGTGACCGTTTTTGCGATGATGCGAGTTTTCGGGCACGCGGCAGATTCCACCGTGACCGTTTTCACGATGATGCGAGTTTTCGGGCACGCGGCAGATGCCACCGTGACCGTTTTTGCTATGAATCGGGTTTTCGGGCACGCGGCGGGAGCCACCGTGACCGTTTTCACGATGAATCGAGTTTTCGGGCACGCGGCGAGAGCCACCTCCTGTTCCAAATAGCTCTGTTTCAAAATAAAGCAGTTTTATTTTTTATCACTTTCCAAACTGATAGAGTAATTTTTAAAAATCGACATTGGTTGTCTTTCTATTTTATGCTTTTTCTCATTTTTTCATACCAAAATAAAAATGCTCTTGTTTTCCTCACTCGAAAACGAGAACATTTTATATCGGCGAATACGATTTTTCACCATTCTATTCTTTATTTATCTTTTTCCAATGCAACGCCTTTTACATATAGTTCAAGGGTTTCGATGGTAGACTGGAGACTTCGGCGAATATGTGCACGCATTGCTTTTTCTACTTCGTCTTTTTGTCCTTTTTGTAAAAGGTTAAATATTTGTATATGTTCTTGTACGACAACATCTGGTTCATATGTTGGATTGGCGTAACTACTAATTCTTCGATAACGCGCAATTCTACTTTTTAGTTGGTTTAAGAATTGATTCGCGACCTCATTGGCGCTTGCTGTTTGGAGAATTTCATGGAATTGTGCACCATGTTTTACGAGATCTTCTTTCCTATCTTTCTCCGCAGCCATTTTCATGAGGACGAGTGCCTCTTCCAACTTATGAAAATCCTGTTCTGATAATTTTTCTGTCGCCTCTTTAGCTACAAGTCCTTCTAATACTTCACGAACTTTAAAGACATCTCCAGCTTCTGTCGGTGTGATTGGTGTAACAATGATTCTCCCATTTGGTTGTTTAAGCACCAATTGTTCTAATTCTAACCGATATAAAGCTTGTCGTAATGGGGTACGGCTTACTTCAATTTCTTTTGATAGTTGCTCCTCCACTAAATGTGTGGAAGGAGCATATTCTAATTTAATTATTTTTTTTCGAATGAAATCATATGCGACATCACTTGCTGATAATCGCCTACTGTAACGAACCATATACTTTCCTCTCTTTTTTCTCTATTCTATTCTCTATTATAGTGAATAGCTGTGGAATAATATACCCCTTTTACTCATCTAATGTTGGGATGGTCGTTTTAGCGATGGATTGATCGAGTGATTCGTAGTTAAAGTAATCAATAACATCATACAATTCTTCTCTTGTCTGCATATCTTCTAATGCGCCCTTTTGTGTACCCGTTTCAAGGATTTCAGTGAACACCCGCTCATATGCCTTTGCTGCAGCACGTAAAGATGTAACTGGATATAGAACCATCGCGTATCCTAAATCTGCAAATTCTTCTGCTGTGTAATATGGTGTTCTACCAAATTCTGTCATATTTGCTAATAATGGCACATCAATCGCATCCGCGAACTTTTTAAAATCTTCTTTCGTTTGCATTGCCTCAGGGAATATCGCATCCGCACCAGCATCCACATACGCTTTTGCGCGTTCAATTGCTTTATCTAAGCCTTCCACACTTCCTGCATCTGTACGTGCTAAAATATAAAGAGAAGGTGCTACTTTTTTAGCCATTTTTATTTTTTCTACCATATCTTCTATTGAGATTAATTGTTTTCCATTCAAATGGCCACATTTCTTAGGAATCTTCTGGTCTTCAATTTGCATTGCAGCTACTGTTGCTTCGACTAATTCACTTACCGTTCTCGCAACATTCAGTGGCCCACCAAATCCATTATCTGCATCCACTAATAATGGAAGATTTGTTGCACGCACAATTTCTCTTGCACGTTCCGCAACTTCTGTAGATTGCAATAAACCAATATCTGGAATACCTAAACTTGCCGTGTAAGCACCTCCAGAGAGATAAAGAGATTTAAAGCCTACTTTTCTACCAACAAGCCCTGCCATGGCATCATGTGCACCAGCAATTTGTAGGATTTGTTGTTGTTCTACTAATTGTTTAAATTCATCTGCTAACTGCTTTTGTGTTTTCTGTTCACTTGTTAACCAAGTCATTGTAAAACCTCCTGTGAATTTTTATAAAGCTCTATTTGGATGACCGAGTTTCGCGTTATTTCGCTTTTTCGGGCAACCATCTGCATTTGGGTGACCGAGTTTCGCGTTATTTCGCTTTTTCGGGCATCCATCTCTGTTTGGATGACCGCTATTCGCGTTATTTCGCTTTTTCGGGCAGCCATCTGCATTTGGGTGACCGAGTTTCGCGTTCTTTCACTTTTCCGGGCAACCATTTCTGTTTGGATGACCGAGTTTCGCGTTATTTCGCTTTTTCGGGCAACCATTTCTGTTTGGGTGACCGCGTTTCGCGTTATTTCGCTTTTTCGGGCAACCATCTGCGTTTGGATGACCGAGTTTCGCGTTCTTTCGCTTTTTCGGGCAACCATCTGCATTTGGGTGACCGAGTTTCGCGTTCTTTCACTTTTCCGGGCAACCATTTCTGTTTGGGTGACCGCTATTCGCGTTCTTTCGCTTTTTCGGGCAACCATCTTCGTTTGGATGACCGAGTTTCGCGTTCTTTCGCTTTTTCGGGCAACCATCTGCATTTGGGGTGACCAATTTTCGCGTTCTTTCGCTTTTTCGGGCAACCATCTGCATTTGGATGACCGAGTTTCGCGTTCTTTCGCTTTTTCGGGCAACCATTTCTGTTTGGGTGACCGCTATTCGCGTTATTTCGCTTTTTCGGGCAACCATCTGCATTTGGATGACCGAGTTTCGCTTTCTTTCGCTTTTTCGGGCAACCATTTCTGTTTGGGTGACCGCTAATCCCCTTATTTCATATTTTCGGGCAGCCAAAGAAAGATGCATTTTCGCGTGAATCTCTTGATAAAAATCCAGCTCCCTCTTTTATTATGTTAACAAAAGAGGGAGGGTTTTTTATTTTTATATAGCCATTAAATCCATTAATTCGTTTACATCTGTTTCCATTAGTTTGTCATGGTCATTAAGAACTGCAAAGATTTTTTCTGCTTGTTGTTGTGGGAATCTTGTTTTAACGTTTTCGACGAATTTTTCGATTAAAAGTGGGATTCCTTCATCTCTTCTACGACGGTGACCAATTGGGTATTCTCTTGCAACAAGTTCTGTTTCTGTGCCATCTTTGAATACAACTTGAACAGCATTTGCAATGGAACGTTTTTCTGGGTCTAGGTAATCTTTACTGTATTCTTCTTTTTCGATTGTTACCATTTTGTCACGTAGTTCATCGATTAATGGATTTTGAGCAAAGTCATCTTCATAACTATCTGCTGTTAGTTCACCAAATAGTAATCCAACTGCTGTGATGTACTGAATACAGTGGTCACGGTCTGCTGGATTATGTAGTGGTCCTTTTTTGTCGATAATACGAATAGCAGATTCATGTGTAATAATTTTAACTTTTTCAATTTCATCAATTTTATCTTTTACTTGATCATGTACTTCAATCGCACACTCTAGGGCTGTTTGTGCATGGAATTCTGCTGGGTAAGAAATTTTGAACAAGATATTTTCCATTACATAAGAATCGAAGTCTTGTGCTAATGTGATTTCTTTACCATTCATAATTACATCTTCAAAGCCCCAACCTTCTGCAGTTAGTGCTGTTTTATAACCCATTTCACCTTTTAATGTTTTCAGTGCAAGGCGAACCGCGCGAGATGTTGCATCTCCTGCTGCCCAAGACTTTCTAGAACCAGTGTTTGGTTCATGACGGTATGTTCTTAGTGCACCTGCATCAACCCAAGCGTTTGATACACAGTTGATTACATCCTGTTTGTCCCCACCAAGTAATTTCGTAACAACTGCTGCAGAAGCAATTTTCACAAATAAGACGTGGTCAAAACCAACGCGATTTAAACTATTATCAAGTGCTAATACACCTTGAATTTCATAAGCTTTAATTCCTGCTTCCAGTACTTCTTTTACTTTCAGTGGTTCTTTACCTTCCGAAATTCGTTTCCGGCTCATATAATCTGCTACAGCTAAGATTCCTCCAAAGTTATCGGACGGATGACCCCATTCTGCTGCTAACCATGTGTCATTATAATCCAACCAACGAATTAATGTACCAATATCAAAAGCACCTTCAATTGGGTCTAGATAATGCTGTGTTCCCGGTACACGTGTTCCAATTGGGACAGTCGTTCCTGGCACAACAGGTCCTAGGTGTTTCGTACACTCTGGATATCTTAATGCTAAAAAAGCCGTTCCCAAACTATCCATTAGCGCGTATCGAGCAGTCTCATAAGCTAAATCACTCGTAATCTCTTTATTCATAACATAATCTGCAATCGTTTCCAAAACTTCATCTGTTACATAATTTTGTTTTTCTTTTACTTGTGTCATCTGTCGAACCTCCATTTATATTATTCTGACAATCTATGTATAATTGTATACAATTGTACATAGGCTGTCAATATAAAAAGAGTCCCTTTTCAAAAAAATTACCAAATGGTACAATTCACCTAATCATATTATTACTTATTTTATGGGGGTATATAATGAAGAAAAAAATATTAGCTCTATTTGTGCTTATTCTTTTTATTTTTCTAGCAGCATGTCAAAATGAAGTAATTCAATCACAGAACAAAAAGGAAACAGATCATTCGGAAGTTGAGGAAGAAGAACAAGCGGATGCAAAGGATGATTTGACAAAATTAGCTGATGAGGAACAAGTAGAGGAAGAAGAAGACTTTGAAAAATTAACAGATGAAGAAGCACAAAAAATTATACAAAAAAATTTAAAAGCGACACATGAAATAGTGAAAAAATTAGTACAAAAAAATCAGGATTGGTATACATTAAATTATGAAGATATCCTTTCCCAAGAAGGACAAAGCGAAGAAGTACAGGAAGCTCTTACGAAAGTTGAAAAGGCATTAGCCAAAGTGATGACAGAAAAAGCCTTAGAGAACAAAGCACTAACGAGCGAATATTTATATGCTTTTACATGTCAATGTGACTCTTTTATGTTACCAATGCCTGCTGATGCTGATGTGCAATTCAGAATGGAAGACCAAACAGAAACAACCTTTACTGCAACCTCCCTAATTCCTCACACAGAAGGACCGATGGAAGTAACACCCGGAACATACACATGGCATTTTATAAAAGAAGATGGAGTTTGGAAATATGATGAAATTACGTTTGTAAGCGCGGATGAAGAGCCCTTTGACCTTACCTTTGAAGATGTAAAACAAATTTACTCCTATTACTCGGATATAGAATTATTGGATGAGGTAGAAGATGGGAATGACACGTATTTTATTATTAAAACAGATGATTTCATATTAGCAGTAAACAAACATGATTCAAGAACAAATTATGAATTAGCAGAAAAATACCAATAAGAAAAAGGCAATGTCTTTATCGTGGACATTGCCTTTTTCTTATTTCGCTTGTGCTCTTAAATTCTCTGTCATGATTGCTGGCCGTGCATACCATAGTAGAACAACCGCCACAATTGCTTCTGCAACAGGTAAAGCGAGCCAGATTCCATTTACACCGAACAACAACGGTAAAACAAGTAACATGAAGATCAGTAAAATAAACCCACGAAAAATGGTAATCATAATGGAAGGCCTTGCATATCCAATAGATTGATAATAAGTCATGTAAATAAAATTAATCCCCATAAATAAATAGCCAAGGAAGAATAATTTCATCCCACTTGTTGCAAGTTCGGCAATCACATCAGATGCAACACCGAAAATTTGGACAAGATAATCGGCGCCAAGATACCCAATGATAATAAAAAGAACACCTAGAATAATACCACTAACTTCGGCAATTTTTACCGTCTCTTTAATCATCTGAAATTTCTTCGCACCATAATAATAACTAATCATCGGCTGAATGGAAGAACCAATCCCAATAAATGCTAGGAACATAAAAGTATGCAAATAATTAATGACCGAAAAAGCTGCCAATCCATTTGTACCAACATAATGAGCCATCGCAATATTATAACCAATGACGAAAACACCCATCCCGATTTCTGATAGGAAACTCGGAAAACCAATCGAACCAATTTGTTTAATGGCACGTTTATTGAAAGTAATAGGAGCGAATTTCAGACTACTTCCTTTTCGGAAAAAATGAATCACTAAAACAAGGAGGCCTAGTGCAGTAGCGAGGACTGTTGCTAATGCTGCACCTGTTACTTCTAATTTCAAAATAAAAATCATCCAATAATTTAGCCCAATATTAAGGATTGCGGAAACGATTAATGCAATCATCGCTAATTGGGGAGCACCATCATTTCGCACAAAAATACTTAAACAAGTTTCCCAGGCAATAATCAACGAAAATAGAAATAAAATATACATATAATCTTTTACATAGGGAAGTGTCTCCTCATTTGCTCCAAAAAAGGAAGCAATTCCGTCCATATTCAACAACCCTATGATACTAACAAGGAGCGTAATTATCGTGACAAGAATAAATGAGAGGCTGAATATTTTCTTCGCCTTCTCTTCATCCCCCTCCCCCATTGCCATCGAATACAGTGTCCCGCCACCAATACCAATTAAAAGTGTGATGGATATAATAATAGAAAAAACCGGTACAGCAATATTCACACTTGCTAATGCTACAGGACCAATTCCATTCCCCACAAAGATTCCGTCAATCACAATATTGACAGACATCAGCATCATGCCTAATAATGTCGGTAATAAATACTGAAAAAAACTCTTCACAGCCGATTGTGATTCCAACTTATCTCTTACTGTACGCATTTTTTCTACCCCAATCTATTTATAAAGGTACATCCCATTCTAATTTGGGATAAAGAAAAAGTCCACAGAAATATTTGTTCGGGTTTTATTAGGATATTGGGTGTGCATATCGGGATTTGGTGCGGATATCGGGATTTGGTGCGTTATATCGGGATTCAGAGCATTATATCGGGATTCCAGCACATATATCGGGATTCAGACACTTATATCGGGATTCGGAGCACATATATCGGGATTCAGAACGTTATATCGGGATTCGGAGCACATATATCGGGATTCAGCACATTATATCGGGATTCAGAACAATATATCGGGATTCAGCACATTATATCGGGATTCAGCACATTATATCGGGATTCAGGCGCGGGATATCGGGATTCAAACGCATATATCGGGATTCAGAGCATTATATGATTAAGTCCATATAATTGTGTAAAAAGGGATAAACAAAAAAGGGCCAAATTAATTCCTATGGTACAATGTTTTCAACGACGATAAACATAGTAGGAGGAATT
>NZ_VDUW01000018.1 GCF_008039555.1 Cerasibacillus terrae
TATTTTTAGCGCGGAAATTTTATTTGTTTGGGAGGGGTACCCCTCCCAAACAAATAAAATTCAATCATAGATTATAAAAAGTTGAAAACTTGTATTTGGGATTTTACACAGGATTTAGGACTTGACTGAGTTAGCGACAACCCGGGCACGAATAGAGATTAATCGTGACCGATAATCTGGGTTAGCGAAAATCCGGGCACGAATAGAGATTAATCGTGACCGAAAATCTGGGTGAATCAAAAATCCAGTCATGAATAAGACCTAATCGAACCCAGGAAATAGGATTTGTCAGAAATCCAGTAATTATTTATAATACATCCTGTACTTTCTATATCAATCTATTATTGATTATACCTAACTTATGATAGAATGATATGAAAAAATATTATTAATAATTAGATTTTTATATAATGAATGAAAAAGCGAGGGAGATTTTTTGAAAAAGTTATTTAAACTTATTTGGCAAGTTTTGATATTATATGGATTTTATTATGTAGGATTATTTATACGGAATGTACTCCACCTATCTGTTCCCAGCAGTGTCATTGGCATGTTATTATTATTTTTATTCCTTATGTTACGCGGAATAAAGGTAGAATGGATTGATACGGGGGCACAGTTTTTTGTCGATCATCTTGTATTTTTCTTTATTCCAGCAACCGTGGGCGTCATGAATTATTTCGGGTTATTCAAAGGACATGGAATGTGGTTGATCATTATCACTGTTGTTAGTTCATTTCTGGTCATGCTTACTTCTGGGCATATGAGTCAAGCTTTAGCTCGAAAGCGAGTGGTCGAACATGATTAAAACCATCTTCCTCTGCTTCGGATTTATAGGCTTAACGATTATTCTCTTTCTTGTGGCAAAAGAGGTTTACAAACGAGTACCAAATCCTTTATTATTACCGATGGTGACAACAAGTACTGCCATTATTGTAATTCTTATTTTATTTCAAATCGATTATGAAACTTATATGTTAGGCGGATCATTTATTAATCATCTTTTAGGACCTGCTGTTGTTGCTTTGGCCTATCCTTTATACCAACAACGCGATATATTGAAACGACTTTTTGTCCCTGTTGTTTTCGGCTCTTTAACCGGTTCGATTGTCGGAGTTTCTACTGGTGTATTATTAACAAAGTGGTTCGGCTTTCCGAAAGAACTGATTTATTCAATTACACCAAAATCCGTCACAACTCCTATTGCCATGGACATAACCGCTGAATTGGATGGCTATGTAGCATTAGCTGCTGTGTTCGTCACCATTGCGGGTGTTAGTGGTGCGATGTTTGGCCATTATGTACAAAAAAGTTTCTACATTCATTCTACCATCGGAAAAGGTGTTAGTATGGGAAGTTGTGCACATGGAATTGGAACAAGTCGCGCATTGGAGAACAGTGAATTAGAAGGATCATTTAGCTCTGTTGCTATGGTATTAAATGGGATATTCGTATCTTTCTTGACTCCGGTTTTATTGCCGTTGTTTATGTGATTAGAGAATGAGGAACCAGCCGTGGTACGTATACGTATGTTGGCTGGCTTTTCATCTTGATATTTTGAGAGTAAATTATTTAGACACTAAGCATGTACCCATTTCAAAACTCTTATCGTGTAAATCTACAAACACACATGGAAAAATATATTGATTCCAAAAATTTGTTAGGAACACCCTTTTTCAATCAAAAGGAATTGCCTCATCGCAAGTTCTTTAGACCTTTGTGTTCGATTGTAGAAAATAACCTTACTAGCAGGATCAACATTGACTGTCCTTGTAATCGAATTAATTCTTATTGGTTTCCCAAGTTATGACCGCAAGAGTGGTTTTCTTAATGACCTTTATGCTATCTTCTTCTTGTTGGATGCTTGATAAAACCTTTCCTAACTGTTCTGCTTTTACATGCTCGTAGCGCTGTTGGTACGTATGGAGCGCTTCATTAAATGACATGTTTATTACAAATGTATCATGTAAATACGAAATATCAGGTTGATACCCGAGCTCCCATAAGATATTAAAATAAGACTGCAGGAGATCACGGTTATTGTGAGGTCCTTTTACTTTTTCAATCTGTTGATGCTTCTGTAATGCCTCCACAACATTATCCGATGATGCTGTAAATTGACAGATGACACCATGTTTTTTTGCCACATTAGACATTGCTTCTAATGCTTTCACAGAGCGAGTAGCGGGACACATTGCAGAAAAAGCAACATCAAACTCCCCAATTTCCTCTGTCGTAGGGGGCCAAGCTGATTTAATAATGTCGATATTATCCAGATTGTTTTTCTCTATTTCAAGTTCCAAAAATTGAAGCATTTCTGATGACAAGTCCAACGCGCGAACGGATTTGCATCTTTTCGCAAGAGGAATTGCATAGCGTCCTGAACCCGCACCAATATCCAATACACTAACTGATGGATCCAGTATTTTCTTTTGCTCCAAAAGACGAGGGACTGCATCAGAATAATATGTGCTTCCATTTATTTGATTGGAATAGAACATCTCTGCCTTTTGATTCCACTTCTCTTCCATTGCTTCTATTGGCTGTTTGCTAGGTTTTAACCTCTGTTCAAATATGGATAATATGTCCATTGATTCCATCCTTTCTTACATACAATCTATCATTCTTAAGTATATCAATAAACATAAAAAGTAACCCGTCATTCAACTTTAGCAGGTCTGTGAGGGATTATTTTCTTAAGCTACTTACCGTTTGCTGTATTCATATTTCATATTAAGAATTACATCTAAAAATAACTATATAAATTATTGTAAGGTGCTCCGTTGTAATGATTTTAATAATCTATTTCATTATCAGAAAACACACCAACTTCATCACACTCTAAATCATCTTTAGAAAGCCTGTCTATTAATATTTCTCAACTTCTTGTTAAGAAGCATTAAGGCCCATAAAAAGCATATATCCAGATATTAATGAAAAAATTATGAGGGTATTACAAATAATTCCTATGATTGCTATCGCTTTTCCCTTTTGGCTATAACGCGTTATTTCTTTTAAGCCAATAAATCCAAGCACTATTCCAACAACAGCAAGAGCAATGCCCACTAACGGTAATATAACAAAGACAATAGATAGAAGCGCCAGTACGAAAGAAGTAACAGCCTTTTTATTAGTCACATCATTTTTCGAAACTTCAATATCACTCATTTTATCCCCCTTTTAAATCGTATATCGTTATTTCAATGATTCAGTAATATGGCTCTGACATTCCGTATTAGAATTTGGGATGCAGTTCTGTAGGTTTTTTATGATTTGTCTGAATTATAACACATATTATATGTTAGAGGGGGTGATAAAACGATCTTTTAGTTAAAGTGCATGATAAAACAAAGGCATGAAATCAGTAATTCTCCGTTTTCCCTTATTATTTCCGCAAAATTTTCTCCATCGCTTTTCCCTTTGCTAATTCATCGATTAGCTTATCCAAATAGCGAATTTCTTGCATCGTCGGCTCCTCAATATCTTCTACTCGCACGCCACAGATTACACCTTTAATCAAAGCCCGTGAAGGATTCAATTGAGGTGCCTCCGCAAAGAATGTCTCAAAGTCTGTCTGATTTTCCAGTTGCGCTTCTAACTCTTCCTGGCTATATCCTGTCAACCAGCGAATGATTTCATCCACTTCTGATTTTGTACGCCCTTTTTTCTCTGCTTTCGTAATATAATGTGGATAGACTTTTGCAAAGCTCATTGTATAGATTTTATGCTTGGTCATGATATATGCTCCTTTTATTTTTTATTAAATGGTCCGATTCTTCAAGGAAGGACACGTTTTCTTATTCCCTGATTGCGCCCGTTGATGGAACTATCTTAGGTATATGATTCCACTAAAGCTCACTTCGTTAATTTTAGTATAAATATCCTTCTAGAAAGACTGAAAAGCAAAAAAATTACCAGTATTCTTCAGTCGTATTAATCTACCTTTAAAATAATCTTTCCGATGTTTTTGTTGTTCTCCATATGTTCATGTGCTTGTTGGATTTGATTAAAAGAAAAAACTTGATCAACAATCGGAAGCACCTATATACAAACAACACAAAATTATTTCCTTGAATTAATGCCAGTAAAAAAGCACCAACAAGATGCCAATGCTTTAAACCTATTAAATACTTTGTAAGGTTTAAGCCGATTTGAACCGACTTGAAACAAAAATACTTTGTAAACGTTGGTGTATCAACAATTCACTTAACGTTTTGAGTTTTATCGGCTATCATTACATGGGCAGCCTATCTCTGCGAATCCTTTTGTATCATTATAAAGATAGCTATTAGTTAGATCCTTCAATTTTTATGAAGCGACATTTCATATAAAATCAACAAGCTTTTAGAGGAGATTCTTACCCTATCCAACTTATTGTTACATCCCGAAAGTCTCCAGCGAACGGATAGATATCTTGAAATAAATAATGATGTAACTTTTTAAATTCTTCCATTGTTGCATTTACGACTTGTTTTCATGGACAAAGATACGGTCTATCCTGATAAAGCAGTGATTACAACAACGAAAGAACATAACCGTAATCAATTGGAAGTTCTTCCTCTCTGAAAATACATAACTAGTACCACTCAATCCTTACATTCACGCCCATATGCATTCAACTTCATAGCCTTTCATGTACGGGAGTATAAATTCTTTCCATCGGTTTTCTTTCCTATTATTTATCAATCATACTTCCCTTTAATTTCGGGAATGACCTTTGGTAGTTCATTTGTTAGTTTGATATTATGTTCTAATTGATTTTCCCCCATCGGATTGGTCGCTGCTGTAAAATCTAATGTGCTTGTTAGGTCGGCAATATAAGGTATCTCTTCCGGCTTTCGACTGGAATAGACGTCAACTGACTTTTCGAAAATATAGGAATCTAAGCCCCATTCTTGAGAAAGTTCATAGATTACTTTTTTCTTCTTATCATTTTTCCAATTTTCAAATGCTTCATCAAATCGAATATTTGTCGGCACATGACCTGGTTCAAGTTCTTCTACAACAAATTCTTTTAAAAGTTCTGCCTTTTCATGGTTTCCTAAATTACTTAATTCTTCAATTTGCTGATAAATAATGCGTAATGTTTCAGCGTCTACTTCTTGTTTTCCATTTGATGAGGTTGCTTTTTCACCAATTAATTCAAGAATATGATTCGCGTCGATAATTTGTGTTCCTGCTAATTTTGTTTTTCCTGGAAGTGACGTTGGGATTGGTGGTATAAAATCATCTTCTACACCTTCTCCTCTTGTCAAGTTTCGATAAGCACCGACATAATTAAGCCATTCTCCTTCATCTATGCCAAACGCTTCATTATTCCATTCAAATTGGTAATATTGTTCTACCGTTTTCATTTGATTTGCCGCATCCTTAAAGTTTAAAAGGAATCGTTCTTTCTTTTCATCATCATCCTTTATTTCTTGCCAAGCAGTTGGATCTGACATCGTCGACTTTAATTCTTCAATCGTTATATGAAGTTTTTCGACAGCTGTATCGTAATGCTCAACAATCGCTTTACTACTCGTTCCACCTGTTCCATAAAGTTTTAACGCACTATCTACTCTTTCTTCTGTTATTCGTGGATACTGAAAGTTAATAATGGAACCAAATTCCTTGTCTGGACCATGAACACGATTCGTTCGCGAGTATGCTTGAACTAATCCTTGTAACTCAAGTGAACGATCGACATAAAGTGTATTAAGCAGCTGTGAATCGTATCCTGTAAGTAGTTGATTTGCCACAATGACTAAATCAATATTCTTCGGGTTACGTCCACTTCCTCCACGTGTCGCCCGAGCAATTAAATCGTCAAAATAAGCTTCTTGTCCTTTTTTTTGATCTCCTGCAACAAATTCAATCCCTGTAAATGACGCATAATTCTTAAACATATCTTCAACGACTTTCGAATCGACTGGTTCCGGGTCTTCATCACTTCCAATACTAAAAGTCATAGCAATATGTAATGGATTGTCATGATTTGCTAATTGTTTTTTAAATTCTTCAAAGTAGGCAAGCACACGCTTTTTATAAGCAACCGTTAAGATTGCGTTAAACTTTCTTCCTTGTGATTGTGAATCCCAATTTTCTATAATTTCTTCCACTACACGCGGAATATGCGTCTCATCATGATAGGTGAGGATGCTTCGTTTACTTGCTTCCTTTTCTACTTCAAGTTCAGTCCAGCTATAAACCGTTCGTTCTATTTCTTTATCTAATTTATCGGGATGTTTTACCTTTTCATCTTCCATTATTTGCTCTCTTAAATCTTCATAACTTCTAAACTCACCCGTATTCATATAGTCCACATGAAAGCCTAAGACGTTCCCATCAGAGATTGCTTCGTCTATCGTGTACTTATGTAATTCTCGTCCAAATAACTTTTCAGTTGTATCTATTACTTCACTTTTTCTATTTATCATACCTGGTGTTTTATTCTCTTCGAATAATGGCGTGCCCGTGAAACCAAAAAATAAACCGTTTTTCTTAAAATGACTTTTGATTATTCCCATCATTTCTCCCATTGTTGTCCGGTGCGCCTCATCTATGATAAAAACTATTTTTTTATCAGCTAAACTACTATCTTGTATTTCTTCCAATTGTTTTACTAAATTACTTAACTTATACGTCGTTGTTACGACAATTCCACGATGAGGTGATTTCATAATTTTACGAAGCTGGTATGTATGTTGTGTATCATCAACTGTAACGGGTTCATAAGCAGCATATGCTTTAAAATTCTCACTCGTACGTCTGTCTAATTCTTTTCGGTCCACTAAGAAGACCACCTTATCAAAACCACCACGTGTAGATAAAAATAGAGCTGTTTTAAAACTTGTAATCGTCTTCCCCGAACCCGTCGTATGCCATACAAAACCACCATGAGGCGTTCTGTCCGCATTATCCCAACCAAAAGCTGCCGCTTCGACAGCTTGTAATGCATGGACTTGATAAGGGCGCATGAGCATATGGCGACGATTCTCTTCTTCCAATGCTTCATCTATGACTAAGTAATCTCCGACCATTTGATGTGCCATGGGAATCATTAAAAACTGGCTAATAACATCTTCCCAGTTATTGACGGGAATATTATCTTTATCCGCCCAATGAAACACAAAACTCTCATTGAAGTCATGAATTGTTTTAGGTGTTGCAAAATAACGCGTTGCCACTTCTGAGGTCATGACCATCATTTGCGAAAACGCTAAGAAATTATGCGTATACTCACCGTCTTGATAGTACCGTTTGAATTGCCTAAATGCCTCATCTAGTGTCTTATCTGAGCGTTTTTGTTCAATATTAATTAGCGGTAGCCCATTAATTAAAAGAATTAAATCGAAGCGATTTCCTTTTTCACTTTCGACTTCCCGCGCAATTTTATAACTAGAGTCTCCACCACTTACTTCAGCCTTTTTAAAAATCGTTAAGGTAATTTGTTCTCTTGTAATACGTGGGTTAGGGTCACGATAAATCCCGTCAATTTTCCCTTTTGACGCTTCCATGGCAAGTAATTTAGCCGCTTCAAAACTATTTTCAAGCTGATTTACCTTTGCTATCACTTGTTTAAACTCCTGATCTGTTAACGGAACGCCCTCCAACTGATCTGCATTGATACGATTCAGTTCTTCCCGCCAATGATTAATCAAATCATCAACGGTTACTTTTCGTTTATTCCCATTCAAAAAGTCAGGGGCATCCCATTTATATGCTTGTAACTTTTTAACAAATTTGTCTTGAAAAATTTGCTCTGATGCATTTTTTGCTGTCCGACTCATACTTCCACTCCTTTACACAAACATTTCATGCAAGTATGCTTGTTTAATTGCTTTTAGTTTTTCTAGTTTTTGTTTGTGAGTTTCAATAATATAATCGATTTTTTTAAAAAATCCACTAATTTTTAATTGTTCTTCTAAACTAGGTTTACAAATCATAAATTCATCAGTAAATGTATTTATTACATGTGGAATATTTGGTGTTCTATATTGTTCAAATATTTTCTTTTGATTAAAGTATAGAAAATAGTATATAAACCCCCCCGATTCAAGAGGTTTCAAAGCCTTCAAAGTAGATCCAAGTGCACCTTTAAAACCATGATAAACTTTACCAGCATGTGATCCATCCCAAAGGATTAAAACATCATCCTCCTTTACGTTGGTCAAACTGTTAATATACACGGGGGCACCACCATTTAAAAAGTTTGCATCTAAATAAAGAGAGTTATGACCTAACATATCAGCCCTCGCATTACCTTTTTCTTCAGAAACAATCAAATCTTTTAACTTAAAAGGAATCCACTCATCTGTAAACCCCTCAAACCTTCTTTTCGGTACGCGTTCGCCTTCAGCAGGAAACATTTCTGCCAGATAAGCATTCTTTAAGGCTTTTGTTTTATTTATTTTTCGTTGCTCGAGTTCAATCATCTCATCAAGACGTTTAAAGAATTCACCGATTTTTTGTTGTTCTTTAATCGAAGCGGTATTTACTTCAAATATTTCCATATCAGATGCCAGAATATGTTCTATAGTATTTCCTGTAGTTATACCATTCAATCTTTTCTTCACTTTGTTAGTTTGAAATTGATAGTTCAAAAAATACGGACTTACTTCTTTTTTATAACCTTGAAACATTATGAGCGCATGAGCTGCTGTTTTATCTAATTCTTTAGGAATAACTGCTGTATGACCTACATGGCCAGACTGTACCATTACTAAGTCTCCAGTTCTTAATAGTTTATCCTTTTGCTTTTCATAAAAATCATTATTTATGAAAACCTCTGTATTTCGATTAATTTTTCCATCTTTAACATTATTGGATTGAAGATAAAAATGACCTGAATTTACATAATATGGAGTGGCTGTTCCAACAAATGCATTTCTAATCGCATTATAAATATATTTTAATTGTTGCTGCTCCCATTCATCCTCAAACCCCTCAAACCTTCTTTTCGGTACTAACTTTTTCTCTATCACTCTTCGCTCACCACCATCTGCGCCATCATAGCTTCGAGTTCTTTTTCTAACTTTTCACTTTCTGCTTCTAATGAATCGAGTGTTTCTGAATAGCGTTCCTGTAGTTGTTCTAGAATATCTAGTTCTTCGATGAGTGGTTTTTCCAGTAAACGTTTTACTTTTGGAATAATGCTTCCAAACCATTTTTCATACATGAGCGTGTCGATTTCTTCATCTGTTAATGTTTCGATTCGTTCTTCCGTCATTTCTTTTAAGTCTTTTTCGAGCTTCTTCATGTCACGATTTAGTTTTGTTCGTTCGTTTAATAAGCTTTCGGCCGTTTTTAGGAAGTGATACGCTTTGCTGTTTTCTTCAGCTGTTTTTAATTCTGATCTGACTGAGCCAATTAAAAAGGCATCTTCTCGTTCATTCAGGGCATCACCTAAGGCACTCTCTTCGTCGCTTTCCTCTACTTTAGCTGCTTCAACCAGTTCTGTGAGTTCTGCTTCAACTTCTTGAAGTCTTGTTTCTTTCGTTTCTATTTCCGTTCGTTCGGCATCAAATAAGTGCTTTTTAATCAGATCATTTGGTACGATGCTACCAATCCAACCCACTTGTTCTTCACGCTTATTCTTACCCGACCCTTTAGTCGCCATTAACGGGACACGTTTCCGCCCTTCTGTATAAAAATCACTTAGCGCAATGACTTCTGCATCTTCTGTTAATGTCTCGCTCCAAATGTCTGCGATAATCTGGTAGCCATCATATTCATCGACATGGTCGAATTCTAATAAGATGTCTTTAATCTCAGCAAGCATTGCTTCGCGAATCCCTCTAATAGCTTTCACATCGGCAACGGACTTTAGTTGCTCCCAATACTTAGCTTGATATGCTTGAATACGTGTTTCAACTGCTTTTGACTTATCGAGGACAGCAGCATCGTTTAAAACATTTTCCGTTAATGTAGCTATCGAATCCGTGAGCTGCATATAACCCATACGTACTTCTTTGAGTGACTGATTAATCACATGAGGAACCATTGCTTGTAATACATGAAGATTTTCTATGTCTTTATAAGGTATCCCACCATATAAATGGGCATCTACATCGTCAGGAATATCTTCGTCAATCGACTCGATATAACGTGGAATATTTAAGTTATATTCATTTTCAATAATTTCTTCTCGCGTCGCTAAATGACTGTACCCTTTTTCTTCACTACGATTTACATATGTATCCACAATCTTAGCAATATCTTTTTCTCTTAAAACATTTTGTTTGCCTTCTTTTACAAACGTGTTCGATGCATCAACCATTAAAACAGGCTCATCCAATGCGCGGTTTTTCTTTAAAATCAGCACCGTCACTGGAATGCCTGTGTTTGTAAATAGTTTATCCGGTAGTCCAATAATCGTATCGATATAGTTTTTATTTAAAAGACGCTCGCGAATTTGTCCTTCTGCACCACCTCTAAATAACACACCGTGTGGTAAGACAATCGCCATCGTTCCTTCTTGACCTAAATGATATAAACCATGCAATAAAAAGGCGTAGTCCCCTTTTGAATTTGGTGGTAGGACACCGGTAATTTCAAAACGTGGATCACTTACTTTTAAATCCGCTTGGTTCCAGTTTTTCACCGAATAAGGTGGATTCATGACAACCGCATCAAACTGCACTCCTTCACTTGGACGTTCTGGGTCTTCTGGCCAGTCTTCCGTTAACGTATCACCATTACGAATCGTCATATTCTCCGGTCTCACACCATGAAGTAATAAGTTCATTCGTGTTAAGTTGTACGTCGCTGTATTCTTTTCCTGTCCATAATAATGAAGTAGTTTTTGCGCATCGCCTTTTAGGTGATTTCTAACCGTTAATAATAAAGAACCTGAACCAACCGTCGGGTCATAGATTGAGTTAATATGAGATGATTTGACGACAATTTGTGCCATCACTTCACTTACTTGACGTGGGGTATAGAACTCGCCTGCCTTTTTACCCGATTCCATCGCAAATTGGCCAATTAAGTATTCGTAAGCA
Source organism: Cerasibacillus terrae (assembly GCF_008039555.1). GTDB lineage: Bacteria > Bacillota > Bacilli > Bacillales > Amphibacillaceae > Cerasibacillus > Cerasibacillus terrae. The sequence goes on from NZ_VDUW01000018.1 coordinate 10,986, forward strand.
TCACCTAAGACGTCACCCTTTTGCAGAGCAACCATATTTAAATCTGAAAAAAGTAAAATTAAATTTTTAATATTTTTACTACGCTCATTTAAATTACTCCCAAGTGCCGTATTGGTTAAATCGAGCGTCGAACTTGAAAATAACCCTTTAAAGTCATCTGATTCACTCGTGACAGCCATTGTACGTTCAAAATTATTTAAACTATCAATCACATGTTGAACTTCAAACTCTCCATTATTAATATCTGATAACCATGTTTGGTAAAGATATTCAGGCAACACGTAATAACCTAAAACACCTTGAATCATGTTAGATAAATGATCTCCATACTGCTCGAATGCTTTAAAATACGCTTCAACGACTTTCCTCTCATTTGTTTCCGTTATCCCGCTCCTTGTTTTAAATGCATTCAACGTCTGGTCACTTAAAAACTTATAGAACATTAAACCTAACATATAATCTTTATAACGACTCGCGTCCATGGAACCTCGTAAATTATTAGCCCCATCCCATAGTCTTTTCTTTATTTCATCTCACTAGCATTGCATAAAAATAGTTAAAAAATTCTGTAAACATGTTTCCGAAAATTTTTGCCAAAAAGTCAATGTCCAACTAAAGGTGGCCCTGTTCATTTTTTGAAAATTATACAATTAACACGCA
>NZ_VDUW01000019.1 GCF_008039555.1 Cerasibacillus terrae
TAGGTTGTTATCAAGAGTAAATTATTAAAACTCCATTATAATCAATACTTTCACTTTGAGAACATGTATTTAAAGTAAATAACAATTAAAGCCTGTATCTTAGTTATCACTTGAGATACAGGCTTTTTATTTATTCGTTCATATAATTAAACAGTTTGCCTAAGAAATCATCGCTAACGGTTAACTGATACTGTTTTTCAACGAGATTTCGAAGTTCCATAACGAGAAGCAAAGAGTTCTTATAGGCTTCATATAGTTCTAATTTATTTAATCGGGCAGTAGTCTTTTTAAACTTTTCATAGTTTTCAGGACTAATTTCTTTTTCAAGATTCTTTGTCATATTAAACCAATTATCGGCATTTTCTTCCGCAATTCGAATGAGTTGTAGTATATTTTTTTGTAATTGAGATAAAAGTTCCAGTGAACGTGCATTTTCCCCTCTTTTAAGAACATTAATCCCCATTAACCATAGGTTGGAAAAATTATTCAATAAAAAATTTACGTTTTCTTTTGTAAGTCTATTTGGCCCCGGACCTTCTAACTCTGATAAATACAATTCTAGTTGTCTTGTTTCATCATAAATAAACATTGCTTTTGTGTCAGGAATGTAGCCTGATTCTTTGAATGAAGGAATAATATTCATTTCGCTTTCGGAAAGGAAATGAAATTCACCACGTATTAGATTTTCAAAAATTACTACTTCCGTACCGTACTCATTTTGATAGAGTAAAGTGTAGGAAGCGACTTCATTTAGCCATTTTGCTGAATCAAAGGTGGAAATTGTATCATCTTTTAGAAAAACATAATATTCTATATCAGAGTATTGATCCCCCTCTCCTTTTGTAAAAGAGCCATACATCATACAAGCAGATATTCGTTCATCTGACTGGACAAGTTCCTTAACCCTTGTCATTAGTTCCTTTTGTTTTAACAATTCGATTCCTTCTTTCTTTATTTTGATTCAGGGAGAATAAAAAAAACCTCCCAAATAATGTTGGAAGGATTAGTCATGTAACTTTTTACGATACTCAAATAAAACTATTTAGCCTTTTTAGCTATTCAGTCTTACATTTATTTAGTATATGGCAAAATGGGCAGACTAATCCTAAGTTTTTAAAATGAAATATACTATTTCAATTGTTAAAAATTAGATTAGTTCTTCATTGTCCACCCATCTCTCCTTTCAATTAATAGTATATTAATTTTAACACTTCAAAAATCAAAGTACAAGTTGTTGTGAAAAAATACACTTAAACTATACTGCCTCGTTTAAGTGCATCCTTTCACAATCTGTCTACAGATTAATAATTAAAACTACTCTTTATTATACAGATCTCCATATAATTTTTGAATTTGGTTCTGTAATTTTTTATTTTCTTTTTCTAATTCCATAACTCTTCTTTTTAAGGTTTTAATAAGGATTTCCTCCGAACGAGAACTTTTCTTGGGTTTTGAGACTACATTTGATGTTATTTGACGCTCACGAAGGGATTCGATTCTTTGCCTAATATCGTGTTCCTTATAAAGCCATGATTTAGAAACATTAGCTTCCTTTGCTATTGAATTAAAATTAATAGCTTTACCTTCAATCGAAAATTTAGAAATCGCTTTGTCTACTTTTTCTCTTGTCTTTTGTGATTTCTGCTTCGCCAAACGTACAATTTCTGTTGTATTTCTAACTTGTTTATCCATTGATAATTACCCCGTCAAACTTCCAATGATTTGTTCTAAACGCTCTTTAACACGGCTATTAGTTTCTACTTGCCTTTGCCATTGTTTATCCTTAGCTATGGCTAACAACTCTTCTGTACGCTCTAACTGTTCTTCGTGCTGTGGTAAGAATTGCTTACTGGTACAGAAGTGAGTGCAATCTAAGCATGCATTCGCATGTGGACAACCACCTGCTATTACTGGCAATCTACAATAACCATTTGGAAGCACTTGTGCATTTATATTTTTCTTGAACCATTGAAGCTCTACATCATCGACTTCACTATCATCATCTAGATCGAGCACATCTCCATTATTGGTAACCAGTTTTTCCTGAAATTTAGTAAATTCATTTTTTAGAGTTTCATCAAAGATATGAGCGTATCTACTTGTCATTTCTGGGCTTTCATGCCCCAAAAATTTCTGTACAATATGCTGGGGCACCCCGTTGTTAATCATTCTTGTTCCTACTGTATGGCGAAAGGCATGGGCATGGAATCTATAAATCTCACCTGATTTATCCACTATATTTTGCTCATAAGCTAATTTATTTAACTCGCCTCTAAATGTTTCTTGTTTTAATGGCGATCCATCTTTTCTTGGAAAGAGGTATTCACTATCTGGAAATTCCTCTGAAACTTTATCTTCCCGAACTTTAATAAGTAAAGCTACCTCTTTAGATATTGGAACTATATGCTCCTTTTTCATTTTCCATTGATAATACTTTAAAAAGTAATCTCCATCTTTGTCCTCTAATAGACAGCCTTTTTTCAAGGTGCACAATTCACTTATCCTCATTCCACATTCTTGAACAATCATAGTCATCGTAGCTATATATTCGGGTAATTTATCAAGATGACTGTTCAATTGCTCTAGAACGAATTCGTCTATAAAGCGAGGTTTTGCTCTTGGTATTTTCGGATAGTCCTCGGGATAAATTAATATTTTGGAAGGAACATCATCCCATTCTAGCCTATGAAGGGTACTAAATAGTCCTTCCAATATAGAGATCCTCCCAGTTATTGTACTAGGTTTTATCCCCATCATGTTTAGTTCACTTAAATATGCTTCAATTTCCACTCTCGTTAATTGGTGTACTCTCTGAACGTGTTTAAACTTCATGTCCAGAAAATTAAAGAACTCTTTAAGTTTTTGGGCAATATCACTTACATAGGAAAAGCTATCCATGTTCAATCTTAACTTACAATATCTTTTTACAAGCTGTTTAAAATATGTATTCCGAAACCCTTTAAAGTTAATTGTATATTCATATTGTGTTGGGTTAACCTTATCATCTGGCAAAGGTAGGTTTCGTCTATCCCAAACGTCTTTATCCCACTCCTCTCCATCAAAATAAAAGTCCTCATAAAACTCCATAAATTGTTTTAGATTAGTAACATAGTAAGAATTAGCTTTTACAGGTGTTTTTTCTTGATTAGCAGTAATCTTATAATTAGTAGTAGTAATTCTAACACCCTGTTTTGTCAAATATGTTCTATACTCCGTCATTGCTTTTTCAATAGGAACTTCAGTAATTGAAGTAATGCTGGGATACTTTAAATCTAAAAAATCTAACATTTTATTAATTACTGTTCCTTTTCTAATCCAGACAGTTTTTGCATTCCATATTCCATTGTTTAAATGGTAAAAATAAAAATATTTCAATTCTGTTCTTAACCACAGATTTTTAACACGTTCAAAACGAACCCAACGATTTCTTAAAGCAGGATTCTTACTTAATTCTATGGCAGAAGGATGTGGACATTTTCTTATATCCCAACTATTATTAGCCCAAAACCCTTGCATTTCTTCATTCATTACAGCTATTTTTTTGCTGATCTCACTCTGACTGATAATTTTCCTTTTACTAGAAGCATTCATTTCTTATGCTCCTTTCTCTCAAGGTATTTATTAAACTCATTTTTCATATCCTGATCTGAAAGATGAACATAGGTATTTAACGTTGTCTGAACATGTGCGTGACCTAATCTCTTTTGAATGAACGCAACATCCCATCCTTCCCTAATTAGCTGCGTTGCGTGAGTGTGGCGAAGCATATGCGATGTAAATTCTATTCCAGTCCTTTTAACTATTCTTCTAACTAGATCAAGAACACTTTGGTACTTTAGTGGTTTCCCAAAATAGCCTTCTTTTAAGGAAATAAAAACATAATCATGCTCCAATTCCTCACTATACTCATATACCAAGTAATCTGTATAAAGTGACATCAGTTCTTTACTCACATGTATTGTTCTTTCCTTCCTTAATTTAATATAAGCTTCATTTACATTAACATCTCTAGGTGTTAAATGGATTTGATTGTCCCAAGTGGCAATATCTTCAAGCCTAAGCGATAACACTTCACCGATTCTTAAACCACCCTCATACATAAGCATTAAAATTAATTTATCTCTTTTCGTATGACAAGCATCAATAATTTGCTTAACTTCCTCTGATGTCAATGTTCTTATCTGTTTCTTTTTAACCCTTAACTTTAAGACATTCTTTTGGTATCTACCCTTATTAACGTGATGTAAAAATCCTTTGAAATTTCTTCCCTTTGCTTGTTTAAATACATCAATTGATTTAAATTCTCCTAATCTACTTAAATAATCAAGAAAACTCATAACGGCATTTAAAATTGTATTCACTGTCGTTTCTTCTCTTATGGCTTCTTTTGACTGAAGATCAATTACATTTGTTGCTGTTGGATATCTCAACCAACCTACGAAGTCTGCTAACAATTCAAAGTTAATATCATTAAGAATAACGCCTCTCTGTTCCATGAACTCATACAGCAACTTTAAATGATAGCAGTATGCTTTAATGGTATTTGGAGACTTACCAGTGTTATCTAAGTATTTAATAAATTTCATTACTGGTTCAATTAGCTGGTATTCTTTATCTAGTAATAAATACAATGGATACGGCTTATTCTCCACTTCTATCCTTTGAACCCTCACACGCTCCCCCCTCTTTAAACACTTTAAGTACTACAAATTATAAACCTTGTTAATTTTTATTTAAAGTAAAATCTCCCTTTAACATCTCCTCCTAAACTACTTTAACTACTATTATTTATTATACTATGGTTAA
>NZ_VDUW01000020.1 GCF_008039555.1 Cerasibacillus terrae
AGCAATTCCGCCATCCATTTGCTTTAAATTAAACCATATATCATTCCTATCTACTCGCATCATGGCATTTCTTGCGATGGGGGAAATATACGCCGTTGTGTCGGCTACATAGTTTTCAAATAAGGATGGTCGTAACTGATGGTTTTGTGATTACTTCTAATAGCTAGGATACATTAAATAGGTTGTACGTTTTATAGGTGTTGTACGTACTTTATAATTTGTTAAAACTTCATAGAGGGCTGATATGGATTATCACTTTCTTGTGGATAAAATGCGGTTTATTCGGCACTAGGTAGCCTCACCCTAAAAGAAAATCTTGAAAGGCATTTAGCCAATCAAGTTTTTTCCTGTAGGTATCGTTATCATTCTTTATCATTTTTTAATTCTTTTAAAAAACCAGGGTCAATCCAAACATCTTCAACTTTGTAATCATCTAAATCATCTTCATGGTGATATGGTTCCATAAGACTTAAAAACTCTTCAAAATTCTTCGCAACTTTTAAAAGAGAATTAGTAGACAAAACATCCTCATTCATAAGTTCCGTATCATGGTCCCACAAACTTATTGACCAATTATCAATGTTTAAACAAACTATATTGCCCCCCTCTACTCTACATATAGGTATGTTCCCACTTGGTATCCGTTCTTTATAAGTTTCATATTGTGACTTTAAATCATTGTGTTTCACATTATTTACTCCAAAAAAATCAGTTACAGAAAATGACTTTATCTCTTCATTTTGAAGTTCAACAATATTTAATTCAGGAATACCACCATTATTTTTTTCTAGGAATTTTATATATTCAGTTGGCAAATTAACCCCTAGTTCTTTTTCAAAATTGTTGAATTCCTTCTCATTAAACTTTACATTGCTAGGTTTTATTTCAATCATTATTACACCTCTTTCAAATATCTTTTACACATCACGGTGCCAAGCCTTTTCTTATCAATGCCGCACCACCAGTATGCCTTACAGCCTGATGTAAATCTGTTGGTACTAACATTAACGTTCTTCCATCTTCCACGTGGTGCCATGTGTAACCACTGGGGGTTGATTTTAATCCCATAGCCTTGTTTGCAGCGGTAAAATCACTGGATGTATTACCTTTTAGTCCATCTATTTTTACTTTAGCTTTAGAATAAGGACTAAAATCTGGAAAACCATCATTTGTGAATTTTACACCATTTGGGTACTTTTTAGCTAAATCACCACTTAGATTATATGTTTGTCCTGCATATTTCTTATTTATAATTCTAACACCATCATATCCAATACCCTTAGAACCCTTCACCGAAAACATCTGCGGGCTAACCTCACTAAGAGGTTTCATCTCCATCCCAAAGGTATTGATATCGGTTGAATTGGTCGCAAGTTTTTCCCTATAAAAAACAGGTACCTTTGTTTTTCCTAATGCGGTTTTGGCTGTTGTCATTTTTTGTATTAAGAAATCCTTGCTGTAAGGAGTGCCTTTTAAGATTCCTGTTGGAACATTTTTATTTGGCTCCCTTTCATTCTGTTGTATCATTTAATAGATTTAAAATGTAACACTTTGTTTTTTGCTATAGCCGTCAGAAGAACTTTTCTGACTTTTATGGATAGCATTACAGAATAAAAAAAGCGATTAATAATCTGGTGAGGATATTTTACACCATTCATATTAAAAGCTTTTTAAACAGACACCAAATCTAAAATGAATTTTATTCATCCAATATGCGCAATAATTTTTCCCTAGGCATAATTATCAACCCAACCACAAGGAAAAACACCAAAAGGGTATCTGGCAATCAATTTTCAAAAAAGAATTACTTTTTTCATTTATTGCTCTATTAATAGCAACAGCTACAACGTAAATACTCTATGTTCGTATAGTTTTTTACTTTTTAACAGCTTATTATTTAATTCTTCACTAGAAAAATATTTTACTCATATTAATCTGTATATTCCGCCTTACCTATAAATTCCAACTTATAGGTACCTTTATCTACGAAGTTAACTATTTTACCTTCTTTATTATAATCATAATTATAAATTAGTATAATAGTATTATATTTAGACTTTAACTTTATATTATTGTACTGCTGTATTAATTGATCATCATATGAAAAATCCACTAAAAGTTTTTCTATTTCATCTTCAGTATAAGGAATCCAATCTTTTTCAATTAAGTCCCTATCATAATATCCTAATTTAAAATCTTTCTCAAAAATAGAAGGGATACTGTCTCCATCTTGATTATATTTTATTTCAGTGTACTTTTCGAGTTTATCAAAATCACGAAAGTATCCTAACCATAAAGATACATCGTTTTTCATTTTTTACCTCCTCAAACCTTCTGGTAAATCCATAATACCATTTTTCATTCTTTTTTTAGCCCATTCATTAAGCCCTTTAACAAAACTTTCATAGTCAGAAGCAGAATCAATAATCTTTAAAATTTCATTATGTGCTTTTGTCGAACCTCTGCCTCCATGGCGACCAGGTGGATTCACAAATTCAACATTTTTAGTCAGAGACCTCATTTCTTTAATGTCATCCATACTAATTCCCCACTGTTTAAATTTAGGAGTTCTTGCTACAAGATGCCATTCATGGTAGCCCCCTGGACGTCTAATTCTATCTTCTATTTTACTTCTCAGCCGAGGATTATTCCACATTTCCTCAAATTCTTTTACTGATAGATTATCAAACCATTTGTTAAATTCATTGTTTCTTACTGAAGGGATTTTCACATCATTTAAATGCTTACCCGCACCCTTCACCGAAAACATCTGCGGTTTAACCTCACTAAGAGGTTTCATCTCCATTCCAAAGGTATTGATATCGGTTGAATTGGTCGCAAGTTTTTCCCTATAAAAAACAGGAACCTTCGTCTTGCCTAATGCGGTTTTG
>NZ_VDUW01000022.1 GCF_008039555.1 Cerasibacillus terrae
TCCTTAGAAAGGAGGTGATCCAGCCGCACCTTCCGATACGGCTACCTTGTTACGACTTCACCCCAATCATTGACCCCACCTTCGGCGGCTAGCTCCTTACGGTTACTCTACCGACTTCGGGTGTTGTCAACTCTCGTGGTGTGACGGGCGGTGTGTACAAGGCCCGGGAACGTATTCACCGTGGCATGCTGATCCACGATTACTAGCGATTCCTGCTTCATGTAGGCGAATTGCAGCCTACAATCCGAACTGAGAATGGTTTTATGGGATTTGCTTCACCTCGCGGCTTCGCTGCCCTCTGTACCATCCATTGTAGCACGTGTGTTGCCCAGGTCATAAGGGGCATGATGATTTGACGTCATCCCCACCTTCCTCCGGTTTGTCACCGGCAGTCACCTTAGAGTGCCCAACTAAATGCTGGCAACTAAGATTAAGGGTTGCGCTCGTTACGGGACTTAACCCAACATCTCACGACACGAGCTGACGACAACCATGCACCACCTGTCACTCTGTCCCCGAAGGGAACACTCTATCTCTAGAGCTATCAGAGGATGTCAAGACCTGGTAAGGTTCTTCGCGTTGCTTCGAATTAAACCACATGCTCCACCGCTTGTGCGGGCCCCCGTCAATTCTTTTGAGTTTCAGCCTTGCGGCCGTACTCCCCAGGCGGAGTGCTTAATGCGTTAACTCCAGCACCAAGGGGCGGAAACCCCCTGACACCTAGCACTCATTGTTTACGGCGTGGACTACCAGGGTATCTAATCCTGTTCGCTACCCACGCTTTCGCGCCTCAGCGTCAGTTGCAGACCAGAGAGTCGCCTTCGCCACTGGTGTTCCTCCATATCTCTACGCATTTCACCGCTACACATGGAATTCCACTCTCCTCTTCTGCACTCAAGTCCTCCAGTTTCCAATGACCTTCCACGGTTAAGCCGTGGGATTTCACATCAGACTTAGAAGACCGCCTGCGCGCCCTTTACGCCCAATAATTCCGGACAACGCTTGCCCCCTACGTATTACCGCGGCTGCTGGCACGTAGTTAGCCGGGGCTTTCTGGTTAGGTACCGTCAAGGTACCGCCCTATTTGAACGGTACTTGTTCTTCCCTAACAACAGAGTTTTACAATCCGAAGACTTTCATCACTCACGCGGCGTTGCTCCGTCAGACTTGCGTCCATTGCGGAAGATTCCCTACTGCTGCCTCCCGTAGGAGTCTGGGCCGTGTCTCAGTCCCAGTGTGGCCGATCACCCTCTCAGGTCGGCTACGCATCGTTGCTTTGGTAGGCCATTACCCCACCAACTAGCTAATGCGCCGCGGGCCCATCTGTAAGTGATAGCTAAAAGCCACCTTTCATCTTTCTCTCATGCGAGAAAAAGCATTATTCGGTATTAGCCCCGGTTTCCCGGAGTTATCCCAATCTTACAGGCAGGTTGCCCACGTGTTACTCACCCATCCGCCGCTCGTTCCACAAACGTCATCTCGAAAGAATCAGTCTGCTTCCCGCGCTCGACTTGCATGTATTAGGCACGCCGCCAGCGTTCGTCCTGAGCCAAGATCAAACTCTCCAAAAAAGTTATGA
>NZ_VDUW01000023.1 GCF_008039555.1 Cerasibacillus terrae
AGTCAAGTCCTAAATCCTGTGTAAAATCCCAAATACAAGTTTTCAACTTTTTATAATCTATGATTGAATTTTATTTGTTTGGGAGGGGTACCCCTCCCAAACAAATAAAATTTCCGCGCTAAAAATACCCCTCTTGTATCCACAGAGTCTCATTTAAAATTTATCAGCATTAATTTTTTTCCCGATAAAAGAATCTTTTTCCACCTATATCTACTTCCTCTTCATAATCCATGAGTACCGCGCCAATTAATCGGAACGCTGAGTCCACGTTGGGGAATATTCGTATGACGTTTTCTCTCCTTCTTATTTCGGAATTTAATCGTTCTAGAACATTTGTGGTTCGGATATGGACGTGTGTGTCTTTATCTTCTGCATAAAACTGAATTGCATCTTCATAGCCTGCATCCAACGTTTTAATGGCCTTAGCGTACCTATTATCGCTATCATATTTTTCTATGAACTCATCTTTTAACATTCTAGAGATTCGCTCGTTAGGTGCTTTGAAAATTTCCTTTAAATGATCCCGTGCTTCCTTTGAACCTTTCTTAGGCATTGTAGTAATGATATTCCTTAAAAAGTGCACTGTACAACGCTGCCAGCTTGTATTAAGAAAACTTTCCATAATCGCTGCTTTCAGGCCTTCATGAGCATCAGAGATAATCATTTTTGGTGATTGTAAACCTCTAGCTTTCAAGGATTGGAAAAACTCTCCCCAAGTTTCTTTGGATTCCGTATTGGCTACTTTAAACCCCAAAATTTCCCTTTTATCTTCGCTGTTTACCCCCAAAGCAATATATACAGCTTTAGAAACCACTCTGTGATATTCACGAACTTTAATATACATTGCATCAACAAAAATATAGTTATAATAGTTCTGTTTTAAAGACCTTTGTGCCCATTTCTTAACAATAGGATCTAGTTTCTTAGTAAGCTCAGAAACCATTGATTTGGATACCTTTTCACCACAAAGCTGTTCTACAACTTTCGTTACTTTCCGTGTTGAAACACCATTAATCACCATTTCTAACATAGAAAGCAAGAAAGCCTTATCACAACGTTTATACTTTTCAAAAATCTTAGTAGAAAAACCCCCATTGCGCGTGCGTGGAACCTTTAATTTCACCTTCCCTACATTGAGAACCAGATCCCTCTCATAGTATCCGTTTCTATAATCTTGTCTATCCCCATCACGTTCGTGTGGAGCGTTTTTCATATACTGGTTTCTTTCCATTTCCATGTATTCGTTAAATAAGAGAATGATAGAAGATTTTATAACATCATTTAAATCAGATTGAACAACTTCTTGTTTTATTTTTTCGAAATCTAGGTTAAACTGTAAATGGGTCATTATTAATTCCTCCTACTATGTTTATCGTCGTTGAAAACATTGTACCATAGGAATTAATTTGGCCCTTTTTTGTTTATCCCTTTTTACACAATTATATGGACTTAATC
>NZ_VDUW01000024.1 GCF_008039555.1 Cerasibacillus terrae
TCACTAGCATTGCATTAATTAAGTCTGTTGATTCAAAATACTAACAATGTTCAATAATTTAATGTCCATACAATAAAAAAATCCTTTACAATGGAAGTACAGGTGGTTTCCTGTCCAAATCCAAAGCAAAGGACCATAGCATGGACAAGAATACACTAAAAAGTTCATTTAGTAAATGGTTAACACCTATAAATTCAAAAAAACTTCAAAAACAAGTAACTAATTTAAGTCAAGATAAATATACGAAGAAGCTAACGACAGAGGCTTATATCAAACTCATGCTTTATGCGCAAATTCATGAAACGGAAGGCCTGCAAGCACTGAGTGATGCATTACTCAATGTAGATTTTCAGAAAGCAGTTGGACTCAAGTCCATTAGCGCATCCCAGCTTTCTCGAAAAAACAACGAAATGGATCCAGCTATTCTAGCCGAACTTTTCCTGGATCTTGTTTATCAAATACGTGGATATCACAACAAGAATTTAAGAGGGTTACCACTAAAAATCATTGATTCCAGTACATTGCCCCTTAATCTTACGCATTACAAGTGGGCAAAATTCCGTAAAACCAAGGCAGGTGTGAAACTGCATTTACGACTTGTTTTCATGGACAAAGATACGGTCTACCCTGATAAAGCAGTGATTACAACAGCGAAAGAACATGACCGTAATCAATTGGAAGTTCTTGTTGATGATAAAGATGCCATGTATGTATTTGATCGTGGCTACATGGACTACGAACGTTTTGATCGAATGACAGACGATGGGTATTTCTTCGTTTCTAGACTAAAGAAAAATTCCGTTACCCGCGAAGTACTTACGTTTTCTGTTCCTTCTGACTCAAACATTCTATCTGACAAAATGGTGTACATCGGTTCAACGCAAAAGCGATGTGAAAACATCTTTCGTCTTCTTGAAGTGCGCGATACGAAAGGAAATATTCTACGTCTGATTACGAATCGATTTGATTTAAAACCAGAAGAAATTAGTGATATCTATCGGTCACGTTGGGCAATTGAATTATTCTTTAAATGGCTGAAACAACATGTCGAAATCAAACATTTTTATGGCATGAGTGAAACAGCTTTACAAAATCAAATCTACATAGCGCTAATCACTTATTGTTTGCATGTCCTTATTCAATTGGAAACAAAAAGCAGGAAGTCTTTACTCCGCATTACTCGTTGGCTAAAGGCCGCATTATGGAAACCAGCCTATATTTGGTTACACCGTTTTGAAAGTAAGACCGTGCCGTAACAAGCAATTATGTCGTTGTCGTTTGCGTGTTAATTGTATAATTTTCAAAAAATGAACAGGGCCACCTTTAGTTGGACATTGACTTTTTGGCAAAAATTTTCGGAAACATGTTTACAGAATTTTTTAACTATTTTTATGCAATGCTAGTGA
>NZ_VDUW01000025.1 GCF_008039555.1 Cerasibacillus terrae
AAAAAAGTTATGAACTCTAATAAGTAAGCACTTATTAGATAAGTTTATCTTAGCAATTTAAATGAAAAACGAGGTACGTTTTTCTTGACATACTGGTCGTTCTGTTCAGTTTTCAAAGAGCAATTTTAGTTTGTCGTTTTTTAACCGACTAGATTAGTATAACATGCATATCATAACATGTCAACTATTTTTTAAATATTAAATGGTGGAGCCTAGCGGGATCGAACCGCTGACCTCCTGCGTGCAAGGCAGGCGCTCTCCCAGCTGAGCTAAGGCCCCTTTTCATGGTCGGGAAGACAGGATTCGAACCTGCGGCCCCATGGTCCCAAACCATGTGCTCTACCAAGCTGAGCTACTTCCCGAAGATCAATATATAAATGGCGCGCCCGAGAGGAGTCGAACCCCTAACCTTTTGATCCGTAGTCAAACGCTCTATCCAATTGAGCTACGGGCGCTTATGGTGCCGAGGGCCGGACTTGAACCGGCACGGTGGTAAACCCACCGCAGGATTTTAAGTCCTGTGCGTCTGCCTATTCCGCCACCCCGGCGTATTAGTTGGAGCGGAAGACGGGATTCGAACCCGCGACCCCCACCTTGGCAAGGTGGTATTCTACCGCTGAACTACTTCCGCTTATAAAATGAGTGTGATGGTGCGGGTGAAGGGAATCGAACCCCCACATCCGAAGATACTAGATCCTAAGTCTAGCGCGTCTGCCAGTTCCGCCACACCCGCAAATATGGTGAGCCATACAGGATTCGAACCTGTGACCCCCTGATTAAAAGTCAGGTGCTCTACCAACTGAGCTAATGGCTCTCTCTAAATAAACAAGAAGTAAACACATGGTGCCGGCCAGAGGACTTGAACCCCCAACCTACTGATTACAAGTCAGTTGCTCTACCAATTGAGCTAGGCCGGCATGGTGGAGGATGCAGGGCTCGAACCTGCGACCCCTTGCTTGTAAGGCAAGTGCTCTCCCAGCTGAGCTAATCCTCCATATTAATTATGTCCATTTATTATTATGAAGTTTCTTGCCTGGCAACGTCCTACTCTTGCAGGGGCTATGCCCCAACTACCATCGGCGCTGAAGAGCTTAACTTCTGTGTTCGGTATGGGAACAGGTGTGACCTCTTCGCCTTCATCACCAGACAAGT
>NZ_VDUW01000026.1 GCF_008039555.1 Cerasibacillus terrae
GTAAGCAATTCCAAGATTTTATTGTGCGCAAACAAAAATATCAAAAGGATATGGAAATATTTGAGGACCGCAATAGTTACTCCAAAACGGATACAGATGCCACTTTTATGCGAATGAAAGATGACTACATGAAGAATGGTCAACTGAAAGCTGGGTATAATGTTCAAGTCGCGACGGAAGGTCAATACGCACTCGCTTATGATGTTTTTCCAAATCCGACAGACACGCGTACACTGATTCCATTTCTCGACAATATCGAAGAAAACTATTTTGAGTTACCAGAATTTATTGTTGCGGATGCAGGTTATGGCAGTGAACAAAATTATGAAGATATTATGAGTAATCGAAATAGAATTCCGCTTATTACATACAATCAGTATCGTAAGGAGAAGAAAAAGAAACACAAAAACAACGCTTTTCATGTAGATAATTGGGAATACGATGAAGAAGAAAATGCGTTCACATGCCCGAATGGAAAGAAAGTATTTTTTAGTCATGTATCTCATCGAACGGATAGATATGGATTTACACGAGAGTTCAACGTGTATGAATGCGAAGACTGTTCTGGTTGTCCTTTACGCTCTTTATGTACCAGAGCTAAAGAAGGAAACAATCGGAAAGTATTTCGAAATGAAAAGTGGGAATCTCAAAAAGAATATGTCAGAGAGAAGCTTTCAGATGAGAAAATTGGTGAAATTTACGGCAAACGTAAAATTGATGTGGAACCAGTCTTCGGATTCTTGAAGGCTAATTTGGGTTTCACTCGAATGTCCGTCAGGGGAAAAGAGAAAGTAAAAAATGAATTAGGATTTGCATTTATGGCGGTAAACTTAAGGAAGGTTACCGCCATAAAGAACAAATCCATGATAGATGATGGAAATAACCATACAAAAAAATGGTTCCGAGCAATTTTTAATGCTTGGAACCATTTTTTATACTATTTTGAGCTAGTTTTGTCCCAGCC
>NZ_VDUW01000027.1 GCF_008039555.1 Cerasibacillus terrae
AGATTGTTTTGGTGCCTTACGCTCCGAACGCAGTTGTTTCCGTTCGCTTCCAACTTCACTTGCCTCAATTTGTTTGTCATATTCTTCCACTTTTTTATCAAGATTTCCTACAATGTTTTTCATTTCTTCAACGGAGAGCTCTTCTAAATTTTCTCGCTCAATTTCTGGAATAATTTCATTCTCAAGTAACTCATCATACATTTGATTTGACTTTTCTACTAGCTTAGAGTGATATTTTTCTGTCGATTTTCGCCAGACAAAAGTGAATTTATTTGCGCTCGCTTCAATCTTTGTGCCATCAATGAAAATTGCTTCTTCATCAATCAGTTTTTCTTCAACTAATTGACTCCTGAACTGGACAAAGCACTCCCGCAATAACTTTTCTACCTCAGGATGTACTCGAAAACGATTAATGGTGCGATAACTCGGTTCATGTCCTTGAGCCAACCACATCATCCGGATACTGTCTTTTAATAACGCTTCGATTTTTCGACCAGAGAAGACGGATTGCGAATAGGCGCATAAAATAACCTTCATCATCATCCGTGGGTGATAGGCTGGGCGGCCAGTTTGACGCAAGAACCCTGCGAATGCCTCATCAGGAATACTTTCCACCAGCTCATGGACCGTATAGGCAATATCATTTTCCTGTAATTTTATTTCTAAATCTAGCGGCAAGACAACTTGATTCATGGTATAATGTTTAAACATAAGGACACCTCTTTTTAAATTATTGTCTGGTAACTTTAATTTTATCAAAAGGTGTCCTTTTTGTTTACTCAAATAACAACATAAAAAGGCGTGGGGCCTACACTTTTTTTAGTGTAAGCTCCCACGCCTTAGTTTTTATTTACTGGGGTTTTGTCCCAGCCTC
>NZ_VDUW01000028.1 GCF_008039555.1 Cerasibacillus terrae
ACAACACCCGAAGTCGGTAGAGTAACCGTAAGGAGCTAGCCGCCGAAGGTGGGGTCAATGATTGGGGTGAAGTCGTAACAAGGTAGCCGTATCGGAAGGTGCGGCTGGATCACCTCCTTTCTAAGGATATAAAAAGGTGAAAGCGTCTGGTCATCGACGTACAGGCTGGACTACTCCTGACGAGACAAAGGAAACACAATGAGCGTAGCGAATTGATGTTGACTTGTCGGAGGAAGGAGTAGGAAGCATGCTAGTCGATAGACGTTTGAACTAGATTACGGAAACATACTGAGTCGTTCAGTTCAGTTTTGAGGGAGCAAATCTCTCGAAAACAAACCACTTGATGGAAATGAACTTCTGTTAAATATCGTCACATTTTGTGATGAATATGGAAGTCACGACATTCTGTGGAAGTTTGTACCTTGAAAACCAAATAAGAAATACCAACGACATCAATAACAATGGCGTAAAGTAATATATTATTTTTTACTTATTTGCTTGCTAGTCAAGTGAATAAGGGCGCACGGTGGATGCCTTGGTACTAGGAGCCGATGAAGGACGGGACTAACACCGATATGCCTCGGGGAGTCGTAAGTAGACATTGAACCGG
>NZ_VDUW01000029.1 GCF_008039555.1 Cerasibacillus terrae
GTGCTCCGACTACTTGTAGGCACACGGTTTCAGGTTCTATTTCACTCCCCTTCCGGGGTGCTTTTCACCTTTCCCTCACGGTACTGGTTCACTATCGGTCACTAGGGAGTATTTAGCCTTAGGAGATGGTCCTCCTAGATTCCAACGGAATTTCTCGTGTTCCGCTGTACTCAGGATACACTCCGGAGGAAACTTCTTTTCAATTACAGGGCTGTTACCTTCTATGGCTGATCTTTCCAGATCGATTCATTTAAGAAATTTCTTGATAACTCCATGTGGAGTGTCCTACAACCCTAGTAGGCAAGCCTACTAGTTTGGGCTAATTCCCGTTCGCTCGCCGCTACTTAGGAAATCGCTTTTGCTTTCTCTTCCTCTGGGTACTGAGATGTTTCAGTTCCCCAGGTCTGCCTCAACTATCCTATGAATTCAGATAGATGTACCATTTTATTACAAATGGTGGGTTGCCCCATTCGGAAATCCCCGGTTCAATGTCTACTTACGACTCCCCGAGGCATATCGGTGTTAGTCCCGTCCTTCATCGGCTCCTAGTACCAAGGCATCCACCGTGCGCCCTTATTCACTTGACTAGCAAGCAAATAAGTAAAAA
>NZ_VDUW01000030.1 GCF_008039555.1 Cerasibacillus terrae
TCATCGACGTACAGGCTGGACTACTCCTGACGAGACAAAGGAAACACAATGAGCGTAGCGAATTGATGTTGACTTGTCGGAGGAAGGAGTAGGAAGCATGCTAGTCGATAGACGTTTGAACTAGATTGCGGAACCCATTCATATAATGGGAAACATACTAGGTCGTTCAGTTCAGTTTTGAAGGATTAATTTTCCTTCATTATTTTTAATTTAATTATATATTCGATAGATGGGCCTGTAGCTCAGCTGGTTAGAGCGCACGCCTGATAAGCGTGAGGTCGGTGGTTCGAGTCCACTCAGGCCCACCATCTCAAAAAAATGGGGCCTTAGCTCAGCTGGGAGAGCGCCTGCCTTGCACGCAGGAGGTCAGCGGTTCGATCCCGCTAGGCTCCACTTTTGTACCTTGAAAACCAAATAAGAAATACCAACGACATCAATAACAATGGCGTAAAGTAATATATTATTTTTACTTATTTGCTTGCTAGTCAAGTGAATAAGGGCGCACGGTGGATGCCTTGGTAC
>NZ_VDUW01000031.1 GCF_008039555.1 Cerasibacillus terrae
AAACATCTGCGGTTTAACCTCACTAAGAGGTTTCATCTCCATTCCAAAGGTATTGATATCGGTTGAATTGGTCGCAAGTTTTTCCCTATAAAAAACAGGAACCTTCGTCTTGCCTAATGCGGTTTTGGCTGTTGTCATTTTTTGTATTAGGAAATCCTTGCTGTAAGGGGCATCTTTTAAGATTCCTGTTGGAACGTTTTTATTGGAGCCTTTGCTGATTCCCTTTAATGCGGTAACTCCTTTTGCTCCTCTTCCAGCCTGACCGACCACAGGTACAAATGTTGTCAATCCAAAGCCTGCGACATACATAATACCTTCATCTTCGGCTGCATCGAAAACAGTTTGACCAATGCTTTCCACAACACTCATCGGATCACTGATGATATGTTTCATTGTTTGCTTGTAGGTTTCCACTCGATCATTGGCGGCCTGTTTCAATCCTTCTGGCTCTATTATATCAGGAATGATATCGGAAA
>NZ_VDUW01000032.1 GCF_008039555.1 Cerasibacillus terrae
ATTGATCTTTGAAAATCGTATAGACGGCTTTCAAAAGCTGTTAGATTGGGTTTCTAGGCATCAAAAGGAAAATCAAAAATCGCATGTTATCTTTGGAGTAGAACCTACAGGTCATTATTGGTTGAATCTAGCCTACTTTTTGAAGGCAAAAGGATATGACTTTGTTCTGGTGAATCCAATGCATGTCAAAAAGAGTAAAGAGTTAGATGATAATTCTCCAACTAAAAATGATACGAAAGATGCCCGTGTCATTGCGCAGCTGATAAAGGACGGTCGATACTCGGTACCAAATCTTTTAGAAGGCATTTATGCCGAACTAAGAGAAGGCGTCAAATTAAGAGATCAACTTACCAAACAGCTAATGATTATCGAAGGTCGTATTCAAAATAATATCCAACGATACTTCCCGGAATTCTTTGACGTGTTTGCGGATTGGAAAGGAAAGGCCGCACTTTGTA
>NZ_VDUW01000033.1 GCF_008039555.1 Cerasibacillus terrae
GGTAGAGTAACCGTAAGGAGCTAGCCGCCGAAGGTGGGGTCAATGATTGGGGTGAAGTCGTAACAAGGTAGCCGTATCGGAAGGTGCGGCTGGATCACCTCCTTTCTAAGGATATAAAAAGGTGAAAACGTCTGGTCATCGACGTACAGGCTGGACTACTCCTGACGAGACAAAGGAAACACAATGAGCGTAGCGAATTGATGTTAACTTGTCGGAGGAAGGAGTAGGAAGCATGCTAGTCGATAGACGTTTGAACTAGATTGCGGAACCCATTCATATAATGGGAAACATACTGGATCGTTCAGTTCAGTTTTGAGGGAGCAAATCTCTCGAAAACAAACCACTTGATGGAAATGAACTTCTGTTAAATATCGTCACATCTTGTGATGAATATGGAAGTCACGACATTCCATCCACCGTGCGCCCTTATTCACTTGACTAGCAAGCAAATAAGTAAAAATAATATATTACTTTACGCCATTGTTATTGATGTCGTTGGTATTTCTTATTTGGTTTTCAAGGTACAAACTTCCACAGGATATCGTGACTTCTATACTCATCACAAGATGTGACGATATTTAACAGAAGTTCATTTCCATCAAGTGGTTTGTTTTCGAGAGATTTGCTCCCTCAAAACTGAACTGAACGATCCAGTATGTTTCCGTAATCTAGCTCCGGCATCTTAGAGTAACCGTAAGGAGCTAGCCGCCGAAGGTGGGGTCAATGATTGGGGTGAAGTCGTAACAAGGTAGCCGTATCGGAAGGTGCGGCTGGATCACCTCCTTTCTAAGGAAAATCAAAAAGCGTAGGGGTCTAATTATAGATGCCGGAGCTAGATTACGGAAACATACTGGATCGTTCAGTTCAGTTTTGAGGGAGCAAATCTCTCGAAAACAAACCACTTGATGGAAATGAACTTCTGTTAAATATCGTCACATCTTGTGATGATCATCACAAGATGTGACGATATTTAACAGAAGTTCATTTCCATCAAGTGGTTTGTTTTCGAGAGATTTGCTCCCTCAAAACTGAACTGAACGATCCAGTATGTTTCCGTAATCTAGCTCCGGCATCTGTAATTAGACGCCTACGCTTTTTGATTTTCCTTAGAAAGGAGGTGATCCAGCCGCACCTTCCGATACGGCTACCTTGTTACGACTTCACCCCAATCATTGACCCCACCTTCGGCGGCTAGCTCCTTACGGTTACTCTAATCTCCTAAGGCTAAATACTCCCTAGTGACCGATAGTGAACCAGTACCGTGAGGGAAAGGTGAAAAGCACCCCGGAAGGGGAGTGAAATAGAACCTGAAACCGTGTGCCTACAAGTAGTCGGAGCACGTTTATGTGTGACGGCGTACCTTTTGCAGAATGGACCGGCGAGTTACGATCGTATGCAAGGTTAAGTGGAAGACACGGAGCCGTAGCGAAAGCGAGTCTTAATAGGGCGTTTAGTATGCGGTCGTAGATCTACGACCGCATACTAAACGCCCTATTAAGACTCGCTTTCGCTACGGCTCCGTGTCTTCCACTTAACCTTGCATACGATCGTAACTCGCCGGTCCATTCTGCAAAAGGTACGCCGTCACACATAAATGTGCTCCGACTACTTGTAGGCACACGGTTTCAGGTTCTATTTCACTCCCCTTCCGGGGTGCTTTTCACCTTTCCCTCACGGTACTGGTTCACTATCGGTCACTAGGGAGTATTTAGCCTTAGGAGATTAGTCATCTTTCATTCGCATAAAAGTGGCATCTGTATCCGTTTTGGAGTAACTATTGCGGTCCTCAAATATTTCCATATCCTTTTGATATTTTTGTTTGCGCACAATAAAATCTTGGAATTGCTTACAAGATTGTTTTGGTGCCTTACGCTCCGAACGCAGTTGTTTCCGTTCGCTTCCAACTTCACTTGCCTCAATTTGTTTGTCATATTCTTCCACTTTTTTATCAAGATTTCCTACAATGTTTTTCATTTCTGGAATACACATCATCTCTTTAGCACCTGGTATCTCTTCCACAAGGTTTTCTAGTTGAAAATCTAATCCCTCTAGTTGTTCCCTATACAAGTCATACTGTTCAAGTAGACTAGTCATTTCTAATTGGGCAAATTTCATACCAATTGAAATTCCAACACTTTTAGTGGCTGTTTCAACAAGTCTGGTAGCTCGTTTGATTCCTACACCACGTTTTACATGTGGTTTCCACTTTGAAAGTACTTCTTCTGGTGTCATTAATCCCCGTAGTAATTTATTTCCATCAAATGGACACTGTTTTTTGCCTATGGCAAATAATACACGCAATAATTTACAACATAGTGCGATAAGAGATTGCTGTTTTTTCAGTGGACGATTTGGTCGTGTTGTATAGTAGTGATGGAGTGCTTTAAATGTTTGATTATGTGCAACCATTGGTCTTACAGCTAAGTATAAGGCTTTTCTTAGCCTTTTTCGTCCACGTTTGGAAATTCTTGATTGGCCTTTGAATTTTGAGATACCAGGTGCTAAAGAGATGATGTGTATTCCTGGGCTAGGCGCCACGACAGTGGCCACCTTCTTCGCAGAAGTTGGAAACATTAGGAACTATAATCATCCACAACAGCTCGTTAATTTAGCTGGATTATCATTACGTGAGCACAGTTCCGGAAAATTCAAAGGCCAATCAAGAATTTCCAAACGTGGACGAAAAAGGCTAAGAAAAGCCTTATACTTAGCTGTAAGACCAATGGTTGCACATAATCAAACATAGTCATCTTTCATTCGCATAAAAGTGGCATCTGTATCCGTTTTGGAGTAACTATTGCGGTCCTCAAATATTTCCATATCCTTTTGATATTTTTGTTTGCGCACAATAAAATCTTGGAATTGCTTACGAGATTGTTTTGGTGCCTTACGCTCCGAACGCAGTTGTTTCCGTTCGCTTCCAACTTCACTTGCCTCAATTTGTTTGTCATATTCTTCCACTTTTTTATCAAGATTTCCTACAATGTTTTTCATTTCTCGCACTATGTTGTAAATTATTGCGTGTATTATTTGCCATAGGCAAAAAACAGTGTCCATTTGATGGAAATAAATTACTACGGGGATTACCACAAATAGAATCATTACAGGCAGCTTAGAGAAGCTTATTTTAGTTTATTAATCATCTTTTATATTTGTATTTCTCAAACCACAAACACCAATAGTGCAGAGTCGGAGCTTATTTATTCCATTCGGGCAAATATGACCCAGCTGAGGAGCATATCCGACCTCCACCCGGCCTGTTTCAATCCTTCTGGCTCTATTATATCAGGAATGATATCGGAAAGGACAACAATTCCTGCATCAAGGACAAGTGTTAATAGGCCTTTTGCGATTTCATATAAACCAACGGCAAGCCCTTTCACAAGGCCCCATACTTTTTCCGATCCCCACTCAACTACATCCCATACACCTTCGAAAAAGTTTGTATATTTAGCCTTTACATTTGCGGCTTTATCATTGTATGCATCATCAACATTTTCAAACCTTTGGAAACATACTGGATCGTTCAGTTCAGTTTTGAGGGAGCAAATCTCTCGAAAACAAACCACTTGATGGAAATGAACTTCTGTTAAATATCGTCACATCTTGTGATGAATATGGAAGTCACGACATTCTGTGGAAGTTTGTACCTTGAAAACCAAATAAGAAATACCAACGACATCAATAACAATGGCGTAAAGTAATATATTATTTTTACTTATTTGCTTGCTAGTCAAGTGAATAAGGGCGCACGGTGGATGGGTAGAGTAACCGTAAGGAGCTAGCCGCCGAAGGTGGGGTCAATGATTGGGGTGAAGTCGTAACAAGGTAGCCGTATCGGAAGGTGCGGCTGGATCACCTCCTTTCTAAGGATATAAAAAGGTGAAAGCGTCTGGTCATCGACGTACAGGCTGGACTACTCCTGACGAGACAAAGGAAACACAATGAGCGTAGCGAATTGATGTTGACTTGTCGGAGGAAGGAGTAGGAAGCATGCTAGTCGATAGACGTTGGTGGAGGTCGGATATGCTCCTCAGCTGGGTCATATTTGCCCGAATGGAATAAATAAGCTCCGACTCTGCACTATTGGTGTTTGTGGTTTGAGAAATACAAATATAAAAGATGATTAATAAACTAAATTAAGCTTCTCTAAGCTGCCTGTAATGATTCTATTTGTGGTAATCCCCGTAGTAATTTATTTCCATCAAATGCCGGTTCAATGTCTACTTACGACTCCCCGAGGCATATCGGTGTTAGTCCCGTCCTTCATCGGCTCCTAGTACCAAGGCATCCACCGTGCGCCCTTATTCACTTGACTAGCAAGCAAATAAGTAAAAATAATATATTACTTTACGCCATTGTTATTGATGTCGTTGGTATTTCTTATTTGGTTTTCAAGGTACAAACTCCCATATCTCACCGGATTATGGTCCATAAATTCCTTCGTCCTGCGTATCCACGAGGTGGAGGTCGGATATGCTCCTCAGCTGGGTCATATTTGCCCGAATGGAATAAATAAGCTCCGACTCTGCACTATTGGTGTTTGTGGTTTGAGAAATACAAATATAAAAGATGATTAATAAACTAAAGATGATATGTTTCATTGTTTGCTTGTAGGTTTCCACTCGATCATTGGCGGCCTGTTTCAATCCTTCTGGCTCTATTATATCAGGAATGATATCGGAAAGGACAACAATTCCTGCATCAAGGACAAGTGTTAATAGGCCTTTTGCGATTTCATATAAACCAACGGCAAGCCCTTTGATTTGCATGATTTTATGATTTTGATTATAATTCATTTGAGTCCTCTCCTTGGTATCTATAATTTCAGGGTCAATGCGCATTGACACCTTGTACTATACCAGGAGAGCTCTTTTTTATGCAAACCTCAAATTCCCTCAAATATCTTCATTACAGGAATGCTCCTCGAATGTCGTGACTTCCATATTCATCACAAGATGTGACGATATTTAACAGAAGTTCATTTCCATCAAGTGGTTTGTTTTCGAGAGATTTGCTCCCTCAAAACTGAACTGAACGATCCAGTATGTTTCCGTAATCTAGCTCCGGCATCTACAACACCCGAAGTCGGTAGAGTAACCGTAAGGAGCTAGCCGCCGAAGGTGGGGTCAATGATTGGGGTGAAGTCGTAACAAGGTAGCCGTATCGGAAGGTGCGGCTGGATCACCTCCTTTCTAAGGAAAATCAAAAAGCGTAGGGTAACAAGGCATCCACCGTGCGCCCTTATTCACTTGACTAGCAAGCAAATAAGTAAAAATAATATATTACTTTACGCCATTGTTATTGATGTCGTTGGTATTTCTTATTTGGTTTTCAAGGTACAAACTTCCACAGAGTCGGTAGAGTAACCGTAAGGAGCTAGCCGCCGAAGGTGGGGTCAATGATTGGGGTGAAGTCGTAACAAGGTAGCCGTATCGGAAGGTGCGGCTGGATCACCTCCTTTCTAAGGATATAAAAAGGTGAAA